>NZ_JAIVLG010000017.1 GCF_020524545.1 Microbacterium paraoxydans | reverse complement strand
TGTGGGCTCGGCCGATTCCGAGGTGGAGGAGTCGTCCGTGGTGGCGGAGGGTGATCTTTCCGTCGTTGTCGATGGTGTCGTAGCGGACGCGCCAGATGTTCGGGTCGTCGGGTCGTGTGGGGGGTGGCTTTCGGGATGAGTGTGTAGGCGAACGCGGGGGTTTTGCGGCCGAGAGCGCGGTGTGGCCGGATGGTGTTGTAGTAGTCGCGGAATGTGTCGAGGGTGTGCTGCAGTTCCGGGAGGGAAGCGGCAGGGTGCGCCGCGAGGTGGGTCTTCAGCGTCTGCCAGAACCGTTCGATCTTGCCTTGGGTGGTGGGTTTGAAGGGTTTGCCGTTCTTCTGGGTGATGCCCCGGACGGCGAGGAGTGTCTCGAACGCGTTCCCGGCTCCGTCGCCGCGCCCTCGACCGCCGCGGGCCAGGCGGGTGGTGTAGACCATGCCGTTGTCGGTGAGGGTTGCGGCGGGGTATCCGTGTTCGTGGGCGGTGGTGGTGAAGGTGTCGGTCACGACT
>NZ_JAIVLG010000016.1 GCF_020524545.1 Microbacterium paraoxydans | reverse complement strand
GGGTGTCTGGTTTCAGGACATCGTGAACGACTGTCTCGGGACATCGTGAACGGTGGGTCTGGTGGCGCGGTGATGTCTCAGGACATCGTGAACGGTGGCCAAGTACGAGATCCTGATCAAAGCCGTGACGGTGCAACACCTCTCCTACGGTGAGGTCGCCTCCCGTTTCGGCGTCTCGAAGGCGCTGGTCCACAAACTCCACCACCGGTGGCTTCTTGAGGGCGACGCCGCATTCGAGCCCCGATCACGGCGCCCCCACTCCTCACCGACGCGGACATCCGCCCAGATTCGTGAACGCGTCCTCGCGTTGCGGGATGAACTCACCGCCCTCGGTGTCGATGCCGGCGCGGACACGATCAGCGAGCACCTCCACCGAGAGCACATCACCCTGTCCCGAGTGACGATCTGGCGAATCCTGACCTCAGCCGGGAAAGTCAACCGCCAACCGCAGAAACGTCCCCGCTCGTCCTGGCACCGCGTCACCGCCGACCGCCCCAACGAGCTCTGGCAATCCGATTTCACCCACGTCACCCTCACCACCGGCGCGGACATCGAAGTGATCGGCTGGATCGATGACCACTCCCGCTACCTGCTCCACCTCACCGCCCATCCCCGCGTCACCGGAC
>NZ_JAIVLG010000015.1 GCF_020524545.1 Microbacterium paraoxydans | reverse complement strand
CCTAGGTGTTCTTCCCATGGACGTTGTGGACGCGGTCGATGGGTGAGAGGCCTCCGAGAGCGGTATGGGGTCGGTGGTGATTGTAGCCGTGGATCCAGGTCTGGTAGACGGCCGATCGCGCGGCGTCGGAGTCGTAGTGGCGGGCGTAGGCCCACTCGAACGCGAGCGTGCGGTGGAAGCGTTCGATCTTCCCGTTCGTCTGCGGTCGGTATGGACGCGTGAACTTGTGCTTCACGTGCTCGCCGAGCGCGTCGTTGAACACGCGTGAGCGATAGCAGTTTCCGTTGTCGGTGAGCACGCGCAGGACGGTGATGCCCACGCTGGCGTAGAACTCGTTTGCTCGCTTCCAGAACCTGGCCGCGGTCTCTTGGCGCTCATCGCCGAGGATCTCGGAGTAGACCAGCCGGGAGCGGTCATCGATCGCGGAATGGATAAACGAGTAGCCGACGCCGGTCTTGTTCTTCACTCCTGCGGTGGGCCCGAGCGTGCGGTGTCCACCACCATCGGGGATGCGGCCGAGTTTCTTCACGTCGACGTGAACCAGGTCGCCGGGGCGTTCGCATTCGTAGCGCACCGATTTCGGCTTGCGCACCCGAATTCCGGTGTTCAGATCGATGTGCCCCAGTAGTGGTACTCGGTAACGGGCGAGGATTTTCGACACCGTCGACTGCGGCAGTCCCAGGTGATACGCGATCCGGTGCGGCCCCCAACGGCGCGTGACCCGCAACGACACGATCCGATGCTCCGTGCGCTGCGATGTCTGATTCGGCGACCGGTGCGGCCTCGATGAACGATCCTCCAGACCCGCCCGCCCCTC
>NZ_JAIVLG010000014.1 GCF_020524545.1 Microbacterium paraoxydans | reverse complement strand
AATCGGCCATCGCCCACACCTCCGCAAATCAAAGAACCGGACCCCTCCGGCCCGAACACCACCACCCTACGGGCCCACCACCAACACCGTCGATGGGCACAACTCCCCATCCACCGCCTCAGCCACCGGGAGTGGGCGTCTGCCCTGCCACGTCCGGGACCGCCGGCTCCTCCGCCACCTGCTCCCAGGCGAAGGTGGAGATCATGGCGTCGCTGAGCAGTTCGATGCCATCGAGCACCTCTGCCGGGATGACGTCGCCGTCCGGGATCACGATCGTCGACGTGAACACGAGCGCCTTGCGACGCGCGGTTCCCGGTACCGGGATGATGTAGGTCACCGTGCGCCCGCCCACGCCGTCGATCGCGGGAGCGCCGGCGGGGCGCTGGGGCTCCGCTGACCAGCGGACGATGTGCTTGAGCTGTTCGTCGAGGAACACCGCCCCACGGATGCGAAAGGCTTCGGTCACCCAGGCGTCGAGGTTCTCCCCGTCGGGAGCGTCGAGGGCGGAGGCCGTGATCGAGAGGGGCAGCAGCTCGTCCATCGGCACGTCCTCCTGCCGATAGATCGCGAACACCTTGGTGCGCCGCATGCCCTGGTTCGCCTGCGCCATCATCGTGCGGAACTCCGCATCGAGATCGGGGCGTCCGGCCTGCATGAAGATCGCGCTGGCCTTGCGCACATCCTCCTGCTGTCCCGCGTTCGTCGGCAGGTGCGTCGTCCACCCCGGGGGCAGCACGAGACGGAAGGCGGGGATGCCGTAGCGGAACTCCACGCCGAGGTCGTTCATCTCGTTCATCGGGTCTGTGCTCTCTCCGTCATGCGTGCCTTGACTTCTGGATTGCCGGGGAGCGTCAGTGTACTCAGACGCGCTGTACCCAGTCCTGTGCGCTTCCAGCGCTTCGCAATCGATCTCGCGATCGGTCGGTAGTCATGGGCGGCCTGCGTCGCCAGCTCCCGCCACGTCGCGAGCATACCGTCGACGATCTGCCCGCGCTCTTTTCTGTTCAGACGCGCGACACCCCACGCCGCCCTCCGGCCTGCGTGCTCGACCAACGACCGCTCGGCCTCGGGAGTGAGCGCGATCCATGCCAGTCGTTCCACAAGTGCCTCGAAGAGTCGGTTCAACTCCTCCTGGAGCGCGGGCACACCGGCGAGCAGCCGGCGCTCCTCTGCAGCCCATGCCTCAGTAATGGCGTGTGCGCAGAAGTAGCACGTCCGTTTCGGGACCACGAGGGACGACGCGTACCCGCACGTGCACTTGTCCTCGACCGCGGCGAGCATCTGATCCAACGTCGCCTGATCTGCGCAGGTCACCGCATCCACGGGAACGGCCTCGAGCCCGTAGAGCAGCGATGCCACTCCCGGCGCGCGCACGTCGCTGAGGAGCGCATCGTACGTACTCAGCCTCATCGTGTCTCGTGCCGCGATCCACCTCGCGACTTCGCTTTCCGGTAGAAGGCCGCGAACAGAGGCGGCGTAGGCTTCCACCGCCGCTCGCTGCACCACGGACACCTGGGCGACGAATGCCTCGGAATCGGTCTCTCCGATGGCATCGAAGCGGTCGATCACCGCCCGGACCTCCCGGGCACCCGCTCGTCTGGCCGCGGCGTGGAGGGCGGCGAGCTCCGGATATCTCTCCAGCAGCTGCTCCTCGATGCCGATCAGGTCGCGGCGAACCAAGATCGGCGCCTTCCGGTCCCGGTCAACGATTCGCCGAACCTACGCATGCACATCGGAGGGCAGGGTGATGCCGGAGATGATCTTCGGGATCTGTTCCTCCATGAGGGCGAAGGGCTCGAGTGTCGACCCCATCGCCTCGATCATGATCGCAGACTCGCCGTCGCTGAGCATCACCGTCCAGTTCGCGATGGGTCGTGCCTCCCCATCGTCGAGGAGCACGGCGGACGTGCGGCGCAGGAGGAAGCCCTTGCCGTGAGAATCGGTCTCCAGTGCCGTGAGCTCGGACGCCGTCGAGTCGGGAAGGGTGGCGATCTCTGTCAGGATGGCAGGGATGTCCAGGTCCGCGGCGGCGGAGACCGTCACCTCGATCAAGACGTCGCTGTACGCCCCGCGGGGCACGAACCACAGCTGCACGGGGGCGTTGCCGGCGAGGCCCAACAAGCCCTCAGCCGTGAAGGCGAGCGCCTCGCGGTCGCCATCGGTGATCGGCGAACGTTCTGCGTAGTGCTCGACCGCAGCCGACACCCACTGTTCGCCGATACCCGGCTCGCGCCGCAGCAAATCGGCCGCAGGCAGTGGGATGAACCACTCCGAGTCATAGGCGAAGTCCCATCGCGCCGCACCATCGGCGACCGGCACCGACGTCATCGCGTGAGACCGTTGAGCATGCTGGCCGGCGACAGACCACCGGAAGGATTGCCGCCGGCGAGGGCCACGCCCTTATCCGCCCACTTGTAGACGTTGTAGGCCTGCTCGAACAGGTCGGGCGCGGGAGACTTCGCGAGGCTGACGAGTGCATCCGGCATGAAGTTCATCAGACGCTTCCCGTATCCGGTGCCGGCCGCGACTGCATCCTGGAACGCCACGGTGAACGACCGGTTGCTTCCGCCGAGGAAACGCTGGCCGAGTCCCGCGAGGGTGAACGGACCCGTCATGCGGGTGCGAGAAGCGTTCTGCACGAAGTTCGCGAAATTCGCCTTGCTCATCACACCCCAACTCCCCTTCGGCATCGCGGAGATGCCACGGATGTTGCGGATCTGACCGAGCGGCCCGGTGAGTTGCTTCGGGATCGCCTTGAAGAACTTCCCGAAGCCCTGCCCGAGTTTTCCGATCGGCAGCACCCCGATGATCGACATCGCGAGATCACCCCACCCCTTGCGCCCGTCGAACATCAGGGCGACGGTGAGCGCGAGGGCGATGACGCCGACCACGAGTGCGGCGATCGCGAAGAAGGGCCCGCCGATGATGAGTCCGAGCACGGCGATCGCGAGGCCGATCCAGCTCACCCACTCGGCGACGACGGCGAGGACACCGGCGATGTTCTCCCAGGTGGAGTCCTCACCGATCTTGTTCGCGTCGGTCAGTCCAGAGACAGCGGTCTCGTAGGCGGTGTGCCAGGTGTCGTACTCGCCGTCGAACGCGTCGAGGTTGTCACTGTGCGTCGTCTCCGCGGTGCTCAGGGTCGATGCCGCCCCGGAGGCGGCGTTCGCGAGGTTCGTCCCGACCGTCGAGTTCGCCGCCGCGTCCTCTTCGGCCGGCGGGTTCAACCTCGTCGACGTGTTGTGCGCCTGAAGCGCATCCGCAGCATCCGCCGCGTTCGTCTGCGCCGTCTGCAGTTCCGTGAGGCTGGTCTGGCAGTCGGCGACGATCGTGCGCATGCGGCTCTGCGCGGTCTCGAGCGCCGTGGCGTAATTGCTGAGCGTGGTGCCGGCGGGCTTGTAGCGGCGCCCGGCCTCGTCGAGATCCTTGTGGACGTCGTCGACGACATCCTTGATCTTGTCCATCGCGTAGCCCTCGCCGTCGATGGAGCCGTCTTTGATCCCCTTGAGCGTCGCAGCAGCGCTGACCATGCTGTTGCCGAGCTCAACGATCTTCGTCCCCCGGTCGGCGATGGCCACGGCGTCTCCGGCCACGACTTCGACGTCACGCCCCTTGTTCGTCTGCATTCGCTTCTCTCCCCCTAGACCGCTGCCGGCTGACGCCCTGCGCCCGGTGCGTTGCCCGAGCCCGACTGCTCCATCGACGTCGCCATCTCGGTGTCGAGGCTCATGACCTCGTCGACTGTGCCCTTGACACGGTCAGCGACCTCTTTGAGCTTGGTGAGCAGCTTGTCGCGGCTGTCGTTCCAGCTGCCCTCGAAGTCGTGGCAGCGGTCCTTCAGCCGTCCGTCGCCGTAGGGCCTTCCGACGGCGTTCTCAACGTCGTCCTGCTTCGCCGCGGCGGACTCCAGCTCGGCCACGATCGCCGTGAGCTTCTCGCTGGTCGTCTGCAGATCGCTGATCGGCACGAGCATGCGTTCGCCTGCCATCGCCCCCTCCTTCTTTCCCGGACGCTATGACGTTACTGGGAAGCTCCGCGGGACGCGATGGGGAGTACTCCCCATCTGGCCGGACCTCAGACCTTCCAGCTACTGTTCTTGCGCTTCTCGAGGATACGCTCAGCGACCTTGACGGCGTCGGCCATCGACAGGAGCGAGAGCTCGGTGAGTGCCGCAGCGCCGAGGCCGCGCTTCTGCGCCTTCGCCGCGGTGGTCCGAACCGCAGGGCGGGCCTCTCGCGAGAGCACCTCGATGAAGCTCGACCAACGCCCCAGGTCGAGCTTCGCCAACTCGACGCGGTGCGTGCGGCGGAGACGTGCGAGCCGACGTCCGCCGGCTCTGCGCGTCGCGCTCGCCTCGTCGGCGGTGTAGTTGCCGCGACTCCGGGCCAGTGTGGCCTGCTTCTGGGCAGTCGCCTCGATGACTCGCGTGACCTCCTCCGCGTACTCTGGCATCGACCGCAACAGTCGCCGCTCCTCGGCCACCCAGCGCCGCAGGATCACATCCCCGCACTCCGGACACAGCTTCTCCGGCATGACACCGTCGACCGCATAACCGCATGCGCAGTCGATGCCGCCGCGCTGCTGCGCCCGATGCGGACGTCCGCCGAGCTTCGCCCGCAGGAGTGCGGCTCCCACCGCACTGCGCCCGAGCTCGTCGGCGAGGAACCCTTCGCCGCTTCTGCGCTGCATGTCGGCAACCAGCAGCTCCCAACGTTCCTGGTCCGCCGGTCGGATCAACGGGCGCGCGGACGACGCGTACTCGTCCAACGCCGCGGTCATCTCCGCCTCCTGCGCCGCCCGTTTCAACGCGGTCGCGGAGGTGGCGCCCGGCCAGGAGGGGAACGCGATGCGCGCCGCGAGCTCGCGCATCCGCGCGTCCCCCGAGGCCCCTGCCGCCTCGTGCAGCGCGGCCAAGGCCGCATTCGCCTCCAGCACACCGCGCTCGAACTCCTCGACAGCCTCAGACACACTCATGCTCCCAGCGTAAACGTCCGTGAACGACGGAAGAGGGCCGACCGTCCTGGTCGACCCTCTCCACGAAACCCTGCCGCGTGTCAGCTACCGGCGAGCTGCTGATCCAGATCCTGGATCGCCCGCATCATGCCCAGCA
>NZ_JAIVLG010000013.1 GCF_020524545.1 Microbacterium paraoxydans | reverse complement strand
AAACACATAACAAAGTCAATGTTGTCATGCGGTTCTCGACCGTACATCGAGAACCACTCAGTGGACGCGTAGCACCAACAAACGGTGTGTTATCAAGTCATCGGCTTATTAGTACCAGTCAGCTGCATGCATTACTGCACTTCCACATCTGGCCTATCAACCCAGTAGTCTGGCTGGGAGCCTCTCACCCGAAGGTATGGAAATCTCATCTTGAGGCCGGCTTCCCGCTTAGATGCTTTCAGCGGTTATCCATCCCGAACGTAGCTAATCAGCGGTGCTCCTGGCGGAACAACTGACACACCAGAGGTTCGTCCAACCCGGTCCTCTCGTACTAGGGTCAGATCCTCTCAAATTTCCTACGCGCGCAGCGGATAGGGACCGAACTGTCTCACGACGTTCTAAACCCAGCTCGCGTACCGCTTTAATGGGCGAACAGCCCAACCCTTGGGACCTACTCCAGCCCCAGGATGCGACGAGCCGACATCGAGGTGCCAAACCATGCCGTCGATATGGACTCTTGGGCAAGATCAGCCTGTTATCCCCGAGGTACCTTTTATCCGTTGAGCGACAGCGCTTCCACAAGCCACTGCCGGATCACTAGTCCCGACTTTCGTCCCTGCTCGACCTGTCAGTCTCACAGTCAAGCTCCCTTGTGCACTTACACTCGACACCTGATTGCCAACCAGGTTGAGGGAACCTTTGGGCGCCTCCGTTACTTTTTGGGAGGCAACCGCCCCAGTTAAACTACCCACCAGGCACTGTCCCTGAACCGGATTACGGTTCGAAGTTAGATATCCAGAGTGACCAGAGTGGTATTTCAACAATGACTCCACACGAACTAGCGTCCATGCTTCAAAGTCTCCCACCTATCCTACACAAGCCACACCGAACACCAATACCAAGCTGTAGTAAAGGTCACGGGGTCTTTCCGTCCTGCTGCGCGTAACGAGCATCTTTACTCGTAATGCAATTTCGCCGAGTTCGCGGTTGAGACAGTTGGGAAGTCGTTACGCCATTCGTGCAGGTCGGAACTTACCCGACAAGGAATTTCGCTACCTTAGGATGGTTATAGTTACCACCGCCGTTTACTGGGGCTTAAATTCTCAGCTTCGCCTTACGGCTAACCGGTCCTCTTAACCTTCCAGCACCGGGCAGGCGTCAGTCCGTATACATCGTCTTGCGACTTGGCACGGACCTGTGTTTTTAGTAAACAGTCGCTACCCACTAGTCTCTGCGGCCACCACACCCTTTCCGGAGCAAGTCCGTATAAGTGGATGGCCCCCCTTCTCCCGAAGTTACGGGGGCATTTTGCCGAGTTCCTTAACCACGATTCTCTCGATCTCCTTGGTATTCTCTACCTGACCACCTGAGTCGGTTTGGGGTACGGGCAGCTAGAACCTCGCGTCGATGCTTTTCTCGGCAGCATAGGATCACCCACTTTTTATCCGCATCGTGTCTCAGCCTCAATGAATCGCGGATTTGCCTACGACTCGGCCTACGCACTTGCACCAGGACAACCATCGCCTGGCTTGGGCTACCTTCCTGCGTCACACCTGTTAATACGCTAGCCGCACCAGAATGGGGTCGTACGCTAGGCCCAGAGCGTCACCCCGAAGGGATCAATCACTGGGATTCAGATACTTAGCACTACTGGATTAGCTTGGGCGGTTCTTCGCCGGTACGGGAATATCAACCCGTTGTCCATCGACTACGCCTGTCGGCCTCGCCTTAGGTCCCGACTTACCCAGGGAAGATTAGCTTGACCCTGGAACCCTTGGTCTTTCGGAGGACGTGTTTCTCACACGTCATTCGCTACTCATGCCTGCATTCTCACTCGTGTAGCCTCCACGGCTGGTTTACACCGCCGCTTCGCTGGCCACACGACGCTCTCCTACCCATCAACACGGCTGGACCACGAAGGCCTACCAATAATGTCAATGCCACAACTTCGGTGGCGTGCTTGAGCCCCGTTACATTGTCGGCGCGGAATCACTTGACCAGTGAGCTATTACGCACTCTTTCAAGGGTGGCTGCTTCTAAGCCAACCTCCTGGTTGTCACAGCAACTCCACATCCTTTCCCACTTAGCACGCGCTTTGGGACCTTAGTTGGTGGTCTGGGTTGTTTCCCTCTCGACTATGAAGCTTATCCCCCACAGTCTCACTGCTGCGCTCTCACTTACCGGCATTCGGAGTTTGGCTGACGTCAGTAACCTTGTAGGGCCCATCGGCCATCCAGTAGCTCTACCTCCGGCAAGAAACACGCAACGCTGCACCTAAATGCATTTCGGAGAGAACCAGCTATCACGAAGTTTGATTGGCCTTTCACCCCTATCCACAGCTCATCCCCTCAGTTTTCAACCTAAGTGGGTTCGGTCCTCCACACGCTCTTACACGTGCTTCAACCTGGCCATGGATAGATCACTTCGCTTCGGGTCTAGGACATGCGACTGAATCGCCCTATTCAGACTCGCTTTCGCTACGGCTACCCCACACGGGTTAACCTCGCCACATATCGCTAACTCGCAGGCTCATTCTTCAAAAGGCACGCTGTCACCCCTACTAAGGAGGCTCCAACGGTTTGTAAGCAAACGGTTTCAGGTACTATTTCACTCCCCTCCCGGGGTACTTTTCACCTTTCCCTCACGGTACTTGTCCGCTATCGGTCATCTGGGAGTATTTAGGCTTATCAGGTGGTCCTGACAGATTCACACGGGATTTCACGGGCCCCGTGCTACTTGGGATACTCTTCGCGCCAAGAGAAGCATTTCGACTACGGGGTTGGCACCCTCTATGACCGGCCTTTCAAGACCGTTCGTCTATACCTTCTTGTAACGCCGCCACCTCGGCAGAGATGACAGAAAAGTCCCACAACCCCCAACATGCAACGCCTGCCGGCTATCACACACGCTAGGTTTAGCCTGATCCGGTTTCGCTCGCCACTACTAACGGAATCGCGGTTGCTTTCTCTTCCTGTGGGTACTGAGATGTTTCACTTCCCCACGTTCCCTCTACCCGCCCTATATATTCAGGCGGGAGTCACTAGGTCGGCACGCCGCCCAGCGGGGTTTCCCCATTCGGACACCCTCGGATCAAAACTTGCTTATCAGTTCCCCGAGGCTTATCGCAGATTGCTACGTCCTTCTTCGGCTCCAGATGCCAAGGCATCCACCGTTTGCTCTTAAAGACTTGAAATCACATGAGTTTGAATCAAAAACCCGACCCATCCGAAGATGGAATCAGAAATTGACTAATGATCTTTAAGATCATCTTGTGCAACCGACCGAAGCCGGCTGCAAGATGCTCGCGTCCACTGTGTAGTTCTCAAAGTACGGGCGGTACCCCTCCCCACTCCCCACCAGGGAAACAGAAAGAGGCCCAGAGTAACCGACTGTGCACTCGACCCGAAGGCCAGTACGCATCCGGTCCCTCAGGACCCAACAGCGTGCAGACACCCCGCTCACCAACCCCCACGTTCCAGCCACCGAAGCGACGTACTAGCAGAAATCAGCTGCGCTGATGTCATGTCAAATGTTCCACCCATGAGCTCCCAGCGAGAGACGAACGCTCCCGAACTGGGTTCTGGACACCCGAAAGTGTCAGATGCTCCTTAGAAAGGAGGTGATCCAGCCGCACCTTCCGGTACGGCTACCTTGTTACGACTTAGTCCTAATTACCGATCCCACCTTCGACAGCTCCCTCCACAAGGGTTAGGCCACCGGCTTCAGGTGTTACCGACTTTCATGACTTGACGGGCGGTGTGTACAAGACCCGGGAACGTATTCACCGCAGCGTTGCTGATCTGCGATTACTAGCGACTCCGACTTCATGAGGTCGAGTTGCAGACCTCAATCCGAACTGGGACCGGCTTTTTGGGATTCGCTCCACCTCACGGTATTGCAGCCCTTTGTACCGGCCATTGTAGCATGCGTGAAGCCCAAGACATAAGGGGCATGATGATTTGACGTCATCCCCACCTTCCTCCGAGTTGACCCCGGCAGTATCCCATGAGTTCCCACCATTACGTGCTGGCAACATAGAACGAGGGTTGCGCTCGTTGCGGGACTTAACCCAACATCTCACGACACGAGCTGACGACAACCATGCACCACCTGTTTACGAGTGTCCAAAGAGTTGACCATTTCTGGCCCGTTCTCGTATATGTCAAGCCTTGGTAAGGTTCTTCGCGTTGCATCGAATTAATCCGCATGCTCCGCCGCTTGTGCGGGTCCCCGTCAATTCCTTTGAGTTTTAGCCTTGCGGCCGTACTCCCCAGGCGGGGAACTTAATGCGTTAGCTGCGTCACGGAATCCGTGGAATGGACCCCACAACTAGTTCCCAACGTTTACGGGGTGGACTACCAGGGTATCTAAGCCTGTTTGCTCCCCACCCTTTCGCTCCTCAGCGTCAGTTACGGCCCAGAGATCTGCCTTCGCCATCGGTGTTCCTCCTGATATCTGCGCATTCCACCGCTACACCAGGAATTCCAATCTCCCCTACCGCACTCTAGTCTGCCCGTACCCACTGCAGGCCGGAGGTTGAGCCTCCGGATTTCACAGCAGACGCGACAAACCGCCTACGAGCTCTTTACGCCCAATAATTCCGGATAACGCTTGCGCCCTACGTATTACCGCGGCTGCTGGCACGTAGTTAGCCGGCGCTTTTTCTGCAGGTACCGTCACTTTCGCTTCTTCCCTGCTAAAAGAGGTTTACAACCCGAAGGCCGTCATCCCTCACGCGGCGTTGCTGCATCAGGCTTGCGCCCATTGTGCAATATTCCCCACTGCTGCCTCCCGTAGGAGTCTGGGCCGTGTCTCAGTCCCAGTGTGGCCGGTCACCCTCTCAGGCCGGCTACCCGTCGACGCCTTGGTGAGCCATTACCTCACCAACAAGCTGATAGGCCGCGAGCCCATCCCCAACCGAAAAATCTTTCCAGACGCAGACCATGCGATCACGTCACATATCCAGTATTAGACGCCGTTTCCAGCGCTTATCCCAGAGTCAGGGGCAGGTTGCTCACGTGTTACTCACCCGTTCGCCACTGATCCCACAGAGCAAGCTCCGTGTTCACCGTTCGACTTGCATGTGTTAAGCACGCCGCCAGCGTTCATCCTGAGCCAGGATCAAACTCTCCGTAAAAAAGAAATGCATACAAACCCAGGGAAAACCAGGCCTGCAGCGAGTTTGAAACTGACCAAAGAGATATTCATTGCTGACTATCCATTGCCAACCCCCCAAAGGAGGCTGGTCTTTGATCCAAAGGAATTCTCACCCAGCCGAAGCTGAACGAGGATAAAATTGGCATTTGACAAGTGCACGCTGTTGAGTTCTCAAGGATCGGATGCTCCCACGACCCAGCCATCACAACCAGGCCCGCAGGGCAACTTCTCTATCTTACC
>NZ_JAIVLG010000012.1 GCF_020524545.1 Microbacterium paraoxydans | reverse complement strand
GACATGAGGACCTCTGTCGATCGAATGAGTGTGGTAACCCATATCGATACCGGAGGTCCTCACCTCATTCCACCAGCCCACGCTGCCCACAACCTCCATGGGAAGAACACCTAGGCTGGGAGCATGCCCCACTCCCCCTACTCCTGCGTGCTGTGGGACGTCGACGGCACCATCGTCGATGCGTCCGTCGGCATCCTCCGTCGGCTCAACATCGCGCTCACGCACTTCGGCCACCCGGCGCCGACACGCGAGGAGCTGGTGCACTGGATCGGGCCTCCCATGTTCCAGTCGTTCCAGGAGCAGGCCGGGATGACACCCGAGCAGTCGGCAGAAGCGGTCGCCTTCTACCGCACACTCGGCAAGGCGGACGGGTACACGACGGACGTGACGACCTACCCGGGCGTGACCGACCTCATCAACGAGCTCCACGCCGTGGGCGTCCCCCAGGCGACCGCGAGCTCCAAGCCCGAGAACCAGGTGGACGCGCTCGTCGACCATTTCGGTCTGCGACCGGCATTCCTGACCACCGTAGGCGCGACGCCGGATGAGGCCACGCTCGCGTCGAAGACCGACATCGTCGCCGAGGCGCTGCGCCGCCTGCGCGATCTCGGCGCCGACACCTCGAATCCGGTCCTCATCGGCGACCGGCACCACGACGTCGAGGGAGGCGCGGCCAACGACGTGCCCGTGATCTTCGTCGAGTGGGGCTTCAGCGACCCCCACGAGGGAGACGACGCCGCATTCCGCGTCAGCTCCGTCCCCGAACTGCGTACGCTGCTGCTCGGCAGCTGACCGCGAGCCGGCGGTCAGCGGGCGCGTCGCTCATCGCGCCCGTGCGACCTCATCGCCCGGCAGAAGCACAGAACTCCCCGACGGAGCGCGCTCGTGACGCGCTCCGTGCGGGGAGTTCTGTGTCTCGCCCGTCTCAGACGGGGCGAATGTTCTCTGCCTGCAGGCCCTTGGGGCCCTGCGCCACATCGAACTCGACTCGCTGGTTCTCTTCGAGAGACCGGTAGCCGGATGACTGGATGGCGGAGTAGTGCGCGAAGACGTCAGCGCCTCCGTCGTCGGGGGAGATGAAGCCGAAGCCCTTCTCCGAGTTGAACCACTTGACCGTGCCCTGGGTGCTCATGTACTGCCTGTTCTGCTGGGTAAAAAGCCGACGCAGGGATGCCCCGACACCGCTAACGCTAGTGGAGGAGACCCCGAGGGGAATAGCCGCGGGCAGAAGGTAATCCAAATGTTGCATGAGCGGCACACGGCTGTGATCCGGCAGGCGGACGCGTGGGTGGGACGGGGACCCCGCCCGGAAAATGGTGTGGCCCTCACCGCGGGGGGAGCGATGAGGGCCGAAGACGACCGGAGGGTGCGTCGGAAACAGCCTAGCTTCTTTTCGGAGCCCTTGTCCCCCTTTTGGGGGACAAATCCGAAAAATCGGTGGAGGACGACGATAGCGGCCCCCTCGAGTAGCCCATTGGGGACTGAACTACTCGAGAGGGCCCAATCGCATGCACGGATCGTCTTACCCCTGGGGTGGGCTTTCCGTCTCCTGGGGAGAGACGGGACGATCAATCCCCGTGTGCATGCACCTTCACCATAGGGGAGGAGGGACGATCCCGCCATGGACTCCGTTCCGACGAGAACGGGACGCCGGCGCACGAGTAGCCTGAAACGGTGACGTTGCTCAACAAGGACATGACGCTGTGCATCTCGCTGTCGGCGCGGCCGAGCAACAACGGGACACGTTTCCACAACCACCTCTACGAAGCGCTCGGCCTGAACTGGATCTACAAGGCCTTCGCTCCGACCGACCTCGCACAGGCCATCGCCGGCGTGCGGGGGCTCGGCATCCGCGGGTGCGCGATCTCGATGCCCTATAAAGAAGACGTCATCGCACTGGTCGACCGGATGGACCCGTCCGCCACGGCCATCGACTCCGTGAACACCATCGTCAATGATGAGGGCCAGCTCACGGCCTACAACACCGACTACACGGCGATCGCCCAGCTGATCACCCGCAACGGGCTCGATCCCGCCGCATCGGTGCTGCTGCGCGGATCGGGAGGTATGGCGAAGGCGACGGCTGCGGCCTTCCGGGATGCCGGATTCACCGAGGTCACGGTCGTCGCGAGGAACGAGGAGCGCGGGCGCGGACTCGCCGAGCTGTACGGGTTCGAGTGGCGACCCGACGCCGCCGACACGAGAGCCGACATCCTGGTCAACGTCACGCCCCTCGGGATGGCCGGCGGCCCCGACGAGCACGCACTCGCGTTCTCGGAAGCTGCCGTCTCCAGGGCTTCCGTCGTGTTCGACGTCGTCGCGCTCCCTGCGGAGACACCCTTGGTCACGGCGGGTCGCGCCGCGGGAACGACGGTGATCACCGGGGCGGAGGTGGCGACGTTGCAGGCGCTCGAACAGTTCGTCCTGTACACCGGGATCCGACCGACTGCGGCGCAGGTCCAGGCCGCCGAGGAGTTCATGCGCGCGGGCACGGCGTGATCGCCAGGTCGGTACCTGGGTAGCCTAGGCGCATGAGCGCGCCACGCACTGCACGAAGAGACATCCCTCGGCGAACGAGCGCCGCGCTGGCGACGGCGGCCGTCCTCGCATTGGCGTTGGCAGCGTGCGTGGGCGGGGAAGAGGTGCCGACCCCCTCCGAGAACCAGGGCTTCCCCGACGACGGGTGCACGCATATCGCCATCGCGACGTCCTCGGAGAAGGTCAACATGCTCGACGAGCTCGCGGCCGCCTTCAAGGACTCTCCAGAGCACAAGGCGCTCGACACGTGCGCCACGGTGCGGCCGACGAACGTGTCGTCCGGCAACGCCGCGCGCTACCTCACCGCCGGCGAGGACTGGCCGACCGACGACCGTGCGCTGTGGCCGACGCTGTGGTCGCCGGCATCGACGGTCTGGACCGACCGCGTGAGCGCCGCGACCTCGGCGAACATCGTCGGCTCGCCGGCGTCATTCACACGAACTCCGGTCGTGTTCGGGATGCCCGAACCGATGGCCAAGGCTCTCGGGTGGCCGGACGAGCCCATCAGCATCACCGACCTCGAGGGCCTGTGCCAGGACCCCGACGGATGGGGGACCGTCGGAAAGGACATCTGGGGCGCGTTCAAGATCTCGAAGACCAACCCGAACACCTCGACCACCGGTCTCTCGACGATCCTGATGCAGTCCTATGAGGCGTCCGACAAGAACGAAGGTCTCACCGCTGCAGATGTCGACGCCGCCGCCGACTTCTCGCGCGTGTTCGAGGAGTGCGTGATCCACTACGGCGACACCACCGGCAACGTGCTCTCGACCCTGTACGACGAGACGCAGAACGGCGCCAACGGCTCCGCGTACGTGTCGGCCGTCGCGCTCGAGGAAACATCGCTCCTCAACTACAACAAGGGCAACCCCGACTCCCACACCGTCCAGCCGGGGGAGACGCTGACCCCGCCGAAGACCAAGCTCGTCGCCGTCTACCCGTCCGGGGGCTCGATGTGGTCCGATAACCCTGTCACCGTGCTCGGCGCCGAGTGGGTGACAGCGGAGCAGCGCACCGCCGGTGAGGCCTTCGCCGCCTTCCTGCAGAGCAAGGCGGCCCAGGAGATCCTCCCCGAGTACGGATTCCGTCCGCTCGATGACTCGGTCCCGCTGGGCGACCTGTTCACCGCGACCTTCGGGGTCGACCCGGCTCAGCCCGCTGTGACGCTGCCCAAGCCCGACGTGGATGTGATCTCGACCGCCATCGACCAGTGGACCCAGGTGCGCAAACCCTCCTCGGTGCTGGAGCTGATCGACATCTCAGGCTCGATGGACGAGCCGATCGGCGACGGACGCTCACGCCTGGACGGTGCGATCCAGGGCGCGCAGACGACACTCGACCACTTCCGCTCAACCGATGAGATCGGCGTCTGGGCGTTCACGACCGATGTCGACTCCACGGCAGGCGAGGGTGTCCAGGTACTGCGTCGCGTGACGCCGCTGGGTGCCGACGGCGAGAAGCTCGACTCCTCGCTCGATGATCTCCGGTACGCGCAGCGCAACGGCACGCCGCTGTACGACGCGGTCCTCACCGCGTACGAGGCCATGAGCGAGCGTGCCGAACCCGGACGCATCAACGCGATCGTCGTCCTCTCCGACGGGGAGGACACCGACTCCACCACGTCACTCGACTCGCTGATCGCCAAGATCGGAAGGAGCTCGAAGGAGGGCGGCACCGACGCACCCGTTCGCATCTTCCCGATCGCCTACGGATCCGGTGCCGACACCTCGGCCCTGCAGCGTATCGCCGACGCCACCGGAGGCCAGATGTTCGACGCCTCGGACGCCGAACGCATCGACCTCGTCTTCGCTTCCGTGATCAACAACTTCTGAGGTGGTCATGATCAGCACCACGGCATCCGGCTCCGGCTGGATCGACGACGCGATCGCTGGTCTCGGAGCGGGGGACGTGTACGTGTCGCCCGCCGTTTCCGACAGCTCCGGGATGACCGAAGCGCTGACGGGAGTCGTGCCTTCCGATGGATCGGTCGCGGTCGTGGTGCTGCCGCAAGATGCCGGCATCGACAGCCCGTACAGCACCTACATCCTCGAGAGGCTCGTCGGAGCCGCTGATCAGCCGACCGTGGTGCTCGCGATCGGGGACGACCTCCAGGCCGCCTCCACAACGCTCGCCGCCGATCAGGCCCTGTTCATCGCGAACACGAACGAGACGGCCGCGGACGGCGACACGCAGACCGCGCTCGTCGAGACCGTAAAGCAGATCGTCGACGAGACGCCGTCCTCGCCCGGAGCGGGTGCCGGTGGGGGAGGAGCGGACTGGCTGCTCCCCGTGATCATCGGGGGCGCCGTGCTGGTGGCCGCCGCGGGGACGGCGATCGCGCTTCTCGCCCGACGACGCCGCAGGCCTGATCCCCTGACGGCGGTGGACCCGGTGCCTCCCGGCATCCGCCTCCGGGTGACTCGTCTGCGCGAACTCCGCAGCGACTATGCGAACCTGCCGAACTCCCCGACCGCTACGGAGACGGCGCGCGGCATCGATGCGCTCGCCTCGCACGTCGAGCAGCTCTTCACCCGGCTCGATGCCAAAGCGGAGACCGACCAGATCGCGCTCGCGGAAGCCGAGTACTCCGACAAGCTCGCACGCCTCGTCGCAGCCCTGGAACCCGACTACCTGCTCGATCTGCTGACGCGCCCTGATCTGTGGGACGCCCCGGGCGAGCGCATCGGTGAAGTGCGCGAGGCGCTGACGGGCGTGACGACGCAGATCGTCGACAACATCAAGCAGGTCAACGCCCGCAAGGGGCTGCTCTTCCAGGTGTCGCTGGACTCCCTCATCGGCCGCTCGGAGCTGCGCGATTGGGAACGGCGGTTCCGCCAGAGCTCAGGGGAGTGAGGGTGCGATGAAGACCATCGGCGTGCTCGAATCCGCCCTCGGGAAGGGGGCTTCTCCCTGAGGCCCGGCGGAGGCGACGCGATTCCGGCCCCGTCACCCCCGCCGGGACGGAGTTCACTCAGCCCTTCGCGCCCTTGCGGGGCTTCAGGAACTCGTCTGGTGCGTTCTTCTCGCGCTTGGCCGCACGCTTCTCCTTGAGAGTGAGCTGCGGCGCCTTCTTGCTTCCTCGACCCTGGATGGACTTGCCTGACATGGTTGCTCGCTTCCCCTTCTGTGGCTGGCGTAACCTCTGACCATAGCCCGTTGCCCAAGGAAGTCAAATTTCCTCCTGACCGGGAAATTTTTGCTAGAATGGACCGCGCGATTCACAGCGCTGACGCGCCGTCGCGATCGGGACGACCCGATCGTGATCACCATTCGGGGACGACCCCACCTCGAAGGAGTCCCGCGATGTCACGCACAGAGCTCAGACAGTTGATCAGCGGCACGGACATCGTCCGCATCGTCCTCGGATGGGGTGCCTTCGCGGCCCTCCTCCTGCTGCACCCGGTGTTGGCCGCCCCCGTGCCTGCACCGGTCCTCGTGGGCGCCCTCGGCGCGATCATCGCGGTGATCCTCGTGTGCGCGTTCGGTGTGGTGAAGCAGGCCGAGGCCCTCGCCCATCGACTCGGCGACCCCTACGGCTCGCTCGTCCTGACGCTGTCGATCGTTGTCATCGAGGTCATCCTGATCTCGGCGGTCATGCTCGGTCCTGGCGAGCACGCCACCATCGCGCGCGATTCCGTCATGGCCGTCGCGATGATCATCCTGAATCTCGTGATCGGGCTCGCCCTCCTGCTCGGCGGACTCCGCCACCGCGGCATGGCGCACAACCGCACCGGCACGTCGGCGTATCTGTCGATGCTCATCGTCCTCATCGCGCTGGCCTTCGGCCTCCCGGCCCTCATCGGCACGGACGGGTCTTTCACGACCGCGCAGGAGATCCCGATCTTCCTCCTCACCGTCCTGCTGTACGCGTTCTTCCTGTACCGGCAGATGGGGGCGCAGGCGAGCGACTTCACCGAGGTCGACCCGCGCCTGCTGCAGACCCCGCGGCATCAGGAAGAGACCGAAGCCGGCCGGGGGATCCGTCAGGTCGTGGCCGAGCACCGCACGGAGGTCCTCGTCCGTCTCGCGTTGCTGGTGGTCACCGTCATCCCGATCGTGCTGCTCTCGCACGACATGGCGGCACTTCTCGACGACGGGCTGGGACGTCTCGGCGCCCCGGTAGCCCTCGCCGGGGTCCTCATCGCGGGCATCGTCTTCCTGCCCGAGTCCATCACCGCCGTCCGGGCTGCCCTCGGCGGCGAGGTCCAGCGCGTGAGCAACCTCTGCCACGGCGCCCTGGTGTCGACGGTGGGACTCACCATCCCGGCAGTGCTGATCATCGGGATGTTCACCGGCCAGACCGTGGTTCTTGCTGAATCTCCGGCGAACCTGCTGATGCTCGCCGTCACCCTGCTGCTCTCGGTGACGACCTTCGCCGCCCGTCGCGTGACGGCGATGCACGGAGCCGCACACCTCGTGGTGTTCGCCGTGTATCTCGTCGTGCTGTTCAGCTGAGCCGTCGCCTCCCGGTCGAACGGACGGTCCACCTAGACTGGCCGCTGTGACGGCGACCCAGCGACCATCGGCGTCCACCCCGATCAACGCCGCGACCTGGGGGCGCCTCTACTTCGCCTTCCAAGCCGTCGCGGGCACCGCCTGGTGGGTCGCGGTGTTCACCCTTCCGGCCGTGCGCACCGCGACGCTGGGCGGGCTCGACGTCGGGATCGTCGCTGCGCTGGACATCCCGCTCTTCGTGATCGCGTCCGCCCTCATCGCATGCGGGCTGCGGAAGGCCGTCTGGGTCGCGGCGCCCTGGACCGTGCTGGTCACCGTCGGAATGGCCGTGTACGCCACGGTGACGGCGACCGCGGGCTGGGGAGCCCTGCTGATGGTCGCGGCGGCGGCGGGGTCGACGGCTGCCGCAGTCGTCCTCCTCCTCGGACGCGTACCGTCGGAGTGGCTGCTGGTCGGGCCGTTCCGGTTCCGCCCGGCTCCGGAGGCCAGTGCCAAGACGCTCGTGTCCAAGACCACGCTCCAGACGCTCGTCTTCTCGGGGACGTTCCTCGTCGCGCTGCCTGCGGTCATCGCGGGCATGGAGTGGCGCTGGGGACTGCAGCTCGTCTTCCCCCCTGCTGTACGCGTCGGCGGAGCCGTCCTGTTCGCCGCGGCGTTCGCGCTCTCGACCTGGTCGTCCACCGCGATGGCCGTGCAAGGGGCCGGGACACCGCTGCCGTCGTCGACGCCCCGCCGGCTCGTGATCTCGGGCCCGTACCGCTTCGTCCGCAATCCGATGGCGATCGGCGGGATCGCTCAGGGCGTGGCCATCGGTCTGATGATCGGCTCCTGGCTGGTGGTCCTCTATGCACTCAGCGGCTCCCTCGTGTGGAACGCGCTGGTCCGCCCGCTCGAGGAGGCCGATCTCGAGGACCGATTCGGTTCGGCGTTCCGCGCCTACCGCGACCGGGTCTCGTGTTGGATCCCGCGACGACCGCTCCCCACGTCCGCAGACGCGGGAACACGGTCCGGCGCCTGACCACGCTGCCCCGCTCGGATGCTACGCGGTTCTGAAACGCCGCCGACCGATCAGGAGACCGCCCGCGAGGAGGAGCAACACTCCGATCCCGGCGAACAGGGACGCGGAAGGCCCATCGAGCCCCGTCGACGGCAGGCCGCCGCCACCGCCCGGATCCGGTTCCGGCGGCAGGACGGGATACACGTTCGTGATCGCGGCGATCTGGGAGAACGGCGGTTCCGCGCCGTCGGTGGCCGGTGTCGTGATCGTCACGGTCTGACCGTCGTTGATCCGGGATCCCTCGCCGAACGCGCCCACTGCTCCGGTCTCGGACACCTGGCACACCGACCCGAGGGGGAGTCCGTCGAGACGCGCTCGCAGGTCGTTCGCACTGGAGACGCGGAGGATGCCGTCGTCCGGGAGCACCAGCGGAGCCCCGGCGACCGTGCACTCGACCAGGAACTCGAAGGCGACGGGCGCCCGGTCGGCGTCACCGGCCACGACCTTCTGCACCCCGAGATCGCCGTCCAACAGCGTGACGCCGGCCTGGACAGGGGCCACGGAGTACTCGCGTCCGCCTGCGTCGGTCCCCACGGCGCCCATCTGGTTCCACGCGAAACCGCCGGCGTCGGGAACCGTGATCGGGGCGAGGTCGGGGTACGCGGTCGACTCCGGGACGTTCCGCGTCTCGTAGTGCAGCGCGAGCACTTGACCCGGCGCGAAGGAGCCGGCCACAGTGGCGGTGAAGTCGATCGTGACCCGGATGCCGGTGACCTCCTCCCACGCTCCCGCGTACGAGAGCACCGGCACCCAGGTGGCGGTGGTGTCGCAGAGCAGATCCCCGAACCACGCCGAACTGGAGCCGGTCCCGACGCACGGCGACGCGGACGTCGTCACGTCGAGCGACACGGTCGCTCCGGCGGGGAGGAGGTTCGCGGCGAGCGACTCCGGGAGGAGCACCGGGTCGAACGTGCTGTTGCGCGCGGCGCCGGTCGCGAGCATCCGGTCGCCGATGCGCGGCAGCGGATCGACGATCGACACGGTCTCGAAGCCGACGGTCCCGCTGTTCACGACGGAGAGCCGCCAGTCGTCCGTCGCGCCGACCGCCGTGTAGGCAGCGCACGGCGTACGGGTGTAGCCGTCCGGATCCAGCGGGCAGGCGGCGTCGGGGTTGTTCAGGTTGACCTGACCGTCGACCAGGTCACCGTCGACCTCACCCTTGACGTACTTGTATGCGGCGAGAGATCCGCCCGGCGACGGCTGCACGTAGTTCGTCGTGCCGCACTGGTCGGGGTCGAGGTCGGGCACGATGCCCTCGCCGTTCCCGGACGTGTTGGTGCACGCGGTGAGCTCCTCATCGGTGGTGACGACGAAGGTGTTGGTCGTGAAACCGTCGAGAGCGAGCCCCGGAGCGAGCACGAGATTCACGGTGATCGTGAACACCTCGCCGGGAGACATCCTGTCACCGCCCTCCGGCCAGGTGAACGTCACGTTCTTCCCGGTGTCGTCGATCAATGCGGACACGTCCGTCGACAGCGTCCCGCCCGCAGAGGTCTGATAGATCGGCGGAGAGAAGTCCCAATCGAGGTACTCGGGGAGCGTGTCTTGAAGCTGGTCGATCGTCAGGAATCCGGTCCCGGTGTTCGTGAACTGCAGCGTCCACGGCAGGCTCGCTCCGATGGAGACGACGTGACTCGATCCGGGCTGCGACTTGACGACGTCGATCTCGTGCGTACCGGGGTCGATCGCCAATTCGGCGTCGGCGTGCGCATCTGCGTCGGCGAACAGCCCATCGAGCCTCTCGCTCACGACCGTCGCCGCGTTCGGCAGCGTGGACGGCAGCGCGAGCGCGGATCCGTCGCGCTGGGTCGTCAGCACGATCACGTCGAAGGCGAGCTGCGCGGTCCAATCCTCCGGAGGGGCGGTGCGTGAGAAGACCTCGCCGGCGGCGTTGCGGAACACCGCTCGGAGGCCGACGATCTGCGCCGGATCGGTACCGGCGGGGAGCGCTGCGGTCGCCGCGAACGCACCTTCCACCCAGCTGGAACCCACGAGCGCATCGATCCGCACCTGATCGGCGCCCGCGGGCAGCACGGTGGTCAGCGCCGGGTCGGAGGCGAGCTGCACGCCGTTCCAGAAGTCTTCATCCGCATCGGTGATGGTCACCTGCTGGGTCGCTGCGGTCGACGCGCCATCCGTCGCCTCCAGCGTCACGGTGACGGGGTCGTCGAGCTCGGTCTCGAGGATCGCGTCCGGATCGATGGTCTTCGCGAGCGTCGCGTCGAGCAGGGCGCTGACCAGCACCACGGTGTCGTTCGCGGTGTCGTTGGGCGTCGATGCACTTCCCGACGGCGTCAGGACGGGGTCGTAGGACTGGGCGATGACGTCGTTGGCGACAGTACCCGGTTCGACGAGCTGGGCTGCGTTCGAGCGTTCGTACTGGCGCACCTTGGTGACGATCTCGATGCCCAGATCCTCCCCGGCCCGGATGCTGCCGCCCTCGGTCGCGGGATCGATGCCGTGGAAGACCACGCCGACGCCGACGACGGTGGCAAGCTCACCGACGGCGAGCGCTCCCGCGTCGGTGATCGAAAGCGTGCGGGTGGAGAGTGTGCCATCCGTCGCGCGGTCCCAGAGGGTCACGGTCGATGCGGCCGGGTCGACCTGATCGGCCGGGAAGGTGAATGCGAGCGACTGCACGTCGAGGTGCTCGTAGGGGTTGGTGTCCGGGTCGTAGTCGGCGCCGTCGAAGGGGTCGTCCGCCCAGGCGTCCGGCGGGCTCACGCACTGCTCGGCAGCACCCGCAGCGCAGGGGATCGGGTCGGTCAGCCGGATATAGGAGGCGCGGGCGGTGCTGTCGTTCCTGGCCGTGATGTCGAACGTCACGTTCGGGTAGTTCGCGGGATCGACATCGGCCGACTCGGGGATCGTGACCGTCGCGGGTGTGGCGTTCTTCTCCGCCGAGACGAGCGGCGGCTGGTCGATCAGGGTGACGTTGTCCTGGTCGATGTCGCTGCCCGTCCCGGCCGCGGTCGTCCAGTCACCGCGGAGGCTGTTCCAGATGATGCCGGGGTCGGGATCGTTGTAGTTCTCGTCGGCGCTGACCCAGCGGTCGCTCGTCACGGTGTCGTCGCGCACGACGTTGCGCAGTTCCCAGGTGAGGAAGGTGGGGCGGTACTGTCCGACGGCGGATGTGGCCAGACCGGAACCGGGCTCGGGTCGCGTCAGATCCGTGCTCGCCGCGCGCGCGGTGTCATCCGGCTCATAGACCAGACGCACACCCGTCGTCCCGGCGGACTGCTCCGGGGAGAGCGTGTAGCCGAGGAAGCCGTCCGGCCCCATCCACGATCCGCCCGGAGCGGCGATCGGCGTCCACGCGCCGCCGACGAACAGCTGGATCTCGGTGATGTCGTCCCACGCGAGCAGCGGGTCGTCGGCGAGTGTGACGGGGTCGATGGCCAGCAGATCGAAGGCCTGGAAGACCGTCGTTGCTGCGCCGGGCGGGTCGTCCCCCGGAGCGGTCGCCGGATCGGAGAGCGTGAGGCTCTCGACGCCGGGAGCGCCGGTGCGCCACTCGTTGCGTGTGGAGACGATCGCACCCGACTGCGCATCGAGGAAGTCGACATCCGTGATCTTGTCACTCGCGTCGACCCACCGCTTGTTCGCATCGACCCCCTCACCCTCACCGGTGGCGGGAGTCTGGACACCGATCGTGTCCTGGTCGGTGACGACGTCGCTGTCGATGCCGTCCGGGAGCCCGTCGACCTCGCCGTGGCTCTGTGCACTGGCCTCGTTCTCGTAGACGGTGGGCACCTGCGCGGACTGCTCGTCTTCGGGATCGTCTCGCGGATCCGTCGGGCCTGTGCCGTCGCGGAGGTCGGATCGCGCCTCGAACACGACGTTCGGCACGACGCTGAACCCCTGAGGGAAGCCGTCCGGATTGTCGAAGGTGAAGCGCACACCCGTGACATCGGACGGCACATCCGGCGGAGTGAGCGCAGCGGCGAACTCCGCACGGCTCATCTGGAACGTCGCCGCCGTCGCGCCCGTGCTGACGGTGGCGAGCGTGACCCACGACCCGTCCGGCCGCTGGTACTCGGCAGTGGCGGTGGTGTTCGGCGGAACCTGGGTCGGCGCGATCGCCACGACGTCGAAGGCGTTCCAGAAGTCGTCGGTCTGGCCCTCTCGCCACGTGTCCTCCACGACGATCTCGGTCGAATCGACCTGTGCGACGCCGGTCTGGGTGGTCGCGGTCAGGCTGGCGACCACACTGTTTCCCGGCTCGACCGCCCCTCCCGGCGTGATCTGCTTGTCGAGCGTGACACCGATCTGCGGGTAGTAGACCCCGATGTCGTCGGAGGCCTCGCTGTCGGCGGTTCCCACGTCGTTCGTCGCCGTGACGTCGATCGTGTTCGTGCGCTGATGCGTCGGTTCCGCCTCGCTGACGAGCGACAGGCCGGGCTCGATCGCGACATCGACGGTCGCCACGGTGGTCGCCGGGATCTGTCCCGTGAACTCGATCGCGAAGCCGGTGACCGTGCCCACCGGTGGGATGGGCGTCTCACCGTCCACGAAGGCGATGGGCGCCTGCGCGGTGCCGTCGATGTACCAGGTGATCGTGCCCCCGGTGGCACCCGTCGGATAGTCGATGCCGGAGGGGAAGCCTCCGAAGACCATGTCGGCGTCGAAGAAGTCGAGGTCCGAGATCGTCAGACTCTGCACCGGACCGTTGGACGTGTTGGTCGCCGTCAGCTCGGCCGATGCCTCTCCGCCGGCCGCGAGCTCGCCCGGGGTGATCGTCTTCCCGGCGAGGACGTCGACGGTCAGGGGTCCTATTTCGTAGGGAGCCGTCGCATCGTCGCTGGCCGTCGCGCCACCCGGGGCGTTCACGGTCGAAGTGATGTCATTCGTGACCGCGTCACCGGTCGCGAGCGAGCTCGCGTCGTTGCGGTCCGTCTCGCGCTGTCCCACGGTGAAGCCGGTCGAGGCGGCGGCATCGGAGGCGATCGTGCCGCCGGCATAGGTCAGCCGGATCCCACCGACATCCTCGGGCGCGACGCCTGCGGGCAGCTCGGGCGTCGCTCCCGGAGCGCCCGGCTGCCAGCCCCAAGTGCCGGCTCCGTCGTCGTACACATAGACATCGACCTGAACGGTGGTCGCGTCCGGTGGCAGGGTCGTGGCCCCGAAGCCCTGGAAGTCGACGATGCGGAACGGATTGTCCGCGCCAAGGGTCGCCGCCCCGTCGACTGCGCTCGTCGGTTCCTGGATCACGAGCGAGTCACCACCGATGTTCGACTGGTTCTGCGCACCCACCGTGATGGTCGAGGTCACGCCGGGGTCGAACTGCTGCGATGCCGGGGTCCAGCTCTTGCTGGCCTCGACGCCGATGACGGTCTCGACGGTGACGACCGCGTCCGCACTGTCCTGGATGGTCGCAGGAACGTCACCGGGGCCGTTGTCCCAATCGGCCGTCGCGGTGTTGGTGACGGTGTCGCCGTTGTACGCCCAATCGGCCGGAAGATCCAGCGGCGCACGCAGCACGACGCTCAGCTTCAGGGTCCCGCCCGCTTCGAGCCCGATCCCGCCGTCCACCGGTTGCTGGAAGACGACCTGGACCGTGCAGTCGTCGCTGACCTCGACCGGCACGCCGCCTTCTTCGACGCACCCGGTCGTCGTCGCGGTCAACGGGAGCGTGGAGGGCGTGTACGAGGAGCCGACGAACTGGAAGCCCGCGAACTCGGCGGGCAGTGTGTCCGTGAGGACGACGTTGAGGCAGTCCACATCGTCACACACCAGGTCGACCGTGTAGGTGAACTCGTCGCCGGGTTGGAGGGAATCCTGCGTGTCCAGGTCGTCGACGCGCTTGTCGATCCGCAGGGACGATTCCGCGGCCTGCGCGGCGAGAGGAACAGCCAGTCCGGCCCCGACGAGGCCGAAGATCGCGACGAAGGCGACCAGGAAGCGGCGCAGCCGGTGATCAGCGGGCCGAGATGTCATGGACATGGAGCTCGTTTCGTGGGGAAGCCCCGCAAGGCAACGAAGGAGTGACTGTCGCCGACAAGTCTCGCGCTATCGCACCAGGGTTTGCGAGGAGGCACTCACCCCGTACGGGTGAGCGTCTCTCACATGGCGCTTGGATAGTTGCCTCACGCAACTGTACTGATAGCATAAGCTCGTGACCGTCCCCGACGAGATCGACCACATTCGCGATGCGCTCGTGCGCGTCGTCGCCGAGTGGACCCGACGCGACCTGCAGGTGACGATCGCCGCCACGATCGACGATGCGCTCGATGCCGCCGAGACCCGCGCTCTGTACCTGATCGGCATGAACGGCGGCGCACTGGGCTTCGGCCAGCTCGCCGAGCGCGCGGCACTGTCGAACCCGACCACGTCGAAGCTCGTGTCGCGCATGTCCGCGCAAGGCCTGGTCGACCGCGTGCGTTCCGGTCGCACGGTCGAAGTGCGGCTGACGGCTACTGGTACCGAGACCTACACGCGGCTCGTCGCCGCGGGCCAGCATCTGGTGGGCGGAGCCCTCTCCGGTTGGACGCCGGAAGAGATCATCGCGTTCCAGGCGCACCTGAGTCGTTTCGTCTCCGCGCTGACGCAGACCAGCCGCGCCGCCGTCGCGCTCCTCCCCTCCGATCCCGTCACACCCACACAGCTCGTCCCACCCACACAGGAGGAATCATGACCCGTACCTATGTCGTCACCGGCGCCGCATCCGGCATCGGCGCCGCGACCGCCGAACTCTTGCGCTCGCAAGGTCACACCGTGATCGGCGTCGACCTGGCAGGCGTCGAAGTCTCCGGCGACCTCTCCACCCCCGAGGGGCGTGTCGCCGCGGCCGAGGCGGCCATCGAACACAGCGGCGGCAGCATCGATGCGGTCATCGCGTGCGCCGGCATCGCAGCGCCGATTGCGAAGACCATGGCGATCAACTACTTCGGGGTCACCGAGTTCCTCACGGCCCGGCTGCCGAAGCTCAGCCTCGCCGACCAACCGCGCGCCGCGGTGGTCTCCTCGATGGCCTCGCTGCAGCCCGTCTCGGCTGAGCTCGTCGATGCCGCCCTCAGCGGCGACGAGGCCCTGGCGTTGGAGATCGGCGGTCAGCTCGCTGCCACGCCCGAAGCGGGATTCCTCAATTACTCCTCGAGCAAGCGCGCCCTCTCACGCTGGGTTCGCCGCGAGTCCGTGTCCGAGGCCTGGGCCGGCGCTGGAATCCCCCTCAACGCCGTCGCCCCCGGCACCGTCACCACGCCCATGACTTCGGGACTGCTCGCGAGCCCCGAGGGCTTGGCTCAGGTCGACGCAGCCGTGCCGATGCCGCTCAACTACCACCAGCCGGCCTCGTCGATCGCGGAGCTTCTGGCGTGGTTGACGAGCCCGGTCAACACGCACATGGCCGGGCAGACGATCTATTGCGACGGCGGGGCTGATGCCGTGCTCCGTGGAGATGACATCTGGTCCTGGAACGACGCCCCGCGCGAGTGACGTCGCGAGCGACGCGCAGGTTGCCGAGCCGAACTACCTCCCCCGGGACGACGGAACCTTCGCCCGCTGCTGCCGACGTCGATGGATGAAACGAACGACCCCTCGCACAGCGAAGAAGACAGTCGCGAGGATCGCCACGACAACCAGCAGAGTGATGACAGGCGACTCGTTCACGGTGGATGGCTGGCGCCAGGCACCGCTCGACCGGCTCTTCACAAACGTGAAGAGCCGGTCGGAAACCTTTTCCGACCGGCTCTTTCAATCCACGAACAGATTGCCCTGCAAAAACGAACAGGACACACTGTGGGTGTGTTCGTTTATCCCGGAACCCCCTGAGCCTCAAGGGATCCCGCCCACCGGCTTTCAGGGCGATTCCACGCTAAGCCCGAGAAAGTTCCACGGATATCTGCTTTCTCCAGATCAGGATCGGTTTCTCGCTGCATGTTCTCAGAGTGTCCGTAGGCCACTTTTCTGGCCTGTTCTTGGGGCCGTTTCACCGCTCGGCCATGCGCGGTCCACCGCCCGCTCAGAGGGAGTGAGCGAAGTCCTGGACGGCGTGCGTGAAGCGCGTCGCGTACTCGAGGACTTGACTGCGCAGTGGGCTCCGCCCCTCGGTGACGCCCTGGCTCGAGGTCAGCATCCAATAGATGCTGGCGTCCATGTTCGTCTCACCTTTACCACCGTGATGCGCGGCGACCGAGTTCCGGATTTGCCTCAGCGTCGTCATGAAGTCCGTGTCAGCGTGGATGGGCTTCAGCGCCTCTTTCAACACCTGGTTCGCGGCAATGTAGCTGGCGGGTGACGCGTGTGAGGCGGTGCCTGGCCTGCCCGTCTCGCGGATCGCGTCGCTGATCTGTTTCGGCACCTTCTGGAGTGCTTCGTGGAGGTGGGGTGAGGTACTTCTCCCAGATGTATCGGTCGCCTGGCGACGTCATCAGTCGGTGCACCAGCACCTTGGTCTCGTAGTCGACGAGCGCCAGGTAGAAGGTCAGCTCGACGCCAGGGCGGTGCGACTCCCAGTCGTCCCACTGCTTCAGCGAGAAGATGGCGTGCGCCACATCCTCGGCGACCTTCCGGGCCGCATCCACAGATCGGTGGAATCTCGGCTCATCGAACTCCGCTTCGAAGCTCACGCGAGCATCGGCATTCGGCTGAGCGAGGCGCCCAACGCCGGTGCCGCGTCAGGGCGGGAGCACTGCACCCGCCAGTTCAGCCCCCGGGAGCTCGTGAGGTCGAGGTTGCTGTACAGCATGATGGGCAGGACCGGGTTGTTGGAGAAGCGGCGGTCGGGGCCGCCCTTCTTGTTGACGTACTGCCAGGTCTCGCCGACCTTCACGGAGTCACGCGGCATGACGCCCGGAGACTCGATGAAGCGCTGCTGATGACCGCGAACGCCCAGATGCGTGTAGGAGACGTCGGTGTACACCTTTCCTTCACGCACGAGGACGCGATCCGGCAGGAAGTGGATACTCGCTTTGCCGGCGACCACGGTGGGCACGGCCACGTTCGTCGCGAGGTGCTTCGGACCGGTGAGGGAGGCGCTGGCGTCGACCTTCGTGATGATGTTGCTCGCCCCAGCGTTGCGCTTGTGCTGGTGGAGGGTGTGCACTTGCCCGGAGGCAACGGTTCGCCACAGTTTCGTCGCGTCGGTGAACCATCCCCAGTTCGTGACGAGCTCGTCGAACTGTTGAGCGGCGGCATCGTTGACGTCGTAGAAGACGACGGCTTTGGTTTTCGCAGCGTCTCGTAGGAACAGCCACCAGCACAGCGGGATGGCGAGAACCCAGATGATGAGGCCGAAAGGGAGGGCTACTTCCAGGCCAGTGCGCCGTACCCGACCAGGCTCACGACGAAGAGCAACAGCGCCCCGGCGTACAACACCAGACGCACCCGCACGTGACGGTTCGCTAGAGCGACGAGCGGAGACAGGACTACGACAATCGGCAAAAGGAACCCCAGCGTCGTGACGACCGTGAGTGTCCCGGATCCCGAGGAATCGTGGAGAACGCTTGCCACCAGCACGACAGCTGCGGCGATGACGACCGCGCCCAGGTCGCCGAACAGAACGATTCCGACTCGATGAGAGAACCGCGTGAGCAGCCCGCCCAGTCCTCGTACAGCCGCGCCGGCCGCGAACGCGGACATTGCCGCTGTCGCTGCCGACGAGAAAGTCGCCAGCGAAGCCCCGTCCGCCGCCCAGCTGACGAGACTGATCACGCCCGCGATGACGGTAACCGCCGCCCCCGCAGTGAGAACATGCTCTGCGCTGGACACCTGTGGCCGCAGCCGGGGTTCGCTAGTACTCATCAGTAGACGGCACTCATTTCATAGAAGTCGAGCGGGCAGAAGGCGTTACCCAGAAGGCAGTGGAAGCCCTGGTTCGCCCGACGAGAGATCACGCGCCAGACGTTGTTGCCGGAAGCGTTCGTGAACGCCCCGTACAGCTCGTGAGCGGGCGCCGGACGCCGGTACCCGTTCGCGGTGATCGTTCCACTGCGATAGAACTGCACCCACTCTCCGTAGCTGATCTTTCCACCGTAGGCCACGTCGAAGAACTGGCATCCGGGGTTCCCCGCGTTGTGGCGGAGAACGATCTGCGCGTAGGAAGCGCCGGCCGACGGCTTCTCGAACTTCACGGAGGTAGCTACCGGCGTCCCGGCTGGCGAATCGTTCCAGTCTGCACCGGGCTGGCGTCGACAGCGTCAAACTCTGGGCGCAGGTCCACCCGCTTGCTTAGAAGCATATAGACCACCGCAGAGACGATGAAGCCCGCGACGAAGCTCACGTCCGTGCCACCAATGAGGGCTGCAAACGGCCCGGTGTAGAAGGGAACAGCAACGAACGGGATCATGAAGAGCAGGCCGACCAGGTAGCTGATGAGCCCGTTTGCGTTCCACTTCCCGTAGATGCCGCCATCCTGCTTCAAGATGTCTGTGATCGAGTACTTGCCGCGTCGGACGAAGTAGTAGTCGGTGAGGTTGATGGCAGTCCACGGGATGAGGAGGTAGCCGAGCAAGGCAAGGAAGACTCCGAAGTTGCTGAGGATGTCGTCGGAGACCAACAGGCTTGCAGCGATGACGATGGCACCCGCGATACCAAGCGCGATAGCTCGCAGGCGCGCGGTGGGCTCAAGGTGTTTGAAGGCTTCGATGCCGCTGAGTGCGGCGATTGATCCGCTGTACATGCCCTGCGTGAAAGTAGCGAGCGTCACCACAACGGCGATGATGAGCATGATGGTGCCGAGGCCGAATCCGAACTCGTTACCGATCTCCGCGAGCGCACTGACAGCATCTTGTGCGGGGAAAGCGGTGACCGCAACTGCCCCGAGGCTCTCGATCCAGGTTGCCGAGATGAGCGTTCCGCAGAATACAGAGACAACGACAGCCTTGGTTCCGATGCGAGTCGGGAGATATCGGGTCATGTCAGACACCATCGGGGCGAGGGCGATCTGATAACTCGCTGCGGCCGCTATCTGGGCGATGAACGCAGCCGGAACGAAGGCTCCCACGGCGAACAGTGCCGGCATGTCTAGGACAACGAAGATCGCGATGGTCAGGAACACGAGGTTTGTGACCATGAAGTAGGACGCGATCCGCTCGACAGCCATGATGAGGCGGAAGCCGACGATGGCCACGACGATTGCGACGACCCCCAGTACCAGCGGGTAGACCACGGGCTGAGGGGTGGTGATGGATCCGAGAGATTGGCTTGCCGTTTGCAGGTTGAAGATGCCGAATCCGATCTGGATGACGGCGGCGGCAGCGATGGGGATGAGGGCGCCGCGGGAACCGAACTGTACGCGGGATTGAATCATCTGGGGCAGACCCATGTGCGGGCCCTGGGCACCGTGGAATGCTTGGAAGCTCACCCCAACAACGTTGCCGATAACGATTGCGAGCAGTGTCCACCCAAGGCTCAGTCCAGCTAGTGGTCCGACTGTTCCGGCGAAGGCCGTGATGATGGTCGCGTTGATCATGAACCAGAATTGCGTCTGACCGAAAACGGATCCGTGTCGCCCAGATTCAGGGACATGATTGAACGAGTTCGTCTCGATGAGTTCGCGGGGTTGTTCGGGATGGGTCATGGCGGGTCCTCAGAGATCGGGAGGGAGGGGGTTGGGGGTTAGCGCGCGTCGAAGTCCGAGCGCATGAGTGACGTCGCCGAGATGATCTCGCGCAGCGTTTCTAGGCCCTCGGGGATGTGTTCTGCGATGGTCAGCCCGACAAGTTCGAACTCCGAGTCCAGAGACTGTAGAAGTCCTGCGACACTTCGCCAGGTCATGCCTCGTTCTTCGCCGACAGCCACTCCGTGAAACTCGTTCGCATCGAGAACATCGAGGTCGAAGTGAACGGCAATCTGGCGGACGCCTTTTCGGCGCAGACGCTCCACCACCGTGCGCGGCGAGGCCTCGACCTCGTCGACGCGGACACGATTGCTCCATACCCGGTCCAGGTCCACCAATTGCGGCACGACCTCTGCGCGAGTGCCCACCCAGACAAACTTGTCGGCCGGAACGGTCGTGGGAAGAAGCGTGTCGAGGTCGGTGGCGTCCTGGCCGCTGAGGATGGAAGCTGCGCGGGCGTTTGCGTGCGGCTGTTCATCGGCTGCCCACATGTCCGGGTGAGCGTCCACCCATACGACGCCGAATTCCGGATACTTCGATGCCAGCCATGCGAACGGTGCAATGGACACGGCGCAGTCACCGCCGATGGTGAGGATGCGCTCAGGGGCCGCACGGTCGATGAGGCTGACGGCCTGCTGGAGCTGCGCATGCACCTGGTCGTAGGAGGAGGTGTGATTGGTCTCGGGGCTTTCGAGTAGTCCTGACCGGCCCGCGGGTGGTACCGGGACAGCGACTGCTTCGCTCACCATGTGCCCCGGGGCTGGGATCAATTGGTCGAGCACCATTGCTCCGAGCCGATAGCCGGTGATATCTCCACCTTGCCATTGCGGGAAGGAGAGCCGGAGGGTGCGAGGGGTCTTCGCCATGGTGTTCTTTCGTCTTCGAAAACGCTCTGGGGACGAAACTGGGCACGCGACACCGGTCGCGTGCCCAGTCTTACGGTGCTCAGGTCAGCGGGGCGTTGACCCAATCGAGCAGGTCTTGATCGCCAGTGAGCTGGTTATAGATCTCTTCGTCAACATAATGCTGGTCCACGTCGACGCTTTCCGGGAGGACTCCGTCAGTGACGTTCTGGGCTGCGTAGAAGTCGATGGATTTCTTCCAGTACAGGTCGCTGTTCGGGTTGTAGGTGTCGTTCTCCCAGCGATCCAAGGTCGCGAAACCGAGGAAGTCGTTCAGCAGCTGCTCGATCTCCTCATCGGAGAAGGTGGAGCCGGAGTTCTTGTTGATGAGTTCCGTGATGAGCGGCACGACGTCGTCGGGCTTTTCGGTGACGTACCGAGCGACGCGCGCCCACAGCGCAGCCATCTTGACCATCGTCTCGGGGTTCTCGTCCAGCCAGTCCTGATCGACGGCCATCGTGTCGTACCACAGACCTCCCGGCCCGAGAATCTCGGCACCGCCCATGTTGACTGCACGGTCCGGGTAGTCGCGCAGAAGCTTGGACTCCTGGGCGAGCGAACCCATGTAGAAGTCTGCCTGCCCCTGCAGGAAGGCCTGACCAGCACGGGCGTCGTCGGCGACGTCGAGGATCGTGACGTCGTCTCGGGTGAGGCCAGCTTCATCCAGCAGGCCGTTCACGAGTGCCCCGAATGCCGATTCTCGCAGAACGAACGTGCGGCCCTTGAGGTAGTCGAAGACTTCCTGCCGGGCGTCCTCCGGTCTCGCCCCTTCTTCGACCAGGGCGTCGTAGCTGGGCGCCCCGTCCTGTCCGACGAGAATGAACCCCTTGAATTGGCTGATGATGAGGGCGTCTCGTAGGTCGGGGGATTGCGCGAGATACGGGAAGTTGCAAGCGCCGCAGGTGCTGATCATGTCGAGGTCGCCGCGTGCGAGAGACTGGACGGCCGTGTCCACTTGGGGAAGGTAGGTGAACTCGAGATCCAGCCCGAGTTCTTCCGCCATCCCGCTTTGCTCTGCGAACTCCCACGCCACGTACTGATGCAGCGGCTGCACAGACATCCTCACCGTCGTGAGGTCATCAGCTGCGGATTCAGTGGGGCTTCCCGCACATCCGCTGAGGGCGAGAGCCACAGCAGACAGGCCGGCAAGGGCGGTGAGAAGGGATCGGGTGGTGCGCTTCGTGTGTTGCATCGTTACTTCACTCCTAGGACAGAACCAACTTGCGAGGACAACTGGTTGCGACCGGTCCAGCGCAGCAGTCGCCGCTGACCGATCCGGATGAGGGTGTCGAACAAGAACGCGATGAGGCTGTAGATCACGACGATGACGAGGATTCCGGCAGTGTCCAGGAACGTCTGCCGGTTGAGCATCAGGTAGCCGAGGCCGTCCTGCGCGCCGATGAACTCCGCCGCGACACCGAGCCCCCAGGAGGCTGCGGCACTCACTCGGACTGCACCGACAAGGTGCGGGGTGATGGACGGAACGATGACAGTCCGGTAGATGAAGCTGCGGCTGGCACCGAGATTCAGTGCGGCCTTGACGTACACCGGGCTGACGTTTCGGATCGCTTCCAACGTCGTCACCACCAGCACGACGAAAGTGCCGAAGGCGACGAGGATGATCTGCGGTGTCGTACCGAGACCGAACCAGAGGATGAAGAGCGGAATGAGCGCGAAGACTGGTACCGGGCGCAGCGCCTCGAACACCCCGCCGAACAGGTTCCGGATCCTGAAGCTGTAGGCGAGCAGGAGCCCGACGACGATGCCGCCGAGCGTGCCGATGAAGAAGCCCGCGAGGGTGAGACTCACCGTCATCCCGATGGCGCTCGGCAGCAGCGGCGCAAGCCCCACGAGGCTGTTCCAGAACATCTCAGGGCTCGGCAGGAAGAGCGTGTCGATGAGGCCCGCGGATGTCACCACCGCCCAGAGGACGAGGAGCGCGACGGGTACGACGAGCGCCTCGACGGTTCGAAGGCTCCGGCTGCGCCACACGCTCGGCGGACGACGGTACCGGGTGGAGATCTGAGTAGTCGTAGACATCATGCAGCCTTCTGGTTGGAGGGGTCGCTGGCGATGACATCAACGAGCTCGCGACGGAGCTTCTGGAACTCCGGGGATGTCTTGATCTCCACCTCTCGATGCGCGCCGAATGGAACGTCCGCGAGAGCAAGGAAGGGACCCGCACCCTTGCGAAGAATCGCGATGCGAGTGCCGACGAACAACGCTTCCTCAAGATCGTGGGTGACGAACAGAGACGTAGAGCTCTGCGCTTCACTGATCTCGCGGAACTGCACCTGCAACCGCTCCTTCGTCATGACGTCAAGTGCAGCGAATGGCTCGTCCATCAGGATCGACTCCGGCCGAAGGACGATGGCTCGGGCCATGTCGCAGCGCTTGCGCATTCCGCCGGAGAGCTCTCGCGGATAGGCGTCTGCGAACTCAGTGAGACCGACTAGGTTGATGGCATCGTTGACGAGCTCGGCTGTCTCCTGCTTCGAGACTCCACGGACGCGCAGTCCGTACGCGACGTTCTGGCGAACGGTGTACCAGGGGAACACCGCGTCCTCCTGAAAGACCATCACACGGTCCGCGCCCGGGCCTGAGATTTCGCTCCCCTGGAGGAGTGCTTTGCCCTCAGTTGGCTCAAGAAATCCTGCTGCGACGTTCAGCAGCGTGGACTTCCCACACCCGCTCGCTCCCAGCAGGCAAACGATCTCACCCTTCTTCACATCTAGGTTGATGTCGGACAGGATCGCCGGGCCGCGCTCGCTGTATCGCAGCCCGACGTCCTGGAACCGCATGTACGGTTCGTTCGCGTCGTCTTCCCTCAGGGAGACGCCGTTGTCGTTGAGGAGTGTCATGGTTGTGTTTTCTTTCAGATGAGGATGTTGCTGCCGTGTCGGATGAGGTGCCCGTTCTTCACGACCAGTGACGGCCGCTGAAGGGACGTGATGTCCGCGGTGGGGTCACCGGGGACCGCGATGATGTCGGCGTACTTGCCGACCTCGAGTGTGCCGGTCTCGTTCTCGACGCCGAGGGCTTCCGCACCACGGGCTGTACCCGCCACGAGCGCTTCTTCCGGGTCCATGCCCCACTCGACTGCGTACTGGAACTCGCGTGCTGCTGTGTCCTGCGGGTGTGTGGGGTAGCCGATGAGGTCTGAGCCGAGGACGAAGCGAACGCCTGCAGCGAGGCTGCGCACGAAGTCGATCTTCATCTGCTTCGTGTGGCGGTCGAAGACGTCCCGCTCCCATTGCGGGTAGTTGTACTCAACGTATGCGGCCTGGTGGCTGTACAACTGCGAGATGGTCGAACCGACGAGCTTTCCGGAGGCTGCAAGTCGCGCTCGCGTTTCCTCGGTGATGGCGTAGCCGTGCTCGATGATGTCGATGCCGCCGTCCAGGGCCAGGACGACCGCCGCTTCACCGATGCAATGTGCGCTGACCTTGATGCCGTGGATGTGAGCTTCGTCGACTGCAGCCTCGACCTCTTCGAGTGTCATCGCCGCAAGTTGCATGTTGGGGTCGTCGCCCCAAGCGTGGTACTGGTCGTCGATATACCCCTTCGAGAGGCCCAGCTTGATCACGTTCGCGCCGGAGCGCGTGCGACGACGGACGATTTCACGCATCCCGTCCGCGCCGTCGGCGATGATGTCTCGCTCACGAGCCCACTCGATAGGGAGGTCCGTGTACTCCCAGGTGCCGTTGGTGGTGGTGATGAATTCCCCCGCAGTCACCAGCTTCGGCCCGGGGATGTGCCCTTCGTTGATACCCCGGCGCACGTCCGGTCCGATGGACGAGCCGAGGTCTCTTGCGGACGTGATGCCCGCGAGCAGCATCTTGCGGGCCTCGCCTGCCGCTCGAAGCGCACGGTACGACTCGGTCTCCTTCGGAAGCCGCTGGAGTTGATGACTCGGCACACCAAAGAAGTGCATGTGTGAGTCGATAAGCCCTGGCATGAGAGTGGAGCCGGATGCATCGACGATCTCCACGTCAGCGGCGAACGTCTCGGACTCCCGAGGAACAATCCGCTCGATTTTCGTTCCGGTTACGACAATGTCGGCGGCATCCTTCACGGGCCCGCCCGTGCCGTCAACGATCCCGTCGCCACGAATGACGATGGTCTTGTCTGCGTGTGTCATGGTCTCGGCTCCTTATCGGGTGAGGTTGCGTGCACCGTCGAGCACGTACGGGGTGTGCCAGAGAGGGGTGTTGCTCAGCGGCAGGAGGGACTCGTCCAACTGCACGCCGATGTTGTCCGCGAGGAAGGTGCGACGTGCCTGGATGCGGCCCCACAGCTCCGGGTAGATGTTTGCGATCTCGTCTCGAAGCGCGGCGTCCGCGAGGACGAGCCCGTCCTCGATACCGACCTCGACGTCTGCGCGAGCGGTGACGGGAATGACGTCGCACTGCAGCATCGAGCCGGAACGGAGGGTCTGGTGGTCGTCCTTCCAGAAGTTGCTGTTGCTCCACTCTTCGTAGTGCAACTGGTGACCCGGGTTGAGGGCGAACTGCCACACGGAGTCGTCCCGGATCCCGTCGACGACATCGAACACGTCTGCCGTGTCGGCGCCGACGCGCACCGTCTCGTGCCATGCGGTCAGCACGTCGAAGTAGTTGAGGGTGAGCGCGTTGAACAACTCAGCCTGCTCGGGCTTGAGGTCGCTCTCGCTGCCGGCAATAACTCCGACGCGTGCAGTCAGGCCGCCTTGGATGCCCTGGGCGAGCTGGAACTTGTCGCCGAGGCGCGCGGGAAGCGGTCGCGGGGAGCCGAGTCCGACGCGGTCTCCGAAGTTGAGCATGCGGTGCACGGTTTCGGAAACTCCGCGGCTGAAGTAGCCGTCGCTGAGCTCGTCGGCGTTCACGCCGGGAGTGATGCCCTCCATCGCGCGAAGGACGCTGAGCGAGAGAACGCTGGAGCCGAACTCGAACCGTGAGATGTCGTGGACCGTGGCCACAGAGCGAAGTCCAAAGTCGGGGTGGGTGAACAGGTCCTTTGCGTCGCGCAATTCGCCGTTGCCGACGAGCCTGCGCAGAGCATCGACGAGGTACGCCGGGGCGGAGAACTGCGGTGCATCCGACTCGAAGAACGTTGAGGTCAGACGCTTCTGGCCGTTCACGCCGACCGTGGAGCCGGCGCTCACACCGGCATCGCGCAGCAGGCTCTCGAGCGTTGAAGCAGCGTCGCGCCGCTGGCCACCCGGGCTGAGCTCCTGCCAGAGAGCGACCTTGTGCCCGATCTCGCGGTTCGGACGGCCAAGATTCTCGTTGCCGAGGATCACCGTGCTGTCGTCCGCCGTGAGAACGAGCAGACCCTCTTCGAAGCGCGGGTCGATACCGATGAGGTGATACAGGTCACCGAAGTACTCCCGGTCGCCGTAGACCACGAGGGTGTCGAGACCCTTAGCTTTCATCAGCTCGCGAGCCTGGGCAATGCGCTGCTGGTACTCCTCCACCGTCGTCTCTGCGGGGTTCTCACCGAGACCGAAAACGGGAAGGGGGACATGTGCGTAGCGAGCCATGAGTAGGGCACCTCTCTGTGTAAAGCGATTGCACAGAGCATGCACCACGCAAGCAACGTTGCGCAAGTGTTTCGTGATCGTTGTTTACGAGTTCGTTACATGGGGTTGGTTGCGGAGCTGCGGACCTGGAGGGTCACGGGCAGGACCAGATCGGAGACTTCACCGGAATCCTCACCAGCCAGACGGCTCAGAAGGATGTCGATGGCGCGGTCTGCCATCTTGTCGCGTGGCAGTCTCACCGACGTCAAGGCGGGCGTGAGGAACTGTGCCATCGAGATATCGTCTGAACCAACAATCGAGAGCTCGTCCGGCAGCGTCACACCGAGGTCTCGTGCTGCCCAGTACACCCCAAGCGCAATCTCATCGGCTGTGACGTAAATGGCTGTGGGACGGTCCGTCTCGAGCAGCAGTTGAGAGAGCGCGGAGTAGCCAAAATCGCGACTGATCTCTCCGAAAAGTTGCAGGTCCGCGCGCGGTTCGATGCCGCACTGGCGCAGCGCGTCTTCGAACCCTGAGCGAGCAGCAAGATTCGATTCCAACCAGGAAGGCCCCGCAATCATCGCGATGGAACGGTGTCCGAGGCTCGCCAAGTAGGCGACCGCCTGATGGGCGCCGGAGCGGTAGTCGACGCGCACGCTGTCCAGCTCCAGGCCGCGGACAGGTTCAGCAATTGCTACGACCGGGATCCCCGCCTCTTGGAACTGACGCACCCCCTCGTTGTGCTTGTTCGTTCCCGCGAACACCACACCGGCCACCGGCAGTGCGAGAAGTTGTTCGATGAGTGAGCCGCGCTTGAAACCACGACTGCGAGTCGTACAGATCACCGTTTCCAATCCGGCGCGCTCAGCGGCATCAGCGACGCGATCTGCGAGGTCTGCGAAGTAGGCGATTTCCACTCGCGGCACGACGATGGCGATGAGCGGCGTCTTCCCCGAAGGCTCCTCGGTCTGCGGCTTGGAGTACCCAATCTCGGCCATGGCCGCGCGGATACGTCCCTCAGTCTCAACAGCAATCTCAAGCTTCCCGTTGAGATACCGGGAGACGGTGGAGGGCGCTACGCCGGCGATTTCAGCCACCGCGTGAATGCTCGGGCGGCGCCGCTTACGGGGTACAACATCAGATGCCATGACCCCACGATAGAACGTTGCGTAACGTTGCGCCAGCTTGACGCGTGAAGCGTACCCGCGCGGCCGGACTCTCGGTTCCAGCCCTACTTCTCCGCTTCAACGCGCTCAACTAGTAGGTGCGCGGCAGGCCAGCCCCGAACCGAACGACAATCTCGTCGCCGTAGCTACCTATCGCCGCACCCCAGTCATTGGCATCAATAGTCACCGCCCCATCCGAACCCAAGATCGTGGCGACTGCGCCAACGGGTACCGGGTCCCTCCCAAGGTCGATCAGAAACTGGTCCATATTGACCGCAACGACTGCATGGCGGCGCCCGCGCACGCTCACGTCCGCCCCTCGCGAAAGGTATTTCGGAACGCCGTCCGCATACCCCATCGGCACCAGCCCGATGTAGCCGTCGCGGGAGAGACGATGGCTTTCGTCGTATCCGATGCGCGCGCCCGCCTCGAGGAACTTCACCTGAACGATTGGGGCAGTGACCGAAAGAACCGGCGACAAGCCCCAGAAGTGTGAGGAGGTACCGCTCACCGGCGACACCCCGAACAATGCCAGACCAATTCGCACTGTGTCTCCGTAGAGCTCGGAAGTCGGCCGGGTGAGCGCACGTGCGGATGTCGACGTGTGAACAGCCTCGAATCGGAGTCCATAGCTTTGCGCGACCGCCTCGCCGCGGCGGAAAACAGCAAGCTGACGTTCGTTGACGGGATCCTCTGGGGCGTCTGCGTAGCTGAGCTGAGTCCAGAGCCCCACGATCCGAATGGCCCCGCTCGCCTCATGCAGCGCTGCGGCTCGCGCTAGATCGTCCCAGACGCTCATCTGCACCCCCCCGCGTCCGAGGCCGGTGTCCATCTCAAGGTGAACACGAACAAGCTCGCCGACACTCGTCGCAGCACGATGGACTGCAGCGAGGTGCTCCATAGAGCCAACCGAAAGGTCAATGCGAGCCCGGATCGCCTCAGCAATACGCGCATCGTTGTGCACTGGGGCGTACAGCCATGCGAGGATTCGGACCGCCTCCGGCACTCCTGCATCTCGCAGTTCGAGCGCTTCCTCCAACGAGGCGACGCCAAGCGCTTCGACACCCGCATCTACCAACGCCATGGCAGATTCGACCAGCCCGTGGCCATAGGCATCGCCTTTCACGACTGCCATAAGTCGCTTCGACGGCAGCAACTTCCTTACGGTGTCTGCATTGCGCCGTAGTGCCGAAAGATCGACGCAGGCGCGCGGCGCGCACGAGCGATCTACGTCGGACGATGCGGTGAACTTCATACACTCCATAGTGCACCAAACTGCTAGCAAAGTGCAGTGCAGTGCTCTATGCTGATCGACAGCCCCGCCGGGCACTCGATGCGAGGAGGCATCCGTGTTCACGTCCACGTTCATTTCTCAAGCCAGGGCGTTCGACGCCGAGTTTCACGAACTCAACAACGAGATCGCCGCACGCGCGCGCCAAATCCCGCGCTTCCTAGGCGAGGAGGAACGGACGAACGAGAGCGGCGAGCGCCATGCCAAGGTGTACTACCGGGCGACTCAAGAGTCGATGCAGCAGCTGATCGGGACGCCCGTCCACCGCAAGTCGAAAGGCCAGAGCAGTCGGTGGATCGATGACTACCGACTGGTACTCGGCGAAGTGCTCCCCACGTACGGCACACCCGGGCTCGGCATCACACACGCGCCCGCCGCTGCCTGACCTGTGACGGCAGGATTCGCCTGCCCGCCGCGACCTACCCGACCACTCAAAGGAGACTGGAAATGCCCACCATCGCTGAACAACTACTGCGTCGGAAGCCGACAACGGCATCCCAGACTGGGGATGTCCCCCTCAAACGGAGCATCGGCCTCTTCTCACTCACCATGATCGGGGTCGGCGGCACGCTCGGCACGGGCATCTTCTTCGTCCTCTCTCAGGCGGTTCCTGTTGCGGGCCCCGCAGTGATCTGGTCGTTTGTCATCGGTGGGGTTGTAGCCGGGCTCACCGCCCTCTGCTACGCCGAGATGGCGGGCGCAGTGCCCGTTTCCGGGTCAACCTACTCATACGCGTACGCCACCCTCGGCGAAGGGGCGGCTATGGCCGTCGGCGCGTGCCTTCTGCTGGAATATGGGGTCTCGACGGCGGCCATCGCCGTTGGTTGGTCTCAGTACGTCAACCAGCTTCTGCAGAACCTCTTCGGCTGGCACCTCCCTCTGGCACTATCACAGGCACCAGAGCAGGGAGGCGTCGTCAACGTGCCAGCGATCATCGTGATCGTGCTGTGCTCGCTTCTGCTCATCCGCGGAGCACGCGAGTCGACCCTCGTGAACAACATCATGGTGATCCTGAAGATCGGCGTTCTGCTCTTCTTCTGTGCCGTGGCCATCACAGGATGGAACGCGGACCACTTCGACAACTTCGCCCCCGCAGGCTTCGCCGGCATTGTCGGAGGAGCAGGAATCATCTTCTTCTCCTTCATCGGCCTCGATGCTGTCTCAACGGCCGGTGACGAGGCAAAGAACCCGCGACGCAACCTCCCGCTCGCGATCATGTTCGCGCTGGGGATCATCATCACCCTCTACGTGATCACGTGCATCGCAGCTCTCGGCGCACAGGCCCCCGAAGATTTCACCGACCAGGACGCGGGACTTGCCGCGATCCTGCAGAACGTCATCGGATCTAGCTGGCCGGGCACGGTCGTCGCCGCCGGAGCGATCATCTCGATTCTGTCCGTGACGCTCGTCGTCCTTTACGGTCAGACTCGCATCCTGTTCGCTATGTCGCGCGACGGGATGATATCCCCGGTGTTCGCGAGGGTGAACCCGCGCACGATGACCCCGATCCCGAACACAGTGATCGTGATGATCGCCACGAGCATCCTGGCCGCGGTCATTCCCATCGACTTCCTCGCAGAAATGACGAGCATCGGCACTCTCGTGGCGTTCCTGGTTGTTTCGGTCGGGGTCATCATTCTGCGAGTCCGGGAGCCGGAGCTCGAGCGTGGATTCCGGTTGCCTCTCGGATGGACCATCCCGATCCTGTCCATCCTCGGATGCATCGCGATCATCACCCAGCTGCGCCCGATCACCATCGTCGTCTTCGGCATTTGGACCGCAGCGTTCCTCGTCTTTTACTGGTTCTACGGCAGGAAGCGCTCGATCCTTGCACGGGAGGACCTCCCGATGGGCACTGAACCAGATGTCCCGTACACGACAAACCTCGCTCGCCCCAGCACGGACGCGATTCGCCGAGCAGCGGCCGCCCGCCGGAAGTCGACGCGGAAATGATCGTCGTCGTCGGGATAGACCCCGCACGTCGCTCCGCGTCAGCAGTGCACCTCGCTCGCCTGCTGGCGGGTTCCGTGAAAGGGGACCTAGTGGTGGCTGCCGTCTTGCCCGCCACATGGGGGCCGGTTGCGGGAAGCGTCGATGCAGAGTGGCGGCGCTACACGCACGATGCTGCAAATCTCGCCCTGGACTACGCCGCCGCCGTCCTCGGCGACACCATTGAAGCCCAGTTCCTTGTACACGAGGCTCAGTCCGCTCGAGGCGGCCTCCTGGAAGTCGCAGAACAGTACAAGACCGACTTCATCGTTCTCGGCTCCGGATCTGGCGGAGCTCCCGGGCGTGTGGCCATCGGTGCCGACGGAGATGCAATCCTGCATGCATCGAAGGTTCCAGTCGCAGTGGCGCCGCGAGGGTTCCGAGCCGGTCCCGGAGCCTTCGTCGGTCGCATCACCGGAGCCGTCCAAGTCGCCCCCGTGGAAGTGGAGCTCGTGCGCGACATGGCGAGCCTGGCGGCTCGTTGGAATGTCGAGTTCCGACTCGCGTCGTTTGCTGTCGTTCCCCGAGACTCGGGCACCTCTGGAGCAGGACTCGACGCCGGAGAACGCATCGCTGACGAGTGGTCCAAGGGCAGCATTTCGCGTCTCTCAGAACTGCTTGCCACCGTGAGCGGTAGCGCACGCGTGGAGAAGCCTGTGGTGGGGAGGGGGCCGACATGGGAATCGGCTGTTGCGAACATCGGCTGGCGGAAGGATGAGCTTCTCGTCCTCGGGTCCAGCGAGCGGGGGCCGATCTCGCAGGTTTTCCTCGGATCTCGCGGTGCGAAAATCACGCGGAGCACGCCGGTTCCGGTGATCGTCCTTCCCCAGCCTCACGGTAGATCCAGCTTCTAGGACTCACGATCCTATCCACGAGAAGACGGTGCACGCCCATTCAGGCGTGCACCCTCTTCCGATCTGTGCACGCCTGAATGGGCGTGCACCGTCTTCTCGTGCCCCAGCACCCGTGTTGAGCGTTTCCGCAGAAGGACCGACAACAACTGTCACAACGACAGTGCACAGTGTCATTTCGCCCATATTCGGCAGTGCAGCTCCGGGCGGAGAGTGGAATCCTCAATCCCGCACACGAAGGAGTACGCCGGTATGACCACGTACAATCTGGCTCTCATCGGCTTCGGCGGCGTCAACCGCGCGCTCGCCCAGCTCATCGATGAGGATCCCACCCGATTCGCTCACCTGGGCTTCGACCTCAAGGTCGTCGCAATCACAGACCTGCTGATGGGATCGCTGGTCCAGGAGGACGGCATCGCCATCAGCGAGGTGCTCGCCCTCCCCCGAGGGACCACATTCGAAGCGTTCCCGGGCGGCTCAGCCACGGCAGACAATGAGTCCGTGATCCGCCACGACGCGGTCGACATCGTGGCCGAAGCAACCTTCACAAACCCCGTCGACGGGGAGCCTGCCGCATCTCACGTGCGCTGGGCGCTCGAGGCCGGCAAGCACGTGACCACCACGAACAAGGGCCCCATCGCACTGCACGGCAAGGCTCTGAAGCACCTCGCCGAGGAGACCGGAGCACACTTCGCCTACGAAGGATCCGTCCTCAGCGGCACCCCGGTGCTCGGCCTCGCCCGTGACCAGTTCGCCGGTCTCACCATCCTCGGCGTGCAGGGAATCCTGAACGGCACCTCGAACTATGTTCTCGGCCGTATGGAAGCGGGCCTGTCGCTGAACGACGCCGTCGCGGAAGCACAGGCCGAGGGTTACGCGGAGGCCGACCCGACGGCCGATATCGGAGGCTCCGATGTGCAGCTGAAGGTCGCAATCCTCGCCAACGAACTGCTCGGTGCCGACATCGCTCCCGAAGACGTCGACACGACCGGCATTACCGACATCACCGCCGACCACATCATCAACGCCGCACGTGAAGGCAAGCGGTACAAGCTCATCGGCACCGCACGCCGCGACGCGAACGGCACGCTCACCGCGACCGTTGCTCCGGAAGCGGTCCCCGCCGATCACCCGCTCGCCAACATCCCGGGCGCGACGAACGCGGTCTCCGTCGAAACGGACCTGCTGGGCACCGTCACCATCACCGGTCCCGGTGCCGGGCGTATCGAGACCGCCTACGCGCTCATCACCGACATCATCGCCATCCACTCTCACGAGAAGGAGAAGGTCAATGTCTGACACCCTCACGACCCCGCAGCAGGCTGACGATCTGGTCGTCCTCGACAAGTTCACCGGCGAGCAGATCGCTGCGGTCTCGCAGTCCACCGTGGAGCAGGCGCTCGACGCTATCGACGATGCGGAGATCGCCACGGCCACGGCTGCAGCGCTCCCTCGTCATCAGCGCGCCGCAATTCTTGAAGAGGCGGCGGCCCTGCTCCGTGAGCGTTCGGAGAGCGTCGCTGAGCTCATCGTCTCCGAGGCTGGCAAGACGATCCGGCAGGCCCGCAAGGAGGTGTCGCGAGCCGTGAACACGCTCCGGCTCTCCGCCGCTGAGGCCCTGCGTAACGCCGGCGAAGTCATCCCGTTCGACTCGTTCCCCGGTGGAGAGAACCGGCAGGGATGGTTCAGCCGGGAACCGCTCGGTCTCATCGTGGCGATCACGCCGTACAACGACGCGCTGAACCTCGTCGCTCACAAGATCGGGCCGGCCATCGCCGGAGGCAACGCTGTGCTTCTGAAGCCCGCTCAGCAGACGCCTCTCACTGCGCAGCTTCTGGTCGACCTTCTCGTTGAGGCGGGCCTTCCGGACAACGTCATCACCATTGTCCGCGGTAACCGTTACGTGGCGCAGGCGCTCGTGCAGGCTCGGAACGTGCGCATGGTCTCGTTCACCGGGGGCTTCGCCACCGGCCAGGCAATCGCAGCCACCGCAGGCATCAAGAAGCTGGCGATGGAACTCGGCGGCAACGCCCCGGTCCTCGTCTTCGCTGACGCTGACCTTGACCTTGCGGTGGAGGCGTCAGTGTCCGGAGCGTTCTGGGCGGCAGGACAGAACTGCATCGGGGCACAGCGGATCCTCGTGGAGCGGTCAGTGTTCCCGGCGTTCCTGAAGTCGTTCGTCGCCGCAACCGAGAAGCTCGTGACCGGCAACCCGCGATTGGATGCCACTGATGTGGGGCCGATGATCAGCGCACAGTCCGCCGAGGCGGCCAGCGCCAAGATCCATGAGGCCGTTGCCGACGGTGCCGCGCTTCTCACCGGTGGTGAGCTGAACGGCTCGCTGCTGACCCCGGCCGTGCTGACCGGTGTCCCTCGCACCTGCCGCCTGTGGGAAGAAGAGGTCTTTGCACCCATCGTCATCGTCGAACCCTTCGACGATGAGCAGTCCGCCATCATCTCTGCGAACGACAGCGATTATGCCCTCCAGGCCGGCGTCTTCACGAGGGACCTCAACCGGGCGCTCCGTGTCGCCGGGGCCATCGACGCCGGCGGTGTGATGATCAACGACTCCTCGGACTATCGCCTCGACGCGATGCCCTTCGGTGGCAGCAAGTACGGGTCGATGGGTCGCGAGGGAGTGCGCTTCGCCTACGAGGAGATGACTCAGCCGAAGGTCGTGGCGATCTCACGATGATCACCCGCACCGAAAGTGACTCACTGGGCTCCGTCGACATCCCTGACGGAGCCCTGTGGGGCATCCACACGCAGCGAGCCCTTGACAACTTCCGCATCAGTGGGACCCCAGTCGGGACCCACCGGGCTCTGGTCAAAGCGCTGGGCACCGTCAAAGCGGCGGCAGCGCTCACCAACCGTGACCTCGGCCTGATTCCCCGCGAGGTGGGCGACGCTATCGTCGCCGCCAGTCGGGACGTCATCAACGGGGAGCTTGACGAACAGTTCGTCGTCGATGTGATCCAGGGAGGTGCGGGCACGTCCGTCAACCTCAACGCGAACGAGGTAATCGCAAACCGCGCTCTCACGGTTCTCGGTCACGATGCTGGCCGCTACGACATCATCCACCCGATTGAGCACGTCAACCTGTGCCAGTCGACGAATGATGTCTACCCCACCGCCCTTCGGATCGCTGTGGTCTTCGCACTCCACCCGCTGCTCGACGCCCTCCGGCACCTGGAATCAGCTTTCGCAGAACGTGGCGCAGCCTTCGCCGACGTGCCGAAGCTCGGGCGCACTCAGTTGCAGGATGCCGTTCCGATGACGCTCGGGCAGGAGTTCACCGCGTTTGCCGTGACGATTCGCGAGGACCAGGAGCGACTCATTGACGCGGCCCGGCTGCTCCTTGAGTGCAGCATCGGCGCGACAGCCATCGGCACGGGAGTGACCGCGACACCCGAGTATCGCGCACAGATCCTTGGTCGTCTAATCTCGGTCGCCAACCTCGATCTGACGCCCGCAGGAGACCTGATTGAGGCGACCTGGGATACGGGGGCCTTCGTTCAATTCTCCGGCGTCCTCAAGCGCGTGGCGACGAAACTGTCCAAGATCAGCAGCGACCTCAGGTTGCTGGCCAGCGGGCCGGAGACGGGCTTCGCTGAGATCACGCTGCCGGCGAGGCAAGCCGGATCCTCGATCATGCCCGGCAAGGTCAACCCGGTCATTCCAGAGGTGATGAACCAGATCGCCTTCTTCACGTTCGGTGCAGATCTCACCGTCACCTTCGCAGCCGAGCATGGACAGCTTCAGCTCAACGCGTTCGAGCCGGCGATTGCGCACGCCATTCTGCAGTCGATGACGTGGATCGGGAACGGAGCATCCACCCTCGCGTCTCTGTGCGTGGAAGGCATCGAGGTGGGACCCGCGCTCGTCGCGCGCCGCACATCCAACTCCGCCCAGGCAACCGCTCTGGTACCGCTTCTCGGTTACAGCCGTGCGTCCACGCTCGCAGCGGAAGCACGCGTGTCCGGCGAGGACGTCATCAGCCTTGCCATCCGTCAGGGCCTCATCGACGTCGAACAAGCACAACAGCTCGCGGGGTGAGGTCGCCCTCCGTCGCCCCGCGCCTACCCTTGAGTCATGTCAGTCACCGTCCGCTCCCTCCTCGAGCTTGAGGACGCGAATCTCACTCTGCGCGCGGGCGCCGAGAACGTTGAGAACGTTGTGCGGTGGGTGCATGTCAGCGAGATGCTCGATCCGACCCCATGGATGCGGGGCGGTGAGTTTGTACTGACGACAGGGTTCCGACTCACCGACGACGCTCTCGTTCCGCCGTACCTGGATCGCCTCGCCGCTCACGGAGTGGCAGGCATCGGGTTCAGCACCGGCAACTATCTCGGAATGCATGAGGTGATTCCGCCGGCGCTTCTCGCGGGGGCCGCCGAGCGAGGTATCCCGCTGCTCGAAGTCCCTATCGACACCCCCTGGGTGCTCATCTCCGAATACGTTTCCCGCCGCATCGCAGACGAGCAGAACCAGCTCGCTCAGCGTGCATTCGACGCCCAACGCGACCTCACCCGAGTCGCTCTCGACAGGCAGGGCCATGCACGTGTCGTGACTACGTTGGCGGCGTTGATCAACGGGTGGGCGGCACTCACCACCCCCATGGGTCGGACGATTGCCGCCTCAAACGCCACGTCACCGGACCTGCTCAGCGAGCTGGACCAAGATCTCGCGCGCGTCCGAGACTCCGGTTCGGTCGCCTCTGTCTCCGGGCCGCAGGGAGTGACAAGCCTGCACCCGCTGGGAGGTCCGCTCTCCGTCCGCCAGGTGCTCATCGTGGGAAAGATAGAGGCTTTCGATGCCTTCGACCGCATTGTCATCGCCAGCGCCGTGTCCTTGCTGTCCTTCGCCTCGGAACAGCGGCTTCGTCTGTCCGGCCAGCAGGCTGCAGCCGCCGACGTCTTGGGGGCGACCCTGCTGAGCGCTACCTCCACCTCCGCCCAGAGGGCAGGCGCCGCGGAAGGTCTCGGGATCGGACCGCGAACGTCGGTGCAAGTCCTTGCGGTAATGACCGCGGTCGAAGACGTCGCACAGATCGTGCACGACGTGTTCTCTCCACACGAGGTTCCGACCATCAGCATCCGGGATCGTACGCAGAAGAACCGGCACATCATCATCCTGCAAACGCCTGGAGCAGCGACTGACGACATGGTCGCCCTGCGAGCTCGTCTAGGGGAAGAGACACGAGTCGGAGTTAGCGATGCGACGCTCGTTGTGGGTTTGGAGAAAGCACGACGACAGGCGGCTGTGGCACTGGAACATGCAAGCGTCTCCGCACCAATCGTCGTGTTCTCCGAACTGTCATCCTTCGACGTTGTGCTGGGGATCGCTCGCCCCGAGGATGCCACCGCTGTGAGCCGCACCCTGCTCGCACCATTCGACGCGTTCTTGTCCGACAGGGACGAGATGCTGCGGACCGCTCGCGCCTTCTTGGAAGCGAACGGGCGATGGGAGCCCGCCGCGCGTGCCCTCGGTATCCACCGGCAGACGTTGGTCAAACGGATTGCGTCCATCGAAGGACGACTCGGCGCGTCGTTCGACTCCGCAGATGTTCGGATGTCGCTGTGGTTCGCTCTTCAGGAGCGAGACACGCGCTCCAGCTGAGTTCGTGCTCGGCGCATCAGACGATAACCGACCCCTGCGAGCACAGCACCGACCACGGGCGCGGCGAAGAAGAGCCACACCTGTTCCATGGCGGTCGATGGCGCGAAGAGCGCGGCTGCGAACGACCTCGCCGGGTTGAGCGACGTGTTGTCGACGGGAATCGTCACGATGCAGCACAGGACCACCGTGAGCCCGATTGCGACGGCTGCGAACATCGTCCCTCGGGTGCGGGCAATCAGCACAACCATCACCAACAGGGCCGTGAAAAGAACCTCAACGACGAAAACACCGACGACGCCGACGCCCAACGAGGACTGATCCCCGTACCCGTTGGCGGAGAAACCAGCCGCGACTGCAGCATCAAAACGTCCTGGCGCCTGGCCGAGGATGAAGGCGATCAGGGATACGCCCGCTACGCCACCGATGAGCTGTGCAGCCAGGTACGCCGGCACCGTCCGCCAGGGAGCCTCGCCTGCCACCGCGATACCCACAGTGACCGCGGGGTTGAAGTGCGCCCCGGAGATGGGGCCGAAAACCAAGACACCAGCAACGATGCTGAAGCCAACGGCGAAGGCGACGCCGAGGATTCCGACCCCGGAGTCAAGGCCTTCGCCGCCGGGCATTGAAAAGGAGAGAACGCCGGTGCCGACGCCGGCGACGACGAGAACAGCCGTGCCGACAGCTTCCGCACCCAACCGTGCGAACGTCAGGGGCGTTCGCACGGTCGGGGGTACGTTGGGCGCAGAAACCGCCTGGTCCGAATCGGCCACAGTCATCCCTCAGGCTCCGACTGGCTTGCGGGTGAGCACACCGCCAGAGGTGTGTCCTGTACGCATAGCGAGAAAGGTCGCGCGAAAGCGGCTGCTGACTGCATGCTCGATCCGAACATCGGGTCCTTCTTCGTGGAGATCAGTCGCGCGCGGCGAGAGCCGCGATACGAGCAGTATGAATTTCGTGAGCCTCTTCGTCCGTCTCGACGTTCGGTTCGGCACCGTCCAGTGGACGCCGCGCGCTCTCCTTCAGGAAGAAGACCGTGACCAGTCCGACAACCGATGCACCAATCAGGAAGAAGGGCGCGGCGAGGAAGGTGCCGGTCGAGTGGATCAGGGAGTCGATCACGAGTGGAGCGGTGCCTCCGAAGATCGCCACCGAGATGTTGTACGACGCTCCGAGGCTCGTGTAGCGACTCTTGGTCGGGAACAGCGCCGGGTAAGTCGCCGCCAGCGACCCCATGTACAGGGCGACAGGGAACCCCATCAGAGCAAGCCCGGCAATCACGAGAGCGGGGGTGCCAGCGTCGATCAGCAGAAACGCGGGCACGCTCAACACGATGGTGATCACAGACGCTGCGAACAGGACAGGCTTGCGGCCCACCTTGTCGGACAGTGCACCAACGAACGGCATCGCGAGCGCCATCAGGACCAGCAGCGGAAGGGTCAGCAGGTTGCTCTGCACCGCGTCGTAGTTCTCCACCGTCGCGAGGTAAGTCGGCATGTACGACGTGAAGGCGTATCCGGCGGTGTTGGCCGCCGCCACCAGCAGAGCGACGATGAGCATGGGACGCCAGTTCTGAGCGAAGACCCGGAAGATGCTCACCTTGAGCGCCGTCTGACCAACCTTGGCGAGCTGCTCCGCCTGCAGAGCAGCGAAGTGAGGAGACTCCTCGACCCGGAGTCGAAGGACAATGGCGATGATGCCCAAGGGGCCGGCGACCAGGAACGGGATGCGCCATGCCCACTCGACCATCGTGTCCTGCCCCAGAGTCACCTGAAGGAGCGTCACGAACGCTGCACCCAGCGCGAACCCCATGTAGCTGCCGGAGTCGAGAAGCGCGCAGTAGAAGCCACGCTTCTTGTCGGGGGCCGACTCTCCGATGAAGGTCAGGGCTCCGGTGAGCTCGCCGCCAGCTGAGAAGCCCTGCACCACCTTGAGGAACATGAGTAGGAGCGCGGCCGTGAACCCGATGGCGTCATACGTCGGCAGGATTCCGATGCAGAATGTCGACACTGCCACCAGGATCAGTGTGAGCAGGAGAACCCGTCGGCGACCGATCTTGTCTCCGAGCCACCCGAAGAACAATCCGCCAACTGGTCGAAGCAGGTAGGTGCTCGCAAAAGTCCCGAGAAGGAACACCACCTGCGCTGCGGGGTCAGCGTCCGGGAGGAACACTGCTCCGAGTGTGACGATCAGGTAGCCGAACACTCCAACGTCGTACCACTCCATCACGTTCCCGACGATGGTGCCGCGGACAGCGCGATTGAGTGTCTTCCGTCGGATGACGTTGATGGTGCCGGTTGTGAGCGCTGCGGGCTCACCGGGTGCGGGCGTGGTCATGAGAACTCCTTCGTTCATTCGGGTGTGTTGCGTGGAAAGGGGTTCAGGCGCGAGTGGCGCCGAAGAGTGCGAAGTAGTAGGTCAGGTAGGCCGCGAGGTTGACGGTGAGGTCCTGGACGTCTTTAAGCGGATTGACCTCTGCGATGGTCAGTGAGTCGCAGTGCGGGGCGAGGGCACCGACGATCTCCAGCGCCTCCCGAGATGTCATCCCACCCGGCTCGTGCGCACCCGCTCCGGGCGCGTGAGCGGGGTCGATGGCGTCGATGTCGAAGCTCACGTGGACGTGCTGCGCTCCTGCGATGTGCGCGAGGATTTCTGCGACTGCCTCGTCGGTGCCGATTTGCGCGAACTGACGAGCAGTGATCTGGGCGGGTCCCTCAGCTTCCGCAAAGCGGTGAAGCTCAGGGAAGCTGAAGTGTCGCAGACCGATCTGAATCGTGTTCTCGCGATTCACGCGCTCAAGCTCGAGGCTGCGGCGCATCCCACTGGACTGGCTGTACCGCCCCTGCTGCCGGTTCTCATGCACAGAGTCGAGGTGCGCGTCGAAGTGAATGATCGCCACTTCTCCCTCGACAGCGTCGTGCAGTCCCTTGGTGCCGGCGAACAGCATGCTGTCGTCTCCCCCGAGGAGGATAGGAACATTGCCGGTACGAACACTCGCGGCAACCCGATCCGAGACGTTCGCCAGGGTTTCGGTCAGATCATGGGCGACGACGTCAGCGTCTCCACCATCGATGATGTGCGGAGCAGCGAGCGTCTCTCCGGTCTCGATGGAATAGACCTGTCCGTTCACAGCACGCTGCGTGACCCACCCGAGCGCTTCTCGGATCTTGGCTGGCGCGTAGCGAGAGCCGGGCCAGCCGAGCGTTGCAGCTCCATCGAAGGGAGCGCCGATGAGCTCGAATGTGCGGGGAGAAGTCATGAGAAGCCGCCTTGCTGAGATGAAGAACTGGCTCAAGTCTCGGCGCGCATCGACCTTCTAACAATCATCAGAATGCACTCTGAAGGGCACAGAGATGCACGGGATTGTCTACCGGCCGCCCCTTGCGATGACGGTGCGCAGCGACATCGCTGTGGTGATGTCGCGAACGCCCGGAAGATCCGCGACCGTTGTCCAGACGTCTTGGATCCGTTCGGGTGAGGGGGCTTCCACACGCACAACCAGGTCGAGCTCGCCAGCCACGACGTCGCACTGCACGACTTCAGGGATCTGTTGCAGCGCTGCGAGGACATCGGCGCCACGCATCCTGTCCTGGCGATAGACAAGCATGGTGGCGCTCACCGGTGGAGCTCCGAGAGGTCTTTCCTGAATGGTGTAGCCGAGGATGTGCCCGTCGCGCTCGAGACGTTCGATTCGTTGACGAATGGCGTTCCGTGACAGTCGCACGATCTCGCCGAGCTGTGCGTGACTGGTGCGCGCGTTCTGTCGAAGTTCGACGAGGATCCTCTGGTCGATGGAGTCAAGCTGACGCATGCGCAGAACCTCCTTGTTGCACCGTCGGGCCCGACCCGAGGGCGGTGCGGGCGGCAGCCTGCACGTGCTCCGCCAGCACATGCAACGCTTCAGATTCCAGAGCGGCGAACCTCAGGTAGTAGCTCTCTACCGCCGTAGCTGTGGACACACGATGGAGACGGCCCATCTGGATCTCTCTTCTCGCTTCGTACCGCGGAAGAAGACCCCACGCCGCTCCTTCCAGCAGCAGCGCTTTCGCCGCCGAGGTAGACGCCACAGTGGATAGCGCACTGCTCGACGCCAACGATGCCGCTTCGACGAACGTTTGATGACGAGCTTCCCGGCCGCGAACGATCACGGCCGGCGCAGAAGTGAAATCTGCCCGCTGGGCGCCCCGCGTAATCCAACGGTCGATGAAGGCTGGAGCCGCCACCGCATCGAGCATCCCCTGTCCGAGATCGACAGTGTGTGTTCCTGACATCTCCTCGGGTGAGGTGGTGACTCGAAAGATGATGTCGTCGCTCGAGAGCGATTGTCCCTTCGCGGGCTCGTCGATAATGTGCAGATCCATCGGCGCGACGACAGCAGCCCGCGCGACCGCAGAAAGCCATACCGAACTCAAATCGACTTCTACGGCGACGGTTGCGCGCCTCCGAGAAGCGCCTTCGGATAGCAGCCCCAAGCCGCGCAGTGTTTCCCTCTCAAGCATCTCAGCTTGCCGCGCGAAACGAACGACATATGCCCCCGTGGTCGTCAAGCGCACCGGCTTCGAGCGCACCAACACGACCTGACCGAGGAGAGTCTCCAGAGCCTTGAGCCGCTGGCTCACAGCCGAGGGAGTGACCCGGAGTTCACGCGCCGCACCGTCCAGGGATCCCGCGTCAGCAACAGCGGCAAGTGTCCGGGTGAGATCGCCCGGCAGAGAGGTCATGAATCACTGCCTTCCCCAGATCGCGACCCGAACCTGTCGAGCGCGGCGACGCCAGCTGAGGTCAAAGCGAGCGCCGACGCAAGAATGACGGGCAGCCAGGCATCCACAGCAATGAGGGTGCCCGCGGCCGCCGTGCCGAGCGAGCCCGCAGTTATCTTCAACGCTCCCACCCAGACGAACACCTGACTACGCGCAGCCACCGGCGCATACTCACTTCGCGCCGCGAGCGTTGCAGCAAAGAAGCATGAGTTCAGGATCCCGGTGAGTGCGTACGCCGTGACGACCCACACGATGTCGCCGGAGATGAACACACCGAGCAGACTTACTCCAACGCAGGCTGCGAGCAGCGGCATCGCCTTGTCTGCGTCGCCCCGGAGAGGCCGGACCATCACGCCCACGGAACCTGCGAAGCTCCCCAGGCCGTACGCAGCGGTCAGAAAGCCGGCGGCGGCAGGTGGCACATCGAATCGGGTGGTTCCTGAAACGGCGACGACCGGAAGCACCGCCACGGACAGGGCAATCGCAATCGTGCTGTAGAAGGTGCGCCGCAGTGGCCCCGAGCTGAGCATCATCGACAGGGTCCGCAACGGACGTGGGACATCGGATGACCCCACGTTCTCTTCCGACGGAGGAAGCATCTTCACGAGGAAAGCGGCGACTGCTGCGGAGCCAGCCAGCACGAGAACAGCCGCGGTGGGATCCCATGCTGCAGCGATGACTGCCACGACAGTCGGTCCGACGGTACCTCCGATGCCGTAGGTGGCGACATCCCACCCTTGGGCGCGACGTTGCTTTTCTCGCTCAGGTCCGGCGATGGCGGGCAGCCGAGAGCTGATACCTCCGGTGAGGAGGGGGCCGAGAGCACCTGATGCGATGAGAAGGGCGGCGGGTATACCTATCCAGATGACGTCGTAGAGGAGTACAGCCGCAGCCAGCGTGGCGGCATGAAGAACGCACGCCCATGCGAGAACGTTCCGTCCATCGCGCGCAGTGTCCAGTACACGCGCGATGAACGGTCCGATCAGGTGAGGGAAGGTGATGCATGCTCCCAGAAGGCCGGCCGCCCAGGGCGGTCCGCCCACCGTGGTGACGAGGAGCACGACACCTACCACCGCGCCGCCGTCCGACGTGCGCGCGAGAGTCGCCGCGACGATGTATCGAGCGAGTCCTCCTCGGCGCTCGTCGGACGGCTGTGTCACGGTGTGCTCAATACTTTCGACTGCACGGCCGCCGCGATGACGGCATCACGATCCGCGCCACTGAGCCCAACAATCGGGAGAGGAAGGGCGTTCTTCTGTGTCAAGCCGATGTGCTCGGCAAGCGCAGCGACAACTCGCAGACTGCCGTACTGACGGTTCGCGGCCCAGAGCGGCTCCAGTTGCCTCGACAGCGCGACAGCTTCGTCCTGTTGGCCACCTTGTGCTGCTCGCGTGATGGCCAGCGCGGTTCCCGGAAGGGTACCGGCGATGACCGAGTACCATGCATCGCAACCAGCGTTCAGGCCGGTCGCTGCGAGCGCGTCGCCGGACACTCCGATGGTCACGCCTTCCCGTACTCTGGCTCGGATCTCCGTGACGCGGCGAGCAGCGTCGACAGGACTTTCAGGCACACCAGGAATCTTGATGGACGCAACGTGTGGCAAGTTCGCGATGCGCGCGTACAGATCGTCCGTGAACTCGAAATGTGTTGTTCCCGGGTTGTCGTACACGATAAGAGGCAGGTCGAGGTTCGCGGTGACCGTTGCGAAGAGCCCGTATACGTCGTCCTCTGTCAGCCGCTGGTAGCTCATCGCCGGCAGCAGCACGCCCGCCACTCCGGCTCTTTGGGCATCTTCGGCGTACGCCACGACGTCTCGTGTGCGCAGTGCCCCAATCCCCGCGAAGACTGGCACGGTTCCTGCAAGCTCGAGCGCGATCTGGGTGGCGTTCGCACGCTCAGGGCGGTTTAGGTATGCATAGGATCCGGTTGAACCGAGCACCGTGATCGAGTCCACAGCCGATCCAGCGAGATGCCCGATGATCCGAGCGAAGGAGATCTCGTCCAGGCTGTCATCTTGAAGCGGTGTGAGCGGGAAAGCGCTCAGCCCGCTGAACACGGCGCTCACTGTCCGCCCTTTCGCGCGCCAGTGATCTCCGTACGGTCCAAAGCCGAACGAATATCAGCGATGATGTCGTCTGCGGACTCCAGTCCCACGGACAGGCGAAGGTGCCCGTAGGTAAGGAATCCAGCGGGATAGCTTTCGCTTCCTCCGCGCGCATCCGGTCCAACGTGAACGATGAGGGTTTCGTCGTGCCCGAGGGAGACAGCGGAGGTGACCACACCAAGGTTGTCAACGAAACGGTTCTGCGTGTCGCTGTCGCCATCAACGGCGAATGCGAGCATGCCACCGAACCCTCGTCCGCCGAACTGCCGCTTGGCGATCTCATGCTGTGCGTGGGACGCAAGACCCGGGTACTCCACATACGCGATGCGAGGATCGGATTCGAGAAACTCTGCAACTCGCTGCGCGGAAGCGAGGTGCTGAGCGAGCCGGAGCGGAAGGGTGACCGACCCGCGCATGATCATCCAGGCGTTGAACGGGGAGATGACTCCTCCGACATCAACGACAGCGACGTGTCGGATGTGCTCCACCAGCTCGGAGCTGCCGATGACCGCGCCGCCCATCGCATCACCGTGTCCGTTGATGTACTTCGTCAGCGAGTGGATGACGAGGTCAGCGCCGTCCGCCAGCGGCCGATAGAAGGGCGGCGGTGTGAACGTGCCGTCGACGGTGAGCAGCGCTCCCGCATCGTGGGCGATCTTCGCAATCCCCTGGATGTCGGCCACCTTGGTTGTGGGATTCGCGATGGTCTCGACATGAACGAGCTTCGTATTGGGGCGGATTGCCGCGCGGACAGCGTCGAGGTCTCCGACATCCACGAACGTCGCCTCGATGTTGTACCGCTCGGGGAGGAGTTCGGAGAACAGCTTCCAGACAGCTTCGTACGTGACGTTCGACACGACGACGTGATCTCCGGTCTTCAGGAGGGTGAAGAAGACACCGTGGAGGGCGGCGACTCCGGTTGCGAAGGTCGCGGCCGCCTCGCCGCCGTCCATCGCAGCGAGCTTGGTTTCCAGCGCCTGTTGGTTCGCGCCGCCGTTTCGCGTGTAGGTAAGACGGTCGGTGGCAGACCAGTCCATGGAGGCCGGGTCGTCCGGAAGCCGGTACGAGTTGGCCATGACGAGCGGGGTGCGAACCGCGCCGGTGCCTTCATCGATGGTGTTACCGCCGTGGACTGCCCAGGTGAGGAAGTCCACAGTGTCAGCGTTGTGCTTGTCGGGTCGAGTGGTCATGTTGGTCTTCCTCCTAGTTCGTTCCTGCGGCGAGAAGTCGCTGCGAGACTGTGATCTCTTCGCCGAGACGACTCAGCTCATCGACGAGCTCCTGGCCCGCCCGCGTGAGGTCCTCATCGCTCAGTGGCGCCAGCGCGTCAAGGATGAAGAGCGCAGATCGGGTGTTGTCGGTGAGCGCAGTGCGGCGTCCCTGCCGCCAGTTCCAGCGTCGGCAGGTGACACCGCGAACGTCGCCCCAGATCACCTCGCCACGGTCCGGGTGCTCGATGGTGATCTCGCCACCCGAGATGGTGTCGAAGTTCTCAGACCCGCTCGCGCGTGTGAGTCGCGGTGCGCTCTCGTAACCGCCGAGGTCTTCACCTCCGAGCGGGATCTGGTGAGTGACGGAAATTGCGTTGTAGATGTCGGTCAATCGATTCACGCGTGGGAGACCGTCTACAGCGCGGCGGGTGAGTGCTTCGAGGCTGTTGCGCGTGCGCTGAGGCTTGGCACCGAATGCACGGTAGGCCTCCCGCCAAGCAGCAATGTGAGGGAGCTCCTCCACCGGTCCCTGCGCAAGCGAGGAGGCAGCGACTGCTTCAGCGCGTACGAGAAGCGCTTCGCTATGCGCATCGCTGGCTCCTGGCTCAATGCCGTCCACGGCGATCAGCAGTGCCCGGTAATCGGGACGCAGAGCGAAGACTTCTTCGTCGATGGTGGCCTCGTTGAGAAAGCTCTCGAGGTCGGTTGTCGTAGCCATCATGGCTCCTTCCATTGGTGTTTGCGAAGATCTGGTTTGAACACGGCGAGGAGGAATCGAGCCTCCTCTTTGCCGGCGTTCATGTAGGAGTGCGAGTTGTCTCCTGCGAATGCGATGGCATCGCCAAGAGCAAGTATGTGCACCTGGCTCCCCGAGGAAACACTCACTCGACCGGAGCGGACCTGCAACAACTCCCTCGTCCCCGGAGCATGGGGATCGCTGCGGTGGATGTCGTCGACAGCGAGGGTCCACTCCCAGAGTTCTACAGAGTCTGCTTGCTGGGTGCCAACGAGAAGGACGCCTTCCCCACCATGTTCCCCTCTCCACAACACGGAGCCTTCACCGTCTCGGGTGAGGCTGGTGCTGTGTGTGGTGGGCGGTTCGACCAGGCTCGGTAATCCTATAGAAAGGGCGTCGCTGATGCGGACGAGGGTCGCGACGCTCGGGTTGGCCACTCCCTGCTCGACGTTGATGACCATGCGTCTGCTGACGCCAGCTGCTTCTGCAAGTCGATCCAGGGTCCACTGACGAGCGGTCCTCTCGTTCTTCACTCGCGCCCCGATTGCGCGAGAGAGGGAGTTGGCGGCATCGTTCATGTAGTGCATAATACTGCACTAGGCAGTGTAGTCAACGACGAGTCGTCGACTAGCACCCAAGCGAAAGGAACTCCATGGCCTGGGTTGTCCTCCTCCTTTCCGGCACGCTGGAGGCCGTGTGGGCAGCTGCGCTGTCCGCGTCCAATGGTTTCAAGAAGAGGGGACCCACGATCCTGTTCTTCGTCTCCATCGGTGCGAGCCTCGCGGGACTTGCCTGGGCGATGAATGAGATACCGACCGGGACCGCATATGCGGTCTGGGTGGGGATCGGTGCGACGCTGACGCTCGTCTGGGGGTTCGTGACGAAGCAGGAGCGTCCAACGCTCATCAGGGTCGCTCTCCTTCTTCTTCTGGTCGGTTCAGTGATCGGATTGAAGGTGGTGAGCTGATGCCGTGGCTCGTTCTCCTAGGAAGCGCCGTCCTTGAAGCCGTGTGGGCCACCGCGCTTGGACTGTCGAACGGTCTCACCGAGCTCGTCCCGACAGCGATCTTCCTCGCCGCCGCGACCCTCAGCATGGTCGGCCTCGGATGGGCAGTGAAGACAATCCCCATCGGCACCGGTTACGCCGTCTGGGTTGGTCTGGGCGCCGCCCTGACCGTGATCTACGCCATCCTCACCGGCACGGAACCGGCGTCCCTGTGGAAGCTCATCTTCATCGGGGGCATCGTCGGGGCAGTCATCGGATTGAAGCTCGCTCCCACTGGTCACCCGAAAACCGCCTCGCCCTCAGAGAGCGCATAGGCGCCCCGCGCGCGACATATCGGGGGATTGAGCGCGCGGGCACACCGCAGCACCCGTGCATGCGGAGAGCGCTGTCATCCCGCCACACGGATGGCAGCGCTCTGCTGTATGGGCCGCTCTACCGGTGCGCGCCACCTGGGATCGGCTCGAAAACCGTGAGCGCAAAGCGTGCCTCACCATCGCCCACATTCACGTATGCGTGAGCTTCATCGCCACGAAACGTGATGGCATCCCGTTCGGCCAACGTGAACGCCTCTGATCCCACCCTGACTTCTACAGAGCCCCGTAATACCTGGAGCAACTCTCGAGTGCCGTCAATGTGCGCTTCGCTGTCGTGCCGCTCCCCGAGAGCGAGGGTCCAATCCCAGAGTTCCACTACGTTCGGCGACTTCGTGCCCGCGACGAGTACACCCCGGCCCCCGCATTCACCTTTCCACAGGACCGCTCCCTCACCATGCCGCGTCACTCGTGCAAGGTCGATGTCCGGCGGCTCGACAAGTTCGGGAAGCCCCACCCCGAGAGCGTCGCTGACGCGCAACAACGTCCCAATGTTCGGGTTCGTTGCTCCCTGCTCGATGTTCACCAGGACGCGACGGCTGACGCCTGCCTGTTCAGCGAGGCGGTCCAAGGTCCATCGCAGTTCCTGGCGCCGGTCTTTCACGCGTGCGCCTATCACGGCAGAGAGGTCGCTCGGGGATTCGGTCACTTAGGCATCATAGACGCGGCAGCTCGGCACACGCGGGCACGTGAACGGTGGCCCTTCTTCACGACCAACGTGCGCGCAAAGGGACGACCGGCCTCAACCGCCGCACCCCGCCCATGGACACATGGCATCCGCGACATCCCGCGCGGACTCCCAGAATGGGAACTCAGAACGTCGACAGCGGAAGCGCCCGCGACCCGGTGCCCGGAAGTGTCGCAACGGCCATCTGGCTGGCAGCGTCAGCTAGGTAGCTGACGAGCCGCTGCTGAGACAAACGCACCCGGTCTGCAGAAAGCTCACTGACGAATATCCGACGTACGAGACTGTGCTCCGGGGCGAGGTGCCGCACGACGACGCCTGCAGGCGGATCCAGGAGCAGTAACGACGGAAGCAACGTAACGCCCAGGCCGGCATCAACCAGAGTTAGCACCGTCCGGAAATCCTGCCCATCAAAACCAAGACCGCCCCGTGCAGTTTCCGCAGGGGCAGGAGAGAAGGCTCCGACATCGACCGCGGTGTTGATCCACTGATCTGCTGGGAGGCTACGGGGGTCAACGACATCTGCGTCACTCAAGGGGTGCCCGTGAGGCAGGACAGCCATGATGGGATCGTCAAGGATGTGTGTCCGGGTCACTCCCGCCGGCACCTTCTCCGGGGCGTGGACGTAGTCGAACGTCACGACGAGGTCTAGCTCGCGGTGGAGCAGCAATGGATCTGCTTCGTGCTGTTCGATTTCGCGCAGCACGATGCCAACTCCGGCATGGTTCATTCGAAGTTGTGCGAGAGCGGGTGGGACGAACGAAGCTGCCGCAGAGATGAACGCACCCACTCGTAGGGTGCCAGCATCACCGCTAGACAGGGCTGTTAGCTCGATGGCGGCGCGACCCATCACTGCGCTCAACGAAGCCCCAGCATCGAGAAGGACTTGGCCCGTCTCCGTCGCGCGCACCGGCCTCCTCTCGAGGACACGGTGCCCGACACGACGCTCAAGCTCCGACAGCTGCTGCGAGACTGCGGACTGGGTGTACCCGAGCTCCTCCGCAGCAGCTCGAAATGACTTCAGCCGTACCACGGCCTCAAGAGCACGTAAGTGCCGGGGGTCGAATGGCCACTCTCGATCCATCACTGGAGCTTATCGAGAGAGAAGCAATCTTCGCTTGTTCTTATCCTGACTCAGCCCAAGGCTGGTCCTATGAACCTGACCGACTTCTCCCAGACCATCGATGCCCTCCCGCGCACGCGAGTCGGTTTCTACCCCACTCCCTTTCATGCGTTGCCGAACCTCTCTCGCGCGTATGGAGTGAACTTCTTCATGAAGCGCGAAGACCTCGCCGGCCCGAGCGCAATCAGCGGAAGCAAGACTCGACTGGCAGAGTTCATCATCGGACGCGCCCTCACGGATGGTGTGACGCACCTCATCACTCAGGGGGCGTCACTGACCAATTCCGGCATGCAATTTGCTGCGGCGTGCCTGCGCAGCGGAATCACACCGATCCTCGTCCTCACTCGCAACACGGTGAACCACGGCGAACTCACCGAGTTTCGCGGCAATTACCTCCTCACACAGACCATGGGGGTCGAGACCCACCTGGTCAACGTGGAGGGCAACCCGTGGGAAGACCCCGAGGTCGGCGCCGTCATCGCCGATCTCATCGAGCGTCGCAAGCTCGCGTTGGAGGAGAGCGGGGCGAAGGTGCTCGTGGTCCCCACAGGAGGCGCACTTGCCGAAGGATTCGTCGCTCATGCGGTGACGTTCGCCGAGATGCTTCAGCAGTCCGAGGAGATGGGTGTAGATCTGGATTTCGCCTACCACACCATCGGAACCGGCACAGCGCTCCCCGGCATGCTGGCCGCGAAGCTAAGCCTGGGCTCCTCCGTTCGCTTTCGCTCCATCGCCATCCAGAGCTACAACGACAGCGACCCGATGAATCCGAGCGTCATCTCAGAACGCACGCAGGTTGTCCTTCGCACCTTGGGTGCCGATGTCCCCGACATCCCAAGCATTCGCGCTGAGATCGACGTCGACCAGCGCTTCATCGGCTCGGACTATGCGGTCGCTTCCGTAGAGAGCACCCAAGCGATCCGCGAGCTCGCTGCAACGGAGGGCGTGTTCGTCGGCCCTGTGTACACCGGCAAAGGTCTCGCGGGGATGCTCGACCACGCGCGTAGTGGACGAATCCCCGCCGGGAGCAACGTCGCCTTTCTGCATACCGGCGACACCGGAAATCTCTTCGAGATCCCTGAGATTGTTGGCGGAATCGGCGGCTAGACCCGACGAGCCCGCTCCACATCAGATTGTGAAGCGGCCCGCGGCGAGGGTCGATTGGCTCGCTCAGCTGTTCTGAGGGAAGCCCAGGTTGATGCCGCCGTGGGTGGCGGGGTCGAGCCAGCGACTCGTGATGGCCTTTTCACGAGTGAAGAAGTCGAAGCCGTGCACACCGTAAGCCTTGGCATCACCGAACAGCGACGCCTTCCAGCCACCGAACGAGTGGTAGGCAACGGGGACGGGGATCGGCACGTTGATGCCGATCATGCCGACCTCGACTTCGCTCTGGAAGCGACGAGCAGCGCCACCGTCATTGGTGAAGATCGCGGTGCCGTTCCCGAACTCGCCGGAGTTGATGAGGTCTAGGCCTTCCTGGAAGGTCTTCACTCGCACCACCGACAGCACTGGGCCAAAGATCTCTTCGGTGTACGCGCGTGAGGTGGTCGGGATCTCGTCGATGAGGGTCGGGCCGAAGAAGAAGCCGTCCGCGTGCCCGTCGACCGTGATACCTCGACCATCGACGACGATCTTCGCTCCGTCGGCTTCCGCGATGTCGACGTAGGAGGCCACCTTGTTACGGTGCACGTCGGTGATGAGCGGTCCCATGTCGGGCTCGACGCCGTCTTGGCCCGCGCCGTTGCCGATCTTTAGCATGGCGATGCGCTCCGAGATCTTCTCGATGAGTTCGTCAGCGACGGGCTCGACGGCGATGGCCACAGAGATCGCCATGCACCGCTCGCCGGCTGCGCCGTAGCCTGCGTTGACGGCCTGGTCGGCGACCAGGTCGAGGTCGGCGTCGGGCAGGACGAGCATGTGGTTCTTCGCACCGCCGAGCGCCTGGACACGCTTGCCGTTGCGCGACGCGGTCTCGTAGATGTACTGCGCGATGGGCGTGGAGCCGACGAAGGAGATGGACTGCACCACCGGGCTGTGCAGCAGACCGTCGACGGCGAGCTTGTCGCCCTGGAGGACGGTGAAGACTCCGTCGGGGAGACCGGCTTCCTTCCACAGCTGCGCGAGCCACAGCGCAGCGGACGGGTCCTTCTCGCTGGGCTTGAGGATGACGGCGTTTCCGGCGGCAATGGCGATGGGGAAGAACCACATCGGGACCATGGCCGGGAAGTTGAAGGGGCTGATGATGCCCACGACACCGAGGGGCTGCTTGAGCGAGTACACGTCGATGCCGGTGGACGCGTTCTCGCTGAACGCGCCCTTGATGAGGTGCGGGAAGCCGGTGGCAAGTTCGACGACTTCCTGACCGCGGAGGATCTCGCCCATGGCGTCGGAGACGACCTTGCCATGCTCGGCCGTAATGATCTCCGCCAACTCGTCCTTGCGGGCGTTCAGCAGCTCGCGGAAGGCGAAGATGACGGTCTGACGCTTGGCGATGGAGTAGTTCTTCCAGACCTGGTAACCGCGCTCGGCGGACGCGATGGCCTCGTCGATCTCTGCCTGGTCGGCGAGAGCAACATTCGCTGTCACCGAGCCGGTGGCCGGGTTATAGACCGTGGCGGTGTGGCCACTCTGGGAACGGTGCTCCTTACCTTCGATCCAATGTCCGATGGTGCGAACTGTCGTTGCTGTGTCTGTCGTCGTGGCAGCTTCGGTCACATTCGTCATGCTTGCTCCTTCTGGTGGTCGAAGACGGTCTGGAAGATCTCCGCGATTTGGTCAGCGGTCGGGATCCGCGGATTGTTCGCTGGCGAGCCGGAAGCGATGGCCTGGGTCACCATCACAGGCACGTGCTCTGACCAGTTCTCACGTTCGATGCCGAGCTGGGGGGGCGTGGGCACCTCAAGCTCCTCCGCGAGGGCACGAAGCTCCGCCACGAGCTCGGACCCTAGTTCCGCAGCTGTGCTGTCATGAGCACCCAGCCCCAGCGCCCGTGCACACTCTGCATAACGCTCGGGAGCTGCGCTGACCGAGAATGCTGTCACTTCGGCGAACAGCATCGCGTTCGCCAGGCCGTGCGCGATGTGAAAATGAGCTCCGAGAGGGCGGCTCATGCCGTGCACGAGGGCGACGCTGGAGTTGGAGAAAGCCATCCCCGCCAGAGTCGCGGCTGTCATCATCTCATCGCGAGCAATATGGTCCGCGTCGGTGTACACGCGACGGAGGTTGCGTCCAATCAGCGCGATGGCTCGCAGAGCCAACGCATCCGAGATCGGGTTGGCTTTGGTGCTGACGTACGCCTCGATGGCATGCGTCAGCGCGTCGATCCCGGTATCCGCCGTCAAGCGTGGCGGCATCGTCGTCGTCAACTCGTAGTCGACAATCGCTGCCTCCGGCATGTACGAACCACCCGCGCAGAGCATCTTCTCCCCGGTACGGCTGTCTGTGATGACGGTAAACCGTGTGGTTTCCGATCCAGTGCCAGCAGTTGTCGGAATAGCGACCACCGGCAGAGCTGGCCCGTTGTACGACACCGGGGCTTTCAGCTCGTGCATCTGCCCCGGGTACTTGGCGAGTACTGCCATCGCCTTCGCCGTGTCGATAGGGCTGCCGCCCCCCAATGCGATGATGCCGTCCGCATTATGGTCGGCTGCAGCTTGCATCGCGGTGGCCACCGACGCAGTCGTCGGATCCGCGACTGTCTCCGCAAACGACCCCGCAACAATCCCCGCGGTCGCGAGTATGTCAACGACTTTGTCGAGCAGTCCCGAGTTCTTCAGGAACGCGTCAGTGACGACGAATGGCCTCGTGATGCCAAGTTGGACGACGATGTCCGCCACCTCAGATATGGCACCACCGCCGACCCGAACGAGCCGCGGGAAGCTCACCTCATATGACATGTATGCGCCTCCGTAGCGTAGGTGTGATCCACTCAGCCTTCACCGCATATTTGCCTAGGTCAACGCACAGTCACGCAGGCAAATCTGCAACAATGCAGACATGGAGATCAGCACGGATCACCTCAGGCTCATGCTCGAGTTGTCACGCACGGGGCGGCTGTCCGACGCCGCGAGCAAGCTGCGTGTGGATGAGACAACGTTGTCGCGCCGCATAGGCCGGCTAGAGATTGAGGTCGGCCACCGGCTCTTCGATAGGGGACGCGGCGGTTGGCAACTGACGGAGGTGGGGCGACGACTCCTCCCGTATGCGGAGAGCATAGACAGCACCCTTGCCGCAGCCTCCGAAACACTTACCTCGGCCCCAGGATCCCTGTCGGGAACGATTCGTATGCTCGCGCCGGATGGGTTCGGGGCATACGTCCTCGTTCCCGGGTTGGCGGTGTTCCATGAGGCGAATCCGGACGTGTATCTGGAAGTGTCGACGGCGACATCACACGACTTTCTTGTCGCACGCGATTTCGATCTGGCGGTAACTCTTGAGAAGCCAGCTCGGCATAGCACCAGAACCGAACGGCTCGCAGAGTATGAGCTGGGTCTGTATGCCTCCGTAGACTACGTCGCCCGTCATGGCGCGCCACAGGATCTGGCTGCCGTGCGATCCGACCACACCATCATCTGGTACGTCGACTCCGTGTTGGACGTCCAGCCCCTGCGCATCCTCGACCAGGTTCTCCCGGGAGCTCGAGCAAAAGTGCAGACCAACAACATCTCCGGACATCTCACGGCCGCCCTGCGTGGACTTGGCGTTGCCCCTCTTCCCACCTATATCGGCGAAGACAATCCCTCGCTTGTCCGGCTGCTGCCGTCGGAGTTCAGCGTGGAGCGGACGTACTGGCTAGTCGTGCCGAAACAGGTCGTGCAGCTGGCGCGGGTTCAGACAATGATTGAGGCTCTCCGAGGGCTCGTGGCAGCGCAGCCAGGCCTGCGTGCAGCGCGCACGAAAGCAACCGAGAATCACCAGTCGCCGTAATCGATTGCCGGGTCTGTGCGGATGTCCACCAGGGTCGGCAACTCCGAGAATCGGGTCGCAGCATGCTGCAATGACTCCTTCCCGTCGACCACGATGCTGGGTATCGCGCACGCACGAGCAACCTCGGCGAGGTGGGGCCACGCCATCAGCGAAGGCTGAGGATCCTCGCCGTACTGACGCAACCGCATGTGCTCGGCGCCATACGCCCCATCATTGACGACCAAGATGACCACCGGCAGAGAATGCCGCGCGATTGTCGAGAGTTCTCCGAGCGACATCATTAGGCCACCGTCACCGACCACAGCCACCGTTGGTCGCCCGGTCGCAGCTACACCCACGGCAGTCGCTAGCCCCAAGCCGATGGAGGCGAAGGTGCATGTGTGAATGAGTTGGCCAGGGCTCGGAGCACTGAGATACTTCCACGCCGCCATCACGAACCTGCCCACGTCTGTGACGATGATCCGCTCGCGTGGAAGAGTCGCGTTCAAATGTATAAGCGCGTCTCGAGCGTCGAGACCTGAACCGCGATCTCCGGACTCATACTCATCCGAAAGGGTCTCTCGGTCGCGGGCATCGAACCACGGCTGAGCCCAATCGTCCTCGCTGGCCGCATCGAGTGCGCTGATGATGTCAGCTGCGGCCATGCCGGCGTCTGCGGTGACAGCGACCGTCGGCTCAACGTGCAGACCGAAGGCCTCGAAGTCTGTGTCCACCTGGATAATCGTCTTGCCGTCAGTGAAACGGCCATGCTGCGTCGTGAAATGGTTGAGGCCCGCACCGAGCACGAGTAGAGCATCCGCCTCGTCAAGAGCACCACACGCAGCTCTCGTACCGAGCCCTCCGGCGACGCCAAGGCTCCGCGACGATTCCTGATAGCGGTCCCGTGCAAGGAGAGTCGTCAGTATCGGCGCCTTCAGACGATCACCAAGCGCGTGAACGGTTTCCAGCGGCAAGCTCATCGCACCACGGCCAATGAGAACTGCCGGCCTGCGCGCGTGACGGAGCGCCGCTACCGCGCTCGCGATGTCTGCGAGAGAGGTTGAAGTGGGTAGTGGTGCAGTGACTGTCGGTGCCGAGTACGCCGGGCCGTCGGCGTCGAGGTCAGCGTTGAGCACGTCCAACGGCACGTTCACGACGATAGGGCGGCGCTGCTTTCGCGCCGCCCGTGCTGCGCGACGCAACCCTGCGACGATGTCCGACTCATGTCTGATGAGGATGTATCCGGCTCCGGTCGGGGCGACGACCATCGCCGAATCGATGTGCTGCGCGTACTCACGGCGCTGAGGCGGCTCGCTGGTGATGACGAGTAGCTGACTGCGATTCCGCACCGCTTCGGTCAACGCGGTCACCGCGTTGGTCAGACCAGGACCGTGGGTGATGGTCGCGTAACCGATACCGCCGGTTGCGCGGTGATACCCATCCGCAGCAGCAACAGCGCCTGCCTCGTGCACTGTGCCTACATAGCGGACCTGGTGGTCACGGATGAGAGCCGTTGTCAAGCGCATGTTGCCGTCGCCCATGAGACCGAACACAACCCCCGGCTCCTGTGCAGCGATCTCTGTCGCCGCGAGCGAAAATCCAGTCGTCATTGTTGTCCCGCCCCGTAGTGCCGCTGCATATCATCGGCCACAGCGCTACCTTCCTGCCGAAGATGCGCGATGACGCTGTCGACATCCTGTTGCGGCTTGTTCTGCGAAAGTTTCACTTTCGCCTCGATGGTGTCGATGACAAACTCGAACGCGACCACACCACGCACTCGCTTGCGCAAGTAGTCCTCCGACACATCGTCAAGCGACCAGGACGATCCGAGGTCCGCCTCATTCACATCGATGAGGTGACGGATGCTCTCGATGGCCCACTGCGGATCGTCGTGGATCACGATGTCACCGCGCGCGTGCGCGACGACATAGTTCCATGTCGGCCCAGACCCGCCGGTCTCACGGGTCGAGGGGTACCAATCCGCGCTCACGTAACCGTGCGGTCGGTGAATGATGGCTGTCGAGCATCCGAGGGCACGCTCTTTCCAGTGCTGGTTGCCTCGAGCAAAGTGCGCCAGCAAGCGTCCACCCGCCTCGTCAAACACGTACGGCAGAAAGCTCACCACCGGACCTGACTCGGTTGCCGTGACGAAATCCGCGGCCCGACCGGATCGCACGATTTCGCGCGCTTCTCCATCGTTCGTGGCGTAGTGCGGAGGGAGATACATCAGGCCAAGGCCCCATGAACGACTCCGCCGACGACGGTTCCGAGCACCTCGATGTCCCGCAGTTCCTCCGGCGCCACCTCGTAAGGGTCCTTATCGAGGATGGCGAAGTCGGCGAACTTGCCTGGTTCGAGGCTTCCGAGCACGCGCTCCTGACCGAGCACATATGCAGCATCCGTCGTGATGGCGTGCAATGCTGCGTCAACGGAGATCCGCTCACCGGGAGCAAAAACCGTCGAGCCGTCTTGAGCAATTCGATTCACGGCGATCCACGCGGCCGTCAACGGCTTCATCGGAACACCGACGAGCGAGAAATCAGAGTGCAGCGCGAAGGGAACACGTTCGCGAGCGAGCGAGCCCACGCGGCCGAGTGCCTCAGCACGGTCAGGACCGTATGCCTGTTCGCGGTGGATGTGGCTCCGATAATGCACGTAGTAGATGTTCACCGACGCGAGCGCCCCGAGAACCGCGAGACGGCGTGCCTGATCCGGGGTGCTGAGGCAGTAGTGCTCGAACGTGAACCTGTGGTCGAACCGCGGACGCCACGCCTGCAGCTGAGCGAGCGCGTCCAAGGTCGCATCGATGGTTTCGTCGCCGTTTGCGTGACAGTGAATCGGGATGCCCGCCTCCCAGTACGGGCGCATCCTTTCTGCCAACTCGGTCCACGGGACGTCGTTCTCGACGCCGTTGGTGAGGTCGAGGTATCCCGGCCACCGAGTTCGCGACGACATCGCCGGGAACGAACCGTCCGCGAGAAACTTCACACCCGCAAAGAAAAGCGAGTCGGAGTTACGGGCGTATTGTTCTGCAAGGTGGGCAGCGGCGTCAGCGCCATGATCGTCGTGCAACGTCATGGAGCTGTATACGAGCGCCATGCGCATCGCCGGATTCGGCGCGTTGAAGACGGCGTCGTGGATTCGCCACTCGCGGTCAGGGTCAGTGAGACCGAAGAGCATCTCCGCAGTTGTGGTGACGCCACCAGCGACCCCGACATCCGCCATGCGGCGAAGCCCGGCCTCTCCAGCATCATCCACGAGGTCCGCAGCCGATTTGCCGACCGCTGCTTTGTGGGCGGCCATCTCAATGAACTGACCGTTGAGGCGGCCGTCATCGTACTTGCCTACTCCTTCACTGGTCGAGTCGTCGGTCAGCGGCGTCAACGCCAGCGCACGGCTGTTGGCGTAAAGGAAGTGCGGAGCATACGAGATCACGAACAGCGGGTGATCTGGAACGACGGCGTCGAGCTCGTCTCGGTGCAGGTGCCCTCCTTGGATCGCTGGATCCAAGCCCCACGCGACAATCGTTTCCCCCTCTGGCGTCGAGGTGTTCAACGACGCAAGTTCCTCGAGCACACTCTCGCGCGTGGGGTGTGCCGGATTCGTCCCGCATGGCCCTGGCGACTCAATCGGCCCGACGTAAGGGACCCCCAGATACCCGGACGACATCTCGAAATGCGTGTGCGGGTCGATGAAGCCGGGGGTGATCACCGCATCCTTGAACCGGTCGTCGATGCGGTGGTCGTACCGCTCGAGCCACGGCCCCATCGACTCTACCGTCCCGGTGGAGAGGACGCGCCCATCCATGACAGCAACAGCATCCGCCCTCGGACGACCAGGATCCATCGTGATGACAGAGCGAGCGGTATAGACAACAATCTGGGGGGCCATACGGGGTGTTCCTTCCGTGCCTAACTACGCGTCCTATGACTCTTGCACGTCGTCACTGAAGTCGCGTTTGGGCAGAGCAATACACGACAGGAGCATGATGACGGAGACGATAAGGGTCATGATCGCCACGCCCCACAGATTCCCAGTCCAGCCGAGGAACAGCGTCGCAAGAACGGGCGAGAGCCCGCCACCCAGCGCGCTGGAGACGTTGTACGACAGCGACAGCCCCGTATAACGCACCTGAGTCTTGAACATGAGCGCGATCTCCGCTGCGATAACGCCGTACGGGAGCCCAAGTGCGGTCATGCTGACAGCGGTCGCGAGATAGAGCGCCCACGGCTCCCCCGTGCTCACCAGCATGAAGCTCGGAATGGCGCATACGACGAGCGCGGCCGCACCGATGATGGCGATGCGCCTCCCGCCAACCTTCACCGACAACCATGCCCCGAGCATCAAAGCTCCGCCTTCGAACACGGCAGCGATGATGTTTGCCGGCAAGGAGATCGACTGCGGCATACCAAGGGTGTTCTTCGCATACGCCTGGACGAAGGTGACGAACAGGTAGTACGTCACGAAAATGCCACTGGCGACGCCGACGCCGATCAGAAGCTGCTTCCAACTGCGGTGAAGGACTTCCAAGATCGGCAGTCGCTCCGGCTTGGGCTTCTTGGACGCCTCCTTGAATTCGTGAGACTCAGAGACGCGGCTGCGGATGTACAGACCGACCGGAATGAGGATGACGGATGCGAGGAACGGGATGCGCCAGCCCCAGTCATGCATCCACTCAGGCGACCCGAACGAGACGGCGAGGAACGCGAGCGTTGACAGGACGAGCGCAATCGGGGATCCGAGTTGTGCGAAAGAGCCGAAAAGCGCCTTCTTGCTCGGGGAAGCATGCTCGACGCCGATGAGGACGGCGCCGCCCCATTCCCCTCCGACGGAGATGCCTTGGATGATGCGGAGCACGACGAGAAGGATGGGGGCGACGATACCGACGGTGTCGAACGTGGGTAGTAGTCCGATGGCGACGGTGGAGACGCCCATAAGGATGAGAGTCACGACGAGCGTGGTCTTCCGACCAATCCGGTCTCCGATGTGACCGAAGATAATCCCGCCCAGCGGTCGGGCGACGAGCCCGACGCCGAACGTCGCGAATGCGAACAGGGTTCCGGTCAACGGGTCGAACTCGGGAAAGAAGATCGTGTTGAACACGAGCGCAGACGCTGTGCCGAAGATGAAGAAGTCGTACCACTCGATTGTGGTTCCGATGATCTGGGCAGCAGCGATGCGGCGGGGCGAGTTTGTCGACCTCGCCGGGGCGGTTACGGATGCAGCGGTCATTGGTGCTCCTTGAACGGTCAGAAGATGGAATATGCCTTGCGAAGCGTCTCGGTGACATCCCAGCGGCCCGACCAACCGGGCGGGAGGATGATGAGGTCCCCCGCCGAGATGGTGGTCTGCTCCTGGGTGTCGTAGTCCGTCAGGACCGCAGACCCGCTCAGCACAGTGAACGTCTCCGTGTTTGGGCGGTTGAGGACTTCCCAGCCGCCCGGTTCACATTCCCAGACACCAATGGCTGCGTCGCTCCCGGTCGGCAGCGCCAAGGTCCTGAGCTGCGGATCCCCGGAATCAGCGCCGGCACGCTGTCCCGCCGGCTTGAGTTCACCATCGACGGTGGAAAGTGCGACACGAGTCAGAGTGGGCATTGCGGCTCCTTCGGGCGGAAGTATCGAGACCTCTTCGGGTTACACACATCCAAGGCGGCGATGTTGATCACGTCAATGCACACCGCCGCAGTTCAGACTGCAGATTTGCAGGCCGGACCATATGAAGCCACGCGGCCCCGAGAATTCGCGGCGCCGACGTTCGCGTGTGATGCGCGCGTGCGCAGATGTTTACATCGACGCAACATGCGCACCGAATTTCGGCGCTCAGCGGGGGCGAGAAGGGAGGGGCATGTGCCGGTCGATGTACCGTTCCCGCGAGCATGCGAAAGCGCAGAGAAGAGCATTCTGCTGCACTGTCGATACTCTCAAACCATGGCGGTCAGTCGGTGGAAGCTCGTGCGATGGCAAGTCGGGTATGGGACGTTCGGTGTGCCCCAAGCTGCAGCCCCGATTGCCTTCTCGCTTCTGGCGCTGCCCCTGACTGGGTCCGCGGAAGCAGGCTCAGGGATGGTCTTCGCGATGACTGCCGCTCAAGTTCTCGCCGCAACTCCACTTTCCAGATGGGGCAACCGATTCAATCCGGTGTCCTACCTACGTGCCCTCCTCGTCGCGCGAACTGTCGCCCTCCTCGGCGTGACCTATGCGGCCGCCGTCGCCGCGCCCATGCCCGTCCTCATCACCGCCGCCGCAGCCGCCGGCCTCACCAACGGCGCCGCCTACGGGTACCAGCGGTCACTCTTGAACTATCTCGTCGAGCCTGAGCGTCTACCCCGCGCTCTAGGGGTCGCAGCAACCCTGAACGAAGTCACATTCGCAGTCTCGCCCGTGCTGGCTGCCGCGCTAGGAACGTTGTCTCCCGTGGTCGCAATGTTCACGCTCACCATTCTCGGCGTCGGTCCGCTCGTCCTCATGCCCTCCATCCCGCAAGCGCGGGCTCCCTTACGTCCTGCGACGCCGCGACGAATGCCGCTACCGAGGGCGGTCTGGGTTTGGTTGATCTGCGCGGCAGCTGGATCCGCAGTGGTAGCGGCTGTCGAGGTGGGCGCGGTGCCGTTCGCTGTACGTTTCGGACTCGCGCCGGAGTGGGGATTCGTCTTCGCTTTGACCCTGTGCGTTGGTTCAGTCGCCGGAGGGGTCTGGGTGAGCATCCGAAACCGCATTCTCACACGACGCCAGGTCATCGCCCTCCTTGTCCTCACGTCAGCTGGCGCCGTGCTCGTTGGGTTGCGCGTCAACATCACCCTCTTGCTCCTCGGGGCCGTCGTGGTCGGGTTCTGCTTGCCCGCGCTGGGCACGTATTACTCCCTTGTCTTAGACCAACTCTCACCGCCCGATAGACGCGCCGAGGTGTTTGCGATGATGAGAACCTCGAACGCGTTAGGCGTCGTTGGTGTTAGCGGTGTGCTCGCAGTTTCTGGTCTCGACGGCGCGGCCATCACAGCCATGTCTGCCATTGTGATCGCGGCACTGGTTGTCGCCATCTTCTTCCAACGGTCTCAGCGACTCTAAGGCGACGAATCACGAAATATCGGATCCGGGCACCGTGCAGCTCAGTACGCTCAAAAGGCAGCCAACTGCACTACACCATCCAGCGTAAGGGTGCCGAGACGCCTCCACGCCACCTATATCCTCAAGGAGTTCCAATGGCCAAAATCACAGTCCTCGGCGGAAGCGGCTACGCCGGTTCCGCCGTCGTCGCCGAAGCCCGCCGCCGCGGCCACGAGGTGACGTCGTTGAGCCGATCCATCCCGTCCGAGCAGATCGAGGGTGTGGAGTATCGGTCAGGTTCCGCCGAGGACCTTGTGAACCGTCCCCGGGTTTCTGCCGCTCCTATGCGGGTGCCAGCACCGGGTGGGATGGCGTTTCGAGGCAAGCGTAGTGGGCTGCCTCGAATTCGTCGGGCGGGACGTCGCCGAGTGTGGAGTGCAGGCGTCGGTGGTTGTACCAGTCGACCCATTCGGCGGTGACCCATTCGACGTCGTCGAGGGTGCGCAGCGGCCCGCTCCGGAACGGCGAGTCGTCGCGGATCGCTTCGTTCTTGAACAGTCCGATCGTCGATTCCGCGAGGGCGTTGTCGTAGGCGTCGCCGATGCTCCCGATCGAAGCCGCGATGCCCTCCAGCGCGAGCGTCTCGGCGAAGCTGATCGAGGTGAACTGCGACCCGGCATCGGAGTGATGCACGAGCCCGTCGCCGGCGGGGTGACCTGCCCGGTCGCGTTGCCACAGTCCCATCCGAAGGGCGGTGGTCACCAGCGGGGTCGTCTTCGTCGTCGCGGCGTGCCAGCCGACGATCGACCGCGAGAAGCAGTCGATCACGAACGACACGTACACGAACCCCGACCACGTCCGCACATACGTGAAGTCGGCAACCCACCGGCCGTTCGGGGCGGCGGCGGTGAAGTCCCGCTCCAGCAGCTCCGGCGCGCGGTCGGCGTTGCGGTTCGGGACCGTCGTCCGCACGCCGCGGCCGCGCACGAGCCCGTTGAGGCCAAGGTCACGCATCAGCCTGTCCACACGGCGTTTCGACACGGTCAGGCCCTGCCTGCGCAGTAAGGCGGTCATCTTCCGCCGCCCATACATCGACTCCGGCGTCGCCTTCCCGTTCTCGTCGACACGGGCAGCGAGGATCGCGTCGATGATCACCGCGTCCTCGAGGTCGCGGAATGAGGGCAGTGCGGTCTTCCAGGACCGATAGGTTCGCGCGGCGACCTGCACGCCCTGCTCCCGCAGGACCTGGCAGACCGACTCGACCGCGCGTCCCAGCGCTCGCTGCTCCTCGATGAACGAGACGATCAGCGCTTTCGGGGGTCGAGCTCCCCGGCGAAGAAAACCGCCGCGTCTCGCAGGATCGCGTTGGCCTCGCGCAGCTCGCGGTTCTCGCGCTCGAGTTTGCGGATCCGCTCCGACTCGCTCGAGGTCACGCCCTGCCGGTCGCCGACGTCGACCTGCGCCTGACGCACCCACCGGCGCAAGCTCTCGGCACCGAAACCGAGCCGCTTCGACACGGTCTCGCACGCGCTCGTGAGATTCGGGTACTCATCGAGGTGATCGAGCACGAGCCTGATCGCGCGCTGCTTCGTCTCCTCCGGAATCCTCTTCGGCATGATCAACATCTTCCTTCCAGACTCGAAAGGAAACGGCATCAAACCGGGGACGGTTCACGACACCGGCGAACTACTCGCCGAATACACCCTCAACCCCACCAAGAACTACCAACTCAAAAACGACTGAACCCCCGGAAACCGGGGGTTCAGTCGTTCACGATGTCCTGAGACATCACACTGTGCGCGAGGGGGTGTCTGGTTTCAGGACATCGTGAACGACTGTCTCGGGACATCGTGAACGGTGGGTCTGGTGGCGCGGTGATGTCTCAGGACATCGTGAACGGTGGCCAAGTACGAGATCCTGATCA
>NZ_JAIVLG010000011.1 GCF_020524545.1 Microbacterium paraoxydans | reverse complement strand
TGCTGGGCATGATGCGGGCGATCCAGGATCTGGATCAGCAGCTCGCCGGTAGCTGACACGCGGCAGGGTTTCGTGGAGAGGGTCGACCAGGACGGTCGGCCCTCTTCCGTCGTTCACGGGGCGTGCCCGATGGGGAGTTGTCCCCATCGGCTCGCATGACGCGAGCAGGATAGGGTGAAGCCAGCGATACCGGGGGGGCTATCCGTGTCAGACGTCGAAATCTTCTACGCGGCGTTGAACGATGCCGCGAGCGGTCTCACCTCCGCGACAACCGAGCTGCTGACGCAGGCGGCGAACCTCCAAGGCGAGGACACCGGTGTCGAGAACCCCGCGCAGCGCGCAGGCCTCCGCCTCGAGATGCACCGACGACTGTCCGCCTTGCACGACGCCGCCTACGACCGGATCGAGACGGCGGGGGCCCTGTCCGCGGCGATCTCGGCCATCGCGAACAAGTATTCGCAGCTCGATGTCGAGCTCACGGGCGGAGACGGGTCGTGAGCCTCACGTCTCCGAACCAGGGCTACCCGCTCGAACGCCTCGAGGGCAACAGCGGATCGATGGCGTATTGGAGCTTGCTGTTCACGCGCGTCGCGGATCGGCTCGGCGACCTGCGCACGGCGACGCATGTCGCACAGGAGTTGCCGGGCGTCGGTCGCGCGGTCACGGCGGTGCGCACGGATGCGAATGACCTCTCTGCGCTGTTGCCGGGCGACATCGCCGAGGCGCAGCTTCTCGCCGGCGTCCTGCAGCGCTACGCCGATGCCTTCGATCTGCACGCGAAGCCGGCCAACGACCTGATCGACGATATCGAGACGGCGCATGCGGAATGGACCCTACTCGACACCGCTGCCGACCGTGCCGGACGGGCAGCGCTGGCGGCGGCCTATGGTGATGATCAGTCCGCGATCGATGACACGAACGACGCGGCGACCGAGGCGATCGGCGATCGCGACGCGGCGAAGGACGCGCTCGACGAGCTCTGGGTGCAGTACGAGCGGCACTATGGCGACTGGGACGCCGCATATGCGGCTGCGCTGAACGAGCTGGCAGGCGGCGCCGGTGCCGCGATGACGAACGAGGCGCGCGACCTGCTCGCCGAGCTCCTCGCGGCGACGAGCCCGGACGAGATCGCCCGGCTGTGGGCGGAGAATCCGGAGCTCCGGCAGGAGCTCATCGACAACCATCCCGCCATCATCGGGAACCTCGACGGCATCCCGTGGGACGTGCGCGCCGGCGTGAACTCGGCGCGGCTGGAGGAACTGCTCGAGAGCGAACCTGAAGGCCCGCATCGGGACGAACTGCTCGCCGTCCGCTCTGCCTTGAAGCGAGGCGGTATCCCTCTCCCGAGTCTCATCGTCTTCGATCCGAGTGGCTCCGAGCAGGTGACAGCGGCCGTCGCTTACGGCGACCTGTCGACGGCGTCGGAGATCAACACGCTCGTCCCCGGTATGAACGGCAACGTCGAGGATCTCTTCTCCTGGGGTGAATCGGCGAAGTCGCTCAACCTTCGGGTGGGCGAGGGATCCGCCACGGTCGTCTGGTTCGGGTACGACACCCCGAACCTCGTGGAGGAGCCGGCGATGTCCCGGGCGGAAGACGGTGCGGCGTCGCTCAGGTCCTATCTGTTGGCGGTGCGCGCGCTGTCTCCGAACGCCGACGTGAACGTGATCGCGCACTCCTACGGCAGCACGACGGCCGCCCTCGCAATCGGATCACAGCCCGACGGTCTGGGCGTCACGTCGTTCATCGCCGTGGGATCGGCCGGCTTCCCGAAAGACCCGACGGTCGTCGCGAATCTGTCCAACGGCGAACCCCCGCAGATCTACGCGACGATCTCGGAAGACGACGCGGTCGCGAGGATCGGTCGAGGAACGAGCGTGGGGCATCCTGTCAGCCCGGAGCGCATGGACGGCGTTACTGTGTTCGACAGCGACGGTGGCGTCGATGAGCTCGGAGGCAGCCTTCCGGCAGCGACAGGGCACGACGCTCTCGGACCCGGTGCCTACCTCGAACCCGGATCGGAATCGTTCTACAACGTGAGCGAGATCATCCAGACGGGAGAGGCGGGAACCGAGCGCGGCGGCGAGGGCAGTACGCAGGGATTCTGGGACGCGGGCAACTGGTGGATCAGCGATGAGTACGCTCTCATCGACTTCTGAACGGATGGGACAGCGGATGCGCGGTAGGTGGCGGCGCGGACTGATGGCGGCGACAGCCGTCGGATTGGTGACGATGATGACGAGCTGCGGGTCTGCGGCAGCGCCTACGGGTGACGAGCTGTATCGGGACGGCGAGAAGAACTACACCGCCTACGCCACCGCTATGCACACGGTGATCATGGCTGTCCACGAGGGGGACTGGGTCGTGGATCAAGGTTCCTTCGGTGCGTCGCCCATTCCCTGTCGGATCGGTGGGCAGGTGTCCGGCTACACCTTCAGCTGGTCGCGGCTGTGGGAGCCCGTGGAGAAGATCGATGTCGATGCGGTCGTCGCCGCGGCGAAGGCGGGCTTCGACGAGGTGGGGATCGTCGCCGAGACGTCGATTCTCGGCGACGAGGACAGGCAGGAGATCAACGTGATCGGGACCGGCGGCGATGTCGGTCGCGGAGTCGTCACCATCTGGCCGGGACGCAACACGGTTTGGGCCACTGCGACTCCTGGCTGCATGCCGGGCGATGCGGCGGATCTCTCCGACATGGTCTTCGGCGGCGAGCTGTCCGACGGCGAATCTCTACGTTTCCCCGCCTTCGAGGGACCGGATTGGCAGCCACGGTTCTACTTCCCTGAGGAGGGGAGCCCGATCTACTACAACGAGGACGGTACCCCGATCGATCCGCAGCCGACCCAGACCGACTTCCCCGTGGCACCCTACGGCGACTGACGCGTGCGCGGTAGGTTGCGGCGGCGCGGGATGAAGGCGGCGGCAGTCGTCGGATTGGTGACGATGATGACGAGCTGCGGGTCTGCGGCAGCGCCTACGGGTGACGAGCTGTATCGGGACGGCGAGAAGAACTACACCGCCTACGCCACCGCCATGCACACGGTGATCATGGCTGTCCACGAGGGGGACTGGGCTGTGGACCAGGGATCGTTCGGAGCATCCCCGATCGCTTGCCGAGTCGACGGAGAGCTGTCCGGCTACACCTTCTCCTGGGCGCGACTGTGGGAGCCCTCCGAGAAGATCGATGTGGACGCCGTCGTCGCTGCCGCGTCCGCCGCCTTTGAGGAGGTAGGGGCATCGGCGGATACCGCAACATTCGGCGACGGGGACAGGCAGGAGATCAACGTGATCGGGACCGGCGGCGATGTCGGTCGAGGAGTCGTCACCATCTGGCCGGGACGCAACACGGTTTGGGCCACTGCGACTCCTGGCTGCATGCCGGGCGATGCGGCGGATCTCTCCGACATGGTCTTCGGCGGCGAGCTGGTGTACAAGGGAGCGTCGCTGCGTTTCCCCGCCTTCGAGGGACCGGATTGGCAGCCGCGGTTCTACTTCCCCGAGGAGGGGAGCCCGATCTACTACAACGAGGACGGCACCCCGATCGATCCGCAGCCGACCCAGACCGACTTCCCCGTGGCGCCCTACGGCGACTGACGCGCAGCAGGGATTCGTGGAGAGGGTCGACCAGGATGGTCGGCCCTCTTCGTCGTTCGCGGTCAGCGGTCGGACGGAGGCCAGAGCCCTTGCTCGTCCAGCGGCAGCCACCGGTTCGTGTTGTTGCGGATGATGTACTCTCCGGGGAGCGCCGCGGGGTCAGCATCGTCCGCCTTGCCGCCCTCTTCTCGGAAAGCAGCGATCGCGAGCGAGCGCGTGCGCCGCATCGTGTCGATGTCGTCGCGTCCGGCGAGCGCGGCCTCGAGCTCCGTGCGCATGCGATGCCGCTCCGCATCGACTGTGCGCGTCACGTCCGTGCGCGCCCGCGCCTCCGCGTCGTCGATCCGGGCGGTGGCCTCGGGGTCACGGGCGCGCGTCATGGTGTGGACGATGGCCGCGCACAGCGTGCCGAGTGCTCCGACGATGAAGAGGATGCGGGGGACACCTTCCGTAAGCACGAAGCCGATGACGACCGATATCAGCAGCACGATGACGGAGATCCTCGACTGGAAAACGGTCGGACGCGCGACGGGGCGGATGCCGGTGCTGAGCGCCACGATCAACTGGGCCACACCGATCCCCGCTGTGAGCATCGCTGCGGTGACTTCTCCGCCCGGGGAGCCGAGGCGGATGGCGTTGAGGAAGCCGATCGGGATCGCGCCCGCGAAGGTGAGGAACAGCACCAGGATCGGGATGAGACCGTTGCGGGGGCTCCGTAGGCCGTACTCGGCCTTGACCCGCGCGGTCACCTCCGACTTCGCGCGGTCGCTCACCGCCGAGGCTTCTGCCCAGAGCCGACTGCCGAGGTCTTTCAGCCCATGCATCCGCAGGACGGTGTCGTCGATCCGGGCCGCGCTCGCGTCGCGCGGAGACTGCGCTCCGAGGTCTTGACGGACGAGAGCGATCGCGTTGAGTTCGTCGGGCGTGCGATCAGTCAATGCCGGTCACCTCGAGGGTCGGGAGCGTCTGCTCGGTGAGTGCCATCGCCACGGCCTTCGGCTCGACGCTGAAGCCCACCGCGACGCCATAGTCTCTTCGCGCGGAGCGGCGTCAGCGCGCGGAGGCCGCGTCGGCGAGGTGACGTGCGTCGTGGTTCAGCACCTTCACGATGATGCCGTGGCGGCGCAGCTCGGCGACGGTGCGGGCTCCTTCTTCGGCATCGAGGCCGAGGGCCTTGATGTTCGCGACGACCACCACATCGCCCGTGCGCAAGGTCGAGATCAGACGCGCCAGACGGTCGTTCCAGCTCTCCAGGATGTCGGGTGCCGGGTGACGGAATCCCTCGATCGGGACGCCGAAGCGCGTGAGGTCTTCGCGCTGCTTCACGACGGAGGGCATGCCCTCGCGTGCGACGACCAGGCCGACCAGGCGCGAGCCGTCGGGACGCGCGGTCCAGAAGTTGCGGTTCTGCTGCAGCTCGGTGAAGCACTTCGGGCAGCTCGCGGCGTCGTGGGGCAGGTGCAGCGGGCTCGTGAGAGCCTCATCGACGGCCGCAGCCTTCGTGGGATCAACCGTCTCGCTCATCGCGCACCTCCGGCATCCATTCTGCCCTGTCGGCCGACGCCGCGGGTGATCGGATTCACAAGAGCCCGAGCCCGTGTACCGTCTCGCGTTCCTGCATCAGCTCGGCGACCGAGGCGTCGATGCGGGCCCGCGCCCACTCGCTCAGCTCCAGCCCTTCGACGATCTGCCATTCGCCGTCGACGGACCGCACGGGGAAGGACGAGACGAGCCCCTCCGGCACGCCGTACTCGCCGTGCGAGACGACGCCTGCCGAGGTCCAGTCGTCGGTGCCCCGGACCCAGTCGCGGACGTGCTCGATGGTCGCGTTCGCCGCCGACGCCACCGATGACGACCCGCGCACCTCGATGATCTCCGCTCCGCGCTTCGCCACTCGCGGGATGAACGTCTCGTCGAGCCAGGCCGGCACGTCGCCCACGATCTGCTCCAGAGCCGGCCCCACCGGCCGGCCGGCGACCGTGGCGTGCGAGATGTCGGGGAACTGCGTCGCGGAGTGGTTGCCCCAGATCGGCACTCGGCGCACGGTGTGCACGGGTGCGCCGAGTATCTGCGCGAGTTGGGCGCGCGCACGGTTCTCGTCGAGCCGCGTCAGCGCGGTGAAGCGCTCGGCGGGCACGCCGTCCGCTGAGGCGGCTGCGATCAGCGCGTTGGTGTTGGCGGGGTTCCCGACCACCGTCACGCGCACTCCCGCCGCCGCGTTCGCTGCGATGGCCGCACCCTGCGGGCCGAAGATGCCCGCATTGGCGGCGAGGAGGTCGGCGCGCTCCATTCCGGGTCCGCGTGGGCGGGCGCCGACGAGCAGGGCGAGGTCGCAGCCGTCGAAGCCGACCGCGGCGTCGTCCGTCACCTCGACGTGTTCGAGCAAGCCGAACGCCCCGTCCTGCAGCTCCAGCGCGGCGCCCTCCGCGGCACCGAGTCCCTGCGGGATCTCCAGCAGTCGGAGCCGCACCTTCTCGTCCGGTCCGAGCAGGTCGCCCGCCGCGATGCGGAACAGCAGTGCGTAGCCGATCTGGCCGCCGGCGCCGGTGAGGGTGATCGTGGTCGTCATGCCCCGAGCATACGTCTGATCACGTCGGTCGTCCCTCGGAGTACCCTCGTCGCATGACCTTCAATCCCGACGCCGACATCTCGGGCAACACCACCCGTCGACGCGGTCGCACCGCAGCCATCGCAGGGGGTGCAGGAGTGGGGGTGCTCGGCATCATCGCGCTCCTCGCCGGCCCTCTGCTCGGCATCGACCTGACCGGTCTGCTCGGGGGCGGGGCTCCGAGCGGGAGCGGCGAGCCCGTCGGAGGATCGGTCATCGAGAACTGCGACACCGGCGCGGACGCGAACACGGACATCGACTGCCGGATGGCCGGCGCGCAGCTCGCGCTCGATGAGTTCTGGGCGGACAACGTCGACGGCTACCGCGCCCCGCAGATGGTCGTGGTCGACGTCTCCACCCCCACGCAGTGCGGAACGGCATCCAATGCCGTCGGACCGTTCTACTGCCCGCCCGAGGAAGGGGTCTATGTGGACCCCACCTTCTTCCAGCTCATGCAGCAGCAGTTCGGGGCGTCGGCCGGAAACCTCGCTCAGCTCTATATCGTCGGGCACGAGTGGGGCCATCACATCCAGAACATCACGGGCTACATGGACCGTTACCCGAACAACGGGACGGGCCCGGGCAGCAACGGCGTGCGGATGGAACTGCAGGCGGATTGCTACGCCGGGGCGTGGATCGGCCGGATCTCGGAGCAGACCGACCCCGAGGGGGTCCCTTACCTTCAGCCGACCACCGAGGCGCAGCGGGTGGACGCGCTGAACGCGGCCGCAGCGGTCGGTGACGACAACATCCAGGCGCAGTCCGGTTTCGTGAACCCGGAGAGCTGGACGCACGGTTCCAGCGCACAGCGTCAGCGCTGGTTCGCCGAGGGCTACCAGAACGGGCTGGGTGCCTGTGGCCAGGTGTTCGACCTCGCCGAAGGAGACCTCTAGCGAAGGGTGGTTCGCGCGGGCAGGTCCGTTACGGTGGATGAAGTAGTACTGCCTGACCGGCTGGGGGGCCGCTGATGAAGAAGACAGACGAACTGTATCCACCGATCGAGCCGTACGAGACGGGGGAGATGCTCGTCGGCGACGGCCACCGCGTCTACTGGGAGGTCAGTGGCAATCCCGAAGGGAAGCCGGTGGTCTTCCTCCACGGCGGACCCGGCAGCGGAACCTCACCCTGGCAACGGCGGTTCTTCGACCCGGAGTCCTACCGCATCGTGCTGTTCGATCAGCGCGGCTGCGGCCGCAGCACGCCACACGCGAGTGCTCCGGATGCCGACTTCCGTCACATCACCACCGCCCATCTGATCGCCGACATCGAGCTGTTGCGCAAGAACCTCGGCATCGAGAAGTGGCAGGTGTTCGGCGGGTCATGGGGGAGCGCCCTGGCGCTCGCTTACGCACAGGCGCACCCGGAAGCCGTCACCGAACTGGTGCTCCGTGGGATCTTCACCCTGCGTCGTGAGGAGCTCGAGTGGTTCTACGAAGGCGGGGCGGCGGCGTTGTTCCCCGACCTCTGGGAGCCGTTCATCGCGCAGATCCCGATCCTGGAACGCTCGCATCTCATCGAGGCATACCACCGCCGACTCTTCGACCCCGACCCCGCGGTGCACGTGCCTGCCGCTGTCGCCTGGTCGACGTGGGAAGCGGCGACCGTGACGCTCACACCGGATGCTGCGCAGATCGCCGCCATGTCCGATCCGCGGAAGGCCACGGCGTTCGCCCGCATCGAGAACCATTTCTTCGTCCATCGCGGCTGGTGGGGCGAGGGCCAGCTGATCGCCGGTGTCGACGCCATCCGTCACATCCCCGCGGTCATCGTGCAGGGGCGGCACGACGTCGCTACCCCGATGATGACGGCGTGGGACCTGCACCGGGCGTGGCCGGAGGCGGAGTTCATCGTGGTCGACGACGCCGGTCATGCGGCGACCGAGCCCGGTACGCAGAAGGCCCTCCGTGCGGCGACCGACCGCTTCGCGCAGGCGGGCCGCTGACGAGCCGCACTTCGTGAAGGAGATCTCACGAAGTGAAGGAGCGGATGCGAAATCGGCTCCTTGTTTCCATGAGTTCTCCTTCGTTGCGCGCTGACCGTCAGGTTCGTCGCGCGGGCGGCATCAGGCCCGGAGAGCCTTCGCCAAGGTCTTCACCAGTCCCACGACGCTGCCGTCGACCCGGTAGCGGGTCAGTCCTTCACTGACAGCCGCACCGGTGCGAGCGGAGACGAACCACGGAGGCTTCGGCAGGATCGTGAACCGTCCGCCGCCGTTCGCGACCGGCAGCGAGCGCGGGAGGGGGCGGAACGGTCCGCGGAGCACCGAACGCTCGACGCCGTCGAGGAGGAGCGCGTTGTGCACGATGCCCAGCCCGCTGCCGACATCGCCGATCGTGCCGCCCGGGAACGCGCCCCAGGTGAGCGTCGGGGTGATGAACGCGAATGCCGTCCAGCTGTTGATGGCGATGGAGCCGTAGTGGAGCGCGGCGATGGCCCGTTCGAATCCGACGCCGAGTGACTTCTCCGTCCGGGGGTCGATCAGCAGGTTGGCGCCGAGGGTGCCCTGGAGCTTCTCGTTCGCATGGGCGACGGCGGCATCCAGGAAGTCCTGGCCGGTGCCCGGCACGGTCACGACGCCCAGCACGGGGGCGAAGTACTCGGTGGTCTCCAGCGCTGTCGGGTCGTCGTCGGCGTCGACCTCGATGAGCAGTCGGTCGCCCAGCACGAGGGCGTCGGGGTAGGCGTCGGATGCGAGCTCCATCCGCGAGGGCGATCCCGGGTACCAGGTCGGACGTTCGGGGGCGTTGGCGTACGCACGTCGCAGCGCGGCCCGGAATGCGTCGGCCTGATCCCAGTCCGAAGACATGATGACCACTTGGCCCGCGATGCAGTTGTGCCCGCCGTTCTGCAGGCGCATGGTGGCGATGTGCTCGGCGTGGTAGGTGAGGTCGGCGTCCGTCCACGCGCCGGGCACGACGATGATCGGTGAGACGCCACCGAGCTCCGCCGTGATGGGCTTCTTCAAGCGCGGGCGATTCTCGCGGCGACGTCGCTTCGTCGCGGACGAGCCCTCGCCCTTCGATGGTCCCCACACGATGGTGTCGAACGTCGCGGCGGACCCGGTGATGTGCACATGCGCGAGTCCCGGGTGGTCGGTGAGGTAAGCGCCGACCGCCGGACCACCGCGGACGATGCGCAGGAATCCCGGCTCGATGAGTGGCGCGAGCGCGCGCTTGTACACCGGCACCAGAGAATCCTGAGTGGGGTTCACCTTGAGCAGTGCCGTGCGGTTGTGGGCGAGCAGCTCGTAGAGAACGTCGAGGACGGGAATCGAGGTGATGTTGCCCGCCCCGAGGACGAGTCCGACACCTGCTGATGCGGTGGGCGTGCGCTGAGCGAGACCGGCGGAGGCACGTGCGGCGCGGGGGGTGATCCCGGGCTCCAGCCAGACCTCGCCAGTGAAGCCGGACAGCAGGAACCTGTCGGTCCCGGTCAGCGGGAAGGCATGCACCCGGGTGCGCCCACCCGGAGCGCGATCGATGGTGATGCCGTCGAGCGGGTTGGTGCCGTCCGCCAGGTGGGAGAGGGTCGCGATGTAGGCGTCGAGCGCACCGATCACGCTGTAGGGGCCGCTGAGCCACTCCTCACCGCGCAGCGGGTGTCCGCCGTCGAGACCCTTGGAGGCCGACGCCGTGTTCGCCCAGTCCTCGGCAGTGGCGGCGACGCTCGTTCGCACCGCACGCAGCAGGGTCACGCGCTGGGCGATCGTGAGCGCCGACCACGTGCGTGCACCGACGTGGAGATCATCCACAGCGGTGTCGAGCCGGTCGCGCTCGCCCTCGCTCATCTCGGGAGCCTCGGTCTTCGGCCCGCGCTTCGAAACGGGTGTGGGGGCGGTGGAGGTGCTCGCAGAAGTCATCGACGTCTCCTTCGGACGGGATCCCAGCTTAGGCGTCGCGGCTCGTCGCGGCCTCGATGTCGTCCCTGCGCAGGCGATAGCGGCGGAGGGTCAGCAGGCTCGCCGCCATCAGTGCGGCTGGGAGCACGCTGAAGCTCAGGACGATGCCCGTGATCGCGGCCGCGGGCTGCGCGACGGTGGCTCCGGCGACGGTCGAGATGTAGCCGGTGGAGGCGAGGGTCAGCGACACCGCAGTCGCGCCGAGGGCGAAGCCGACCGTCTCGCCCGCGGTCCAGATGCCGGTGAACGTTCCTGCCTGTCCCGGCCCGCTGGTGTGCTCGTCGTGCGAGATGACATCGGGCAGCATCGCCATCGGCAGGGACTGGAGTCCGGCGTAGGCGATGCCGGCGACAGCGACGGACGCGTAGATCCAGACGCCGGGGGTCCAGACGGCGATGACGAGGGTCGCAGCGGCCACGGTGAAGAGGACGCTGGCGACGGCGAACGCTCGCTCCTTCCCGGTGCGCCGGGCGAGCGCGGTCCACGCCGGTGTCGCGAGGAGCGCGGGCCCGACGAGAGCGACGAACACGAGGGTCACGGCGTCTTCGGATCGCAGCACCCAGGTCGCGACGTATTGGGCGCCGGCGAGCATCGTCCCCGTCGCGAGCGCCTGCAGCACGAACGTTCCCAACAGGGCGCGGAACGGCTGACTGCGTCCGAGCGCGCGGAAGCCGGACAGGTACTGGTCGCGCCAGGTGGACGACGCGATCGGCGCGCCGGGGGTGCCGATCGTGCGCTGGGCCGCGATGTCCGCCGTGCGCGCGGCGATCAGCATGCCGATGCCGATCGCGAGGCCGGAGACGACCCCCATCAGGAGGTAGCCCAGAACGGGATCGGAGCCGGCGTTACGCAGCGCCGGACCGCCGGCTCCGAACAGCAGGATCGCCGCGGTGAGTACGACCACGCGCCACCCCAGCAGTCGCGTGCGCTCGTCGTAGCTGCTGGTGAGTTCTGCGGGCAGTGCGACGTACGGCACCTGGAACAGGCTGAAGGCCGTCGCGGTCGCGAGGAACGCCAGGAGGACGCTGATGGCTCCCGCCACCGGTCCCCAGGATGGAGGCACGGCGAAGGTGAGGGCGAAGAACAGCGGAAGTGCGAGAGCGCCCGTCACCATGAATCCGCGACGGGATCCGGTGCGCGCGAGCTGTCGGTCCGAGGCCGCTCCGATCAGAGGATCGATCAGGACGTCCCAGATCTTCGCCGCCGTGACGATCAGTCCCGCCGCCAGAGCCGCCACGCCCAGGTTGTCGGTCAGGAAATACGTCAGCACCAGCCCGGGCAGGGTGGCGTAGCCGCCGGTCCCCAGCGACCCGATCGCGTACAGCACGATCGTGCGCGGGGAGAGACGGACGGATGCTCGTTCGGCCCGAGCCTCAGTGCTCATCGCGCCAGTGTAGCGGCGCGACGACGAACGGTCAGATCAGTGCGAGCTCGCGCAGCTTCGACTCGACATCGGCGTTCGACGGCTCGACGTGGTGCGAGGCATCGGGGTAGACGACGACCGGGATGTTCGTGCGGCCCGAGATCTCCTTCGCGATGTCCGCGGCGGCGGGCTCTGCGACGAGATCGACGTAGGTGTAGTCGACCCCGAGCTCATCGAGCTGCTTCTTGGTGCGGATGCAGTCGCGGCACCAGTCGGCGCCGAACATCGTGATCGTGTCGGAGGCAACAGAAGTCATGCCTCCAGCCTACGGCTGCGCGCGGGGATGGCGTCGAATGCGTCTTGATAGGTAAGGCTACCCTTATCTAGACTGATGGCATGAGCAACGCGTGCGAGCACCTGGATGACCCGGAGTGGGACAGCATCGAAGGGGCCGTGCTCATCGCCGGCGATGCGGCGGACGCCGGCGCCATCGCGGGCATCGCTGCGCGGCTGCCCTGGGACGCCCAGGGGGTCATCCTCCTCGAGGTCGCGGCACGCATCCAGCTCCGCCACATCGATGCTCCCGACGGTGTCTCGGTGCGGTGGCTCGTGCGGGGCGACGGCATCCGCGCGCACGCTCGCGGCGAGCGGCTGGCCAACGCCGTCCATGCCTGGTGTGTGGAGTGGGCGTGCGGCGAGCCGTGGTCGCCGTGGACGGTCTGGCTGGGACCGCACACCCCGCCGCATGTCGCGCGGATGGCGCGCAGCCTTCTCGGTGTCGCGAACTGAGCGACGCCCGAAGGTCAGCGGGTCGCGGCGACGGCCGGGGCGTTCGCGCCGGCCGTGATCGCGTCGAGCGCTCGCCGCAGTGACGAGCTCGAGGTGTGTGCGGTGTACGGGAAGTACACGACCTCGACGCCGACCTCGGCGAACTCGCGTTCGAGGCGCAGGCCCTTGTCGGTGCCGCGCCAGTCGTCGCCCTTGAAGAAGTGCGTGAAGTGCACGTCGCGCCAGGAATCCATCTTCGACGGCGTGGTCTCCACGTAGACGTCGTCGACGAAGGAGATGTGCTTCACGATCTCTGCGCGCTCGGACGTCGGGATGACGGGCTCGATGCCCTTCACCTGGCGCAGCATCTCGTCGCTCACCACGCCCGCGATCAGAATGTCGCAGTGCTGCTTGGCGTGACGAAGTAGATTCAGATGCCCGACGTGAAAAAGGTCGAAAGCACCAACGGCATAGCCGATACGCGTCCCCATGATCTCCCCAGATCAGTAGTCCCCAGTAAGCGGATCCCCACCCGCTCAGCGACTCCCACAGCCGCAAGTCGAGAGTCTAGCAGGTTCGGGTTTCTTTCCCCACAGGAACCCATGGAACGATAGAGGCCGCAGGCGTCGCGCGTGCGGAAGAGGGGGGCTGACGTGGGGACACCGGTCACGGTCATCGTGCCGACGTTCAACGAACGTGACAACGTCCCGGAACTCGTCGCCCGAATCGCCGCCGCGCTCGCCGACAGGGATGCCGAGATCCTGTTCGTCGACGACAGCACGGACGACACTGCCGCCGAAGTGGCGCGCATCGCCGTCGATGCCCCGGTCCCGGTGCGCGTCATCCATCGCACCGAGAACCATGGCGGGCTGGGTGGGGCGGTGGCGGTCGGGCTCGAAGCAGCGACCTTCGACGTCTGCATCGTCATGGACGGGGATCTGCAGCATCCGCCCGAACTCCTGCCCACCCTGCTCGCTCGATACGACGCGGGCGATACGGATCTCGTCGCCGCGTCCCGCTACGTCGGGGGAGGAGACACGCGTGGCCTCGGAACGGCTGTGCGCTTCGGCGTCTCGCGCGCCGCAACCTGGTTGACCAGGGCGATGTTCCCGATCCGCCTCGCTCGCAGCACCGACCCGATGACGGGCTTCTTCCTGGTGGACCGGAAGCGTCTCGACGTCGCGAACCTGCAGCCTCAGGGCTTCAAGATCCTCCTCGAGATCCTGGCCCGCAACGATCTCCGCCTCGCCGAAGTGCCGATGGAGTTCGCCGAGCGCCGACACGGAACATCCAAGGCGAGCCTGCGCCAGGGCGCGACCTTCATCGCGCACCTCGCACGGCTGCGCTTCGGCAAGATGTCCCTGTTCGCGCTGATCGGGGCGATCGGCGCTGTCGCGAACCTCGGGATCATGTGGGCACTGACCGCCGCCGGTGTTCCGTACATCTGGGCGGCCATCATCGGCGCCGAAGTCACGATCATCGGCAATTTCCTGCTGCAGGAGCGCTTCGTCTTCGCCGACATGCGCACGGATGCCCGTGGCCTCGGGATCCGGTTCGCCAGTTCGTTCGCCTTCAACAACGTCGAGGCGGCGCTGCGGATTCCGGTGATGGCCCTGATGGTCGAGTCCTGGCACATCTCGAGCGTCTTCGCGACGGCCCTCTCCCTCATCGTGGCCTTCTTCGCGCGATTCCTGTTCCACTCGCTCGTCGTCTACGCCCCGAAGCGGCGCCGGGACGACGACGCGGCGGCATCCGAGCCGAAGCCGGATACCGCCGCGCTGCGCGTGATTCGGGCCATCGACGCCGAAGCGATGAAGCCCGGAGAGCTCTAGGGCGCTGATACCCCGAGTCCCGACCACGGGGCCGTGAGCAGCGGCAGTACGCTCCCGTCGAAGGAGTGATGGATCTTCGTGGACCAGCCCTCCGGGACCAGCCGGCGCCGTAACCAGGCGGCTCACCGGCCGGCGCTCTATTCCGAGTATGCCCAGTGCTTCACGTGGTCGATGAGGACATCGTTTATGGCGCCCGTGGTGGGGCCGGTGCGGGCGCCCCAGCTCTCTCCGATGAACTGGGAGAAACGGATGTCGAGCTGACCGCTGAATCCGGCGAGGATTTTGGGGTCAGACGTGCGGAACGTTTCGACCCCATCCACGGAAAGTGCGATGAACTGGGGAGTCTGCTCCAGCGTGTAGGTATGCCACTGGTCGCTCGGCGTCGTCAGGGTGAAGTTGCGCTGGGCGTACTCCCCCTTTGTCTTCACGCCCGTCTGCTTGTAGATGGTTTGCTGGATACCGGTGCCGTCGTTCGGGTAATAGCCCGGCTGCAGGTTCGGTGTACCGATAGCTTCGAAGAGGTCGATCTCACCACCGAGATTCACATCGCGGAACCAGATTGCTGACCATAGCCCCGTTGATGATCCCGGCGTAAGCATCTTCGCCCGGATTTCGGTCTTGCCGTAGCCGATGTGGTGCTTGCCCCGCGACCAAACGTAGCCTCCGCCATAGGTGATCGTCTTGCCGTTGAACTGCTGCGGCGCGGCCAGCTTCTGCATACGCAACTGGAGGTTGCCGTCGACAACGCTCACGTTCTCAGGGAAGTTCGCCCCATCGAGAGTGTTTGCGTCCATGAATCGTCGAGCCTCCCACGACGTGGCGTCCAAAGCGCCATCGAAGTCGTCCATCCATGTCGGGGCCGCGGGTGCCATCGTGACGTTCGCGCTGTTCACCGTCACGGTAAGGCTGGGCGACGATCTGGCTCCGAAGAACCCGATGTCCGCGCCGCCAGCAGTCAGTCTGTCATTGCCCGTGTCGGCCGCTGCGAACTCCTGTGGCTTACCCTCGCCCACCCCGACCTCGGCGCTCAGGTGGACTTCCGCTCCCGCGTCCGTGGTCGTCAAGGACAGCTGGACGCTCTCCCCGAGCCCGGCAGCGTCTGTGAGCTTGGATTCGGGCAGCAAGACTTCGACGGGAGCCAGCACTCCGTATTCGTGCGCGGCGAGACGGTCGATGCCGACGAAGACGTCACCGTCGGGTGCCATTCTCGACCACAGCATGTAACTGCCGGAGTCCGTGGTTCGGCTCTGCACCCCGATGGTGTGCCCGGGGCCGGCGTCAGGCAGGCTCGAAGGAGTGAAAGTCACACTGGTGACGGAGTCCTGCGGCGAATCTTCGGTGAGGCTCAGAATGCGTGACTCACCTGAGGCGACGTTCACATCAACGTCACTGATGAGGGCGTCGGTTGCACCCGCAGCGGGCGCAACCAGAGAGCCTAGGGCTAGCGTCGAAAGCAGGCTTCCCGCCACTGCGATTCGCCTCACGCGCTTTGTACGTCTGGTCATGCTGGCTGTCTCCTTGATCGAGGGTGTCGCACGCGGTGTCCCGCGGCGGTCACAGATGGGGCCTCGCGGTTGTTCGCCAAGCGACCCTGTGTGTCAGTGGTCGACAGACTCTAGTGGTGTTCGCCGGCAGCTCGTCAAAGTTCTCCACAACCGATCCGTCGACGCGAACCAAGAAGCACCGACGTGTGGGTGGGCGATACCCATATGGCCCCGGCGGTCTTCGCCGATCTCCGCTGTTGGCAACGCGGTGGGGAAGAACGCCTAGCATGGAGGGGACCGGCGCGAGCCGGAGCTTGTGGGGAGCGGTGAAAAGAGGGATTTTCGACGCCAAGACGCGTCTGCTCATGCGAGGCGATCGCCGAGCGTTCGGGACGATGGTCCAAAACGAGCGCCTCAGCGCCCGGGAGTTCGAAGCGCTCTCCATGACCGCGGCGACGCGTATGGCTCTCCACGCGTACGACTCATCTCCTTTCTACCGAGACCTGTATTCCGGGGCGGGCCTCTCTCGGCAGGATGTCTCCGAGCTGCAGAACTTCGAGAAGCTTCCCATCGTGACGAAGACCGCGCTCCGAGAAGCGGGGGATCGTGTGCTCTCAACCGCGGTCACATCGAAGCGCGCTTTGGTGTCACAGACCGGAGGCAGCACGGGAGCGCCGCTTCGGGTGCGGAACGATGCCGCAGCACCGACGGCCGCCATGTGGTGGCGCATCTATCGGTGGTGGGATGTGCATCCGGGCGACGACATGGCTTTCATCTATCGGCGGTTAAGGCACGGGCGAGAGGCGCTCAGGTACGCGGCCCAGTGGTGGCCGAGCAGGCACATCCACCTCGATGCCCGGGCGATCACGGATGACGCTATCGAGGAGTTCGTGGGGCGTTGGGCAAGAGTTCGGCCTCGCCTTCTCGTGGCCTATGTGGAAGGGGCAACCGCGGTCGCGACCCATCTGGCGAGATCGGGGCGCACGCTGCCGACGACCGCGGTGTCGGTCACAGCAGCGATGCTGCAGCCCGGTCAACGGGCACTGCTTGAATCGGTGTTCTGCGCACCGGTGTACGACACTTACCGCTCCGCCGAGATCCCCTGGATCGCCGCTGAGTGTCCGCAGCACGAGGGGCTGCATGTCGCGGGCGATCAGCGCATGGTCGAGATCGTCGATGATGACGGCCATCGCCTCGAGCCGGGAGTGGAAGGCTCGGTCGTCGTCACAGACTTCAGCAACGAGGTGTATCCCCTCGTGCGCTACGAGATGGGCGATCGCTCCCGACTTCTGGGCGGGGAGTGTGGCTGCGGGCGGGTGTTCCCGCGTATCGACCCCGTGCAAGGGCGACTCGCTGACGTGATCCGCACGCCTTCGGGTCGACGCATCACGGGCGGTCTCAGCGGCCTCTTCCTCGGGGATCCTGAAGCGATCCGACAGATGCAGATCGTGCAGGCGCCTGACTACTCGATCACCATTCGCTACGTCGCCACACGACCAGGGGAAGCCTCGGCTGCTGCCGCTGGGGCCGCGCGCGCGCTTACGGCACTCGTCGGAGAGAACGTCGGCGTGACGACGATCGAGGTAGCCAGCATCGAGAGCCAGGGCGGAAAGGCACGCCTCGTGGTTTCTAGGGCTCCGGAAACGCTCTGACTTCGCGACCTCTCACGGCGGGCAGCCAGCAGCAACTTGTAGGATGACGGGGGTTTGCGTCCGACGACTGTGTCGAACGCGCAGATGGGGGAGCGCACATTGGCGACACACTGGACACTGGAAGATCTGTACCGAGGGGTCATGCAGTCATGGCTCGTACTCGTGGGGACCATCGTCGCGTTCGCTCTCGTCGGCCTCGGCATCTTCATGATCTATCCGCAGAAGTACACCGCTGAGGCGCAGCACACGGTCGAGCCGATCAGCGTGCTTTCGACCGGGTCGAGCTTCAACACCGTCAACATGGAGACGGAGAAGGTCGTCGCAACCTCGACCGCCGTGCTGGAGCGTGCCGTGGAGGCTCTCGACAACACGTCGATCGAGGCGCTTCGTGTAAACACGGTGGTCGAGGTGCCGCGCAACTCGCAAGTGCTCATTTTCCAGGTGACGGCCAACACCCCGAAGCTCGCCGCAGAACGCGCCAATGCGCTGGCGGCCGCGTACGGCGAGCAGCGGACGGACAATGCCAGGGCCGTCGTGGAGAAGACCACCGCCGAGCTCGGGACGTCGATCACGCAGCTCCAGACGGTGCTCGACTCCCAGCCCGAAGGGAGTAGCGAGCGTGCCGCGACGCAACTGCAGCTGCAAGCTCTACTGGACCAGCAGGCTCGAATAACGGCGACGCCGTTCTACTCGGGGATGCTGGTGACTCCAGCAGATCCTCCGCAACAGTCCAATCGCCCGTCGGTACTCGTATTCGTTGCCGCGGGGCTCTTCCTGGGCATCCTCGTCGGTGCGATCGCAGCGCTTATCGTGTCGCGGGTTCGCAACGGCCCGGGTTCTTCCTATAAGCGCGCTCTCCTCGAGGAGAAGAGCGACGACGGGACCGACGACGAGGAGTTCGACGACGAAGACGCCTTCGATGTCGAAGATGACGACGTCGAACTCGATGACGATGACTCACTCATCGAGCCCGACGACGTCCACACTGTCGTGGCGCAGCCAATCGTGGCGCCGAAGCGCGGCCACACGAAGAAGCGGCGCCGCTAGGGGCGCCCGTCGAAGCTTCGAGGTGAGTAACGAAGACCTCCGGGACTAGATCGGTCTCCCGCATCGTCCCGGAGGTCTTCGTCGTCAGGCAGGCGTTCACGTCGTGCCTTGGGCCAGAGCTGCCTAGCCTTGGTAGCTCCAGACTCTGACGTAGTCGACCTGGAAGTCTAGATTCTGGGTCGCAGCCTTGTTGTTCGGATTCGGGAGGCCCCAGTAGGTCGCTGACGGGCCGACGTGCAGGTTCAGGCGCATGTGCAACGGTGATCCGAAGTAGGCCGGATTCCAGAGGTTCGGATGCGTCGCTGGCGTCGCCCGCAGAAGCTGGACCCCGTCGACGATCACCGCGGCATACGTCGGGGTGAACTCGAACGCATAGGTGTGGAAGTCGTTCCAGACCGGCGTCGCTGCACCGTAGTCCGCATGATGCCAGATATAGCGCTGATTCAACGCCGGATTTGACGTGTGGGTGTGGACCGTCGTGGTCGCCGTGTCGATGCGTTGGTCGCGGACCGCCGCATCGTCATAGCCCCAGGCCTCCATGATGTCGATCTCGCCGGACTGATTGTTGCGGAGCCAGAAGGCGGCGAGTGATCCGAAGGTGTTCGGGCCGCTGGGGGTCTTCGCTCGGATCTCCCAGCGCCCGTACTGCTGGGCCATGCTCACATCGTCCGGACCGAGTCGTCGCTGGTCGAGGTAGCCGGTCTTGTGCCAGAGCTCTCGCGGCCCAGTCTGGGCGGAAGGCCGGATCACGGGAGTATTGAGCCAGTCCGCGCGGATGTGCAGGACGCCGGAGTTGTCCACCGTGACCTGCTTGCGATCAACGACAGCGGCGTCGAACAGGAGGCCGAGGTCATCCTGGCCGCGCACGTTCCACTTGGCAGGATCGACCGCAGGCTTCCCTGAGCCGTCCCTATAGGTGAACTCATCGCTCCAGGACGGCGCTCCCCAGCCGGGGATGCTCGTGCCGTCGACCGGAGGAACGGGCGGCTCTGCAGGCGATGTCACCGGCGGTGCCGGCAACGGGGCCGGTGCGGGTGTCGGTTTCGCGGGCGACGGCGTGCGATCCTCGCGGACGAGATGCGCGTCGAAACTGAGGTTGCGTGTCTGACGCCAGTTCGAGAGCACCTGCACGGCCATCGTGTTCTCGCCCACCTTGAGGACTCCCGCTGGCACTGAGAACGAGATGGGGGTCTTTCTCGCAGCCGCCGAAGTCGGCGCCGCAGTCGCGTAGCTCCCGGCAGTGATCTTGCCCGAGGGTGCGTTGTTTCGGCCGATCTCCACGCCGTTGATCCAGATGACGATCCCGTCATCGGCCCACGTGTTCACCCACGACCACTCAGGGAGATCGGAAGTGAGCGTGAAGCTCTTCGTGAAGTAGGTGGCAAGCGGCTGGCGACCGGCCACCGCGGGGATCAGCGTGTTCACCTGTCCGGTGCTCGAGCCGACGCCGAACGGAGCAGTCCCGCTGGCCCAGGACCTCTTAGAAGTCTGCCAGCCGGCAGCGGGAGCCTCCGCTCCTCGGTAATAGGCCCAGCCGGTTGATCCGCGGGGGATCACCGACGAGATGATGCTCGATGACTCGGCTGCGACAGCCGGTTTCCCGACCACGAGGGAGGCTCCCACTACTGCCAGGACAGCGAGGGAAGCGAACAGGAATCGAAGGGATGAGTGTCGTATGTGATGTGTCAGCTTCATATCGAGGGGGTGCGAAATCGAGCTGCGCGGTGCAGCGCGGTTCGCCGGAACCTTATCCGGGTTGTGGATGCGGGACGAGCTTTCCCCCTCGATGCATCCTGTTGACGTGTGTTCGCCTAGTGTACGGGGTCTGTTCCCCAAAGATCCCTGACAATATCGGTCGTGCTCGCGATGGACGCTCGCGACGATGCGCCGAACACGATCGACTCGACGTTCGCGTGATCATGGATCCACTCCAGCGCACGGCGAGGCGGGATCGCTCCCGAGGCGAAGACCGACATGGCGACCGGGCGGAATGGCCGTTCACGCAGAGCAGCTTCATAGGCCTCGATACCTCCGGACATCCGGAAGCCGATCTCGTTGATGTTCGCGCATACGATGGGGTTCTTGATCCCGACCCGGTCGAGCGTGTCGAGCAGCATCGGCAAGTTCATCGTGATGTACGCCGGCTCGGCGCCGTAGCGTTCGCGCACATGTCGGTCAAAGATCACGAAGGCCTCGTCGAATCCGAGGCCGAGCATGAGATCGACCACAACGTTCTGGAGGAAGATCACGGGCGTGTTGAGGCCCTGGAACATCTTCATCTCGGCGTCCACCAGCAAGGTGATGATCCCCTCGATGTCCTTCTTCACGAAGGACTTGCCGCCCCGCAACGCGGCATTGAGAAGTCCTTCCTCAGGGAGGAATTGCTTCAGTGCGCCGAGCATCCCGTGGTCGGTGACGGCATTGGCGTATTTGTGGGCATAGGGCATGCAAGGGTAGAACCGGTAGTCGGCGTACCGCTCCGGGTTCACGCGCATGTGGTCGCAGACCTCGGCGATTCGCTCGTGTGTCGTGCACATCAGCGTACGGATCCCGTTGTCGTACGCGACGTCGATGACGTCGATGATCGCCTGGGTGTCCTGGAACCGGATCGCTTGCGCGCGTGCCTTCTCCTCCGACATGTGATTGATGCCGAAAAACTGGTTGTCGCCGAGTAGGAGTCGATCCATGCCCGTGGTCGTGATCTCGCTCATGCCTTCTTCCCCCGTCCGAAAAGCCCGCGCCTGTGCGCGGGCGCCGCGGCGGTCGCCTTCGGCGCCGCACCGGTCGCCGCACCCTTCTCGGCATCCTGCAGAATCCACTCGATCACGCGATCCGTCTCGGATGCGCTGGCGAAGCTGTTCTGTCGCGCCGCTTTCTCATCCGCAGCCACCGCTGCGACGAACGCCTCGAGTTGGGCGCTGTACTCCTCGCCGCGAAGGTAGAACGAGACCTGCTCGGTGAGGTCGGTCGTGTACAGGATGTTCCAGCCGGTGCGATATCCCTCGGGGATATCGGCGCCCTCGCGCAGATACACGCGGATCTCCTGGCGGTCGGCGATGATGCGCCCTTGGGCTCCCGAAATGGTGACGGACGTCGACATCTTCCGGTACGACTCGTCCGACCAGTTGACGGAGAGCTGCACACTGAGGCCGTCCGCGTAGTCCAGCGTCGAGTAGACCTCGTCGTCGGTGTCCGCGGAGAAGATGCTGTTCAGTACGGAGCCGCGGACGCCTTCAGGTGTCCCCAGGTACCAGTGGACGAGGTCGAGCGGGTGCGCGGCGTAGTCGTACAGACACCCGCCGCCCGTCGTGCGTTTGCTGCGCCAGGTCGCCCCTTTGGGCTTGAGCACGACAGGGCCGTAGGCCTCTGCGAGCACGTGCGTCACGCGGCCGATCGCATGCAGATCGAGAAGGCGCTTGACTTCCTGAAACGTCGCGATGAAGCGGTTGTGATAACCGACCTGGGCGACGAGCCCCTTCGCGGACGCGAGCGCGGAGAGCTCCACAGACTCGGCGGCGGTGAGCGTCAGCGGCTTCTCACAGAAGACGTGCACCCCTCGATCGAGCGCGCTGCGGACGAGTGCTGCGTGCGATCCGGTCGGCGTTGCGATCAGGATTGCTTCCGGTTCCGCCTCATCCAGCATCTTGTCGAGCGACGCGTAGGTAGCCGCTCCGGTGTACTTATTCAAGATGTCGAGGAGGTAGTCCGTCGCATCCACGACCCCCACCAGCTCGACATTCTTCAGTGCGCGGACGATCGCGAGATGGGACAGGCCCATCTTCCCGACTCCGACGACCCCGACGCGAACGCGTCGTGTGACAGCTTCTGGCACGACGAAATCCCCTTCCCCAGATATTCCCCTCGAATGAAGCCCCTTCCCACGGGCGCTCCATTCGATATACTAACCCGAAGGTCGCGCTGATGTCAGTGGCGGACTTCTCGGCGGGATGGGGCCCGCCGAACAACTGGGGATTCCGGCCACGCACGACGTGGATCGGATGCGTCACACAAGGGGAGTGCGCATGCTGCGTGAAGTTTCTGTCGTCGTGCCGACGCACAATCGACCCGAGCTGATGAAGCTCGCTGTCGAGAGTGTGTTGGCACAGAAGACATCAGTAGGTGGTGAAGTCGTCATCGTCTTCGATGCCTGCCCCATCGAGGTCCCGGAACTCGAGATCCCGGAAGGTTGGATCGTCCGCGGTATCGCCAACACGCGCAGCCGAGGTCTGGCCGGTGCCCGGAACTCCGGCATCGACGCCGCCGAAGGTCGCCTCGTCGCTTTCCTCGATGACGACGACGAGTGGTTGCCGGGGAAACTCGATGCCCAGCTGCGACGCTTCGATGAGAAGCCGGAAGCGATCGTCGTCGGCACGGCGATGATCGTCGACGACGGGGAGAGCACGCACGTGCGCCTCGTCCCCGATGAGGAGCTCTCGCACGAGGCGTTCCTGCGCAATCGCAACCCGGGATTGCATTCCTCAAGTCTGATGTTCCGTCGCGATGTCCTCCTGGGCAATCTCGGTCTTATCGACGAAGAGCTTCCGCGCAGTTACGGCGAGGACTACGACATCCTCCTGCGCGCGTCCACGCTGGGGCTCGTGAGCGTGGTGAATGAACCGCTCGTACGCGTGTTGTGGAAGGGCCAGTCGTACTACTTCGGGCAATGGGCCTCTTATGCGGAGGCCCTGCAGTATCTGCTGCGCAAGCACCCTGACTTCGCATCGATACCCGCCGCGCTCGGTCGGATCGAGGCACAGGTCTCGTTTGCACTCGCCGCAAGCGGAGATGCACGGAACGCCCGAGCGTGGGCGCGCAAGGCGCTGAGGCACAACCCGAAGCAGGTGAAGGCGATGCTCGCGTTCGCGATCTCCTGGAAGCTCGTGACGCCTCAGACGATCACCAAGATCGTGCAGAAGCTCGGGCGAGGGATCTGATCGCGTGAAGATCCTCATCGCCTGTTCATCCGGTGGGCATCTCACGCAGGCGCTTGCGCTGCGGGACTGGTGGGGGGAACACGAGCGCTCCTGGGCTACGTTCCCCGTCGAAGACGCGCGCTCACGGCTCGCGGATGAGAAGGTGTACGAGATCCACTATCCGACCGTGCGCAACATCCCCAACCTGCTTCGGAACTTCGCACTCGCACGTCGGGTGTTGGCGGCAGAACGTCCTGACATCGTCTTCTCCACCGGAGCGGCAATCGCTCTCCCGTTCTTTACTCAGGCTCGTCTCTACGGGGCACGCACCGTGTATCTCGAACCTGTGGACCGCATCACCTCGCCGGGACTGAGTGGGCGCCTCGTATACCCGTTCGCCGACGAGTTCCTCGTGCAGTGGGAGCAGATGCGCCCGTTCTATCCCGGCTCTCGCAACGTCGGAGTCGTGCTGTGAGTGCGTCTCTGGTAGTCGTCTCTGCCGGTACCTATCACCTGCCGTTCGACCGGCTTTCGGCGTGGGCCGAGGAATGGCTTCGTGAGAACCCCGGTGTACGTCTCGTCATGCAGCACGGTCCGTCGGCGCCCGTCTCCGGCGCGGAGAACGTCGAGATCCTCCCGTATTCGGAGCTGCTGGAGCTGTGTCGTGCCGCGGATGCGGTCGTGCTCCAGGGAGGAGCCGGCGGTGTCATGGATATGCGCGCGCTCGGCATCGTTCCGATCGTCGTGCCTAGGGTCCCCGGCGGTGGCGAGGTGGTGGACGACCATCAGCTCGTCTTCAGCGCGGAGATGGCCGGTCTCGGCATCATCCGCCGGGCACTCACCGCGGCGGAGCTCGCGAGACTGCTCGACCAGTCCCTCTCCGGTGAGATCACACCACCGGGGAACATCGCGACTCCTGGTGCGGATGCGGTACGTACACTGCTCGAGAGCCCGATCCGCCGCGCACCCTGGTATGCGTTCATCCCGCGATCCCTCCGGAGCGCTGGGGCGATCGTAGCGGCGAAACTTCGCCGCTGACGCTTCGCATTCCCACGCTTCAGGTCCACCGGCCCACGAAGGGTATTCTGCGCCACAGGGACTCGACGTGCAGCGGGCGGCGGAGGAGCCAGAGGGCTGTGGCGTAGACCAGGCAGAGCGCGACGCCGGCGATCAGCAGAACGAGAAGGCTGGAGCCGCCCCACCAGGTGAATAGCAGACCGCCGCCGCCGAAGATCACCACGGGGGGAATCATGGCCGCGACGAGCTTCCCAGGCTGAAGGTCGACATGCATGCCGCGGTGTACTTGGATGGCAGCGATCAGATTGTCGGCGACGACCACGATCACCCACGTCACAGCCGCTCCCCAGATACCCATTGCAGGAACCAACGTCAGGTTGCCCGCGATGCTCAGCCCCAGGGCGATGCCCTTGTTGTACATCTGCCACGTGCTCTTCCCGCCCTGGAGCAGGATGCTCTGCAGCATCCCGCACGCGGTCTGGAACATCATCGCGAGTGATAGCAGGACCATCGGTCCCCACCCCGAACGAAACTCCTCGCCGAAGATGGCGAGCACAGCGGGGCCCATCGCGATCAGCAGCATGTAGAACGGCCAGTTCATCAGGATCATGGCGCGAACGACCGAGGTGTGCAGTCGCGTCGACTCGCGATAGTTCTCACGAGCCAGGAGACCGGAGATCGTCGGAGAGACGGCAACGCGCATCGCCTTGTCCACGACGCCGCCCGCGCGCACTGCTCGCGTGATCACCGCGTAGACACCGGCCGTGGCCGGGGACGCCAGGGCGGCGATGATGAGCACGTCCGACCACTCCAGCGCTGTCTCAAGGCCGGAACTCACCGAGCGTGGCGCGTTGAAACGCCAGAACGACGAGACCGAGGGGCGCGATGCGCGCGGGCTTTCAGCGCGTCTGCGGTAGTCCCGGATCAGCGGTGTCGCCACGACGATCAGCGTGATGACGAGCCAGACCGGCAGCGGCCACAGCCAAGCCTCGAAGGCGCCCCACGCCGCCACTCCTGCAAGGGACACGGCCAGCAGCACCGTGAGCAGGCGGCTCGCCGGCAGCAGCACGCTCTGCAGCAAGGTGAAAGCAGTGACGCCGCGGAGCATCCGTGCCGTGATCTGCAGGACGCCGATCAGTGCGCCCATCATGATGTAGGGCACCATCGCGCGGAGCAGGTCCGTGAGCGCGTCAGCTTCCGTCGGTGCCGCGAGCCAGGCACCGAGAGCGTCGGCGAAGAACCACACTGCGAGGGAGACGAGACCGGATGCGATTGCGACGGGGACGGCGGCGAAGAGGACGATGCGCCATTCGGCGCCGACGCGATCGAAGGCGCGCTGCTCAGCGATGAACCGGACGATGCCGCTGTTGGTGCCGAGCCGCAGCACCTGCGTCAGGATCGTGAAGATTCCCATCGCCTGGAAGAACAGGCCGGTGCCGCTTGCGCCAAGAGTGTTGCCGACGATGGCCGTGAGCAGGAGTGCGGCGAGCGCTGCGAAGGCGGAGCCGAAGAGACTGATCACTCCACTGCGCGCGAGTCCCTCACTCTTCATTCTTGGCTCTTGCGAACGGCGTGGGCTGTGGGGTCCAGTACGAGGAGTTTCCCAGGTACTTCTCTCGCAGAAGAACCGCGAGCGCGATCCCGACGAACACGAGCTGACGGTCGAGACCGTAGAAGATCGAGAGGAACACCGTGACGACGACGCTTGCGTGGATCCAGACGGCCGAGAGGTTGGGGGCGTCGAAGGTGCGGACGGCGCCCAGGACGATCATGCCGAGGAACAGGAACAGGCCCACGAGTCCGAAGCAGAACATCGCGTTCCAGATCGCGCCCTGGGTTCCGACGTAGATCTCGCTCCACGTGCTCGGCCGGGGAGCGCCCCAGCCGATCACCGGAGACTGCAGGGTTCTCTCCCAGGTCTCGGCGTAGAGATTCCCACGCCCTTCGGTCGTATCGACAGTCTCCTGTCGGGCGATGATGCCGTCGAGGAATCCGGAGAGGAAGAGGATGACGGCACCAGCGGTCCCCAGCATTGTCACCCAGAAAAACGCAAGTAGGCGACCCCGGATGAGGAGGCAGAAGAGGACGTAGGCGACGGCGCCGGCGATACCGAGGAAGAGCCCGCGGTTCGTGGTGGCGATCGCGGGGGGGATCGCAGCGACCAGGGCGATGACGAGCACCCACATCGCGCGAGCGGTGCGATGCCCGATCGCCGTCCCGATGGCTATCGGCGTGAGCACCGCCATGGCCGCGCCCCAGCCGTTGGTGTACGAGAACGGCGCGGAAGGGCGGACGAAGGGCTCCTCGGCGCCCCACGGCGTCTGGATCTCGGCCAGCGTGGGGAACACCAGTTCCGATACGTAGTCGTTGCTCGAAATTGCGTCGGGCAGCAATCTTCCGATCGTCATGGTGAGCTGCACCTCGGGGAAGAACATCCCGAGGTAGCCACCGACGATCACGAACATCCAGATGAAGGTCAGGCCGTTGAAGATCCGCTTCGGGGACAGCGACGTTCGCGCATTGACGATGTAGACCATGATGATGGCCAACGCGAGGAATTGGCTGAACCGCACCCCGAGACCGACGCCTCGTCCGAGCTGGTCGATCATCAGGGCGGACGGGATCATCCACAGCACGAAGCCGATCCACGGGAGGATCCCCGGAACGATCAAGATGCGTCTGCGCATGATCAACAGGGCGAGCATCGGGATCGCCATGATGACGGAGGCGAAGGGGAGCATCCCCACGAGCCAGAACACCGGATACCCCCACAGAACCGTGAGGACGGGCCAGGCGGGCAGGACTCTTGGCTCGACTTCGAGGCTCGCGTCCTGACCGGTCGCCGCTATGAGCGAGCGACTCGGAGAGGAGATGAGTGAAGCCATACGAGGTGCGTCCTGGGTCAGAGTGCGGTGAGCTGCGAGTACTTGCGGCGGAGTGAGGCGGCGAAGATCAGAACGTGCCAGGCGAACAACGCCGCATAGAGCACGGCGAAGACGATCGGCAGTCCGATGAATGCCAGCACCACATACGTCGTGGAGGGATCCTGAGGCTGTTTGATGAAGGATTCCAGGATGCCACGCCGTCCGTCGTCGGAAGACGGTACCGACTTCGGGAGGAGCTTCTCGGCAAGGAGTTGGGAGAGGAACCACCCGGAGACCAGGACGGAGAAGAGACCGGCGATGAGGATGAGCCAGGGTGCTGCCTCCGTCCGCAGGAGGTGGATCGCGACGGCGATGTGCACCAGCGGGGCGCGTACGCCGTCCACGACATGGTCGAGCCATTCACCTGCGGGGCCTCCTCGGCCTTGGATCCGTGCGAGCTGACCGTCCGCCGAATCGAGAACGTAGCCGAGGAGAAGGAGCACGGCGGCGAGGGCGCCGACCCACCAGTCCGTGAGTGCGGCCAGTATGCCCACACCGGCCAGCCCGAGTGCGGCGGAGAGCGCGGTGACACCGTTCGGGGTTGCACCCCACGATGCTGCGACGACGGCCGCTCGCCCGCCCAGAGGACGATTGACCCAGCGGAGATACGCGGGAACGCCCGCCCCCGCTTTCTGGGCGGAGGCGAGCGCTCGGCGTGCTTCGCTGTAGGAGAGCCTGCTCATCCGCGAAGCATACTCAATGAGAGGTCGAAGCTCAGATCGGGCGTCGCGCGGTAGTTCGCATGGACCGATGCTGCGATCACGTTGTCTCCGTCGACGAGCAGACTAGCCGGGACCGAGAACGTGACCTGGTTTGCCGCGGCAGTGCTCGCGCGCGGGACAGCCGTCGCGTACGAGTTCTGCGTGAGCGTTCCGGTTCCGAGGTTTGCGCGCCCGAGTTCGACGCCGTTGAGATACACGACCACCCCGTCATCTGCCGTCACCGTCACGGTGCCGTCTTGCACCGTTGACGGGTCCGTCACCGTGAAAGCGTGGCGGAACTGTGCGCTGAGCGGCTTGGTGGAGAGGTTGGTCGGATCGATGTTCGTCGCTGCGCTGGCAACGCCCCGTGCGAGGACGGCCGCGCCCGATTCCCAGGTCGTCGCATCGAAGCCGGTGGTGTTCCAATCCGCTGCCAGAGGATCCGTCGAGTAGCGCCACGACCAGGTGGAGCCGCTCGAGATCGTGACCGGCACCTCATCGTCCGCGGGCGGCGAGGCGGTCGTCACCTGCGCTACCGCCGGCGTAGAGGTGAGGTCGCCGACGCCCACGGCGACGACGCTGTACTCGTATGCGGTCGATGCAGCCAACCCGCTTTCTGTGAACGTCGTCGTAGACGCATCCGTCGTGCCCACCTGCTCGCCGCCCCGGCTGATCACGTAGGACAGCGGGGTCGTCCCGCTCGCGGGAGCGGTCCAGGTGAGGGTGGCGGAGTCGGAGGTGCTCGTCCCCGAGAGCCCGGTGACCGGGTTCGGAGCTGTCGGCGCCTCTCCGCGCTCTGCGGTGAAGGCGAGATCGAAGCTGATGTCAGCTGTCGAGCGGTAGTTGGCGTGCACGGAGGCGGCGAGGACGTTGGTGCCGTCCACGAGGATGCCCTGCGGCACGTCGAACGTAGCCCGGTTCGCTGCCGCTCCGGTGTGGGAGATGACGCCGGTCGCGTAGGAGTTCTGAGAAAGAGTTCCTGAAGGCATCCGCTCTCGACCCAGCTCAACGCCGTTGAGGTAGAGCACAACTCCGTCGTTCGCGATCACCGAGATCTTTCCGTCGACGACGCTCAGCGCATTCGTGACCTGGAACTCGTTGCGGAACTGCGCGCTGAGAGGCTTCGGCGCGAGGTTCGTCGGATCGATGTTCGTCGTCGCCGAGGCCACGCCGCGGGCGAAGAAGCCGTCGCCAGAGTTCCATCCCGTGTCGTCGAAGTCCACGCTGTTCCAATCGGCGGGCAGTGCGTCGTTGGTGTACCGCCAGGACCAGGTGGCGCCGTTCTCGATGAACGTGAGTGCGCTCTCCGGAGCGGGCTGGGCGACGAAGGCTGCGGTGCTCGCAGAGCGGTTTCCACCGCCATCCCGAGCCCGGACGAAGTAGTTCGTCGGGGTCTCGGTGATCGGAACCGTGTACGTCGCCGTGGTTGTCGTTGCGATCACCCGGTTGTCACGGAGAACCTCGTACGTGACCCCGCCCGTGTCGGTCGAAGCCGCCCACGTCAGCGTCGCTTCGGTGCCGCCGTTGCCCGGGGTCGCGGTGATCGCCCCTGGCGTCGTCGGCGCGGTCGTGTCCTTCGGGGCGAAGCGGATGTAGCCGCCGGACCATTGGTTGACTTCGCCTGCCCTCACGGAACGTCTGAAGTCACCACCGGCCCAGAGCACGCCGGTGCTGTCGAAGAACGTGCCCCAAGCGCCGTAGCCTGCGCGCGCCTGTACGACGGGCGACCACTCCTTGACGAACTTGCCGGTCGTCGAGTCCCAGGCGCCCATGAGGTTCATCTTGTCGGCCTGAGTCCACCCCGTGCCCACGTCACTCCATGTGTACGCATCCTGGTAGACCCAGTGGCCGCAATGGCACCCTCCGATCACCAGCGTGTCGTTGTGCTCGACGGTCTGGAAGTCTCCGCCAACCTTCGTGATGGAACCGCCGACTCGTTCGAACGTGTTCCGATCGTATGAGAAGAGCGAGTGCTCCGAGCCGCCGAGCCACACCTTGCCGCCCGCCTCGGTCACGCCGAGCTGCCAGACGTTGCCGGAGTAGTTGCCGGAGGCGTCGATGGATGCCTTGCTGAACTTCGGGACCCAGAGCGGGTCCACCAGCGGCGCTCCGGATACGGTCTGGATCGCGGCTGCGCTGGGAGTCGAAGTGGTCTGCTTCATCTTGAAGTAGCCGGAGAAGTAGGTGCGGTCACCCTGGTCGGACGCATCCACAGCGATCGACGTGCCGTTGAGGAAGGCGTTCCAGTGAATGTCGGGACGGCCGGTTGTCAGGTCGATCCGGCCACCGTTCCATGTGCTCGCGCTCGTGGTCGAGCCGACCGCACTCAAGTGCGTGAGCGATCCGGCGACGTAGAGGAAATTGTCCTGTACATCGAGGTCTCGGATGTACGGCACGCTTCCGGTCGCCCGGTGTTCGGCCGCCACCTGCCACCCAGAGAGTTGCCCCGTGGTGGGGTCGAGGATCGCGATTCCTGCCTGAGCGGTGCCGTTGACGGAGGAGAACTGGCCCCCGATGGCGAGGCGCCCGTCGGGGAGACCGACGATCGCCTTCACCTGTCCGTTGAGCTGCGGCCTGAACGACGATACCCATTCGCCGGTGTTAACATCGAACGCTGCGATGTACGGCTGCTCCACCTGTCCGGAGCCGCCTTCGTTCCGCTGGACGTAGCGGAAGTTACCTCCGACGAAGACCTTGCCGTCGACCTCGCCGAACTCAGCGACTTCGGTGTTGAGTTCGCCGCTGCTCCCATTGGCGAAGCCGGAGACGCCCCACACCGTGGGCATCGCATCGCTTTCGGGAATCGCCGCCACGGTGGTGGCTGAGCTTCCCGTCGCCGGGATGCTGCCGAAATCGAGGTCGGCGATCTTGAGCTGCGGGCGCAGGAACACCTGGGTGAACGGACGCGCGTACGACTGTCCTGACGGAGCCCACAGGTACGAAGTGTCCGAGGTGCTTCCGCCTTGGCCGGAGCCGTAGGCCCATCCGTTGAGGTAGTTGTGTGACGCCTGCTCGCTGAAGACGACGCGGCGCAGCCCGTTATTGCTGCCGAAGTTGTTCGTCTGACCACCGGAGCCGGTCGATCCGTCGAAGTTGTAGTTCTTGACGCGGTGCTCGGCACCGAACGTCCACACCCAGCGGTCGCGCTGCGTGAACGTGAACCGCGCCTCCTGCCAGCTGGTCCCGGCAGTGTTGGTGGCTCGACGCAAGCGGATGCCGTCGCTCAGTGCATCGACGCGACCACCGTTGAGGAGCCCGTCCACGGTTGCTGCTGGCAGTTGCGCGGGCTGGAAGGCGTCGGTTCCACTGGGAGTGTTGCGGATCTGTGCGGCGGTGCGCAGCCCGTTGTATCCCTCTTTCCATCCCTCTCGGCCGCGGCCGATGAGAACCCATCCGCCGCCGGAGGTCGTCTGGTCGCAGTAGAACTGGTCCGGTGCGACCAGGCTGGGCGTGACCAGCCAGTAAACCCCGTCAGTGGACTGCGGATAGTTCTGCTTGATCTCCCAGCACGAGGCGGCAGCAGTCTCCTGTGACAGGCCGTCAGGGAGCGGAACAGTCGCCGACGCGGCGGCGAGCGGCGTGAGCAGCGAGCCCACGAGGGCGGCCGCGGCGACGATCGCGCCCGCGGCCACGCGGGCTGGGTTCTTTCCCCGCGTTGTTGCTTTGATGTTCATCGGAAGTCCTTCTTCGAGTGTCGGGTCCAACGGATCAGGCTGCGTCGCAGTCCTGGACATCCGGGATTTCATGGGACGAGATCTTCCAGGTTTTGTCTTCGAAGACAGCCCCATAGAGGTGGGCCACGGGCCGGCCCGGGTTGTACAGCGAGTCCTTGAGAGAATTGCCTGCCGCATCGGTCACGTCGATGTCTGAGACATCGACGCAGACCTTCAGCATGATGGTTGCCGGGCTGGACGACAGATCGACTGCCGTCGCCGTGACCGAGGTCACTTTGGCGTCGCCGGTCTGTTTGTAGCCGAGATCGAATTGTTCTCGAGCGTGCGACTGCACCTCGCCGAGGACCCACCCGGTGGCGACCGCTTCGACTCCGACGGCGGACCCGTCACCGCGCTGGGCAACTTCGTCCAGCGCGGCGACTACCGCGTCAGCTGCGGCTGTGGCACGCCCGACCTCCGCGTCCTCGTCATCGCTCAGCGGCCCGGAGACGATTGCGGGGATTGTGGTGAGCGGCTCTTCGGACGCATCTTTGCCGGCGTCGCCGTCATCGACCGGTGTGGACGTCGGGGACGCCTGCGGGGTTGTTCCGTTGCTCACGACGAGAGCCACTCCGATGCCACCGGCCACGAGAGCGAGGACCGCGGCAACTGCGACCGCGATCCAGCGCGTGCGACGACGGCGCGATGTCTCGGCAGGCTCGACCTGTTCCGTGGTCTCCATCAGTATGCTCCGCTCGGCTGGACCATGACCTTGGCGGTGCGCCACATGATCTGCAGGTCATTCATGACCGACCAGTTCTCGACATAGTGCAGGTCGAGGCGCACGCTCTCGTCCCAGGACAAGTCGCTGCGTCCGGACACCTGCCAAAGGCCGGTGATGCCGGGCTTGATGTAGAGGCGGCGGAACACGGTCCCGTCGTAGGCTGTGACCTCGCTCTGCAGAGGCGGACGGGGACCGACGACGCTCATGTCGCCGGTCAGCACGTTCCAGAACTGGGGCAGCTCGTCGAGCGACAGCTTGCGCAGGACCTTGCCCACACGAGTGACACGCGGGTCGTCCTTCATCTTGAAGAGCAGACCGGCGCCGTCGTTCTGCTCCTTGAGCGCGGCCAGCTGCTGCTCGGCGTCGGTCTTCATCGAGCGGAACTTGACCATCTTGAATGTGCGTCCGTCGCGACCTACGCGCTCCTGGAAGAAGAACACGGGGCCCGGCGAGTCGAGCTTGACGAGTAGGGCGAGTACCGGGGTGATCGCGGCGATCGGGATCAGTGCGACTGTCGCGACAGCGATGTCGAGAGCCCGCTTGAGCATGTGGACCCCGCCTTCATAGGTCGGGATCTTCACCTGGATCAGCGGCAGGCCGTCGACCTGCCGAAGCGAGACGCGAGGCCCGGCGACGTCTGTCAGACGGCTTGACAGCACCAGTTCGGCCGCGGTTCCCTCAAGTTCCCAGCTGAGCTGTTTGATGAAGTCGGGCTCACCCTCGGGGCGGCTCGCCACGATGATGGTGTCCGCCCCGAGGTGCGTCGCCGCTGCGGCGACGGTGTTGAGATTGCCCACGACCGGGTAGATGCTCTCCCCGACGGCGAGCGCGCCGGCGTTGCGATCCAGCAGTGTCGTCCCCACGACGTGGTAGCCGTTCTCTTCGCCCTTCTGAAGAGACTTGATCACGTACTCGACGTCTTCGGTGGCACCGACGACCAGGGTCCTCGACGCGTACTGTCCTCTCAAGCGCTGCTGCTGCAGCCAGCGGCGCCAGGACCAGCGTGCGACGAGGAGCCCGAGCATCCCGACCGGGAGTGCGGCGAAGAACAGCGGCTGCAGTCCTTCCCACTCCAGGAGGACGCCCGCGATCGCGGTGATACCGAAGGCGAGACCGCCGGCGTGTGCCACACGACGGTACTCGATGGCCCCGGATCCGAAGATGGCGGCCGCCCGGGTGTTGAGGGCCGACAGCATCAGATACCAGGCGAGGCCGAGAAACGCCGCGTCGCGCAGCGCTTCGGCGGCCCAGACGTCGGTGATCAGTTGGATCGCGGCCGTCAGGCCGACCGCGAACAGGATGACAGCCGCATCCGTGATCCGCAGGCGCATCCGATAGCCGCGCTCCCACTGCCGACGTCGTTCCAATGTCGCCGAGGCGCGCGGTGTGACCACCGTTCGCGTCGCCGACTTGGTGGCTCGCGGAGCCGCGACCGGCACGAAGCCCGTGCGAGTGATGCTCAGAGCATCCTCGACGGAAGTCATGCCGAGGCCCCATGAGCCGTGAATGTACGCAGGATTCCCCAGTGCGTCATTTGATTCCCCAGATTCCCCAAACCGTGAACCCCACGTTCACGGCATCCGTCTGCGTCCCGACCCCTCGGGTCCTGCTGGTTCACCGTGATCCCACATCACGGACCGCATCCCACCGTCCCTAAACGGCGGTTGCTTGCAGCAGGCACTGCAGACGTTGATCACTGTAGCGGATGGAGTCCGCGAGGGGAAGACAATTGTGGCGATGGAACGAATCGAGTCTCCGACGACGCGGGACGCTGGCGCTATCCTGTCGCCGTGACCGCGAACCCGACCACTGCACGCTTCCGCCTCCGCACGATGCTGCCTCGCGATCCTGCCCAGCCGCACCGCACCGCGAGCACGCTCGAGCTGTTCTTCGATCTCGTCTTCGTCGTCGCGGTGAGCATCGCTTCCGCTCAGTTGCACCATGCGCTGAGCCATGGTGACTTCCTGCACGGCATCACCTCCTACGCGATGCTGTTCTTCGCGATCTGGTGGGCCTGGATGAACTTCACCTGGTTCGCGACGTCGTTCGACACCGACGACTGGCTCTATCGCGGGACGACTTTCGTGCAGATGGGTGGGGTCCTCGTGCTCGCGGCGGGCATCCCGCGGGCGTTCTCCGACGGTGATTTCACGATCCCTGTCGTCGGGTACGTCGTCATGCGCACCGCGATGGTGACGCAGTGGCTTCGGGCATCACGCTCGGCGGGGTCGTTGCGTACGGCGACACGACGGTACGCGTTCGGCATCGCCGCGGTGCAGGTGCTCTGGATCCTGTTCCTCCTGGTCCCGAGCGGACCCTGGCAGATCGCGGCGTTCGTCGTCTTCGCGCTGATCGAGATCGGCATCCCGGTGTTCGCGGAGTATCGGAAGCAGACGCCGTGGCATCCTCACCACATCACGGAGCGTTACGGCCTCTTCACTCTGATCGTGCTGGGCGAGAGTCTTCTCGCCTCCGCGAACGCGATCATCGAGGCGATCGAGGAGGTCGACAGTCTCGGTCCGCTGATCGCGATCTCCGTCCTCACACTCGTCGTCACGGCCTCGCTGTGGTGGATCTACTTCTGGCCGCCCCACCACCGCGCCATCACGAGCTTCCGGCGTTCGCTGCGCTACGGCTACACGCACTACTTCGTCTTCGCGGCAGCTGCGGCCTTCTCGGCGGGGATCGAGGTCGAACTCGACGTCCTGACCGGCGAGAGCCACCTGTCCAACGTCGCCGCCTCGTTCACCGTCACCATCCCGATCGCGGTCTTCCTCTTGGGTATCTGGTGGATCGCGATCCGCGAGAACGCCGACCGTGTGGTGAACACCGTCGTCCCGATCGCTGCGTTGCTCGTACTGCTGGACCCGGTGCTCCCGGTTCCGGTCACGCTGACCGCGTTGATCCTCGTCGGGGTCGTCGTCGTGCTGGTGCTGAGGCCGCCGGTGGCGTCGAGCGATACAGCGGAGGCATAGCGAAGCGGGGTCGGGAGGACGGTCTGCTATGATGGCCATGCAACGTGTGTGCATCGCCCCTCTCGGCCGCCACGTCGCCACTGATCAGGGCCATCACGGACCGCGCACATCGACGCGTGCGGAATCCGCCCTCGATCTCACATCTTGCGGAGCGCCCACGCGTGCCCGCCACACAGCAATGAGCATGACCATGAGCACGACCACCCTTCCTCCATCCGATCCGTTGACCTGGAAGCAGGCCGACACCGACGTCCACGTCGCAACCCGCGCCGGCGAATTCGCTGGTTTCGTCGAGTTCGACGGCAGCGCCCATCTCGTACGCGACAACCACGGCGCAGAGCTCGGCGCGTTCGGCTCTCTCCATGAGGCTTTCCGTGCCCTCGAAGACGCACAGGAGCCGGCCCCGGCCGGTTCAGGTTTCCTGCCGCGAGCCTGGCGGCGCCGTGCTCGCCGCGCCCGCGCCTGACGGAGCGGCTCACCACTGGGCCGGAGTGCGCCTGGGGGCTCGTCGTGAGGTTCCGATGTATTCCCTGACGCGTATGCGGCTCGGGCTACTGTGAGGTAAGCGTTGGGCGGCTGCCTTGGGCTTTCACAGCTCAAGGGCTCCGAACGTCAGGAGAAGATCATCTCCATCACACAGATCGAACCGACCGCGGCAACGCTGGGCCCGATTCGTCAGACGTACTCCGGCAATGCGGATTTCCCGCCGATGGCCAAGGCGTACAAGCAGGTCTCGCAGGTGGTCAAGGAGACCGGCCTCCTGGGACGGACGCGGTGGTTCTACGTCTTCGTGGCCACAGGCATCGCCGTGGCCCTCGGTGGCCTCATCACGGGCTTCATCCTGCTCGGCGACAGCTGGTTCCAGCTGCTCATCGCCGCGGGGCTCGGTCTCGTCCTGACGCAGATCGCCTTCCTCGGACACGAGGCCGCACACCGCCAGATACTCACGACGGGGCCCGCGAACTTCACGCTCGCCCGCATCGTGATCGCCAGCATCGGCATGAGCTATTCGTGGTGGGACTCGAAGCACACCAAGCACCACGGCAACCCGAACCAGGTGGGCAAGGACCCCGACATCGAGGTCGACACCATCTCGTTCCTCGAGGAGGACGCTGCGAAGGCCAAGGGTTTGATCAAGCTGATCACCCGAAAGCAGGGCTGGCTCTTCTTCCCCCTGCTCACGCTCGAGGGGCTGAACCTCCACTTCCTCGGCCTGAAGTACCTCCTGACGACCAAGAACGTGAAGGGGCGCTGGACCGAGCTGAGCATCATCGCGCTCCGGTTCGCCCTCATCCTCGTGCCCGTGTTCCTGATGCTCCCCCTCGGCATGGCTTTCGCCTTCATGGGCGTGCAGTTCGCGGTCTTCGGCGTCTACATGGGAGCCGCGTTCGCGCCGAACCACAAGGGCATGCCGATCGTCGATCCCGCCGCCCGTCTCGACTTCTTCACCAAGCAGGTCCGCACCTCCCGCAACATCAGCGGGGGATGGTGGACGACCTGGCTCATGGGCGGGTTGAACTACCAGGTGGAGCACCACCTCTTCCCGAGCATGCCGCGTCCGCACCTGGCAAAGGCGCGCGAGATCGTGCGCGACTACTGCGCCGCGAACGACGTGCCCTACACGGAGACCAGCCTCGGGCGCTCGTACCTGATCGTGATCGAGTACCTCAACCGTGTCGGCCTCGCCGCCGGTGCTGACCCGTTCGACTGCCCGGCAGCCGCGCAGTTCGGTCGCGCGTAGTCCCGTCCACCGGACCCGATCCGTCCGCAGACGCGAGAGGCGCGAGCAGGAACCCCCTGCTCGCGCCT
>NZ_JAIVLG010000010.1 GCF_020524545.1 Microbacterium paraoxydans | reverse complement strand
ATTCCCTCTCGCCGAGCACCTCGACCTCGATGTCCACCCCCTGCAGTACGACAAGAGAAGGATGCGACATGACACTGACCCAGGAACCCCCTGCTCGCGCCTCTCGCGTCTGCGTGACTACTTGGAGGACTTCTTCTTCGTCTCCACCACGTCGATCGTGATCTTCTCGAGTGGGCGGTCATCGTCGAGTTCGTCTTCGAGGACCTCATCGCCGAGGAAGGTCTCTTCCGGAGTCTCGTCAGCGACGGCCTCCGCCGTCGCCGGCTCGACGGGCGCTTCCGCGCCCGTGATCTCCGGCGACAGCGCGTCATCGGAGAAGATGCCGTCGGGACGGATCAGCTCGCGCACCTCGGCCATGAAGCTCGAAAGCTGCTGCTGCTGCCACCGCAGCTGGCGCGTGCGGTCCTCCGCGTCGTGGAGCACCGCCGTCGTGTGGCCGGTGACGGAATCGACGATCTTCTGCGCCTTCGCCCGAGCGCGTTCGAGGGTCTCCCGAGCACGAACCTGGGCCTCGGCTTCGATCGCCTGCGCCTGCGAACGGGTCAGGCGCTCGTAGTCCTCCGCCCGTGCCGAGATGCGCTGAGCGTGTTCGAGCGATGCGGAGACCTGCTCGTTGGCGTCGTTGGTGATGCGCTCGGCATGTGCCACGGCCTGGTTGTGCAGGACGAGGAACTCCTGCTGCGCGTCGTCCTGCCGGCGAGTGAGGGTCTCCTCGAACTCGAGCACCCGAGCGTTCATGTCACGGACGTCGCGCTCGGCGTCGGCGCGCAGCTGGGTCGTCTCCCGGGTCACGAGGGAGCGGAGCGCTGCGGCGCCCTTCTCGGCCTCGGTGCGGATCGCGGTGGCCTCCTGCGCGGCCTGGTTCACCTTTTCCGCGGCGTGCGCGGCTTCTCGCTCGATGCGAGCCTCGTGCGCGGTGTACTCGGTGTCCATCTTCAGCCGCACCTGGTCGGCGTCGCGTTCCGCCTGAGCGGTGATCCGCTCGGCGTCGGCCTCGGCCTCGGCGCGCTGCGCGGTCACTTCCTCACGGGCAGAGGTCATCAGGCGGTCGGCCTGCACCGCCGCGTTCTGGATGAGTACGTTCGCCTGCTCCTCGGCGACACGGAGGATCGCCTCGAACTGCTGACGCGACGGGGCCTCTTCGCCGTCGGCCTGCGGAGTGTCGACGAGCTCGGAGGTGAGAGTGGCGACCTGCTGCTCGGCATCCGAGGCCTTGGCGTTCGCGGCCGCCAACTCGCTCTCCAGAGCTTCGCGGGCCTTGCGCTCCTCTTCGCGGACGGCTTCGACGGCATCCTCTTCGCGCGCCTGCGCCTCGGCGACGTCGGCGGCTGCCTGCTTCAGCTGGTTGCGGAGGGCCGCGAGCGCAGCGTCGACCTCGCCCTTGTCGTAGCCGCGGAAGCCAACTGTGAATGCGCCCTGCTGGTCGCGCGGCGTGGTCTCGATCAGCTGGTCGAAGAAGTCCGGCGAGCGCTCGTCGTCGCGGCCGGCGGTTCCAGGGGAATCGCTCATGAGGTTGTTGCCTTTCTGGCGTGGACACACGGCGGGGCTGCGGCTCCATCCCGAAGTACGGGACCGTGCGACCGAAGGAGGAGGTCGTCTGGTCTCACGCCGCGATGACCGGCGAAGGTCCGGACCGGCGAGGCACCCCTCCCAGCCTACTTGCGACGGCTGGAAGTTGTGAGTCTGGATTTGCCGGTCTGCGGGGGCGCGTATGACCTCGCCCGGGGACCGGTCGGTGGCTCCCTGCCTCCTCTCGGCCCGCGGCGCAACCCCTTTCCGCCGAAGAGTCGAGTCGCATAGCGTCGTCAGCGAACCGGAAGAAGATGACGACGACCGGAGGCGAGATGTACACGATCATGCGCGCGCGGATCGCGCTCAACGAGACGGAGTACTTCCTGGCAGAGGGGCAGGAAGTCGCGGACCTCAGACGGAGGATCGAAGAGGCCGTTCGCGCGGGCGGCGGATTCGTCGAATTCGACGTCGCAGGGGAGCGGTCGGTGAGTGTCCTGATCAGTTCGACCACACAGGTCATGATCTCGACCTCGACTGCCGACGAGGATGGGCGCGACGACGGCGACGACACATCGTACGGAGGAGAATACGACCTGGTCTGACCAGGACGGAGCCCCGCGGCTGCGGATCCATCGGTTCCACGGCGGCGCTCGCGGGAGACTTCCCCCGCACTGGTACGGTGACGGCGGAGGACATCATGTCCCTGGGGCCGCCGAGCAAGAGAGAACTTCGAGATGAAGCGACCATCCCGCGTGCGTCTCGGTCGCATCGGGATCGCGACCGTGCTCGCCCTCGTGGTCGGTGTATCGGCACCTCCGTTGTCGGCGGGCATGACCGCGACCGCGGCCAGCGCTCCCCAAATGGTCTATCCAGCCTCGGGCAACATCCAGTCGAAGGTCGGCGACGGCTGTCGGGGTAACTATCGCGCACACGACGGCATCGACATCTCCGGAGCAGGCGGCACGCCGATCGTCGCGGCCTACGACGGTGTCATCAAGTCGCGCACGGCGAACAGCGGCTACGGCAACTACACCGACGTCGAGCACGCCGGCGGCTACGTCACGAGGTACGCGCACATGGCGTCGTCGGGGATGTATGCCCCTGGCACCAGGGTGGTCCGCGGCCAGCAGATCGGCGTCGTCGGCAACACGGGCAACTCCCCGGCGTACCATCTGCACTTCGAGGTGCGGCTCAGAGGTGCGGTGTACACCGCGGTCAACAACGGGTTCGTCTGCCTCTCGAACGTCGTGCGCGGTGCCTCGCTTCCCCTATACTTCCCCGGCTTGGGGGACGGACAGGCTCCCGGTGTCGTCTCGGCCGACTACACCGGCGACCAGAACGCCGACCTGCTGGAGATCGCCGGAAACGGTGACCTCCGTCTCCGGCCGGGCACGGGTGCGGGGCGTTTCGCCGCGGGCACGACCATATCTGCGGGGTGGGGTGACACCCGTAGGCATCTCACCCACGGTGACTTCAACAACGACGGCAAGGCCGACATCCTCGTGGCACGCTCCGACAGTGCACTCGAGTTCTATGCGGGTAACGGCGCAGGCAGATTCACTTCAGCCGTACAGGTCGGCAACGGGTGGTACGGCATGCATCATGTGGTCTCCGGAGCCGACTACACGGGCGACGGGCAACAGGACGTCCTGGGTGTCAACTCATCCGGCACCCTTACCATCTATCGCGGTGACGGATCCGGAAGGTTCGGGTCCCCGAACATCACGCTCGGTGGCGGATGGGAGTCGTTCCACTTCCTCGTCGGTGGCGACTTCGACAACGATGGGCGCGGCGATCTGATGGCGGTCGACGGTCTCGGAACGCTCTATTTCTATCCGGGTCTTCCCGGGACGTTCGGCACGCGACGCGAGGTCGGTTCGGGGTGGGTGGAGTTCACCGCCCTGACCGGAGGCGTCGACTACAACGGCGACGGTCTCGCCGATCTGGTCGCACGCACCGCCGCCGGTCAGCTCTACCTCTACCCGGGTCTCGGCAACGGGAAGGTGGGCACGAGGTCGCTGATCAGTGCGGACTGGGCCGACCAGCTGGCGATCGAGTAGCGGCGTCGAGTCGAGGTTCCTCGCCGAAAAGCAGAGCGGCGTATCGTGGGCGCATGGCCGACCCCGTCTTCGAGGAGATCGCGGCCGCGCTGTACATGGGTCCACCGGAGGCTTTCGTGACGTCCCGAAAGGACCGTGCCGCCGAGGTCGACGACGCGGAGCTCACGTCCCGCATCCTCGCGCTGCGCAAGCCCTCGATCGCCGCCTGGGTCGTGAACGTCTTCGCGCACGAGCGAGCGGGACAGCTCGGGGAAGCGCTGCGACTGGCAGCCGAACTGCGCGAGGCACAGGACGACCTGGATGCGCCCGCGCTGGCCAAGCTCGGCAGAGAGCGCCGCGTGCTCACGCGGCGTCTCGCGGAGATGGCGGCCGAGCTGGCCGGTTCCCGCGGCGAACGCATCACCCCCGCGACGCGGGAAGCCGTCGAGCACAGCATCTCGGCGGCCTTCTTCGACCCCCTGGCTGCGGCTGCGGTGGCCTCCGGGCGGCTGATTCGAGCGCTCGACCCCGCGGCGTCGGCCGCAGACATCCGCGACGCGGTGGCCGGCGAGGTCGACGTGCGGGAACCCGCTCCGCAGCGACCGCCGGACGAGTTGCAGGAGCGGCGGGCGCGGAGAGAAGCCGAACGTCGCGTTGCCGAGACCGAGAAGGAGCGGGCTGCTGCGGAGCGGGAACTTGCGAAGCGGGACGCGGAATTGCAGACGCTCCGTGATCGCGCGGCCGAGCTCGCCGGGAGAGCGGAAGAGCTCGAGGCGGAACTCGACCGGATCCGCGCGGCGGTGAGCCACGTCGAACGAGACCTGCCGGCGATGCAGGAGCGTCGCTCGGCCGCCGCAGAGCGGGTGGAGGCGGCAGCAGGGGCAGCGAAACTCGCGCGGAACGCTCTGGACGCCCTGTGACCCAGGGCAAAGCAAAACCCCCGCCATGTAGAAGCTAGGCGAGGGTTTCTGGAGTGATTGTAACGATCACTCGTGTGGCTCCGACCGGCATCGATCCGGTGACCTTTCGATTTTCAGTCGAACGCTCTACCAACTGAGCTACAGAGCCGCGCGACCGGCGAACCTGTCGCGTCCTAGACGAAGAGCCCTCTCCGAAGAAAGAGCTCATCGCACGGAGCGACCCTGACGGGACTTGAACCCGCGACCTCCGCCGTGACAGGGCGGCACGCTAACCAACTGCGCTACAGGGCCATACTTGTTTTCAATTGTATCGGAAGGAGTGACCCCAACGGGATTCGAACCCGTGCTACCGCCGTGAAAGGGCGGCGTCCTAGGCCGCTAAACGATGGGGCCGAGTCAGTCCCGGAGGACTTCCTTGCCGACGCTCAAGCATAAGGGATGATCCGGGCAAATCGCGAATCGAGGGCGAGGCGTCTACCCCCGGGCGTGTTTCAGGAGGACGATGGGACGGTCAGACGTGCGATCACAGTCGTCGGATCGACTCTGGTGCGGATGTGAAAGTTGTTGTTAGTGTGGCATTTGTGAAACCGGCGGAAGGGGCCGCGTGAACGACGACCAGACCAGTCTGGATGCTGCGGTTGCCGCGGCTTCAGATGATTGCGGCTGCGCGCCCAGTCCTGCAGAACGCCGAGCATTCGGCAAAGACGGCCTCAGCCGCCGAGGCGCTCTCGGCCTCGGCGTGCTCAGCGTCGTCGCGCTCAGCGCCTTCGGCATCTCCCAGGGAGTCTCCGCCGCCTACGCCGCGACCTACCCGAGCTGGGACGACGTGCAGCGGGCCAAGAAGAGCGAGGCCGCCAAGGCCGCCGAGGTCACCCGCATCGAGGGCCTCATCCAGTCCCTGACCCAGAAGGTCGCCGAGACCCAGGCGGCTGCGAAGGTCGCCGCGGATGAGTTCTACGAGGCGCAGCAGAAGTTCTTCGCGGCTTCCACCGAGGCCGATTCGCTGCAGGCGAAGGCCGACGAGCAATCCGCGAAGGCCGACGCATCCGCGAAGAAGGCGGGCCAGGTCGCCGCGCAGCTGTACCGCAACGGTGGTGACGACACCTCTCTCGAGCTGCTCTTCACCGGCTCCGCCGACAACGCCGACCAGTTGCTCGCGCGACTGGGCACCATGGACAAGCTGTTCGAGTACAACCAGTCGGTGTACGACGACGCGGTCGCCGCCCGGAACTCCGCGCAGTCGATGAGCGATCAGGCTGTGGTCGCCCGCGACGAGCGCGACCGCCTGCAGAAGATCGCGGAAGAGAAGATGGTCGTCGCTCAGCAGGCTGCCGATGCCGCTCAGGCCGCGCTCGACGAGCAGTCCGCGAACCTCGCCACGATGCAGGCGCAGCTCGCCGCGCTCAAGGACGCGACGACCAAGACGGTCGAGGGCTACAAGGCCGGTGTCGCTGCCGAGGAGAAGAAGCGCAAGGAACGCGAGGCCGCAGAGGCCGCGGCCGCGGCGGCCGGCAACGGCGGTGGCGGGGGCGGTGGCTCCCAGGGCAGTGGTGGCTGGTGCCGTCCTCACGGCGGCGGCAAGAGCTCAGGCTACGGGCCCCGTTCGCAGCAGTGCGGTCCGCAGGGCTGCTCCTCGAGCTTCCACTACGGCACGGACTTCGCGAACGGTTGCGGCGCGGCGATCTACGCCGCGCAGTCCGGCACGGTCGACTATGCGGGCTACAACGGCGGCTACGGCAACTACATCCGCATCCAGCACGGCGGGGGCATCGGCACCGGCTACGCGCACATCCGCGACGGAGGCATCCTCGTGCGATCGGGCCAGTGGGTGCGCTCCGGTCAGGTCATCGCCTATGCGGGCAACACCGGGCGCTCGTTCGGCTGCCACCTGCACTTCGAGGTCTACGACCGCGGCAGCGCCATCAACCCGGTGCAGTTCCTCGCCCGGCACGGCGTCTCCGCCTGATCACCGCTTCGTCTCAGACCAGAAGACCCCCGGCCGCAGTGCGGAACCGGGGGTCTTCTCGTCGTATGCGCGGGGATCAGTGACCCTGCTCGCCGAAACGCACGATCGCCTCGTCGAGGATGCGCTGCGCTTCGGCGGCGTTCCCCCACTCGTCGACCTTGACCCACTTGTTGGGCTCGAGGTCCTTGTAGTGCTCGAAGAAGTGCGCGATCTCCTTCTTCGTGTACTCGGCGATGTCGTCGATGTCCTGGATGTGCGCCCAGCGAGGATCCTTCGAGAGCACGGCGACCAGCTTGTCGTCTCCGCCGGCCTCGTCGCTCATCTTGAGCACCGCGACGGGACGGACCTCGACGACGACGCCCGGGTAGATCGCGTGGTCCAGCAGCACGAGCACGTCGAGCGGGTCCCCGTCCTCACCGAGCGTGTTGTCGAAGTAGCCGTAGTCGGCCGGGTAGCCGAAGGTGGTGTAGAGCACGCGGTCGAGGTGCACTCGTCCGGTCTCGTGGTCGACCTCGTACTTCACGCGGCTGCCGCGCGGGATCTCGATGACGGCGTCGTGTGCGCCCATGCGTGTACTCCTCAGGAAAAGTTCGGTTGGATACCGCGGACTAGCCTACCCGCGGCTCTTCGGCCTGCGACGCCCGCCCACGACGGCGCGCGATGCGCCCGAGCAGACGCGAGAGCGGGCCGGTCAACAGCAGCAGGAGCAAGGCGAAATAGCCGTTGGGCACAGTGAGCGCGGCGATCACCAGGGCGACGGCGAACAGGATGATCGCGGCCAGGTCTCCCGCGACTCCTGCCCGCAGCACCACCGCCGGCGCCGTCGTGAGGTCGGGGTGGCGACGCAGATACATCCACCCCGCCAACGTCGTGACCTGCGTCAGGATCAAGGTCCCGATATAGACGACGGCCTGGAGCGCGTCCGCGTCCAGCTGACCGAGCATCGCGGTCGGCACGGGAAGCCAGACGATCGTCGCCATCCAGGCGACGTTGATCCACAGGAGCGGTGTCGTGATCAGCTGCACATCGCGATACTGACTGTGGTGCCCCATCCAGAACGTCGCGATGAGGACGAAGCTCAAAGCGAAGCTCACCAGCTGGGCAGAGTGCTCGGCGAAGAACTCCGCGGTCGTCAGTCTCCCGGAGGCCGCGTCGGAGACGGACTCCAACAACGGCAGGATGAGCAACGTCATCGCGATCGCCACCACGGCATCGACGAACGCCTTGAAGCGTTCGGTGCGGAACGGCTGCGCGCGGGACTGAGCGGTCACGGCGTCAGGATAGCCCCGAGGGATCACGGGCGCACGGACCGAAGCCGTGCCCTACCGTGGAACCGTGCCTTCCCTGTCTCCCGCCATCGCCGAGGTCCGTCTGGCCGTGCGCACCGCACTGGCCGGCCTACCCGAGGGCTCGACGGTCATCGTCGCCCTCTCGGGAGGAGCCGATTCCCTCGCGCTCGCGGCCGCCACGGCCTTCGAGGTCCCCAAGCTCGGCCTCCGCGCAGCCTCGCTCACCGTCGACCACGGTCTGCAGGAAGGATCCGAAGCGGTGGCTTCGCAGGCGGCGCAGGCGGCGACGGCGCTCGGTCTCGACCCGCTGATCGTGCGCGTCGACGTCGCCGGGGAGGGCGGACCGGAGGCCGCGGCGCGGGAGGCTCGCTACGGCGTGCTGCGCGATGCGGCGGCCGACGTCCGTGCCGCAGCGGTCCTCCTCGGACACACGCTCGATGACCAGGCGGAGACGGTTCTCCTCGGTCTCGCTCGCGGATCGGGGGCCACCAGCCTGCAGGGCATGGCACCGGTTCGCGAAGACAGCGACGGTGTGCGGTGGGTGCGCCCCTTGCTCGGTGTGCGCCGGGAGACGACCCGGGCCTTCTGCGTCGCCTCCGCTCTCACGCCGTGGGAAGATCCGCACAACCGTGACGACCGCTATGCCCGGGTTCGGGTGCGTGAGCACGTGCTCCCGGTGCTCGAGGCGGAACTCGGACCGGGCATCGCCGAAGCGCTCGTGCGCACCGCCGAGCAGCTGCGGGAGGATGCGGAGGCCTTCGACGAGATGATCCACGAGACGATCGAAGACATCGTCGAGCACGCCGAGGCGGGAATCTCGGTCAGCGTGGCAGCGCTCGCCGCCAACCCGGCGGCGCTGCGCAACCGGATCATCCGCCTCGTCGTCGACAGCGAGTTCGGCGTCAGCCTGACGAGGACGCAGACCATCGAGGTCGCACGGCTCGTGACCGACTGGAACGGTCAGGGGCCGATCGACCTGCCCGAGTGCGCGGCCGTGCGCCGGGGTGGGCGCATCGTCTTCACCGCATCCGGTCGCTGAGCGAGGTCCGCAGCGGGCGGACTCACCCGCGACCGGATGGAGCGTACGAGCCCTATTTCTTGCCGCCGAAGAGACCGCCCAGGATGCCGCCGAGGTCGATGCCGCCCGATCCGCTGCCGTTGCCGCCGCCGAGCAGGCCGCCGATCACGTCGCCGATGCCGCCCGAGCCCGAGCCGGAGCCGGAGCCGCCGAGGAGGCCGCCGATGAGGTCACCGATCCCGCCGGATCCCTCCTCTCCCGCCGCCGTCTCGCTCTTCTTGTCCTTGTTCGCGTTGGCGATGAGGCCCATCACGATCGGCGCCAGGATGGGGAGGAGCTTGCCGAAATCGATGCCCGGAGTCGCCTTCGACTCCGTGAGCTCCTTCGTGACCTCCTTCTCTTTCGAGCCGAGGATGTGCGCGACGATCTTGCCGCCGTCGGCTTGATCGATGTCATCCACGTTCGCGGCGCCCGTGCCGCCCTCGTGCTTCTTCAGCGCGTTCTGGATCGCTGCGGAGCCTTCGTCGGTCTCCGCGTTCTTCGCGAGGCCGCCCAGCAGTACGGCACCGCCCTGCTCGACCGCGACCTTCGCCTCGTCTCGCGAGACCCCCAGCTTCTGCGCGATGTCGTCGATCGGTATCTGCGCGAGGATGTCGTCAAGAGCCATGGTGAGTCCTTCCCTCAGGGGCGTCCGCCCGCGTCACCGCTCACAGTAGTGGGGGATACCGGAGCATGGGGTGGCGTCGCCTAAAATCGATCCATGCGCGCCGCGGAGATCCAGGACGACCTTGCACAGATCCTCGTCACCGAGGAGGAGATCCTCGCCAAGCTCGAGGAGCTGGCGGCGCAGGTCGCCCGGGACTACGAGGGCAAGGACCTCGTCCTCGTCGGCGTCCTCAAAGGTGCCGTCATGGTGATGGCCGATTTCGCGCGGGCGCTGCCGTTCCACGCCCCGATGGACTGGATGGCGGTCTCGAGCTACGGCGCGAGCACCAAGTCGAGCGGTGTCGTGCAGATCCGCAAAGACCTCGACACCGACCTCAACGGCAAGCACGTCCTGATCGTCGAGGACATCATCGATTCCGGTCTCACGCTCAGCTGGCTGCTCGAGAACTTCGGCTCCCGAGGGGCCGAGTCGATCGAGGTGCTGGCGCTGCTGCGCAAGCCCGAGGCCGCGAAAGTCGTCATCGACTGCAAGTACGTCGGCTTCGACATCCCCACCGACTTCGTCGTCGGGTACGGGCTCGACTTCGACGAGCGCTACCGCAACCTGCGCGACGTCGCCGTGCTCGCGCCGCACGTCTACTCCTGACGCCTGTACTCCTGACGCCTGCACAGACGGGCGTGCTGCCGGGGTACGCCGTGGGTGAACGCACAGCGCCCCCCTAGGGCGCGCGCGATACGCTGATCCGATCATGGATGTGAAGAAGCTCACCCGGAATCCGCTGATCTACGTCGCGCTGATCGGCGTGCTGCTCTTCGGCGGATTCCTGCTGATCTCGAATCTGGGTGCGCCCAAGCAGATCACGACGCAGGAGGGGCTCAAGCTCCTCTCCGGCACCACCGTCACCGAGGTGGTGACCACCGACGGTGATCAGCGTGTGGACATGACGCTCTCCAAGCCGTTCGAAGGCTCCGAGAACGTGCAGTTCTACTACGTCGACGCTCGCGCCGACGAGGTGGTCGCGGCGATCAACGAGGCCGCTCCCAAGGACGGCTTCAACGACGCGGTGCCGCGGGCGACCTGGTTCGACGGCTTCCTCTCCCTCCTCCTCCCGCTCGTGCTGCTGGGCCTCCTCTTCTGGTGGCTCCTCTCGTCCATGCAGGGCGGCGGCGGCAAGGTCATGCAGTTCGGCAAGTCCAAGGCCAAGCTGGTGAGCAAGGAGACTCCGACCGTCACCTTCGCCGATGTCGCAGGTGCCGACGAGGCCATCGAGGAACTCCAGGAGATCAAGGAGTTCCTGCAGGACCCCGCCAAGTTCCAGGCGATCGGCGCCCGCATTCCGAAGGGTGTTCTGCTGTACGGCCCTCCCGGAACGGGCAAGACGCTCCTCGCCCGCGCGGTGGCAGGGGAGGCCGGAGCCCCGTTCTACTCGATCTCCGGATCGGACTTCGTCGAGATGTTCGTCGGCGTCGGCGCCTCACGTGTGCGTGACCTCTTCGGCCAGGCCAAGGAGAACGCGCCGGCGATCATCTTCATCGACGAGATCGACGCGGTCGGCCGTCACCGCGGTGCCGGCATGGGCGGCGGGAACGATGAGCGCGAACAGACCCTCAACCAGATGCTGGTGGAGATGGACGGGTTCGACCCGAACGCGAACGTCATCGTGATCGCGGCGACCAACCGTCCGGACATCCTGGATCCCGCACTGCTGCGCCCCGGTCGATTCGACCGTCAGATCGGTGTGGACGCCCCCGACCTCAAGGGGCGTCAGAAGATCCTCGAGGTGCACAGCAAGGGCAAGCCGCTCTCCAAGAACGTTGACCTCGAGGTCGTCGCCCGCAAGACCCCCGGGTTCACCGGTGCCGACCTCGCCAACGTGCTCAACGAGGCCGCGCTGCTGACCGCGCGCTCGAATGCGCAGCTGGTCGACAACCGTGCCCTCGATGAGGCCATCGATCGCGTGATCGCCGGTCCGCAGCGGCGCACGCGCGTGATGCGCGACAAGGAGAAGCTCATCACGGCGTATCACGAAGGCGGGCACGCGCTCGCCGCCGCCGCGATGAACTACACCGACCCGGTGACCAAGATCACGATCCTGCCGCGCGGCAAGGCTCTCGGCTACACGATGGTGCTGCCGATCGACGACAAGTACTCGGTCACCCGCAACGAGCTCCAGGATCAGCTGACCTACGCGATGGGCGGCCGCGTCGCCGAGGAGATCGTCTTCCACGATCCCACCACCGGTGCCTCGAACGACATCGAGAAGGCGACCTCGATCGCCCGCAAGATGGTCATCGAGTACGGCATGACCACCGAACTCGGTCCGGTCAAGCTGGGCACGGAAGGTGGCGAGCCCTTCGCCGGCCGCGACATGGGTCGAGGCCGTGAGTACTCCGAGACGATCGCCGAGCGGGTCGACACCCAGGTCCGGGCGCTCATCGAGCAGGCGCACAACGAGGCCTACGAGGTGATCAGCGCGAATCGGGACATCCTCGACAAGCTCGCTCTGGCTCTGCTCGAAGAGGAGACCCTCGACCACAACCAGATCGCCGAAATCTTCACCGAGGTCAAGAAGCTCCCGGAGCGCCCGCTGTGGCTCTCGAGCGAAGGCCGTCCGGTGTCGGAGCGTCCTCCGATCGAAGTGCCGAAGAAGGACGTCTCGCTGGCGGCCTCCGTCGAGGCCCCGGCCGGTGCACCGCGCACGCAGCAGGGCTCGGCCGGCGCCGGAAACCCGCGGCCCGCGACGGCGTGACGTGACCGTCGACAGACAGCGTGTCGAGCGGCTCACCCGCGAGCTCCTCGAGGCGATCGGCGAGGACCCGGATCGACCGGGACTGAAGCAGACCCCGTCGCGCATGGGGGAGCTGTACTCCGAGTTCTTCTCCGGGGTCGGAGAAGATCCGGCTGAGCCGCTCGCTCGTACGATCAGCGTCTCTCGCGGCCCGGCACCCGACACCCTGCCCTCCGGCGCTGTGCTGCTACGCGACATCCGATTCCGGTCCGTCTGCGAGCATCACCTCCTGCCGTTCGCCGGTCACGCCCACATCGCATACCTCCCGGGTGAGCAGGTCGTAGGGCTCGGTGCGCTGGTGCGCGTCGTCGAGATCCTCGCCGCTCGTCCTCAAGTACAGGAACGACTCGGAGAGCAGATCGCGGACACGATCGCGGAGCACCTCGACACCCGCGGCGTGCTCGTGGTGCTCGACGCCGCTCACGGCTGTGTGACGATGCGAGGTGGTCGGCAGACCGAGACCTCCACGCTCACGATCGCCGCCCGGGGCGAGTACACGGATGCGGTCTCCAGGACCGAGCTCATCACCTTGATCGGGGCGGCGGCAGGGTCCGGAGCAGCGCGCTGATGACGGGTATCTGGGGCATCCTCAACGTCACGCCCGACTCCTTCAGCGATGGCGGACGCTACCTCGACGTCGATCACGCGGTCGCGCACGGGCTGCGGCTGCGCGCCGAGGGAGCGACCGTGCTGGATATCGGCGGCGAATCCACCAGGCCGGGCGCGGAGCGCGTCGGCGAAGACATCGAGCAGCAACGTGTGATTCCCGTGATCGAGCGACTCGCCGCCGCCGGTGTGCCCGTCAGCATCGACACGCTCAGCGCCGCGACGGCGGCCGCGGCCGTGCGCGCGGGAGCCCGGATCGTGAACGATGTCTCCGGTGGGCTCGCGGACCCCGAGATGCGCGCAGCCGTCGCCGAGTCGGGGGCGGACTTCGTGATCGGCCACTGGCGCGGCTTCTCCGCGGACATGTACGCGAACGCCGAGTATCGTCGCGTCGCCCGCGAGGTTGCCGGCGAGCTCAAGGAACGCATGGGCGAGGCGGCCGTGGCCGGGATCGCCCCGTCCCGGGTGATCGTCGACCCGGGCATCGGCTTTGCGAAGACCGGGACGCAGAACTGGGACGTGCTGCGCGGACTCGAGGAGATCGTCGCGCTCGGTCCCAGAGTCCTGATCGGAACGTCGCGCAAGCGCTTCCTGGCGGAGACGCTGCGTCAGGAGACCGGAACCGACGACGAGGTGTCGGAGTCGCGCCGCGACCTCGCGACAGCTGTCACGAGCGCCCTCGCCGCACAGGCCGGAGCGTGGGCCGTGCGGGTGCACGATGTGGCGGCGACCCGCGATGCACTCGCGATCGCGCATGCCTGGGCGGGCTGAACCTCCGCTCAGCCCCCGGAGCGCGTCCCCCGTACGCTAGAGGCATGGATTTCCTCGATGAGATCGTCCTCACCGGCTTGACCGTCTTCGGCCGCCACGGCGTCTACGCGCACGAGCGCGAGGACGGGCAGGAGTTCTCGATAGATCTGCGCTTGCGGATGTCGCTGGAGCAGGCCGCGGCGTCGGACGACGTGGCCGACACGGTGCACTACGGAGAACTGGCCGAGAGGGTGGCGGCAGTGGTCGGCGGCGAGCCGGTGAGCCTGATCGAGACGCTCGCCGAGCGGATCGCCATCGTGGCGCTGGAGGACGTGCGCGTGCAGAACGTCTCCGTGACCGTGCACAAGCCCCACGCCCCGATCCCGCTGAGTTTCGCCGATGTGGCCGTCACCGTGCACCGCAGCCGTGCCCCCGAAGCGCTGGAAGACATCACGATATGAGCCGCAATCTCGCGAAGCCGCTCGATCCTCCGAGCCCTCGTGCGGGGCGGCCGGAGACCGTGGCCGTCGTCGCGCTCGGCGCGAACCTCGGGGATCGCCAGGGGACCATCCGTGCAGCGGCTGAACGGATCGCCCGACTGCCGTTGGTGAGCGACGTGCGGCTCTCCCGCCTGTTCGAGACCGTCGCGCTCCGCCTCGACGGGCCGGACCCCGACGCGCCCGGCTACGTCAACGCGGTCGCGCTCGTCACCACCCGGCTCGCACCGGAGATCCTGCTCGGGATGCTCCATGCGATCGAGGACGAGAACGGCCGAGAGCGCCGGGAGCACTGGGGCGACCGCACCCTGGACCTCGACCTGATCGCGTACGGCGACGTCGTCTCGGACGAGCCCCTTCTGCAGCTGCCGCATCCTCGCGCCGGAGAGCGCCTGTTCGTGCTGGATCCGTGGCTGGACGTCGATCCAGAGGCCGAGCTGCTCGGCAAGGGAAGGGTGGCGCAGCTCGCCGCCGAGCTTCGCGCCAGGGGCGAGGGATGAGGCGCACGTCCGCAGGGCTCCTCGTCGTCCTCGCGCTGCTCGCCGCGGGCGGTGGGTTCCTGCTCGATCACGTCCTGACGGCGTCGGGGCGTGCCACGTTCACACCGTCCCTCTTCCTGCCCGTGCTGCTCCTGCTCATCGCCGCCGCGTCGGTGGGGGTGGCCTGGCCGGTGCGGCGCAGCGTGAGGTCGGGGATCCGCATCGATCCGTTCCGCGCCCTTCGCGCTGCCACGCTCGCTCGCGCTTCAAGCCTGCTCGGGGCGATCATGGCGGGTTTCGGAGCCGGTCTGCTGACGTTCCTCCTGTCACGTCCCGTCGTTCCGCAGGTAGGGTCGACTGTGGCCATGCTGGCCCTGATCGGAAGCGCGATCATCCTCGTGATCGCCGCCCTCGTGGCCGAACAGTTCTGCACCCTGCCGAAGGATCCTGATGACTCAGAACCCAGAGACCGCGCCCCTGAACCCGGCGGAGGGCACTGACCTCGCTGCCCTCGACGAGGGCACGTACTCGAAGCTGCGCACCGCTCGCAACGAGGCCAGGCTGGAGCTCGACGGCACCTGGCACCAGATCTCGCCCCGCTACGTCGTGTCCCAGATCGTGCAGAACGTGATCTTCATCGTCCTGGTCGCCGTCGCCGCCGTGGTGCTGAACCTGGTTCTGCACCAGCAGTGGGTGTGGATCCCCGCCGGAGTGATCCTGCTCATCACCGTCTTCGCGCTCATCATCCTGCCTCGCCAGGCCAGGGCGATCGGGTACATGCTGCGCGCCGACGACATCGTCTTCCGCAAGGGCATCCTCTGGCAGCGCATGATCGCGGTCCCGTACGGACGCATGCAGCTGGTGGACATCACGCAGGGACCGCTCGATCGTGCGTTCGGCATCGCCCAGCTGAAGATGGTGACCGCAGCGGCGACGACGGGCGTGCAGATCCCGGGGCTCACGCAGGAGGCCGCGGAGACGTTGCGCGACACCCTCATCCACGTCGCCGAGACCCGCCGGACCGGCCTGTGAGCGAGCCGCAGCTCCCCCCGCCCCCGAGCGTGCAGGCGACGGCCTCGGAACAGTCCACGAGCCTCGCGAACGGTGAGTGGCACCGCATGCACCCACTCACCCCGCTGTTCAAGGGCGGGCTGGTGCTCATCATCGTCGCGGGCATCGTGATCGCGAACATGCGCGATCGCATCATCGCCTGGGCCGTGGACCTTTTCGCCCCGGAAGAGGCGCACTACGGTGACTACGCCGGCGCGGACCCCGTCGAATGGGTGCTCGCGAACAATCTGATCCTGGTCGTGCTGCTCAGCGTGCTGGGCCTCGCGATCGTGCTGGTCCTGATCTTCTGGTTCGTCTGGCGCTTTCATCAGTTCCGCATCACGGGCGACCACGTCGAAGTGCGCAAGGGCATCATCTTCCGCTCCCACCGTCGGGCACCGCTCGATCGGGTGCAGGGCGTCAACCTCACCCGGCCTTTCCCCGCTCGAATCATCGGCCTCGCCAAACTCGAGGTCGTCGGGGCGGGCAACGACGCGAATGTGGAGCTGGAGTACCTGGCCACGGCTCGTGCGGAATCCGTACGCGCGGACATCCTGCGCCTGGCCTCCGGCGCAAGGGCGGCGCGCACCGCCGCGCGGAACCCCGATCAGGCCGCCTCCGCTGCTCCGGCCTCCGCTCGCGCGCAGCTGGTCGGCTCGATGAACGACGGCGTCAACGGACTCCTCGCGGGCGTGGACCTCGCCGATGTCGTGCCCGAGAGCGTCGTCAAGATCCCGACCGGTCGCCTGGTCGGCTCACAGCTCATCTCCGGCCTGCTCTGGTTCGTCTTCTTCGGTGCGATCTTCGCGATCGCGTTCGGCAGCGCGCTGATCGGCATGTTCATCGACGGCGACACGGGCGGAGGAATCGTGCTGCTCGGCCTCGGACTCGGCATGGGTGTGCCCATGGTCATCGCCGTCGTGGGTATCACCTGGGCGCAGATCTCGAAGTCGCTGCGCTACTCCATCGCGCCGACACCCGACGGCGTGCGCATCACCTACGGCCTGCTCACGACGGTCACCGAGACGCTTCCTCCCGGACGCATCTTCGCCGTCGAGGTGTCGCAGTCCCTGCTGTGGCGTCCGTTCGGGTGGTGGACGATCCGGATCAATCGGATGAGTGGCAAGAGCGCCGCGCAGCAGTCCTCCGGAAGCGGTCAGCAGTTCAACGTGGTGCTCCCGGTCGGCAAGCGGGCCGATGTCGAGCGTGTCCTCGGGCTGGTTCTTCCGGACGTGCCGGCGGCGAGCATCCCGGCGCTCTGGGAGCAGGGCGTCGTGGGTCCGGTTGAGGGCGATGCCTATCGCACGATGCCCCGCCGAGCCTGGTGGCGGCGGCCTTTCTCGTGGAAGCGCCATGGCTACTTGGTGACCGATTTCGGTCTGCTGCTGCGCCGCGGCATCGTGTGGCGCAAGCTGGCCGTCTTCCCCTACGCCCGTCTGCAGGGCGTTTCCCTCAGCCAGGGACCCATCGATCGCTCGCAGCGGGTCTCGGGGGCACAGGTGCACACCGTTCCCGGGCCTATCACCGGCTACCTCGCCGGGCTCGAGCGGGCCGACGCGCTGGCGTTGCTCGACGACGTCACGACGGCTGCGGCTGAGGCCGCCTCGCGGGACACGAGTCACCGCTGGAGTGAGCATGCGGCCGCTGCGCCCGGCGCGGTCCCACCCGCCCCTCCCGCGTACACGGGGCAGCCTCCGGTGACGCCTCCGCCGCCGTACACGGGACCTCGAACCGCGCCGCCCGCACCTCCCGTGGGGGCACCACCCCCGCCGGTGACACCCCCGCAGCCGCGGCCGGAGCAGTGACGGTGCCGCGCGACGGACGACTCGGCGTCGGGATCATCGGTGCCGGGCGCGTCGGCCCGGTGATCGGAGCCGCGCTCGGCGGGGCAGGACATGCCGTGATCGGGATCACGAGCGGCTCCGACGATGAACGTGCCTCCGCTGTGCTCCCTGAAGTTCCGGTGCTCGATGCGCTCGAGGTCGTGCGTCGAGCCGAGCTCGTGGTCATCGCGGTTCCCTCGGATCAGCTGCCCTCACTGGTCGCGGGGATCGCTGAGGTCGGCGGCTGGCAGGTCGGACAACTCGTGCTGCACACCGACCCCTCGCACGGCATCGAGGTGTTGCGCCCGGCCGCCGAACGCGGTGCGATCCCCCTCGCCGTGCACCCGGCGATCACTTTCACCGGGACGTCGATCGACCTCCGACAGCTCCAGGCCGCTTTCGCCGCGGTGACGGCGCCCGCGGCAGTGCTGCCCATCGCGCAGGCGCTCGCCGTGGAGATCGGCTGCGAACCGATCGTGATCGCCGTAGCCGACCGTCCCGCATACGCGGACGCGATCGCCACCGCCACGGATTTCTCTCGATCGATCATCGGGCAGTCGACCGCACGGCTGCGCGAGATCGGCGTGGAGAACCCCGGCGGATATCTGTCGGCACTGGTGCAGTCGACGGTCGAGCGCGCCCTTCGCGAGGCCTCGGATCCTCCTCCGCTGATCTGACCCGCTCGCGAACGACGTCAGCGCCCGCCCGAGAAGCCGCCGCCGCCTCCGCCCCCGGAGAACCCGCCGCCGAACGATCCGCCGGCGCTCGATGAGGTGCTCGTCGACGGTGCCGTGTAGGTCGTGGCGGAGCGGGACGAGGCGACGAACGCCGCGAGCTGCATGCGCAGAGCGAAGGACGCCGGGTCGCCCATCCAGGACGCTCCGCGATGCTCGTGCGCATAAGCGCGCTCGAGGACGTCGCCCCACTCGTTCTCCATGCCGAACAGGATCGCGTAGGGGAGGAGCCGTTCGTACACGTGGATGACGTCGGCGGTCCCGTCCGCTCGGCGTTCGGCGCCGCTGTAGGACTGGAGCATGCGCAGGCGGTCAGCCTCGGCGACCCGGATGAACTCCTGCACGCCCTGCAGGTATTCGTAGGTGAGCGCGCCCTCGGGGGTGAGCACGGTGTGCTTGGAAAACGCGTACAGGCTCGACAGGAGGACGAGGAACGCGACGAAGGAGATCACCACGACTCCGGGGATCGCGGACAGGCGGCCGCTCGTCGCAGCCCAGATGCCGAGAGCCAGGCCGATCGCTGCGATGCCGATCGCGGACCATTGCAAGATAACAGCGGCTCGACTGCGGACTCTCTCGGTCAGGCCTCGCGATGCTGCGGCGTTCTTCCCGCTCACCTGCAGGGCAGTCATTCGAGCGGCGAAGGCCTCGTCTGCGGCGGGCAGATCGACCACACCGTCGGCGTCGGCGTCGGCGAAGAGCGTCTCGAGCGTGCCCGCGTCCAGCTCATCGGCCCCGGCCCCCGCCGGCAGGCGCCGCAGCCGAGGTTCCTCCGGCTTCACGCCCTCTTCGATGCGCAGACTGCCGCGAACGGCGAGGTGGACGATCTCGGCGGGGATCACGTCCTTCGCGCCGGGGATGACCGCCCCCGCGAGCAGCGGGGGAAGGGAATCCGGCACGTCGTACTGGGCGATGACGATCCCGGTCGCTCTCCGGCGTCTGCGCGTGAAGCCCGCGACCGCAACCCAGCTGCCGACGGATACGCCGACCGCGCCGACGGCGGCGATCAGTGGGGCGACGTCGCCCGCCGGATCCGGGGTTCGTGCGAGGGGCTGGGCGACCGTGTCCGCTCGGAAGCCGATGGCCACGGTCACCCCGTGGCCGGCGGGGAGCTGCGCGGACTCGACGCGGAACGTCGCGGTGTCGCCGTCGGTGGTCGGGCCGTTCAGGTCGCATTCGTCCCTCGAGCCGGAAGCGCCGGTGTAACAGCGGACGGAGCCGGTGAGCGCCTCCGACATCTCGCCGTCGAACGTGATGTCGGCGCGGAAACGCTCGATGGGCTGTGTGCTGTCGAGGGGGAGCAGGTCCCAGTAGAACTCGTCCACCGGGGGCGTCGACGACCCGTCGGCCGGGCTCGTCGCCAGGATCACGTCGCGCATCTCGTACTCGATCACGTACGTGGTGAGGCCGTGCACGAAGTCGTCGGTGCCGATGCTCACGTAGACGAGGCCGTCTTCCTCGTCGGTCTCGTAGGGGACGACGGCACCGTCATCGTCCGTGACGGAGATGACCCGCGTCTCCGTGCTCGCGCCCTGGTAGGAGGTAGGCAGCCCCCGGACGATGCCACGATTCTGGTCGGTCTCGGGAAAGCGGGGGACGAGTGTCTCGGTCACACGCATCAGCGCACGGCCCTCCTGATCCAGCCCGATCTCGTAGTCGGCATCCCAGGAGGAATACGAGAAGTCGTCCACGTCCGCCTTCGAGACGGCCGACGCCTGCGCGGTGACCGGCGCGGCGACCCCGGCGAGAGCGAGAGAGAGGGCAGCGAACGCGCGGAGGATCCGTGTGTGGGCCATCCTTCGAGGCTACCCAGCCCGTGCCGAGGGAGGGCGCGCCGCCTCGGTAAACTGGGAAGGACTTTCAAGGAGCCCCGCACATGACTGACGCGTCCGCCGCGCCCGAACCGGCCTCGAACGACTTCCCCGCCGAGGAAGACGTCCACGAACAGAAGGCTGTGCGTCTCGCCAAGCGCGAGCGTCTGATCGAGAAGCGCACGGACGCGGGCGGGGGAGCATTCCCCGTGGGTGTCCCGATCACGCACACCATCCCTGCCCTGCGCGCCGAGTACGGCGGCCTCGAAGCCGGCGACGAGACCGGCGTCCTGGTCGGGGTCGCGGGACGTGTGGTCTTCAGCCGGAACACGGGCAAGCTCTGCTTCGCGACGCTGCAGGCCGGCGACGGCACCCGAATCCAGGCGATGATCTCGCTCGCGAACGTCGGCGAGGAGTCGCTGGCGGACTGGAAGGAGTACGTCGACCTCGGCGACCACGTCTTCGTGCACGGCGAAGTGATCTCCAGTCGCCGCGGTGAGCTGTCGATCATGGCCGACGGGTGGGAGATCGCATCCAAGGCGATCCTGCCGCTCCCCAACGCCTACTCCGAACTCAGTGAGGAGGGCCGCGTACGCAGCCGCTACCTCGACCTCATCGTGCGCGAACAGGCACGTACCACGGTGCGTGCGCGTGCGGCCGTGAACGCGAGTCTGCGCGCCACCTTCACGAGCCACGACTACCTCGAGGTCGAGACCCCGATGCTGCAGGTGCAGCATGGAGGGGCCTCCGCACGCCCGTTCGTCACCCACTCGAACGCCTTCGACACGGAGCTGTACCTGCGGATCGCGCCGGAGCTGTACCTGAAGCGCGCGGTCGTCGGGGGTATCGAGCGGGTCTACGAGATCAACCGCAACTTCCGAAATGAAGGGGCGGACTCCACGCACAGCCCCGAGTTCGCGATGCTCGAGGCCTATCAGGCGTACGGCGACTACAACCAGATGGCCGCGCTCACGCAGGAACTGGTGCAGAACGCGGCGATCGCCGTCGCCGGCTCGACCATCGTGACCTGGGCCGACGGCACCGAGTACGACCTCGGCGGCGAGTGGGACCGCATCTCGATGTACGAGTCGCTCTCTGCAGCATCGGGGCGCACGGTCACTCCGCAGGACTCCGTCGAGGACCTCATCGCCTTCGCTGAGCAGAGCGGCGTCGACCTTCCCCCGCAGGCCACCCACGGCAAGCTCGTGGAAGAGCTGTGGGAGCACTTCGTGAAGGGCGACCTGGTGCGCCCCACGTTCGTGATGGACTTCCCGGTCGACACCTCGCCCCTCGTGCGGGAACACCGTTCGACCGCCGGCGTCGTGGAGAAGTGGGATCTGTACATCCGCGGCTTCGAGCTGGCGACCGGATACTCCGAGCTCGTCGACCCGGTGATCCAGCGCGAGCGTTTCGTCGAGCAGGCGAAACTCGCCGCACGTGGCGACGTCGAGGCGATGCCCGTCGACGAGGAGTTCCTGAGGGCGCTCGAGCACGGAATGCCGCCATCCGGCGGGATGGGCATGGGGATCGACCGCCTGCTGATGGCGATCACCGGCCTGGGGATCCGCGAGACGATCCTCTTCCCGTTGGTGAAGTAGTCCGCGCGGCCCGGCATTCATTCCGCCGAGCCGCGACGGAACGCCCATTCCGGCAAGAGGGCGCTGCCGATCATGGTCTGCAGCAACGCTGCGAGGGAGTAGTCGGGATCGATCTCCCGCACCAGGTCGAGGTAGTGACCCGCATGCGTGGCGCGTCCGAGGGCCCAGGACAACCAGGCCGCCGCCGTCAGCGGTGCCGGTCGCGAGGCCCGCGGTGCCCGTGCGGCTGCAGCTCGGACGACCGCGAGGGCGACACGAAGCCGTTCCGGGTCCGGAGCGGGTCCCTGCCCCAGGAACACCCGCCCCAATTCGTCCGGGACCATCTCGCCGGTGATCGCGAACGCCCCCTGGGCGCTGTGGGCGCGCCTTCCGCCTGCGAGGTCGGTGGCCCACTGGGCGATCGCGACATCTCGCAGAAGCGGTCGTTCGAGACACCACAACAGGGTCGCCGTCGCGAAAGGCGGGAGCGTGTCGGGAGCCGCGAGCACCGATTCGAAGAGCGCCGGGACGTCGTCCAGCAGCACGAGCGCGGCGATCAGCCGTGGATTCTCGCGGCCGGTCACGCGTGTGCCCCGTCTCGCCTCCTCCTGATCGAGAAGTGCCGACAACTCGCCCAGCGCTCTCGCGACTCTCTCCTTCTCCGCGAGGTCGACCAGGGGGAGCTCCACGCCGGACGACTGATCGCCCGAGACATCGCCCATCGAGGGCATGCCTGCGGGAGGGGCGATCTCCGAGAGAGGGCAGAGGCGGGGGGCCCGGTCGAGATAGCTCGACCATCCCGAGGGCGTGACGCACAGCGCGTCGATCACTCGGAGGCCGGCATCCTCCGCGGATCCCAGCACTTCGTCGACGGCCACGGCGTGCGGCAGCACGAGGCCATCGCGCGTGGATTGTGACTCCTGGTCGGTATACACCACGAGTGCCACGGCGTCGGTGCCGGTGACGCGGGACGCCAGGCCGACCGCGGCATCGGCATACTGCTCGAGATCACTCCCGTCGTGGGGGAGGTCGAGCCGCATGGCGCCGTCGGTGCGTGCGCCCCGGAAAGGGAGCAGGACGAGGCTCTGCCGAGGTGTGAAGCCGGCGAGAGCGGGGACGAGGCCGAGGAACGCGGCGGAATCGGTGGCACGAAGAACAGTTGTCATGCCGAGAGTGTCGCGGAGCGGCGGACGGTGCAGGGCGGAGGGAGCAGGTTGTGGACGCGAATCCTGAAAGAGCGGGAATGTGCACGAACAGTGGCTCGCGTACCATGGGGTGATGGACAACTTCTGGCTCGCCGCGGCATGGTCCCTCCTGCCGACCGTCGGAGTGAGCATCGTGTTCGTCTTCGTGCTCCGCGGCATCCTTCGCTTCGACCGCAAGGAGCGCAAGGTCCATGCGCAGATCGAGGCCGAAGAGCGCGCGGCGCGCGGCCTCCCTCCGCGCGTCTGAGTCCCACCCATCCGCTACTGTGAAGCCAGCGCACCGGGTCCGGTGCGCGCGTCCGAGGTGACCGTCACCACGGTGTGAGGGGACACGATGACCGCGGAGACCTGGGGCTGGTGGATAGCCGCCTTTCTCGTGGCCCTCGACATCGTCATCCGCGTGACGGCGATCATCGTCATCCCGCGCAATCGCCGACCGACGGCCGCGATGGCCTGGCTCCTCGCGGTGTTCTTCATCCCGTTCGTCGGTGTCTTCCTGTTTCTCATGATCGGCAATCCGCGGCTCCCCCGGGCGCGACGTCGCAAGCAGGAGCAGATCAACGAGTACATCGCCGAGACGAGCGAACACCTGCACTTCGGAACCCTGCGTCCGAACGCACCGTCCTGGTTCGGTCCGATCGTGCAGATGAACCAGCGACTGGGAGCTCTGCCGCTCTCGGGCGACAATGGCGCCCATCTGATCTCGGACTATCAGGAGTCGCTCGACGAGATGGCCGAGGCCATCCGCACCGCGCAGGAGTATGTGCACGTCGAGTTCTACATCCTGCAGTCGGATGTGTCGACGGACAACTTCTTCCGAGCACTCGAAGAAGTCGCGGCACGCGGCGTCGAGGTGAGAGTCCTGCTCGACCACTGGGCCAACCGCGGCAAACCCCGGTACAAGCAGACCATCGCACGCCTCGACGCCATGGGCGCCGATTGGCACTTGATGCTGCCCGTGCAGCCGCTCAAGGGCAAGATGCAGCGCCCCGACCTGCGCAACCACCGCAAGCTCCTCGTCGTCGACGGCAACATCGCGTTCCTGGGGTCGCAGAACATCACGGACTCGACCTACAACCTGCCGAAGAACATCAAACGCGGACTGCACTGGGTCGATCTGATGGTGCGCCTGGACGGCCCCGTCGTGCTCAGCGTCAACGCCATCTTCCTCAGCGACTGGTACAGCGAGACCGATGTCGTCCTCTCGGAGATCGACATCTCGCATGCGAACATCGGCTCGGGCGACCTCGACTGCCAGGTCGTTCCGTCGGGGCCCGGCTTCGAAGTGGAGAACAATCTCCGCCTCTTCCTCGCGTTGCTGTACGCGGCCAAGCAGAAGATCATGATCGTCAGCCCGTACTTCGTGCCCGACGAGGCGCTGCTGCTCGCGGTCACCGCTGCGGTGGACCGCGGCGTCCACGTGGAGCTCTTCGTGTCGGAGGAGGGCGATCAGGCGATGGTCTACCACGCTCAGCGCAGCTACTACGAGGCGCTGCTGCGGGCGGGCGTCCGGATCTGGATGTATCGCAAGCCGTACATCCTGCACACCAAGACGCTTACGATCGACGAAGAGGTCGCGGTGATCGGTTCGAGCAACATGGATATGCGTTCCTTCGGCCTGAACCTCGAAGTCTCGATGCTGGTGCGCGGTGAGGAGTTCGTCGCGGAGATGCGAGAGGTCGAAGACAAGTACCGCTCACTCAGCCGTGAGCTGACGCTCGAGGAGTGGATGCAGCAGCCGCTGCGGTCCACCGTGCTCGACAACCTGGCACGTCTCACCTCCGCGCTGCAATAGCAGAAGCTGCCTCGCGCTTTTCGGGTCCCGCGGGGCGGGATACCCTGTGTCCATGACCTCCGTGCTTCGTCCCCTCGCATCCGTCGTCGGTGTCTTCGCCGCAGCGCTCCTGGTCGCAGGATGCACCACCGCACCGGGCTCGGACACTCCGACGAGTTCGCCCGCTCCGAGTGCCGGGAACGTCGATGACCAGAACGACATGGAGGGCGCCCTGCTCGATGACGGTCGCATGTTCGCCGTGGTCACCTGGGGGTCGTCGACCTGCGTGCCGCAGGTGGATCAGGTCACCGGCGAAGGTCAGGTCGTGACCGTGACCCTCGCGGATCCGGCCGCGGAGGCGGAGAAGCCGTGCACGGCCGATCTCGCACCGCGAGCGAGTCTCGGCGCGCTGCCGGAGGGCGTGGACCCGACGAAGGACATCACCCTGAACGTCACCTACGGCGACTTCACCGATGACATCGACCTGGACGGCGACCCCGCTGCCACGGGCACACCGGGAGCCGCGACCGAGTACCTGCCGTCCGCCGGCTGGTTCGACGACGGTGCTCTCGTGCTGCTCACGTGGGGTTCGTCGAGCTGTCCTCCGGTCGTCGAGTCCCTCGAGGGCTCCGGCGCCGCCGGCACCGCGACGTTCGTCACCGATGACGAACAGGCCTGCACGATGGACATGGCACCGCGGGCGACGATGCTGGCGTTCGGCGACGACACCGTCGAAGACGACGGCGCCTTCACGCTGACGTTGGTCGGCGGCGGTCTCGACGGAACAGTCGAGGTTCGTTGAGGCGCGGCCTCGCCTCAGAGCATGTGCACCGGGTGGCCGGAGGGAAGCGCGAGCAGGAGTGCCCCGGGGTCGGCCCAGCAGGTGATCCGAACGGCCTCGCCGAATTCATCCCCGTCGAGTTCGATCGGGATCGGCCCGGGAGCTGCGGCCTCGGCTGCGCGCCCGTGGAAGTAGTGCACCGAGGCGTTCTTGCCGCGACGTTCGAGCACGCGACGCCCTGCACGGAAGCGTCGCAGCACGGAGTTGTCCCACCAGATCTTGCGCCAGACGGCGAACCATCCGAGGACGCCCGTGGGTTTGATCACGGCGATGTCGAGTGAGGCGTCGGTGATCGATCCATCGGGGATCAGCGCGATGCCGGCGGGAAGCGTCCCGCAGTTCGCGAAGAGCAGACTGTAGGCACGGTGCGAGTGCAGGCGGCCGTCGTCGACCTGGTACACCGCGCGGAAGGGTTTCGCTCGCGGCAGTGACCGCGCGGCGCCGTCGACATAGGCGATCCATCCGACCGACTTCTTCAGGTTCGAGCGCGTGTTCGCGATCATGTCTGCATCGAGCCCCATGCCTGCGAGCACGACGAACGCGTGTTCCTGCTCTTCGCCGTCGGCTCGCGTCAGGCGTGCCCAACCGATGTCTATCGCATGTCGGAAGTCGCCGAGAGCCGCTCGGATCATCTCCCTCGGGTCGGCGAGCGGAAGTCCCAGATTGCGGGCGAGGAGGTTCCCGGTGCCGCTGGGCAGGATCGCCAACGGGACTCCGGTGTTCGCGATGGCCTCGGACACGGCGCGCACCGTGCCGTCCCCGCCCGCCACCAGGATGACGTCGACCCCGCGTTCGAGGGCCTGCGCCGTGGCCTGCTGCCCGGCATCCTCCACCGTCGTCGGGTAGAAGGCGGGGTGCTCCCACCCCGCTTCGCGCGACAAGTCCCGCACGGCTTCGCGGAGGTGCTTCCCGTCGACCTTGATCGGGTTGTAGATGAGCGCCGCCTGTCGTCGATCGGGGGCAGGCGTGGTCATGGCGCTACTCTAATCCGCGATGCCCCGTCTCGCGGACTGCGCGAACTGCGCGGACCGCGCGGACGGCGCTGACCCACCGGGCCGTAGGGCGGTGTCGACGGCACCGTAGACTTGGAAGATGATCGACCTCGCACTCCTCCGCGATGATCCGGAGACCGTCCGCCGTTCGCAGGCTGCTCGCGGAAACGACCAGAGCACCGTCGACGTCGCACTCGAGGCCGACCGATCGCGGAGGGCGGCGCTTTCTGCGTTCGAAGAGCTTCGCGCGGAGCAGAACGCCTTCGGCAAGCAGGTCGCCAGGGCTCCGAAGGAAGAGAAGGCAGCGCTCGTCGCGCAGGCCAAGGACTTGGCGGAGCGCGTCAAGCAGGCCCAGCACGTGGCGAACGACGCGGCCGAGGCGGCATCCGCCGCGCTCGCCCGGATCGAGAACGTCGTGATCGACGGGGTGCCTGCCGGTGGCGAAGCCGACTTCCTCGAGCTGCGCCGGGTCGGGGACGTCCCCGCCTTCGATTTCGAGCCGCGCGACCACCTGGAACTCGGCGAGCTCCTCGGAGCCATCGACATGGAGCGCGGGGCGAAGGTCTCCGGCGCGCGGTTCTACTTCCTGCGAGGGATCGGCGCGCGCCTCGAGATCGCGCTCATGAACCTCGCGCTCGACAAGGCGCTGCAGAACGGCTTCGTGCCGCTGATCACACCGACGCTCGTGCGTCCTGAGATCATGCAGGGGACCGGCTTCCTCGGCGAGCACGCCGACGAGGTCTATCACCTCGACAAGGACGACGACCTCTACCTGGTCGGCACCAGCGAGGTCGCGCTCGCCGGCTACCACAAGGACGAGATCGTCGACCTCGCCGACGGTGCTCTCCGCTACGCGGGTTGGTCGACCTGCTACCGGCGCGAGGCGGGATCCCACGGCAAGGACACCCGCGGCATCATCCGCGTGCACCAGTTCAACAAGCTCGAGATGTTCGTCTACACGACCGCGGAAGACGCCGAGGCCGAGCATCTTCGCCTCGTCGCGCTGCAGGAGGAGATGCTGACCTCGCTCGGACTCGCCTATCGGGTGATCGATGTCGCGGCGGGAGACCTCGGATCGAGCGCCGCGCGCAAGTACGACATCGAAGCCTGGGTCCCGACCCAGGGGGCGTTCCGCGAGTTGACGTCGACGTCGAACTGCACCACGTTCCAGGCCCGTCGCCTCGATGTGCGGCACCGCCCGGCGTCCGACACGGCGGAGGGCACCGCGAAGACGCAGCACGTCGCCACTCTGAACGGCACGCTGGCCACCACCCGCTGGATCGTCGCGCTGCTCGAGACGCATCAGCAGGCCGACGGCTCGGTGCGCGTACCCGAGGTGCTGCGCCCGTACCTCGGCGGTCTCGACGTGATCCGGCCGCTCGACGAGGGGCGGGCAGCTCGGTGACGGAGTCCTGGCTCGTCGGCCTCGACGTCGACGGAACGATCCTGCTGCAGGACGAGACGATGAGTCCGGGAGTTCCCGAAGCGATCGCGCGTGTTCGCGACGCCGGCCATGTGGTCACCATCGCGACCGGGCGCAGCTGGATGGCGACACGGCGCTATGTCGAGGAGCTGGGTCTGACTGCCGACTACGTCGTGTGCTCCAACGGTGCGGTCACGATGCGCCGTGACGGAGACGACTGGGAGCGCTGGAGCGTCGAGACCTTCGACCCGACCCCGGTCCTCGGGCTGCTGCGCGATCGTCTGCCCGACGCCCGGTACATGGTCGAACTCGCCTCGGGGCAGCGGCTCTACACCGAGCAGCTCGACGACTGGACGCTCGACGGCGGTCGCCAGGTCGACTTCGAGGAACTCGGTCGGCTTCCCGTGTCACGCATCGTGGTCGTCTCGCCGGGGCATGATGAGGACGACTTCCACCGGCTCGTCTCGGACGCCGGTCTCAATGAGGTCTCCTACGCGATCGGCTGGACGGCCTGGCTGGACATCGCCCCGCAGGGCGTCGACAAGGGAACGGCGCTCGAGCAGGTGCGCACCGAGCTGGGACTCGACGGCGGTCGCATCCTCGTCGCGGGCGACGGCCGTAACGACATCGGGATGTTCGGCTGGGCACGCGCTCTCGATGGACGCGCCGTGGCGATGGGGCAGGCCCCCGCGGAAGTGAAGGATGCCGCGAGCGAGGTCACCGCAGATGTGCAGGACGGCGGCTTGGCGCAGGCGCTCGACACGCTTCCAGCACCCGCCCAGGTCAGCGCAGGAGAATAGAACTCGGCTAGACTCACGCCTTGTCGACAGATGCGTCTGTCGAGGAGGGTTGTCCGAGCGGCCGATGGAGCTGGTCTTGAAAACCAGTGGGCAGAAATGTCTCGTGGGTTCGAATCCCACACCCTCCGCATGCTGAGCACGGTGGCCCCCTCACCGGCGCTGAATCCGAAAGGCCCCGAGTGAGCGAGAACCACCGACGCCGCCGCACGGTCGCGCGACACGGTCAGCTGGCGACCCCCGGACCACTCAACCAGCTGCTGAAGCTCATCGCCGTGGGCCTGGCCGTGGTCCTCGTCAGCGGGTTCGGCGTCGCGGCGTACATCGCGTACGACTTCTCGAGCACGGTCGCAGCGAACGCCGTCGACCTGGAGGGGCAGGAGGCGGTCCCGCCGGACATCGGGGAGTATGAGGACGGGTTCAACCTCGTCCTCACCGGCGTCGACACCTGCGAGGAGAAGTACGCGGATCTGTTCGGCGAACGGTGCACCGGAAGCGACGCCGGGGGCACTCTCAACGACGTGAATCTCCTGGTGCACGTCTCTCAGGAGCCACGTCGTATCACCGTCGTGAGCTTCCCCCGGGATCTGATGATCCCGATCCCGGAGTGCGTGGACGAAGACGGCAACGTCCGCTCGGCGATGAGCAAGCAGCCGCTCAACACCGCGTACACCGACGGCGGTCTCAACTGCGTCGTCAAGACGATCTCGGAGCTGACGGATCAAGAGGTCCAGTTCGCCGCCTCGGTCACCTTCGGCGGAGTCATCGAGATCACCAATGCCATCGGCGGCGTGGACGTGTGTCTCGCCAATCCGATCAAGGACCGCTACACCGGGCTCGACATGGCTGCGGGCACCCATACCGTCGAGGGTCTGCAGGCCCTGCAGTTCCTGCGGACGCGCCACGGCGTGGGTGACGGAAGCGACCTCGGGCGCATCGGCAACCAGCAGCAGTACATGTCGAGTCTCGCTCGCAAGATGATCAGCGGTGAAGTGCTCGGCAACGTCCCGGTCATGCTGAAGCTCGCCAACACGGCGCTCAGCAACCTGGAGGCCAGCACTTCGCTGGCGAACAACCCGATGACGCTCGTGCAGATCGCCCTCGCGGTGAAGTCGGTGCCGTTCGAGGACATCGTCTTCGTGCAGTATCCGACCGGTGCGGACTACGCAGACCCGAACAAGGTCGTCCCGAACCAGGAGGCCGCAGCGGCACTCTGGGATGCGATCGAGGCGAACGCACAGCTGCAGATCACTCACCAGAACACCAGCAACGACGGTGTGATCGTCCAGGAGCCGACGGAGCCCGACACGCAGGCCACACCGGACCCCACGACGACCCCGGACAACGTGGTGGCCCTTCCCGACTCGATCAAGGGAAACTCCGCTGCTCAGGAGACCTGCTCCAACGGCAACGTCCGCTGAGTCGCTCCCGCCCCGCGTAATTCGCTTGCGCGTTTTTGCAAGGACTTGCGTAAGCTGACTCCATGTCGAAGCGACTCGCTGAGGTGGCGCGCAAGGTCGGGGTGAGTGAAGCCACGGTCAGCCGTGTGCTCAATGACAAGCCGGGGGTGTCCGATGCCACGAGGCAGGCGGTGCTCACGGCCCTCGACGTTCTCGGTTACGAGCGGCCGACGAAGCTTCGAGGCGAGCGAGCCCGCCTGGTGGGCCTGGTGCTCCCCGAGCTGCAGAACCCCATCTTCCCGGCCTTCGCAGAGATCGTCGGAGGCGCGCTCACGCAGAACGGCTACACGCCTCTGCTGTGCACGCAGAACGCCGGCGGCGTGACGGAGTCGGACTACGTCGATCTGCTTCTCGCGCAGCAGGTCTCCGGAGTGATCTTCCTCGGCGGCAACTACACGCAGGCGGAAGCCGCGCACGAGCACTACGAGCGGCTGCGTCAGGTGAACCTGCCGACGGTTCTCGTGAACGCCCGTGTGCCCGAGCTGCAGTTCGCCACGGTGTCCACCGACGACGCGGCGGCGGCCGAGCAGGCAGTGCTCCACGTGCATCAGCTCGGGCATCGACGCATCGGGCTGCTTCTGGGGCCGGACGACCATGTCCCGTCGCAGCGCAAGCTCGCGTCCGCGCGTCGCCTGCTCGAGCAGCTGGGCGAGCCGCTCGCCGACGACCTCGTGGTTCGTGGCATGTACTCGCTCGAATCCGGGCAGGCGGGGGCGACGCGCCTCTTCGCCGCGGGAGCCACGGCCATCGTCTGCGCGAGCGACCCGATGGCGCTCGGCGCGGTGCGCGCCGCCCGGCGCGCAGGCCTCTCCGTGCCCGGTGACGTGAGCATCGTCGGCTTCGACGACTCCGCGCTCATGAGCTGCACCGAGCCTCCGCTGACCACGGTGCGGCAGCCGATCGAGTCGATGGGTCGCGCCGTGATCGCGTTGCTGCTCGCCCAGATCGCCGGAACCTCGCGGCCGAGCGATGAACTGCTGTTCGAGCCCGAGCTGGTGCTGCGGTCCTCCACGGGGCCGATGGCCTGAGCGAAGGCCCGTCGGCCCCGAGTCGGGCGCCTTTGCGCGCCCGCAAGGCATCGCAAATTTCCAACATTTTGTTTAGTTCTTGCGTCAAGCGCGCGGAAAAGCTACATTCGACTCATCGCCACCGACGACGAGGAGTTCCGTGGACACTGAAGTTCTGCGTAGCGCGGCACCCGCCCGTGCCCTGACGATGCCCGCGGGCGACGGCTGGTGGCGCACGGCCGTCATCTACCAGGTGTACGTGCGCAGCTTCGCGGACGGCAACGGGGACGGCATCGGCGATCTCGACGGCGTGCGCTCCCGCCTCGGCTACCTCAAGAGCCTCGGCGTCGATGCGCTCTGGTTCACGCCGTGGTACCAGAGCCCGCTCGCCGACGGCGGCTACGACGTGCAGGACTACCGGCGGATCGACCCGCGGTTCGGCACCCTCGAAGAGGCCGAGCAGCTCATCGCGGAGGCGCTGGAGTTCGGTATCCGCACGATCGTGGACATCGTGCCGAACCACATCTCGGACCAGCACGAGTGGTTCCGGAAGGCGCTGGCCGCGGGGCCGGGCAGTGCCGAGCGAGAGCGATTCTGGTTCCACCCCGGTCGTGGCGTCGACGGCTCCGAGATCCCCACCAACTGGGTCTCCAGCTTCCAGGGCGAGACGTGGACGCGCACGCGGAATCCCGACGGGACGCCTGGTGAGTGGTACCTGCATCTGTTCACCTCCGAGCAGCCTGACCTCAACTGGAACCACGCCGACGTGCGCCGCGAGCACGAGGACGTGCTGCGCTTCTGGTTCGACCGCGGCGTCGCGGGGGTCCGCATCGACTCCGCCGCCCTCCCGGTGAAGGATCCGGCGCTGCCCGACCTCCCCGCCGGTACCCCCGCCACCGGGGGGCACCCTCACATCGATCGCGACGAGCTGCATGACATCTACCGAGACTGGCGCGCCGTCGCCGATGAGTACGACGGCGAACGGGTGCTCGTCGGCGAGGTCTGGCTCGACGATCCAGAGCGATTCGCCCGCTACCTGCGGCCGGGGGAGATGCACACCGCCTTCAACTTCGGATTCATGACGCAGCCGTGGAGCGCACGGGCGATGCGCGACTCCATCACGCGCACGCTCGCCGAGCACGAGCCTGTCGGAGCCCCCGCCACCTGGGTGCTCTCCAACCACGACGTGACGCGTCCGGCGACACGCTACGGACAGGCGGACTCCTCGTTCGCCTTCGAACGCAAGCGGCTCGGAACCGCCACCGATGTGGGGCGAGGATCGCGCCGCGCACGTGCAGCGGCACTGCTCGTGGCCGCCCTCCCGGGGAGCCTCTACATCTACCAGGGCGACGAGCTCGGACTCCCCGAGGTCGAGCTTCCGCTCGACGTGATCGAGGATCCGATGCACTTCCGCTCCGGCGGCGTCGACCCCGGGCGGGATGGTTGTCGCGTGCCGTTGCCATGGGCGGGGGAGTCGAGTCCGTACGGGTTCGGCGGAGCGCCCTGGCTCCCGCAGCCTGCCGATTGGGCGCGGCTCACGGTCGAGGCGCAAGACGCCGACCCCGACTCGACGCTGAACCTCTACCGCGCGGCGATCGCGCTGCGCCGGCGCATCGACGACTTCGCCGGAAGCGACCTCGAGTGGCTCGAGCTCGGTGCCGACGTCCTTGCGTTCCGTCGCGGCGACGGCACGGTCAGTGTCACCAACCTCGGCCCGGTACCGATCCCGCTGCCCGCGCACCACGAGGTGCTCCTCGCCAGCACGCTCCTCGACGGCAGCGCGCTGCCGCCCGACTCCACCGCCTGGCTCGCGCTCCGAGCCGTTCCCGGGCGCTCCTCGCGAGCGCAGAAGTGACCCCGCACCACCCGATCCGCACCACATGGAAGGACCGACAATGAAGTCACCGATGAAAGCCCTGGTCACCGGCGTCGCCGTGCTCGCGACGGTCGGCGCGCTCGCCGGCTGCACGTCGAGCGGCGACGACGGCGCCGACGGCAAGACCGAGCTGCGCGTCGCCACGTTCCCCCCGGGAGCAGACGCCGCAGCCTATGAAGCTTTTGCCGCGCAGGAGAAGCAATTCGAGAAGGAGCATCCCGACATCGACATCATCGGTGTCGAGTACGAGTGGGAGGGGCCGACCTTCGCCGTGCAGCTCGCCGGCGGGAGCCTGCCCGATGTGTTCACCGTGCCGTTCACCGACTCCAAGACACTGCTCGAGAACGGGCAGCTGATGGACGTGACCGACGCGATCGAGGAGCTCGGCTACACCGACAAGTTCAACCCGATCATCCTCGACGGGGTCACCGGTTCCGACGGGAAGATCTACGGGTTCCCCCGCCAGGCCTACGCGGCAGCGCTGCACTACAACCGTGATCTGTTCGAGGCTGCCGGGCTCGACCCGGACGACCCGCCACAGACGTGGGACGAGATCCGCACGGCCGCGAAGGCGATCACGGACGCGACGGGCAAGGCCGGCTACGCGCAGATGGCGATCAACAATACGGGCGGCTGGCAGCTCACCTCGCAGACGGTGGCTCGCGGCGGTCGCACCCAGACGGACAACGGCGACGGCACCGCGGAGTCGACCATCGACAACGAGGCCACCAAGGCCGCGCTCCAGTTCCTCCACGACGTCAAGTGGGAGGATGACGCCTTCGGATCGAAGGTCGATCTGGACTGGGGCACGATCAACCAGGAGTTCGCGGCCGGCAACATCGGCATGTACACCTCCGGCTCTGACATCTACACCGCCCTCGTGCGCGACTTCGGCATGGATTCGTCGATCTACGGCATGACGGTCGTGCCGATGGAGGGGGACGATCCCGGCACGCTCGGCGGCGGTGACATCGCGGTGATCAGCCCCACGGTCGACGACGCGACGAAGGCCGCCGCGGTGACCTGGATCGACTGGTACTACATGCAGAAGCTGATGGACGAGGACGCCGCCGTGCTCGATGCCAAGACCCTGAACGAGTCGGGCCAGGCCGTGGGCACTCCTCTGCTTCCGGTGCTGAGTCGAGAGCTGTACGACGAGTCGCAGGAGTGGATCGCCGACTACATCAACGTCCCGGTCGAGCAGATGGCGCCGTTCAGCGACCGCATCTGGGACCAGACACCGGTGGGCGAGCCCAAGGTGAAGACCCAGGAGGTGTACGCGCTCCTCGACAGCGTCGTCCAGAAGGTGCTCACCGAGCAGAACGCCGACATCGACGCTCTGCTCGCCCAGGCGCAGGCCGACGCGCAGGCGAAGCTCGACGAGTAGCGCTTCATGACGATGACGCTCTCCGAGCAGCGGGCGGCGGAGGACTCTCCGCCGCCCGCTGTGCGCTCCTCCCGCCGTCGCTCCCCGCTCACGTGGTTCCGCGGCGGCGGGCTCGCGAACCTCCTGTTCGTGCTCCCGATGCTGTTCGTGTTCGTGTTCTTCTCCTGGTCGCCGATCGTGCAGTCGGTGATCATGAGCCTGCAGAAGACGAACCTGATCGTCTCGGAGTGGGTCGGGTTCGACAACTACCTGGCTGTGATCGGTGACCCCGAACTCGGACGTGCGGTGATCAACACGCTGTGGTTCGCCGTGCTCGCCCTGCTCTTCGGGTTCCCGCTCCCGCTGCTGATGGCCGTGCTGATGAGCGAGGTGCGCCGCGGCAAGGGGATCTATTCGGCCCTCGCGTATCTGCCGGTCGTGATCCCGCCGGTCGTGGCCGTGCTGTTGTGGAAGTTCTTCTACAGCGCCGACCCTTCCGGCGTGTTCAACACCGTGCTCGGATTCGTCGGCATCCCCGCGCAGCCGTGGATCCAGGACGCCGTGCAGGCGATGCCCTCGCTCGTGCTGGAAGCCACCTGGGCCGGGGCCGGTGGGTCGATCATCATCTACCTCGCCGCGCTCCTGGGCGTGCCGCCTGAGCTCTACGACGCCGCAGAGGTGGACGGCGCCGGAATCTGGAAGAAGGTCTGGCACGTCACGCTGCCACAGCTGCGGGGCATCCTGTTCATCATGCTGATCCTGCAGATCATCGCGACTGCGCAGGTGTTCCTCGAACCGTTCCTGTTCACCGGCGGTGGCCCTGCCGGTGCGACCAAGACCGTGCTGCTCTACATCTACGACAAAGCCTTCCGCAACAGTCTGGGCGGCGACTACGGCGAGGCGACGGCCGTCTCGGTTCTGCTCGCGATCGTCCTCGCCCTGCTCTCCTGGCTGTACTTCAAGCTGACCGACCGTTGGAGCACGACATGAGCCTCACCGCCCGCATCACCCGCTTCTCTACGCGTGCGGCGGAGAAGGCCGCGGAGAAGGCCGCAGACAGCCTCGGGGATCGCACGGTCATCTCGGAATCGGAGCGTCGGCGGCCCGGTATCCGGGTCGGCATGTCGGTGACCCACGTCTTCCTCGCCGTCGGCCTGGTGGTCGCCGGACTCGGGCCGATCCTGTGGTTGGCGAAATCGGCCGTCACACCGACACAGGACACGCTGCAGCAGCCGTTCGCGCTGTGGCCGAACGGGATCGATTGGGACAACCTGTCGACCGCGTGGAACGACATCCACATCGACCAGTACTTCTTCAACACGGTGGTCATCGCGCTCGGAGCCTGGTTCGTCCAGCTGCTCATCGCGACGACCGGAGGTTATGCGCTCTCGGTGCTGAGGCCGCGGTACGCACCGATCCTGAACGCCCTGGTACTGGCGACGCTGTTCATCCCCGGCATCGTGCTGCTCGTCCCGCTGTACTTGACGATCGTCCATCCACCGGTGCCGGGCGATGTGAGCCTTCTCAACAACTATCTCGCGGTCTGGTTGCCCATGGGCGCGAACGCGTTCAACATCCTGCTGGTGAAGCGGTTCTTCGACAGTCTGCCCCGCGAGGTTTTCGAGGCCGCCCGGACCGACGGCGCCGGTCCGTTCCGGCTGTTCTGGTCGATCGTGCTCCCCATGTCGAAGCCGATCCTCGGAGTGGTCTCCGTGTTCGCGATCATCGCGGCCTGGAAGGACTATCTGTGGCCGATGCTGGTGCTGCCCGATCCGTCCGTGCAGCCGCTGTCGGTCCGTCTTCCGGCGGTCCAGTCGCAGACGGAGCTCGACGTGTTCCTGGCGGCCCTCGCGATCGCGACGCTGATCCCGATCGCGATGTTCCTGATCTTCCAGTCGGTGTTCCTGCGCTCCGCCGGTCTCGGTGGCGCGGTCAAGGGTTAGGAGTGGATGCCGGCGGGTGGAGGACGTCGAGCACGGCCGACATGATGCCGGGCATGTCGACGGTGGGGTCGACCATCCACTGCAGCTGAAGACCGTCGGAGACTGCTTGGATCACGCGCGCGAGCGTGTTGGGGTCGAGTTCGGGGTGCGCATCCGAGGTGCCGAGGTTCCCCGAGAGCGAAGTGCGCAGACGTTCGCTGCGGTCGAGGAAGTAGCGGTGCGCGGGATGCTCGGGATCGGCCGCGTCCACGGCCAGCCGGGAGAACAGGGCCACGAGCCCAGGGACCTCGGTGTTGTGGCGGATCACGTCGATGAACGCCGTCTTGGCCTCGATGTCGCTGAGGCCGGACGGATCGAGGCCGTCGTGCTCGTCGCGCTTGCGGAGCACCTCGGTGAAGAGTTCCTCCTTCGAGCCGAAGTAGTGCAGCAGCGCAGCGGGGGTCACGCCGACCACTTCGGCGATCTCCTTGAGGGAGGCATTCTGATACCCCTTGCGCCCGATCACGTCGAGGGCGCTTTCGAGGATCTCCTCGCGTCGCGCAACACCTTTCGCGTATGAACCTCGTCGAGCCATGCCCACGAGCGTAATCCTGAATGCCGTTTGAAATCTAATACTGAATGACATAAGGTTTTCGCAAGACATCGCCGTCGCCGCGAAAGGAACACCATGACCGAGATCTCGGCATCCGCCCTCACCCTCGAGGAGAAGGCATCGCTCACCAGCGGTGCGGACTTCTGGACCACGAAAGCCGTCGATCGGGTCGGCCTTCCCTCGGTGATGATGACCGACGGTCCTCACGGTCTCCGCAAGCAGGCGGGCAGCACCGACCACCTCGGCCTCGCCAGCAGCGTTCCGGCCACGTGCTTCCCGCCCGCCGTCGGCATCGGCTCGTCCTTCGACCCCGAGCTCATCGAGCGCGTCGGTGCGGCCATCGGTGTGGAGGCTGCGATCGAGGACGTGGCCGTCGTGCTCGGCCCTGGCATCAACATCAAGCGCTCGCCGCTGTGCGGGCGCAACTTCGAGTACTTCTCGGAGGACCCGATCGTCTCCGGCATCCTCGGGGCCGCCTCGGTCCGAGGCATCCAGTCGCAGGGGGTCGGTGCCTCGCTCAAGCACTTCGCGGCGAACAACCAGGAGTTCGATCGGATGCGGGTGAGTTCCGACGTCGACCCCCGGCCGCTTCGCGAGATCTACCTGCGTGGGTTCGAGCGTGTCGTGAAGGATGCGTCGCCCTGGACCGTCATGTGCTCGTACAACAGGCTCAACGGAGTGTGGACCTCGGAGGACCCCTGGCTGCTCACGAGCGTGCTCCGCGACGACTGGGGCTTCGAGGGCCTCGTCGTCTCGGACTGGGGCGCCGTCAACGATCGTGTCCTCGGTGTCGCGGCCGGCCTCGACCTGGAGATGCCTGCCTCCGGCGGGCGCACGGACGCACAGCTCGTCGCCGCGGTACGCGCCGGAACCCTCGACGAGAGCGTGCTCGACATCGCGGCCGACCGTGCGATCGACCTCGTGCGCAAGGCGGGCGCGCGTCCGGATGCTGCGGGCCCCCTCGACGTCGACGCACACCACGCGCTCGCCCGTGCGGCCGCCGGACGGTCGATCGTGCTGTTGAAGAACGACGATGCGCTGCTGCCTCTGCGGAAGGATCAGAAGGTCGCCGTGATCGGTGCCTTCGCGAGCGAACCCCGTTTCCAGGGGGCCGGTTCCTCGCTGATCAATCCCACCCGCGTCGACAAGGCGCTGGACGAGATGCGGGCTCTCGGCGGCGAGCAGGTCGCCTACGCGCCCGGTTTCGCGGTCGAGGGCGGGGCCATCGCGGAGGAAGGACGTTCGGCTGACGAGCTCCGTGCCGAGGCCGTCGACGCGGCGCGCTCCGCTGACATCGCCGTGCTCTTCCTCGGCCTCCCGGCTGCGGAGGAGTCGGAGGGCTTCGACCGCGATCACATGGACCTGCCCGCGGCGCAGCTCGCGGTGCTCGATGCCGTCCTCGATGTGAACCCCCGCGTGGTGGTGGTGCTGTCCAACGGTGGCGTGGTGGCTCTTCCCTTCGCAGACCGTGTGCCCGCCATCGTCGAGAGCTGGCTGCTGGGGCAGGCTGGGGGCGGCGCTGTGGCTGACATGCTCTACGGCGTCGTCAATCCCTCCGGCAAGCTCACCGAGACAGTGCCCCTGCGGCTGGAGGACAACCCTTCCTACGGCAACTTCCCGGGCGAGTTCGGGCATGTGCGCTACGGCGAGGGTCTCCTCGTCGGATACCGCTGGTATGACGCGAAGGGCCTCGACGTGACCTTCCCGTTCGGTCACGGCCTCTCCTACACGACGTTCGAGTACGGTCCCGCTACGGCCGAGGTGGGCGCGGACGGCGACATCATCGTCAGGGTCGAGATCACCAACTCCGGCGACCGCGAAGGTCGTGAGATCGTGCAGGTCTATGTCGCCCCCACGCAGTCGGCGGTGCAGCGGGCGCCGCGTGAGCTCAAGGCGTTCGCGTCCGTCGCCCTCGGTGCAGGGGAAGCCCGTGTGGCCGAGCTCACCGTCCGGCGCGAGGACCTGGCGTACTGGGACGTGCGCGTGGACGGCTGGATCGTCGAGGGCGGCAGTTACGCGATCGACGTCGCTGCGTCGAGCCGTGACCTTCGCTCCACCGTCTCGGTCGAGATCGCGGGCGATCCGGTGCGTCAGGAGCTGACCATGAACTCCTCGGTCGGCGATCTGATGTCCCACCCGGTCGCAGGGCCGATCGTGCAGCAGGCCCTCGGCGGCCTGATGGGCGGGGGCGATGCGGCCGCCGCATCGATGATGCCGAACGACGACGCCATGCAGAAGATGATGGCATCGTTCCCGATCGGGCGTCTCGCCGGCTTCCCCGGGCTGCCGGTCACGTTCGAGCAGATCGAGCAGCTGGTGACCGAGGCGAACGCAGCGGAGTGAACATCGGGGGCGGGCCCCACGGCGATGCGACCGCTTCGATGCGCGCTCGAATTCGTCCCGCGTCGTTCGGGCCGCCCCGGACCGTTCAGGCCGGTGCGGGTGCGTCCCGTTTCGCGCTCGCGCCGCGAATGATCCTCGCGACCGCGGTGATGAGGAAGAACTGGCCAGTGATCCCCTCGGCGATCGCAAGACCCTGGCCGCCTGCGCCGACGGGAACGAGGTTGCCGTAGCCGGTCGTGGTGAGGGCGGTGAAGGAGAAGAAGAGCTGATTGCCGAGCGAGTCGGGCGTTTCTGTGCCGAACATCAGGGTCGGAGAGATCTGCGAGATCAGGTTGTACACGAAGGCGAAGAACATCCCGACGAGGATGTAGGCGGTGACGGCTGCGAGCAGAGCCTCCAGATTGAGCCCGCGTCGGGTGACCTGGTGAGCGATGATGACCGCGGGGGCGACCAGCAGCGCGATCATCGAGGCGGCCGAGAGCGGGATCGCGAGCATCGGCCCGTCGACGCCGAGCAGCGTGGCGATGACGGCGGCCGCGCCCGCGACGGAGAGCACCACCCAGGAGATGCGCTGGACCAGGAGCTGTGCACGCGTCACGGCGAACACGATCGCCACCGTCGCCAGCATCGCGAGGAAGGCCCACGGGCTCGGGTCGGTGTGGGGCTGCGCCGCGCACAGGCCGTAAGAGAGGATCAGCAGACCGAGGACGACCGCATAGCCCAGCGCGCGGCCGTCTCTCGTGCGGCCGCTGCCGTCGGTGATGCGCTCCGCGTTCGCGTCCACTGTCTGGGGCATGACGACTCCACTCCGATGCGGTGGACGCCGAAGTCCACCCTGTGCCGCCAGTATCCCAGCGCATCGCCCAGGCGGGCGGTATGGGCGCCGGTTCGTGACAGCTCCGCATTCTGGTTATGATGGTGAGGTGCATCCGTGCTTTCGGGTCGGATGCCTGGAGACGTCGCATAGTCCGGCCGAGTGCACCACCCTGCTAAGGTGGAGTCCCCTCACGGGGACCAGGGGTTCAAATCCCCTCGTCTCCGCACTGTGATGTCTCAGGACATCGTGAACGACTGAACCCCCGGTTTCCGGGGGTTCAGTCGTTTTTGCGTTGGTAGTTCTTGGTGGGGTTGAGGGTGTATTCGGCGAGTAGTTCGCCGGTGTC
>NZ_JAIVLG010000009.1 GCF_020524545.1 Microbacterium paraoxydans | reverse complement strand
AGCTGAACGAGGATAAAATTGGCATTTGACAAGTGCACGCTGTTGAGTTCTCAAGGATCGGATGCTCCCACGACCCAGCCATCACAACCAGGCCCGCAGGGCAACTTCTCTATCTTACCGATCTCATCTCCGTTGTCAAGTCCGATTTTCTTCGGCCTGAGTGAGGGAACGAGTCAGCACCTTCATCCTGTTCACTCGGTGAGTGTTTGGGATTCGGGAGGTGTTAGCTGCTTGACGGGAGCCGGTCCGAGGACCTCCGCTCAACCGTTTGGGGCGAACAGGTAATAAGTTACGCGGATCCGGAGGATCGGGCAAATCAGGCTCGACCGCCGGGCGTGTCGCCCTGCGGCCGAGTCTGTGCTGCGGGATCGAAACTGCACCTCCGCGCCGATTTCCCGGCGCGTTTTCGATCCCGCAGGCGTCGGAGTACCGTTCAGCGGGTGATGCGGAGCGTGCGCACTTCGAACGGACGCAACCGCAGGTCGCCACCGACGCGGGCACCCTCGATGTCGTCTTCGATCAGGCTCACCTCGCGCACCTCGCGGTGTTCGAACCCGACCGTCAGCTCGCCGACCGTGCGCCGGCCGAGCGCCTCGTACACGCGCACGATCACATCGCCCGAACCGTCGTCGGCGAGCTTGACCGCCGAGACCACGATCCCCTGTCCCTGCACGGTCACCAGCGGCTCGACCTCGCGCGCGCCGTGCACGACCGTCGGCAGAGAGTTGATCCGGATGCCCTCGGCCGTCGCGATCTCCGCGTCCGCCCCGATCACGAAGCCGACCTCGATCTCGTGGCGTCCGTGGTCGGTGTCGGGGTCGGGGAACCGCGGTGCACGCAGCAGCGACAGCCTCACCGTCGTCGCCACCGCGTCGGCCGAGACCTCGCGGGACGTGTCGTAGCCGTAGATCGAGTCGTTCACGAGCGCGACCCCGAAGTCCTGCTCGCGCACCAGGACGAACCGGTGCATCGACGTCTCGAACTTCGCCGCCTCCCAGCTGGTGTTCGTGTGCGTGACCCGCGACTGATAGCCGAACTGCGTCTCGGCCTCCGTGTGCGCGGCCTGGACGTCGAGCGGGAAGGCGAGCTTGAGCAGCTTCTCGGTCTCGTGCCAGTCGACCTCGTTGCGCAGCAGCACGGTCCGCGAGCCGGGGGCGAGGAGGATCGTCTGCGTGATGGTCGACTCCGAGAACGGACGCACGACCACGATCTTCGCGACACCGCCGACCTTCGTCGCCTCGATCGACGAGACGGCGGTGAGGTCGTCGACGCTGTTGCGGTAGTAGCGATCGATGTCCCAGGCGTCCCACATGTTCGGGAAGTCCTGGTGGAGCTGGAACAGGTTCGCGGCCTTCCCCGCGGCGACCGCCTCACGGCCCGATGCCTTGTCGACGGCGGAGACGATCAACCCCTCGGCGGACACGAGCACCGAGACGAGCTCGTTCTCCAGCCGCCACCCGTCGTCCTCCTCCGAGAGCGAGACGGCAGCGCCGGCCGTCTCGGGAACGAACGCTGCGCCGAGCGCCCGGGTCCGCCCACCGACGCGACCGACCGAGGTCGGCTCGAACCGCAGTTCACGATCCCCTTCGCCCGCGAGCGAGCGCCGGGCAGCGCCCGCGATCTCCTCCGCCTCCGCGAGCACGTCGGTCAGCACGGCGACGGCCTCGCGGTGCACCCAGGCGATAGAAGTGCCGGGCAGGATGTCGTGGAACTCGTGCAGCAGCACGCTCTGCCACAGGCGGTCGAACTCGGCCTGCGGGTAGTCGGCACCGGTGCGCACCGTATCCGTCGCAGCCCACAGCTCCGCCTCGACCAGCGCGTGCTCGGCCCAGCGGTGCAGCGCCTTCGTGGCGTGCTGGCTGGTCAGTGTTCCGCGGTGCAGCTCGAGGTACAGCTCGCCGACCCACACGGCGGGATGCGGCAACTCGGCCCTCGCGGCGTCGAAGAAGTCATCCGGATGCTCCCACACCACCTGCGCACTGCCCTCGAGGTCGCGGAGGCGTTCGGCCTTGCCGGTCATCTCGCGGGTCGTGCCGCCACCGCCGTCGCCCCAGCCGACCGGGGCGATCGAGCGCGAGCTGACCCGGTTCTCCTTGAACTGTCGCGAGGCCTTCGCAACCTCCATGCCGCTCAGCTGCGAGTTGTAGGTGTCCATCGACGGGAAGTGCGTGAACACCTGCGAACCGTCGATGCCTTCCCAGAGGAAGGAGTGGTGCGGGAAGACGTTCTGCTGGTTCCACGAGATCTTCTGCGTGAAGAACCACTCGAACCCGGCGCGGCGCATCAGCTGCGGCAGGGCGGGCGAGTATCCGAAGCTGTCCGGCAGCCACACGCCCTTCGACCGGATGCCGAACTCGCGCTCGAAGAACCGCTGCCCCTGCGAGAACTGCCGTACGAGCGATTCGCCCGTCGGCATCACGGTGTCGGACTCGACCCACATGCCTCCCAGAGGCAGGAATCGCCCTTCGGCGACGGCAGCCTTGACCCGCTCCCACACCTCGGGACGATGCTCCTTGATCCAGGCGTATTGCTGCGCGCTGGACATGCCGTACCGGAACTCGGGCTGCTCCTCCAGCAGCGCCGTCATCGACGAGGTGGTGCGCGCGACCTTGCGGATCGTCTCGCGCACGGGCCACAGCCACGCCGAGTCGATGTGCGCGTGGCCGACGGCGGAGATCCGGTGCGCGCTCGCCTCGGCGGGTGCGGCGAGCACATCGGCCAGGCGGGCACGGGCGTCGGAAGCCGTGACGACGATGCGCTGCAGGTCGAGGACGTCGAGCGCATCGTCCATGGCCTGCAGGATGCGCATGCGGCGGGGCGACGTCGCCGGCAACTCCGCCTGCAGCTCGAAGAGAACCTCGAGGTCGAGCGCCAGATCGAACACCTCCGGCTCGAACACCGCCAGATCCATGCGACGTGTGCGGTAGAGGCGCTCCTTCGAGGACGTGAGGATGTCACCCTCCTGTGTGGGCAGGAAGGGGTGATAGTCGAGCAGCACCGGGTTGGAGGCCGCCTCGAGGTACAGCTCGACCGGCTCGTCCCCCTCCGCCTGCTCGGCGATCGGGACCCACTGGTTTCGAGGATTGATGCTCTTCACCGGGATCGGTTCGGCACCGGTGCCGCCCCGCCTGTACGCGAGTGCCTCGCACTGGAAGCCCGTCATGTTCACGTCGAACCCGAGGTCGATCAGCGCTTCGACCTTGCGCCCGGCCCACTCGGCCGGCACGCGTCCGGTGAGCTTGAACCAGGTGGTCCCCCACGCCGGACCCCAAGGGGCACCCACGGAACCGGCGTCGAAATCGAGTGCGACTCCCTCCGCCGGTGCGATCGGCTCACCGGGCAGTTCGTGGAACTCGACGTGCAGCGGCACCGACGCCGAGTGGATCGACGGGCGGATGCGCTCTTCGAGTACCCGCTTCACGCGGCCGACGGTGAGCGAGGTGTCGTCATGCATAGGAAGTCTCCGACTCGACGGTGAGGGCGGGTGCGCGGACGTGGTCGCGTGCCCTTGTGATGAATGCTATCCGATTTACTAAAACGATCTAGTGACGAGTCTAGAACACACCCGCCCGCCTTCCACGGGGCTAAACCGATCAAGTAGGGTGAGGGACTATGAGTCCGGCGAAGCGCGTCACGATCGCCGACATCGCGCGCATGGCAGGCGTCTCCCCCGGCGCCGTCTCGTTCGCGCTGAACGGGCGCCCCGGCGTGAGCGAAGAGACCAGACAGCGGATCCTCGCCATCGTCGAGGAGAACGGCTGGCAGCCGAGCTCGGCGGCTCGCGCGCTCGTCGGAGCACGGGCGAACACCGTCGGTTTCGCGCTCGCCCGCCCCGCCCGCTCCCTCGGATCGGAGGCCTTCTTCACCGACCTCATCGCCGGGATCGAGTCGCGTCTCTCCGAGAGCAAGGTCAGCCTGCAGCTGCGCCTGGTGGCAGACACCGCCGAGGAGATGGAGGTGCACCGACAGTGGCGCTCGTCCAACCAGGTCGACGGCTTCATCTTCATCGACCCGCGTGACGACGACCCCCGAGCCGATCGCATCGCCGCCCTCGACGCCCGCGCCGTCATGATCGGATCGAAGCCGGCTCCGGACGGCACCGTGCCCAGCGTGTGGATCGGCGACGACACGGTGGCGGAGACGCTCTACTCCTATCTCGCGGCGCTCGGGCACACCCACATCGCCTACGTGGCTGGCCCCGCGGAGCTCGAGCACACCCGGCTGCGCGCCGAAGTCCTGGAGCGCCTGGCGGCCGACGGCGTGGGCGGCGAGGTCATCACCACCGATTTCTCCCCCGCGCGCGCTTCCGCAGTGACACGGGCACTGCTCTCCGGGAAGCGGCGGCCCACCGCGATCGTCTACGACAACGACGTGATGGCGGTCGCCGGTCTCCGCGTCGCGCAGGAGATGGGGCGCAGGGTTCCCCTCGACGTCTCGCTGGCCTCTTTCGACGATTCGGTCATCGCGGGTCTCATCAATCCGTCGATCACGGCGATGACCCGCGACACCTTCGAACTCGGCGAGCGCGCCGCCACCCTGCTGCTCCAGCAGATCGAAGCGGGCGCGAACCTTTCGAGCGTCGAGGGCCCGACTCCCGTGCTCACCGTGCGCGAGAGCACGGCCCCGCCCTCGCGTACCGACTGAACGTCAGGCGTCGACCACGGTGTTCACGGACCCGTAGGGGTCGACCGCGACCGCCGACAGGTCGGGGCGGATGAGCCGGCGGATGCCACGGGCCTCCAGCACAGCGGGATCGAGAGCGTCGCGAGACGTGATCACGGCGGGATCGAGGCCCGTGGCGCAGGCATCGACCCACGCCTGGAACACCGGCCCCCCGGGACTCAGCGCCGCCCGGCTCACGGGGACTTCGCGTTCGTCGACCTCCACCACGATCGCCGTATCCCTCGACGGCGGCGCCACGCGCTGCCGCAGCTCGGGGATCAGCTCGGCGAGGCGCCGGCCGAGGGGCTTGGCGGCACCCTTCTGATCGATCAGACCGAGGGTGTACTCGAGCTCGGGGAAGTCGCCCAGATCACGGCTCACGTCGTGCGAGCACCACCACGTGACACCCCAGAGGTTGTGGGTGCGCAGCGCGGAGCGCACGGTCGCCTCCAGGAAGTCCGGCGTCTCCTCGTCCGTGAGGCAGTTCGACGGGGCGCCGACCTCCTGCAGCCAGACCGCCCTGTCCGGATCGGTCGCGAACGCGCGGGAGAGCTCGATCAGGTACTCGGCGTGTCGATCGGAGGCGACCGATCGGCCTCCGTAGCGCTGGGCGGTGCCGTTGAAGATCCAGGAGTGGATCGTGGTCATCGCCCCCAGCCGTGATGCGTGGGCCGGCGTGAAACCGTGGCCGTCCATGTACCAGACCGCGTCGTACTCGCTGTGGACGTGCGCGAACCCCGGCGCGGCGGCGTCGGCTGCCGACAGCAGTGCCGAGATCCAGCCGGCCGCCTCGTCCTGCGTGACGGGCCAGGGCGACGGGTGTGTGTGCGCGGAGAACTGATTCGTCTCGTTCCCGAGCGTGAGACCCAGGAAGTTGGGCGCGTCACGCAGTGCCCGGCCGAGCCTGTCGACGAGCGCGACCTGACCCTCGAGCGCCCGAGAGTCGGTGAACATGTTCTTGTCGTGCCACGTGTACAGCCAGGACGGCACGAAGTCGAAGCTCGACAGATGCCCCTGGACCACGTCGATGCTCGCATCCATCCCGAACTCGCCGGCGATGTCGACCACCGCGCGCACGTCGTCGACCGCCTTCTCGCGGATCAGGGTGCGATTCGGCTGCAGCACCGTCCACAGCGGGAAGACCCGGACGTGATCGAGCCCGAGCTCCGCGAGGGCCGCGAAGTCGCGGCGTACGTCGTCGGGGGTGAAGTCGAGCCAGGAGTGCATCCAGTTCTTCGACGGCGTGTAGTTCGCCCCGAATCTCAGTGGAGCATCGAGAGCGCCGCGCTGCGTCATGTAACCAGACCTTTCGGAGATGCCCCGAGGGGCGGATCTGCACCACTATAACGCTTGAGCAGAGATGTTCACATACGCTTCTTGACAGGACGCGCTTCGGGTGGTTTCATCTGCTAAAGCGTTGTAGTCCATCGATCGACCACGACGCGGAATCGCCCGCCTCGAGGAAGAAGCACGATGAAATCTCCCACACGCATGGTCGCTCTGGCAGCCTTCGGCATCGGCGTTCTGGCGCTGACGAGTTGCACGGGAGGTGGCGGCACGTCCGGAGCATCGGGCCCCGTCGACACGTCCGGCGACCTGAGCGGCACGATCCAGTTCCAGACGTGGTCGCTCAAGAACGAGAAGTTCACCCCGTACTTCGAGGATCTGATCGACGCATTCGAGAAGGAGCACCCCGACGTGACGGTCGAGTGGCTCGATCAACCGGGCGACGGCTACCAGGAGAAGATCCTGAGCCAGGCGAACGCCGACACGCTCCCCGACGTGCTGAACCTGCCGCCGGACATCGCGTATCCCCTGGTCGCAGCGGGCAAGCTCGTCGACCTCGAGACCGCGGACCCCGAGCTGGCGTCCGCGTACAACGCCGGCGCGTGGGACGCGTACAGCGCGTACCCTGGCATCGAGGGCACCTATGGTCTGCCGTGGTACCTCTCCAGCGATGCCTCGTGGTGGAACCTGGCACAGCTCGCCCCGTACGGCGTCACGGAGGACAACCTCCCCACCACGGTCGATGAACTGCTCACCCTCGCCGAGGACGTGGCCACGGAGTCGGGCGGCAAGGTCCAGCTCCTCTCCTCGATCCCCGCGCTGGACACCTTCACGGCTGCGGGCATGGAGGTCATCAACGCCGACGGCGAGTTCGACTTCAACACCGACGAAGCCGCGGCGATCATCCAGAAGTACGCCGACGCCTACGCAGCCGGAGCCATGCCCGCCGAGGCCCTGACCGGCGACTACGGCGGGAATGCCGAAGCCTACATCCAGGAGAAGGTGGCCTTCACGACGGGCGGCACCGGCTTCACGACGGACCTGCAGAAGGATGCGCCGGCGCTGCTCGAGAACACCGTCGCCACGCCACGCCTCGGCATCGCGCCCCTCTACGTGCAGGGACTCAACGTCTCGGCCGACTCCGACAACAAGGAGGCCGCGCTCGCCTTCGCGGAGTTCGCGACGAACCAGGAGAACCAGGTGGCCTTCTCCTCGCTCGCCGTCGGCACCGCCCCCGGCACGGCCGACGGTGGAGACGAGGTCGTCGACAACATCGCCTCCTCGGTCACCGACGAGAAGCAGCTCGCGGCGATCGACACCGTGTTCGGCGCGATGAAGGATGCCAAGGCGCTGCCGTTCCAGTGGACCTCGGACATGGCGACCTACATGACGCAGCAGATCGCCCTCGCCGTCAACGGCGAGGCGGACGCGAAGGCCCAGCTCGACAAGATCGTCGAGTACGCCAACGCCAACCGCGTGGACCAGTAAGCCATGCGTGCGAACACCGGCGCCCGCGATCGCGGCGCGTCCCTGAGGTCCCACCGATGGTTCACCCCGTGGCTGTTGCTGGGTCCCGCCGTGATCTGGGTGCTGGTGTTCGCGCTCTGGCCGTTCCTGAACACGGTCTTCCTCAGCTTCACCGACGCCCGGCCGCTGCGGACCCCCGAGTTCGTCGGCGGAGCGAACTACGAGCGCATGTTCGGCGACGAGATGTTCTGGAATGCGCTGACCACCTGCCTGATCTACGTGGTCGTGTGCGTGCCCTTGCTCACGATCCTCCCCCTCCTGCTCGCCCTGCTGGTGCAGAAGAAGCTGCCCGGGATCTCGTTCTTCCGCACCACCTTCTACTTCCCCGTGATCGCCTCGGTGGTCGTGGTCGCCCTCATCTGGACCTGGCTCTTCGACAGCCGCGGCATCATCAACCAGACGCTCGAGTTCCTCGGGGTGGTCGACAAGCCGATGGCTTTCCTCGTCGACCGCTGGCTGCTTCTGGGGTGTGCGATCCTGCTCACGGTCTGGAAGGGCCTGGGGTACTACATGGTCGTCTACCTCGCCGCCCTGGGGAACGTCGGCAAGGAGCTGCACGAGGCCGCGATGCTGGACGGCGCCGGCTCCTTCCGCCGCTTCCTCTCGGTCACGATCCCGTCGGTGCGTGGAGCCATGCTCCTCATCGCCGTGCTCATCGCCGTATCCGCGATGCGGGTCTTCGCCGAACTCGACGTGCTGTCCAAGAGCACCGGCGGCCCCGGCGGATACGACATGTCACTGGTCATGCTCATCCGCCAGGTGGGCTCCGGCCTCAACGGGAACATCGGCTACGCGTCGGCGATCAGCGTGGCCCTCTTCCTGCTCACCCTCGTGCCCCTCGCCGCGATCGCCGTCATGAACCGCGAGAAGAAGGCGAAGGTCTCCGCATGAGCACCCTCACTCCGCAGCGCCCCGCCGACGACACCCGATCGGCCGACGGCCCGCCGCCGCCGACGCGCGAGCGCATCTTCCGCCGCCGCGGATCCGGTGACTTCAGCAAGCCGAGCCTGGGCGGGCTGATCGGTCGGTACGCGCTCCTCCTGTTCGTGCTCTTCCTCGTGATCGGCCCGTTCATCTGGCAGCTCTCCACCTCGTTCAAGGGTCCGCAGGAGAACATCTACTCCTTCCCACCGGAGCTCATCCCCCGCGAGCCCACGCTGCAGAACTACGGCAAGGTCGCCGACATCGTGCCGGTCTACCTCTACGCCTGGCACTCGCTTCTCGTCTCGGTCGGGACCGTCGTGAGCAACGTGGTGCTCTCGACGTTCGCCGGGTACGCCCTGGGCTGCATGAGATTCCGCGGAAAGTGGATCGTGATGGGGATCCTGCTGTCCACCCTGCTCTTCCCCGGGGAGGTGACGGTGACGAGCAACTTCCTCACGATCCGCGCCCTGGGGCTCGCCGACACGCTCTGGGGCGTCTTCCTCCCCGGCGCGATCAGCGCGATGAACGTGCTCCTGATCGCCACCGCGTGCCGGATGATCCCGAAGGATGTGCTGGACGCCGCGACGGTCGACGGGGCCAGCACGTGGCAGCGCATCCGTCACATCGTGTGGCCGAACATCCGCGGCATGGTCTCGGTGGTCGCGATCTTCGCCTTCATCGGCGCCTGGGACGACTACCTGTGGCCGCTCATCGTCCTCTCCGATCCCTCGAAGTACACGTTGACGGTGGGAATGGCGTATCTCAACAGCAGCTTCTCGGTCGACCCGCGCCTCATCGCGGCCGGCACCATGATCGCCCTCGTGCCGATCGTGATCATGTTCTCCTTCACGCAGCGGTTCTTCTTCAAGGGCGTGCAGGAGGGTGCGATCAAGGGGTGAGCGGCGTACGTCTTCACCCCGCGGACGGTCCGGCCGACCCTCCGTCCTCCCGTCCACACACCGGAGTGCTGCCGGCCGCGGTCTTCGCCTTCACCTTCGACCCCTCCCGTGGTGTGCAGCGGATCGATGCCCCGGGTCTCGCCGACATCGAGCTCACACCGCACACGGTGCTGCACTGGGCGTTCTACGCCGACGGACCGGCCGCGACCCTGGCCCCGCACGCGGCCCTCGCGGTCTCGGTGGATGTGCGCTCGCCCGACGGATCGCGACTGAGCGACGACCCCGCGGTGCGCGACCGCTACGACTTTCCGCTCGCCGCCGACGCCCAGTTCACCGCGCGCTGGAGCATGCCGGAGCAGTGGAACGCAGACACCGTCTCGCTCGCTCCCTGCGCCGGTGGACGCGGCACCGTCGAGCTGGTGTTCGGCGCGCAGAGCCTGGCCGCGGGGAAGGACACAGGACGTGTCACGGGCTTCGTGCAACTCCTGGTCGAAGAGCGGGTCGCGCCGGGGGATCACGCCCCCGTCGACCGTGTCGACACCCGCCGCGGCACGCACTCGGGTCCGCGCTTCTCGCGGGGCAACACCATCCCCGCGGTGGCTCTGCCGCACGGGTTCACCTTCGTCACGCCGGCCACCGATGCGACGGACTCCCGCTGGCCGTACCGTCCCTTCGTGCACGACGACGCGGCGGGGCGCCGCCTCGAAGCCCTCCAGTTCTCCCATCAGCCGAGCCCCTGGATCGGCGATCGCTCCGTGCTGCAGCTGATGCCCTACCTGGCTGATCCGGCGTCCAACCGGGAGCGGCGGCGGCGCTGGATCGTTCCTGGCTCGGAACGCGCCCGACCGCACGAGTATGCGGCGGAGCTCGGCGATGGGCTGACGGTCGAGATGACAGCGACGATGCACGCTGCGGTCTTCCGCGTGCGGAGTGCGGCTCCCGATGCCCCGGTGGGTTTCGTGATCGACCAGCTCACCGACGACGGGCAGCTCGACCGGATCGGCGCCGACGCGTTCGAGGGGTGGATTCCTGAGGGCTCGCAAGAGTGGGGCAACGCACCTCGATGCTTCTTCGCCGGCACCGTCCTCCGCCACGCGGACGACGGCACGGTCGGGTACGGCCGACTCGACGACGACGCGCGCGGTCAGGTCGCCGGGTACGTCGGCGGACTCGGATCCCTCGAGGTCCGCATCGGGGTCTCCTTCCTGTCCGTCGCGCAGGCCAGGCATGCCCTCGAGACCGAGGCACCTCCGCGGCGCCCCTTCGAGGAGCTGCGTGGCGCGGCCGCGGCCGCCTGGAACCACCTGCTGGGCCGCGTGTCGATCCCCGCGCTACCGGCCGAGGACGTCCCGTACCGCGGCCTCGCCGACGAGGAGCATCGCGCCCGGATCGCCGCAGCCCTGCACCGGATGCACCTGTATCCCAACAGCGCCGCGGAGAACGTCGGGACCGCCGGGGAACCGACCTGGCGGTTCGCGGATGTCTTCTCCGACAGCACCCGTGCCATCGCCGACGGCGAGCTCGTCGTGAACAACGGCTACTGGGACACCTACCGCACCGAGTGGCCGGCTCTCGCACTGCTCGATCCCGCATCAGCCGGATGGCTCCTCGACGGCCAGCTCGAACAGTACCGACGCGGAGGGTGGATGGCGCGGTGGAGCGCTCCCGGGTACGTGGACAGCATGGTCGGCACGTCCAGTGACCAGATCTTCGCCGATGCCGCCCGCTGGGGCGTCTCCTTCGACCGCGAGACCGCGTTCGACAGCGGTTGGCGCAACGCGTGCGAGCCCGGTCCGGATGCACGACGGGGACGCAAGGGCATCGACCGCGGCCGATTCACCGGCTACATCTCGTCCGAGACGCCGGAGGGCATGAGCTGGAGCATCGAGAACGCGGTCAGCGACGCCGCGCTCGGCCGCTTCGCCCTGCAGCTCGCCCTCGACGCGGGCTCCGACGGGGGAGCCGCCCGCTACCGTGCCTTCGAGCGCTACTTCACCAACCGGTCCCGGTCGTACCGGCAGCTCTTCGACGACGGCACCGGGTTCTTCCGTGGAAGGGACTCGCACGGTGCCGTCGCAGCGGACTTCGAGCCGCGGTCCTGGGGCGGGGACAACGTCGAGACGAACGCCTGGGGGATGTCGGTGGGAGCCGTGCACGACGGAGCCGGGCTGGCCGAGCTCTACGGCGGACCGGCAGGGCTCGGCCGTCACCTCGACGCCCTGTTCGCTGAGCCCGAGACCGCGGACGAACGATTCGCCGGCGCATATGGAACCGTGATCCACGAGCAGCGAGAGGCGCGGGCTCTGCGCTCCGGGATGTGCGCGATCTCCAACCAGCCGGCACATCACATCCCTTTCATGTACGCGTTCAGCGACCGTCCGTGGCAGTCGGCTCCGCTGGTCCAGGAGTTCGCGGGGCGGCTGTTCACCGGGGCCCACATCGGCCAGGGCTTCCCGGGCGACGAGGACAACGGCGAGATGAGCGCCTGGTGGCTGTGGGCCGCGCTCGGGCTGTACCCCCTGGAGCTCGCCTCGGGTCACCTGCGGATCGGCTCGCCGCTCTTCGACGACATCCGGGTGGATCGGGGGGACGGCTCGTCCCTGCGCGTCCGCTCCCGGCGACGTTCCCCCGGGGCTCATATCCTGCAGGAAGCACGGCTCGACGGGACGCTCCTCGCCTCCGCCGACCTCCCGATCGATGCGCTCGTGGGGGATGCCGTCCTGGACCTCACGTTCGGGGAAGAACCGGAGTCCGCGCTCGAGAAGTCCGGGCACTTCCCTGCCCCCGGCGCGGTCCCGTGGCGCCCCGATCTGACCGCGACCGAGGGCGAGGTGATCGCCTCGGCTCTCGTCGCCCACCCTGAGCGGGTGTTCGACGACGGGGCTCCCTCCGGTCGTCCTGGCGTCATCCTGCACCCCGGAGACTGGGTGGGGTGGCGGTTCCCCGAGGCTCGCGGGGTCAGCGATGTCACGGTGACGACGACCGGCTCCGCCCCCTCGGCCGCCCTGCGCTGGGAAGCCCTCGGCCCGGATGGGCGCTGGCGGGCCCTGGCGCTGACGCATCGGGAAGAACTGCGGGCCGACCGCACGACGCCGTTCGCCCTCGTCGACCGGAGCGTGACCCCGGCGCTCCGCGTGCGTGCGGAGTCCGAGGTCACGATCCGCCAGATCGAGCTCTTCGACCTCGGGTGATCAGCCGGTGAGGGTGAACAGCACCTCCCCCGGCTTCACGGTCACGGTCGGAGTCGTGCGATCACGCGAAGCGGCACGATACTCGGTCCGCTCCCCCTTGAGCTCCTGCGTGATCCCCGAGAGGTACGCCGACTGATCCGTCGCGGTGAGGTTGTATGCCACGTAGACGCCGTACCCGTCTGCCACGGTTCGACGCGCGAAGTCCGCAGCGGTCGCCGCGCTCGTGTTCGACAGATCGATCGCGGCGGCACCGAGGCGCGCGCGATCCTCGAGACCGGGCACCGTGGGGGCGGCGTACGTCGGATAGTACGGATTCCAGGCGTGGTCGATCACGCTGTCGACGTCGAACGCATCGAAGTCGGTGGTGGTGTACGACGGCCCGATCGCGTAGAGGCTGATGACCTTGTCCGGTCCCAGCCGATCGCGCAGCGCGGTCACCAGCCAGCCGAACGACTGCGGATTGGGCTGAGCCGTGCCGTTCGCTCCGTAGTTCGTCCACTCGTCGTCGAAGTCGATCCCGTCGAGGCCGTAGGTCGTCACCGCATCGGCCAGCTCGGCGGCGAACGCATCCGCGGTGGCGAACGAGGTGAAGTTCGCGAATCCCGCACCCTGGTGGTTGCCGAGAACGGAGAGCAGCACCTTGGTGCCCTGTGCCTGCAGCGGACGGATCTGGTTCTCCGCGTCTCGGAGCGTCTCGGTGACGCGCTCGTTGAGGTGCAGATACGCCTTCTCGCCGTCGTAGTTGATGTTGGCGGCGAAGATCATCGCCAGGTCGACGGCGGCGCGGCCGGAATCCGCGAGCGTGTAGTCGGCGACGTTGGCTAAATCGTTCGAGTTCACCTCGACGTAGACAGCGAGCTGGGGATCCGCCACCGACTCCTCGGCAGCGGTCGCGGGTGGGGAGGCCGCGGCGAAGGACGTCGCGATCACCGCACTCGCGGCGACAGCGAGCCCCTGTCGCAGACGGTGAAGTCTCGTGGAATGTGGCCGACTCATGGCAGATCGTCTCCCTCTTCATCGAAATCGAGATCAGGCCGCCTCGACGCGACCTGCCGCCGACTATAGCGCTTAAGTGCGAAGCGGTACAGACCGGACGGAGGACGACATCTGTCTGTTCCTGCACCTGGTCAGCGATCCGTGAGTTGTACCCGTGCGCCGGGTTCTCCGCGCTCCGGAACCGGAATACCGTGACATCGTGACCTCCCGGAACGACACTGGAGGCATGCGCTTGAACGACCCGCAGGTATGGACGCTGATCGGAGTGTTCGCCGCCGTCATGCTCGGCGGGATGACGCTCATGACCACGCAGCTCAGTCGCATCATCCGCGCCGAGACCGATCGCATCGACGGCACGCTCTCCGCGCGCATCGACGCGCTCTCCACACGCATCGACGGCGTCATCGACCGACTCGACCGCGTCGAAGTCAAGGTCGACAGCCTCGACAAGGAGCTCACGAACCTCGCCGTGCGGTTCTGGCGCTCGCAGTGACTCTCGGGGGGCTCCCCGCGACGACTCAGAGGGTGACGTCGCCCACGAGGTTGACCCGGATCCCCATCCCCGCGAACATCGCGGCTTTCGCGATGAGCGCCCGGTCCGCCGTCTCAGCGTCCGGCGCGTAGACGAGCTGCGCGTGGTTGGCCTTGTGGCGGGCCATGAACTGATCCCGCGAGACACCGTGCAGCACCACGTGCGCGATCGGCCACTCCGGGTTCGTGGCATCCTTCCGACGCTGTGTCTCGTCGGCGGGGAGCTCGACGACCGAGGCGCGGAAGATGTCGGCCTGCAGGACGCCGTCAGCGATGAACACTCGGGACAGCACGATCTCCCCGGGCTTGGAGACCCCGTTGATCGTCGCGCCGCCCGCCGGGAAGAACACGTGGCCCTGACGCCATCCCTCCGCGTTCTGCCACCCGCCCAGGTGCGAGGCGGGAACGGAGCCCGAGATCTCGTAGACCCACACGAACTCCCCGTCGTAGTCCTCGCCCCACCGCACGTCGTGCAGCGTGTTGTCCGGCACGAGTCCCATCGCACGCCACACCCGATCGGTGACCAGCGCGTCGACCGCGACGCCCTCATCCGCCTCGTTGAAGTGCGGGAAGGCTCGACCCTCGTGCAGCACCCGGGCACCGTCGCGCGACGTCACCGGCGGGCGCTCCGTGGAGTTCAGGATGCCCTCGGCCAGGTCGGAGGCCGGCACCAGGTCCTTCAGACCCTGCTGGTACTGGATCCCGACCGCATCGAGGCCGAAGTCGTCCGCGATGCGAAGCGCGGCGATGTACATCTTCAGCTGCCACTGCACCTGCTCGCGCGTGAGCTCGGTCGCGGCATCCGGACCGAACCGGAACGTCATGCCCGCATCGATCAGCCAGTCATACGCGGCATCGGCCTCAGCCTCGGTGACGGTGAGCATCTCGGCGTAGAGCGCCGACTGCGACAGCCGCTCCTTGTAGATGCCCGTCTTGTTGAGCAGCTCGTCGTCGAAGATCGCGTTGTACATGCCCATGCAGCCCTCGTCGAACACACCGATGATGGCCTTCTCGGCGAGCAGCTCCGCGGCGAGCGCCTCGCCCAGCTGCTTCTCCGGGCCGTCCGGCAACTCCGGAAGGGCACGCACGTGTGAGGCGTCGTGGACGATGGAGCCCGTCTCGGTCCATTCCTTGATGCCGTCCCGGAACCACTCGTCGGTGAAGTCGACCGACCAGGTCGTGGCGTACGGCCTGCCCATCTTGGTCAGACCGGCGTTCAGCCCGAGAAGGCCGACGAGGCCCGGCCAGTCGCCCGCGAAGTTCGCGACCGTGAGGATCGGCCCCTCGTGCGTGCGCAGACCGGCGAGCACATGGTGGGAGTATTGCCAGTTGGCGATCGCGACGATCAGGGGGGCGTCGACCGGGATGCTCCGGAAGACCTCGAGCCCCATGCGCTGGCTCGAGATGAACCCATGACCGGTCGCGGGGTCGACGCCGAAGGGACGGATGACCTGCCAGCCGAGGTCATCGAGCACTCCGGTGACGCCGTCCTCGAGTTCGACCTGGGTGGGCCACCCCGCCACATTGGCTGACTCTCGCAGATCGCCCGAGGTGATCAGGTACGCCGTCTTCGGGGCGGCAGCCGGACGCGATGCCGGGGCCGGCAGAGTGTAGGTGGTCATGATTCCTCCGGTGTTGTGGTCGGGATGAGCGGGAAGTCGCGCGACGCACCCGCTCGGAGTCGGATGTCGCGGCCGATGGTCTCACCGCGCAGCTGCAGTTCGCCGACGTCGAGAGCCCCGCCGTCGAGATGGATGGTCAGAGCCCGGTCGTCGACCTCGACGCGCCCCCAGCCGGTACCCGTCGTGAACAGGCTGCGAAACACCCCCGGGGTGGCCGGGGCGAACGACAGCATCCGCGTGGGAGCATCCCATTGCACGCCGCTCGCCGCGAGGAGCAGTGCCCAGGACGCGAGTGACCGGGCATAGTGATTTCCGCATTCGATCTCGTTCCACGGATTGCGGTGTGCTCCGTCGTATCGGGCACGCAGGGCACGCTCGACGCGGAGCGCATCCTCGGTGCGACCGGCGTAGAGCAGCGAAGCGGCGACCTGATGCTCGATGCCCGTCCAGACCTCGTCGGAGTAGACGAACGGAATCGACGGGCGCCCGCCGCGCGGCCACGATGCCAGCAGGAGTCCGCCTTCGTCGTTCAATGCGTACACGCGTTGCGTGCTCTCATGTGCGGTCAGATCGTCACGATGATTGTGCGCGACGATCGCGGCGAGCGCGGATTCGACCCGGTCGGCGGGGAGGATGTGGCCGAGTCCGTTCACGAACGCGTGGAACTGGCCGAGGAGCTGGTCCGCGAGGACGCCGTCGCCGTACTGGTAACGGTGCGCGTCGATGTCGTCGATGACCTGGCGGTAATACTCCCCGTTCCACAGGGTTGCGTCCATGGCGGAAGCGACGTGATCGGCCCGCGCGGACCAGCCTTCCGCGCGCTCACGTTCACCGAGGTGATCTGCCATGCGCGCTCCGGCGCGGAGGGCCGCGAGGAAGATGCCGTTGGAGAGCGGCTCGACACCGTGGAACTCGATGTCATAGGTGTTGTGCAGCTCGCCGTCGAGCAACCCGTCACCATCGCGATCCCACTCACGGATCGCATAGTCGAGAGTGCGGGAAGCGGCGGGCCACAGCTCGCGCAGGAACTCGTCGTCACCGCCGAATCGCCACTCACGGTGCAGACGCAAGAGGGTGCCCAGCTGCCCGTCGACGGCAGGACCCATGAACCAGGAGGGTCCGCCGAAGACGCGATTGCCGCGGAACTTCTGCGCGCCGGCCTCATCGGTTTCAAGCAGGTACTCCACGCGACGGGCACTCCGCTCGAGGGAGGGGAACAGCCACGCGAGCGTCTGCGCGTACGACCAGACATGCGTGCAGGTTCCCTCGCAGGAGCCGCCGTGGTCGAAGGATCCTTCCCAGGCGGCGAACACCGGGCCTTCGCCCAAGAGCACGTTCGGCGATTCGACCACGAACCCGGTCGTGGATCGCGCCGCGGCGACGTTCGCGCCGACCGCATCGGCCAGCACCGGATCGAGGCTGCCTCCGTACAGTGCTTCGACGAACGCGTCGGTCGCGCTCTCCAGATCTGCGAGGTTCGCGTGCAGATGGGCGCCGGCTGCCCACGCATCGGGCCAGAGGGCGGCGTAGTGATTGCGCACGACCTCATCGAGGTTCGGGTCAGCGAAGACGATGTGGCCGTTCCAGCCGCGGCGGCGGTTCGGGAAGCTCCACGACAGCACGAACTCGAAGTCCCGGCTCTCACCGGGCGCCAAGGTGTGCACGAGGCCGAGCGAGCCCGTGCGCACCCGGGGAAGCTTGCTGAGCATCTCCTCCTCGGTGAGAGGCGCGGCGTCAGGGTCGGCGTCGAGCTCCGCGAACAACCCGCGAGGACGGTCCTCCAGCGTCAGCCGAGGTTCCGCCGCGAGAAGGCCGTCCTCGGTCAGGTCGTTCCAGAAGAGACGCGCCCCGTCCGGCCAGTAGCTCGTGACCCATTGCGGCTTGACCGTCGTGGACCCGTCCGTGGTGGTGAGGCTCAGCGTGCCGTAGCCCGGGTCGTCCGGGGGCAGGTCGATCCCGAAGTCGAGGCCGCGCACGTGGCCGTCGTCCCGCCACCGCACGGTCTGCGATGCACGCATGCCCCACGGTGCGTCCGGTCCGGGGGCTCCTCGCCCCGCGGTGTGCGAGATGCTGCCGGCCACGGTGACGGCGACCGAAACCGGACCGGGGTTCGTCACGCGGTACCGCAGGACGGCCGCGGGAATGCCGGAGGCGTCGGCGTCGAGCGGCACGAGCGGCGTGAAGGCGTGCAACGACACGTCGACCGGGAGAACCTTGTCGACGAAGCCGATATCGACCACCGGGTACTCACCGTGCAGGGTCGCGGCGTCGAGGCGCGGAAGACCGGCGAGCTGGTCGAAGGCGTATCCGGCGTCGGGATCGTGCCGCCCGGTGAGTCGCGCCTCGAGGACCCGCGTGACCGCAGCACCCCCTTCCGGGGCAGCATGGATGGCGAAGAAGGAGTAAGGATTGCGACGCCCCTTGTCGGGAAGGTTCTCGAGCTCCCAGTCGCGGAGTTCGCCGCGCGCGCCGAGGGAGACGTTGCCCGTCCCGATTCCCCCGAGCGGGAAGGCCGTCGCCTGCGACGTGTGCGGGATGCCGGTCGCGCGTCGTTCACGGATCATGCGGATTCTCCCCGCTGCACCGCGGCGAGCTCGTGCACCACAGCCTTCGAGCCCTCGTACAGTCGCAGATACTTGTCGAACAGGTCATCGTAGAGAGCGCGCCGCGTGCCGTCCGGCGTGACGGAGCGGGCGATCGGATTCCACTCCGCGATGGCCGGAGCCCGACCGGGCGCAGCGGTGGCGCTCGCGGCGAGGAACGCCGCCCCGTAGCTCGCACCGATCGTGGTCTGAGGCACCTCCTGCACGAGGCCCGTGACATCGGACACCACCTGCAACCACAACCGCCCCTGGGTGCCGCCGCCGACCGCGACGATCCGGCGGATGTCCGCTCCGGCTGCGCGCATGGTCTCGACGTTGTGGCGCACGCCCAGTGCCGTGGCCTCGAGGGCCGCCCGGTAGAGATCACCGCGCGTGTGCTCGAGAGTCAACCCTGCGATCACGCCGCGGGCATCCGGATCCTGGATCGGTGTGCGTTCCCCCGCGAAGTACGGCAGCAGGAGCAGCCCGCCCGCGCCGGGACCGGATTCCTCCGCCTCCGCAAGCAGCCTGGGGTAGTCGGCGCCGGTCAGGCCTCGCAGCCAGCCGGTCAGGGCTCCGGAGGTGGAGAGGCCGCCGGCCAGGTTGCGGGTGCCGGCGAAGGCACCCGCCGTCGTCCACATCGACGGCGTGCGCAGCGTGTCCTTCCCCGTCGCGACGAGGAACATCGTCGTGCCGTACATGAGCATCAGGTCGCCGACCTCGTGCGCACCGACGCTGACCGCCTCGGTCCACGCGTCGATCGTTCCGGCGATGACGGGCGTACCGGCGCGCAGACCGGTGCGGGATGCGGCCGCCGACGTCACTTCGCCTGCGATATCTCCTGCCCACCGCAACGTCGGCTTCTCGATCCCGCCCGCATACGTCTTCCACCACGGCTCATACCAGTCCTCGTCCTCGATGTCGTAGAGCGGCGAGAGCTGGCTCGCGGACTGGTGGTCGAGGACGTACGCGCCGGTGAGCTTCCTGGCGAGCCACGAAGCCGGCATGAACAGACGCCGGGCGCGGGACCATGATTCCGGCTCCTCGTCGGACACCCACACGAGCTTGGGTCCCCCCGCCTGCGAGGTCAGGACCGACCCTCCGACGCGCGTGATCGCCTCGACCCCGAGCTCGGCCGTCATCCGGTCGATCTGTGCGGCGGAACGGGTATCCACGCCGTAGAGGATGGCGGGACGCACGGGCCGATCTTCGTCGTCGGCGAGGAGGAGGCACGGGCCCATACCGCTGACCCCCACCCCGACGACCTCAGCCTCCGGCGCTCCGCCCAGGAGTTCGCGGGTGATCTCGACGAACTCCTCCCACCACACATCGCCGTCCATCTCCACCCAGCCGGTGCGCGGTCGGCTGACCTCGTGTTCGCGCGTCGCCGTCGCGATGATCGCGCCGTCGACGTCCACGAGCACGCCCTTGCTGCTGGAGGTGCCGATGTCGACGCCGAGAGTGCAGCGCATGGAGTCCTCCTCGAATCCCGGGCTCGGATGTGAAACCTGTGGCTACTGTACGCGAAATCGATTTCACGTCGCAAGGAGTGAGCCGCCTTCATGCTGGGATCGCTCACGATGTCGATCCGGCAGAACGACCGGATGATCACATCCCTGCGCAGCGAACTGGACGCGAAGTTCGACGCGATGGACGCGAAGTTCGACGGGATGGACTCGAAGTTCGAGGCACGGTTCGACGCGATGGATTCGAAATTGGACGCGCGACTCGGCTCGATCGATCGTCGCCTCGAAGACCTCGACAAGGAGGTCGCGAATCTTGCGACGCGCTTCCGGGGGTCTCGCTGACCCCGTTCAGCCGCGCGGACTGGCGGGCTGGATCTCGTTGCGCAGCACCACCGTGCGGGCGGGCTGCCGGTCGCCCTTGATGCGCTCGAGCAGCATCCGTGCTGCGGTCACGCCCATGTGCCGCGCGGGCAGACGCACCACCGTGACCGCCGTGGGCGACAGCGTCGTGAACGGCAGCGAGCCGATGACCGCGACGCCGACGGAGGGAGGGGTGAGACCATGTTCGGTGAGCACCTGGATCGCGCCGACCCCGATGAGGTTGTTGCCCGCGACGACCGCGTCCGGCGGCTCGGGGAGCGCGAGCAGCTCCTCCATGGCCGCGCGCCCGCCGTCCACGCGGAACGTCGCGAAGCGCGCCAGCTCATCGAGGTCCAGGTCAGGGCGCGCAGCCGCGAGGGCGGCCCGCCAGCCCGCCGCACGTTCCGCCGCGGTGTCGATGTGCTCCGGGCCGCCGATGTACGCGATGCGCCGGTAGCCGGCGTTGATCAGATCCTGGGTCGCCGACGTGCCAGCCGCACGGTTCGCCATCACGACGCCGTCGATGTCATAGGTCGTGCTGCGGTCGACCGCGACCACCGGGCGCCCGGTGGCGAGGATGCTCTCGAGATCGGACTGCTCGTCGGCCGTCGCGATGATGACGCCCGACATGTGCTCGGCGATCGCGATCCGCAGATACGTCGCCTCCTTCTCCACCTGCGCGTCGGAGTTGCAGAGCACCACCGAATAGCCGGCCTCCGAGGCGACATCCTCGACGCCGCGCGCCATCTCGGTGAAGTAGGGGTTCTCGATATCCGGAATTACGAGGGCGATGACTTCGGAGCTCTGGCGACGCAGCGTGCGGGCGGTGCGGTTCGGGGTGAATTTCAGCTTCGCCGCGGCAGCCCGCACGGCCGCCACCTTCTCCTCGGACACGCTCGTCCCGTTGAAAACGCGCGAAACCGTCGCGGGAGAGACCCCGGCGAGCTCGGCGACGTCGTAGATCGTGGTCATGCACCCTCACAGCCTGCCCGGCCCCGCCGGACGTGAAGCAACAGTATCGCGCACGCATCCCTTCTCTGGCGTTCCGTTCTGAAATCGATTACATTGGCGCCCATGACTTCTGCACCTTCCGATCTGGCCTCTCTCGCAGCGCTGCGGCGGATCCAGACCCGTTCGATCTCACCGGAGAACTTCGATGGTTCCGCGGGGGGTGGCGGCCGGGCGACCGAGGGAACAGGCGCCTCGTGCGCCCGCGACCTCGGTCCCGGCTGGAAGATCTCCCCGAGCGTGGACATCAAGGCCGGGGAGACCCTCGAGCTCGCGAACATCGCCGGCCCGGGCAAGATCACGCACATCTGGATCACGACCCATACCGACAACTGGCGGACCCTGCTTCTGCGTGCCTACTGGGACGGTTCGGAGGAACCCGCCGTCGAGGTGCCGTACGGCGACTTCTTCTGCAACGGCTGGGGTGTGTTCGCTCAGGTGAACTCGCAGACGATCGCTGCGAACCCACACGGCGGGTTCAACTCGTATTGGCCGATGCCCTTCCGGGACGGCGCGCGACTGACCGTCGAGAACACGTCCGTCGTCGACGTGCGCGTCTACTACCAGGTGACGTACGAGGTCGGCGGCGACCACTCGAACGATGCCTACTTCCACGCGCAGTGGCGACGGTCGAACCCGCTCGAGGAGCTCGCACCGCATGTGATCCTGGAAGGCATCGAGGGTCAGGGGCAATACGTCGGCACCTACATCGCGTGGGGCGTGAACTCCAACGGATGGTGGGGCGAGGGCGAGATCAAGTTCTACCTCGACGACGACACCGACTACCCGACCATCTGCGGCACCGGCACCGAGGACTACTTCGGCGGCGCGTGGAACTTCGACATCCCCGGTCGGGGTTACACCGAGTTCTCGACGCCGTACCTCGGCATGCCGCAGGTCATCCGCCCCGATGGTCTCTACGTATCGCAGCAGCGGTTCGGGATGTACCGATGGCACCTGCTGGATCCGATCCACTTCGCGACGGGGATCCCGAAGGTCGACATCCAGGCGCTCGGATGGCGCAGCGGGTGGCGCTACCTCCCTCTGCGCGACGACATCGCGTCGACCGCCCTGTTCTACCTCGACCGCCCGACCGCGCGGCGCCCGAAGACGCCGACGGCCGACGATCTGGAGGTCCACCTAGGATCGGCGCCGGTCCCGGACATCGGTGCGACGCCTGCACGTGAACCGCGGGACTGAGGCTCCGCGGAGTCTCACACCAGCCCCTGCACGCGGAACTGCTCGGAGTGGTAGACACTGTTGTTCCCCGTGTTCCACTGGCTGACACTGAGGTGCAGATCCGACAACGTCGACCCCGGGATGATGTAGCCGCCGTAGAGCTGCGCGACGTGTGAGGCATCCTCCGTGTTCCACTCTGTCCCGTGGAGCAGAGTGGTCTTGGTGGCGGTGTAGAGGTTGTCGGTGGGAGTGTTCAGTACCATGGCGTCGATCTGATACGCCCCCGCGTTGAACCAGGTGAGTATCCACTTGCCGCCCAGTGGGCGCAGACACATCTCACCGAACTGGCCAGAGAGCACCTCGGTGACGGGCTTGCCCCATCCCCAGGAACCGTTCGCGAAGCCCCACGGTTGGTAGGCCGACAGCGTCGTCATGTCGTTCGACGGCACGCGGTAGAGCACGATGCCCTTGTCGCGCTGGAATCCGGTCCCGTAGATGTAGACGTAGCCGTCATTGCCCTCGCCCCAGGTGATGCACTGGAACTTCCCGCCGGCCATGTCAGCCGGGAACTGCAGACCGGTGTGCTGCCATGTCGCGCCGTTGTCATCGGACTTCCACAGCTCGGTCCAGCGCACCGCGCCGAACTGCGGGCCGTTCACGATGGCGTGCAGGTACATCCGTGAACCGATCGTGATCACATCCGACGGGATGACCGTCGTGAAGTAGGCGTCGTGCGGGTAGTACCAGAGCTGAGGCGCCGTGCCCTGGGTGTTCGAACCGGCGCCCGCGCAGCCGTCGAAGGCGACGCCCGCGGCGAGGTTCGTCGTCGAGGAGTACAGGGCGACGGGCGAGCGCCAGTTCGCACCGCCGACTCCGTCGGCCCAGGTGTCGCCGAACATGAACAGCATCCGACCGTCGGGGGTGGGGGCGGGGATGCCGAGGTCGGTGGCTCCGATCCCGTACTGCACCGGGCTCTGGGTGCCCGCCAGTACCTTGATCCGCGTGACGGTCAGCCCGGCCGCTGTGGCGGGAGTCGGCGCAGCGGCAGTGGCGAGGAACGCCGCTCCCGCCACCACCGCTCCCTGCAGGACTCCCCTGCGACTGATCCGTGGCCCCTGCGTGTTCTGGGTCTTCATCGACCTCTCCTCTCGGTACTGCGCGGTGTGGCTACTTGAGACCTGCCATCTTGATGTTGCCGATGATCTGTCGCTGGAAGATCAGGAACAGGATGATCACCGGAGCCGCCGCGAGCACGGAGCCGGCCATCAACAGGCCGAGCTCGGTGCTGCGCTCCGACCGGAACGTCGCCAGATACTGCTGGAGCACGAACTTCTCAGGCGACGTGATCGTCAGGATCGGCCAGACGTAGGAGTTCCAGTAGGCGAGGAACGCGGTGATACCCATCACCACGAACGGCGGCTTCGACAGCGGCAGGAAGATCCGCCAGAAGATCCCGAAGCGCCCGCATCCGTCGAGCATGGCCGCCTCTTCGAGGCTCTTGGGGATGTTCAGATAGAACTGCCGGATGAAGAAGACCATGCCCGCGCTGGCGAGCCCGGGGATGACCAGCACGGCCAGGGTGTCGAGCATCGACAACCGGGTCACGACGATGAAGCTCGTGAGCAGGATGGTCATCCCCGGGATGAACATCGTCGTGATCACGATGGTCCAGATCGCGCCCTTGAAGCGGAAGTCCAATCGCGCGAAGGCGTACGCGGCGAGGGAGTTGACCGCGAGGCTCCCGACGGTGAAGAGAACGGCTCCGAAGAAGGTCCAGGCCATCGTCGTCAAGAACGTCGGGTCGGCGAGGATCTGTGTGTAGTTCTCCCACAGCCACACCTCGGGGAAGAACTGGAACGGCGTCTCGACGACCTCCGTCTTGGACTTGAAGCCGGCGATCACCATCCAGGCGAGCGGGAAGAGCGAGGCACCGACGAAGACGGCGCCCAGGATCACCTTCCCGGCGACGACGAGCCAACCGCCTGCGGTGCGGGGCACCCTGCGCGAGGGGCGCGGCTCCTTGCCTGCGAGGACGATGCGGGTGGTCTCCTGCATGACGGCCATCTCAGTCCACCAGCCTCTCGGAGTTGACGAACTTGAACACGAGGGCCGAGATCGTTCCCAGCACCACGAACAGGAGCAGGGCCGCAGCGATCGAGTATCCGACGTTCACGTCGTTGCGGAAGTGGTTGAAGATGAAGAGGTTGGGCAGAGTGGTCGAGTCCAGAGGCCCGCCCTGCGTCATGACGAGAGGGAGTTCGAACTGCTGGATCGCGGCCACGAAGCCGGTGATCAACAGGTACAGGACGACGTTCTTCATCTGCGGGATCGTGATGTACGCGGTCCGCTGCCCCCAGTTGGCGCCCTCCATCGCGGCAGCCTCGTAGTACTCCGCCGGGATGTCGACCATCGCGGCGACCATGATCAAGGAGGTCAGCCCCATCCCGAGCCAGATCGCCGGGACCGCGATCGCCAGCAGCGCCCACTTCGGATCGCCGATCCACGCGATTGGCTCGATGCCGAAGACGCCGAGGAAGGCATTGAGAAGGCCGCCGGAGTAGTTGTAGATGAGAACGAAGATGATCGATGCGATCACGGCGGAGATGATCGTCGGGATGTAGATGCTGACCTTGAGCAGACTGGCGGCACGACGGGAGACGCTGACCACGAGACTCGCGAACAGGAACGCCAGCACGAGCATGACGGGCACGGTCATCAGCACGAACACGAATCCGCGACCGATGGTGGCGAGGAACAGCGGGTCCTTCAGGACGTTGGCGTAGTTGCGGACGCCGACGAACTCCGGGTCCTTGTAGAAGCTCCAGTCCTGGAAGGACAGGTAGCCGGCATAGACCGCGGGCCAGATGACGAAGATCCCCAGCAGCACCACGAGGGGCAGCAGGAACCAGTAGGCGGTCTTGTTGTCTCGATATCGATAGCGATTCCGTCGCTGCCGGATCGCCCGGCGCTCTTCCACAGCCTGACTGGCCATACCCACCTCGTCGTGTCTTCGGATGCGTCACCGTCCGGGGCCGGAGCCCGACCCCGGACGGTGAGCGGTGTCAGTTCTTCGGCGCCTTGTCAGGAAGCCCGTCGCGGTCGATGACGGTCTGGATCGCTGCGTTCGCGGTCTTGATCGCGTCGTCCATCGACGCGGATCCCTTCATGACCGACTCCATCGCCGTGCCCACGGCGAGGTTGACATCCCACGGGTAGGTGGAGCCGGCGATCGCGTCGGGAGCGATGTCGTCGACGATGATGCCCGACCACGGAGCGTTCGCCGCCTCTTCGCTCGCGGCGACCGCGTCCTGCACGGACTGCCGCACGGGGACCTTGGTGAACTGGGTGTTCACGAAGAACGGTACGAGGTTCTCCGGGTCGCCGGCGATGGCCCACGAGAGGAACTCGCCGGCAGCTTCCGGCGCCTTGCTCTTGGCATCGACGACCCAGGTGAAGTTGCCCATCGTCGTGGCGGTACGCCCGTCCGCGTCCGGGGAACTCGGGAAGGCCCCGACCCCGGTCTTGGTGAGCAGGTCGGGGTAGTCGGAGCCGATCTCGGACATCATCCACGAGCCGGAGACCTTGAACGCGACCTTCTGCTGACCGAAATCCTCACCGGCCACGTAGGCGGCCAGCGGCTGCTTGGGCATGTACCCCTTGTCCCACAGCTCCTTGTACTGCTCCATCAGTGCCCGGTAGCCGTCGTTGTCGATGTCCGGCGCGGTCCAGTCATCGGTCAGGGCGAGATGACCCGCGAAGTTGTACTGCTGCCCCACGGTCGACCAGGCCATGGTCACGGCGTCCTGCGCCGGGGAGATGCAGTATTGGCCGTCGGAGAGCGTCGGCTGGATCTTCGCACAGGCGGCCAGCAGGTCCTCCCAGGTCTCGGGGGCGCTCGACGAGTCGACGCCGGCCGCGTCCAGCATGTCGTTGTTCCAGAACAACACGGTCTGCGGCTCGAGCAGCAGCGGATAGGCGTAGTGGGTGCCGTCGATCTCGGAGATGGAGGTGGCGTTGTCGAGGATCTCATCCAGCGCCTCCTCGGGGACGATCGAGTCCAGCTCGTGCACGGAACCGGCGTTCACCAGGTCGTAGAGATTGGCGGAGCTGGTGTAGATGTCAGGCGCCTTGCCTGCGGCTTGCGCGGCCTTCATCTTCTGATCCCAGGCGTCAGCGGGAACCTCGGTGTCGACGACCTTGATCTCATCCTGCGAGGCGTTGAACTTCTTCACGATGTCGGCGTACCACTCGTTCTCCACGGGGGTGAACGTGCGATGCCAGAACTGGACGGTGGTGACACCGTCTGCGCCACCATCGCCGCCTGCCGACTCACCAGGCGTGCCCGAGCCGCAGGCTGCGAGCATGGTACCGACGGTGAACGCGCCGAGAGCGGCGAGCGTGACCCTGCGCGTACGAGTAGTGATTCTCATGGGTTCCTCCTCAGGAACGGACTCCTCATCGAGTCGCTGCTGTGTGTTCGGCTGCCGCCGACGAGCGCCGGCCGTGGCCGTGGATCCTCAGTGACCGGGTAGCGCCAGAGTAGGCGAAATCGATTTCATGCGCAAGGCTCGATTCCCGCCTCGATCAGCGCGAGCGTTCCAGGTCAGCCGAGAACCAGAACACGTTGTACGGGTCCCACAGCGAGAGCGTGAAGTGGATCCGACGACCATCCTCACTGACGTACCGCGGGTTCAGATACGGCGAGTACAGACCCGGGTACTCGGCACGGGGAACGAGCTCGATCGCGTCCCCCCACGGCCCCCATGGCGTGAGACCTTCTCGGATGAAGGCGCTACCGGCGTCCGAGTAGGTCATGATCCAGCGCTCCAGATACGTCGACCACATCACCGAAAGCTCCCCGATCGTGTCATCGAGGATCGTCACGGCATCGTTCGGTTCGTCGCCCCACGTCGGCTTCTCCCCATCGAGGCCGGCGAAGTACGAGTATGCGTCCTGGTCCTCGACCGCGTCCTCCCGGGCAGGAACCCTCATCAGCTGCACCCCGCCGAACCGCCCGGATGGGATGGACCAGAAATAGATCCAGTCCTGTCCGCCCTCGCCCACCTCAGCGGTCGCGAACTGCACGAAATTCGAGTCCCCAGACCACTCCACACCCTCGACCGGAGACCAGGTGCGCCCGTCATCCCGCGAGACGATCAGGGCGGAGTAGTTCGAGTCCCAGGCGCCCGGCTCCCCCCAGAACCGCACCGACATGTACGAGACGTAGATCGTGTCTCCGATCGCGAAGCCGTACGTGGGGATCTTCGTGACCTCGCCGCCTGCCCCGTTGGCATCATGATCCCCCTCGATGAGCGGGGCGGCGAGGCCGATGTCGTCCGCGACCCACCCATCGAAGTCGATCCCGTCCGAGGGGTCGTCATCGGTGGTCCAGGCGGCGACGTTGGAACGCCAGAAGTCCCCCTGACCGCCGATCGACTCGGGGGCACGCTCGCCGAAGGTGTCGCCGAAGAAGAAGAACGTCTTGTCGCCGACATTGGCCATCGATCCGAGGTCGGTGCCGGCGACGGCGACCGCGGCCGTGTCGTTCATCGCGTCAGGACCGGTGAGCTGAGCGACCTCGGTGAGGTTCGAGATCCCGCCGAGGACGAAAGGCTTGTCCGGGTCGGGGTCGACGTTCACGGGGCCGCCTCCGGCACACCCCGCGAGGCCGAGGAAAAGGACGACGGAGACGGCGAGTGCCGCGGGGCGGGATGCGGTGGTGACACGGGGCATGATCCTCCTCGATCGATGACGGATGCCCTCGAATCTAGCGAAATCGATTTCAACACACTAGGGTCTTCCGCATGTCAGACTCCCCGTACGACCGATGGCTCCGCCCCGCCGGCGATTCGACGTCCGAGCCCCGCTGGGGGCACATCGACGGACTCCAGATCGGCATCCCACCCCTCCCCGGCCCCCGTGGCCTGATCCGTCTCTTCACCCCCTACCTCGAGCACCCCCGCGAGCGGCTGATCAACTTCATCGCGGTCGAGCCGATCCCCCAGGGCGGAGTCGAACGCGGCTTCTCCGAGATGGAGCAGAGCACACTCGACCCCGGAGAGCGAGGGAAGCGCTTCTGGTCAGCAGACGATGCCGAGAGCGCAGGAGCACCCTCGACCCGGCCACCGGTACGCGGGCGGATCGGCACGGTGGACGGCGTCGAGACTCTCACGGTGTGGATCGGGGTCGAGCGATTCGACAACGGAGCCGACGTGAAGGTCCGGGTGCGCTTCTTCGCGGACCGTCCGCACGAGGTGGAGGTGGCGGGCTTCACGAACGAGAGATCCGTCGCCCTCTCCCACCTGATCCTCACCGCGACGATGGGGAACTGGGCGCGATTGCGGCGGCTTCAGCTCGCCGACCGCACGGTGACACCCGCAGAGCTGTGGCCGGACTTCTCCGGTACTTCATTCACCCGGCACGGACGCTTCCCCCTCGCCGAGCTCATGCGCGATGGTGAGGCGGCGGTCGTGAGCGCGACGGGCGACGAGGAGGACCCCTGGTCGGTCGACTACTCCGCCGATACCGCTGCGCACTGGCGCTTTCTCGGCCGACGCGCGGTGCAGACGTGGCGCGTCGACGACCCGCACCCCGAGCTCGAGGCCGTGGTGAACGCGCGGTGGTCCTACTGGGCGAGCGCCTCGCCGATCCCGGGCGGTCCCGCCTACGAGAACTTCGAGATCATCGAGCCCTTCCGTCAGGGGGCCGCACTCCGGTTCTCGGTCGAACCCCTCTGAGCCGGACCCCCCTGAGCCGAACCCCTCTGAGCCGAACCCCTCTGAGCCGGACTCCCCTGAGCCGGACTCCCCTGAGCCGGACCCCTCTGAGCCGAGGCGCCTACACGTCGACGGTCCACCCCCGGTCGGCTCGGTGACGAGAGCGGTTTCTACGCGTGGCCGCGCGGATCCCAGAGCACGATGTCGGTCGAACGGCGGATGCGACGGCCGCTCGGCACGGGCACGACGCCCGCGGAACCGGCAGCGAAGACTCGCACACCGGGACGGTTCTCCCGCTCGGTGCGCAGGGCGCCCTCGAGCACGGCGATGCGACCACGGAGCGCCCGATTCTCGTCTTCGAGGTCGAGCAGACGCGCGATCGCAGGGAGGCTCACGCCTTCCGAAGAGAGCTGGGCGACCTCGCGCAGCTGTTCGATGTTGCGGGCGGAGTACCGACGCGAGCCACCCGACGTCCGCCCCGGGACCACGAGTCCGATGCGGTCGTACTGCCGCAGGGTCTGCGGGTGGAGACCGGAGAGCTCGGCCGCAGCCGCGATCGCGAACACCGGCGTGTCAGCGTTCATCACGGGTTCCTCTCTCCTCCCTCGCACTCGTGCGCAGGCAGAAGCGCCGGATCAGGCACGTTCCTGTCAGAACGGCCTGATCCGGCGCGAATGCCTGATTCCACGCGCTGCGAGGGGGCGAGGCAGGTCATCGACGCGCCTTCGCCATCAGCTCCGCCCGCGGATTCTCCGTGGGCTCGAGCTCCTGGAACTTCTCCAGAGCCTCCCGCGCGGCGTCATCGAGATGCGTGGGCACCGCGACCTGGAGCTCGGCGAGCAGGTCGCCCGTCCCCTTCGCCGTCGCGACCCCTCGGCCCTTGACACGCAGCACCCGCCCGGAGGGGGTACCGGGGGCGACGCGGAGCTTGACCACGTCGCCGCTGAGCGTCGGGACCTCGATCGTCGCCCCGAGAGTCGCCTCGGTGAAGGTCACCGGGACGACGACGCGCAGATTGAGCCCGTCGCGGGTGAAGACGGGGTGCGGGCGCACCGTGATCTGCACGACGATGTCACCGCTCTCCCCGCCGTCAGGCGAGGGACGACCGCGGCCGCGCAGGCGGATCTTCTGTCCGTCTGCCACGCCTGCAGGGATCTTCACCTTGAACGGCTTGCCGTCGTCGCCCTGGAGGGAGATGGTCTCGCCCTGCACGGCGGTGACGAAGTCGAGCGTCGTGCGTGCGGTGACGTCGGCACCACGCTGCGGTCCACCGAAGCCGCGGTATCCGCCGCTCGGCTGTCCGAACCGCCCGCCTCCGAAGCTCGACCCCTGTCCCTGGTTGAACATCGCGAAGATGTCCTCGAAGTCCGCGGTCTGCCCGCGACCCTGCTGGCCGAACCGGCTGAACACGTCTTCGAAGCCGCCGGCGCCCTGGCCGCCCGCCGTGAAGCGAGCACCGGAGCCCATGGCGCGGATCTCGTCGTACTCCTTGCGCTGTTCAGCGTCGGAGAGCACCGAATAGGCTTCGCTGATCTCCTTGAACGTCGCCTCTGCTTTGGCATCACCCTGATTGGAGTCCGGGTGGTACTTCCGCGCGAGCTTGCGATAGGTCTTCTTCAGATCCGCATCGCTGACGTCCTTGGAGACCCCGAGGGTCTTGTAGAAGTCCTTGTCGAACCAATCCTGGCTGGCCATCGATCACCTACTCTGCAGGGACAGCGACGACGACCTTCGCGGGACGCAGCTCGATGTCACCGAGGCGGTAGCCCACCTCGACGACCTCGAGGATCGTCGTCTTCTCGGCGCCGGGAGTCGGCTGCTGGAAGATCGCCTCGTGGCGCTGCGGGTCGAATTCCTCACCCTTCTCACCGTACGCGGCCACCCCGAGACGCTCCACGACCGCTCGCACCTTCTCGGCGATCACGGCGAAGGGCGTGCCCTCGACCAGATCGCCGTGCTGAGCGGCGCGATCGAGGTCGTCGAGCACCGGGATGAGGCCCTTGGCGGCCTCGCCCTTCGCCCGCTCGATCTCGATCTGGCGCTGCTCCTCGGTGCGGCGGCGGTAGTTCGCGTACTCGGCCTGGAGACGCTTGAGGTCGTTCAGCAGCGTGGACTCGAGGTCGGCGAGCACGGCGTCCTCCGCCGCGGCCTCGCCGGTCTGCGTGGCTCCGAGGATGTCGTCGACCGTGAGGTCATCGACACCGTCTTCCGGAGTCTCGTCCGAGCCCTCAGCGGCCTTCGCCTCGGTGGAGTCCGGGTTCTGCGGCGCGGGGCCGGACGCCTGAGCGTCCGACCCCTCGCTGCGACCTTCGGCGGACTCAGGATTCTGGTTCTCGTCGAAGTTCTTATCCGTCATGATTACTTCTTCTCGTCCTCGTCGTCGACGACCTCGGCGTCGATGACGTCCTCGTCGGAGGAGGGAGCGTCACCGGTAGGGGCCTCGCCCTCAGCCGACGCACCGGCAGCGGCATCCGCCTGCGAGGAGGCGTAGATGGCCTCGCCGAGCTTGGACTGCGACTGGTTGAGCGTGTCGAACGCGGTCTTCACGGCCTCGTCGTCTTCGCCGGCCAGCGCCGTCTTGAGCGCTTCGACGTCGGCCTTGACCTCGGTCTTCACGTCTTCGGGCAGCTTGTCGTCGTTCTCGGTGATCAGCTTGTCGATCGAGTACGCGAGCGTCTCGGCCTGGTTGCGGACCTCGGCGGCCTCACGGCGCACCTTGTCCTCAGCCGCGTGCTCCTCGGCCTCGCGCACCATGCGCTCGATGTCCTCCTTCGACAGCGAGGAGCCGCCGGAGATGACGATCGACTTCTCGGTGCCGGTGCCCTTGTCCTTGGCGGACACGTGCACGATGCCGTTGGCGTCGATGTCGAAGGTGACCTCGATCTGCGGGATGCCACGGGGCGCGGGAGCGATGCCCGTGAGCTCGAACGTGCCGAGCGGCTTGTTGTCGCGGGTGAAGTCGCGCTCGCCCTGGAAGACCTGGATCGCGACGGACGGCTGGTTGTCGTCTGCCGTGGTGAAGGTCTCGCTGCGCTTGGTCGGGATGGCCGTGTTGCGCTCGATGAGCTTGGTCATCATGCCGCCCTTGGTCTCGATGCCGAGGCTGAGCGGGGTGACGTCGATCAGGAGGACGTCCTTGCGCTCGCCCTTGAGGACACCGGCCTGGAGAGCGGCGCCGACCGCGACGACCTCATCCGGGTTGACACCCTTGTTGGCGTCCTTGCCGGTCTCGCGCTTGACGAGATCGGCGACGGCGGGCATACGGGTGGAACCACCGACGAGCACGATGTGGTCGATCTCGGACACCTTGATGCCGGCTTCGCGGATGACGTCCTCGAAGGGCTTCTTAGTGCGGTCGAGCAGGTCCTTCGTCAGGTCCTCGAACTTCGCACGGGTGATGGTCTCGGAGAGCGACACCGGGCCGGACTCCGTCAGCGACAGGTACGGCAGGTTGATGCTCGTCGAGGTGGAGGAGGAGAGTTCCTTCTTCGCCTGCTCCGCGGCCTCCTTGAGACGCTGCAGCGCGATCTTGTCGCCCGCGACGTCGACGCCCGTGGTCTCCTTGAACTGCTTGATCAGGTAGTCGACGAGACGCTGGTCCCAGTCGTCGCCACCGAGACGGTTGTCACCGGCGGTCGCGCGCACCTGGATCGTGGAGAAGTCATCGTCCTTGCCCACCTCGAGCAGCGAGACGTCGAACGTGCCGCCACCGAGGTCGAAGACCAGGATGAGCTCGTCTTCCTTGCCCTTGTCGAGACCGTAGGCGAGGGCTGCCGCGGTCGGCTCGTTGATGATGCGCAGGACGTTGAGGCCGGAGATCTCACCGGCCTCCTTGGTGGCCTGGCGCTCGGCGTCGTTGAAGTACGCGGGGACCGTGATGACCGCGTCGGTCACCGTGTCGCCCAGGTACGCCTCGGCGTCGCGCTTGAGCTTCATGAGGATGCGCGCGGAGATCTCCTGCGGCGTCCACTTCTTGCCGTCGACGTCGAAGCTCCAGTCCGTGCCCATGTGGCGCTTGACGGAAGCGATCGTCCGGTCGACGTTGGTGACGGCCTGGCGCTTCGCGGTCTCACCGACCAGCACCTCCCCGTCCTTGGTGAAGGCCACGACCGAGGGGGTCGTGCGGAAGCCCTCGGCGTTGGCGATGACCTTGGGCTCGCCACCCTCGAGGACGCTGACGACGGAGTTGGTGGTTCCGAGGTCGATACCGACAGCACGTGCCATGTGTTCTCTCCTTTGTTGGAAGTTGCTTGGTGGAAATTCGTTGGGTTCGAAAATCTGCGGCGATCAGGGAAACCTGAGTCGCGATGACTCAACTGTACGCCGACGCTCCACGGGTGTCAAATCAACTTGATACGACTCGACTCAACTTTTTCAGAAGGGCGCGAGAACGGTCGGATCTTCCATGAAAGTGACGGTGTTCGGGGCTGGGGGCCGGTCGACGTAGACCCTGCCGGTCGGGCTCGTCCAGGCGTAGACGCCACCACCCAGGGGCTCGACCGCCCACGGTGAATGATGCTTGAGCACATGATGGCGACGACACAGGTGACCGAGGTTCGACTCCTCGGTGGCTCCCCCGAGCGCGGCATCGTGATGATGGTCGATGTCACAATCGACAGCCGCATGGCTGCAGGTCGGGAATCGACATCGCTGATCCCTCGCCCTCAGATGCCGCTTCAGGTCCGGACCGGGACGATAGCGGTCGACGGCGAGGACCGCGCCGGTGATGGGTTGGGTGAGGATCCGGTCCCACCCCGCTGCCGCACCGGCGAACCGGCGGGCGGTCGCGGGGTCGACCGGAGTGCGGCCGTTCAGCTCGGCCGGAGTCGGGTCCTCGCCGATCAGCGTCGTGACAGGAACCGTGATCGACACCGCCCCGCGAATCGCCGCCAGGAGCCCTTCGGGGCAATCGTGCCCGACCGGAGCGCCGGTGAGGAGCAGGTCGAGGGCGAGATCGGCGCGGCGTTGCGCGAGGGTGCGCCGATCGGGATCCCGGGATTCGGTTCCCAAGGATTCGGGTTCCTGGGACTCGGGTTCCCGCACCACCGCGGCCATCTGCGTCAGGCGATCGAAGACCCCGTGCACGAGAGCCGAGGGACCGAGCAGGCCGAGTTGCGTCATTCCGTCACCGACGTCGTTCACCCACACGGCTCTCTTCTCGCGCGCGTCGAGGTGCCGCTCATCGATCGACCGCGTCTGGAACCGCTCCGCCACCCGGCGAGCCATCCGTCCGACACGGGCGGGAGATTCCGTCTCGGCGAAGGGGATCATCTGAGTCGCGTAAGCGGCGCGGCTCGCCGCATCGTCGAGGTGCTCGCCCGCTTCGCACACGATTCGGGCGTGCGCCGCACTGATACGACCTGCTCCTTGCGCTTCCCAGACCAGCGGGAAGTGCTCCACGACCCAGTCCGCATCCGCCATCCGGCGCTGCACCGTCCGATCACTCACCCGGAGGGCCGTGGCGAACTCCGCGGCGACCGTGCGGGCCGACATGTCTCCATTATCGGGATGCTCCGCCTGCGCGGCCACTTCGAGTGCGAGCCGCGAGCCCACGGCCAGGATGCCGTCTCGCGCGGCCTGCAGACTGCTGATCGTGCGCTCGACCTCGACGAGCATCTCGGTGAGCGCTGCGAGGGCATCCACCTGCTCGTGAGTCGCATCCGCCAGTGCCGTCATACCCTCAGTGAACCAGGGGCCACCGACATTCAAAGGCCCAGATCAGGATCGGAAACCGAGATACCGGAATGGGCGCGGACGCGGCTCGGCTCACTTGCCGCCGGGCGGTCCGACCAGCAGCAGGATGACGTAGAGCGCGACGATGCCGACCACGAGCAGCACCGCGAGCGCCCAGGGCTTCCGGAGGAACCAGCGCATCAGCCGGTCGTACCACCGTCGATCGCGGGGATCGTCCGTCGCCTCCAGACGCCACGCACCGTCGAGCCGCCGGGTGCGGTGCAGCCAGATCTCCGTCGGGATGGTGGCGTAGGGGACGACCGCGCTCGCGACCGCGAGCACGCCGACCCCGACGTGCCAGCGCTGGTTCAGGGCGACCAGGATCGCCGTCGCCGCGTAGGCCAGGAAGACGAAGCCGTGGACGCCTCCGCCCACCGTCACCACCACGCCGGGGGCGCCGACGGCGCGGGCGATGATGGCGCCGATCAGGATCGTCCAGGTGATCGCCTCCGCGATCGCGAGGACTCGGTACAGACGGTCGGGGGTGCGGAACACGGTACTCCTCGGGTGGGGTGCTTCCACCGTATCCGGCCCGTCATCCCCTTCGAATCAACCGAATGGTTGAGTCCGTCTGGACAGACGATCCCCCCCCCCCGGAATCGACGGCGGAATAGCAGACCGCGCGACGACGTTGCCGAAGGCATGGTGACAGTGGATGCGGATGCGCTCTCGAGCGTGCTCGGTGCGGTCGACCTGCGCGTCGGCATCGGACGCCGAATCTCGGTAGCTGCGGGAGCGCTGCTGCCGATCCCCGCCGATACCATCACCCTGGTCTACATCGCCGAGGGCGCTGTGCAAGGCCATCCTCCACTCCGAGATGGCTGCCGCCTCGACGTCGACCCCGCCTCGCAGCGGCTCAGGCTCGACACGGAGACCCGCCACGACCTTCTCGTGACGGGTGACGCGTTCCTGACCCTCGGCCGGTCGCCGTTCGCGCTCGAGGCCCACGACGAGACGAGCCTGATGATCGCCGACATCGAGCTCGCGGATGCGGCGTCGCCCCTGCCTGCGCTGCTGCCCCCTTTCCTCACCGTGACCGGTTTCGACACCGTGGAACCCGCCGCCGCCGCGCTCGCTTTGAACATGGGGGTGGTCGACCACACGGTCATGCCCGCCCGCCAGGGAGATCCGGTGATCTGCCGTCTGATGGCCACGACCGTCCTGTTGTCGGTCATCCGCGCCTGGGCCGCGAACGGCTGTGCCCCCACGGGCTGGCCCTCCGTGTCGCGCGATCCCTTCCTGGACCGCGTGATCGACGCCATCCACGAGGAACCGGGTCGCGACTGGACGGTCGAGCGTCTCGCCGGCATCGGAGCGATGTCGCGCTCGACCTTCGCCGAGCGATTCCGCAGCGCCGTCGGACGCTCTCCGGCCGACTACGTCACCGAGGTGCGCGTCGACGCGGCGAAGCGGATGCTCGACGCGGGGCGCTCCGTCTCGGACATCTCCCGCGAACTGGGCTACGCCTCGGATGAAGGGTTCAGCCGCGCGTTCCGACGCCGCACCGGGCAGAGCCCGTCCGTCTGGCGCCTCGCGAACCGCACTCCCGTCTCCGCCTGACGGTCCCGGCACGGGTCAGGCTCTGCTGCTGACCCGGTTCGAGGCGCCGAACAGCACCGCGCCGGCAAGCAGCGAGACGGCACCGATCACGTAGACCAGTTCGACGCTCAAAGTGTCGACGAGCACTCCGCCGAGGCCGGCCGCGAGCATGATCGCGCCCTGGAACCCCACGACGACCAGGCTGCCCCCGGCTTCGAGCCGATCGGGCATCCGGTGTCCGACCCAGGTGTTCACGACGATCAGCCAGGACGAGAAGAAGAAGCCCCACACCAGCACGACGACACCCACACCGGCGATCGATCCGGAGAGCAGGATCATCGCGGTCACCGACACGGCGATCACCAACGGCGCGAAGACGGCGAAGAAGGCGAACGTGCGGTCGATGACGAGCCCGATGGTGATGTTGCCGAGCAGACCACCGACGCCGAACAGTGCGAGCAGCACGACGATGGTCGAGGCGTCGACGTCGGGGATGCGCTCCAGAGCGAGACGCACGTAGGTATAGGCGAGGAAGTGCCCGAGGACGACGAGCACATGCCCGACCATGCCGAGGCCGATGCCCGGACGGCGCAGGGTGTCGACGAGCAGCCGCAGACTCGACGCCTGTTCTGCCGGAACGGACGGCAGGGCGAACCGCAGCACGACCGCGAGCACGAGCATCAGCACGCCCGCGAGAGCGAAGACGGTCCGCCAGTCCATGAGCTCACTGAGCATGACGCCGAGCGGCACTCCCGCGACCGTCGCCAGCGACACACCGGCGGAGGTGAACATGACACCGCGTCCGAGGTTCTCAGGCCCAGCCAGGCGTGCAGCCACGGTGATCGACATCGCCCAGTACGCGCTGATCGCGGCGCCCAGCAGGAAGCGCGCCAGCAGCACGATGATCAGATTCGGCGCGATCGCCACGATGAGGTTCGACACGGCCGCGGCGAGCGCCATCCACAGCAGCAGCGACCGTCGGTCGAGGCGCGGGAAGATCAGCCCGACCGTCGGAGCGACGACGAGACCGACGAGTGCGGTCACGGTCACCGTCTGCCCGGCCTGCCCCGGGGTCACCCCGAGGCCATCGGCCATCTCGGTGAGCACGCCGTTGGGCAGGAACTCTCCCGTGACCAGCAGGAACCCCATCAGCATCAGCACGATCAGCCCGCCGTAGCGGATGCGGGACGCCGCAGAGGAAGACACGGTGGGTACAGGGGCTGTGGTGGTCATGATTCCACGGTCGCAGGGTCCGGACGCCTTCGCCCGACCACGCGTCCGCCGCATCCGACCGATCGTCCGGGGCGGACCCGGCAGGTTCCCAGCCGGAGCCCGCAGAGTGGTCGGTATGCAGGAGCGGGGCGGAGCACGGCGACGGATGGCGCGCGGCGCCCTGATCGTCACGGGAATCCTGGTCGTCTCCGGTTGCACCCCGGAGCCCGTGGTCGGTCCGGACGACTGGGGCCTCGAGCCCATCCCGTTCCAGAATTCCGTCACCGGATCCGGCCCACACGCCGAGCCGGTCGGGCGTCCGATAGACCTGGCCTACGGGATGCACGTGCTATCGGCCGACGGGGCGGGCGGGTTCTGGACCGTGTCCTCGGGGTCGTGGCTGCACGTCGATGAAAACGGCGAGACACTCGCCCGGTTCGACACCGAGCCCGGTGACGCACTCTCGCAGATCGCAGCGATGGCGCCGATGTCGGAGACCGAGCTGGTCGTGGTGCAGGGCGATCGGGCCCACGTGATGCCGCTGCTCTCGGTGCTCGACACCACCACCATGACGATGCGCGATCTGCCGGGCGACGCCGTGGGGGACGAAGGCGACTTCGACTACGGGGACTTCGAGTTCGGCGACGTGGCCGTACACGACGGCGACGCGATAGTGGTGCGGTACCAGCCGCGACCTCCCGAGCAGTACCTCGACTACGAGGTGCTGCGCGTCGACCTCGACAGCGGGGCACGGACCATGCTGCACAGCGAGCCGATCGAGTTGGACGATGCACCGGGCGCCCGGCCCGGGGTGCCTCCGATCGGCCTCGATGTCGACGACGAGGGACGCGTCTATCTGGCGACCCCTTCCGCACGGATCGTGCTCGCCGCCGACGGAGAGGAGTTGAGCCGGGAGCCCCAGGTCGCCAACCGCCCTCTGGTCGCCGTCGCGTCCAACGGGGCTGTGCTGTGGTGGGGCGGAGCGCCGGAGAGCACCGGAGCCCAGGGTGTGATCGTCGGTGGCTCCTCCGAAGCGCGGGCGGCGATCGAGCCACGCCTGCACTGCCCCGAGACCTCCGACGGCGATGCGCTCCGCCTCAGCGACGACGCAGGACAGCATCCGCTGCCGTTCCTGTGCGGTGCGAACGCCGCCGCGTGGACGGGCGGCTCCTGGGTCGTCGCGACCGGCGGCGAGGGCGACGGCGTGCTCATCCGGCTCACTCCGCCGGTCGGGCACTGACCTCGCCCCTGGACAGGCTCGACGGAGAAGCCGTATGCTCGACGACGCACCGGGATGAGCCCGGGAAGCCCGAGCGGAAGGAGCCGAGGACATGAACACCGTCTTTGTCGCGCTCTCCGCCGACGACCTTCCCCTCGAGGCCACCCGCTCCTGATTCCGGCGTGGCCTCCCTCCTGGAGCCACACCTTGACTGATCTCTCCGCTTCCCCGGAAGCCTCCTCGTTCGACGCATCCTCGTTCGAGACCCTCGAAACCGAACTCTCCTTCGCCGACGTCGACCCCGGCGAGGGCCAGCGCTGGTCCACCTGGCCGGCGATCACCCCGTCCGAGCGCGGGCCCGAGCCGTGGCCCGCGTGGCTGGTGACCTCCGCCGGTGCGCTCGACACCGAACGGGGCGTCCTCAAGACCGGCAAGGAAGCCGACGTGTTCTTGATCGAGCGCGCCGTGCCCGGTGATCCGGCGCAGCACACACTGCTCGCCGCGAAGCGCTACCGCAGCGCCGAGCACCGCAGCTTCCACCGTTCCTCGACCTACACGGAGGGTCGCAGCACCCGCAACACCCGCGACACCCGAGCCCTCGCCAAGAAGTCGAGCCACGGTCGCGATGTCGCGGCCGCGCAGTGGTCGTTCGCCGAGTTCGAAGCGCTGTGCCGAATGTGGGAACTCGGCGCGCCGGTGCCGTACCCCGTGCAGGTGAACGGCACCGAGGTGCTGATGGAGTTCCTCGGCGACGCGGACGGCACGGCCGCGCCCCGGCTCGCGCAGTCCCGCGGCGACCGTGCCGAGCTTCGGGAGTACTACGCCCAGATCGTCGATCTGATGCGGATCTTCGCGGCGGCCGGCTTCGCCCACGGCGACCTCTCCGCCTACAACCTGCTTGTGCATGAGGGACGGGTGCGGGTGATCGACCTGCCGCAGATCGTCGACATCATCGCGAACCCACAGGGGCTCGACCTGCTGCACCGCGATTGCGTGAACATCTGCGACTGGTTCGCCCGGCATCGCGTCGAGTGCGACCCCGAGGAGCTGTTCGCCGAACTGCTCGCGGCGTCGTTCGCCTGAGTCAGGCCGCGAGGCGGGCGGCCAGCAGCGTCACGAGCTCGTACACGACATGGCTCGCGGCGATGCCGGTCATCTGCGCGTGGTCGTAGGCGGGCGACACCTCGACCACGTCCGCACCGACGATGTTCTGCGCGGACAGGGCGCGCAGGATCCGCAGCAGCTCCCGGCTCGTGAGGCCACCGGCCTCGGGCGTACCGGTCCCCGGCGCGTGGGCGGGGTCGAGCACGTCGATGTCGATCGACACGTACAGCGGCTTGTCGCCGATGCGTTGGAGGATGCGGGCGATACCGGCCTCGACCCCGTGCTCCTCGATGTATTCGCTCGACACGATCGAGAAGCCCAGCCGCTCGTCGTCCTCGAGGTCCTGCTTCGAGTACAACGGGCCGCGGGTGCCGACGTGGCAGCTGGCGGTGAGGTCGATCAACCCCTCCTCGCTCGCGCGACGGAAAGGCGTGCCGTGGGTGACGGGCGCTCCGAAGTAGGTGTCCCACGTGTCGAGGTGCGCATCGAAGTGCAGCACCGCGACGGGGCCGTGCTTCGCGGCGACCGCGCGCAGCAGCGGCAGCGCGACCGTGTGGTCTCCGCCGATCGTGACGATGCGCTGCACCTGCTCGCCGAGCACCAGGGCCGCGCGCTCGACCTCGTTCACGGCTTCCGTGAGGTCGAAGGGGTTGACCGGGATGTCACCGGCATCCACCACCTGCGCGATCGCGAACGGCGACACGTCCTGCGCCGGGTTGTACGGCCGCAGCAGTCGCGACGACTCGCGCACGTGTGACGGACCGAACCGCGTGCCCGGCCGGTAGCTGACGCCCGAGTCGAAGGGGATGCCGACCACGGCGATGTCGGCGCGCGGCACGTCTTCGATCCGCGGCAGCCGCGCGAAGGTCGCGATACCGGAGTAGCGGGGGTTCACGGACGCGTCGATGGGGCCCACGTTCTCGGTCATGGCTCGTTCCTGTTCGTCGGGGAGGATTCGTCGGATGCTGGTCTCAGAGGGCGTGCTGCGGGATGTGCACCAGCTGCACGCCGCCGTCGGCGATCGCGTTCCGGATGCTCGATCCGATGTCGTCCCGTCGTGGCACACGACGCCCGGTCGCGCCGAAAGCCGTGGCGAGAGCCGCCCAATCGGGCTGCACCAGATCGACGCCGATCGGGGTCATGCCGCGGTCGACCTCGTTCTGCCGGATCTCGGCATAGCCGCCGTTGTCGACGCACACGATCGTGACGTCGAGGCGCTGCTCGACCGCGGTGACCAGCTCGTTCACGCAGAACATCAGGGCTCCGTCACCGATCACCGTGACGACCGGATGCTCCGTCTGCGCGACCCGCGCACCGATCGCGGCGGGAAGGCCGTAGCCGAGGGTCGCGTAGGTGGGCGTGTAGAGCAGGGAGTGCGGATGGGCCGACTGCAGCACGCTGCCGAGTGCCAGGTAGACGATCTGGGACGAGTCGCCCGCCACGATCGCATCCTCGGGGAGGGCATCGGCGATGATCCCGGCGAGCGCCACCGTCTCGGGGGCGGTCTCGCGCATCTCGGCCTCGATCGCGGTGCGTTCGGCGGCGAGGTCGGGCGTGCGCGCAGGGAGCTCCGGAAGGGCGGCGAGCAACGCCCCCAGCGCGGCAGCCGCATCCGCCGTGATCCCGACCGTCGCGGCGAGGTTCTTGTCGCGCTGCGCCGGCGAGATGTCGATACGGATCACGGAGCCGCAGGCCGCGAGCCGCGGTGCCCACAGCTCGGCTTCGCCGAGCTTCGAGCCGACCACGAGCAGCACGTCGGCGTGCTCCGCCACGGCACGAGCCGCCGCGAGGCGGAGGTTCGAACCGAGCGAGAGGGCGTGCCGCTCATCGACCACGCCCTTGCCGTTCAGCGTGGTCAGCACCGGGGCCCCCAGTCGCTCGGCGAGGGCTGTGACCTCGTGCGCCGCATCCGTCGCTCCCCCACCGGCGACGATCACCGGGGTCTTCGCGGCGGTCAGCAGGCGCACGGCCTCGGCAAGCGCCGCCGCATCCCCGGACACCCGTGCCGGGACCGGACGCGGCCGGCGCGCCTCGGCGGCGACATCGGCCGGTGCCTCCAGCACGTCGAGGGGGATCTCGATGTGCACGGGACGGGGGCGACCGGTGCGGAACAGCGCGAACGCGTCGTGCACGGCCTCGACCGCCTCGGCGGCGCTGGTCACCCGTCGCGACCATTCGGCGATAGCGCCGACCATGGCCGTGGCGTCCTTCGTCTCGTGCAGCGTGCCCACGTCGGCGAACTCGGCACCGAGCGGCACCCCCGGAGAGAGGACGAGGAGGGGACGCGATTCGCAGAACGCGGTGCCGATCGCGCTCAGGGCGTTCTGCAGGCCGGGCCCGGAGGTGGTGATGACCACCCCGGGGAGACCGGTCTGCTGCGCCCAGCCGTCTGCACCGTAGCCGGAGCCCTGCTCGTGGCGGTTCGTGATGGCGCGGATCCCGAGCTCGGCGAGCGGCCGGTAGAGCTCGAGGTTGTGGGTGCCGGGGATGCCGAAGATCGCGGTCACACCGTAGGCGCGGATCGTCTCCAGGACCGCCCGGCCCGCGGTGTCGGCGTACTGCTCGGAGTTCATCGGATCATCCTCACACCCGGTGGCGGCGAACGCCGTCGACCCAGGTCTCGCGCACGGTGATCGTCGAGATCTCCTCAGCCGGAACGGACAGCGGATCGCCGGACAGCACCGCGAAGTCGGCGTACTTCCCGACTTCGAGGGAGCCCAGATCGTCTTCGCGACCGATCGACGCGGCGCCCTCGATCGTGTGCGCGCGCAGGGCGGCGAGCGCGGAGATCCGCAGGTCGTCCGGTCCGAGCTTGTGCCCTCGTCGGGTGACGCGGGTGACGGCGGTCTGGATGGCCTCGAGCGGGATCGGCTCCGCGACAGGCGCATCCGAGGAGATCGTGATCGGCACCCCGGCCCGTTCGAACTCCCCGAGCGGGTTGAAGCGCTCGCCCGGGGTCCCGATCGCCTCCTCGACGCCCTCACCCCAGTTGAAGTAGTGCTGCGTCTGGTTGACCGGACGGATGCCCGAGGCGGCCATCCGCTCGATCTGCGCGGGCGTCGGCAGACCACAGTGCTCGATGCGATGGCGGGCATCGTCATCCGGATGCTCGGCGAGCGCGGACTCGATCGCCGCTACGACCATCTCGATCGCGGTGGGCGACTGCGCGTGCGTCGCCGTCTGCAGCCCCGCGGCGTGCGCCTTGCGGATGAGCCCCGCGTACTCCGCGGGCTCGTGGTAGAGCTGACCGGTGCGGCAGGGGTCGCCGACGTAGCCGTCCGGGAAGTACGCGGTCCAGCCGCCGAGCGTGCCGTCGGCGTAGAACTTGATGCCCGCGAAGCTCAGATGCGCGTTGCCGAACTGACCGACGAGACCCATCTCGAGCGCCTCGTCGAGCAGGTGCGACAGCAGGTACATCGACACCCGCAGCTCCAGGCGTCCGGCCTCGGCCAGCCGCAGGTACATGTCGAACTCGCGCCGCGTGACCTGACAGTCGCCGATCGAGGTGACACCGCCGGCGAGGAAGCGCTGCGTCGCCGCATCCAGCTGTCGCAGGTGCTCCTCCGGCTCATCGGCGAGGTGGAAGTTCGGGCCGTGGTGGCCGATCTTCACGCCGTGCACTCCGGTGAGGATGTTGCAGGCGGCGTCCGAGAGCTCGCCCGTCAGCTCGCCGTCCGCGTCGCGGAAGAACTCGCCGCCGTCGGGGTTCGGGGTGTCGCGGTCGACGCCACCCGCCTGTAGCGTGTACGAGTTCACGACGCCGCCGTGACCCGAGGCGTTCATGAGGTACACCTCGCGATCGGCGGCGACCTCATCGAGCTCGAACCGGGTGGGGTGCCGCTTCTCCGCCAGGTTGCGCTGCTCGTAGCCGTAGCCGCGCACCGGTCGCCCCTCGGGCAGATCGGCGGCCGCCGCCTTCAGCAGCGCCACGATCTCGGGGATGCTTCCGGCCTTCTCGGGCCCGCAGTCGACCCAGGTCATCATCTGCCCGAACATGAGCGGGTGCGCATGCGCGTCGACGAAGCCGGGGACGACGACCGCGTCACCGAGATCGATGCGCTCAGGCGAAAGACCCGCCCGTTCGACCGCGGCCTCGCACTCCGCGGACGTGCCGATCGCGAGGATCCGCCCCCGGTCGGTCAGCATCGCCGTGGCCGTGGTGGCTGCGGCATCCGCGGTGTGGATCGCCTGCGCGGTCAGGAGGACGGGTGTCTCCTGCGCCGAGCGGTCGAAGGGGGTGAGCTTTCTCATGGCAGCCTGTTCGCGGTCGTGTCGGTGCGGGCGGTGAAGGAGGCGGTGACGGGGGCCTCGTCGGAGTGCTGCGGCGCGAGACGCGTGCAGATGCCGGCGATGAGGGCCATGCCGATGAACATCGCGATGACCGACCAGATGCTGCCCGTCCAGGCGATGAGCTGGGTCGCGAACCAGGGCGAGAACCCGGCCCAGACCGCCGCCCCCACGCCGTAGGACAGCGCGATCGAGGTGTAGCGGGCCTGTGGGCGGAACATCTGCGAGAGCAGAGCGGCGATCGGCGCATAGGTCGCGCTCATCGCGATGCGCACCAGGGAGGCGAAAAGGAAGATGAGCGGTTCGACGCGGCCGGGCAGGATCAGCAGGAACGGCACGAAGGTGAGCACCGAGGTGAGCAGGCCGAGGTACATGACGGTCTTGCGCCCCCACTTGTCGCCCAACCAGGCGACGGGGAGGGTCACCACGAACTCCACGAAGGAGGCGATCGTCATGGCATCGAGGATGACCTGCTCGCTGATCGCGACCGGCTCGCCCGTGGCGTACGCGGTGGCGAAGGTCGTGGCCAGGTAGTAGCCGCCGGTCGAGATCGGCAGGATGCCGATGCCGAGGAGGATCGGACGCCAGTTGGTGCGCAGTGCGAAGGCGAGCGGCATCGACTGCTTGCGGCCCTCGACCTTCGTCTCGAAGACCGGGGTCTCCTCGACGCGGTAGCGCACCCAGAAGCCGACGCCGACCAGCACGATCGACAGCAGGAACGGGATGCGCCATCCGCCGTTGATGATGAAGTCGTCGCCCATCCGCGTCATGATCGCGAAGATGCCCGACGCCAGCAGTGCGCCTGCCGGGTTGCCGAGCTGCGTGAAGCCGCCGTAGAAGGTCTTGGACTTCTCGGGGGCGTGCTCGACGCTCATGAGCACCGCGCCACCCCACTCGCCGCCGACTGCGAGGCCCTGCACGGCGCGGAGCAGGATCAGCAGGATCGGGGCCAGGATGCCGATGTTCTCGTACGTCGGCAGGCAGCCCACGAGCACCGTGGCCGCGCCCATCATCAGCAGCGTGATGACCAGAGACGTGCGCCGGCCGAGCTTGTCGCCGATGTGGCCGAAGATGATGCCACCCAGCGGGCGGACGAGGAAGGCGACGGCGAAGGTCGCGAAGGCCGCTGCGGTCTCGGCCAGCCGGTCGCCGCTCGGGAAGAACAGCGGACCGAAGACGAGCGCCGCGGCGGTCGCGTAGACGTAGAAGTCGTACCACTCGATGGTGGTGCCGACGAAGGCGGCGATGCCGGCGCGTCGTGCCCTGCTGTGCGTGCCGCTGGTGGGGGTGGTGGTCATGAGGGTGCCCGCTCCTTTGCGGAAGTTGTCGGATAGCGAAGGATGCTACGGACGTGAGGAGTCATCAGCAAGGTCAGAACTCCAGCGAGAATGAGTATTCACTGAACTTCTGATCGCAGAACCGCGCAATGCTCTCCTTCTCGACAGCACGAGCGCTCCTAGACTGGATAAGCGCGCGGCAAACCGTGCGTTCGCGGGAATCTGACGAATCGAGGCGAAACCATGGATTTCGATGCCGAACTCATCCGTGCGCTGCAGGAAGACGGTCGCGCCAGCATCCTCTCGCTCTCCGAACGGCTCGGGCAGTCGCGGGCGGCCGTCGCGACGCGGCTGCGGACCATGCTCGCCGACCGCACGGTCCGGGTGGTCGCCGCCGTCGATCCGGTCTTCCTCGGGCAGCACGTTCTCGCCCACGTCTCCCTCCGCACCGACGGAACGGTCGAGCACGTCGCCGAGCACCTGCGCGACATGAGCGAGACCGTGCTGGTGTCGGCTGTCGGCGGCTCGCACGACGTGGTCACCGAGGTGCGCGTCGGGTCGATGTCGGAACTGCACGATCTGCTCGCGCTCATCCGAGCGATCGACGGCGTCCACGACATCAGCACCATCATCTACTCGACCGTGATCAAGGGCTTCTTCGTCTCCGAGTACCACGGTGACGTCACACTCGATCTGATCGACGAGGCGCTGATCGAGCGACTTCAGGCGGACGGCAGGGAGAGTTTCCGCGCCCTGGGTGAGGAGGTGCGCCTCTCCCCCTCGGCCGTGGCGACCAGGGTGCAGCGACTGATCGACGCCGGGGTCATCAAGATCAGCGCGGTCGAGGCACGCGGGCTCGCGCACCGGCAGCTGTCGATGGGAGTCGGCATGACGCTCGGCGACGACGACGGAGCTGTGATCGACGAGCTGCGGCGCGGGCGCGGGGTGGACTTCGCCGCACGCACCCTCGGTCGCTTCGACGCGGTGGCCACGCTCGTCGAGCCCTCGGCCGGAGCGCTGTATGCGAGCCTGGAGCGGCTGCGTGCGCTGCCCGGCGTGACGCGCATCGAGGCCTGGCTGCATCTCGCGGTCCTCAAGGAGGACTACGCCCGCACGCTCCGTCCCCTCCGCACGGACTGACCCCATCGCCCCCGCTACCTTTCGAATCGCGTGAATGGCGGTATCCGGGCCGGAGATCCGACCAGTTGCGCGATTCGAAGTCGGAGGTGTCGACGCGGCGCGCCGTCACCGGACGTTCACCGGAGGCCGCCAGACTTCCCCCATGAGCGAACCCGAATCTCGCCCTGGCGTCCCGGAGCCCGCAGCGACTGCCAACAGCGGCGCCGTCGCCGTCGTCGGGCTCGACCTCCGCGGTGAGACCCCCGCCCCCAGGAAGCAGGTCTACTCCTGGGCGCTGTGGGACTGGGCGACCCAGCCCTTCAACACCGTCATCCTCACGTTCGTCTTCACCGCGCTGTATCTGGTCAGCGAGTCCTTCCTCCCCGCCGACATCGCGGCTCTGAGCGAGGACGATGCGGCCCGGATCGCGGCGGAGGCGGACCTCGCCTCCGGGCTCGGCCTCGGGTCCACCATCGCCGCCTTCGGCATCCTGCTCCTCGCACCGGTGCTCGGCCAGCGCGCCGATGCCGCCGGTCGGCAGAAGCTCTGGCTCGGGATCGGCACCGGTGCCCTGATCCTGTGCATGCTCGGGCTGTGGTTCGTGGAGCCGGCCCCGAGCCTGTTCTGGCTGGGCGTCGCGCTCATCTCGGCGGCGACCGTGTTCCAGGAGATCGCCGCGGTGAACTCCAACGCGATGCTCATCGGCATCGCCACACCTCGAAACGTCGGCCGCATCTCCGGGCTCGGCTGGGGCTTCGGCTACCTCGGCGGCATCATCGCCCTGGTGATCGTCGTCGTGCTGGACACCTTCGACTGGTTCGGGATGTCCACCGACAACGGACTCGCCTACCGGTTGATCGCGGTCGGCTGCGCGGTGTGGGCGATCATCTTCAGCATCCCGATCTTCCTCAATGTGCCCGAGCCCTCGCTCGGCCGCCCGGAGCGCAAGGTCGGCTTCTTCGCCTCCTACCCCCTGCTCGTCAAGGACGTCGCCGGGCTCTACCGCAACGAGGAGACCCGGCCCACCTTCTGGTATCTGCTGGCGAGCGCGGTGTTCCGTGACGGACTCGGCGGCGTCTTCGCCTTCGGTGCAATCATCGGGACGGCAGTCTTCAAGTTCGGCACTCAGGACATCATCGTCTTCGGCATCGCGGCGAACCTGATCGCCGGAGTCTCGACGATCGCCGCAGGCCGACTCGACGATCGACTCGGACCGAAGCGGATCATCCTCATCTCGATCGGCTCGATGATCGTCGCGGGCCTCGCGGTGTTCTTCCTGCGGGACGTCGGCGCCATGGTGTTCTGGATCGGCGGCCTGATCCTGTGCGCGTTCGTCGGACCTGCCCAGGCAGCGGCCCGCTCCTTCCTCGCCAGGGTCACCCCGGCCGGGCGCGAAGGCGAGATCTTCGGTCTGTACGCCACCACCGGGCGGGCGGCGAGCTGGATGGCCTCCGGCGCGTGGACCCTGCTGATCGTCCTCACGGCTCAGACCGCGTTCGGCATCCTGGGCATCGTGATCGTGCTGCTCGCCGGCTTCCTGCTGCTGCTTCCCGTGAAGGCGCCGCGCTGACGGGAGGCTCCCGTTCACAACTCCGGAGAAACGGGCCGAAACCGCGCCTCAGGGGGCGTTCAGACGGCGGGTCGCCGATTTCTTCCGGAGTTGTGAACGAACTCAGCGCTGCCAGTTGTCTGCGAGCTTGTTCAGCAGCCTGGCGAGTTCGACACGCTCCTCCTCGGTGAACGAGGCGAGCGCAGTCCGCAGCATCTCGCGCCGCTCTCCGCGCATGCCGCGGGCGATACGGCGTCCCTCGTCGGTCAGCGCGATGCGCGTGCGCCGCGCGTCGTCGGGGTCGGCCTCGCGACGCACATAGCCACGCTCGACGCCCTGCTGGACAAGCCGTGATGCCCGCGGCTGGTCGACGCCGATCGCCGCACCGAGGTCGCTCACACTGAGCGGAGCCGCGGCCGCGGCCAGCGCCTCCAGCATCCGCATGCGGGCAGGACCACCGAGGCGTCCGGAGGGGTCCGCCATCCAGGGTGGCATGCCCGGGTGTCCACGATGGTGATCGAAGTGGTCATGCGCATCGTCGCCGTGCGGCCCACCGTGCCAGCCGTGCGGGCCGCCCTGACCACGACCGGCCCCACCTCGCCCGCCGGGACCGCGCTCTCCCTGACGGCGTCCACGCAAGCGGGACAGAGCCTGGGCGATGGCCTCGGCGGGATCCGGCTGGGCGTCGTTCGAGTCTGGGGTCACCTCTCGATTTTACATGCGACTTGACATGCATTCCAACTTCATGTCACACTACATATACATGCACTGTGACATACACATGCACACGGACAACGAAGGACTTCCCATGAACACCTCTGAATCACACAACTCCGAGAACACCACCCGCCCGTTCGGCTATTGGCTGAAGGCCGCCGACCGCCTGATGGCGGCCGAGTTCGCCGCCGCCTTCGACAGCGAGCACGCGAACCGCCGCGACTGGCGGATCCTCAACGCCGTCGACGGCACCGTCGCGCCGGATCGTCCGCTGAACACGCACAAGCTGCACGGCCTGATCGAGCGCGGCTGGGTCGCCGCCGACGGCGACGGCTGGGCACTCACCGACGATGGTCGCGCGGCGAAGGATCGCCTGGGCGCCATCGTGGACGAGATCCGCGCGAAGGTCGCCGATGCCGTGCCCGCCGAGGACATGGCCACCACGCTGGCGTCGCTGGAGAAGATCGCACGCGCGTTCGGCTGGGACGAGGAGACCCCTCTTCCCCGCGGGCGTCGCCACGGATTCGGCGGCCACCGCCTTGGTCGCGGGGCCCGCCACGGGTTCGGCCACCCGTTCCGCCGGGACTTCGGCCCGGGCACCGACACCGAGCACGGATGCCGTCATGGCCACCCGCACGAGCACGGCCACCCGCACGAGCACGGCCACCCGCACGGACACGCTCCGTCCGGACGCAAGGCTCAGCGCGCGTTCGAGCGCGGCTTCGACGCCGGCTTCGCCCGCGGTCGCGACGCCTGACGCCCTGCACACCATCGACGAAACGCCTCATCCGGCAGCGGGTGGGGCGTTTCGCGCGTCGCAGCTCCGGCGTCAGAAGTCGAGGAGCGCCACCGCGGACTCCTCCGCACCGGCAGCACGGAGGCGACCGCGCATCGCCGCGGCGGCGAGCGCGTACGGGCGATCATCGTCCATCAGCAGCGAGCGCGCGTTGGCATGCTCGTTCAAGGCGATGAGCTCGAACGCGAGCACCTCCGCATCGGCGTCGATCTCCCCCGAGGCCACCGCGTGACGGAGCTGGGCTTCGAGGTATCCGTACCAATCGACCAGCGCCGCACGCACCGCGTCACGGACGGGTCCGGACTTCGAGTCCACGTCGGCCGCGGTGGCGGCGAAGAAGCATCCCCCGCTGAAGACCCGATCCTTCGAATAGGCGAGGGAGTTGCGCAGCAGCGCGGCGAGGCGGTGGACACCCCGCGGATGCTCCCGAGCGGGCTCGACGACCCGGGAGGTGAAGATCTCCCTCGCGGCCTCGACCGTGGCGAGCTGCAGGCCCTCCTTGCTGCGGAAGAGCGTGGCGATGCTGCTCTTGCTCGACCCGGAGGCCTCGGCGAGCCTCCCAATAGTCAGCCCGTCCAGACCTTCGACGGAGGCGAGATCGGTCGCGCTGTGCAGCACGATGCGACGGGAGGCATCGCCACGAGCCCGCCGCCCGTCCTGCACCGTATGGATCGACATCCTCCTAGTATACGAACGATCGTTCGCCTAGTATACGTATGATCGTTCGTATTGTTTGGCGAAAGGGTCCCCATGCCGTCGATCCCCGTGCTGCTCACCCGCGGCATCCACGCCGCAGCCCGCGTCTCCCCCGCGCTCGCGGGCGACCTCGCGTACCGCCTCTTCTTCAGCACCTCTCCCCGGATGCCGGTGCGCGACGCCGACACCCCGACGTTCGACGACGCGCGCCTCGGGAGTCTGCGCGTGCGAGGCGTCGACGTGTCGACGTACGAGTGGGGCCGCGGCCCCCGCGCAGTGCTGCTCCTGCATGGGTGGCGCGGACGGGCCTCGCAGTTCGCACCGCTCGTGCGCGAACTCGTCGCAGAGGGCTTCCGCGTGCTCGCCTTCGACGCGCCCGCCCACGGCGACTCCGCCGGCGGCCGCACCGATGTGCGCGACTGGGTCGACGCCGCCGAACAGCTGCACACCGCCCACGGCCCCTTCACTGCGATCGTCGGCCACTCGTTCGGGGCCTTCGCCGCGTTGACGGCCGCCCGATCCACGGTGCCCACCGACGCGGTCGTCGCGATCGCCGGAGCAGCCGGGCCCGACGCCTTCCTCGCGGAGTTCGCGCGGGAGCTCCGCCTCGATCCTCCGACGACCGCGCGACTCTCGGAGCGATTCCGCCGACGGCTCGACCTGGATCAAGCCACGATGCGGGCGCGCTACGACGCCGTACGGTATCCGCTTCCGGCGCAGACCGCACTGCTGGTCGTGCACGACCGCGATGACGGACGGATGCCGGACTCCGATTCCCTCCGGCTGCACGCGGCCCACGGCGAGCGCTCCCGCCTGCTGCGCACCGAAGGGTTCGGACACACCCGCGTACTGTCGGCGGATGCGACGCTCGACGCAGTCGTCGCGCTCGTGACGGGCGGGCTGACCCGTCCGGCGCCGGCCCCGTCGGACGTAGGCTGGATCGGTGGCGGAATCCCGGGGAAGAGTATGGACGGGCGTCCTCCGCGTCGAACCGCACCGCGGTGATCACCGAGTGGCCCTCCGAGCGGCGATCAGCGTGGCGGCGCCATTGCTCGTGCTGTGGATGCTGGGCCGCCTCGACCTGAGCATCTATGCGAGCTTCGGCGCCTTCGCCGCCCTGTACGGGCGTCATGACGTGTTCCGCGATCGCATCCGGATGCAGGCGAGCGCCGGCGGGATCATCCTCGCGTCGATGCTCGTCGGCACCGCGCTGTCGGCCCTCGCCGTCCCCGCTGCGGTCAGCATCCTCGTCGTCGCCGTGATCGCCTCCGCCGTCACCCTGCTCGCCTACACGATGCGCTGGCACCCGCCGGGGCCGCTGTTCCCGGTTTTCGCGGTCGGAGCGTGCGCGACCATCCCGGCCACCGTCGCCTCCTTCGGCGACGTGCTGCTGGTCGGCGGACCGAGCGTCCTGTTCGGGCTATCGATCACCGCGCTCGTCGGCGTCTTCACCCGCCGCACGGACGACGTGCCGCCGAAGACTCCGCAACCCGTGGGCCCGATCGCCCGGGAGATGGCGCTGTCGGTCGGCATCGCGATCGTCGGGGCGGGCGTCGCCGGGCTGCTGATCATGGACTCCCACTGGTACTGGGCGGCCGTCGGAGCGGTCGCCGCCGTCAGCGGCCCACAGCTCAACGCCCGCGTGATCCGCGGGATCCAGCGTCTGCTCGGGACGCTGCTCGGGGTGCTCGTCGCAGCCGGGATCCTCGCCTTCGACCTGCCGCCCCTCGCGGTCATCGCCCTCGTGGTGATGCTGCAGGCCGCCGCCGAACTCTTCGTCGGGCGCAACTACGGCATCGCGATGGTGTTCATCACACCGCTCGCGCTGCTCATGGTGCACCTCGCCGCCCCGGCGCCCGTCGACGTGCTCCTGCAGGATCGCGCGATCGAGACGGTCATCGGCGTGACGGTCGGCACGCTCGTCGCCGTCGCCTCGGCCGCCCTGCGCCGGCGGCGACGGATCGGGAAGAGCGCCTGAGCGACCTCAGATCCGCAGGACGACGGCAAGCGTCTCCCCGCCGTCGGCGCCGGCCCAGGGGAAGCTCACCGTGTTCAGCAGGAACACCACGAGTCCGATCGCGGCGATCAGGAGCACGAACAGGAAGACGAAGATCGCCACGGTGAGACCGCCGTAGCTGCCGGAGGTCGGGGCCTCCGGCGCGACCGAGGGCCGAGCCCAGTCATCGGCGACGGCGGCGGGTGGTTCGCCGTCGAGGATGGCGGGGGTCGGTCGCGGTCGGTCGGAGCGTCGACGCGTCTCGGACGGAGGCGGTGGGAGCACCGCATCCGCGGGTGGGATCGCTGCCGACGGGGGCGGGCTGAGCAGGCCGTCCGGAATCGGGATGTCCGGCGGGGGCGGCGGGATCACCGCCTCCGCGGGCGGAATCAGCGGCTCCTCGGGAACCCCGCCCTCCTCAGGGCCGATCGGTTCTTCCGGGGTGGTGCCGCTGATATCGCTCATCTCAGCCTCCGACTGCTCCGACGTCGGTCACGCCGACGTCCGTCCGATGGAAGTTCTGGAACGACCGGGAGGCCGTCGGTCCGCGCTGTCCCTGATAGCGGTTGCCGTAAGGGCCGGACCCGTAGGGGTTCTCCGCGGGCGACGTCAGCCGGAAGAAGCACAGCTGCCCGATCTTCATCCCGGGCCACAGCTTGATCGGCAAGGTGGCCACGTTCGCGAGCTCCAGCGTCACATGGCCCGTGAATCCCGGATCGATGAACCCGGCCGTCGAGTGCGTGATGAGCCCGAGACGCCCGAGCGAGGACTTGCCTTCGAGGCGGGCGGCGATGTCATCCGGGAGGGTGACCTGCTCGAACGTCGCCCCGAGCGCGAACTCGCCGGGGTGCAGGATGAACGGCTCCTCGGGGTCGACCTCGATCAGACGCGTGAGCTCCGGCTGATCGACCGACGGATCGATGAACGGATACTTGTGGTTGTCGAACAGCCGGAAGTAGCGGTCCAGACGCACGTCGATGCTCGACGGCTGGATCATCCCCTCTTCGCGCGGCTCGAGGCCGACGCGGCCGGATGCGAGTTCTGCTCTGATGTCGCGATCGCTGAGAAGCACGGCACCAGCCTAGTTGCCCTCGGCACGCGCGACGCCGGGCAGGTTCATCTCCTCGCGCATCCGGATCACCGTGCGCCGCAGCGGCTCGACCATCGAGTGGGGCCATCGCGCGTCCGTGCGGCTGGTCGGCATCGTCACGCTCAACGCAGCCGCGACCCCGGTCTCCTCCGGCCAGGTGACCGGCATCGCCACGCACCGGCATCCGTCGATGAACTCCTCGTCGTCGACGAAGAAGCCCACGTCGCGCCCTTTCGCGATCACCTCGAGGATGTCGTCCGGATCGGTGATCGTCCGGGCGGTCAGACGAGGGATGGCGACCTGTCGCAGTCTCCGGGAGGCGTCGTCGTCCGCCAGCGTGCTCAGCAGCGCCTTCCCGATGCCCGTCGCGTGCGCGTGCAAGCGCATCCCGACGTTCGAGGCCAGCCGCATCGGGTTGGGGGAAGGACTGATGGCGATGTAGACGTTCTCGACCCCGTCCAGGCGTGCCATCTGGACGGTCTCCCCCGTCTGATCGGTGAGCGCGCGCATGAGTGTCGGTCCCGACTCCAGGAGCAGACGATGCCCGTCGTAGCGCTGACCGATCTGCCAGGCCTTCAACCCCAGGGAGTAGCGCTTGGTCACCGGATCGAGCTCCACCCAGCCGGCCGCGACCAGTGTGCGCAGCAGACCGTGCGTGCTCGAACGCGGCAAGCCGAGGGCTTCCAGGAGCTGGAGGAACGTCTGCGCCTCGGACTCCGCGAGATGCTCGATGATCTCCAGCGCGCGCCCCGCGGACTTCACAGCGCTCGGCGTGTGCTCGGTGTCCGTCATGTCTCCCCCGATGGATGAATTGTGCGGGACGCGATCGTGTGTCACACTATCGCGCGTTCAGGTCTGAGACACTCAGTTCACATACGTGAACGCATTGGATACCCACCCGTCAATGGAGATGCCCCGATGTCCACTCAGTCCACCACGCGGCCCGAACTCGCCGCGATCGTCCGCAAGGTCACGCTCCGGCTGATCCCGATCCTGCTCCTCATGTACATCCTCGCGTTCCTGGATCGCGCCAACCTCGGCTTCGCCAAAGTCGCCTGGCAGGCCGACACCGGCATCTCGGATGCGGCCTACGCCCTGGGAGCCGGGATCTTCTTCCTCGGATACGCCCTCTTCGAAGTCCCCTCGAACCTCATCATGCGCAAGGTCGGCGCCAAGATCTGGCTCGCGCGGATCATGATCTCCTGGGGCATCGTCTCCGGACTCATGGTCTTCGCGACCAACGAGTGGATCTTCTACATCCTCCGCGTGCTGCTCGGCATCACGGAGGCCGGGTTCTTCCCCGGAGTCATCCTCTTCCTCACCTATTGGATCCCGCTGAAGTACCGTGCGCGCGTCAACGGACTGTTCTACTTCGGGGCGCCGCTCGCCTTCATCTTCGGTGGCCCGCTCTCCGGAATGCTGCTCGACCTCGACGGCAAGGTCGGCATCCACGGCTGGCAGCTGATGTTCCTCGTCACGGGCGCGCTCACCGTCCTCGTCGGCATCATCGCCTTCTTCTACCTCGACAACGGCCCGAAGGACGCGAAGTGGCTCGACGAGGGAGAGCGCTCGACCCTGCTCGCCGCGCTCGAGGCGGAGGACACCGCCAAGGAGAACCACTCCCCGCGCGGCGCCCTGCGCGCGCTCGGCAACCCGATCGTTCTCTACTTCGCCGCCATCTACCTGACGATCCAGATGAGTGTCTACGGGGTGACCTTCTACCTCCCGACGCAGATCGCCACCATCGTCGGCAAGCCTGTCGGACTCGAGGTGGGACTGCTGACGGCGGTGCCCTGGACGTTCGCGCTCATCGTGACCTTCGTGCTCTCCCGGCTCGCCGACAGCACCGGGCAGCGGCGCCTCATCGCCACGTGCGCGCTCGCTGCCGCCGGTGTGGGCATCGTGCTCTCGGCCGTCATCCAGGACCCGATCCTCGCACTGGCCGCCCTCAGTGTCGGCGCCGCGGGGTTCATCTCGGTGCAGCCCGTGTTCTGGACCCTGCCGACCTCGTTCCTCCTCGGCGCCGCGGCCGCGAGCGGCATCGCTCTCATCAACTCGCTGGGCAGCCTCGGCGGCTTCCTCGCCCCCATCCTGAAGAACTGGGCCGATGCCACCTTCGGCGACAGCGCCGGACTCGTCGTCCTGGCGGCGATCGCCCTGCTCGGCGCGGTGCTCATCGCGCTCAGCCGGATCGTGAGCCCCGCGGTCCGCGAGACCGACGGGGTCGGACTCGCCGCGACCATCCCCGCCCGCCAGCGCTGACCCCGGTCAGCAGAATCAAGGAGACAGCCCATGCGCGAGCTCGTCCTCACCGAGATCGGACGCCTCGACGTCCGTGAAGCCCCCACACCGACGCCCGGACCCGAGGAGGTGCTCATCCGGGTGACTGCCACGGGGATCTGCGGATCCGACGTGCACGGCTACACCGGAGAGAACGGCCGACGGTTCCCCGGCCAGGTGATGGGGCACGAGTCGAGCGGCACGATCGCCGCGATCGGCGACGGTGTGGACGGGCTCGCGATCGGCACCGCGGTGACCTTCAACCCGGTCGTCGTGCCCGCGGAGGATGCCGCCGCCTATGCGGGACGTGAGCAGCATCATCCGGGAAAGCACGTGATCGGGGTGGCGGCCGCGATCCCGGCCGCGTTCGCCGACTACGTCGTGGTGCCGCAGCGCAATGTCGTACCGCTCCCCGACTCCCTGCCGATCGAGCTCGGCGCGCTGATCGAGCCGCTCGCGGTGGCCGTGCACGCGGTCCGGCGCCTGCCGAAGGAGAGCCTGGGCCGCGTGCTCGTGATCGGCGGCGGACCCATCGGCCAGTCCGTGGTCATCGCGCTGCGGAATGCGGGGGCAGGAGAGGTGATCGTGAGCGAGATGGATGCCGCGCGCCGCGACCTGGTGCAGCGCCTCGGCGCCGAGACCATCGATCCCGCCGACGGCGCGGTCGCCGACCAGCTGCGAGACCGCGGCGGGCTCGCGGACGCGGCCCTCGACGCCGTCGGCATCACTCCCACGCTGCGCGACGCCCTCACCAGCACGGTGCTGGGCGCGCCGATCTGCCTGGTCGGCATGGGAGCGCCGCAGGTGAGCCTGGACGCCTTCCTCATCAGCACCGAGGAGCGCGCGCTCATCGGAAGCTTCACCTACGGATCGGACGACTTCATCGACGCCACCGCGATCATCGGCGCAGAGCCCGACACCTATCGCGCACTGATCAGTCGGGAGATCGACGTCGCCGACGCGGATTCCGCCTTCTCCGCCCTCGCGGCCGGAGACGGCACCCCGGGCAAGGTGCTTGTCCGGTTCGACCGAGAGGAACAGACACGATGATCGGCACCCCGACCATCCGCGAGGTCCGCGCGTACACCGTGCGCGGCGGCGGCGCGGACTACCACGACCAGGGCGCGGAGCACTGGATCGACGACCACATCGCCACCCCGATGAGCGTGTACCCCGAGTTCCGTCAGTCGCGTCAGAGCTTCGGCATCAACGTGCTCGGCACCCTCGTGGTCGAGATCGAGGCGAGCGACGGCACCGTCGGCTTCTCGATCACGACCGCGGGCGAGATCGGCGCCTTCATCGTGGAGAAGCACCTCGCGCGCTTCCTCGAAGGACGCCCGGTCACCGATATCGAGCGCATCTGGGACCAGATGTACAAGTCGACGCTCTACTACGGTCGTCGCGGGGTGGTGCTCAACGCGATCAGCGGCGTCGACCTCGCGCTGTACGACCTGCTCGGCCGCATCCGCCAGGAGCCGGTGTTCGCCCTGCTCGGCGGTCCCGTGCGCGACGAACTGCAGTTCTATGCGACGGGCGCGCGCCCCGACAAGGCCAAGGAGCTCGGCTTCATCGGCGGCAAGATGCCCCTGCACCACGGCCCGGCCGAGGGGGAAGAGGGCCTGCGCAAGAACATCGCACTGCTCGCCGACATGCGCGAGAAGGTCGGCGACGACTTCTGGCTCATGTACGACTGCTGGATGTCGCTCGACGTCGACTATGCGACCCGCCTGGCGCACGCCGCATCCGACTACGGCCTGAAGTGGCTGGAAGAGGCCCTCATCCCCGACGACTACTGGGGCTATGCGGAGCTGCGCAAGCGCGCCCCCTCGTCCATGCTCATCACGACGGGCGAGCACGAGGCGACCCGATGGGGCTTCCGCCAGCTGCTCGAGACCGGTATCGACCTCATCCAGCCCGATGTGGGATGGTGTGGCGGGATCACCGAGCTCGTCAAGATCTCGGCGCTCGCCGACGCGCACGGCACGATGGTCGTCCCGCACGGCTCCTCGGTGTACTCGTACCACTTCGTCGTGACCCGCACGAACAGCCCGTTCGCGGAGTTCCTGATGATGCACCCGACGGCGGAGGAGGTCGTCCCGATGTTCTCCCCCATGCTCGTCGGCGAACCCGTCCCCGAGAACGGACGCCTCAAGGTCCCCGAGACGCCCGGCTTCGGCGTCGAGCTCTCGGACGCCATCCAGAAGCACCGCCCCCACACCCACTGACCCGGGAGACTGACCCATGGAGTTCCTCCGACTCGGCGCGCTCGGCGCCGAACGCCCTGCGGTGCGCCAGGACGGCCGCGTCCACGACCTGGCGCCCCTCACGACCGACATCGACGGCGACTTCCTCGCCCGCGGAGGCATCGAGCGTACGCGGGAAGCGCTCGCCACCGGTGCTCTGCCCGTGCTCGACGGCGCCGAGGCGCTGCGCATCGGCGCCCCCATCGCCCGCCCGATGGCAGTGCTGTGTATCGGGCAGAACTATGCCGCACACGCCGCGGAGTCCGGTGACGCGCCGCCCGCGGTGCCGATCCTGTTCCACAAGCACCCCAACACGATCGTCGGCCCGTTCGACGACGTTCTCATCCCGCCCGGCGCCGAGAAGGTGGACTGGGAGGTCGAGCTCGGCGTCGTGATCGGCACCACCGCGCGCTATCTCGACAGCCCCGAGGCCGCGCTCGCGCACATCGCCGGGTACGTCGTGTCGCACGACGTCTCCGAACGGGCGTTCCAGGTCGAGCAGTCGGGCGGGCAGTGGTCGAAGGGCAAGAACGCCGAGACGTTCAACCCGCTCGGTCCGGCGCTCGTGCCCGCAGACGAGGTCGACCCGCAGGCGCTGCGGCTCTGGTCCACCGTCAACGGCGAGACCCGTCAGGACTCGAACACCGCGGACATGATCTTCACCGTCGCGCAGATCGTCCACCACCTGTCGCAGTACCTCGTGCTCGAACCGGGCGATCTGATCAACACCGGCACTCCGCAGGGAGTGGCCCTCTCCGGTCGCTTCCCCTACCTGAAGTCCGGCGACGTCGTCGAGATCGGCATCGACGGACTCGGCAGTCAGCGCCAGCGCCTGGTCGACGCCCGACGCTGAGTCACGGCGCCGACACCGGAGCGGGGATGGCGCGAGGGCGGTTAGCCGTGTAATGTACACCGTTAATTAGGCCCATTCGCCCGCACCGCCACCGGAGGATCCATGACCACAGCACGCGCGGGGCGGGGACGCGGCCGGGGAATCCCTGCGGGTCTGAGCACGGAGCGCGTGATCGAAGCCGCGGAGCGAGTGGTCGACCGTGGAGGGTTCGAGGCCCTGTCGCTGCGCCACGTGGCCACCGAGCTCGGGGTGTCCCCCACAGCCATCTACAACCATGTACGAGATCGCTCTGCGTTGATCGATGCCGTAGCCGACGCCTTCGTCGCGCGCGAGATGGTCGCTGACCTCCCGACGGATGCCACCCCCGTGGAGGTCGTTCGAGAGGCCGCTCGACGCGTCCACCGTGCAGGGTGCCGACACCCCGAGCTGCTCCTCTCCATCGCCGGCCACCGCCCCGAGGCGGATCGCACGGCGCAGCACCTGTTCGGGGAGCTGATCCTCGAGAACCTGCTGGCGGCCGGGGCGTCGGAGGAGCGGGCGCAAGATCTCTACCGCACGATCGTTGCGCTCGCCGCCGGAGCCGCGATCGCCCACCGCAACCTCTCCCGCCCGTCGTCGACCCCGACATCGCTACGGCGGGAGCAGCAGCGCGCTGCGTCGAGCCGTCCGGCCGCCGCACGTCTGCTGCACGAGCTTCCCGCCCCCTGCGACGAGGCAGCGTACGACAGGCAGCTCGACCTCGTCCTGGACGGCCTGAGGCAGGAGCACGATGAACGCACACGATGAGAGCCACGTGTCGTTGAGCACCGGCGACGCGGTGACCGTGCTCGGGGAATCCGGCCCTGCGGTGCTCCTCCTCCCCGGCGGGGCCGAGCCGAGCGCGGGATTCTTCCCCGGCCTCCCCGAGGGTCTGCTCCGCACCCCCGGATGCCGCGTGATCCTCTTCGACCGGCCGGGGACCGGGCACTCGGAGCGCGAGGGACGTCTCTCCACGGCGACCGAGGACCTTCATCGCCTGATCACCGAGCTAGGTCTCGGCCCCGTGCTGATCATCGGCCAGAGCCTGGGAGGCGCCGTCGCCGCCCTGCTCGCCCGCGACCATCCCGACGACGTCGCCGCCCTCCTCCTGCTCGACCCGACCCCGATCAACGAGCCGGCCTTCGCCGCGCGTGTCGAAGCGAGCATGCGGCGACTCGAACGCATCTCACGCACCCCCGTCCTGGGCCGCGGCGTCGGCGCACTGCTTCGGACGGCCGCACGGAGGTCCGCACGGCGTCATCGGATGTCACCCGAGGCCACGGAGGCCATGTGGGCGACGGCGCACGCCGACCTCCCGCAGCTGGCACACGCGGTCGCAGGGCTCGGCGCTCTGGCACGCACGTTCGATGACGCGCCTCTGCCGCAGAGACCCTCGGTCGTGGTCACCGCGGATCGCCCCGAACGCTCTCCCGCCCGCCGCGCGCACGTCCGACTCGCCGACACCCTCGGCGCCACTCTGGTGTCGTGGCCGAAGGCCGAGCATCACGTGCACCTCACCCATCCCGCCGAGGTGCTCGACACCGCCCGCGCTCTCATGCGCACGATCTCAGAGCCCGAGGGTTGAAAGACCCTCGAGTGCGTTTGGGCATTCCCTACCCGCCCTGTAGGCTGACGGTACTCTTTCGCGCCGCGGAATTCCGCGGGTGCTCGAGTACGGGGCTGTAGTTCAATGGTAGAACTTCTGCTTCCCAAGCAGACAGCGCGGGTTCGATTCCCGTCAGCCCCTCCACTGGCACCTCGCCCTCTTCCGGCGCCGTCGCGGGAGGCGGACGCGCCGCTCGGTCGCGCCCCGCAATCAGACCGCGATGGGGGCTTTCGACCGTTCGAGGACGGCAAGCGCGCCGAGCGGAAGGAAGATCAGGACTCCGAAGACGACTCCGATGATGGCCGGCTCGTTGGATCCCCACGGGCCGAGCAGGAGTGCGCTCGTGAGTCCGGTCCCGAGCGCGGTCCCCAGATTGAAGATCGACGTAGGCATCGCCGCAGCCAGCGCCTCCGACTCCCCGCCGAATCGGACAGCGAGTGACACCATGATCGGGTTCGCGGAAAGTCCCACCAGTCCCAGAAGCGTGAACAGCACGAGCAGCACCACAGGTTGCGACGAGAAGGCCCAGATGCCTGCGCACGCGATGAGGGTGACTCCGGCCGTGACGAACGAGGTCGCGTATGGATGCCTGTCGCCGAGGCGTCCGCCCACGACATTGCCGACGAGTGCGCCGACACCGAACGCCATGAGCGCGAACGGGATGACCGCCCCGGGCAGGCCTGCGCTGTCGGTGATGAGCGGGGCGATGTAGCTGTACACGGAGAGCACCCCGGCGTTGATGACGGCGCAGGTGATGAGCACGAGCCACAGGCGTCCGTTGCGGAGGAGGCGGAGTTCATCGAGAGCGGTCGGACGCTTCGCGGGCGCTGTGTCGGCCGGGACGAGTCGCGCGACCCCTACGGCGGCGATGGCGGCGAGCACGGCCAGTGCCCCGAAGGTTCCGCGCCATCCGATGAGCTGTCCGCTGAGGGAGCCGAGGGGAACGCCGAGGACGTTCGCGAGCATGCCGCCGCCGAGGACCAGACCGAGAGCGCGCGAGCTCGCATCGGGTCCAGCGCTGCGAGCAGCGGCGGCGGATCCGACGGCCCAGAACGCACCTGTTGCGACGGCGGTGAGGAAACGAGCCACGAGCAGGAGTTCGAAGCTCGTCGTCAGCGCGACCGCGACATGTCCGATGGCGAACACTCCGAGCGCCGAGGCGAGCGTCACCCGGCGAGGCAGTCGCAGTGTCATGAGAGCCATCGCGGGCGCGCCGACGATCATTCCCACGGCGAAGACCGTGATGGACAGGCCGACGTGGGCCACGGTGGTGCCGAAGTCAACGGCCATCTCGGGGAGAAGGCCGGCAACGACGAACTCGGTCGTGCCCATGAGGAAGGTGCCGACGGCAAGGACGTAGATGACGAGCGGCATCGGTTCAGAGAGTCAGCAGCACCTTGATGGCGCGGCGTTCGTCCATGGCTTGGTAGCCCTCGGCCGCCTCCTCGAGCGGGAGGGTGAGGTCGAACACCTTGCCGGGGTCGATCTCACGGTTCCAGATCTTCTCGATGAGTTCGGGGAGGAATCGGCGCACGGGTGCGGGACCGCCGTGCAGATGCACCTCGGCGAAGAAGAGTTCGTCGAGCGGGAGGGTGACGCCCTCATGGGCCACGCCGACGAAACCGATGTGGCCGCCGCCGCGGGTGGAGCGGATGGCCTGGAGCATCGACTCCTCAGTGCCGACGGCCTCGATCACGCTGTGAGCGCCGAGTCCGTCGGTGAGCTCCTTGATGCGGGCGGCTCCCGCCTCTCCGCGCTCTTCCACGATGTCGGTGGCACCGAACTCACGGGCCAGCGCCTGACGATCCGCGTGGCGGGACATCGCGATGATGCGCTCGGCGCCCAGCTGCTTGGCGGCGAGCACCCCCATCAGGCCGACCGCTCCGTCGCCGACCACGGCGACGGTCTTGCCCGGTCCGACCTCGGCAGCGACCGCAGCGAACCAGCCGGTCCCGAGCACGTCGGATGCGGCCAGCAGCGAGGGGATGAGGTCGGCGTCAGGCTGACCGGGAGTCGCGACCAGCGTGCCGTCGGCGTGGGGAATGCGGGCGAGCTCGGACTGCGTGCCGATGCCCATCGACACGAACTGGGCGTGCACGCACTTGGAGGGGTATCCGGACTGGCAGATCTCGCAGGTGTTGTCGGAGATGACGAAGGACCCGACGACGAAGTCGCCGACCTTCAGGCTCTTCACCTCGTCGCCGATCTGCTCGACGACACCGACGTACTCGTGTCCCATGACGGTGTGGTCGACGGGCTCGACGCCCCGATAGGGCCACAGGTCCGAACCGCAGATACAGGTCGCCGTGAGCCGGATGACGGCGTCGGTCGGATCGACGATGGTGGGGTCTTCGCGTTCTTCGACCCGAACGTCGCCGGGGGTGTGCATGACGACTCCGCGCATGATGATCTCCTTCGTCTGAGGGCGTTGTCACCATTGAACGCCGCATCAGGAACGCGGGGGAGTCTCTATCGAAAGGTGTACCAGGAGGGCACCCCTCGCGGGCGGGCTCGGACGTATGGTCGGGGTATGGACAATCGAGCAGAGGTCCGAGAGTTCCTCATGTCGCGTCGCGCCAAGGTCTCGCCGGAGCAGGCTGGTCTGCCTGCCGGTCCGAACCGGCGGGTCGACGGCTTGCGGCGGGCGGAGGTCGCGATGCTGGCCGGAGTGAGCGTGGAGTACTACGCCAAGCTCGAACGTGGTGCGATCTCCGGCGCCTCGGCTTCGGTCCTCGACGCCGTGTCTGGTGCGTTGCAGCTCGACGACACCGAACGCGCTCACCTGTTCGATCTCGCGCGAGCCGCGGACGGCATCCCCGCCTCTGGTCGCCCACGTCGTCGGGCCTCGAAGCCAGGGAACTTGCGACCCAGTCTGCACTGGGCCGTGGACTCCATCGCCGACGGCATCGCCTTCGTGCGCAACACCCATCAGGACATCCTGGCCACCAACGAACTGGGGCGAGCGTTCTACTCGCCCCTCATCGGCGACGGCGGCCGCACTCCGAACCTCGCCCGCTTCCAGTTCCTCGACCCCGCGTCGCACGAGTTCTACCCCGATTGGGACCTCTTCGCCGAGATGTGCGTCGCCATCATGCGCGCCGAAGCGGGGCGCGACCCCCACGACAAGAGCATCCAAGAACTCGTCGGCGAGTTGTCCACCAGAAGCGACGTCTTCCGGCGTCTGTGGGGAGCCCACGACGTGCGCAGCCATGGCGCCGGGACGAAGCGCTTCCACCACCCCGTCGTCGGCGAGCTCATCCTCGCCTACGAGGAGCTCGCCATCACGGCCGACCCCGGTTCCGTGCTCATGATCTACACCGCCGAACCGGGATCGCCGAGCGCGGAACGACTGCGGCTCCTCGCCAGCTGGGCCGCGTCGAACCGTCCAGCAGTGACCGCCGTCACGGAAGAAGCCGCGCACCAGATGGACTGATACCCGGCGATTCCGTTCCCGGCCGAGGGCTACAGCAGATCGGCGAGATCGATGCTTCAGCTCGGGTCGAACCGACGGGACGGATGGGTCGCGGCGACCAGGGTGCGCAGCTCTTCCAGCTCGACCTTCGCGCCCTCTCGCGCTCGCGCCTGCATGAGCACGTTGCCGAGAGCGGTCGCCTCGACGGGGCCCGCCAGCACAGGAAGCCCCGAACGATCGGCCGTCGCCTGACACAGCAGCGCGTTGAGGGAGCCGCCACCGACGAGGTAGATCACGTCGACCTCACGCCCCGACAGCGTGGACGCCGTGCGAACGGCGTCGGCGAACGCAACGGCGATGCTCTCGACGATGCTGCGCGCGAACGCGGTGCGAGTCGACGGAACGGACGCTCCGGCCGCCTGGATCAGCGCGGCGATGCGCGCCGGCAGGTCGCCGGGAGCATTGAGCGACGGGTCGTTCGCATCGAACAGCGGCACCTCTTCCGCGACCGCGGCCGCTGCCGCGAGCAGCTCCGGAAGATCGATCGACACGCCGTCCTCGGCCTCCCACGCACGCACGCTCTCGCTCAGCAGCCACAAGCCGGTGACGTTGTGCAGGAAACGGTATCGACCGTCGACGCCGAGCTCGTGGGTGAAGTTCGCCTCGCGCGCGGCCTCCGTCAACACCGGCTCGGTCAATTCCAGTCCGACCAGGCCCCACGTGCCGCACGAGATGTACGCAGCGGAGGGCGAGGCCAGAGGTACCGCGACCACCGCGGATGCCGTGTCGTGCGAACCCACCGCAATCACCGGCAGATCCTTGCCGATCCGCCCGGCGACCTCGGGTCGGAGCGACCCGATCACCGTGCCGGGATCGATGAGCGGGGGCAGCATCTGCGTCGGGATGCCGATGCACGTCGCGAGTTCGACGTCCCACTCGCCGTCGTCCACTCCGAGCAGCCCGGTCGTCGAGGCGTTCGTGCGCTCCGCGGCGCGGACGCCCGTGAGCAGGAACGCGATCAGGTCGGGGATGAGGAGGGCGGTGTCGGCGTCCGCGACCCTCTCGTCGATCCGATACTGGTAGAGCGTGTTGAAGGGCAGGAACTGCAGGCCGTTGCGCGTGTAGAGCTCCGAGAACGGAATGATCTCGTGCACCTCGACCACGCCGCGCGCCGTGCGCTCATCGCGATAGTGGAAGGGCTCGGCGAGAAGCTCCCCTCCCGCGATCAGACCGTAGTCCACGGCCCACGAGTCGATGCCGATGCTCTCGATCGCAGGCTCTCGGCGCACGGCCTCCGCCAAGCCTGCGAGCACGTTCTCGTAAAGGGCGTCGAAGTCCCAGTGCAGTCCGTCGCTCCGCACGACGGGGCCGTTGGGGAATCGTGTCACGAGCTCGAGGTCGAGCCTGCCGTCGCCTACGCGGCCGATCATGACCCGGCCACTGGTCGCGCCGAGGTCGACGGCCGCGACGGCGCGCATGCTCATCGCAGGAACGCCGCGGCGACGCCGGAGTCGACCGGGATGTGCAGACCCGTGGTGCGGCTGAGCTCCGGCCCCGTGAGCACGTAGACAGCGTCAGCGACGTTCTCGGGCACGACCTCGCGCTTGAGGATCGTGCGGTTCGCGTAGAACTGTCCGAGGTCCTCTTCGGCGACGCCGTAGGTCGCTGCGCGGTTCGCTCCCCAGCCGGAGGCGAAGATGCCGGAGCCTCGCACGACGCCGTCGGGGTTGATCCCGTTCACACGGATTCCGTACTCGCCCAGCTCGACCGCGAGCAGGCGCACCTGGTGGGCCTGGTCGGCCTTGGTCGCGGAGTACGCGATGTTGTTCGGGCCGGCGAAGACGGAGTTCTTCGACGAGATGTAGACGATGTCGCCGCCGAGCTTCTGGTCGATGAGCACGCGCGCGGCAGACTTCGATACGAGGAACGAGCCCTTGGCCATGACATCGTGCTGCAGATCCCAGTCCTTCTCGGTGGTCTCGAGCAAGGGCTTCGAGAGCGAGAGGCCGGCGTTGTTGACGACGAGGTCGACGCCGCCGAACGCGAGCACCGCGTCGTTCAGCGCGGCCTGGATCGCGTCGGCGTCGGCCACGTTCGCCGCGACGCCGATCGCGACGTCGGTGCCTCCGAGCTCAGCGGCTGCGGCCTGGGCCTTGGCGAGGTCGAGGTCGGCGATGACCACACAGGCGCCTTCCGCGGCGAGGCGGGTGGCGATGGCCTTTCCGATGCCGGAGGCGGCGCCCGTGACGAAGGCGATACGGCCCTGATGCGACTTCGGCTTCGGCATCCGCTGCAGCTTGGCCTCTTCCAGCGCCCAGTACTCGATACGGAACTTCTCGGCGTCCGAGATCGGCGAGTAGGTCGACAGCGCCTCGGCCCCGCGCATCACATTGATCGCGTTGACGTAGAACTCGCCGGCGACGCGGGCGGTCTGCTTGTTCGCCCCGTACGAGAACATGCCCACCCCGGGGACGAGCACGATGAGCGGATCGGCACCGCGGATCGCGGGGGACTCGGCCGTCGCATGCGCATCGTAGTACGCCTGGTAGTCGGCGCGGTACTGCTCATGGAGCTCATGCAGACGGGCGATCTGCTCCTCGGCGGACGCCGTCGGCGGCAGATCGAGGATCAACGGCTTGACCTTGGTGCGCAGGAAGTGGTCGGGGCAGCTCGTGCCCAGCGCGGCGAGGGACGGCGCCTTCTCGGATGCGAGGAACTCGAGCACCTCCGTGGCATCCGTGAAATGCCCCACCATCGGACGGTCCGTCGAGGCGATGCCCCGGATCGTCCCGGCGAGCGCGGCGGCGCGTTCACGGCGCTCTTCCTCGGGCAGAGCTTCGAAACCGGAGCGGATGCCCCCGAACGGATCGGCCGCGCCGTTCTCCGCGATATATGAGGCTGCGGTGTCGATGATCCACAGCGAGTTCGCCTCGGCCTCGTCGGACGTGTCACCCCAGGCCGTGATGCCGTGTCCGCCGAGGATGCATCCGATCGCCTCGGGGTTCGCCTCCTTGATCGCGGCGATGTCGAGGCCGAGCTGGAACCCGGGGCGACGCCACGGTACCCACACGACCTTCTCGCCGAAGATCGTCCCGGTCAGCGCTTCGCCGTCGGCCGCCGTCGCGATCGCGATGCCGGAGTCCGGGTGCAGGTGGTCCACGTGCGCGGCGTCGACGAGACCGTGCATGGCGGTGTCGATCGAGGGGGCGGCTCCCCCCTTGCCGTGCAGACAGTAGTCGAACGCGGCCACCATCTCGTCTTCACGCTCGAGACCGGGGTACACGTCGACGAGCGCACGCATCCGGTCGAGGCGCAGCACCGCGAGGCCGCTCTCGGTGAGGGTGCCCAGGTCGCCGCCCGAGCCCTTGACCCACAGCAGCTCGACCGGCTGCCCGGTGACCGGGTCGATCTCGGTGCCCTTCGCGGAGGTGTTGCCACCGGCATAGTTCGTGTTCTTCGGGTCGGCGCCGAAGCGGTTGCTCCGCGCGAGGAGGGCGGCGGCGGTCGGATTCGTCATGTGTGTCGTTCCTTGATCGATGGGTCGAAGGACGGAGCGCTCAGGCGCCCCAGCCGGCCTGGACGCCGCCCACGCGCTCGGCCGCGATCTTCTGCTGGTATCCCGAGGCGAGGTAGGCGGCCATCGGGTCGGCGGCGAGGCCGCGGCTCTCGCGCCACTCTGCGAGCGCGGGACGCACGTCGGTGTAGAACGCATCCATGAACACGGCGTTCGCAGCCAGGACGTCGCCCGCCGTCTGCGCAGCAGACAAGGCCTCACGGTCGACGAGCAGCGCGCGGGCAGTCATCTCCTGCACGTTGAGCACCGAGCGGATCTGGCCGGGGATCTTGTCTTCGACGTTGTGGCACTGGTCGAGCATGAACGCCACGTCGGGGTTGTTCAGACCACCGCCGCGCACGACCTCGAACAGGATGCGGAACAGCTGGAACGGGTCGGCGGCGCCCACGATCAGGTCATCGTCGGCGTAGAAGCGCGAGTTGAAGTCGAACGACCCCAGCTTGCCGAGGCGCAGCAGCTGCATCACGATGAACTCGATGTTCGTGCCGGGGGCGTGGTGCCCGGTGTCGAGGCACACCATCGCCTTGTCGCCGAGGGCACTCACCTGGGCGTACGAGGTCCCCCAGTCCGGAACGTCGGTGTGGTAGAAAGCGGGCTCGAAGAACTTGTACTCCAGCACGAGCCGCTGGTGCTCGCCCAGACGGTCGTAGATCTTCTGAAGCGAGTCGTTCAGGCGGTCCTGACGTCCGCGCAGATCGGCCTGGCCGGGGTAGTTCGACCCCTCGGCGAGCCAGATCTTGAGGTCGCGGCTTCCGGTCGCATCCATCACGTCGATGCAGGCCAGGTGGTGGTCGATGGCCTTGCGGCGGATCGCGGCGTCCTCGTGTGTCAGGGCCCCGAACTTGTAGTCGTCGTCCTGGAAAGTGTTGGAGTTGACGGTGCCGAGCGAGACGCCCAGGTCTTCGGCATACGCGCGCAGGTCGGAGTACGAGTCGACCACGTCCCACGGGATGTGCAGCGCGACCGCGGGGGCGAGCGCCGTGTAGCGATTGACCTGCGCGGCATCTGCGATCTTCTCCCAGGGGTCGCGCGGCGTCCCGGGGGTGCCGAACACCTTGAACCGGGTACCGGAGTTGCCGAACGCCCAGCTGGGGAGCTCGATGCCCTGCTTCTCGAGGGCTGCGAGGTTTTCAGGGGAGAGGATGCTCACGATGTACTGCTTTCGTTGTGAAGATCGGAGGTGGGGAGCTGGTCCTCGAGGTGGAACACCTCGGGAAGTATGGTGGCGGCCTGGTCCGGCCGTCCGTCGAGACCGACGAAGAAGCGAGCCATCTCTGCCTCCCAACGGGCGGCGATGGGCGACGCGGCGAGATAGGCCTGAGCCGCGGCATCGTCATCGGTCTCGTAGTATCCGATGAGCTCGCCGTCGGGCGCGAGGAAGAGCGAGTAGTTGCGCCGTCCGGCTGCCGCGATCTCGGCGAGCATCTCCGGCCACACGGGCGCGTGACGCTCGCGGTACTCGTCCAGAAGCTCGGGCCGCACCTGGAGCTTTACGCACACGCGCATCATCGGGACCTTTCTGCGAGCGCCCGGCCGGTGCTCTGCCGACCGGGCGCTCGATTCGCTCAGAAGTCGAACTCGCCGATGTTGTCGGCGTCGAACACGAACGGGTCGCCGAGCAGCACGACTCCGTCGTCTCCGACCGTGTACTCGCCGAGCTCGCCCGCCGTGAAAGTGTCGCCCTTCTCGCCGGTGATGTCGCCCTCGATGAGCGCCTGGGCCGCGAAGGCCGCGAGGTAGCCCAGGTCCTCCGGGTTCCACAGAGCGAAGGAGGTGACGGTGCCGTCTTCGACGTACTCGCGCATCTGGTTCGGGGTGCCGAGGCCGGTCAGCGAGACCTTGCCCTTGTAGTCCGAAGTGGACAGGTAGCGGGCCGCCGCGGCGATGCCGACCGTCGTGGGCGAGATGATCCCCTTCAGGTCGGGGTGGGTCTGCAAGAGCGCCGCGGTCTTGTCGAACGACGTCTGGTCGTCGTCGTCACCATAGACGGTCTCGACGAGAGTGATGTCGGGGTAGTCGCTGGCGAGGTACTCCTTCATCAGGTCGATCCACGCGTTCTGATTCGTCGCGTTCGCCGAGGCCGAGAGGATCGCGATCTCACCGGCACCGCCGATCTGCTCCGCGATCTGGTCGACCTGCACCTTCGCGATGCCCTCGGAATCCGCCTGGTTGATGAAGACGTCGCGGCACTCCGGGTTGGTGTCGGAGTCGAAGGTGACGACCTTCACGCCGGCATCGCGCGCTTCGTTCAGCGCGTCGCAGATCGCCTTCGGGTCGTTCGCCGAGACGACGAGGGCTCCGACGCCCTGCTGCGTGGCCGTGTTGATGTAGCTGACCTGGGCGTCGGGGGTGGCCTCGGCCGGTCCGACCTCGGCGAAGGTGCCGCCGAACTCATCGACGGCTGCCTTGCCGCCCTTGCTCGACGTGTCGAAGTAGGGGTTTCCGAGGTTCTTGGGCAGGAAGGTGACGGCGAGGTTGGCGTCACCGCCGCTGCCGCCGTCGCCGCCGTCGCCGCCGTCGTCCCCGCCGGTGCTCGCGCATCCGGACAGGGCGACCGCTGCGGCCACCGCGAGGGCGGCGAATGCGGTCACACGCTTACGTGCAAACATCATTGTTCTTTCCTTTCGTGAGGTGCCGCGACTGCGGCGTCGGCGTCATGAAGCTGTGGAGGTGGCGCCGGTGGTTGAGCGTCCTGGTCTGCGTCGGGTCTTCTGCAGCCAGGCGAGGAGGCTGGCGGCCACCACGGAGACGACCAGCAGGGCACCGGTGATGATGTTGATCACATCGGAGGTCACATTCATCAGACGCAGCGCGCTGGCGAGCGAGCCGATGAGGAGCGCTGCGGCGACGACACCGTAGATCTTGCCCCGCCCGCCGAACACCGACACTCCGCCGAGGACGACGGCGGCGATCACTTGGAGCTCCAGGCCGGTGGCGTTGTCACCGCGGGCGCTGCCGTAGCGGAGCGTGTAGAACACCCCGGCGAATGCGGCGACGAGTCCGGAGAGCGCGAAGAGGATGAACTTCGTCCGCTCGACGTGCACGCCGGAGAAGCGGGCGGCGTCCTTCGCGAGACCGATCGCGTAGACGCCACGACCGAACGGCGTGTAGTGCAGCAGCAGGATGAAGCCCACCAGCAGGACGAGGAACGGGATCATGACCACAGGAACCGTCGTGCCCGCGATCTTCGCCTTGGCGAGGTCGGTCCAGAACTCCGGGAACTCCGTGACCGCCGCCGTGCCGAGAATGCCGACGGCGAGGCCTCGGAACAACGCCAGCGTCCCGATGGTGACGGCGAGCGACGGCAGACCGACCACGGTCACGAGGAATCCGTTGAAGGCTCCGCCGACAAGGCCGACGAACAGTGCCGCAAGGGCGGCGACCTCGAACGGGATCCCTCCCTGTACCAGCGCTCCGGTGACGACGCTGGAGAGGCCGACCATGCTGCCCACCGACAGGTCGATCTCACCGGTGATCATCACGAGCGTCATCGGCAGGGCGATCAGCAGGATCGGGGCGATGTCGAGGAGCAGGTAGGTGAGCGTGATCGGCTGGCCGAAGCCGCGGACGGTGCTCGCGGACACGATGACGACGAGGACGAGCAGGGCGACGATCGCCATCTCTCTGGTGAGAAGGACGCGTCGCCACAGCGGCTTGTCGAAGGCGCGGATGACCCGGGTGGTCGCGGTCGTCGTGGTCGCGGCGGTCATGACTGGTCCCTCGCTTCGATGAGCCGACGTTTCTGGCGGACGGCGAGGACGCGGTCGAGCACGATCGCGCCGATGATCAGGAGGCCGACGACGGCGCGCTGCCAGAAGTCGGGGATACCGAGGATCGGGAGAGCCCGGTTGATGGTGAGCAGCAGCACAGCACCGATCGCCGCGCCCCACACGGAGCCGATGCCGCCCGTGATCGCGACGCCCCCGATCACGGCTGCCCCGACCGCGTCGAGCTCCCACCCGGCCCCGGCCTGCGAGTTGATGGTGCCGTAGCGGGCGGCATAGAACACGCCGGCGAGACCGGCGAGGGCACCGGAGACGACGAACGCGGTCAGCACACGGCGAGTGACACGGAGGCCGTACAGCTCCGCGGCAGCAGGATCGGAGCCGATCGCGTAGTACTCACGGCCGCCTCGCGTGTTCTTCATGTACCAGGCGGCGCCGGCGAGGACGATGAAGGCCACCATCGTGAGGATCGGGATTCCGACGAGCTGCCCGGTGCCGAGGGCCAGGAAGTCCTTCGGCATGTCCGAGGCGTTCACCCGGTCGCTGCCGGTCCAGAGCACGTTGATGCCACGGTAGGCGTAGAGCGTGCCGAGGGTGATCACCATCGCGGGCACCTTGGCGAAGGCGACCAGGGCACCGTTGACGAGTCCGAGAAGCGCTCCGAACACGACGGCGGCCACCACGACGATCACGATCGGGATCCCGGGGACGTCGATGAACAGGCGACCGGTGAGGTAGGCGGTGAGCCCCATGACCGAGCCGACCGAGAGATCGACGTTGCGCGTGATGAGGACGATCGCCTGCCCGACCGCGACGAGCACGAGGATCGACGGTGTGAGCAGCAGGTCGCGCCAGCCGTCGGGGCTGAACAGGAAGTTCGAGTTGTTCGTCGTGGCGGCCACGATCACGAGCACCAGGGCGAGCAGGATGCCGAACTCCCGTGCCCTGCCGAGCGCGGAGAGCCTCTTCGTCATCGAGGAGACGGGGATTGCGGTGGTCACGAGGGAAGCTCCGATGCGTGCGTCGCGGCGTACATGACGTTCTCGGACGTTGCCTCCGAGCGGGCGATCTCTGCGGTGATCCGCCCCTCGCGCATGACGAGGACGCGGTCGGCCATGCCCAGCACCTCCGGGAGTTCGGACGAGATCATGAGGACTCCCATGCCCTTCCCCGCGAGCTCCGAGAGCAGCCGGTGCACCTCGGACTTGGTCCCGACATCGATCCCCCGGGTGGGCTCATCGATGATGAGAACCCTCGGCTGCGTGGCGAGCCACTTGGCGAGGACGACTTTCTGCTGGTTGCCGCCGGAGAGCGTGGCGGCGACGGTGTCGAGGGCGTGAGTCTTGACCTCGAGCCTGGTCGCCCACTCTCGGGCGGCGCGGTTCTCGATGCCGGTGGTGAGCAAGCCCAGCTTCGCGAGCTGGCGACGGATCGAAAGGGTGATGTTGCCGCCGACGCCGGACTCGATCACGAGTCCCTGCTTGCGGCGGTCTTCCGGCACGAGTGCGAGGCCGGCACGCATGGCGTCGGTGGGACGCCCGCGCGGGATACGCACGCCCTCCATCGTGACGCTGCCCTCGCGATAGGGATCGACCCCGAAGACCGCACGAGCCACCTCGCTGCGCCCCGCGCCGACCAGACCGGCAAGCCCCACGATCTCTCCCGCCCGCACGGTGAAGGAGATGTCGTGGAAGACACCGGGACTGGTGAGGTTCTCGACTTCGAGGAGCGGAGCGCCGACGGTGGTCTCCTGTTTCGGGAACAGCTCGGTCACCTCCCGGCCGACCATCTGGTGAACGATCTCCTCCACCGAGGTGTCCGCGATCGCGCTGGTGGCGATGTAGGCGCCGTCGCGCATGACCGTGACCGTGTCGCAGAGGGCGAACACCTCGTCGAAGCGGTGCGAGATGAAGATGAGCGCGCGCCCCTCGTCGCGAAGGCTCCGCGCGATCGTGAAGAGACGATCGACTTCGACGCCGGACAGCGCGGCCGTCGGCTCATCCATGACGAGCAGGCTCGCGTCGAGGGAGACGGCCTTGGCGATCTCGATGACCTGCTGGTCGGCGATCGACAGACCTTCCGCCGGACGGTCGGGATCGATCGTCACGCCGAGTCGGGTGAACAGACGCTCGACCTCGTGCCGCATGGCCTTGCGATCGATGCGTCCGAAGCGCCCCGTGGGCTGGCGGCCCATGAAGATGTTCTCGGTGACGGACAGGTCGGGGAAGAGCGTCGGCTCCTGGTAGATCACGGCGACGCCCGCGCCCTTGGACTGCGCGGTCGAGGTGAAGTCGACGTCTTCTCCGTGGAAACGGAAGATGCCGTCGTCGCGCTGATACAGTCCGGCGACGATCTTCACGAGGGTGGACTTGCCCGCGCCGTTCTCGCCGACCAGAGCGTGGATGGATCCACCGTCGACCGAAAGAGTCCCGGAGCGGAGCGCGACCACCGCGCCGAAGGACTTTCGGATGTCGCGGAGTTCGAGCGCCGGCGGAGAGCCTGGAGCCCCTGAGGGAATCGTCATTGATCGGACCTAAACTGCAGAGCGTTCCTGCGGATTGAATCGTTTTAAAATATTGCGCATCTGTAAACTACGACCCTCGGAGTCTGACTGTCAAGTCATGGAACAGGCGATGGTACGTTTCAGGGACAGGTTTCACGGGTCCCGCCGAAAGGAAGCGCCGTGGTCGTCAGTGTTCGAGATGTCGCTCTCGCCGCATCCGTCTCCGTGGGGACCGTGTCGAATGTGCTGAATCACCCGGACAAGGTCTCCCCGGCCACCGTGGAACGTGTCACAGCGGCCATCGAAGAGCTCGGCTTCGTGCGCAACGATGCGGCCCGGCAGCTCAGGGCCGGCCGCAGCCGTTCGATCGGCCTCGTGGTGCTCGATGTTCGCAACCCGTTCTTCACCGATATCGCGCGGGGAGCGGAGGAACGCGCCGCCGAGGCGAGGATGACCGTCACCCTCGGCAACAGCGACGAGAAGGTCGAGCGCGAGCGCGCCTACATCGACCTGTTCGAGGAGCAGCGCATCGCCGGACTCCTCATCTCCCCCCTCGCCGACGATCTCCCGCGTCTGCGCCGCCTGCGCGACCGCGGCACGAGCGTGGTGCTCGTCGACCGCGAAGTCGCCGACGAGACCTTCTCCTCGGTCTCGGTCGACGACGTCGGCGGCGGCTACCTCGCCGTCCAGCACCTCGCGTCCCAGGGTCGACGACGCATCGCCTTCGTCGGCGGTCCGATGAGCATCCGCCAAGTCGTCGACCGGCTGGAAGGGGCCAGCAAGGCGGCCAGTGAGGCCGGCATCTCACTCGAAGTCATTCTGACCGACTCGCTGAGCGTGCTCGCCGGTCGCACCGCGGGCGACGCCCTCAGCGCGCGCGCCCCGGAGGATCGACCGGATGCCGTCTTCGCCGCGAACGACCTGCTCGCGATGGGCGTGTTGCAGGCGCTCATGATGCGGAACAGCATCCGGGTGCCCGACGAGATCGCCCTCATCGGGTATGACGACATCGACTTCGCCGCGGCTGCCGTCGTCCCGCTCTCGTCGATCCGCCAGCCTGCCGAACTCATCGGCTACACGGCCGTCGACCTGATGCTGCGAGAAGCGGACGGGCAGTCGAACCCCGAGCGCGTGGTGTTCCAGCCGGAACTCATCGTGCGGGAGTCGACTGCTCGACACGCCTGAACCTGGTCTGAGAAGAGGGCTCAGACGCTCCCTGTCCCATACCTCTCTCCCACGGGCACCGGAGCGGTCAGGACGTTGCCCGGCTGCGCAAGCGGACAGGCCCAGGCGGGGTCGTAGGCGCAGGACGGGTTGTAGGCGAAGTTGAAGTCCAGCACGATCGTGCCGCGCTCTGCATCGGACCCGAGATCGGCGCCCTTGATCGTGTCGACCAGATAGCGACCGCCGCCGTACGTGCCACCAGGACTCCCCGCGAGCCCGTCACGGACGGGGACGAACAGACCACCGCCGTAGGAGGCCAGTCGCCAGACATCGAGCGACCCGGCATCGGGGATCTCGACGCGGCCGACGCGCTCGAACGGCACGACACCGTCGGTGCCGGTCTCGAAGTCGAAGCCGCCGGCTTCGGCGGGCAGGATCGGAAGCTCGAACCTCCATTCCGGGTCGTACGAGGCGATCGGCAACCCCTCGAACAGGGCGCGGTCCGGAGGCAGCAGCGGGGTGGCCGGATGCCGGAGCATCAGGTCGTCGCGCTCGATCCGCCAGAGTTCGTGCGCCTCTTCCGGGGAGTCGGCCAGACGCACCGCGGCGTAGAGCGCGAAGACACGTCGGCGCCAGTCGACGACCTCGACGGCGGTGCGTGCGGCGTTGGCTGTCATGCCTCCAGGCTACGTGTCGGGGGCGACATGTCGGCGATCATCGCCCGGTACCCCTCCTCGTAGGTCGGGTACTCGAGGTCGCCGAGCACGGCGCGCAGCAGAGCCCCGTCGTACACGAAGCCACTCGGCCCTGCGGACCCCACGTCGGGCGGCACCTGACCGCCCCATTCCTGCGCGATGAAGCGGACCACGTCGCCGAGCGGTGCGGGGCGCTCATCCACCGCGTGCACGAGCCGGGGCGGAGCATCCATCCGCACCAGAAGATCGAGCGTGCGGACGAGGTCGCTCTCGTGGATCCTGTTCGTGCGCCGCTGATGGTCTACCGCGGCCCCCTCCCGCACCTTCCGGAGCAGGAACTCACGGCCCGGTCCGTAGATCCCGGCGGGCCGGACGACCGTCGCGTCGAACAGCTCGATCGCGGCCCGCTCACCATCGCGGAGCCCCCGCGAGCGGTCCGTCGCTTCCTCGGGCTCGTCGCTCTCGGTGAGCGGTCGCGCGGACCCCGCCCCGTCGAAGACCCCGGTCGACGAGACGAAGACGGTGCGGGCAGGAGGAACCGGCAGCGCCCGAGCGAGACGAGTCAGCGCGGCACGGTAGCCGGAGACCTCCCCGGGCGGGGGAAGGGTGACGACCATCGCCTCGACCTCGGGCAGTGGCGGCACCGAGGCGGACACGTCGGCCGTGATCGCCGACACCCCTCGCGACAGCGGCCCCTCGGTCCGGCGCACAGCGAAGACGTCACCGCCGTCGCCGATCAGGCGTGTGGCAAGACGCGCGGCGAGTCTGCCGGAGCCGACGAGCAGGGTGCGAGGGGGCGGAGGTGCGGGCGCGTCTTTCATCCGTCCCAATCTCGCACACGCGGCCGGGAGCGCGTTGCATCGGATGCCGCCGGAGGCCCAGGAGCCCTCCGGCGGCATCCGCTCCGCAGGTCAGAACAGGGTGTAGCCGCCGTCGACCACCAGCACGGTGCCCGACATGAAGCTCGCCGCGTCGGAGGCGAGGAACACCACGGACGGGCTGACCTCACTCGGCATGGCGTAGCGCTGCTGCGCGGAATCCTCGATCCAGAAGCGACGGAACCGCGGCTCGTCCACCGGCGACATGTCGGTCTTGATGTATCCCGGGGCGACGGCGTTGACCCGCACGCCCGCCGGAGCCCACTCCGCCGCGAGCGACTTGGTCAGGTGGTGCACGGCGGCCTTGGAAGCGTTGTAGGCGGGCTGGAACTGAGGACGGTTGACGATCTGCGCGGAGATCGACCCGACGTTGACGATCGAGCCGGAACCGCGTCCCACCATGTGCGCACCCACCGTCTGCGACATGCGCCACAGCGCGGTCAGGTTGGTGTCGATCACGTGCGACCACTCGTCATCGGTCACCTCCAGCGCCGGACGGTGGATGCACGCACCGGCGTTGTTGATGAGGATGTCGAGGCTCCCGCCGGCCGCCTCGATCGCCTCGGCCGCGATGCGATCGACGGAAGCGCGCTCTGTCAGGTCGCCCAGGACGACCCAGGCGCGACGGCCGCGCTCCTCGATCTCGCGCACGACGTCGTTCGCGGCCTGCTCATCGCGGCCGTGCACCACGACGTCCGCTCCGGCTTCTGCCAGCGCACGGGCGAACTCCCTTCCGAGGCCGCGGGTGGCGCCGGTCACCAGAGCGGTGCGGTCGGTGAGGTCGAATGCGTTCATGACGCTCATGCGTCGTCTCCTTCGGTCAGAGTGATGATCGCGTCGGCCCGGTGCCGGGTCGCGCGGATGAGGACGGCGTTGGGGCCGTCGACGTCTGTGGCCCAGCGCACGGCCTCGGCGTGCGGCCGGCCGAACGACTGGTGCCGGGCGACGAGCCGGCGCACGCGGAGATCCTCCGGCACGTCGAGGTACCACACCTCGTCGAGGAGCGGACGGATGCGTTCCCACCCGTCCGCGTCGTGCAGCAGGTAGTTGCCCTCGACGACGACCACACGGTCCCGAGCGCACAAGGGGAGCGCTCCGGCGACCGCCGCGTCGAGGTCGCGGTCGAACCTCGGCGCCACCACGTCCTCCCCCGCCCGCAGCCTCGCGAGCTGGGCGGCGAAACCGTCCACGTCGAAGGTGGCGGGAGCACCCTTGCGGTCGCGCAGCCCGAGGCGGTCGAGGTGCTCGTTGGCGAAGTGGAAGCCGTCCATCGGGAACGACGGCTCGCCGAGCGCCTCGGCAAGCGTCGACTTGCCGGCCCCGGGCGGACCGACGATCCCCAGCAGGAAGGGACGTCCGTCCCGGGCGAGCCGACGGGCCCTGTCACGGGCGTCGGCGAGGGTGAGGTCGCGCATCGCGGGATCCACCTTCCTGGTGCGAGCGGGCAGACGTCGGGGGAACAGGCGGGCGCCTGCTCCCCCGACGACGGTTTTCTCAGGGTTCGAGGGGCCTCACTGCTCGAGGAGGCCGGCCTCCTTGTACAGGTCGATGTACTCCTGCACGTTGTCCTTCGTGATGAGCGGGTTGCCGATGTCGACGTTCACCTCGTCCTCGGCACCCGTGAGCAGATCGTGCACGGCCTTGAGGTTGAGCTCTGCCAGCTCACGCGCGTTCTGCAGCGAGGTCGCCGTCATGGTGCCAGCCTCGATGAGCAGCACGGCTTCCGGGGTGCCGTCGACGCCGTACGCGAGGATGCCGTCGAAGCCGCCCTTGCCCTTGACCGCTTCCAGAGCGCCCGAGGCCATGTTGTCGTTCATCGAGATGATCGCGTCGATCTGCGGGTTGGCGAGCGACCAGTCCTCCATGAGGGTCATGGCCTCGTCCTTGTTCCAGTTCGCGATGTCCTCGGCGACGATGTTCACATCGGGCCGCTTCTCGAAGAACTCCGCCTCCCAGGCGTCGCGACGAGCCGTGCTGTGGAAGTTGCCTGCCGGACCGTTGAGGACGACGACGTTCGCGCCCTCGGGGATCTGCTCGACGGCGAGTTCCGCCACCACGGCACCCTGCTTGTACGGATCGGCGTCGACAGAGTTGCCCCCGGTCAGTCCCTCCACGCGCGGGTTGGTGGTGATGGTGACGATCCCGGCGTCGATGGCCTGCTGGATGTACGGCAGCTGGGCGTCGGCGTTGTTGGCCTGGATGATGACGGCGTCGAAGCGGTTGGCGATGGCGTTCTCGATCATCTTGTTCTCGATCTCGTCATCGGCCTGGCCGTCGAAGACCTCGAGCGTGATGTCGTCGTAGGTCCCGGCCTCCGCCTTCATCTCGTTGGCGAGCCATGCGGCGAACGAGTCGGCCTGGGCGCGGGCGATGTACGCGACTCGGTACTCGTCCTTGTCCTCGCTGGCGCCGCCTCCGCCTCCTGCCGGGTTCCCGGTGGTGACGGCGCAGCCGGCGAGGCTGATCGCCGCGGCTGCTGCGGCGCCGAGCGCGATGATCCTGCGGGTAAGACTCTTCATTGTCTTCTCCTGATTTCTGTGTGGGTGGGTGAAGCGGTGCGGAGGGGAGAGGTCAGGCTTTCACCCGGCCGCCTCCCGGATCGGAAGAGGGAGAGGAGACCGGGAAGGGATCGCCCTTCGTGTCGGACTTGAGGATGGTGGTCTTCGCCTTGCCTCGCTTGCTGAAGACGTCGTAGGCGACGGCGACCACGATGATGGCGCCCATCACGATCTGCTGGATGTACGAGCCGATACCGATGAGGTTCATGATGTTGCCGAGGATGCCGACGATCAGTGCTCCCGCGAGGGTGCCCATCACCGTTCCGACGCCGCCGGAGAAGCTCGTGCCACCGATGATCGGGGCGGTGATGGCCTGCAGCTCATAGCCGACGCCCGCATTGGGGAGTCCGGCGTTGACGCGCGACATGAAGATGACACCGGCGATGCCGACCAGCGCACCGTTGACGAGGAACGCCTGGTACTTCACGCGCTCCACGGAGATGCCTGCGGCGCGCGCCGCCTCCTCGTTCCCGCCGACCGCGTAGACCGAGCGGCCGTAGCGGGTCTGGTTCATCAGGTACCAGATCACGATCGTGACACCGATCAGCACCAGCACCGGGATCGGCAGCCAGCCGAGGTTCCCCTGGCCGATCAGGACGAAGTCTCCGAGCTGGAGGACGTTCTGGCCCTGGGTCAGCTCGAGGACAGCGCCGCGGGCCATGAGCATCATGCCCAGCGTCACGATGAACGCCGGGGTCTTGAGCGTCGCGACCAGGAAGGCGTTGACGAGGTTGCAGAGCATGCCGATGAGGATGCCGGCGAGGATCGCGAGCAGCAGGTTGCCGGTCGACTTGTACACCATGACCGAGACGACACCGGCGAAAGCCATCACGGCTCCGGCGGAGAGGTCGATCATGCCGCCGATGATGAGCGTCATCGCGCCGAAGGCGAGGATGGTGATCACCGCGACCTGGCGGAGCACGTTGAAGATGTTGTCCGAGCTCAGGAAGTTCGGGCTCAGGAAGCTCGCCGCGACGATCACCACCAGCAGGATGATGTAGATCGAGAAGCGGTTCACCTCGAGTCTCTTCAGGGTCTGGAGCATTGTCATGCCACCTCGATTTCATTCATGGCGTAGGTGAGGATGGTTTCCTGCGAGAACTGATCGGGCGTCAGCTCCGCGGTGAGGCGTCCGGCCGACATCACGTAGATGCGGTCGCACATGCCGATGAGCTCGGGGAGCTCGGAGGAGATCATGAGGATGCCGCGCCCCTGGCGGGCGAGCTCGGTCATGATCTTGTAGATCTCGAACTTCGCCCCGACGTCGATGCCGCGGGTGGGCTCGTCGAGCAGCAGCACCTTCGGGTCGGAGATCAGCCAGCGTGCGAGGAGCACCTTCTGCTGGTTGCCGCCGCTGAGATTGGCGATGCGCGTCTGGAGGCTGGGTGCCTTGACGTTCATCTTCTGGAAGTACTCGGTGACGAGCTGCTCCTCTTCGCGCCGCCGGGCGAAGCCACCGCGGATCACCTTGCGCAGACTCGCGAGCGTCGCGTTCTTCATGATGCTCAGCTGCGGCACGATGCCGACGAGCCGGCGGTCCTCGGAGAGCATCGCGACGCCCGCCTTGATCGCCTGGGTGGGGTTCTTGATCCTGATGGTCTGCGTGTCGACCTCGATCTCGCCGCTGTCGAGCTTGTCGAGTCCGAACACCGCGCGGATGACCTCGCTGCGTCCGGCGCCGATGAGACCGGCGAGGCCGACGATCTCCCCCGCACGGATATGCAGGTCGATGTCCTCGAACATGTGAGCGGCGGAGAGCCCGGTCGCGCGGAAGACCGTGTCGCCGATCTCGACCTGCTCCTTGGGGTAGGACTGGTGATCGAGATCACGGCCGACCATCTGCGCGATGACCTGGCTCGAGGTGATCTCCGACGCGGGCTGCGAGCTGACGACCGTGCCGTCGCGCAAGACGCTGATGTCGTCGGCGAGCTCGAAGACCTCGTCCATCTTGTGCGAGATGTAGATGATCGACTTGCCCTGGGCCTGCAGATCGCGGATCTTGGCGAAGAGCGATTCGACCTCCTTGTGCGCGATGGCGGAGGTGGGCTCGTCCATGATCAGCACGTCGGCGCTGTGGTAGACGGCGCGCAGGATCTCGAGGGTCTGGATCTCCGAGACCGTGAGCGTGCCGAGGCGGCGGTTGATCGAGAAGTCCAGCCCCTCCTCGGCGAGGATGCGCCGTGCTTCGCTGCGGATGAACCGCCAATCGACCTTGCCGAGCTTCATCGGAAGACGGCCGAGGAAGAAGCTCTCGGCGATCGTCATGCCCGGCACGTAGTTGAGCTCCTGGGAGATCATCGCGATGCCGCGGGCGCGGGCGTCGATCGGGTTCTTGATCCGCACCTCCTCGCCGCGCACGCGGATCGTGCCGCCGTCGGGCTGATAGATCCCGTTGATGATCTTCATCAGGGTCGACTTGCCGGCACCGTTCTCCCCGCACAGGGCGTGGACGGTGCCGGGGCGCACGTCGAAGGACACGTCGTCGAGGGCCTTCACGCCCGGGAACGACTTCGAGACGCCTTCGACGGAGAGCAGCGTGTCGGTCATGATGCGGCCCTGACGGAAGGCTCCTCGACCCGTCGGGTGCGAGGCAGCACGATGCGCTTGAGCGAGTCGACGGCCCCCTCCCCCGAGAGCGCCTCCTCGACCTGCTCGATCCCGTACACGTGGGTGACGAGCGAGTCGAGCTCCACCTGACCGGACTCCAGCAGCGCGCGGGCGATCGGCCAGGTGCCGGTGTAGCGGAAGGTTCCGGTCACGTTGAGCTCGCGCATGGCGACCTCCGGCACCGAGAGCGGGAACTCGTCGGCGCTGCCGACCAGGACCACCGTTCCCCCGGCGCGCGTGGAGCGGATGCCGTTGACGATCGCCGGCGTCGCTCCCGAGGCATCGATGAAGACGTTGGCCTCCAGCTCGACGGTGGACTCGGCGGCCGGATCGACGACGCGGACGCCGTACGAGGCCGCCAGCTCGCGGCGCGCCGGGTTGATGTCGGCGATCACGACGTCAGCCGCGCCGAACGCGCGAGCGACCTGGGCGGCGATGATGCCGATGGGCCCTCCGCCGGCGATCAGCACGGTGTCGCCGACCTTGACGCCGCCCTTCTGCGATGCGGCGATGCCGACCGACAGCGGCTCCATGAGCGCCGCGGCGTGGTCGCTGATCGCATCGGGGATGTCGTAGGCGAAGTCGTCCTGGATGATCACGTAGTCGCAGAAGGCGCCGTCGATCGGCGGGGTCGCGTAGAACTCCATCTTCGGGCACAGGTTGTACTCTCCGGCGCGGCAGAAGTCGCAGCGGCGGCAGGGACGCTGCGGCTCGATGGCGACGCGTCGCCCGATGCGGGCGGGGTCGACCTCGGACCCCACGGCGACGATCCGGCCGCTCACCTCGTGGCCGAGGACCATCGGGCTCTCGACGATGTACGGCCCGATGCGACCGTGCTCGTAGTAGTGCACGTCCGAGCCGCACACCCCGACACTCGCGACCTCGACCAGCACCTCGTCGGCGGCGGGAACGGGAACGGCGCGCTCTTCGAGCACGAGATCCTTCACCCCTCGCAGCACACTGGCGGTCATCTTCGACGGAAGCTCAGTCATGAGAATCCTCTCTCTCCTGTGAGAACGGGGTGAGGCGAAGCTTCGGGGCTCGCACTCGTTGCATATTAGAACGTAAAACGAATGAGGTCAACATTGCCATTTCTGCTTTGATTTCGTGCTAAATCTCGGGAGCCAACGCTTCGATCTAGTCCTTGAAACGTCAAATCCACTAAGCTGACCAGATGACCAAGACGCCTGGAGCGCCGCCTCCGACGCTGACGAGCATCGCGCGGTCGCTCGGCCTGTCTCCGGCCACGATCTCGAACGTGTACAACCACCCCGAGCGCGTCAGCGAGGATGTGCGTGAGCGGGTGCTCGCGACCGCCGATGCGGTCGGATACCCCGGACCCGACGCCGCCGCGCGGCGATTCCGGCGCGGGAAGTCGGAGACGATCGGCGTCGTGTTCACCGACGAGATGCCGTTCGCCCTCGCCGACCCCGCATCCGTCGCCCTGCTCGCCGGGCTCTCGACGACCTTGCAGGAGGCGCGCCTGAACCTCCTGCTCCTCCCCGCCGGTCCATCGATCGACGAGTCGCGTGTGTCGAACGTGATGAGCGCCGTCGTCGACGGCTTCGTCTTCTACTCGGTGCCGGAGGGTGATCCGCATCTGCAGGCGGCACTCCGCCGCCGACTTCCCACCGTGGTCGTCGACGAGCCGCGTGACGACCTCGGGGCCGACTGGGTCGGTCTCGATGATCGCGCCGCCGCGGCCGAGCTCGGCGAACACCTGGCCGGTCTCGGACACCGGAAGGTGGGCGTGATCACCTCGCGGCTCGGACGCGCCCGCTACAACGGACCCGCCGACGAGCAACGCTGGACTCAGGCGGTCTACTCGGTGCAGCGTAATCGGATCGCCGGCCTCCGCGAAGGTCTGGGCGGCGCTCCCCTGGTGGTCGAGGAGAGGTTCGAGAACGCCGTCGAAGCCGGCGCCGCGGCCTTGCACTCGCTCCTTCAGCGTCATCCCGACCTCACCGCTGTCTGCTGCTTCGGTGACGTGCTCGCGATCGGCGCCCTCGAGGCCGCCCGCCGTCAGGGCCTGAGCGTTCCGGGCGATCTGACCATCACCGGCTTCGACGACATCCCCGAAGCGGGACGCATGGGCCTCACCACCGTGAGTCAGCCCCTCGTCGAGAAGGGCCGCATCGCGGGCGAGCTTCTGCTGAGCAACGCCCTGTCGGAGACACCCCGACGCCGCTTCCTGCCCACGGCGCTCGAGATCAGGACGACGAGCGGACCCCCGAGACGCTGAGAGCGTTGTGTCGAACGGTGCCGCGATCATGACGGCACCGTCGCCGAACGCACGGCTCTCGTCACGAGGTCCTCGAACTCGGCGCTCGCCGCGAGGGTGAGCTCGTCGTCGAAGAGCGCACGGGCGATGGTCGGTGCGAGCGTGAGATCGTGCGCCCCGCCCGCCGCGACGGCTGCCACCTGGTCGGGCGAGCGCAGACTGGCGGCCAGGATGCGCACCCCGGGCGCGCTGCGGGCGATCCGCTCGACCAGCGCGATGCCGTCACGACCGTTCTCGCTCGCCCTGCCCACGTAGGGGGCGATCTCGGTGGCCCCCGCCGCGGCGGCGAGCAACGCCTGTGCCGGGTGGTAGACGGCGGTGATCAGCACCTCGCGCCCGGCGCTCGCGAGCTCGTGAGCCACGGCGAGGGCATCCTGGGTCGCCACGAGCTTGATCACCACGTCATCGCCCAGCTCGGCGACGCGCCAGGCCGAGTCGCGCACCTGCGCACGCGTGGACCCACTGGCCTGTGCGTAGAAGCGCGTGACTCCCTGAGACCGCAGCCATGCGGCGAGCGCGGGCAGATCGTCCGATGTCAGGCCGGAGCGGGCGAGGATTGCGGGATTGGTGGTCACGCCCGCGAAGAGTCCCGTCGCCAGGAGCGGCGCGAGCTGGTCGCGGTCTGCGCTGTCGAGATAGAGCATGCGTCCCCCTAGAAGCTTCCGCCGTCGGCCTGCAGATCGGCGAGGCGGAGGTAGCGGTCCCAGACGTCCGAGCGGTCGGCGAGCGGCTCGGTGACGGAGGTCGTCTCGGGGCGCCAGGCGGCGGTCACGGCCGCCACGGTCTCGCCGCGCACCACTGCGGCGGCCTGGATCGCCGCTCCCCGAGCCGTTCCCTCCGGGGCGTCCACCGTGTGCACTGCGCGCCCGGTCACGTCGGCGATGACCTGTCGATAGGCGTGCGACCGCGCGCCGCCGCCGATCGCGATCGTGCGTCCCGTCGCCGGGATGCCCAGGTCTGCGAGGGCGCGCTCGCCACGGAACAGCCCGAACGCGACTCCCTCGAAGGCCGCGAGTGCCAGCTCCTCCCTCGTCGTCGCCGTGCTGAGGCCGGCCAGCAGGCCCCGCGCCTGCGGCAGACGCGGCGAGCGCTCCCCGTCGAGGTAGGCGGCGAGGACGAGCCGGTCCGGATCGAGTGGGGCGGCGAGGGCGAGGGCGGCGAGCTCGGTGTAGTCGACGCCGAGCAGACGTGCGATCGTCTCGGTGACCTTGGTCGCGTTGAGCGTGCACACGAGAGGGAGGTACCCGCCCGTGGCGTTCGCGACGCCGTCGACGGAACCGGTGAGGTCGACGACCGGATCGGACGTGGTGGCGAAGACCACGCCCGAGGTGCCGAGGCTGTACGCCACGTCGCCCTCGCCGAGTCCGATGCCCTGCGCGGCGAGGTGCTGGTCCCCACCCCCTGCGCCGACGACCGCCTCGGGGTCGATGCCGAGCTCGGCTGCGGCCTCGGGGTCGATCCGTCCTGCAGCCTCTTCGGGACCGAGCACCTCCGGCAGCATCGGCGCCCATGCGCGCTCCGCCACGACGTCATCGAGGATGTCGGTGCGCCAACGCCCCGTGTCCGCGGAGTAGTACCCGGTTCCCGAGGCGTCGGAACGGTCGGTCACCCGGCGCCGCGTCAGGCGGAAGGTGAGCCAGTCATGGGGAACCGAGATCTGACGCACGCTGTCGAAGATCTCTGGTTCGGTCTGCGCGAGGAGTGCCAGCTTCGTCACGGTGATGGCCGCCGACGGCACGATCCCGATCTGCTGAGCCCACCAGGAAGCGGGGTGCCGTTCGAGCAGGGCGGCGGCCTGCGGGCCGGAGGTCGTGTCGTTCCACAGGCGCGCGGGGCGGAGCACGCGGTCCGCTCCGTCCGAGACGACGAGCCCGTGGCACTGAGCGCCGACGCTCACACCGATGATGCGCACGTCGACATCACGTCGGGCCTGTGCCATCGCATCGACGAGCGCGCGCCACCACGACTCCGGGTCCTGCTGACTCTCAGGCGGATGGGTGACCGGATGCGGGGCGCGTCCGGTGGAGATCAGCACGCCCGAAGCGGCATCTCGGAGTTCGACCGTGCACGACTGCGTGGAGCTGTCGACTCCCGCGACCACCTCGATCATCGCCCGACCTCCTCCGGGGCGGGGACGACGACGCGGGGCGGATCGGCCGGAAGGTCCTCCAGCCGTCCCACGGCACCGGCCGGGTGCGTGGTCATGAACTCGGCCCAGGTGTATCCGCGACCGCGCATGAGCACTTCCGCCAGGGCGTCGCCCCACGCGGACTGCGCGATGGTGATGCCGGTCGCGACGATGCCGCCGATATCGGCCGAGGAGTCCACGGCCACCGCGACACTGTGGTCCGCGAGGCGTGCGAGCGGGGTGTCATGCGCACGGGTGAGCGAGATCACCCTGGCCCCGCGGCCCCGGGCGATGCGGGCCAGCTGCACGACCTCGTCGGAGGCGCCTCCGTTCGAGATGAGCAGGACGATGTCGCGGGAGGTGATCGCACCCGATGCGCCGTGCAGGCCGTCCATGGGCGAGAAGGGCAGCGACGGCGTTCCGGTCACGGAGAGGATGTGCGCCATCCGTCGCGCCACGGTGCCCGAGGTGCCGGACCCGCCGATGAAGAGCTTGCCCGTACCGGAGAGGATCAGAGACGCCGCGGTGACGAGGGAGCCGTCGACGGTGTCGATGAGCGCCGCCACAGCGTCCGCCTCCGCGCGCAGGCGTCCGCGCGCTACCGCCAGGATGTCTTCGTTGACCGTCAACACGTGCTCCTTCAATCGCGCGATGATTTCAGTCGCGCTCATCTGTGATGCTTGGATGTACGTTTGAGCATAGGAAATCCGCCGATCCCCAGGAAGGCAGTCGTCACATATGTCACAGATTCGTGATTTCGCCGCTCAAATGAGCGATGTCTCGACGGGCATGGACCATGAGCGCGCCCTCATGGCGGCGGTGGCCCGTGCCCACTACCTCGAGGACCGCTCGCGCGTGGAGATCTCGGAGGCGCTCGGGATCTCGCGCTTCAAGGTCGCACGTCTCCTCGCGCGCGCTCGCGAGGAGGGTGTCGTCACCATCGAGATCCACGATTGGGGCCTGCCCGATGTGGAGCTGAGCCAGCGCCTGCAGGACAAGCTCGGGCTGGAGCGCTGCCTCGTCGTGCGCTCGCACGGCGACGACGACACCGTCCGCCGCCAGATCGGCGGCGCCGCCGCCCGCGTCCTCAGCGAGAGCCTGCAGGAAGACGAGGTCCTGGGTGTCACCTGGGGTCGGACCCTGACGGCCACCGTCCGCCAGTTCGAGCACCTCCCCCGGCTGTCGATCGTGCAGCTGACCGGCGTCGTGGCCGGCGACCTCGCCTCTTCCCCCATCGAGGTCGTTCGCCAGACCTCGCGACGCTCCGGCGGCGACGTCTACCCGATCTTCTCCCCGCTCATCGTCGACGACCTCGAAACCGCCCGCAGCCTTCGTCGGCACCCCGACATCCGCTCGGCGATGGATCTGTTCCCCGATGTCACGACCGCGCTGCTCTCCGTCGGCGCCTGGAATCCGCCCGTGTCGCAGGTGCGCGACGTGCTGCCGATCGACGATCTGGCGAACGCGCTCAGCAAGGGATGCGTCGCCGACATCGCCGGCATCCTGATCCAGAGCGACGGCACGCCCGTCGACCCCGGCTTCCAGGACCGTTGCGTGAACATCTCCTACGAGCAGCTGCAGAAGGTGCCCCGCGTGGTCGCCGTCGCCGGCGGCGCGGCCAAGGCCGACGCGATCCGCACCGTGTCACGCGTCGGGCTCATCACCGAGCTGTTCACCGACCACACGCTCGCCGAGGCCGTGCTCGCGGAGGACAGCTGATGCAGATCGCCGGATCCCTCTGGTCCGTTCCCCCGGCGGACCGCCTGCCCACGGCGCTGCGGTTGCGCGACGCCGGCCTCTCCCGCCTGCACTGGGACACGACCGACGGCAGCTTCGCCGCGGCGGGCGGGTTCTCCCCCGACGCCGCCTCCGAGCTGGCGGCCGCGACGGGACTGGCTGCCGAAGCGCATGTGATGGCGCATCGCACGGCCTCGGAGGTGGACGCCTGGGCCGCGTTCTGCGACCTCGTGATCGTGCACATCGAGAGCGAGGATTGGAAGCAGGCGATCGACCGCATCGCGCGCCGCGGCGCTCTGCCGGGGCTGGCCGTGTCGCCGCAGACCCCGGCCACGGCGGTGCCGGGCGATGTCGCCGCGCTGTGCATGTCCATCGTGCCGGGACAGGCGGGCAGCGCCTTCGATTCCGGCGTCCTGGAGAAGATCGCCGCGCTGCGTGCCGCATCGCCGCGACGGCGGATCGGAGTCGACGGCGGTGTGCGGCGCATCCACGCCGATGCACTCGCGACCGCCGGAGCGGATTGGGCCGTGGTGGGGACGGATCTCGTCTTCGACCGTGAGGACGCGTGGGCGGATCTGCTCGGCGGCGAGGCGGACCCGTCGATCCCGCGAGCCGCACTGCGGGACGCTCGCTAGGCCGCGGGCGGCAGCTCCCGTCCGATCGTCCGCGCCGCCTGCCGCGCCATGCCCCACGCCACGAATTCGCCCGGGGGCGGGGCGGTCATCGGGATGTCGAGGATCTCGGGGGCGATCGCCCGCACCGCAGCCGACCGCGCGCCCCCGCCGATCAGGATGCCGCGGTCAGTGGGCACCCCGAGCTCGCGGATCGCGTTGAGACCGTAGAGGAGACCGCCGAACACGCCCTCGTACGCGGAGCGGGCGAGGTTCTCGCGTGTGGTCGAGGCGAGCGTCAACCCGAACAGCGTTCCCGTCGCATCGGGGAGGTTCGGCGTCCTCTCCCCCTCCAGATAGGGTTCGAGCACGAGGCCGCCCGCTCCCGGCGCGGCGGCGAGAGCGAGCACGCTGAGCCCCTCGTGGTCCACGCCGAGCAGAGCGGCGACCGTGTCGAACACGCGCGCGGCACTGAGCGTCGCCACGAGCGGCAGGTGCCCGCCGGCGGCATCGGCGAAGCCGGCGACGGTGCCGGTGGGGTCGATCGTCCGGTGCGAGCTGGTCGCGAAGACCGTCCCGCTCGTGCCGATGGAGACCACCACGTCACCGACCTGTGCCCCCAGACCCAGAGCGGCCCCCGCGTTGTCGCCGGACCCCGGCCCCACGGATCGACCTTCCGCGTCGTGGACCACGGCGTCGTGGGAGAGCACTCTCGGCAGGATCGCGTCCCGTCCGAGCGCGTCGCCGAAGAGGTCCCTGTCGTAGCCCTCATCGGTCCAGTAGCCGGTGCCGGAGGCCTCCGACCTGTCGGTCACGAGCTCGTCGAGATCCGGGCCGAGCGGTGCACCGGGTCCATACCCGCGCAGGCGCCAGGTGAGCCAGTCATGCGGGAGCGCCACAGCGCCCACGCGGCGAGCGTGCTCCGGCTCGTTCTCGCGCAGCCAGCGGACCTTGGTGAGAGTGAACGAGGGGACGGGCACGAGACCGGTCCGCCGCGCGAGAGCCTCCGCGCCGTACTGCGCGATCAGGGCTGCGGCGGCATCCGCCGAACGCATGTCATTCCACAGGAGCGCCGGGCGCACGACGCGCCCCTCGCCGTCCAGGGCGACCATGCCGTGCTGCTGGCCGCTGATGGCCCAGGCTCGGACATCGTCGAGGCCTCCGGCCGCGGCGAGCGCGTCCTGCAGTGCTCGCCACCAGTCCTCAGGATCGACCTCCGTGCCCGCTGGGTGCAGCGCACGGCCCTCGCGGACCACGGCGCCGGACTCGACGTCGGCGATGACGACCTTGCAGGACTGGGTCGAGGAATCGATTCCCGCCACGAGTTCCATGATGCGATCATCCCATGCCCGGCGGAGCCCGACGATCGTCGCCCCCTCGCAGGGATCAGACGCCGGTCACTCCGCGGGCGGCTCGACGCACGTGATCGCCCCATCGGTGATCGACTGGTGATACTGCTCCGCGGTGAAGGGGAGCCCGAACTCCGGCGCGGTCTGTCCGGACGCCGCCTGCGCCTTCGAGGCGATGGCCGCGAGCTCCCACGAGAGCTGCTGCGCGAACTTCGACCCCGCCGTCGAGTCGTTCAGCACGACCGCGACCGTGAACCCGGTCGCCGGGTCCGAGTACGCCGAGGTGGCGTAGCCGGGGACCCAGCCGTGCTGACCGACCATCGAGCCGACGAGATACGCACCGCCGGTTGCCTGGTACCACGAAGGGCCCTTTTCGCTGACCGGCAGCGGTGACCCGAAGCGGTCCGGCTCCGGGTCGTCGCCTCGCAGTGCCTGGCGCGCCTCCGCCTGGATGTAGCGCCCGAGATCCTCGATGGTCGATACGGCGCCGGAATCGGTGAAGCCCGAGCTCGAGGAGAGGGTGGAGATGTCGGTGGGGGCCGCGCAGGTGAATCCGCCCTCGACCGCAGGGAGGACGTGCCCCTTCATCGGGTCGGCCCCCGGAGCGGCCGGAGCAGGGTCGGGGAGCGACGTGGCCGCGAGGTCGAGCGGGTCGGCCACGTACTCCGCGATGAGTTCGGACGCGGTCATCCCGGTGGCGCGCTCGAGGGCGAGGCCGAGCAGGAGGTACCCCGCATCCGAGTCGCGGAAGGCCGTGCCAGGGTCGACACGCGGGCGCGCCAGTCCGTACCCCGCGAGCTCCAGCGGCGCCCAGATGCGCTCGGGTGTATTGATCAGCGCGGTCTTCGTGGTCGACTTGGACGAGCCGGCGCCGCTGGTGCCGTTGCACAGATCGAGGAGCGTGACCCCCTGCTCCCGCATGTCCGCGACACCGGAGACGTAGTCCGCGACGTTCGCGTCGAGCTCGACCGTTCCCTCATCGGCGAGGGCGTAGAGCACGTCGCACGTCATCAGACGTGTCACATCGGCGATGCGGAAGGACATGTCGGTGGAGACCTTCCCTCCCCCGTCCCGGTCCTGCGTGCCCGCGGCGGTGACCCAGCTGCCGCTCCAGGGCACCCAGACGCCCACGATCGCTGCGGTGGCCCCGGACGCGAGGAGCGCGTTGTCGACAGCGGCCTGCATCGACGCGACCGTTTCATCGGGCAGGGCCCCGTCGACCTGAGCCGGCGGCGTGTAGCTGAAGGACTCCTCGGAGGAGCATCCGGTGAGGACGAGAGCGAGCGCGGCCGCACTGGCCGCAGCGGCACGCCAACGGCGCGACGAGAGAAGCTGCATGTAGGAACCCCCGAGGATGTATCCCCCGAGTCTAGAGCGACCTTCCTGAAAGACGGCATCGGGCCGGGCACCTTTCGGCGCGCGTAGGGTGAGAACCGTGCCCCATTACTTCGATGCCGACGTCGTCGCCGCCGTCCTGCGCCATATGAACGGCGACCACACCGACGACAACCTCTTGATCGCCCGCGCGTTCTCGGAGCGCTCCGACGAGATCACCGCCTCCGTGATGACCGGATTCGACGGCGATGGAGGCGTCTGGGAGATCACCATCGACGGCGAGCCCTCCGAACTGCGCGTCGCGTGGCCCGGCGGCTCCATCGCGGATCGCCCCGCGGTCCGTCGCGAGGTCGTCGCGCTCTACGACCAGGCCTGCGCGCGCCTCGGGGTCGAGCCCCGCCCGCACGCCTGATCCGGTCGCGACGACATCGCCCAGCTCGACCTCGCGCGGAGGGGGCTTCCTTCCGAGGTAAGGCAACCCTTACACTAGGCACATGCCCGAGATCCTCTCCTTCTCCGCCGCCCTGCGCGAGCGCTCGTCGGGATCGCACTCCCGCAGCGAGACCGCCGGCTTCATGTCCGATCTCCTGAAGGGCGAGGGCTCCCGCGAGGACTACATCTCGCTCGTCGCTCAGCACTACTTCATCTACGAAGCGCTCGAAGGTGCGGGCGAGCGCATGCGGCAGGATCCGGTGGCAGCGGTCTTCCTCAGCGACAAGCTCACGCGTCTGCCCGCCCTCGAGGCAGACCTGGAGTTCCTGCTCGGTGGCGACTGGCGCGAGCAGATCGTGCCGCTGCCGACCACCGTGCGCTACGTCGAGCGCATCCGCCAGGTCGGTGCCACGTGGGCGGGCGGCTTCATCGCCCACCACTACACCCGCTACCTCGGCGACCTCTCCGGGGGCATCTTCATCGGCCGGGTGATGGCGCGTCGTTTCGGCTTCGAGACGAACGGCATCGGGTTCTACCTGTTCGACGACATCGCCGACCCCGCCGCGTTCAAGGACGTCTACCGCGAGCAGCTCGACGCCGCCCCGTGGGACGACGCCGAACGGGAGCGGGTGATCGACGAGGTGCTCCTCGCCTACCGCTTCAACACCGAGCTCTTCGAGGATCTCGACCGGGCCCGCGCGGCCGCCTGACCGCGCCGGCGTCAGGTCTTCGGCAGCTCGGGCGTCGACGCCGCCAACCAGGCGTCACGCATGAACCGGCGCACGTCTTCATCCACCCGGATGTCTCGGGGACGCAGATCGCGCGACAGGTACAAGCCGTCCAGCGATGTCAGTCGACTCAGCGCCACGTAGGTCTGACCCGGTGCGAACGCCCCGGATCCGAGGTCGATGATCGCGCGCTCGTAGGTCTTGCCCTGCGACTTGTGGATCGTGACCGCCCAGGCGAGGCGCAGCGGGAACTGGGTGAATTCGGCGACCACGTCGCGGGTCAGCTTCTTCGTGTTCTGGTCGTACGCGTAGCGGAACCGTTCCCACACGGCGGGCTCGACGTCGACCTCCTCGCCGTCGATGTCGACCCGCACGGCGCTGCCGAGGATGCGCGTCACCGTGCCGATGGTGCCGTTCACCCACCGTGGCGGCTCACCCGACATGGCCGTGTCGTTGCGAAGGAACATCACCTGCGCGCCGACCTTCAGCTTCAGTTCGCTCTCGGCGGGGAGAGCGGCTTCACCGCGCCCGAAGTCGCCGCTCACCTCGGCCCGCGCGGTCTGCTCCTTGCCGGGCAGCGCGTTCAGGTGCTGGCTGTTGATCCTGTTCACGATGTCGTTGCGCGTCGCCAGGGTGATCATGGGCACCTCGCCCGGCTCCGGTTCGGGCGGCGTGCGCCGTCCCTGCGTGTTCAGCACTCCCGCGATCTCCGCCGTCACGCGGCCGTAGCGCACCGCGTTGAGCATCGACTTGAAGCCGTCGTCGGACTGCCGGTGGATCTGCACCAGCTCCCGCACGTGCAGTTCGGCACGGGTGTCGACCTCGAACAGCCCCTGCTGGTCCGAGATCCCCGATCCACCCGACCAGACCTTGGCATCGAAGAACCAGAACGAGCGGTAGTGGTCCTGGACGTAGCGCGCCTCGTCGCCGCGGGGTGGGACGGGGGCGAGCTGATAGGGGTCGCCGAACATGACGACCTGTACACCGCCGAAGGGCTCGCCCCGGCGCCCCCTGGCCTGACGCAACGAACGGTCGATTGCGTCCATCAGGTCGGCGTTGACCATCGAGATCTCGTCGATCACCAACGTCTCGATGGCGTTCAGGATGCGCCGGGTCGCGTCGTTCTGGTCGATGTCGGCGTCACCGATCAAACCGATCGGCAGACGGAAGAGCGAGTGGATGGTCTGACCCTCGACGTTGAGGGCCGCGACGCCCGTCGGGGCGCAGATGGCGATCTGCTTCTTCGTGTTCCAGGCGAAGTGCTGCAGCAACGTCGACTTGCCGGTGCCGGCGCGACCGGTGATGAAGACGTGCTCGCCCGTGTCCTCGATGAGCCGGAACAGCTCTTGCTGCTCCTCGGACAGGGCGGGAAGGGACACGGCACTCACAGGGGCAGCGGGCGGGAGACGGGCGCCCTCCATGCTACGTCCCGGCATCCGCGCCGGGCCGCCGACGCTCGGCGTCCCCCCAGGACGCACTCCTAGACTGGCGCCATGGAGCGGGCCAGGTCGAGCGCGCCCCGGCGGTCGCGCCTGGGCGTCGATCTTGCGATGCTCGCGGTGGTCGGGCTGATGCTCATCGCGGCGATCGGCGCCGGCGGCGCCACGCTGTACCAGCAGTTCTACGGCCCCTCCGCCTTCGTCACACGCTACCTCGACCTGCTCTCCTCCGGCCGCGCGGCGGATGCCCTCCGGGTGCCCGGCGTCGCGATCGACCGCGACATCCTCGAGCAGTCCGGCATCGATCCCGCGGCGTCCGAGGCCATGCTGCGTCACGCCGCGCTCGCGCCGCTGACCGAGGTGGAGGTGGACTCCGAGGAGCAGGTGAAAGGCGGCACCTCCGTCACCGTCAGCTACGAGGCGAGCGGTCACCCCGGCACCAGCACCTTCCTGGTCGAGCAGGACGGCTGGGCGGGGGTCACGCCGAACTGGCGCTTCGCGGAGAGCCCGCTGGCCGTCGTCGAGCTCACCGTCCGCGGCGTGGACCAGTTCGCCGTGAACGGCTTCGCGGTCGACCGACGGCAGGTCTCTGCCGCGGGTGCCGAGGCCGACACGCTCGAGCCACTGCCTTTGCTCGTGTTCACCCCGGGACTGTACGCCGTGACGGTGGACACCCCGATCGCGACGGCCTCCGGGCACGGCGTGCTCGCGGACACCCCGCTCGCCGTCACACCTCTCGACGTGCAGACGACACCGACCGACGAGTTCGTCGACGTCGTGCAGCAGCGGGTCGAGGAGTTCCTCACCGCGTGCACCACACAGGACGTGCTGCAGCCGACCGCCTGCCCGTTCGGCCTGCGGGTCACGAATCGCATCTCCTCGCCGCCGAAGTGGTCCATCGCGACACAGCCCGAGGTCTCGGTCACCCCCGACGGCGGACAGTGGCAGATTCCCACGACCGATGCCGTCGCGCACGTCGACGTCGAGATCCAGTCACTCTTCGACGGCTCGATCGACCCCGTCTCGGAAGACGTGCCGTTCCAGCTCAACGGCACCATCGCGATCCTGCCCGACGGTTCCGCGTCGATCAAGATCGGCTCCCCGGGCGAACCCCCCGTCGACTGACGGTGCCGTCCGCGGGCCTCAGCGCCTCTCGCGCTCCTCGCGCCGCTGGTCCTGGGCGGCGAGCTCGGCCAACCTGGCGTTGTACTCCTCGAGTTCCGCGTCTCCGGTGCGATCGGCATGGCGGTCGCGCCGGCGCTGCAGCTTCGTGTCGCTCCGGCTCCACTGGATCGCGACCGTGATGGCCAGGATCAGGGTCGGGATCTCGCCGATGGACCAGGCGATGCCGCCGCCGACGTACTGATCCTGCAACGGGCTGGCACCCCAGTCACGGCCCATCGACCCGAACCACTCCGCGACCATCAGCCCCTCCTGCATCATGATCGCGATGCCGAAGAAGGCATGCATCGCCATGACGGCGATCAGGGTGATCAGGCGTCCCGGGTAGGGAAGTCGGTACGGCACCGGATCGGCACCGATCAGGCTCATCACGAACAGGTAGCCCGAGATCAGGAAGTGGATGACCATCCACTCATGCCCGATGTGCTCGACCATCGCCCACCGCACGAGGTCGGTGAAGTAGAACGCCCACAGCGACAGGATGAAGACGGCCGCGGCGACGAACGGATGGGTGACGACTCGCGCGAAGGGCGAGTGCACAGCCCACATGATCCACTCACGGCCACCGCGCGTGCCGTCGTCGCGCTTGTGGATCGCACGCAGGGCGAGCGTGATCGGTGCGCCCGAGACCAGCAGAAGCGGGATGGCCATGGACAGCATCATGTGGCCCATCATGTGGATGCTGAACAGGTACTCCTGGTAGGCGTTGAGCGGGCCGGAGGTCACCCAGAAGAGCATGAGCAGACCGAGCACCCAGAACACCGTGCGGTGAATCGGCCAGCGGTCTCCGCGCAGACGCAGACGTCGCACGCCGGCGAGGTAGAAGAAGAGACCGAACGCCGCTGCGACGACCCACAGCACGTCGAAGTCCCACGCCGTGAACCAGCGTTCGAGCGTCAGTTCGGGGGGAAGCGTCGAGCCGGTGAGGATCTGGGCGGGCGTCTGCAGGAAGGCCGCGGTCTCCCCCGTCGGCGGGGGCGTGCGGGCGAGCGCTGCAGCGGCACCCGAGGCGAGCCCCATCAGCGCGACTTCGCACAGGACGAGAAGCCAGAACCACCCGGCTGCCCGCTGCCCGGTGAGCTTCGGGATGAGGCGAGCGCGGTACCAGGCGCCGAGCAGTCCCATGCCGCCCAACAGCGCGGCCTTCGCGAGCACGATCCAGCCGTACTGCGTCGCCCACAGCGCCTCCCAGCTCCCGACGGACACGATCGACCGGGTGAACCCGGAGAAGGCCACCACCACGAACGCCGCGATCGCGAGCGAGGAATAGCGTCCGACGAGTCGCGCCGTGTCGACGTCGCCGCGTCCGCGCAGCAGCACCAGCAGCAGGAGACCGCCGAGCCAGACCGCGGCGCCGACCGTGTGCAGCAGGATCGAGTTGACGGCCATGTTGTGGCCCGCGAGGTCGCCCGCGTGTCCCTGGGTCGCGAGCGGGATGAACGAGGCCGCAGCGAGGAGCGCCGTGATGAGCGTGGGCGTCCACGACCGCCAGGCGAAGGCGAGCACCGTGATGATCGCTCCGAAGATCGTCGTGATGAGCCAGGACTGGCCCAACGGCAGTTCCAAGAGGAAACGACCGAGCTGCGTGCCGAACTCCCGCTCGATGCTGAGCTTCGGGTTGAAGGCGGCCATGAACGCGAGGAATCCGGCGAGACCCGCGGAGACCGTGAACACCGCGGCGCCGACGGAGGCGATGTTGAGCGCCGCATCGAAGGAGCGCTCCCCGGCGCGCAGGCCGAACAGCGCGAGGACGAGAGAGCCGAGCATGACGGCACCCGACATGTTCATCACGAGCTTCGCGAGCGGAGTGCCCCAGAGGACGATCGGCCCCGGATCCTGCAGCAGCGGTGCATCGGCACCGCCGCCCACCAGGAGCGCCAGTACCAGGCCCACCAGCGCGGCGACGAGGAGGATGACCATCCCGGCGATGCGATACGCCGAAATCCGACTCGTCGACTCGCTGCGGGAACTCACCCCTCCAGCCTAGGCGCGCCGGGAGGGGCGAGAGCACGAAGGCCGCTCCCGTCGGAACGGGAGCGGCCTTCGAAGAGGTGCGGTCTGCTTACTTGACGGCAGCCTTGAGCTTGGAGCCAGCGGTGACCTTGACGCGCTTGCCGGCCGGGATCTTGATCTCGGCGCCGGTCTGCGGGTTGCGGCCCGTGCGAGCAGCGGTGTCGACCTGCTCGAAGGAGATCCAGCCCGGGATGGAGACCTTGCTGCCCTTGGCAACAGCGTCGGAGACCGTGGCGAACAGCGAGTCGAGGACACCGGAGACGGTGGCCTGGCTCTGGCCCGTGGCGCTAGCGATGCTCGCGACGAGCTCGGTCTTGGTGATGGACTTGTCAGCCATGTCATCCTCCAGCGACGAGATCCCGTCGCATCGTTGTGGGTATCGGGGCGGGTGCCCCTGGTCGAGTGACCGCCTCGAATGTATCAACGACCACCCACATATCCGCGTCATTTCGCGGGTTTTGGGCAATTACTTGGCGTGTCGCGTCACATTCGTCACTCCAGTCACACGTTTGGGGCTCGGGGGCGGCCCTACACGCGCATGCGGTGGGGGAGTTCTCGTGCCATGAAGGAGTTCTCGCACCATGAAGGAGTTGATGCGACATGCGCTCCTTCACTCCGTGAGATCTCCTTCGCAACGCGAGGAGTGCGATCAGGAGAGGTGGGCGCCCTGCGCCACAGCCTCCATGATCACGGACTGCACCTCGTGCCAACGGTGCATGACCTGTTCGTAGCTGAAGCGCAGCACGCGGTAACCACGGAGGGTCAACTGCGCGTCGTGCGCGATGTCTCTGTTCCGCTGCTCCCCGGTGTGCGTCGCACCATCGATCTGGAGCACCAGCCGGTCGCCGATGAGCAGATCCACGCGCCGATCGAGGCACCAGGCTTGCGGCAGCATGCGGAGTCCCAGCCAGCGGAGCCGGTGGATGACGATGGTCTCCAGCCCCGAGTCCGCAAAGGGCCGCGCCCGCTCGAGGAGCGCTCGCGCCGGCGCCGGAAGATCGAGGCCACGGAGGCGCGCGCCGTCGACGAGCCCCTTGTTCATGGCCGACTCCCAGATGACCAGCGCGGTCTCGAACGGCTGGCACTGCGCGATCACGGCCAGCACATTCAGCAGGTCATCCACGACCGTGTCTGGCGGCCGAGGGACCACCGGCTTCGACCAGTGCACGACGACCTGAGTCGGCACGCGGATCCGCGCCGCGTTCGGGCGTGCGGCGACATGGAGTGGCGTCTTCTCAGGAATCCAGAGTCCCTGTCTCTCCGCCGCGGTGACGCAGCTGAGCACGACACCGCGAGCGACGGCTCCGACGAGCTGGGGGTCGGCGTCCGGCAAGGCCACCCAGCCCTGCCGCACGGTGACGATCTCGCGCCGCTCCTTCGACCGTCGGAGCGAGTGCGCGCTCACTCCAGCCGCGCGCAGAGTGCGTACCCGCGCGACCCCGCCGCGACGCGACAGCTCATCCACCGGATCCATCGGACGATCCTGCCTCCGGAGGACCATGGGCCATCACCGGATCACCAGCAGGAGCGCAGACCTCTTCGCTCAGGTGCCCCGGTGCAGGAACAGACCCGCCGGAGGGGACCTCGCGGAATGAAGGAGACCTCGCCGAATGAAGGAGACCTCGCCGAATGAAGGAGACCTCGCGGAATGAAGGAGAGAATCTAGGATCCACTCCTTCGATTCGCGAGAAGTCCTTCAGAACGCGAGTGGGAGGGCAGGGTCGAACGCGTGGGAGGGAGACGACGCGCGAGGGGGATGCGAAAGGGGCGGGGATCCGAAGATCCCCGCCCCTTTCGACGGTGTGCTGAGACTTACCAGCTCGACTTGGTCACGCCGGGCAGCTCGCCGCGGTGTGCCATGTCACGGAAGCGGACACGCGAGATGCCGAACTTCGTGAGGACACCGCGGGGGCGGCCGTCGATGACGTCGCGCGAACGCACGCGAGCCGGCGATGCGTTGCGCGGCAGCTTCTGCAGGCCGACGCGTGCGGCCTCGCGGGCCTCGTCGGTGGCGTTCGGGTCGACCAGGGTCTTCTTCAGCTCGGCGCGACGCTCGGCGTAACGCTCGACGATGACCTTGCGCTGCTCGTTGCGAGCGATCTTGCTCTTCTTAGCCATTGATCAACGCTCCTCTCGGAATTCGACGTGCTGACGGATGACCGGGTCGTACTTCTTGAGCACGAGGCGGTCGGGGGTGTTGCGGCGGTTCTTCTTCGTCACGTAGGTGTAACCCGTACCTGCCGTCGAACGCAGCTTGATGATCGGACGGACGTCCTGAGCCTTCTTGGCCATTAGAGCTTCACACCCTTCGCCTGGAGGTCCTTGACCACGTTCTCGATGCCGCGGGCGTCGATCACCTTGATGCCCTTGGCGGACACGTTGAGGGTGATCTTACGACCGAGCGACGGAACGAAATAGGTCTTCTTCTGCACGTTCGGGTCGAAGCGGCGCTTCGTCCGGCGGTGCGAGTGCGAGACGTTGTGACCGAAGCCGGGAACTGCTCCGGTCACCTGGCACACTGCTGCCATGATGGTGACTCCTTCTATACCGTGAGGCCGGACGGCCCCACCCAAGATCCCTTGTCTGCACGCCATCCGACCCGCCGATCTCTCGGCCACGGAAGGGGAAGCATGCGAACTGCGCACAGGAGTGTGCGCAGACAAAGAGTCAGTCTAGCACGGAGTCGACTCACATAGCCCCGACGTTCGAATCGCTCAAGTGGTCGCATCCGGGAGTGATTTCGAACCATTCACGCGATTCGAAAGCTCGGCGGCTCCTCTCCCCCACCGGAACGGAGACACGGTCGGATCCGCGTCGATCCAGAAGCGCCAGGGGAAGGCGTCGGTCCCGGCGACGCCCGCGACACCGACCCTGGGGCCGCGCACCACGTCGTCGCGAGGCCCGCCGAGCCACAGCTCAGCCCTGGCCCCGTGCCGTTCCTCGCCGGTGACCGCGTCGATGCCGTCATGCAGCGGGTGTCGCAGCCCCACGGCCTGTCCGAGACGACCGGGGCCGCGCGCGAGGTCCCGTCGCGCGATGCGGCTGAGCGGCAGCGTCGCGCCACGGCGCTGTGCCGCGGCGTCAGCTCCGGCCACGATCTCTCCCGCGCGCAGCAGCACGCCGTCGCCCTGCCCCGCGGGTCCGCACACCACATTGACGCAGGAGTGGATGCCATGGCTCAGGTAGACGTAGAGGTGCCCTGGCTCGCCCCACATCGTCGCGTTGCGAGGCGTGCGCCCCATCCGTGCGTGGGATCCGGGGTCCGCGGTCTCGCCGGTCCCCTGCCCGTGGTACGCCTCGACCTCGGTGATGCGCAGCCGCACCTCGAAGGGATCCGCGCCGTCAGGGCCCACGGCGAGCGTCCGGAGCTCGCCTCCGAGCAGCAGCGGCGCGACCTCGACCGCCGAACCGCTCAGGTCCGCGCGGGCTGCTCGCCGCAGGCCACCGTGCTGCGGCATCTCAGAACCGCGGAGCCGTCTGGCACCAGGACGCGTCGAACCCGGTGAGGGCGACCATCTCCTTGCCGCTCTCCATGTCGATGAGGTGCGTCTCGACCTTCTCGGGCAGGGGCAGCAGCATCCCGTCGTAGGGGTTGTTCGCCAAGTCGGGTGCGATCGCCACGGCCGCGTACTGACCGCTCGGGGAGGCGCACGCCTGCAGGATCGAATCGGTCGCCCCGATCTCGACCAACGGCGTGGCCTGGCCGTCGTCGTCCACGCGGACGACGGCCTGCCCGATCGGCAGCCCCGCCTCGTCACGCGCGACGACATGCCGGAGCGTGCCTCCGGGGAACGGGGTGATCGAGGTCGCCGTGCCGTAGTCGGGGTCGGATGCCGCGAGCGGCTGCTCCGATCCGTCCGCGAGGTTGAGCTCGACCACGGCCCCGTCGAGGCGCTCCACTATGGCGGTGTAGGTGCCGCGGGAGATGCCCTGGATCATGGCGGCGAGACCGAGGGACTGCACGCCCGCGTCGCTCGAGCGGTCCACGAGCGACAGCGCACCGTCGAAGTCGATGAACAGCACGGCCGCGCTGTCGGGGACGAACTGCCACACGAAGACGCTCGCCTCCGCACCGGCGACCTCGATCACCTGCGGCTCGTCCTTGCCGCTCAGCGACTGGGTGACGAGCACGCTCGCGCGCCCTTCGTCATCGCTGAGCTCGCGGTCCGAGTAGCTGTACCCGACCAGACCGCCGCGGTCGGAGACCTGGACCGCGCCCACGTAGCCGTCGCCTGGCAGGTCGAGTTCGCGCTGGTTCTTCCCGTCGCGGTCCATCACGAGGAGGTGGGAGCCGTCTTCCTCCTCGACCGCGACCACGAGCTCCGTCGAGGTGGCTCGGAAGTCGTTGATCTTCTCGTGCTCGTACACCGCCACCCCGTCGCCCTTGAGGTCGGTGAGGAAGATCTTGTCCTTGCCGTCGACGTCACGGTGGAGCAGGAAGATCGTGGACGCCGGCGTCGTGAACGACGTGGTCAAGGTGCTGGTCGGACCGCCCCCCGCACCGGCGACGTCGGCGACGCGGATCGTGTATTCCGTCGAGTCGTCGAGCGGCACCGTGAAGCGGACGCCGACGCCACGGCCCGCGGCATCGACCGTGAACGGCGTGGCCGGCTCGACCGTGACCTGCTCGGGGTCGATGTCGGCCAGGGCTTGGTTCGCGGTGAGGATGACCCTGCTCCCGGAGGACTCGATCGCATGTTCCGCGTCCACCTGCACATCGCTGATCCGCGGCCCCTGCAGGAGACTGACGATACCGAGACCGGTGCCGGCGAGCACGAGGACGCCGAGCACTGCGCCGAGAGTGAGGAGGAACCTCCGCGGGTTCCGTGGCGGGCTCGGGGCCGCTGCCTCGGACGCAACCGTCACCGAGGGCTCAGCGGGATCCGATGTCGCCGCCGCCTCATCGATCTGCGGGGCGGCCCCGACGAACACAGGCTCGGGCGCCACAGGAACGGCAGGCAGCGCTGTGGCCTCGGCGTCCTCCCGCGCGGCGGCCTCGAACGCGGCCATCTTCCGTGCGGCGGCCTCCTGTTCCGCGACCTCCCTTTCACCGGCCCAGCGCACCGCCGCCTCACGAAGGGCGGCTTCACGAAGATCGGCGCCGTCCTCGTCGGCATCGGGCTCGTCGGCGGGCTGTGCAGCGTGATCCGGCGGGGTGACCGCGCGTTCGATCCGCTCGGCCTCCGCCGCCTCTGCGGCTTCGCGGGCCGCGCGCAGTTCGGCACGGGTGCGCGGGACGGCGGGCGTCTCCGGGCGCTCGTCGTCAGTACTCATACGGGTCCCCCGGCTCGTCGATCGCGACGACGTCGGTCGGTTCGATGTGGAGCTTCCCTTCACCGTCCGCGCGCACGGTTCCGGTGACCTCGACCCACTGCCCGGTCGGATAGTCGTCCGGGTCGACCGTCACCGGCAGTGCGGCGGTCTGCGCATCGATCACGCAGTGCGTGATCACCAGGCGGGTCAGGTTCACGCCGTCGCCCGATCCCGGGGTCACGAAGCCGATGAGCGTCACGGGCGCACCGTCGTAGGCCGAGGTGTTCGTCGAGGCCGCGAACACGCTCGCCCAGTCGCCGACGCCGAAGGTCGAGGTGTCGGCGACGCCGAGTGCGACGGTGTCGGAGCCGGCGAACAGCGCGCTCTGCTCCCCCGCACGCGACATCGCCAGCTCGACCGAGAGCGACGCCGGCGGCAGCACCAGGGCCGCGATGACGACGCCTGAGGCGATCACACCCCCCGTCACCGCGCCGACGCCCGCGAGGGAACGACGGTGCGGCGTCGCGGACGGCCCGGATTCCGTTTCGACGGCCACCTCCGTACCGTGCCCGTGGTCATGTCCGTGATCGCCCTCCTCGCCGAGGGGCAAGGTGCACGACCAGACCGCGCCGGCCAGCGTGACGACCGCGGCCGCGCACGCGAACCATACGGTTTCGGGGCTGATGTAGAGCGTGAGGCGCCCGGTGATACCGAGGCCGAGGGTGACGACCGCGATCACCGCGGCGAGGCCCACCCCGAGCCAGCGGGTGCCGAGGGCACGCGCACGTGTGGCGGTCTGCTCAGACAAGGACGTTCACCCCGATCCCGATCGCGAATGCCGATGCCAGGACGATCCCGACGATCCCGACCAGCGTGCGGCCGGTGAAGGTGGTGCGCATGAGCGCGAGCATCTTGATGTCGACGAGGGGTCCGACCAGCAGGAACGCGACGATCGCACCGGACGAGAACGTCGAGGCGAACGACAGTGCGAAGAACGCGTCGACGTTCGAGCAGATGGCGACCGTCATCGCGAGCGCCATCATGGCCACGATCGACAGCACCGGGTTGGAGCCGATCGCGAGCAGCCACTCCCGGGGGATCAGCACCTGCACGGCACCGGCGAGCGCGGAACCGATGACCAGCGCGGGCATGACAGCACGCAACTCGATGAGGAACTGGGTCAGGCTCCGGCGCACCGGCGTGCCGGGTTCGTGTGTGACCCGGTCGCAGGTGTCGACGAAGCGCTGCGTGAGCATGCCGTCGGGGTCGGGGTGACGACTGTAGATCCAGCCGATCAGGTTCGCGATCAGGTACCCGCCGACGAGGCGCGCCACGAGGATCCCGCCGTCCCAGCCGAACGCGGCGTGCGTGGTGAGGATCACGATCGGGTTCACGATCGGCGCTGCGATCAGGAAGGTCATCGCCTCAGCCGGGGCGAGACCGCGCATCATGAGCCCCCGGGCGAAGGGCACGTTGCCGCACTCGCACACGGGGATGAGCATCCCCAGCAGCGACAGCACGGCACGCCGAGCCCACGCGCGCTTCGGCAGCCAGCGGTGGATGACATCGGCGGGCAACCAGACCTGCACCACGATCGACAGCAGCACGCCGAGGATCACGAACGGGAGCGCCTCGATCAACACGCTCAGGGCGAGGGTGAGGCCGTCCTGCGCGCGGGTGGGCAGTGACGCCGGGAACAGGGTCGGCAGGAAGGCGTCGACCAGGAAGAGCGCCGCGACGATGACGGCACCGAGGCCGACGCCGATCCACGCCGAGCGCGCGGTGGGCGCCGGGCGGTGGGAGTGACCGTGACGGGTCGCCGTCGCTGCCGAGGGGCTCACGCGTTCGCAGCCCGTTCGGCGTCACGCTTGTTCGCGCACGGGGTGCACAACCCGAAGATGTCCACCACGTGGGCGGCATCGGTAAAGCCGTGCAGCGCTGCGGTGCGATGCGCCCACTGCTCGACGTCCTTGGCCTCGATCTCGACCGTCAGTCCGCACGATCGGCAGATGAGGTGGTGGTGGTGGCCCTGGGTCGTGCAGGCGCGATACAGCGCCTCGCCCTCGGGGCTCTGCAGCGAGTCGGCGTCACCGGAGGCGGCGAGTCCCGCGAGAGCGCGGTACACGGTCGCCAAGCCGATGCCGGTGTTGTCGTCGCGCAGGGAGGCGTGCAGGCTCTGCGCACTCACGAATCCGCGAGCGTCGGCGAGTGCTTCGCGCACGCGTTCGCGCTGCCAGGTGTTCCGCTGAGCCATACGTCGAGTCTAGGCCGCCGGGGTTGGCGAGGGCTGGGAGCGGCCGCGCCCCGTTCGAATCGCGTGAATGGTCGCACTTCGGACGGAAAAGCGACCATTCACGCGATTCGAAAGCGCCGGGGGTGGTGGCACTCAGACCCGCACGCGACGGACCCGGGACCGCGCCCGCTGCACGATCCAGCACACGACGTAGATCGTGAACGAGAGCGTCGTGATGTAGGGGCTCACGGGCAGCGTCCCGGCGAGGGCCAGCAGGATGCCGCCGACCGCCGAGACGAACCCGAACAGCGCAGCGAGCAACGGCACGGCGATCGGACCGGCCGTCACACGCATGGCCGCCGCCGCCGGGGTCACCAGCAGGGCCATCACGAGCAGCGCCCCGATGATGTGCACGCTTACCGCGACTATCAGCCCGAGCAGCACCATGAACAACAAACTCACCACGCGGGTCGGCACGCCACGGGCGGCGGCGGACTCCGGGTCGAGCGAGTCGAAGCGGAGGGGGTTCCACATCACCAGGAGTCCGAGCAGCACGACCAGGCTGATCCCGATGAGCCATCCGAGGTCGGGCGTGGACACCGACACGATCTGCCCCGTGAGCAAGCTGAAACGGTTGGCGCTGCGACCGTCGTAGAGCGAGAGGAAGAGGATGCCGAGACCCAGGCCGAACGGCATCAGCACACCCACGATCGAGTTGCGGTCCCTGGCCTTGGCGCCGAGGATGCCGATGAGGATCGCGGCGGCGAGCGCGCCCGCGAGGGATCCGGCCACGACGCTGCCGCCGAACAGCAGGGCCGCCGCGGCACCCGCGAACGACAGTTCACTGACCCCGTGCACCGCGAAGGCCAGGTCGCGCTGCATCACGAACACGCCGATCAGACCGCCGACGACGCCGAGGACGGCGCCCGCGATGATCGAGTTCGCGAGCAGGGCCACCAGCTCGCCGTAGTCCTGGAAGGAGAAGACGTCGCTCCAGTCGACCAGCGGCACCAAGGCCGATGCGACGTTCATGCGGCTCCTCCGTGCTCGTGATCGCCGTGGTCGTGGTGCGGTTCGGCATCGGGAACTCCGACGACGACCAACCGGTCGCCCGCACGGAGCACGAACACCGGGGTGCCGTAGAGGTCGGTGAGCACGCGGGTCTGCAGCACTTCATCCGGTGTCCCGAGCAGGAATCGGCCCCCGGCGATGTACAGGATCCGGTCGACACGGCCGAGGATCGGATTGATGTCGTGCGTGACGAACAGTACCGCCGCCTCGCGCTCGCGGCGCTGACGGTCGATGATGTCGGTCACCGCGACCTGGTTGGCGAGGTCGAGGTTCGACAGCGGTTCATCGCACAGCAGCAGGGCGGGCTCGTCGGCGAGAGCCTGTCCGACCCGGAGTCGCTGCTGCTCTCCGCCCGAGAGCAGACCCACCCGTCGTTCGGCGAACTCCGACGCCCCGACCGCCTCGAGCAGACGGTCGACCTTCGCGCGGTCGCCGCTGTGCGGGATCGGGAAGCCGAAGCGGCTGCCCTGCACTCCGAGGGCGACGAGATCGCGAGCCCGCATGCTGGTGTCGGGCGCCAGCGAGCGCTGCTGCGGGATGTAACCGATGCGGGGGTTGCCGCGGTGCACGGGCTCGCCGCCCACCTCGATCACCCCGGACGACAGCGGCTGAAGTCCCAGGATGCTGCGCAGAAGAGTGGTCTTGCCCGACCCGGAGGGTCCGAGCACGGCGATGAACTCTCCCGGGGTCACGGTCAGGTCGAGTCCCGACCAGAGCTCTCGATCGCCGCGATGCAGGGACGCACCCGAGATCTCGAGGACCGGATTCTCGCGCGGTACCGCGCCGCTCACGACTGGACGGCGGCGGCGAGGCTCTGGATCGCGTCACTCATCCACTCAGAGTACGACGATCCGTCCTCGAGCAGCTCGGTGAAGGCGACGACGGGGATCCCGGCCTCCTCGGCCGCGGCCTCGACGCGCTCCGTCTCCGCACCGCCGGTCTGGGCGTTGGTGAGCAGCGCGCCCACCTGACCGCCGCCGATCACGTCCAGCGCTTCGAGCAGCACGGCGGGCGCGACATCGGTGCCCTCCTCCACGGACTCCGCGAATCCTTCCGGGGTGACGTCGGTCAGGCCGGCAGCGGCGGCGAGATATCCGGGCAGCGGCTCGGTGATGAAGACCTCGACGCCGGCGGCATCCGCCTTGATCCCCTCGAGGTCGGCCTCGAAGCCCTCCAGGTCGGCGATGAGGTCGTCGGCGTTGGCCGCGAAGTCCTCCGCGCCCTCCGGGTCGAGCTCGGTCAGCTCGTCGCTGATCGCCTCGACCACGTGGATCATCGTGTGCGGATCGAACCAGACGTGCTCGTTGAAGCCCTCGATGTGGTCATGCCCCTCGTGGCCTTCTTCGCCCTCGGCGTGATCGTGGTCAGCGTCGTCGTGGTCAGCGTCGTCGTCGTGGCCCTCATTGCCGGGGAAGTCGTGCGAGAACTCGACCGCCGTGATGACGTGCGGGTCCTGCGCATCCTGCAGCAGCGTGTCGATGAAGGCGTCGTACCCACCGCCGTTCTCGATCACGAGGTCGGCCTTCTGCACGGTGAGCCGGTCGCGTGCACTCGCCTCGTAGGAGTGCGGGTCCTGCGAGGCGGACGTGATGATCGACTGCACGTCGACGCGGTCACCGCCGATCTGCGAGGCGATGTCGCCGTAGACGTTGGTGCTCGCGACGACCGTGATGGCGCCGTCATCGCCCTCCCCCGCGGCGGGGGTGGAGCATCCGGCCAGCGTGAGTGCGGCGACGGATGCGAGGGCGAGGGCGACGACGGGCTTCTTCATGCCCCCACTCTAAACGCTAATGAGAACCATTATCAAACTGACGTCCGCGCACGCCGAAGGAGATCTCTCATCCCGACGGAGCGTTCGTCGTTCTCGCTCCTTCAGAACGCGAGATCTCCTTCATGGACGACCAACCATGGACGACCAACCCAACGACTCGAGGTCAGGAGCCCCCTTCGTCCCCGCCCGCTTTCTCCTCCGGCGCCGTCTCCTCCGGCTTCCGGCGTGCGCGGAGTCGATCCTCCCGCCGGTTCTCGCCGACGGTCAGGGAGGCATCCCCCGAGGCGGTGTGAGCGGGGTTGCCCGGCCCCCGGGGCTGGATGCGCCCCGGCTCGAGCGTGCGGGTGACGTCTTCGGCCGAAACGACGGGGATCTGACCGGTGGCGGTCTCATACCACTCCGTCAGGGCAGGATCGTCGGTGTCGATCCCTGCTCCCGCGCCTTCGTCGGCGGCCACTTCGGTCGCGCCGAACACGAAGTCGTCGCCGTGCTCCGCGATCCCACGGCGAACACCCTGCGCGATCGCCGCACGCGCATATCGGTGGCGCAGCATGTACGGGTCGGTGCGCAGCTCCTTCGCCCACGCGATCATGATGCCGATCACGATGATCGCGAACGGCAGCGCGGAGACCACCATGATCGACTGCAACCCGGACAGCGCCGTCTGACCACCCGCGAGGAGAAGCGCGAGTGCTGCCGCCCCGAGAAGGAGTCCCCAGGTGATCGTGACCCAGGTGGACGGCTCCGGCTTGCCGCGCTGGCTCATCGACCCCATCACGATCGCCGCGGAGTCCGCGGAGGTCACGAAGAACAGGATGATCGAGATCATTGCGAGCACGGAGAGCACGACGCCGAACGGCAGTTCTCCGAGCACGGCGAAGAGGATCGCTTCCGGCGAGCCCGCCTCCGCGATCCCGCGCCCCTCGGATTCGAACAGCATCGTGGTCCCACCCAGGATCCCGAACCAGACGACGCAGACGATCGACGGCACGACGATGACGACGGTGACGAACTCCCGGAGCGTCCGCCCGCGAGAGATCTTCGCGATGAACATCCCCACGAAGGGCGTCCAGGAGATCCACCAGGCCCAGTAGTAGTTCGTCCAGCTCGACATGAACGCGGCGGCGTCCTCGCTCTGAGCGGGGTTCCGCGTGAGCATGATCCACAGCTCCCCGAAGAACGCCGACACGCTGGCGGGGATCATGTTCAACAGGAACAGGGTCGGACCGGCGATGAAGATGAACAGCCCGATCACGGCGGCGATCACCATGTTGATGTTCGACAGCGCCCGGATACCGCGCTTGATGCCGGAGACGGCGGAGACCACGAACGCGGCGGTGAGGATCGTGATGATGACGATGAGGCCCGTGTTGCCGAGCGGCCCGATGCCGGTGACGACTTCCACACCGCTGGCGATCTGCAGCGCGCCCATACCGAGCGTGACCCCGGTGCCGAAGAGCGTGACGATGATCGCGAAGACGTCGATCACCGCGCCGATCCACCCGTCGGTGCGCTCTCCGAAGATCGGACGGAAGATCGCCGAGATCAGGGGGGCGCGTCCCCGTCGATACGCCGCATAGGCAATCGCCCCACCGACAAGCGCGTAGAACGCCCACGCCATCGGACCCCAGTGGAGGATCGACTGCGCGAGGGCGTCGAGCATCGCGTCACGGCTGCCCTCGGCGGCGTTGAAGCCCGGCGGCGGATCGGTGAAGTAGGTCAACGGTTCAGCCGGCCCCCAGAACAGCAGGCCGATCCCCATGCCTGCGGAGAAGAGCATCGCGATCCACGACACGGTCGAGAACTCCGGCGACTCGTCGTCCGCCCCCAGCCGGACACCGCCGGTGCGTCCGTAGCCGACCACGAACATGAAGGCGATCGTCACCACGGCCAGCAGGGAGAACAGCCATCCGAAGTTCTCCGTCACCCATCCCAGCGATGCAGCGCCCGCTGCGCTGATGCTCTCCGGGGCGAGGAAGCCCCAGATCACGACCGCCAGCACGAGCACACCCGCGACGCCGAACACGATCCAGTTCGTGTTGAACACGCGGGGAGTGTCTTCCACCCCGATCCCGGGGATCAGCGCGGGGTGGGTCACTTCCTTCAGGATCTTCTTCGGCGAAGGCTTCCCTGGCATCGAGGTCTTGCTCTCGGCGTCTCGTTCTCGGTCGATCATCGTGATCTCCTTACGCGGCCGGTTCTTCGGGTCGAACTGGTCTTCCCACGAGGGCTGAGGTACTGGACCTCACGATAGGCGAGGGTTCCACGCGGACCCGCGCAGGAACACACGACTCGACGGCAACCCGGCGCTCCGCGACGAGATTCTCCGACGTTTCGCCCGCTAGACGAGTTCGCTCACCAGCTGTTCGATGCGCGCGCGGATGTCGTCGCGGATGGGGCGCACGGCGTCGATCCCCTGGCCGGCGGGATCGTCGAGCTTCCAGTCCTCGTAGCGCTTGCCGGGGAAGAACGGGCAGGCGTCGCCGCATCCCATGGTGATGACGACGTCGGATGCCTGCACCGCTTCGGTCGTGAGCACCTTGGGCTGTTCGGCGGTGATGTCGATACCGAGCTCGCTCATCGCCTCGACGGCGATCGGGTTGATCTGGTCGGCGGGCAGGGACCCGGCAGAGCGGACGTCGACACGATCGCCGGCGATGTCGCGGAGGAATCCGGCGGCCATCTGGGAGCGTCCGGCGTTGTGCACGCAGACGAAGAGGACGGAGGGCTTGGCGGTCGCATCAGTCATGGTTGCTCCTGAGGAGGGTGCGGTCAGTGGAGGAGGTCTTCGACGAGTGCGCGCACGCGTTCGGCGATGTCGTCGCGGATGGCTTCGACGCCTTCGCGCGAGGCGAGGGCGGGGTCTCCGACCACCCAGTCGTCGTAGCGCACGCCGGGGATGATGGGGCAGACGTCGCCGCACCCCATGGTGATGACGACGTCGGCCGCGCGGACGGCGTCGTCGGTGAGCGGCTTCGGGAAGCGCTCGGCGGCCCGGTCGCCTTCGATCTCGGCGAGGAGCGAGCGGACGTGCGGGTGGATGACGTCGGCGGGAGCGGAACCGGCGGAGCGCGCGACCACTCTCCCTGCTGCGAGCTCGTTGACGAGCGCGGCGGCGAGCTGCGAGCGGCCGGCGTTGGCGACGCAGACGAAGAGCACCTGGGGCACGGACGCGTGGCGGTCGCGGGTGAGGTCTGCGAGCCGCTGCCGGGCGAAGCGTTCGGTGAGAGGAACGAGAGCCGAGGTGACGCGTGCGGTCCGCGCGAGCGCGGTGTAGGACTCGCGGACGATCGTGCGCACGACGTCGGGATCGAGCTCAGGAACCTCTGCGGAGAGCTCGTCCGCGAGGTGGGTCACCCGCGTATCGAAGTCGGGCCGTCGATGCTCCTCCTCCGCGACGCTCCAGGGCGCGACCGTGGCCGGTGCGAAGGAGTCCAGCAGCGCGGTCACGGCGCCGCGCCGGTTCGGATTGATGCGGTACCAGACCCAGGTTCCCCGTCGTTCGGAGGTGAGGACATCGACGTCTTTGAGCACCTTCAGGTGGTGGGACACCGTGGGCTGGGAGACGTCGGCGAGGTCGGCGAGGTCGCACACGCAGGATTCCCCGCGGGGGTCGGAGGCGATGGCCGACAGCATGCGCAGGCGGAGCGGGTCCGACAGCGCCTTCAGGGTGGCCGCCACGGAGGAGGCTGCCTCCAGCCCGATGGCATGGGTGGCGACGGGACTGCAGGTGTCGTCTGCGGTCGTTAGCGTGACGTTCATGACTGCATCCTTTCGGCGGTGTACGGGTCGGTGTGGAACCAGCGGCGGGCCGCCCAGAGGGAGACGTACACGAGCCCGACGAGAACCGGGACCTCGATCAACGGCCCGACGACGCCGGCGAGCGCCTGCCCGGACGCCGCTCCGAACGTGCCGATGGCGACGGCGATGGCGAGCTCGAAGTTGTTGCCGGCCGCCGTGAAAGCCAAGGTCGACGAGCGTGCGTAGCCGAGTCCGAGTGCTTTCCCTGTGAAGAGGCCGATGAACCACATGACCGCGAAGTAGGCCAGCAGCGGGAGCGCGATCCGGGCGACGTCCTCCGGGTGGCTCGTGACCTGCTCGCCCTGCAGCGCGAACAGCAGCACGATCGTGAAGAGCAGTCCGTAAAGGGCCCAGGGGCCGATCGTCGGCAGGAAGCGGTCTTCGTACCAGTCGCGCCCCTTCGTGCGCTCGCCGATGAGGCGAGAGGCGAAGCCGGCGACGAGCGGGACGCCGAGGAAGATCAGGACGTTCAGCGCGATCTGCCAGACCGAGATGTCCAGTCCCTGCGCGTCGAGGCCGAGCCAGGCGGGGAGAACCGTCAGGTAGAACCACCCGAGCAGTGAGAACGCGACGACCTGGAAGACCGAGTTGATGGCGACCAGGACCGCTGCGGCTTCGCGGTCACCGCAGGCGAGGTCGTTCCAGATCACGACCATCGCGATGCACCGCGCGAGCCCGACGAGGATGAGTCCCGTGCGGTACTCGGGCAGGTCGGGGAGGAGCGCCCAGGCGAGGACGAACATCAGCGCAGGACCGACGAGCCAGTTGAGCGCCAGCGACGAGATGAGCAGCTTCTTGTCTCCGGTGACGGCGGCGATCCTGTCGTAGCGGACCTTCGCGAGGACCGGATACATCATCACCAGCAGGCCGAGGGCGATGGGAACCGAGATCCCACCGACCTCGAGACCGGCCAGGAGATCGGAGACTCCGGGGAGGAAGCGGCCGACGAGGATGCCGCCGGCCATGGCCAGGCCGATCCACAGCGGCAGCCACCGGTCCAGCGCCGACAGACGCCGAGTGGTCGACGCGGTGGTGGGCGCACTGACCCGTTCAACCCTGTGAATCGACATGCGTCTATATTGACGGTTTTCGATACTGGAGGCAACCGTCGCCCAATAATCAGTCCACCAGCAGCGCGGGTTCCTCCAGAACCGAAGCCACATCGGCGATGAAGCGGCTCATGCCGTCACCGTCGATCACACGGTGGTCGAAGGACCCTGCGACCGTGGTCACCCAGCGCGGACGCACCTCGCCGTCGACGACCCACGGCTTCTGACTGATGGTGCCCATCGCCACGATGCCGGCCTCGCCGGGGTTGATGATCGGGGTTCCCGCATCCATCCCGAACACGCCGATGTTCGTGATGGTGATCGTGCCGCCCTGCTGATCGGCCGGCGGGGTCTTGCCCTCGCGCGCGGTCAGCGTCAGACGGTTCAGCGCTCGTGCCAGGTCCTTCATCCCGAGGTCCTGCGCGTCCTTGATGTTCGGCACGAGCAGGCCGCGCGGGGTGGCGGCGGCGATCCCGAGGTTCACGTAGTGGCGCACGGCGATCTCGGCACCGGCTTCCGTCTCGATCCAGGCCGCGTTGACCATGGGCGTGCGGCGGGCGGCCCAGATCACGGCGCGAGCCATGATGAGCAGCGGCGACACCCGGATGTCGGCGTAGTCGGGCGAGGCCTTGAGGCGCTTGACGACTTCCATCGTGCGGCTGGCGTCGATCTCCTTCCACACGGTCACGTGCGGGGCCGAGTACGCGCTCTGCACCATCGCCGAGGAGGTGGCCTTGCGCACACCCTTGACAGGGATCGACTCGGTGCGGTCGTCTCCCGCGGCGGACGGCTGGGTCGGGGCCAGACCACGCGCGAGCCCTGCCGGCGCAGCCTGCGGCGCGGGCACGGTCTCCTCACGCACGGCCCCCCATTCCGGGGTCTCGATGTTGCGGAAGACGCTGGCCTGCGACGCGTGCTTCATGACGTCGTCCCGGGTGACCTCACCGTCGACGCCGGTGGGGGTCACGGTCGTGAGGTCGACGCCGAGGTCGCGCGCGAGTTTGCGGATCGGCGGCTTCGCGATCACGCCGACCGAAGAGCGTACGGGGCGCTCAGCCGGACGCTTGCGCCGCGAGGTGGCACCGCCGCCGTTGCCGTAGCCGACGAGCACCGACCCGCCACCCTCCTCGACGGCGGGGGCCGGAGTCGCGGGGGGAGCGGGGGCCGCGGCATCGCTCACGAACGTGATGATGGGCGTGCCGACCTCGACGGTCGCTCCCTCCTCGACGAGGAGTTCGCCCACCACGCCGGCGTGCGGCGAGGGCAGCTCGACGAGCGACTTCGCCGTCTCGATCTCGCAGATCACGTCGTTGATCGCGACCGTGTCGCCCGGTGCGACCTTCCACGCCACGATCTCGGCCTCGGTGAGGCCTTCGCCGACGTCAGGGAGGTTGAAGTTCTGCGTGCTCATGATTGATCCTCTCGTGGACCGCGTGCACAACTCCGCAGATTCGACGCCGAACGCGTCATCCGGACGGGTTTCGAGCCCCGTCCGAGCGTTTCTTGAGGAGTTGCACACATGGAAAGACGGTCAGTAGGCCAGGGAGCGGTCGACGGCTTCCAGGACGCGGTCGGCATCCGGGAGGTAGGTGCCTTCGAGCTTCGCGGGCGGGAACGGGGTGTCGTAGCCGGAGACGCGCAGCACCGGAGCTTCGAGCGCGTAGAACGCGCGCTCCATCACGGTCGCCGCGATCTCGCCGCCGATGCTGCCGAACCCCTGCGCCTCCTGCGCGTAGACCATACGTCCGGTCTTGCGCACCGAGTCGAGGATGGGCTCGTAGTCGACCGGCGAGAGCGAGCGCACGTCGACCACCTCGCAGCTCGTCCCCTCGGCGTCGGCGAGCGCCGCAGCCTGCAGCAGCGTGGTGACCATGGCCCCGTGTCCGACGAGGGTCACGTCGCTGCCGGTGCGCACGACGCGCGAGGAGTGCAGCGGCACGGCGGACGCGTCGAGCTCGACCTCGCCCTTCTGCCAGTAGCGGCTCTTCGGCTCCATGAAGATCACGGGGTCGTTGGACGCGATCGCCTCCTGGATCATCCAGTACGCGTCATTGGGCGTCGACGGGGAAACCACGCGCAGGCCGGGGGTGTGCGCGAAGTACGCCTCCGGGCTCTCCTGGTGGTGCTCGACCGCGCCGATGTGCCCGCCGTAGGGGATGCGGATCACGATGGGCATGCTGATCGCGCCCTCGTGCCGGTTGGTGAGCTTCGCCAGCTGCGTGGTGATCTGGTCGAACGCGGGGAAGACGAAACCGTCGAACTGGATCTCGATGACCGGACGGAAACCCGCCATCGCCATGCCGATCGCGGTGCCGACGATCCCCGATTCGGCGAGCGGGGTGTCGAGCACCCGACGGTCGCCGAAGTCGCGCTGCAGGTGCTCCGTCACGCGGAAGACGCCGCCGAGCTTGCCGATGTCCTCGCCCATGAGCACGACCTTCGGGTCGTTCTCCATGGCCTTTCGCATCCCCGCGTTCAGCGCCTTGCTGAGCGGCATCGTCTCCAGAGTCACTGGGCTCCCCCTTCGAACGACGCTTCGTACTGCGCGCGCCAGGCCTTCTGCTGGTCGATCAGCGGATGCGGCTCGCTGTACACGTGGTCGAACATCTTGTCGGCGCTGGGCGGCCCGAGCTCCACGGTGCGGGCACGCAGATCCTCCGCAGCATCCGCTGCCTCGGCCTCCACGTCGGAGAACAGCTGCGCCGATGCTCCGCGGCCTTCGAGGAACGCGCGCATCCGGACGATCGGGTCGCGACCCGCCCAGTACTGCTCCTCGTCACTGCCGCGATACTTCGTCGGATCGTCACTCGTCGTGTGCGCGCCGAGCCGGTAGGTGACGGCTTCGATCGCCTGCGGCCCCTTGCCGCTGCGGGCCTCGTCGAGAGCGGTGCGGGAGACCGCGTAGCTGGCGAGAACATCGTTGCCGTCCACGCGGACGCTCGGGATGCCGTAGCCCGCGCTGCGCTGCACGAGCGGCACGCGCGACTGCGTGGAGACCGGCACCGAGATCGCCCAGTGGTTGTTCTGGAGGAAGAACACGGTCGGCGCCTGGTAGCTCGCGGCGAAGACCATCGCCTCATGCACGTCGCCCTGACTGGAGGCGCCGTCGCCGTAGTAGACGATGACCGCTTCGTCACGATCGAGATCACCGGTGCCGGTGCGTCCGTCGAAGGCGAGGCCCATGCCGTAGCCGGCCGCGTGCAGCGCCTGGGAGCCGAGCACGAGCGTGTAGAGCCGGGTGTTGCCGTTCTTGGGATCCGTCGGGTCCCACCCACCGTGCGAGACGCCGCGCATCAGCTTGATGATGTCGACTGGGTCGACGCCCCGGATGCGGGTGACCACGTGCTCCCGGTACGAGGGGAAGATGGTGTCCTGCGCGCGGGCGGCGCGACCGGAGCCGACCTGCGCCGCCTCCTGGCCCCGGCTCGGCGGCCACAGCGCCAGCTGCCCCTGCCGCTGCAGGTTCGTCGCCTGGGTGTCGATCGCGCGGATGACGACCATGTCCCGGTAGAACTGCTCGAGCTCGGCATCACCGATCGCCTCGATCAGAGGAAGGTATCGCTCAGCGGCGGGGGTCGGCGCGTACCGTCCGGTCTCGTCCAGAACGCTCACAAGGGGTGTCTCGGAGGTGGTCACGCTCTCACGCTACCCGCGCCCGCATGCCCGGTCACGCATACCTAGGACACCCTTGCAACTGCCCGGAAACCGGAGAAACACGGGCGATGACGCCCGCGGGAGGCATTCAGCGGACGGAAGCCGCAACCTCCAGCACGCGAGCGATGGAGGCTTCCTCGCCGACCGAGATGCGGATGCCGTCGCCGGAGAACGGACGGACGATGAGGTCGCCGGCGACGAAGGCCGCGGCGACCTCGTCGGTGCTCTCCCCCGTGGGCAGCCACACGAAGTTCGACTGGGAGTCCGGGACGTCCCAGCCCTGCGCGCGGAGACCTTGCACCAGGCGATCACGTCGCTCGACGATCACGGCGACGCGTTCGAGGAGCTCCGCCTCGGCGTCGAGGCTCGCGATCGCGGCGTTCTCCGCGGCCGAGGTGACGGACAGCGGGATTCCCGTGGTGCGTGCGGCGTCGAGCACCTTCTCGTGCCCGATCGCGTAGCCGACGCGGAGCCCGGCGAGGCCGTACGCCTTGGAGAACGTCCGCAGCACCACGACGTTCGGGTGCGCGTCGAACACCCGCTCGGCGAGACCGTCGACCGCATCGGGTGCCGTGACGAACTCGGCGTACGCCTCGTCGAGGATGATCAGGACGTCGTTCGGGACGCGCTCGACGAAAGCGGCGAATTCCGCCGAGGTGATGATGGGCCCGGTCGGATTGTTGGGCGTGCACAGGATGATCGCGCCCGTGCGGTCGGTGACGGCGTCGGCCATGGCACCGAGGTCGTGCCGGGAGTCCGCGGTGAGCGGCACCTGCACCCCGGTCGCGCCCGCCACGAGCGGCAGGCTCGGATACGCCTCGAAGGACCGCCAGGCGTAGATGACCTCATCGCCCTCCGACGCGGTCGCCAGGATCAGCTGATGCAGGATCGAGACGCTGCCGGAGGCGACGTGGACCTGATCGGGCTCGACGCCGTAGCGAGCACCGAGTCGTTCGCGCAGACGGGTCGCGGTGGCATCCGGGTAGCGGTTGACCGGCGTCGTCCGCTCCAGTGCCTCCAACACAGCGGGCAGCGGATCGAAGGGGTTCTCGTTGCTGGAGAGCTTGAACGCGTCTGGCCCCGCTTGCTTGCCCTGACGGTACGGCGCGAGGGCGGCGATGGCAGGACGAATGCGGGGCAGGATCGGCTCGGTCACGACGTCGAGTCTACGAGGGCTGCGGCCAGGGCAGGAGTGTCGATACTCCCCTGTTCTCGCCGGGTGCGCGGTGGTACCATTTTGGTATGGCTATGACGGTGCGACTCCCGGAAGAACTCGATGCACAGCTCGGCGAGCTGGCATCGCGACGACACACGTCCAAGCACGCCCTCCTGATCGAGGCGGCGGATCGCTTCCTCCGCGAAGAGGTGACCACCGAGCAGGCGGTGACCATCGCCCGCGGCATCGCCGACCGGTACGCCGACCTTCTCAAGAAGCTCGAAGACGCGTGACCCGGTACGTCGAGCTTCCACACGCCGTCGCGGTCGCCGAGGAACTGGGCCTCCACATCCGAGACATCGGCCTGCTCTCCTCCGCACTGGCACGCCCCTCCAGTTCGATGTTCGGTGTCGAGGCCTACCCGGACCTCGACGTGAAGGCTGCCGCTCTCCTGTCGTCACTGAGCCAGAACCACCCGTTGTTCGATGGCAACAAGCGCTTCTCCTGGGTCATCACTCTCACCTTCCTCGAGATGAACAGCGTCCTCATCGACATGGACACGGAGGTCGCCTTCGATCTCATCCTCCGTGCCGCGCAGAACCTCGCCGATCTCGATGAGATCGCCGCACTGTTCCGGTCGAATCGGCGCTGAGCATCCGCACGGTCAGCGCCCCCACGGGCTGACACCCGCGGACGCCCGTGGGACACTGGTCGGACTATGCGCTTCATCATCCGTGTCGTCGTCAACGCCTTCGCCCTCTGGGTGGTCACACTGATCCCCGCCCTGCAGGTGACCATCACGGCCTTCCCTCCCGGTGAGACCCTGCAGCTCGTGCTCACCCTGCTCGCGGTGGCCGCGATCTTCGCGCTCGTGAACACGATCATCGGCACGGTGGTGAAGATCGTGGCGTTCCCCCTCTACATCCTCACACTCGGCCTGATCGGCTTCGTCATCAACGGCTTCCTGTTGTGGTTGACGGCGTGGATCACGAGCGGCTTCGGATGGGGCCTCGCGGTCGGGGACTTCTGGTGGGGCGTGCTCGCCGCGCTCATCATCTCGGTGATCAACGGCATCTTCGGCTTCATCCTGCGCCCGCAGAACAAGAACTCGCGCCGCGACTGAGATCCCCATCACCGGGGCGTTCTCTCGGCACGATACTCGGTGCGTTCGACCTCCGCCGCGGTGGCGAGCTCGGCCCAGTAGGCGTCGAGCGCCTCGGCCCGTGGATCATCGGACGCATCCACCATCTCAGCCGTCTCGATGTACGTCTCGAGCGCGTGGGCACGCAGCGCGAGATCCTGAAGCCCGGCCCGGGGATCACCGACGCGCGTCGCCGTGAAACTGTCCGCCGACCCGGTGCCTGCCGCAGACCCTCCCGCGGCGAGGTTCGAGACCAGGTCATCGGAATGCCGAAGCTGGATGAGCGTCTGATCGTCCCCCAGCAGAGGCTGCTGCGGACTCCCCGCGGTCACCTGCATGCCGACGTCGTACGGACTCTCCGTCGCCAGGTGCGCGGCGATCATGCCCCCTTGCGAGTAGGCGACGACGTCGACGCGGTCGCCCGGCTCCGCCCCCGCCGCCGCCAGCGCGTCGAGGGTCGCCTGATACGACGCCGACCTGTGGCCCTGATAGAGCTCGACGTTCGACTTCATGTCCCACGGCTCCTCCTCTCCGCCCGCCCAGGGCACACCGTTCCTCGTGCCCGAGATGTACGTCACGTAGCGAGTCGCGCCGTCGGACATCGTGTACTTCTCCACCGCCACCTGCGCGGTCGCGGACGGCATCCGACGGAGCGCGCCGGCGAGGTCCTGCGGCGCGGCCGGGGTCGAGGCCTTGACCGCAGTCACCCGCACCGGATCCGCCTGTCCCTTCAGCGGTGCCCCCGTGCCCACCGCACCGAGTCCTGTGGTGACGCCGATGAACGCGCCCGCGAAGAACAGGGGCGACAGCAGGCCTCCCGCATCGAACTGGCGGCCCACTCCCTGGAACCGCCGATCCTCCCAGTCCTCCACCAGCCACGCGGCCATCACCCCGACCCGCTCGTCGCCGCTCACCAGCTGCGCGAGACGCGCCTCCGCGACGGCCGCAGCCGCGGCATCGGTCAGAGCGAGCGCCTCGACCTCGGCCCGCAGCTCGACCACCTCGAAAGCATCGGCCATCAGCTCGGTCCCCACGCACGCGTCATCGAGCTCAGCCCTCAGTGCGCCGAGGCGCTCGACGCTCACTCCCAGGGCGTTCACGTCGACCTCCGGGCAGGCGGCCGGCGCGGACAGGATCGCCTCCTGTGCGCGCAGGACCGCAGCGCGGGTTTCTTCGTAGCGCTCGGCCACCCCGCGCAGGCGGGACCCGAGGTCGCGCAACTGTCCGGTGTCGACGGCGATCGCGCCGCCATGCCCGATCTCGAGCCCGCTCACCCGTGCCCTCCGAGTTCCCACTCCCGGACCGTCAGCCGCCCGAGCTCAGCGCCCGTCTCATCGCGAAGCCGCCCCAGCAGGTCGTGCAGCGCACGGAACCCTTCTGACTGCCAGTCCGCGTCGTCGACGAGTTCCACGAGCGCCGCACCGGCCTCCTCCAGTGTCGAGACGGCCGACCCGATCGCTTGATGGGCGACGAGCCGAGCCCAGAGTTCGGCAGAGGTGGAGACACGACCAGGGGCGAGCGAGTACATGGCTTCAGCCTGCGCGATCGGCCAACGGCTCCGAGCGCGAATCCCGCAGCCAGTGGAGAGACGGGAGCTCCCCCACGCTGTGCAGGATGGCCGGAGGCGGGCAGAATGTACCTGTGACAGCCCCCGTTCCCTTCCGCGTGATCTTCGTGTGCACGGGGAACATCTGCCGCTCCCCCATGGCCGAGGTGGTCTTCCGCGACCTCGCCGAGAAGCAGGGACTCGGCTCGCGCATCGTCTCCCGCAGTGCGGGAACCGGAGACTGGCACCTCGGCGAGCGCGCCGACGAACGCACGATCGACTCGCTCTCCCGCCGCGGATACGACGGCTCGCTGCACCGCGCACGGCAGTTCACGTTCGCCTCCTTCGGCGAGAACGACCTCGTCGTCGCACTCGACCGCACGCACGAGCGCATCCTGCGGGAGTGGGCGCGCGACGAAGACGAGGAGGGCAAGGTCACCCTGCTGATGGCCTTCGACCCGAACGCGTCGACGCACGATGTCCCCGACCCCTACTACGCGGGCGCGGAGATGTTCGATTCGGTGCTCGGTATGATTGAGACGGCGACCCGGGGTCTGTTCCGCCAACTCGAGCCCGCCCTGCGCCAGCCCCGCACGCCCCGCATCTGAGGGGCCCGATCAGGAGGATTCCCCTGACTTTCCAGCCTTCGCTCCCGCCGCAGCCCCTGAGCCCGCTCGACGGCCGCTACCGCGGCGCCGTCACCGGTCTCGCCGACTTCCTCTCCGAAGCCGGCCTCAACCGCGCGCGCGTCGAGGTCGAGGTCGAGTGGCTGATCGCCCTGACCGACCGCTCGCTGTTCGAGACGACACCGCTCTCGGACTCCGACAAGGACCGCCTGCGCGCGCTGTACCGCGACTTCGGCCAGGCCGAGATCGACTGGCTCGCCGAGAAGGAAGCCGTCACCCAGCACGACGTGAAGGCCATCGAGTACCTCGTGCGTGACCGCCTCTCGACACTCGGCCTCGACGCCATCGCCGAGCTCACCCACTTCGCCGCCACGAGCGAGGACATCAACTCCGCCTCCTACGCCCTCACCGTGAAGCGCGCGGTCGAGCAGGTCTGGCTCCCCGGCCTCGACGCGGTCATCGCGAAGCTCCGTGAACTCGCCGTCGAGCACGCCGACGCGGCGATGCTCTCGCGCACGCACGGCCAGCCCGCGACCCCGTCGACCATGGGCAAGGAACTCGCGGTGTTCGCCTGGCGCCTGGAGCGCGTGCGCGGTCAGATCGCGGCCTCCGACTACCTCGCCAAGTTCTCGGGTGCGACCGGCACCTGGTCGGCGCATCTCGCTGCCGACCCCGACGCCGACTGGCCGACGATCGCCCGCGAGTACATCGAGGGCATGGGACTGGGCTTCAACGTCCTCACGACCCAGATCGAGTCGCACGACTGGCAGGTCGAGCTCTACGACCGCGTGCGGCACGCCGGCGGGATCCTGCACAACCTCGCCACGGACGTCTGGACCTACATCTCGCTCGGGTACTTCGCGCAGATCCCGGTCGCCGGAGCCACCGGCTCGTCGACGATGCCGCACAAGATCAACCCGATCCGCTTCGAGAACGCCGAGGCGAACCTCGAGATCTCGGGCGCCCTGCTCGCATCGCTGGGCCAGACCCTCGTCACCAGCCGCCTGCAGCGCGACCTCACCGACTCCACCACGCAGCGCAACATCGGCGTGGCCTTCGGTCACTCGCTGCTCGCGCTCGACAACCTGCGCCGCGGGCTCAACGCGATCTCGCTCTCACGCGACGTGCTGCTCGCCGACCTCGACGTGAACTGGGAGGTCCTCGCTGAGGCCATCCAGACCGTCATCCGCGCCGAGGTGGTGGCCGGTCGGTCGACGATCACCGATCCGTACGCGCTGCTCAAGGAGCTCACGCGCGGCCACCGGGTGGGCGCCGCCGAGCTCGCCGCTTTCGTCGAAGGACTCGAGATCGGGGACGCCGCCAAACAGCGGCTCCTCGCGCTGACCCCCGCGACCTACACCGGTCTGGCGGAGCGCCTGGCGCGCTGACCCGCTCTCGCGGCTACGCGGGTTCGCCCGAGAGCTCGGACACGTGATCGCGCGGCATGAACGCGGCCGCGAGCAGCGTGAGCACGGCCGTCGCCGCGACCGCGACGAACACCCACACCGAGGCGTGGATGATCGTCTGCGGATCATCGGCGCCTGCTCCCTGTGCGATGACCGCGTTGGAGATCGCCCCGAACACCGCCACGCCCACGGCACTCCCGGCGGAACGTGCGAAGGCGTTCATGCCCGTCACGGCGCCGCGTTCGCCCCAGCCCACCGACGACTGCGCGGCGATCAGGGTCGGCGCCGCCGACCACCCGAGACCGAAGCCGAGCACGAACGCGATCACAGAGACCACGTACGGATTCGGCCAGGAGGAGACAACGGCCAGCGCGGTCGCCGCGACCGTGGCGATGCTCATCCCGATCAGGGTGGTGCGGCGGAACCCGATGCGCAGGTAGAGCCTGCCGACGTTCGCTGCGGCGATGGGCCAGCCGAGCGTCAAGGCGGCGACCGCGAGGCCGGACAGGAGGGGCGCGATGCCCAGCGACCCTTCCAGGTAGGCGGGAGCGAAGCTGGTGACGCCGATCATGAGAGCCCCCACCCCGAGTGACACGAGCGTGGTCGTCAGGATCAGCGGCCGTGCCGCGAGGCGGAGGTCGACGATCGGCTCTGCCGCCCGCCGCTCGACCATCGCGAAGAACACGAGGGCGACGATGCCCACCCCGAAGCAGAGCGCGCTCTGGACGGAGATCCAGTCCCAGGCGTTCCCGCCTTCGAGCATCCCGAGGATCAGGCCCGTGAGCCCGATCGTGAGAAGGACCGCTCCGGCGTAGTCGATCCGGTGCCGACGGGTCTGCTTCTGCTCCTTGTACTTGAGCTGCAGCATCCACGCGGCGATCAGACACAGCGGGATGTTCACCCAGAAGATCCATCGCCACGCGTCGAGCTGCGCGAAGATGCCGCCGAGCGCGGGGCCGACCACCGACGAGATCGCCCACACGCTCGCGATGTACCCCTGCACCTTCGCGCGCTCGGCGACCGTGTAGATGTCGCCCACGATCGTCATCGCCATCGGCGCCACCGCCCCGGCCCCCAAGCCCTGGACGAGGCGGAACAGGATCAGCGCGGGCATGCTCCACGCGAACCCGCACAGCACCGAGCCCAGCAGGAACAGCCCGATCCCGAGAAGGATGATCGGCTTGCGACCCACTGTGTCGGCGAACCGCGAGTAGATGGGGACGCTCACCGCCTGCGCCAGCAGATACACCGAGAACAGCCAGGGGAACTGCTGATAGCTGCCGAGATCGCGGACGATGCTGGGGACGGCGGTCGCGAGAATCGTGGCGTCGATCGCGATGAGGCCGGTCGCGAGCATCAGCGCGCCGAGGATGGGGCCTCGCGCCGAACGGAGTCCGATGGAGGCGCGGTCGACGGGGGCAGTCACTTCAGGAACAAGCGGTCGGACGGCGCGAGTATTCCGGGCGAGGGCGGAACGGCAGCGGATGCCGCACGCCTGCCGGTCACGACGAAGCCGCGCGGCCGGGCTGCTCGCCGTCCGCCCCGCCCTCGGGCTCGGGCTCGTCGTACAACACGGGGCGGTCGATCGTCTTGGTGACATCGGCCGGGTCGACCGCCAGGATCAGCATCGCCAGGATCAGGAGCGTGACGATGAACGCGCCGCCGCCGACCACGAGACCGAGCGCCACAGGAGTCAGCCCGTCGTAGCTCCCGTTCGCGATCGCCGTGTTGACCCTGGCGGTGAAGGCTCCGGTCGAGACCAGCGTCACGACCATGGCGAAGACGCCGCAGCCCAGCGCGATCAGCAGGAGGTGCAGCGGGCGCAGGATGTCCCGACGGGTGGGCTTCTCGTCGCTCATCGCGTTCCTCCGTGCTCCGCAGCGGCGGTGTCGTCGTTCGATTCGGAGACCGCCGTGTCGGCATCCACTCGCTTCGGTGTGAGACCGGCGATGCCGAGGAAGACGGCGACGATCGCCGCATAGCCGCCGAACATCCCGACACCGAGGATGATGCCGGACAGCTCGAACGTGCCGGCCTTCTCGATCGTGTACTCCTGGACGAAGCCGGCCGGGATCAGCAGCAGCACCACACCGAGCAGCACCCCCAGCGCGCCGACCGTGATCGCGTCGCGCGACAGCGGGTCGGCGTTCCTGCGGGAACGGATGCCGGCGAGGAGCTCGATGCCGCCGCTCAGGATCGCCCAGGTCGAGACGACGATGAAGAACAGGTCGTCGGAGCGCCAGGCGGGGATGCCGCTGACGGCACCGGCGAGCGTGCCGACGACCCCGAGGAGGATGAAGGACCAGCGCGACCCTGCGGGGACGACGAGCCAGGCCGCCAGAAACTGCACGAGCGCGGTCACGAAGACGAAGCCGCTGAACACCGAGAGGCCGACCGGGGCGGAGTGGTCCGACGAGAACGTGATCATCAGAGCGGCGACGGCGGCGAACAGAGCGCGCAGCAATTGCACGTGGCGCATGGTGAATGCGCGAGCAGGGGCAGACATGACGATCCAGAGTCCTCCGGGGTGTTCCTGCCAGTCTACGCGGGGCGCGGAGCCGCAGTGCCCCGCGTGCGGGGACGTTTCGTGAAGCCCGGCGGATCTCCCCAGATCGATTGCCGGGCTTCACGACGTACGCAGCAAGGGGGGCATCACTGCGTCAGGCCGGCCTTCGCACGGTCGGGCACCCTACCTGCGATGACGGCCAAGTGACCCCACATGCCCACCCGGTCCCCTGAGGTATGCGCGTGCGGTCGTATGCTCACTCTAGGGCGGTGTGCTTCACATACCGGAGGGGGGCTGTGATGAGTTACGAATATGACGCGCGCAGATCCGGATCCGATGCCTTCGCGGACGCGCTGCGCGACGCGATCAACGCCAGGGACGTGACCCTCTCCTGGTTGCAACAGCAGCTCAACGCCCGCGGCAACCGCGTCTCGATGGCCACCCTGAGCTACTGGCGCTCCGGCGCGCGGCGCCCCGAGGGTGTGCAGTCGCTGGCCGCACTCGCCGACATCGAAGACCTCCTCCGACTCGACGTCGGCACCCTGAGCAGGCTGCTCCGGTCGACGAACCGCACGGGCCCGCTCGGGCCCAACCAGTTCCCGATCGATGAGGAAGAACTCGAGCGTGCGGTGATCGACGCCTTCCACGCGCTGGGGGCGTCGTACCCCGACACCTCGCGAGAGCTGACGACGCATTCGGTGACCGATGTCGGGGCCGACGGCAACGTCGCCTACAGCATCACCCGCAGCATCGTGCAGTCGACGGTCGGCACCATCACGGCGATCCCATTCCTGGAGATCACTCCCGGGGTGCGCACACCCGCTCCCGTGATCGAAGCGGTCTCCGGAGGCAGGATCGCCGCGCGGTACTCCCACCCCGACGGTGAGGTCCACGGGGTCCTGTTCGAACTCGACGTTCCGCTGACGGCACCGGACACCGCAATGGTCGAGTGGTCGGCGGAGTATCCGCCCGACTACCCGGAGACGCGGGACACCGGTCACGCGCTGGCGCAGAAGGCCAGGGAACTGCTGGTGTGGACCCGCTTCCATCCGGACGCGATCCCGGACTGGTGCGAGGAGCACCTGGAGACCCCCGACGGCGTCACCCTGACGCCGCTCCCGCCGCCCCGAGGCACCTCGGTGCACCTGGTACGCCGGGCGTTCGGCCCCGGTGCACTCGGCCTGCGCTGGGGCTACGGACCCCGCGAGGATCAGCCGGGCTGATCGCCCGTCGCGACCGGACGGCCAGGGGTGTTCGACCACTGGCTCCAGGATCCGGGGAACACCTTCGCCTCGATGCCCACCTCGTGCAGGACCAGCGCGGTGTGGGCAGCCGTCACTCCCGAACCGCAGTACGCGGCCACCGGCGTACCGGGGGTCACGCCCACCTCCGCGAACGTGGCGAGCACGGTGTCGGCGTCGAGCAGCCTCCCCTGGTCGTCGAGGTGGAGCATGGTCGGCAGATTTCGCGCGCCGGGGATGTGACCGGCCACCGGGTCGAGCGGCTCGGTCTCGCCGCGGTACCGCTCGGGGGCGCGAACGTCGAGCAGGACTCCGACTTCCGGGAAGGCCGCGGCTTCGTCGATCGACAGGGCATCGCGACCGACGTCGTCGAGGACCACATCACCGGGTGCCGGACTCACATCGTCGGTCGTGACCTCGAACCCTTCGGCCTGCCACCCCCGGAGACCGCCGGCGAGCACTCGAACCTCCACTCCCGCTTGACGCAGCAGCCACCAGGCTCGCGCCGCCGCGGTGCCCTTGGCATCGTCGTAGGCGACCACGGTGTCGCCCGCGCGAACTCCCCAGCGCCGGGCCGCGGCCTGGAGGGTGGCCGTCGACGGAAGCGGGTGGCGCCCCTCCGAGGGCTCACCGTGGGTGGACAGCTCCGTGTCGAGCGCGGCGAACACCGCACCGGGGACGTGCCCTGTGAGGTAGTCGTCGTGTCCGGCCTCCGGGCGATCCAGTCGCCACCGCACATCGATCACGCGCACCGGCGCGCCCCGGGTCAGCAGGTCGTTCAGCTCGACGGCACTCACGAAGTCGCTCATGCTGCGAGGCTACCGCCCGTTCCCCCTCCCCCCTCCCCCCTCCTCCGCCTTCGAATCGCGTGAATGGTCGCATCCGGTGGCAGGATCGGACCGTTTGCGCGATTCGAAGGCGGGTTCGGATCGGGAATACTCCGACGGATCGAGCGTTGCACCCGGCATGATTGAAACTTCAACCGTCGTTCCGGTCGCCAAGGAACGCACGCGCGTCCGCGTGCCACTGCGCTTCGGCGACGGCTTCTCCACGACCGCCGATGTCGTCACGTTCGACGGACTCGTCGACGGCCGCGAGCACCTGCTGCTCGGACTCGGCGATTGGCGTGCAGCACTCGAACGTGCGGCCGACGGCGGCGACGCCCCTCTCGTGCGTCCGCACAGCGAGTGCCTCACCGGGGACGTCTTCGGCTCCGAGCGCTGCGACTGCGGGCCCCAGCTGCGCGAAGCCGTCGAGCGCATCGCGCAGGATGGCGGCTTCCTGCTCTATCTGCGACAGGAGGGCCGGGGCATCGGCCTCTACGCCAAGCTCGACGCCTACGCCCTGCAGGACGCGGGTCTCGACACCTACGAGGCGAACGTCGCCCTGGGGCACGGCGAGGACGAGCGCGACTACACCGTGGCCGCCCAGATGTTGAACGCGATCGGCGTCGACGGCATCCGCCTGCTCAGCAACAACCCCGACAAGGCCGCGCAGCTCGAGGCGCTCGGCATCCGCGTGACCGAGCGTGTGCGCACCGAGGTGCACCTGTCGGAGTCCAACTCGCGCTACCTGCAGGCCAAGCGCGACCACACGGCGCACACGCTCGACCTGTCGGCCGCGTGACGGGCGGCGTGACACACGAGGAGGACACCATGGCGGCGGAGCGGCAGCATCCGCGGCGACTCGACGACCCCGAGATGGACACCTGGCTCCCCGTCATCCGGTTCGTCCAGCTCCTGCCGCAGGTGCTCGACCGCACGCTGAAGGAGGAGGTCGGACTCAATCACGCCCGCTACGCCATCCTCGTCACGCTCGCCGGGCAGGGGGAGGGCGTGGTCACCATGACCGAACTGGCGCGCATCGCAGGGCTCAGCCGTTCACGCCTGAGCCATGCCCTCGACTCGCTCGAGGAGCGCGGCTGGGTCGCCCGAACCTCCTGCAGCACCGACAAGCGAACCCTCTCGGCCGCGCTCACCCCCGCAGGACGGGAGATGCTGCGCACGGCGGCTCCGGTGCATGTCGAGCAGGTGCGGGAACTGGTGCTCGATCCGCTCACCCCCGAGGAGCGCGAACAGCTGAGCGCGATCCTCGGCAAGCTGCTGCCCGGTGTCACCGCGGCCCTGTGACCGAGTGGTTCTGCTCTGAGCAGAACCACTCGAAGCCTCCGGATACCCCGGTTTATCGTGAGGCATGGCCGACATCGTCCCGTTCCCGCGCGCTCCTCGTTCCGACCGCCCCCAGCCCAGCGAACCCGAACCGCTGTGGCGACACCTCCTGGGCGACCAGCTCCGCAGACGTCGACATGACCGCGAGGAGACACTCACCGCCACCGCGGAGAAGGCGGGGGTGTCGCCGCAGTACCTCTCGGAGGTCGAGCGCGGGTTGAAGGAGCCCTCGAGCGAAATGATCGCCGCGATCGCGGGCGCCCTGGACACGAGCCTGGTCGAGCTCACGAGCGCCATCTCCGAGGAGCTCCGGGTGACCGCGGTCCCGCGCGGCGCCTTCGCTCTCGCCGCCTGAGCACGGCGCGGCGTCGGCCCGTCAGGTGCGCGCACCGAGAACGGTGTCGATCAGGCCGTAGTCGCGCGCTGCGGACGCGGTGAAGACGCGGTCGCGGTCGGTGTCGGCGCGCAACTCCGCAACCGTGCGGCCCGTATGCTCCGCGAGGATCTCCTCCATGTCGGATCGCACCCGCACCACCTCGTCCGCCGCGAGGATCAGGTCGGGGATCGCGCCGCGCGACTGCCCCGCGGGCTGATGCAGCACGATGCGGGCGTGGGCGAGGGCGGCTCGCTCTGCGGGCTCTCCGGCGGCGACGAGCAGTGCCGCGGGACCGATGGCCTGCCCGACACAGGTCGTGGCGATGCGCGGGCGGATGTGCCGCATGGTGTCGTAGATCGCCAGCGCCGCTCCGGGATCACCGCCTTCACTGTTGATGTAGAACTGGATGCCGGACTCCGGGCTGTCGGCGTCGAGGTGCAGCAGCTGCGCGATCAGGGCGTTGGCGACGCCCGCATCGATGCCGGTGCCGAGGTAGAGGACACGCTCGGCGAGAAGGTGCGAGTACACGTCCATGACCCGCTCCCCGCGAGGGTGATGCGCGATCACGTTCGGGATCGTGTAGCTGCTCATGCGTCCACCCCCAGTCCGACCCGCGGACGTCGTCGCGGCATCACCTCGGTGATCGACGCCACGATCCCGTCGATGAACCCGTACTCCCGCGCCTGGGTCGCGGTGTACCAGCGGTCGTGGAGGGAGTCCTCGAAGATGCGCTCGAGCGGCTGACCGGTGTCGGCGGAGATGAGTCCGAGCACGGTGTCACGCATGTGGCGCAGATCGTCGGCCTGCGTCTCGAGCTCGCCGGCGGACCCGCCGATCCCCGCGGAACCCTGATGCATCAGGATGCGCGCGTGCGGAAGGGCCCGCCGCTTGCCGGGCGTGCCCGCGGAGAGCAGGAACTGTCCCGCGCTGCAGGCGAGCCCCAGGGCCAGGGTCGCGACATCGTTGGGCACGAGACGCATGATGTCGCGGATAGCGAGCATGGACGGCACGGAGCCGCCGGGCGAGTGGATCCAGAGGGCGATGTCGGCGACGGGGTCTTCGGCGGAGAGCGCGAGCAGCTGCGTCATCAGCAGAGTGCCGTTGTCGTCATCGAGTGCGCCGTCGAGCACGAGCACCCGCTCGTGGAACAGCGCGCGTCGGGCCTCGGGGCCGAAGTGCGGGATGGGGTTGTCTTCGCTCATGCCGCCAGCCTGCGGCCTCCCGCCGTGCGTCCGGCGGGATTCTGCCGTGGGCGGCTCTGCCCTGAGCGGAGGCGGAAAGCGAGCCGTAACATCGCCGACTCACGGGGCCCGTACCCTCGGGCTCATGGCGAAGCAGAAGGCACCGGCCTGGCAGTGGTCGGAAGACGGACTCAACTTCCGCACCCGCAAGTGGGTGCGCCCGGAGGACCTCAACGCGAACGGCTCCCTGTTCGGCGGGAGCCTGCTGAAGTGGATCGATGAGGAGGCGGCGATCTATGCGATCGTCCAGCTCGGCAACTACCGTGCCGTCACCAAGCACATCTCGGAGATCAACTTCGAGGCCTCCGCGGTGCAGGGCGACCTGATCGAGATCGGCCTGCAGGCCACTCACTTCGGGACGACCTCGCTGACGATGCGCGCCGTGGCCCGCAACATGATCACGCGCAAGCGCATCCTGACGATCGAGAAGATCGTGTTCGTGAGCCTCGACGACGACGGAGTGCCCACCCCGCACGGGTATCACGAGATCACCTACGATCGCGATCGGATGCCCACCGAGCGCATCGCCACGGGGACGATCCGACTCCCCTCGCTCTGACGCGGCTCTGCCGGCTACGCGTGGAGGACCTCTTCCGGTGCACCGCTCCGGAAGAGCGAGGCGACCGTGAACGCCTGATCCAGATCCGCGATCAGGTCATCGACGTCCTCCAACCCGATCGACAGCCGCAGCACGTCGGCGGCCGGGCGCGCCTCGGGCGGCACCGGCCGGTGGGTGAGAGCCGCCGGATGCTGGATCAGCGAGTCCACGCCGCCGAGCGAGACGGCATGGGTGAACAGCCGCGTCGCCGTCGTCACCGCGGAGGCCGCAGCGAATCCACCTCGCATCCGGATCGCGATCATCGCGCCCGTGCCGCGCAGCTGCCGGTCCAGGATCCCGCGCGGATCGCCGTCGAGCCCCGGGTAGAAGACCTCGGCGACCTCCGGCCGGTCGATCAGCCACTGCACCACTCGCTGCGCACTCCCCTGCTGGTGCCGCACCCGCACCGGCAGGGTCGTGAGGCCGCGATGCAGCAGATACGCCCCGAGCGGGTGCAGGAGCCCCCCGGTCACCGCCCGCACGCGGCGCAGCGCCTCCGCGGTCTCTTCGCTGCAGGCGACGACCCCCGCGATGACATCGCCGTGGCCGCCGAGGTACTTGGTGGCGCTGTGCAGCGACATCGCCGCGCCCAGGTCGATCGGGTTCTGCAGCACCGGGGTCGCGAAGGTGTTGTCGACCACCACGGGCACCGACCCCGCCTGGCGCACCACATCGGCGATGTCGGCGACCTCCAGAGTCGGGTTCGCCGGGGTCTCGACGACGACGAGGCCGGTGTCCGGACGCACGGCGGCGGCGACCTCGTCGGGAAGACAGTAGGTGTTCTCGACACCGAGCAGTCCGGAACCGAGCAGGTGGTCGGTGCCGCCGTAGAGCGGACGCACCGCGACCACGTGTCGCGCACCCGTCGCGCCGGTGTGCGCGAGGATCACGGCGGTCATCGCCGCCATGCCCGACGCGAACGCCACCGAGGCCTCCGCATGCTCGAGCTCGGCCAGCGCCTCCTCGAACCGGGCGACCGTGGGATTCCAGAGGCGCGCGTAGACCATGCTGCCGTCCGCCGGCGGGCGCCCGCCTGTGGCCATCGCCTCATACGAGTCGCCACCGCGTTCGATGTCGGGGAGCGGATTGGTCGTCGACAGGTCGATCGGCAGCGCGTGCACCCCGAGACCCTCGAGGTCGGAACGACCGCTGTGAACGGCGACGGTGTCGGGATGCAACGGTGCAGTCATCCCTCCACGTTGCCGGAATCACAGTTCTTCTGCATGAGATCGACAGAATCCGCCGAGTATCGAACTCAGAACGCTATTCTGGGCAAGATCTGACCGAAGAAGGAGCCAGAGGTTGGCGAAAGCGCAACTCGACGAGATCGACCTCGAACTGCTCGCGGTCCTCACCCGCGACGCCGAGATCACGAACAAGGCCCTGGCGCACCGGCTACGCCTCGCCGAGTCGACCTGCGCGCATCGCGTCCGCTCCCTCCGTGAGCGCGGGGTGATCCGAGACACTCGCATCCGCGTCGACGGGGCGGCACTGGGATTCCCGCTGCAGGCGATCATCAAGGTGCGTCTCGCGAATCACACGGGCGACAAGGTGACGGCGCTGTTCGATGCGCTCGCCGACGTCCCTCGGGTGCTGCAGGTGTTCCACGTCGCCGGTGTCGACGACTTCCTCGTGCACGTGGCCGTGGAGGACGCGACGGCGCTCCGCGACATCGTCCTCGAGCACATCACCGTCCACCCCGTCGTGCGCGGCACCGAGACCCAGCTCGTGTTCGAGCTGCGCGACGGCCCCGGCCCCTTCCCCCGCTGACCCGTCCCACCCGTCCGTCCCGCCCCGTCCCGCCCGTCCCGTCGGTCCCGCCGGTCCCGTCCGCTGGTTGCGGGATCGAAAAGGTGCCGGAAACGGGGCCGTCGGGCGCGTTTCTGCGCTCCCAGCGACAAGCCCGCACGCGACATGCTGGAACACGCGACAAGATGGAAGACGAGCAAGGGAGCACCATGAGCCGCAGCGCCACCGCCGCCACGCAGACCATCCGCGAGATGCGGGACTTCCTCTTCGCGCACGCCACGGACTACACGGCCGCGCGAGCAGGGTTCGCCTGGCCCGAGGTCGACGAGTTCAACTTCGCACTCGACTGGTTCGACCAGGTCGCGGCGGAGAAGCCGGATCGCCCGGCCGTGCAGATCGTCGACGCAGACCTGAGTCTGCGCACCTGGACCTACGGCGAACTCTCGACGCGCTCCGACCAGGTCGCCGCCTGGCTCACCGGTCTCGGCCTCCGCCGCGGCGACCACGTGATCGTGATGCTGAACAACACGATCGAACTGTGGGAGGTGATGCTGGCGATCACGAAGATCGGCGCCGTGTCGATCCCTACGTCCACACTCCTGTCGGCGTCCGACCTCGAGTACCGGGTCGACCACGGCCGTGCCCGTGCCGTCATCACCCTCGGACCCCTCGGCGAGCGACTCCTGGGCGTCGACCCCGGCGTCCTGCGCATCGGTGTGGGCGACGGCCTCCCCGCGGGGTGGGAGCGCTTCGAGGATTCGACCGACACCCCCGCCGACTTCGAGCCGGACGGCCCGACACCCGCGTCCGACACCGCCCTGCTCTATTTCACCTCGGGCACCACGAACCGCCCGAAGCTCGTGCAGCACACCCACGTCTCCTACCCGGTCGGGCACCTGTCGACCATGTGGTGGCTCGGATTGCGCCCCGACGACGTGCACCTCAACATCTCTTCTCCCGGCTGGGCGAAGCACGCATGGTCGAGCTTCTACTCGCCGTTCCTCGCCGAGGCGACCGTGTTCGTCTACAACTACGCCCGCTTCGACGCGAACGCCCTCATGCAGGTCATGGAGACGCACCACGTCTCGACGTTCTGCGCACCGCCCACCGTCTGGCGGATGCTGATCCAGGCCGACCTCGCCCGTCTCACCCACCCTCCGCGCGAGCTGGTCGGCGCGGGCGAGCCCTTGAACCCCGAGGTCATCGACCGAGTGCGGGACGCCTGGGGCGGCACGATCCGCGACGGTTTCGGGCAGACCGAGATGACGGCGTGCATCGGCAACTCCCCGGGTCAGACCGTGAAGGTCGGATCCATGGGGCGCCCCCTGCCCGGCTATCCCGTCGTGTTGCTCGACCCGGTGACCGGAGAAGTCGTCGAGCATGAGGGGGAGATCGCACTCGATCTGGCACACCCGCCGCTCGGGTTGATGGCGGGGTACTTCGACGATCCGGAGAAGACCGCGCAATCTCGCGCCGGCGGCTACCACCACACGGGAGACATCGCGGTGCGCGATGACGACGGCTACCTCACCTACGTCGGCCGCTCCGACGACGTGTTCAAGGCCTCGGACTACAAGATCTCACCGTTCGAGCTCGAGTCGGTGCTGCTCGAGCACGACCTCGTGGTGGAGGCAGCCGTGATCCCGAGCCCGGATCCGACTCGCTTGGCAGTGCCGAAGGCATATGTCTGCCTGGCCCCCGGAGCCACGGTCGCCGAGACGGAGGCCGCCCGCGCGATCTTCGCCTACGCCCACGAGCGCCTGTCGTCGCACCTCTGGGTGCGGATCATCGAGTTCGTGCCCGAGCTGCCGAAGACCATCTCCGGCAAGATCCGTCGTGTCGAGCTGCGGGGGCGCGAGGCCGCGCGAGTCGACTCCGGCGATGAGGCCGGACAGCACCGCGACCGCGACTATCGCTGAGCGCTCAGGGGACGACGGCGATCGACGCGGTCGACGGTGACGTCGCCACGCGCGCCTGCTTCGACACGACGGCGGCCTGCTTCGATGTCGGCACCGGAGCGGGCAGCGCCTCGCCCTTCTCACGCCCCGCCCGCTCGACACCGGACGCGCTCACGATGGCCCGCGCGACACCGCCGATCACCAGCATCCCCACGAGCACTGCGCCGGACAGGATCAACGGCGTCCATTCCTGCGCGAAGGATGCCGTGACGCTCATCAGCGCACCGACGATCCACAACCCCACCGCCCCACCGGCGAGCCCTCCGGACCCGCGGATCACCGCAACCGCCGCCACGATCGCGCAGGCACCGGCGATCGCCGCACCCACGTATCCGATCGGCACCATCACCGCGGCCAGATCGCTGGCCACTCTCATTGTCGTCATGACGACCCCCCGTCAGCGGAAATCCCGCTACCTCGACACTAGAAGTGTGTCGCGGAAAGGCCATCCGTCTCAAGTCCGATCGACATCATCCTGCAGACGGATATCTCAGCGGCCGGACCGCCGTGTCGCGAGCGGTCAGCGCCGACTCGGCCACCGCAGCCGGCGGGCGCGCACCACCCGCACGGGCTGGGTGACGACGGCGTCCACGACCATCGAGCCGTCGGTCGGTCCGACGATCGCGATGGCCGAGGTCTCGGTCGCCTCGAGCGGCGCGACGGGGAGATGCACGAGCGCCCGATGCGCGCGGATGTACGCGGGCACCAGCAGCACGATGGCACCCACCCACGCGAGCGGATTGCTCAGGGCGACGCCGTCGAACCCGATCCAGGCGCCGAGGACGATGGCCGCACCGACGCGCATCACCAGCTCGATCACGCCGGTCACGGTGGGGACGAGCGTGTGGCCGAGCCCCTGGAGCGCGCCGCGCAGCACGAACAGCATGCCGAGCGCCCAGTAGCCGCACCCGTTGATGATCAGCATCCGATGCGCCATGTCGACGACGTCGTCGGATCCCTCTCCGATGAACAGACGCACCATCGGCGCCCCGAAGGCGATCAGCAGCCCCCCGAGCACCACGCCGGCGCCGACCGCCATCCACGTCGCCTCGACGACACCACGACGGATGCGATCTGGTCGCCGTCCGCCGTGATTCTGCGCCACGTACATCGAGACCGCGAGGCCGAGCGATGACAGCAGCGCGACCGCGAGGCTGTCGACCCGGGAACCCGTCGTGTACGCGGCGACGGCATCGGCCCCGAGCGTGTTCAGGGCCACCTGCACGGTGAGGGTGCCGATCGCGATGATCGAGGCCTGGAAACCCATCGGCAGGCCGAGACGCAGGTGCTCGGCGATGTCATCCCGCCCGATGCGCCAGTCGGCACGACGAAGGTGCAGCATGGGCAGGCGGCGGCGCACGAACTCGAGACACAGCGCCACCGACACCGCCTGCGCCACGACGGTCGCGAGGGCGGCTCCCGCCACACCCCAACCGAGCGGGCCGACCATCAAGACGACGAGTCCGACGTTCAACCCACAGGCGATCGTGAGGAAGACGAGGGGCGTCTTGGAGTCGCCGATGGCGCGGATGATCGCCGAGAGGTAGTTGAAGAACATGGTCGCGCTGGCGCCGAGGAAGCTGATCTGCGTGAAGACCGTGGCCTCGGGCATGAGCTCGGACGGCGTCTGCAGCAGCGCGAGGATGGGGCCTGCGAGCAGCGGCGCCGCGACCGTGAGGATCACGCTGGTGATGGCGCTCAGGAACACACCCGTCGCGACCGAGCGGCGCACGGCGGCATCGTCGCGGGCGCCGAACGCCTGCGCGATCGGGATCGCGAATCCACTCGTCAGCCCCCAGGCGAACCCGAGGAGCAGGAACAGCAGGCTGCCGGTCGCGCCCACCGCGGCGAGCGAGGTGACGCCGAGGTGCCTGCCGACGACGATGGCATCGGCGAACTGGTACAGCTGCTGGACCACATTGCCGAGCAGGAGGGGGATGGAGAAGGCAAGGATGACGCGCCACGGACGGCCCGTGGTGAGAGAGGTGGCCATGAAGGAGCGGCTCGCAGAGCTGGGGGATGGATCGGGGCGCGAACCAGCTTATCGAATCGATTCGGCGAGCGGTGCCCTCGATTGCTTTCGAATCGCGCAAATGGCTCGATTCGCCCGAGGAATGGGGCCAGTTGCGCGATTCGAAGGCAGAGTCAGGCGGGCTTCGGCGCGAACAGCCGCGTGCGGAGCTGCCTTCGGGGCTGTACGGCGGACTCAGAGCAGACCGGTGTCGCGGGCGATGGCGATGGCGCGGGCACGGCTGTCGGCGCCGAGCTTCTCGAACACGTGCACGAGGTGCGTCTTCACGGTGGCCTCGGTCACGAACAGGGTCTTCGCGATCTCGCGGTTCGAGGCGCCCGTGTCCAGCAGCCGGAGCACGTCCAGCTCGCGTTCGGTCAGTCGCACGCGAGGGGCGCGCATGACCTGCACCACCCTCTCGCTGAGCTCCGGCGTCAGCACGAGCCCTCCCGCGGCCGCCTGACGGATCGCTCGAACGATGTCCTCGGGGGCGACATCCTTCAGCAGGTACCCGGAGGCGCCGGCTTCGATCGCCCCGAGGATCTCGGTGTCACGGTCGAACGTGGTCAGGATGAGCACGGCCGGCGCCGGGTCCAGCCCCCGGAGCGCGGCTGTCGTCTGCACGCCGTCCATGCCCTCACCGAGCCGCAGGTCGCAGAGCACGACATCGGGATGCAGGTGCCGCGCGAGCGCCACAGCCTCCTCGCCGGACGCCGCCTCCCCGACCACCTCGACGTCATCCCGGCGGTCGAACAGCGAGCGCACACCGGCCCGGACGATCGGGTGGTCGTCGACGAGCAGCACGGTCAGGGGGCTCACCCCTCTCCTCCCGTCACGTGCCGGGCCGGCGCCGCCGCGCCGAGCGGAACGTGGGCCGACAGCGCGGTGCCGTCGCCCGGGGCGCTCTCCACGTCGAGGCCCCCTCCGAGTTCCCGCAGCCGCGCGCGCATCGACCGCAGACCGTAGCCCCCGCCCCGGCCGCCGACGCCGCCCTGCGCATTCCAGCGTCCGGCGTCGAAGCCGATCCCGTCGTCGACGATGTCGAGCCGTACCGCGTCACCGGCGTCGGCCAGGGTGACCACGACCCGGGAGGCCCCGGAGTGGGAGCGGACGTTCGCGAGAGCCGACTGCGCCGTGCGCAACAGGGCGACCTCCGCGTCGATCCCGAGCGACGGGAGGTCGTCGTCGGCGTGCAGCGTCGCCTCGATCCCGGTCTCCTCGGTGAGACGCTCGAGCATGCGGGCGAGGGCATCGCCGAGGGCGGAGGACTCGAGTTCGGCGGGCATCAGGGCGTTCACGATGCGCCGCGCATCCGCCATCCCCTCCGTGGCGAGCGCACCGATCTGCTCGAGCGCACGGGCGCGCTGCGCCGGATCATCCGCCTCCAGCGCCGAACGCGCCAGCATGCCGATCGACGACACGCTCTGCGCGACCGTGTCGTGGATGTCGCGCGAGACCCTGGTGCGTTCCGCACTCGCCCCCGACTCGCGCTGGGTGCGGGCGAGCTCGTCCTGCAGGGCCGCCATCTCCTCCTGCGTCGCGACGAGCGAAGCGATGAGTCGACGCCGTTCCCGCCCGTCGCGCACGAGTTCGAGATAGCCGCGGGAGATGCCGAGAGCGAAGATCCCTCCGACGAGGGGTCCGATCACGTTCGCGTAGGTCGTGCTGCCGGTGTGCAGCAGCGGAGCGGTGACCACGACCGCGAGCACCACCGCGCTCAGCAGCAGCGCCCAGCGCAGGCGCATCACGAACCCGGCGAGCAGCCACAGGGGAAACGCGAGCCACACGAACTCCGGCGACACCACGACGGCGCCGAGCCAGATGAGCGTCAGCCCCAGCAGCCACCACGTCGCCAGACGGCGGTCGGAGGTGCGCTCACCGAGCAGCAGTCCCCCGCCGTACCACCCCGCGAAGACGAGGGCGAGGGCGAGCACCCACGGCAGCGGCACGCCGTCGGCGGCCGCCCGCCAGGCACCGATCACGAGCAGCACGACCGTGATGACGGCCTGCCCGATCCGGATCGACCCGACCAGACTCGCCCACGTGCGCGGCGCGCGGATCCCTGCCGCGGGGTCGACGCGGCCGGGACGCTCAGCCCGCGTCTGCGGGGACGGCGACTGCGGCATCCTCGTATTCTCCCCCGCGCGGTCGGTCTCCGGGTCGATCGGCGCGGGATCCGGCGCCGTCGACCTTCCCCGGCCACCACAGCCGCTCGCCGACGATCGCGAACATCGCGGGAACCACCAGGGTGCGCACGACGAAGGTGTCGACGAGCACGCCGATCCCGACGATGAGCCCGATCTGTCCGAGCGTGACCAGGGGCAGCAGCCCGAGTGCGGCGAACACCGCCGCGAGCACGACTCCGGCACTGGTGATCACCCCGCCCGTCGCGGTGACGGATCGCACCATCCCCTGCCGCGTGCCGACCGTGTGCGCCTCCGTCCGGGCGCGATGGACGAGGAAGATCGTGTAGTCGATCCCGAGCGCCACGAGGAACAGGAACGACAGCAGAGGGACCTGCAGGTCGAGCGCGTCCCATCCGAACAGGACGCGGCTCAGCCACGTGCCCGCACCGATCGCCGCGACCGCGCTGAGGATGTTCACCGCGAGCAGCAGCAGCGGTGCCACCAGGGAACGCAGCAGCACGACCAGCACGACGAGACTCACCGCGAGCACGAGCGGGACGATGAGCCGCAGATCGCGCTGATTGCCCTCGCGCGCGTCGAGATCCGCGGCGACGGGTCCGCCGACCACGGCATCCGCCCCCGGCACCGACGCCGCGGCCTCGCGCACCGCACTGACCAGATCGAGGCTCTCGGTCGTGCCCGGTGCCGGCTCGCCGACCACGAGCACCCGCGACAGGGTGCCGTCGGTGCTCTCCCCGGTGGTCGTGACCCGGAGCACGCCGGGGACATCCTCGATCGCCGCAGTGACGGCGTCCGCGTCGGCCGTGCCGGCGATCACGATCATCGGCTGCGCCTCGCCCGCCGGGAAGTGCTCGCCCAGAACGGTGAGACCGGCCGCCGACTCGGACTCGACCCGGAACTTCTCGACCTGGGTGAGCCCGACGGATGCCCCGGCCAGACCACCGGCGAGGACACCGAGCAGCGCGAGTCCGCCGAACAGCGGCACCCACGGGCGACGGGAGACGCGCTGAGCCACCGGGCCCCACACGCGACCGGTGGTGGCGGCGTCTCCCACACGCGGCGCGAACGGCCAGAAGAGTCGGCGCCCGCACACGGCGAGCGCGGGCGGCAGGACCAGCAGCACGGCGGCGAGGGCGATGAGCAGTCCGACGGCCGAGGCGATGCCGAGACCGCGGGTTCCGGGGATGACCGCCAGCGCCAGCGTCGACAGCGCCAGGACCACGGTGACGTTCGAGGCGACGATCGCGGGGGCGGTGGACCGCCACGCAGCGACGAGCGCACGACGGTGGTCCGTGTCGCGGGCGAGTTCTTCCCGGTAGCGCGAGATGAGCAGCAGGGCGTAGTTCGTCCCGGCCCCGAAGACGAGGACGCTCACGATCCCGGAATCGAACTGCAGGCCGAGCCCGGCGCCGATCGCCGCGGTCGCCTTGTTCGCCAGCTGGTCGGCGAGGGCGACCACGACGAGCGGGATCACCCAGAGCACGGGCGAGCGGTAGGTGACGATCAGGAGGAGTGCCACGATCCCGAGCGTCACGATCAGCAGGGTGAAGTCGGCGCCGTCGAACGCGGAAGCGACATCCACCCCGAATGCGGGGCCACCGGTGACCTGCACGCTCACCCCGTCGATCGGGTGTTCCGCCACGATGTCGCGCAGACCGTGCACGGCCTCGGCGGCGGCATCCTCCTCGTCACTGAGACTCAGCGTCGCCTGGATCGCCGCGGCCTCGCCGTCCTCGCTGACGATCGGGCCGCGCGGTTCGTGCCCGGTCTCCGCCTCGACCTCGGACGAAAGCGCGCCGAGCGCGGTGAGGTCGGCGTCGCGGAGCTCCTCGCCGTCGTCGCGGGCCGCGACCAGCAGCACCGTGTGCTCGTCCGCATCGGGGAACTGCTCCGCCAGAGCCGCCGCTCGAGCGGAATCGGAGTCGGGCGGGGCGTCGTCGGTGCCGGCCGGAAGCGACGCCCGTCCGAGCGCGCCGAGTAGGGCCGAGAACGCCACGACCGCGATCAGCAGGGAGACCCACGCGCCGCGACGGGAGGTGAGCCACAGGGGGAGGGAGCGGAGAGTGCGGAGCATGGTTCCAGTCCAGCCGCCGACGCTGCCCCGTGGATCGCGCGGGGGACGGAGGCGGGTCTCCACCATTCGATGGATCCGCTCTCGCTGCAGTATGCGGCCTGGGTAACGTGAGGTGGGTGACCTCCTCCCGCACCTACCCCGCGACCATTGCCGCCGCGGTCGAGCACGAGACGGTCATCCGCAAGTCGCGCTTCGTCACGCACATCGCGCCCGTGACCTCGGTCGAGCAGGCCGAGGCGGTGATCTCCGGGATCCGCAAGAGGGCCTGGGACGCCAACCACAACTGCACCGCGATGGTCACCGGGCTGCTCGGCGATCAGGCCCGATCGTCGGATGACGGCGAGCCCTCGGGCACAGCGGGGATCCCGATGCTCGAAGTGCTGCGCCGGCGTGACCTGACCGATGTGGTCGCGGTGGTGACGCGGTACTTCGGCGGGGTGAAGCTCGGGGCGGGCGGGCTGGTCCGTGCCTACTCCTCCGCCGTGTCCGAGGCGCTCGACCGCACAGCCCTCGTACGCCGGGCGGCGCTGCGGCAGGTGACGCTCGACGTGTCGCACTCCGACGCGGGTCGCTACGACAACCTGCTGCGCGAATGGGCCGTGCAGCACGGCGCGATGCTGGGCGAACCCGTGTATGGGGCGACCGCCACGCTCGAGCTGTGGGCTCCCGAGGCGGAGCTCCCCCGACTCGCCGACGACCTGGCAGCCGCATCCGCGGGAGCTGTCGTCCCTGAGCTCGGAGTCGAGCGCATCGTCGACGTGCCCGCCTGACCCCGTCCCCCCTTGTTTCGAATCGCTTGAATGGTCGCATTCTGTGCCGCGATGCGACCATTCAAGCGAT
>NZ_JAIVLG010000008.1 GCF_020524545.1 Microbacterium paraoxydans | reverse complement strand
ACTCGAGGCCCATCGCCACAGACAGCTCGTACATCGTCAGCGAGCGCGACTCGATCAACGACGATGTCGTCTTCGACGATCGAGCTATGGTCGCATTCTGTGCCGCGATGCGACCATTCAAGCGATTCGAACGGGAGGGGGCGGAGCAAACACCCACCGAGCGGTGGATATCCTGGATGCCGCGGTCGCGGAGGGAGAGCGATGTTCGACAGTCCGCTCTCGGCGTCGGCCTACGAGGTCCTCGGTGTCGACCCCTCGATCGATGAGGACGGTCTCCGTCGCGCCTACCGTCTGCGCCTTCGACAGACGCATCCGGACACGGGCGGCGACGCAGCGGTCTTCATCCAGGTGCAGCGCGCGTGGGAGCTGGTCGGCACCGCCGAGAGCCGTGCCGCCTACGACCGCCGAACAGGCGTGACCGGGGCGGCGGCCTCCGAGCCCGGTGCCGAGTGGAGCGGGTGGCGGCCTCCCGCCACCCGCACCGATACACGTCCGCGCGCCCGCTCCTACGGTCACCCCGGCGGCTGGAGGCGGGAGCGCTACTTGACGCTCATCCGCGAATGGGCAGGCCGCGGCGTCGAGGTGCCCGACCCCTACGACCCCGCTCTCGTGCGCTCGGCACCGCGTGAGGTGCGCCGCCTCCTCGCCGATGCTCTCGCGGAAGAGGCCACGGCCCGCACGGTCTCGGACCTCGGCATGGGCTTCACCGTCTGGCACGATGTCGTGGCCGGAGCCGAGGCCGATGACAAGCTCGACCACGTGATCCTCGGCCCGTCCGGTCTCTACGGCGTGATGTCGGAGGACTTCGGCGGGGTCGTCGGCTTCCGACGCGGCGAGATCACGGGACCGAGCCTCGGCACGCGCGCGCCCGTCACCGCGGCACTGCGCCGGATGCGCACAATCGCCAAGGCTGCACGCGTCCGGTTCAGCGGCGCCATCGTGGTGTTGCCCGATGACGACCTCGCACAGGCCGTCACCCCGCTGGGCACCAGTCGGGGAGTCCCGGTCGTGGTGGTTCGACGCAGTGCGCTCGCCATGGTGCTGCGCCAGGGCGTGCCCGGCGCGCGGGCGATCGGTGGGAACGAGCTGTTCGACGTGCGCACCCGTCTGCAGCAGACCGTCCGCTTCGTCTGACCTGCCAGCCCTCCCCTTTCGAATCGCGCAAACGGTCGTGTCCAGCGCCTTCTTGGCGCCATTTGAGCGATTCGAAAGTTGAGGATCCACAGACGCCGACACGCCGTTCTTTTGAATCACTCAAAAGAAGCGGTAGACTCGGGGGTATGGAGACAGACTTCGACTCGGTGCTTCACGGCGCCGGGCTGCGTGCGACCGCGGGGCGCGTCGCCGTGCTCGAGGCTCTGGACTCCATGCCCCACACGGATGCGGAGCGGATCTTCCGCACCGTGTCCTCCGTGCTCCCGACCACGTCGATCCAGTCGGTGCACAACATCCTCGCGGACCTGACGGCGGCGGGCCTCATCCGTCGGATCGAACCGGCAGGCTCTGCGGCCCTCTATGAACGACGCATCGGCGACAACCACCACCACGTCGTCTGCACCTCCTGCGGTGCGGTCGGCGATGTGGACTGCGTCGTCGGCGAGGCGCCGTGCCTCCATCCGTCCTCGGCGGGGGGATTCACCGTCCAGACCGCCGAGGTCACCTTCTGGGGCGTCTGCCCCAGTTGCCAGAACGCCGCGTAGGCGCATCCGGCGCTCACCCCTTCATGACGGGGGTGTTCGTCGCGCCTGCACGCAGAAGGAGAACACCATGACGAACCCTGCCACACCGAAACCCGCCACCACGACGCAGACCGGCACCCCGGTCGCGAGTGACGCGCACTCCCTGACGGTCGGCGCCGACGGCCCCACGGTCCTCCACGACCGCTACCTCGTCGAGAAGCTCGCCTCCTTCAACCGCGAGCGGGTGCCGGAGCGCAACCCCCACGCCAAGGGCGGCGGCGCCTTCGGAACCTTCGTCGTCACGGAGGACGTCTCGGCGTACACGCGGGCAGCCGTCTTCCAGCCCGGGGCGGAGAGCGAGACTCTCCTCCGCTTCTCCTCGGTCGCCGGCGAGCAGGGCTCCCCCGACACCTGGCGCGACGTCCGCGGCTTCTCGCTGCGTTTCTACACGACCGAGGGCAACCTCGACATCGTCGGCAACAACACCCCCACGTTCTTCCTGCGCGATGCGATGAAGTTCCCCGACTTCATCCACTCGCAGAAGCGCCTGGGCGACTCCGGACTCCGCGACGCCGACATGCAGTGGGACTTCTGGACCCTCTCCCCCGAGACCGCCCACCAGGTCACGTACCTCATGGGCGACCGCGGCCTCCCGCGCAGCTGGCGGCACATGAACGGCTACGGCTCGCACACGTACCAGTGGGTGAACGCGGCCGGAGAGCGCTTCTGGGTGCAGTACCACTTCCTGTCCACCCTGGGCTCCGAGACCATGGAGGCCGACGAGGCCGAGAAGCTCGCCGGATCGGATGCCGACTACTACCGTCGCGACCTGTTCGATGCGATCAGCCGCGGCGACCACCCCTCGTGGGACGTGTACGTGCAGATCATGCCGTACGACGAAGCCAAGGCCTACCGCTTCAACCCCTTCGACCTCACCAAGACCTGGTCGAAGAAGGACTACCCGCGCATCAAGGTGGGCACGTTCACGCTGAACCGCAACCCGCAGAACTTCTTCGCCGAGATCGAGCAGGCCGCGTTCTCGCCCGGGAACCAGGTGCCCGGCACGGGGATCTCGCCCGACAAGATGCTGATGGCGCGAGTGTTCGCCTACTCCGATGCACAGCGCCACCGCATCGGCGCGAACTACAACCAGCTGCCGGTCAACCAGCCGCACGCGGCCGAGGTGCGCAACTACATGCACGAGGGCAACATGCAGTACCGGTTCAACCCCGCGGAGCACCGCACCTACACGCCGAACTCCTACGGTGCTGCGGGCGGACCCGAGGCTGATCCCGCAGCGGGGGTCGAGGCGAGCTGGGAGTCCGACGGCGAGCTGATCCGCTCCGCCGCGACACTGCACGCCGAGGACGACGACTTCGGCCAGGCCGGCACGCTCTACCGCGAGGTGTTCGACGATGTCCAGCGGGCCAGGTTCCTGGAGACCCTGACCGGTCAGGGCCGCTCGATCACGGTCGACGGCATCCGCGAGCGCTTCTTCCAGTACTGGACGAACGTGGACGCCGGACTGGGTGAGGCGCTGCGCGCGCAGGTCTGATCCCCTGCCCCTCCCCTCTTGGGTCGAGGCCCCCTCTGATCGTCGAGGCCCCCTCCTGCTCATGTTTGCAGGAGGGGGCCTCGACGGCGCAAGGGGGTGTCGACCGCGCGGGGCCAGGACGGCCCGCAGCGATCAGGGCAGGGCCAGGATAGAGGGGTGGCTGTTCCTCTCTCCGACCTGACCTCCATGCCCGACCCCCAGCACGTGTACGCCGTCGACGGCACGCGCCTCGCGACCTACACGTGGGGAGAGCTCGACGCCCCGGTCGTGGTGATCGTGCACGGCTTCGCCTCGAGCGCGCGCGACAACTGGGTCCTCACGGGGTGGGTGCGAGCGCTCACGGGCGCCGGATACCGTGTGCTGGCGCTCGACCAACGAGGACACGGCCTCAGCGAGAAGCCGCATGACCCCGACGGCTACCGCATCCGCACGCTCGTGACGGATGTCGAGACCGTGATGGACACGTACCTCGTCGACGACGCCTTCTACGTCGGATACTCGCTCGGCGCACGCGTGGGATGGGAGGTCGTGCGTGAGCTGCCGCACCGCATCGGACGAGCAGTGCTCGGTGGCGTCCCGGACGGCATTCCCCTCGCGCGACTCGACCTCGACCAGGTGCGCGCGCACATCGCGGACGGCACCCCCGTCGCCGACCGGACCACGCAGAACTACATCGCCCTCACCGAGAGGGTCCCCGGCAACGACCTGCAGGCACTGGTCGCACTGGCGGAGGGCATGCGGGCCTCGGGGATGATCGACCCCGATCCGTCGGATGCTCCGACTCGGCCGATCCTCTTCGCCACCGGATCCAAGGACGCGATCATCGAGGGGTCACGGGCGCTGGCCGCCGCGGCCCCCGATGGACGGTTCTTCGAGATCCCGAACCGGAACCACTTCAACGCGCCGGGGTCGCGTGACTTCAAGGAAGCCGCGATGGCGTTCCTCGCGGAGGCATAGCGAGGCATCGCGCCGAAACCCCCCTCCGCCGCCGAGACCCCCTCCTGCTGGCGTCAGCAGGAGGGGGTCTCGGCCCGGTGAGGGGGTCTCGGCGCGGTGGGCGACCGGGCAGCTCCGGGCAGCGCCGCGGTCCGGCGTCAGACCGCGGCGGCCTCGTCACGCTTCGGCAGCACCCATCCTGCACGCGGGAAGTGGCAGGTGTAGCCGTTCGGGTACTTGACGAGGTAGTCCTGGTGCTCCTCCTCCGCCTGCCAGAAGGGACCAGCGGGCTCGATCGTGGTCACGGCCTTCGCCGGCCACAGGCCCGAGGCGTCGACGTCGGCGATCGTGTCGCGTGCGACCTGCTCCTGCTCAGGAGTGAGCGGGAAGATCGCGGAGCGGTAGCTCGAACCGATGTCGTTGCCCTGACGGTTCAGCGTCGACGGATCATGGATCTGGAAGAAGAACGCGAGGATGTCACGGTACGTGGTCTTCGTCGGATCGAACACGATCTCCACGGCCTCGGCATGGCCGGGGTGGTTGCGGTAGGTGGCATGGTCGTTCGAGCCGCCGGTGTAGCCGACCCGGGTGTCGAGGACGCCGGGCTGGCGGCGGATCAGGTCTTCCATGCCCCAGAAGCAGCCGCCGGCGAGGACGGCCGTCTCGGTCCCGGGCGTGCGGGTGATGTTTCCGGTGTCGGTCATGACTGCTCCTCAGAAGAATCGGTGGTGGGGTGTACGAAGAGGGAACTGTAGCGACCGTACCCCTCCTCTTCCAGCCTGTCAGCCGGGATGAAGCGCAGGGCCGCCGAGTTCATGCAGTAGCGCAGACCGCCTTCGGCGCGGGGACCGTCGTCGAAGACGTGCCCGAGGTGACTGTCGGCGCCGGCCGAGCGCGCCTCGGTGCGCTTCATCCACAGCGAGCGGTCGGTCCGCGTGGTCACGGCATCCGCTTCGATCGGCTTCGTGAAGCTCGGCCACCCGGTCCCGCTGTCGAACTTGTCCGTGGACGAGAACAGCGGCTCGCCCGAGACGACGTCGACGTAGATGCCCTCGTCGTGGTTGTTCCAGTACGCGTTGCGGAACGGAGGCTCGGTCGCGTCCTGCTGGGTCACCTCGTACTGCAGGGGTGTGAGGCCGCTGACGGCCTCGGGGGTCTTGCCGTAGTCGTTCGACATGATCTGACTCCTTGTCCGACGTCGCTGGCTGCGCCGTCTCAGAGGAGAACCGACGAGCGGCCCGTTTTGGTCCCGCAGCCCTGGGAGCCGGCTGTGAGTTTCGGGGCCGCTCGTCGGAGCGATGCCGTCGGGTGCCGTCTCAGCCGACCTTCTGCCAGGGACCGCCGCTCGACGCCGTGCCCGGCTGCTGGTTGCGCGTCCACCACTTCGCCTCGAATCGCGTGCCGTCGTGCACGACGTCGTCGCCCGCGGTGAAGATGCGGGACGGGGTCCACACCGTCGCCCCCTCCGCGTCCGACGCGAGCTCCTGCCAGGGACCGACGGGGTCACCGGGGCGCTGGTCACGGGTCCACCACGACGCTTGCCACAGGCGCCCGTCGAGCGACACGAGCTCCCCGTCGGTGTACACGCTCTTCGCGCTCCACGCCGCCGCGGTGGGCAGACTCAGCGTCACGACGTCGGACGAGGATGAGACGGCACGAGCGCCGTTCGCCGCCGCAGCCTCGAACGACTCCCCCGCGATCGATCCCTGTGCCACGTCATCCGTCGTGAGACGGACCACGACCGCCGCGAGGGTCACCGCTTCACCGGGCGCGAGCGCACCCACGTCGGCCCCGGCTGCCGTCACGTCGTCGAGCGCCACGTTGCCGGTGTTCTCGACGGTGCGGGTCCAGGTCACCGTGTCGAACGCGTCCGCCACTCCGTTCCCGTTCTCGTCCGCCCACTCGCCCGCGATCTGCGCGGACACCGCGGGGGTCCGTGCGATCACGTCGACTTCTCCCCCCCCGGCACCGCCAGCTGCGTCGTCGATTGCCCTGCCGCCTCGACGGTCCAGGTCGTATCGGCGATGAAGAAGCCGCGGTCGATGTCGGCCTGGGTGACGGTGTGGCGTGCCGTGCCGCAGTCATAGCCCGCGCCGAACGGGAGATTCCGGTAGCGGCAGTTCCCGGCCGCGGGTGGGAGGAACGGCGAGAAGTCGCCGGTCTCCGGCACGACGGTGACGGCCGTCGGACTGTCGTTGTCGACTCTGAACGCGTAGGGCACCTGCTCGCCGACGGCGTAGGGGCTCGACTCCAGGTCGCGCCCCGCATCCCCCCGCCCCCCCGTGATCGTGGCAGCCAGGACCCCGTCTCGCAGCACCACGGGAGCCGCCGAATGGGTCACGGTCACCGCGGGAGCGGAGCCGTCGGCCGGCGCCACCGTGAAGGCGAACTCCGGCGTGTACCAGCCGCGATCGATGTCGGCCTGCGTGAGCGTGCGCCGCGGAGAGTTGCAGTTGTAGGCGTCGTGGGCCGGCAGGCTCAACCACCGGCACGCGGTGGGGGCGAAGCCCGTGGTGAAGGTGTTCGCCGCCGGGGTCACGACCGTCGTGACGCCCGCCGTGCTCACGACCCGCACCTGGAAGCTGAGCTGCTCCCCCGCGGTGTAGGGATTCGTCACGACGTTCCGCGCCGCCGACGTGTTCGTCGATGTGAGGGTCGCTCCCAGCACGGATTCCTGCGGCAGCGTGAACGTCGCGGTCGTCTGGCTCAGGCGTCCGTCCGCCGCGGTGAACGCGGCCTGCAGGCGCTGAGACCCGGCGGCACCCTGGGGTGCGGTGACCTGCAGCTCAACCGTGGTGGTCGCGCCGGGGGCGAGATCCACGACCTGCGCGGTGGTCGCCGCCCATCCCGCCGTCGTGTGGAGGGTGACGGCACCGTTGAGCGGGGTCTCCTCCTGGTTCGTCACCTCGACGGGGACCGCGGCGGCCGCGCCCGCGGTGAGAGCCGTCGTCGGCACCGACAGCGGCGCACACACCGCATTCATCCAGTCTTCGTCGAACGACGAGAACTGCATCGTGTCGGTGTACCCCGCCTCCCACAGCACGCCCACCCTGCCCTCGTCGATCGCCGTCGCGCTCGAATACGCGAAGGTACCCGTCTCGAGCGTGCGCAGCCCCGGCCAGGTCTCACCGTCATCGCAGGAGAGCCGCACCGCTCCGTTCACGCGGTTGCCGTTGGCGCCGTTGTTGGCGTTGGTGAAGATCAGCTTCTTCGCATCGTCGGTCCCCTCGGCGGCTTCCGGGTGCAGTCGGGTGATCGAGGCGTTGTTCGTCGGGTCGGGCAGCTCGGCGTCGCGGATGACCGGACCGTAGCTGTGGCCGCCGTCGGTCGAGATCGCGACCTTGCGCAGGCGCCCGTTGGAGCTGTCCCGCGAGTTGAGCATGACACGCCCGTCTGACAGCTCGACGACCTTGTTCTCGTCCATCCCGGTGCCGACGTACTCTCCGCGCTCCCAGGTCTGTCCGCCGTCGTCGGAGTACACCGAGTACGCCTGGATCGCCGTCGATCCATCGGACTGACGCACCGTGCCGGCGTACTGCTGGAGGAGACGCCCGGCGTGCTCGCCATAGCGCAGCTGGATCCCCTCACCCGAGGTGGCGAACGTACCCTTCACGTCGCCGGTGACGGGACTGTACGCCCCGTCGCTGAGCGTGCCGTTCGAGGTCTTCACGACGTCGGTGATCAGTCGCGGCGCGCTCCAGGTCTCCCCGCCGTCGTCGGAGTGGATCACCGCGGCACCCAGGATCTGCCTGTTCGCATCGTCGTCTCCGTACGCGCTCCCCTGGAACCCCTGGTCCTTGGAATGCACGAAGAACGCGAAGACGCGACCGCTCTCCCGGTCGACGACGTAACTCGGGTCGGAGTAGCCGTACCTGTCGCTCCCCGTCTTCCCCGCCGCGATGATCTGCAGCGGACCCCAGGTGCGGCCGTTGTCGGTCGAGCGGCGCTGGATGATCGAGTTCGGGTTGGGGGCATCAGCCGCGCTGCCCGGCCGGGCGTCCCATGCCGCGATGACGACGCCGTCACCGAGGTGGGCGAGCGCGGGGATCCGGTAGAAGTAATTCGCCGCGGTACGGTCGGCGCCGATGTTCAGCTCGAGATAGTCGCCGGGTTCGGAGTCCGGGTCGGTCAGGTAGCCGGGCGCGGGTGCGGCTGTGGCCGCCGTGGCCGGGAGGCTGAGCGCGAGCACCAGCGCCCCGATCGTGCCGCATCGCAGCCAGGGACGACGGCGACTCCGGGAGGTGGGCGTAGGGGGAACGTGCATGGACAGACCTTTCTGTTCGTGCGGAAATCAGACGTCTGATGTCTGATTTCATGTCACTCTAGCGACGCTCCTTCCGTCGGACAAGGGGCGGTCGCGCGGGAGGGCCGGTGAGCCGCACCCCGCCCTCAGCCGGCGGCGCGTACGACCTCGAGGTTCCGGGAGATCGTGCGCAGGGAATCCGCGGCCGTGACGTCGTCAGGGCGTCTGGCCACCTTCAGCCCCAGCCATTCGAGGTCGCCCGCGGCGGCGAGCGCATCGGCCACGAGCGCGTCGTCGAGGAGCGAACCCGATTCGGGGTGTGTCGAGGCGATCGGCAGATGCGCGTCGATCCACGCCGCCCCGTAGGGGCCCTGAACCGGCGAGGCGCCCGAGAACGCCAGACCGACGAGGAGTCCAGAAGCCGCAGCCGTCCCGATCTGCGCGGTCACGGCATCCGCATCGCGCAGTTCGATCGCGGAACGACCCCAGTTGAGCCACAGTCCGATCGGCACGTCTGCCGCGCGGAGCGCGGTGATCTCGTCGTCGAGCGGCAGGAACCCCTTCTCCGGCGCCCGGCCGGGCACGAACGCATCGCAGTGCTCGACGACCAGGCGGGCACCCGACCAATCGAGCGCGGCGATCTCGTGGAGGGACCTCACGAGGGACTCCACAGCTCCGGTCGCTCGTGGAGCGGTGTGCACCGTCACCACCGCGACGGATGCCGCGCTCTCGCCGTGGATGCGCGCGACGTCGGCGGCGACACGGCGCAGGTCGGCGACCGCTGCCGCCCGCCCGTCCTCGTCGACCGACGCGAGACCGTAGCGAGGATCCTCCCCGACCCGCCCCATGACGAACGGGATAGGGGTCACGGCGAGCGGCACCGTCGGCACGTTCGCGAGGAACCAGGCATCGTCGTGCGGATGGAGGCTTCCCGTCCACGGCACCTCGAGTCCTGCGACCCCGGGCAGCGCGCACAGCGCGGGAAGCAGCGCGGCTTCGAGCGCGGGATCCCAGCGCGCGTGTGCGGGAGAGGCAGGGTACGCGCTCACGAGGACCGGCGTGGTCATGAGCGGGCTCGCCCGACCGCGTCCGCGAACCACGTCGTGATGGTCGACGGATGGGTGATGGCCGTGCCGACGCACACGGCGAACGCCCCGGCGGTGATCGCGGCCGCGGCGTGCGCCGGGGTGTGGATGCGCCCCTCGGCGACGATCGGGCGGCCGCACCTGGCGACGATCAGCTCGATGAGTTCCAGGTCGGGCCCCGTGCTCTTCGGGCGCTCGGACGTGTACCCCGAGAGGGTGGTGCCGAGGATGTCGGCGCCCGCGGCCTCGGCGGCGATCGCGTCATCGAGGGATCCGCAGTCGGCCATGATCAGCGCATCGGTGTGCGCGCGGAGGCCCTCGATCGTCTCGGTGAGGGTCAGCCCGTCCGGGCGGGGACGACGGGTGCCGTCGATCGCGACGATGTCGGCGCCGGCGTCGGCGACGGCCTTCGCGTGCACGAGCGTCGGGGTGATGAACACCTCGGCGTCGCCGTCCTTCCACAGCCCCACGACGGGTACGGGGAGGTGCACGGTCGCACGGATGTCCTCGATCCCCTGCACGCGGATGCCCGCAGCTCCACCGACCAGAGCGGCCGAGGCGACCTGCGCCATCGTGCGGGGGTCGCGCATGGCCTCCCCGGGGTACGCCTGGCACGAGACGACCAGTCCGCCCCGGAGTCGTTCGAGGGTGTCGGTGAATCTCACGGGTTCCTCCAGGCGGATGCCGCGGCTCCGCGCAGCGGTGCGTCGTCGCCGAGAGTTCCCGGCAGGATGGGGGTGTGCTGCAGGGCGTCGATCGCCTCGGCGTGGAACGCGGCGCGCATCGGCCGCCACCAGTCCTCGCCGATCTTCGGGACGCCCCCGGTGACCACGATGCGCTCGGGATCGAGCAGTGTCGCCGCGCCTGCGAGAGCGCGCCCCACGGCGGCGGCCGACTCATCCAGGGCGCGGCGGGCGATGGGGTCTCCCGCCGCGACGGCGGTGACGATGTCGCGCGCATCGCGGAGGTCGGGGTCGCCCCCGAGGGACAGGAAATGCCGATGCATCCCGATCCCGGAGCCGATGGCCTCGAGGTGACCGTGACGTCCACAGGGGCAGCGCAGGTGCGCGGCGCCCGGCACGGGCATGTGGGCGATCTCGCCCGCGACGTGATGGGCGCCGCGGATCGCCTGGTCGTGCACGAGGAGCCCTGCACCGACCCCGGTGCCGACCGCGACGACGAGCGCACTCGGCGCGCCGGCCGCGGCACCGTGCCGATACTCGCCCAGGGCGTGCGCGTCGACGTCGTTTTGCACCTCCACGCACGCGTCCGGCAGCAGATAGCCGTCGAGACCCGCACGCACGAGTGCGGCGAGCGGCGTCCCCGGCCAATCGGCGAAGGTGTCGGTGGCGGAGACGATCGTGCCGCGCCCGGCGTCGACGACGCCCGCCGTGCCGACACCTACCCCCGACAGGCGCAGTTCAGAGCCCGCGAGCAGCCGCCGGGTGAGCGCGACGACCGTGGCGACGACGGCCGACGGACCTTCCGCCGCGGGAGTGGCGGCCACCTCGGTCCGCAACAACCGGTCGTGGCGGTCGGCGAGCGCTGCGGCCGTCTTGGTGCCGCCGATGTCGACGGCGAGGACGACCTCGTCCATCAGCCGACGGCGACGGGGAGCAGGTGCAGCTCGTCGAGGATGTCGCGGATCCGGGACACCGCGTCGGGGTCGAGCGCCTGCACGGTGTTCGCCATCGTGGCGTGGTCGATGATGCCGCGGGCGTGCATCGCCGCCTTGAACGCACCGACACCGGTCGCGTCGCCCGACAGTCCCTTCGGCTGGAACACGATGTCGAACAGGCGGTTGATGCGCTCCTGCTCGGTCCGAGCCGTCACCCAGTCGCCTGTCTTCGCGGCTTCCCACAGCCGGACGTAGCCCGCGGCCTCCACGTTCGCGAGGCCCGGGACCACACCGTCGGCGCCGGCCAGGGCCATGGCGTCGACGACGACCTCATGGCCGGTGAGCAGTTGCAGCGGACGACCCGCCGCGTCGTTCGCCGCGATCAGACGCCGGAACGACACGTCGTCACCCGAAGAGTCCTTCACCCCGTGGATGACCCCTTCGGTACCGAGTTGCACGAGCAGGTCGATGCCGAGCTTGGAGTGCACCCGCACCGGCACGTCATACGCCCACAGCGGGGCATCGATGGCCGCGGCGATGGTGCGGAAGTGGTCGGCCACCTCGGTGGCGGAGTTCAGGGTGTACAGCGGTGCCGTCGTGACGATCGCCTGCGCACCGGCATCGATCAGCCGTCGAGCGGTCTCGATGATGCGGGGCGCGGTGAGCTCGATGGCGCCGGCGATCACCGGCACCCGACCGGCGTTGGCCGACACGATCGTGCGGAGCAGCTCGACGCGCTGGTCGTCGGTGAAGTACGCCGTCTCGCCGGTGGAGCCGAGGGCGAAGAGCCCGGACACCCCCTCGGAGACGAGGCGGTCGACGAGGCGGGCGAGGGAGGTGTGATCGATCGACCCGTCGTCGAGCAGCGGGGTGGCGACGGGCGGGACGACGCCCGCGAAGACAGGGGCGGAGGAGGTGGCAGACATGTATGTTCCGGTCGTTTCAGTGGTGGGGTTCGAGCAGCGAAGGCGCAGCGCCCAGCAGCGTTCTGGTGTAGTCGTCGGAGGGGGCCTCGAACACGCGGGCGGCATCGCCGAACTCGACGACCCGCCCCCTGTTCATCACCGCGATCTCGTCGGAGAGGTAGCGGACGGTCTGGATGTCGTGAGAGATGAAGACCATCCCGAGGCCGAGCTGCTCCTTCAGGTCGGTGAGCAGGTTGAGGATCTGCGCGCGCACCGAGACGTCGAGCGCCGAGGTGGGCTCGTCGGCGACGATGACCTGCGGGTCGAGCACGAGCGCCCTGGCGATCGCGACGCGCTGACGCTGACCTCCGGAGAGCTGACCGGGCAGGGCGTCCAAGGCCGATGCCGGGAGCCCGACGAGACCGATCAGGTCACGCACCTTCCGATTCCGGGTCGAGGGGCTGCCGAGCCGGTGCACCTGCAGGGGATCGAGCAGCGCGTCGCGCACCGTCATCCGCGCATTCAGGGCAGTCGCCGGATCCTGGAACACGACGGAGAGGATGCGTCCGAGCCGCTTGCGCACAGCGGGCGTGAAGGACCGCACCGGCTCCCCGCCGAACACGACTTGTCCGCTCGTGGGCTTCTCGAGACCGATCAGCACCTTGGCCGAAGTCGACTTGCCCGAACCGGACTCGCCCACGATGCCGAGCGTCTGCCCGCGCTTCACGGTGAGCGAGACGCCCGCGAGTGCGTCCACGTACTCAGGCCGGAAGAGCGAGGAGGCCCGGGTCTTGTAGCGGACATGTACGTCTTTGAGCTCGATCACGGCTTCGCTCATCGCCCTGCTCCGATCGCCTGGACGGGCGCATCATCGGGATGCGCGGAATAGTAGTGCTCAGTGCCTTCGATGTGTCGCCGCACCGGAGCGACCCCCGCGTACCGCACGGGATCGCTGGAGCGTGGCGCGAAGCGGTCTCCTGCCGGGAAGTCGCGCGGTGACGGCACGACGCCGGAGACCTGGTGCAGCCGGTCGGACCCGGCCTCGATCGAGAGCACCGCCCCGAGGAGACCTTGCGTGTACTCGTGCACGGGCTGGGTCAGCACTTCTCTCGTCGTGCCCTGCTCGACGACCTGCCCCGCGTACATCACCGTGATCCGATGGGTGAGTTCGGCGACCAGTGCGAGGTCGTGCGAGACGAACAGCAGCGCGAAGCCGAGCTCCTTCTGCAGACGCATGAGCAGTTCGACGACCTGGGCCTGCACCGTGACGTCGAGGGCGGTGGTCGGTTCGTCGGCGATGACCAGTCGCGGATCGCGGGTCAGGGCCATCGCGATGAGCACGCGCTGACGCTGACCCCCCGAGAGCTCGTGCGGGTACGAGGCGAGGGTGCGGTCGGGGTCGAGTCCCACCAGCTCCAGCAGCTCCGCCGCGGTGCGGGTGCCGCCGCGCGAAGTGAGCTGCTTCATCTGCGAGCGGATGAGCATCGCCGGGTTGAGCGAGCTCAGCGCGTCCTGGTAGACCATCGCGATGTCGTGTCCGCGCAGGGCGTTGCGCTCCTTCGGGGCCATCTGCAGCAGGTCTTCCCCATCGAACAGGATGCGCCCGCGGATGTCGGCCTTCGGGTCGAGCAGGCCCATGATCGCCAGGGAGGTGATCGACTTGCCGCAGCCGGACTCCCCCACCAGCGACATGGTCTCGCCGGGACGCACCGTGAAGCTGACGTGATCGACCACGTCGACGTCGCCATGCCGGGGGAACGAGATGCAGAGGTCCTGCACGTCGAGCAACGGCCTGTCATCGCCCGCGTAGACGAGACGGTCGGTGCGCGAGAACTCGCGCCGGCGCAGTTCGGCCAGTCGCTCGGCGAGAGGCACGGCCTCGGTGCGCGACACCAGGGTGTCGGGTACGCCGCTCGGCACCGAGAGGTTCACCGCCGTGTCGACGGTGGGGATCACGTGGGTGTCCTCCGGCACCGCTGCAGCCTCGAGCTCGTGCGTCGACTCCTCGGTGTTGGCGGCATCGGCCGTGATCTTGCGCGCCCGCGGCGACACCATCGCGTCGGTCATCCCCTCGGAGAGGATGTTGAGGCACAGGACCGTCAGCATGATGAGGATGCCGGGGAAGAACGTCGCCCACCACGCGCCGCTCATCAGCAGGTTGCGGCCGGCGGCGATCACGTTGCCCCACGACGGCTCGGGATCGGGCACCCCGGCCTGCAGGAACGACAGCGAGGCCTCGAACACGATCGCGTCGGCGACGAGCACGGTGGCGAAGACCAGTACCGGGGCCATCGCGTTGCGCGCCACGTGGCGGACGATGATGCGCGGGGTCCCCGAACCCATGACTCGCACGGCCGAGACGTAGTCCTCTCCGTACTGGTCGAGGATGTTCGCACGGACGATGCGGGTGAGCTGGGGCACGTACAGGAACGCGATCGTGAGGACGAGCACCGGAAGCGATTTGCCGAACACTGCCACGAAGACAGCGGCGAGCGCGATGCCGGGGAACGACATGACGACGTCCATGACCCGCATGAGCGTCTCGGAGATCCACTTCGGCGCCGTGGCCGCGATGGTCCCGAGCACACAGGCGGCGAGCAGGGCGACCAGGGTCGCGCCGATGCCGATCACGAGGGAGTAGCGGGCTCCGTATACCAGGCGGGAGAAGATGTCGCGGCCCTGACGATCGGTGCCGAACCAGTGCTCCGCGCTCGGTGGCTGCACGGGCGTGCCGGACGCGAGCGGGTCGAACGGGGCGATGAGCGGCGCGAAGATCGCGGCCAGAGCGATGATCGCCAGTACGGCGATGCAGATGATGGATCCGAGGGACAGCCGGCCCCAGCGGAGACCGGGGACGGAGAGCCGTTCCGTGAGTTTGCGTCGCATGTCACACCGCCCGGATTCGAGGATTGATGAGCACGTACAGGAGGTCGACGATGATGTTGATCACGACGAAGGCGAGCGCCACGGCGAGTGTCACGCCCTGCACGAGGTTGGGTTCGTTGTTGGTGACACCGTTGAGGATGAGGGTTCCCATGCCCGGAATCGCGAAGATGATCTCGATCACGACCGCACCGCCGAGGAGGTAGCCGATGCGGAGCCCGAGCACCGTCACGGGTGTGATCAGGGCGTTGCGAAGCACATTGCGGCCGACGACGATCACCCGCGGGATGCCGGCGCCGAGCGCCGTTCGGACGTAGTCGCGGTCGAGTTCCTCGACCATCGAGGTGCGCACGACGCGGGACAGCTGCCCGATAACGGGGACGGCGAGCGCGACGGCGGGGAGCGCCATGCGAGCGAGCCAGCCCGAGGGGTCGGCCCAGAAGTCGGGGAGGGGTCCCGAGGCGGGAAGCAGATTCAGGCCGAGGGTGAAGACCTGGATGAGCAGGATGGCGAGCCAGAACGACGGCGTGGAGAGCGCCGCGACGCCGAAGACGCGGATCACCTGATCGGGCCACCGGTCGCGGTACACGGCAGCCAGGACACCGATCGCGAACGCCACGATCACGGCGATGAGGAGACCGAGGAAGGTGAGCGCCAGGGTGACCGGGAAGGCACGGGCGACTTCGTCGATCACCGGGAGGCTGCGCGCGGAATAGGTGCCGAGATCGCCCTGCACCAGCCCGAAGAGGAAGTTCACATAGCGGGCGAACAGGGGGAGGTTGAGGCCGTGATCCTCACGGTAGGCCTCGAGTGCCTCGGCTGACGCCGTCTCGCCGAGCGCGGTGCGCGCCGGGTCGACGGGGGAGAACGACATCACGAAGAACACGAGGAACGTGATGCCGAGGATCATCAGCGGCAGCTGCAGCAGTCGCCGGCCGATGAGGCGGAGCGTGTGGGACACGTGCCGCTCCTTCCGGGTGGGGAGGGCGGGGGTGCGCTCCTCGGGTGAGTGCACCCCCGCCGCGGGGTCGGTCGGGTGCTACTTCGCCGCCACGCCGACGTCGAGGAACGACAGTCCGGTCGTGGGGACGGGCTGGAATCCGACGAGCTCCTGGTTGCTCCAGGCGGTCGGCAGCTTGCGGTGGAACAGCGGGTACAGCACGGCCTCGTCGGAGATCAGATCGAAGGCCTGATCCCAGGACTTCTGCTGCTCCTCGCCCTCCTGCTGGACGGCGGTGTCGAGGAGCGTGCGCAACTGGGCGTATTCCGGGGAGTCGGCCCAGTTCGTGCGGGTCTGCGTCCACACGTTCTCGCCGTACCACCAGTTCATGAGCAGGTCGGGGTCGACACCGAAGACCGAGGGGTCGCCGGGGGCGACGGCGACCGTGTAGTCACCGGAGTCGACCTTCTCGTACATCGAGGCGGACTGCCCGATGTCGAGCGTGGTGTCGATGCCGATCGCGTCGAGGGACTCCTTGATCAGCGGAGCGACCTCCTTGACCCAGCCGGTGTCGGTGGTGAGCAGCGTGATCGACAGGTCGGAGACGCCGGCATCGGCGAGCAGCTCCTTCGCCTTCTCGGGGTCGTACGTGTACACCGTGGAGGCCTTGTTGTAGTTCGGGTAGGTCTCGGGAAGGAACGACGTGGCGGGCGTGGCGTTGCCGAGCATGCCGGTGCCGATGATCTTGTCCATGTCGAGGGCGTAGTGCAGCGCCTGACGCACGCGGACGTCGTCGAACGGAGCCGCCTTGGTGTTGAACATCATGAACAGCAGGCCGAACGACTGCACGCTCTCGACATCCGCCGCCGAGGCGAGGGTGTCGACGTCGATGTAGGGCACGTCCTCGATCGCCTGCACGGTTCCGGTGGACATCGCCGTCACGCGGGCGGAGGCATCGGCGAGCAGGTTCCAGTTCATGCCGGCCACAAGCGCGGGACGGGGGCCGTTGTAGTCCTCGTAGCGCTCGAAGACGAGCTTGTCCTCGGGGACCGCCGAGACCAGCGAGTAGGGGCCGGAGCCGACCGGGTTGGCGGCGAAGCCCTCGGGGTCGGCCTCGACGACCGACTTCGGGACGATCTTGACGACGCCGAGACGCTCGTCGATCAGCGAGAACGGGTAGTCGGTGGTGATGCGCACGGTGTCGTCGTCGACCGCGGTGACCGTGTCGATGAAGTCCACGAACGACAGGAAGAGCGAGTTGTTGTCCGGGTCGAGCACGCGGTCATAGCTGAAGACGACGTCGTCCGCCGTGACCGGGTCGCCGTTCTGGAAGGTCGCTCCTTCGCGCAGGTCGATCTCGTAGGTCGTGTCGTCGATCTTCGTCGGGAAGTCGGCCGCGAGGGCGGGTGCCGCCTCCTGCGTGACGGGATCGAGATCGATCAGTCCCTCGAAGATGTGCCAGTTCGCCGAGACCGTGACGGCGCCGGAGGCGACCATCGGGTCGAAGCTGCCGTTCAGCGTGTAGGAGATACCCGCTTCGATGATGCCGTCGGGGTCGACCTCACTTGCCGCAGCGCTCCCGTCGGGGGTGCTGGTGGTGCCTGCGCCGCAGCCGGCGAGGGCGACGGACGCGGCGACCGTGCCGGCGACCGCCATCGCGAATCGACCCGCGCGCCGGCGGGTGATGTATCGGTTCATGTGTGCTCCAGGGTGGTGGGGGTGGACATCTTGAGGACATCTGATGTCTGATGTACTCTAAACACAGGTTCGATCAGATCACAAGGGTGAGATGATCGGAGCGTTTCTGCCAGGCACGAGAGGGAGCCCCATGAAGTCCACCACGAGTAGGGCATCGCGTATGCGACGCTCGACCACGGCGGATCAGATCAAGCAGCTCATCCTGACCCGCGGACTCACGCCGGGCGACCCGCTGCCGACCGAGGCTGAGCTCTGCGACGAGCTCGACGTCTCGCGATCTTCCGTGCGTGAGGCGATCCGCACGCTCTCGACGCTCGACATCGTCGATGTGCGCCACGGGCACGGCACGTACGTCGGTGCAATGTCACTGGATCCGATGGTCGAAGCCCTCGTGTTCCGCGGCGTACTGTCGCCGGAGGGATCCCTGCAGGCGCTGCGCGAGGTGGTGGAGGTGCGCCTGGCGCTGGATCTGTCGATGGCAGAACGCGTGGTGGCGGCCGCGAGGCAGGATCCCGATCCCGAACTCGATGCGCTCGTCGCCGACATGGTCGACAAGGCCGGGCGCGGGGAGCACTTCCTCGACGAGGACCGGGCGTTCCACACCCGGCTCTTCGGCGCCATAGACAACCGCCTGGTCGGACAGCTGGTCGGCGCCTTCTGGGATGTGCACACGGCGGTACTCCCCCAACTGGGGATCCCCCAGCCGGACGACATCCACAAGACCGCGAAGGCACACGGCGACATGCTCGACGCGGCACGGTCGGGTGATGTCGAGCGCTATCGGCAGGCGGTCATCGAGCACTACCAGCCCCTGCAGCGCGTGCTGGCGAGCGCGGAGGCCGACGCCCAGGGCTGAGCCACGACGCGGGACGGAACACCTCCCCCGTATCGATAGAGTTGCCTCCGCACAGCAACCTCTCGAGGGGAACCGCCCATGTCCGTTGGACTGCTCGCCGTCGTCGACGACATCCTGAGCGCCGCGATGAAGGCGTCGGCGAAAACGGCAGGCGTCGTGATCGACGACGCCGCGGTCACCCCGCAGTACGTCCAGGGCCTCACACCGGCCAGGGAGCTGCCCGTCGTCGGCAAGATCGCCCTCGGCTCGCTCGCGAACAAGTTCCTGATCATCATTCCGGTGGCGCTGCTGCTGACCGCCTTCGCGCCGTGGGTGCTGCCCTACCTGCTGATCCTGGGCGGCGCCTACCTCTGCTTCGAGGGCGCCGAGAAGGTGCTCGAGTGGTTCGGCGTGCAGCACGGTCACACCGACGAGGACGCGCGCGACGAGAGGAAGCTGGTCCTCGGCGCCGTGCGCACCGATCTGATCCTCTCGACCGAGATCATGCTCATCTCGCTCGCGAGCCTCGACACCGGACTCGACATCTGGGCGACATTGGCGATCCTCGCCGTGATCGCGCTCCTGATGACCGGTGTCGTGTACGGCGCGGTCGCGCTGCTGGTCAAGATCGACGACATCGGCCTGAAGATGGCGAAGAACCCGGTGCAGCGCGTGCGTCACACCGGCACCAGGATCGTCCGCTCGATGCCCGCCGTGTTCCGCTTCATCAGCGTGCTGGGCACGGTCGCGATGCTCTGGGTCGGTGGTCACCTCATGCTCGTGAACCTCGGTGAGGTGGGCTGGCACTTCCCGGTCGACGTGCTGCACGGGATCGAGCACGCGCTGGAGCCGCTCGGCGGTTTCGTGGTCTGGGTGGTCGAGACGATCGTGTCGGCGATCGCCGGCCTCGCCCTCGGGCTCGTGATCGTCGGGATCGTCCTGGGCATCGCCCGGCTCTTCGGCAAGACCCCGAACTTCCACGAGGGCGAGGCGTCCCCCGCCGACCTGCGCGTCTGAGCCCAACGCGCGCGGCACGCCCTCATGCCGCGATGTCGTAGCGCGCTCGTCCGCCGAGTCTCGGTCTGCGTTCCGGATCGACGTTCGGCGGCGGGATGAGCCATACCCGCGCGGCGAGCCCGAGCCCCTCGATCCTGATCTCCCACTCGTTGTCGTGGATGCGATGATGACAGCTCTCGCAGAGCAGCACCCCGTTGTCGAGGTCGGTCGGCCCGGCGTCCCGCTGCCACCAGCGCAGGTGATGTGCCCTGGTCATCTGCGGCGGGAGCCCGCACATCACACAGCCTCCGTCGCGTTCCACCAGCGCGAGCCTCTGAGCGCGGGTGAACAGCCGCTTCTCACGCCCCCAGTCGAGAATCTCGCCTCCACCGCCGAGCACGACGGGAATGATGCCGCCGTCCGCCGCCATCCGACGACAGGCGGCGATGCTGACCGGCGCATCGAGGCCGTCGACCGTCGCGAACCCGGAGCCGGCAGTCAGGTCGTCGAGCCCCACACGCACGACGACGGTCGCTCCGGACACGGGCAAGCCGCCGTTGTCGCAGCCGCTCGCGTGTGCGCAGATCTCGGCGAGCGCATCGGCCTGCAGCATCGCGACCGTGCGTCGATCGGCATCGTGCGCTTCGGGATCGAGCACACGCGCCCTGGCCTGGAAGGGGGCGGTGACGTGGGCCTGGATCGCCGCCGTGATCGGAGCGCCGGAGGCGACGTCGGTCTGCAGCGTCAGATGCAGCGACCCGTCGCGCTCGAACATCGTCAGCGAGCGCCGCGAACGCGCCTCGTCTTCGCGGGGAGCAACACCGTCCGGGTCGAGCCAGGCCTCGGCGTGCACGACCAGCTTCCGTAGGTCGTCGAGCGAAAGCCCTGCCCCGCGTTCGACGAGCAGCCGCTCCGCCTCGACGATCCGCTCCAGACCGACCTTCAGGCGGGCCTGATCGAGCAGTGTCACGATCGCCGCCGCCGCCGCTGCGCTCAGCGTGCCGGCACCGATCGCCTGCTGCACCGCGGGATAGCGCGGCGGCAGCGGCTCGCCGAGCAGGTTCGCCCGGGGAGCCGTGGCCTCGCCCACTTTCACCAGGCGCGCTGCATCTCCCGTCGATCCGCCGGTCGTCGCGGCGATCATGGTCGCGGGACTGCGGAACCCCTGCTCTTTGGCCAGGCTCGCCGCTCCCAGCTCCGCGCGGGACTCGCGCGCGATGCTCGCCGCGATCTCGGCGTGGATGCCGTCGAGGCGACGCTGGACCACCCCTAGTGTGCGATGCGCCTCGAGCAGCTGGGCTCTGGTCAGGTCGGCCGCGTTCGGCGCATCCGCCCACACGTGTTCGAGGCACTCCACGGCCTCGAGAAGAGGGCTCAGATGCGGGTTCGCCATGGTTCCAGTTTAGAACATATCTTCGATATATCAGAGGGGTGTGGATAAGTCGGTATGCCGTCGTTGCCGTATCCTCGACGCCATGTCCGCCTTCCGAACCTCGCCGAAGCCCGGTAGCGCGACGCGCGGTGCCGATCGCTGGTTCCGCGAGCAGGGCCTCCCGACGTTCGTCCCGCTGCGCCGCTGGTTCACCGACCTTCCACGACGCGTGGCGCCGCTGATCGCCTGGGTCGTCGTGGCCGCGTATCTCTTCCAGGACGGGATCGAGATCGTCATCGACTTCGCCTTCGATGACGACTACCCCGAGGTGGCCGCCTTCATGCTGCTGATCGCGCTGGTGATCTTCGTGGTGGCGGCGGGTCTCGCGTGGGCCGCCTACTTCCTCGTTCGCGCACTGCTGCGCCGCCTCCCCGTCGGCATCGGCACAGCGGTCGCACTCCTCCTGATCGCCGGGTGCCTCGCCTTCACGATCGTGATCGGCTACAGCGAGCAGCCGGACGCCGCGGTCGGCCCGGTCCTCCGTGCGCTCCTGGTGCTCGGCCTCTGCGTCCTGGTGACCGGCATGGGCGGCGGTGCGATGATCTCCTGGGCCTCTCGCCTCGCGGTGCGCAACGCGTCGGCGATCGGTCACATGGCCTCGATCGCTCTCCCCGTGATCCTCATGCTCGTCGTGTTCTCGTTCTTCTCGGTCGAGGTGTGGCAGATGGCGTCCACGATGTCGTGGGGGTCGATCTCGCTGCTCACCCTCGTCGTCGCGGCGCTCGCGGGCATCGTCGCGCTGCGCGTCGCCGCCTCCGAGATCGAGGACGAGGCGCAGGCGCCGACGGCAGAGCAGCGCACCGCCCTGCTCCTCGGCACCCCCGCGGAGGGGCGTCTCGTCGCCCCCGGTGCTGCGCGACGGCTGCGCGCGCCGCAGCGCATCAATATCCTGCTCGCTCTGACCGTCGCGCAGCTGGTGCAGGCACTGTTCTTCGCCGGGCTGCTCGCTGCCCTGCTCATCGTCATCGGCGCGATCACGGTTCCCGCGGGGCTCATCGGCATCTGGCTCGGGCCCGGCACCGCCACGCAGCCGATGACGGTGCAGCCTCTCGTGTTCTTCGGGGCTGCGCTGCCTCTCACCATCAATCTCCTCAAGGTCTCGACGATCCTCGCGGTGATCGCGGCCCTCCCGTTCGTCTTCTCCGCCGTCAGCGAGACCCGCTACCGGGAGCGGTTCTTCGACCCGATCATGGTCGACATGCGCCGGGCGATCCTCGTGCGCGATGCGATCGACACGACACCGTCGCCTCGGCCTGCGTAACTGTTCGGTTCCGGCACGCCCGTGGTCCTCGCATCCTGCTAGCGTCGGCGATGCGCCCCGAAGCGCCGACGCAGCATGCGCACCCGAAGCGCAGAAGAAGAGAGACCGCCCGCCGATGACAGCCGTGCGAATCAGGGATGCCGAGACCGCCGATCTCGAGACGATCACCGCGATCCACAACCACGCCGTGGTGCACACCACCGCGATCTGGAACGAGGAGGCGGTGGACCTCGACGACCGCGCCTCCTGGCTCGCCGACCGCACGGCCCAGGGCTATCCGGTCCTCGTCGCCGTCGACGATTCCGGCGTGCTGGGCTATGCGTCCTACGCGCAGTGGCGACCGCACAGCGGCTACCGGCTCACGGTCGAGCACTCGGTGTACGTTCTCGGCGGCCAGCACGGCCGCGGCATCGGCACCACCCTGATGGCCGCGCTCATCGAACGCGCCAGGGCGGCGGGAATGCACGTGATGATCGCGGGAATCGAGAGCGGGAACACCGCATCCATCGCCCTGCACGAGCGACTGGGCTTCGTCGAAGTCGGACGGATGCCGCAGGTCGGCGCCAAGTTCGGGCGCTGGCTCGATCTGAGCATGCTGCAGCTCGTCCTCGACGACCGCCCCGATCCCGACGCAGGATCCTGACGATGGACCTGCTGCAGTGGTTCGTCGAGGCGTTCACCTCCCAGTGGGTGCTTCCGGGCGGGCAGACGCTCCTCGTCCGCGAGGTCGTCGGCAATGCGTTCGGCCTCGCGAGCGCCCTCGGCGGCATGCGCCGCAAAGTGTGGGCGTGGCCGGTCGGCATCATCGGCAACCTGCTCCTGCTCACGGTCTTCCTGGGCTCGGCTCTCAGCCCCGATCCCTCGCTGCCGCACCTGCTGGGTCAGGCCGGACGACAGCTCATGTTCATCGCCGTCGCGATCTACGGATGGATCCGATGGCGGGGACTCGACGGCGGCCGAGTGGTGCCGCGCTGGGCGCCGACGGGTGCGCGCATCGGCATGGTCCTGGTCATGGTCCTCGGCACCGTCGCCCTCACCCCGCTGTTCCGACTACTCGGATCGTGGGAGCCGGTCTGGGCCGACGCCTGGACCTTCGTCGGCTCCCTCCTCGCCACCTACGGCATGGCGAAGGGGTGGACCGAGTTCTGGCTGATCTGGATCGCGGTCGACGTGGTCGGGGTGCCGCTGCTGTTCAGCTCCGGTTACTACGCGACCGGCTTCATGTACGTCTTCTACGGAGTCTTCACAGCGATCGGCTTCGTGATCTGGTGGCGAGCGCAACGCAGCGCCGCCCACCCGATCGAGATCCTGCCGCCCGACCCGAGCCCACGGCGGTCGGACGAGGAAGAGCTCGCCTGAGCCCGAGGACCGGACCGAGATCAGTGCCGCACGCGCGCGAGGAACTCCGCGGTCGCCGCCTGCTGCGGGGCGTCGAACACCTGCGACGGGGGTCCCTGCTCGACGACGACGCCGTGCTCGAGGAACACGATGCGGTCGGCGACCTCACGGGCGAACGACATCTCGTGCGTCGCCATCACGATCGTGGCGCCCTGACGCTTCAGCTCGCGCACCAGGTCGAGCACCTCGCCCACCAGCTGCGGGTCGAGCGCACTCGTGATCTCGTCGAGCAACAGCACCTCGGGCTGCGTGAGCACCGCGCGCACGATCGCCACCCGCTGCTGCTGGCCGCCGGAGAGCCGGTCGGGGTACTCATCGGCCTTGGCGCCGAGGCCGAGCGTCTCGAGCAGTTCGCGCGCCTTGGCACGGGCCTCCGCCTTGCGCATGCCGTGCACCCGGACGGCCGCGAGCGTGACGTTGTCGAGCACGGTCAGGTGCGGGAACAGGTTGAAGTGCTGGAAGACGACGCCGATCCGCGCCCGCACCCCGTCGGCATCCACCCGCGGATCGGTGATGTCCTCGCCGACGAGGAAGATCTGTCCGTCGTCGATGTTCTCGATGAGGTTCATCGTCTTGAGCAGCGTGGACTTGCCCGAGCCGGAGGCTCCGATCAGCACGACCACCTCGTGAGTGCCCACCGACAGGTCGATACCGCGGAGCACGTCGTGATCCCCGAAGCGCTTGCGCACCCCCCTGGCCTCGATCACCGGGACACTCATACGACTCCTCCGGCCTGCTCGCGCTTGTTCATCCGAGCCGTCACGACGTCGGTCAGTCGGATCATGGGCCAGCTGAGGATGATGAACATGAGCCCCGCGACGAGGTAGGGCGTGTAGTTGTAGGTCTCGGCGACCATCAGTTGAGCGGCGCGGACGGCGTCGACCGCACCGAGCACCGAGATCAGGCCGACATCCTTCTGCATCGACACGAAGTCGTTCATCAGCGCCGGGACGACCTTGCGCACACCCTGCGGGATCACGACGATGCGAAGGGTCTGCCCATGGGTCAGCCCGAGCGAACGCGCCGCGATGCGCTGCGAGGGATGCACCGCCTCCATCCCCGCGCGGAGCACCTCGGCGACATAGGCCGAGTAGGTGAGGACCAGGGCGATCGTGCCCCAGAACATGGCAGGCATGCGCGGGAAGATCATCAGCGCCGGGATGCCGAAGCCGACCAGGTACAGCACGATCAGCAGCGGGATGCCGCGGAAGAAGTCGGTGTACGCGGCGGCGAGCGCGCGCAGCGGGAAGAAGACCGGACCGCGCAGTGAGCGCATCGTCGCCAGGAGCGTCCCGAAGATCGCGACGCAGACGACCGCGATCACGAGCACCAGGAGGTTGACGAGCAGGCCCTGGAAGATCGGCCCGACGCTCTCCAGCGCGACCTGCGGGTCGAAGAACGTCTGGCTGACGACCGCCCAACCGGGGGTGTTGACCACGACGACGATCAGCACCGCCGCCAGGACGAGGCTGCTGACCAGCGCGATCAGGACGGAACGCGTGGTCGCCCGTCGCCGCAGAACGCGGCGTGACAGCTCGAGTTCGCTCGGCTGCCACTCCGTGTCGACGGAGGTCGAGGTCATTTCAGGACGGGGACGTCGACGGCGTCGCTGAGCCACTTCTGCTGCAGCTCGTCGAGCGTGCCGTTCTCGCGCAGGGCGTCGACCGCCTCGGTGACGTCCGCCGTGAGCGCGGATCCCTTGGGCAGCACGATGCCGAAGTCGTCGCCGCCGTTCGCGTCGGCGAACTGGCCCGTGACGACGCCGTCGTCGAGCTGAGCGCCCACGACGTAGAAGGCGCCGGGGAGGTCGGTGATCATCGCGTCGATCTGGCCGCCCTTGAGCGCGAGCACGACGTCGTCGACCGAGTTGAAGACGCTGAGGTTCGCGTCGCCGAGCTGCTCCTTGGCGACCGTGTAGCTGGTGGTGCCGCTCGCGACGCCGACCGTCGTGGCCTTGAGCTCGTCGATGCTCGTCGCGGAGGCCGCGGCGGAATCGCCGACAGCCACGACCGCCTGCGTGGTCGTGTAGTAGGGCGAGGAGAAGTCCACGGCCTTCTTGCGGTCGTCCGTGATGGAGAACTGCTGGAGGTTGATGTCCCAGTCCTTCGGGCCCGGAGCGATCGCGCCGTCGAAGGTCGTGCGGACCCAGACGATGTCGTCGGCCGCGAAACCGAGCTGCTCGGCCACGGCGTTCGCCACCGCGCCTTCGAAGCCCTCGCCGTTGGAGGGGTCGTCGTCGACGAACCACGGCTCGTAGTTCGGCTCTCCGGTGGCGATCGTGAGCTTGCCCTCGGTCACGGTCTGCAGACCGGAGTCGTCGCCGTCTCCGGTCTCGGCGGACGGAGACGCACAGGCGGCGAGGGTGACGGCGAGGACGGCGGCTGCAGCTGCGACTGCGGTGCGGCGGAGGGAGGGGGCGAAGGGCACGATGACTCCAGTGCGAGGAACGGTGAGGAGGAAGTTGCGAGGCAGGACGGGTCTGCCCTTACAGAGTAGGCGATTCGGCGAGTCGCCAATCCGCGAAGTCGAAACCCGGGGAAACGAAGCACGAGACGAGGACCTCGTCGGCATCCAGCGGACGCGCCGCCTGCCAGACGCCGGCGGGCACCAGTGCCTGCGCCGCCTCGTCGGGGCCGAGCACGATCGCGGTGGCTTCGCCCGGCTCCGCACCGTCTCCGCCGAGACGGAGTTCGAGTCGGCCGGGGCCGTGCCACAGCCACAGTTCGTCGCTGGTCACGACGTGCCATTCACTGCGCTCGGACGGCTGCAGCAGGTAGTGGATGCACGTCGCCGCGGGCCGCGATCCGTTCGGGGTCTCCACCGGAAGCGGACTCGTCCAGGTGCGACGGAACCAGCCGCCCTCGGGATGCGGCGCGAGATCGAGTCGCTCGGCGGTCGTGGGGCGCTGTGTCACGTGACACCTCCGGGTTCGGATACGGGAATGGTCACAGGGAGACCGCGGGGCGGTCGAACTCGTCGATCGCGTAGCGGACCTCACCCGACACCACGGTCGCCGCAGTGCGGCCGGCCCCGTGATCGACGAGTTCCGCGACCGCATCCGGCCCGGCCGGCACGTCGAAGAACGTCAGGTCGGCGAGCGCCCCCACCGCGAGGTAGCCGGTGCGATCCGGGCCGACATCGATCCCCATCGCATGCGCACCGCCGAGGGTGGCGGCGCCGAGCAGACGCGCATGCAGATCACGGTCCGTGTACCCCTGCGATCGGGCGATGCGGGCGAGTTCGGCCACATCGGCGAGCACGTCGAGCGAAGGGCTCGACGACAGCGAGTCGGTCCCCACCGCGATCGGGCTGCCTTCGCGCAGGTAGGCCGCGATCGGGGGCTCCTCGAGCCCGATGACGGCATTGGACCTCGGGCACAGCGCCACCGTCGTGCGGCGCTCGCGCAGGATCGCACGGTCCCTCGCGCTCATGTACACCCCGTGCGCGATGTGGCAGTCCGGTCCGAGCACCCCGAGCTGGTCCACGAACTCGGTCGCGCTGGTCCCGAACCCGGCCTTGCGCAGCTCCTGGAAGCTGGCGAGTCCGGCCGTATGCCACGCCTGCGGGTGCTCGTGCGCGAACTCCCGCTCGAAAGCGGCCTCACCCAGATGGATGTGGATGCGCCCGCCGCGCTCGCGCACGATGTCGGGGATCTCCAGCAGGGGCTCGACGTCGAGCGAATAGGGGGCGTGCGGCGACAGGCCGGTCCCTGGCGGGGTCGGCAGAGCGTCCAGCGCCTGCTCGACCTGCGCGCGTCCGGTGCGCGCCCAGTCGGCGTTGGTCCAGCTCATCACCTCCCAGTAGGTGATGCCGTGCAGCCCGGCATCGTGCAGGGCGGTCGCGGCCGACCGATCGGTCACCACGTCGGCGACCGCCGTCGTGCCGGTGCGCAACGCCTGCTTCGCGCCGTCCGCGGCATCCGCGGCCCAGTCGCGCCCGCCCTCGTACACGGGGTCGAACGCCCGCACCCAGTCCTCGAAGCCGTCGTACTGCCCGCTGCCGACCGACGCCATACCGGTGTACTGCAGGTGGGTGTGCGCGTTGACGAGGCCGGGGGTCAGGACGCCCGGCCAGTGCACCTCATCGGCGGCGATGCCCCGCTCCGCGAGGGATCGCAGCACCCAGGCACGCTCGCCGACGTGCATGATGCGACCTTCCCGCACGGCGACCGCCCCGTCGACGATCGGCGGCGCGGTGATCGGCACCACGAGTCCTGCCGAGTAGACGGTGACGGCCGTCATGCGGACACTCCTCGGAACCGCGGCGAGCGCCACTCCCGTTGCGCGTCGACCTGCGCCGGGCTACGCCGGTCGATGTGCTCGCCGCGCGCCGTGAGCGCAGCGGCGCCGATCAGGGTGTCGGCCTCGGACGGCAGCGGATGCACCCCGGGGGGCAGATCGTGCGCGAGCAGATGGCCGACGGCGAAGAGCTGCACCGCGAACGACAGGTCCATGATCTCGATGGGATTGCCCTCACCGGCGGACAGGTTCACGCAGCCTCCGCGGGCGATCACGAGCGCTCCGTCGCCGGCGCGCTCGACGACGGTCGAGGCCTCGCCGTTCTCAGCCCCGTAGGTTCGAAGCATCGCAGGATCGAGGTCGACCTCGTGCGGAACGCCCCCGGCGACGGCGACGATCGCCGCAGCGCGCAGCACCTCGGCGTCGATCGTGTGCGGGGCCCCGGTGGCCGAGACGACGAGCGCTCCCGGGGCGAGCTCGCGCAGGCGACCGATGCGGTGCCCGTCGTGGGCGGCACGCAACGCGCGGACAGGGTCGGTCTCGGTGACGGAGACATCGACCCCGAGGGCACGCAGGTGCGCGGTGACACCTTCTCCGACCGGACCGTAGCCGACGACGACCGCCGGCTGGTCGCGGAGGTCGATGCCCACGGCGTCCAGCGCATCGGCGATCGCGAACACGCACGACTGACCGGTGCCGTACCGGTTGTCGAAGGAGGTCTTGGTCAGAGCGTCGTTCACCGCGATGACGGGGATCCCGAGCACCCCCTCGCCCTCCATGATCCGCAGCGGGGTGAGCCCGCTCGTGGTCTCCTCCGCCGCCCCCCGCAGGTCGGCGGCGAGGCCTTCCTCGTGCGCCAGGCGGATCAGATGCGAGCCGTCGTCGAGCAGCAGGTCGAAGCCGCGGCGCAGGAAGGCCACTGCGGCAGCGCGCTCGGCTGCGCCCGAGAGAGTCGGATCGCCATCGACCGGGATCCCGCGCCGACGCAGCACGGCGGCGACCTCGACGTCGATCTCGTCGGGATGGGCGTAGACGGCGACGGTGGCTCCGGCATCCCGCAGCAGCAGGGCGAGCTGGGCGGTCTTCGGCTCGAGCACCATCGCGATGCCGATCCGGATCCCCCGGACCGTGCCTGCGTCGCGCAGGCGTGTGGCGAGAGCCGTCGCGACAGGCATGTGCCGCCCGGCCGCGTCCACGCGGTCCTCCGCGGTGTCCCGCACCGGCAGAGGCCGACCGTCGAGCAGGATCTCGCAGGATTCCCCCGGCGCGAAGGTGACGCCACCGTCTCCGAGGCGCGCACCGAGGGCGGGGAGGAGGGAGCGCAGCACCTCGGCCACCGCATCCGTCCCCACGACCGAGAAGTCCCGACCGGATACGAGCAGGTTGGTCTCACGGGCGAATCGGCGCACCAGACGCTGGGCGGTCGAGATCTCGTCGGTCACCAGTCAAGGGTAGAGCCCGCGGAAGAGGGCGACTGCCAGGGCGCCTCGGGCCCGTCGTGCCCGAAATGTGTCCGTGCGTGTCGGCAGCCCTGGATTCGCACTCGCCGTTCGCCTTTCATGGGTGCATGACACGTCAGATCCGCTTCAACGCCTTCGACATGAACTGCGTCGCCCACCAGTCGTCCGGCCTGTGGCGTCATCCCGACGACCGGTCCCGGCAGTACAACACCCTCTCCTACTGGACCGACCTCGCGAAGCTGCTGGAGAGCGCGACCTTCGACGGCATCTTCATCGCGGACGTGCTCGGGACCTACGACGTCTACGGCGGCACGAACGAGGCCGCGATCCGCAACGGCGCCCAGGTGCCGGTGAACGACCCGATCCTGCTGGTGAGCGCGATGGCCGCCGTCACCGAGAACCTGGGGTTCGGCATCACCGCCGGCACCGCCTTCGAGCACCCCTATCCCTTCGCGCGTCGGCTGAGCACGCTCGACCATCTCACCCAGGGCCGCGTCGGGTGGAACGTCGTGACCGGGTACCTGCCCAGTGCCGCGCGCAACATGGGCCAGGAGGACCAGCTCGCGCACGACGACCGCTACGACCACGCGGACGAGTACGTCGAGGTGCTGTACAAGCTGTGGGAGGGCTCGTGGGAGGACGACGCCGTGGTCGAGGACCGCGAGCGCGGCATCTTCACCGATCCGGCCAAGGTGCATCCGATCGGACATGACGGCACGCACTTCAGCGTGCCCGGCATCCACATCTCCGAGCCGTCGCCGCAGCGCACACCGGTCATCTACCAGGCCGGCGCGAGCCCGCGCGGGGTGAGGTTCGCGGCCGAGAACGCCGAGGCCATCTTCGTCGCCGCCCCCTCGAAAGAGGTGCTCGCCGGCACGGTGAAGCGCATCCGGGATGCCCTCGAAGCGGCGGGCCGCGACCGGTACGACGCCCGCATCTACACACTGCTCACCGTCATCACCGCCGCCACGAGCGAAGAGGCCACTGCGAAGCACGCCGAGTACCTCTCCTACGCGAGCCCCGAGGGTGCGCTCACGTTCATGTCGGGGTGGATGGGCGTGGACCTGTCTCAGTACGCCGAGGACGAACCGGTCGGGAACGTCGAGTCGAACGCGATCCAGTCGGTGTTGCAGCACCTGAAGGAAGAGGCCGACCTCGGTCGCGAATGGACCGTCGGCGACTTCGGGCGCCACAACGCGATCGGCGGCCTCGGCCCCACGATCATCGGATCCGGTGTGGAGATCGCCGACGAGCTGCAGTCCTGGGTGGACGAGACCGACATCGACGGGTTCAACCTCGCCTACGCGGTCACCCCCGGCACCTGGCAGGACATCATCGAGCACGTGATCCCGGTGCTGCGCGAACGCGGCGCCTACCCGGAGGAGTATGCGCCGGGCACCCTCCGCAACAAGCTCCACGGTCGCGGTGACCGTGTGCAGGACACGCACCGCGCCGCGAAGTACCGCGTCGGCGCTTTCGCCCGGTCCTGACTCCCCCGGGGGCGGTTTCGAATCGCGCAAAGTGTCGCTTCCGAGGCGAATCCGCAGCCGTTTGCGCGATTCGAAAGGCAGGAGGGTGTCAGTCGTCGCTGCGGCTGAAGATCCCGCGGAGCACGAGGAAGACCACCACCGCGACGACGGCAACGATCGCGAGCTTGAAGATGAACGCGAGGACCGAGAACAGCGCGCTCACGATCCACCACGCGATCACGACGGCGAGGATGACGCCGAGGATGGTCCAGATGTTCTTCGTCATGTCTCCAGCCTACGGAGTCGGCCCGGGAGAACGAGCAGGTCGTGAAGTTGCCCGGCGGCGGCGAGGAGCTCGACGCTGCGTCGGGTGAGCGTCGCAAGCCGCTCCGCGAGCATCCCCTCCACCTCGCCCGTGCGATCGTGCGCGCGCACCTGATCGAGGATGCGCGCGATCTCCCGAATGCCGTACCCGCCCGCCCGGAGCGCTGCGACGATGCGGGCCTCGGTGATCGCCGCAGAGCCGTACCTCCGCGCCGACGCCACGCCACGGAGAGGGTGGACGAGCCCTTCACGCTCCCAATGACGCAGGGCGGAGGGGCGGATGCCGAGCGCTTGGGCGAGCTCCCCGATGACCATAACGTCGTCGGGGTCGAAGTCGTCGTCGGCCTCCTGTCTGGCGACCTCGAGACCGCGGAGCGCTTCCCGCACGCGCGAGCGCTCCTGGGCGAGATCGGCATGCAGGAGGTCGATCTGCTCTGCCGCCTCCTCCGATGATGCGTCGATCAGCCGGGGCATGAGTCGCCGCGCGGGCACGGGGCCGATCGCCGCTGCCATCGCTCGATAGGCGCGCAACGCCGTCTCATGGCATGGTCCGTAGCGGCGGTAGCCGTTTGCTCCGCGCTCAGCGGTAGGGAGGACACCGAGCCTCTCCAGGTCTCGCACCTGCTGCGTCGAATACCCCACACGCCGCCCCAACATCGCGGTGTTCAGAGTCTTCTCTTGAGGGTTGGTCACCAGGATGCCTTTCATCGCGCGACAAACTCCACATAAGCGCATCAACTTCATCATTGAAGCATGGACATGCAGCAGATCATCGAAGCCGTCCGTGGATTCGACGGCGCCCTCGTCATCACCCCCGAACCGGGCGGCCCCTTCCCCGAGCTCTCCTGGGGAGACGCCTACTTCTACTACGCACCGGACGGCCGGATGCCGCAGCGCACCCAGCCGTACGGGACGATCATCACGAAGGACTATCCCGATGACGAATCCTCCGCGCTCGAGGCGGCAGGGCGTTTCCGGGTGAACATCCACGTCGGCCAGGGCACAGCCGACGCGCTCGTGGCCACGGACGCGCTCGCGACCGATGTCGACGTTCTCCAGCCACATCCGCTGTACGGCACAGCCGGGTGGGTCTGCGTGATCGACCCGGCTGCGCGGACCTCGGACACCGTGCTCGCCCTGCTCCGCGACGCCCACGAATCCGCTCGCTCTCGCGCCGACCGTCGAGCGCGACGAGGATGACCACCCCGCAGGGCATGACCGAGGAGGATCGGCGCCGCGTCGCCGTGTGGGCCGCGGATTGCGCCGAACGGGTGCTGCACCTCTTCGAGATCGAGGCGCCGGACGATCCCCGCGCGCGGGATGCCATAGCGCGCACTCGCGCCTTCGCACGGGGTGAGCTCACCGCTGCGGGGGAGATCCGTCGCCGCTTCGTCGCCGGTCGAGCGGCCGGCAACGCGACCACGCCGGTCGGTGCGGCTGCGGCGCGTTCGGCCGCCCAGGCAGCGGGCGTCGCGCACATGGGGGCGCATGCGTTCGGTGCAGCCGCCTATGCCGCGAGGGCGGTCGAGCTCGCGAACCCCGACGACTCTGGCACTCGTGCCGAGGAAGTGCGCTGGCAGCTCGCACGCCTCTCGCCCGAGGCCGCGGCGGCGCTCCGCCGACTCCCGCCCGTCGGGACGGATGCGGCGGGCCCGCTCGGCCCCGGCCTTCTTGCCGCGGGCCCCCTCGGAGCGGTCATCCGCGAGCTCCAGGCCGCCCTCTCCTGACCCGTTCGAATCGCGCAACTGGTCGCATCCGACGCGGAGATGGAGTCAGTTGCGCGATTCGAACGCCGACGGACGATTAGCATTCAGGGATGACGAGTTCTGGGCCGATCGACGACATCTCCATCGGCGGCGAGGTGATCCGCCTGGGGCAGTTCCTCAAGTTCGCGGGGCTCCTCGATTCCGGCGGCGACGCCAAGGAGGTCATCATCGACGGCTATGTGACGGTCAACGGCGAGGTGGACCGTCGCCGCGGACGCCAACTGCGCGAGGGGGACCTGGTCTCGTTCGAGGGCCGCACGGTCCGCGTTCGCCCCTGAGTCCTCAGACCGCGATCGCGCTGATCGACGCGTGAGGGCGTCGTCCGGCCTGGACGCGGGTCTCACTGTCGGTCACGGAGAACCCGGACTCCGCCAGCAGCGCGGACATCCCGTGGACGCTCCAGTAGTGCGCGCCGATCACGGCATGGGGGAACGGCTCGCCGTCGGGACCGTCGAAGAAGCCGAGGAGCAGGCCGCCTCCGTCTCCGAGGGCCGACCGCGCCGCGGCCAGGAGCGAGGGAAGTTCATCCGGGCCCGCATGGATCAGTGAGTACCAGGAGAGCACGCCGCGGAGCGAGCCCTTCTCGATGCCGGCATCGGCCAAGGACGCGACCCGGTACGGAACACCCGGATACCGCGCTGTGGCGAGGGAGATGAACTCCGGGACGAGGTCGATGCCCTCCGCCTCGTGGCCTTGTGCGGCGAGGAACGCCGTCCAGTGCCCTGGGCCGCACCCCGCGTCGAGGAGGCGACCGTCGATGCCCTCCGCCCAGCCTGCGATGCGCTCCCGATCCACGTCATCCATCTGCTCGATGTCGCCGAGGAGCCGGGCGTACTCCGCCGCGCGGGAGGAGTACCCCTCGCGGATGCGCCCGTCGCTCGCAGAGAGTCTCGGCATTGCCAGTTCCCTTCCGCGGAGCGCCCGAGTCCGTCGAGACTCCACGGTATCGGTGCCGCCGCCGTCCCCACGTCTTCACCCCCGCGACAGGCAGGCCGTAGTCACACGTGGCAATGCGCTCCCGCATCCTCGAGGACGCGACACTGAACGGGCCCGAGATGTGCACCTAATGGTGCGAGGGACTACGCAAATACATCGCTCACCACCGCGTACGGGAGACGTGTGCGCCCCGGCAGTGCCCGCCCGTGTTGGAAGGTGTCTCTCGGCCCGCTTCCCCCCGTCCGCGATCGCTCGAACGATGATCGCGCGTCGCGCCGCCGTCATCTCATCCTGACCCCCACCTCTGACGATGGCTACGAGGACGAATCCCGTGAACTCGGGGTTCCGACGCGCACGGATCAGGTCCTATTTTCGGTTTGGAGTGTCCGTGTGAGGAAGCGGGGTCGCATGGTCATAGGTCGGGAGCAGAACCTGGCCACCGCGGTCGATCTGGTACACGCAGGCGCGAGCGTGGATGTCGTCGGAGGACGAGGCAGTGGTCGAAGCACCTTTCTGAAGGCGCTCCGTTCCCGGCTGGAGGAGGGCGAGTGGAAGGTCATCCAGGTTCGAGGGGTGGCCTCGTTGCGTCAGCATCCGCTCGCCGCCCTGCACCTCGCCGGAATGCTCTCCACGGGGACGCAGCGCTCGACCAACGGACTGCACGAGACGGCGGAGGCTCTGCGGCATGCTCTGCGGCTGCCGCGCTCCGTGCTGTTCCTCGACGACTGGGATGACCTGGACGAATCATCCTGGGGCGTCGCCGAGGCCGTACGTCGCTCGAGTGGGATCCCCATCGTCCTCTCGCGGCTGCAGGGACTGCGTGCACGCCACACTCCGACGGGCCTCGCGGCTTCCACGTTCGAGCGCTCGTATGTGATCGACATGTCTCCGCTGCGCTTCGAGGAGATGGAGAAAGCGCTGGAGCGCTACCTCAAGGGGCCCATCGAGGCGGCGACCATGAGCCGCGTCTTCGCGAAGTCCGGTGGCAACATCGGGCTGGCGTTGAGCCTCGTCGACGCCGGCATCCGCGAGCAGAGGATCACGCTCCGCGGAGGGAAGGAGTGGGTCGCCACCCGCGACCTCTGGAGCTCGGGCCTACGCACGGTGCTCGAGGCGCACCTCGAGGATCTCGACGACGCCGCACGGGACGCGATGGAGATCATCGCGATCGTCGGCGTGGCGGACATCGAGACCGTGCGCACGCTCATCGACTGGGCCACGCTGGAGCTTCTCGAGGAACGTCGCCTGATCACGTTCATCTCCAGCGGCGCCCGGCAGCTCGTGACCGTCGTGCCTCCGCTCCTCGTGGAGTTCTTCCGCCATGAACCCGTGACGGCGCGGCGGATGCGGCTCACCGCCCTGATCGTCGAGCGCCTCGGATCCGCCGGATCCGCCGCGGCGGTTCTGGCCGAGCGCGAGAATCACCAGCCGTCCTCCGCGACACCGGAGGCGCTGTTCGTCCGGCTGCTCCAGGAACGCGCCCGTGCGCGCAGGATCGTGACGGCGTCCGAGTGGGAGGCGAACCCTTCGGCGAGCAGCGCCGTGGGCTACCTGCGCGCGCTGATGCACACGCACACCGCGCCCGTCGCCGAGACCGTCCGCCACGTCTTCCGGACCACGGACGTGAGCAACGGAGACCCGGCCGGCCGCGCCGAATTCGAGAGCCTGCGGGCGGAGTGGACCGCCTACGTCGACCAGGATCTGGAGGGCGCCCAGCGGCGTCTAGGGGAGGTCGCCGCAGGGATGGGCCCCTACGCCCGGATGCTCGACGCCGTCGACGTCCGTCTCCAGGCCACCCTCACCCGCATCCCAGACGACTTCGGCGCGCGGCTGGAGGTCACCGACGACCTGCCGGACGATGTGAAGCTGCAGCTGTGGGAGACGCAGATGCTGGTGCTCGTCTCGACCGGTCGCTTCAGCGACGCGCTCAGGGTGCACACCGCCACGGAGACGGTCGAACGTCCGCGAAACGCCTATATGATCCGCGTCCTCCACGGTCTTGCTCTTCTCGGGATCGGCGCACACCACGCCGCGCTCGAGACCCTTCAGCAGGGATTCGACGAGGCGCATGGGCACTTCGACATCGATGCGCTCCGGGCGTTCGGCGCCGCGGTGATCCTCGCTCAGCTCCTCGCAGGCGACTACGCCGCCGTGGACGAGATCGTGGAGACGGTGCTCGCCGCCGGTGAGCCGTCGCCGCTCCCTGCCGGTGTCCAGCTCTCCCTTCGGACCGTCTCCTCGGTCGTCGCGATCCGTCGCGGGCAGCTGAGCCTGGGCGAGAAGATCATCCAGGAGATCGACGCCTCGCCCCTCCCCGACGGCCCTCTGCCCGGTCAGGCGCGGGCCTGGCCGGGAGCGCAGCTGCTGGCTTTCGACGGAAAGATGCAGGCGGCCGCCGACGACATGTGGGGATCGTCGAAGTCGCTGTGGGATCGCGGCGCGAGGTTCGCCGCGGTGCTCGGAATGCTGTCCTCACTCGAGATCTCCCCCGACCGGGAGCGCCTCGCGGTCGCCCGCCGGGCGCTCGACGAGCTCCCGGATGCCCGCCTGCTCCACGCCCACGGCGACTACGTCTCCGCACTCGGCGGGGGTGATCCCGTCGCCATGCTCGCGTGCGTGGAGGAGCTGGAGAAAGTAGGACTGGTCGGGCTCGCTCTCTCCGCATGCCAGAGCGCACGGGCCGCGGCTCTCGCGCAGGGCGACGATGCCGCACGCCGGGCTGCGGACGCCGCGGCGCAGACGATCCGCACCGCCCACGGAGACCGCGTGTTCGACACGGCCAGGTTCGGCGCCGCGGCCGTCACGCTCACGGAGCGCGAGCGCGAGGTGGGCCGATTCGCGGCGATGGGCCTCTCGAACCAGGAGATCGCGACGCGCCTGGTGCTCAGTGTGCGCACGGTGGAGAGTCACATGCATCGCATCATGCGAAAGCTCGAGGTCTCGACCCGGACGGCGCTCGCGCAGCACATCGAAGTCCTGCTGTAGCGGACCGGGCGCGACTCCGGCTGTGGCGCGTAATGATCCGTGGACCAGAGCAGATCGACGGTGAAGGTCAGGTCATCGAGAGCCCCCGCCCCGGACGATCCCGCGCAGCATCGGTACGTCGACGTCGCTCAACGAGGCGACCCGATGAACCCCGGGCGGCAGGCCCCATGCCGGATCGCCGACGACGACGGTCGCGCACCCCGCCGACACGGCCGACCACGTGCCGACGAGCGAGTCCTCGAGCACGACGCAACGCGTGGGGGGAAGACCGAGCGCGGCTGCTCCGTCTAGGTACGGATCGGGGGCTGGCTTGGTGCGAACCGTGTCATCCGCGGTCACGCTGGCCTGGAACGCCGAGAGATCCATACTCTGCGCGAACCGCTCGACCCAGTGGCGGGGCGACGAGGTAACGAGAGCGAGCGGTACGGCGGCGTGGACGAGGGCGCGCAGGAGCTCGGGGGCACCCGGCCGCCAGGTGACCGCACCCACATACGCGTCCGTCGCACGACGGTCCAGCTCGGCCGCGACGTCGGCCTGGGGAGCCGTGAGCGCCAGCCGTTCGCGCAGCAAGAGAGCAGTCCTGTCGAGATCGAGACCCTCGGCTGCTGCGACGAGGTCGAACGCATCCGTCGCGTCATGGTCGCGAGCGAACTGCTCCACCACCCGCAGCCAGGTGCTCTCAGTGTCGAGCAGCGTGCCGTCCATGTCGCTGAGGACTCCCCAGGAGAGCGAGGGATCGTGCATCATGGTCGGCCTCCGGTCGCGTCGATCTCGAACGGACCGCTGCATCCATCACGCCTGGAGGAGAAAGACGCCGCCCGGCCTGCACGCGAACAATGGATGAACGCCAGCGGACCGGGGAAGGAATCTCCACGGACACGTGCGCACAGGTGTACACGATGCCAGGGATCAGGCGAATCGCGACACGACGCTGCGGCTACGCTGGCGGCGGACCGACCCCGCCTTCGCCCGAGGGGGTGCAACTGAGAGGAGCCGTCGTGCATCGCTACGCGGAGATCGCACGCGACCTCACGATCCAGATTGCCGGCGGGGATTTCGATGCCACCGGGATGCTGCCGCCGGAGGCGCAACTCGCCCGCACGTTCGAGGTGTCGCGCGGCACCGTCCGCAACGCGCTCGTGCTCATGGCACGCCAAGGAGCGGTCGCCCCTCGCCGTGGGTCCGGTTGGCTGGTGCGAACGACCGCGCAAAGCCAGCGCCTGTCCGAGATGCGCTCCTTCGCGCAGTGGGCGTGGAGCCGAGGCATGGAGCCGGGCGGGCGTGTGATCGCGCAGCAACGCCGGACAGCGACGACATCCGAGGTGCGGCAGTTCCGCAGCAGTCACGGCATCGGCGAGGTGCTTGAGGTCGTACGCCTGCGAATGCTGAACGGACGCGTCATGATGCTGGAGCGCACCGCCTATCCGTCCTGGATCGCTCCGCTTGTCGAGGATCTCCCGCCAGAGGAACCGTCGGTCGTCGGGGCGTTGGAGACACGGGGTGTGCGAATGGTGCACGGCGAGCACTCGATCGACGCCATCGCCGCACCCCGTGAGGACGCCCGCCTGCTCGACGTGCGACGTTCGAGCCCGCTGCTGCGGGTGAAGCGCGTCAGCTATGCCGCAGACGGCCGCGCGATCGAGACGGGCGACGACCGCTACTTGCCCGATGCCATGTCATTCCAGGTGCAGGCATCGCTCCAGGGGGTCTCACTCACACGACAGACGTGCTGACAGCCCCAGAGACGCGACTCTGGACAGGTGTACGTCGTGGGCACCGGTATTCGGTCTGGTTCGGCACGGCGCCGCTGTCTAGACCGGCCACGTTCACCCCGCGGTCATCTTCCGGCTGTTCTGTCGCGTCGATGAAGGACGTTCGAGCCTTCAAGTCGGCCCCGCACGGGACGCCGTCTTCGTCTCTGGAAGGAACACCGCAGACATGTCTTTGTCCCCCGCTGTCGGGATGCGCCGACGTCGGCGCATCCCCTTGCTCACGGCGCTCATCGGTGCCGTAGCGCTCATCACATCGCCCCTGATGCTTGCCTCCCCCGCTGCGGCAGACACGGCATCCGAGATCACGCTCGCGAGCGCCGAGGTCTCTGTCGGCGACTCGATCGCTGTCAGCTTCGCCACGGACCGCCCCAGCGCCAAGAACTGGGTTGCGATCTACGCGGCGTCCACGCCGGAGCCCTGCGACGCCTGCGGCATGGCCTGGGCCTATGCCCCCGGAGCGAGCGGATCAGTGCAGCTCCCCACGAACGACCGCGCGGGCAACCCGCTCCCCGCCGGGAGCTACCGGGTCGAGTACCTCTACAACGACGGCTACACGCGCATCAGCGAGCCGAAGTCGTTCACGATCGCCGGCGAACCAGGTGGCGGGTACGAGGGCCCGGAGGTCGATCCGACGAAGCCGATCGACCTCTCGGTCGTGCAGCTCAACGTCTGGGGCAAGACGACCGACGCGCAGATGCTCGAAGAGATCGGTGCAGATCTGATCTTCGTCGAGGAAGCACAGCGTGCGGCTGCGGCCGTAGCCGAGGAACTCGGTTTCGACCACCACTCCACCGGCGGTAGCGCCGGAGTGATCTCGCGATACCCGATCGTCGATGCCGGCGTCGTTACGGTGCCGGGCACGCAGGGCGGCTGGGTGAAAGCCATCGTGCAGGTAGGCGATACCCAGATCGCCGCCTATGGCGGGCACCTCGAGTACCGCTACTACGCCACCTACCTGCCCCGCGGGTATGCCGGCGATGTACTCGCCCCCGGCTTCCCGAGCGAGTGGCGCGGGTGGAGCAAGCTGAACGCCCCGGTCACGGATGTGCCACAGATCCTCGCAGCCAACGAAGCATCCAGCCGACCGGCTGCAGCAACGGCACTAATCAACGACATGACACAGGAGCGCGCGGCCGGACGACTCACGCTGATGGGCGCCGACATGAACGAGCCGTCGGACCTGGACTGGACCGAGAGCACCGCGAACTTGTACGACCACAACGGAGTCGTCGCCCCCTGGCAGACGACGAGCATCCTGCGTGACGGCGGACTGGTCGACGCGTATCGAGCGGTGTACCCGAACCCCGTCACCCACCCCGGCTTCACCTGGCCGGCGGCCACTCCGAACGTCAGCGTCTCGCAGCTGGCCTGGGCACCAGAGGCCGACGAGCGCGATCGCATCGACTACCTCTTCTTCGCCCCAGACGAGCGCCTGAGCCTGACCAGCACGCGGATCGTCGGCCCCGTGGGCGATATCGTCCGTGGTGCTCGCGCCCTCCCCGTCTCAGACGAAGAGATCTTCACCCCCCAGACGCTGTGGACCAGCGACCACAAGGGCCTGCAGGCAGAGTTCGTCGTGTGTGGCGAGGCTTGCCGGGCAGCACAGGAGCCGGGCGAACTCACAGTCGGCACGCCGTCGATCTCGGGCACCCCGAAGATCGGTGCGACGGTGACCGCGGAGACTGGCGAATGGACTGCTGGAACGGCGTTCGCCTTCCAGTGGCTCGCCGACGGTGAGCCGATCGACGGTGCCACTGCCGCGACATTCACGATCCCGCCCGAGCTGGCCGGACGAGCACTCTCCGTGCGCGTCGGAGGAACGCTCGAGGGATACCTTTCGGCGGAGGCGATCAGTGCCGCGGTGACCGTCGCCGACGACGAGCCGGTCGCGAGCGAACCGACTGTGACGATCAGCGCGAAGTCAGTCATCGCGGGCGGCACCCTGCGCGTCACCGGCAGCGGCTTTGCTGCCGGTGCCGAGCTGCTGCTCGAGCTGCACTCCACGCCCGTGGCGCTCGGCACCGCGACAGCATCCGCAGCAGGCGAGTTCTCCACCATCGTCCGCATCCCGGGCTCGACCTCAGCCGGCGCGCACACACTCGTTGTGATGCTTCCGGATGAGACCCAGCTGCGCCTCGCGGTCACGGTGACCGCCGCGCAGGGAGCAGGTGCCGATGGTCTAGCGCAGACTGGCAGCGACCTCCCCCTGCCGGCCGTCTGGATGGCCCTGATGGCACTTGCGCTCGGAGGACTGCTGCTCGCGCGCCGCCGGATGCGGCAGCACTAGGCACGGCGCAGACGAAGCGTGGCCGTGCCGGTGAAACGCCGGTATGGCCACGCTTCGCCTGCTGTAGGACGACTGTCACAACGCCCCTACCGGGATCTCACAGCGGAAGATGCGTGGCGCCCTGGACACGCTCAGCATCGGAGCGCGTGACGAACCCGTTCGCCTGCCCTTGCGACCTCAGACCTCGCCCCGAGCAGGCCGGCGGGCATCATTTCGCGGAGGTTCCGCCACCTAGATCGCCAAACCGCCAATCGGGACAATCTAGGTAGCGCTATGACAATCCAGCCAGTCGCCTACATCAGTTGATGTCGGGCACTTCACTAGTTTGTCCGGACACGGCGGCTTGGAGGGCATTCCGCCAGCAGTTTGTCCGAAGTTTCCGCCAGCTAGATTGTCCGCGGGATCACATCCGGTTACGGACACCCTTCCCGGCTCCCCATCCGCGGCTGAATATCTCGACGCGACCGGCCCCCTCAAGACGCTCCAGGAGGGTCTTGGCTGACGAAACGGGCGGAAGGTCGAACTCCACCCCCGGACCGCTTGTTAGCGCGTTGTATGGCGCCCCGAGGAATGCCATCGTCTCGATCAATTGATCAGGGCTGAGATCTCGATCTCGAACCAAATGCGGGAGCACGGCGCTGGCGTCCATGGTGACTCTCGCGATACGGCTGACCTGCTCGCGCGGAATCCTGATCCACTTTTCCGCGGCGTAGACGCCCACGGCCCGGAGCGGCTCGACCTCGTCATCCGGGACGAACGCAGTGGCTTCCTCCGCAACCCTGTTGCGGAGGACCTCCGGGACGCCAGCGCTGCGAACCAGCTCTGCGACATACCCCGACACGAGCGCTGGCGTGAGGAACGTCTCGACGTTCTCCGATACGGCGAATGCGGCTGCGACGGAGGCCCAGCCGCCGCTGGAGAAGTGCTCGAACGTCGACGCCTCGTCAGGAACGAGTCCGGCTTCTAGCGCCCTCGCCAAGAGATCGTCGCCAGCTGGCGCCAGGGCAGCCGCGTCAACCCCGTTACGTAGGTCGAGCTGGATCGCAAGACCTACCCGAACAGATGCCGGGAGAAGTGCGCCGGCATTGAGGATAAGCACGGCGAGAGCGCGCCGGTCGTCTTCGTCAACCTCATCAACACCCTGCAGCGGAATGGCCTCTCCGTCGTCGACGAGAAACTGAACGAGGTCGTGATCGATGCCGTGCGCCGAGGCGTACTCATTCACATTGGCGACAGCGGGCATAACACGACGCTCCGCAACAAGAAGGGGCCAGGCGTCAAGTGGGACATCAGTGATATCGGCAAGCGCTGCTGTGTGCGAGCTCGACGCGATGACTCTTGTGAGTTGCTCATCGCTCCACGTGCCGTGCTGTTCCGAGATGACGGCTTGAAGGACACCCTCGACAGTCACGGTCTCTGCGTCAGGCTGAGATGCGAAGAGCGTGCCTAGGTACACGTCAATGTTCTTCTTGACGTAATGCCAGACCGCTTCGTGCTTGCGCGCCTCGTCAAGTGTGGGGGTGGTCGTGATCTCCAGGGCAAGCTGCAGGTTCGGCGTCGAGATCTCATACATCTCCCCAGCAACGACGCGCGTTCGCAACGGTGCGCCGAGGACACCCAGATCCTCGACGAGGATGTTGGCGGACTGGAGGAATCCGTAGATCGTCGCCGTCCTCTCCGGAGACTGGGGATCACGAACGCCACCAAGATTCGCGTACTCACTGGAGAGTAGCGAGAGAGCTTCACCGTCGACATCATAGGCATCGGCCGTCTTGCTGCTTAGCAGCGCCGCGTCGAGGAGGCGGATCCGGGTGTCTTCGTCGGGCATGCCAGAGTGAGTGGCGATGTACTGAAAGAGGTCTCTCCATGGATGCTCGGCGAGCAGCGCGACAAGCTTCTCGCGTGGCGTCGTCGGCGAGTTGATGAACGCGTCGAGGAAGGTCTGAGCGTCCTTGCTGAAATCGGCGACGACAAACTCAACCACTTCTTTGGCCGCCGCCAAGTCGTTGCCCAGGAGGTACGAGACCACTTCCAGGTTGAGCGCACTGGCGGAACTTGTGAAGTCTGCCGGTACTTGTTCGAGCAGGTTCGCCACCGCATTCTCGGTCTTGAATGAGTAGTCGACGTACATCTGGTTCGGCTGGACGCTGTGGTTGTAGAAGAAGGCGACGTCCACGCCGATGAAGCTCCCGTAGAACCGAGCTGAGTACTCCGCGTAGTTCCGGGTCAGGAATCCGCGACGCACGAGGTCCCGTGCGAGCTCGGAATCGAGCGTGCTCGTGATCGTGTCCTTGAACGGTGTCTTGCCTGAAGCGATGTTCTCGTAGTGAGCGAGGTCCTTGAAATCCGCACCGCGTAGGGATGCAATGTCCTCGTCGTATCGCCGCACCTGACGGGTGAGTTCTGCGGGACTCGAGTCGCGCCAAACGTCGCTGTCCACGCTGTCGGGGAACAAGGACGTGAGTTGTGCGGCATCGATGATCACGGCATTGTTCTCGTAGTTCGGCCGGGCGGGTGTCAGCGTCAGCGTGCCTGCTTCTGAGACGTGCCGCCAGAACGTCGGGGAAGTCACCTCATCGAACGCGCGGGTTTGCCCTTGGACGTCGATTCCCGCATAGCCGTATGAGGTACGAGCCGACACCAGGTCCTTGACGAGTAACAGGCGTGCTCCGAGAGTCGCCGCCGTTTCGTCTTGGACGCGTCGCTTCTCTTCCGTCCGGATCAGTTCGCGACGCTTCTTCTGTAGCTCCTCGATGGTGGCCCGAACGAGCTCTCGATGGCTGTTCTCAAGCGCGTCAAGAGCACTCGCCCGCTGGGGGATTGCTTCGAAGTCCGCGAGGTGGAAGTTCTTGTAGGCGACCAGTGCGAACAGGTCGTCGGGGGTCATGCCTGGTGCGCGATTCTCAGTCCAGTAGAGCTGCTCGGCGAACACCGCGAACTCGTTGCAGATGTTGATCAGCAACCTCATGTCAGTGGTGTGGCGCGCGACGAGATCCAAGAGCGGCCGGGTCACGAGATCCTTCGGAAGGCCGAGCGTCGTGAGCGCTCCTGCAAGGAGGTCTCGAGCGTTGCGATGGGAGATGAATGGCACGACGGGAACCACCAGTTCAAAGAACTTCGTCCTGTTCGCACGTTCCACGGCCGCGGCGGCCAAATCAATCTTGCGTTCCCGGTCTGCAGTCGTCGGTTTCGACGGTTCGTCGTCCGATCCCGGATCCTTCTCGTCGAGATCCGTGCCGATCTTCTCAAACAAGCTGTCCTTGATCGCGTAGATATACCGAAGCGGATGATCCTTGCCGATCCAGTGAGAAGACGCGTTGATCAACGTGTTGAGTTCACGGAGAGAGTCGAAGATCTGCGGATCGTCGAAGCGATCGAGGTCTTCAAAGATCACGTACTTCGGTTCAACAGCGTCGAAAAAGGCGACGATCTCGTCGAGATAGCCGTCGAAGTACGTGGTCGGCTTGTCGCCGAGAGTGATCGTCGTCCCCGCTGTCGTGACCTGGGAAACGACGCGGTCCCCGATGACCAGCCGCACCACCCACACGACCGCAACGACGAGAGCGACGAATATCCCGCCCAAGAGGAGTGTCAAGAACGGGTTGCTGGTGCCCCCGAACCAACTGTCACCCGGACGGAGACCTATCAGCCAGAGCAGTAGCAGCCCTCCAGCTGTGATCCCGACCGCTTCGAAGAACGCACGCCAGCGGGTGAGCGGTCTGCTTCGCACGAACCGCGAACGGCGGAGCTTCCCCGGCTCGGCACGATAGACGAGCTGTTTGACAAGCTCTTTCTGAATCCGGTTGGTGAGGTCCTCGTCGTCCTCGTCGGGTCCGAGAGTATTGATGCTGATTCGGAGAGTATCGGCCTTGTGTGCGCGTTCGAACTGATCGAGCACGCTGGACTTTCCGGAACCGTATCGACCCGTGAGTGCGATGTTGCGATTCCTGGGGTCCTTCATCGCATCCTCAAGATGCCGCAGATAGCCCGCGTGGTGTGGTTCCTCATACTCGGGAGCAAGAGAGCGGAGGACAACCGTCGGCGCCGGCTGCTCCGACGGTTGAGATTCAACGTCGGTCGCTATCCGATCAGCTTCGTTCTCTGCAGGCACAGTGCCAGTATGGTCGGACCCTCGGACGAAGCCTGTGTTGCCATGCGCACACGGACCTAGACCGCGCGGGGCACGGAGAAGCAAGCACACGAGCACGGGATGGACCTGTAGATGGGGCTGGCCGGTCTCAGGTTCACTTTCTCACCGACGAAGTCGGCGCAGAGTCCACTGCTCCACGGCGACGCCCCTCTCAAGGCGTACACGACCATCCGCGACCATCGGATCGCCGCTGAATCGCGGAATGTAGCGGCGTCGAGTGAGGCGTCGGCGTAGTCGCTCGATGCCGTGCCCAGGTAGCCGCCGCTACGACGGGCGGTTGTCCTGCAGCAGGTCGAGAGGGTCAACGCCCAGTTGGTCCGCGAGCTTCGACACCGTGTCGAGCGTGAGATTGCGTTCGCCACGTTCAACGGAGCTGAGATACGTCCTGTTGTAACCGAGATCGTGCGCGAACTGCTCCTGCGAGCGGCCATGCTCGTGACGGAACAGTCGGAGGTTCTCCCCGAGAGTCCTGTTCAGCGGGCCACGCTTCTGCACCTTTCGAGCGTGACAACCTGATACTCATCAGTCGCGTACTTATGAGTATCGTTGGCGCGAGCCTTGCCGGAGCGGCGTGTGCTCGATGTTCGCCACGCTGACGAAAGGAACGCGTCGACGCGCAGCAATTCTTGGCACAGTGAGCCAAGAATTCGGATGGCTCGACCTGACGCCCGTGACCGCGACCCGTGAATCGCACTCGTTCCGGCCCATCCGCGCCATGTGCGCGATGATCTTGGTCGTTGGCGCGGTTGCTGCCTCGCTCTCCGGCTGCTCGAGCGCGTCGAGCGTCGATGGGAACTACATCAAGATCGCCGAGACGAGTGGGATCAGCTCCGCGTGGATCGTCGAGGGCGACTCGATCCAGTATGTGAACGGCAGTTGCAGTCAGTACGACCTCGATCACGAGCCCGCGGTGCTCAGCGAGGATCGCACTCGCATCACCGACCCCGCGACCGGTGAGAACACATACTCGCCTAGTACGACGACCGCACGGGTTTCATCTGGGAGGGTCACGGGGACTTCATCCGCGACGATTCGGAGATCGGCAAGAGTGCGGTTGAACGGTGGGAAACCGCGTGTGGCATGAAGTGGCTGCAGTGACCCGCGAGACCCCCGTCGTTCCAAACATCGACGATGTCGAGACGGTGCGGCGCGACCCGCAGCCGGCGGAGGATGGGTCTGGCGCGAGGCCACCTGACGCCACGACGAGGAGACGAGCATGACCGGAGAAGCCGTCGAGTTCGTCCTCGAGTCCGGTGATGTGCTCGAGTTTGACCGCCTGGCAGGCATCTACACCGGTGGCGACCGCAATGCTTTGCTACACGAGGCGATCCGGATCATGGCAACGCGGGAACGGGTTGAGCGGTTGCAGCGTCTCCAGGCCCGGATCCACACCAGCACCGGTGGGCCGAGCCTCTCCGAAGAGGCCGACCACCGTCCAGACACAAGGTCAACGTTGACGGCCGCAATCCGCGAGGCGCGCGCTGTCATCACCGCCTGCGATGACGCGCCCGTGGACGAGATGGATGTCTTCTTCTACGCCCGGGGTTACAACGCGCTTCGGTTCGCTCTCGAGAATCTCCTGACCGCGATCGAGGTTCACCCCGATCCGAGTGGATAGCTCGTCTCGCAGCCACCGCGTGGGTTGATCGCCACTCGACAACTACAGATCCCAGCCGTTGAAGTCAAAGACCACCGGCTCGGGGTCGGGCAAGTATTCGTGCGGCAGCCAGGTCTGCGGGCGGTCGGGAAGGCCGGCCAGCTCGGTTGTCCAGTCGACTGAACTGATGAGTCGACCGGACGGCACGGGGTGCGCGGCAATCGCCCATCGAACATGACGCGGTGCACGATTCACCGCCTCCGCGAAGTGCCCCAGTCCGACCACGCCGTTTCCGACGAGTTCATGCAGCATCGGAAGATCGATGTCATCGAGCTCCGGGCCGAGTTGAGCCCCGAGATGCCGGAACCGTGGCGGTTCGTAGGCCACGATGATCTGACCCTTGGCAGTTCGCGGGAGACCGTAGTCTTCCAGGCCTAGGAAGCTCACATCCTCGAGTCGCCTGAGCCATCCGACGAGGTACTCGTCGATCGCGACTTTGAGTTCCGCGCTCATGGTCAACACGAACGTCGTGTACTCCGCCACGTCGGGAGCGTGTGCTCGAAAGCGAAGAGGCTCTGGCAGGTCGCGCGGAGCGCAAGCGCTCATCCGCAAAAACGCATACCGTCGGGCGTTGAGCAGACGCCGTTGCTTCCCGGGTGACTCACCGACGGACTCCGTGAGCACATTCCAGTGATCCTCGATGAGGAGTTGCGTTGCCGGGAGACTCATCCGCCGCGTGTAGTCGATCGGCGGCGGCTCCGCCTGGAGGACGATGGCGAGTTCACAGAGCTGCTGGAGTACGGAGTCGGTCTGCTCGGGAGTTCCCAGCATCGATGGCCGAAGGCGTTTCCCGATGCCAGCGATGGCGTCTGAATCGGGACGGGCGCCGGTGCCGGCGATTCGGAGCGCATCCGCGAGCGCCAGTTGGAGCGTGTATGCCTCGGTCCGGTCGTCGACGCCGAGAGGCGCGGCCCACGACGGCCACATCAGTCGCGGCAGCCCGAGCCGCCGGTGCGCATAGAGGTTGCCTGGCGCTCGTCCTCGCGCCTGGGACTGCTGCACGAGTAGGTGACATCTTGACCTGCCCCACGGATTTGGTGCCAGTCGCGGTCGCTAACTCGCGGCGGGGATGTCGTTGATTTCGAGCGTCTCGTATTCGATCGGCGTGCGGTAGCCGAGGGCGGAGTGACGGCGCTGACGGTTGTGGAAGATCTCGATGTACTCGAAGATCGCGTTCGCGAGTTCGACTCTGGTTTTCCACTTCTTCCGGTTCAGGAGCTCGATCTGCATCGATGACCAGAAGCTCTCCATCATCGCGTTGTCCAGCCCGTCACCGACGGGCCCGAACGAAGGCAGCAGCCCGGCAGAGCGGATCTTCTCCCCGAAGAACCACGAGGTGAATTGCGTTCCGTGATCCGCGTGAACGATCCCACCCGGTCCAGGGCGACGGTTCCGGATGGCCATGTCGAGCGCGTTGATGACGAGTGTCGTGTCCTGCTTCGAGTCGATCGACCAGCCGACGATGCGGCGGCTGTAGGTGTCGAGGACTGCGGCGCAGTATACCCAGCCTTCGCGCGTGCGATGCTGCGTGATGTCTGTCACCCAGAGCTCATTCGGGCGCGGTCGGGCGAACTTCCGGTTCACCAGGTCATCGGCCGTGACGACGCCGCGGAGTCGTTTGGTGCGGATCGGGCCGGGGAGCCCGTAAATCCCGGCCAGGCGCATCAGCTTGTGAACCGTCCGCTCGCTGACGCTGACTCCCATCGCCATGGTCAGCTCGGCGTGGACGCGGCGATATCCGTAAGTGCCTCGCGAGGTGACGTGCACTTCCCGGATCAGGCCGGTGAGCCATTGCCTGCGCAGCTCGGACTGGGTCAGCGGCTTCCGTTTGACGCGGTAGTAGTGCTGCCTGGCGACACCAAGAACGCGGCAGCAGCGGTCGATCGGGATCCCGGCGTCGGCGAGTCGGCCGATCACCGGGAAGAGTCTTTTGGGCGGGGACGCTCCTCGTCGAGGAACTTCGCCGCTTGCCGGACGATCAGCAGCTCGGTCTCAAGCTCTCGAATGCGGCGTCTCGCTGCACGCAGCTCCGCCGATTCCGATGACGGGACGCCGGGCCGGCGACCGTTGTCGATGTCGTCCTGGCGGATCCAGTTCAAGAGCGTGACGGGGTGGATGCCGAGTTCGACGGCGGTCTGTTTGGCCTGCTTGCCGGCACGCACGAGCGCGACAGCGCGAGCACGAAACTCCGGCGGGTAAGGACGGGGCATGATGGTGAGCTTTCCGGATCGGGCCACCAATTAGCCACCGAAACTGGAACCTTTTCCGTGGGGCAGGTCAAACTGTCACCTATCCGTGCAGCAGACCCCTGCTGAGGGTCGAGCCCTCGAGCTAGGAAGCAAGTCCGAGCGACGAGTTGAGCTTTCGAGTGCGCCGAGCGAATGGCGTTCTACCACCTTCCAGGTGGTGCAGCGCCAGCTTGTTCAAGTCGAATCGTTCCAGCGAGCCAGACGCTTCAACCTCGCCCTTGCCAGCGGTCGCCTTCATAGTTATGAGCTGCTCCGCGTCGGCGCTCACCACAAGACCCGGGCTTCGAGTGGCGAAGATGTACTGGCGACTCCCCCTAAGGTCACGGAGGCGGTCGACCAGGTACTCCTCGATCCATGGCGCGTGCAGGGCATCCTCGGGTTGGTCGACCAGCACGGGGCTCTCACCATCCGCAAGCAGGATCACCAGAATCGCCGTGCACTTCTGCCCATGCGAGAGGTCTTCGATGCTCGCGTAGTCGGTCCCCTCCGGCTTGCGGAACTTCACGTTGAGCACGTCCGGCGTGTCGACCAACTGGCCGTCGAGGAGCTCCTGCCACAGCTCGCGATCGGCAACTGTGGTGACGAGGCGCGAGATATCTGCAGCCTGAACGCCGTCAGGCAGCTTCCCGAGCTGAGTCACGTCGCCGCTCCAGAGTGCGCGAGCAAAGCTGTACGGGTGGACGTTCTCAGCAATGAGGTCAAGCACGGTATCCCTGACGTGCGACCCGACCTTTAGCGAGCCGAGCACCTTGCGGAAGTCGGTCGTGTCGCCCTTGGGAGGGATGTCGATCTTCACGAACGTCTTGGTCTTCTTGTTCAGCTCGTCCACCCGAGCCCGACGAAGTGCGCGCCGGTCATCGCGCGCCTGCTTCAGCTCGGCGAGCAGCGCCTCGCGATCGCTAATTGCCTTGTCGAGAGCTGGCTGCGCTACGTTCTGGAGCTCATTCGCCGCCGTTTCGGCAGTGCCGAGCCTTGTCTGCACTGCCTCAAGTTCACGGCGCAGCACCGGCAGCGTGCCGATGCCGGTCTTCGCCAGCGCCTCATCCAACTTCCTCTTGAAGTCCAAGAACTCAGTGTCGAGTTCTCCTTTGACACTGGCCACGACCTCCTTGAGCTTGGTCAGGCTGTCGGCGACCTGCTTCTCCGCTTCGTCGATGACCTTCTTGAGATCCGTCTGAGCCGCACTGATCTTTGCGTACTGGGCGTCGTGCTCAGGTGACATCTTCGCGGCTGCCAGATCTGGCTCCGCGGGCCTGACGAACTCGATGCCGTCCACGGTTGTGGCCAGCGTGGCTATCGCTGCGTTCTCCGTGGTCCACCGCCCCTGAGCCTTGACCAGCTCACCGTCGAACAGTGCGGAGAGTTCGCGCTCACGCTCCTTGAGCGCCGCGACCTCAGCAGCCTGCTCGGCCAGTCCCAGCACCCGATCCCGCGCCGCTATCAGGTTGGTCCCGTTGGCCTTCAGCTTCACCGTGCGGTCAGCGATCCGGTCTTCAACCTCGGTCAGATCGAGATGGGCGTCGACCAACCCAACCCGACCAACTGGCTGACGCGCGTACTCCAGGATCTCGCCCTGAGAGAAGGCCGCGATGCTCATCAGGCTCGCCGGATCCTGGTCTACCTGAACCCACTCACCTTCGATGAACTGCTCTACGACCGAGGTTGAACCAGACGAGCGATAGACACGAGTGACGCGGTAGTTGTCCGCGGGCGTGGTGATCTCGACTGAGGCTGTCGTGCCTTCGCACAACGCCGACTCAAGCCGACGATCGACCTCACCGCGAATCGCGCCGAAGACCGACCGGTCGACCTGCTGATCCAGCGCGAACCGGATGGCCTCCAGCGCGAGCGACTTTCCGGCTCCGGTCCCGCCGAGCAGGCAATTCAGGTCTGGACTGAACTCGATCGACGTACCACCGAGGAAACCACCCGACACCGAGACTCGGTTGATGGCCTGATGGGGTGCAACCGTCGACGGGTCGGTACCGAGCTTGACCCGCAGCTCCGGATCCTCCAGCGCGTAGCGAAGCCCGCAGAGGTCAGGGCGAGATGCCTTGATCCAGCTACGCCGCGCACCGATCCCCGTCGCCGAATGCCGACTCAGAGTGGCGTCGTAGGCGTCCGAGCTCTGAACGAGAGCCGGGTGCCGCGTATCACCGAGCTTCGCAGCGACCTTCTCAGGAGTCTCAACGAAGACGTACTCGAACGCCGCAATGTTCAGGTCCGCAAGAAGCTGGTTGACATGCGTCTGAACCGGCTGCTTGAGGATCCCCTTCTCCTTGTCGATGTGAGCGGCGATGGCGATGCCACCTGACGCGACGATCTCCGCTGCGCATTCCGCCATCCCCTTGGACGCAACCACATCCGTACTACCGAGCTGACCTCGCTGGATCCCGAGCTTGATCAGGATATCTTCGAGAGTCGACGGCGCAGTCCCCTCCTCCCAGATACCCAGGAGGTGGCCCTGCTGCGTGCTCAGCTCGAAGCCAGGCAGCACGACGAGGTTCGTGCCCTCGGCCGCTTCTGCCATCTGCCCGCACCAAGCAGCAGTGTTGTGATCCGTCACCGCGATGGCGTCGAGACCTGCAGCAAGCGCTGCCTTGACGATGTCGGCCGCCGACCCAAAGTCGTCGTCGTTGGCATCTCCAGACCCCGGCGTGTGCACGTGTAGGTCGACTGCCCAGAAGCGGGCCCACTTGCTTGTCATGCCTCTTGCCACATCCCGTCTATGAAGCCCATTCGCGCCATGTCAGCTCTCCAGCTCACGCTGCGCCCGAGTGGCGTTCTCTGTCGCGTGCTTGCTTCGTCTATCCAGCTCTGGCCAATTAGGTACGAGGGCGGTCATCATGGCCTTGAACTGCTTGCCGTGGTCCCGGTACCGCAGGTGCAGCAACTCATGGACGATGACGTAGTCCTGGAAGTCCTCGGCCTCCTTCGCAAGGTCCTCAGCGATGGTCACGATCCCGTCAGGCCCACAGGAGCCCCACTTACCCGGCAGGCGCTCGATGAGCACCTTCTCCGGGATGACCTTGAGCTTGACGGCCCAGCCCATGGCACGCCGGCGCAGCCGCTGCTCGGGGTAGAGCGACGACTTAGCCATCCTCATCCCGCCTGCTCCAGCACCTGCATGATGCGCTCAATGGCGGCGGCGCGATCGTCCTTGCTCATCGTGAGTAGCGGCCGGTACAGCCCAGATCGGAGGCGCCGCTTCTCCTCGGCGCTGTCGCGCCAGCTCGGGTACTTACCCAACTCCACCTCGATCTCATGAGCGGCGAAGGAGAAGTCGACCGACCCAACCGAGGGGCCGCCTCCATGACTCAGCACCCAGTAGATCGCGAAGCCGAGATCGCTCAGACCAGACTCCTTGGCCCTCTGTCTGGCTGACTCCTTCTCCTGCGCCAGCGTCTCCAGCTCGACCATCGCCGCCAGACCCGTGACCTTGCGATCCTCGAGATCCTGCAGGACTCGGTCAGCGCGTTCCTTGATGCCCTGGAGCACCACGGCGCCGGCCGGGTCATCCTCGATCTCCTTCTTCAGGCCACGGAGCAGGTTGAAGACCTTGCCCTCCTCCGGCCCCTCCTCCTCCTTGAGCTGCGCGAGGGTTTCGACGTCGAAGGTGACAACCTTTGAGAAACGGCCGAGGCCTTCCTGGGTAGCCGCGTCCTCGATCAGCTTCCTTGTCTTGTGCTCAAGATCACCAAGAAACCCGCCCGACTCGGTGTAGTTGGCCCGCACTGCGGCGTAGAGCTTGGACAGGTCCTTGTAGGTCTGGATGTGGTCACGAAGGCCAGGATCGGGCGACAGGATCTCCCAGAGCCGCTCGATGTTCTTGTAGGCCTCGTAGAAGACCTTGCGGGCCTCGGGGTCGAGGAAGCGCCCGTAGACAGCCGCCTCCAGCTGAGCATCCGGCGTCTTGGAGCCGTCCGCCTGGAGGTATTCGTCGGCCGCTGCCGTGATTTTCATCTGCAGGTCGACCATGAGGACGTCGAGGTCTTCGAGCGCCCCTTCGAGGGAGGCCGAGTCGAAGTTCAGAGCCTTGGTCAAATTCTTGAAGATGCTGACGAAGTCGACGACCAGACCGACCTTCTTGCGGACGTTCTCGCCGTCGATGTACGGCCGGTTGACCCGGGCCAGCGACTGGAGCAGGACGTGGTTGCGCATCGGCTTGTCCAGGTACATCGCGTAGAGGACCGGAGCGTCATAGCCGGTCAGCAGCTTGTCGGTGACGATCAGGATCTTGGGCTCCTGGTCGGCCTTCTTGAAGGCCTTCCTGACAGCCTTCTCCTTGTCCTCCGACGGCTGAAGCTCGGCCACCATCGGGCGGTCGACAACGTCGTTGACGTTCTTGGAGTAGATGACCTCCGACCACTCCGGCGGGAGGTACCGGTCCATCGCCCGCTTGTACTTGGCGCAGGTCTCCCGGTCGACCGCTACCACGAACGCCTTGTAGCCAAGCGGCAGGACGTTCTCCTTGAAGTGGTCAGCCACGAACTTGGCGACCTGGTCGACCCGGTCCTCAGCCCCGAGGAAGGCACGGAGATCGACCGCCCGCTCCAGCACCTTGTTGAGCTCGTCGACGTCGGTGACGTCCTCCTCTTCGGCGAGGGCGTAGAACTGCGACTCCAGGTCCTCCTCGGGCAGACGCATGGTGCTGGGCGCCAGTTTGTAGCGGATCGGCAGGGTCGTCTCATCCTCGATCGACTCGATGATCGAATACTTGTCGAGGAAGCCGTCCGGGTCCTGACGGCCAAAGATCTTGAACGAGCCGGAGCCAGCGCGGCTGTCGCCGACCGGCGTACCCGTGAATCCGATGATCGTGGCGTTCGGGACGGCGGCCATCAGGTAGGTGCCGAGGTCAGCGGCGACCGAGCGGTGTGCCTCGTCGATGAAGACGTAAATGTTGTCGCGCAGCGAGGAGTTGGTCTTGATCTCCTCGAACTTGTGGATCATCGAGACGACCAAGCCACGGAAGTCCGAGTCGAAGACGTTCTGCAGGTCAGCCTTGCTGTCGGCCCGGCGCACCGCGATGTCGGCAGCCTGCATCTCGCCGAGCAGGCGCTCCACCCACTCCTTGAGCTGACCCTCCAGTTCGTTGCGGTCGACGACCAGCAGCACCGTGGCATTGCTGAAGCGCGCCTTATCCTCCAGGATCTGGCGGGCAGCGGTCAGCAGCGTGAACGTCTTGCCCGAGCCCTGGGTGTGCCAGATCAGGCCGCGCGTCTTGTCGGGGTCGGCGCAGCGGGCCACGATCTTGTCGACTGCCTTGCGCTGGTGCTCGCGCAGGACGGACTTCCGGGTCTCGCCGTCCTCGACGTAGAAGATGATCCAGTCCTTCAGGGTCCGCAGGAACGAGTGCGGCTCGAAGAAAGCCTGAACGGCGTTCTGGTAGGTCTCGTCCTCGGTGAACTTCCACTTGAAGATGAAGCGACGAGAGACGTTCCAGGTGACGCCGTACCAGTACCCGAGCATGTGGGTGACGTTGTAGAGCTGGGTCTGCGCGAGCAGCTCCGGCGTCTCCTTCTCGTACCGGCGCAGCTGGGTGATCCCCCGAGTCAAGGCGTCGCCGTCCTTGGGGTTCTTGTGCTCGACGATGGCCACCGGCAGCCCGTTGACCAGGAAGATGACGTCGGCACGGTTGCCCTTACGGGCGACCGGCTCGATCTTCCACTCCCAGGTGACCTGGAGCTTGTTGTTGTCCGGATAGTCGAAGTCGACGAGCTGGACCGAGCGGGCACGCTTCTCGTTCTCGTCGTACCAGGTGTGCTCACCACGCATCCAACGCAGGACTTCCCAGTTGCCATCGATGGTAGTTGGCAGCGCCTCGACAGTCTCCACGATGGAACGGGCCTGGTCGGCGGTCAGCCAGTGGTTGAACTCGCGCAGCTTGTCCTCAAGGACCGAGGTGAACAGCATGTTGTCACGGCCGCGACGGAGCACTTCGGCGTCGATGGGCTCGACAATCTCCCAACCGACTCCGCCCGCGTGGGCGACCATGGGGAACTGCGCGGTACGCGCCTCGCTGATCTTGAGAGTGGTCATGTCGTCGGCACCTCCTCCAGGAGCGGAGTTGCCATATCGCTATTGCCGGTCATGATCCGGAAGAGCGAGCCGTCGTAGATCTCGGAGAGCAGGTTCATCCGGCGGGTCTGCGCCTCCATGGCCTGGCGGACAGTACCGAGGATCTCGACAATCTCCTGCTGTTCATTCTTGGGCGGGTGCGGCACCTCGAGCGCCGCCAGCCGGTTACGAGACAGGTTCGGGATCGTGGTCTTGTTGCCGGCCCCCTGGAAGATGCCGAGCTGGAGGAAAGCCGACTCCAGGAAGAAGACGTAGAAGCGCGGCACCACGTCATCTCTCTTGGGACGCAGGCGGTGGAGGTGGTTCTGGAAAGTCACCTTCTCAATCTGGCCGTCCCAGATGGCCGCCCTACCGATTTCACCGCCTTCACAGACCATGAGGTCACCAGGCAGTAGCAGCCGCTCGGGCAGCTCGTGCGGGGGAACCCACATCTTGTCAAGGTTCGTCAGGTCGATGCGGTCCCAGAAGACGTTGGACGTCCGCAGGAACGGAATCTTGTCCTTGCCGCTACGAGCAGCGGCCGACATGGTCTTGCCCGCACCGATGTCGAACAGCTCGCCGATCGGACGCCACGTCCAGTTCTCGTTGATCACAGGTTGCTCACCAGCTCCGCCATCTTGATGTCGATCTTGTCTGCCTCGGCGTCCAGTGCGCGCAGGTCGGCGAGGATCTCCGCGATAGGCCGCCGGTCCACCTTGTTAAGCTGCGTGACCCAGCGGTCAGGCGACAGGAGGTAGTCCGCTCTGGCGATCTCTTCGTTGTCCAGGATCCGCAGCTCGCCCGCGATGGGTTCGCCTGCAATGTAAAGGTCCGCGAGGTACTTGATGTCCTCGTCCGACAGATGATTCTTGGGCTTGCCCTTGGTGTAGCACTGGCTGGCGTTGAGCAGCGCCACCTTCCCCTTGCGAGATGCTGGCTTGCGCTTGTTCAGAAGCACGATGATCCCGGCGGCCGGGGTGTTGTAGAACAGGTTCTCCGGCAGCAGGATGACGCCCTCAATGTAGTCATGGTCGACGAACCACTTCCGGATGTTGCGCTCCTTGTCGTCGTTCTTCGAGCCAGAGCCGCGCGACATGGCACCGGGGTCAAGGACGACAGCCGCACGGCCACCGTCGTTCATGACGGCGAGCGTGTGCTGGAGCCAAGCCCAGTCGCCCTTGCCCGACGTCACCCCGCCTGCCTTGGCGAAGCGGTCGTACGGGTCGTCCTCGAAGATGTCGGGCGAGAAGGTCTGGTTCCACATCGGGTTAGCGACGACGATGTCGTAGCGCTGGAGGCCACCCGCAGGTTCGTGGAACTTCGGGTTGATCATGGTGTCGCCGCGCTGTAGATCGACGTCCATGTCGTGGATGATCGTGTTCATCCGAGCCACTGCGTAGCTCTCAGCCTGAAGCTCCTGGCCGAACATCTTGAGCGGCACCTTGCTGGTCTTGTCGAGCTCGCGCGCCACCAGCTGCAACTTGATCAGCAGACCGCCCGAACCGCAGGCGTAGTCGTGGGAGGTCTCGCCCGGTCGGGGGCGAAGAATCCTGGCCATGAGGAAGCCGACCTCGGTCGGCGTGAAGAACTCACCGGCCGACTGGCCGGAGCCCTCAGCGAACTTCCGCAGCAGGTACTCGTAGGCACGGCCGAGGAAGTCGGGCTGGACATCAGCCAAACCAAGCCTGTAGCGAGGGTCGGAGAAGGCCTCGACCACGCCCCGGAGCTTGGCGGGATTGATGTCGCGCTCACCGTTGCGCTCGGTGGCGAAGTCGACGACATCGATGACTCCGCTGAGGCTCGGGTTGTGGCGAACGACGGCACGTGTGGCCTTGGTGAGGTGCTCCCCGATGTCCTTAGGCTCGGTCGGCCGGCCGCGCTCGTCGAGCGGCCAGGTGTAGGGCTCGCGGCCGGAGATGCCGCCCCAGCGCGCCTCGGGCGGCAGATAGAACCGGAGCAGCTCGGTGTCTGCCTCAGCAATCTCCAGAGCGACCTCCGGGTCGCCGTACTTCTCCGCCAGGCGCGCGATCTCGTCGTCGAAGACGTCCGACAGGCGCTTCAGGAAGAGCAGCGGCAGGAGGTAGTCCTTGAACTTGGCCGCGTCCTTCTCGCCACGAATCGAGCTGGCAGCGTCCCAGAGCATCTGCTCCATGGACTTGGTCGTGCCGACGTCGGAGCGAACGCCACGGCGGCGGCGAGGAATCGCTGGGATGACATCGCCGAGTTCGGCAGTGTCGACCCCAGCCTCGGAGGCAAGCTCGAGGATGCGCGCCAAGGGCGCGCGCTGCGGCTTGTTGCCGCCCCCCTCCCAGCGGTTGACGGTGGCGAAGGACACGCCCAGACGCTCGGCGAGCTCGGTCTGGGTCAGGTCGAGGTTCGCCCGGATGGTCTGGAGAACGGCCGGTACGTGCTCTGTCATGTTTGCTATTTTTGCTATATCGCAGAGCTTTGTCAAGAGGCAACTCAGTGCGGCGTGTCGCTGGGCGCTACATCACCTTGCTCCTCCTGGCGAAACTCGTCCTCGATTTGTCGATCGGGCTGATAGCCCGCGTTGTCTCGCCCCGACGTCCGGCGCTCTGCCGAACGAGACAACTCGTCGGGCGCCTTGCCACGGAGAAGTTGCTCGGCTGCAGAGCTATCGCGCAGCTGGTCTTGTCGACGCCACAGCGCGTCCGCGGCTGAATCCATCCCAGGCTTCGCGACAGTCGCCCGTCGAAGTTGGTACGAAGAGCGCCGCATGCGGTTCTGTAACCTCGCTCGTCGGCCCATCTCCGCCAACTAGATTGTCCAAACGCTCGACGCGGACAATCTGCTTGGCGGTTGGACAATCTAGTCAGTCACCCGTCAGTTGAAGTCGCCGCCGGGAGCCATGTCGGCGAAGCGCGAGTAGTGCCCCTGGAACGCGACCGTGATGGTGGCGGTCGGGCCGTTGCGGTGCTTGGCGACGATGAGGTCGGCCTCGCCCGGTCGCACGTCTTTGTCGTAGACGGAGTCGCGGTGCAGCAGGATGACCATGTCAGCGTCCTGCTCGATCGAGCCCGACTCGCGCAGGTCGCTGATCGCGGGCTTCTTGTCGGTGCGCTGCTCGGGGCCACGGTTCAGCTGCGACAGGGCGATCACCGGCACCTGCAGCTCCTTGGCGATGAGCTTCAGGCTTCGCGAGAACTCCGAGACCTCCTGCTGACGCGATTCGACGCGCTTGCCCGACGTCATCAGCTGCAGGTAGTCGATGATGACCATGCGCAGACCCTCGCGCTGCTTGAGCCGACGACACTTGGCACGGATCTCGACGAGCGTCATGTTGGGGCTGTCGTCGATGTACAGCGGGGCGTCGTTGATGCGGCCGCGGGTCGCGGCCACCGTGGTCCAGTCGCGCGGGTCGAGGTTGCCCTTGCGCATGTTCTGCAGCGGGATCGCCCCCTCGGCGCTGAGCAGACGCATTGCGATCTCGCTCTTGCCCATCTCGAGGGAGAAGAAGACGGAGGGGAGATCGTGGCCGATGGAGGCCGCCCGCGCGAAATCGAGCGCGAGCGTCGACTTACCCATGGCGGGTCGAGCGGCGACGACGATCATCTGACCGCCGTGCAGACCGTTCGTGAGTTCGTCGAGTTCCTTGAACCCGGTCGGAACGCCGGTCATCGATCCATCGCGACCGCTCGCGGCCTCGATCTCCTCGAGGGCGGCGTCCACGGCGATCTGCAGCGGAACGTAGTCCTCCGCCGTCTCGGATCCGGTGATCGAGTAGATCTCGGCCTGGGCGTTGTTGACGAGGTCCGTCGCGTCGCCCTCGCCCGCGTAGCCCAGCTGCACGATGCGGGTGCCGGCATCCACGAGTCGACGCAGGATCGCACGCTCCGAGACGATGCCGGCGTAATAGCCCGCATTCGCTGCGGTGGGAACGATGGACGTAAGGGTGTGCAGGTAGTCGGCGCCACCTGCACGCCCGAGCTCGCCCGTCTTGATGAGCTCGTCGGTGACCGCGACGACGTCCGTGGGCTCGCCGTGCGAGTACAGCGAGAGGATGGCCTCGAAGATCAACTCGTGCTTCGGGATGTAGAAGTCGGCGCCTTTCAGCGTCTCGATCACATCGGCGACCGCGTCCTTCGACAGAAGCATTCCACCCAGAGCACTCTGCTCGGCGAGAAGGTCGTGAGGAGGCGTGCGCTCCGGGCCGCGATTCGCGCCCATGCGCTCCTCTGAGATGTCGGCGATCGACACAGTCTTCCCTTCGATGCGACGTTTCCGATGCGATGCCCCGATGAGGCGCCTCGACGGCTGTGCCGTCCGATCCTCGACCGTCACGCCGTCCTGCACAGCGAAACAGGTGCCTCCGACATTCGGTCGCTCGCTCACGCTACGAGCGACTCTTTCCCCATGCAACACGGCCTGTGGATAACCATGTGGAAAGCGTGCGGACAAAGTCGGAGTGTCTGTGCACAACGGGTGTGGATAACCCCGTGGAGTGCTTCCGGTTCAAACTTTTTTTATGCTACTGAACTGGTTTTTTCCGTTTCCCCACCCTGTGGATGGGAATCAGTTTAAATCGGGCCTTGAAGGTTGACCCCGTCGTGCAGAGGATGTGTAGAACTTGGGGAAAGTCAAGCCGAGATTTCGTCGGGCGCGTCACGGGCCGACATCGGCGGAAACCCGCGGAAACCCCCTAGACAGATGCTCCGGACGCGAGTATCGTCACCGGCAATCGACGCATCTGCATCGAGGTGACGTTGCCTTCGGAGGGGGAGGTCGACGTGGACGTTCGGGCCACCCGACGCGGCGTTCCTGCCGCCGTCCTCTGGGGTGCGATCGGAGTGCTCGCCTGGGCGACTCTCGCCGTGTTCCTCGGCGGCGGATCCGCGCACGCGGACGACCGCGAAGACGGCCCGCTCGACGGGCTCACCTCGCTCGTCGGCGACACCGTGTCGAGCGTGACCGCTCCCGTGGCACCGGTCGTCACGAAGGTGGTCGCACCGGTGGTCGCGAAAGTCGTCGCGCCCGTGCAGCAGGCCGCGCCGGCGGTCGTCGAGACCGTGACGCAGACGGTCGCCGAGACCCCGGTCGTCGGCCCCGTCACCGCGCCCGTCGTCCACACCGTCACGGAGACAGCCCGCGACGTCGTCGCCCCGGTCACCGCGGTGCTCTCCGACGCACCGGTATCCCGGATCACCGATCCGCTCCTCGACACCGTCGCAGACCTCCCCGTGGTCGGAGGACTCGTCACCGATCTCGGCGTGGTCGCCGCCCTCGACGACGTGGTCGACGTGGTCGACGACACGACGGCCCTCGTCGGCGGTGTCGCGGACGCGACCGTTCCGCCCGTGCTCGACGCGCTCGACCCGACGACACCCGCTCCCGCACCGGGCACCGGTGTGATCGAGGAGCCCTCTGCGCCCGAGCTCGACACCGCCGCGGTCGTATCGACCGATGAGGCGGCTCCGGGACCGGCGCCGCTCTCGACGTCGTCCCGAGCATCCTCCGGCGTTGGCTTCACTTCCGCCACATCGGCCGCTCTGACCGGCGATTCCGACGCGGTCGAATCCGCGGTCGACACCACCCGTGCGCCTGGGAACTCTCCCCCGGGAAGCCTCCCGGGAAGCCCCGCTCCCGCGTCTTCCTCCGCCGGTTCCGGCGGAGGATCAACCGCTGCCCACGCGCGTCTCAGCGATGTGGATTCTTCTCCGCTCCGTGCTGGCGAGCGGACATCCGGCGCATCCGACGACGTTCTTCCGACGTCGCCGGTCGCCGACACCGACGTCTCTCCTGACTGACGGACCGTCCCGTCGTTCCTCCCGGAACGACAGATGCCGTGCTGCGCGCGCACGTCGATCGCGCGCACCCATCAGACGATCCCATCAGTCAGGAGAACGATCATGCGTACGTACATCAAGCGGGCCCTGTGGGGCACGCTCATCGCCGGGGGCATCACGCTCCTCGGCGCGACGGCCGCCAATGCGGCCGAGACGACCGGAGAGGACGGGCTGCTCTCGGGCACCCAGGCGGAGACAGCGATCACCGCGCCGATCACGGTCGTCAGCAACGCGATCTCGGTGCTGGGCGATACCGTCGTCTCCGCACCCGCGCCGGCGCCCGCACCCGCACCCGCACCCGCGCCGGCGCCCGCACCCGCACCGGCACCGGCCCCGGCACCGGTCACGTCCGGGTCGGAAGGCACGGCATCCGGCACCCAAGCCGTGGTGTCGGTGAACCTGCCCGTCACCGTGTCGAACAACGCGGTGAGCCTGGTCGACGACAGCTCTTCGACCGCCGCCCCGGCCTCGGCTCCGCAGACCTCGGCTCCCCAGGCCGGGGCACCGGCCGACGCGCCCGTCCTGACCACGAACGGCGTGGACGGCGTGCTCGCGGGCACGCAGGCGCTCCTCGCGGTCAACGCACCGATCACCGTCACGGGCAACGCCGTGTCGCTGCTCGGCGACAGCGACAGCACCGCCACGGGCTCGGAGGAGGCCGCAGCACCGGCTTCCTCCGCTCCCACCGGCGCAGCGACCTCGGGGGAGGACGGCATCGGCAGCGGCACCCAGGTGAACGCACCCGTCACGGCACCGATCACGGTGTCGGGCAACGCGATCTCCCTGCTCGGCGACAGCGCCAGCAC
>NZ_JAIVLG010000007.1 GCF_020524545.1 Microbacterium paraoxydans | reverse complement strand
CACCGGAACCGGCGGGAACACCGGAGCACCGGTCACCCCGACCACCGGCGGAAACACCACCGACGGCGAGGACGGCACGCTCAGCGGCACCCAGATCACCGCACCCATCACCGCCCCCGTGGGCGTGACCGGCAACGCGATCTCCCTGCTCGGCGACAGCGCCAGCACCGGAACCGGCGGGAACACCGGAGCACCGGTCACCCCGACCACCGGCGGAAACACCACCGACGGCGAGGACGGCACGCTCAGCGGCACCCAGATCACCGCACCCATCACCGCCCCCGTCGACGTGACCGGCAACGCGATCTCCCTGCTCGGCGACAGCGCCAGCACCGGAACCGGCGGGAACACCGGAGCACCGGTCACCCCGACCACCGGCGGAAACACCACCAGCGGTCTCGGCGGGCTCCTCGGCGGCACCCAGCTGGCGCTGCCGATCAGCCTTCCGATCACGCTCGGCGGAAACGCCATCTCCGTGCTGGGCGAGGCCACGGTGACGGACCCGGGCACGGATCCCGGCACGGACCCGGGCACGGATCCCGGCACGGACCCGGGCACCGACCCCGGCACCGACCCCGGCACGGACCCGGGCACCGACCCCGGCACCGACCCCGGTACATCGACCGGTTCCGTCACCGCGTCGGGGGCGGCGTGGACCGGCCAGTCCACGGGGCTCGCGATGACGGGCGGCTCGTCGTCGGCAGGACTGATCGTGCTCGCCATGATCCTGCTCGGCCTCGGAGGTGCGGCCCTGCTGCGACGTCGTGGAGTGACGGCGTAGCGAGAGACGCCGGCGGTGCGGCCGTCCTCGGGGGAGGAGACCCCGCACCACCGGCGCGCCGATGCGTCATCACCCACCCCATCGCGACGGGTTCGTAGCCCCCAGCTCCCCGTCGCTCGACGCCGGCGCAGAACGGGCGGATGCCCCGTGGAAATCCCACCACGGGGCATCCGCCGCGCCCTGCCCGACGCAGCCGAGGTCCACTTGTCGGGAGCGTGGACAGATGCAAGGAGAAAGTGCCCTCAAACGCCCCGTCCGTACGGATACTCCCGACAGGTGCACCGCCAACCGGGCGAGGAGGCAGCTCGGGAAGACCGGATCAGGGGATGTCGTCGACCTCGCCGTACGGGATGATCGCGGCGCGATAGCGCTCGACGAGGTCGCGCCAGCCGAAGCCCTCCGTGTACTCGTGCTCGTAGACGGCCTCTGTGAAGTGCCACAGCAGATACGGATGCGCGCCCAGGCCGTAGAGTGCGCCGTAGTCACGGTTCACGAAAGCGACCCGCTCCTCGGGGGTCAGCACGCGGTCGTCGGCGACCGCATCGGGACCCGATCCGTCGGCGAGCCAGCGGTCGACGAAGCCCTCGGTGTCGGCCACGTAGGCATTCACGTTCGCCGTGCTCATCTCGACGGCGCGGATGAACTTGTTCATCATGTACCGGCTCACGATGCGGCTCCCCACAGGAAGAACGGACTGGAAGCGAAACGGGAGGTCGTCGCCTCGGCGAGATCCGCCGGTCGGCCCTTCATCGCGGCGAGCGCGGCCACGATGTTCACGTACTGGTAGGTGACGTTGCCGGCGGCCATGATCCGGTCGAACCGGCAGCCGGCGATCGCTCCGTCGAGGTCTCCGTCACGCATCCATGCCACCGCCTCGGCGTCGAACTCGGGATCGGGCGAGCCGTTGAACGTGCGGGGTCCCCCCACGTCCGTCGCCATGTGCCCCGAGGTGAGCAACCCCACCCTCGCGTCACTGTCCCACGACTCCACCACGGTGCGAAGGTGGTGGCCGAGAGCGGCGAAGCGCGCCGCGGTCGGCAGCGGAGGCAGGATCGAGTTCGCATGGATCGGCACGATCGGCAGGTCGAGGTCCGGCCGGACGTACTGCAGCGGGAGCACGAAGCTGTGGTCGAGGCGCCACTCGTGCGACACCGAGAGGTCGATCGTCTCAGGCAGCACCTCGCGGCCCGTGATCTGCGTCGCCAGCTCCGGGTTGCCGACCAGCTCGGCATACTCCATGCCGAACGTGCGCACCTCGTTCTCGTAGGTTCCGTGGTACGACGCAGCCCTGCCCACGAGGAAGGCCGGCGAGTTGTCGGAGAAGAACTGCCGCACGTGATCGGTGCCGAGCACGATGAGGGTGTCGACCCCGGCATCGGCGATGGCCTCCCGGACGCGACGGAAGTTGGCCTCGACCGCGACGAGGTCGTCCGGCATCGGCTCGCGCATCGCCCGCCACAACAACGGGTTGTGCGGGGTCGCGGCGGCCATGACGAGTTCAGCCATGCTCGGCTCCTTCCCGGGTGCTCACAGTCGGAACAGCTTCCGCGCGTTGTCGAGCAGGATCTTCCGGCGCGACTCCTCCTTGAGCCCGAGCGCGTCGAACTCGGTCATCCACCGATCCGCGGTCATCACGGGCCAGTCCGACCCGAAGAGGACACGGTCGGAGATCAGCGAGTCGGCGTAGCGGACCACTTCCGGGGGCAGGTACTTCGGCGCCCAGCCCGACAGATCGAGGTACACGTTCGACTTGTGCCAGACCATCGCGAGGTTCTCGAGGTGCCAAGGCCAGGCCGGGTGGGCGCTGATGATGTTCAGCTCGGGGAACTCGGCCGCCACGTCGTCGATGTAGGGCACAGGACGGGCGTTCTCGAGCCGGTAGCCGCCACCTCCCGGAGTGCCCGCCCCTGCGCCGGGGAAGCCGGAGTGGAACATCACCACGAGCCCGAGTTCGGCGCAGGTCTCCCAGATCGGGAAGAACCGGCGATCGTTGGCGAGGAACTTCTGCCGGGACGGATTGAGCTCTCCCACGCCCTTGATGCCGTACTCGTCGTGCATCCGCCGGATCTCGGCGACCGCGCCCTCACCCTTCCACGGGTCGATGCCGGCGAATGCGAGGAACACGTCGGGGTGGTCCTGCTGCGCCTTGCCGAGAAGATCGTTCGGTGCGCCCTTGATCCCGCTCGTCGTCTCCGAGTCGGAGTTCACGATGACGGCCATCATCTTGCGTTCGCGATACTGATCCGCCTGCTCGGCGAACGACACGACCGGGCGCTCGCGCCCGAAGTGGGCGGCCATCTGGGAGTGCCGCCGACCCATCGCCGCGATGAACTCCTCCGTCTGCGGGTGGGTGTGGACGTCGATCGCGACGAGGTCGTCGATGCCGGGCATCAGGCAGCCCCTTCCTTCACTCCGGACCGCAGCCCGGTCAACGCCTCGGTGTCGGCCCCGAGTGCGGGGGCGTAGCGAAGCTCCGGTCGACCCGATCGCTGGAAGCGGATACTGGGGACCGGCACGCGCAGCGCACCGTCGGGGCCGTCGATCTCCTCGACCAGACCCATGCCGGCGATCTGCGGGTCGTCGAACAGATCACCCATCGTGTTCAGCGGCCCGTGCGGGATATCGTGCGCGGCGAGTCGATCGAGCCAGTACTGGCGGGGGTGAGTCGCCGCGATCTCCTTGAGCACTGCGTCGAGCTCGTCGTAGTTGCGCACACGCCCTTCGCGGGTCGAGAAGCGCGGGTCGTCGGCGAGATCGGGCCGTTCCAGGACATCGAGCAGTCCGGTCCAGAACTTCTCCGGCACCGACATGTGGATCACGAACGCCTTGTCGTCTGAGCCCCGGCACGCGTACGCCTGCGCCCGACGAGGCCGCGAATCGGGCGAGGAGACCTGTCCCGTCTCGAGGAATGCCGACGCCGACTCGGTGAGGAAGTCCAGCAGTGCGCCGACCATCGTGACCTCGACGTGCTCACCGACCCCGCTCACATCACGCGCATGCAGCGCGGCGAGCACCGCCTGCACGGCCGACATCCCGGAGAGGAGATCGGAGAATGCGGGACCGAGCGGGCGGATCGTTGACGCGGGGACGACCTGGCTGTACATGCCCCCGGTGGCCGAGATCACCGTGTCGTAGGCGGGGCGCTTCGCTGCAGGACCGGTGGCGCCGAACCCCGTGATGGAGCACGAGATGATCCGCGGATTGCGGGCATGCAGGTCTTCGGGACCGAATCCGAGCCGCGCCGCGACCCCTGGACGGAAGTTGTCGAGCACGATGTCCGCGTCGTCGACCAGGGCGAACAGCGCGGCGAGGCCGTCAGCGCTCTTCAGGTCGAGCACGACGCCCCGCTTGCCGCGGTTGTACGCAGCGAACTGCGGGCTCATCGTCGCCCGACCCTCCCATCGGCGCATGGGGTCGCCCTCCGGCGATTCGACCTTGACGACGTCGGCACCGAGATCGGCCAGCAGCTTCGCGGCGTACGGACCCGAGATGTACTGACCCAGCTCGATCACGCGGATCCCGGCGAGCGCACCGGCGCCCGGTCGTGCAGTGCTCATCACTTCTGGTCTCCTCTTCGATACCGAGGGCGGTCATCGCACATCGACGATGACCTTCCCCTCACCCTTGCGGGGAAAGTCGCGATACGCCGTGGCGATGTCAGCGAGCGCGTAGCGGCTGCCGACGAGTGAAGGCAGCACACCGATGTCAGCGAGCGCGAGCGCCTCGGCCACGTCGTCGTAGCGGGCACTGGCCACGCCGAACAGTCGCTTGCGCCGCAGATAGAAGTCGCGGGAGTCGACGTGCAGGTCGCTGTCGATGGAGGCCGCGCAGAACACCGCCCTGCCGCCCCACTGCAGCGCCGAGATCCCGGCGCTCAACGTCGGCGCATGGCCGGACACGTCGAGCACGACGTCGAAGCCGCCTCCCCCGCTCAGCGCAGAGGCCAGAGCAGGAGCATCGGCCGCCTGGATGACCTGCTCGTCACCGAGCGCGGTGAGGGCTCGGCGAGACGCGGCGACCACATCCGCACCGCGGGCGAGGGCGACCGCGACCGCGGCTCGACCGAGCGTTCCGCCGGCACCCGTGATGAGCACGCGGTCGCCGGCGGTGAGGCCGACGGTGCGGACGGCGTTGATGACGATGGATGCGCTGTGGACCACGGCGGTCGCCTGCGCGGCGTCGAGGCCACGGCGGTCGAACGCGTTGCGGGCGGGGACGACGACGAACTCCGCCGCTCCCCCGTCGCGATGCACGCCGACGACCGTCTGACGCGGGCAGTCGGCTTCGTCACCGGCCTGACAGTGCGCGCAGAGGCCGCACGCGATGTTGGGCTTGACCACGACGGCCTGGCCGATGCGCGTCGGATCGACCTCCGCTCCGACCCCGACGATCTCGCCGGCGGGGTCGATCCCGAGGATGCGGGGCAGCTGCGCCTGCGCCCCCGGCCCGGTGCCGGCGATGACGTTGAGGTCGAGCTGATTCACCCCGACGGTGTCCACGCGGACGAGCACATCGCCGGCGCCGGGTGTCGGCGCAGCCGTGTCTGCGACAGACAGGCCGTCCAGATCATGGCGGCTCAGCACAGCGGCTCGCATCTTCACCTCTTCATCGCGGGAATCTGTTTCGGATACTGTATCCAATTTTCGTCCTGGGCGTCTAGACCCTGTTCGAGCACGATATCCCGCAAACCATGGACACGGGAACTCAAATTGGATACCGTATCCCAAAATCCGCGTGAGGCGCCCCACTCCACGGAGGAGCCGCACGCACTTGCCCGAATGGAGAGTCATGCGCACGACACGAAACAGACTCGGCCTCGCCGTGGTCGGCGGCACAGCAGCACTGACGCTGCTCGCCGCCTGCGCCTCGCCGACGCCGACACCGGAAGGCCCCGTCGAGCTCGGCGACGGCGAACCCGGAGCCGCCGAAGACACCAGCATCACGGTGGCCATCCCCTTCCCCGACGTCACGATGTACTCGATGTACGTCCTCGCGACGGATCTGGGCTACTACGAGGAGGAGGGCCTCACCGTCGAGGTCATCACCGCCGACAACGTCACCGCCGCGGTCGCCAGCGGAAGCGCTGACATCGGCGTCGAATCCACCGGCACCGTGATCGATGCCATCCGCGGAGGTGTCGAGATCGACCTGGTCTCGGGGCACTACTGCCGGCAGAACTTCGACTTCGCGGTGCAGTCCGACGTCTCCGGCGTGGAGGACCTCGACGGCACCTCCATCGTGCTGGCGGGAACCCCCGGCGATCCTGCCGAGTTCCAGCGAGCCCAGGTGCTCGAGGAGGAAGGCTGGGACATCTCATCCGTCAACACCGAGATCGTCTACCCGGGACCCGGGTCGGAGTCGTGGACGGAATTCTTCGTCAACGACAGGATCTCCTTGCAGCCGTTCTACGCCGACGACCGCGCCGCCCTCGAGGAACACGGCGCGAACATCGTCGTCGAGTCGCTGCGCAACTGGGCCAACGACGTGCAGATCGCCGGCACGCAGTGGGCACAGGAGAATCCGAACACCCTGGTCCGGTTCCTGCGCGCCACGCTCAAGGGCACCGACTTCATGACGGCACCCGCACCCGGCGAGTTCCCTGAGAACGCCGAGGAGGCGCTGGACATCTACGAGGCCAACGACTTCGATGTCGCGGAGCTGCGTGAATCGGACAGCGTCTGGATCCTCGACGGACACCTCGCCTGCCCGAACCTGTACTTCGACGACGAGGCGTGGGACACCACCATCGAGACGCAGAAGCTCGAGCCTCTCGACTTCGACGAGTCCCAGTTGGCGTACCTGTTCAAGGCGCAGGAGCTGCTCGGCCTCGACAATGCCGGACCGGCGACCCTGCCCTACCCGTGACCCGCTGAGCTGATCCGCACGTCACACGAAGAGGCCCCACCGTTGCGCATGGCGGTGGGGCCTCTTCACGCGTGGATCGCAGATCGCCCGCCGCCAGCGGGTTTCGAATCGCGCAACCGGCCGCATCTCGACCACGGATCGAGCCGTTTGCGCGATTCGAAACCCGGTGGGAACGAACCCGGCCCCCGTCGCGCATGAGACGGGGGCCGGGGGTCGAGGCGGCGGTCAGCCGACGATCTTGCGCTCGTCGTACCAGGGCGCGAGACGCCGACGGAGCACCGAGATGAGGAACAGCGTCAGGTTGGCGATGATGACCATGACCACGACCATCGCGATCGCCTCGTCCATCCGGAACTGATAGGCCGCGAACTCGAGCAGGTGCCCGAGACCGCCGGTGCCGCCGAGGAACTCGCCGAGCACCTCGCCCGTGAACCCGAGCGCCGCACCGCGCTGGATGCCGGAGAGGCTGTAGGGCAGCGTGGCGGGGAAGATCACCTTCCACCCGAGGCCGATCCCCTTGGCGCCGTACACCCGCGCGGCGTTGACGAGCGAAGGGTTCACGGTGACCGCGCCCTCCATGGTGTTCAAGAGGATCGGGAACACGGCCAGCAGGATGACGAGCGCGATCTTCGACTCGCTGCCCAGCCCGAGCCCGAGGATGAACAGGGGGGCGAGCGCAACCTTGGGAGTCGAGTACAGCACCCAGAGGAACGGCGCGACCATGAAGCGCAGCACGGGCGACCAGCCGACCGCGAGGCCCACGACCACACCGACGACGATCGCGATGGCGAGGCCGATCAGCAGGTTCGTGACGCTGAACACGAACGCCGACCAGAACTCCGGATCGACCATGAGCTGACCGAACGCGACCGCGATCGCGCTCGGGGCGGGGAGGAACGCCGACGGCACCCACTGGAACCAGCTGACCACCGCCTCCCACAGCACCAGCACCGCGGCGACCACTCCGATCAGGAGCAGGGTCCACTTCCCCTCCCCGGATCGCACGACGCGACGCGGACGGACGATCCGCATGGTGCCCGTTGCCGAGACGACGCTCATCGCTTCCCCTTCCTCGTCCACGGAGCGACCCCGCGCTCGATGGCCGTCACCACCTGGGTCATGCCCACGCTCCACAGCACGACGACCGCGATCGCCGCGAACGCCTGATCGGTCTGATAGGTGTTCGAGGCGCGGATGATGAGCGCTCCCATTCCGCTCGACGAGCCCGCGAGCTCGGCCACCACCATGCCGATCGTCGCGAGCACGACTGCTTGACGGAGGCCCGCGAACAGGAACGGGATCGTCGACGGCAGGTACACCGAGCGGTACAGCCGCAGGCGACCCGCCCCGTACACGCGGGCGGCGCGGATGATCGACGGGTTCGTCGTACGCATGCCGGCGGCGACGTTGAGCAGGATCGGGAAGATCGCGCTGATCGTCACGAGGAAGATCACCGGACCGATCCCGAAGCCGAACCAGGCCTTGGCGAGCGGCTGGTACGCGATCGAGGGGGTGGCGTAGATCGTCCAGGCGATCGGCCCGATCACCCGATCGACCGGCAGCGAGGTGCCCATGAGGAGTCCGACCGGGATGCCGACGACCACGGCCAACGCGAAGCCGGTCAGCCACGCCTGCGCCGAGACGACGGCGTTGGTGGCGAGCGATCCGTTCGCGATGATCTCGCCGAACCCCTGGGCGATCGACAGCGGAGGCGGCAGGAAGACCGGGTTGATCCAACCGAGCACGCCCACGACCAGCTGCCACAGCACGAGGAGGATCACGACTTCGACCGCGATGACGGCGGCCTTGCCCCTCGCGCTCAGTCCGGCGAGCCAGGCGGCGACGCCACCCCTGCCGAGATTCGGGCCGGTGGCCAGGAGCGCGGTCATTTCGACACCGCCGCCGCCGTCGCCTCGCCCTCCAGCGCCTCCCAGAGGTGGTCGCGGAGTTCGAGGAAGCGCGGATCGTGTTGCACCGAGCGCTCCGACCGCGGACGGGGGATGTCGGTCGTGATGACCTCCTTGATCGCACCGGGATGACTCTTGAAGACGACGATGCGGTCGCCCAGGAGGATCGCCTCCTCGATCGAGTGCGTGATGAAGAGGACGGTCTTGCCGGTCGCCTCGATCAGCTTCTCGATCTCGTCACGCATCACCTCGCGGGTCAGGGCGTCGACGGCGCCGAGCGGCTCGTCCATCAGCAGGATCCTCGGTTCGGCCACGAATGCGCGGGCGAGGCCGACGCGCTGCTGCATTCCGCCGGAGAGCTCGCGGGGGTAAGAGGATTCGAACCCCTTGAGGCCGACCATGTCGATGGCCTCCTGCACCTTCGCCCGCCAGTCCGCCGTGCGCAGGCCCTTCTGCATCTCGAGGCCGAACCTCACGTTGTCGAAGACGGTCCGCCAGGGCAGGAGGGCGTAGTCCTGGAAGACGACGGCCCGGTCGGGTCCCGGTCCGTCGACCTCCTTCCCGTCCACGAGGACGGAGCCGGTGCTCGGCGCGACGAGGCCGGCGATGACGTTCATGAACGTCGTCTTGCCGCACCCCGACGGGCCGAGCACCGTGATGAACTCGCCCTCGAAGACGTCGAGGTCGACGTTCTCGATGGCGATCAGCTTCTTCCCCGTGCGCGCGACGTCGTAGCTCACCGAGAGCCCGGCGACCGAGATCAGCGGATCGGTGGTGTCTCGTGCGGTGTGGTTCACGTCAGTCATCGTCGACCTCTCGTCTCGTGCCGCGCTCGGGTGCGCGGCTTTATCGCAGCTTAGGAAGCACCTCGGTACCGAGGAGCTCGATCTGCTCGAAGAACCGATCGAACTTGAAGCGGAAGTCGAAGACGAGATGCTCGGTGCCGACCTCCTCGAACCGCTTGATCTGCTCGACGGCCTCATCGGGGCTGCCGACGATGAGCTGCCCCTCGAGGTCTTCGACCGTCTCGAAGCTGCCCGACGGCGGCTTCACCGCGAACTTGGCCTTGTTCGCCCAGGCGAGCAGGCCCGGGATGTTCACGTGCTTCAGCGCCTCCTCCCGGGAGTCCTCGATCGAGGTCGGCGGGATGACGGCGATGGTCGGCATCGGGCGCCCGTTCTCGTCCGTCATCTCGCGCATGGTCTGGATGCGCTTCTCCATGGTGAGGAGCCCGGTGCGCCCGGGCATCCATCCATCGGCGAACTCGGCCGCGAGACGGGCCGAGCGCGGGGTGGCACCGCAATACCAGAAGGGGATGCGTCCGCCGACGGGCTTCGGCTCGATCGTGACGTTCTCGAACGAGAAGATCCCGTCGTCATACGTCACATCGTTCTCGGTGAACACGCGACGCAGGATCTCGGCGTTCGAGCGAACCATCTCGACGCGGTCGAGGTCGCCCCAGCCGATCGCGTCGAACTCGTGGTCGAAGGTGCCGGCGCCGAAGCCCAGGATCAGGCGCGGGCCGAGCAGCTGCGTCATGGTCCCGGCCATGAGCGCCGTGACCAGCGGGTGGCGGAACGGGATGAGCGACCCGGTGCCGAGCTCGATCTTCTCGGTGACGGCGCCGATCGCGGTGAGCGTGGTCAGCGCGTCGTAGAACGTGCGGTTCGGCTTCTCCATCTCACCGTGCGGCTCGAACACCAGGTGATCGCGCACCCAGACGGAGTCGAACCCGAAGCTCTCGGCGAGCTTCGATCCCTCCAGGAGCTTCTCCTTGCTCGCCTCCTCGCCGAAGTGCGGCAGCAGCAGTCCGAATTTCATGTCAGTTCCCTTCTGCGGCGAACGCCGCCCTGTCTTCCGCCGATGCGGCGAGCTTTCCGAAAGCGGGGTCGCCGATGACCTCGTCACCGACGTAGACGTCGACCCCGCGCACGAGGGTCCGCTGGATCCGGGCGCTGATGGTGCGCCCGTCGTACGGGGTCCAACCGATCTTCGACAGCACGCCGTCGTTGGTGATGGTCCACTCGTCGGCCAGGTCGGCGATGACGATGTCGGCGTCCGCTCCGATCGTGAGCGAGCCCTTGACCCCTTCCAGGCCGAACTTGGCGGCGGGGATGTGGGCGACCATGTCGATCGCGCGCTGCAGGTCGAGCTCGCCCTTGTTGACGGCGTCGAGCATGAGCTCGTAGTAGTACTGGATGCCGGGGGTGCCGGTGTGCGAGCTCCACATCTTCGTCCACCCGACCTCCTTCTCCTCGCGCGTGTGCGGGGCGTGGTCGCTGGCGGCGATGTCGATCGTCCCGTCGCGCATGCCCTCCCAGACGGCGGCGCGGTTGTCGTCGGGCACCCAGTAGCTGAGCGCGTAGGGACCGAGCGTCTCGACGTCGTTCCACGTCGACAGGAACGGCGCCCAGTGGTTGACCTCGCACGTGACATCGATGCCGTTCTGCTTGGCACGGCGGACGGCCTCGATCGAGCGCCGGGTCTGGATGTGCGCGATGTGCACCGGGCAACCGGATGCCTCGGCGAGACGGAGCACGACGTCGATCGCCGTGTCCCAGATCACGCCCTCGCGCGCGGCGTAGGCCGAGGCGTAGCCCTCCGGGGTGTTCTCTCCGCGAGCCAGGTACGCGCCCTCGATGTAGTCCATCAGCGCCTGGTCGTGGGGATGCACGATGAAGCGCTTCCCGGTTCGGGCGATGTGGTCCATGATCTCGAGCAGGTGCCCGTGGTTGTGGATGCCGGTACCCGAGGGGTGTGGATAGTCACGACCGGTGTCGACGACCATGTAGATCTTGTACGCCCGGATGCCCATCTCGCTCATGCCGGCGATCTCGTCGAACTTGGTCGGCGCGGGGTTGTGGTTCCAGTCGACGATCGACGATTCCTCGTAGCGGTGGAACACGTCGGTCAGGGTGGCGACATCGGTGGTCGGCGGCTTGAGGTTCGGCATCCCGAACATCGTGGTGACGCCGCCTGCTGCCGCCTGAAGGCTCGTCGTGTAGATGTCATCCTTGTGCTCGTAGCCGGGCTCGCGGGTGTGCACGTGCACGTCGACCATGCCGGGGAGCACGAGCTTGCCCGCGGCGTCGATCGTGCGCGCGGCCGGGATCTCGGTTCCTCCCGCGACGATGCCGGCGACCTTGCCGTCGGCGACGAGCAGGTCGGCCTGCACCGGTCCTGCAGGGGTGACGACGGTGCCACCGGTGATCTTCAGATCCACGCTCATGGCGTGACCTCCTCTTTGCTGACGGATTCGGTGGTGATCGACTCGCCGATCGCGGGCGACGGCGACGACCGATGCACGAGATGCGCCGGTCGCACGTACCGGTCGAACCACTCGACGATCACCGGGGTGGTCTGCTCCCAGTACGCGTCGTACGCGGCGTAGTGGGTCGTATGCCGCTGCATGATCAGCTGTTTCGGACCGTGTGCGGCCTCGTACAGCGCTTCGGCATGGTCGGTCGGGGTGGTCGCGTCGCCTTCGACGCCGATCACGAGCAGTGGCGTGGTCAGGCGGGCGGCCGCCTCGATGGGCCGGTACGCGAGGATGCCCTCGGCGCACGCGAGCGGAACGGCACTGGGGATGCGATCGTCGACGTCGGCCTTGATCTTCGTGGCACGACGCTCAGCCGTGGGGATCATGATCTCCTCGCGGGGGTGCACGATCCGCCCCTCCCCCGTGGTAACGCGGAGCCGCCGGTCCTCGGCGAGGGAGTTCTGGAAGTCGAGCCATTCGTACTCGCTGCGCATGCGGTGCAGCCAATCCTCACCGTCGGCGACGGGCACCTGGCTGACGGCGGCCTTGATGCGCGGATCGGCGTCGGCCAGGAGCACGGCGTTGCCGCCTCCCGTCCCGCCGGTGCCGAACACCCCGATCGCGTCGGCGATCACGTCTTCGCGCGTGGTGAGGTAGGTGACCGCGTTCACGAGGTCTTGCAGCTGCCAGGCCGGAGAAAGGTAGCCGCGGTCGCCCTCGGAGTCACCGAAGCCGCGGTAGTCGATCACGAGCACGGCGAAGCCGGCCTGGACGAGGGCTTCGTGATAGCGGACGTAGAGCTTGGCGTCCTTGAGCCCGAGCCAGCCCGGCCCCTGCACGAGCGCACGGTAGGGGCCCGCGTGATCGGGGGTGCGCCACACGGCGGAGATGCGCTGACCCTCGCTGAAGTACGAGACGGGTGTGGTCTGCATGGGTTCCTCTCGGCTGAACGCGGCGTCGCGATCGGCGATCTGCGCCGCTGCGGTGGGGCAATCCCCATCATCGCCCATTTTGGATCCAGAATCCAGTATTGATTTGGATCCAGAATCCGCGCTAGCATGACCGCATCACGTCGACCCGATTGGCCGACGCCGGTGGTCCCGACCTGGACTGCGAACGTGCTCTCGCTTGCGCCCTTCCCTTCCTCGTCCTCCGGAGACCCATGCCTGCCACCGCCCGCGCCATCGCCGCCACCCCGCTCCTCGCCCTCCTCGTCGCCGCCGGATTGAGCGGATGCGCCGGTGCCCCGGCAGCGCCAGCCGCTGCCGCCGATCCGAAACCCCTCGTCCTCGACAACTGCGGCACCGACGTGTCGGTGGGTGCCGCACCGCAGCGGATCCTCACCATCAAGTCCTCGACACTCGAGCTCGCCCTGGCGCTCGGCGCCGGGAACCGCATCATCGGCTCCGCGTTCTCCGACGGGCCACTTCCCGAGAGTCTCGCGCCCGATGCCGAAGACATCCCGGCCATCTCCGACAAGGTGCCGTCGAAGGAGGCCGTGCTCGAACTCGAGCCCGACCTGGTGTTCGCCGGGTGGGAGTCGAACTTCTCGGTCGACGGCGCGGGCGAACGCACCGACCTGCAGAAGCTCGGCATCACCACCTACGTCGCGCCCGCTGCGTGCAAGGGGCCGGGTTACATGCCCGACCCGCTCACGTTCGACACCGTCTTCGACGGCTTCGCCGAGGCCGGCGAGCTCCTCGGCGAGCAGGATGCCGCCTCCGAGCTGATCGCGCGACAGCGCGCGGCTCTCGACGAGATCATCCCGGACGACCGCGGGCTCACCGCTCTCTGGTACTCCTCGGGCACGGACCAGCCCTTCGTGGGGGCGGGGATCGGGGCGCCGCAGATGATCATGTCGGCAGCCGGTCTCGACAACGTGTTCGCCGACGTGCACGACACCTGGACCTCGAGCTCGTGGGAGCTGATCGCAGAGGCGGACCCCGACGTGATCGTCCTGGTGGACGCCGCCTGGAACACCGCCGCCTCCAAGATCGCACTGCTGTCCTCGAATCCGATCACCGCGCGGCTCGACGCCGTGCAGAACGAGCGCTATCTGATCGTCGACTTCCCGGCCACCGAGGCCGGGATCCGAAATGTGGACGCCGTGGCGTCGCTCGTCACGCAGCTCGGAGAGCAATGAGCGCCGCTCTCCCGTTGCGGGCGGCGGTACCGGTCGCGGCCGCGTCGACCATCCACCCGAGACGGCGGCGCACGGTCTCGGCCGTCGCCGTGCTGCTGCCCGCCCTCGCCGTCACCGTGATCGCGGCCATCGCGATCGGACCGGCCGACATCACCCCCGGCGAGCTCCTGGCGAGCGTGTGGTCGCACCTGACCGGGGCGAGCAGCGGCCTCACCCCGATTCGCGACGCGATCATCTGGGAGGGACGTGTGCCCCGCGTGCTCACGGCAGCAGCCGTCGGCGGTGGCCTCGCCTTGTGCGGCGCCGTGATGCAGGCGCTCACCCGCAACCCGCTCGCCGATCCATATCTGCTCGGGCTGTCGTCGGGCGCATCCACGGGCGCGGTGATTGTGATCGTCCTGGGCGCTGCGGTGGCGCTGCCGTTCGCGGCCTTCGCCGGTGCGGTGCTCGCTCTCGTGCTGACGCTCGGCCTTGCCCGCGCCGCCGGCTCCACGGGACCGACGGCCGTGGTGCTCGCAGGCCTCGCGGTATCGGCGGTGCTCGCGGCGCTGACGAGCCTGGTGATCTTCTGGAGCGCGACGAACGACAGCTACCGCGAGATCCTCAGCTGGCTGCTCGGCTCACTCGGCGGCGCGGACTGGGCGGATGCGACCTTGGCCGGCATCGCCGTTCTCGTCTGCGCGATCCCCCTGCTGGCGTCGGCCCGTCCGCTCGACAGCCTCGCACTCGGGGACACCGCCGCTGAAGCCCTTGGCGTGCCGGTCACCCGGATGCGGGTGCTCCTCTTCCTCTGCACGGCCCTGTTGACCGGTGCGCTGGTCGCGGTCAGCGGCTCGATCGGCTTCATCGGCCTGATCCTGCCTCATGCCGTTCGTGCGGTCGTCGGCGCCCGGCATCGCGCGCTGCTGCCGGTCTCCTTCCTCGCCGGGGCGGTGTTCCTCATCTGGGCGGACACGATCGCTCGCACCGTGTTCGAACCGCGCGAGCTCCCGGTCGGCATCGTGACCGCGCTCATCGGCGGACCGGTGTTCGCACTGCTGATGCTGCGGATGCGGAGGAACCGGCCATGACCGATCACCGAGACGGGCTCGACGCCCAGCGCCTCCGCTTCCGTCGCGGCGATCGGCTCATCCTCGACGGGATGCACCTCACCGCGCCGCGTGGCGCGGTGACCGTACTGCTCGGCCCCAACGGCTCAGGCAAGAGCACGCTGTTGCGACTGATCGCCGGTACGCTGCGCGGCGAGACCGAGTCGCTCCGTCTGCACGGCGACTCCCTCCTGAGCATGAAACGCCGGGAGCGCGCGCAGCGGGTGGCCCTCGTGGAGCAGGAGTGGTCGGCCGCCGACGGGATGACGGGGCGAGAGATCGTCGGCCTCGGGCTGCTTCCTCACCGGGGCTGGCTGTCGTTCGAGAGCGAGGGGACGGACGCCACCGCCACGGAGACGGCACTGCGCCGTGCCGGCGCCCTCGAGTTCGCCGACCGCGATGCGGCGACCCTCTCCGGCGGCGAGCGCCAGCGAGTGAATCTCGCCAGAGCCCTGGCGCAGCGACCCGCACTGCTGCTGTGCGACGAGCCGACGAACCATCTCGACATCCGCGCGCAGCTCGACACCCTCGCGCTGCTGCGCTCACTCGCCGCCGACGGGATGACCGTCTTCGCCGCGCTGCACGACCTCAACCATGCGGCGGCCTTCGCCGATCGGATCGTGGTGGTCGCGAACGGTCATGTACAGGCGGCCGGATCGCCGCAGGACGTGCTCACGCACGAACTCATCGCCCGGGTGTGGAACGTCGACGCCGTGGTCCTCTCCCGACCGGACAGCGACCGCCCGCTGATCGTGTTCGACGATGCGCCGGTTCCCGTCGCCGGGCCCTGATCGCCGACGCCCGCGCTCAGACGAGCAGGGCGCGCGACGGCGCGGAGTCCGCCGCGAGGACGAACACATTCAGCCTGCGGGAGATCTCGTCCGCCTCGGCTTCCTGTCGGTGCAGGAACTCATGGGCGAGCCGGTCGACCGGCGTCGGATCCGTCGCCCCCTCGAACGACATGGGCAGGGCCGCACACTGCGTGTGCCCGCACAGCACATGGGCCAACTGATGGATCACGACATGCAGCCGGTACCACCGCGGATCGGATTCCCGGAGGAGAATCCTCGCGCGATCATCACGGACGAGCACGAAGGGCGCGATGCTCTCCCATTCCCTCTCGCCGAGCACCTCGACCTCGATGTCCACCCCCTGCAGGACCGACACCCGGTCCGTGATGCGCTCCACACTCGCGCCGCATTCGACTTCCAGCTCCTCGAAGAGCTGTGTCACTCCGCTTCTCCCGTTCATGAGGCCCCTCCGCCTGATGAGCTCGCACCGTGACCGGACGAGCATTCTCCCACCTGAGAGACGCGTCGAGGGCCCGACTCATTACGCCGATATATTGGTGACTTTCGGGCAGAGTTGTCGCCGAACGTCTAGGCCTCGTCGCGCTGGTCGACCAGAGCCCACTCGAGCACGGCTCCGGCGAGCGCGGCGGCGGTGTCGCGGTCGCGCATCCAGAGCGGACGCACCAGGGCAGGCAGCCCCTCGGCGTGGAGCGCGGTGGCGAGCGCAGCATCCTCTTCGGCGATCACCCACGCGTCGAGCAGACCCCCTGACGTCCGCGCACCGTAATGGCGTCCGACCGCATCGGCGGCAGCGGGGATTCCGAGCGCGGCGAGACAGGCATCGGCCATCCCTCGCACCGGAGCGCCGTCGATGATCGGGGAAACCCCGACGACCACTCCAGGGGAGGAACGCACCGCCTCGGCGATCCCGGGGACTGTGAGGATCGGGCCGAGCGAGACCACGGGATTCGACGGCGCGAAGAGCACCGCGTCCGCCTCCGCCAGAGCCTCGCGGACGCCGGGCGCAGGGACGGACCGCTCGATGCCCGGCCAGTCGAAGTCCTGCGCCGGAAGCGCCGCCCGATGCAGCGTCCACCACTCCTGGAAGTGCATGCGCCCCTGGTCGGTCGTCACGTGTGTGTCGACCTCGGAGTCCGTCATCGGGAGCAGCCGGACCCCGAGCGGCCAGCGCCCGGCGAGGCGTGACACCACCTCGGTGACCGACGCGCCGTCACGGAGCCACCCGGTGCGCGCGACATGCGCGCCGAGATCGAGGTCGCCCAGGGTGAACCACGGCCAGCCGGCGCCCCAGGCGTGCAGTTCGGCGGCCACGCGCTCGCTCTCTCCGGCCCGCCCCCATCCTCGCTCGGCATCGTTCACCCCGGCGAGGGCGTAGATCATCGAGTCGGCGTCCGGCTGCAGGCGCAGGCCGCTGAGCCACAGGTCATCACCGGTGTTGAGGATGACCGTGATCCGGGCGCGGGTGCCGCCCTCCCCGTCGGGCCAACGTCGGCGCGCGGCCTCGCGCACTCCGACGACGAACTTCGATCCGCCGACACCGCCGGCGAGGACCACGATGCGTGGCGCCGCAGCGACTGTCATGACGCCAGCACCAGGGGATGATCCAGCAGCGCCGCAGTCCGCGGCCCGAGACCCGCGCGCCGCGCCGCGCGGAGGTGCTCGGCATGATCGAGGTCCCGCCTCAACCCGCTCAGCACCGGGAATCCGACCTCCGCGAAACCGGCTTCGCGATGGGCGGCGGCCGAGCGCGCGCCGAAACACGGACGCAGCTCGAACCCGGAGCGCGCGGTCGCGAGCACGGAGCCCGTCCCCTCCGCATCCGGAACGAACGCCCGAGGGTGCGACGACGCGAAGGCGAGCGCCATGGCCAGTTCGTCCGGTCGCAATGCCGGGAGGTCACCGAGCATCACTGCTCGCGCACGAGCCTCCGATGCCGAGCTGACGCCGAGCTGGATCGCCGCGCTCAAACCCTCCCCGCGATCGCGCACGACCCGCACGCGGGGTAGCACGCGGAGTGCGGTCGCCGTGATCTCGTCGCTCGTCACGACGATGACCTCGGCGACGCGCTCACAGGCCGCGGCGGCCCCGACCGTGTCCAGCGCGATCGCCCGGGCGAGCGGCTCGCGCTCGACCCCCGGCAATCGCAGGCGGGACTTCCCTATCTCGGCTCGCTTGACGGGGATCACCACCACCCACTCACGCACGGGCACCCCCGGCACCGAGGACCCGAGACCACCGCGGAGCATGTCGACGTCCTCAGCCGCGCAGCCGCGGCGCGAGGTCACGCTCGAACAGCTGCAGGAACCGGCGCTGGTCGTGACCGGGCGCATGGAAGACGAGGTGGTTGAACCCCCAGTCGATGTACTGCTGGATCTCGGCGGCCACCGCATCCGGGTCGTTCCCGACGATCCAGCGCTTCGCGATGGTCTCCAACGGCAGCGCGTCGGCGGCCTTCTCCATCTCGACCGGGTCGGTGATGTCGTGCTTCTGCTCCTTCGAGAGCGACAGCGGCGACCAGAAGCGGGTGTTCTCGAGCGCCGCCTCGCGGGTCTCCTCGTACGACAGCTTGATCTCGATCATCCGGTCGTAGCTGTCGAACGAGCGCTCGGACTGCTCGAGCCCCTCCTTCACGGCGGGAAGCAGCTGGTCCACGTAGAGCTCCTGCCCCTTGCCCGAGGTGCAGATGAAGCCATCGCCCGCACGGCCGGCGTAGCGCGCGACCATAGGCCCGCCCGCCGCGATGTAGATCGGGATGCCGCCCTCGGGCCGGTCGTAGATCGAGGCGTCGTGCGTCGAGTAGTACTCGCCGTCGAAGTTCACCCGGTCGCCCGACCACAGCGCCCGCATCAGGCGCACCGACTCGCGCAACCGCGCATAGCGCTCCTTGAACTCCGGCCACTCCTGCTCCCCCGCGCCGCGGAAACCCGTCGCGATCTCGTTCAGCGCCTCACCGGAGCCCACGCCGAGGATGATGCGGTCCTGGTACAGGCAGCCCAGGCTCGCGAACGCCTGCGCGAGCACGGCCGGGTTGTAGCGGAAGGTGGGGGTCAGCACCGAGGTGCCGATGCGGATGCTCGATGTGCGCTCGCCGACCGCGGCCATCCAGGTCAAAGAGAACGGGGCGTGACCACCGGTGTGCCTCCAGGGCTGGAAGTGGTCGCTGGCGAACACGGACTGCATGCCGTGCGCCTCCGCCGCCACGGAGATCTCGACGAGCTCCCGGGGGTCGAACTGCTCCGCGCTGGCCTTGTATCCGAGGGTCAGTGTCATGTCGCATCCTTCTCTTGTCGTACTGTGAGGTCCGCCAGGGCTGCGGCGTAGCCGTCGCGGTATCCCTGGTCGAGTGCTTCGGCGGTGCCCAGCCAGAAGAGGTCGCGCTCCGAGGCGCGCACGATGCTCGAGGCACCGGGAAGAGTGAGGGGTCCGACGAGATCGGAGCGTCCGCGCACCACGGCGACCGGGTTGCCGCTCGCCTTTCCCTTGACGAGATCGGACGCCGAGGCCAGCTCATCCGCGACGCACGGGGTCGTGACGCTGAGCACCTTGCCCGCCTGGTCTGTCGTGCCGCGGAGGTCGGCGATCATGCGAACCCCTCCGCCGCCGATCGCGACGTCGGTCTGCCCCTCTCGCCAGGGGCGTCCGAGAGTGTCGCTCAGGATCACTCCCACGTCCGCACCCGTGGCTGCGCGCAGGCCCGCGGCGAGCGCTCGCGCCGAACGGTCGGGATCTTCGGGCAGCAGCAGCACCCAGCCGTCGGGGGTGTTGCTGGCGTCGACCCCGGCGGCCGCGGCGACCATACCCAGGCGGTTCTCGACGATGCGCATGGTGTGGCCGTCGACGGTACGCGAGGCGACGGGGCGCACGGTCTCGGCGGTGATCGCCGCCTCACGGTCGGCGGCCTGTACGTAACGACCTTCGGCCTTGGACACGATCTTGGAGGTGACCACGAGGATGTCGCCGTGCGCGAGCTCGACGCCGGTGTCGAGGATCAGGGCCACGAGGTCGTCACCGGGTCGCACCTCGCCCATGCCGGTGAGGGCGAATACTGTGATCGCCGGGACGCTCATGCGCGCACCTTCGGAAGGACGTCTCGACCGAACACGTCGAGGAACGCCCTCTGGTCGGGCCCGACGTTGTGCAGGTAGATACGGGTGAAGCCGAGGTCGGCGTACCGCTGGATCTGGGCACGGTGCACATCGGGGTCCGCGGAGATGAGCATCCCCGCCCTCATGTCGTCAGCGGTCACCCCACGCACGAGCTGCTCGAAGTCGTACGGCGAGCGCACATCGCCACGGCGCATCCGGAGTCCGGCGATCGGCCATTCGGCGAGCGCATTCTCGCGGGCCTGCTCCTCGGTCGGCGCCCAGGAGAGGCGGAGCTGGAGCACCTTCGGGAGAGCGTCGGGATCGTGGCCCGCCTCTCGTGCCCCCTCGGCGAAGCGCGCGAGCAGGGGCTCAAGGCGTTCGACCTCGGCGGACGTCGTGATGAGGCCGTCGGCGTTCCGGCCGGTACGGCGCGCGGTGGCGGGCCCTGCGGTGGCGACGTAGACCGGTGGCGCGGTGGGCGGCATCGTCCACAGCCGGGTGGTCTCCATCCGGAAGTGCTCCCCGCGATGGCGCGTGTCCCTCCCGGCGAGGGAGGCGGTGAAGAGCTTGCGGATCAGGTCCACGGCCTCGAACATGCGGTCGATCCGCTCGGCGGGTTCCGGCCAGTAGCCACCGACGATGTGCTCGTTCAGTGCCTCCCCCGAACCGACGCCGAGCCAGGTGCGTTCCGGGTAGAGCGTCGCGAGAGTGGCGGCGGCCTGGGCGACCACGGCGGGGTGCGTGCGGAAGCCCGGGGTGGTGACACCGGGACCGAGGTCGCCGGTGGTGTGAGCTCCGATCGCGCCGAGCATGGTCCACACGTGCGCGGCGTTGCGATGGCGAGGCAGCCAGGGCTGGAAGTGGTCGGTCGCCATGATTCCGCGGAACCCGTGCGCCTCGGCGAGGATGCAGTTCTCGATCACGGCGGTCGGGTCGACCTGCTCGAGCATCGCGGCGTATCCGATGTGCATGCCGGGCCTCCTCGCCTCTCTGTGTCCATTGAATGGATACTGGATCCAAAAGTCAAGCAGTGTCGCCTTCCGACCCGGTCAAAGATCGAAAACGCGCCTCCGAACCCGCTCCGAGGTGCGTTTTCGATCCCGCAAAGGGGTGGGCGGGGGTGGGGACGGGGGTCAGGGTCAGGGGCGGGGGCGGGACTGGACGGCGAGGGTTGCGGTGGCGGAATCCGCGACGGGGGACGGCGCGGCAGCGGCGAGGTCGGGCAGACCGGTGCTGACTGCCTTGCGGGTCCGACCAATCGCGCGACGAGACAGCGCCCACTGCAGGCCGTAGCCGATCGCGAACACCATCAGCGTGAAGATCAGCGCCATCGCGGCACCCTGGTCCGGTGCGTAGAGCTGCGCGGACCGCGGGTTGATCATGGCGTAGATGTACATCGACAGCGGACGGGACGACGGGGTGGCCAGGAACGCGGGAAGGGTGAACTCGTTGGTGCCGAGGATGAACATCTGGATCCACACGGCCATCACGGTGGGCATCAACAGCGGCGCGATGATGCGGCGGAACCCCTGGAAGCGGCTGGCCCCGCTCGTGAGGGCGGCTTCCTCGAGCTCTGGTCTGATCTGCAGGGTCGCGCTGTACGAAGAGCGGTAGGCGATCGACACCCGATACGAGTACGCGATCACGAGGGCGAGCAGCGTGCCGGCGATCGGGATGTAGGGGTTGATGACCATGAACGTGAGGAACATCGCGAAGCCGGCGATGGTCGCGGGGATCGCGACCGACGACGAGGCGAACAGGTCCAAGGCCTTCACCCAGCCGGTCTTCTTGCTGCGGGCGATGCCGTAGGCGAGGACCGTGGCGAACACGACCGCGATCGTGGCGCTGCCGCCCGCGATGAGGACCGTGCGGCCGAGAGACACCCAGAACTCCGGATCGGCCAGCACCACCCCGAACGCACCGAAGTCGGTGCGTTCGAGCATCGCCTCGATCGAGAACGCGACCGGATAGGGCGTGATCGCCGCCCACAGCAACGCGAGCAGCGGGAGGATGCCCGTGAGCAGCACGAACACGGCGACCAGCAGCATGACCGGGATCTTCCACGGCCCCATCCGCATGGTCGACGGCCGGAAGCCCTTGCCCGAGACCGATGCCCTTCGCTCGGCGTTGCGGGTCGCACGGAGATAGACCGCGAACGCGATGGTCGTGATCGCCAGGAACACCAGCCCCCAGGCTGCGGCGAGACCGTATTGCGGCAGCTCGCCCGCATTGGAACTGATGAGCGTCCAGAGTTTGAGGGCGAAGATGTTGCGCCCGGACTCCTGGCCGAACAGCAGCGGAACCTCGAGACTGCCCAGGCCGAGGATGAAGGTCAGCACCGTCACCCCGAGCAGGCCCGGCCAGAGCATCGGCAGGGTCACGCGACGCAGCGTCTGCGGCCAGGAGGCCCCGGACACCCGCGCGGATTCCTCGAGCGAGCCGTCCATGTTCGTCAGGATCGGCACGATCATCAGGTAGGGGAAGGTGACGTTCGTGAGCGCCTGGATGAAGATCATCGTCGGGAACGCATAGGGATCGATCGGCACGTCACTCGCGAAGGGGAGCATCCTCAGCAGCTGGTTGAGCACCCCGGACTCGGGCGACAGCATCAGCAGATACGCCTGCGCCTTCACGATCGGCGGGATGATGTACGGCACGATCACCAGCACGGAGATGAGGCGGCGCCACGGAGCATCCGTGCGCACGGTGACCCAGGCGAGACCGAACGCCATCAGGAGCGTGAGGAGGGTCGAGCCGCCGACGAACGCGCCCGTCGCGCCGAGCACGCCCCAGAAGTCCTCGCGCAGTTGCCACAGGGTGACGAAGTTCTCGACGCCCCATTGCGCCGACGAGACGCCGAAGGGCAGGAACGGACCACGGAACGCGGTGATCACCTGAACGATCAGCGGTACCGCGAGAAGGATGAAGATGACCGCGCCCGAGACGATCATCGCGATCGTCATCGTGGTGGGACGCTTTCGCCCCGTGGTCCGTCCTGCCTGGAACATCGTTATCCGTTCAGCGCCTTGTCGGCGGCGTTGATCATGGCCTGCCAGTCGTCACGAGTGGCCTGCGTCTCGGTCTCGGCCCCGTTCTCGAGGCCGAGAAGCAGGGCGTCGGAGTTCGTCTTCATGAGCCCGGTGGCCTCGGCGAACGTCGCAGCGGGGAGACCTGCGAACGGCACCTGGGTGCTGGCGAAGCGCTCGTCCGTCATGCGCAGCTCGATCCAGTCCGGGTCGAACGCGTTCCACAGGGTCCACAGCGCCGCGCCCGGCTTGTTCTTCGCATCGGAGTTCACGCCCGAGAACTGCGCCCAGACGCCGGCGTGCTCGAAGGGCGAGACCTGCAGGGCCGGGTTCGGGTTGAACAGGGTCTGGTTGAGGGCGATCGGCACGTCACCGCTGGACAGCGGAGCGCCCTGGTCCTCCAGCAGCTTCAGGTTGCCGGAGGACAGGAGGTCGCCGATCAGTCCGACCATCTCGTCCTCCCCCTCGGCCATGCCGTACCCCGCGAAGACCACCGCGTTGTAGCCGGCGACCGACACCTTGTCCTTGTACTCGGGGTCGAGGAGGCCGTCGAGCGTCTCGGGCACCGAGTCGACCTTCTCCGTGTTGTACTGCATGAGGGTGCCGTTGATGCTGTCGGGCATGAGCTCGGGAGCCCCGATGGTCAGGTACTCCTCGGGGACGCCGAAGCTGGACCAGTCGACCTTCTCCCAGAACCCCTCGTCGTACATGGCGGCCATCGAGGTAATCGAACCGGACACCACATCGGTGTTGCGCGCGCCGGTGGCCTTGGCCGAGATGATCGCCGACGACAGGTTGTAGGTCAGGCCCCGGGTCTCGACCTTGATGTCGGGGAAGCGCTCGTTGAACTGCGCGATCACCTCGGGGGCCAGCTCGTACCAGTCCCAGATGACCAACGTGCCGCCATCGGCCTTCTTCGCCTCTTCGTAGAGGGCGTCGAGCTGCTTGTCGATCTCCGGCCAGTAGTCGTCGTAGAAGTTCTCGCAGCGGGTGATCGCTCCGATCTCGACGGCGTCGCAGACCGCCTCGGCGGCGTCGCCCTTCAGGGCGCTGTCGCCGCCGGTGGCTTCGCTCGGCGTGCTGCATCCGCTCAGTGCGAGCGCGAAGACCGCCACGACGGCGGTCGCTCCCAGTGTTCTCTTCATGGTCTGAATGTCCTCTCTGACATCAGGAGTGTGATCTTCGGGTGTGGTGCGGGGTTGCGTCATGCAGCCAGCACGCGGCAGGCGTGCGGGACGAGTTCGAGGAAGACCCTGCCGCCTTCGGTGGGTGTCTGAAGCGGTGCTCCGCGGCCGACGATCGTGCCGACGGACCCGCCCTCGGTGAGCACTTCCGCCTCGTACTCGACGATCTCGCCGAGGAACTCCACCCGCACGATGCGGACGGGAAGGACATTGGGACGATCGACCTCGGTCTCATGCCAGCGCACGGTCTCGGGGCGGAAGGTCAGCGTGACCTCGTCGCCCACCGAGGCCTCATCCGGCACAGGCGTGCGCAGCCGGGTTCCGAGGGCCTCCACCACCGCGTCGCCTGCGCCGTCGCGATCGATCACCACCGCGGGGACCATGTTCGCGCGACCGACGAAGTCCGCCACGAAGCGGTCGGCCGGCTGGTCGTAGAGCTCGCGCGGCGAAGCCTCCTGCACGATGCGCCCGCCGTTCATCACGGCGACCCGGTCGGACATCGACAACGCCTCGGACTGATCGTGCGTGACGTAGAGCGCGCTGATCCCGAGGGTGCGCTGCAGACTGCGCAGCTCGTTGCGCATGGTGTCGCGCAGCTTCGCATCGAGGTTCGACAGCGGCTCGTCGAGCAGCAGCAGCCGCGGTCGGTGCGCCAGAGCCCGCGCAAGAGCGAGACGCTGCTGCTGACCGCCCGACAGCGCGGTGGCCGGACGCTGGGCGAGGTGGTCGAGTTGCACGAGCTCGAGCGACTCCATCGCCCTCTTGCGCGCCTCCTGCTTGGGCAGGCGGGAGCCCGAGACCTGGAGCGGAAAGATCGCATTGGCGAAGACGGTCATGTGCGGCCAGATCGCGTAGTTCTGGAACACCATCCCGATGTCACGCTTGTCGGGCGACACGTGCGCGGTGCCCGTCGAGAGCACATCGCCGTCGAGTGAGATGACCCCGCCGTTGCTCCGCTCGAGCCCGGCGACACAACGGAGCGTGGTCGTCTTGCCGCACCCGGACGGCCCGAGGAGCGAGTAGAACATCCCGGGCTCGATCGTGAAGGTGACGTCCTTGACCACGGGAACGGCTGCGCCGTCGAGCTCATAGTCCTTCTTGAGGGCGTCGACGACGAGTCTTCCGCCTCCGGATTTCGCGGTCATCGGAACCCTCTCGTCATTCTTCATTCTGGATTTTGGATCCACTGCGATCGCCACCATCATCGCCCCTCTCTCACGACGGATTCCACTGTCTGCGGGGCTGCCGGCGCACCCCATGGTCGCGGCTTCTCGAAGAACACCACGACGATCGCGCACACGGCGAAGGCGCCGGCCGACAGCAGGAGCGACTGCGACATGGCCGTGGCCAGCCCGCTGCCGTCCTCCGGTGACAGATCGCTGCCGGGGTGGATGGCCCCCGGCACGAAGCCGGCGATGTGCGCGGCGAGTGTCACGTTCATCAGCACCGCCAGCAACGCCGATCCGATCACGGAGCCCATCTGCCTGGTGGTGGAGTACACCCCCGACCCCGCCCCGGCCTGCGTGTGCGGAAGGTTGCGGGTGGCCGTCGACGCCAGGGGGCCGAACATACCCGAGACTCCGATCCCCAGCAGCGCGGACGGAAGTAGCAGGAGCCAGAAGGGGGCTTCCGGGGTCATCGTCGTCGCGTACCAGAGCATGGCCGCGGCCGAGATGACGAAGGCCGCGAACGTCACCCAGCGCGGACCGACCCGGTCGCTCAGTCTGCCGACCAATGGACCGAGCGCCCCCGAGACGACCGCCATCGGCGCGAGCATGAGTGCGGCCAGCGTCGGATCGAGACCCCGGCCGACCTGGAAGTAGAAGGCGAGCGGCACGGGCATCGCCGTGATGCCGACCCCCACCAGGAAGATCGTGGCGTTCGCGACCGAGAAGTTGCGGTCGCGGAACAGCGGGAGCGGCATGAGAGGTTCGGCGCGATTGACACGCTGCCAGACGACGAAGAGCACGAGCAGCACGACCCCGGCGATGATCAGGCTCCACACCGTGATCGGCCCGAGGATCACACCCCAGTCGTAGACCTCGCCCTCCTGGATGCCGAACACGAGAAGGAAGAGACCGACGCCGGACAGCGTGACACCGAGCCAGTCGAACCGGTGCGGGTGCCCCTCCAGGTTCGGCACCAGACGCCACGCGACGAGGAAGGCGACGATCCCGACGGGCACGTTCACGAAGAAGATCCACTCCCAGCCCACCGTGTCGGTGAGCACGCCGCCCAGGATCGGACCGACCAGCGTCGCGAGCCCTCCGACCGCACCCCACGCCCCCATCGCCTGGCCGCGGCCGCGCGGGGGGAAGACACGCGCGATGATCGCCATGGTCTGCGGCGTCATCAGTGCCGCTCCGAAGCCCTGGACCGCCCTCGCCGCGATCAGCATGCCGATGCTGCCGGACAGACCGCAGGCGAGTGAAGCGACGGTGAAGACCACGAGACCGATGAGGTAGACGCGCTTGGGCCCGAACCGATCCCCGAGCCTGCCGGTGATCAGAAGCGGGACGGCGTAGGCGAGCAGGTACGCGCTGGTGACCCAGATGACGGTGGTGAGGTCGGCGTCGAAGGCCGCGAGGATGACCGGGTTGGCGATCGCCACGATCGTGGTGTCGACGAGGATCATGAAGAAGCCGATGCACAGCGCCCACAGGGCCGGCCAGGGTCGGACTGTCTGAGTCATGGATCTCTTTCGGGAGGGATCGTCACGGAGGGTGCGGGGGATTCGGCGCCCGCCCTGCAAGCCCCTTATGTGCAGGGCGGGCGCCGAAGTTCCGGGGTGCCGGGTGTCAGCCGTCCGCGGCGGGGATGCCGACGACGGGCTCGCCCAGCAGCGGGGTCGAGACTGCGTAGATGCCGTGATTGGCGAACAGCCAGATCAGGTTCCGGTCCCACTCGACGAAGATCCCGTGCACGGGGGCGGCGAGGTCGTCGTCGTCCTTCAGGCCCATCGGCGGCACGAAGTATGCGCCGACCTTCGGGTCCTCGGGGTCGCGGACGTCGAAGATCTGCAGCCCGGCGGCGTAGAACGCGTAGGGGACGACTCCGCCGTGCGGGGTTCCGGTGTTGGTGAAGTAGCCGGAGCGCTTCGGTCCGAACGAGCCGCGGCGCTGAGCCCAGTCGGTGAAGGCCGCCTCCGCCGGCGGCACAGGGCGCGGCAGCGTGCGCACGACCCGGGGGTTCGCCGGATCGGACACGTCGATCTGGTAGATCTCCTTGGCCGGCTCATAGCAGTCGGTGTTCATCGGGTAGCCCGAGACGTAGACGTACCCGGTCTCCTCCACCTGAGTGGTGTCGACGTTGTCGCCTTCGGTGCCGGCGACGCTCGTGGGCAGCGGGCACCAGCCGACGTGATGGATGTCCGTCGGATCGGAGACGTCGAGGACGAAGAAGCCCTGACCTCCCTGCGCGGCGTACGCGTAGCGGTAGCCCGACTCCACGGAGCGGGGCATGAAGACGCCCATGCGCGAGCCGAACCAGCTCGTCTTGTTGTTCCAGCGGTCGTTGTCGGCGAGGTACTCGGAGTCCGCCTCCTCGCCGGCCCGAGAGCCGGGCACCCACCAGGTCGAGAGCAGCTCGGGCTTCGAGGGGTCGGAGACGTCGTAGGCAGCGTGACCCGCCGTCCACAGCGTGGTCTTGTAGGGCTGGTTGGTGAAGGTGTTGTCGGGTGCCGTCGCGACGAAGAGGTACTTGTCGCCGTAGTAGACCGGCAGATCGAGGACCCCGTTGCCCTCCTGGATCTCGTCCGGTCCGTGGTTCGGGTCGGTCGAGACCTCGGTGAGAAGTGTCCAGTCGCGCGGGCTGGGGCCGTTCATCTCCCAGGTGCGGAAGCCGCGCAGTCCCTCCCACTCCTTCAGCTGGCCCTCGACGGTGTCGTCGATCCACTTGTTGGCGACACGACCCTTGAGGAAGTAGCGCGGAGTCTCGCTCGCCTGGATGGCGATGTGTTTGCCGAGATTCGCGTTCCACTGCACCGTGGTCGCGCCGAACTGCGGACGCGGATCATCCCACCCCCACTGTTCCTCGTCGACGATGGTGAGATCGCGCGGATCGGTGATGTCGTACAGCTTCCAGTGGTTGCCGCCGCCGTAGTGCAGCATGAGGCGACGGCCGTCCCAGTCGTAGATGCACTGCCACGAATGGCTCGTGTTCACCACGATCGGATAGAACGCCTCGGCGGTCGCATTGAACGTGTAGGTCTCGGGGTCGCGGTAGTCGAGCTGACCGGGCCAGTCGACGAAGACGTCGCGCGGGACGGACGGCGTGTGCGCAGGCGGCAGGAAGGTGCCGTCGGGCTGCATACCCCAGGTCGAGGGATCGGGATCGGCCGGTTCACCCTCGACGCGCCGGAAATCCTCCGGGCGGTACTTCTTCGCGTCGGGAACGTAGGGAGAGCCGGCCATGTCGCCTCCATTGGCTGAATCGGGTGGGATCGTCACGACGTCGTGTCGTCCACCTCAGATTCACCCGCGGGAGCGATGCTGTCCAATATCCATACGGGTCAGAGCTATGACCATTCGGGCATATCAACCGATCGGGCGGGACTCCGTCAAGGCGTACTCACGCTCGAACTCGGCGAGCCGCGCGCCCTCTTCGCGCAGATGGCTCAGGAGCGCGGATGCCGCCGGCGACGGCGTCCGGTCCTTCGGCAGCGTCACGCCGACCGATCGGCGGATCGAGCTCAGCGGCGTGGGCAGGATCCGCAGCTCGCGGTCGTCGACGGCGATGAACATGGGCAGCGCCGCGATCACGTCGGTGGAGATCAGCAGGGTGCGCAGCGTCAGCATCGAGGTGCACTCCACACGGTCGGGCGGCAGGGGGAGACCCTCGTGGAAGAACACGGCTTCGAGCTCGGCACGCAACGCAGTCTGAGCGACCGGGAAGATCCAGGGGTACGCGAGGAGCTCGGCGAGCGAGTTCGCCTTGGCGCCGCCGAGCACGGGATGCCCCGCACGAGCGACCAGGCGTATCGGCTCCTGATGCAGCCGCTGCTGCTCGAGCCGCACCGGAACCGTCGGCGAGAGTCGCCCGACCGTGAGATCGAGGTCGCCCGCGAGGAGCAGCTGCTGCAGGGTGTCGGGGGTGCCTTCGCGCACGACCACCGTCAACCGCGGATGCTCGGCCTTCAGCGCGGCGATGGCCCGCGGCAGTAGTAGGTTCGAGCCGGCGAGATGCGTGCCGACCGTGACGGTGCCGAGCTGGCCGGACTGCAGCAGCCGCACCTCCTCGCCGGCCGCGCGCAGTTCAGCGAGCACCGAGCGGGCGCGCTCGATGAACGAGTCGCCGTACGGCGTCGGCTTGACGCCGCGCGGCATCCGCTCGAACAGCGGCACGCCCAGCACCTCCTCGACCTCGCGGAGCCCCCGGGTGACCACGGGCTGCGTGATGTGCAGCGACTCTGCGGCGCGCACCAGGGTGCCTTCGTCGGCGATGGCGGTGACGAGGACGAGGTGGCGGATCTTGACCCGTCCATCGAGCAGTCGATCGGTGACCATGCTCGGGACTATAGCCGTACGGGCATGGCAGTGCATCAAGAGAGTATTTGTCGGCATCCCTCGAACCTTCCTAGCCTGAGCCCATGCCTTTCGAGACGATGACGCCTCCCCTCCGTGCCGCCGAGCCGGACCGGGCACCCCGCGCGATCCACAACATGATCGCCGGCGAGCGCGTCGAGGGAATCGCCACCTTCGCCAAGATCAGCCCGGTCGACGGGTCGGTCATCGCCGAGGTGCACGAGGCCGGCACCGAGCAGGTCGATCGAGCGGTCGCAGCGGCCCGGGCCGCGTTCGACGGGCCGTGGGGACGGATGACCGTCGCCGAACGCGCCCGCCTGCTCCGGGGCGTGGCCGACGCCATCGACCGCCGCGCCGACGAGCTCGTCTCCGCCGAGGTGGGCGACACCGGCAAGCCCGAGACCCTCGCCCGCGACCTCGACGTGGCACGGGCTGCCGCGAACTTCCGATCCTTCGCCGACACGGTCTCGACCGCAGGACTCGACTCGTTCCTCACGGAGCTGCCCGACGGTCGCCGCGCCCTCAACTACGCGGTCCGCAAGCCGCTGGGGGTCGTCGCGGTGATCGTGCCGTGGAACCTGCCGCTGCTCCTGCTCACCTGGAAGCTCGCCCCTGCTCTCGCCACCGGCAACACGGTCGTCATCAAACCCTCGGAGGAGACGCCGTCGTCGGCCACCTTGCTCGCCGAGATCCTGGCCGAGGCGGGCGTCCCCGCCGGGGTCGTGAACGTGGTGCACGGTTTCGGCCCCGGCTCCGCAGGCGAGGCGCTCACCACGCACCCGGGCATCGACGGCGTCACCTTCACGGGCGAGTCCTCCACCGGTTCCGCCATCATGCGAGCGGTCGCGCCGCGCGTGCGTCCCGTGTCGTTCGAGCTCGGAGGCAAGAACGCCGCACTCGTGTTCGCCGACGCCGACCTCGACGCGGCCGTCGCCGGACTCGCCCGCTCCACCTACCTCAACACCGGTCAGGTCTGCCTGTGCACCGAGCGCATCTACGTACAGCGCGCGGTCTTCGACGACGTGGCGGCCGGACTCGCCGAGCACGCGAACCGCCTGCGTCTGGGGCGACCGGAAGAGCCCGCCACGACCACAGGTCCGCTCATCTCGCAGGCACACCGCGAGAAGGTGCTGTCGTACTTCGACCTCGCCGTCGCCGAGGGGGCGACCGTGCTCGCGGGCGGGGGCATCCCCACGCTCGGCGACGGGCTCGACGGCGGATCCTGGATCGAGCCCACCCTGTGGACCGGACTCGACAACAGCCACCGCACGGTGCGCGAAGAGGTGTTCGGCCCCGTCGCCGCCCTCATCCCGTTCGACACCGAGGAGGAGGCGATCGCGCTGGCGAACGACACCGACTACGGCCTCGCCGCCGTCACGTGGACGACCGACCTCACCCGCGGACACCGCGTCGCCCAGCAGATGCGCACCGGCATGTCGTGGGTCAACACCTGGTATCTGCGCGATCTGCGCAGCCCCTTCGGCGGGGTCGGGCTGTCCGGCATCGGCCGGGAGGGCGGCCACCACTCGCTCGAGTTCTACACCGAGCCGACGAACGTGTGCGTGCAGCTGTGACCGCCGTCCTCGACACCGACACGGTCCGCGCCGCCGCCGAGCGTCTGCGACGGGCCACCGAGTCCGGACGGCCGTGCGCGCCGGTGCGTGACCTGATCGGCGAGACGGATCAGGATGCCGCGTACGCGGTCCAGTCGCTCGGCATCGCGCGACGGCTGGAGGAGGGGCGAAGACTCGTGGGCCGCAAGATCGGGCTGACCTCGCCCGCCGTGCAGACGCAGCTCGGCGTCGACCGCCCCGACTACGGCGTGCTGCTCGACGACATGATCTTCGCGGACCGCGAGCCGATCGACCTCGCGCGCTTCCTGCAGCCGCGCGCTGAGGCCGAGGTCGCGTTCGTGCTCGGCAGCGACCTGGACTCCCCCACCGCGCACGTCGGCGACGTCATCCGGGCCACGGAGTTCGTGCTGCCCGCGATCGAGGTCGTCGACTCCCGCGTCGCCGGCTGGGACATCCGCATCACCGACACCATCGCCGACAACGCGTCCAGCGGGGCGGTCGTGCTCGGCACCACGCCGCGCCGCCTCGACGGGATCGACCTGACCGCACTCGGCATGACCCTCGAACGCGGGGGGCGCCCGGTCTCGACGGGATCCGGCGCCGCCTGCCTGGGCAGCCCGGTGATCGCGGTCGCCTGGCTGGCGCGCGAGGTCGCCCGGCGCGGACAGCCGCTGCGCGCGGGCGAGGTGATCCTCTCCGGCGCGCTCGGCCCGATGGTCGACGCGGTCGCCGGGGTGTTCCGCGCCCGACTCGAAGGGCTCGGCGACGTCCGAGCCGACTTCCTCAGCACCGCACCGGAAGGGGCTGCAGCATGACCGTGGGCATCGCCATCATCGGCTCCGGCAACATCGGCACTGACCTGCTCATCAAGGTGAAGAGGCTCTCGACCACCCTCCACGTGGTCGCGATGGCCGGCATCGACGAGAACTCGGACGGACTCGCGCGCGCCCGTCGACTCGGCGTCGCCACCACCCATGACGGAGTCGACGGGCTCATCGCGATGGCCGAGTTCGCCGACGTCGAGCTCGTGTTCGATGCGACCTCGGCCGGAGCGCACGCCCGCAACGATGCCCTCGTGCGCAACGCGGGACGCCTCATGGTCGACCTGACCCCCGCGGCGATCGGCCCGTACGTCGTCCCCGTCGTGAACCTCGACGCGCACCTCGGTGCGACCAACGTGAACATGGTCACGTGCGGCGGTCAGGCGACGGTGCCGATGGTGGCCGCGGTGTCGCGCGTCGCCCCTGTCGCCTATGCCGAGATCGTGGCGTCGATCGCGTCGAAGTCGGCCGGCCCCGGAACACGAGCGAACATCGACGAGTTCACCGAGACCACCGCCCGCGCGCTGGAGGTGATCGGCGGCGCCGACCACGGCAAGGCAATCATCGTCCTCAACCCCGCCGATCCACCCCTCATCATGCGCGACACCGTGTTCTGCCTGGTCGAGGGCGACCCCACCACGCTCGATCGTGATGCCGTCGGCGCCTCGGTCGAGGCCATGGTCGCCGACGTACAGGCCTATGTCGGGGGCTACCGCCTCAAGCAGCAGGTGCAGTTCGACGCTGTCGACGAGGAGTACGTGCCCACGCTCGACCGGCCCTTCCGCGGCACGCGCGTGACCGTGCTGCTGGAGGTCGCCGGCGCCGGGCACTATCTTCCGGAGTACGCGGGCAATCTCGACATCATGACCTCAGCCGCCCTGCGCACGGCCGAGCGACTCGTCGCCGAACGGACAGGGGTTCCCGCATGACCACCACTCCCCGCGTGTACGTGCAGGACGTCACCCTCCGTGACGGCATGCACGCGATCGGCCACGGCTACACGACCGACCAGGTGCAGGCCATCGCACGTGCTCTGGAGACCGCGGGCGTCGATGCGATCGAGGTCGCGCATGGCGATGGCCTCGGCGGGTCGAGCGTCGCCTACGGACAGGGCGCGCACACCGACTGGCAGTGGATCGAGGCGGCGGCCACGGTGCTCGACCGGGCCGTACTGACCACCCTGATCCTGCCCGGCATCGGCACGATCGACGACCTCGCCCGCGCACGCGACCTCGGGGTCGCCAGCGTGCGCGTCGCGACGCACTGCACGGAGGCCGACGTCGCGATCCAGCACATCACCTGGGCGCGCGAGCACGGCATGGACGTCTCGGGCTTCCTGATGATGAGCCATCTGAACGATCCGCGGGGCCTTGCGGATCAGGCGAAGCTCATGGAGTCCGCCGGCGCGCACTGCGTGTACGTGACGGACTCGGGCGGACGCCTCACCATGCGCGATGTCGCCGACCGTGTCGACGCCTACCGCGAGGTGCTCGACCCCGGCACACAGATCGGAATCCATGCGCACGAGAACCTCTCGCTGAGCGTGGCAAACAGCGTCACGGCGGTCGAACACGGCGCGTACCGGGTCGACGCTTCGCTCGCAGGGCAGGGCGCCGGCGCAGGGAACTGCCCGATCGAGGCGTTCATCGCGGTCGCCGATCTGCTCGGGTGGGAGCACGGCTGCGACCTGTTCGCGCTGCAGGATGCGGCAGAGGAGCTCGTGCGTCCGCTGCAGCGCCGTCCCGTCCGCGTCGACCGCGAGACCCTCACGCTCGGCTACGCAGGCGTGTACTCGAGCTTCCTGCTGCACGCCGAGCGCGCGGCCGAGAAGCACGACCTCGACGCCCGCGACATCCTCGTGGAGCTGGGCCGCCGTCGCATGGTGGGCGGCCAGGAGGACATGATCGTCGACGTCGCCCTCGACCTCGTCGCCGAACGCTCGGGGGTGACCGGATGACCGCCGATGCCGTGTTCGCCGCCGCGCTCGACACCGCGCAGCGCACCGCGACCTCGATCACTCAGCTCTCCTCCGAAGGAGAGGTCGGACTCGACACCGCCTACGCCACACAGCATGCGGTGATCGCCCGCCGTCTCGCGCGCGGCGAGCGCATCACCGGTGTCAAACTGGGCTTCACGAGTCGGGCGAAGGCCCAGCAGATGGGCGTGCACGACGTGATCCTCGGCACTCTGACCGATGCCATGCGTCTGGACGACGACGCCGTGTTCGACCGTCGCTCCGCGATCCACCCGCGCATCGAGCCCGAGGTCGCGTATCTCCTGGCAGCCGACATCGACGGCTCCGAGCCCGGACGCCCGCTGTCCGAGACGGTCGCCGCGGTCGCCCCGGCGCTGGAGATCATCGACTCGCGCTATCGGGACTTCCGCTTCAGTCTCTCCGATGTCGTGGCCGACAACACCTCCGCCGCCGCGTACGTGACAGGACTCTGGACGCCGTTCGAGCGCGCCGACGCCCTCGACAACAGGGCCGTGCTGCTCGAGGTCGACGGCAGGGTCACGGCGACGGGTTCGACAGCTGCCATCCTCGGCGATCCGGCCCGCGCCGTCGCCGCCGCGGCACGACTCGCCGCGCGCCATGGGTTCACGCTGCGCGCCGGCATGGTGCTGCTCGCCGGCGCCGCGACGGCCGCCGTCCCGCTCCCCGCCCAGGGCCTCGTCGAGGCGACGATCACCGGGATCGGACGCGTCGGTGTGCGCACGCACGAGGGATCCACCGATCCCGAGGAGGGAGAACGATGACCGATTCCGGCGGAATCCTCGTCGCAGGCAAGGCGACACCCCGAGGGCGCTTCCCACACGCGAAGGTCTCCGGTGACCTCGTGTTCGTCTCCGGGACGTCGAGCCGGCGCCCCGACAACACGATCGCCGGCGCGGAAGTCGACGAGCTCGGCGCCACGCGTCTCGACATCGCAGTGCAGACCCGCGCCGTCATCGAGAACATCCGTGCGGTGCTCGCCGCCGCCGGGTGCGACCTCGGCGACCTGGTCCAGATGACCAGCTTCCTCGTCGACATGAACGACTTCGCCGCGTACAACGCCGTCTGGGCGGAGTACTTCGACGAGCAGGGCCCGGCCCGCACCACGGTCGCCGTGCACGCCCTCCCGCATCCGCACCTGCGCATCGAGATCCAGGCGATCGCGCGCCGCACCGACCCCACCACCGCTGCCACTCTCGAGGAGGAGAAATGAGCACCATCCCACCCGTCATCGATTTCCCCGCATGGATCAAGGAGAACGAGCATCTCCTCAAGCCACCGGTCAACAACAAGGCCGCCTGGACCCCGATGGGGGACTTCATCGTGCAGGTCGTCGGAGGCCCGAACCAGCGCACGGACTTCCACTTCGACCCTTATGAGGAGTGGTTCTACCAGTACCGCGGCAACATGCACGTCAACATCCAGACGCCGGACGGTCTGCAGCGCATCGACATCCGCGAAGGCGAGATGTGGCTGCTGCCGGGCAACGTCTTCCACTCTCCACAGCGTCCGGAAGAGGGCTCCATCGGCATCGTGATCGAGCGCATCCGCGAGGAGGGCACGCTCGAGAAGTTCGCCTGGTTCTGCCCGAACTGCAATGCCAAGGTGCATGAGGTCGAGTTGCAGGTCCGTGACATCGTCGAGGACCTCCCGCCGGTGTTCCGCGCCTTCTACGAGAGTGAAGAGGGACGCACCTGCCCCGAGTGCGGCGCCGTCCACCCCGGCAAGGGCTGAAGCCCCTTGGGCACGATCGACGTCCACACTCACTTCGTGCCGAGCGCCTGGCCCGACCTGTCGACACAGGTCGGGCCGGGTCTCTGGCCGACCCTTCGCGTGGACTCCGAACGCGACGCGATGATCATGCTCGGCGAGACCGAGTTCCGTCGCGTCGGCGATGACTGCTGGGACGCCGCGGTACGCCTGGCGGACATGGACGCCGACGGCGTCGAGATGCAGGTCGTCTCCCCCACACCGCTGTTCTTCTCCTACGACAAGTCGGGCGCCCAGGCCGTCAAGGTCGCGCGGATCTTCAACGACCTCGCCCTCGAGATCTGCGCCCCCGCCCCGGAACGGCTGATCCCGTTCGCGCAGGTGCCGCTGCAGGATCCGGATGCCGCATGCGCCGAGGCCGACCGCGCGATCGCGTCCGGTCACGCGGGCGTCGAGATCGGCAACCACGTGGGCGACCGCGACCTCGACGACGAGGGCATGGTGACGTTCCTCCAGCACTGCGCCGACAGCGACATCCCGGTCTTCGTGCATCCCTGGGACATGCCGGGTTCGCCGCGGCTCGATCGGTGGATGGCACGCTGGCTCACCGGCATGCCTGCCGAGACGCACCTGTCGATCATCGCCATGATCCTCGGCGGCGTCTTCGATCGCGTGCCGCCGACCCTCCGCCTCGCGTTCGCGCACGGCGGGGGCTCCTTCGCGTTCTGGCTCGGGCGCTTCGAGAACGCCTGGCTGCAGCGCCCCGACGTCATCGGGGTCAGCGAACGTCCGCCGTCGGCCTACCTCGATCGCTTCAGCGTCGACAGCGTCGTCTTCGAGCCGGTCGCGTTGCGGGCGCTCGTGGAGACGCTCGGCGCGAGTCAGGTGATGGTGGGCAGCGACTACCCCTATCCCCTGGGCGAACGCCCGGTCGGCAGCGTCGTCGACCGGGCCGGCTTCCTCGACGAGGCGCAGAAGCGCGCCATCCGCCGCGACAACGCGCTGCGGTTCCTGGGGCGCTGACCCCGCATCGACTCCGAAACGGACCATCTCATGAGCACCACCCCGACCCGCACGGCGATCGACCGCGCCACGTGCGTCGCCCTCGACGACGCCGATCCGCTCGCACCGATACGCGAACGGTTCGCGCTACCGGAGGAGGTGATCTACCTCGACGGGAACTCCCTCGGTGCGCTCCCCCGTCACACCGAGGAGCATCTGCGGCGAGTCATCACCGAGGAGTGGGGCACCGGGCTCATCCGCAGTTGGAACGAGGCCGGATGGTTCGCCAAACCACGCACGGTCGGCGACCGCATCGCGCCGCTGATCGGCGCCGCCGCCGGTGAGGTCGTGCTCGGTGACTCCACGTCAGCGAGCCTGTTCCAGGCGGCGGTCGCGGCGGTCCGGCTCCGCCCCGGTCGGCGTGTGATCGTCGCGGAACGGGGGAACTTCCCCACCGACCTCTACATGCTCGAGGCCGTGCAGGAGCTGCTCGGCAGCGGGACACCCCTGCAACGTCGGCTCATCGCCGACGACGGACCCACTCTCGACGACGTGCTCGACGACCACGTCGCCGTCGTCGTGCTCACCCAGGTCGACTACCGCACCGGTCGGATGCACGACATCGCCGAGGTCACGCGCAAGGTGCACGCCGCAGGCGCTCTCGTCATCTGGGACCTCTGCCACAGCGTCGGCGCCGTGCCGATCGACCTGAACGCGGCGGAGGCCGACTTCGCGGTGGGCTGCACCTACAAATACCTCAACGGCGGACCGGGCTCCCCCTCGTTCATCTGGGCCGCCGCCCGACACCACGACACCGCTCGACCCGCCCTCACCGGCTGGCACGGCCACGCACGCCCGTTCGACTTCGCGGTCGACTACACCCCCGCCACGGGGGTCGAGCGCTTCCGTGTCGGCACTCCGCAGCTGCTGTCCGTGGCCGCGCTCGAGGCGAGCCTCGACATCTGGGACGAGGTGGACCTCGGCCTCGTGCGGGAGAAGAGCCTGCGGCTCACGGAGCTGTTCCTGTCCCTCGTCGACACACGCCTCACCCCGCGCTGGGCGATCGAGTCCGTCACCCCTCGGGAATCCGTCCGCCGTGGCAGCCAGGTCTCGCTGCGCCACGAGGACGGCTACGCGGTGATGCAGGCGTTGATCGAGCGTGGCGTGATCGGCGACTTCCGCGCTCCCGACCTCATCCGCTTCGGCTTCACTCCCCTCTACACCTCCTACACCGACGTGTGGGATGCCATCGAGGCCCTGGAGGACGTGCTGCACAGTGAGATCTGGCGCGAGCCTCGGTTCGCGCGTCGCGGCACGGTCACCTGAGACCCGGGTCGTCGCCTGCGGCCTCCACGGCAGCCGAATCCAGCAACGCGATCACGCCGTCGCGTACGTGGTTCAGGTGCGACTCGAGCACGCGCAGCGCCTCGTCCGCATCGGCGGTCGCGACCACGTCGATCAACTCGCCGTGCGAGTGGTCGTGGCTTCCGGGTGCGACCAGACGCCAGCCCAGCACGTAGCGGCCGAGCTTGAGACGGAGCTGCTCGATCATCTCCCAGAGGAGCGGACGCGACTGCGCGTCGTAGAGCGTCGCGTAGAACTCGGTGCGGGCCTCCACGAACTCCCCGCCCTCGGAGATGTCGTCGGCGGTCTGGGCGAGCTCACGCAGGCGTGCGATGCGCTCCGGCGTCATCTCGACCATCGCCAGTCGCAGCGCCTCCTTCTCGAGCAGGGTACGAAGGTGATACACCTCCGTGGCCTCCTCGACCGAGAGCGCGCGCACCATCGCCCCGCGGCGGGCGTGGAAGATCACGAGGCCGTCCGCCTCCAACTGGATCAGCGCGGACCGGATCGGCAGGCGTGAGATGCCGATCGACTCGGCCAGGGTCTCCTGCCGCAGCTTCATCCCGGGCGGCAGCGTGCCGTCGAGGATCGCATCGCGGATGATGTCGTACGCCATCGCGCCCACCGAGCGGTACCCGGCCCCGTGCCGCTGCGCGAGCCTCTGCAACGCGTCGGACCGATCCTTCGCCGACGCGGCGTTTCCTGATTGCACCATGGAGCGACAGTATCGGATGATCGCACCGAACTCTGCATTCTGGATCCAAAATCACGTCCGTGTCCTCGCGGTCGTACCCGAAACGCCGAATGCCCCCTCTCCCGAAGGAGAGGGGGCATTCGAGAGCAGCGTTACTTCGCGGCGATGACCTGCAGCGTGATGACTGCAGTGACGTCTTCGTGCAGACGCACGGTCGCCTCGTGGTCGCCCGTCGACTTGATCGGCGAGGTGATGTGCACCTTGCGCTTGTCGATCGAGCCCAGGCCGGCGGCCGCAACAGCGTCCGCGACGTGGTCGGTCTTGACCGAGCCGAAGAGACGACCCTCCTTGCCGGCCTTGACCGTGAGACGCACCTTGGTGCCCTCGAGAGCGTTCTTCAGCGCGACAGCGTCGTCACGATCGTGGATCGCGCGTGCCTGACGCGCAGCCTGGATCGATGCGACCTGCTTTTCGCCACCGCGGGTCCACGCCGTAGCGAAGCCCTGCGGGATGAGGAAGTTCCGGGCGTACCCGTTCTTGACCTCGACCACGTCACCGGCGCTACCGAGCCCGGCGACCTCGTTCGTGAGAATCAGCTTTGCCATCTCGATACCCCTTACCGGCCGGCGCCAGCGTAGGGCAGGAGCGCCATTTCGCGCGCGTTCTTGATCGCCGTGGCGATCAGACGCTGCTCCTGCACCGAGACACCGGTGATACGACGGGCACGGATCTTGCCGCGCTCCGAGACGAACTTGCGAAGGGTGGCGACATCCTTGTAATCGATGACACCGACCCGGATGGACTTCGCGGGAGCGGTGGGCTTGCCACCCTTCCGCGGCTTGCGGCGGTCGCCGCTCGACTTTCCAGCCATTGTTTTTCCTTAGTGATGAGCGGATGCCGGCCCTGCGGACCGGATCCAGAAATTTTTCAGAACGGGGTGTCGTCGCCGAAGCTGCCCGGAGTGCTCCAGGCGTCCGCGCTGGTCGACGAGCCGGGCGTCGACCACGGCTCCTCCGACACCTGCTGCTGCGGCGGGCGAGACTGTCCACCGCCACCGGCGCCTCCGGTCGAAGCCGCGCGCGTGACCTGAGCGGTCGCGTACCGGAGCGAGGGGCCGATCTCGTCGACCTCCAGCTCGATCGCGGTGCGCTGGTTGCCCTCGCGGTCCTGGTAGGAGCGCTGACGCAGACGGCCCTGCGCGATGACGCGCATGCCCTTCGTCAGCGAGCCCGCCACGTGCTCGGCGAACTCGCGCCACACGGATGCACGGAGGAACAGGGCATCGCCGTCCTTCCACTCATTCGCGGCGCGGTCGAAGTTCCGAGGCGTCGAAGCGATGGTGAAGTTCGCCACCGGCAGCCCGTTCTGCGTGTACCGCAGCTCGGGGTCGGCCGTGAGGTTTCCCACCACGGTGATGACGGTTTCGCCGGCCATGAGACTTAGGCCTTCGCAGCCTTGGCGGCCTTGCGAGCAGCCTTCTCTTCGGAGCGCTTGGCCTCGGAAGCGATCATCGCCTGAGCCTCTTCTGCGCGGAGGACCTTGGTGCGCATGATCTGCTCGTTCAGCTTCAGCTGACGGTCGAGCTCCTGCGTGGCGGCGCTGGTCGCGGTGAAGTTGACGACGGCGTAGATGCCCTCGTTCTTCTTCTGGATCTCGTAGGCGAGACGGCGCTTGCCCCAGATGTCGACGTTCTCGATAGAGCCACCATCGTTGGTGATGACCTTCAGGAACTTGTCGAGCGTAGGTGCGACCTGGCGCTCGTCGATCTCGGGGGTCAGAATGACCATGAGTTCGTACTGGTGCGTCACTTACCCACCTCCTTCGGACTAGAACGGCTCTCGGGGCTTTCCCGGGAGCAGGAGGGTGTGTGCACGTGCCTGCCCCTGGCTTCCCGAGTGGAGTCCGGCAGACAACCTGCATAGTCTAGCGGAGTTTGTCCTGGGCCGCCGACACGCGGACGGCCGTGCGAAAACGGAGACCATCCCGGTGCAGGGCGGCGTGTCCGGGCGCGACGCGCCGCCCCACCCACGGATCGTCTCCGTTTCGGCCCCAGCGCGCGGGTCAGGGCTCAGTACGTGACGGGCGGCACCTCGGCCCACACCGTGCGGTCGTCGACCGAAGGAGCCGCGGGGATGCGACCGGCGCCGTCCGGTTCCGGGATCGCCGCCAGCAGCGCCTGCGTATAGGGATGCTGCGGCGCGGCCCAGAGCGGAGCCGTCGGGCCCGACTCCAGCACGCGACCGCCGAACATGACCAGGGTCCGGTCGGCGATGCGTCGCACCACGGCGAGGTCGTGCGAGATGAACAGCATCCCGGCTCCCGACTCCGCGACCAGGTCGCGCATCAGCCGGGCGACGCTCGTCTGCGTCGAGGCGTCGAGGGCCGAGATCGGCTCATCGGCGACGAGGAGGGAAGGCCGCGCAGCCAGCGCCCTCGCGATCGCGAGCCGCTGCTTCTGCCCGCCCGAGAACTGGTGCGGGAAGCGTGTGCTGACCTCGACCGGCAGCCCGACGCGGTCGAGCCATTCGTCGACCGTCGATCCGGCTGCGCCGCGGGCCCGGGCCGTCGCGATGCCGTCCGCGATCTGGTCGCCCACACGCCGCCGGGGGTTCAACGACGTGGAGGGGTCCTGGAACACCATCTGGATGCCGGTCATCGCGATGGCTCGGCGCCGGATGCCGAGCGGCGCGACGGGCGCATCGCGGAAGCGGACCGTCCCGCCCGCGATCTTCTCGATGCCGACGACGGCGCGAGCGAGGCTCGACTTCCCGCTGCCGGACTCGCCGACGAGGGCCACGGTCTCGCCCGCGGCGACGCTGATCGACACCCCGTTCACGGCGACGACGGGCGGACTTCCCGGGTAGCGCACGACCACGTCCTGCGCGTCGAGGACGGCGACCTCACTCATCTGCGGACTCCTGTTCCGGTGTCTCGTCGATCCGCGACCCCGGGAGGGCCGCGAGCAGCATGCGCGTGTAGTCGTGCTGCGGGTCGAGGAAAAGCGTCTCGCGGTCGGCGAGCTCCACGATCCGACCGTCCTTCATGACGGCCACCCTGTCGGCGATCGCGCTCATCACGCCCAGATCATGCGTCACGAGCAGCACCGCGAGGTTCCGCTCGACCGCGAGATCGCGCAGCAGCTTCAGGATGCCTGCCTGCACCGTGACGTCGAGGGCCGTCGTGGGCTCATCTGCCAGCAGTACCTCGGGGTCGCAGGCGAGGGCGCACGCGATCGCGATGCGCTGGCGCTGACCGCCGGAGAACTGATGCGGATAGCGTTTCAGCGCCTCGGCGGGGTTCGGCACCTGCACGGTCTCGAGCAGTTCGACCGCCCGCGCCCGTGCGGCGGCGCCCTTGAGCCCGAGGTGCACGCGCATGTGATCAGTGAGCTGACGCCCGACCGGGAGCTGCGGATGCAGCGACGCCGACGGGTCCTGGAACACCATGGCGATCCGCTTGCCCCGGACGCGGTTGAGCGCGCGACGACGCAGGCCGACGAGCTCCTCATCCCCGAGCAGGATCGATCCCCCGGTGCGGGCCTGCCGCGGCAGCAACCCCAGCACGGCCAGCGAGGTGAGGGTCTTGCCGGATCCGGATTCACCCGCGAGGCCCTGCACGCGACCCGCCTCGAGTTCGAGGGACACACCCTTCACCAGCGGGCGGCCGATGTCGATCGTGAGGTCGCGGATGCGGAGGACCGCGGTTCCCTGCGCGCTCATGCCGCCGCTCCCGTCGCCGAGGCCGCGTGCTCGTCGGTCTTCTCGTGCGTGATCTCCGCGGTCGGATCGAGCACATCGCGCATCGCGTCACCGAGGAAGTTGAACGCGAGCACGACCGTGAGGATCGCGAGGCCGGGGAAGACTCCGAGCCACCAGGCGTCGAAGTTCTGCATCGCCGCGGAGATCATCGACCCCCACTCCGCTGTCGGCGGCTGTGCACCGAGGCCGAGGAAGGAGAGTCCGGAGAGGAGGAGGATGGCCGCACCGATGTCGAGCGTGGCGAGGACCAGGATCGGGCCGGCGATGTTCGGCAGGATGTCGACGAACAGCGTGCGCACCGGCGAGTGCCCGAGCAGCCGCCCCGCGATCACGTAGTTCTGCCCGCGAAGCCCCAGCACGATGCTGCGGGTGACACGCGAATACTGCGGCCAGGACACGACGATCGCTGCGATCACCGCGTTGAAGAGGGAGGGTCCGAGCGAGGCCGCAACCACCATGGCGAGGATCACGGTCGGGAACGCCATGAACAGGTCGGTGATGCGCATCAGGGTCTCATCGACCCAGCCGCCGAAGTAACCGGCGACGGCGCCGATGACCGTGCCGATGATCATGGCGGCGATCACGAGCATGAGTGCGAGCGGAAGACTCACCGTCGCGCCCGTCATGAGCCGGGAGAAGATGTCGCGGCCGTTGCCGTCGGTGCCCAGGAGCGTGTCGATCCCCGGCGCCTGCAGACGCGGCAGCACCTGCGCGTTCGGCGGATAGGGCACCCACCACTGGGCGGTGAAGGCCACGATGATCCAGGCTCCGGCGATGACCGTGCCGATGACCCCGAGCGGGGTGCGCCAGGCTCGGGGCCAGCGGAAGCGGAAGCGACCGGCCGGGGTGGCGGCGGCGATGCGGCTCATGCGATCCTCACTCTCGGGTCGAGCACGCCGTAGAGGATGTCGACGATGAAGTTGATGAGGAGGTAGATGATGCCGACGACGAGACCGACCCCCATGATGCCGGGCAGATCGAGATTCGCCGCAGAGTTGTAGGCGTAGGTGCCCAGCCCGGGCCAGGCGAACACGGATTCGACGAGCACCGTGCCCGAGAGCAGGGCTCCGAACGCGACACCCACGACTGTGAGGATCGGCAGCGACGCGCCCCGCAGCACGTACCCGACGATCACGCGCATGGCCGGGAGTCCCTTGGCGCGGGCGGCACGCACGTAGTCGCTGCCGAGGACCTCGAGCACCGAGGTCCGGATGAAGCGGGTGAGCAGGCCGATCGTCACGAGCGAGAGCACCATGACGGGGAGGGCGAGGTGCGCGAGGGCGTCGAAGAACCCGACCGCGTCTCCGTTCAGGAGGTAGTCGACCGTGTAGAGCCCGGTCACGCGGGGCGGCGGGGTGATCGACGGGGAGATGCGCCCGGACCCCGGCGCGATGCCCAGCTCGAGGAAGAAGACGTAGAAGCTGACGAGCGCCAGCCAGAAGGTCGGCACGCTCAGGCCCACCAGTGTGACCACGCGGATGACCTGGTCGGTGACGAGTCCACGACGGTAGGCGGCGAGGGTGCCGAGAACGATGCTGACCGCGAGACTGACGATGATCGCGCCGATCGCGATCTCGATGGTCGCCGGCACCGCGGTGGCGAGGTCGCTGGTGACCGGGCGTCCGGTCACCAGCGACGTGCCGAGGTCTCCGCGGAGCAGATTCCCCATGTAGATGAAGTACTGCACGAACAGCGGCTGGTCGAGACCCTGCTCCTTGATGAACGCTTCGCGCGTCGCGGGGTTCTGCGACGCCCCCTCACCGAGTGCGGCCGAGACCGGATCCCCCGGCACCAGGTTGGTGAGCGCGAACGTGACGATCGTCACGCCCACCAACAGGAGCAGGGAGGTGCCGGCCCGCCGCAGCAGGTATCCGACCAGAGGCGATCGACGCCGCTGCGCCTGCCTCTGCACCGCCACTGTCGTCATGAGATGTCCGCTCAGCCGGCCGGCGTGATCTCGGCGATGTCCATCTCCCACACGGAGTTGTACACGGCGCCCTTCACGCTGTCAGCGGAGGAGATGTTGCGACCGGGGACGATCATCGGAACGAACGGGCCCTCGGCCTGCATGGCCTCGGCGAACTCCGTGAAGGCGGCGGTGCGCTGGTCGGCGTCGGTCGCGGCGGCGGCACCGGCCGCGATCCCGGCGATCTCCGGGTTCGCGTCTGCCTCCCAGCCGGCGCGCAGGCCGACCTTCAGCCCGGGACCGAAGGGCAGGAAGTTCGCGGAGTCCGCGTAGTCCGGGCCCCAGAACCAGAGGCCGAAGCCCTCCGTGCCGTTGACGTAGGCGTCGAGCTCGGTCGCGAACGGCGCGGGTGCCAGGTCGACCGTGATGCCGGCGTCCTTGAGCTGTGCCTGGACGCGCTCGGCGAGCGGGGTGAACTCCACGCCGCCGACCGGGTAGTCGTTCGGGAACTGCAGGGTCAGGGTCTGCCCCGTGTAGCCGGCTTCGTCGAGCGCGGCCTTCGACTTGGCGAGGTCCTGCGTCACGCCCTCGTCGAGCGCCCCCTCGAATCCGGGCGGGATGACTCCGGTCGCCTGCACGGATCCGGCACCGGCCAGCTCCAGGAGTGAGTCGTAGTCGAGTGCGTAGCGGATCGCCTCGGCGATCTTGACGTTCGCCAGCTCACCGGCGACCGCTTCGGACTGGTTCAGAAGAAGGAAGATCGTCTGACCGGAGGGAACGGAGTCGACCGTGATGCCGTCGCCGAGACCGGCGACCTGGTCGCCGTTCAGGTCCATCGCGACCATCGAGTCGCCGCCCTTGAGGTTGGCGAGCTGCGTGGCGCTCTCCGACACGTTGCGCACGACCACGCGGGCGAAGTCCGATGCCTCGTCGCCGTTGTACTCGTCGTTCTTGGTCAGCACGACCTGCGAGCTGAGGTCGAGGGTGTCGAGCACGAACGGGCCGGAGCCTGCGGAAGCGCCGTCCAGGAACCCCTGCGCCGAGTCGGTGCCGTCGGTCGCGCCGCCGTTCTCGAGCACGACGTCGGAGTTGACGATGCCCAGTGCGGGGTTCGCGAGGATCGCGGGCAGCTGCAGCAGCGGGGTCTCGGACGTGAAGCGGATCGTCTTCTCGTCGACCTCGGTGATGGTCAGACCACCGAGGAGGAAGTTCGGCTTGGCGTCTTCCATGCCCTGGATGCGCTGCAGCGAGAAGACGACGTCCTTCGCCTCGATCGGCGAGCCGTCGGAGAAGACGCGGTCGCCCTCGAGCGTGAACGTGAACTCGGTGGCCTCATCGTTCTGCTCCCACGAGGCGAGCCCGGGCACGGGGGTCGAGACGTCGGAGCCCTCGAAGTCGACGAGGGTCTCGTACAGCGCCTTCGCGATCATGTTGCCGGTCGGGTCGTAGGTGTGACCCGGGTCGGTGGTCTCGATCGAGAACGCGGTGTCGATGACGAGGGAGTCGGAGCCGGAGGAGTTGTCGCCGTTGTTGGCGGAGTTCCCTCCCGAGCATCCTGCGAGCGCGAGGAGCGCAACCGCTCCGAACGCGATGACCGGCGTGATACGGCGTGACGACATGAGGGCCTCCAGAGGCGAGGAGTACATTCGGGTGAGTCGCCACCGATGTGGACGACCGTGGATCAGATTCGCATCATATGCGACGATGTGTCCAGCAAGAGCGGGTCACCTCGACACGCTCTGTCCAGAACCTCGAATGTGAGGAACAATATGTCCAGCAAGGATGCGGAACACTCGAAGCATTCTGGACGAAGTGCTGCCCCTTTGGACGAGACGGCATACAGAATCCTCGAAGTCCTGCGGGATAACGGTCGCGTCTCGATCGCGGCACTCGCCGAGAAGATCGGCATCTCCCGCGCGAACGCCTACACGCGGGTCGAATCGCTGGTGCACGACGGTGTGATCACGGGCTTCACCGCGCGAGTCGACCAGGCGAAGGCGGGGCTGTCGATCGGAGCACTGGTGTTCGTCACCGTGATGCCTCAGGCGTGGGCGTCGTTCCGCGAGCGAGTGCTCGAGATGCCCGATGTCGAATGGTGCGCCATCACGACCGGCGAACACGATGCGATGCTGCTCATCCGCGCGGTCGACGTCAGCGGCGTGCACGAGTTCTCGACCGGGGTGATCGCGCAGCTTCCCGAGGTTCGCACGGTCGTCAGCGTCGTGGTGCTCGACGAGGTGATCCGCCGCTCCTATCTGCTGCCAGGTGACCTGCCGGAGCGCGACACAGAGATCCCGCTCGGGATGACGCGCTGGACACCAGCCTCACCCGGACGCGACACTCTGCCGCCGCGCTGAGGCCGACTCGACGTCAGGCTGCGATCTCCTCGCACACGCTCAGCTGCGGGAGTCCGTGCATCTCGTAGTGCTCGACCAGACGGATGCCGCCGTCGTCGGTGAGCTCGAGCTCGCTCTCGCCGTCTCCGGTCACGACCGTGCCGTCGGCCTTGAGCACGTGCACGAACGACACCCAGATCGTGTCCCCGGTACGCGTGCCGACGAACTTGCCGAACGTGACCGTGTCGCCCTCGTACCCGCCCCAGATCGCGCCGTCGCGCTCGAAGTACTCGAAGATGCTCGGGGATTCCGGGTCGACCGCCGAGGTGGTGGACGAGATCATCCGGAAGCGGCGGCCGTCGAGAGAAGGGAGGGTTGCAGTCGCAGTCACACCCTCGATTATGGGGGATCGCGTCACGAGCCGTTCGCGCGCCCCGGCTCCGGCGACACAGCCCCGGGTAGCGTGGTGGCATGGAGTGGATATCCGATCCCTCGGCGGGGGCATGGCTGCACGAGCGGCTCGACGCAGGTCACGAGACGATGCACGGGGTGGTCCCCCGCGGCTTCCCGGCCTATGCCCGTGTGCTGCATCCGGCCGTCGCCCGATCCCTCCCGGATCGTGCGGTGCCGACGGCCGAGGAAATGGTCCGGATGCCGGAGGCGGAGCACCAGGCCCTCGTCGCCCGGTTCGTCGATGAGACGGTCACCTGGGCGCAGACCGCGGCGGCGTTCGGCACGGTCCTGCATCCGCTCGCGCAGTGGCAGCGTCTCGTGCGCACACCCGCGGACGGTGACTGGGGCGTCCGGACCGCCCCCGACGGCCGCGAGTTCTCGGCCCCGATCGAGGGGGAGCTCGACCCGCATCTCCTGGCGGCCGTCGCCGCACACCTCGCCGACCACACGCAGTCCCCCGATGCCGGGGTCGCAGCGCTCTGGGAAGGACGAGGCGGTCTTCTCGGCTTCGTCGGCATCTCGCCTTCGCGGTCATTCCTCTCCTTCTCGGACGACCCGAACCACCAGGCGATGCTCGACCGCAGCACGAGAGATCCGTTCAACAACGTCTTCCGCAAGTCCACCTGGCAGGAGGGCATCCTGTCTCGCGAGATCTCGGAGGGGCCGCGCCTTCAGCTGACCGACCGCGGCCACGTGCTGTTCTCCGCCGCGCCGCGCGTTTTCGCCGACCCGGACTGGATCCTGCACGTTCCCTGGCGCGATCACGTGGCCGAGGCGCACGGGTTCGCGCCCTCGGCTCAGAGTCCGAGCATCCTGTGGCCGGAAGACCGTTCGTGGGTCCTCGTGAGCGAGGTCGACTTCGATTCGACGGTCGTGGCCGGCTCGTCCGCCCTGATCGACGCGCTCTGCGCGGACGAGCGCCTGGAGGCATTCCCGATTCCCGAGGGTGCCGCGCTCACGTGGGATGCCGACACGGTGAACCGGTGACGCCGCCGCAGCTGACCTTCGACCCGCGGCCGCTCACCGAACCGGTCGACGCGGCATCGGTGCGCGCCTTCGCCGCGGAGCTCCGTTCTCGCCGGACCGCAGGCATGTCGGCGTCCACCGTCATCGGCATCGTGGTGGCGGTGATCGCCGCGGTCGTGATGATCCCGGTCTTCGTGAGCGTGGTGCTGGCGTTCGCGTCCTTCGGCGGCTCTCCCGCCACCGCCGCCATCCCGCTGGTGCTCATCCTGCTCCTCATCGCGGCGGCGGGGGTGATGATCTGGCTGAGCGTGCGCAACGCGCAGGCGACGCGGTACAGGCTCGATCGCTTCGCCCGGGCCAACGGCATGTCGTACGAGCCGAAGATCATCGACCCGCCGCTTCCCGGCATGATCTTCAGCCTCGGACGCGCGCGCCAGGCGACCGATCTGATCCGAGGAACCCGGCCGCGTTTCGTCGAGTTCGGCAACTACCAGTACACGGTGCGGTCGGGGAAGAACTCGACGACGTACCGCTGGGGCTACGTCGCGGTGAAGCTCGACGTGCCGCTGCCGAACATCGTCCTCGACGCGAAGGGGAACAACGGCTTCGGGTCGAACCTGCCGGCGTCGTTCCAGAAGGCGCAACGCCTCTCGCTCGAAGGCGATTTCGACCGGCACTTCACCCTCTACTGCCCCTCCGGCTACGAGCGGGACGCGCTCTATCTGTTCACGCCCGACATCATGGCGCGGTTCATCGACAACGCCGCCCAGCTCGACGTCGAGATCGTCGACGACTGGCTCTTCCTCTACACGCAGCGCAAGGTATCGACGCTCGACCCCGCAACCTGGGCCTGGCTGTTCGGCGTGGTGGGCGCACTGCTGACCAAGTTCGATCAGTGGGCGCGGTGGCGTGACGACCGGCTGATCGCGGAGCACCCGGGAGCCGCCGCATCCGTCGCTCCGCCGAACCAGGAGCTCCCCTTCGCACCGCCCGCGGGCCTGCTCACACCGCCGCCGGGCGTGGCGCCGCAGGGGCGCCGTCTGAAACGCGGCGGCACCTGGGTGCCGATCATCATCGTGATCGGGTTCGTCGCGTTCTGGGTCGTGAGCCGGATCATGTGACGCAGGACCGAGTGTGGGGGTGGGTGCCGGCTGGGGACCGAACTCCCACCCCATCCCCCCTCGGGATCGAAAGAAGATCGACTCTCCCTCCGCATGGCGGCTGTGCCGCCCCGCCCACGGTCAGCTGGGGACTGACGCTGCTGGGCGTATACCGGAATGGTATACCGGACGAGGTTGCAACGCGTTGCATCCATGCGTCGGAATGCGCTTTCACAGGCCATCCGGTCGGCCGGCGCGAGGGCGCGTACGACTCCACTGCGCCGAGACCCCGTCCAGGACGCGATCGAGCGCGCGTTCCGCGTCGGCGTCGCGCATGGCCGTGCCGATGCGCTCCGCGTTCGCGCGGAATGCCGGCTCCGACAGGACGCGCTGCACGGCGCGGGCGACCTGGACCGGCGTCGCGTTCGTCGTGCGCAGGTTCACCCCGGCGCCCGACCACCCGACACGCGCCGACACCTCGACCTTGTCTTCGGTCTGGCCCGCGACCACGAGCGGGATCCCGTGGGCGAGCGCCTGCTGGACGCCTCCGTAGCCACCGTTGGTGACCAGCACGTCGACCAGCGGGAGCAGACAGTCGTAGGGCAGGTACTCCGCCACGCGCACGTTGTCCGGCAGCGTGACCCCCAGGGCGTCGAGCGGTCGTCCGCCCGTGGTGACCACCACGAGGACATCGGAGTCCGCGAGAGCCGTGATCGTCGGGACGACGAGCTGTCCGAAGTCGGAGTTGGCGATCGTGCCCTGAGTGACGTGCACCACGGGACGGGATCCGTCGAGATCGGACCACCACTCCGGCACACCGGTCGTCGACGGCGCGGACGGCAGCGGTCCCGCGAAGTGCACGCTCGCCGGCAGGTCGGAGCGCGGGTACTCGAACTCGGGCACGGTGAACTGCACGTAGGCGTCAGAGCGACCGGCCCAATCGAGAACGAATCCGCCGAGCTCACGACCGACCGTGCGACGGGCCATCTCGTCGGCCTCCTTCTGCACCCCGCCGAAGATCGCTCTCTCGGCGATCACACGCAAAGCGGCGTTGCGCAGCCGGCCGATCGGCCCCGAGACGGGCGTGGCGCCCAGGCCGAACGGCGCCGTGTCCCTGCTGCGCACACCGAGCGGGAAGATGCCGAGCACGACGACGGGCGGCCGCTCGTTGACCGGCATGAGCTGCAGAAGAGCACCCCCGACGAAGAGCGGTTCCGTGAGGACGGCATCGACCGGGTGGGCGGCGAGCTCTGCCTGGACGGCGGCGAGCTGCGCTTCGCCCGGACGCACGAAGAGAGTGCTCATGTCGAACCGAAGCGCGGCGGGGCCGGTGAGTCCTCTCCGCTCCGGGAACGAACCGTCGGCGTCGTCGAGGTCGACATCCGCTTCGGCGGGGAGGGGGACGAAGCGCGCCCCGACCGCTTGGACCCGATCGGAGTAGCGGCTGCTCGTGAGGAAGCTCACGTCGTGGCCCTGGGAGAGGAGGTGGCGCGCGACCTGCAGCAGCGACAGGACGTGGCCGTGTGCAGGCGTGCAGGTGAGGAGGTAGCTGGACATGCCGGGCCCTTTCGCTACGATTGAATGTACCGTCGTAGTATTGATCACACCATCAGGAAAGTCAATGGTTGAGACCCCTCCCCGCACCTATCGATCCGCGTTGCGCGCACGCCAGGCGTTGGAGACCCGCGAGCGCATCGTCTCCGCGTCCGCCCGCCTCTTCGCCACGCAGGGCTACCAGGCGACCACGATCGCCGCGATCGCACGCGAGGCAGGGGTCTCGGCCGAGACCGTGAAGACGACGGCATCGAAAGCCGAGCTGCTCATCGCCGCTTTCGAGGTCACCTTCTCCGGCTCGGAAGGAGCGGAGACGCTCGCCGACACCGAAGTCGCGATCGGGCTCGTGGACCTGCCGGACGACGTCTTCCTCGACACGGTGCTGACGCACATCACGACCGCCAACGCGCGCGGACACGGCCTGTGGACGGTGCTGCTGGGCGCTGCGCTGTCGGATCCCGTCGTCGACGACGCGCTCTGCCGGATCCTCGAGCATCGCAGGGCGGACTACCGAGGGCTGGTTTCGGAACTGCGGCGCCGGGACCTCGCCTCACCGGACATCGATGACTCCGCGGTCGCCGATGCCCTGTCGTTCCTGCTCTCCCCCGAGAGCTACCAGCAGCTGGTCACGCAGTCGGGGTGGACGAGTGACGGCTACGCCGAGTGGCTGCGCCGCGCGGTGCATGCCGAGATCGCCTCGGCGAGCGGAAGCCGGTCACGATGACAGGGTAGCCCTGGCGTCCTGGGCGAGGAGGTACAGCGTGCGCTGCGCTCCGGGGAACCGTTCGAAACCGAAGCGCTCGTAGAACGGCACGACCTCATCGTTGATCGCGTGCACCAGGATGGCACGCACTCCGATGGCGTCTGCGGCTTCGAGTGCGCGCACGGTCGCGTGCCGCAGGAGGGAGACGCCGAGGCCGCGTCCTGCGTACTCGCGGTCGACGGCGAGGCGCCCGAGCAGCACGATCGGAACGGAGACGGGCATACCGACCGCGAGGGGCGGAGGTCCGTCGCCGCGGTCGAGCGCACTCGAGGAGAGGCAGTAGTACCCCGCGACCCTCCCCTCTCGCGTGACCGAGACCATCGTGCGGGAAGCACCGCTCTTCTCGTTCGAGCGGGCCCGTCCTCGCAACCAGCCGTCGAGACTCTGCTCCCCGCAACGGAAATCGGACAGCTTGTCGCCTGCCGTGAGAGGCCGGGGCATGAGGAAATCAGTCAACGAAGACGGACTCCCGGCTGAGCAGCTCTCGCAGGCCCTCGACAGTGCGAGGCGGGCGTTCCATGACCTCGATGAAGGCGTCGAATCGGACAGCATCGACGCGCAATCGACGTTCGCGTTCGATGACCTCCTGCGCCCGCTCCACCAGCACCGACGCCGAGAAATCCGTGACGGTGCGGCCCTCGATTGCGGCCGCTTCTTCGATCCTCTCCTTCTGGTCGGCCGTGACGCGGAATTCCAGGCGGGCGCTCTTCAGCGGCGTAACAGAAGTACTCATAGCAGTAGTGTACGGCAGATACCCGTACGAAGGTCCTCGGAATGGAGGGCGTGTCTCCCAGCGTTACCCCGAGTGACGACTCCGACCCGACCGCCTTCTCCATGCAAGAGAATTGAAAGTGATGTCTGAACGCGAAGAGCACACCCACTGGCAGGCCGAGCGCCGCGCCGCCGTCTCGTCGGCGACCGGAAACCTCGCCCTGGTCGAGACCCGCTGGACCGGCGAGCGCCCCGACCTCGACGCCGAACAGCGCGCCGCAGCCGACACGGTCACGGTGACACCGATCGAGCGCACGGACATCGAGACCGGCGAGGCGGAGCACGGACTGCGCGTCTGGGATGCCGACGCCCCCGCCATCCGCTCCTTCGACCGCATCGACACCTACGACTACGACCCGGCCTGGGTTCTCGAAGGGCACTTCACCCCGGTCTCCGGCGACCGTCGTGTGTCGTTCGAGCACATCCGCGACAACGGCGGCACCCGCGACCTGGTCGTCCCCGGCGACATCCGCCTCGAACTCGGCGGCCAGGAGTACACGCTCGCCGCCTTCGACGACGGCGGCACACTGCTGCTCGTGTTCGGGGACGAGACGAACGGCGCGGAGACCTACGGCTCCGGGCGCTTCCTGTTCGTGCAGCTGCGTGACGACGAGGGCTCCGTGGTCCTCGACTTCAACCGGGCGTTCGTGCCCCCGTGCGGTTTCAGCGCCCAGTACAACTGCCCGCTGCCCCCGGCATCCAACCGCTTCCCCCTGCCCATCCGAGCGGGCGAGAAGAACGTCGTGTTCCACGACGGCTTCGACATCTACGCGGCGTGACGTCGCACACTCTCACCCTGGAGCACTCATGAGAAGAACCCGCATCCTCGGCGCGCTCGGCGCGCTCGCCACGCTCGCCCTCGTGGCCGGCTGCGCGTCCGGCACGAGCGACGACGCCACGGCGAGCGAAGACGCCACGATCTTCATCGGATCGCTGTACGAGCCGACCAACCTCAGCAACACCCAGGGCGGCGGCCAGGGGGTGACGGAAGCCCTCACCGGCAACGTCTACGAGGGCCTGTACCGGCTCACGGACGACGGCGAGGTCGAGCCCCTTCTCGCCGAGGACGCCCAGGTGTCCGACGACGGCCTGACCTACACGATCACGCTGCGCGACGACGTGACCTTCCACTCGGGTGACCCGCTCACCTCCGCCGACGTGAAGTCGAGCATCGAAGCCGTCACCGCCGAGGACTCTGTCTCGGCCCGCAAGTCGAGCTTCACGACGATCGCCGACATCGCCACCCCCGACGACCAGACGGTCGTGTTCACGCTGTCGCAGCGGTCGATCTCGTTCCTGTACAACCTCAGCTACGTGTGGATCGTGAACGACGAGGCCGGCGACATCACCAGCACGGAGGACGGCACCGGCCCCTACACACTCGACGAGTGGAAGAAGGGGTCGACGCTCACCCTCCAGCGCTGGGACGACTACTGGGGCGAGCCCGCCAAGAACGGCGAGGTCGTCTACACCTACTTCACCGACGCGACGGCCGAGAACAATGCCCTCCTCACCGGGGAGATCGACGTCATCACGAGCGTGCAGAACCCCGACTCGCTGACGCAGTTCGACTCGGACGACTACGTCGTGAGCGAGGGCACCTCGACCACGAAGGAGCTGCTCGCCTTCAACGACCGCATCGCCCCCTTCGACGACACCCGCGTGCGCAAGGCGGTCTACTCCGCGATCGACACGAAGAAGCTCCTCGAGTCGATCTGGGGCGACTACGGCACGCTGATCGGGTCGATGGTCCCGCCGACCGACCCCTGGTACGAAGACCTCACCTCCGTGAACCCCTACGACGTCGAGCTCTCCAAGGACCTGCTCGCGCAGGCGGGCTATGCCGACGGCTTCACGTTCACGCTCGACACCCCGAGCTACGACCCGCACCCCGCCGTCGCGGAGTTCCTGCAGTCACAGCTCGCCGAGGTCGGCATCACGGTCGAGATCAACACGATCAGCGCCGATGAGTGGTACACGAAGGTCTTCAAGGAGCAGGACTTCGAGGCCACGCTGCAGGAGCACGTGAACGACCGCGACGTGGTCTGGTACGGCAACCCCGACTTCTACTGGGGCTACGACGACGCCGATGTGCAGCAGTGGGTCGCCGACGCAGAGCAGGCCGCGACGACGGACGAGCAGACCGCGCTCTTGAAGCAGGTCAATGAGAAGATCGCCGCGGATGCCGCGAGCGTATGGTTGTACCTGTACCCGCAGATCGTGGTCGCCTCCAGCGACCTCAGCGGATATCCGGTCAACGGCCTGAACTCGCAGTTCTTCGCCTACGACATCGTCAAGTCCTGACGTACGTGGGGGATGCCGCGCGTCGGCATCCCCCACGTCATCCCGAGAAGCCATGCTCGCCTATCTCCTGCGCCGCCTCGCGTTCCTCGCGGTCTCGCTCGTCGTCGCGATGGTCGCGATCTTCGTGCTGCTGCGCCTGCTCCCCGGCGACCCGGCGAACGCGCTGCTCTCGGTGAACGCCACCCCCGAGCAGATCGCCGCCGCGCGCGCCCAGGTCGGCTCGGACCAGCCCCTGCTGCAGCAGTTCACCACCTGGGCGGGTCAGCTGCTCCGCTTCGATCTCGGCGAATCGTTCCTGAGCTCCCGTCCGGTCGGACCTGACATCGCCGATCGCCTCGCCGTGACGCTTCCCCTCACGCTCATCGCCTTCACGGTCGCACTGCTCGTCTCGCTCGTCATCGGCATCACCGCCGCGGTGAAATCCGACCGCTGGTACGGCATCGCGCTGTCGGGCTTCGCGCAGCTCGGCGTCGCCGTCCCCGTGTTCTGGGTGGGCGTCGTTCTCGTCTGGGTGTTCGCGCTCGGTCTCGGTGTGCTTCCTTCCGGCGGGTTCCCCCGCAAGGACTGGGAGGATCCGGCGGATGCGCTGCGCTCGCTCGCGCTGCCCATCTTCACGATCGTGATCGTCATGAGCGCCTCTCTCAGCCGGTACGTGCGTTCGGCCACGCTCGACGTACTCGGCAGCGACTATCTGCGCACCGCCCGCGCCGGCGGCTCCGGCATGGGTGAAGCGCTGCTCCGGCACGGGGTGCGCAACGGCGCGGTGCCCGTCGTCGCCATCCTCGGCATCGAGCTGTCGACGACACTCCTCGGCGCGGTGGTCGTCGAGAGCGTCTTCACCCTCCCCGGGCTCGGCAGCCTGCTGCTGTCGGCCATCGAGCAGCACGACTTCCAGGTCATCCAGGGCGTCCTCGTCGTCAGCACCCTCTTCGTGCTGCTGGTCGGGTTCGCCGCCGACATCGTGCAGCGCCTGATCGACCCGCGGCTGCGCACGAGCGTCTCGGGGAACCGATGAGCCGCGTCGCCGAACAGCTGATCACCGCGCCCGTGCGCGTTCGCCGGCGGCCGAAGGCGACCCTGGTGATCGGCATCGTCCTCACCGGCATCATCGCCCTGATCGCCCTGGTCTCCCTGTTCTGGCTCCCCTATCCACTCGCCGACACGAGCGGTGGCCGACTCGAGGGTCCGAGCGCCCAGCATCTCCTCGGCACCGATCGGCTCGGGCGCGACCTCTTCTCGCAGTTGATGTGGGGCGCGCGGATCGCGCTCATCGTCGGCACGTGCGCGGTCGCCATCGCCGCTCTCCTCGGGACGCTCATCGGCCTTCTCGCCGCGTTCGCCCGCCCCTGGGTCGACGACACCCTCTCGGCAGGACTCGACGTGGTGATCGCGTTCCCCGTGCTGCTGCTGGCGATGCTGGTGGTCGCTGTCCAGGGAGCGTCGCTGTGGTCCGCGGTGCTCGCGATCGGTCTGGCGATGTCGGCCGTCGTGGCGCGACTCACACGTATCCTCGCGCGCCGCGTGCTGCAGGAGCAGTACATCACCGCCGCGCGCACGAGCGGCACGGGTGTGCTCGGTGTCGTGTTCCAACACGTGCTGCCCAACATCGCGCCCACCCTGGCCGTGAGCCTGGCGCTGCAGTTCGGCGCCGCGGTATTGGCCGAGGCGAGTCTGTCGTACCTCGGGCTGGGAGCACCGCCGCCCAACGCCTCGTGGGGACGGATGCTGCAGGAGGCGCAGGGCACCGTGCTCACGGCTCCCGTCGGCGCCATCGCTCCCGGCGTCGCCATCATCGCCCTCGTGCTCGGGGTGAACTTCCTCGCCGACGGCCTTCGCGACCTCGCCGACCCGACCCGCAGGAGGAGCCGATGAGCATCCTCGACGTCTCCGGCCTCACTGTCCGCTCCGGCACGGGCGCACTCGTGCGCGACGTCTCGTTCTCGCTCGCGGCGGGTGAACGACTGGGGCTGATCGGCGAGTCCGGCTCGGGCAAGTCGCTGACCTCGCTGGCCGTGACCGGGCTGCTGCCGGATGCCCTCAACGCGTCGGGCTCGGTGCTGCTCGACGGCCACCAGATGATCGGCGCACGCGACGCCGACCTCCGACCGCTGCGCGGACCCGTCGCGCAGATCGTGTTCCAGGAGCCGCTCACCGCGCTCGATCCGCTGATGCGGGTCGGGCGCCAGATAGCAGAGCCGCTGCGACGCCACCTCGGTCTGCGCGGGACGGAGCTGAAGAGCGCGGTCTCCGCGTCCCTCGACGAGGTCTCCCTGTCGGACGCCCGCATCGCGCGCGCCTACCCGCATGAGCTCTCGGGTGGCCAGCGCCAGCGCGTGGCCATCGCCATCGCCCTCGCAGCCCGGCCGCAGCTGCTCATCGCCGACGAGCCGACGACCGCGCTCGACGTGACCGTTCAGGACGGCGTGCTCGCACTGCTCGAACGCCTGGTCGACGAGCGCGGCATGGCGCTGCTGTTCATCAGCCATGACCTGGCCGTCGTCTCGCGCATGGTGGATCGCATCGTCGTGCTGCGCGACGGGCTCGTCGTCGAAGCGGGCTCGGTGGCGCAGGTGCTGGAGGAGCCGGCCGAGCCGTACACACGGATGCTGGTCGACAGCGCCCGTGCGCTCGATGCGTTCCTCGACGCCGGGGAGGCCGGACGATGACGCTGCTCGAATTGCGGCGCGCGGGCTTCGCCTACGGCCCCCGTCCCGTCCTCGACGACGTGTCACTGCGCCTCGACGAGGGCGACTCGCTGGGCCTCGTCGGGGAGTCCGGGGCGGGCAAGTCCACGATCCTGCGACTGATGCTCGGACTCGACGCTCCGCGCGGCGGACAGGTGCTGTTCGAGGGCGCTCCGCTCGTGCTGCGCGACCGGGCCCAGATGCGCCGCTTCCGCGCGAGCGTGCAGCCGGTGTTCCAGGACCCGTACTCGTCTCTCGACCCCCGCCAGCGCATCGACCGTATCGTCGGCGAACCGCTGCGCTCGCTGGGCCTCGCATCCGGCGCCGAGGCGCGACACCGCATCACCGAGGCCCTCGACGCGGTCGGGCTCCCCGCCGACACCGCGCGCCGCTACCCGCACGAGTTCTCCGGCGGACAGCGTCAGCGCATCGCGATCGCCCGCGCCGTGGTCTCCCGCCCCCGCGTGCTGCTCGCCGACGAACCGGTCAGCGCCCTCGACGTCACCACCCGCGTGCAGGTGCTCCGGCTGCTCGACCGACTGCGCCGCGAGAACGGCCTGTCTCTCGTGATGGTGTCGCACGACCTCACCGCGATCGCCTCCGCTTGCGACCGGACCGTGGTGCTGAAGGACGGCCGCGTGGTGGAGCAGGGCACGACGACGGACGTGCTGCATGCCCCGCAGGACCCCTACACGCGGTCGCTCGTCGACGCGGTGCCGCGACTACCGCGCTGAGTCGGCCCTCAACCCGAGGGCGTGACCAACCCGAAGTACGCCAGCTCCGCGTCATCCAGCATCCGGGACCGGATCAGGAACCTCATGCCGGTGGGGCCTTCGACGCTGAACCCCGCACCGCGCCCCGGCACGACGTCGATGGTGAGGTGCGTGTACTTCCAGTACTCGAACTGCGACTCGGACATGTACACCTCGACACGGTCTGCGAGCCCGACGTCGATCGCGCCCAGCAGCACGTCGCCCTCGCTGGTGAGGAACATGCCGACGGGGAAGCACATCGGCGCTGACCCGTCGCAGCATCCGCCCGACTGGTGGAACATGAGCGGTCCGTGCTGCGCGGTGAGTTCGCGCACGAGCGCCGCCGCGGCCTCCGTCACGTCCACCCGTTGCTGTGCGCCGCTGCTGGCCATGGTTCCCCCTTCCAGGGAATGGTCCGGGCGGACGCTGAGGGAGCAGCGCCCGCCCGGGGTCGAACTCAGAAGAAGCCCATCGGACCTTCCGCATACGAGACCAGGAGGTTCTTGGTCTGCTGGTAGTGGTCGAGCATCATCTTGTGGTTCTCGCGCCCGACGCCCGACTGCTTGTACCCGCCGAACGCGGCGTGCGCCGGGTACTGGTGGTACGTGTTGGTCCACACGCGCCCCGCCTCGATCGCCCTGCCCGCGCGATAGGCCGTGTCTCCGCTGCGGCTCCACACCCCCGCACCCAGTCCGTACAGGGTGTCGTTCGCGATCGAGATCGCATCCTCGAAGCCGTCGAACGAGGTGACCGACAGCACGGGCCCGAAGATCTCCTCCTGGAAGATGCGCATGTCGTTCGTGCCCTCGAACACGGTCGGCGCGACGTAGAAGCCCTCGGTGAGATCACCGCCGAGGTCGACCCGTTCCCCGCCGGTCAGCAGTCGCGCACCGCCCTGCTTGCCGATATCGATGTAGCTGAGGATCTTCTCCAGCTGGTCGTTCGACGCCTGGGCTCCGATCATGGTCGCGGGGTCGAGCGGATTGCCCTGCACGACCTTGCCCACCCGGTCAAGCCCGTCGGCGAGGAACCCGTCGTAGATCGATCGCTGGATGAGCGCGCGCGAGGGGCACGTGCACACCTCACCCTGGTTCAGCGCGAACATCGTGAAACCCTCGAGCGCCTTGTCGTAGAACGGGTCGCTCGTCGAGCGGGCGACGTCCTCGAAGAACACGTTCGGGCTCTTGCCCCCGAGTTCCAGAGTCACCGGGATGAGGTTCTGCGAGGCGTACTGCATGATCAGTCGGCCGGTCGTGGTCTCTCCCGTGAAGGCGACCTTGCGGATGCGCTTGTGCTGAGCCAGGGGCGCACCCGCCTCGATGCCGAATCCGTTGACGATGTTCACGACCCCGGCCGGGAGCAGGTCGCCGATGATGTCGAACAGGAACAGGAGAGAGGCGGGGGTCTGCTCGGCCGGCTTGATGACCACGCAGTTGCCTGCGGCGAGCGCGGGCGCGAGCTTCCAGACCGCCATCAGGATCGGGAAGTTCCAGGGGATGATCTGCCCGACCACGCCGAGCGGCTCGTGGAAGTGGTACGCCACCGTGTTCTCGTCGAGCTGGCTGATGCCGCCCTCCTGCGCCCGCAGCACTCCGGCGAAGTAGCGGAAGTGGTCGACGGCGAGAGGGATGTCGGCGGCGAGGGTCTCGCGCACGGGCTTGCCGTTCTCCCACGTCTCGGCGACCGCGATCTCCTCGAGGTGCTGCTCGATGCGATCCGCGATGCGATTGAGGATGACCGCCCGCTCGGCCGGACTCGTCTTCCCCCATCCGGTGAACGCCTTCCAGGCCACGTCGACTGCACGGTCGATGTCTTCGCTCGTGCCGCGACCGACCTCCGTGAAGGGCTTGCCGTTGACGGGGCTGATGTTCTCGAAGTACTGCCCCTTCGCGGGCTCGACGAATTCTCCCCCGATGTAGTGGCCGTACCGGGGACGGTAGTTCGCGAGGGCGCCCGGCCGGCCCGGGGCCGCGTAGGCGAGGGACACGTCTTCTTCGACGATGCTCATGGAGTCTCCTTCGACGGGCCGCGCTTCGGTGCGCGGCTGTCCTCCGAAGGTAGGTCGTGGGAGGTTGCACCCCGATGCGCAACGTTGCAGCGGGTTGCAACCGCGGCCTCAGCCCCGTGCAGGATCAGAAACGCACCGGAAACCGGCCCAGGAGGGACGTTTTCGATCCCGCACCGAGGCGATCAGGTGGCGAGGCGCTCGATCCGGGTGACCAGTGCCGCCCTCTTCGGCGACCGCGCGGGCAGCATCTCCAGGGCCAGGCGGAGCGCCTCGGCGTCGCCCTGCCCCTCGGGGATCTCGGCGTAGGAGAGCAGGACGTCGAGGCTGGCCTCCGACAGCATCACCTCACGCAACGCCCCGCGCACCGTGTCGCGGAACTCCTCCACCCCCGGCGAGGTCGACTCGGGCAGGACAGGACCGCGATACGCCGTCAGTGCGACGCGGTGAGCCCCGCGGTCGAGCAGCGAGAGCACATCATGCGCGTCGGTGTCGAGGGCGACGGGCAGGCGGTAGGGACGGGACTCCGGCACGAGGTCGGGAGCCGTGCGCTCGAGCACCTTGCGCAGACGCACCATCTCCGGGCGCAGCGTGTCGGGCGAGACCCCCTCGCCGTAGACGAGCTCGCACAGGCGCTCGGCCGAGAGCCCCTGACGGTGGACCGCGAGCATCAGGAGGATGGCGGCATGTCGCGCGCTGAGGTCGATCATGGCCTCACCGTGCGCCGACTCGGTCTCCAACCGCGCACGGTCGCGTCCGAGGACGTGCAGCGTCGCCCGGGCTGTCGCCGGGATGCGCGCCTTAGACGGGTTCGACCGCGAACGCGGCGCCTCACTCCTCGCGCGGAGGCGTGCGACCATCAGCTCGGACTCCACGGCCCGTGCCGTGGCATCGATCAGCAGCCGTGCCTGCGGGGACACGACCTCGGCTCCGCCGGTGATGTCGATCACCCCGAGCACACGCTTCGTCTCGGGGTCGCGGACGGGGGCGGCCGTGCACGACCACGGGTGCACGAGCCGGTTGTAGTGCTCGGCACCGCGGATCTGCACCGACTGCTCGAGCGCCAGGGCGGTGCCCGGCGCACTCGTTCCCACCGCGTCCTCCGACCAGTTCGCGCCGGCCACGAAGCCCATGTCGTCGGTGAGCGAGCGGAGCTGGTCGTCGCCTTCGATCCACAGCAGTCGACCGGCCTGGTCGCCGACGGCGATGACGACGCCCGTGTCTTCGCTCGAGCCCGGCAGCAGCAGCGCACGGATCATCTCCATCGCGGAGGCGAGAGGGTGGGCGAGCCGGTACTCCTCCAGCTCGTCGCTGAGCAGTTCGAGCGGCGGTGCGTCTTCGGGCCCGACACGGCGGCGCCAGGACCGCTCCCATGACTCGCGGACGAGCGGTCTGACCCCCTGCAGCCGCCGGTCATCGAGGTTCCCGGCGAGCAGTTCCTCGTGCGCGCGCTCGACGAGAAGGCGCGATGTCGCCGGAAGGGACTCGCGGGATACCTGCCACGGCGCAGACACAGCGATCTCCGATCATCGAAGAGGCTTCGTGGACTCAGTGTACGAGTGCAGGGCCGCGCGCGGAATAGGCGGCCGAGCGACGCGGGGGATCAGCCGCGGGCGGCCCACCATTCGCGGAGGCGCTGCTCCGCGACGTCGGGACCGAGCACACCTTCGTCGAGGCGCAGCTCGAGCAGGAACCGGTACGCCTCGCCCACCTCGCGCCCCGGCGGGATGCCGAGCACCTCCTGGATGCGGTTTCCGTCGAGTTCCGGGCGGATCGAGTCGAGCTCCTCCTGCTCACGGAGTGCGACGATGCGCGACTCGATGTCGTCGTAGGCGCTCGCGAGTCGACCGGCCTTGCGCTTGTTGCGCGTGGTCACATCGGCGCGGGTCAGGATGTGCAGCCGTTCCAACAGGTCGCCCGCGTCGCGCACGTAGCGTCGCACCGCGGCATCCGTCCAGGACCCCTCGGCATAGCCGAAGAAGCGCAGGTGCAGCTCGATGAGGGTGGCGACGGCGTCGGTCGTGGCGGTGTCGAAGCGCAGAGCCTGGAGTCGCTTGCGGGCCATGCGCGCCCCGACCACATCGTGGTGATGGAACGTCACCACGCCTCCCGGCTCGAGCTTGCGGGTGCGCGGCTTGCCGATGTCGTGCAACAGGGCGGCGATGCGCAGCGGCACGTCGGGGGCGGCGCCGGGGTGCCGAGAGTGTTCGAGCTCGATCGCCTGGCGGAGCACGGTGAGCGAGTGCTCGTAGACATCCTTATGGTGATGGTGTTCATCCACCTCGAGTCGCAGCGCGGTGATCTCGGGGAGGAACTCGTCGATCAGGCCGGTGTCGACCAGCACGCGGATGCCCCGCACCGGGTCGTCCGTCTGCATGAGGCGCACGAGCTCGGACTGGATGCGCTCGGGGCTCACGATCTTCAGGGTCTCGCGGAGCTCGGCGATCGCCGCGATCGTCGCCTCGTCTACGCGGAAGCCGAGCTGGGCGCTGAAGCGGGCTGCCCGCAGCATCCGCAACGGGTCATCGCCGAACGATGTCCGCGGATCCGCGGGGGTGCGCAGGATGCCGGCGACCAGGTCCTCCACACCGCCGGTCGGGTCGACGAGCTTCACGGCCGGCACCTGCAGCGCCATGGAGTTGACGGTGAAGTCGCGGCGCACGAGGTCGCCGTCGATCGTGTCGCCGAACTCGACCGTGGGCTTGCGGGTCACACCGTCGTAGCTGTCGGCGCGATACGTCGTGATCTCGACCTGCTCGCCCTGCACGCGCGCACCGATCGTCCCGAAGTCGCGGCCGATGTCCCACTGGGCGGTCGAGACGGGCGTGACGATCGCCAGGATGTCGTCGGGCGACGCGTTCGTTGTGAAGTCCAGATCGTGCGTCTCACGACCGAGCAGCGCATCACGCACCGGGCCCCCGACGACGGCCAGGTCGTACCCGGCGCTCTCGAACGCCCTCGCGAGGGTGCCGACGACCGGATTCTCGGCGAGCGCACCGAGACGAGCGAGGCCGTCAGCCATGTTGAGCATGGGTTCCAGCGTACCGGGGCGACCTGTCCGGGATCGCGACTCGCCCCCTCTCGCGTGCCGAAACCCAGACCACCCGCCCGCCACACGGCGCGCCGCCCGCCGACACGCCGGTCCGCGCGCGATCGGTCTCCGTTTCGGCCTGGCGATGTAGCCGACAGCCTCATCGTTCACCTCCCGGTCCCCGCGAGGCCAACCCCCGGTCATCCGGCTTCGGTGGAGTGGACGAGCCCCGTGCGGCTGAGCACGGAACCCCATCCACGAAGGACTGACATGACCTCCCCCACCCCTGCGGTGCGGTGGCGGCGTCACGGACTCACCTCCGTCGCGCTCCTCGCCCTGCTCGGCGGCGCCGTCGTCGCCCCCACGGCCCTCGCCGCCCCCGATCCCGAGGTGCCGACCGGCTCGCTGATCACCGGAGACACCGCCTGGCATTACCTCGACGACGGCTCCGACCCGTCTCCCGCGCCCGCAGCGCTCCGCGACTGGACACTTCCCGCCTACGATGACAGCGCGTGGAAGACGGCGCCCGGATCCTTCGGCGCGAAGCGCGGAGAACTCGCCCCGGTCGGCCCGCAGACTCCCCGAACGCTCCTGAACCACTACCTCGACGGCAGTCAGGCCCCGACGGTGCCGACCTACTTCTTCCGCACCACTTTCGAGCTCGAGGCGGGCGTGGCCGAGCAGGTCGCGGCCCTGCAGAGCACGATCACCTACGACGACGCCGTCATCGTGTGGATCAACGGCGAAGAGGTCGCCCGCTACGTCGACGGCCGCATCACCGACACGAAGAACGTCGAGTACGCCGGCGACTCCAACGGCGACCCGCTCACCAGCACCTTCAGCGCCGAGGGAGAACTGCTCCACGACGGCACGAACACGATCGCCGTCTCCCTCTTCCAGGATCGCGAGACCAGCTCCGACATCTACTTCGACATGTCGTCGCTGACCCTCGTCGAGGCGTCCGACCCCGGCACCCCGGTGATCGCCCCGCCGACCCGCGTCATCCTCACTCCGACCGAGCAGCCCGAGGTCTCGCAGGCCTTCTCGTGGCTGGCGGGCGATGCCTCGCACACGGTCGGGCAGGTCGAGATCGCCCCGGCCGCCGGTGGCGAAACCCGCACGATCGACGCGTACGACGCCGGCGTCGTGAACGGCAACCCGAACAAGCACTTCTCGGCGACCGTGACCGGCCTCACCGCTGCGACCGAGTACCGCTACCGTGTCGGTCTCCCCGGCAGCTGGAGCGACTGGTTCACCTTCCGCACCGCAGACCCCTCGGCGACCGACTTCCAGTTCATCTACTACGGCGACGCCCAGATCGGCCTCGACACCACCTGGCCGAGCGTCGTGAAGCAGGCGGAGGCGAAGGCTCCCCGATCCATCGGCTCGGTGCACGCGGGCGACCTGATCAACACGTCGAGCAACGAGAACGAGTGGGTCAACTGGTTCAAGGGCATGAAGGACTCGGCCGTGCGCACCAACGTGATGGCCGCGCCCGGGAACCACGAGTACTCCGGCGACAAGCTGCTCACCGCGTGGAAGGCCGCGTTCGAATACCCGCACAACAACCCGTCGACGAGCTCGATCGGTGAGCTGGCGGATCTCGCGAAGGGCGACTCGGAGGTCGCGCAGCAGTACCGCGCGTTCTTCGACCACTGGAGCTCCTTCGCCGCAGAGACCGCGTACTACACGGACTACCAGGGCGTGCGCTTCATCACGCTGAACGCCACCCGCGACACGACCTTCCTCACCCCGGCCGGGCTCCCGTCCTGCTCGGGCGCGGACTGCCCGTCCACGCAGATCGGCACGCTGTGGACGCGCTTCCAGGGTGCGTGGCTCGACCTGCTGCTGCAGAACAGCCCGTCGAAGTGGAACGTCGTCACGTTCCACCAGCCGGTGTTCTCCGCCTCCGCGGGCCGCGACGAGCCGGTGCTGCGCGCCGAGTGGCTGCCGGTCTTCCAGCGCAACGACATCGACCTGGTGCTCATGGGCCATGACCACACCTACGCGCGCGGCTACGTGAACACGGATGCGACCGAGACGCCCGGGCTCACCACCGGACCCGTCTACGTCGTGTCGAACTCGGGCGCGAAGCACTACGACCTCGAGACGCCCGAGAAGAACGTCTGGACCAACAACGGCGCCACCCAGGTGCTGCGCGGGCAGGGCGTGACGACGTACCAGGTGATCGACGTCTCGAAGAACCAGCTCGTGTACCGCTCATACCTCGCGGAGAAGCAGCCGGACGCCACGACCGAGCTCCCCGTCGGCGCCGTGTACGACACGTTCACGGTGACGAAGTCCGATGCAGGAGAGAAGTGGGTCACCGAGGAGGGCGTCACGCCCCCGGTCACACCGGAGCCCGAGGTTCCGGCCGCGGTCGAACTCGGCTCGGCGACAGTGAAGGCCGGCGGCACCGTCTCCGTGTCGGGGAGCGGCTTCGCGGAAGGCGCCGAGCTCCGCCTCGAACTGCGCTCCGACCCGGTGCAGCTGGGCACGGCGACCGCCGGCGCCGACGGCTCGTTCCAGCGGACGGTCACGATCCCCGCGAACACTCCGGCCGGTGCGCACACCCTCGCCGTGATCCTGCCCGACGGCACGGAGGTCACTGCGGCACTCACCGTGGCTGCAGCCTCCGGCGGCGGAGCGGTGACCCCGGGTGACGGTGGCGCGGCGGGCGGCGACCTGGCCACGACCGGTGCCGACAGCACGCCGTACGTCGTCGCAGCGGTCGTGCTTCTGGCCGCAGGTGTCGGCCTGTTCGCGCTGCGCCGTCGTCGGCAGCACGTCGCCGTGGAGACGACCGACGCGGACTGATCCGCGATCGTCCTCGCAGGGCGCCGTCCGGGCTTCGGCCTGGGCGGCGTCCTCGTTCGTGGCACCGGTTGCCGCCGATAACGATTCGGCTCCGCCAGTGCCAGAAGCCGAAGACCATCCACCTGAACGCCCTAGGCTCGGCTCATGCCACGCCGTCGTCACCTCGTCCTCGCCTCCGCCACCGCCTCGCTTCTGGCCCTCTCGCTCGCGGCCTGCGCTCCCGATCAGACGCCGGACGGCTCCGCGACCTCGACGCCGTCATCCTCGCCGAGCGCCTCGGCCCCCGCGACACCCGCAGACCGTGTCGTGGAGATCTCCGTCGAAGGCCTCTCGATCGACGAAGGGCCCGTGATCGCATACGACGACCCGGATGGCGTCGTCGCCGCCCTCACGGACGCCTTCGGATCCGCACCGACGGAGGAACCGGTCGAGGGTCCCTACGACTCGGTGTACGACGGGTTCGAGTGGGACGGGACGAAGGCGACGGCCGACGAGACCCGCGTGAACCTGATCGTGTCGGCGGATGGTCCCGGTGTCATCTTCCGCACCCCGGAGGGGATCGGAATCGGCTCCACGCGCGCCGATGCCATCGCCGCCGGCGCAGAGGATGAGTGGGATGAGGACGGAGACGGCGTCGCCGACTATCTCAAGATCGGCATGCGAGAAGTTCCCGGCACCTCGTCTCTCGTCAATCCCGGAGAGGTCGGCGTGGAGTACATCCTCCTGACGATCTCTGACGACGTCGTGACGCTCATCAGCAGCGGCGGCAACGACTTCTCCGACATCTGACCTTCGATCCGGGGATGCCGAAACCGGGACCACCTCGTGCCGTCACGGCATGTCGGCTCGAGACACGCCGTGAGGCCGCCCTCCGCTCTCCGTTTCGGCCGCGGGGGCTGGGCGGACTGGGATAACCTTCACCCGAGTCCGTCCCCGGTGAAGGAGAGCCCGTGCCCACGAACGATGTGATGGCCGACGAAACCGATCGGATCGTCGCAGAGGCCCTGCAGGTGAACGGCCGTGCGTCGTGGGGCGAGATCGCCCGTGTGGTGGATCTGCCCGAGCGCACCGTCGCCCGGCGCGGACAGCGGCTTCTCGACCGCGGACTGGTGCGGGTCTCCACCTATGTCGACCCCGCCAGAGTGCTCCACGCCCGCGCAGTGCTGTTCCGCATCACCACCGAGCCGCACGCCCTCTGGCACGTGGCACGCACGCTGGCACGACGGTCCGACGCCTCCTCGGTCTCGGTGCTCGAGGGAAGCAGCGACATCGCCGGGATGCTGCTCCCCCACGACGACGCCTCGATCCGCGAACTGCTCTTCACCGACTTCCCCGAGCTCGAGGGCATCGACTCGATCAACGTGACGACGGTGCTGAAGTTCTTCCGCTCGGGGCACGATTGGCGCGCGGGAGTGCTCACCGACGAGCAGGCCCGCGTGCTCGACGAGTCCTCCGGCTCCGAGGTCGACCCCGCCGATTCCCTCAGCGCGGACGAGGAGGCGCTGATCCGCCTGCTGCTGAAAGACGGACGGATGCCGGTCGCGCAGCTCGCCCGGTCGCTGGGGCTGAACGTCACGACCACCCGGAGGCGGATGGAGTCCTTGAGCCGGCGCGGCCTCATGCATCCGCGCACCGAGGTCGTGCCGAGCCTGTTCGGTCTCGGGCTGGAAGCTCTGGTCTGGCTCCGCGTCCCGATGGCCCGCCTCGAGAAGGTGGGAGCGGCACTCGCCGCCGCGCCCGAGGTGAAGTTCATCGCCGCCACCACGGGGACCTCGCAGCTGCTCGCCAATGTGCTCGTCAAGGATGCGGACGCCTTCTACGAGTTCCTGACGGGCCCGGCGGTGGCGGGGCACGACGGGCTCGAGGTCGTCGAGTCCCTGGTGGTGATCACGCCCGTGCTGCGCGGCTCGCTGATCGTCGACGAGGCACCCGAAGCGCTGGCCAACGACATGCCCACCGGCGCGATCCGCATCTAGGCCGATTCTGTTACTGGCATGTAACGAAATGGCGAGATCGGTCTTCATAGCTTGACCTAGTGGCGAAATAGAGCGAGTATCCTCTCCAGGGCCATCACCCCTGGAGAGGACGACCGTGTTCACGGCTACTGGAGACGACTGGGCGGACCGCGCGGCGACGCTGTCCCTGCACACGCGCATGTTCATCGACGGCGCGTGGGAGGAGGGCTCCGCCGAGCCGCTGACCCCCGTGAGCCCGCGCGACGGCCGCGTCCTTCCGCAGATCAGCGCGGCCTCCGCCGCCGACGTCGACCGGGCGGTTCGCTCGGGCCGCGCCGCCTTCGACTCGGGTGTCTGGTCGCGCATCGCCCCTCGCGAGCGCGGCCAGCTGCTGATCGCCTTCGCGCAGAGGATCCACGACAACGCCGAAGAGCTCGCCCTCACGATCTCCCTCGAGATGGGCAAGCCCGTCCGTGAGGCCCTGCAGACCGAGCTCCGCGCCGTCGTCAACTGCTTCCGCTGGTACGGCGAAGCCGCCGACAAGATCCTCGACGAAGCCCCCGTCACGGCACCGAACAGCCTGGCGCTCGTCACCCGGGAGCCCGCAGGCGTCGTCGCTGCCGTCGTGCCGTGGAACTTCCCGCTGACCATGACCGCCTGGAAGCTCGCCCCTGCCCTCGCGGTCGGCAACAGCGTGGTGCTCAAGCCCGCCGAGCACACCGCCTTCTCGGCGCTGCGCCTGGCCGAGCTCGCACACGAGGCCGGCATCCCCGCGGGCGTGCTCAACGTCACCCCGGGCGCCGGACACGTCGCCGGACGCGCCCTCGGCGAGCACCCCGATGTCGATGTCGTCACCTTCACCGGATCGCCCGAGGTCGGACGACGCTTCCTCGGCTACTCCGCGGCGTCCAACGGCAAGCGGGTCTGGCCCGAGCTCGGTGGGAAGACCGCGAGCCTCGTGCTGCCGGATGCCGACCTGGAGCGCGCTGTTCGCGCGACCGCCGATGGCTGCTTCTACAACCAGGGGCAGATGTGCACGGCCTCGTCCCGCCTGCTGGTTCCGCGGGCGCAGCACGATCGCGCGCTGGAGATCGCGGCGGACGTCGCTCGCGCGAGCCTTCCGGCCGATCCGTTCGACGTCTCCACCTCGATGGGAGCGATCGTCAGCGAGAAGCAGCTCGCGGGCATCGCCGGTTTCGTGGAGCGCGCCCAGGCGGAAGGCGGAGAGCTCGCGGCCGGAACTCCGGAGCGCTTCCGTGCCGTCGACGGCGGCAGCTACTTCGCGCCCGTGGTGCTCGGAGTCACCCCCAGGCACGAGGTCGCCCAGCGCGAGGTCTTCGGTCCCGTCCTCTCGGTCATCGCATACGACGATGTGGAGGATGCGCTCGAGATCGCCAACGGCACCGAGTTCGGACTCGCGGCGGCGCTGTGGAGCACCGACCTCAACGCGGTGCACACACTGTCGCGGCGTCTGCGCGCCGGCGTGGTCTGGGTGAACTGCTTCGAAGAGGGCGACATGACGATCCCGTTCGGCGGGGTCAAGGGGTCGGGCTTCGGCCGCGACAAGAGTCTGCACGCGATCGACAAGTTCACCGATCTCAAGACCACCTGGATCGAGCTGTCATGACCCGTCCGCTCATCGGCATCACGACCTGGCGCCGCTTCATCGACACCGACCTCGGCACCGGCCGCCCGGCGCACACGCTGGGCGCCGAGTATGCCGCCCCCGTCGAAGCCGCCGGCGGCGCGGTCGTCCTGCTGCCCCCGACGGCGGGCGTGGACGAGGTTCTCGACCGCCTCGACGGGCTGGTCCTCTCCGGCGGAGAAGACGTGCACCCGTCCCGCTACGGCGCTGAGCCGCAGGAGGGCAAGACCTACGATCCGTCCCGCGACGGATTCGAGATCGCCCTCGCCCTGGGCGCCCGCCGGCGCGGCATCCCGGTCCTCGCCATCTGTCGCGGGCTGCAGGTGAGCAACGTCGCCTTCGGCGGCACTCTCCTCGTCGACATCCCGCACACCGAGGACCATCAGCCCGTGCGCGGAGCCGACCACCAGCTCGCCGCCCGGCATCCGATCAGACTCGCCGACGGCAGCCGCCTCACCGACCTGTACGGCACGAGGCACCGGATCGTGAACACCATCCACCACCAGTCCATCGGCACTCCCGCCCCCGGCCTGCATCCGGTCGCGTGGGCTCCGGACGGGATCGTCGAGGCCGTCGAAGCAGACGGCGACTGGCCCTTCTGGGCGGTGCAGTGGCACCCCGAGAAGATGATCGACCCCGATGAGGCCGCGGAGGAGATGCCGCTGTTCGCGGCGTTCGTCTCGGCCGCTCGCGAACGAGCAGCGGAACAACCCGCTGCAGAGAAAGGAACACGATGACCAAGCAGGTCTTCCTCGAGTACGAGAACGGCGTCCGCGCCGTCGCCACCCTGTTCGAGGACCTCGCCCCTCGCACCTGCGAGGCCATGTGGGGTGCACTGGAGAAGCCGGTCACCATGCAGGCGATGCACGCCATGTATGCCGGACCCGAGGTCATGGTCGGGCTGCCCGAGGAGGCGCAGAACTTCGACCCCGAGGCCGTGCCGGCCGAGAACCAGCAGGTGGTGCCCGCCCCCGGTGACCTGCAGTGGTACTGGCAGCGCCCGATGCAGATGGGAGGCCTGCCGTTCGAGTGGTACGAGATCGGCGTCTTCTACGATCGTGGTGCCCGTATTCTCGGCCCGCTCGGGTGGACACCCGTCAACATCTGGGCCGGCATCACCGAAGGACTCGCGGAATTCGCTCAGGAGAGCGCCGCGATCCGCATCGACGGAGCGAAGCAGCTCACCATCGGACGCCTGGCCTAGGCGTCGCCATACCCCCGTGCTGGACCCATCCCGAAGGAGCAGTGCATGAACACCCGAAGAATCCTCACCACCGGAGCGCTCGTCGCCACCGGAGCCCTCGTCCTCGCCGGCTGTGCGGCCGGTGACGAGGGAGCATCGTCCGGCGACAAGGAGTTCGCCGGCGAGACCCTCGTCGTCACGTCGTTCGGCGGCGACTGGGAGAAGGCCTTCATCGAAGCCGTCGTCGATCCCTTCGAGGAGGAGACCGGTGCCGAGGTCGAGCTGATCACGCTATACAGCGCCGACGCTCTCGCGCAGGTCACCGCCCAGAAGGCGAGCCCGCAGATCGACGTCGTGCACTTCTCCGGTGGACAGGAGTTCACCGCGGCGCAGGACGGTCTCATCGCGCCGATCGCGGCCGACGAGCTCTCCGAGTCCGGCGACCTGATCGATCTGGCGACCGCTGGCCTCGAGCGCGGGGAGGGCCCCGTCATCCAGCTCGCCCCGATCGGACTCGTCTACAACACCGAGGCCGATGCTCCGGCACCCACCTCGTGGCTCGACCTGTTCGACGAGGCCTACGCCGGCCACATCGCCCTCACGGACTTCTCGAACACGTATGGCGTGCTCTCGATGCTCCGTGTCGCCGATGCGCTCGGCGGCGGAATCGACGACCCGTCGCAGGCGATCACCGATCTGGGAGAGCTCGCTTCGTCGGGCGACGCGATCGTCGTCCCGACCTCGCCCGACCTGCAGACCGCGTTCGCACAGCGCGACACGTGGCTCGCACCGTACGCGATGGACTACGCCGGCACGCTTCAGGACGCGGGTCTTCCGGTAGAGTTCATCGTCCCGGAGGAGGGCGCCACCGCCTCCCTCATCACGGCGAACGTCGTCGAGGGCCGGGACAACCCCGACCTCGCGAAGCTCTTCATCGATTTCGAACTGCGCCCCGAAGCGCAGGCCGTCTTCGCGGAGAACATGCGGTACTCGCCGGTCAACACCAAGGCCGAGCTCTCCGGCGACGCAGCGGATGCCGTGCTCACCGGAGACGAGCTGGAGACGGTCGTCGTCTACGCTCCGGGCGATGTCGCGGCTTCGCGGCAGTCCTGGACCGATGAGTGGAATGCGCTGATCACCAAATGAGTGTCCGAACCCGTAGGGAGCCCTGGCTCCTGCTCCTGCCGGCGATCGTGCTGCTCACGCTCGCCTTCATCACTCCGGTGGCCGGCATGCTTCTCATGAGCGTGCAGTCGTCGGCAGGCGGGTTCACCCTCGACAACTTCACCCGGTTGTTCACGAGTGAGTATCACCTCCAGGCGGCGCTGCGTTCGCTCCGCCTGGGGGTGATCCAGACCGTCATCACCCTCGTCATCGCCATCCCGCTGTCCTACGTGATGGCCCGCGCCGGCTCCAAGGTGCGCTCGTTCCTGCTCATCGTGGTGATCCTCCCGCTCATGACGAGCGTCGTGGTCCGCACGTTCGGCTGGGTCGTCCTGATGGGACCCTCCGGCCTCCTGATGCAGCTCCCCGGCATGGAGTTCCTCATCGGTGGCACACAGGGCCTCCTCGGCACCGAGACCGGTGTCGTCATCGCGATGGTGCAGGTGCTGCTCCCCTTCGCGGTGCTCAGCATCCTCGGCGTGATCTCCGGCATCAAGCCGCAGCTCGAGGAAGCATCCCGCACGCTCGGCGCCGGCTTCTGGCGCACGTTGTGGCACGTCGTCCTCCCCCTCTCGATCCCCGGCATCGTCGCCGGCGCCTCGCTCGTGTTCGTCCTCTCGGTGAGTTCTTTCATCACCCCGCGGTTCATCGGCGGCGCGCAGATCCCCGTATTCGCGCAGACCATCTACGTCGACGCGACCACCAACCTCGACTGGTCGTTCGCGGCCGCGCAGGCTGTGCTGCTCTTCGCCGGAGTCATGCTCGTGCTCGCAGCGACGTCCCGACTCGGGAAGCAGAAGGTGTGACCATGGTCCGTTCCGTTCCGATCCTCGGCAGGGTCCTCGCCATCGTCCTCGGCGTCGTCGTGACGCTCTACATGCTCGTACCGCTCGTGGTCGTCGCCGGTGCGTCGGTCGGAGAGAACCGCTTCCTGACCTTCCCCGGCCAGGGCTTCACCCTCGACTGGTACGTCGAAGCCCTCACCTCCGACACCTACCTGGAACCGTTCCGCCTGAGCCTCCTCGTCGGCGTCACGGTCGCGGTCATCGCGGCGGCCGTCGGCACTGCGGCGGCACTCGCGCTCACGCGCTTCAAAATCCCGGGCGGCGCGGCCATCCAGGGGCTGCTGATGTCGCCGCTGACGATCCCCACGATCATCCTGGCCATCGGCGCCCTGTCGATCTCGTCGCTCACGATCGGCGCCCCGAACGTCGGCGTGCTGATCGCCGTCCACGCCGTGATCGCGATCCCGTACGTGATGCGCACCGTCACCGGCGTGATGGCCAGAGCCGACCACTTCACGGAGGAGGCGGCCCGCACTCTGGGCGCCAGCGCCTGGAGCCGCTATCGCCTGGTCGTTCTGCCCATCGCGCGCCCCGGTATCGCGGCCGGCGCGTTCTTCGCCTTCAACATCTCGTTCGACGATGCGGTCATCGCCCTCTTCCTGCGCACCCCGCAGCTCGAGACGCTCCCCATCGCCATCTACGGCCAGCTGGAGTTCAGCACGTCGCCCACCGTGGCGGCCGTCTCGACCCTGATGGTCCTGCTCACCGTCGTCCTCATGATCGTGCTCGAACGCATCATCGGCCTGGGAAGGTTGTTCGTCTGATGACAACACTCACCATCAACTCGCTCACCAAGGACTTCAAGGGGACCAAGGTGCTCAAGGGCATCGACCTCTCGATGCAGTCGGGGGAGTTCGTGTCTCTCCTCGGCCCCTCGGGGTGCGGCAAGACGACGCTGCTCCGCTGCATCGCGGGCCTCGAGTCGCCCAGCGGCGGCACGATCGAGATCGCCGGCAGCGATGTGACCAAGCTCCCGCCCGAGAAGCGGCACCTCGGCATGATGTTCCAGAGCTACGCGCTCTTCCCCCACATGAGCGTGGTCGAGAACGTGCGCTTCGGACTTCGGATGTCGGGCGACAAGTCCAAGGCCGAGCAGAAGGAACTCGCCGTGCGAGCGCTGGACCGCGTGCAGATGGGTCACCTCGCGGATCGGATGCCGTCACAGCTGTCGGGTGGACAGCAGCAGCGTGTCGCCCTGGCCCGTGCCATCGCGTTCGAGCCCCGTGTGCTCCTGCTGGACGAACCGCTGTCGAACCTCGATGCACGCCTGCGGGAAGACATGCAGGTCGAGTTGAAGGAACTGCACCGTACGCTCGGGCTCACCACCGTGTTCGTCACGCACGACCAGGAGGAGGCGATGAGCCTCTCCGACCGCATCGTGCTGATGAACGCGGGCGTGATCGAGCAGGAGGGCGCACCCGCCGAGCTTTACGGCGCACCGCGCACCCCGTTCGCCGCAGACTTCATCGGCGCGGCGAACCTGCTCCCCGCCACCCGCTCCGGGGCGGTCGCGACCCTCGACGGCACCGCCACCCAGGTGCCGCTGACCGGGGCGGGTCCCGATGGCACCGGTGAGGTCGTGCTCCGCCAGGAGGACCTGCGGCTCGCGCCGACCGTCGGCGCGGACGCTCCGGTGAACGTCGACGTCATCGCCCACGTCTACCGCGGCGCTGACATCGTCTACATCGTGGAGCTCGCGGGCAAGCGACTGCGCGTCGTGCGCCCGCGGCACGAGGCACCGATCCCCGAAGGTGCGGCCGGCCTCGGCTGGCGTGAGGGCGCGGTGCTCTGGATCCCCGCAGCCTGACTCCTCCCCACTCCCATCCCCATCCCGGCCCGCCCGCATCCCGTCCGCGGCCGAAACCCAGACGAGACCTCGCGCGCCCGGCGTGTCCCACCGCGACATGCCGGGCCGCACGCGAACCGTCTCCGTTTTCGCCCCGCGCACTCCACACGAGCGCGGTCGTAGGATCGGGGCGTGACGGACGACTCCCCCACTCCTGACACCTCCCGCCGCGGTTTCCTGAAGATCGGCGGCGCGGCTTTCGCGGGTGCCGTCGTCGGCGGCGCGGGCGGTGCCGCCATCGGGGCGTCGATCACGGCCGGAGCACGCAACGGCTTCGCGGAGGATCCCGATCCGTTCGCCGCCCTCACTCCCCGCCGCGAGCCCGGCTTCGACCACCTCGTCGTCGTGATGGGTGAGAACCGCTCCTTCGACAACCTGCTCGGATACCTGTACTCGAAGGAGAACGTTCCGACGGGCGAGACCTTCGAAGGGCTCGCATTCGGGGAGTACAGCAACACGGCCTCCGACGGAACGGTCGTCGACGCACACGTGTACGAGGGCGACACCGACCGGATCATGAGCCTTCCCGACCCGGACCCCGGTGAGGAGTATCCGCACGTCAACACGCAGATCTTCGGAACCGTGGAGCCCGCGACCAACGCGGACCTCTTCGTCGACGAGATGACCGCACCCTTCAACGCCCCGTCACACGGCGAGAAGGCCACGATGTCCGGGTTCCTCCAGGACTACATCATCAACTTCCGGCGCCTCCGCAAAGGAGTCGACCCGAAGCCCGACGAGGCCAGACACATCATGGGCTCCTTCTCCCCCGAGATGCTCCCGGTGCTGTCGACCCTCGCTTCCGAGTTCGCGGTGTTCGATCACTGGTACGCCGGTGTTCCCTCACAGACTTTCTGCAACCGCTCGTTCTTCCACGCCTCGACCTCGCACGGCTTCGTGACGAACCAAGCGGGCGGCGGATACAGGAAGTGGCTCGATGCCCCTGCGGCCCCGACGGTGTTCAACCGGCTCGAAGACGAGAAGGTGAGCTGGAAGATCTACATCGACAAGCTCCAGCTCGTGTCGTTCACCGGGATGCTGCATGCGGCGGTGCTCGAGAAGTACTGGCGCACCGAGCACTTCGGCACCATGGAGGACTTCTACGCCGAGGCGAAGGCCGGGAAGCTCCCCGCCTACGCGTTCATCGAGCCCCGGATGGTCTACGACCACAACGACTTCCACCCCCCGTTCGGCCGCCCCCGGGAGAGCGAGGCCGACGGCGAGGCCGTGTACGACAGCGCGATCTCGGACGTGCGTGCCGGTGACCGGCTCATCCACGACATCTACGAGGCCGTGCGCACGAGCGCCTCTTCGACAGGGTCGAACGCGGTCAACACCCTGTTGCTCATCACCTTCGACGAGCACGGCGGCTGCTACGACCACGTGCCGCCGCCCGCAGCGACAAAGCCGACCCCGGACACCGAGCCGGGCGAGATGGGCTTCACGTTCGACCGACTCGGATGCCGCGTCCCGGCGATCGCCGTGTCGGCGTACACGAGACGCGGCTCGATCATCCACGATGAGATGCACCACGGCTCGGTCACGGCGACACTCTCCCGCCTGCACGGTTTGAGGCCGCTCAACGATCGCGACCAGTCCGCCAACACCCTGATGAATGTCGTCAATCTCGACAAGCCGCGCCACCCCGCCGACTGGCCGGTGACGACGCCCGCGTACACGCCTCCGAACCCCGAGGAATCGGCGCCGCGGCCGGGCGAGAAGGATCAGCTGAGGCCGTTGACCCCACCTGCTCGGGGGCTCCTCGGTCTGCTGATCGCGCGCTACGGCAAGCCGGGGGAGCCCGAGCCGGAGACCTTCGCGGATGCGTACAGACTGCTCCACGAGCACGGCGAGGAGCTGTTCGGACCGCCGCACGGCGGCTGACGGGCGCTGCGCCCGGCTCTCCGGGGCGTCACGCAGCGGAGGAGGGACGCTCCAGCATTCCGCGCAGGAGCACCCCCGGGACCGCGACCTGATCCCGCGCACGTCGTGACACCTCCGCGGCAGTCGCGTCGAGGGCCCACTCGTCCAAGCCGCGCAGCATGCCGAACGTCGCCGCGGAGAGGGCTTCCACGGGCACGTCATCGCGCACGGCTCCGGTGCGGACACCCACCTGCAGCACCTCGGCGACCCACGCCTGCACGCCATCGAGCAGCGCGGTCCTCGCATCGACACCCCCCGCTGCGGGCAGGTAGAAGATGCGCCCGAGCAACCCGAGGGCGGGGTCGACCGCGGCCAGTCGGCCGAGATCTGTGAGCACTCCTTCGAGGCGGGGCCAGAAGTCATCGCCCGCGAACTGCGCAGGGGCCGGGGGAACCCAGCGAGCACGCACGTCGGCGATCAGAGTCTCGACGACGGCGTCGAGCAGCTCCGATTTGGAGCCGACCGCATGGTAGAAGGAGCTCTTGCTGATGCCGGCTGCCTGGATGATGCGGTTCAGCGACGCGCGCTCATACCCGACCGAGGCGAACTCCGCCACCGTCGCCTCGATGAGTCGGTCGCGGTGGTTACCCGTGAGCGCTGCCATGCATCCAGCCTACTGGACCGACTGGTCCAGTAGGCGTAGAGTGAGTACTGGACCAGGTGGTCCAGAGGAGGAACATGCTCACCGACACACCGCTCGACACCCAGATCGCTGACCAACGGGATGATCGCTTGAGAGTGCTCATCGTCGGCGCCGGCATCGCGGGGATCACGCTCACCCAGCTGCTGCGTCGAGACGGACTGCACCCGGTGCTCGTCGACCGGATGCCCGAGATGAATCATCCGGGCTACATGCTCGCGCTCATGCCGACCGTCGACCAGGCCTTCGTCGACCTCGGCGTGCACGAGGACTATCTCGCCGCCGGTACCCCCATGCAGCGCTACGCGTTCCGTTCCCATCGCGGCAAGATGCTGCGCTCAGAGTCGATGAGCGATCTGCTGCGCGTCTACGGCGACTACAACGGCATCTCCCGCGGCGCACTCATCGAGGTGCTCACCGAAGGCGGATGCCCGGTCACCTTCGGCACCACTGTGCAGGAGGTCACCGGTCGCACGGCCGTGTTCGTCGACCTTGACGGATCGCCCGTCGGCCGGGGTGACTTCGATCTGGTCGTGGGTGCCGACGGCATCAACTCGCGCATGCGCTCGGTGCTGGGGTCGTCGGCACCGCAGGTGGTCCAGACGGGCTGGTCGGGCTGGGTGGGCTGGGCAGACGACCTCAGTGATCCGACGCTCGGCGAGGAGATCTGGGGCAACGGGTTCTTCCTCGGGGCCTACCCCGTGAAGAACCGTCTCGGCGTGTTCCTCGGCGGCCCTGATGCCGACCTCGCTGCCGGCCCCGTGGCGTTCGCGGCCTCCATCCGTGGCCGGGTCGATTCCCTCGGACCCCGCCTGGAGGCGTCACTGCGCGCGATCGAGACGGCAGCGGATCCGTACCTGTGGCGACTCGACGACGCCCGTGCCCCGCGTTGGGTGCTTCCCGACGGAGTGCTCCTCGGAGACGCCGCCGCAGGCTTCCTGCCGACGGCGGGGATCGGAGCGGGCATGGCGATCGAGTCGGCCTGGATGCTGGGCCGCATGCTCGCACACGCCGACCGGGAATCGCTGCCGGTGGTGCTCGAGGCCTGGGAGCAGGTGGAGCGCCCTCGTGTCGAGGCGGCGCAGTCCAACTCGCGGATGCTCGCCAGGATCATGTTCCGCCGGGGGCGTGTGCTCGCCTGGCTGCGCGAGACCACGCTCCGTCGGCTGAGCGTGCGAGCCGTGCTGGGCCCGATCGTCAAACTCGTCGCCGGGCGCCCCGACCCCGATGCCGTCGCCCGCGAGGCGCTTGGGCGCGTCACGCCCCGCTCCGTGCCGCTCAGCCGAGAGCGATGAGCGTCTCCAGCAGTGACCCTGGCACAGTCCGATCGGCGTAGATCCGGCGCTCCACGCCCGAGGTGAGTGCGTCGTCCGCAGGAGCGGCGCCCTCCCAGACGAGCGCGAGGCCGGCACGTTCCAGCGTCCGCCACGACGCCGGATTGCGGGTGAGTGCTCGGGCGGTCACCGGGAGGTCGGGCCGCGCGATGTGGGCCGCACGGATCGCTGCCCGACTCACTTCGCCGGCGAAGCCCTGGCCCCAGGCTCTCGGAGTGAGGCGATATCCGAGATTCCATGCCGGAACCTCCGGGCGACGCACGGCGGCCCCGCCGAGTCCCACGACCGAACCCGCCGCCAGTGCTCCGAGCGGTTCGCGGAGCCGAATCAGCCACCAGCCCAGGCCGAGATCCCGCCACGAACGGGCGTGATCCTCCGCGATCGCCCTGCTCTGGCCGATGTCGGTCTCGACCGCTTCAGGCAGATGCGTCCAGGTCGCAGGGTCGGACTGCACGGCGTACATCGCGTCGACGAACGCCGACTCCGCGGAGGAGATAGGGGTGAGCATCAACCGGTCTGTGGGAGTCTCTCCGAACACTCCCCAGACAGTAGCCGAAGCGACAACGACAAAGGGCCAACCCCTGCGTGTCTCGTGCGGGTCTGAGAAGTCAGTCTTCGGCGAGCTCGGACAGTCCGTCCAGCCCAGAGGCCGAAACGGAGAGCGGACGCTGATGCTGCGGCGTGTCCCGAGGTGACATGCCATAGGTGCACGCGTCGGTCCCGTTTATCGCCGACCCTGGCCAACGGGGGCCAGCGGTCAGACGGGGTCGCACCGGGCCGTCGGCCCCAGGCGATATATAGCGACGGCAACTCAGGGTGCCGTGCGTCCTGCGATTGTAGGGTGAGTGGATGTCTGATCAGGTGCTTCTGAGCGCTGCTTCGGTGCAGTCGGCTCTAGCCCACCTGCGAGCCCCGAATGATCGCCTTGTGGTGGGCAGCTGTGTGAGCGTCGCGGTGACGGGCTCACGAGCGGTCGATTCGGCACTGGGACTGGTGGATGGGATGGCATCGGACATCTCGTCGTCCTTGGGGCACGCGTCAGCTGCTGTCGCGACGCGGCTGGCCTCGATCAGTGCAGGTTTCGACCAGTTGGACGCTGACCTCGGGGATGCCCCTTGACCACGGCGATGCCTGATCTGGGCGAGAACCCCGGGGCAGGAAGCGTGGACGCGATTCACGATTTCACGGGACTCTTTCGTGTGAGAGCGCAGACGGCGCGTGACGATGCGGCCGACATGTATGCCGCGTCCAATGCGTTGACGGGCACGATCGCGGTCAGTGTGGATGCTATCCGCCCAGGGATCGTTTCCCTTTACGGCAAGTACACCGAGCTGGGTGACGCAGACGAAGAAGTCACGCAGATCATGGTGGAGTACGCGGACGGGGTGGAGGACCTGACCCGCCGGGCCAAGCTCGTACATGACGACTGCGTGAGCGCGTGGGCGGCGATCTGGACACGCCGTTCGGAAGCGCTCGGGCCGGTGCAAGAGTCTCTGCTGGGCTGGTCGTTGGATTGGGACGAGGTGCGCGCGGTCGGACTCACGGTCCCGTCCGGTGCGGGGACGGATCCGGTGTGGATCGACACCACTGCATGGCAGAGTGCGATTGACGAGTTCACGGTAGCCCGTGACGCCTATCGCCGACTCGGGCGGGAGCGCCAGGAGTTGGATGCCGCGACCGAGGCCCGGCTGCGCCGAGTACCGCTGTTCTCGACGCTTTCAGCTGACTGGGATGTCAGCCCACGCGGAATATCCGCGATGGTCGATGTGTGGGCGGACGACACCTCATCGATCACCGCGGACGCCCTCGCTGCCATGGACGACCCGAACCTGGTCGCTCGGATCTGGGCGGCACTCACCGGCGACCAACAGCACGCGTTGATCGTCGCAGGCCCGCTTCTGCTGGGCGGACTCGCCGGTCTTCCGCCGTGGGCGCGGGTCGCGGCGAACAAGCTCAACGCGAAAGCACGCATCCGGCGGATCGACCGAGTACTCGGGGCCCAACCCGATCCGTACCGTCCGCTCACCGACGACGAAATCGCCAAGCTGAGAGCGGAGCGCAGCTATCTCAGCGATGCCGTCGATGGGAAGTTCGGTCTATACTACTACGACCACCAGACGGACAGCATCATCGAGATGATCGGCGAGATCACTCCCGAGACAACCGAGATCAACACGTACGTTCCCGGCACGTACACCAGCGCGTTGAGCTTCTACGACGGCGGCGTACAACAGGTCGGCGAATGGCTGCACGATCGAGACCCGAGCATCGTCACATTCGTGTGGAAAGTCGGCTCGTTCCCGGGCGAGAACCCCACGACCGGCGGTGCCGACCTGACACGCATCGGCGAAGCCGATGACGAGGACTACACGCTCGGCAAGGGCGAACAAGTCGCGAGCTTCCAAGCAGAGCTGCGCGCCGCAACTGGCCCGACTGACGCCGACTACAACGGCATCGGTCACTCCTGGGGCCTGGCCGCGATCACCTCATCCGAAATCGCCGGAGCAAACTTCGACAACGTCGTTTCGCTGGCCGGCGCTGGGATGCCAGAAACGTGGCATCCGAACCCTGGGACCGAGTACGCGCACTACTCGTACACCGACATCCTCAGCATGGGTCAAGACCTCGGCCTCGTCTGGGACGGACGCAACCCCGATGCCGACCCTGCATTCGACTCCACGATCTACACACGCGAGGGCGACTTCGACCTCCCCCTCTACTCCGGGACAGGCCCATACACGGGGATGCCTCCCATGGACCCCGCCCCCACCATCCCCGCATCGACCACAGCCATGGACAACCACAACCTCATCGCCACCGACAAACCCGACAATCGCCGCGTGCTCTGGGACGTCTTGAAGGTCCTGCAATGAGAATGCCCCGCGTTCCTGTCCTGATCTTTGCAGCAGCGACGCTGATCGGACTCGCTGGATGCGCCCCGACGCCGCCCGAGGACACCTTGACTGTTGAGGAAGCAAAGGCCATCGCACAAGCGGGCGAGTTGGAGATCACCACCCACGCGCCCGAAGAGCTGGTCGTATCGGTAGATCAGAATGCGACAGGCACGCTCCTCAGCTGCGACGGCGACCGCAACTACATGTGGGCGGGCGGCACCATCGTCACTCTGACTCAGGATGCCGACGTAACCGAAATCATCAACGACATCCACAGCGACTACGCCGGTCGAGACGGGTGGACAGCTCGAAGAGAAGAATCGGCGCAAGGGGCTCCGCTGGTGATCCTTGACGGTCCCAATCAAGACGGATACCTGGCTGGTGGCGACGCCGAACAATCCACGATTGAGATCCACTCGTACTCGCCCTGCTTCCACCTCCCCGACGGACAGTCGCCCCGTGGCGACTTCTGACAGAAGGTCGCTGCAGCGAAGGAAGAGCGCAAGCTTGCGCAGCAGAAGGCTTTGCTGCAGAACGGACCCGTTTCTCGCCGAGCCAGGCCAACAGGAGCCAGCGGTCAGACCGGGTCGCCCTGTACCGGTCCGTCGGTGTTCGGCCGCCACCCGAGCGCAGGCGCCACGTGCGTCGCGAACGCTTCCAGCACGTGCAGGTTGTACTCCGGCCCGAGCTGGTTGGGGATCGTGAGCAGCAGGGTGTCGGCGGCCATCACCGCCTCGTCCTGCTTCAGCTGTGCGATGAGCACGTCCGGCTCGGCGGCATACGTCTTCCCGAAGGTCGAGCGGAATCCGTCGATCACGCCGATCTGGTCCGCGTTCTCCTCGCTGCGCAGCCCGAAGTAGGCCCGATCCATGTCGGACACGAGCGGGAACACGCTGCGGCTGACGGAGACCCGCGGTCGACCGGTGTGACCGGCTTCCTTGTAGGCCGATCGGAACAACTCGATCTGCTCCCGCTGCAACTCGTGGAACGGCTGGCCCGTCGCCTCGGTCACGAGAGTCGAGCTCATCATGTTGAGTCCCTTGCGCCCGGTCTCCACCGCAGTCGAACGGGAGCCCGAACCCCACCAGATGTGATCCCGGAGGGTCGGCGACTGCGGTTCGATCTGCAGATACCGACCGGCTCCCACCATCCTGGGGTCGCCGGGGGCGAGGCCCTCGCCGTCGATCGCCCGCAGGAAGAGGTCGAACTTCTCGCGCGCCAGCACGCTGCCGCGCTCCGTGTCCTCCTCGTCGACGTAGCCGAAGGTCTCGTAACCGCGCAGCGCCGTCTCGGGTGAGCCTCGACTCACTCCGAGTGCGATGCGTCCGTCGGCGATCAGATCGAGCGCGGCCGCCTCCTCGGCGAACTGGAACGGGTTCTCGTACCGCATGTCGATCACCCCGGTGCCGACCTCGATGCGCTTCGTCCGCGCTGCCATCGCGGAGAGCAGCGGCATCGGGGACGCAGCCTGGCGTGCCCAGTGATGCACACGCACCGAGGCGCCGTTCACCCCGATCTCGTCGGCGCCTTCGGCGATCTCGATCGTCTGCTTGAGCATGTCACCCGCCGTGCGGGTCGCCGATCCGGGGACGTCGGCGTAGTGACCGAAAGAGAGGAATCCGAAAGCCTTCATGATCTATTCCAACGCATGTATCGGGGGACTATTCCCCCGGCATCAGGATGCCGTCCAGCACGAGGTCACGGATGCGGGGCTCGAGCTCTGCCCACAGGTCCGCCAACGGCACCTCGAACAGGTCCGCCAGCGCAGCGACGATCTGCCCCACGGCCAGCTCGCCGTCGCAGGCTCCCACGAAACCGGCGAGCGCGGGATCCACCGCGATCGTGCGGCTGAATCCCCCGCCCTGACGCAACTCGATCACGCTCGGGTCGTCGTTTCCCGGGAGGAGGTGCCGCGCCTCGGTGACATCGGCGGCCACCACCAGGGTCGCCGGCATGCCCCGGGTGAGCACGTCATGGGCGGCGAGCCCCGTCGCCAGTGCGGCGCCGACGTTCGAGACGTGCTGTCCGATCTTCTCGGTGCGCCGCAGTGGGACCCCGGATGAGCCCCGCCGCATCAGGACGTACCCGAAGCCGATCGAGGTCACGCCGCGGGCGGCGAAGTCGTCGAGCCACGCCGTGAGCAGCGGGGTGAAGTCGGGATCACGCGGAGTGGTGCCGCCGTCACGGATCCACAGCTCGGCATACCCGAGCGGTGAGAGCTCCTCGCGCTCGATCACCCAGAGGTCGAGGTCGGCCGGCACCCAGGCCGCGAGGCGGGCGAGGCCCCCGACACCCGAACGGGACTCCCAGTTGCCCAGCAGCTGGACGATTCCGTTCTCCGTCAGGAAGGCAGGGGCCGTGCGAACGAACTGCTCGACCAGTGCATCACCGATCAGGCCGCCGTCGCGGTACTCGTACGCGGGGACGCCGTCGACGCGTGGCGTGATGACGAACGGCGGATTGGAGACGATCAGGTCGAACGCCTCCCCCGCGACCGGCTCGAACATGCTGCCCTGGCGGAACTCGATGTTGGCGACCCCGTTGAGGCGGGCGTTGAGTTCGGCGTACGCGAGTGCGCGCGCCGAGATGTCGGTCGCCACGACAGTGCCCGCCCGGCGGGCGACCAGGAGCGCCTGAATGCCGCAGCCTGTGCCGAGGTCGAGGGCACGATCGACCTCGATCGGCACGATGGTCTCGGCGAGGGTGCGGGACGCGCCCCCGACGCCGAGAACGTGATCATCCGGGAGCGCCCCCTCCAGAGCCACCTCATCGAGGTCGCTCGCGATCCACCACTCACCGACCCCGTCCGCATCGACGAACGACTGCGGTCGCAGCAGCGCCCTCGGCGTCACGGTGTCGGCGTCTGCCGTCGCGAGTCGGAGGGCGACGAGTCCATCCACCCCGAGGCGCGGTAGCGCCGCGGCCACTGGCACCAGCGGCTGGGGCAACCCGAGCACGAAGAGGCGTCCGAGGGTGGCGAGCGCGCCGGTGTCACCATCGATCGCGCGCAGGATCGGCTCCCGCATCCCGCGCGCCAGGGCATCGTCCGCTTCCTCTCCCCAGAGTCGCCGAAGCGGCTCGGAACGGAGGTCTGCAGCATCGAGGTCCGCCGCGAGAGCGGCGCTGCGGAGTGGGTCGGGGACGGGTGCGAGGGTGTCGGACACGGCCGTCACTCTACGCGTGTTCAGGGTTCTCCTTCGTAGAGCCTCCTAGAATCAGGAGGTCAGTACTCACGAGCAGCCTCTCTCCGGCGCTCGAGGAAGACCTCCATGACCGCGATCACCCCTGGAACCGGCCTCCGTGCGCGCCTGCATCGGCTCGCAGGCAGGACCGCGGTTTTCGCGATCGCAATGGGCACGTGCGTCCTGGGCGTACCGGGCGCGGCGTTCGCTGCGGACCAGACACCCAAGGACGACGATCAGGCCGTCGAACTGCACGTCTCCGCAGGCATGCGCGGACTCGTCGCACCGGGGTCATCGACCTCTGCACTGCTCACCCTCGACAACGGCACCGACGAGAGGCTCGGCTCCGGACAGGTCGAGGTCGAGCTCAACCGCACGCCACTGGCCGATGATGCGGCGGTGACGAGCTGGCTCGACGAAGGCGAGGCTGCGGGAGAGTTCACCCCGATCGGAGTCGACGAGACCGATCCGATCGATGCCGGCGACTCGGGGACGACCACGATCTTCGTCCCCGAAGACACGCTCGGCGACCTCGCCCCCGGCGTGTACCCGCTACGCGCGGAACTCACCGGCGCAACGGCCGGTGGCGAAGACGCGGGGGCCGAAGTCGACACGACGGCGACGACCGTGCTGGTCGTGGCGGACTCGCAGACGACGCAGATCGGCGTCATCGTTCCGCTCACCGCGACGCCCGAGGGAGGATCGCTGCTGACCGCCGAGGAGCTCGCGGCCCTCACCGATACCGACGGCGCTCTGACCGCGCAGCTCGACGGCCTCGCGGGCACGACGGCCGTGATCGCGATCGACCCGTCCGTCATCGCCGCGATCCGGGCGCTCGGCACGGCCGCACCCGAGAGCGCACAGGACTGGCTCACGCGGCTCGACGGGCTTCCGAACGCGCGGTTCGCGTTGCAGTTCGGGGATGCGGATGCCGCCGCGCAGGCGCAGGCAGGCCTGCCCGAGCTGCTGCAGCCGATGACCTTCGCCCCCTTCCTGGACGACGCGAACTTCCCCCAGGCCCCGGAGACGCCCACCCCCACGGACGGCCCGGCTGCGACGCCCGGCCCGACTCCTGATGCCGCGGAGTCCACCGCCCTCCCGAGGGATGAGGAGCTCACCGCGGTCGAGGGCGCTCTGCCGCGGCTGCTCTGGCCGCAGGATGACGTCACGGCGGCCGACCTCACCGCGTTCACGGGGTACCTCGGAGAGGGGACGACCACGATCGTGTCGTCAGCGGCCGTCGGCGGACGGAACGCCGCCCACGCGACGGCGGCGGGGTACGACCTCCTCGTCACCGACACGGCCACCTCCGAGGTGCTGTCGGACGTCGCCGCGGAGGAAAGCACCGTCGACCGCCAGCGTCTCCTCGCGGAGGCGACTGCGCGTCTCCAGTTCGCTCAGGCCCGCTCGGCCGGCGCTCCTCTGCTCATCGGTCTGGACCGGGACGAGACTCGCAGCGCGGACGCCCTCCGCGATGCGATCTCGGCGGCGGACTCCCTCGGATTCACGCTTTCCTCACTCCGCGCGACACCACCGGTCGCCGCGACCGTGACCGCCGAACCCGACGCCACCCGCTCCGCCGCCGTGGGGACGCTCCTTGCCGACGAGGGGAGGCTCACTGCCTTCTCTTCCATCCTCGAAGACCCCCAGGTGCTGCTGAGTCCGGAGCGCATCAGGATCCTCCGCACGCTGGCCGTGGGGGCCTCGGCGAGCGCGTTCACCGAGAGCGTCGCCGATCATCAGGCGCAGACGCGGGCGACGCTGGACGCCGTGAACATCCCGCCCTCCAGCACGATCCAGCTGCTCGCGGCCAACGCCGACCTCCCGATCGCGGTCCGCAACGACCTGCCGTGGCCGGTCACGGTGCAGTTGTTCGTCTCGCCCACCGACCCGCGTCTCGACGTCAAACCCATGACCGAGACGGTCGTGCAGCCGAACTCGACGACGCGCGTGAAGGTTCCGGTGTCGGCACGGGTGGGCAGCGGCGAGGTCGATCTGCGCCTCAGCCTCTACAGCCCAACGGGTGTGCAGATCCAAGGGGATCAGACGATCCGTGTCGCGGTCCGTGCCGAGTGGGAGACGATCGGCCTCGTGATCTTCGGAGGACTCGCAGTCCTTCTGATCGCTCTCGGCGTGATCCGCACGATCCGCCGCAAGCGCCGTGAGACAGCGGTGGAAGAAGACGATGCCGTGGCAACGGTGGCCGAGGAGAAGCGTGACTAGTCTCGGACGCGCGAGCGCCATCATCGGAGCAGGCACCATGGTCTCCCGCGTCACGGGACTGCTGCGCAGCATCGTGCTCGTCGGCGTGATCGGGTCGGTGGCGTCCGAGGCTGCGGACGCGTTCACCTACGCGAACCAGCTGCCCAACAGCGTTTTCTCCCTGATCTCGGTCGGGGTGCTCACCGCGGTCATCGTGCCGCAGATCGTCAAGGCAACCGCCGATGCCGACGGTGGCAATGCGTTCATCTCGAAGCTCTTCACTCTGGGCACCGTCGTCCTGGTGGTGGTGACCGCAATCGCGACCGCAGCCGCGCCGTGGCTCGTGCATCTCGTCGCGGGCAAGGCCAACGCGGCCACACTCGCCCTCGCCACGGCGCTCGCCTACTGGTGCCTCCCGCAGATCCTCCTCTACGGCCTGTACGCCATGCTGGGCGAAGCTCTCAACGCACGCAAGATCTTCGGTCCGTTCACGTGGGCCCCCGTCATCAACAACATCGTCTCGATCGCCGGCTTCATCGCCCTCGGCGCGTTGTTCGGTCCGGTGTCCACGAAGGCGGCCGACTGGACGCCGTCGATGATCACCCTGCTCGGTGGCACAGCCACCCTCGGTATCGCGCTTCAGGCCGTCGTGCTGCTGGTGTTCTGGCGACGAACGGGACTCGCCCTGAAGCCCGACTTCCGCTGGCGCGGCGTGGGTCTGGGCAATGTCGGGCGCCTCGCCGGGTGGACCTTCCTGATGGCCTTCGCGAGCCTTTCCGCGGGGGTGCTGCAGGGATACATCGTCAGCGAGGTCGCGGGACTCGGTGCATCCGCGACGGTGACCGCCAATGCCTGGTTGATCTTCATGCTCCCGTACTCGGTGATCGTGCTGTCGATCGGTACCCCCTACTTCACCCAGATCAGTGGCCACGCCGCGGCCGGGCGCCACGAAGACGTCCGCGCGGACATCGCGAAAAGCATCCGCACGCTGCTCTTCTTCATCGTGGCGGCCACGGCGGCGGTCGCTGCCGCGTCGATACCTGCATCCCGCGTCTTCACCGAGTCGGCCGCTGACGCACAGGCAGCCGCTCTGGTGCTGATCGCATACCTGTTCGGCCTCATCCCGTTGACGATCCTGTTCATCGTGCAGCGCACCTTCTACGCCTACGACGACACGCGCACGCCGTTCTGGTTCACGATCATCCAGTGCGCCCTCATCGTGGGCACCGCCCTCATCGCCCTGGGGCTGCGGGAGGCGGGCGTCATCCCGCTGACGTCTCTCGCCGCCGCTGTCGCACTCGGGCAGTCGCTCGCGAGCACCCTCCAGATGATCATCGCCACGTGGTTGCTGCATCGAAAGATCGGCGGGCTGCACGTCCGCTCGTGGGTGACGGCGATCTTCCGTTTCGGGATCGCGGGCATCCCCGCCGGCCTCGCCGGGTGGGGCACGTTCGTGCTGCTGGGCGGCACGGACGGCTGGGCCACGTCGAGCGTGATCGCGGGCGTCTTCGCTACCGCTCTCATCGGCCTCACGGTGATCGTGGTCTACGTCGCCATCCTCGCCGCGATGCGCGCCCCGGAGCTCAAGGCTGCCGGCGGTCTGGTCCGCAGGTTCCTCCCCGGACGCTGATCGACCCGCACCACACTGGCGGGGGAATGCCTCGCGGTTACCATGGGTTGAAGCACTCGAAGGTCATTCGACTGCAGTTTCTAAGACGGAGAGCACATGCGTCAGGTCATCATCATCGGCTCCGGCCCCGCCGGATTCACGGCTGCCATCTACGCGGCCCGAGCGAACCTCAAGCCTCTGCTCATCGCGAGCTCGGTGGAGGTCGGCGGCGAGCTGATGAACACCACCGAGGTCGAGAACTATCCCGGGTTCCCCGAGGGCATCCAGGGTCCGGAACTGATGGCGAAGTTCCAGGAGCAGGCGGAGAAGTTCGGCACCGAGGTCGTCTACGACGACGTCACCGAGCTGCAGCTCGACGGGCCGGTCAAGAAGGTCATCCTCGGAAGCGGTGTCGAGCACGAGGCCCAGTCCGTGATCTATGCGACGGGTTCGGCGTATCGCAAGCTCCACATCGAGGGCGAAGAGCGCCTGTCCGGTTACGGCGTCTCCTGGTGCGCCACGTGCGACGGCTTCTTCTTCCGCGAGAAGACGATCGCGGTCGTCGGCGGCGGCGACTCGGCGATGGAGGAGGCGACCTTCCTCACGCGTTTCGCGGAGAAGGTCTACGTCATCCACCGCAAGGACACGCTGCGCGCCTCGAAGATCATGCAGGAGCGCGCGTTCGCGAACGAGAAGATCGAGTTCGTGTGGAACAGCGAAGTCGTCGAGGTCCTCGGCGGAGACTCGGTCAGTGGTGTGCAGCTGCGCTCCACGGTCGACGGCACGCTGCGCGACCTGCCCATCGACGGCCTGTTCATCGCGATCGGCAACGACCCGCGCACGCACCTCGTGCACGACAAGCTCGAGTTGACGCCCGAGGGCACGATCTGGGTCGACGGCCGCTCGTCGAAGACCTCGGTGCCCGGGGTGTTCGCCGCGGGCGACGTCATCGACCCCACGTACCGTCAGGCCATCACCGCTGCCGGTACGGGAACGGTCGCGGCCCTTGACGCGGAGCACTTCCTCGCAGACCTCGAGGACGCATCCGTCGAGGTCCCGGCTGCGGAAGCCGCCGAGGTCCTCACCGCCTCGGCGTAGTCCGGGAACACTTTCCCCTCGTCGGCTGTTGTAGCAGGCGAACCTCGAATCAAGGAGAACTCTGATGAGTGCAAAGGCTACGAGCCAGGCGACCTGGGAGCAGGACGTTCTGCAGGCCGACGGTCCCGTGCTGGTGGACTTCTGGGCCGAGTGGTGCGGACCGTGTCGTATGGTCGCGCCGGTCCTGGACGCGATCCAGGCGGACAACCCCGACAAGATCACCATCCTCAAGCTCAACGTCGATGAGAACCCCCAGCTGGCTATGAAGTACCAGATCACGTCGATCCCGGCGATGAAGGTCTTCCAGGGCGGCGAGGTCAAGACGACCATCATCGGCGCCAAGCCGAAGCCCGCGCTCGAGAAGGATCTCGCCGCGTTCATCGGCTGACGTTCTGAGTCGAAAGGGCCGCACCTCCCGGGGAGGTGCGGCCCTTTCTCGTGTTCGGCCCTCTCGACAGGCGTCAGCGGTTGGGGTGCTCGGCCACGGCATCGAGGGTGATGTCAGGGGTGTTTCGTGTTGAAAACATTTTTTCGACGAGGCTTGCGCTTGTGAAAATTATTGTCCAGAGTGGCTAATGCGCGTCGGGCTTGTGCACGATCCGCCGAACGACAGAGGTGTCCACCGTGCCCGCTCGATACCGACACGGCCCGATGCTCCTCTGTTCCCAGCAGGGGAGCCGCCCTCACGAGCGGCTCTCACACCATTCGAGAGGAACCTCATGCGACACAAATCGACGCGCTATGCGCTCACCGCGGCCGTTCTCGCCTCGGGACTCGCCGTGGCCGGCTGTGCTCCGGCATCCTCCGGCGCGGACGGCGGGGGCGACGACGTCACGCTCAAGATCTGGTCCTGGCAGGCGTCGTCCTCTCCCAAGTGGGAGGCCGTGTTCGACGTGTACGAGGAATCGCACCCCGGGGTGACGGTGGAGTTCGAGGGTTTCCAGCCCACCGAGTACAACCAGATCCTCGCCACCGGGCTCGAAGGCAGCGACGGTCCCGACATCGCCATGCTCCGCGCCTACGGCGGGGTGCAGCCGGCGATCCAGTCCGAGCAGATCGTGCCGATCGACGACATCGTCGACGGCCTGGACCAGTTCGATCCGACGGTTCTTCGTGCCGCGCAGGGCAAGGACGATGGAAAGACCTACGGCGTCCCCTTCGCGTACCAGACCATGCAGATGTTCTACAACAAGACCCTCTTCGACGAGAAGGGTCTCGAGGAGCCGACCGACTGGGACGAGTTCATCGACCTGCAGGAGACGCTCCTCGACGAGGGGATCACCCCCATGGCCCTCGGCGCCCGCGAGGATTGGGTGCTCCCGATGTTCCACGACATCGTCGGCTCGGCCCACTACGGGGGTGCGGACTTCGAGGAGAAGGTGCTCAGCGGCGAGGTCGACTTCACGGACCCGGCGTACGTGTCCTCCCTGCAGATCGTCAAGGACATGCAGAAGTACCTCGACAAGAACGTCAACGCGATCGCCGTCGCCGACGCGGTGCTGCAGTTCACCTCGGGCCAGGCGGCGCAGTGGCCCGGTGGCTCGTTCGACCTTCCGACCTTCCAGAACTCGGCACCCGACACCGAGTGGGGTGTCTATGAGGTCCCGCCGGCACCGGACAGCGCGCTCGATCACGCCGTGACGCCCGGCTACGCCGACGGCAGCTTCGGCATCAACGCCTCCAGCGACAACCAGGAGGCCGCCACGGAGCTGCTCAACTGGATGACCACCGAGGAGTTCGGTCAGCTCGTCGCCGACGAGGTCGACCAGTTCTCGGCGCTCCCCGGCGTGACGTACTCCGACCCGCTGATGCAGGAGATGAACGAGCAGTACACCGCCAACCCGGCGCCTTACCTGCTGCTCGTGAACTTCCGCTACGGCGACCCCACCGGTACGGCCGTGCTCGGACCGGACATCCAGGCGATGTTCCTCGGTGACAAGACGCCCGAGCAGCTCGGTAGCGATCTGCAGTCCGGCGTCTCGACCTGGTTCACGCCCGCTTCCTGATCCCCCCGTGGTGGGGGCGTCACCCGGCGCCCCCACCACAGAGCGAAGGACACTCCCCCCATGGCTCTGACCCTCCCCCTCCGACGCCAGAAGTCGACTCGCCGCACCCGCACGGGTATCGCCCTGACAACACCCACCGCAGCGCTCTTCGTGCTCCCGGCCGCGGTGTTGTTCGCGGTGCTGATCCTCTATCCGATGCTCGCGGCCCTCAGCTACTCCTTCTTCGACTGGCAGGGAACCCGACAGGGCGGCTTCGCTGGTGTCGGCAACTACATCACGCTCCTCACGACGGAGCCCTATGCGTCAGAGCTGTGGAACGCCTTCGGCCACAACCTGCTGCTGTTCGTCGGCGCCCTCGTCTTCCAGAACTCTCTCGGCCTCGGCATCGCGACGCTGCTGCACCGGCGCAAGCGCACCAAGCGGTTCTTCCAGACGATCTTCGCCCTGCCCTACCTGGTCAGCCCCATGGTCATCGGCTACCTGTGGTCGCTCATGCTGTCGCCGCTGTTCGGGCCGGTCAACGCCATCCTCCGAGGCGTGGGACTTGAGAGTCTCGCCCTGCCGTGGCTCGGTGATCCCCAGTTGGCGATCTGGGTCATCGTTCTCGTGAGTGCCTGGCAGTGGATCGGCTTCCCGATCCTGCTCTACGGCGCGGCCTTGGGCGGCATCCCGGAGGAGATCGAAGAGGCGGCCTCTCTCGACGGTGCCACGGCCGGGAAACGCTTCCGCTACATCACCCTGCCGATGCTCACCCCGACGATCGGCATTATCACCGTGCTCACCTTCATCGGGAGCATGGAGGCGATGGCGATCCCGTTCGCGTTGGCCGGCTCGAACGGCGCCCCCGCGGGGTCCACCGACGTGATGATGCTGCTCTTCTACCGCACCGCCTTCGAGTCGGGCAATCCGAACTCGATCGGCGTCTCCTCCGCGCTCGCGACCGTCCTGTTCATCTTCATCATGGTCATCTCGGTCGTCATCACCTCGACCATGCGTCGCGCCGAACGAAAGCTGTTCTGATGAGCACCGTCATCGACACCCGTCCTGAACCCACCACCGAGGCGATCGTCGCAGGGCGTCCCTCAGCCCCGCGTCGGCGGTCGCAGCGCACCTCCGACACGCCTTTCATCGGACGGCTCTTCGCGAACATCTTCCTGTGGGGCTACGCGCTGATCGCCATCGGGCCGCTGCTGCTCATGGTGAACAACTCGCTGCGCACGCAGCAGCAGATCGCTACCGAGCCGCTGGGACTCCCGGTGCCGCCCACGTTCACGAGCTTCCAGAGCGCGTGGATCACGGCGTCCTTCGACACGTACTTCGTCAACTCGATCACCGTCACGGTGGGCTCGGTCATCGTGACCACTGTCGTCTCGGTGCTCGCAGCCTATGCGTTCGCCCGTGCGCGCGCGAAGTTCTTCCGGGGCATCGAGGCCGTTTTCCTCTCGGGGCTCATGCTCCCGGTGCACCTCGCGATCCTGCCGCTGTTCTATCTCCTCGACTCGTTGAGGATGACCAGCAACGTCTTCAGCCTGATCCTGGTCTACGGGGCTCTCGGCATCCCGTTCACGACGTTCGTCCTCACGGTGTTCTTCCGCGCGCTGCCGATCGAGCTCGAGGAAGCGGCACGCATCGACGGGGCTGGTCCGTTCCGCACCTTCGTGCAGATCCTGCTTCCGCTGGTCCGCCCCGCGCTGGCCACGGTCATCGTCTTCCGTTTCGTGCCGGTGTGGAACGACTTCTTCTACCCGCTGATCCTGTTGCGCGATCGTGATTCGTACACTCTTCCCGTGGGGCTCACCCGGTTCTTCGGCGAGTACTCGACCGACTGGCCACAGCTCTTCGCCGGACTGACGATCGCGACGATCCCCTTGGTCGTGCTCTTCCTGCTCGCGACGAAGCAGATCATCAGCGGCCTCACGTCCGGCATGAGCAAGTGATCCCTCGATGGTGAACGGCGCCCCGGGTTCGGCCTGGGCCGCGCTGCGGAGCAGCTCGGGTGTCGATGCGCTCGAGCTGCTCGGCACGCTGTCCGGCGACGACCCGGCGCCCGTGACCGAGGCGAGTCTGTTCGACCTCGCCTCGGTCACCAAGGTGTTCACGACGGTGACCGCACTGCGCCTGGTCGATTCCGGGGTCCTGGACCTCGACGAACCGTGCTCTCGGACGCTGTCGATCGGTTTCGGTCCGGGATCCGAGACGATCACGCTGCGGCAGTTGCTCCTGCACACCTCCGGCCTCCCCGCTGAAGGTCGGCTCTGGCGCTCAGGACTACGCGGCGACGCGTTGCGCGATGCAGTGCTGTCCACCGCGCTCGTCTCCGCGCCGGGCGCCGAGCACCGCTACTCCGATGTGGGGTTCATCGCCGTGAGCACCCTGCTCGAGAGGGTGTCCGGCCGTCCGCTCGCACAGCTCGTCGCCGAGGTCGCGACGCTGCTCGGCGCCGAATCCCTCACGTGGGAGCCCGACCCGCTTCGCAGCGTCGCCACGGAGATCCAGCCCCACCGTGGCCTCGTCCGCGCCGAGGTGCACGATGAGCTCGCTGCGGCACTCGGTCGGCCCGCAGGTCATGCCGGGCTGTTCGGTACCGTCCACGACGTCGCAGCGCTGGCATGCATGATCCGCGAGGACGGCTGCGGTCCACGACGGCGTGTGCTCTCGCCCGCATCGGTGCGCCTTCTCACAGCCCCGTCAGTGCGTGCTGAGGGATTCGAGCAGGCCCTGGGCTTGCGCGTGCGTCAACGGTCGTGGATGGGTGCTGCCGATGCAGTCGGGCATACCGGCTTCACGGGGACGGCGTTCACCGTGGTCCCGCAGACGGGGGACTTCGGAGTGCTGCTCCTCAACCGCGTGCACCCCACGAGGGAGAACACGGACGTCACCGCCGTGCGACGGAGATTCTTCGATTCCCTCTCCCCGAGGTGACGGGCCGCGGCGCTCAGCGCGGGTAGAGCAGCACGTCCTCACCGTAGACGTCCTCGACACTCTGCGGCGCGCTGTGCAACGGAGCGAATGCGCCCTCGCCGTTGAGCGCCTCCCGGAGCGAGGACGAGCCCCACAGACGATCGAGCGCGAAGCCGACGTCACCGGGGTCCAGTCGTTCCCCGGCGTTGAGGCTGCGTACGTGTTGCGGAGCGCTCGCGCGAGCGCACTCGAGGAGGGTGAGGGCTGTACCCACCGGATCGTAGGCACGGTGATCGGTGATGTGCAGCTGGATGCCGCGCGCGGTCTCGCCTGCGTACTTGTGGAAGGTGGGCTGGAAGGCGATCTCGCGGACCAGCACACCGGGGAGGTCCCGCCCGCGGAGCTCCTCCGCGAACTCGGCGGACAGGAACGGCGCGCCGATCGTCTCGAAAGGCCTCGTCGTTCCGCGGCCTTCGCTCAGCGTCGTCCCCTCGACCAGTCCGGTCCCGGCGAAGGCGTACACGGAGTCGAGCGTCGGGATGTTGGGCGACGGCGGCACCCAGGCGAGCCCTGTCTGCGTCCAGTCGGCCGCGGGATTCCAATTCTCCAGTGCGACGACCCGGAGGTCGAGGCTGAGCCCCTCGCCCGCGAGGTCTCGAAACGCGAAGAGTCGTGCGAGTTCGCCGGCGGTCAGGCCGTGACGCTGGTGGATGTCACTGCGTCCGACGAAACTCGTGTACGTCGACCCGCTCACTCCGGGACCGCTCAGCACCGCTCCCCCGAGGGGGTTCGGACGGTCGAGCACCGTGAACGGCAGGTCCAGGCGCGCCGCGCTGCGCATCGCGTCGTACATGGTCCAGATGTAGGTGTAGAAGCGCACCCCGATGTCTTGCATGTCGAACACGAGCGCGTCGACACCGGTGGCCTCGATCATGGCGTCGAGGCGCTCCCCCTCTGTCAGGTAGGTGTCACTGAACGGGAGCCCGGAGCGCTGATCGCGCTCGATCGATGCGCTCTCGCCCGCCTGCACCGCGCCGTCCAGGCCGTGTTCGGGTCCGAAGAGGTGGTGAAGGGGAGCACCTGCATGCTGGAGCGCGTCGATGCTCCGGGAGAGGTCGGGCATCGTTCCCGTGAAGTTCGTGAAGAGCCCGATCCGCGAACCGACGAGGAGCCCGGGGTCTGCGCTCGCGCGCTCCGCTCCGATACGCGTGCGCTGTGCCATGAAGAACTCCCTCGTGCCGACCGCATGTCATTGATTTTCAAGTCTGGCACAGGTGGTAAAGATTTTGTTCGGTCACGGAGTATGCAACACACTCCGTCGCGCGCTTCGCGGTCAGGACGCGTCTGCGACGGTGGGGTCCCAGCGACGGTGGCGCTGCGTCTCGTCCAGCAGACCCCACACGGCTGAGGTGAGTTCCGGGTACTCGAGCGCGATCTGTCTCAGGACCCGATAGTGCCGGGCGGCATTGGGGCGCACCCCATCGTTCGCGTTGATGTTGTCTGCCCGGAGGAGATACACGACGAGCTCGTCGATGCTCGGCAGATCCTCCATGAACTCCCAGGGGTCCTCTCCACTGAGAAGCCGCTCCTGGATGAGCACCGCGAGTTCGTCAGCCGCCTCGGCGCGCAGCACTTCGAGGCTGGCGCGACGCTGAACGGACTCGGACATACCTCAAGCCTACGTCTCCTGTACGGCCTTCCGGCGCCGCACGGCCAGTTCATCGCTCATCTCCTCGAGCTCCCTCCCCTTCGTCTCCGGCACCTTGAAGAACACGAAGAAGAACGAGAGGAGGGCGAAGAATGCATAGAACCCGTACGCGAAGGTGAGTCCGATCTCCGCGAAAGCCGGGAAGGTCGTCGAGATGAAGAAGTTGGCCACCCACTGTGCCGCGGCGGCAACGGCGAGCGCTCCAGCCCGGATCGAGTTGGGGAAGATCTCGCCGAGGAGCACCCACACCAGCGGTCCCCAGCTCGCACCGAAGAAGACCACGAAGCCGTTCGCGCAGATCAAGGCGATGGTGGCCCAGGGGTCGGGAAGGGTCGCGGTCCCCTGCGCGTCGAGTGTGCCGAACGAGAAGGCGACCGCCATGAGCCCCAGCGTCACCGTCATGCCGACCGAGCCGACGAGCAGCATGATGCGCCGGCCGACCCTGTCGACGAGGAGGATGGCGACGATGGTCACCGCGATGTTCGTCACCGACGTGATCACCGAGGTGAGCAAGGCGCTGGATTCGTCGAACCCGACCGATTGCCACAGGGTGGTCGAGTAGTAGAAGATCACGTTGATGCCCACGAACTGCTGGAACACCGACAGCAGGATCCCTACCCAGACGATCGGCTTGAGGCCAAGGCGGCTCCCGCGCAGGTCACGCAGAGACTCCGAGCGTTCGGTGTCGATCGTGCCGGTGATCTCCGTGATCTTCGCATCGACGTCGATCGTTCCCGTGACGGTCTCCAGCACCTCGGCAGCACGCTTCAACTCGCCCTTGCGCACCAGGTAGCGCGGTGATTCCGGCAGGCGCAACGACATGATCCCGTAGACCAGCGCGGGGATGGCCTCGACGATGAACATCCAGCGCCACGCAGTGAGTCCCCACAGCGGTTGATCCGCGGCACCGGCGAGGCCGGCGAGCAGAGCATCGGAGAGCAGCGCAGCGAAGATACCGGTCACGATCGCGAGCTGCTGCAGCGATCCCAGCCGACCCCGTATCGCGGCCGGCGAGACCTCGGCGATGTAGGCAGGGGCGATGACGGACGCGGCGCCCACCCCGAGTCCGCCGATCACACGCCAGACGATCAGGTCGACGACGCTGAACGCGAGTCCGGAACCGATCGCAGAGAGGAAGAACAGCGCCGCGGCGCCCACCATCACCGGGATACGTCCGTACTTGTTGGACACCGGTCCGGCGAACCATGCACCCACCGCACAGCCGATCAACGCTGACGACACCGCGAAGCCCTTGAGTGCCGTTCCGAGATCGAACCCCGAGACGTCCCCCGCGAGCGCATCGACGGCACCGTTGATCACCGCGGTATCGAAGCCGAACAGGAATCCACCCAACGCCGCCGCGATACTGACCGCGATCACACGGCGTTGGACGCTTGCTGAACCCTCTGCTGCAGACATCACATTCCCCCTCGTCGTCGAGATGACGCGAGTCTAAGGGACCGGATCGGCCCCGAGGATGTCATCGAGCAGCGCCGTAGCTGCTTTCTCCGAGCTCCTCGAGGATGCGATTGAGATCCTGAATGGACGCGAAATCAATCGTCACCTGGCCTTTACGCGCCCCGAGGGCAATCTTGACGCGCGTGTTCAACCGGTCACCGAGCTTTCCGGCCACCTCGTCGAGATACGCACGTCGCGCCCCGGGAGTCGCCTTCGCCGACTTCCCCGCGGACGGCTGTGCTTTCGCCGCCTCTTCCGTCGCGCGGACCGAGAGATCCTCGTTCACGACCTTGTCAGCGAGGCGCTGCATCGATTCGGGGGTCTCGAGGCTGAGGATCGCACGCGCGTGCCCTGCGGTGAGCACTCCGGCTGCGACCCTCTGCTGCACGGGGACCGGCAGCTTGAGCAGTCGAATGGTGTTGCTGATCTGCGGACGCGAACGGCCGATCCTCGTGGCGAGCTCTTCTTGAGTGATGCCGAAGTCATCCAGAAGCTGCTGGTAGGCCGAGGCCTCTTCCAGCGGGTTCAGCTCGGACCGGTGCAGGTTCTCGAGGAGGGCGTCGCGCAGAAGGTCTTCATCCGCGGTGTCACGGACGATCGCGGGGATGAGATCGAGGCCGGCTTCGCGCGCGGCACGGGTGCGCCGCTCCCCCATGATGAGCTCGTAGTCACCTGTCGCATTCTTGCGGACGACGACAGGCTGCAATACGCCGAACTCGCGGACGCTGTGTACGAGTTCTGCCAGGTCATCGGCGTCGAAGTGCGTCCGCGGTTGACGGGGATTCGCGACGATGGAGTTCGGGTCCACCTGGATCAGGTGGATACCGGGCACCTCTTCGAGCGAGGGACTCTCCGGTTCCGGGGCGATCGTCACCTCGGTCTCCTCCGGCCGCAGACTGGCTCCGGGGAAGAAGACGTCGACCGGTCGCTCTGCCTGATCTGCTGTGGGGATAAGTGCCCCGATTCCCCGGCCGAGCCCTGTGCGCTTCGCCATCATTTCTCCTTGCTCTGCATCGCGATGCGCGACGCGATCTCCACGGCTGCTTCGCGATAGGCGATCGCGCCGGCGGACTGCCCATCGTAGGCGATCACGGTCTGGCCGAAACTCGGGGCTTCCGACACTCGGACGGAACGGGGAATCACCGTCTCCAACACCTGTTCGGGGAAGTGCGTGCGCACTTCTTCGGCAACCTGCTGGGCAAGGCGCGTACGTCCGTCGAACATCGTCAGCAGGATCGTGGAGAGATGAAGAGCCGGGTTCAGGTGCTTCTGGATCATCTGGATGCTTCCGAGGAGCTGGCTCAGTCCCTCCAGTGCGTAGTACTCGCATTGGATCGGGATGAAGACCTCGGATGCTGCGGTGAAGGCGTTGATGGTGAGCAGACCGAGAGACGGGGGGCAGTCGATGATCACGAAGTCCATCGCGTTGTCGGCGAGGTAGTCCTCCAGGGCCCGACGGAGCCGATGCTCCCTCGCGACCTGTGCGACCAATTCGATCTCCGCACCCGCCAAGTGGATCGTGCTCGGCGCGCAGAAGAGATTGGAGTCTTCCGGGCTCTGCTGGACGATCTCGGCGAGAGGGAACTCGTCAATCAGCACGTCGTAGACGCTGGGAGTGTCTGCGCTATGGGGAACCCCCAGAGCCGTGGAGGCATTCCCCTGCGGATCCAGGTCGATGACCAGCACCTTCGCCCCCAGACCAGCGAGCGCCGAGGCGATGTTGACGGCGGACGTGGTCTTGCCGACGCCACCCTTCTGATTGGAGACGGTCAGCACGCGGGTATCCCCCGTGAACTCCACCTTCGCCGCCTCGAGCACGCGCCGCCGGGCGGAGAGGTCAGCCAGTTCCCGCGCGAGCGGTGTGTCCATCCCGAACGATTCGTTCGCCGATGTCTTCTCGGACTGTTTCACGTGAAACATCCACTCCTTTCGGGGCCGCGTTCCACTCTAATCGCAAGGGACGACGTTCGACGACGGCGACAACAGCCGCATGCCCGCGATTCCAGGAACCTTCCTTCCCCGCAGCGGTCCTGAATCGTGGGACAGCATCCGCGCCCACGTTTCACGTGAAACACACCTCTCTGACACGGACGCGCTGATACCTCCAGGTGGCCCTGACAACTGGCCCCTTCCGCGCAGGGACGCCAGCGGCGTCGACCTTTCCTCTGGATTCGGCCGCACAGCGCATCGACCGTCAAGCGCACGACTTCTCCCGGACGCATCCGCTCGATCTGAGCACCGGCTTCTCACGACACTGTCTCGGCAGCTTCCGTGAACAACCTTCCGAAGCAGGGGTCTTACGGTCATGCCAGCAAGGATTCCTGTACGCGGGCGACGGCAATACTCGGAGCAGCGAACACGTGATCCACGCGGGGCAGCAATCGGGGATCAGGTGCGCTGGCGGTCTTGAATCCCAGAGAACCCGAGTGCAGGTCTTGGGGAGGAGTTCGACCGCCTCGCTCACGAAGGGGAGCTGCACTCGTTGCGGCATTGCACGTGTCGTTTCACGTGAAACAACGGTCACGAGCACCGCCTGCGGCCCGCCGGCGTGAGTGGATCCGCGGCATGGCATGGACCGGCGACGCTTTTGGACTGCGGTACCCAGAAGCCCCGGGACACGCTCCGTGGAGGTTGTTTCACGTGAAACAACCTCCACGGCGGACCGCCAGTTCGAGTGAAGTCGTGAGCGCGAGGCAAGGTCGGTCTGCGCACGCAGCGCACGGCACGCCCTCGCGGCCCAGGGCCGAACAACAGGTGAAGCGACGTGCTGTCAAGCCGCAGCGGATGATCTTCTGGATGCTGACCCGTTCGATGTGGCTCCCCCCACACCCGCATGCGCGCAGCGGGCACAGGGTCACGACCTCACGGGCCACCACGTGCCGTAGGACGCGACACTCTCGGCCCCACCGTCACCTACGTGTGCCTTCGGACGCCCAGAGAGACGCACTCACCACACACCCATACCGTTTCACGTGAAACATGATCCCGTACCACGAACGCCTCGCTAGTGACGCGACCACGGAGCACCCCTGCCTACACGCACGCCACTGCACCGACATCATCCGCAAGAGCGTCTCCCCCGACACACAGTGGCGAGCTCGACCGACGAACACCCTGAAGAACCCCACCACCAAAAAGGAACGCGGGGTGTTTCACGTGAAACACCCCGCGTCGAAACAAGGGGGAACTACCGTACGCGTGCGCGAACCACCCGCGTCGTCTCGGTGAGAACCTCCTCGCCCAATACCTCGACCCGTACGTCCGTCAGACGGAACTTCTTGATCTGCTTCTGCGCCGCTTCGATCTCGTTCGCAGCGTTCATGCCCTTGAGCAGCGCGAGCTCGCCGCCGTCACACACGAGAGGGGCGGTGAGAGGGATGAGCGTGCGCAAAGCACTCACAGCCCTCGCGGTGACGACATCGAACCCGTTTGCCGGGCGAACGTCTTCGGCCCGCGCGCGCTGCACGACCACATTCGTCAGCCCCAGCGCCTCCACCTGCTCGGTGAGCCAGGTGACGCGACGCTCCATCGGCTCGATGAGCGTCCACGTCACATCGGGACGTGCGATCGCGAGCACCACGCCCGGCAGACCCGCCCCGGATCCGATGTCGGCGACCGAGCCGTGGAACAGGGGAGCAGCGATCACACTATTGAGGATGTGCCGAGTCCACAGACGAGGGAGTTCGAGGGGGCCGATCAGCCCACGCTCCTCCCCCTCACGCGCAAGGGCAGCGGTAAAAGCTCGTGCGACGTCGATCCGATCTCCGAAGAGCTCCGCGGCGACGGCGGGCTCGTTCTCGACCTCAGTCATCTGCGGTCCCGGAGCGATGTTTCACGTGAAACATCAGCGGCGACGAAGAACCGTGTGACGGTCGGCACCCTCGCCATAGGACTCCGAGACGAGACCGCGGTCGGCAGCGATGTCATGCACCAGCTTGCGCTCGTAGCTCGACATAGAAGGAAGAGAAGCCTGCGAGGAACCTTCGTCGAGCTTCGCGGCCGCAGCGTCGACCAGCGTCTCAAGCTGCCGGCGGCGCGTGTCGCGGGAGCCTGCGATGTCAAGGATCAGACGGGAGAACGATCCCGTCTTGCTCTGCACAGCCAGGCGGGTGAGCTCCTGAAGTGCCTGCACCGTATCGGGCGCCGACAGAAGCGCGAGAGCGTCGCCCTCCGCCTCCACCGACACATACGCACGCCCCTGGCGCACGTCGAGGTTCAGGTCACCGTCGATGTCGGCGATGTCGAGGAGCTCCTCGAGGTAGTCCGCGGCGACATCGCCTTCGTTCTCGAGCTGAGCCACGGTCGGCTCGGTGTTCTCGGTCATGGTCTCACTCATGAACCGCTCCCCTTCTTCTTCGCACGCTTCTTACCCACTGGCTGCTGACGCTTGGGGGCCTCAGCCTTCGCCTTCTCGGCCTCCTCGAGCAGACGCTGCTGCTCGGCCTCGTACACGGCCATCGGGACGACCTTGCCGGATGAGTCGATCGCCTTCCCCTTGCGAGCGAGTCTCTCCTCACGAGCCTTGGCTGCTTCTGAGCCCGGGGTCGGCATCTCCCGGATGACGAGGAACTGCTGTCCCATCGTCCACAGGTTGGAGATGAACCAGTAGACGACGACGCCGAGCGGGAAGAAGACACCGGAGAAGATGAACCCCAGCGGCAGGACGTACAGCATGATCTTCTGCATCTGGTACGCCTGGCCGGTCTTGGCCTCCGGCGACAGGTTCTTCGAGATGATCTGCAGCTGAGTGAAGAACTGCGACGCGATCATGAGCACGACGAGCGTGACGAGGATGATGATCGCCGTGGTGTTGTTGGCATCGACCGCGTTGCCGAGGGTTTCGTGCAGCGACGCGACGCCGAAGAGCTTGGCGTCGTAGAACTCCTTGGTGAGCTCGGGGTTGAGCAACCCCACACCGCCGAGGCCTTGCTCCGCGTGCTTCTTGACGTCGCTCAGCACGCTGTACAGCGAGAAGAAGATCGGCATCTGAACGAGGAGAGGCAGGCAGCTCGACATCGGTGTCGTGCCGTGCTTCTTGTAGAGCGCCATCGTCTCGCGGCTCATGGCCTCGCGAGAGAGCTGATCCTTCTTGCCCTTGTACTTCTCCTGAACTTTCCGCAGTTCAGGAGCGATTTCCATCATTTTGCGCTGGCTCTTGATCTGCTTTACGAACAGCGGGATCAGGGCAGCACGGACCACGACCACGAGACCGACGATGGACAGCACCCAGGTGAGACCGGACGCAGACGGAAGACCGACGGTGGTCAGAAGCCAGTGCCAGGCGACGAGGATCAGCTCGACGACCCACTTCAGCGGCCACAGGATGGTGCCGAGCAGGTCGAAGCCCCCCGCCGCAGAGTCGGGGCTGGGAGTGGCGCTGGCGAGCAGAAGGTCAAGACCCACCGATCAGTCCTTTCGGGAAGGGACGACGAAACCATGAGCGGTCAAGTCGTAACGGAAGTGGTCGTGCGGCCGGACGTCGTCGACGCCGCCGCTGGTCCAGGGATTGCAGCGGAGGATGCGCCACGCCGAGAGCGCCGCTCCCTTCACTGCACCGTGCTGCTGCACCGCACCTACAGCGTAAGCCGAACAGCTGGGGTAATACGCACAGACATCTCCGTACATCGGAGAGATGACCTTGCGGTACGCAGTGAGGAAACCGAGCACGAGATTCCGGGGGATCACCGGGATGGTCCGCACCAGGTCCCGCGCGTGCCATCGCGCCGTCCCCACGGAAGAAGCCGGTAGCGCGGTCATGCCGACACCGTTGCCGAAGCGAGTCTGCTCAGGCAGCGATCGACGTCGGCGCGCAGCTCCGCGAAAGACGCGCTGGAGGATGCAGGAAGGGCACGGATGACGACATCCGTGCCCTCAGGTACGCGCGGCAACGCCTCCGCGCACACGGCTTTGAGTCGCCGACGCACGGTATTGCGCACCACAGCGGTGCCTACCTGCTTACTGATGATGAATCCGAACCTTGCGGCTCTGTTCTCGCCCGTCGCCAGCACCGAGGTGATGACGCGCGCCCCACCACAACGGGATCCGCGTCGAACGACCAGACGGTAGTCGCTCCCGCGGGTCAGTCGATACGGGCGGGCGAGCACAGTGGACTACGCAGAGAGCTCGGTGCGGCCCTTCGCGCGGCGTGCAGCGAGGATGCCGCGGCCGGCACGCGTGCGCATGCGGGCACGGAAACCGTGCTTCTTGGCGCGACGACGGTTGTTGGGCTGGAAAGTGCGCTTGCTCATGGGATCACTCCGGGAATGCTGCCACCGGATTCACTTCGACCGGAGACATGGGGAACTGCCAAAAATGGCATAAGTCAACCGACTTAGGGTACGTCGTACCGGCGCGCAGAGCAAATCTGCGCGCTTCCGGGATGACGGCACAGCACGCACCGCACAGCCATTATCCACAACCGTGGCGCGCCCGGCGAGCGCAACACGCGCGCGTGTTTTCAAGGGCAGGTTGCCGTTCACAGCCGGGATGACTACCGTGGCATCCTAAGTTATCCACAGGGGGCACGGCACGTCGACCCCGCCTCGATTCCTCGTCCGGAGCGTCATGACATCACCCGCCCAGCCCGACGTGCCGATCTGGACCACGGTGCAGGAGCTGCTGGCCGACGACGATCGCGTCACCCCCCAGCTGCAGGGCTTCCTCAGCCTCGCCGTCCCGGCCGGCGTCATGTCCGCGACCCTGTACCTCGAAGTCCCCAACGATCTGACCGCAGCGCAGATCAACAAGCGTCTCCGACTCCCGATCATGGAGGCCCTCTCGCACATCGGAGACGAGGTCACCTCGTACCGCGTCGTCGTGAACCACGAACTGGCGGAGCAGCAGACGGCTCCCATCGCCGTCGGCGACTTCGGACGCACCGAGCAGATCCGCATCGAATCCCCGATGGAACAGCCCACCCAGCTGCGGCACGAGTCGCGGCTGAACCCGAAGTACACCTTCGACAACTTCGTGATCGGCCAGTCCAACCGATTCGCGCACGCCGCAGCGGTCGCCGTGGCCGAGGCGCCCGCCAAGGCGTACAACCCGCTCTTCATCTACGGCGACTCCGGACTAGGCAAGACGCACCTCCTCCACGCGATCGGCGACTACGCGCAGTCCCTCTATGCCGGGGTCAAGGTCCGCTACGTCTCGAGCGAAGAGTTCACGAACGACTTCATCAACTCGATCGCGAACAACCGCGGTGCCGCATTCCAGGCCAGGTACCGCGACGTGGACATCCTCCTGATCGACGACATCCAGTTCCTTCAGGGGCGCGCCGAGACTCAGGAAGCGTTCTTCCACACGTTCAACACGCTGCACGATCACAACAAGCAGGTCGTCATCACCAGTGATGTCGCGCCCAAGCATCTGACGGGCTTCGAGGACCGGATGCGGAGCCGCTTCGAGTGGGGGCTCATCACCGATGTGCAGGCGCCGGACCTCGAGACGCGCATCGCGATCCTGCGGAAGAAGGCGCAGAGCGAGGCGCTCCACATCCCCGACGAGGTGCTCGAGTACATCGCGACCGTCGTCTCCTCGAACATCCGCGAGCTGGAGGGCGCACTCATCCGTGTCTCCGCGTTCGCGAGCCTGAACCGTTCGGCCCTCGACATCTCCCTCGCGCAGACCGTCCTCCGCGACATCATCGACACGACAGAAGACAACATCATCTCGCCGACCGACATCATCACCGCGACGGCGCAGTACTTCAAGCTCACTGTGGACGACCTCTACGGATCGAGCCGGTCGCAGCAGATCGCCACGTCACGACAGATCGCCATGTATCTGTGCAGGGAGCGCACGAGTCTGTCGCTGCCGAAGATCGGTCAGCTGTTCGGCAACCGCGATCACACCACCGTCATGTACGCGTACAAGAAGATCAGCGAGCTCATGAAGGAGCGCCGCTCCATCTACAACCAGGTCACCGAGATCACGACCCAGCTCGGCCGACGCTGACACGCCGCACCTCTCAAAAAAGTGGAGGACCGCACCTGAACGGATGCGGTCCTCCACTTTTTTGTGTGCCGGACTGGGATTCTGGTCGCTCGTTAGATGCCTCTATGCACATGTGGATAACTTGTGGATGATCGTGGAATCCATCGGGACGAATGTGGCCCGGACGCCCAAACCTGTGGATAACTCCGGGAACGCCTCGGTTCCCCCCAGGACCGGGATCCCGCGGATTCCTCAGGGTTTCCACAACTGACAAGCATGTAGTTCCCTACTCGCTGCTGATATCCACCGACTTATCCACAGTATCCACAGCTGTTAACACCGTTAAGGAGTTAAGTCATTCAAGGCGCGATCCGATCACCAGACGGTGGGGAAAACCGGCGAACGGATGACAGGAAACCTCGACGTAGGGATACGCAGGACTGTGGGGCTAGCATGGGAAGCCCTGCAACGGCAGGGCCGACGACGACGCGTCACAGTTCGACGACAAGGGAGCACCCGTGAGGTTTCAGGTCAACCGCGATGTCTTCAGCGAGGCTGTCTCGTTCGTCGTCAAACTTCTGCCGCAGCGCAATCCGCAGCCGATCCTCGCCGGAGTGCTGATCGAGGCGGACGGTTCCAGCCTCACCCTCTCCGCCTTCGACTACGAGGCGTCCGCGCGGACGACCATCGAGGCGACGGTCGAGACCCCGGGTACGATCCTCGTCCACGGTCGTCTCCTCTCGGACATCGCCAGCCGACTCCCGAACGCTCCGATCGAGATCGCCGTCGAGGAAGACGGCGGTATCGCCGTCACCTGCGGTTCTGCACGGTTCACGCTCGCTGCCATGCCGGTCGAGGAATACCCGTCGATCCCCGAGGTGAACGGATCCTCCGGTGTGGTTCCCGCCGAGGAATTCGGCACCGCGATCGCGCAGGTCGGCTTCGCCGCGTCGCGAGACGACGTCACTCCCGTCCTCACGGGTGTGCAGCTCGAAGTGTCCGGCCACAATCTGAGCCTGGTCGCCACGGACCGCTACCGGGTTTCGCTCCGCGACGTTCCGTGGGACGGCGAGTCCGTCGACGCGACAGCACTGGTCCCGGCCCGCACGCTGCTCGAGGTCGGGAAGACCTTCGGTCACGCCGGCAACATCCAGGTCGCCTTCTCCGGGGCCGGCGATCGTGAGATCATCGCCTTCACCGCCGGCAACAAGACCGTGACCTCGCTGCTCATCAAGGGCAACTTCCCCCCGGTCCGGCGCCTTTTCCCCGAGCAGACCGACCACTATGCGGTCGTCAACACCGCCGACCTCGTCGAAGCCGTCCGCCGTGTGTCGCTCGTTCTCGATCGTGCCGCACCGCTGCGATTCACGTTCTCGACCGACAGCGTGACCATGGATGCCTCCGGTGGTGACCACGCTCGAGCCTCCGAGTCCGTCGACGCGATCCTGTCGGGCGGCGACGAGGTCACCCTCGGCCTCAACCCGCAGTACCTGATCGAAGCTCTCGGTGCGGTCAAGAGCGAGTTCGTCCGCGTGACGTTCACGTCGAGCGACAACGCCAACAAGCTCAGCCCCGTGCTGATCACGAGCCAGACCTCGGTCGACCAGGCGGGCCTCGACTCCTTCAAGTACCTGCTGCAGCCGAACCTCCTCCTCCGCTGATTCCGCTCCGCTTCCCTCCATACCCGAAACGATCCCGGATCAGCCGGTGAGTCGATCCTTGGAACCGTCGCAGATGATGACGTTCCCGGAACGAGCATCGGGAGGGGCCCACGAAGTGGGAGGGTTCCCGCTCTGCGAGTGAAGGGAGCGTCATCATCTGCGATCCCACCCGAAGCCGGGAGAAGAACACGTGTCAGACCCCGAAGGTAGGCTGACTCCGTGATTGTGGAGCACTTGAGCCTGGTCGACTTCCGCAATTACGCGACCGCAGAACTGGCCCTCCACCGCGGTCCGAACGTCCTCGTCGGGCGCAACGGTCAGGGGAAGACGAACCTGGCGGAGGCGGTCGTGTTCCTCGCCACGCTCGGCTCGCATCGAGTCTCGTCCGATGCACCGATGGTGCGGGACGGTCAGGAGTTCGCGGTCATCCGGGCACGGCTCTCGCACGGCGAGCGGCGGGTGCTCGCTGAAGTGCAGGTCAACAGGCAGGGGTCGAACAAGGCCCGCATCAACGGCTCTCCCTCCAAGCCGAACCAGCTCCCCCGTTACGCACACGTCGTGCTCTTCGCGCCGGAGGACTTGCAGATCGTACGGGGCGACCCGTCTGCCCGCCGTCGATTCAGCGACCAACTCCTGATCCAGCGCACTCCGCGGATGGCGGGCGTGATCGCCGACTACGACCGCGTGCTCAAGCAACGCAATGCTCTGCTGAAGTCGGCGCGTGCCCGGGGCATCCGGGGCGAGGGGCTGAGCACCCTCGATGTCTGGGACGACAAGCTGGTCTCCCTGGGGTCCGAGATCATCACGGCTCGTCAGCGACTGGCCCTCGATCTTCAACAGCCCGTCGCCGAGGCGTACGAAGCGATCGCCGGGGCGGATCATCGTCCGCAGCTCGAATGGGCGCTTTCGGTCGGCGGCGGTGATCCCGAAGAGGATGAAGCCGGCGCCGAGGGGGTCTCTTCCGTCGACAGGCTCAGCGATGCGAACCGAATCGCGGACCTCTTCCGAGACTCTCTCGCGGCGAAGCGCTCCAACGAACTCGACCGCGGTCTCACGCTCACCGGTCCCCATCGCGACGACCTCGTGCTCCGGGTTCGCGACCTTCCTGTGAAGGGATACGCCTCACACGGGGAATCGTGGTCGGTCGCGCTCGCGCTCCGGCTCGCGTCGGCGGAGCTCTTGCGCAGCGAATCGCCGGCGGGCGACCCGGTGCTGATCCTCGACGATGTGTTCGCCGAGCTCGATGCCGACCGTCGTCGACGACTCGCTTCCCTGACGGCCGGGTACGAACAGGTCGTGGTGACCGCCGCGGTGGAGGAGGATATCCCCGAGGTGCTGCACGCACACGTGGTGCGTATCAGCGCCGGGACGATCAGCGACGAACGGGAGGCGGTCGATGACTGACGCGTCGGCGACCCCCGCTTCCGAGGTGCCGGAGACGGTCGGCACCTATCTTCGTCTGCGCGGTCTGCAGCCGAGTTCGAAGAGCTGGAAGCGCAAGCGTCGCATCACGACCGATGATGACAACGCGCCGTTCACGCCCGGGAGGGATCCCGGCACCCTCGGCGCGGTGCTGGACAAGCTGAGCCGAGACTCGGGGTGGCAGATCACTCTGGCCCGGGAAGACCTCGTCCGGCAGTGGGCGGATCTCGCGGGCGCCGACACCGCCAAGCACTCCGAACCCGTCTCACTCGAGCGCGGACTTCTCACCGTGAAGTGCGACTCGACGGCGTGGGCGAAGAACCTGCAGTTCATGCGGGCGACGATTCTCACCGAGATCGGACGACGCTATCCGGATGCCGGAGTCGAGAACCTGCGGTTCATCGGACCGGACGTCCCCTCCTGGAAATGGGGTCCCAGAGCCGTTCCAGGGCGGGGTCCGCGCGATACCTACGGGTAGGACACCACGCAAGGGGTCCGAAACGCTCAGAGGGCCACACACGGCCGTTGAGCGGCATTTCCACACGAAACTCCGCTAGAATGGCAGTTCGTGATATCGATGTGGAGAATGCCCTCTGATGACGCCTGAATCCCCCGCTGACGAGACGGAATCGAACATCGGGGGGACCCCCGAGGCCGAGGGCACCAGTGCACCCAAACCGAAGCAGCCCGGCGAGTACGGTGCGGATTCGATCCAGATCCTCGAAGGCCTCGAAGCCGTCCGCAAGCGCCCTGGTATGTACATCGGCTCCACGGGCCCGCGCGGTCTGCACCACCTGGTGTATGAGATCGTCGACAACTCGGTCGATGAGGCTCTCGCCGGATACGCCGACACGATCACCGTGACCATGCTCGCCGACGGTGGCGTGCGGGTGGTCGACAACGGTCGAGGCATCCCGGTGGATCCGCACTCCTCCGACCCGAACAAGTCGACGGTCGAGGTCGTGCTCACGATCCTGCACGCCGGCGGAAAGTTCGGCGGCGGCGCCTACGCGGTCTCCGGCGGTCTGCACGGTGTCGGCTCCTCTGTCGTGAACGCGCTCTCGACGCGGTTCGACGTCGAGGTCAAGCAGAAGGGCTTCGTCTGGCGGCACAGCTTCGCCGACGGCGGCATCCCGCAGCAGAAGCTCGAGAAGGGCGAGGCGACCGAGGAGACCGGAACGAGCATCACGTTCTGGCCGGACGGCTCCATCTTCACCGAGACCATCGAGTTCGATTACGACACGCTGCGCACACGGTTCCAGCAGATGGCGTTCCTCAACAAGGGGCTGCGCATCGAGCTGCGCGATGAGCGCGAGTCGTCCGCCTACGAGGTCGAGGAAGACGGCGCGACCGTCACCAAGCAGCCCGGCGACGTGTTCTTCTATGAGCGAGGACTCGTCGACTACGTCGAATACCTCAACAAGGTGCGTCACGCGGAGGTCGTCAACGACGAGATCATCGCGTTCGAGTCGGAGGACACCGAGCGCAAGATCTCACTCGAGGTCGCGATGCAGTGGACGACGTCCTACACCGAGAACGTGTTCACCTACGCGAACACGATCAACACCCACGAGGGCGGCACGCATGAGGAAGGCTTCCGCGCGGCGCTGACCACCCTGGTCAACAAGTACGCGAGGGCGAACAACCTCCTCAAGGAGAAGGACGACAACCTCTCCGGAGACGACGTGCGCGAAGGACTGACCGCGGTCATCTCGATCAAGCTCGGTGAACCGCAGTTCGAGGGCCAGACCAAGACCAAGCTCGGCAACACCGAAGCGAAGGCGTTCGTGCAGAAGGTCGTTGGCGATCAGCTCGGCGACTGGCTCGAGCGCAACCCGAACCAGGCGAAGAACGTCGTCCGCAAGGCGATCGACGCGGCAACCGCTCGTCTCGCCGCTCGCAAGGCCCGCGAGACCGCTCGTCGCAAGAGCGTGTTCGAGTCGGCGGCCATGCCGGACAAGCTCAAGGACTGCACCAGCAAGGATCCCTCCATCAGTGAGATCTTCCTCGTCGAGGGTGACTCGGCCGGTGGTTCCGCGGTGCAGGGTCGTGACCCGCACACGCAGGCGATCCTCGCGCTCCGAGGGAAGATCCTCAACGTCGAGCGCGCACGTCTCGACAAGGCGCTGGGCAACAAGGAAGTCCAGGCGATGATCCAGGCCTTCGGGACGGGCATCGGCGAGGAGTTCGACATCGAGAAGGCCCGCTATCACAAGATCGTGCTGATGGCCGATGCCGATGTCGACGGCCAGCACATCACAACCTTGCTGCTCACGCTGCTGTTCCGCTACATGCGCGGACTCATCGAGGCCGGGTTCGTCTATCTCGCGATGCCGCCGCTGTACCGGCTGAAGTGGTCGAACGCCGCCCACGAGTATGTGTTCAGCGACGCCGAGCGTGACGCCCTGCTCGCGCACGGTATCGAGAACGGCAAGCGGATCCCGAAAGACGCCGGCATCCAGCGCTACAAGGGTCTCGGTGAGATGAACCCGAAGGAGCTGTGGGAGACGACGATGGATCACACCACGCGCACCCTGCAGCAGATCACCATCGAGGACGCCGCCGCGGCGGACGAGATCTTCAGCGTGCTGATGGGCGAGGACGTCGAGTCCCGACGCAGCTTCATCCAGCGCAACGCCAAGGACGTCCGCTTCCTCGACATCTGATGCCCACGGGCTCAGACCAGACGTGTGACAGAGAGATTGATTCATGACTGACGAAGAACGCACCGAACCCGACCACGATCACGGCAAGATCGACCAGGTCGACCTGCAGTCGGAGATGCAGCGCAGCTACCTCGACTACGCGATGGCCGTCATCGTGGGGCGCGCCCTCCCCGACGTGCGCGACGGTCTCAAGCCGGTGCACCGCCGTGTGATCTACGGCATGTACGACGGCGGGTTCCGCCCGGACAAGTCGTTCTCGAAGTGCGCTCGTGTGGTCGGCGAGGTCATGGGTCAGTACCACCCGCATGGCGACTCGGCGATCTACGACGCTCTCGTAAGACTCGTCCAGCCGTGGTCCCTGCGCTACCCGCTCGCTCTCGGCCAGGGCAACTTCGGCTCCCCGGGAAACATGGGCGCCGCCGCTCCGCGATACACCGAGACGAAGATGGCTCCGCTCGCGCTCGAAATGGTGCGCGACATCGAAGAGGAGACCGTCGACTTCACCGACAACTACGACGGTCAGACCCAGGAGCCGACGGTTCTGCCCGCCCGGTTCCCGAACCTGCTCGTGAACGGCTCCGTCGGCATCGCGGTCGGCATGGCCACGAACATCCCCCCGCACAATCTGCGCGAGGTGTCGGACGCCGCACTGTGGGCGCTGGACAACCCGGGCATCTCCCGCGAGGAGCTGCTGGACGGTCTGATCCAGCGCATCCCGGGACCGGACTTCCCCACGGGCGCTCAGATCCTGGGGACCAAGGGCATCCACGAGGCGTATCGCACCGGCCGTGGCTCGATCACGATGCGCGCGGTTGTGAACGTCGAGGAGATCCAGGGGCGCACCTGCCTGGTCATCACGGAACTGCCGTACCAGGTGAACCCCGACAACGTCGCGGTCAAGATCGGTGACCTGGCCCGTGACGGCAAGATCACCGGCATCGCCGACATCCGTGACGAGTCCTCGGACCGCACGGGCCAGCGTCTGGTCGTCGTGCTCAAGCGCGACGCCGTCGCGAAGGTCGTGCTGAACAACCTGTACAAGCACACGCAGCTGCAGGAGAACTTCGGCGCGAACATGCTCGCGATCGTCGACGGCGTGCCGCGTACGCTCGCGATCGACGGCTTCATCACGCACTGGATCTCGCACCAGATCGATGTGATCGTGCGGCGCACCGAGTTCCGGCTACGCGAGGCCGAGAAGCGGATGCACATCCTGCGCGGATACCTGAAGGCGCTCGATGCGCTCGACGAGGTCATCGCGCTCATCCGCCGATCGCAGACCACGGCCGATGCGAACGAGGGACTCCAGAAGCTTCTCGACATCGACGAGCTCCAGGCCGATGCGATCCTGCAGATGCAGCTGCGTCGCCTCGCCGCGCTCGAGCGTCAGAAGATCATCGACCAGGCGAACGAGCTCGAAGCGCAGATCGCCGACTACAAGGCGATCCTCGCCGATGAGGGCCGCCAGCGCGGGATCATCCGCGAAGAGCTGACCGGCATCGTCGACCGTTTCGGCGACGAGCGCCGCACGCACATCCTGCACGGCTTCGACGGCGACGTGTCGATGGAAGACCTCATCGCCGAAGAGGAGATGGTCGTCACCGTCACGCGCGAGGGCTACATCAAGCGCACGCGAAGCGACAACTACCGTTCGCAGCACCGCGGCGGCAAGGGTGTCAAGGGTGCGCAGCTGCGGGCGAACGACATCGTCGAGCACTTCTTCGTGACCACGACGCACCACTGGCTGCTGTTCTTCACCGACAAGGGCCGGGTCTATCGCGCGAAGACCTACGAGGTGCCGGAGGCCGGCCGTGACGCGAAGGGCATGCACGTCGCGAACCTCCTCGCGCTGCAGCCCGACGAGAGCATCGCGCAGGTGCTCGACATCCGCGACTACGAGGTGGCGGATTACCTCGTGCTCGCCACGCGGGAGGGTCTCGTCAAGAAGACCAGACTCGACGCGTACGACACCAATCGCCAGGGCGGCGTCATCGCGATCCGTCTGAACGACGAGGACGAGCTGGTCAGCGCGCTCCTGGTGAATGCGGAGGACGACATCCTCCTCATCAGCCGACGCGGCATGTCGGTGCGCTTCGAGGCCACCGATGAGGCGCTGCGTCCGATGGGGCGTGCGACCGCGGGCGTTCGAGGCATGAAGTTCAAGATCGACGATGACTGCTTGCTCTCCGCCTCCGTCGCCGCCGCGGGCAAGTTCGTCTTCGTGGTCACCGACGGCGGCTACGCGAAGCGCACCGCGATCGAGGAATACCGGGTCCAGGGCCGTGGCGGAACGGGCATCAAGGTCGCCAAGCTGAACGACGATCGGGGCACGCTCGCGGGCGGTCTGATCGTCGCGGAGGACGACGAGGTCTTGGTGGTTCTGTCCAGCGGCAAGGTGGTACGCTCTGCCGTGGCCGAGGTCCCCGCCAAGGGTCGCGACACCATGGGAGTGGTGTTCGCCCGGACGACGGAGGCCGATCGCATCCTCGCCATCGCCCGTAACGGTGAGCGTGGCCTCGCCGAAGAAGAGGCGGAAGCGGAGGATGCCGAGACCCAGGCACCTGAGACGACAGAAACCCCCGAGGATACAGACGCATGAGTACAGTGGCCGACAAGCTGGCGAAGAAGTCGACACGCAAGACAGGCGGGAAGCAGGTCCGGCTCCGTCTCGTCTACGTCGACTTCTGGTCCGCGGTGAAGCTGTCGTTCCTCGGAGCCGTGGCGCTCGCCGTCGTCACGATGGTGTCCTTCTTCCTCATCTTCCTCGTGCTCCAGGCGACGGGGATCATCCGCACCGCCGAGAGCTTCCTGGTCGGCATCACCGACAACGCTTTCGTGCTCTCCGAGGTCGTCGGACTGCCGCAGGTCATGGCTTTCGCGGCGGTCGTCGCGATCCTGAACCTCATCGTCTTCACCGTGCTCGGCGCCGTGGTCGCAGGCATCTACAACCTCGCCGTGAAGGTGACGGGCGGACTGCTCGTCGGCTTCATGTCGAACTGATCCCCGAAGCGGACACGACGAAGGGCGGATGCTGCGGCATCCGCCCTTCGTCGTTCCGTCGTGCGGTCGCTACACGACGCCGGTGGTGCCCAGCAGAGTTCCGATGAGCCAGGTGGCGGCGAGTGCGAGCGCGCCCCCGAGCACCAGTCTGATCGATGCGCGCAGCGGCGCCGACCCTCCGATCCTGGCCGACACCGTTCCCGTCACGGCCAGTGCCAGGAGGACTGCGACGAAGGTCACCGGCACCCGCCATTCCGGGGGTGGGAGGAGGATGGCCAGCAAGGGTAGGAGTGCGCCGAGAGTGAAGGCGATCGCCGAGGACAACGCCGCATGCCACGGATTCACGAGGTCGTCCTGGTCGATGCCGAGCTCGACCTCCAGGTGCGCGGCGAGGGCGTCGTGCGCGGTGAGCTCGACCGCCACCTGCCGTGCCGTCTCGTCGGAGAGTCCGCGTTCGCGGTAGAGCTGGGTGAGTTCGTCGAGCTCCACCTCAGGCATCGTGCGCAGCTCTTCGCGCTCCTTCGCGATCAGCGCGCGCTCACTGTCGCGCTGGCTGCTCACCGACACGTACTCCCCGAGGGCCATGGAGATCGCTCCGCCGACGAGGCCGGCGATGCCCGCGGTGAGGAGCGCGGCGTTGTCGGTCGTGGCACCGGCCACTCCGACGACCAGGGACGCGACCGAGACGATCCCGTCGTTCGCGCCGAGCACGCCCGCGCGCAACCAGTTCAGCCGCTGACCGGTGCCGGCGCCGTGCGGTTCTGCCTCATGCATCGTCATGACCCCAGTGAAGCAGGAAGGTGGCCGGAGCGCAGCAGGCCGGGGCGTTACGGAAAACCCGAAGCAGAGTGTCCGGGTGGCTCGGTGCCGCGCCCATCGGGCCACCCGTACCTTGGATGCATGACCACTCAGACTGCAACCCCGGCTTCCGCGACGGCGGTGAAGCCGCCGTTGCGCATCTTCCTCACGATCCTGCATCTGGCGGGCGTCGGCGTCCTCGGCGGCGTGATCTTCGGCATGCTCGGCGGCCTTCTCGGCACCGGCCTCGGCCTGCTTTTCGCCGCGGGCATCGGTATCATCCTCCTGGTCGGACTCGTCTACGCCCTGTACGGGCTCGGATGGTTCGAAGTCGCCCGTGTCGGCGCGCTCTACCGCACGCCGATCGCGCCTCTGCGTGTGCAACCGCGCGATCGTCCGGGCTTCGGCGGCTGGTTGCGGTCCCTCGGCCGGCAAGCCATCGACGGCCGTATGTGGCGAGCGGTGGCCAACTTCGCCATCTCCGCCGTTCTCGGCCTCGTCGTTCTCCGGCTCTTCTGGGGGCTGGTGTGGTCGATCATCATCTCGTTCGCCCCGCTCACGGCTGCGGACTCGGTCATCGGACCGTTCGGCGGCGGCGGGATTCCTGTGGCCTGGGCCCCGCTGATCGGCGTCCTCGGCCTCGCCGCTTGTGCGGCCGGGATCATCGGACTGGCGTTGCTGCACCGAACCCTCTCGCTCGCGATCGTGATCCGCAGCAAGGAGACCGAACTCACCGAGCGCGTCCGCACGTCGACGGCGCAGCGTGAGGGTGCCGTTCGTGCCGCCGACGTGGAGCGCACGCGCATCGAGCGCGATCTGCACGACGGGGTCCAGCCGAGACTGGTCTCGGTCGGGATGACGCTCGGACTCGCGCAGCAGAAGATCGACAACGATCCGGAGGCCGCGAAGGAACTGATCAACGAGGCCCACACCTCGACCAAGGCCGCTATCACCGAGCTGCGACAGCTCGCTCGCGGCATCCACGCTTCCGTGCTCGACGACCGCGGTCTCGACGCCGCTCTGTCCGCCCTCGCAGGAAGGTCGCACATCCCCGTGCACCTCGATGTCCGGATGGACGGACGCTGCAGCCGCGAGGCCGAGGCCGCCGTGTACTTCTCGATCGCCGAGTCCCTGACCAATGCCGCCAAGCACTCGCGGGCCAGTGAAGCCCGGGTGACCGTGCGCGTGCGCGAGGGCAGCATCCTCTGGGCCCGCGTGGAGGACAACGGCATCGGTGGTGCGCAGGTCCAGCCCGGCGGCGGCCTCGACGGCATCGCCAACCGCATCCTCGCCGCAGGCGGGACCTTCCGCCTCGACAGTCCGCAGGGTGGACCGACCAGCCTGGAGGTGAACGTACCGTGCGCATCCTGATCTGTGAGGACTCGGTCCTGCTGCGAGAGGGTCTCGTCCGGCTGCTCGAGGACGCGGGGCACGAGGTGGTCGCCGCCCTCGCCGACACCGCGGAGCTGGAGCAGACCGTCGCCGCGAGCGCACCGGATCTCTGCATCCTGGACGTGCGCCTGCCGCCCACGTTCACCGACGAGGGCATCCGCGCAGCGCTGAGTCTGCGATCCACGCGGCCGTCGCTCGCGATCCTCGTGCTGTCGCAGTACGTCGAGGAGCGCTACGCCTCGGACCTGATCGCAGCCCAGGGCGGTCCGCTCGGCTACCTGCTCAAGGATCGGGTCGCCGACGTGGCCGAGTTCCTGGCCTCGGTCCAGCGCATCTCGGAGGGCGCGACCGTGCTCGATCCCGAGGTCGTCGCTCAGCTCCTCACGCGGCGCAACCGCGACGACAAGATGATGCGGCTTACCGAACGGGAGCGCACCGTGCTCGCGCTGATCGCCGAGGGGAAGTCGAACCAGGCGATCGCTGGACTGCTGTTCCTCTCCGAGGCCAGCGTCGAGAAGCACATCACCTCCATCTTCCAGAAACTGGGCTTCGACCCCGACGAGTCCGGCAACCGCCGCGTGCTCGCCGCGCTCGCCCACATCGAGAACACGGGCGGTCCGACGCCGCCGACCGGCCAGACAGGAGTGGCACGATGACCACCGACAACAACGGCTTCCCGGGCGGGCACACCCCGCTCACGCCGCCGCCCGTTTCCCCGCCGCAGCCATCGGCCGCGCAGGGCGGACCGACCCCTCCTCCGCCCAGCCCCACCGGGGGGCGTTCGTCCGGAGCTACGGCCGTCCTGGTCGCGACAGCGGTGGTGGGCGGGATCGCCCTTCTGGGCACCGGAGGAACCGCCGTGGCAGCCGCCGCGGGTTCCGTCATCTCCGCGAATCGACCGGATTCCGTGCAGACGGTGAGTGCTCGGGGCATCGAAGGCATCGACCTGGATGCGGACGCCAGCCGTATGCGCGTGGAGTTCGGTGACGTCGACGAGGCGGAGCTGGCGGTCACCAATGGCCGCGGGCCCGCGTGGACGTTCGAGCGCGACGGCGACGAACTGATCGTGCGCAGCCCGGACAGCGTGTTCGGGTGGTGGTTCGGCAGCTGGTTCGGGGACGAGCAGATCGCCGTGCTCACCCTCCCGGAGAGCCTGCGCGACGCGAGGCTCGACGCCGACCTGACACTGGACGCAGGCAGCCTCGATGTGGACGGAGACTTCGGGGAGCTCGATGCCACGGTGAGCGCCGGTGCGCTCGATGTCACCGGCTCCGCCACGGAACTCGACGTCGAGATGAGCGCGGGCCGCGCCGACATCCTCCTCGACGGTGTGACCGTCGCCGATCTGAGCGTGTCCGCGGGCGATCTCACGGTCGAGCTGACCGGCACACCGCCCTCGCAGACCACGGTCGATGTCAGTGCAGGATCGCTGGATCTGACGCTGCCCGATGTCGAGTACGCCGTGAGCCAGGACATCAGCGCAGGTACCCTCAACTCGAAGGTGCAGGAGGCGTCGAGTGCGCGCCGGACCATCGAGGTATCCCTCTCCGCTGGCACGGCGACGATCCGCCCGGGTCGCTGAACGCGGTCGAGGGCGAGGACACTCCCGGGTCCTCGCCCTCGATTCGGAAATTCCGTCTTTCTCCGGTAAAGTCTTGGAGGTTGACGGGGCTATAGCTCAGGCGGTTAGAGCGCTTCACTGATAATGAAGAGGTCCCAGGTTCAAGTCCTGGTAGCCCCACTCCTCAACTCAAGAAATCCCTCACGGGGCCTTAGCTCAGTTGGTAGAGCGCCTGCTTTGCAAGCAGGATGTCAGGAGTTCGAATCTCCTAGGCTCCACAATTTCAGACGTAGTCGAACCCCCACACATGGGTGTTTTGGCCTGTTCTTTCGGTTGAACGGGCGTTGCGGGGATCGGCAGATCTATGCGTGCAGGAGTTCTTCTGCGCGGATGCGAACACGGTCGAGGACGCTTCGAGTGGTCTCTTGTTCCGCTTCGCTGAGGTCTTCCACGAGGCGCGCGGTGGTAGCGGAGACCACGGCCCGTGCCGCGGATAGCTCAACGCGGCCGAAGCTCGTCACAGCATCGTGGTCGTCGACGAGGTCCGTGGATCGAAGCTCGTCGAGTACCTCGTCGATGGTGCCCTGTTCGACTTTGAGCGCGTCAGCGACGGCGGCTCGCCACGACGTCGCAGATGCGGAAGCGTTCGCTTCCACCGCGTTCAGGACAACCCATCCCCGGTATGAGCTGATGGGGGTGGTCGAGAGTGTCTTCGTGAGCAGGGCACGGAGCGCGTTCTCGGTGCGGCCAGTGACGGTGGGGAGGGGAGGTGTGGTGGGCATCGGTTCTCCTGTATCTTGGTAGTACCAAGACTATATTGGTGACACCAAGAGAGGGCAATAGTCATGCTTGAATCTCTCGCTGTGCTTCCCACCTGGGTCCTCAGTTCCGCCGCGACCCGCTCGCACCAGACGCTCCATCTGCGCCTCGCCGAAGCCGGAGTCAGCGGCTACGGGTATCGGTGTCTTGCCGCTCTAGTTGAACACGGTCAGATGAGTCAGACTGAGCTGGCCGAAGCAGCCTCGCTCGACCCGCGCGACGTAACTCACACCGTGCGAGCACTCGAAGAACCGGGGCTCGTCTCCCGCGTCAAAGACCCAGGACATGGGCGTCGAATGCTGGTCTCCTTGACCGTCGCGGGCCAGCAGGCCACTGGTCGCCTTAGTCGCGTCATGGCGAGCATCCAGGAAGAAGTGTTCGCGAAGCTGAGCGCGGAGGAACGGTCCACGTTGCTCGCGCTCTTAGCGCGCGTCGGCTGACCCGAACTTGGCGGCCTCAACTGCCGAAAGAGCTGCCACGCCTCTTGCAGATCGAGGATTTGCCGTGTGTGCGCTGTAGTTCGGGCGTTGTGGATCGGCGTGTGAGGTGGCACAACGTTGGACTTCCGAGAGACTTGGACGGGACGCGGCGGCAACTGGACATCGGCGGTGGAGTGATGGCGACGAAGTTGGAACCCGGGGTTGTTCGGATCGCTCATACCCGATCGGGCGACTCCGGTGAGGACGAGGTCATCGTCGCTGAACTCGATGACCAGGGTGTGATCGTTAGCTGGCCGCGCGCCTTGGACTTCTCTGACGCGTTCAGCCTGAACGACGATGACCGGAAGGCCCCGGACCCTCTAGTTCTTCGCGACAGTGATGGATGGCTGACGCTTACCCAGGCTCACCTGCTTGGCGCATCCGCCTCAACCCTGGCGCACTCAGTCGAGCGCATCCGATACCAGCGGGTGATCCACACTGGCGCACATGACGTCGACTATGTGGGCGTGAACGGGATGACCTCAGAGATCAACGGCTTGGCGAAGTGGGCCAAGCGCGTCCCGGTCTCCACCAAGCTCCTGTTCGACGAGAAGCGTGAGCGCCTCGAAGGCGTCTCTCTGGTAGCGAAGAACCTCGACGCCGTGCCGCTTGGGGGTCCCCTCGACCTACAGCTTGAGACCTCTTACCGGCATAACCACACAGCCAAGGGCGGAGTCTTCACGATCTCAACCGCGCTCCTGGTGCGCACACGCAGTGCTGAGCTGGTGGACTGGAACACCCATCAGCAAGCGCATCGGATGATGCAGGACCTGATGTGCCTGGCCTACGGGCGACCATGCGCATCCCGGCTGATTTCCGTCATGCGTGAGGATGATCAAGAACGTCCACCGACAGACGAGCGCCGCTACTGGCGCGACGCGTACCAACCGAGCTTCGGTCGGAAAGCTGATCCCGACTTCGCACTGGAGGAGCGCGACGAGCCGCTGTTCTACCTTGATGAGGCGGACGCCGGTCGGGTCGCGACGTGGCTGTCCGAGTACGAGTACTGGTCGCGCCCGACCTGGATCGCGATGAGCGCGCTGTTCGATCACGCTCTTCCCGTCGAGTCACGACTGCTCCAGGTTGCAGTCGCCCTCGAAGCCCTCGGATATGCGATAGCCAAGCGAGCTAACCCCGACAAGAAGGTCACAGGCAACTACGAAGCCACCCTCGCGCGCATCTTCGAAGCATTGGGCTACGAGCCGGCCGCCGTGGTCGGCGAGTCCGGCACCGGCAGCGCGTGGTGCGCGGCGTTCAACAAGGCGTACAAGGGTGTGAAGCACGCCGACAATCCGCTCACGGACGCGCGCGACGCCTGGGCGAGGGGAAGGGAAGGGCTCATGCTCGTCCGATGCTGGCTCGCCGCCGAACTCGGCGTTCCCGAAGAGCTGGTGACGAAGCGCCTTCGTGAGGGTCGGGCCGGAGCCTGAGTCAATGCCGGTGGCAGGCACTTCCCCGCCCGTCTTCCCTCGATCTGCAAGACGCGTGGCACCTCAGAGCTACTCACCTTCGCAGGTGTCAGGTCGCGCTCCGGCGACGTTAGTTCAGCCTGTACACCTTCGCTATTAGTTGAGCTTGGTAGGACAATCCACGTTGCCGCAGGTAAGCCAACAGGATCGGGATCGGCGGCCAGTTCCTCCGCAGCGCCGGGCTGGAAGCGCCGGAACAAGCCCCGCCGCCAGGTCCCGTGTAGCAGCCGCCGCCCGGGCCTGTGTACAAGCCTCCCCCTACTCCGGTGTAGGCCCCGCCGCCTACTCCCGTGTATGCGCCACCTCCGACACCTGTATACGCACCGCCACCTACACCGGTGGCCATCGACTTAGGCTGTCGAGGTGGCCGTGAAACGCAGAGCACTCGATCGGATCGATGAGTTGGTCGGTGACGCTGACTATCGAAGCCGCGAACAGGCTGTCGCCGACTCCTGGCGCGTCGCACTGTTCGCGGTGCATCCGGCACTGCGTGATGCGCATGAGGCGCATCGTCGCGACGTCGTCGAACGCGTGAACGGTGCTCGTCGAAGCGAGTCACTTCGCACGGCCCAGGCGCCCACAGCCCAGTCGGTGCATCGGAGCCGGCTCGTGCTCCGGGTGCTGTTCGTCGGGGCGATCGTGCTTGGCATGCTTGCGGTTGCGCTGGTCGCGATCTCCCGCACGGGCAGGACAGCCCTGGCGCTGAACGACGGGATGCTGCTCGCGGGCACGCTGTCGGTCCTCAGCGTCGCGATGCTCTGGGCACTCGAGCGCAAGCGGCGGTCCGGCGAGATCTGGGGCTCGCACGCGTCCGCTCGCGCGGCGATGTTCCTGGGCAGTCTGTGGCTGCTCTTCGGGGCCGGGGTCGTGGTCTTCCGCCTCGGTGAGGTCGACAGGCACGAGCCGCACTCGGTGGTTCTCGGCCTGATCATGTTCGGTGCATCCGGCATCGCCGCCCTCGTGCTCTGGCGCATCGGTGTGTCGTCAGCGAAGTCGCGTCCCGCGGGCGGGAAGAACCTCATCGTCTCCGGGCTCGTGGATCCTCGTGACGAGCCGACTCTGTTCGACGCGCTCGATGAATGGTGGAAGGGCACCTCGCGTGACGTGATCACCGCGCTGGGTGACGATGAACGCCAGGCGTTGCGGGAAGCGCACGGTGCGGTGCTCGCGCAGCTCCGACGGACCATGCTGATCACCGAGCGTGACGAGCGGCGTGCATCACGGGAGAAGATCCCGTCGCAGTGGGCCGAGCCCCGTGGGGGAATGCCGTCCTGAACGGAACGTGATCGGAATGCCCGATCCGCACTCCGTCATTCGCGGTCGGTGTGAGTCCCGACGTTGACGACGCGGCCGTCAGACGCTCGATAGAAGAACCGGGTGACTCCCCAGCGTTCGTCGGTCAGCGGATGCACGATCGCCAAGCCCATCGCTTCGACGCGGGCGAGGGCGGACTCGACGTCATCGACGAACACCGAGATGTCTGGATTGATAGGTGCCGAGGCGTCTCGGGTCATCAGACTGAGCTGATGCCCGTCATCGTCTCCGAGGGTCACGATCCACCCGTGGTCCATCAGAATCCTCAGCCCGAGCGCCGCCGAATGTTCGGCGACCGCGGAACGGAGATCGCTCACGGTGAGGTTGGGGACCACTCTCTCGACGCGCATGCCCTCATCTTCGCAGTGTCAGGAGAGACCGATCTGGTAGTGGATCATCCCGGATCGGGAGGCGACGCGATCGTAGAGGCCACGCGCGGTGGCGTTCGACTCGGCGGTCAGCCAGTAGACCTTCGCCGAGCCGTGCTCCTCGGCCCATGCGCGCACATGCGCGATCAGTGCCCGCCCCACACCGCCGCCGCGGACGTCGGGCGCGACGAACAGGTCTTCGAGGTAGCAGTAGTCGGTGGTCGTCCACGTGGCGGCATGCGTCAACCAGTGCACGATGCCCACGGCCGCCCCCGTCTCGTCGCGGGCGATGGCCCCGTGAATACCGCCGTCAGGGTCGACCAGTCGCTCGAAGGTGGAGGCGGTGACCGTCTCGTCGAGGTCGGCCTCGTAGAAGGCGAGATACCCGCGCCAGAGAGCGAGCCATTCGGGCTGGTCCGCGGCGGTGAGGGGAGCGATCGTCGTCATGAGTCGAGACTAGTGACTAGGCAAGGGCGGAGCCGTCCGGGGAGGGTCGCAGCGCGTGCAGGATGGTCGCGTGACGGACGAGGAAGGTCCGCTCGTCGAGCTTCTTGCGTCGCAGCCAGCCGGTGACCTCGTCGTTGTGCTTGCTGGCATTGCAGGACGCGCAGGCCGGCACGACGTTCTCGAGTGTGTAGCGACCGCCGCGTGACACGGGCTGGATGCAGTCGCGCTGCAGGGCCGCCCCTTCACCCCCGCAGTAGGCGCAGCCGCCCCAGGCGTCCATCAGGTCGTGCCATTGCTCGTCGGTCAGGTCGTTGTCGACGCGGGCGAGTCGCTTCTGGCGCCGTTTCGCGTAGCGCGCCCTGGTCGCCGGTGAGGCGGTGGCGGAGGAGACCCTGCGGCGGCGACGCATGCGCCGATCGTATCGCGGGGAGTGCTCGCGCTCAGTCAGCGCGACGTCAGCGGAGGCCGACCGCAGTCAATTCGTGGGGCGCGACGTTGAGCCGCTGACCGCCGTCGGCCGTGACGACGACGATGTCCTCGATACGGGCACCCCACTCGTCGGCGAAGTAGATGCCGGGTTCGATGCTGAACGCCATACCCTCGCGCAGCACCAGGTCGTTGCCCGGAGCGATGTACGGTTCCTCGTGTACGGAGACGCCGATGCCGTGGCCGGTGCGGTGCAGGAACGCCTCCCCCACCCCGGCATCGGTGAGCACGCTCCGAGCGGCGGCATCCACGTCGGCCGCGGTGGCACCGGGACGGACGGCGTCGACCGCTGCTTGCTGCGCTCGCACGAGCACGGCGATCCGTTCGGCAGCCGTCGGGTCGGGGGACCCCACGACATAGGTCCTCGTGCTGTCGGAGTTGTATCCGCTCGGGACCGCACCGCCGATGTCGACCACGACGACGTCGCCCTCTTCGATGACCCGATCCGAGACCTCGTGATGCGGATCCGCGCCGTTGGGACCGGATCCGACGATCACGAACTCGACGGTGCGGTGTCCCTCGGCGACGATGGCCTCGGCGATGTCGGCCGCCACCTCGCGCTCGGTGCGTCCTGCCCGAAGCCACTCGTGCACGCGGCGGTGCACCGCGTCGATGGCTTCCCCGGCCCGACGCAGCTCGGCGATCTCCTCGGCGTCCTTGATCATCCGGCCCTCTCGGAGCACCGGAGTGGCGAGCTCGAGGGGCACGCCGAGACGATCGCCGAGGGGGATGACGTGCAGTGCGGGCAGCGCATCGGAGACGCCCACGCGGGCGGCATCGCCCACCGCGGCGGTCACCAGCGCGTAGGGGTCTTCCCCATCGACCCAGTCGGCGACCGCGAGACCCAGCTCGCCGACCGCTGTGCTGCGCACCTTGGCAAGCTCCATCCGCGGCACCACGACGGTCGGCGTCGCGCCGGGGACGATCACGAGCGCCGTCAGCCGCTCGATCGTGTCGCCTTCCACACCCACCAGGTACTGCAGATCCGGCCCGGGGCCGACCACGATGGCGTCGAGCCCCGCGTCGGCAGAGAGGGCGGCCGCGCGGCTGAGGCGGGCGGAATAGACGGAGGCGGGGAAGGGGAGGGTGCTCACGACATCCACGCTACTGCTCGACCGCCGCCGGGTCGACGGTCAGCTGATCGCGATGCGGATGCGCTCCGCGAGGAACTCCAGGTCGGCGTCGGTGAGTGCGGTCACGGCGTAGGCCGTGGGCCAGACCGTGCCGTCGTCGAGGTTGGAGATCGGTTCGAAGCCGAAGGTGCCGTAGCGCACCTTGAACTTGCTCGCGGGCTGGAAGAAGCAGAGCACCTTCCCGTCGCGACCCCACGCGGGCATCCCGTAGTACGTGCGCGGAACCAGCTCCGGGGCGACCTCGGAGACGAGCGCATGCAGCTTCTTCGCCAGAGCCTGGTCCTCGGCGTTGAGCTTCTCGATCGCCTCCGTGATGTCGGCCTCCCCGGCCGCCCGCAGCTCTTCCGGCGACTTCTTCGCCCGGGAGCGCCGGGTGCGGGCCTCTTTCGCAGCGGCCTGCATGGCCTCGCGTTCTTCGGCGCTGAAGTTCTTCTCTTTGTCGGCCATCCTCGGTCCTCTCGGTGTGCTGCCGGTGTTGCTTTCACACTACGGATGAGGGAAAGGGACCTGCTTCTCGATTTCTGATCGATCCTCGCCCGCACCCCGACCGACTGCCAGACTGACGCCATGACGACAGTCTTCACCGGACGCATCCGCCCCTTCGCGCCGAGCATCGACATCCAGATCGAAGCCATGGCGGTCGACGACGCCACCATCGTTGCCCTCGGCTCGGCAGAGGAGGTTCGCCGCGCCCATCCCGATGCGGAGGTGGTCCCGCTCGAGGGATGGGTCATGCCGGGCCTGATCGAACCGCACGGGCATCCCGGGTTCGCCGCGATCCTGCTGTCCGACCTGGTCGTCGACCTGCGGCCCGTGGTCGTTCCGGAGGCTGAGGGCGTGCTCGCTGCCCTGCGCACGGCAGTCGCGCACGCCGACGGGGAAGCCGTCTTCGCGAACGGCTGGGACTCGCTGCTGCAGCGCGGCCTCCCCGACCCCGACCTCCGCTTCCTCGACGAGCTCGCCGGCGACGTTCCCCTCGTCGTGATCCACAACTCCGGACACTCGGTCTACTTCAACACCGCTGCCGCGCTCGCCGCAGGCATCGATCGCAACACCCCCGATCCGGCCGGCGCCTCGTTCGGTCGTGATGCCGAGGGGGAGCTCACCGGCGTCGCTTTCGAGGCGGGCGCCGTCGAGATGGTCGTCGCTCCGATGCTTGCGAAGGCACAGGAACATCTCCCCCGCATCCTTCCGGCGCACCTGCGCGATCTGGCTTCGCGTGGCATCACCACCGTGTCCGACCTGTCGTGGGACCCCGGACTCGATCCGCTCATCGAGGGTCTGCGGGCGAAGGGCGCGATGCCGGTGCGCCTGCGGTGGTACGAGATGTCCCGCCCCGGTGGGAGCCCCTCCTCCCGAGGAGATGACGATCCGTTCTTCCGCCAGACGGGAGTGAAGACGTGGTCGGACGGCTCGCCCTGGGTCGGTAACATCGCCACATCCTTCCCGTACCTCGACACCCCGGCCACCCGTGCGCTCGGCCTCGAGCCGCACCACATCGGGAAAGCCAACTACACCGCTGAGGAACTGTCGGCCATCGCGGAGCCCTATGCCGCCGCCGGCTGGCAGCTCGCCTGCCATGCGCACGGTGACCGGGCGATCGATGCGACGCTCGACGTCTACGCGCAGATCATCGCGCGGCACGGGCTCACCGATCACCGGTTCCGGCTCGAGCACTGCGGCGCCATGACGCCGGCGCAGTTCGAGCGCGCGGCATCGCTGGGAGTCACGGTGAGCCTGTTCGTCGACCACATCACCTACTGGGGCGAGGCGCTCGTCGACGATCTCTTCGGCCCGGAGCACGGGGGCGCCTGGGCGGATGCGGGGGCTGCCGCCGCGGCTGGACACCGCGTGACGTTCCACAACGACGGGTGGGTCACCCCGAACGAGCCCTTCCGCAACATGGCGGTGGCCGAGACGCGCACCACTCGAGGCGGGTACCGGATGCCGGGCGGCTCGCCGATCACCAGGGATCAGGCGCTCCTCGCGCACACCGCGAACGCCGCCTGGCAGCTCTTCAGCGAGCGGGAGGTGGGCGTCCTCGCCCCCGGACTGTTCGCCGACTTCATCGTCGTGGATCGTGACCCGGTCACAGTGTCCTCCGAAGACCTCGCCGCGACGCAGGTGAGATCCACGTACCTGGCGGGCGTCCGCGTCTTCTGACACGCGGTCATCGACCGCCTTCACCGGCGGATAGTGTGTGACCCATGGACCTGCGTGTCGCGGCGTATGCGGTCGTCACCGATGACGACGGCCGTCTGCTGCTGGCGCGCTGGACCGAGGGCCGGCGGGTGGCGTGGACCATGCCCGGCGGCGGGCTCGAGCCCGGGGAGTCACCGGAGGATGCGGTGCGCCGCGAACTCCGCGAGGAGACGGGCTACAGCATCAAAGTCGGCGAACTCCTGGGGATCCACTCCCGGGTGATTCCGGCCGGCCGGCGTGTGCAGAAGGCTGCGGAGCCGCTGCACACCCTGCGCATCGTCTATCGGGGCGCCGTCACCGGCGGCAAGCTCCGCTTCGAGACCGACGGTTCCACAGACATGGCGGAGTGGTTTCCGCTGAAGGCCGTCTCCGAGCTGCAGCGCGTCAAGCTGGTCGACATCGCGATGCGCATGGCCGGCCTCGTCTGACGGTCAGCGCTTCTCGGGGACCGAGATGTCGGCGACGGTCGCGCCGTATGCGGCGATGAGGTCGTCCGCATCGACGAACAGGCTGTATCCGTGGGCACCCGCGCCCATCGCGACGCGCTGACCGACGATGGACTCGTCGGCGTAGATCGGCCAGGCGGTGCTGCTGCCGATCGGCACGATGGTGCCTCTCTCGTAGCCGGTGGCCGCGAGCGCGAGTTCAGGCTCGGGGAGCCGCAGCTTGTTGACGCCGACCACCGCGCGCAGCTTCGGCCAGGAGATCGAACGGCCCCCGGGTACGAGGGCGAACAGGAAGGTGTCGTCCGAACGCTTCACGACGAGCGTCTTCACGATGCTGGACGCAGGGATGCCGAGCAGCTCGGCCGCCTCGAACAGGCTGCCGGCGGCCGGACGTTCGAGGATCTCGATGTCGAGGCCGCGTGCACGCGCGGCGTCACGCACCCGCGCATGCTGACCGCCTCCGCCACCGGAGGCGACGGAGGCGGGAGCGGAGGTGTTCACGCGTCGGGGGCTGCGAGCGGGTCGTCCGCGACCCAGAGCTCGTCATCGGCACGCAGCGTCTGCCAGGCGGCGTAGAGGACACCGAGGGCGGCAGCGGCACCGAGCACGATCGCGATGACCGATCCGAGGCCGGGTCCCGACTTCTGCTTCTTGCCGAAGGCACCGCGCGGCGCCGGAGGGGTGACGCCGTAGCGCTTGGCGTTTGCCACGTCCCAGGCGGTGAGCGCCGATCCGACGACTCCACCCACGATCGGGACGACCTTGTCGTCGACGACGTGCCGACCCATCTTGACGCCACGGTCGACCACCGGGGCGACGCGGCGGTTGTACGTGTCCTGGAGGACAGGCACGACCTGCTCGCGATTGATGCTGCCGAGCTGACGGCCGGCTTCGCGTGCGACCTCGGCGGCGTGGCCGACGAGCACCTGCTGGTTCTCCCAGAGCTGGTTCGCGTCTTTCTGCAGACGACGCAGTTCCTTCTTCCGCTTGCGGCTGAGGCTCACGATGCTCTCCTGTCCATTGGAGTACGGGTTCCCCATCTTGCCACGAGAGGCTGGATGCCGGGCGGGAATCACCGGACCCTTGCGCCATCATCCGATCCGCGGTACACCGGGCGAACTCACCGGAAGCTCTGCGAGAATGAGGACATGGCTCACGCTTCCCACGTCGCAACCCTGCACACCAACCACGGTGACATCGTCATCAACCTCTTCGGCGACCACGCCCCCAAGACGGTCAAGAACTTCGTCGGCCTTGCCGACGGCTCTCAGGAGTGGACCGACCCCGCCACGGGCAAGCCCGGCGAGGGTCCCCTCTACAAAGACGTCATCTTCCACCGCATCATCCCGAACTTCATGATCCAGGGCGGCGACCCGCTCGGGCAGGGCGTCGGAGGCCCCGGCTACAACTTCGACGACGAGATCAACATGGAGCTCAACTTCAACGAGCCCTACATCCTCGCGATGGCCAACGCCGGCCTGCGCCGCAACGCCATCACCGGCAAGCCCGAGGGCACGAACGGCTCGCAGTTCTTCATCACCACCGACCCGACGCCGTGGCTGCAGGGCAAGCACACGATCTTTGGCGAGGTCGCCGACGACGCCTCCAAGGCTGTCGTCGACGCCATCGGCGCCGTGCAGACGGGCCCCGGCGATCGCCCGGTGGAGCCGGTCGTGCTGCAGTCGATCGACATCGTCGCGGCCTGACGACAGCTGCGGCCGATCCGGATGACCACGCCTGAGTTCACGAGCAATCGCGACAACTTCTGCTATCGCCATCCGGATCGGCAGAGCTTCGTGCTCTGCCAGCGGTGCATGCGCACCATCTGCCCCGAGTGCCAGACGCAGGCACCCGTCGGGGTCATCTGCCCGGAGTGCATGAACGCCGAGCGGAAGAATCGGACGCCCGCGCAGAAGAAGGCCGCGCGTCGCTGGCGCGGCGGTCGCGGCGGCGCCCTGGCCGCGACCCGCGGCGGACGACCCGTCGTCACCTACGCGCTGCTCGCCATCACTTCCTTCATCGGACTGGTGGAGCTGATCCCCGGGTTCAAGGAACCGATCATCCAGGCACTGGGCTTCTTCGCCCCGTTCCTGTACCCGAATCTCTTCGCAGTGCCCTTCGAGCCCTGGCGCCTTCTGACCGTGCTGCTCGTGCACGGGAGCTTCATCCATCTGGCGCTCAACATGCTCGCGCTGTGGATGCTGGGGCAGAGCCTCGAGCCGATGCTCGGACGCACCCGCTATCTCGCTCTGTGTCTGATCAGCGGCCTCGGGGGATCGGTGATGGTCGCCATCCTCGCGCCGGGTTCCTGGACCGTCGGAGCGTCCGGCGCGATCTTCGGACTCCTGGCGTCCCTGCTGATCATCGGCCGCCACATCGGCGCCAACGTGACGGGGATCCTCGTCATCCTCGGAATCAACTTCGCCTTCGGTCTCTTCGTCGGCGGAATCTCCTGGCAGGCGCACCTCGGCGGCGCCATCGTCGGAGCGCTGGTCGCTCTGATCTACGTCAAGACGAAGCGTCGAGAGCAGCGGACCCTGCAGATCATCCTGCTGTCCGCGCTGGTCGTGCTGTTGATCGTCGTCGTGGCCTTCGTGCCACCGCTGATCCTTTTGTCCTGATCCGGAGTTGTTAACAGGGTTGCTAACCCCTGTGAATAACACCGGTGTAATTCTCCCCAGGCTGTGGAGGGGGTTGTGGATAACTTTCGCTCGCGGTGACTCTTGTGGGTCGGGTCGGGGCGGGGCTGTTCCCTTCGCTCGCAGAGCGGGTGCCCTCCCGCTTCGCGGGTCCCTCCCGATGCTCGCTCCGGGAACAACCCCGCCCCTTGCGGCACAGGTCGACTTTCGCTCCGGACATGAGAAAGGCCCCTCGCTGAGCGAGGGGCCTTTCTGGAAGCGTCGGAGGTCAGCGCCAGCGCGTGGTCATCAGGAAGCCGATCAGCGCGATGCCGAGGCCGATCGCGAGGTTCCAGTTGTCCAGGCCCGGGATCGGGAACTGCATGCCCGAGATGTAGAAGACCAGGATCCAGGCGAGACCGAGCAGCATGAAGCCGATCATCACCGGCTTGAACCACACGGCGTTCGGAGCGGCCTCGCCTTCGGCGCGCTCGACGGCGGGTTCTTCGGTCTTGCGGTCACGTGCCATTCCGTCATTGTACCCATGACACCCATGAGCTGCCGAGCTCGTATCGCGTCGGTCATCGGCATCCGTTCAGCGATCCCGGATATGATCGCGCCATGACTGCTTCCGTCGTGCCTGGGGGGCGACGCCCGCGTCGTGCGAGACCACGCTCTCGCGCGACGTTCGGGAGTGTTCTCGGCGAGCTGCTGCTGACCGCCGGTGTGATCGTGCTGCTGTTCGTCGCCTGGCAGATGTGGATCGGCGACATCATCATCAGTGCCCAGAAGAACGAGGAGGGCGCGGCGATCTCGCAGGAGCTCGCGCAGGCCGAGCCCCCCGAGCTGCCCCCGGTGGTCGAGGCGGAGGACGGCACGACCACCTTCGTCCCGCCCGTACCGGCCGCTCCTGCCGATGCGGAGTGGTTCGGTCAGATGCACATCCCGCGATTCGGTGCCGACTACAACTTCGGGATCTACGGCGGAACGTCGCGGGCGCGCACTCTGGACCAGAAGGGGATCGGGGTCTACACCAACTCCAAGATGCCGGGCGAGGTCGGCAACTTCTCGATGGCCGGGCACCGGACGACGTGGGGCAAGCCCTTCAACCAGCTCGACAAGCTCCAGCTGAACGATGCGATCGTCGTGGAGACGCCCGACGGCTGGTACACCTACCGCTTCCGGACGCTGGAGTACGTCAAGCCGACTCAGACCGATGTGCTCGCCGATGTCCCGCAGATGCCCGAGCAGCAGACCGGAGAGCAGTACATCACTCTCACCGCGTGCTCCCCGCTGTACTCGCTCGCAGAGCGCATCGTCGCCTACGGCGTGTTCGAGAGCTTCCAGCCGCGCGCCGAGGGGCTTCCGACGGCTCTGACCGACCCGCCTCCTCCTCCGGCCGCACCGTCGGTGTGACCGTGGACTTTCACGAGGGAGAAGACTGATGTACGCCGCACTCTGGCGCCTGCTGCCCGGCCCGTGGTGGCTGCGCGTCCTCATCCTGGTCGTCGTCATCGCCGCCGTTCTGTACGGCCTGTTCTGGTACGTGTTCCCCTGGGTGAGCCCGATCATCGCCCCGGGCGAGGTCGACGTCGAATGACCCGAGTGCTCGTGGTCGACAACCACGACAGCTTCGTGCACACCCTCGTCGGTTACCTGCACGAGCTGGGGGCCGAGGTCCTGATGGTCGAGTCCGATTCCCTCGACCCCGATGCCCTCGAGGCGATGCTCCGCTCACACGACGCCCTGCTCCTCTCACCGGGCCCCGGAGCGCCGGCCGACGCCGGGGTCTCGATCGCGGCGGTGCGCATCGCTGCGCGCCTCGGAGTGCCGACGCTCGGCGTGTGCCTGGGGCACCAGACGATCGGTGAAGCGCTCGGCACGGCGGTCAGTGAGGCGCCGGAGCTCATGCACGGGATGCTCTCCGCCGTCTCGCACGACGGCTCCGCGTTGTTCGCCGGCATCCCGTCGCCGTTCGCCGCCGGTCGCTATCACTCATTGACCCTCGCGGCGTCGGCACTCCCACCGGATGTCACCGTGACGGCGTGGACCGAGAACGGCACCGTGATGGGACTCGCGCACCGCGAACTGCCGCTGTACGGCGTGCAGTTCCACCCGGAGAGCGTGCTGACGGAAGGCGGCTACCGGCTTCTGGCGAACTGGTTGGAGCTGTGCGGTGCGAAGGACGCCGTCGCCCGATCGGAACGCTTGCACCCGCTCTCCCGGTGACGGGAGGCATCGTGCCGACGCCTCGGCCCGATCAGCTGCCGCTGCAGTAGCGGAGTTCCACGGAGGAGCCGACCGGGACATCTCCCGGAGCCGCCGACATCGAGCTCACGGTCGTCGGGTCGGTGGCGGGACACTCCGCGTCTTCCACCGGCACGGGATTGAGCCCGAGGTCGGTGAGGTTCGTGGTGGCCGCGTCGACCGTCCACCCGACGACATCGGTCAGCGTGACCTTGCCGCTCGCCACGACCAGGTTCACCACCGTGCCGGGAGCCACCTCGGTCTCGGCCTTCTCGCTGGCGGAGATGACGGTTCCCTCGGCCAGCGCCTTGTCGTTCCGTTGGATCACGGTACCGAGCTCGAGGCCCGCCGCCGTAAGCGCCTTCGTGGCGTCGTCCAACCCCATGCCCTCGATCTTCGGCACGGTCACGGTCTCGACACCGGACGACACGTGGAGGGTCACGGTGGTGCCTTCCTCCACGGAGACGCCGGCTTCGGGATCGGTGCGGATGACGTTGCCTTCGCTGATCTCGGAACTCGACTCGATCACGATCTTCGACGTCAGGTCGAGCTTCGCCAGCTCGTCCTGCGCACGCTCAGCGGAGACGTTCGCGAGGTTCGGGATGATCCGCGCGGTGCTGGGCACCTCGGGCGGTCGCATGCTGATCGTGACCACCCAGAAGAGCACCGACGCCAGCAGCACCGCGAGGAGGGCGACCCCCGCCCAGATCCACGCCACCGGAGGGCCGGACTGGGTGCGGGTCATCGTGGTGTCGGAGCTGAGCTGGCGCAGGGAGCGGGCCGTCTCCTGCGCCTGCCGCGGGCTGGGCCCGTACAGCTCGCTGGTGAGCGCGCCGAGCTGCTTGCGGGTCGGCGCGTCGCCGGCGACGGCGGCGTCCAGGGCGGCGCGGAAGTGCGCGGCATCCGGGTAGCGCTGGTAGGGGTCTTTCGCGAGCGCACGGAGCACGATCGGGTCCAGGGCGCCGGGGGCGTCCTCGTTCACCTCCGTCGGCGGGACGGGCGTCTCGCTGACGTGCTGGTAGGCGACGGCCACCGGCGACTCTCCGCGGAAGGGCTGCCGCCCAGTGAGCAGTTCGTACAGGACGACGCCGGTCGAGTAGAGGTCGGCACGCGCATCGACGGGCTCGCCCTTGGCCTGCTCCGGCGAGAAGTAGGCGGCGGTCCCGATGATCTGGGTGGTCTCGGCGACGGTCGACGAGGAGTCGGAGACGGCTCGGGCGATGCCGAAGTCCATCACCTTGACCTGACCCTTGTCGGTCACCATCACGTTGCCCGGCTTGATGTCGCGGTGCACCACTCCGGCCCGATGCGAATAGTCCAGTGCCTCGAGGATGCCGTCGACGTAGCGGACCGCGTCCTCGACCGGGACCGGGCCCGAGGCGATGATGTCCTTGAGGAGCGTGCCCTTGACGAGTTCCATCACGATGTACGGGGGCTCGTCGGTGGAGGAGTCGTTCGCGGAGGGATCCCCCGCGTCGTACACGCGCACGATCGAGGGGTGGGACATTCGCGACGCCGCCTGCGCCTCCAGGCGGAAGCGCGTACGGAACGTGGTGTCGCGGGCCAGCTCGGGGTCGAGGATCTTGATCGCGACCTCACGCCCGAGGGTGAGGTCGTACCCGCGGTAGACCTTGGCCATCCCGCCATGCCCGATGAGCTCGTCGACGCGGTACCGTCCCGCGATGACTTGTGGCTCTGTGGACACGTACTACCCCCTGGAAACGACTGTTGCTGAGCTGGACTACAGACTACTCGGCGGAATCGCCGCCCTCATCACCGTCGCCCGGGTCGGGTGCCGCGGTGATCGGGACCGAGAGCGGGGGCGACGCGGCCGACGTGCGCTGGTCGCCACCGGAGCACATCCCCTGGTACGTGACGATGAGCTGCTGACCCGCGGCATCCGCGACCTTCACCTCGGTGTTCCGCTGCGTGGGCTGGAAGTTCGGCCCGCCCGACACGAAGGTGCCGTTCTGCAGGGAGACGACGTAGCCCGAGAGGGTCGTGCCGCTGGGGCAGGTGAAGCCGGTGCCCCAGGCGATCGTCACGGTGCTGCCGGCGATCGGGTCGCCCGTGATGGTGGGAGCATCGGTCGGGGTCGGCAGAGCGGCGCGACCGGCGTAGATCGTGAGCGTGATCGCCTGCGTGGTCTCGACGTTCCCCCGGGGGGAGACGTCGTAGACCTTGCCGACCTCGGCGTCGGTGGGAGCCGGGTCGCCTTCCGGGCAGGTGATCTCGCTGTCGAATCCTGCCTCGGTGAGCGTCGACGTCGCCGTCGCGCAGTCCATGCCGACGAGGTTCAATGCGGTCACGTTGACGCGCGTCACCTCGGGCGTCGGAGACTCCGTCGGTGTGGTCGGCGGCGTGGAGCTCTGCGTCGGTGAACCGGTGGGGTCGGCCTCGCCCTGCTGATTCGCCAGCATCGCCCACACCGTCCCGCCGAGGACGATCACCAGCAGTGCGATCAGCGCGATCAGCGGCCAGGTCCAGGGACTGCGCTTCTTCTTCTCCTCCTCCGCGGCCTCCTCGGTGGGGAGCTGAGCGGTGGTGGGGAGGATGCGGGTGGTGCCGTCGTCACCGGAGGCCGTCATCATCCGGGTCGCGTCATCGTCACCGGCGATGCCACCGGTAGCGATGGCGGGAACGGCGATCGCCGCGGAGTTCAGGTCACCGCGACGCAGCGCCTGCGCAGCACGCGCCACCGTCGCCGACGAGGACGGACGGTCGCTGGGCTTCTTGGCGATCATCGCCATGACCAGGTTCTGCACCGGGATCGGCACGGTCGGGGGCAGCGGCGGAGGCTGTTCGTTGATCTGCGCCATCGCGATGGCCACCTGCGACTCGCCCGTGAACGGTCGCTTGCCCGCCAGGCACTCGTAGGCGACGATGCCGAGCGAGTAGGTGTCGGTCGCCGGAGACGCCGGGTGCCCCGACGCCTGCTCGGGCGACAGGTACTGCACGGTGCCCATGACCTGACCGGTCGCGGTGAGCGGCACCTGATCGGCGATGCGCGCGATGCCGAAGTCGGTGATCTTCACGCGGCCATCCGGCGTGATGAGCAGATTTCCCGGCTTGATGTCGCGGTGGACGAGGCCGGCCGCATGCGCTGCCTGCAGAGCGGATGCCGTCTGGGCGACGATGTCGAGCGTCTTGTCGGCGTTCAACGCGCCGTCGCGCTCGAGCACGGTCGAGAGGGCCTCGCCGGGCACGAGCTCCATGACGAGGTAGGCGCTGCCGTTCTCCTCGCCGTAATCGAAGACGCTGGCGATGCCCTCGTGGTTGACGAGGGCGGCGTGCCGGGCCTCGGCGCGGAAGCGCTCGAGGAACCCGGGGTCCCCCATGTACTCGTCCTTGAGGATCTTGATGGCGACGGTACGTCCGATGACGTGATCCGTCGCTTCCCACACCTCGCCCATGCCACCGATCGCGATACGCGACTGCAGCTCGTAGCGACCACCGAACGACACACCCTGCGTCGGCCTCATCTGCCCAGCACCGCCTCTATGACCTTCTTCGCAATCGGAGCGGCGATGGTGTCGCCACTTCCTGATTGTCCCTGTCCGCCGCCGTCTTCGACGACGACTGCTACTGCGACCGCGGGGTCGTCCGCCGGCGCGAAGCCGGTGAACCACAACGTGTGCGGCCTGTTTCCGTTCTCTGCGGTGCCGGTCTTACCGGCCACGTCGATCCCGTCTATTCTTGCACCCTGGGCTGCGCCCGTAGCGACGCTCGCGACCATCGCATCGGTCACGTCGTTCGCCACATCGGCCTCCATCGCCCGGCCGAACTCGCTGTTCTCGAACGCCTTGATGACCGACAGATCGTTCCCGATGACGGCATCCACCATCCGAGGGTTCATCACGACGCCGTCGTTGGCGAGACCGGCCGAGACCATCGCCATCTGGAGCGGCGTCGCGGTGACCTTGCCCTGGCCGAAGCCGGTCAGAGCGGTCTGCGCATCGTCGAGCGCGCGAGGGTAGCTCGACGGCGTCGACTCCAGCGGCGTCTCGAAGGATCGGTTGAAGCCGAGCTTCTCGGCCATCTCGCGGATCCTGTCGTCGCCGAGCTCGACCGCGAGCTCGGCCATCGGGATGTTGCAGCTGAGTCGGATCGCCTCGGCGATCGTGACGGTCGCGGCGGGTCCGCACTTTCCGCCCCACGCGTTGGAGACCCGGTTCGACGAACCCGGCAGCGTGTAGGAGGCGGGGTTCGGGAGGGTCGACGTCGGGGTCCAGTCGCCGCTGGCGTAGGCCGCTGCGGCGACGACGACCTTGAACGTGGAGCCGGGGGGATTGAGGTCGCCGGCGATGGCCCGGTTCGACAACGGCTTCGAGGGGTCTGCCTTGAGCTGTTCGTACGTGGCGTTCGCGGCGTCCGCATCGTGGGTCGCCATGAGATTGGTGTCGAACCCGGGGGTCGAGACCATCGCCAGGATCCGACCGGTCTTCGGCTCGATCGCGACGACGGCGCCCTGGAGATCGCCGAGCGCGTCGAAGGCGGCCTTCTGCGCAGCGGAGTCCAACGACAGCTCAACGCTGTACCCGCGCTGGGGCTGACCTGAGAGGATGCGCTCCACCTCGCCGAGGAAAGCGTTGGCGCCGGTGCCGGAGAGGTCGGCGTTCATGGCCTGCTCGATGCCGGTGCGCGAATCGAGTGCTGCGTTGAAGTACCCGGTCACCGGCTCCCACATCGGCGCGTCCGTGTAGACCCGCTGGAACTGGTACTGATCGTCGCTGGGCACCGAGTTGGCGATGGTGACGCCGTCGACGATGATCGCGCCGCGCTGGATCTCGTAGCTGTCGAGCCGGGTGCGCTTGTTGTTGCTGTTCTGGGCGAGGCTGTCGGCCTCCACGACCTGGATCCAACTCGTCGCGGCGAACAGCGCGATGAACATGAACAGCATCAGGATGCTGAGTCGTCGGAGTTCCTTCGTCATCCGATCACCACCCTCGGCTGGCGGCGGACGCCGTCGGAGATGCGCAGCAACAGCGCGACGATGAGCCAGTTGGCCACGAGCGAGGATCCACCGGCGGCGAGGAACGGCGTGGTCAGACCGGTCAGCGGGATGAGCCGGGTGACGCCGCCCACCATGATGAACACCTGCAGCGCGATCGTGAACGACAACCCGGTGGCCAGCAGCTTGCCGAAGTCGTCCTGGCCGGCGAGGCCGATGCGCATACCCCGACTGACGAACACCATATACAGGCAGAGGATCGCAAACAGCCCGATCAGGCCGAGCTCCTCACCCAGACTGGTGATGATGTAGTCGCTGTGGGCGAGCGGGGTGACCTCGGGGCGTCCCTGACCCCACCCGGTGCCGATGAGCCCGCCGCGCGCAAGGCCGAACAGCCCCTGCATCGGCTGGTAGCCGGCACCGTCCGGGTCGACGCGGCCGGCGTCGAAGAGGAACAGCCAGTTGATGAAGCGGCCCTGCACGTAGCTGAGGATCTGCGTGGCGAGGGCGACACCGGCGACCACCAGGCCGAGGCCGATGAGCACCCAGCTCGTCTTGCCGGTCGCGACGTAGAGCATCGCGACGAACATGCCGAAGATCAGGGTTCCGGTGCCGAGGTCGCGCTGGAAGACGATGATGCCGAGCGAGATGATCCAGACCACCAGGACCGGCCCGAGCTCCCGCATGCGGGGCCAGGTGATGCCGAGGACCCGCTTGCCGACCGAGGTCAGACTCTCTCGCGTGCGCACCAGGTACCCGGCGAAGAAGATCGCGAGGCAGATCTTGGCGAGCTCGCCGGGCTGGAAGGCGAAGATGCCGCCGAGCGAGACCCAGACGGCCGCGTTGGCATCGGCGATGCGCAGTCCGGGGATGAACGGCAGCAGGAGGAGGACGATTCCGGCGAGGCCGAAGATGTACGTGTACCGGAACAGGATCCGGTAGTTGCGCAGCAGGATCACGACGGCGATCGCGCCGGCGAGCGAGATCGCCGTCCAGGCGAGCTGCTTGGTCGAGTACGCGTTCCAGCCGGTGTTCCCGAAGGCGATGTCGATGCGATAGATCATCGCGATGCCGAGGCCGGTGAGCAGCGTGGCGATCGGCACCACGAACGGGTCGGCGTCGGAGGCGACGAAGCGCAGCACGATGTGCAGGGCGAAGGCGAGGGCGGCGAGACCACCGCCGATCGCGAGGATCATCGGGTCGATCGCGCCCAGGGCGCCCAGCTGCACGAGGGTCAGGGCGGCACCGCTGATCGCGCAGGCGAAGAGCAGCAGCCAGAACTCGCGATTGCGCTGCGTCTGGGGCATGCGCAGGCGCTTGAGAGCCTTGATGACGGTGGTGTCCGCCTGGACGTCGGTGCTCATCCGTCACCTCCGGCCGGCGTCTCGCTCGGTGTCGGCATCGGGGTGGGCAGAGGGGTCTGCTGGATGACGTTCGCTTCGGCACCCGTGCGGAGGCGGTCGACGATCGCCATGGCGTCGGACAGGGAGCGGGCGGTGATCGTGCGCTCGACCGAGGCGCGTTGGTACGGCGGGAGGTCGGCCAGGAGGATGTTCGTGTCCTCGATCGGTGTCGACAGGGTGATCGGACCGATGTTCTGCTGCACGCCCTGGAAGATCACGACACTGTCTTCGTCGGCGCCGATGAAGTAGCGCGTCTGCGTCCAGCTGTAGGCCGCGAACGCGGCGAAGGCCAGCATCGCGACGACCAGGAGCGCGGCGGCGATCCATCCGATGCGTCGCCGCTTCGCGCGCCGACGGTCCTCCTCGATGAGCTCCTCGAGGTACTCCGGTGCCGGTTCGAAGTGACTGGGCTCGTTCGCGGCCTGCCGCACCGGGTGCAGCCAGTTGCTGCGCGGCGGGCGCACCGGGGGCACGTACACGCCGTCGGGGTTCGACGCCGACCCGACGATCGTGGGCGTGCCCGAGTGGATCGGATGCTGCCCGCCCACGTCGACCAGCACGATCGTGACGTTGTCGGGGGCACCCCCGTCAAGTGCCTGCTTGAGGAGGTTGTCTGCGGTGCGACCGGGCGCGAGGCCGAGCTGCATCGCCTTGAGGATGTGAGGTTCGTCGACCACGCCGGAGAGTCCGTCGGAGCAGAGCAGCCAGCGGTCACCGGGCTGCGTGTGCATGACGAACATGTCGAGCTCGGGGTCGGAATCCATGTCGCTGAGCACCCGCATGAGGACGGAGCGACGCGGGTGGTAGCGGGCCTCTTCCGGGGTGATGCGGCCGGAGTCGACGAGGCGCTGCACGAACGTGTGGTCGGCGGTGATCTGCGTGAGGGCGTCGTCGCGGTACAGGTAGATGCGGGAGTCGCCGATGTGCCCGATGACCGCGTACTCGTCGACCATGATGATCGCGCTGAGGGTCGTGCCGAGCCCGGCCAGCTCCGGGCGGTCCTTCGCAGCGCGGATGAGGTCGCCCGCCGCGGTGGTCGCGGCGGCCTGGAGCGACGCTTGCGCATCCTCCGTCGTCGCGTACGGCTGGTCGAGGGGCTCGAGGCGTTGGATCGCGATGCTCGACGCGACGTCTCCGCCGGCGTGGCCACCCATCCCGTCGGCGACGACGAACAGGTTCGCCCCGGAGTATCCGGAGTCCTGGTTGTTGGAGCGGACCTTCCCGGTGTGGGAGATCGCGACGCTCGAGCCTTCGAAGACCATGCCGGCGTCAGGCTCGCAGCTCGAAGGTCGTGGCGCCCACCTTGATGGGGGTGCCGAGTGAGAGGGCGACGGGGGAGCCGGACACGCGCTGGCCCGCGACATAGGTGCCGTTGGTGGAGTCGAGGTCCTGGATGGCCCAGGCGTCGCCGCGGAGCATGAGGCGGGCGTGGTGGCTGGACGTGTAGTCGTCACGGATCACGAGGGCGGACTCGCTGGAACGACCGATGGTGAGCGAGTCGGCGCTCAGCGGCAGTTCGAGCCCCGCCTTCGGGCCCGACGTGATTACGAGGCGCTTGGCTGTCGCCACCGTGGCAGGTCCGGTCGAGGGCCGAGACGAGGCCGGCTTCGAGGCGGGCGCTGGTGCCGCTGCAGGGGCGGATGCTCCGGCGGTCGCCTCGGCCGGGAGCTTGCGCACGCGCACCCCGAACAGATCCGCGCGGAGCGAGTACACGACCCCGAACACGAAGAACCACATCAGGACCAGGAACCCGATGCGAAGCAGAAGCAGGATCAGTTCACTCAACCGAGGGCTCCGAACGCTCGGGTGGCGTCGTCACCGCGAGGCGCAGGGCGCGACGGGGCGGCCACGGGGACGATGCGGAACACCAGGTCGGTGCGTCCGATCGTGATGGTGGTGTCGGTGGGGAGGGCGGCCTCGCGCAGCTTCTGGCCGTTGACCTTCGTGCCGTTGGTGGAGCCGAGGTCGCGCATCATGGCGCGCTCGCCGTCCCACAGGATCTCGACGTGCTTGCGGCTCGAACCGGCGTCCGCGATGGTGATGTCGGCATCTGAGCCGCGACCGATCACCGTCCGGGCACGGGTGATCGCATGCCGACGACCGTCGACGTCGACCACGGCCTGCCAGCTGACGCGTCCCTCGACCGTGCCCGAGTTCACGCGCACGGTGCCCGTGGCGACCTTCTCGTCGGCTTCGAGGGTGACCGAGAGCGGGCCGGCGAAGCTGTAGCCCTGCGAGGTGGCGTGCTTGTTCAGCAGCGCGAGCAGCTCATCGGTGAGGGCGCCACCGAGCCCGCGCATCCGCTCCGCATCGTCGGCGCTCAGACGTACGACGTAGCTGTTGGGCGCGATGATGCGGTCGCGGCTCACGACAGCCGCTTTCGTATCGGCCTCGCGCCGCAGCGCTGAAGCGATCTCCACGGGCTGAATGCCGCTGCGGAAGGTCTTCGCGAACGCGCTGTTCACTGCGCGCTCGAGACCCTTCTCAAAGCTGTCAAGTAGTCCCACTGGGCTCCTCTGGCATGCCGACCGGTAGGGACATCGTAGCCAGGTGTCCTGGGGGAACGCCGCCGATCCGCCTTGCGGGGTGTGCAACAGGGGGTGAAATCGCGTGATATCCTCGGGAAGTTGAGTTCTTCGGAACGAGACACTCGCGCGAGTGGCGGAATGGTAGACGCGCTGGCTTCAGGTGCCAGTGTCCGTAAGGACGTGGGGGTTCAAGTCCCCCCTCGCGCACAGTGTGATGTCTCAGGACATCGTGAACGACTGAACCCCCGGTTTCCGGGGGTTCAGTCGTTTTTGCGTTGGTAGTTCTTGGTGGGGTTGAGGGTGTATTCGGCGAGTAGTTCGCCGGTGTCGAGAGTGATGATGGTGGCGTCGTCGTTGTGGACGAGGCAGATGATCTCGGTGCGGGTGTGGGCTCGGCCGATTCCGAGGTGGAGGAGTCGTCCGTGGTGGCGGAGGGTGATCTTTCCGTCGTTGTCGATGGTGTCGTAGCGGACGCGCCAGATGTTCGGGTCGTCGGGTCGTGTG
>NZ_JAIVLG010000006.1 GCF_020524545.1 Microbacterium paraoxydans | reverse complement strand
AATCGGCCATCGCCCACACCTCCGCAAATCAAAGAACCGGACCCCTCCGGCCCGAACACCACCACCCTACGGGCCCACCACCAACACCGTCGATGGGCACAACTCCCCATCCACCGCCTACTCCTCGACCAACGGCATCTGCACCGTCACCTGTCGCCCCGCCTGCACGAAGATGCCTCGCCCTTCGGGGAAGTCGGTGCGCTTGACCTTCGGGAACGGCACCTTGAAAACCGCGTCGCCGTCGAAGGAATCGGGCTTGAGGATGATGCCCTTGCGCCCGGCCTTGAAGTCGCCGATGAACCCGAAGCCGCTCGTGACCTGGGTGACATCAGCATCGCCGATGAGCAGGTGGTCGCTGCGGTTGATCGCCTGGAAGAGCGCCTTCATCTCGCGTTCGGCGGGGCTGTCGGCGAACTGGGGCACGTCTTCGACCACGATGAGCACCCGCGTCGGAAGCGAGTCGTCGGCGATCAGCTCGGCGATCTCCTTGGCGAGCTCCTTCGCGTCCTCCGGCGTCACGGCACTGCGCGTCCAGCTCGCGTACTCCTTGAGCTGAGCACGACGGCCACCGAAGTGGAACAGCACGGTCGCCGGGTCGAACCGCCGCATCGAGGTGATGAGCGACTTGAGGGCGTTGGTCTTGCCCGACGACGGCGGGCCCGCCACGACGAACGTGCCGACCGGGTCGAAGTCGCGCGCGGCCAGGGTGTCCTCCGCGATGCCGAGCGCCGGGAACTCGCCCAGGCGATCGGGCAGGTCGCGCACCGACAGGCTCGTGGGCAGTGCACCGATCTCGGGCACCTCGCGTGCCCCGGCGGCACGCAGTCTTTCCGCGAGGCCTTCGAGGAGTTTGGTCTGCTCGGCCACGTTCGGAGTTCCGCCGAGCGTCGCGATCTGCGTCTCCCTGCCGTCGATGATGGCGCGCCCCGGGGCCGACCGCTCATCCAGCACGTCCTTGGGTGCGTTGAGCATCGCGTATCCGGACTCGTCTGCGAGGCGAAGGACCACACGCCGCGACACGTTCGCGCTGACCGCTGTCGGAACAGAGCCCGAACGATCGGCGCTCGCGACGACGTGCACCCCGAGCGGGCGCCCCTCACCCAGGATGCGCATGAAGATCTGATAGAACGGCATCCGCGCGGTGGTCGACTCCCACTCCCCTCGGAACTGCGGGAAGCCGTCGATGAGCAAGACGATGCGCGCCTCGTCCTTGCCGGTGAGTTCCCGGTACTCCGTGAGGCTGGAGGCGTTGGCGGCGCTGAAACGCTTGCCGCGATCGTCGAGCACCGCCGCCAGCGAGCGCAGAACGCGCTGCACGCGCTCGGAGTCGTCGCCCGCGATGATCGAACCGACGTGCGGCAGCATCTCCAGGCTCTTGAGCGAACCGGAGCCGAAGTCGAGCCCGTACACCTCGACGTTCGAGTGGGCGGGATCGAAGCCCGCGGAGATCGCGATCGTGCGCAGCACCGTCGACTTGCCCGAGCCGCTCGTCCCATAGACGAGCAGCGAGCCGTCCTTGTCGGGGTGGAAGTACGCCGGCTCCTGGAGCTGCCGTTCCGGGACGTCCATCTTGCCGAGGAGCACCTGCCCGTCGCCGAGCACGGGAAGGTCGCGCAGGTCGACGGCCCCCTCGAGATCGTCGAGCCAGGGGCGTCGGGGCGCGGGGATACGGGCCTCGCGCGCCGCACTCACGAGCGTCGCCACGATGCGTTTCTGGTCGTTGGGGCCGAGATCCTCGTCGTGCGAGTCGGACTCCGGCGCCTGTTCGGCCTCCCAGGTCTGGATCGACCCGAAGCGGAGCTCGGCGACCTTGACCTCGGCGACCTGGGCCTCGTCCGTGGTCCACCCCCCGGCGTACGCCGACTGGAAGGGCACCAACCGACCCGGACCGGTCTTCGCGATGCCGCGTCCCGGCAACGAGGGCGGGAAGGTCGCCGCCACCGGGTCGTCGACGACGTCCTTCGAGTCGGATTCGTCGGCCATGCGCAGCGCGACGCGCAGGTTCGTGTTCGCCCGCAGGTTGTCTTTGATGACACCGGCCGGACGCTGCGTCGCCATGATGAGGTGGATGCCGAGGGAGCGTCCGCGCTGGGCGATGTCGACCACGCCGTCGACGAACTCCGGCACCTCTCCGGCGAGCGCCGCGAACTCGTCGATCACGAGCACCAGCGCGGGCGGGGTCTCGGGGTCGCGTCGCTTCTCGAGCTCGAGGAGGTCTTTCGCCTTCTTGCGGTTGAAGAGGTGCTCACGATGGTGCAGCTCGGCCCGCAGGCTCGTGAGTGCGCGGCGCACGAGGTGCGGGCTCAGGTCGGTGACCAGGCCGACGGTGTGCGGAAGGTCGACGCAGTCCGCGAACGCGGAGCCGCCCTTGTAGTCGACGAACAGGAAGGTGACCCGGTCGGGGCTGTGGGCCGCGGCCATCCCGAGCACCCACGCCTGCAGGAACTCGCTCTTGCCCGCACCGGTCGTCCCGCCGACCAGCGCGTGCGGACCCTGGGACCGCAGGTCGAGGGTCATCGCATCCGTCTGGGACTGCCCGATGATGGCGCGCAGGTTCCCCGCCTTCTTGAGCCGCGACTGCGGAGCGCCGGAACGGTCGATGATGGTGTTGTTCTGCCGCCAGCGATCGATCACCGCGCTGGCATCCTCTGCGACCTCGGTGCCCACGAGCGACAGGAAGCTGACCGAGTTCGGGATGTCGGATGAGTCCTCGATCACGGTGCTGGAGTCGACGACCGGAGCGAGGCGCTTGGCGAACATGGTCATGTAGGCGTGCGAGACGCCCTCGACCTGCACGCCGCGATAGTCGACGCCGCTGCGGACGGTGCCGACCACGCCATCGGAGAGCCCCGCGCTCACATCGACGAACGTGCGGCACGCAGCGGGCAGCGCCTCGACGACCGGGGCGACGAACAGGGCGTAGACACCGACGTCGGCGCCGCGTTCCAGGATCTGGGTCAGGCGGGCCCGATCGACGGGGGCGTCGTTCGTGATGATCACCAGGATCGCTGTCTGGCCAGGGAACGTGGCCTCCTCGGATGCGCGCTTGACGTCAGTGCCGTAGCGCATCGGATCCCAGTCGGCTCCGTACGGGGGCCGCGCCGACTTCGACTCCCGCGAGCGCCGCAGCACGATCTCCTCGAGACCGCTGAGCAGCGCTGTGCCGGTCGAGGCGGAATCCGCGAGCGGCATCTCCTTGAACGGATTCCGCTCGCTGGAGGTATGCGGCAGCCATTTGAGCCAGTCGAGCTCGTTGGCCCAGCCGGGCTCGGTCAGCGCGACCGTGACCAGCTCGTTCGGCGAATGCGTGCCGAAGAGCTGGACCGCGATCCCGCGCAGCGCATCGCTGGCCAGGGACGTCGGACCCGCGACGCCGATGGAGCCGACGCTCTGGAGCGATTCCAGGATGGGGACGTCGTCGATCATCCGGTACCGCTCCTCGAGACGATCGACGCGTTCCACGTACTCGACGAGCGCCTCCGGGGTCTCGGTGCGCTTGATGCGCGTGCGTGCCTCGGTCTCGCACACTCCGAGACGCATCGCGAGGAAGTTCCAGTGCTCCGGTCGCCTGGTCCACAGCAACGGCCCGAGACGCATGGCCTCGTCGAACACGACGGCGACAGCGGGAACCTCGCTCTGCCGCACCTCGCGCTCCTTCGGACGCGAGTGGTACAGCGTCTCCTCCAGCCGCTCGAACTGCTCCTCGAACGACTCCGCCTCCTTGCGCAGCCGCTGACCGATGTTGGTCTTCTGCGAAATGAAGTTGCCGAACATCATCATCGGCGATGCCGCCGCGATGAGCAGCGATGCCGGCCGCTGCGTGATGCTGAACATCGTCACGGCCAGCAGGATCGGCGCGACGAGCATGGGCCAGGGGAACAGCCGCGACGGCTGATCGCGCGGATACCGGGGCTCATCGAGCTCCTGCCCCGTGTACCGCTCCTCGACGCGGGGGCTGCGGTTGAACATGAGCGCTCCCCCGCGCTCGAGCACCGGGTCGCCCGTGGCGGACCCGTCGAAGTCGCTCACCAGGTGCACGACGAACTCGCAGTCTCCGAGCACGAAGCTCTGCCCCGGGATCACCCGGAGGCGCTGCACGAGCCCGCCGTCGACGAGGATGCCGTTCGCCGAGTTCAGGTCGACCAGCTCGACGAACGTGGCGGCGACCTCGATCCTGGCGTGCCGCTTCGAGACGAGCGGATCGGCGATCGTGACATCGTTCGCGGCGTCGCGCCCGATCAGGAAGTGACCGATCGGCAGCGGGAACTCCTGCCCGATCGCCGGGCCGGAGACCACGCGGAGCACGGCCGCCGGACGCGCGCCCACGGTCCCTGCGGCAGCGCGGTTGGGACCGACGTTGACCACCTCGGCGAGGAAGCCGGAGCCGATCGGGGCATCGCCGACGAGCAGGTCGGGATTGAGCATCGTGAGCTGTTCGCTGGTCGGCGGGGCGACCGAGAGCGTGAGCACGTCGGTCGGGGTCGCGACGATGCTGCGCGCCGGGTCGGTCGTGGCGATCTGGCGCGCGACGTCGGCGATGGTCGCCGTCGAATCCGCCATCACGACGACGTCGGTCAGGGGTGCTGCGGGTCGACGCAGGGTCAGCTTGACTCTCATCGCTCGTCCTCACCGCGCCGTGGGCGCATCTCACTTCTCCGGGTCATACCCACTCCACCCGCAGGGACCGATCGCCGAAGCGCACCGTGTCCCCCGTCCGCAGCTCGGCCGGGTGCCCGGCGACCAGCGCGGTCTCGGCGCCGCCTCGGACGATCGCGCTGCCGTTGGTGGACGCGCGATCGACGATGAACACGCCCCGCCGCGCCGGCATCACCGCGATGTGCGTCTTCGACACCGAACGCGTGTCGTCGACGACCGGGACCAGAAGCGCTTCGCCCTCGCCTGCTGCCGCACTCGGCGACCTCCCGAACAGGGTCGTGCCGCGCACCTCGACCCGCTCACCGTTGTCGACCACGAGGATCGCCCGCACCCCGGCGGGAACGGCCGGAGCGTCGGTGGGAACGGGTGCCGGCGGCTCGGACGGCGCTGCGGGGGCAGGAGCGGACGGTGCTGCGGGGGCAGGAGCGGACGGCGCAGGTGACACCGCGGGTGCAGATGACGCCGCGAGGGCGGGTACTGCGGGCGGCGCGAACGACGGCGGGGGCGGCGTGCCGGTGGCCAGGGAGGGCGGTGTCGACGAGACGAGCGAACCAGGGGCCGGAGCGTCCGGTCGCTCAGGAGCAGGCCCCGCGGCAGACCGGTGCGCACCGATGACGCCGCCGGAGAGACGCGCGCTCGGGACGTACTCGGCCGGTGCATCGCGGTGCACCGGGGTGGCGAGAGACGGGAGGGGCGCCTTCTCCTGATGCTCGGGCGTCTTCACACGCTTGCGTGCGATGCGCATCCGCTTCTGGTCATAGGGATTCAGGCCGCCGCGCACATCCACGAACCAGGTCGCGGCAGCGAGGTCGAGCCATCCGCGTCCTCGCCGCTCGATGTCGAAGAGCGGGGAGAGCATGATCACCAGCACCGGCCCGATGAGCGGAACGAGGAACGAGGCGCACGCGACGAGGTAGCGCACGACCGCGCCACGCCAGAAGCCGGGACGCTCGAGAGTGCGGACGTTCACGGAGCGGATGCCGCAGATCGCCTTGCCGAGCGTCACGCCCTTGCGCCCGTGCAGGACGAGCTGCACGACGACGTAGGCGATCATGAGCCCCTGGGACACCGCAGCGGCCACGATGAGCCACACCAAGTCTCCCCGCGCGAAGAACTCCTCGGCGTCGAACCGTCCCGACACCGCCTGTGCGAGCACGGGGGTCAGCGCCAGCACGGCCGGCAGCGCGATGACGACCGCCACGCTCCACTCGATCAGGGCCGCGAGCACACGCGCACCTCGTCCGGCGGGGCGCAGTCCGAGAGACTCGGCGTACGCGGGGTCCGGGCGGCCGTGCGCATCGAGTCCTTCGACCTCGGGCGCGCGGTCGTCGATCTCCCAGATCACTCCTGCTCTCCCTCGACGTCGTCGATGGAATGCTCCGTGTCGAGCAACGGCAGGTCGCTCTTGCCCACCAGGCGCGAGGCGATCACGTGCTCGACCAGGCGTGCGCGTCGATTGGTCGCGAAGCTGCGCTGCCCTCCGCGCATGCCGGGGACGCCGATGCGGTCGAACTTGTCGCAGACGTTGTCGAGCTTGCGGTTGAACCGGGTGACCGTCCATCCGAGCCGCTCCGCCGCCTTCGCCGAGGTCGGGATCTCGCTCATCCCCGTGCCGTCCCTGCGCAGCTGAGGTTCGGCGAGCGCCAGGATGAGCAGCTTCTGGCTGAGCGTCAGCGGCACGTCGCCGATCGTGGAGGCACCGCCGTCATCGTGCTCCCGCCTGGTCGCGCGAAACGTCGGCTCCGCGGCGTGCAAGGTGAGCTCGTAGGTGGTCGGCCCCGCGCTGAAGACGATCGTCGTCTTCTCGAAGACGAGCGGGAGCCGCGCCCCCGGCGCGAGCCAGGCCTGCACGCCACCCGCCGAGTCGGTCACCGTCGCTGTGAGCCGGGTGCCGACGTTCGACAGCCACCACAGCCCGTCGGAGTCGGTGATCTCCAGGAAGTGCCGGTGCAGGAACAGATTGTCGTCGAGCTCGAGGTCGCCTTCGCGCCCCACGATGAATCGACCACCGCGCCGCACGCGGAAGTACTCCCCCGCGAACTCGACGGTCACCCCACCCGCACTCGTCACTCCACACACCCCCGTACGGTTTCGGACGCGCGACCGTCATCGCGCCGCAGCATCACGTCGATGCAGACGGTGCCCGCAGCCGCGGGGACCGTCGCGGTCGCCTCCGGCGTCTGGTGCGGGTCCACTTCTCCCGACACGGCGACGGGCGTCCAGATGAACGAGTCGCCCTCGAGCGGACTCGGATTGGTCCAGGTGAACACGATCCGATCACCCTCGCGCGTGCCGGCGATCTCCGTGACCTTCGGCACGACGTCCGTGCCGACGTCCTTCGGCTCGACAGCCTGCTCGGTCTCCTGCGCCTCGGGGGTGATGCCCGCCACCAGGAGGTTCATCCCTACGATCGCACCGGCCACCAGCACGACGGCGACGGCGGCGAGCACGATCCACAGGCCCTTGCGGCTTCGTCGAGCCGGGGGCTGTTCCGGAGCCGCAGCAGGAGCAGCCGTCACGGTCGGAGGCTGCGGCGCTTCCTCCGGGGCGACCACCATCGGTGCTCGAGCGATGGTGCGGTCGTCGGCGGAGGGGGCGAGCGGAGTCGCAGGCGTCGGGACCGGTGAGCGCAGCTGGGTCTGCTCGACGAGAGAATCGTCGGGCGCTGGTGCGTCGAACCTCGGGACGCCCGACAAGGGAGCCGGCGGCTCCTTCCGCTGCGTCTGTGCCGACGGGCGCGTGAACGACGCCAGTTCGGGGTCGATGCTGACGATCTCGCGCACCCGGGTCAGGCCGTCGCCGTCGTCCTCGAGGTCTTCCGCCGGCGGGTGGTCATCGACGATGTCGATCGGGGTCACCGAGTGGGAGAGCTCGATCTGCACCTTCTGCAGCGCCCGGGCGAAAGCCACCGCGCTCGGGAACCGGTCGGCGGGGTTCTTCGCCATCGACCGCTCGAGGAGCCTCTGCAAGCTCTCCGGCGAGTCAGGCCTCCGCAGCGACGGGAGCGCGGCGCGTTCGATGCGCTCGATCAGATCGGCGCTGGAGTTGCGTTCCCCGGTCCGCTCGAACGGTGAGCGGCCCGCCAGCAGCGTGTAGAGCGTGGCCCCGAGCGCCCAGACGTCGGTGCGCGGACCACTCTGCGGAGGCTCCGCGAACGACTCCGGCGGAGACCAGGGAATCGACATACCGGAGGCCTCGCCCGTGGCTCCTGTCGTCGACGCGATGCCGAAGTCTGTGAGGGCGGGCCTGTTGTACTCGGTGACGAGGATGTTGGCCGGCTTGATGTCGCGGTGCAGCACGCCCGCCCGGTGAGCGGTCTCGACGGCTCCGGCCACCTGGATGCCGACGCGCAGCGCCTCGGCGACCGAGAACGGCTCTTTGCGGGAGCGAATCTGGAGATTCGGCCGTGGGCAGTACTCCATCACCAGGTAGGGGCGCCCGTCGCCGGCGACACCCGCCTGGTAGATCGTGACGATGGCCGGATGCGTCGACAGCATCGCCATCACGTTGGCCTCGTCGGCGAACTCCTGTGCCGCGCCGCTGGAGATGCGATCCGCGACGAGCACCTTCACCGCGACACGGCGACGCGGCATCTCCTGCTCGTACAGGAAGACGTCGGCGAAACCGCCGGTGCCCAGCGGCTCCACATAGGTGAAGCCGGGCAGATCGGGCGGTGGTGAGGGGCGACGCGTCACGGCAGCTCCTCGAACGCGACGGTCACGCCGTCACCGAGGTCCACGACATCGCCGGACAGCACGAGCGTCTGCTCCCCGGGGTGCAGACGCACCGGGTCGGCGCCGGGACGGAGCAACGTGGATCCGTTCGTGGTGTGCAGGTCGATGACCACGACGGTGTCGCCTTCCGGCCGCACTTCGAGGTGACTGCGCGAGATGTCCTGCTGCGGGCTCTCGACGGCGATCAGATGCGGGAGGTTCGCACCGCTCGCACGGGTCGATCGGGGGCGTCGCCCGATGATGATCGTGCGGTCGAGAGCGGCCACCTGCCCCGTGGAGAGACGCACACGACCCGCCGAAGCGGTGGACGGCTCCGGGGCCACCTCGAGCACGGCCGTCGCGACGTCATCGGCGACCGGAGGTTGCTGGCGGAGCGCACGCAGGTCGGCCGCGGACACGGTCGCCCCGTCGTGGTCGCCTTCGACGGGGGCAGGGGCCGGCGCCGCGGCGGCCCCACCGACCGAATGCACGGTCGCTCCCCAGAGCTGATCGAAGTCGTCGTCGACGGGCGGCGCGAGCGTCACCTCGGTCGGCGGCAGGAACGCGTCCTGGATGACCGGTGCAGGAGCCGGCGCGGGCTCGGGTTCGGGCACGGATTCGACGGGCTCGGGCTCGACGGGTTCGGGTTCGGGCTCGACGGGTTCGGGAGCTGCGGCCACCGGCACCTCCGCCTGTACGGCCGCAGCGGTCCCGGCCAGCACGGGGGCCGGTCCGAGCGCGGCGGTGAGCGGATCGGCATCGCTCGGCTCGAGTTCGGCGCTCACCGCAGCCGCCCGCACGATCCCGCTCTGCACGGGGAGTCCGTCGGCCTCGGTCGTCGTCTCGACCGTGATGTCGACCTTCGTCGCGCCGCCGAGGAAGCGCTCGTTCCAGGTGGTGACCTCCGCGCCGGAGAGTTCCAGTGATTCGGTCGCAGTGGTCACGTGCGCCGAGACCTCACCACGGAGGGCGATGCGCACGTCTCCGTGCTCGGCGACCGCGGCGACGAATGACGGCAACGAGGTGAAGGACGTACCTGCCTGGGTCGTCAGGAGATCGACGACCGTCGCGAGCGTCTTCGCCTCCGGCAGCCGCTCCCAGAGCCGGGCGACGACATCGCCGGGGACATCGGGCGGAAGCGCGACGAGCGCGCCGGGGATGACGATCAGGTACCACTGTCCCGGTCGGTAGATGGTCTGCATCAGCGAACCCCTCCTGCTGTGGCTTCTCGTGGACGTGTGTCTGCGTCGAGGTCGTCGTCGGTGGCCGTCAGCGTTCCCGGCCGCGAAGCCACCGAGACCGCATCCACGACGATGACGGTGATGTTGTCTCTGCCCCCGGCGCTCACGGCATCGGCCGTCAACGTGTCGGCCGCCTTCTGCGGATCGGATTCCGAGGCCAGTACCTCACGGATGCGGCTGTCGGGCACCTCGGAGGTCAGACCGTCCGAGCACACGAGCATGCGATCGCCGAGCTCTGCGGGGAACATCCAATAGTCGGCGTCGCCCGTGCTGCTGGCACCGATCGCCCTGGTGATGATGTTCCGTCGGCGGTCGGAGAGGGCGTCCTCGACGGAGAGCTCACCGGACTCGATCAGCTCCTGCACCACCGAGTGATCGACGCTGATCTGCTCCAGCTCGCCGTCGGCGAGACGATAGGTCCGGGAGTCGCCGATGTTCACCGCGAGCCAGTAGCCCATACCGTCGACCGAGGCGATGACGACACCGCTGAGGGTCGTCCCGGCGCGACCGTTGCCCGAGGTCGACAGATCCTCCACGCTCGTCCGCGAGACGGAGAGGGCGTGCCGGACGTCATCGAGCGCGAGCGCGGGACGGCCGATGTAGCGAGCGAACTCGGCGATGACGGCGGCGCTCGCGCGCTCACCGGCCTCATGCCCGCCCATCCCGTCGGCGACCAGGAACACCGGGGCCGAAGCCAGATGCGCGTCTTCGTTCAGCGCGCGCCGGAGCCCCGGGTGCGTCGCCGAGCCGGTGGAGACGATCAGTCCCGGCCTCATGCGTATCCGCCGATGGTCACGATGCGGTCACCGATCTCGATCGCGTCACCCAGGCGCACCGGTACCCGCTGTCCGGCCGGGCACGCGATGCGCTGGCCGTCGCGGACGATGGTCATTCCGTTGGTCGAGTGCCGGTCACGCACCCACCCGCCGGACGTCTCGGCGGCGGCCTCGAAATGCGTCTTGGAGAGCGACAGCGTCTCGTCACGCACGGGCACGAGTGTCGCCCCCTCCTCGGGCGCGGGGTTGCGGCCGAAGATGGTGCGCCGCGACACGGAGACCCGTGTGCCGTCATCCCAGGTGAAGACCAGACGATGGCCGGGGACGCTGATCCGCGTCTCCTCCAGATCATCGTCCTGCTCGGCCACCTCCGGCGCCACCGGGGAAGCGTCCACCGGAAGCGGCGGGGCGGGCGGCGCGGCGACCGGCGCAGGAGGGACAGGCGGGGCGGGCGGCGCCGCGGGAGCCGCAGGGTGCGGCTGGACGGTCTCGTCGAGTTCGGGCCCCGGCTGGGGTTCGGGCTGGGCGAGGGGCTCCGACCTCGACGGCGCATCCTGGGTGATACCCGGGACGAAGGCGATGAGGGATCCGCTCTCGACCGCCGGCGCAGCGGGCGCAGCCGGGCGCGGGGGGAGGGACGAGGACGCCGGCGCAGACACCGGATCGGAGGCGGTCGGAGCCGTCGGAGCAGTCGGAGCCGTCGGAGCAGTCGGAGCCGGAACGGCCTGAGGGAGCCCGGGGATCGCGGGAGGGGTCATCGGCGTCGCGAGGCCCGGCGCGGGAGCGGACGATGCGGAGGCTGCCTCGGGCGCGGGCCCCAGGCCCCCTGCCGTTCGGGCATCCAGGATCAGGGAGCCTGCGACCTTGTCGTGCCACCCCTGGAACCGCCCCGATCCGTCGAAGAGCGGAGTGAAGTACCCCACCACGATCGCGGCGGTGAGACCGAACACGATGTTGCGAAGCAGCGCGCGCCCGAAGCCGAGCGGGCCTGCGTTCGCCGCCGCGACGAGCCGCACCCCCTGGGCGCGCATGCCGATCGAGCCGGCTCCCGCCTGCATCACCGTGTAGACCACGAACCAGCCGAGCAGCACGAGGCCCACCACCGGACCGCCGACGAGGAGGACACCGAGCATCCCTTCGACGCTTCCGGTGAGCGACGCGGCGACCAGGAGTCCCCCGCCGAGCACGATCGCGAGTCCCCCCGCGATCAGGGCATCGATGACATAGGCGACCGCGCGACGGGAGAGGGGCGCGATCTGATCGAGCGCAGGCTGCGTCATGGGGTCTCACTCTCGGAGGACGGGGGCGTCGTGCTGCTCTTGATGGTGCCAGGTTCGCGGCGCACGCGCGCGGTCGCGGCTTCCTTGAGGTTCTGCAGGCCGTTCGAGATCGCGGTGCCGCCGACCAGCGAGCGAACGCTCAGGCGCGCCTTCACCCGCTTCCAGAAGCCGGCGTCCTTCCCGAGCCCACCGACGATGCCGTCGACCTCGTGCCAGAAGGCCTCCACATCCTGGGGGCTCGGCTCGGTGGGCCCGAACACCTCGGCGTCGGCGCGCTCGGCCAGCGCGGTGACCCGCGGCACCGTCAATGCGGCGGCGACCGCCTCGGCCTCTTCGGTCCGGGTTCCGCCGGGAGTCAGCCGCGCGCCGTAGTCGATCGCGCGATCGGTCAGCTCGTCCCACCCGCCGCTGATGCGGTCGGCGGTGCGAGCCGCGGCGCGACGGGCACGACGCTTCGCCGCCTTCCAGGCGCCGATCACGATGAAGGGCGACGCGAGCAGCGCGATCACCGCCAGCGAGATGCCGCCGATCACGAGGATCGCACCGATGATGCCCGCGAGGTTCAGGCTCTCATCCTCGGACTCGCGGTCGTCGGGAAGCGTCGGCGGCAGATCGACGGGCTCCTGTGGCGGGGGCGGCGGCTGCAGAACCTGCGGCTTCGGGTCGACGCGCGGCTTGGTGTTCTGGTCGTTCGGCACCTGGTCCTCGGGTGGCGTCGGGTTGAAGGTCACCCACCCGACACCCTCGAAGTTCACCTCGACCCATGCGTGCACGTTGTCGCCCGTGGCGGCGAAGACCGCCTCTCCTGCCTGCTCGTCCTCGGGGTAGTACCCCATGACGACGCGCGCCGGGATGTCCAGCTGGCCGGCGAGCAACGCCATCGCCACGGCGTACTGCTCGTCGTCGCCGATCATCTGGTCGGCACCGACCAGCGTCGAGATGCGCTCGGCCGTGTGGCCCGCGCGGGACAGCACTTCTCCCTCGAGCCCGTGGCTGAAGAAGCCGCCTTCGGCGAGGAAGTTCTCCAGCGCCCGCACCTGTTCGATCGGTGTCTCCGCACCCGAGACGGTCTCCGCGGCAAGGGAGGTGAGCTCTTCCGGAACGTTGCTCGGCGTCGGCAGCGCCACTTTGCCGAACGGCACTTCGGCGAGCTGTTCGTCGTCGGGGGCGGCGGGCAGGACCGCATCGACGATGTACTCATCGCCCTCAGCGAGCTTCGGGGTCGCCACCGCGGTACCGGTCACGGTGTTGACATAGGTGCCGCGACGCAGGTCTTCGGCGCGCGCGCCCTCGAACCGGATCTCGGACAGTTCGCCTGCGGTAGGCATCCAGACGCCGCGATAGCCGTCGATCGCGAACTTCAGCGTGACCGGGACGCCCTCGGCATCGGGGGTCATGTTCGAGCGCAGCGGCGCGAACGCGCTCGACGACGTGGGGCCGCCGTCCGTGACGTTGTAGACCATGCCGTCGAACTGATCCATGACGGCCGTGCGGACGCGTGCGCCCTTGGGGAGCCCCTGCACCGTGAAGAGGGTGTCCGAGGCTTCGTCGCGCACGTTCTTGCGGAACGCCTGAAGCGGGCTCGGGTAGTCGCGGATGTCGAACGGAGGGATGATCACGTCGCGGAACACCTGCCGCGGCTGCGCGGGGGTCGCGACGGCGCTCACGGCGACGCCGGTGCCTGCGGCGATGGCCAGCACGGCGACTCCCGCCAGTAGCCGTCGGGTGCGCATCTGCGTCGCACGCGAAGGGTCGACCTCGCTGACCGAGACGGCCATGTTCTGCGGTGCCCACAACTGCCGGAGCGCGAGCCACGACATGCTCACCACGGCGAACACGAGTCCCTGCACCAGGGGGAAGGCAGGCTCCGGGGTGCCGAGCGCGATGACGAGCATGAGCAGCACACCGGCGGGGAGCAACGCCCAGGCGACCTGCGGCAATCGGAGCGCGAGAGACGCGGTCAGCGTGGTGACGACGAGCGCCAGCAGGAACGGGACCACGAGGTGTCCGTCGACCGCAGCCACCGGAGCGACGGTGGTGAGCATCTGCTTCCAGGCGGTCACTGTTCCCACCGCGAGCTTCTGCAGCGTCTCGATCGTCGGGATGAATCCGAGGATGGAGGTCTGCGGCAGCGCGAGGGCCCCGCCGAAGACGAAGTAGGCGGCGACCGTGAGTCCGGCCGTGATCAGGATGCCCCAGCGCCGCCAGGTCGCGACCGCCGCGATCGCGAGGCCGATCAGGATGCCCCCGACGGCGGCCGGGAGGAAAGACGGACCGGCGAAGGTCGGCCAGAAACCGATCAGCGCGGTCACCACGAGGAGCGCGGTCGCGCCCAGGTCGAGGATCCAGCGGCGCACGGCGAGACCGCCGGGGCCGGTGTCGGGCACGGTCATGCGAGCACCTTCTGCAGAGCGATCGGAATCTGTTCGAGCGCGCCGACGGTGACCACGTCGGCGTCGCCGATCCGTCGAAGCGCCGGGGCCGTCACACTGGTGTCCGCGACGACGGCCAGCACCTTCGCGCCGAAAGGCAGCCGCGAGCACGCGAGGCGCAGATCGTCGGAGCGCACCCGCGACCCGCACACGAGCACCACCACGCTGGCCAACGGCATCGTGACCGACACGATTCCGGCGAGATCGGCGATGCCACCTTCCCGCGGCTTGCTGCTCTCGACGGCTGAGAGGGAGTCCAGGAGCTGCTTGCCGGTGCCTGCGGGCAGCTCGCGCCCCTGCACGCGCACGTCGACACGCTGCGAGTCGCGGAGCGCGCGGAGGCCGATCGAGCCCGCCGCCGAGATGCCGAGTTCGAAGTCCTCGGCGGTGGCGTAGTCGCCCAGCGAGCGCGAGAGACCGATCACGAAGTGCGAACGCCGGGTCTCCTCGTACTGACGGACCATCATCGTGCCGGTGCGGGCGGTCGACCGCCAGTGCACATGACGCAGATCGTCGCCCGGCTGATACTCCAGCAGCGCGTGGAATGAGACGTCGTCGCGCGAGAGATCCGTGGCCGGGAGTCCTTCCAGGTCGCGCAGGTAGCCGAGGGACTGGCCGTCGAACAGCACAGTGCGCGGGTGCACGAACAGGTCCACCGGGTCGTCCCGGCGGTGCGCTCGTTCGAAGAGACCGAGCGGATCTCCGCGCACGACGCTCACGGGGCCGACCTTGACGACACCGCGCTTCTGGGTCGGGATGGCGAAGAGCTCCTCCGCCTCCTCCCCGGGGGCGAGGCGCTGGATCCCGAACTCACCACGTCCGGCTCCCACCGGGAGCACCACGCGCGACGGGAGGATCGCCCTGCTGCCGCGGTTGGCCAGGGTGAGGGCACCGACCGCGCGCTCCCCCACCACCACGCGGGTGCGGGCGAGGTCGAGCGAGACGTCGTAGGCGGTGCGGCCGATGAGGAACATCGCACACAGCGTCACGGCGATCGCGATCACGACGGCTGCGACGGTGAACTCCGCCCAGCCGGCGATCTGTCCGAGTACCCAGAACACGACGGCGAGGGCCATCAGGACCCAGGCGAGCGGCCGGATCGCAGCGGTGACTTTCCGGAGGCGCGTCAATGCGCGCGCACCGAGGACGGCCGCGATGTCACGCCATCCGGCGTCGCGTTCCGTCTGCGGCGTCGACGCCTGAAGGGCCTCCGCGGTCATCAGGCCGCCGCTCGTGCTTGGGGAGCGGCGACGCCGTCGAGCACGCGGGCGATCACGGTGTCACTGCTCGTGCCGGCGAACTCCGCCTCGGCATCCAGCAGCAGACGGTGCTGCCACACGGGCCGCGCGAGCGCCTTGATGTCGTCGGGGAGCACGAAGTGACGGCCCTGGGCCGCGGCCCACACCTTGGCGATGCGCACCATCGCGATCGCGCCGCGCACCGAGACCCCGAGCCGGATCGCGTCGTCCTCACGAGTCGCCTCCGCGAGCTCGGCCACATAGCGGAGCACGGCGGGCTCCACGTGCACGGTGGCGGCGAGGTCGGCCATGTCGGCGACGGCGCTGGTCGTGATGATCGCGGAGAGGCCGGCAGAGGGGTTGCGGTCGGAGGCTCCTGCGAGGATGCTCTCGGTCACCGAGAGGTCGGGGTAGCCGATCGAGGTCTTGATCAGGAAGCGGTCGAGCTGTGCTTCGGGAAGCTTGTAGGTTCCCGCCTGCTCGATGGGGTTCTGCGTGGCGATCACGAGGAACGGTCGCCCCGTCTCGTGCGTGACGCCGTCGACCGTGACGCGCGACTCCTCCATGACCTCGAGGAGCGCCGACTGGGTCTTCGGCGAGGCGCGGTTGATCTCGTCGGCCAGCACGATCGACGCGAAGATCGGGCCCTTGTGGAACTCGAACCGATGCGATTGCTGGTCGTAGATCGTCACACCCGTGACGTCGGAGGGCAGCAGGTCCGGCGTGAACTGGATGCGCGTGCTGGTGCCCTGCACGGTCGCGGCGAGGGCTTTCGCGAGGCTGGTCTTTCCGGTGCCGGGCGCGTCTTCGAGGAGCACATGCCCCTCGGCCAGCATCGACGCCAGCACGAGGCCGACGATCTCCTGCTTGCCCTGCACGGCCTTGTCGACGTTCGCGACGAGGCGCTGGAAGGTGCCCTGGAACCAGGCGGCCTGCTCAGGAGTCATTGTCATGGGAGTACTGCTTCCTCTCGGATGGAAGGGGCGCCGCTACCAGGCGCGGCGTTCGTAGTCGGTGCCGCCGATCGTGACCCACACCTCGTAGCCGCGGCCACCCGCGCCGTGGAAGCAGCCGATCTCGATGGAGCCGTTGGCGGGGATGTTCCAGCTCGAGCCACCCGCGAACCGCGGTCCGGCGAGCGGCGCGTTGCTGTTGCACCACACCTCGTAGCGCCCTGCGGGGAAGTTCGAGGTGTTGATCACGAACTTCGCGCACGTGCCGTCGGTGCACTGACCGGGCCAGTTCCCGGCCGTTCCTCTCGTCACCCAGGCACGGGGCTGCGGCGGCGGCGAGGAGGTCGCGGAGGCGGTCCCGCTGGGATCGGACCACGCGCCCGTCGAGTCCTGCGCGCGGGCACGGATCGAGTGCTTCTGGCTGTGCCCGTTCCCGACGTCGGTCGAGCCGGTCTTGCTGACGTTCTGCCAGCCTCCGCCGTCGATGCTGATCTGCACGGTCTCGATCGGTCGTCCGTTGTCCGAACCGTTCGCGTTCCACTTCAGACGTACCTGGGTCGAGAGCGGATCCGCGCTCACCGTCGGAGCATGCGGCTTTCCATACGGCTTGCCGCTCGCCGACTTCGACGCCGCTCCGGCATAGGTGGAGCCGCTGACGTTGGCGACCGCGCGCACCTCGACGGAGTAGTTCGTCCCGTTGGTCAGGCCGCCGATCTTCTGGTTTCCGGGAAGGGCCGACCACCCGCCACCGCCGTTCAGACGGTACTGGTAGCTGATCTCGCTGCTCGCCGCCCCGCCGCTGGAACCGGCGTTGAAGGCGAGGGTCAGACTGCGGTCCCCTTCGGTGACTTTCAGGCCCGTCGGCGCTCCCGGCGGGATGACGCCGCGACGAGGGGCAGACGGCGCACTCATCTCGCCCCAGTCGGCCTTGTTGTAGGCCTGGATGCGGTAGGTGTACGGGGTCTGGGAGGGCTGGACCTGGATGGCCTGGCTCCGCGCCTCAGGCCCGGGGGTCAGCGTGTTCACGACCTGGCCGCCCTGCAGGACCTCGAGACGGTACCCGCGGATGGCGTCACCGTTGTTGTCGGGTGCTACCCAGCTCACCTGCATCTGCGCCTGGTCTCCGACCGGGGCGAGCTCGGTCGTCGTGGGCGCCGCGGGCGCCTTCGGCGGGCCGGCCGGGATCTCGGAGGCGGACCAGCCGCTCCAGCTGGAGGGATCGGGGGCCCTGTTGTGCGCCTGGACCCGCACCTGGTAATCCGACCCGTTCTCGAGCCCCTCCCACGTGGTGGAGTTGCCCGTGACCTCCTTCTGCGTGACGCCGGACGGCGGCGCGGGCGAGATCTCGAGCGTGTACCGCTCGACCGGTGAACCCGGGGTGCTCGGCGTCTTCCAGGCCACCTTGAGGGACTTGTCCCCGAATTCCAGGGTGGGCGGGTTCGGTGTGTCGGGACGCGCATCGGGTCGCGCAGGGGCGGAGGTCGCGGAGGGCTGCGACTCGCCCACGCGGTTGGTCGCGGTCACCTGGAACGTGTACTCGACGTTGTTGGTGAGCCCGTCGAGCGTGCACGTCGTGGACTGGCACTCCTTGGTGTACGGGTTCCCGCCCACCGACCTCACGGTGTACTTCGTGATCTCTGCTCCGTTGTTCGACGGTGCGGAGAACGACACCACGACGGTACGATCCTGCACGCTCGCGATGACCGGCACGCCGGGTGCGTCCGGAACGTCCTGCACCGTCACGACGATCTGTCCGTTGACCTCCCGGTCGGGGTCCTCGGTCGCATCCTGGATGCGATAGCGGACGACGAGCGTGCCCACGAACGACTTCGACGGAGTGATGGTCACCTGGTCATCGGTGAAGCCGACCTCGCCTCCGCCCGACTCCGTCACCGCGGACACGATCTTCAGCGGGGTCTCGGGGAACGGGTTGAAGTCGTTGGCGAGAGCGGGGACCGTGATGGTCTCGCCCGCATCCGCTTCGGAGATGGTGTCGGTGTTCGCCGCGGGCATGGGACGGGTCGATGCCGTGACGAGGACGGTGACGATTCCCTCGACGGGCTCGGTCGTGCCGTCGGAGACCCGCAGTCGCAGCGTGACCGTCGTGCCCTTCTTGGCGTTCGACGACGCTTCGACCAGGAGCTCGTCGCCGTCGACCCGCGCGGACACGCCCTTGCCCTCGCCGCCGACCAAGGAGTAGTCGTGCTTCCCGGCATCCTCGGGATCGGGGTCGTCGGTCAGCGCCGCGAGGTCGAGCGCGACCGCGGACTCGCCGGGGGCCACGTTGACCTGCCCCTGGACGAAGGTCGGCTGCTGGTTCTCCGGAGGCAGCACATTGATGGGGATGCTGAGCGTGGCCTTGCGTCCCTCCGGGTCGTCCGGCCCGTCGCCGTCCGTGACCTCGAACGTGAGCGCGTCCGGCCCGAAGTAGCCGGCGGCGGACGTGTAGATCAGCGTCTTCTCGTCCTGGAGCAGATCTGCGCCGTCGGCGTGACTTGCGCTGATCTTCGCCTTCTCGGTAATGACGACGTCGCCGCCGCCCGCCACGGTCACGTACTCCGACAGCGGGAGGATCTCGGTCTCACCGCTGACCACTTCGAGCGGCTTGGTCGACGTGAGCGTCGGGCGCAGGTCCGCCCGCGAGGGGACGAAGATGAACGCCGACGCCTGCAGATCGTCGCGGTCCGTGAGGGTGTAGCGGATCAACTGCAGCTCTTCGGTGACGGTGACGCGTACCTTTCCGTTCTCGAGCCGCGTTCCGCCTTCGCCGACATCGACGGTGAGCCGGTCGGTCGTGCCGTCCGGGTCTTCGTCGTTGGCCAGGATGTCGAGGTCAGCGGTCAGTCCGCCGTCCTTCAGATCAGCGGGCTGCAATCGGTCGTCGCGCGCGACGGGCGCTTGCAGGGGGACGTCCTCGTCCACCGTGATCTGCAGAGTCGCCATCGCGGTCGCCCCACGGGAATCCGAGACCGTGTACTGCAGGGAGGTCTCGGTGGGTGCGTCCGGTGCCTGAACGAGCACGCGGTCTCCGGAGACCCGTGCCTCCAGCCCCTCCGGAAGTTCCAGGCCGTCCTTGACGAGGGAGATCTTGTCTCCCTCGGGATCGGAGTCGTTCGCGAGGACTGGGACCGCGATCTCCCGCCCTGGTCGCACGACCACGGCGTCCTTCACGGCGTACGGCGGCTGGTTGATCTCCTCCGCGGGGGCGATGCCGACGCGGATCGTGGCGACGCCCTCCTTGCCGAGTCGATCGCGCACGCGGTACTTGAACACGTCGACCCCGGAGGCCCCGTCGAACGCTTCGTACGTGAAGTAGTTCGGACCGTTGAGCACCCGCCCCTTGGTGGGACTCGAATCCAGGCCGACCAGCTCCACGGAGTCGCCGTCGGTGTCGATCCCGTCCAGCGGGACGGCGATGTTCACCTCGGTGCCGGCGAGCGTGCGCGCCACGAGATCCTGCGGACGCGGGGCGGCGTTGTTGTCCTCGTCGATCGGCAGGATCTGGATCGTGACGTAGCCGGCGGCCTTCTGCTGGCGCGAGTCGACGACCTCATAGGTGAGGTAGACCGTCTTGGCCTCGGGCCCTGCCTTGAAGCGCACCGAGTCCTGCGAGACGAAGGCCTCGCCGTCTTCCGGATCGACGAACGGCTCGATGAGTTCCGGCTCGAGATGCATGACGTCGTCGCTGGGATGCGTGTCGTTGTCGAGCACCGGGATCGTGACCACGTCGCCCACGCGCACGGTCGCCGTGTCCGGGTTGGCGATCGGCTGGAGGAGTTCGTCGGGCGCGGGGATGGGAATCACCACGACCTCGCCCTCGGCCGACTTCGAGCCGTTCGAGATCCGGTACTTGATCCGCACCTGCTCCTCGAGCGCTCCCTGGTCGGTGATGCGCAGCGTCTCATGGTTGAGCACCGAGACCGAGATGCCGCTGTTCGGCTCCAGCGACACCGACTGGACCACGAGGATCCCGCCGCCGGGGTCTGTGTCGTTGTTGAGCACTCCGAGCAGCACGTCGCCGCCGGTGGGCAGGAGCGCGACGTCACGCACGGCGACCGGCGGGAGGTCCGTCTCCGATTCGGGCATCACGTCGACGCGCACGAGTCCCTCGCCGTTCTTCGGCCCGGTGGTGACCTGGTACTGCACGTAGTAGACGCCGGCCTTCTCGGCCATGAAGGTGAAGGTCTTGTTCGGGGTGTTCGGGACGATCGTCGCGCCCGGGGTGTCGAGGACCCTGCTGAGACGCAGCGGCTCACGGGAGGTGCTCGTATCGTTCGCCGTCGGCGCGATGGTGACCTGTTCGCCCACCTTGGTGATGACGTGATCGGCGTTGGTCTTCGGGTTGGTCGACCCCTGCGGCCGGATGTCGAGCGCGATCGTCGAGGTGCCCAGCTTCCCGAAGGCGTCCGCCACTGTCACCTGAACGTCCTTGCGTCCCTGGAGGCTGGCGGTGGCCTTGTAGGTGATCTGACCGTCCTTGCTGAAGTCGACCTCGTCGCCGGGAGCGGCGATCACCTCCTTCAGGTAGATGTCGTCACCGTCGGGATCGATCCAGTCGGGCAGGATGTTGTAGGAGATCGTGCCGCCGGTCTCCACTGCGAGCGCGGTCTTGCGTTTGGGCGTGGGCGCGCCGTTCTCGTTCCAGTCGTGCACCGCCAGCGTGACGACGGCGGTGTCCTTCCCCCCGCGTCCGTCGTCGACCTCGTACGTGAAACTCGCGGTGCCGGAAGCCTTCTCATCGACGGCGATCTGGAGCGAGCCGCCGTTGTTGATCGGCTGAACCGTGCCGATCGCGGGCTGCGCCTCGGCGAGTGCCGCGACGAGCACGTCGCCGTCGGGATCGTTGTCGTTGTCGAGCACGGGGAGCAGCGTCGTGGCGCCCGGCCGCACACCGTAGGAGTCGTCCTCCGCGATCGGCGGGGTGTTCTGCTCGCTGCGCTCCGGAAGCGTGGTCTCGATCGTCTCCTCGGTCGAGTCCTCCTCGTTCTCCGTCTCGCCCTCGGGCGGAGTCAGGTCGTTCCAGTTGTCGACGCGCTGCAGGCTCTCGTTGGCCATCCAGGCGGCACCGCCGACGGCGTCGTTGAGGATGATCACGTCCCGGTTCACACGGAAGGTCAGGTTCGCGGAATCCTCTGCTCCCTCGATCGGGGCGTTCACGTCGTCGGAATCGCCGGGGCATTCGCGGATGAAGGTCGCCGAGCCCGCCCACGCGCCGTAGGTGCAGCCGCGGAGCCAGACCGGCGCGGCCGCCGTGCCGGCGCTCCCCGCCGAGGTCTCCTCGGGGTCGCTGCCGTCGAGCGGCACGCGCACCAGTGCGGACGGGGTGGCGATCGCGACCGCGTCGTTCGCGGCGGATGCCTGTTGGAGCACGGCGTCCTTGGCGCCCGGGATCTCCGTGCGGAACCCGCCGGGCGTCGTGACCACGCCCGCAGCCTCGTCGAGCACCACGGGTGTGCGTCCCACAGCGGTGATGGTCGGCTTGGCGGCCGCATCGACGTCACCGATCGACGCGGTGGAGGTGTCGCGTGGCGCACCCTCGTTGTCGACGGGAACGGTCACGACCTCGCTGCGTTCGGCGGACAGCGCGAACACCGTGCCGTCGTCGGCCACCGTGACATCGGCGTTCTCGCCGAGCTCGGCGACGGGTTCGGCCGCCTCGATCTCGAACGACGCGATGCCCTTCACCGGGACGACCCAGAGGTCGCCGGACTTCTCGTCCAGGATCGCGGCCGTGCTCGCTCCCATCGCCACCTTGGCGGATGAGGGGATGATCGTCGAGTCGCCGAGCGAGACCCGCGCCGGGTCGATCGCCGTCACGGTCGATGCGCTCTCGTCGACGACGAGCACGTTCGCCGCGGCCTGGAGGATGTCGTAGTTCTCGCTCGTGGTGCGCAGACCGCCGTCGAGGACCGTGGACTCGTGATTGAAGTGCCCGACGAGAAGGCTCGACGTCTTGGTGATCCAGACACCGCCGTCGTTCAGGTCGACCTTGGTGGTCGGGAAGCCTTCATACGTGAAGGCCATCGTGGTGAGGGCGATGACCCCGACCGTGACACCCGCTGCGGACGCCAGCGTCTTCGGTCGCGCGCGCATCCATGACAACGCCTTCATTCCCGGTTTCCCCCCCAGGGTGACACTCTGTGATCACTCGTGCGCGGGCCCGTCTGGCCGACGCCGCACCCGTTCATCCTAACCGCGTGTCGGAGAACCGCTCGATGGGGAGGAGTACCCATCGCCGGGGTGGCATCGAGGCGATCTCGACACCACCCCGGCGGTGAGGGTGAAAGAGACGATCTCAGCCGCGAGCGCGGCGCCTCAGGGCGAGGAGGAATCCACCGAGCGCCACGAGCAGCAGACCGCCGCCGAGGATGTACCAGCCGGGCTCGCCACCGGTGGCGGCGAGTCCACCGTCGGTCGACGGCGTCTGCGCACCGTCGCCCGAGCCCGGCCCGACGCCCCCGGGTCGCTCCCCCGCCGCGGTGACGGTGAGCGGAGCGGTCACCTCGGTCCCGTCCGGCAGGATCGCCGCCAGCGTGTGCACGCCCGCCGGCGTCGTCGAAGGGATCGTGACGACCGTGCGGAAGGCCCCGTCGGCGTCGGCGGTCGCCGCGCCCACGCGCACCGGCGTCGAGCGCAGCTCGATCGCGACGTGGGCGTCGGCAGGGAATCCGCTGGCGGAGATCGTCACCGGGTCGCCGGCCGCGGCGGTCTTCGAGCTCAGCGTCAGCAAGGGGTCGACAGGATCGGTCGGATCGGTCGGATCGGTCGTCGGTCGGGCGACGTCGACGTGAGTGATCTCGGTCGCGCCGGTGGAAGAGAAGGAGTATGCGGTGACGCGCACGCGGTCCTCGTACAGCGCGGCGCGCAGCCCGACCGGATCGGCACCGCCGACGGCCTTCTCCTCCCAGTCGCCGCTCGGCCCGTACATCGTCGTCACCGCGGCGGTGTTCACGACCGTCGGCGCATGGGTCAGGCCCGGATCCGTCCGCAGCTCGGCGCTCCAGTCGTTCAGCGTCGGCGACCAGTGGGTGTGGCCGTTGAACATGATGACGTTCGGGTTCTGGGCGAGGAGCGCGGCGAAGCGGGCCTCTTCCTGGCCGTAGTCGTTCTTGTAGAACCGCGCGTACGACCCCGAGACCGAGTAGGGCAGCAGGTGGTGCGAGAACAGCAGCACCGGCTTGTCCTGGGCACGCCAGTGCGCGAGCCGGTCGCGGAGCCAGGTGAACTGCTCCTGGCTGAAGTCGACGAACGGACCGGAGCCGGTCTTCGCCGCATAGTCGTAGAACTCGCTCCCGATCCAGATGAGGGGAAGCTCTCCGTCGACGAGCACCTCACCCCACAGGCCACCCTGCCCGCCGATCTCCCGCATACCGGTCGAGTCGAGGAAGCGCTTCTGGTACACGGCCGATCCTTCACCGCCGTAGTACTCGTGGTTGCCGATCGTGGAGACGATCGTGTCGTACTCCTCCCCGCCGCCCGCGGCGAGCGCCGACAGATAGGAGGTGTAGTTGGCGGTCGACCCGGTGCTCACGAGATCGCCGTTCGACACCAGCACGTCGGCCGTCTGCCGCATCGCGCGGAAGCCGGGGAGCACGTTCTGGCTCAGCCGGGTGGTCGCTCCCTGCACATCGCTGAAGATGTCGACGACCGCATCGGCTTCGACCCCGTCGGCGAGAGGGGCGAGGGGGCGCAGCACCTGCACGTCGTCGAGCATCCACGACCCTGCAGTGCTCGGAGCCTCGAAACCGAAGCGGATGCTCATCGCCGATGCTCCTGCGGGCACAGCGACCGGCAGGCGGAGCTGCGCCGATTCCTCATCCGCATCGGAGAGCTCGCGCAGCACGGCTTCGGTCCCGTCGTCGAAGACGGCCGTCACCGATCCCTGCTGGGCTCCGCCGCGCTTGCGGTAGTGACTGTCGAGGCGCACCTCGAGCGCGTCGCCCGGCTCCACGGTGATCGGTGCGGACGTCAGGGTGCCTGAGAAGGCCCCGTCCGTCGCTTCTGCCACAGCGATCCGTCCCGAAGCCCGGGTGAAGGCGTGTCGGCGGTCGGTGCCGTAGTGCTCGATCACGCTGTCGAGGGTCGAGAGCGTCCAGGCGCCCGTCGCGGTCCAGGTGTCCTTCTCGAAGCCGTCGAACCAGAGCAGCGGTTCGGTGGTCGCCGAATCCGGATCGCCTGCCGCGAGCACCGTGATCTCGAGCGATGTCGAGACGATGCCGGCGCCTCCGAGCGTCAGCGCCAGATACCCGGGGGCGAGGTCTCCGGGCAGGGTGACGGAGAACGAGGCCTCCCCCGCGGCATCGGCCACGGGGATACCCGTGATCGGGACGGCGGGGTCCCCCCACGTCGCGATCAGCTGCTGGCCGGGTCGGAGGCCGCCGACCTTGACCGGTACCGTCGCCCCCGCCGTCGCCACAGGCTTGGCGGCGGAGAGGACGCGCGGTGTCGAATCGGCCGGCGGCGCCTCACTGATCTGCACGTCGTCGATCATCCAGAACCAGTTGTTGCTGCTCTCGGCATACGACCAGCCCACCGTGACGGCGTCGACGCCCGCGGGCACCGGGATCGAGACATCCACCTGCTCGTCGAGCCGGTTCCGCGCGAAGGACTCGACCACGACGGGCGCTTCGTCGTCGAACCGAGCCACGAGCTGAGCCGTCTGCGGTGCCTGGCCCTGCTTGTAGTGACTGTCGAAGCTCACCCGCACCGCCCCGTCGCGGCTCTGGAGGTCGACCTCCGGCGCCCACAGCACCGAGCTGAAGCGCCCCTGCGACGGTCGGTTGGCGTCGGAGTGCACGACCGCGACCATCCCCTCCGCACGGGAGAAGGACCCGCGGTCACCACTGTTCCCCCACGCCGACACGACGTCAGCCGGGGTGTGGAACGACCAGCCCTGCCAGTCGGTCCGCATTCCGTCGATGTTGGTGTTGTCGACCGACCATCCCACCGGCGGCTGCGTCGGAGTGGTGCCGGTGAAGCCCTCAGCGAGCGGTGCGGTCGCGGCGAGCGCGGGCGTCGCAGTTCCGCCGAGCAAAGCGAGGGCGCATGTCACCGCAAGGGCGCCGATTCCGCGTCTGGTTCTCATGTCTCTTCCTTGGAGTTGGTCGACCGCACATCTCGGCCGAGGCAGGGGTGGAGGATCTCCGGGTCTCTTCCGAGCATGCGGAGCAAAAGTAGTCATGACAACTTTTCGCCGCACTATTCTCGAATTGTTCACCGAGGCGCGGCAGAGTGGACAGGTCTCGACAGCGCCGAGGAGCGAGAAGTCATGACAACAGAAGCGAGGACGAGAATGCGCAGACCGCTGCACGAGCAGCTGTACGAGCAGATGCGCGACCGCATCAGGAGCGGTGAGTGGCCCGAGGGCGAGCGGGTACCGAGCGAGCACTCCCTGATCGCCGAGTTCGGCACCTCGCGAGGGCCGATCAGACAGGCGCTCGCGACGCTCCGCGCGGAAGGCGCCGTCGACGGCGGACGAGGTGCACCGCCACGAGTACGCCGACTCGTGCCGACCCAGTCCTTCCAATCGTTCGTGTCGTTCACCGACTGGGCGCTGTCGATCGGACGGCACCCCGGACAGCGCGTCATCGAGGCAGCCCGGCGTCCCGCGTCAGAAGCCGTCGCCGAGGATCTCGGCGTGGAACCGGAGACGGCGATCGTCGAGATCGTTCGGCTGCGACTGCTGGACGACGAACCGGCGATGCTCGAGCGGTCGGTGTTCCCCTTCGAGGTGGGAAAGCTGTTGTTGGCCGCCGACCTCGACACGGGGAGCATCTACCGGACGATGCAGGAACACGGATGCGCGCCGGTCCACGCACGCCATGTCTTCGATGCCGTCCCCGCGGACGACCTCGACGCCGCGGCTCTCGCTGTGGCGGAGTCGACTCCGCTGCTGCGAGTGCGGCGAGCGGCGTGGACCGAGAACGGCTCCCTCGTCGAGGTCGCCGACGACCGCTACCTGCCGACGATGGCGAGCTTCGCCGTCGAGAACACCTCCGATGCGCGCTCCGCGCTCACCAGGGAGACCGGCGAACGCTGAGCATCAGGGTTCGCCGGTCAGGCGCGCCAGCACCCCGCGATGTGGTCGTCGACCATCCCCGCCGATTGCATCAGCGCATACATCGTCGTCGGGCCGACGAATCGAAACCCACGTCGTCGCAGCTCCTTGCTCAGCGCCGTCGACTCGGGCGTCACCGCGGGGACGTCGCTGAACGACGTCGGGCGGACGCCGGACGCGGGCGGCGCGAAAGACCACATCAGCTCGTCGAGCTCCCCCGTTCCCATCGAACGCACCAGCCGGGCATTGCCGATGGTCGCCTCGATCTTGGCGCGATTCCGGATGATGCCGGCATCCCCCATCAGGCGCTCGACGTCGTCGTCGCCGAACTCCGCGACGACCTCCGGCTCGAAACCAGCGAACACTTCACGGAAACGCGGCCGCTTGCGCAGGATCGTGATCCACGACAGACCGGCCTGGAAGCCCTCGAGCGCCATCTTCTCGAACAGTGCCCGGTCACCGTGCAGGGGCATGCCCCACTCCTCGTCGTGGTAACGGCGGTACTCGGCGTCGTCGCCCACCCAGGCGCAGCGGTCGCGGTCGTCGGGTCCGGTGAGGAGAGAGCTCATCCGCTCAGGCTATCGGCGGGGACCGACACCACCTCCGTCGACGCCCCCGTCCCGCGTCGGCGCCCCCTCTGTCTCGCGCGTCTCAGAGGGGGTCTCGACGCGGAGCGGGGGTCTCGACGGGGAGCGGAGCGGGGTCCGGGGATCAGCGCTTCTTCTTCAGGGCCTTCTCCTGGATCGGAGCCCGACCGGATGCAGCGAGGTCTGCGTAGTACGCCCTGGCCTCGTCCTGACGCTGCTTCTCGATGCCGCTCGCGATCGGCGCACGCACGTGCTCCGGCTCGTACCCGAACGCATCCACGAGGTCGAGGGCATACGGGCGCAGCCGTGCGCACAGGCGGTCGATGTAGCTCGACACGGCCGCGGCGCGCTGGGTCGACAGGCGGCCGTTGATCAGGTGCCAGGCGAGGTGCTTCTCGATGAGCTGCAGCCCGAAGAGGTCACGCAGCCAGGTGAGGACCTTCTTCGTGTCGGGGTCGTCGATCTGATGAACGGCGTCGGTGAAAGCCTCCCACTGCAACAGCTCTCCGTGCGCACGAGCGGCCTCGATGAGCTCCGCCTGGTTCTCGTTGAAGAGGCGCGCACCGAGAACCTTGTCCTTCGCGCCCGGACGCAGCCGAGCCGCGATGTCGGCGACCATCTGCTGCACGCGTCCCGCGAGCAGATCGTGCTGCTGCTCCTCGCGCAGCCCCCGCTCGACCGAGCGACTCACCTGACCGAAGTCGGAGACGGCCTGGCCGAGCTGACGGAGCCCGGCGCCGTGGAACACCTTGCCCGCGGTCATGCCGACGGCGAACTTGGCCAGCGCCGCCGCGTCCTTACCCTGGAACTGCTTGGCGTAGTCGGTGAGCAGGCGCTTGCCGACCAGCTGGAGGAGGACGTTGTTGTCCCCCTCGAACGTGACATAGATGTCGAGGTCCTGGCGCAGGCCGACCAGGCGGTTCTCGAACATGAAACCAGCGCCGCCGGTGGCCTCGCGGGCCTCCTGCAGGGTGTCCAGCGCGTGCCAGGTCGACAGCGGCTTGAGCGCGGCCGCGAGCGTCTCGAGGTCCTCGCGGTCGGCCGGGGTGTCGGTGCGGCCGGAGAACACGCCGTCGAACTTCTGCAAGAACTCGTCGTGCGCGAAGATCTGCGCATACGTGGTCGCCAGGCGCGGGAGCAGACGGCGCTGGTGCTTGCCGTAGTCCAACAGGGTGACTTCCTGGCCGTCCGCTCCGTCGAACTGGCGGCGCTGCGTGGCGTAGGTGATCGCGATGTGCAGACCGAGCGCCGATGCCCACGAGGCCGCGCCGTCGAGGGACACGCGCCCCTGGACGAGGGTCCCGAGCATCGTGAAGAAGCGGCGGCCGGGGCTGTCGATCGCGCTGGAGTACGTCCCATCGGCGGCGACGTCGCCGTAGCGGTTGAGGAGGTTGGTGCGCGGGACGCGAACCTGGTCGAACGACAGGCGTCCGTTGTCGATGCCGTTGAGTCCCCCCTTGAGCCCGTCGTCCTCACGACCGATACCCGGGAGATCGATGCCGTCCGCACCGCGCAGCGGTACGTAGAAGCAGTGCACGCCGTGGTTCACGCCGTTCGTGATGAGCTGCGCGAACACGGTCGCCGCGACGCCGTGCAGCGCGGCGTTGCCGAGGTACTCCTTCGTCGCGCCCCGGAAGGGAGTGTTGATGACGAACTCCTCGGTCTCCGGGTCGTAGGTCGCCGTCGTGCCGACGGCGGCGACGTCGGACCCGTGCCCGATCTCGGTCATCGCGAAGGCACCGGGGATCGACAGGTCCATCACACCGGGGAGCCACTTCTCGTGGTGCTCCTTCGTGCCGAGCTGGAGGATCGCGGACCCGAAGAGCCCCCACTGCACGCCGGACTTGATCTGCAGACTCGGGTCGGCGACCACGAGCTCCTCGAAGCCGGCGATGTTGGCGCCGTTGTTCTCCTCGCCGCCGAGCGACTTGGGGAACGCACGGTGCACGGCCTTGTTCTCGACCAGCAGGTGCAGCTGGCTGAGCACGCGCTCGCGGTGCTCGTCCTTGCCGAGCTCGTCCTTGCGCCAGAACGCCGAGTCCTTGATCATCTCGCGCGCCTGGCGGCGAACGTCACCCCACGTGCCCATCAGTGCGTCGTTCACGCGTGCGATGTCGATCTGCGGCGGGGCCGCGATCTCGTGTGATTCGTCAGGTGTCGTCGAAGGACGGACGGCAGCGTCGACCATGGCATTCCTCCAGGAAAGTAGGGAGACTCCCATGGTAGGTCTGCGACAAACGTCGAGGAACTCCTCTGTAAGCATCCTCCAACGCGTCGCGGGAGGGTCCCCCTCGCCGCTTGTCGCCTCGCGACAGGAGCAGTCGAGCCGCCCTCCTGCCCACGACTCCGACAGGGTCGCGGGCGGAAGGACGGCTCGAGAGGGGCGAGACGTCAGGAACCGATCGACGCCTTCATTTGCATGTCGTAATCCGAGACGAATACTGGAGATACCCTACGTTGGCTTGCCAAATATAGGAGTTGCTTCGGTACTTCCCGGACCCGAGGTAGTTGTGCACGGTGTATTGCATTCCCGTCACTCCGTATCGGGTATGGAGCTTTTTCCACGCACAGTTCGGGTTGTAGTAGTCCCACGCAACGTCGACGAACAGCGGCCGTATCGATGGCGCAGCAGCCACCACCGACCTTGCCTCAACGCCTTGAACTGCTGATGCCGATGCCGGCGCCGCGACGCCGAACGTCAGTGCTGCCGCCACAGCCACTGCACCGACCCAAAGCGACGGTCCAACTCCCGATCGCGTACTTCGTGCGGCGGCACGCTCAAACCTACTGGACATCATCGTCCTCCCACCTTGTAGCCTCAACTTGGCACCACCTTAGGTAGGCAATCCAACCGCGCGGCGTTCAAAGGCAATTGAATTCCAGAATTCTGGTATGCCCAGTGGCTCTACGATCGGAGTGCGGTCGACGTCGCCGAGCAGCTGCGGGCGCATCTGAGCGACGTGCTTCCCGCACGCTGATCACCGTCCGGTCAGCGCCGTCGCACGGCGTAGCGAAGATGCGTGGTCTGCGGAGAGTGCTCCGCCGACACCAGATCCAGCTCCACGCGCCCGGCATCCACTCCGCCGAAGAGACGGACGCCCGCGCCGAACAGCACCGGGGAGAGCGCGATGTGGAACTCGTCGACCAGGCCGGCGTCGAGGTACTGCACGATCGTCTCCGCGCCGCCCGCGATGCGCACGTCCCGGTCCCCCGCCGCGACACGGGCGCGGTCGAGTGCCGACCGGATGCCGTCGTCCACGAAGTGGAACGTGGTGCCGCCCTGCCGCTCCCACGGCTCGCGCTGCTCATGGGTGAGGACGAAAACGGGAGTGTGGAACGGCGGGTCCTCCGGCCAGGCATGCTCACCCGCGTCGAACATCCGCTTGCCCATCACGCTTGCGCCGGTGCGCTCGAACGTCTCGCGCACGATGTCGTTGTCGCGCCCTTCCTCGCCACCCTCGCCGAGCCGGAGGTTCTCACGGAAGAAGCGCTGCCGGAACACCCACCTCTGCAGTTCCATCCACTGCTGCCCCATCAGCTCGTCGGGCGACTCGGGCGCGATGAAACCGTCGAGCGACATCGAGACGCTGAAGAACACGACGCCGGCCATCAGCTCGTTCCCTCGCTCGCCCGCTCCTCGACGAACGCCGCCAGGCTCGCCAGAGTCTGCCGGCCTCCCTCGATCGCGCCGTACTTCTCGACCGCTTCGTTCCGCAGTTCCGCCGTCGGGAACACCGTGCGCATCTCGATACGGGTCCGCTCCCCCTCTGCCCCGAAGGTCAGCACCGATTCGAAGGCGTCCGGGTCGTCGCGGTACTCGCCGTGGAGCATCGCGATCCGCTCCGGAGCGAGGATCTCGGTCCATGTGATCCACTCGGGGTAGTCGGTGCCGTCCGGCCCGTGCATCACGAACTCCCACGCGCCGCCGACCCGGAAGTCGAACGAGGAGGTCGTGGTGGTGAACCCGGAAGGGCCCCACCACCGCGACAGATGTCGCACCTCGGTGAACGCCTCGAACACCAGCTCGCGCGGCGCGTCGATCATGCGCGAGATCACGATCTCGCGATCCGTCGTCGTGTCCATGTGCTATTCCTGTCGCCTCTCCTGTTTCAGTTCCTGCGCGTACGCGTCGAGTCGGTCGAAGCTCTCGCTCCAGAACTGCTCGAATCCGCCGGTCCATTCGTGAACCGCCCGCAGTCCGCGGGCGTCGAGTCCGTACACGCGCTGCTTGCCGTCCCGCCGATCCTGCACGAGCCCGACCTCGCGGAGCACCCGCAGGTGCTTGGATGCGCCCGGCTGGGTCATCCCGAGCGCTTCGGAGAGCTCGGTCACGGGCCGCTCCCCGCTGCGCAACAGCGCCAGGATGTCGCGGCGCCGCGGCTCGGCGATCGCGTTGAAGACATCCGAATTCGTCGCTGCTCGTGCCATAGGCAAAACATATACCTATATAGGCAAGTGTTCAAGACGCACGAACTCTCGTCCGGCGATCCGGAGGCTCAGCGGGGACGTTGCGCTCAGGCGGCGGCGATGACCGCGATCACGCTCTCGCCGTAGGCTTCGCGCTTCTTCGCGCCGATCCCGGTGATTCCGTCGAGGTCTGCGAGTGACGTCGGACGGTGCTCGGCCAGAGCGCGCAAGGTGGCGTCCCCGAACACGATGTAGGCGGGAACGCCCTGCTCTCGTGCGGTCTCGGCACGCCAGGCCCGCAGCGACTCGAAGAGCTCCCGATCCCCGGCGTCCAGCACATCCGCGGCACTCGCCTTGCGCGCACGGCCGGACGATACCGGACGACCGATCGTGTCCTTGCGCAGAGGCACGGCGGTCTCCCCTCGCAACACCCCGGCCGCTTGCTCGCCGGGAGCCAGGGTGCCGTAGTCGCCTTGCGCCACGAGGATGCCGCGGGCCAGGAGTTGCCGGACCACGCTGCGCCAATCCTGATCGGACAGGTCATGGCCGATGCCATAGGTCGCGAGCTTGTCGTGCCCCTGCTGCCGGATGCGCTCGGTCGAGGCGCCGCGCAGAATGTCGATCAGGTGCCCGGCGCCGAAGGCCTGGTTGCGCTCGCGCTGGAGCCGGACGATGGTCGAAAGCAGCTTCTGCGCCGGAATGAGTCCATCGAACGTCTCGGTGTCGTCGAGGCAGGTGTCGCAGTTGCCGCAGGGTTGCGACTGCTGACCGAAGTAACCGAGCAGGTTCTGCCGACGACACTCCACGGTCTCGCAGAGCGCGAGCATCGCATCGAGGTGCTGCCCCATCCGCATCTTGAACGTGCGATCACCGGGGCTCTGGTCGATGAGGCGGCGTTGCTGGACGACATCGCCGAGCCCGTACGCCATCCACGCCACCGACGGCTCACCGTCCCGACCCGCTCGACCGGTCTCCTGATAGTAGCCCTCGACCGACTTCGGCAGGTCGATGTGCGCGACGAAGCGCACATCGGGCTTGTCGATCCCCATGCCGAAGGCGATGGTCGCGACCATCACCACGCCGTCTTCTCGAAGGAAGCGGGCCTGATGGGCCGCGCGCACCTCAGCGGGAAGTCCCGCGTGGTACGGGAGCGCGTCGAAGCCCTGAGCAGCGAGGTAGGTCGCCGTCTGCTCGACCGACTTGCGGCTGAGCGCGTAGACAATGCCGGCCGCCCCCTCCTGTTGCGACCGGATGAAGGAGACGAGCTGCTTTCGCGGATCGACCTTGGGAACGATCCGGTACTGGATGTTCGGACGATCGAAGCTCGCCACGAAGTGCTTCGCGGCCGCCTGACCGTCGGCGCCGTCGAGGTGCAGCCGCTCGGTGATCTCCTTGTGCGTGGCCGCGGTCGCCGTGGCGGTGAGGGCCATGCGAGGCACCCCGGGGAACCGCTCGCCGAGGTCGCCCAGCGCCAGATAGTCGGGCCGGAAGTCGTGACCCCACTGCGACACGCAGTGGGCCTCGTCGATCGCGATCACGCTCAGCGTCCCGCGTTGCAGCAGTGCCGTGGTCTGCGCGTGGGAGAGCCGCTCGGGGGCGACGTAGATGAGGTCGAGCTCACCGGCGAGATAGGCCCGCTCGACCTCTCGGCGCTCGTCGATCGCCTGCGTCGAGTTCAGGTATGCGGCGTTGACACCGTTCGCCCGGAGCGCATCCACCTGGTCGTGCATGAGCGCGATGAGCGGGCTGATCACGAGCCCCGTGCCCTCGCGCACGAGTGCCGGCACCTGGTAGGTGATGCTCTTGCCCCCGCCGGTCGGCATGAGCACGACGGCGTCGCCGCCCGCGATGACCTGCTCGACGATCGCGGCCTGGTCACCGCGGAACTCGTCGTAGCCGAACACGGTGTGCAGCGCGTCGAGCGCGGTCGCGAACCGGCTCGGGGTCGCGCGTCGTGCCACCGACACGGGCGTCGAGGTCGCCGGCGCGACCGGAGTGACGGGCCCGGATCCCCAGTCGAGAGGCGGCTCGAAGCCGGCTCCCTGCGGCTCCCAGTCCATCGGCTCCGGCGGGGCGGACGGCTCCCAGCCGTCGTCATAGGGCTCGTCGGCGTACGGCAGGTCCGCGTACGGGTCACGGGGAGACTGCGGCATCCCTCCAGCGTAGCCACCCCCACCCACGCGGGGGACGTGCCCTCCACAGGCGAGGGATGATCGCGCGAAAACCCAGACCGTCCGTCTCCCGCACGGCGTGGCGCGCTTCGAAACGCCGTCGGTGGCTCAGGTCGTCTGGGTTTTGGCCCGCGCGCCCCACCCCGGGCACACGGGCGTAGGTTGGAGGAAACCCGTACGAAGGAGCGCCGATGACCGACATCACCGTGACCCGCAACGAGGGCGAATCGCGCTACGAGCTCCACTCGGGCGATGTGCTGGCGGGCTTCGCGGCCTTCGATCTCCGCGCCGGATCCATCCGTTTCCTCCACACCGAGATCGACCCGGCATTCCAGGGCCAGGGATTGGCCGGGAAGCTGGCCTCCCAAGCGCTGACGGATGCGGCCGGGCGCGGCGAGGCGATCGTGCCACTGTGCCCGTACATCGCGAAGTACCTCGAGACGCACGAGATCCCCGGTGCGGAGATCCGCTGGCCGAAGGCTCCCGCAGGTCGCGCAGGATCCGCAGGTGAGGACCCGACCGGGCGGGCGGAATGATCGGACAGCACCGACTGATCCTGGAACCGCGGGAGGTTCCGCTCGGCGGCGTGCGGGGGATGAACGTGCTGCGCGCCCTGCCGCACCGGAATCTGCCGACGATCGGCGCCTGGTGCTTCCTCGACCGGTTCGGACCTGCCGACACGAAGATGCGGGTCGAGCCGCATCCGCACATCGGACTGCAGACCGTGACCTGGCCGCTCGTCGGGGAGATCCGCCACCGCGACTCGCTCGGCAGCGATGCGGACCTGCGACGCGGCCAGCTGAACCTGATGACGGCCGGGAACGGCATCTCGCATTCGGAGTATTCGATCGGCGACGGCCCCGTGCCGCTCGACGCGCTGCAGTTGTGGGTGGTGCTGCCCGAGTCCGCCCGCCGCGGAGCCCCCGGATTCGAACGGCACACCGAGCTGCCCGCGCTCGCACTCCCCGCGGAGGAGGGGACGGCTGCCGAAGCGACGGTCGTGCTCGGCGAGTTCCACGGCGTGCGCTCGCCCGCGACGGTCCATACCCCGATCGTCGGTGCCGAGATCGTGCTCTCCCCCGGCACCCGGGTACGGCTCCCCCTGCGAGCCGACTGGGAGCACGCGCTGATGCTGGTCGAGGGCGATGCGGTCGTGGCCGAGCACCCTCTCGACCGCAACGGCCTGCTCTACCTCGGCGACTCCCGCGAGAGCGTGGAGGTGTCGAGCGACGAAGGGGCGCTGCTGTTCCTGCTCGGCGGCGAGCCGTTCGAGGCCGACATCGTGATGTGGTGGAACTTCGCCGGCCGCTCGCACGAGGAGATCGCCGACGCGCGCGAGGCCTGGGAGGCGGCATCCGACCGCTTCGGTGTCGTGGCGGGACACGACGTGCGCATCCCCGCTCCGCCGCTGCCCCCCGTGCGGCTCATGCCGCGCAGCCGCAAGATCTGACGCGACTCGGAAGCCGTCACGCCCGGGCGGCGATGGCTTCCGAGTCGACACCATCGGGGAGCTCGCCGAACAGGTACCCCGCCCTCTCACCGAGGCGCGCCGCGAGGAATCCCTCGGCGACGGCAGAGGGCGCGGTCCGGATCAGCAGCGACGCCTCCAGCGACAACGCCAGATCGGCGACCAGCATTCGCACCCTCGCCTCGGCGGCGGGATCCCCCGTGATGCTGCGCACCAGATCCCGCGTACGGGCGAGGTGCGCATCGAGTCGGGGATCCTGCCCGGCGGCGCGCGCCACCTCGGCGTCGAACGCCTCGAAGGATCGCGGCTCGCGTGCCAGTGCGCGCAGCACGTCGAGGGCGATGACGTTGCCCGACCCCTCCCACACCGCCATCACCGGCTGCTCGCGGTAGCGCTGGGCGAGCGAGAAGTCCTCGGTGATGCCGTTGCCGCCGAGGCACTCGAGCGCTTCCGCCGCATGCGCGGGTCCGCGCTTGCAGACCCAGTACTTCATGACCGCAGTGCCGAGGCGACGGAAAGCGACCTCCTGTTCGTCGGCATCGGCGTCATAGGCGCGTGCGAGTCTGAGTGCCGCAGCGGTCGCGCCCTCGGTCTCGAGCTGCAGGTCGGCGATGACGGCGGCCATGGCCGGCTGGTCGATGAGCGTGCGGCCGAACGCGGACCGATGACGCACGTGCCAGGCTGCTTCGGCTGTCGCCTGGCGCATGCCTGCCAGTGACCCCAGGATGCAGTCCAGCCGCGTGCGGGTGACCATCTCGATGATCGTGCGCACACCGCGCCCCTCTTCCCCGACGAGGTGGGCGACGGCTCCTTCGTATTCGACCTCGCTCGACGCGTTGGAGACGTTGCCGAGCTTGTCCTTCAGCCGCATGATCCGGATCTCGTTGCGCGCGCCGTCTTCGCGCAGGCGCGGGAGCAGGAAGCAGGAGAGGCCGCCCGGCGCCTGAGCGAGCACGAGGAAGGCGTCAGACATCGGCGCGGAGCAGAACCACTTGTGCCCCGTGAGCGCGTACCGCCCGCCCCCGAGCGGCGCGGCGACGGTGGTGTTCGAGCGCACATCCGAGCCGCCCTGCTTCTCCGTCATGGCCATGCCGAACAGCGCGCCCGGTTTGCCGGGCGAGAGCGCACCGTCGTATCGGGTCGACAGCAGCCGCGGCATCCACTGCGCGGCCAGTTCGGGCTGCGCGGCGACGACCGGGACGACGGAATGCGTCATCGACACCGGGCACGCGTGCCCGGGCTCGACCTGGGCGAACAGCATGAAAGAGGCCGCACGAGCGACGTTGGCGCCGGGCCGGGGGTCGGTGAAGGCCGCGGTGTGCGCCCCCGCCGCGACCGCCGCGCCGAGCACGCGGTGGTAGGACGGGTCGTACTCGACCTCGTCGATGCGATGCCCCCAGCGATCGTGCGTGCGCAGGACCGGCTTGTTCCGGTTGGCCCGTCGCGCATCCTCCTGGAACTGCTCGCCGCCCACGCGGACGCCGATCTCGTGAAGCCCGTCGTGCGCCCAGGCGGCTTCATAGTGCTCGACGCCTTCGACGAGCGCCGTGTTCGTGCCGTACTCATCCACGTCCACACGCCCCGGCGCCTGGTTCGTGACGTGATGCGTGCTCATCTCTCCCCCACCGCGCGCAGGCAGAGATCGGTGATCGCCGCCACCACGGATTCCGGATCGGGTGCGTCTTCGACACCCGAGACCGGGGAGAGCGGCCCGGTGAGCGCTTCGCCGATCGCGCCGACGAGCCCTGCCGCGGTGATCTCCGGATCCTGCGGGGCGAAACGCTCCGCAGCGATCCCCCGTCGGACGATCTCGGCGAGCAGGGCGGCATAGCCGCGTCGGTAGGCGAGACGCTCCTCATCGATGGCGCGGCCGACGGGCTCGGCGAGGAGGGCCCAGGCCAGTCGCCGTCCGCGAAGCGCACGCACCGCGAAGGTCTCGATCAGCGCGATCAGGCGCGCGCGAGCGTCGTCGGGCGCAGCACGCACCGCCTCGTCCACCGCCGTCAGCTCGACCCCCGCGCACTGTCGGAAGACCTCGGCGAGCAGATCGTCGACACTGTCCGCATACGTGTAGAGCAGTCCGGCGCTCATGCCCGCACGCGCCGTGATCGCCTTCACGGTGGCCGCACCGAAGCCCTCCTCGCGCACGATGCCGCTCGCCGCGTCCCGCAGCTCGCGTCGACGATCCCCGGCGTCGACATTCACTCGGCCGCGTCTTCTCTCTCCCATGTCGTCTCCCTGCCGGATCCGGCTGAATCATGATTCAGTAGTCCCGCATCGAATCACGATTCGGTCGGCGCAGCAAGAGACAAGCTGGATGTGGTCGCGTCCTGTTCCTGCCGGGAGGGTACCGGACGCACACAGCGCCCCGCGGAAGGGAGACCGCGGGGCGCTGTGCTGTGGGGGCTACTCCGGCTTGGCCGTCGGCGGAGCCTCCGTCTCGGGCGCCTGCGTCGGCGGGGCGTCCGTCTCGGGGGCTTCCGTCGGGGGAGCCTCCGTCTCAGGCGCCTCGATCTCGGGCGCTTCGGTCGGCGGGACCTCCGCGTCGGGTGCTTCACCCGCCGGGACGGTGACGGTCACCACGGTGCGGACCTCCGAGTCGCCGTAGCGGACCAGCCCGAGATACCGGGTGCCTGCGGCGAGACCGGTCCAGCTGAGCTCGTAGCTGGTCCTCTCACCACGGACGGCGGCGATCGGGTTCGGGGTCGCGGCGAACGCGCCCTCTCCGCCGGGCTGCACGTTGGCGTAGGTCATGTCCCACGTCATCGGACCCGTCGTCGAGTACATGTTCGCGACCACGAGGTAGGTCCCGGCCGTCGGTGCGGGGATCGTGACCTGCTCGTCCGCCGAACCGGTCGCCGACTGCCACCGCTCGTAGTACCGCAGGTCGTCCGCACTCACCACGCGGTACACGGTGAGGTCGAGGTCGCTGCCGTCGTCGTCCGAGGAATCGAGGTCGAACCGCGAGAGGGTGGTCCCCTCCGGCACATCGACGATCCATGCCACGTCCTTGTTCGCGTCTCCGGAGTTCTCGTCGCCCGAATGCCCCTCGACCGGGTTGTCCGGGTCGCTGAGCAGGTCGAACGCGGTCAGGCCCGAGAGGTCGAGCGCCAGATCGCCGTCGAGACCGGGGGTGATCTCGACCGCAGTGCTGCCGTCCGCGCCGGTGCCCGTGACCTCCGCCGGGGCATCCGCCGTCACGGGGAACACCGCGATCGGAGAGCGCACCGTGTTCTTCTTGCTCGTCCAGGTGAGCGTGCCGGTCGCCCACTGCTCCACCGGGGCGTCGGTGTTGTCGAAGGTGACCGTGAAGGTCTTCGTCTGCCCCGGCTTGTCGAACGTCAGCTGCTGAGGTGCGACCTTGATGTTCACTCCCGGCACGGAGGCCTTCGCGGTGAACGTGCCCTTCTGGGTCGACGTGACCGACCGGGTCACGGTCTGCGCGCTGGCCAGCGAGCCGATCGAGATCGATGCCTGATTCAGGTCGCTGCCGTCGATGGGATCGATGCCGGGGAAGTCCGACAGGCCCTTCCCGTCGAGGAACGCCGCCCAGTCCTTCACGCCGTTGAGGTAGAGCAGACCGGGGTTGAGATACCGCGTCGGGTCGACCTGGCCCGCACCCTGTTCGAACGGGTTCGTGTTCTTCGAACCGTCGGGCAGGACGGTGTCGTACGCGGTGGTCATCATCGCAGAACGGATCTCCGCCGGCGTCGCCTTCGGGTGCTCACCGAGGTAGAGCGCTCCGAGGCCGGCGACGTGCGGCGAAGCCATCGACGTGCCGGAGAGGATGCCGAAGGTCGGCTTCTCCCCGGGGGCGTTGTTCGTCGCAGCGAGGATCGCCACGCCGGGGGCCGCCACGTCGGGCTTCAGCACGTCGCTGCCGTCGGCGAGCATCGGCCCGCGGCTCGAGAATCCTGCGATCTGCGGCGTGGGGGTGGTCACACCGGTCGTGTTCTCTCCGATCAGCGTGATCGGCCGATCGACGCCGCCCTGCACGTACGCGAGCACGGCCTCGCGGTGCACGGCGTTGAGGTGGACGGTGGGCACTGCGTGGAAGTCGTTGTCGAGCGAGTCCGCCCCGCCCGGCACGTTCACCAGGACCATGCCCATGCCGCCGGCGTCCTTCACGACCTGCGACTTCTCGGCACGCGCGTTGGTGCCGCGGTCGCAGACGACGATGTGTCCCGCGACCTTCGCCGGGTCGAGGGTGCCGGGCAGGCAGAGCTGCGGGTCCGCCGCTCCCGCCGCACCGGCGTCGATCGCTGCGATGGACGGGCCGGTGACGCTCTCACCGAAGGGCACGCTCACCGAGGCGCCGGCCTGCTCGAACCCGTCGAACTGCACGGTGCCCTCCCAGGTGGGGATGGTGGATGCGGCGACCGTCGTGTACCAGGGCGAGGCGTGGTCGGCGGTCACGGGGTCCGGGCCGTCGTTGCCTGCACTGGTCGCGACGAAGACGCCTGCGGCCGCGGCGTTGAAGAACGCGAGGTCCTCCGGTGCCAACACGGTGCTGGCGGCGCCGCCGCCGATCGAGTAGTTGATCACGTCGACGCCGTCGGCGACGGCCTGGTCGATCGCGGCGACGAGGTCGCTGAGCGCGCAGATGTCATCGCTCGTGACCGTCGGGTCGGGACCGACGTAGCAAGCCTTGTAGGCGGCGACCTTCGCCCCCGGCGCGACGCCGGAGACCGTTCCGAAGTCGACGTCCTCGATGGCAGCCTTGACCTTGAAGTTGCCCGCTGCGGTGCTCGCGGTGTGCGACCCGTGACCGTCGCCATCCCGCGGCGAGAGGTAGTCGTACTGGAAATCGAAGCCGGCGGCTTCGGCCCCGGCGTAGAAATACTGCCCGCCGATGAGCTTGGAGGAGTAGTCGCGCTTGTCCCAGTCCTGCGCCTCGACCATCGCGGCCTGGAACTGCCCGCCGTCGGACTTGTCGAAGTAGACGTACTTCCCGTCGGTGTAGGGCTGCTTGCCCTTGTGCCGGTCGTGCTGCTTCTTCTGCTTCTTGAGCTTCTTGCCGTCGAACGAGGGGTGCTCCGGGGCGATGCCGGTGTCGATCACACCGACCACGACGCCTTCGCCGGCCTTGTCGACCCCTCCGGTCTGCTGCCACACTCCGCCGCGGCCCTTGCGGTCATCCCCGAGCCCGAGGAAGTCCGTCGACGTCTGCGCATCCGGGTGACGGATCTCATCGGGGTACACGCCCAACACGTCCTTCGAGGCGCGAAGCGCATCGACCTGTTCGCCGCTGAGATCGGCGCTGAACCCGTTGAGCACGACCTGGTACGTCGTGTCCGGGGTGACGCCGATGTCGCTGACGAGGTCGGTCTGCTCGGATTCGAGGTGCTTGACGTAACGCTGCGAGTCCTGCGACTGGGTCTCCAGCTGCTCGCCCTCTGCGGGCTTCGTCGCCTTCAGACCCTTCAGATCACCCTCGTAGGTGGCGAGGGGGTCTGCTTTCATGACCACGATGTAGTGCCCTGGGGTGCCCGCGACCGGGACGGGGTGCGTCACCTCCTCGGTCGCCGCGTAGCCGGTGGTTGCCGTGGATGCGATGAACAGCGTCGCCAGGGTGGTGGCTGCTGCCATCCGGAGGGGTGTTCGACCCATGTGGTGCTCCCGATGATCACGATGCAGCCGCGTTGCCGCACCGCGGCCAACATAGCCCCGCTCTTCCCGGGGGAGACGAGATGTGGTCGATCGGTCAGGGCAGCTTCGCCGATAGACCAGGATTTTGCACGGCCGAGCTTCCGATAGGTCGACAGTAAGCTGGAGTCGTGGCCCGCACCTCCGTCCTGTCGACCCGCGTCCTGCTCGTCTGCGCAGCGATCGGCGTCGCGACGGGCATCCTGGCGGGCATCGCCGGCTGGGTCACGCCCGTGCTGCTGGCGAGCCCCCTGCTGTTCCTCTACGGCCTCGTGCTCGGTTCGCACGTGCTGCCGGGAATCATCGCGCAGGAGGTGCTGCGCCTCCCCCTCGTCGCCCTGATCACGCACGTCTTCGCCGCGCTGATCGCGAGCGCCTTCAACCCGGCCTGGGCTCTGCGCTTCATCGGCACGGCTCTGCTGTTCGGCCTGATCCAGGAGGGGGTCGCCGCGCTCACGCGCTATCGTTCCTGGGGCCCGTGGCGCTTCTTCCTCTCGGCGGCGATCATCGGGGTCTTCGTGGCCATCGTGGTGTTCTTCGCCGCCCACCTCGCGATCATGCCGCTGTGGGCGCAGATCCTGTACCTTGCGATCTCGGTGCTCGGACCGGTCGTGTGGACCGCGATCGGCCTCGCCATCGGCTCTGCGCTGCGCCGGGCCGGAGTCGCCCGCCGCTGACCGCGCCCGATCCGCTGGTCCTGGACTCGTCGACGTCACTCGATGGCGAATCAGGTAAGGCTCAGCTAAGTTGGAAGCCTACGATCCGACGACCCGGGACCCTGCCGTGCGCCCATCCGCGCCCTTGCTCCGCGTGCGTGAGCTCTCCCTCACCCACGCCGAGGCCGCGCACCCCTCACCCCGTGACGTCTCTTTCGACATCCACCCCGGCGAAGTGGTGCTGCTGCTCGGACCGTCCGGATCCGGCAAGTCGACCCTGACCCTCGCGCTCAACGGCCTGATCCCGCATGCGCTGCCCGCGACCATGGTCGGCACGGTAGAGGCCGGTGGCATCGACTCGGCGAGCGCACAGACCGCGACGCTCAGCACGCGGGTGGCGATGGTGTTCCAGGATCCGGACACCCAGATCGTCACGGGAACGGTCTACGACGAGGTGGCGTTCGGTCCCGAGAACCTGCTGCTCGACGTCGACATCGTCCGTGGCAGGGTCGAAACCGCTCTGCGGCGCGTGGGGCTCTGGGATCGCCGCGACGAGAACCCCGATCACCTCTCGGGCGGAGGGAGGCAGCGACTCGCGATCGCCTCGGCCCTCGCCATGGGGTCTCCGCTGATCGTGCTCGACGAGCCGACCGCCAACCTCGACCCGCAGGGCATCGACGACGTGTATGCCGCGCTGGCGGACGTCGTCGCCGCCGGAGACCGAGCGATCCTCCTCGTCGAGCACAACCTCGATGCGGCGATGGACTTCGTCACCCGCACCCTCGTGCTCGACCGCGAGGGGACGGTCGTCTTCGACGGCCCGGCAGCGGAGGTCATCCGCGAGCATGCCGACGAACTCGTGTCGATGGGTGTCTGGCTGCCGGGAGCGACGCTCGCCGCGCTCCGGCTGCGGGGCGAGGGCCGCAGCCTCGATCCTCTCCCCCTCACACCGGACGAGCTCGCTGCCGCCCTCGCCCAGGATGCCCCGCCCGCGACGGCAGCGGCCGTCCCGCCAGCGAGCCGAGAGCGTCGCGATGCACGGGTGCACAGCGACCAGGCGATCGTCCGCGCCAACGGACTGTCCGTCAAGAGACGACGCACCGAGATCCTGCACGGGATCGACCTCGCTCTCGAGGCCGGAACGCTCACGGCGATCGTCGGGGCGAACGGTGCGGGCAAGACCACGCTGATCCAAGCGCTCGCCGGCGTCGTGCCGCCGCCCAGAGGCCAGGTCACGGTCGACGGCATCGACCCGGACATCGCCTCACCGCGCGACCTCGCGGCCCGTGTCGGATTCGTGTTCCAGAACCCGGAGCACCAGTTCATCGCGCACACGGTGTTCGACGAACTCGCCCACGGCCTGCGACTGCGCCAGGTACCGGCCGCCGAGATCACCACGCGCGTCGACGACATGCTCACGCGCTTCGGTCTCGCGCACAAGGCGGAGGTGCATCCGTTCCTGCTCTCCGGAGGCGAGAAGCGGCGGCTGTCGGTGGGCACCGCACTGATCACCCGGCCGCGAGTCCTCGCTCTGGACGAGCCCACGTTCGGCCAGGACCGCGCCAGGGCCGCCGAGCTCCTGGAGCTACTGCAGGAGCTGCGCGCCGAGGGCACCACCATCGTGATCGTCACCCACGATCTGCAACTCGTGGCGGAGCACGCCTCCCACGTCGTCGTGCTCGCGGACGGGCGGGTGCGGGCGAGCGGTCCGACGGCCGCGCTGCTCCAGGACGAGCAGATGCTCGCCGATGCGGGACTCCGGCTGCCCGCACTGCAACGCGTACTCGCTGGCGCGGGGCTCGGGGTGCACCGGTGAGCGCCGAGGCCGCGGACCGCGCCGCCCCCGGCACCACGTCCGCCACCGGTGCGGGGTTCGACCCCTACGCGACGATGACGGCGACGTCCCCGCGACAGTTCCTGTATGCCCTGAATCCACTCGCCAAGGTGGCCGGGTTCGCTCCGGCGATGCTGCTGCTCGTGTTCGTCCGCGATCTCGCCACCCCCGCCGCGTTCCTCCTGCTCGCGTACGCCCTGATCCTGCTCGGCCCGCGGCTGACCGGACGCCTCCTCGCCCTCCTGCTGCTGGCCGTCCCTGCCGGGATGCTGCTGATCGGAGTCAGCTTCTCGGTGTGGGTCGACACCTCGCTCGTCGCCGACAGCACTCCTCTCGTGCGGATCGGCGACTGGACGCTCTACAGCGGAGCCCTGCTGCTCGGGTTCGCCACGGCCCTGCGCCTGGGCGCCATCGTGTCCCTCGCCCTCGTCGGCGGCCTCACGACCAGCGGCCCCGACCTCGTCCGGGCTGCCGTTCAGCAGCTGCGCGTCCCGTACCGGATCGGATACACGGCGCTGGCAGCCTTCCGCTTCGTGCCGCGCTTCGGGCATGAGCTCGCCGTCATCCGCGCAGCCCACCGCGTGCGCGGCTACCACGGCGGACGAGGGCCGTTCGCACGGATCGCCCGAGGCTGGGGCTACATCGTTCCGCTGCTCGCAGGAGCGATCCGCCATGCCGAACGCGTGGCCCTGGCCATGGACTCCCGGGCGTTCGGCGCCCACCCCACCCGCACGGAGCGGCACCTCGTTCCGTTCCGCACCCGGGACACCGTCTTCACCGCGACGATGCTGCTGGTCTCCGCCGCACTCTTCGTCGCGTTCTTCCCGTGGCAGCTTCCCTGAAAGGCACCGATGGCATACAGCAAGATGGTCAAGCCCGAAACCGCAGAACTCATCCAGCTCACGGTCCTGCGCACGCGACGACTCTCCGCGCACTGGGTTCGGGTGACGCTCGGTGGCGGCGAGATCGAGAAGTTCCGCCCGATGGGGTTCGACCAGTGGTTCCGGCTGTTCCTGCCGGTCGGAGGCGACGCGGGCCTGGACCGGGTACCGGCGAAGGCGAACAAGATCTTCGGGTACCTGAAGTTCCTGCGCATCCCCGAGGGCGAGCGTCCCGTCATGCGCAACTACAGTGTGCGCGCATTCCGTGCATCCACCGTGGACGCCGCTGCGGAGATCGACGTGGACTTCGTCCTGCACGGTTCGGTGGCAGACGGCACCGCGGGTCCGGCGTCGCGCTGGGCCGAGACCTGCCGGCCAGGCGAGCACGTGCTGATCATCGATGAGGGACTCACCTTCAATCCGCAGCGCGGCACGGATCGCGTCGTGCTGGTCGGGGACGAGACGGCGATGCCCGCCATCGCATCGATCTGCGCCTCGTTGCCGGACGACGCCGTCGGCACCGCGATCGTGGAGGTGCCGTCGCAGGAGGATACCCTGCCGTTCCCGCATCCGTCCGGCGTCGAGGTCGTGCAGCTGGTGCGTCCGCACGATGTCGTTCCCGGCGCCCTCGCTCTCGACGCACTCGGGCGCACCACCCTCCCGTCCGCGCCGTTCCACGCGTACGCGGCCGGTGAGCAGGCGCTGGCGTCCGGTGTCCGCAAGCACCTCGTGGGCGAGCGGGGAGTCGACAAGAACGCCGTGAGCTTCTGCGGCTACTGGAAGCGCTGAGCCGCCGCGGGATCCCGGGTGCGGGTCCGGGTGCGGGTCCGGGTACGGGTCCGGGTGCGGGTCCGGGTGCGGGATCAAAAACGCGCCTCAAGAGCCTTCCGCAGGTGCGTTTTCGATCCCGCACGCACCAGGAAGCGCTCTCTGCACGTCACGGAACAGGCCCATCACCTCCGGGCCCATCTCGACCTGACTCAGCACGATGCCGAAGGACCCGTTCGGGTCGACCCAGAAGTCCGTCCCCTGCCCACCTGACCATCCGTAGCGACCTGTGTTCTCCCCGGAAATCTGCATCGCGACGCCGAACCCCCACCCCGTGTCGGCCCAGAACCCAGGGAAGAAGCTGTCGTTGGTCTTCGCGCTCGCAGACACCTGGTCCGTCCGCATCTCCGCCAGCAGCTCGGGGGCGACGATGACCGTCCCGTCGTGGCGTCCCCCGACCGCGAGCATCCGCGCGAAGGCCGCATAGTCGGCAGCGGTCGAGACGAGTTCGGAGTGGCTGAGGTCGAAGGGCGCCGGCGCGACCGAGAAACCCCCACCCGCAGGCTCGATCTCGACCAGTCCGCCCTCCGTGTGCCGGTACGCGGCGGGCAGACGGTGCGCCTGGTCGAGCGGAACCGTGTACCCAGTGTCGACCATGCCCAGCGGCTCGAGGAGGTCGCGCCGAAGGTGCTCCTCCAACGACCCGTCGACCACGCGTGAGAGGAGCACCCCGAGGATGCCGAAGGAGTGGTGGTAGCGCCATCCGGAGCCGGGTTCGAACGCGAGCGGAAGTGCGGCCAGCGCGGCGAGCCACTCCGGAGCGCCCATCGCCACCGGCTCCTGCCCCGCGGCCGTCCTGTTCCCGATCATCGTCATCGCCAGCGGAGACGGCACGACCTGCACGCCGTACCCGGAGGTGTTGGTGAGCAGATGGCGCAGCGTGATGGGTGTCGTCGCCGGACGGACATCATCGATCGGAGCGTCCGGCGTGCGCAGCACCCGGCGGTCGGCGAGCTCCGGCAGCCAGCGCTCCACGGGATCGTCGAGTCGAAGGCGCCCGTCCTGCACGAGACGCAGTGTCGCGACCGCGATGATCGGCTTCGTCATCGACTGGATGCGCACGATCGCGTCCGCCGGGAGATCACCAGCCGTGACGATCGCGGTCGATCCGTCGGGAGACCCGAACACACCGATGATTCCCGGTGCGGTGCCGCGCGCGACGTGGTCGTCCAGGACCTGCTGGAGCGAGGTGGTCATGTCCTCGATTCAACCCGGCGACGGCAGCCCTGTCCACGGTCGGACCGCGGTCCGGGATCAAAAACGCGCCTCAAGAGCCTTCCGCAGGTGCGTTTTCGATCCCGCACACGCACGCGCACGCGCGCACACACGCAAGGACGACGCCGCGGGATGCTACTTCACGCTGCCCTGGGTCAGGCCGCCCACGAGCCACTTCTGGAGGAAGAGCGCCAGCAGGTAGATCGGGATGAGCCCCGACAGGCTCGCCGCGGCCATCTGCCCGAACATCACCTCGCGACCTCCCTGCATGAGGGCGATGCCGACCGGGAGCGTCTGCGAGTCGATGCTCTGGGTCAGCAGCAACGGGATCAGGAAGTCGTTGTACGCGAGGATGAAGACGATGATCGACACCGCGACGATACCCGGTGCCGTGAGGGGCAGGATGACCGACCAGAGCGTGCGGAGCGGTCCGCACCCGTCGATCTGCGCCGCCTCGTCGACCTCGAAGGGGATGGCGCGGAAGAACCCGTCGAGCAGCCAGACGGCCACCGGGGTGAGCAGCAGTCCTTCGACGATGCCGAGGCCCAGCACGGAGTCCATCAGCCCCGCCGAGCGCACCAGCACGAAGAGTGGGATGATCGCGACCACCGGCGGAGCGACGTAGGCCGAGACGATGAGCCCGAGCGCCTGTTTCCCTCCGACGCGGAGCCGCGCCATCGCGTAGTTGGCGGGGATCGACACCAGCAGCGCCACCAGCACGGCGACGATCGCGGCTCCGAACGAGTTGCGCAGGTACGTGAGGATCGGCCAGTTCTCGAACGCGGAGACCCAGTTCTCGAACGCGAGACGCGAAGGGAGGATGCGGGTGGAGAGGATGTCATCCGGGCTCTTGAACGACATCCCGACCATGTACAGCACGGGGAGCAGGGCGAGGGAGACCGCGATGACGATCACGGCCCACTTCACGGCGGTGACCACGGCGGAAGGTCGTCCCGGACGCGAGATGCTGGAGGTGCGCACTTTCGAGCGACGTCGACGCCGCGCATCGGGGACCACGAGGGTCTCGGTCGCACTCTCCTCGGAACGGACGGGGACGCGGAGTGTGAGCGACATGATCAGCTCTCCTTCTGCAGACGCTGGCGCACGGCGTTGAGCGGCAGTATCACGATGGTGACCAGCACGAGGAAGGCGATCGTCTGCGCGGCCGCCGCCCCCACGTCGAACGTCTGCAGGCCGGTGCGGTAGATCTCGAAGCTGCTGACGGTCGTGTCGAACCCGGGCCCGCCGCTGGTCATGATGAACACGAGGTCGAAGACCTTGAAGGAGACCACGAGCTTCAGCAGCAGCACCGTGACCAGACTCGGCAGCACCAGCGGGAACGTGATGCGCCAGAAGGTCTGCCACACACCGGCACCGTCGACCTGCGACGCCTCGTAGACCTCCGTCGGCAGCGTCTGCAATGCCGCGAAGACCAGGAGCACGCAGAACGGGGTCCACTGCCATGCATCCACGAAGATGACGGAGATCATCGCGGCAGGGCTCGATCCGAGGAACAGGAACGGATCCGATCCGGGGGCGAAGGACTGCCCGATGTTGTTGAGCAGCCCGCCGGTGGGAGCGAGCATGAGCTTCCAGATGACCCCGGCCATGACGGGCGGCGTCATCAGCGGGAGCAGCAGGAGCACCCGGATGATGCGACCGCCCTTGACGGCCGCATCGAGGGACAGGGCCACCGCGAGTCCCGCGACGAGCGCGATGACCGCGGACGGGACGGCGAACAGGAGGGACCTGCCGAGGGACGGGAGGGTGACCCCGTCCCCCAGCATGGCCGCGAAGTTGTCGAACCCGACCCACTCCGAGAAGGGCCGACCCAGCGACGACTCCGAGAAGGAGGCGGCGATGATGTACGCGAGCGGGTAGATCGCGATGATCACGATCGCGATGACGGCGGGCGCGAGCAGGGCGCGCCCCGTCCACGGCGCACGTCGGGCGACGCGTCGATCGGCGACGGGCTGCGACATGAGAGGTCCTTTCGGGTTCGACGCGGGATCAGTCGGCCAGGGACTGCCAGGAGTCCCAGGTCTGCTGCATCGCCTGTTCCGCGGTCAGGCTTCCCTGCAGCATGAGCGCGAGGTTGTCGCTCAGCGACTGGATCATCTCCGGTGCCTGCGGCGAGGTCGGCCATGACTGCGCGTTGGGGAGCACCTGCGCCGCGACGGCCGAGACCTCGGGCGCGAACTCGATGTACTTCGCACTCTCCAGGGTGGAGGTGCGGGTCGGGTCGACGCCGGAGCCGGTCGTGGTGATGAGCTTCTCGTTGGTCTCCTTCGACGAGGCGAATGCCACGAACTGCTTGGCGAGATCCTCATCGCTCGCGTTCGGGCTGATGCCCATGGCCCATCCGGCGTTCAGCGCTCCGGAGACCTTGCCCTCGGGCCCGACCGGGAGGGGGGCGACGCCCCAGCCGTCGACGATCTTCGACTGCTCGGGGTCCTGTGCGAAGACACCGAGGTCGGTCCAGAACTCGATCATGCCGACGGATCCCGAGAGGAACTGCGGGAGGGCCTGCTCGAAGCCGATCTCGAGGGGACTGGGAAGCGCCGACCCGGACGCGTCGAGCATCGACTGCGCGGCGGCCACCGCGTACTCCGTGTCGAGCTGCGGCATCTGCGGGTCGATCGGATCGGGCGACATCGTCGCGAGGCGGTTGAAGAACGTGGAGCCGATGTTGAACGCGCTCTTCGAGCCGAGGAGGGCGTTGCCGTACACGCCGTTCGCCTTCTCGGCATCCGTGATCTTCTTCGACACCTCGACGTACTCGTCCCAGGTGGTGGGCACCTCGACGCCGTTGCGCTCGAAGATGGCCTTGTTGTAGAAGAGCACGTGCGTGTCACCGTCGATCGGCAGGCCGTACGTCGCGCCCTCGAACTGGGTGTACGGAGCGAAGATCGCCTCGATGAAGTCGGAGGAGTCGATGTCCTCGTCGGATTCCACCCAGTCGGTAATGTCGGCGAGCGCACCGGCGTCGGCGAGTGCTCCGACCGAGGTGTACCAGTACTGGATCACGTCGTAGTTGTTGGTGCCGGACTGCGCGTCGAGGATCGCCTTGGTCTGGATCTGGTCGTAGGGCACGACCTCGACCTCGACTTCGACGCCGGTTTCTGCTTCGAAGTCCGCTTCGAGGATCTTGCCCGCGCCTTCCTGCGGGGCGGCGATCAGGACCTTGAGGGTCTTGTCTCCGCCGTCGCCGGAAGCGCCGGAGTCGCCGGCGCACCCGGCGAGCACGAGGCCCATCGTGGATGCCAGGGCGATGACGGGCAGGGCGCGACGCGCGAGGCGTGCGGGTGATGAGGAGCGTCGTTGCACACTCATGGTGCTGTCCTTTCGATGTTCTTCTTCGGGTGGGGGATGGAGGGATCAGGCGGCCGGCTGTGCGCCGGGTGTCCAGGGGCGGTCGACCTTGTCGCCGTCGACCCAGGGGGTCTTGACGAACACGGCACGGAAGGTCCGGTCGAACGGGTTTCGCACGAAGTGCTCCTCGTGGGGTTCGGCACGCAGCACGTCGCCGGCTTCGACGACACGGCGCGTGTCACGGTCGAGCCAGATCTCCGCGCGTCCTTCGATCACCACGAAAGACTCGGTGTGGTGCTCGTGGAGGTGGTTGGCGAACTCGTCACCGGGACGGAGGACCACGACGCCGAACGCCGCATCGTCGCCCTGCGCCAGGTATCCGGGACCCCAGTCGCCGAAGCGCAGCTCGGCCTCCCCGGCACGCAGCACCTCGGCGCTCATGCGAGCACCCGGGTCTCGGTGGCGTCGCGGAACAGCTCGTACGCGTCCGCGGGATCGAGGTCGTCGTGCACGACGGCGCGGACCGCGCGCATCATGGCCGCAGGGTCGGCGCTCTGGAAGATGTTGCGCCCCATGTCGACACCGGCCGCTCCGGCGCGCACCGCGTTCGAGGCCATCGTGAGGGCGTCGAGCTCGGGGAGCTTCTTCCCGCCGGCCATGATCACCGGCACCGGGCAGCCCGCCACGACGTCTTCGAAGCCCTCCTCGCAGTAGTACGTCTTGACCAGCTGTGCGCCGAGCTCGGCGATGATGCGCGTGGCGAGGCCGAGATACCGGGCATCGCGCACCAGCTCCTTGCCGACCGCGGTCACACCGAGCACCGGGATGCCGGCGTCATACCCCTCGTCGACGAGAGTGGTCAGGTTGCGGATGCTGCGGCTCTCGTGCTCGCCTCCGACGAAGACCTGCACCGCCACGGCATCGGCATTGATGCGGACGGCATCCGCCATCGCCATCGCGGTGTACTCGTCGGAGAGGTCCTTGAGGATCGACGGGCCACCGGATGCCCGCAGCACGAGCCCTGCACGGGTCGCCGGCGGGATCGAGGTGCGCAGGGCACCGCGCGTGCCCATCAACGCATCGGCGTGATCGGCGAGCGGCGCGATGTTGAGGTCGATGCGTTCGAGCCCCGAGGTCGGGCCCTGGAAGTAGCCGTGATCGAACGCCAGCATGACCGTGCGTCCGGTCTGGGGGTCGAGGATCCGCGAGAGGCGGTTCTGCATGCCCCAGTCGAGGTTCGCGGCGCCGCGGATGTTCTGGGCGAAGCGGACGCCCGGCGTCTCGACGTGGAACTTCTTCGCTGCGGCGTTGCCTTCGAGGTCTGCCATGGTTTCTCCTTCTGGTGGTCGTCAGCCGGCGTGGCCGACGGGCGAGAGTCGGGGGGACGAAAGGTTCTGAGGGCCGCGGGCGGCACCGGGAGGGGTGAACAGCGGGGGCAGGTCCGGCCCCGAGATCGACATCACGTCGCGATACACGCGATGCCAGCGCTCGGTCACGGCGCGGTACCGTTCGTGCTCGTGCGGGTCGACGCGCTCGATGCGGTCGGGCTCCTCCATCGGGGGCAGAGCCGCACCCACACCGCGTGCCGCCAGTCGTGCGGCACCGTAGGACGTGGCCTCCGGCGCCGGCGTCACGCGGGTGTCCAGGCCCGTCACCCCCGCGATCACGCGTGGCCAGAGCATGCCGGCGCTCGATCCACCGGTGAAGGTCAGGGAGCCTTCGGAGATCGCCCGCCCGTCCGTGAGGGAGGCGAGGATGCCGAGGTGGGCGTTCGCCACGATGGCCGCCGACTCCTCGATCGCACGGATGAAGGCTCCGCGCGACGACCGCGCGGCGTCGTTGATGTCGAAGCCCACGAAGGCGGGCGCGGCGTGATGCCAGGCATCCGCCTGCATGACGTTGGCCATGGTCGCGACCACGCCGTTGGCCCCGGCGGGCACCGCGGCCGCCCACTCCTCCATCACGGCGAACGCGGAGGTCCCCGACGCGCGGCCGCGCTCGGCCGCGTCCGGGCACATCGCATCGCGGAACCAGCGCATCGCGAGGCCGGACAGGAAGCCGATGCCCTCGACCATCCAGCTCCCCCGATCGACGTGGCAGAGCGTGCGAAGTCGGCGCTCGGGGTCGATGAGGGGTTCGGAGGTGACGGCCGTGGTCTGCCAGAAGGTCCCGGCGACGATGGTGGGCACGCCCTCCCTGGCCGCGATGCCGTGCAGCGCCAGCTGCGTGTCGGCCCCTCCCGCGATGACGGGCGTGCCGACGGCGAGTCCGGTCGCTGCGGCCGCCGCGGGTGTGACCGCACCGACGACCTCGCCGGGTTCGACCACGAGAGGGAGGATGCCCCGATCCACCCCGACCAGGCTCGCCAGCTCGTCCGACCAGCTCCGCGCGCCGAGATCGAAGAGCGCGGAGCTCGATCCGCTGGTCGGCTCCGTCACGAACTCGCCCGTCAGGCGCGTCGTGACCCAGTCGCTGAGCATGCCGAAGTGCCGGGCCCGCGCGAGCAGGTCGGGTCGGTGCCGCGCGATCCATCGCAGCCGCGCCGGAGCGGTGATGGAGACCCAGTCGCCGGCGGTGCGGTACACCTCGTCGGCGACCCCTTCGGCGACCAGTTCGTCCGCCTCGGTGCGCGCGCGACCATCGGTGTTCGGACAGGCCCACAGCTCGCGCCCCTCGGCGTCGTAGAGCACGAACCCCTCGCGCATGCTCGACGCCGCGATCGCCGCCACACGCCGCTCCCCCAGACGCGCGACGACGTCGGAGACTGCGCCGGCGATCGCGCTCCACCCGCCCTCCGTGTCGAAGACGGTTCCTCCGGGGTGACCCGGTACGGCGGCGTGCGTCCACTCGCGCGATGCCCGGGTCACGAGTCGTCCCTCGAGGTCGAAGGCGAGGGCCCGTGCCGACCCGGTGCCGGCATCGATCGCGAGGAAGACGTCGGTCATCGTTCCCATCGGAGGCTCCCGTCGTTCACGAAGCTCTCGACCTCGGCGGCGAGCATGTCCGCGCCGCGGACGAGGGTCTCGTTCGTCGCTCCCGCCAGGTGCGGGGTCAGGATGAGGTTCGGCTCGGCGACCAGGTCGCGCCAGGGACCGTCGGGCTCGTTCACGTCGAGCGCGACGCCCGCGAGCTGTCCGCTGCGGAGGGCCGCCAGGAGGGCGTCCTCGTCGACGAGCGATTCACGTGCCGTGTTGATGAGGAACGATCCCGCCGGCATCCGCGCGATCTGCGCGGATCCGATCATGTGGCGGTTCTCGGGCGTGGCCCGGGCATGGACGCTCACGACGTCGCTGGAGGCGAGCAGAGCGTCGAGATCCGAGACGATCGCGGCATCCGTCACCGAGGCGGGGTCGACGAACGGATCGTAGGCCGTGATGCTCGCCCCGAGGGCGCGGGCGCGGGCGGCGACCAGCCGCGCGACGTTCCCGTAGCCGATCAGCCCCAGGCGCAGGCCCTTGACCTCCCGGCCGAACCACCGTGCGCCCTCGAAGGTCGACTCCGCGAGCGGGCGCCCATCGGCCACTCGCTCATCGACGTCGCGCAGGGACGCCGGCACGTTGCGCACCAGGGAGATGAGGAACCCGATGGTCAGGTCGGCCACGGCGTCCGCGTTCTTGCCGGGGGTCGTGGTGACGCGCACCCCCCGTTCGCGCGCGGCGGCGAGATCGACATTGACGGGTCCGCCGCGGGCGCACCCGACGAGGCGCAGATCAGGGAGAGCGGCGAGGACGTCGGCCGTGACCGGCGCCGCATGGAACGCGATGACGTCGTAGCCGCGTCCGATGCGCGCGACCTCCGCCGGGTCGCCCTCATATTCCTGGATCGAAGACGTGTCCCACGTCGGCGTCGTGATCGTCATCGTCGCGGCGTCGACGTCGATGCCCCGCTGTGCGAATGCGCGGGTGAAGATCTCGGCGGTCATGTAGCTGTCGCCGATGACGAGGATGCGGTGGTCGGTCATGTGCAGGGCTCCCGATGGTCGGTGGGTGTGCGGCGCGTCAGCGCAGGACGGTGGGGTAGCGGCCGGAAGCCGTCTCGGTGGAGATGCCCGCCGCGTCGAATCCGGTGTCGACGCTGACGCGCAGGCGATCCGTCCGCACCGAGGCGCGGGAGAAGTCGATGGGCTGCCCGGCCTGGTCGTAGGCGACGGCTTCGACCACGACGATCGGATGCCCCGGCTCGACCTCGAGCAGACCGGCCAGTGCGCGGTCAGCGGCAACCGCCTCGATGGTGCGGTGCATCCGTGCGATGCGGACCCCGGCCACGTTGCGGATCGCCGCGTACAGGCTCGCCCGGGGGTCGCGGAGCTCGGGCAGCACCCCGGCGAACCGCGACGGCAGATAGTTGATGACATGAACGGCGGTGCGAGCGCCGACCGCGCGGACCCGCTCGAGCACGAAGCCCGTGCCGTCAGCGGAGTCCCGTCCGACGACGGCAGCCGCCCACGACGGGAGCGGTTCGATACCGGCACGGAGGATCTGGGAGCTCAGGGCGCTGCGACCGTCCTCGCTGTACTCGCCGAGCAGGCTGGGGGCCGAGGGGAGCGTCCATGCCGACGGTCCCTGAGCTCGCTCGACGAATGCACCCTTGCCCTGCTGCCGAGAGATGATTCCAGCGCTCTCCAGCCGCGACAGCGCTTCACGGACAGATGTCCGCGACGCCGAGAAGTGCTCACGCAGCTCGCTCTCGCTGGGCAGACGATCGCCCGGCGCCCAGGTCCCCTGCGCGATCTCGCCCTCGATGGCGCGCATGATCTGGAACCAGATCGGGGCGGTCGACGTACGGTCGAGCAGCGGCATGGTGAGCGTGGACATTCCGGCCTCTTCGATGAGCGGGGGCGGGGACTTCGTCGTTCCCCGAGTCCGGACGACTCCTGTCCGGACATGTATCGATCATCCCCGAGCACATGTATCCCCTGAAGAGACAAGTGGAAAGAAAGTCACCACGCCCCTTCCAGAGCCGCCTCTCGCCCTCTCACCAGCGCTTTTCCTTCCGCGCCCCGACTGTTCGCGCCCCGCCGACACGCTGCTCGCTCACACTCGCCTCCCCTCCGCCGATACAAGTGCGCCGCACCTCCCCCCGGTCGGAGACCAAAAACGCACCTCCGGAGTCCTCCGGAGGTGCGTTTTCGATCCCGCAGCGAGCGTCAGCGCTTACCCGCGATCTGACGTCCGACGAGGTCGCGCATGATCTCGTTCGTGCCGCCGTAGATGCGGTGCACCCGAGCATCGGTGAAGGCGCGGGCGATCGGGTACTCCATGATGTAGCCGTACCCGCCGTGCAACTGCACGCCCGTGTCGAGCACCTCCCACTCGCGCTCGGTCGCCCAGAACTTGACCTTCGCGGCGTCTTCGGCGGTGAGCCGACCGTCCTTGTAGGCGAGCAGCGCGCGGTCGATGTAGGCCCACATCGCCTCGGTGGTCGCCGACATGTCGGCGAGGCGGAAGCGGGTGTTCTGGAAGTCGGCGATGCGCTCGCCGAACGCCTCGCGGTCCTTCGTGTAGGCGACGGTCCAGTCGAGCGCAGCCTGCGCGGCCGCGGCTGCGGCGACACCGATGGAGAGGCGCTCGAGCGGCAGGTTGAGCATCAGCTGGATGAAGCCCTGGCCCTCCTTGCCACTGATGAGGTTCTCGTCGGGGATGAACACGTCGGTGAAGCTGAGCTCGGCCGTGTCCCAGCCGTGGAAGCCCATCTTGCTGAGCTTCTTGCCCTGGTCGAAGCCCTCCATGCCCTTCTCGACGAGCAGCAGACTGAACGCGTCGGGGCGGTTGCCCTCGCCGGTCTTGACGAAGGTCACGACGACGTCGGCCGTGGTGCCCGAGGAGATGAACGTCTTCGCACCGTTGAGGATGTAGCCGCCGTCGACCTTCTTGGCATTCGTCTTGATGCCGCGCAGATCCGAACCCGCCCCCGGATCGGTCATGGCGAGCGCGCCGAGCACTTCTCCGGTGGCCATGCGGGGCAGCCACTTCTCCTTCTGCTCCTGGGTCCCCATGTGGACGAGGTACGGCACGGCCAGGTCGTCCTGGATCCCGAAGGCACCTGCCAGCGAACCGGCACCGGCGGCGATGACCTCTTCCATCACGATCGTGCGGAAACGGTAGTCCTGCAGCATCCCTGCGCCGCCGAACTCCTCGGGGACGGACAGTCCGATCAGACCTGCCTCGCCGGCCGCCAGCATCGTGGCCCGGTCGATCTCGCCCGCGGCATCCCACCGATCGATCGCTTCGCCCGTCACGTGGCGCTTGACGAAGTCCTTGACCAGATCTCGGAATGCCTCGTGATCCTCGTCGTAGATGTCGCGTTCCATGCCGTCCTCCTGAACGTCTCGTGCATCGTTGCTCCGGAGATTCTACGTCTCCGCGCGCACACGAAACAGCTCGTTGTGAGAATGCATCTCATATTTCATGACACTGGGTGTCGTCGTTGTCGGATGCCGCAACGGCCTCGGATCGCATCGATTCAGTGGGCGTAATCGGGAGCCGCCGGGAGCCCGAAGAACTCCTCCAGCGTGTGGTAACCGCCGTCATGATAGGTCGCTGCGAGGTCGACCCCGACGTAGCGGAGGTGCCAGGGCTCCGGGGCGTAGCCGGTCACCGGCGTGCCGACCTGTTCATAGCGGACGATGAACCCGTACTCCCAGGCGTGCGCGGCGACCCAGTCACTCTGCGCCGTCGCACCGAATCCGTCGAGACCTCCGCAGCCGGAACCGCAGGCGACCACATCGATGGCCAAGCCGGTCTGATGCTCGCTGTGCCCGGGGCGAGCCGATCCGGCATCCGCGCCCTGCTGTCCCTGCGCTCGCACGTGGGAGTCGTAGGTCGACACCTGCAGCCCATACGAGCGGTAGCCGTTGTTCGCACCGATCCGGCCGACACCGGCGGCGACCGCCGCGTCCGCCATCGCGCCGACGGCAGCGGCCACGTCGGCGCGCACCCGCCCGGACAGCGTCGTCATCTGCAGCGGCACGGAGGCGAGGTCCGACGGCTCATACTCGGGCGGGTCCAGCGGACGCGACTTGTTCACCACGACCCAGAGACGCGCCGGGTCGGCGAGTGAGACGCAGGGAGCGTTGCCCGCGACGACCGCATCGCGAAAGGCCTGTCCACCCCCGAAGCCCGCGATCGTGGCCGCGTCGTCGCCGTCGGCGACCGCCCGCTTCACCGTCGGGTCCGCGCAGGGATCCGCGGCCGTCGTCGCCCCCACCTGCACCGTCGGCACCTGCAGCACCGCGACCGGCTCCGGCATCGGGGCGGCGTCCGACGACACTGCGGGAATAGACACGATCGACAACAGCATCCCCATCGCGGTGATGGCGATGCCGATCGGCAGGGCAGGTCCCCGGATCGGGGACCGCGGCGCCGCATGCTGAGCGTGCGGCAGAACAGGCATTGCCCCATTGTCTCATTCGAAAATATGTCGGAGAGTCCCTTGCACTCGTTTCGTCTTTCTGTTCGAATGAGGAGATGCGGTGGCAGGGACAGAAACTCGGAGACGTGGATACCGCTGCGCTGCCGGGACTCGAGGATCGGAGCAGCGTGCTCCGTACCGTGACGACGCCCGAGTTCGCGGGCATGACGTTTCACGAGGTGCTGTCGAAGTCGGCACTGAACCACGTGCCCGGCGCCTCGCGGATGCCGTTCGCCTGGACGATCAACCCCTACCGTGGATGCAGTCATGCCTGTGTCTACTGTTTCGCCCGCGGCACGCACGAGTACCTCGACCTGGACGGCGGGTCCGACTTCGACTCGCAGATCGTCGTCAAGGTCAACGTGGTGGACGTTCTCGAGAAGGAGCTGCGCAAGGGAAGCTGGGAGCACGAGACCGTGGCCCTGGGCACCAACACCGACCCGTATCAGCGTGCCGAGGGTCGATACAAGCTCATGCCGGGCATCATCAAGACCCTCGCCGCGTCCGGTACACCGATCTCGATCCTCACCAAGGGCACGTTGATCCGCCGCGACATCCCCCTGCTCGTGGAGGCTGCGAAGCGCGTGCCCATCGATGTCCAGATGTCGATCGCGATGTACGACGACGAGCTGCAGAAGGCGATCGAACCCGGAACCCCGACCACGCAGGCCCGCCTCGACACCGTGCGCGCCCTGACGGATGCAGGGTTCCGGGTCACCGTCTTCCTGATGCCGATCATGCCGCATATGACCGACTCGCTCGAGGCGATCGACAACGCGCTCCTTCGCATCAAGGAGGCCGGAGCTCGCCGGGTCGTCTACGGCGCCCTGCATCTGCGACCGGGCGTGAAGCCGTGGTTCTTCCAGTGGCTCGACGCTCACCGACCCGACCTGGTCTCCTCGTATCGCGGACTCTACCCGGGGGTCTCCGTCGAGGCCCCGAAACCGTACCGCCAGTGGCTCGCGAAACGCGTACGTCCGCTCATCCGGATGCACGGGCTCGACGGTCGTCACGAAGACGACTATCCCCGCCGCGACCGGCCGACGTTCACACCGTCGGCGGCCACGACAGCCGCACCTGGTCCACAGCCGATGCTCTTCTGAGCGGCACCCGCGGTCGGACACGCGCTCCCACCCGCGTAGGCTCGGGGATCATGGCGATCGGTTCCACAGTCCACACCTTCGAAGTGCAGCTCGCTGACACCGATCGTGGCGTCTACGACGAGTACTCCCTGCGCGTGGCGCGGCATCCCTCCGAGACGGACGCCTACATGCTCACCCGGGTGCTCGCCTACGGGCTCGAGTTCGCGGAGGGCATCGCGTTCGGCGGCAGCATCTCCTCGACCGAGGAGCCCGCCGTCCTCGTGCGCGACCTCACCGGCCTCATCACCACGTGGGTCGAGATCGGTGCGCCCGACGCCGAGCGACTTCACTACGGCAGCAGACTCGCCGAACGCACCGTCGTGTACACCCACCGCGACCCCGCCAAAGTGATGGCGCCGTGGGCGGACAAGCGCATCCACCGCCGCGAGGACCTCCGCGTCCACAGCTTCGATCCGGGCTTCATCGACACCGCGGCCGCCCTGATCGAGCGCCGGAACACGATGACCCTGACCGTGACCGAGGGCGTCATCTACCTCGACCTCAACGGCACGAACCTCACCTCGACCGTGCACGTGCACGAGCTGGCCTGATTCCGCAGCCGCTCTGGCCACTCTGGCCGCTCGGACGTTCTGGCCGCTCGGACGTTCACAACTCAGGAGAATCGACGCCGAGAGGCCCCGGAAACCGCGTTCCCGGGACCTTTCGACAGATTTTTGCGGAGTTGTGAACAGCCGCGGCTCGTGACCGGCCCGGCTCAGGCGGTCAGGTCGGCCGCGGTCGGCATGCGGCCGGCGATCTCCTCGATGATGTCGTCGTCGAGGCGCGCGTTCTCGAACGGTGCATCGATCTCGGCACGGTCCAGCAACTCGGCCATCCGGCGCTGGCGCTGCCGCGTGATGAGCGTGACGACGCGGCCCGAACGGCCCGCGCGGCCGGTGCGACCCGAACGGTGCAGGTACGTCTTGTATTCGTCCGGGGCATCGGCCTGCACGACCAGGTCGATGTCGTCGACGTGGATGCCGCGGGCGGCGACGTCCGTTGCGACGAGCACGTTCACCCGTCCCGAGGTCAGACGCTCCAGGTTGCGCGTGCGCTTCGCCTGGTTCAGATCGCCGTGGAGCGAGACCGCCGGGATGCCGGCATCATCGAACTGCTCGGCCAGCATCTCGGCATAGGCACGGGTACGGGCGAACACGAGGGTCTTGCCTTCCCGGTCGACCAACGACGTGAGGATGTCGGCCTTGTCACGGTGCTCGATCACGAGCACCCGATGCTCGATGGTGCCGGAGTCCTGGTCCTCTCCGGCGACCTCGTACACCGCGGGATCCACGAGGAACTCGTCGACGAGCGCCGCGACCTCGCGGTCGAGCGTGGCCGAGAACAGGAGCTTCTGGCTGCCGTCCGCCGTGTGGCGCAGGATGCGCTGCACGGGCTCGACGAATCCGAGCTCGCACATGTGGTCGGCCTCGTCGAGCACGGCGATGCGGCAGTCCGAGAGGTCGAGCTTGCCCTGGTTGATCAGGTCCTCGATCCGACCGGGCGTGCCGATCACGATGTCGACGCCCTTCTTGAGCGCGCCCACCTGACGGCCCTGCGGCACGCCACCGTAGATCTGCGTGGTGAACAGTCCGACGCTGCGGGCGATGGGCTGGATCGTGCGGTCGATCTGCAGCGCGAGCTCGCGCGTCGGGGCGAGGATGATCGCACGCGGCGATCGTCCGAACTCACGACGCTTGCCAGCCTGCGACTGCAGCACCTTCTCGACGAGCGGGGCACCGAACGCGATGGTCTTCCCGGAGCCGGTGCGCCCGCGAGCGAGCACGTCGCGCCCGCCGAGGACGGCCGGGATGCTGGCCGCCTGGATCGGGAACGGCGTGGCCGCCCCCATTCCGACGAGGGTCTCGACGATGTTCGAGCCGAGTCCGAGGTCGCCGAAGCTCACGCCGTCGACCTCGACCGCTGCGACGGACTTCGCCTCGAGGCGCTCGTGCACGACGTCGTCACCCGGCGCGAACTTCGATCCCGTGGAGGCCGGGCGGCTGGAAGCGTTCCAGTCGTTGCGGCTCGGACGCTCGTTGCGCGCCGGACGCCCGCGGGTATCGGAGTTCAGCGGACGCGGACGCTCGGTGCGGTAGGCGCCACCGGTGGACGGGCGTTCGCGGCCGCCCTCGAAGGAACGACGCGCACGGTCGCGGTCGAACGCACGGCGGGCGCGGTCGGCGTCGTAGGAGCGCTCGGTCCCACGGTCGTCGCGGCGCGAACGCTCGTCGCGGTCGTAGCGGGGACGCTCGGCACCACGGTCGCTGTTGTAGCGGGGACGTCCACCATCGCGGTGGTCGTTGTCGCGGAAGCCTTGGCGCTGAGTGCCTGCACGGTCGTCACGGCGCGGACGGTCTCCGCCACGGTCTCCGGTGCGCGGGCGGTCGTTGTAACGCGAGCGATCGGAGCGCTCGTCGTAGCCGGGGCGCTCGTCGCGGTGGTGCGGGGCATCGCGGCGACCCGACTCCGCGCGGTTTCTGATGCTGCGCGCCTCGTCGCGCCCGGCGCGCTCAGATGCGTTCCAGCGGCGCTTGGGGGCACCACTCTCCGCCTCCTCGGGGCGGTAGCCGCGGTGGCCGGGGCTACGGCTTCCCGGACGTCGGTCGTAGCCACCGGCGGCGGACGAGCGACGCTCGCCTGCATCCGATCGTCCGCCGCGCTCGGAACGCGCGCCGTCACGGGCGGGACCACCGTGGTGGCGGTCGTGGAAGGAGGTCTTCTTCGCGCCGTAGCGCGGCTCGAAGTTCGCGGACGGGCGTCCGCCCTTGGGCTTCTTGTTCTTCGGCATTGCGATGTCTTCCTATGTTCTCGCACGAGAACAGCGCCGCGCGCACGCGCGAGCACCCTGCGGCCGATCGGACTCGATCAGCGGGGTTCCGGACTGTCAGCGGCCGGGGCCATTCATGTGATGGTTGATTCGCGTCGAGCGACGCTCACCATCGGCCCCTGGACTCACACTTCATACACAGAAAACGTCCACGCCAACGCGCGGGTGTCCGAAGCCGACCGCCCGATCCTACCGGACGCACCTGAGAGAGCGCTGCCGCAGGTGTGGCCGTACGATGACGAGGTGAGTACCGCTTCCCCCACCGGCACCCAGATCACCCTCCGACGCGGCGAGGTGGATGCGCAGATCGCCCAGGTCGGCGCGTCCCTGCGCTCGCTGCGCGTCGGCGGCATCGACCTCGTGCCGCCGTATCCCCTGGACCTGCCGACTCCCGCCTGTTCCGGTGTGGTCCTCACCCCGTGGCCGAACCGCGTGCGTGACGGACGCTGGGATGACCACGGCACTGCGCGAGCGCTCGCGATCACCGAGCCGAAGTCGAACAACGCGAGCCACGGACTGCTGCGCTTCACGTCCTACGAGGTCTCGCAGACCGACACGGAAGCCGTGCTGCGGGCGACCATCGTGCCGCAGACGGGCTATCCGTATCTGGTCGAGACCACGGTGACCTACACCCTCACTCCCGATGGCATCCAGGTCGCGCACACGCTCGCCAACCTTTCAGGCACCCCCGCACCGGTCGCACTGGGCACGCATCCGTTCCTGACGATCGGTGACGTCGACCCGCATGACCTCGTGCTGAGGATCCCCGCGGAGACGGCCTTCGAGACGGATGAACGGATGCTTCCGATCGGGACGCGTCCGGCGGAGGCGGTGCTGCGGGAGGGCGTCCGTCTGGGAGACATCACCCTCGACACCGGATTCACCGACCTCGCCCGTGACCCGGACGGCTGTGTGCGTCACTCGCTCACCGCACCGGACGGTCGCCGCGTGACCCTCTGGCAGGGCGAAGGCTTCGACTACGTGCAGGTGTACACGACGCCCGCGTATCCCGGACAGAGCCTCGCGGTCGCGATCGAGCCCATGACCGCACCCGCCGATGCGTTCAACAGCGGCCTCGGCCTCCGTCGGCTCGCCCCGGACGAGACCTGGACCCTGCACTGGGGCGTCACGTTCGGCTGAACCCTTCGAATCGCGCAGATGGCTCCTTCCCGAGAAGAGATGGAGCCATCTCCGCGATTCGAAACCGGGGTCAGTCCCCGCGTTCGCGCAGCTCACGCCGCGTGAGCTGCGGCGACTCCGAAGCGACGCTCGGCACGGGATCGACCGGAGCATCCGGCGTCGGCTCCCCACCGGCATCCGCGCGACCGGCCTTGCGCGCGGCACGTCGCTCCTTGGCGCCCTCGACGAGGTTGTAGAGCGTCGGCAGCACGATCAGCGTCAGCACGGTCGAAGACAGGAGCCCGCCGATCACGACGATCGCCAGCGGCTGCGAGATGAACCCGCCGTGCCCGGTGATGCCGAGCGCCATCGGGGTCAGGGCGAGGATCGTCGCAAGGGCGGTCATGAGAATCGGACGCAGACGCTTCTCGCCACCGGCCTTGACCGCCTCGACGGTCGACAGCCCCTTCTCCCGATACTGATTCACCAGGTCGACGAGCACGATCGCGTTCGTCACGACGATGCCGATGAGCATCAACACCCCGATCAGCGAGGCGACGCCGAGCGGCACTCCGGTGACGATCTGCAGCAGGATCGCACCCGTGGCCGCGAAGGGCACCGAGACGAGCAGCAGCAGCGGTTGGCGAAGCGACTTGAACGTCGCGACCATCACCACGTAGACGATCAGGATCGCCGCGAGCATCGCGAGGCCGAGCTGCGAGAACGAGTCCGCCTGCTGCGACGCCACGCCGCCGACCTCGGCAGAGGCACCGTCGGGCAGGTCGACCGCGGCGAGTGCCTCATTGACCGACTGCGTGGCGGTGGCGAGGTTGTCGGAGGCCGGGGGCACCGTGATCGTCGAGGTGCGACGCCCCTGCTCGGTCGTGATCGACGTCGGGCCGTTGCGCTGCTCGACCGTCGCGATGTCCTGCAACTGCACGACGCCGAGGGGTGTCGGGATCGCCAGTTCCTTGAGCGCGTCGACGGTGGTCGGCGGCTCGGGCGTGACGATGTAGACGGTCAGCGCGGTGTCATCGATCTCGACGGAACCGGCCTGCTGCGGGCGCATGGTGTTCGACACGATCGAGCCGACCGCGACCTCGGAGAGACCGCGCTGGGCGGCGGCTTCCCGATCGACCACGACGGCGATGTACGGCAGCGCGGCGGCGAGGTTGTCGGTGACCTGGCCGACCCCGTCCCGACCGTCCAGCTCTTCGACGAGTGCCGTGGTCGCGGTCTGCAGGTCATCACCGTTCGGCGCGGAGACCGTGACCTCGATGTCGCTCGAGCCGAACCCGGCGGATGCGGCTACGGCCACCTCGCCCACGTCGTCACCGAGTTCGTCGATCGCGTCCTGCACATCGGTACGGAGCTGCTCCTGATCAGCATCGCTGTCCGTCAACACCGAGTACGTGATGCCCGCACCGCCGGAGAAGGCGTCACGGAGCGCGGAGCCGCTGGATCCGATCGACGCCTGTACGTGCTCGATGCCGTCGATGTCGAGCAGCGCGTCCTCGACGGCGACCGCGGCATCGGACTTGGCCTGCAGGCTCGCGGTCGGCCCGAGGTCCTGCGTCACGGTCATGGTGTTCTGGCCCGAGTCGCTGAGGAAGTTGATCTTCATCAGCGGCGCCGCGGCGAGCGTGGCGCCGAGCACCACGACGGCGAGGATGACCGTGACACCGGAGTGCTTCAGCGTCCACGCGAGGATCGGCCGGTACCCGCGCTGGAGCTGCGTCGGCGGGGCATCCGGGTGCTCGGGATCGATCGGGGTGCCGTGCTCGTCGAGCAGCGGCTTCCCCGGCTTCAGGAACCAGTAAGCGAGCACGGGCACGATGGTGAGCGCGACCAGGAGCGACGCCACCATCGCGATCGTCACGGTCATCGCGAACGGTCGGAAGAGCTCGCCGACCATGTCGCCGACGAAGACGATCGGCAGGAACACCGCGACCGTCGTGATCGTCGAAGCGGTGATCGCCATCGCGACCTCGCGCACCGCGAGACGGATCGCATCCCCCTTGTCGGCATCGCCCACGTAGTGACGTTTGATGTTCTCGATCACCACGATGGAGTCGTCGACCACTCGACCGATCGCGATCGTGAGCGCGCCGAGCGTCAGCACGTTCAACGAGTAGCCGAACGCCTGAAGTCCGATGAACGTGATGAGCACGCTGGTCGGGATCGAGATCGCCGTGACGAGGGTCGAGCGGATCGAGAGCAGGAAGACCAGGATGACGACCACCGCGAACACGAGGCCGAGGAGCCCCTCCGTCGCGAGCGTCTCGATCGACTGGACGATGAACGGCGCCTGGTCGAAGATCACGGTGAACTGGGCGTCGGGGAAGGCCTTGCCGATCTCGTCGAGGGCGGCGACGACCCCGTTGGACACCTCGACGGTGTTGGCGGCGGGCAGTTTCGTGATCGAGATCGACAAGGCGTCCTTGCCGTCGACGCGCGAGATCGAGGTGACCGGGTCGGACTCCTGCACCACACTGGCCACATCCCCGATGGTGAGGTCCGTGCCGACGAGCGGCAGTGCGGCGATCTCCTCGACCGAGGTGATCTTGGCCCCGGTCTGCACCGTGAGCGTTTGCCCGTCCTCGGTGATGTCCCCGCCGGGGAAGAGCGTGCCGTTCTGCTGCAGCGCCGAGCTGATGGCCTGCGTGCTCTGGCCAGCGGCCGCGAGCTTCGCCATGTCGGGGGTGATGCTGATGCGCTGGCCGACGCCACCGACGATCTCCGCAGCGTTGACCCCGTCGACGTCCTCGAGGTCGGGGATCGCGACGGACTCGAGCTCCGCCTGCGCGTTGTCGGCATCCTCGAAACCGGTCACGGCGACCTGGATCACCGGGAAGTCGTCGATGGATACCGAGAGCACCTGGGGGCTCACATCCTCCGGCAGCTGCGAGGAGATCCGGTTGATCGCCTGCTGGATCTTCTGCTCGGCGGTGGCGAGGTTCGTACCGTAGGCGAACATCGCCTGCACGATCGAGGCGTTCGTGGTGCTTGTCGCGGTGGTCGACTCGAGCCCGGGGACGCCCTGGATCGCCGACTCGACCGGCGTGGACACGTCGTTCTCGACCACCTCGGGCGAAGCCCCGGGGTAGGTCGTCATGACGACGAGCGCCGGCAGCTCCAGCGAAGGGATGAGCTCCTGCTTGAGGTTCGTGAGCGCGAGCCCGCCGAACACCGCCGCGACGATGGTGATGAGGGCGATGAGCGCACGGTTCTTGAGGCTCAGGATGGCGAGTTTCGACAAGGCGTTTTCCTCGGTGTCAGGGTGTGGCTGTCGCTGCGGTCGGTGTGGAGACGGAATCTCCGAGGATCCGCGCCAGTGCGGTCTCGATGAAGGACTTCGCGAGGCGGTCGTCGCGGATCTGCATGTTCCACATGACGCCGTCGATGAAGATCATCGCCGCGCGGGCCCGCTCTTCACCATAGGTCGGCTCGAGGAGTTCCACGAGCCGGTCGGACAGGTGACGGGCGAGTTCGCGCAGACGCGGGTCGTGCACGGCAGCCGTCACCACCGCCCGGTCGGCCTGGACGGCGTGCGCGTCGTCCATGCTGTCGGCGATCAGGGTGGCGATCGTGTGAGGCGAGACGCCGCGCTCGGCGAGGGTCTGACGGACGCCGTCGAGGCGTGCATCGATCTCCTCGGCGAGCGCGCGGAAGGCCGCGGCACGGAGGTCGTCGAGCGTGTCGAAGTACTGGGTCGTCGCCCCGAGAGGCACGCCGGCGCGGGCGGCGACCATGCGGTGCGTGACGGCCTCGGCGCCCACCTCGACGATCAGTTCGGCCGCAGCGGTGACGATCTCGAGACGGCGTGCTTCAGGGTCACGTCGACGACGCGCACCATGCTTCATCCCGCCCCCTTGGACATCCGTACATGTACGTTTGTACATTTTCGGATTGTGAGGATGCTGGGAGCGGCTGGTGTTTCGAATCGCGCAACTGGTTCGATCCGGGACGCCGATCCAGCAATTTGCGCGACTCGAACCGCCGGGGGCGTCAGACCAACGCGGCCTCGACCTGGCCCCGCTCGAAGTAGGCCACGAGGTCGGGATCCAGCGGCGGGATCTCGATCGCGGAGCCGTCGCCCCGAAGGGACGCGGTGGCGAGGATGCCGGCCGCCACGGCCTCGCGCGCCGCGATCGGCGACGTCGCCGTCAGCCCTCCGTGCCGCACGAACCGCAGGAACTCGGCGACGAGCAGCGCATCGGCGCCGTCGTGGCCCGCGTCCGGGACCTCGGGGACGATGAAGGTCTCGTCGGCGTCGGCCGCCCCCGCATGCCTCCGATTCCACAGCTTGACCTCGCTGCCGGCCACATCGCCGAAGTTCTCGATGCGCCCCTCGGTGCCGATCACGGTGTAGTTGCGCCAGTAGTCAGGGGTGAAGTGGCACTGCTGGTACGACGCGAAGATCCCGCCCTCCAGCTGCATGTTCACCATCGAGATGTCCTCGACGTCCACCACCGGATGCAGCCCGGTGAGCGCGGTGGGGGGCCAGTTGTCCATGCTGAACCAGTCCGGCATCCGCTCCCCGGCCCGGTCGCGTCGGTCGGTGATGTCTCCGTAGACGCTCAGTGCCCCCATCGCCGAGACCCGCTCGCTGTAGGCACCGGCGAGCCAGTGGATGACGTCGATGTCGTGCGCGCCCTTCTGCAGCAGCAGGCCCGTGGTGCGGCGACGGTCGGCGTGCCAGTCCTTGAAGTAGAAGTCACCGCCGTGGCCGACGAAGTGCCGCACCCACACAGCCTTGACCTGGCCGATGCGCCCGCTCTGGATCAGTCCGCGCATGAGCGTGATCACGGGCATGTGCCGCATGTTGTGGCCGATGTAGAGCCCGGTGCCGGTGCGGCGTGCGGTCTCGAGCATCCGGTCGGCGTCGGCGAGATCGATCGCGAGGGGCTTCTCGCAGAACACCGGCACCCCGGCTTCGAGTGCCCGGATGCTGAGGGCGGCGTGCGTGTCGTCGGGGGTGAGCACCATGACGGCGTCGACGCCCGAGGCCAGCAGCTCGTCGAGCGAGTCGGTGATGAGGGCGTCCGGCACGAGGACGCGGGCATCTTCACGAGCGCGCGGGGCGAGGTCGCACACGGCGCTGATGCGTGATCCGTGCCCGGGTCGATGCACCTCTTCCTGGAGGGTCGAGCGCGCGCCGAAGCCGATGATGCCGATCTGGAGATCCACGATGGTCCTTCTGTGTGATGAGTCTGCGCGGGATGCCGAGGTCAACGGGCCCGCGGTGTGGGGGCGTCGAGGTCGGTGGATCCGCCGGGGAAGAGCGTCCATGCGAAGTCGTGCAGGCGCCCGGGGGTGGGGTCGGTCTCGAGGGCACGGTCGACGATGATGCGCGCCTGCCTCTCGTAGAAGTCGGTCGGGCCGACGGTCGTCAGGGTGGGCGCGATCAGGCGGGCGTCCGGGGTGTTGCCGACCCCCACCACCGCGACGTCGTGCGGCACCCGCAGGCCGAGCATGTGCGCGGCGTTGATCGCGGCGATCGCGGCGAAGTCGGTCGTCGCGTACACGGCCCGCGGCCGGTTCTCACCCGACAGCAACTCGACCGCCGCCGTGAACGCGCTCGCCTGAGTGTCGGCGTACGTCACGGTCCAGGCGGGGTCGGGCTCGATACCGGCGGCTGCGAGCTTCTCGACGTAGGGCGTGTAGCGGGTGAGCTGTTCGCCGGCGAGGCGCACTGCTCCCTCTGCGGCGATGCATCCAATCGCGGTGTGCTTCTCCAACAGATGGTCCATCGCGATCTCACATCCGGGGATCGCGTCGGAGCGGATCACGTCGAAGCCCTCGGGTTCGAGGTGCTCGGAGAACACCACCAGGCGCTGCCCGCGCCGCACGAGGTCGGCGAGGTTCTGCCGTGCCGTCTCGTCGAGCCCGACCCCGTCCAGGTACGCCACGTCGCTCTCGACGCGGTCGAGAGCGGCGTGCCAGTCGCCGTCCGCGAGGATCAGGGTGGTGAGTCCGTGCTTGTTCGCCTCGGCATTCACCGCGTCGGCCACCGCCAGGGACCACGGGTCGCTGAGCATGTGCAAGGAGAGCTGCACCATGCCGCTGCGTCCCGTGCGGATCGCCCGCGCCGCGCTGTTCGGCCGGTAGTTGAGCTCGTCGGCCGCGGCCAGCACCCGCGCGGCCGTGGCCTCGGCGACGCCGGCGCCCGATGCCGCCCCTGCCCGCCCGGAGAACACGTACGACACGGTCGCCGTCGACACCCCGGCCCGTTCGGCCACCATGCGCAGGGTCGGGCGCCGAGGCGTCTGGTGCTCGCTCTTCGCCATGTCTCAGCCCTTCGATCCGCTGAACGCGATGCCCTGGATGAACTGCCGCTGCAGGATCATGAAGGTCACCAGCATCGGGAGCGTCGCCAGCAGCGCACCCGCCATCAGCACCGGATAGTCGGTGCCGTGGATGCCGACCAGCTGCGAGAGGCCGACCGACAGCGGCATCTTCGCGGGGTCGGTCGTCACGATCAACGGCCAGAGCAGATCGTTCCAGGACCACAGCACGGTGAACACCACAAGTGCGATGATGCCAGGCTTCGCGAGCGGAACCATGATCCGCCAGAAGGTCTGCCACGGATTCGCTCCGTCGATGCGCGCGGCCTCCTCGAGCTCGGCGGGCATCGACATGAAGAACTGCCTCATCAGAAAGGTGCCGAATGCGCTGAAGATTCCGGGCACGATGAGCGCCTGCAGGGTATTGAGCCACCCCAGCGACTGGATGATCTCGTACTGCGGCAGCAGGTAGAGCTGCGACGGAACCATCAGCACCGAGAGGAACACCACGAACAGGGCGTTGCGGCCGGGGAACGGGATGCGCGCGAACGCGTAGCCCGCCATCGTGCACAGCACCACCTGTCCGACCGTGCGCCCGACCGTGAGGAGCACGGAGTTCAGGAACATCTGCCCGAACGGCATCGAGTCGAACACCTCGGCGAAGTTCGTGAACACCCATTCGCGCGGCAGGAACGACGGCGGCACCTGCACCGAGTCCGACAGCGTCTTGAACGAGGTCAGCAGCTGCCAGACGAACGGGAAGACCATCAGCACGGCGCCGACGAGGAGCACGAGGTGCACGATCCAGAGTCCGCGATTCCTCGGCTTCCCGGCACGCGTGCCCGGGCGACCGGCGGGAGCGCCGACCACGGCGCGCGTATCGAGCGAGACGTCACTCATAGTGCACCCACTTCTTCTGCAGACGGAACTGCACGATCGTGAGGATCAGGATGATCACGAGCAGCAGGAAGGCGACGGCGGCCGCATAGCCGCGGTCGTTGTCGAGGAAGCCCGCTTCGTAGAAGAGATAGACGACGGTGCGGGTGTTCGGCATCGCGGGGTTGCTGCGGCCGAGCATCATGTAGATGAGGTCGAACACCTGCAGCGCCCCGATCACGCTGATCACGCTGACGAAGAAGATCGACGGCGACAGCAGCGGGATCGTGATCGAGAAGAACTTGCGCACGGGGCCAGCGCCGTCGAGATCGGCAGCCTCCATGATCGTGTCGGGGATGCCCTGGAGTCCGGCGAGGAAGATGACGATGTTGGTCCCGAGCCCCGCCCAGATCCCGACGACGGCAATGGCGACCAACGCGGTGTTCGGGTCGGTGAGCCAGCTGCGCCCCTCGATGCCGACAGCTCCGAGCGCGGCGTTGAGCACCCCGTAGTCGCCGTTGTAGATCATGCGCCACACCAGCGCGATGGCGGCCGGCATCGTGACGACGGGGATGAAGTAGAGCGTGCGGTAGGCACTGCGGCCCTTGAGCCCGGCGGTGTTCAGCAGGGCGGCGATGCCGACCGCGAGCGGGATGCCGATGAGCGCGATGACCGTGTAGATCGCGGTGTTGCGAAGGGCTCCGATCAGCTCGGGATCCTGGAACAGACGCGCGTAGTTCTCGATGCCCACCCACTCGGATCCCCCGAACGGGCCCGACTTCGTGAACGAGATGATGAGGGTCCGGACGGTCGGCCACAGGTAGAACACGGCGATGCCCAGCGCGGTCGGCCCGAGGAAGACCAGCGCCCACCAGGGCGAGGCTCCGGGGCTCCGACGGCGGCGACGGACACCGGAGTCCTGCGACTCCGGCATCCGCTCCGCCGTCTCGACCGCGCGCGGCGCGATGACGGTCATCCGCTCAGTCCTGCTCGGCGTCCAGTGCGGCCTGCATCTGGTCGGCGAGGTCCTGCAGGCCGTCCTTCGGAGTGACTGCCCCCGACCACACCTGGGAGAGCACCTCGCTCTCGATGCTCGTCCACGCAGAGGTGTTCTTCGACACCGGGTACGGCACCGCGGTCTCGAGGGCGTCGATGTAGACCTGCAGGTCGTACTGGGGAAGCGCGTCGACCCACGCCTGCTGGGTGCCGTCGAACGCCGGGATCACGGTACCGGTCTCGGCCTGGATCTTCGCGGCCTGCTCCCCGGAGGCGAACTCCGCGAACGCCTTGGCCTCGGCGAGATGCGCGCTCTTCGCGTTGGCGACGTTTCCGACACCGTGGATCACGCTCTGGTTGCCTTCGGCACCGGCGGGCAGCGGTGCCACATCGACGGTGTCGGCGATGTCGGCATTGTCCGCGTAGGCGATGGCCGCCCACGATCCGTTCTGGAACATGGCGACCTTGCCCGAGAGGAAGAAGTCCTCGGGGTTGGTGTCGGTCATCTGCTGTGCCGTGGGCGAGGAGCCGGCTGCGATCAGGTCGGTCCACAGCTCGATGCCCGCGAGCGCTTCGGGCGTGCCGTATCCGCTCTCGGTCCCGTCGGCGGAGATGACTTCCCCACCCGCCTGGGCGATCGAGTTGTAGAAGTTCTCCTGGCCGTACTGACTGGCTGCGACGCCGAACTGCCCCTTCGCGGGGTCTGTGAGCTTCGCCGCGGCCGCGGCGAAGTCCTCCCACGTCCACCCCGCCGAGGGGTACTCCACCCCGGCGGCGTCGAACAGCGCCTTGTTGTACCAGAGCGCGACGGTGTCGAAGTCCTTCGGAGCGCCGTAGAGCGTGCCGTCGTACGTGTACAGGTCGATCAGACCCTCGGGGTAGTCCGCGGTGTCGATGCCGCCGTCGTCGAGCGGTGCGAGCTGCCCGTTCGAGGCGTACAGCTGGAAGTTCGGACCGTTCATCCAGAAGACGTCGGCCGCCGAGCCGCCCGTCGCAGCGGTCTGCAGCTTGGTGAAGTACTCCTTGTACGGGGTCACCTGGATGTCGATCGTGACGTTCGGGTGCTCCTTCGTGAACGCCGCGGCGATGTCCTCCATCGCGGGCTTCTGGTTCTCGTCCCATATGGCGTAGCTGAGGGTGACGTCGCCGTCGGAGCTCTCCCCCGCGGTCGCGGAGGAGCAGGCGCTGAGAGCGAGGACGGCAGCCGCTGATGCGGCGAGGGCGCCCAGAGCGCGGCGGGTCGTACGGGGCATCGGTGTCTCCTTCGACAGTGACGAGTGCGGAATTAGGCTGTTAATCGTTTAGCGTGAATCGATTAACAAGGAGGCTACCTCGCCCCTCCCCACCCCGCAACCCCCGTCCCTCCCCCCATCCCCTGCGTGCGGGATCAAAAACGCACCGGGCATCGCGCCGCAGGGAGCGTTTTTGATCCCGCACCGGGAGCAGGACGGCCCCGCGAGGGTCAGAGGGCGGTGCCGAGGGCCAGACCGAGCCCCGCCGCGAGAACGCCGAGCAGGAGCATCCCGAGCGCGTTGAAGACAGCGGCTCCGCGTTCCCCGTCCCGCCACAGCGCGACCGTGTCGAGCATCGCCGTGCTGAAGGTCGTGTATCCGCCCAGCAGCCCGGCGCCGAGCACGAAAGCCGCGTCTGGCAGCGCCGCGGTGACGACCCCGAGGGCGAAGGAGCCGGATACGTTCACGAGGAGGATGCCCCACGGGAAGCGGCGGCCGGCGAGCCGCGCGACCCCGAGATCGGCGAGGTAGCGCAGCACCGCGCCGACCCCGCCGGCGAGCGCGGCGCCGAGGAAGAGCAGCGGGGTCACGCTGGTGCTCCCCGTCGGGGCCGACCGATGCGCAGGCCGAGCGCGGCTCCGGCCAGTCCGAGCACCAGACTGCCGACGGCGTAGGCAGCCGCGAGCACCGGGGCATCCGCCCACAGCTGCACGGCGCCGGTCATGAACGCGCTGTACGTCGTGAAACCGCCGAGCACTCCCGTTCCGAGAGCGAGGCGGAGGTCCGCGGACGCGGGGAGGCGCGCGGCCAGCACCCCGATCAGCACCGCGCCGAGGACGTTGGCGAGGAGGACGGCCACCGGAAAGCCGTCCGCGTCGGGCAACGCCAGGCCGAGGCCCAGCCTCGCCGCCGTGCCGACCGTGCCGCCTGCGGCGACGAACAGGATGCGGCGGAAGGTCATGCTCGCCACCTTAGTCGCGCGTGCCAGCGCGCCGAGTCGATGTCAAGGGCGTGGCTCCCTCGCGCCGCGCGACGTTGACTGTCGGAATGAGACCGTTGTGGAAGCTCGAGAAGAACCTGCCCGCGGGGTCCCCGTTCGAGGCGGGCGTGCACCATGACGTGATCGTCGTCGGAGCGGGCATCACCGGGCTCTCGACCGCGGTGATGCTCACCCGCGCCGGACTCGATGTCGCGGTGATCGACGCGGGCGGGATCGCGGAGCTGGCGACCGGCGCGAACACGGGCAAGCTCTCCCTCCTGCACGGCGCGCACCTGGCAGAACTCCGACGGCATCATCCGGCCGCCCTCGTGCGGGCCTACGTCGACGCGAATCGCGCGGGGATGGAGTGGCTGACCGCGTTCGCCGAGCTGGCCCACGTGCCCTTCACCCGCCGCACCGACCACTCCTACGCGCAGGGGCCGGCCGGCGCCGGGATCGTCCGGGATCAACACGCCGCCGCGCGGGAAGTCGGCCTCCCCACGAGGCTGCTGATGGCCACGACCCGACCGAGGACGACTTTCCCGGTGGCCGCGGCGGTCGCGCTCGACGATCAGGTGACGATCGATCCGGTCGCGGTGGCGCAGGCCCTCGCCACGGAGCTGCTCTCGTCGGGCGGTACCGTGCACACCGGCATCAGAGCCACGGGAACACGCGCCCTGTCCGGCCGGGTCGACACCGTGGATGGACCGCTCTTCGGCGACCACATCGTGCTCGCGACCGGGACACCGATCACGGATCGCGGTCTGTACTTCGCGAAGACGCGAGGACTGCGGTCATACTGCGTCTCCTTCCGCGTGCCGGGCAGCCTCCCGGACGGGACTTTCGTCTCGGTCGACGGGCCCACCCGCTCGATCCGCCCGGTCAGCGCGGACGACGGTCCGGGCGGAGAAGCCCGGCTCGTCGTCGGCGGCAACGGCCATCCGGTCGGCCGCGGAGACGGTGAGACAGCGGCGGTGGACGACCTCGTCGCCTGGACCCGACTGCACTTCCCCGGCGCCGAGGAGACGCATCGCTGGTCGGCGCAGGACTACGAGTCGCACGACCTCATCCCGTTCGTGGGGGCCATGCCTCGCGGTCTCGGACGCATCCGCTTCGCGACCGGCTACGGCAAGTGGGGCCTCTCGAACGGTCCGGCCGCTGCGCTGCGCCTGACGGCGGAGATCCTCGGCACCCCTCGACGCGAGCGTGCGGCCTGGATGACCACGATCGGCACCCGTCTCACGGTCCCCGCCGATCTGGGCCGTGGTGCGGTGGAGGGCGGGAAGGTCGCGGCGGCCCTCTCCTCCGGATGGGCGGACGCGGAACGCCGACCCACCCCCGTCCCGCAACCCGCCGAAGGCCGGGGCACGGTGGCGAATCGTGCCGGTCGGCCGGTCGCCGTGTCGACCGTCGACGGCGTCACCCGTGCGGTGAGTGCGGTGTGCCCTCACCTGGGCGGCGTGCTCACGTGGAACGACGCCGAGTGCACGTGGGACTGCCCCCTGCACGCCTCACGCTTCCGCGCCGACGGCACCCGCATCGAGGGACCGGCGCTGCGCGATCTCACGCCCCTGTCGGGCGAGGACCGGGGATGATCTCACCCCGGGGCGGCGCATCATCCCATCCCTCCTGGGGCGTATCCCCGTTCTCGCGGAACACATACTGCGAGACGAGCTTGCGCTGACTGCTCGACCAGTCGATCGCGGGACGACGCTGCTCCGACGGCAGGTAACCGAGTCGATAGACGGCCATGAGCTCGAGGTCGTCCGGCACGCGCAGCAGCTCCACGATCTCGTCCCAGCGGCCCGGCACCTCCATGGGGAAGGAGATGAACTGGATCCCCATCCCGAGCTCGACCGTGGTGAGCCAGACGTTCTCCATCGCGGCTCCCATGCTGAACACGGAGTAGAACGACGAGAGCTGCCCCGGCCGGTACTCGCTCCGGTCGAGCATGACCCCGAGCAGAAGCGGTGATCCCGCCACCAGCTTGCGGTTCTCGGCCCCGAGGGTCTTCGGAACCCCGAAGGTGTTCATGAGGGTCTGCCCGCGCTTCGTGAAGACCTGACTCGTGAAGGGGCGCAGGGCGGCAGGCAGTTTGTCGAAGAGCATGCCGCTGCGCTTCTCTTCCATCTCGGCCTCGCTGAAGCGGAAGTACGGCTTGTAGCGCTCGAAGAAGGTGCCGTTCGACATCGCCTCGGTCATGCTCTCGCCTGAGATGCGCGCGATCTGCTCGATCGTGTCGCGGCTCTCGATCACGACGAACCGCCAGGGCTGGCTGTTCAGCTGCGACGGTGCGCGTCCCGCGGCCTCCAGGAGGATGCGCTGATGCTCCTCGGAGACGGGGTCGGGGAGGAAGGCGCCGTTCGTGGTCTTGCGGCGGCGGATGGCGTCGAGCAGTTCCATGCGTGTCACTTCCGGTCGGCGGCGGATCGCGAGAGCACCAGCCCCGCGACGATGAAGGGGGCCGCGGTGAGCGCGACCAGCGGATGCCGCCGGGTGTGCGTGCCGAGATACGGGATCGCGGCGAGGGGGACGGCGGTCGGGAGCATCGCGAGTGCGGCACGACGGTCTTCGCGAGACCGGGCCGTGGATCCTGAGACGACCGCAGCACCGACGGACGTGCACGTGGCGATGTACAGCAGGTGATGCAGCCACCGGAAGTTCCGGGTGTCGATGATCCGCGCCGCGACCGACGCACCGAGCATGCAGTTCGCGGCGTAGACCGCGGCCGCGGCGACGAACAGCGGCGCGGGGTTCCTGCGCCGGGATCCGTGAGCCATGCCGCGACCCTACGCCCGGGACCGCCCCGCGAGCGCCCCCCTTGCATCCCGCCCGCCCGTTCGGTACGCCCCGCGCCGTTCCGGTCGCCCGTTCCGGTCGCGATATGGCACCCGAAACGGTGATTTCGGGTGACATATCGCGACCGGAAGCGAGGAGTCGGCTACAGGTTGCCCTCCGCGTAGATGCGCAGCGCGTCGCGGACGAACTCCGCACCGTGCGTTCCCCCGGACGATGTCGCGTAGTTCGCGCCGAAACGCGGATCCGCGACGTACATCTCGCCGAGCCCGATCACGTACGCCTTGACGTCGCCTCCGGGGATGGTGGCGGGTGTGCCGGGGATGCCCGTGAGCCACTCGACGTGGCGACGCGCGATCTCCTGAGCCTCGGAGGAAGCCGGATCGACACCGCTCTCCGCGGCGGCGATCCAGTCGCGCCCGAGGTCGGACACGCGCTGCTGCCAGTCGGAGCGTTCGGCATCCGTCATCCCGCGCCACCAGCGGCCGCTGTCGGCGTAGGCCTTCTTGCCCCAGCGCTCTTCGACCTCGTCCTTGTACTGCGTGTGGTCGAAGCCGTCGAACATGTTCTCTGCCATGAGGTTCTCACCTCCTCTCAATGCCGTGATGGTGGATTCGACCGACGCGATCTGTCGCGCCAGCCGGGTTTGTTCCTCGCGCAGCAGCGCGCGGTGTGTCTCGAGCGCGGAAGCTTCGGACTGCTCGGGCGCCCCGTCGGTAGATGCGCCGAGAACCTCCGCGATCTGCGGCAACCCGAGTCCGAGCTCCCGCAACAGGAGGATGCGCTGGAGTCGTACGAGCGCCTGCGCGTCGTAGTGGCGGTAGCCGTTGTGCGCGATGCGCGTGGGCGGCAGCAGCCCGATGTCGTCGTAGTGCCGCAGGGTGCGACTCGTCGTGCCCGCCAGCCGCGCGATCTCCTGGATCGACCAGTCGTCCGTGTCCATGCCTACGCCTCCTTCCGTTCGATGACTCGACTCTAGAAGTTGACGTTGCGTCAAGGTCAAGACCCCCTTCGAATCGCGCAAATGGCTGCATCCGCCCCCGAGAAAGCACCACTTGCGCGATTCGAAGAGGGAACTCGTTGACAATATCGAGATATATCGTGTTACTGTGTCAACACACGATATATCTCGACCATTCACACAGGAGAAGCGCACATGACCGAGAAGTGGCTCATCGCCCCGGGCGAGGAACGCGTCATCGACATCGAGTCCGTCACCCGCCTCAAGGTGGGCCTGGTCGGCGGACAGGTGGATGTCATCGCCCACGACGAACCCGGTATCCGCATCGAGGTGCACGGTGTCACCACCAAGGACCTCCGCATCGAGTCCCACGACGGCGAGGTCGAGATCGACCACCCGCAGCTGGGCTGGGACAACTTCCTCGAGGTGTTCCGCAACTTCGGCTCCGGCGGCCCCCGTGCCGAGGTGAGCGTGGCGGTCCCCCGCTCGATCGCCCTGACCCTCGGCGTCGTCAGCGCCGGCGCCCTGGTCTCGGGCATCCGCAACGACGCCCGCCTGAACACCGTCTCGGGCGACATCATCGTCGACACCCTGATCGGCGACCTGACGGTCAACTCCGTCTCGGGAGACGTGCAGGTGCGCGGCCTCACCGGCTCGATCAGCGCCAACAGCGTCTCGGGCGACGTCGCCGTGACGGGAGCGGTCCGCAAGGCCACGGTCGACATCGTGTCGGGCTCGACGCTCGTGGATGCGGCCGGTGACGTGAACACCATCACCGTCAACTCGGTCTCCGGCGGCACCACGGTGCGCCTCGACGAGTCGCTCGCCGCGAACTACGTCATCCGATCCCTGAGCGGTCGCCTGCTCATCGACGGGGTCGAGCGCAGCACCTCGGGCCCCAGCAACTACACCGGCACGACCGGAGAGCTCGCCGGACGCTTCGTCGACCTGCGCGCGAACTCCGTGTCCGGTGGCGTCACCGTGCTCCGCCGCACCCCGGCATCCATCACCGACGACGCGGAGTGGGAAGCATGACCCCGGCCGTCTTCTCCCACGGCGACCTCCGCCTGTATCTGCTGTCGCTCCTCGCCGAGGCGCCTCAGCACGGCTACGGCATCATCCAGTCGCTCACCGACCGCACCGGCGGCACGTACACGCCCAGCGCCGGGACCATCTATCCCCGCCTCGCGAAGCTCGAAGAGGAGGGCCTGGTCACGAAGACCGTCGACGGTCGCACCACGATCTACTCGATCACCGAGGCCGGCCGGGCGGAGCTCGCCTCGCGCGAGGGTGACCTTGCGGGAATCGAGGCCGGGATCACGGACTCCGTGCGCCTGATCGCCAGCGAGGTGCGCCAGAGCGTCCAGGATGCGATGAAGAGCCTCCGCGCCGACCTCGCCGCTGCCGAGAAGGGCGACCGCTCGGCCGCGAAGAGTCGTCCACGCACCGAGACTGACGACTCCCGGCTCCTCAGTCGCGAGGAGATGCACCGAGCGGATGCCGTGGTGAACGCCTTCCGTGCCCGCGTGCGCACCGATCTGCGCACCCACCTCGCCAAGGGCGGCACGCTGTCCTCCTCCGTCGTCACCGAGCTCGAGACGGCGCTCGACGAAGCCGCCCGCAACGTGACGGCGGCCCTCAGCATCCGCGGATCCTGACGCCCCGCGCACCCACACCCCCTCACATCGTCGGCGCCCCCTCGCATTCCGCGGAATGCGAGGGGGCGCCGACGGCCAGGAGGGGCGTCGCGCTACTCCGGCCAGATCTCCTTCTGCTCGTCGGGCACCATCTCGCCCAGGGGCACGACCAGGATCGAGCGATGCTGGCGGTGGGCGAGTCGCGCCGCGACCGAACCCGTGAAGAACTCCCTGATCGACTCGCCGATGCCCCGCTTGCGGGTGCCGACCACGATCAACTGCGCGTCCAGCTTGTTGGCGAGCTGCTTGATCGCCAAGGCAGGATCCCCGACGAGCTGACGGGCGGTCCAGGTGACGTCGGTCCCGGCGAGCAGCCTCGCGGCCTCGGCCTCGACCGCCTCGAACTCCGCGGCGCCCGCATCGAAGTTGATGTCGATCGGCGCCGAATGCACGTAGCCGTCCGGGTCCTCGTAGGTCACGAAACGCGTGATGTCGACGTGCGCGACCACGAGCGGAGCGCTCAGCAGACGCGCGTATCTCACGGCCTCATCGATCACGTGTCGATCCTGATCCGGCTGCATGCCGACGATGACGGCTTTCTGCAACGCCGCGTTCTGTGCGGTCTCGTCGGACGGAGTGGAGGTGTCATCGGTCATGGAGATCGTTCCCTTCACCGGTCTGGCTTGGCCAGAGGGTCTTACCCGCGTGCTATTCTGAATGCTACTCTTACCGGCTTCTAACCGGTGTCGTGAAAAATGCCGCGGGCCTCGAATCCCGCCGCTTAACTCGTGAGGGGGTCTCGCGCATGGGCCGTGGCCGTCAGAAGGCGAAACACACCAAGATCGCCCGCGAACTCAAGGCGTACAGTCCGTCGGTGAACTACTCCGCGCTCGAGCGCGAGCTGGCTCACCCGACCGACGAAGACGCATACGTCGACAAGTGGGCAGATGACTATGCCGACGAAGACGAGGACGAACTAGAGAAGGCCTGACCGCCTGACCTGTTTCGGAACACCCGCAGGACATGCGGGTGTTCCGTCATGCCCGTAGCCCGCGAGGTGATCCTCGGCGACGGAGCGTCGTCCGTCCTGCGCCGGCGTCAGCACCTGAGAAGATCTCCTCATGGCCCGCGTCGTCGCCCTCTACCGTCACCCGATCAAAGGGTTCACCCCCGAGCGTCGCGACGCCCTCACGGTGCAAGCCGACGGCCGGATCGCCGGAGACCGCGTGCTGGCTTTCCGGTTCGCGGATGCCGCCACGCCGGAAGACCGTGACGGCCTGGACTACTGGCCCAAAGCCAAGGGGCTCGCGCTCCAGGACTTCCCCGCCCTCGCCACCCTGCACACCGGATACGACGACGAGACGCGGCGCCTCCGCATCGAACACGCCGGCACGATGCTCGTCGAGGCAGGACTCGACGACGACGGCCGCCGCGAGCTGACCGCAGCCGTGACCGAGTTCGTCCTGGCGACCCCTGAGGGCCGCGGCCTCCGGCGGCCTGGTCGCCTCCCGCTCGCGCTCGTCGGCGACGGGGAGACGTCGCGCTTCCAGGACCGCCCGCGCGGCTACGTATCCGTGCACGGCCGCGGCAGCATCGACGCGCTGGGGGAAGCCCTCGAGATGACCGTCGACGACCGACGCTTCCGCTCCAACGTGGTGATCGAGGACGCTGCGCCCTGGAGCGAACTGGAATGGACCGGGGAGGTGCACATCGGCGACGTCGCCTTCCTCGCGGCCGGACCCATCGTGCGGTGCCTCGCGACCCACGCGAACCCGGACACCGGCGAGCGGGATGCCAAGGTGCTCACGACCCTCACAGGAGCCTTCGCTCAGCAGGAGCCGACCCTCGGACGCCTGCTCCTCCCCGGCTGGCTGCCCTCGGAGCACGACCGGCCCAGGGGCGGTGGCGTGATCCGCGTCGGCGATGAGGTCCACGCGGAGTGAGCACGATCCACGGTCACGTCTGACCGGGATGTCAGCGCTCCCTTTCAAACCTCGCACTTCGCTATTGTTGTAGCCATGCCAGGCTTGTGAGCGCAAACATTTTCTGATTTGATGAGCTTGTGATCGACGACGCCGCAGCGTCATCCCCGGCCCAGGGCGGTCCGCAGGAACATGACCTCGAAGAGGAGAACAGCATGGCAATCACCCCTCGCTTCACCCGCACCGCCGCGATCGTCGCGGTCGGCGCGGTGTCGGCCTTCGGCCTCGCAGCGTGCTCATCCGGCGATTCCGGTGACAGCAGCGCCGGCGGCGACCCCATCACCATCGAGTACCTGCACCGCCTCCCCGACGGCGAAGGGATGACCCCCACGTCGGAGATCGTCGAGCGCTGGAACGCCGAGCACCCCGACATCCAGGTGAAGGCGACGAAGTTCGATGGCAAGTCCAGCGACATGATCCTCAAGCTCGAGACCGACGTGAAAGCCGGCAACGGACCCTGCCTCGCCCAGACGGGCTACTCCGAGGTGCCGCAGCTGTTCGTCAAGGGCCTGCTGCAGGACGTCGCCGCCGAGGCGCAGAAGTACGAAGACGACTTCTCGGCGGGAGCCTTCAGCGGTATGAAGGTCGGCGACGCCATCGTCGGTCTCCCGCAGGACACCGGCCCCCTCGTGTACTTCTACAACGAGGCCGAGTTCCAGGCGCTCGGGCTCGATGCGCCGAAGACGCTCGACGACCTCACCGCCGACTCCGCCGCGGCGACGGCCGCCGGCAAGTACGTGACCGCGTTCACGCCGGATGAGGCGCAGAACTGGCTCGCCGCCCAGTCGGCCGCGGCCGGGGACACCTGGTTCACCACCACCGGCGACGAGTGGAAGGTCGACGCCGAGGGCGACGGCTCCGCGCGTGTGGCCGCGTTCTGGCAGGGGCTGCTCGACAGCAAGCAGACGCTCGCGACGGAGCGGTGGGGCGAAGGCTTCACGGCCGCGCTCAACGACGGCAGTCTCATCGGCCATGTCGGAGCCGCGTGGGAGGCCGGGTTCCTCCTCGACTCGCTCGACGGCACCCCGGCCGAAGGACAGTGGCGCGTGGCGCAGCTGCCCGACTTCGGCGCCGGCGCCATGAGCGGCCCCGACGGCGGCTCCGGTGTCTCCGTGATGAAGGGGTGCGAGCACCCCGCCGAGGCCATGCAGTTCAACGCCTGGTTCAACACGCAGGTCGACGACCTCGCCTCCCAGGGCCTCGTCGTCGCGGCGAAGGGCGACGTGGAGACCCCGGAGAAGATGCTGCGCCAGTTCGGCGGTCAGGACGTCCTGGCCGAACTCGGCACGGCGACCGAGAACCTGAACCCCGACTTCCCCTACGCGCCGGGCTTCTCGACGCTGTCGAAGATGAACGAGACCGCCGCGGCCGCTGTCGCCGGCACCGCGACGGTGGCCGACATCTTCACCACGGCGCAGGACACCGCCGTGGCCTCGCTGAAGGATCTCGGCCTCCCGGTCGCGGAGTGATCGGGCGAGAAGGCATCATCGGATGATCGACGGCGGAGTGCACGCGCAATCGTGCACTCCGCCGTCGTCGTGAGATCGAGAGGCGACACCATGGTCACAGTGACCGAAACGCGAGACGCGGCAGGGGGGTCCACGCCGCGCATCCCCGCGGATCCCACCCGCCGACGACTGTTCGGCACCCGACGCGAGGGGCTGACGGGGTGGCTGTTCATGACCCCGTTCGCCGTGCTCTTCGTGCTGGTCTTCCTGGTACCGATCATCGTGTCGATCCGATCGTCGTTCTTCGCGCAGGTACCGGCGGGAGGCGGCCTCTACGGGGGCGGGGAACTCGTCGACACGTTCGTCGGCCTCGAGAACTTCGTCACCGCAGCGACCAACGGCGCCTTCTGGACGGGCATGGGGCGCGTGGTCCTCTATGCCGCTCTGCAGATCCCCGTGATGATCCTGCTGGCACTCGGCCTCGCCCTGCTGCTCGACTCCTTCATCGTACGCCGCCCCACGCTCTTCCGGCTCTCCTTCTTCCTCCCGTACGCGGTCCCCGGCATCATCGCGGCGATGATGTGGCTCTACCTCTATACGCCCGAAGTCTCGCCCTTCCTGCCGTTCCTCCCGGAGGGCACCGACTTCATGGCACCGGGCACGATCCTGTTCTCGATGGCGAACATGACGACCTGGACCTACACGGGCTACAACATGCTGATCTTCCTGTCGGCGCTGCAGGCCGTTCCGCGCGACCTCTACGAAGCGGCCCGCCTCGACGGCGCCTCCGGCTTCCAGATCTCGATGCGCATCAAAGTACCGCTGGTGCGCGGGGCCGCCCTCCTCGCGGTGCTGCTGTCGATCATCGGCACGATCCAGCTGTTCAACGAGCCGGTCGTGCTCCAGGCCGCGAACTCGTGGATGGGCAAGGACTTCACACCGATGATGCTCACCTACAACACGATGATGGGCGAGATCTCGCCGTCCGGCAGCGGTCCGGCATCCGCCTACTCCTTGCTCATGGCTCTGATCGCGGGTGTGCTCGCGATCGTGTACGCGCTGCTCCAGCGCCGGAAGGGCGACGCATGACCACCACGCGCCTCCTCACCACGGCCACGTCTCCCCGACGACGCCCCCGCCGACCGCGCGACGCGGATGCACCGCCGGCGTCGATCGCTCCCACTCCCGTCGCACGCGCATTCGGGATCACGGCCCTCGTCGTCGCGACGCTGTACTTCCTCGTCCCGGTGTACTGGCTCATCGTCGCATCGACGAAAAACAACACCGACCTCACCTCCACCTTCGGCTTCTGGTTCGCCGACGGCAACCTCACAGCCAACTACAGCAGCCTCATGGACTGGACCCAGGGCCTCTTCTGGCGCTGGGTCGGCAACTCCCTGCTGTATTCGGTGAGCGCCGGTGTGATCGGCACACTGTTCGCCGTGATGGCCGGCTACGCGATCGCGAAGTTCGCGTTCCCCGGCAAGCGCCTCGCCGTCGGGGTCATCATGGCCGGGCTCCTGCTGCCAGTCGCGCTGCTGACCGTGCCGCTCTACATCGAATTCCAGGCCCTCGGACTGACCAACACCGTCTGGGCGATCATCATCCCCTCGGCGGTCTCGCCGTTCGGCGTCTTCCTCGGCATGGTCTACGCGCAGTCGTCGGTGCCGACCGAACTCCTGGAGGCCGCCCGCATCGACGGCGCGGGCGAGGCCCGGATCTTCTTCACGATCGTGCTGCGTCTGCTGGGACCCGCGATGGTGACGATCTTCCTGTTCATCTTCGTAGCCACGTGGAACAACTTCCTGCTGCCGCTGATGATGATCTCGAGCCAGGATCTGAAGCCCGTGACACTCGGCCTGTACGGCATGGTCAGCTACTTCGCGCCCGACAAGGGCGCCGTCATGCTCGGAGCTCTGCTCGGGGTCATCCCGCTCGTGCTGCTGTTCTTCGCCCTGCAGAAGTACTGGCGCTCCGGGCTCGCCGCCGGCGCCGTGAAGGGCTGATCCGGTCAGCCGGACATGACGGGCACCTCGACGGTGCAGTGACCGGAGGCTGCGCGCGCCAGCCTTCGGTCATGCGTGAGCAGCGTGCACCCGAACACGCTCGCGAGCGCGACATAGGCCGCATCGTGGGCCGTCACGTTCCGGCGCAGCGCCAGCATGTGCGGGATGAGCGGCAGCGTGGGGTGCACATCGACGCGCAGCCGTGCGAGGTCGACTGCTGCGGCCTCGAGCGCGCCATCGGTGAGTACGCCTCCTCGGTTCAATCCGCGCAGTGCGGACGCGACCTCGACAGACAGCAGGTCGGGCGCGAGCAGCGCTTCCTCGGTCAGGCGTCGGTGAAGCGCAGAACTCGAACCGACGTTGCAGAGGAGGTCGACCACGACGGAGGCATCGACCACGATCATCGATCTGCTCGCCCCTCCCGGATCGCCGCGACGATGGCCTCCGGCGGGATTCCCGGTGAGAGTGGTCGCTCCGCGAGAGCGGCCAGGAGTTCCGGCACGGTGGGGCGGGACGCGATGAGCGCCAGCTCAGACGTCAGGTACTGCTGCAGTGATTGCCCGCGTGACTCCGCGCGTGCAGCGAGGACCGAGTGGATGGTCGGGTCGAGGTCACGGATCAGCACGTTGGGCATGCTTACAGTATGCATGCACTCCTCTCGTTCGGCTGCGGGGACATCCTGATCCCCAGGCTGCGCTCGCCGCGCGGCGCCAGAGAGCGGCGGCCGGGGAGTCGGCAGAACCCGATGTCGTCCGCCGCCGTGCAGGACGCTTCTTCGTGCACACAGACGACCGGCCCGGAGAGGAATCCTCCGGGCCGGTCGCGTATCCACGGGTCGGTCAGCTGTGGCGGCGCCTGCGCAGCCACAGGGCCAGGCCCAGGCCGATCGCCGCGAGGGCCGCGAACGCCGCACCCGCCCAGATCGCCCCGTCCGCGCCGGTCGTGGCGAGGTCGCCGCCGCTTCCGGCTGCCGCGGTGACCGTGAGGTCACCCCGCGCCAGCTCGACACCCTGCGCATCGGTAGCGACGAGCGCATGCGCTCCGGCCGGTGTCGCCGCGGGAATCGTGACAGTGGCGACGGCATCACCGGCGGCCGAGATCGTCACCTCACCGATGCGGACCGGTTCGGAGTGCAGCCACAGCTGCACCAGCGCGTCGGGATCGAACCCACTCAACTGCACGGTCAGGCTCGCGCCGGCGACGACCGATCCGATGGAGGCGGTGACCGTCGCCTTCCCCGGTTTCGCCTTCTTGACCTTCAACGCAGCGCTGGCGAGCTCCGCATCGACCGCGTCCCGCACGATCACCCGGTGCGTGCCCACCGAGGCGTTCGCCGGGATCAGCAGCTGCGTCGTCAGCTCGCCCTTCGCATCGACGGTGGCATCGGTCAGCCTGACGTCGTCGAGCCAGACCGACACCGTGGACTCCGGAGCGAAGCCCGTGAGGGCGATGCCGACCGTCTCTCCGGCCCGCACCGAGTCGGCGTCGAGACCGAGCTTCGGATCGGTCACCGGATTGCAGCCGCTCAGATCGTCGTCCGGACGCGTCTCGGGAGCATGACCGCTCTGCGGGGTCGACGAACCGTACACAGCCATCTCGGCGACGGCCGCGAACTGCGTGCCCGAGATCGACGACGTGGCGGTCACGCGGATGTAGCGTGCCGTGGTCTCGGCGAAGTCCACATCCTGCCACTCGGCGACGTTCTGCCACTCGCCCGAGGCGACGGGCGTGTACGTCTGCCCGTCGGTCGAGACCGCGATGTCGTAGCCCTTGATCGGACCGTTCTGATTGGCACCGCGACGCAGGTAAGAGATGCCGTCCACCTGCTCGGCAGCACCAAGATCGAAGGTCAGCACGTGCGGGTACGAAGTCGCCGCGGAGCTCCACCGACTGTGCCAGAACGTGCCCGCATTCCCGTCGAGCATGTTCACGGCCGCGCCGTCCTCTCCGGATGTCTCCTCGGAGCTCGCCGTCGCGGAGATCTGCGCGTTGGGGATGCGGGCCCGCGAGGACACCGACACCTCCTGCGTCGTCGTGACCGTGCGCACGTCGCAGTCCGCGAGGTACGTCGCCTCGATCCCGATGCCGACGGTCGCGCCCGCGGCTTCCGCCGGCGCGGTGATCAGCCACGTGGTGTCGACGCTGTCCCCGGGCTCCACCTTCGAGATCACGTTCGACGAGCCGTCGGCGACCTCGACCGTGTATCCCTCCGGCACCTCGAGCTGCATGCCGATGTTCTCGACGGCGAGGGACTCGCTGTTGGTGAAGGTGGTCGTGAACGCGGTCTGCGCACCAGGGCTCAGGATGCCCGCCTCCGCCGACACGGTCGCACACGGGGTGCCGCCGGTCGTCGGGCCGAGGTCGGTGACCGTGAAGTCGTCCAGGACGAAGTCCACGTCCGGTCCCCCGACGCGCTCGAGTCCGACCCACGTGTAGTCACCGCACCCGACGATCACGTCCTGGGAGAACTCCGCCGTCTCCAGCGCCTGCGTGATCCCGGTGCGGCTGAGCGTGGTCGAGGTGACCTCGCCGCCCGCGACCGCGTCCGTGCCGGTGAGCCAGCGGTACGCACCGCTCGCGCCGACCTGGTAGTCGAAGCCGATCCGGTAGGAATGCCCCGCCTGCAGCGGGACGAGCGTCGGATCGGTGCGGTAGACGACCCCGCTGTTCTCGGAGTGCGACATCAGCGAGTGGGAGCCGGTGAGCGTCGTGTCCACCGCGAGCCCCGCGAGCGCGCCCGCGTCGAACGGCCTGGCGGTGTTACGCCACTCGCTGCTCGTGTACGGATCATGTCGGCGCGAGATGCTCGTGCGCGGATCGTCGATGCCGTTGGCATCGCCCTTCACGAACGGGCCCCAGCCGGCCTCGTTGCCCTCGAAGTCGTTCGAGTACACCGTGCCCGCAGCGAACGGTGCGGTGGTGTCGAGCGAGACGCGGGCATTGTCGATCCGCACCTTCGCGTCGCCCGCGGCGGCGCTGACGGACACGGTGACTTCACCGGACGCCGGAGCCAGGAACGACGTCGACCCGCGCTGATAGTACTGACCGGCCTTGGAGTCGGCGCGCATGTAGTTGTACGTCGGCGAGAGGTTCCACGTGCGGGTCACGGCACCCGATCCGGTGTCGACCGAGACGCTCACGTCGCGGGTAGCCGTCGGATCGATCTGCACCTGCGCCGAGAAGGCGTAGCGCTCACCGGGAGTGAGCCCGGTCACGGTCTGCGAGATCGACGAGGCGGCCGCACCGAGCACGGCGACGTTGTCACCCCGGGACTCGTTCTTCGCGCCGCCGAGATCGGTGCGCTCGATCGACACATCCCCCCGGGGGTTCCAGACGTCGAGCGAGCCGGAGTTGAACCCCGGGTCATCGAGACCGGCGTCGTGGTACTCGACGGCTGCGCGCTGAGCACCACCCTGCGGCACCACGACGTAGGCCGTGCCCTCGTCGCCGCTGAGCGTGAGCTCACCGTCCCTCGCATTCACCGTGCCGACCTCGACGCGCCCCTGGTCCCCGAGCTCGAACACGTCGAAGGCGGTATTGCCCTGGAACGCTTCGGTGAGGCCGAAGGTCTTCTCGCCTCCCGACGCCGAGTAGAAGTACATCTTGTCGGCGTCGACCGGAGAGCCGGCCTCCTCGTTCGAGGACAGCGACTGCCAGGGGAGCAGGTAGGAGTCGCCCCGCAGCACCGTGGCGCCGTCCATCGTGATGACCCTGGTGCTGCCGTCCATGCGGACGGCGACGTCGTCGGTCAGCGTCGCCTCGGTACCCGCCTCATACGTGAGCAGGTCGAAGTGCTGGAGGAACTTGGTCGGCAGGCTCTGGGTCCAGATGTTGTCGACGAAGCCGTCCCAATTGCGGTTGCCGACCCAGCCCTCGGCGTCGACGAGCCGCTGCTGTCCGAGCAGTGCGTCGTTGTTCCAGACGTCGGCCTGTCCATTCTGGATGAAGCGCACCATCGTGGAGTTGATGCCCTTGTTGGTGACCCCGCCGTAGCTGAGGTCGTTCGGCCAGTGCGACCAGACCGTGCTGTCGACGAACTTGTCGCCCCACTCGGTCGCGACCTCGAGGCCCATGCCGTTGAGCTCGTCCGCGAGTTCCTCGGCGACCCACCCGTTCGAGTAGTACACGTCGATGTAGACGCCGCTGAGACCGGGGACCTCGTCACGCAGCTGCTGGAAGCGGTCGAGCACCCGCCCGCTGCCCAGGTCGGTCTGCTGGTTGATGTAGTACGACTGGTCGAGCCAGTTCCAGCCCGGCTTGTACGGGGCCGTACCGTCGAGGATCGCGGAATCGAAGGCGTTCGCCTGCGGGTAGATCTCGGTGGCGTTGACGTGCACGCTCATGTCGGCGTTGAGCTTCGCGCCCTCGGCGACGAGGTCGTTCAGGTCGGAGAGCCCGCCTGCCCGCTCGTTGTAGTTTCCGCCGTAGTCGGTGTTCGCCGAGTCGTGGCCTTCACTGCCGTACCCCTTGTTGAGCACCCACTGGCCGAGACCGTCGGTCTGGTTCGCGATGCGCTTGGTGTTGTCCAGGACCAGGTCGAAGTAGTTCGTCGCACTGGAGGCGAAGTTGAACGGGATGCGGCTGACCACACGCTCGGCGACCCGATCGGCGCCGAGACGGGGCGTGTCGACCTCGCGGTAGCGGATCGCGCCGTCCTGCCAGTCGACCTTCGCGTCGCCGTTGCGGTCCGTCGCGAGGAGCACCGTGACCCTCGGAAGGGCGTAGGTGGTCACGCGGCTGTCCACGGCCGTGGTCGGGTGGATGAGCCACGCACTGGAGCCGATCTCGGCCGTGCGCCCCGCCGTCTCGGTGATGCGCGTGGTCAGGCGCGTGTTCCACGACGCCGTCCCCCCGGACGCCTGGGTCGTCGCGTTGGTGATCACGCTGCCGATGAGCGCGCCGTTGCCGAGGAAGGCGAAGGCCGCGCCCTTCTGACCGGTCGCCGTCGTGGCGTTCACCGCGATGTGCTCGTCGGCGTTCTTGGTGCTGTCGGGGCTGATCACCGTGCGGTCGAGCACCGAGCCGGCATCGGCAGCACTCGCGGAGAGGAACGCGTTGTCCGGCAGCCCGAGCGTGGTCACGGTCGCGGATCCTTCGACCGCGGTGACCTCGAACTCCACGGTTCCGTCTTCCGCGACGCGGATGGTGCTGCGCACGGTGACGTCGACGCCGATGAGCTTCGAGACGTAGTCGACTCCGGTGGCGGACGGCGTCGAGGTGGTCTCCGACGCGTAGCTCGTGCCGTTCACCGACCAGGTCTTGGCTGAGGTGCGCTGGCCGGCGATGCTCTCACTTCCCAGGCGATACTGCGTGATGCGGGGGAACTCGGTCGACACGACCGCCGTGGTGCCGCCGTCGGCGATCTCGACGGTCTCGTCCGTGTCCGGGACCTCCGGCTCGGTGACGATCGGCGGCAGCTCTTCGTCGGAGAGGACCTCGATCTCGCCCGCTCCGCCGCCGGTGGTCCCCTGCGCGTCGATCACGAGCAGGGCCACGTACCGGCCGTCTTCCGCGGCGTCCAGTGTGATGCGCTGCTTCTCGTCGTTCGCGGTCGGCTCGTGCAGCACCGCCGCTCCCGAGGCGGCGCCCCATCCGCCGTCGGCAGGCGAGTTGCGTGCGACATCGGGATCGTCGGTGACGTAGACCTCGACCGTCTTCGCCGCCACGGCCTGTCCCCGCTTGACCGAATAGTCGAGGGCCTTCACCGAGAGGGAACGCTGCAGGTCGACGACGATCCAGTGCGGGAACGGCGCGTTCGCGGTGTAGCGCGAGGTCCACTGCGTCGCGAAATCGCCGTCGAAGGCGCCGAGAGCGGTGCCGTCGAGCGAGGGTGGTGCCGGGTAGGGATCCGACTCGCTCGACACCGCGTGCAGACGGTAGTCGGCCTTCGGAACCGGGATCAGATCGGCGGCCTGCGCGGCCGGCGCCTGGGTGAGCACGCCGCCGAACGCAAGCGCCGTCGCCAGCAGGGAGCTGAGGGCGACGGCAGCGCGGGGCGGTCGGGAAGCTTTCGACACGTCTTGCCTCTCGGTCGGAGCGACGTCCGGGTGCACAGGCGCCCCGGTGCGCCGCAGATGGTCATCGACGAGCCTCATCGATGTTTGCGCTATCACTGTAGACGCGCCAGTGCCCTAATATCAAGCATTCGATGATCACAAGCGCAAACATTGGCGGTAAGTCGCCTCGCGCAGACGAGCAGAGCCGCCCCACACGCTCGGTGCAGGACGGCTCTCACGGGTTCCGGGTCAGGAGCCGATGAACTCCTCGGTCTCCCCGAACGAGGGCTCCTCGCGGATCTCGACGGCCGCCCCGAGGCCATCGGTGTCGAGCACGACGATCTCGTTGCGTCCGGCTCTCCACAACGGCGCCGGCGCGTAGAGCGTCTCCTGTGGACCGACCTTCCAGTACCTGCCGAGGAGGAAGCCGTTCAGCCAGACCATCCCCTTCGATCCGCCGGGGAAGGCGAGCCACGCGTCGAGCGGCTCGGCGACCTCGACCGAGGCGACGGCGACGCCATCGGCCCCTTCAGGCGCAGAGGCGGCGGGGAGGACCGGCACCTCCTGCGGAACCACACGATGCGTCCAGCCGTTGACGAGCCGACGGCCGATCATCACACCGCGCATGATGCCCTTGCCCTCGCCGGTGTAGGGCCCGTAGTTGATGCGTCCGAGACTCTCGACGAGGATCGTGAGCCGTCCGGCGCCTCCGTCGGCGGGCAGTGCGAGTGAGGTCTCGCCGTCCCGCTCGAGCACGCCGAGGCGCCGCCCGTCGAGGAGCACCACGGCACGGTCGTGCAGCCCGTCGATCGTGAGCGTCGCATCGACGGGGAACGACACGTCCGCCTCATAGGCGACCAGGCCGTCTTCGGCGCCGAGTTCCTCGAACGTGCGCGGTCGCGGAGACCTGCCGCCGGTCGACGGAAGCGAAGCGATCAGCCCGAGCAGGGTTTCGCGCGGCTCGAGCGGCGCGGACGCCGCGCTCTGCCGCCGCGGCTCGCCGGGGATCGGGGGGAGTTCACCCGCATGGAACGGCGCGAACAGCGCCCGGAGCGCATGGAACTTCTCGGTGAGCGTTCCGCCTTCGCCGATCGGTGCATCCGAGTCGTAGCTGGTGACGGTCGGCTGCAGCACCTGATCGTGGTTGGCCCCGTTCCAGAGGCCGAAGTTGGTGCCACCGTGCGCCATGTAGAGGCTCACGGATCCGCCGGCATCGAGCAGTTCCTCGATCGTCCCTCCGGCGCTCGCGGCGGAGCGCACGTGATGCCGCTCCCCCCAGTGGTCGAACCAGCCGCCCCACAACTCGCTGCACATGAGCGCGTCACCCTCGCGACGCAGCTCCACGGCCCTCGCCACCCCGGTGCCGAACGTGAAGGTCGCGAGCGCTCCCGGGACGCTGCCGTGCTCGATCATGTCACCCGTGATGCCGTCGGCAGTGGTGAGCATCTCGACCATTCCGCGGCGACGGAGCCCGTCTCGCAGGTGCACGAGGTAGTCGTCGTCGCTGCCGAACGAGCCGTACTCGTTCTCGATCTGGATCGCGACGATCGGTCCACCGTGCGAGGCCTGGAGGGGAACGAGACGCGGGATCAGCCGGTCGTACCAGGCATCGACCGCAGCGAGGAAGGCAGCCTCACTGGTCCGCAGCGCGGCGACCCGCCCCGACAGCCAGGAGGGGATCCCACCGTTGGACCACTCGGCGCAGATGTACGGGCTGGGGCGGAGGAAGACATCCAGACCGACCTCGCCGGCCAGGCGGATGAAGCGCTCGAGGTCACGCCAGCCGTCGAAGCGTACGTCGCCCTCGACGCGCTCATGGAAGTTCCAGGCGACATAGGTGTCGACCGTGTTCGCGCCCATCGCCGCGAGTCGGCGCAGGCGGTCCTCCCACAGATCCGGGTGCACCCGGAAGTAATGGATCGAGCCCGCGAGGATGCGGTGCGCGACACCATCCCGGAGGATCTCCCCGTCGCGCCAGGACAGGGTGGGCACGCCTATCGGCGACGCGGTGGCCGAGGCGTCGACGACAGCGGAGGAGCCATCGAGAGCCGAGGCGAGAAGGTCAGACATAGCGCTCCAAGCACGAGTGTTTGCGTTCACATTATCGCATCACCCAATACGCCGCCTCCTGGATTTACGCCGATTGATCGCTACCATTGAGCACATGTCACCTCGCCGCCCGAGAGACGACCGCGCCCCGAGCCAGGTCGACGTCGCCCAGCTCGCCGGAGTCTCCACACAGACCGTCTCCCGCGTGATGTCGGGGCAGGACAACGTGCGCCCCGACACCGCGCGGCGCGTGCTGGCGGCGGTCGAGGAGCTGGGCTACCGCGTGCACGCCGCCGCCGCCTCCCTCGCCTCCGGTCGCACCCGCGTGCTGGGCGTGATCGTGGTCTCGACGGATCGGTACTCGTCTGCGGCGCTCGGTGTCGGCATCCAGCAGGCGGCCGCGGCGAACGGGTACACGGTCTCGACGGCGGCCGTGGCGGACCACGCCTCGGCCGAGGCGTTCCTCGAGGCCTTCGACCGGCTGGAGCGACAAGGCGCCGAGGGCATCATCCTCGGCGTGCCGGTCGAGCTCGAGAGTCCGGCGATGCGCACGCGCACCGAGCGCACCCCCGCGACCCGGAGCGAGCGCACCTCCCTGGACGAGGACGCCCCGCTCGCGGTCGACCAGCGCGCCATCGCCCGCCTCGCCGTCGAGCACCTCCTCGACCTCGGGCACAAGACCGTGTGGCATGTCTCCGGCGACGACTACTGGACCGAGACCCAGCAGCGCAGCGAGGCCTGGGAGCAGACGCTCCGTGATCGGGGCATCGTGCCACCACCGCTGATCCCCGCCGACTGGACGCCCGAATCCGGCTACCGCGCCGGACGCACGATCGCGGCCATCCCCGAGGCGACGGCCGTGTTCGTCAGCAGCGACGAGATGGCGTTCGGTCTGATCCGCGCCCTGCACGAGGCCGGTCGCAGCGTGCCGGAGGACGTCTCGGTGGTCAGCGTGGACGACATCGCTCTGGCCGCCTACGCCTCCCCCGCACTCACGACCGTCCGTCAGCCCTTCGAGGCGATGGGCCGTGCCGCTGCTCTCCGGGTCATCGCACAGATCGAGGGGCACGAGGCGGTCGGCGAGATGCCGTCCACCGACCCGCAGCTCATCGTGCGCTCATCGACGGCACCACCTCGCTCGATGCGCTGACGCTCACCCCCTGCCCTGGCTCCCAGAGCCGCGCAGCCTGAAGGAGATCTCTCCGTCCGCGCAACCTGAAGGAGATCTCTCCGTCCGCGCAACCTGAAGGAGATCTCACGGAACGAAGGAGCGTACCGAGGGCGGTCTCCTTCGTTACGTGCGATCTCCTTGACGCCGTGAGACACCGTCACCACCGCGGCCGGCCGCCGACGCGCTCACCAGCGGCCGTGCCGGCGCTCCCACTCGTCCTCGACCGTGCGGCGACGACCCGCGACGATGCCGGCGGGGATCGCGACGACGAGCACACCAGCGATGACGAGGAGCGGAATCTGCCATCCCGCGGTCGTCTCGTGGAGTAGCCCGATCAGCAGCGGGAAGACCGCGGCGATCGCATAGCCGATGCTCTGCACGAACCCGCTCAGCGCCACCGCGCTCTCCGGCGTACGGGCACGGATGCTGAGCAGGACCAGGCTCAGCGGGAACATGATGGCCGTGAGACCGAAGATGCTCACCCACAGCGGAAGCGCCACCGTGGGGATGAGCAGGAGCCCGGTGAGGCCGACCAGGCCCCCGGCGACGGCTACGAAGAAGAGCGGACGCGTCGCCTGGAATCGGACCACCAGGATCGGTACGAGCAAGGAACAGGGCAGGCCGATCAATGCGAACAGGGAGAGCAGGAAGCCCGCCGTCGCCGGGGTGACCCCGCCGATGTCGACGAGCATGGTCGGCATCCACGCGAACGAGACGTACGCCATGGTCGACGACGCCCCGAACACGAGCGCGAGCGACCAGGCGAGCGGCAGTCGCCACAGGCGGGCGAAGTGCCTGCGGCTCGCCGGCGTGGTCGAGATCGGTCCGGTCGAGGCGGCCACCGCATCCTGCACATCGTCGACGCCGTCGGTGGGATCGGGGACGAGGAGCTCCGTCTTCACCTGGTCGCCGACGCGAGGCCGTTTTCCCAGCAGCAGTGCGACCCAGGGCACGAGCGCGATCCCGGCGACGATGCCCCACATGCCGAGCGACACCCGCCACCCGAGCGAATCGGCGACCGGAACCGCGACGAGCGGCGGCAGGAAGGTCGACACCGCCATCGTGGTCGAGTAGATCGTCATCATGCTCCCGAGGCGGTCGGGGAAGTACTTCTTCACCAGCGGGGGAAGCAGCACGTTGCCCGAACCAACCCCCGCGAACACGACCGCGGTCGCCGCGAGCAGGGTCATCGAATCGATCGCGAGACCGCGCAGCAGCAGGCCCGAAGCCATCAGCGTGATCGCGGCGACCGCCATCCGCTCCAGGCCGAAGCGCCGCTCGAACAACGGCGTGAGCAGCCCGAAGATCGCGAAGCAGACCGGAGGAGCGGCACCGATCAACCCGATGATCACCGGCGAGACGGGGAAGTCCTCGGCGACGTGGTCGATCACCGGTGACAAGGAGGCGACCGCCGAGCGCAGCGAGAACGCCACCAGGACGATCCCGACGAGTGCGAGAGCCCGACCCTGCCAGAGCGGTCGAGCGCTCGGCATCGTCATGAGGTCTGCGACCCCTCCACCCAGGCCAGGTATTCGTCGGACACCGTGCCGGTCACGTACCGCCCGTCGAAGCAGCTCAGATCGAGATCGGTGAGGGCCGACCCTTCGATGATCGCCGCTTTGAGGTCGTCGACCTCCTGATAGACGAGGTGGTCGCAGCCGAGTTCCTCGGCGATCTCGGGGATCGTCCGCCCGTGGGCGATGAGCTCGTGGCGCGAGGGCATGTTGATGCCGTAGACGTGCGGGTGCCGCACGGGAGGCGCCGCGGAGGCGAAGGTGACCGAGGCGGCACCGGCATCCCGCGCCATCTGGATGATCTCCTTGGACGTGGTCCCGCGCACGATCGAGTCGTCGATCAGCAGCACGTTCTTGCCCTGGAACTCGGTGGACATGGCGTTGAGCTTCTGACGCACGCTCTTCTTGCGCACCGCCTGCCCGGGCATGATGAAGGTGCGGCCGACATAGCGGTTCTTGTAGAAGCCCTCACGGTACTCGATGCCGAGCTTGCGGGCGACCTCCATGGCGGCGGGGCGAGAGGAGTCGGGGATCGGCATGACCACGTCGATCTTGTCCATCGGAACGTGCGTGGCGATGGTGTCGGCGAGACGGTCGCCCATGCGCAGACGCGACTCGTAGACGGAGATGCCGTTCATGACCGAGTCGGGGCGCGCGAGGTAGACGTACTCGAAAGCGCACGGCGCGAGCGTCGTGGCCGGGGCGCACTGCTTGGAGAACAGTTCGCCGTCGTTGGTGATGAAGACGGCCTCGCCGGGCTCGACCTCACGGACGACGTCGTAGTCTCCGTTCTCGAGCACGAGCGACTCGCTAGCCACGACCCACTCGTCCTTCCCCTCGGCACCGGGGACCGTCGACGGACGGCGCCCCAGGATCAGCGGGCGGATGCCGAACGGGTCGCGGAACCCGAGCAGACCGTACCCGGCGATCACGGCGATCACGGCGTAGGCGCCTTCGATGCGCTCGTGCGTGCGGGCGACGGCCTCGAAGACGCGCTCGGGGTCGAGGTCGACGGCCGAGGTCGTGTTCTGCAGCTCGCCGGCGAGCACGTTGAGCAGCAGCTCGGTGTCGCTCGACGAGTTCAGGTGACGGCGGTCGCGCTTGGCCATGTCGGCCGTGAGCTCGCGGGTGTTGGTGAGGTTGCCGTTGTGGATGAGGATGATGCCGTACGGCGCGTTCACGTAGAACGGCTGCATCTCCTCTTCGTTGGACGCTGTCCCCTTGGTCGCGTAGCGCACGTGGCCGAGGCCGACGTTGCCGAGCAGCGCGCGCATGTCGCGGGTGCGAAACGCCTCACGGACCATGCCCTGCGCCTTGGCGTTGTGCATCACGCCGTTCGCCTCGGCGGTGGCGATGCCTGTCGCATCCTGGCCGCGGTGCTGCAGCAACAGGAGTGCGTCGTAGATGTCCTGATTGACCGGGGCAGAGCCCACCATTCCGACGATGCCGCACATGGGCTCTTACTTCGCTCCGTCCGCGTAGGCGCCGACCAGGCGCACCGCTCCACCGTCGACGCCCTTGGCGCCCAGGGCCCACTCGCCCGGAGTCTCGGCGCGGCGCGGCAGCGACGCGGTGAGGGGGCGAGGGGAATCGAATTCGCCGGTCGGACGCGGACCGAAGCCCACGGTCCCGACCTGCCACGAGGGCATGCCCTCGGCGTTCAGCGCCGCGATCGCGGCGTCCTTCTTGTCGGCGGCGACCACGGCGAGGAAGCCGATGCCGAGGTTCCAGGTGCCCTCGGCCGACTCCAGCGTGGTGCCGGCGATGTCGCTGAGTACCCGGAAGACCGGGCTGGGCGACCAGCTGCTGCGGTCGACCTCGACCCAGCTGCCCTGCGGGAGCACACGGGCGAGATTCGCCGCGATGCCGCCGCCGGTGACATGGCTGAGCGAGTGGACTCCGCCGCCGAGCTGCTCGATCAGGCGCAGCAGGGGAAGCGTGTACAGGCGGGTCGGCTCGAGGAGCACCTCACCCCAGGTGGCGCCGAAGTCGGCGGCGTTGTCGCCGTAACCGATCCCCGCACGGGTCACGATGTGGCGGACGAGCGAGTAGCCGTTGGAGTGGAGCCCGCTGGAGGCGACCGCGATCACGGCATCGCCGTCCTGTACGAGCTCCGCACCGAGGATCGCGTCGGCCTCGACCACGCCGGTCGCCGCCCCGGCCACGTCGTAGTCGCGCGCTCCCAGAAGGCCGGGGTGCTCGGCCGTCTCGCCACCGACCAGCGCGGTACCGGTGGCCGAGCACGCCTCGGCGATGCCGCGCACGATGTCGGCGATGCGCTCGGGGACGACCTTGCCACACGCGATGTAGTCGGTCATGAAGAGCGGCTTCGCCCCCACCACGACGATGTCGTCGACGACCATCCCGACCAGATCCTGGCCGATCGTGTCGTGCTTGTCGATCGCCTGGGCGATCGCGACCTTCGTGCCGACGCCGTCGGTGCTGGTCGCGAGCAGCGGGCGACGGAAATCGCGCAGCGCACTGGCATCGAACAGGCCGGCGAATCCGCCGACACCGCCGAGCACTTCGGGGCCGTGCGTCGCGCGCACGGACGACTTCATCAGCTCGACGGCGAGATCGCCTGCAGCGGTGTCGACGCCGGCTTCGGAATAGGGATTGGTGGGGGAGGCAGCCACACCTCCAGCCTACCGCCCGCAGGGGGTTCGACTCTCCGCCCGGATCACTCTCGGATCCGGACGGCCGACCCGCCTACGATGGGGCCATGTCCGACAAGCCGCAGTGGCTCATCCGCGAAGACGCGAGCGTTCCGGTGCTCGTCGCGCTCGCGCTGCGGCAGAGCCTCGGGATCCGCGCGCCGGAGGGCCTCCCGACACTCCGCGAGCTCGCCGTCCGGGCACCGGATGCGGTCGACGCTTCGTCGACGGTCGAGACGCAATGGCGCGAGTACTGGGACATGACGGTCGAGCCCCGCGCGCACCCCTCCGACGTGCCGCTCGAACTCATCGACGGCTTCGACACCCTGGTGGCTCTGCCGGCCACCGGCGCCGAAGAGCTGACCTCGGCGATCGCCCCGCACGCGGCATCCGCCCTTCGCTACGCGCGCGCCGCCCACGATCGATACGTGAGCTCGATGAAGAGCCACACCGGCGGCGATGCCTACCGGGCCTATGCGAGTGCGATCGCGGAGTTCGAGCGCGATATCGGGCGACGGGCGCATTCGTTCGAGCTGAACGTGCAGGTGCTGCCGTTCTCGCAACGCGGAATCTGGTGGATCGGAGCCCTCACGGTCGCGGTCACCGACGGTCTACGCCGTGACGTCGTGGCGTTCGACGCCGCCATCCGTCCGGTGATCGCCGAACTGGCGTAGCGTCATTCGTCGTCGTCGACGACGGTCTCGCGGTCGACCCGCACCACGCGGTCGTGTCTCCGGGCCGCGCGCTCCAAGATCAGTGCGAGGACGCCGCCCAGCGCGATGCCGATCGGCACCGTCCACAGCAGGAGGAACCCGAAGACCTGTCCGGGCGGGTAGACGACATCGAGCGCCTGCGAAGGCTCGAAGCTGCCCGCCCAGGTGAGGATGCCGGCGACGATGATGCCGAGCACGACGCCGATGCCCATGAACACGCCGTACCGCGGCACGCGGCGCACGGTCGCCTCGACGGTCTGGTGGGAATCGGTGGGGGCCATGACTCCATTGTCCCACCGACGACGGATGCCGTGCACCGGAGTTCACGCGACATCGGTTTCGAGTGCGCATCGGTCGGACGATCGCACGGATGCAGGAAGCGTCCGCCCGACTGATCCTGCATCCGTGGGGTCTTCCGACATCCGTACGCGGCAGGAGACGGAGAACGGCCCTCCCCACACATCCGTCGGGGACGGCCGTTCTCTGCCTCGACTCAGACCTCGGTCGTCGTCTCGGCGGTCTCGTCGTTGCGGTTGCGGCGAGCGATCAGCACACCGCCGGTCGCGGCGAGCGCCACGACCACCAGGCCGCCGACGATCCACGGCCACACCGGCGCACCCTCCGCGTCGGCAGGCTCGGTCACCGCGGTGACGGTAGCCGCGGCCTCGGAGTCGACGTCCGTCTCCTCCGCCGCGACGCCGCAGTCCGGGTTCACCGGGATCACAGCCGTGACCGGATCCAGCGCCTCGCCCGCGGCATAGGTGCCGAACGCGGCAGCCCCCGCCTCGGTCAGCGTGGTCGGCACGGCATCGAGTGGGAGCACGCCGTCGACGATCGCCGCGTCAGCGAGAGTGAACTCCGCGAGGCGGACGCCCTGCTGGTCGATGCTCTCGCCGCCCTGCGTGGTGCCGGTCACGTCGAAGACGAGGTATCCCTTGTCTCCGGCGAGCTCGACGCCGGCATTCCCGAGAGTCGTGTCCAGCGCGCCGTCGTGCCCGGTGAATCGGATGCTCCCTCCGTACGAGACGAGACCGGTCATGGCCTCGTCGTCGAACGACCCGGTGCCGTTCTGCCACACGAAGTCCGGGTACTGGTACGCCACGTCGGTGAGCGTCCAGCCGCCCTTCGCGATGCCCTCGATGTACGTGCGGAAGGACGCCTTGTAGCCCCACTTGAGCGTGGCGCCCTCGACCGTGCAGGCGCCGAACACCGTGGTCGCCCTGGAGAGTGTGAACGTGAGACCGCGGTCGACGGATCCCTGGAACGTGAGCGTGTGCGCTCCGTCTTCGAGCCCGGCCGGCAGCGTGCCCGACCAGGTCGCGACACCGTTCGCGTCGGCGGTCACCGTGTCGACCAGCACGGGCGTCGAGTACACGACGACCTTGATGTCCTGCTCGTTCGGCTGGAAGCCGGATGCCGTGACCACGGCCGATCTGCCCGAAGACAACGCGGCGAGGTTCTCCTCGTCGACATCGATGCCCTCGGATGCCGGAGGTGTGGCCGGCAGGGTGGTCTTGGCCTTCACGGCCGCTGCGGCGACGGTCCCCGTCGTTCCGGACGGCGCTGCAGCCACCGAGCCGATCGTGAACGTGACCGGGTTCAGCGCGGTCGAGTACCCCGCGAGGACCGTGTCCCGTCCGGCCGCCGTGAGTACGGCGGGAGCCCCGGTGTACGTCACGGCACCATCAGCCGTGGTGCGGGCGGCACGCGACAGGTCGAGCGTCGCGAACGGCACCCGGGCGCCACCGCTGGTGACGTAGAGCGTCGCCGCCGTTGCCGAGGTGATCCGGATCTGCGGGTTCGAGACCGTCACATCGAGCACACCGTGGTGCCCGGTGAATCGCACCGATCCGCGGTAGATGACACTGCCCAGACCCGTTCCCCGGTCGTAGTCGCCGCCGACTGTCTGGCCGAACTGGAACTGGCCGCCAGAGCGGGTCGCCCCGTCGGAGACCGTGATGGATCCCTGCGCGATGTCACCCGTGACGTAATTCACGAAGGAAGAGGAGATCGCCCAGCGAAGGGATCCACCGGGAACGCTCGCCGGTGGCGTGCTGGGCTTCGTGGGCTTCGGAGGCACGACCGTCTCGAACAGCGCATTCCACTGCTCGGGTGTGATCGCCACCGTCGAACGTGCGTAGATCGTGTCCGACGTGGGCATCGTGTGCTGCTTCCACACGATCACCTCGTACGACTTCGTGCGGTCGAGGTTCTTCGCGGCCGTCGTGAGGTCGACCGCGAACGCGCCGTACGTGATCTCCGTCACGTACTTCATCGCGAGGAATCCACCAGAGGCGGTGACGTCGGCCTCCCTGCCCTTCTCGATCAGCGCGGCGTACGCGCCGGTGGCGGTGCCCAGACGCGTGGCCGCGGCCGTGACGGTCAGCCCGTCCTGCGCGGTCGCGGTCTTGACCGCGGTGGTCAGGCTCACCCCGGTGCCGTAGTTGAGCGCGACGCTCTTCTCCTGCGCGGCGTTGGTGACACCACCGGCAGCGTAGGTGTAGACCCCGTACGAGCCGGGCGTCGCCGCGGCATCCTTCAGCGTCAGCGTCGCCTCGAACGTGCCGTCGGCCGCGATGTCGACCCACTGTGCACGGATCGCGCCCTGATACTGCGACGGCACCTGATCCAGCACACCCTCGGCGAGTGCCCACACCTGGGCTGCGACGGAGCGATTCGAGGAGGAGGCCCCGGTGGACGGCTTCCAGTCGGCCGCGAAGTTGCCGAAGACGACGTAGGTGCCCTGCGGGAGCGTGTTCGGGATCGGAACGCCGCGCCCGCCGACGTTGGCCTCGGGGTCGTAGCCGGAACCCTTGACGACGATCTTGTCGCCCGCAGTGAGTGCGGCGCCCTCGGCGGGCGTCGTGCCGTCGGCGAGGAACACTTCGATCGACGGCGTGAACGGAGCGGGAGTCAGCGCCTCCCACTGCGCATCGCTGATCGCGACGGCGGCGCGGGCGTAGATCGTGTCGGCGGTGGGCATCGTGTGCTGCTTCCACACGATCACCTCGTACGACTTCGCACGGTCGAGGTCATCGGCTGCCGCGGTCAGGTCGACGGTGAACGCACCTCCCTCGATGCCGCGCACGTACTGCATCGCGAGGAATCCACCACCGGCGGTGACCTCCGCCTCGGTTCCCGCCTCGATCAGCGCGACGTACGCGCCGGTGGCGGTGCCGAGCTTCGACGCCTCCGCCTCGACCGCGAGCCCGTCCTTCGCGCTCGCGTTCTTCACCGTGGCGGTGAGGCTCGCGGTCTCGGCGTAGTTCAGGTCGATGCCGCGCTCCTGATCGACGTTGACCACGCCGCCGGCCGCATAGGTGTAGACGCCGTACGAGCCCGGAGTCGCCGCCGCATCCTTCAGCGTCAGCGTCGCCTCGAACGTGCCGTCGGCCGCGATGTCGACCCACTGCGCGCGGATCGCGCCCTGATACTGCGAGGGCACCTGGTTCAGCACGCCCTCCGAGAGCGCCCACACCTGCGTACCCACCGAGCGGGTCGACGAAGGGGCACCGGTGGACGGCTTCCAGTCCGCGGCGAAGTTGCCGAACACCACGTACGTGCCCTGCGGGAGCGTGTTCGGGATCGGGACGCCGCGCCCGCCGACGTTACCGGCCGGGTCGTAGCCCGTGCCCCTCACGACGATCCGGTCGCCGGCCTCGAGTCCGGTGTCACCCGCCGGCGTGGTGCCGTCTGCCAGGAACACCTCGATCGCGGCGTCGGTCGGCGGTGTCGTGCCGGGGTCGGTTCCCGGGTCCGTACCGGGATCGGTCCCCGGGTCCGTACCGGGGTCGGTCCCCGGGTCCGTGCCGGGGTCGGTCCCCGTGTCCGTACCGGGATCGGTACCGGGATCGGTCCCCGGGTCCGTGGGCACGGCGCCGAACACGGCGTCCCACTGCCCCGCGGAGATCGCGACGTCACCGCGTCCGTAGATCGTCGTCTCGTCCGGATTCGAGTGCTTCTGCCACACGAGCACCTCGTACGACTTCGTCCGATCAAGCGAGCCTGCCGACGCCTCGAGCGTGAACGTGCTCGCCCCTCCGGCGACGACGGGCATCACGAACGCGGCGTACCCGCCTGCGCCGCTGAGACCGCCTTCCGTGCCGGTCACGATCAGGGCCGCGTAGGCGCCCGCGACATCCGGCAGCCCGTCGGCCTGCACCTGGACGCTCACCCCCGACGCGTCTGCCGACGCGACGGTCGCGGTGATCGTGGCGCCGGCGGCATGCGCGGGCGGGACGATCACCGCGCCAGCGGCGACGAGGAGGAAGGAGACGAAAGCGGCGAGCAGCACGCGTATGCGGGCGCTCCCTGAGGATGCTGTGGCTATGGCGTTCACGATTCTCCACGGCTCCGGACACGCAGAAGAGCACGCGTGCCGACGGGGCCGCACTGCGGTCGAGCGACGGGTGGAATTTGGTTAGGCTTAGCTAAGTAAGCCTGATTCCGAGCGTAGAGGTGCGGATCGAGACGCGTCAAGTTTTAGGATAGCCTTGCCTAATGCGCCGCGTCACTGCCGTCTTCTTCGTCGCCGCCCTCGCCGTCGGACTCGCCGCGTGCGCAGAGCCGGGAGCCGTCGCCGCGCCCCCCGCCGCCGCGGAGGACACCTGCCCGCAGGCCTCCACGCCCCTCGCATCCCTCGACCTGATCGACGATGTGCGCGGATATGAAGGCCCCTCCACCGCGTGCCTCTCCAGCCACGCGATCGACGCCGTCGACGACGACACCGCGCCAGAGCTTCCGGTGACGGTGACCGACAGCGAAGGCCGCGACGTCGAGATCAGCGACGTCTCCCGCATCCTCCCGATCGACATCTCGGGCACGATCGCGTCGACCGTGTTCGCGCTCGGTCTCGGCGATCGGGTCGTCGGTCGCGACGCCTCCACCGTCTTCGCCGGCACGGAAGGCCTCCCGGTCGTCACCCAGACCGGCCACACGCTCAACGCGGAAGCGATCCTCGAGCTGGCGCCGACCGTCATCCTCACCGACACGACGATCGGTCCGAAGGAGGTGCGCCAGCAGCTGCGCGACGCCGGCATCGCGGTCGTGGTCATCTCCAGCGATCGGCGACTCGACACGACCGACGACCTCGTCACCGAGATCGCGACGGCTCTCGGAGTGACGAGCCGGGGCGAGGCGCTCATCGCGCGGCTCGACGCCGCGGTCGACGAGACGCTGGCCGAGATCTCCGAGGTGGTGCCCACCGACGAGGCCGATCGCGCACGCATGCTCTTCCTCTACGTGCGCGGCAGCGCGAACGTGTACTACATCTTCGGCGAGGACTCCGGGGCCGATTCGCTGATCGACGCGATCGGCGGCGTCGATGTGGCCGCTGAGATCGGCTGGGAGGGCATGAAGCCGATGACGGCGGAGGCCCTCGTCGCCGCCCAGCCCGACGTCCTGGTGATGATGACGGACGGGCTCGAGTCCGTCGGAGGCATCGACGGACTGATCGAACGGATCCCCGCCGTGGCCCAGACACCCGCCGGAGCGAACCGACGCGTGATCGACATGGCCGACAGCGAGATCCTCAGCTTCGGCCCGCGCACCGCCGACGTGATCGGCGCTCTCGCCCGCGCCCTGTACGCCCCCGAGCCGTCGAAGTGACCGGAGAGGTCGTCACCCCGACTCCGACGAGGCACCGGGGCCTGCGTTTCGCCCTGGTGACGGCCGGCCTGGTCGTCGCGCTCGCTATCACGTGCGTCGTCTCGATCACGAGCGGCCAGTACGACCTGTCTCCCACCGCTCTCGTGGGCGTGCTGCTGCACGGCATCGGGATCGACACCCCGTGGGCTCCGGCGGCGGCCACCGACTACGGCGTGATCTTCTCCCTGCGAATGCCTCGGATCGTGCTCGGGCTCCTCGTGGGTGCCGCCCTCGCGGTCTCCGGCGTGCTCATGCAGGCGATCTTCGGCAACCCCCTCGCGGACGCCGGCGTGGTGGGAGTGTCCTCGGGGGCGGCCCTCGGCGCGGCCGCGAGCATCACGTTCGGCCTGGCGACCTTCGGGATGTGGACCACGCCCGCGTTCGCGTTCCTCGGCGGGCTGGTCGCCGTCTTCTCGGTGTACTTCATCAGTCGCTCCGGCGGACGCACCGAGGTCGTGACCCTTCTGCTCACGGGTATCGCCATCAACGCGATCGCTGGAGCCGGTATGGCGTTCTTCACGTTCCTGGGCACCACCTCGACGCGCGAGCAGATCGTGTTCTGGCAGCTCGGCTCCCTCAACGGCGCACTGTGGTCGAACATCCAGCTCGTGGCTCCCCTCGTCCTCATCGGCGTGGTCGTGGCGCTGCTCGTGGCCCCTCGACTCGACCTCTTCGCTCTCGGCGAGCGCACCGCACGACACCTCGGTGTCAATGTGGAACTGCTGCGGCTCCTCGTCGTCGTCACCGTCGCGCTGCTGGTGTGCGCCGCGGTCGCGTTCGCCGGGATCATCGGCTTCGCCGGGCTTGTCGTGCCGCACCTGATGCGCATGATGATCGGGCCCGCCCACCTTCCGCTCGTGATCGCCTCGGCACTCGGAGGCGCGCTGCTCATCGCGGTCGCCGACCTGGTCGCGCGCACCGCGGTGCCGCTGGCCGACCTGCCGATCGGCATGATCACCTCGCTCGTGGGCGGCCCGTTCTTCCTGTGGCTGCTCGTGCGCACGCGCCGCCGCTCAGGAGGATGGGCATGACCGTCCGGCTCCGCGGAGCGGGGCTCACGGTGCGCGTCGGCGAAGGGCGGACGATCCTCGATGATGCGTCCATCGACATCCACAGCGGAGAGATCCACGCGCTCGTCGGGCCGAACGGAGCGGGCAAGTCGACTCTGTTCGGAGTGCTTGCCGGAGATGTCGCTGCGCAGGCGGGCACGGTCGCGCTGGACGACCGACCGATCGACCGGGTCGCGCCGCGCGTGCTCGCCCGGCAGCGTGCCGTGCTCCTGCAGGAGAACTCCGTCTCGTTCCCCTTCAGTGCGGAGCAGGTCGTCCGGATGGGGCGGACCCCGTGGGCGCGCACGCCGGCGGCCGAGGAGGACGACGCTCTGGTGTGGTCGGCGATGGCGCAGACCAAGGTGACGGCACTCCGTGCCCGCGCAGTGCCGTCGCTGTCGGGCGGCGAGCGCGCCCGGGTCGCGCTCGCCCGCGTGATCGCCCAGAGCACCGGCATCCTGCTGCTCGACGAGCCGACCGCGGCGCTCGACCTGAAGCATCACGAAGACGTCATGCGCCTGATCCGAGGTCGCGCGGAGGCCGGGGTCGCGGTGGCCATCGTGCTGCACGATCTCAATGCGGCGCTCGCGCATGCCGACCGCGTGACGCTGCTCGCCGACGGCAGGGTCGCGGCGACCGGCACGGCGACCGAAGTGCTGACCGCCGCGCGGATCGAGCAGGTCTACGGTCAGGCGGTCGACGTGTTCCCGCACCCCGCGACCGGAGTTCCCCTGGTCGTCGCGCGGCGCTGATCCGGGCCGCGCTACGGCCGCTCGCGCAGCGAATAGACCATACTCCGCAGGATCTTCAGCGCCCCCGCCTGCTCTTCTTCCGTCATGCCGGATACCATCCTGACCTCGACCGAGCGGACAGCAGCGGTCGCCTTCGTGAGACTCGCACGGCCTCGCTCGGTGAGGCGGGCAGGAAGGGCCTTGCCGACCGGGGCCTCTGCGGGGCGGGAGACGATTCCCTCCCGCTCGAGTGCCTGCAGGAGGACGTTCATCGACTGCCGGGTGACGAACGCGCCGCGCGCGAGCTCGGAGTTCGAGAGGCCTGGCCGCTGCGCGAGTAGCTCGAGGCAGGAGTAGTGGGTGATGGTCATCCCGAGCGGACGCAGCACCTCTTCCATCGCGACGCGGAGGGCACTGGACGCCTCCTTGAGCAGATACCCCACGGACGTGTCGAGGTCGATGCCCGTGCGATCTTGACTCATGTCAGTATTCTGACATACTGTTTCTGTGTCAGAAACCTGACACAGAAACAGAGGATCTCCCATGCCCGTCACCGGCCCCGATTTCATCTCCCTGCAGGCACGCGATCTTGCCGCCTCGCAGGCCTTCTACGAGCACTACCTCGGACTCGTCCGCTCTCCGACGGGTCCTCCCCACGCCGTCGTCTTTCAGACGACACCCATCGCGTTCGCCCTCCGAGACCTCGCACCGGGCACCGACCTGACCGGCGTAGCCCAGCCGGGCATCGGCGCTGCGATCTGGCTTCACGCCACCGATGTCCAGGCCATCCACGACGCCCTCGTCGCCGACGGACACGTCATCGTCACGGAGCCGTTCGACGGACCGTTCGGCCGCACCTTCACCTTCGCCGACCCCGACGGGTACCGCATCACGCTTCACGACCGCTCCTGACACCGCAGGCTCTCCCCGCACTGCGACGCGCGAACCGCCCCGATCCACGTGATCCCCGGGGCGGTTCTGGGTGGAGCCGCGCTACGGCCGCAACGGAAGGACGTCGCTGAGATCAGCACGTGTACCGGACGCGTGGATGCGTCCACCGGCCGCGGCATCCGCCCATGCCGCTGCGCCCGTGGCCACGGCGATCCAGGTGGCGGCATCCATCTCGACGACATTGGGCGGTGTGCCCCGGGTGTGGCGGGGCCCCTGGATGACCTGTACCGCACCGAAGGGCGGCACCCGCACCTCGACGCTGTTGCCCGGTGCCTTCTCGTCCAGTAGCTGCAGCAGGTAGCGCACAGCGGTGGCGAGGTCGGTGCGCTGCGGCTTCATACCCGAGGCATCCGCGGAACGGACGGCGTCGAGCGCGACACGTCCGTCCGTGATGTCGATCTTCCTGGCCATCGCTCCAGACTACGTCCGGCGATGCGCGGCGAGTCCTAAGCTCGAACGCATGAGCATGCATCCCGAGGGCGCCCGCGCCGAGCTGCTCGCGGCGGTCGCCGACCACTCCTGGGGTGTGCGCATCCCGCAGCTCGCCGATCCGCAGAGCGCTCACGACGCTGCCGTGCTCATCCTGTTCGGCGTTCTCGATCGCATCCCCGCGCCCACGACCGGCCCCGCCGTCGCCCGCGACCTCGACGTGCTGCTGCAGCGGCGCGCGCCCACCCTCTCCTCCCACCCCGGTCAGGTCTCGTTCCCGGGCGGCCGTGTCGAGCCGAATGACGCCGACGCCGTCGCCACCGCACTGCGCGAGGCCGAGGAGGAGACCGGGCTCGACCCGGACGGCGTGGAGATCCTGGCCACACTCCCCGAGATTCCGCTCGCCGCGAGCAATCACCTGGTCACCCCGGTGCTCGCGTGGTGGCAGTCGCCGTCGCGGGTGGTGGCGGTCGACCACGCCGAGACGGTCGAGGTGTTCCGCGTCCCCGTCGCTCAGCTCCTCGACCCCGCCACCCGGTTCACCTCGACCCTCACAAGGATGGGCCGCACCTTCCGCGGCCCCGCCTTCGACGTCGATGGCACGATCGTCTGGGGCTTCACCGCGATGGTGCTCGACGCCCTGTTCGACGCCGCCGGCTGGACCGTGCCCTGGGATGCCTCGGTGGAACGGCCCGTCGACCTCTGAGCCCGGCTCCTGGCCCGGGTTGCGGCCCCTGGCGCGTGCACAACTCAGCATGAATGCGGCGAAAACGGCCGACACGCCGCGGACACCCGCCGATCGGAGAGGTTTCTGCGGAGTTGTGAACGCCGACCGCCCGAAACGCCGACCGCCTGAAACCCCGACCGCCTGAAACCCGGACCGCGAGCCTCGGTAGTCTGGACGGGTGAAGATTCTCGTCCTCGGTTCCGGTGCCCGTGAGCACGCGATCATCCTCGCCCTGCGGGCCGAGCAGACGGAGCACGAGATCTTCGTCGCTCCGGGCAATGCCGGCATCGCGCAGGATGCGACCCCCGTCACGGTCGACCCCCTCGACGGCGCGGCGGTCACGGCCTTCGCGCACGAGCACGCGATCGATCTGGTCGTCGTCGGCCCCGAGGCCCCGCTGGTCGCCGGCGTGGCCGATGCCCTGCGCGTGCGCGGCATCCCGGTGTTCGGTCCGGGAAAGGCCGCCGCTCAGCTCGAAGGCTCGAAGTCCTTCGCCAAGCGGGTCATGGACGCGGCCGGCGTGCCCACCGGTCGCGCGGTCCGGGCGTCCAGCACGGCCGAGGTCGAGTCCGCATTCGATGAGCTCGGCGCTCCGTACGTGGTCAAGGCCGATGGCCTCGCGGCGGGTAAGGGGGTCATCGTCACCTCCGACCGTGCCGACGCACTCGCACACGCCGAGCAATACCTTCCTGCGGGGCCCGTGCTGATCGAGGAGTTCCTCTCCGGTCCCGAGGTCTCGCTGTTCTTCCTCAGCGACGGCGACACGGTGCGCGCACTCAGCCCCGCTCAGGACTTCAAGCGCGCACTCGACGGCGACGCCGGGCCCAACACCGGTGGCATGGGCGCCTATTCGCCTCTGCCGTGGCTTGCGGAGCAGTTCGGCAGCGAGCGGGCCTTCGTCGAAGAGGTCACCCGCGACGTGGCCCTGCCCGTGGTGCGGCAGCTCGACGCCGAGGGCACCCCGTTCATCGGACTGCTCTATGCGGGCCTGATCCTCACCCCGGCCGGCGTGCGCGTGATCGAGTTCAACGCCCGCTTCGGCGACCCCGAGACGCAGATCGTGCTTCCCCGGCTGGTGACACCGCTGTCGGACCTGCTGTTCGCGGCGGCCTCCGGCACGCTCGAAGACCAGCCCGAGCCCGAGTTCAGCGAAGACGTGGCGATCACCGTCGTGCTCGCCAGCGAAGGCTACCCCGAGGCACCGCAGACCGGTCGCCCGATCGAGGGCCTTGCGGACGCGGCATCCGTCGAGGGCGTGCGCCTCGTGCATGCGGCGACCGCGAGCCCCGACGCGCCGGGCGGATCGCTCATCGCCTCGGGCGGCCGTGTACTGAACGTCGTGGCCGTCGCCTCGGACTTCCGCACGGCGCGCGACCGCGCCTACGAGGCGATCTCCCGCATCGCCCTCGACGGCTCCCATTACCGCACGGACATCGCCGCCCGCGTCGCGGAGTGACCCCGAGACGGGAGCTCCGCGCTCACGGCGCTAGCTCGCGGTGAGGCTGGTCCCCGAGATGTCGATCCAGTACTGCCGCACGCGGGGCCGCCCTGGCTCGGGCGCGTCGATCACTTCTTCGAGCTCACCGCCGGCACCCTCGATCGTCCGGATGGACCCCAGGTTGTCGTCATCGCAGGTGAGCATGACCCGCTCGTAGCCCTCAGCCTTCGCCACGCGCAGCAGCAGGCGGAGGGCTTCGCGCACGATCCCCTCCCGGCGCCGGGACGGGATCACCGAGTACCCGATGTGACCGCCGAAGCGACGAAGCCATTCGTTGAGCTCTCGCCGGAACGCGATGAAACCCACGACCTCGGCACCCTCGGTGATCCAGAAGTAGTCGCAAGGCACACGGCCTTCCGGCAGCGCGGCACCGGGGGTCGCGAACAGCGCAGCCATGTCGACGAAGGCCTCGCACGCGGCCCGGTCGGGCACCAGCCCCTTCTCGATACCGGCACCGTCGACGTGTCCGCCCTCGAACTCGGCCACCGCGGCGGCCCAGGACTCGAACAGGTCGGTGGTCGGACGGGTGAGTGCGATCGTCATCGCCTCAGCACACCAGACGGTGGGGGCCGCTGCAACTCACTCCCCGGCCTTCGAATCGCGCAAACGGCTCCATCCGGGCCACGGACGGAGCCATTCACGCGATTCGAAAGCCCAGGTCAGGTCTCCGTCCTGTCGTAGCGACCGAGGAACAGCGCCGCGATGAGGGCGACCCCCATCACGCACGCCGGCAGCAGGATCGACTGCGCCATGCCGGCGGCGAACCCTTCGGCCACCTGCGGCGGGAGCGTTCCGCCCGTCGAGATACCGGCCGGCGCATCGGCGAGACCCGGCAGGTTGGCCTCCAGACGCGACTGCATGAATGCGGCGATGGATGCCGAGCCGATGACCGAGCCGATGGTCCTCGTCGTGTTGTAGATGCCCGCACCGGCCCCCGCCTGACGCGGCGGGAGCTTGCGCGTCGCGGTGGTGGCGAGCGGCCCCCACATGCCCGCATTGCCGATGCCCATCAGCGCGGAGGGCAGCAGGAACATCCAGATCGGGGTGTCCATGTTGATCAGAGCCGAGTACCAGACGAGGGCGCCTGCCACACAGAGCAGCCCCGGGATCAGGATGATGCGCGGATCGACCCGGTCGAGCAGCTTGCCCGCGGCCGGAGCGAGCACCCCCGAGAGCACGGCCATCGGGATCAGCAGCAGCGCCGCTTCGGTGGGCGTGAGCCCGCGCGCGGTCTGCAGGAAGAACATCATCGGCAGCGACATGCTCGTCACCGTGAAGCCGACCGCGGCGATCGCCACGTTCGCGCCGGAGAAGTTGCGGTCACGGAACAGCCCGAGCGGGACCAGCGGCTCGCTCCGGGTCTTGGCCTGCTGCAGGATGAAGAGCCCGAGGACCACCAGCCCGGCGACGATCAGTCTCCACACCGAGATGGGACCCCAGATGACCCCCCAGTCGTACTTCTCGCCCTCCTGGAGTCCGAACACGAGGAGGAAGAGGGCGACGGCGCTCAGCACCACGCCCACGATGTCGAAGCGGTGCGGGTGCGTCGCGAGCTTCGGGACCAGGCGCCAGGCGAGCACGAACGCGACGATGCCGACCGGGATGTTCACGAAGAAGATCCACTCCCAGCCGAAGCCGTCGACCAGCAGCCCACCGACGAGCGGTCCGACCAGGGTGGCGACACCGGCGGTCGCGCCCCACAGTCCCATCGCAGCACCTCGGCGCTCGGGCGGGAACGTGCGGGTGATCACGGCCATCGTCTGCGGGGTCATGAACGCCGCTCCGAGGCCCTGGGCCGCGCGGGCGACGATGAGCCCCTCGAGCGTGGTCGAGAGTCCGCACCACAGTGATGCGAGCGTGAAGACCGCGAGGCCGATCAGATAGATGTTCTTCGGGCCGAAGCGGTCTCCGAGGCGTCCAGTGATCAGCAGCGGCACGGCGTAGGCGAGCAGGTATGCGCTCGTGACCCACACGACGTTGTCGAGGTTGTTGGTGTCCGGGTCCAGCGCGGCCTTGATCGCCGGGTTCGCGACCGAGACGATCGTGGTGTCCACGAGGATCATGAAGAAGCCGATGACCAGAGCCCAGAGCGCTGGCCAGGGACTCGTGGGCTTGTGCCCGATGGAGTACGTGCCGGTCGACGGACCGGAGGATGAGGGCGCGGACACCGGCGGGCGGTCTCCGTCGCGAGGAGTATCTGTCATTGCTGTGCGGCCTTTCGCTGAGCGCGGTAGCGGTCTGAGTTCGGGAATGCCGTGGGCCCCCACGGCAGGGCGTGGGACTCGAGACGTTCGAGGAGGGAGTCGAGCCAGCGGAGCTCTGCTTCCAGCAGCGCCTCCTGACGCTCGATCTCGACCAGGACCTGCTCGGGCACCGCGTTGTCCCTGGCCTTCGCCAGACCGTCGCGGTGCCGGGCGTGGTCTTCCACCAGGGCGACACGTCGCGCACCGAGCAGTTCGATGACCGTCGGACGCTCGAGGTTGTGCGCCTCGGCGAGCGCGATCCGGAAGTCGGCGGGGCGATCGATGCGGGGCAGCTCGCGTTGCACCCAGGCGACGACAGCTTCGCGTCCGGCATCCGTCAGGGAGTAGGTCGTGCGCTCCGGACGATTGCCCTCGCGGTCGATTCCGAGTTCGTCGATGAGCCCTGCGCGATGCAGCCGGGAGACCGTGTGGTACAGCGTCCCGTTCGTGATCGTGAGCAGCCGGTCGTCGTGGCGCGCCCGCATGAGGCGCACCATCTCGTAGGGGTGCATGTCGCCCTCGCGCAGCAGCGCGAGCACCATCACCCCCATCGGGGTGAGGCGACCGACGGCGTCCTTCTTCATGCGTCCCCTCAAATAGTCCATGTGGACTATACGCCTGTTTCGAGCGCCCGCACAGTCGGATCCGTCCGAACCGGGATAATGAGCGGGTGAGCACTCCTTCAGAAGGCACGGCACAGAGCATCCCCGGCTGGCGGCACATCTACTCGGGCAAGGTCCGCGACCTCTACGCCTCGGAAGACCCGGAGGACACCCGCATCCTCGTGGTGGCCTCCGATCGCGTGAGCGCCTTCGACTTCGTGCTCTCCCCCGGCATCCCCGCGAAGGGCGCTCTGCTGACGCGACTGAGCCGCTGGTGGTTCGCGCAGCTCGCCGACTTCCCGAACCACATCGCCGAGGGCGAGCTGCCGGAGGCGGTGGCAGACCACGCCATGCTCGCGCAGTCGCTCGAGATGCTGCCGATCGAGTGCGTCGTGCGCGGCTACATCACGGGCACCGGGTGGGTCGAGTACCAGGAGAGCGGAACCGTGTGCGGCATCCCGCTCCCGGCAGGACTCCAGAACGGCGACCGGCTGCCCGAGCCGCTGTTCACCCCGGCGTACAAGGCGCCGATGGGGGAGCACGACGAGAACATCACCTTCGACCGTGCCGTCGAGCTGGTCGGTGCCGAGCGCGCGACCGAGCTGCGAGACACCTCCCTCGCGATCTACGCCAGGGCCGCCGCGATCGCCGAGGAGAAGGGGCTGATCCTCGCCGACACCAAGTTCGAGTTCGGGACGGACGCCGAGGGCACCCTGCGCCTGGCCGATGAGGTGCTCACGAGCGATTCCTCACGGTACTGGGATGCGGAGACCTGGCGCACCGGCAGCACCCCGAGCGCGCGGATGGCGAGCTTCGACAAGCAGATCGTCCGCGATTGGATGGCTGCGAACTGGGACAAGCAGGGTGAGCCTCCCCGGCTTCCGGAGGACGTGGTCGAGCGCACCGCGGACCGCTACCGCGAGCTGATCGACCGTCTGGGCGCCTGAGTCGCCCCGCTGCCGCGGAGAACGGGCACGCACTCAGCGAACCCTCAGGAATCGGTAGGGTTGCTCCAGCACTCCTGCCATCCCCCGAACCCCTGAGGAGCCCGCATGGCCCTGTGGAAGCTGCACGGAAACGGCCGAACGGTCGAACCCGATGCCGTCGTCCGTCCCGATGAGCGCCTGAACTGGCCGGCGACGATCGCGATCGGGCTCCAGCACGTCGTCGCGATGTTCGGGGCCACCTTCCTGGTGCCGATCATCACCGGTTTCCCGGTCGCCACCACGCTGCTGTTCAGCGGTGTCGGCACGATCCTGTTCCTGCTGATCACCCGCAACAAGCTGCCCAGCTACCTCGGGTCCTCCTTCGCCTTCATCGCACCGGTCACGGCAGCGACCGCCTCCGCGAACATGGGCACCGCCCTGGCCGGCATCGTGGCCGTGGGTGTGCTCCTGGCGATCATCGGCGTCGTGGTGCACACGGTCGGAGTGAAGTGGGTCGACCGCTTCCTGCCGCCGGTCCTCGCGGGAACCATCGTCGCCCTCATCGGGTTCAACCTCGCAGGCGCAGCGCACAACAACTACGCCGCCGCCCCCGTGACCGCGACCTTCACCCTCGCGATCACGATCCTCTTCGCTGTGGTCTTCCGCGGCTTCCTCGGACGCATCTCGATCTTCCTCGGTGTGATCGCGGGCTACATCTTCGCGGGTTTCCGCGGGGAACTGGACTTCACAGCCGTCGAGAAGGCGGACTGGATCGGGCTGCCCACCTTCACCTTCCCGAACTTCACCGAGCCCGGCACGCTGACGGCGCTGGCGATGTTCCTCCCGGTCGTCCTGGTGCTGATCGCAGAGAACGTCGGCCACGTGCGCGGCGTCGCGACCATGACCGGTGATGCGACCGTGAACCAGCAGACCGGGAAGGCCCTGATCGCGGACGGCGTCTCGACCACCCTGGCCGGATTCTTCGGCGGCTCGGGCACCACGACCTACGGCGAGAACATCGGCGTGATGGCATCCACCCGCGTCTACTCCACCGCCGCGTACTGGGTGGCCGGAGCCGCTGCGATCCTCCTCAGCCTCTCGCCCAAGTTCGGCGAGGTCATCAACTCAGTACCCGCCGGTGTCCTCGGCGGCGTGACCACCGCGCTGTACGGCCTGATCGGTGTCATCGGCATCAAGATCTGGGTCGACAACCGCGTCGACTTCTCCCGCCCGGTCAACCAGTACACGGCCGCCGTGGCGCTGATCATGGCCGTCGGAGGGTTCATGATCAAGGACGAGGCCTCCGGCTTCGAACTCGGTGGAATCGTCATCGCCACGGTCGCAGCGATCCTGATCTACCACCTGGGCAACCTGATCGCCCGTCTGCGCAAGACCGGCGCCGATGACCCGAAGCCTCTCGAGGCCGTCGGCCCGCTCGGCGGCGACCCCGAGTAGCCGGCTCTCCCGCGGGTTCACCCGCCGTCTCGGTTCACAACTCCGCAGAATCAGCCCGAGTCCCGCTTCGTGCGGCCGGCTTGACCCGGAACGGCTGCGTTTCTGCGGAGTTGTGAACGCGGTTCAGTCGATGACCGCGAGCACACCGTCGGCGGAGACCGTCGCGGACAGCGCGGCCCGCTGTGCAAGCGTGCCGGAGCGATGGGCCTCGATCGTCGTCTCCATCTTCATGGCGTCGATGACGGCGACCGGATCCCCCTGCACGACTTCGGCGCCTTCCTCGACGAGCCACCGCACGAGCGTGCCCGGCACCGGTGAGCGCAGCTCGCTCGGATCGGCTGCGGATGCGGGCATGGCGGCGCCCGTCGACGGCCCGAGCCCCGCCAGCAGCGCGGCCGGAAGACCGAGCGTCACCCGCCGTCCGTCGATCTCGACCGGGAAGCGCTGCAGCCCGGCGTCCGGCAGCGCGTCCGGGCGGGACTGCATCTCCAGCCGCGGCAGCAGCGTGCTCTCGATCCATTGCGTGTGCACCGCGAAGGTCTCGGTGGCGAACGCCGCATCATCGAGGGCGAGCAGGTCGAACGGGATGACCGTCGCCGGGCCCTCCACCACGAGCTCACGAAGTGCCCTTCGCGCGCGCACGATGGCCGCGTCGCGGGACTCTGCGTGCACGATGAGCTTGGCGATCATCGAGTCGAAGGCCGGCTGCACGACATCGCCCTCGTCGATGCCGCTGTCCCACCGCACACCGGGACCACCCGGGATCCGCAGCCGCTCGACGCGACCGGGGCTTGGCAGGAACCCGCGGCCGGGGTCTTCGGCATTGATCCGGAACTCGAGTGCGTGGCCGACGGGCACTGGCGTCTCGACGAACGACGGGCCTTCCCCGAACGCGATACGGAACTGCTCGCGCACCAGGTCGACCCCGGCGACCGCTTCGGTGACCGGATGCTCCACCTGGAGCCTGGTGTTCACCTCGAGGAACGAGATGGTGCCGTCGGCGGCGAGCAGGAACTCCACCGTGCCGGCCCCGCGGTAGGAGACCTCCGCGCAGATCGAACGTGCGGCGTCGTGGAACCGGGTCCGCTGCTCGACAGACAGTCCGGGCGCCGGCGCCTCCTCGATGAGCTTCTGGTTGCGGCGCTGCATCGAGCAGTCGCGATCGCCGACGACCACGACTCCCCCGCCACCGTCGCCGAGCACCTGCACCTCGATGTGGCGGGGGCTCTCCAGGAACCGCTCCACGAAGCACTCACCCCGACCGAACGCGGCGATGGCCTCGCGGGTGGCCGCATCGAACGCCTCCACGACCGCGGACAGCTCGCGCACGACTTTGAGTCCTCGCCCGCCACCGCCGAAGGCCGCCTTGATCGCGATCGGGAGACCATGCTCTTCTGCGAATGCCACGGCCTCCTCCGCGCCGGCCAGCGGCTCATCGGTTCCGGCTGCCAGAGGAGCACCGACCTGCTGCGCGATGCGACGCGCGGTCATCTTGTCTCCGAGCGCGTCGATGCTCGCGGGCGTCGGGCCGATCCAGACCAGCCCGACCTCCTCCACCGCCCGCGCGAACGCGGCGCTCTCCGAGAGGAATCCGTAGCCGGGGTGCACGGCGGTCGCCCCCGACTGGCGCGCGGCGGCGAGCAGCGCGTCGATGGAGAGGTACGTGTCGGCGGCCGTGGTGCCGACGAGCCCCACGGCCTCGTCGGCCAGGCGCACGTGGAGGGCGTCGACGTCTTGGTCGGCGTACACCGCGATCGATGCATAGCCGGCTTCGGCACAGGCACGGATGACGCGCACGGCGATCTCTCCACGATTCGCGATCAGGATCCTCTGCGTGGTCGGCGCGGTGGTCATGAGGTCTCCTTGACGATGAAGCGGAGGCGCACGCCCGGTGCCAGTTGACCTGCGAGGTCGAGGCTGCGGTCCGTGAGTGCACCGATGATCGGGTATCCCCCGGTGAGGGGGTGGTCGGGGAGGAACAGCACGGGCTGGCCGTCGGGCGGCACCTGGATCGCACCGGTCACGGCGCCCTCGCTCGGCAGCTCCCCGCCGCGGGCGCGTTCCAGCGGCGTCTCGCCCTGAAGCCGGATGCCGACCCGGTCGGAGCGCGGGGTCACCGTCCACTCCTGAGCGGTGAGGGTCGCGAGCGCTTCTGCCGTGAACCAGTCGTCGCGGGGACCGAGAGTGATCTCGAGGTCGACGTGGTCGCCGACGGCCGGAAGCTCTCGGGGCACGGCGTCGGGCTCGACCGGGTGGGGCGCGACACCGCCGACGGGGACGACCGCGCCGGCGGTCAGCGGCTCCGGTCCGAGTCCGGCCAGGGTGTCGGCTGCGCGGCTGCCCAGTGCGGCTGACGCCCCCAGTCCCCCGCGGACGGCGATGACGTAGCGCAGCCCGCGTTCCGGGTGACCGAGGGCCAGCTCGTCGCCGTCGACCGTGGCGAAGGGCACGCCGTGCTCCACGGAACGGACGACGCCGTCGACGTCGGTCAGGCTGAGGGCGCCGATCGCTCCGGTGACCGCGGCGACACCGGCTCCCCGGAATCGCAGCACCGCACCGCCGACGCTCTCCAGCATCGCAGCCTCGCGCGCATTGCCCACCGCACGGTTCGCATCGTGCATGGCCCGGCGGTCGGCCGCCCCGGAAGCCGAGACCCCGAGCGCCGCGAACCCCGGGCGTCCGGCATCCTGCACCAGCAGTTGCAGTGACGAGCGGACGACCTCGACCGCAGCATCCGCGCCGAAACCCAGGGCATCCGCATCCGTCGCGGCGTGTTGCTCCACGACGCGCCCAGTGTGCGCCAAGTCGTCTCCGTTTCGGCCCGGCGAACCCAGCCGAGCCGCACCGCGCACCTGCTCGAACCGCACGGAGGCGCCGGGGGCCAGGAGCGCGGGAGGGTCGCGGTCGATGTCCCACATCACGGCGTCCGTGCGGCCGATCAGCTGCCAGCCCCCGGGGCTCTCGCGCGGATACACCCCGGTGAACGCGCCGGCGAGCGCGACCGATCCGGCGGGTACGCGCGTGCGCGGCGAGGAGCGGCGCGGCACGTCGAACAGGGGATCGCTGCTGACCACGTAGCCGAATCCGGGGGCGAAGCCCGAGAACGCCACCCGCCAGTCGGCAGCGAGATGCCGGTTGACCAGCTCCGCGGCCGAGACCCCGAGCAGGGCGGCCGCCTCGTCGAGGTCTTCGCCGTCGTACCGCACCGGCACGGCGACCTTCCCCGCGCCCGGCAGCTGCGCGGTGTCGATCTCCACGGCCGAGAGCGCGGTCGCCAGCTCGACGGCGGAGACCCGCAGCGGATCGAAGCGCACGAGCACGGTGCGGGCTCCGGGGATGCGCTCGACGATCCCGGGCACTCCCTCCCACGCGAGGTTCAGGCGCATCGCCTCGTCGAGGTCGGCCGCCTCGACGAGCAGAGCATGATCGGATGCCGTGAGGATGCGCATCAGTCGAGGCGCTCCGTCGTGACGGGAGGTCCGAGCTGTTCGGCGGTGGCGAGGACGACCATGTCAGACGCCCGCGAACGGCGCGATGGTGATGCCGGCGTCCTGCAGCATCCGCTTCGTCTCGGCCGCCATCGCCACCGAGCCGGGGCTGTCGCCGTGCACGCAGATCGACTGCGCGGCCACGGGCACATCGGTGCCGTCGATCGCGCGGATCACCCCCTCGGCGGCCAGGCGCACCATGCGCTCGGCGACCGCGGCCGGGTCGTGCAGCACGGCGCCCTCCTCGGTGCGCGACACCAGCTGACCGTCCGGCTGGTAGGCGCGATCGGCGAAGGCCTCCGCCGCGACGGCGAGCCCTGCGCGCTCGGCGACGTCGAGCACGACGCCTCCGGACAGGCCCAGCAGCACCAGGCTCGGGTCGAGCGCACGGATCGCGGCCACGACGTCCTTCGACTGACGCTCGTCCCGCGCGATCGTGTTGTACAGCGCACCGTGCGGCTTGACGTAGGCGACCCGTCCGCCGACCGCGGAGGCGAGCCCCATCAGCGATCCGAGCTGATACTCGACGTGCGCCTGGAGGGTGGCCGAGTCGATGTCGATCTTCGTGCGTCCGAAGTTCTCGTAGTCGCGGTAGCCGGGGTGCGCGCCGATCACGACGCCGCCCTGGACCGCATCTGCGAGCGTCTCGCGGATGCCCTCCGGGCTGCCTGCGTGGAAGCCGCACGACACGTTCGCACTCGTGACGAGGCGGAGCATGCTCGCATCGTCGCTGACGATCCGGTCGGCGACGTTCTCGCCGAGGTCCGAGTTCAGGTCGATCGACGTCATGCGATCACGCTCCTATTCCGAGGAAGGCGAAGATGGGGCCGACCGAGACGATCCCCATGTACCAGGTCAGCAGCGTCACGAGCGTACCGGCGATCAGCAGCCACAGCGGGTACTTCTTCGAGCCGAGCAGATCCCGACGGAACCAGCCGATGTACATGAACACCGTGAGTCCGATCGGCAGGATCAAGCCGTTGAAGCCGCCGACGAAGACGAGGATCGCTGCGGGAGCCGTACCGATCGACAGGTACACGGCCAGCGACACCACGATGAAGGCGACGGTCGCGAGCTGCAGCGGCCAGCCGCCCCTGAGCTTCTTCGTGAACGTGGAGAGGAACGTGGCGGAGGTGTAGGCCGCGCCGATGACGGAGCTGATCGCGGCGGCCCAGAAGATGGCGCCGAAGATGCGCAGTCCGGCGTCGCCGAGCACTGCGCCGAACGCCTGACCCGCGGGGTTCGCGGCCTGGCTCGACAGGTCGAGCGTCACGCCGGAGGCCACGACACCGAGGATCGCGAGGAACAGGACGTAGCGCATGATGCCCGTGACGAGGATGCCGTTGGCCGCGGCGCGCATCACCGGGCCGGCGCGCTCGGGCCCGGTGTGCCCGGAGTCGAGGTAGCGGTGGGCGCCGGAGTAGGTGATGTAGCCGCCGACCGTTCCGCCGACGATCGTGGTGATGGTGGCGAAGTTCAGCTCGTCCGGGAGGAAGGTCTGGGTGAGCGCCTCACCGAGCGGCGGCTGGGCGATGAAAGCCACGATCAAGGTCATGACGATCATGCCGAGACCGAGCACGATCAGGACGACATCCATCACGCGCCCCGCCTTCTTGATCAGGAAGATGATGATCGCGAGGGCCGCGGTCAGTGCGCCTCCGAGCTTCGGATCGACCCCGAGAAGGGCGTTCATGCCGAGCCCGCCACCGGCGATGTTGCCGATGTTGAAGGCGAGTCCACCGATCACGACGAGGACGGCGATCACGTGTCCGGAGAAGGGGATGGCGCTGTTGGCGAGTTCGCCGGCGCGCTTGCCCGACGAGGTGATCATGCGCCACACGTTCAGCTGCACGGCGATGTCGACGAGGATCGAGACGAGGATGGCGAACGCGAAGGCCGCCCCCATCGTCGCGGTGAACGTGGCCGTCTGGGTGATGAAGCCGGGGCCGATGGCGCTGGTGGCCATGAGGAAGATCGCGCCGATGACGGCGCTGCGGCCGGCGCGCTTCTTCGCACCGGCCAGACGGACTTCGTCCTCCGGGGAGAGGGAGGCGGTGGAGTGCTCAGACATGGAGGGGGATTCCCATCGTCGTTGGTGGGTGTCGGGTGACCCCCAGTGTAGAACGGATAGACACTGATTGTTCAACAATATTGTTTCGGCTGTGCTACGAAGACGTTGCCTCTCTGTGATTTCCGGACCGGATCCTCGAACGATCCATCCGGCCTCCACCTACGATGAAGGCATGAACCAGCAGGGCATGCTCCCGGATGTGCTCCGTCAGCGCATCATCGACGGCGACTTCGCTCCCGGATCGCGACTGTCCGAGTCCGCCCTCGCCGAGCAGTTCGACGTCTCCCGCAACACCCTCCGCGAGGCATTCCGCGCACTCGCCGAGCAAGGGCTGCTGGAGCACATCCCGCACCGCGGCGTCTCCGTCGCCTCCCCGTCGATCGCCGACGTCATCGACATCTACCGGGCCCGCCGCGTGATCGAATGCTCCGCGCTGCTGCAGTCGGAACCGGAGCATCCGGCCGTCCAGCGGATGAAGGACGCGGTCGAGGCCGCGGAAGCCGCCCGGGCAGAGGCGACGGAGGACCCCCGGGCCTGGCGCCGGGTCGGCAGCGCCAACATGGCCTTCCACGTCGCACTCGTCGATCTCGCCGACAGCCCCCGACTCGCCCGCACCTACCGCGATCTGGCGGCCGAGCTCCGCCTGGTCTTCCTCAAGATCGACGACCCGCGATCCCTGCACGAACCCTTCGTCCGCAAGAACCGTGCCGTGCTCGACGCCTTCCTCGCGCGAGGCCCGCAGGCCGGAGCCACCGAGCTCGAGCGCTACCTCGTGCAGTCCGAGCGCGTGGTGCTCGGCGCCTTCGCCCGCATGCGCCTGGAGTGATACGGAGTCAGGCCGAGGCGCGCACCACGAGCTCGGTGGACAGGATCGTCGTGGTGGGCGGGTTCTCGCCCGCGAGACGGGACAGCAGGATCCGGGCCATGGCCTCGCCCTGCGCGTACATCGGCTGACGCATCGTGGTCAGCTGCGGATCCGTGCTCACCGCGACCGACGAATCGTCGAAGCCCACCAGGGCGATGTCCTCCGGGACCCGCAGCCCCGACGCCCGCAGCGCCGTCAAGGCTCCGCGAGCCATCAGGTCGCTCGCGATGAAGATCGCGTCGGGGCGTCCGCCCGCGAGGAGCCGCCGAGCGGCCTCCGCCCCGCTGGCCTCGCTGTAATCCCCCTCCTCCTCCGCGTACGGGGAGAGCCCGGCAGCCTTCAGCGCATCGCGGAAGCCCTGCACGCGGTCGACCGACGCGACCATCGTCAGCGGCCCGGAGATCGTCGCGATGCGCGTACGGCCGATGTCGATCAGGCGCTGGGTGGCGTTGCGCGCTCCGGTGACGTTGTCGACATCGACCACGTAGTCGCCCTCATGGCGGCGCACCGGCCGGCCGCCGAAGACGACGGGAACCGCGTCCGCGATCCGGTCGACGAAGGCGTCGCTCGTGTGGTGCGACACGATCAGCGCGCCGTCGACACCGCCGTTGCGCACGAAGCTGGTCATCTTGTCGCCGGGATCGTCGCTCGCGATCAGCAGGTTGAGCAGGTAGTCCGAGCTGCCGAGTGCCCCCGTGATGCCCGCGACGATGGCCGCGAAGAACGGGTCGCCGAAGAAGCGCGTCGTGTCTTCGGGGACGATCAGGGCGATCGCGTGCGTCTGTCTCGACGCCAGGGAACGTGCCGCGCGGTTGGGAACGTAGTTCAGCTCGTCGATCGCGGCGCGCACGGCGGCCAGGGCCTCCGGGCTCACTGCCGTCGATCCGTTCACCACCCGCGACACGGTGGACCGGGAGACCCCGGCGGCGGATGCCACCTCTTCGATGGTCGCTCGGGGCGACATCAGCGTACGCACTCTTCCATCGCCCTATTGTCGCTGACCATCTCCGTTCGAATCGCGCAAACGGCTCCGTTTCGGCCGAGGATGCCGCCGTTTGCGCGATTCGAAGGGGAAGGACGCCCTCCTACAGGGCGCGAGCGGCGATGATGCGGGCGTACTCCCGGCCGGAGTCCTTGAGCGTGCGCTCCTGCGTGTCGTAGTCGACGCGCACGATGCCGAAGCGCTTGTCGTAGCCCCACGCCCACTCGAAGTTGTCGAACAGCGACCAGTAGAAGTAGCCGCGCACGTCGACCCCCGCATCCGCCGCATCGAGCACCGCGCCCAAGTGCAGCCGCAGGAACTCGGTGCGGTCGGCGTCGTGCACACGCTTCTCGCCGTCCTCGACCACCACGACGTCGTCGTACGCCGCACCGTTCTCGGTCATGTAGAGCACGGTGCCGGCCGGTTCGGCGTACTCGGCCCAGATCCGCTGCAGCACGCGGGTGAGGCCTTCGGGCTGCACCTCCCAGTTCTGTGCCGTGCGGGGCAGACCGCGCTCGACCGCGTGGATGTCGGAGCTCGAGGGATAGGGGCTGCGCCGGACGCGGTCGGTGTCCGGCTCCGCGGAGACGGGCCCTTCGGCCGGTGCCGTGCCGGACACGAAGTCGCCGTGGTAGTAGTTCACTCCCTGGGAGTCGATGTGCTGTGCGATCATCTCGAGGTCGCCGTCGCGGACGGCCGCCTCGAACCGCTCGACCGCCTCCGCATCGACCGCCCGGATGTCCTCGACGATGTCGGCCGGATAGCTGCCGCGGTAGATCGGATCGAGGAACCAGCGGTTGAACTGGCCGTCCACACGGCGGGCCGCATCGACGTCGGCGGGATTCTGCGGATCGGCAGGATCTGCGACGGTGTGGTTCAGCGTGATGCCGAGGTTGAGCGAGGCATCGCGTCCACGCAGCTCCTGCACGGTGCTGCCATGCGCGAGCAGCAGGTGGTGCGCCGCGAGCATGCCCTCGGCGACGCTGGTGTGCCCCGGCGCGTGCTCCCCCGCCGTGTACGAGAGGAAGGACGAGCACCACGGCTCGTTCAGCGTCGTCCACACGTTCACGCGGTCGCCGAGCGCATCGTGCATGGTGCCCGCGTACTCGAGGAATCGGTCGACCGTGTCACGGTTCGTCCACCCGCCGATCTCCTGCAGCGCCTGCGGCATGTCCCAGTGGTACAGCGTCAACCAGGGCAGGATGTCGGCGCCGAGCAGCTCGTCGACCAGACGCTCGTAGAAGTCGACCCCGGCGGGGTTGACCGCACTGCCGTCCGGCCGCACCCGCGACCACGACGTCGAGAACCGGTACGTCTGCAGGCCGAGCTCCTTCATGAGCGCGACGTCCTGCGGGTATCGGTGGTAGTGGTCGCAGGCCACATCGCCGTTCTCTGCGCCGATGACGGCACCGGGCACGCGGGCGAACGCGTCCCAGATCGATGCGGTGCGCCCGTCCTCGAACGCCGCCCCCTCGATCTGATACGCCGCCGTCGCGGCACCGAAGAGGAAGTTCTCAGGGAAGGAGCGGGTCATAGGGGTCATCCTTTCACCGCGCCCGCCATGATGCCACTGACCAGCTGCCGACCCGCGACCACGAAGAGCACGAGCAGCGGGAGGGTCGCGAGCACCGCGCCGGCGAGCACGATCGAGTAGTCGATGTAGTACCCCGACTGCAGCTGGCTGAGGGCCGTCTGCAGCGTCGGGTTCTGGGGCGAGAGCACGATCAACGGCCACAGGTAGTCGGTCCACGCGGTCATGAAGGTGAAGAGGCCGAGGATCGCCATGGCCGGGCGCGCCGCCGGGACGCCCACGTTCAGGAAGGTGCGGAACTGGTTCGCGCCGTCCATGCGCGCGGCCTCGATGAGCTCGTCCGGAATGACGTCGACCAGGTATTGCCGCATGAAGAACACGCCGAACGCGGTGACCAGGGTCGGCACGATCACCGCGCCGATGGTTCCGGTCCAGCCGAGCTCGCGCATCAGCATGAACAGAGGGATGATGCCGAGCTGCGTCGGGATCGCCATCGTCGCGATCACGAAGATCATCAGCCCGTCGCGTCCCTTGAAGCGCAGTTTCGCGAACGCGTAGCCGGCGAGTGTCGAGAACGTGACGACCGAGAGGGTGATGATGCTCGAGATCAGGAACGAATTGCCGAGCGCGAGCCAGAAAGGGATCGCATCGAACACCTGCGCGGCGTTGGTGAGGAAGTTCCCGCCGGGGATCAGGGGAAGCGTCTCGCCGCGAGTGGCGTTGGTGCCACTCGCGACCACGACCGACCACCACAGCGGATAGACGCTGCCGATGATGAACGCGGCCAGCAGTCCGTAGGTGAGGAAGCCGGGTCGACTGCCGATCCCCGCGATCCCGGAGGACGCGCTGCGGCGACGCCGGATCTTCTCCGGCACGCTGAGAGCCTGCGTGGCGGTCATCGGGACTCCTTCTCGGTGGTCGTGCGCACGCGGCGGCGGGCCGCGCGATTCTTCGGGGCGTCGCCCGTGGAGATCCGCCGGGAGATCAGGAAGTTGATGACGCCGATGCCGACGATCAGCAGGAAGAGCAGGATCGCCACGGCGGAGGCTTCGCCGAGGTTGCGACGGAAGAAGGCGAGTTCCCACAGGAACAGGACGGTGGTCTGGAACTGCCGATCGCTGCCGCCGATGCCCCCGGCGGTGGACACGTCGAACAGGCGGGGCTCGGCGAAGATCTGCAACCCGCCGATCGTCGCCGTGATGATCACGAAGATCAGGGTCGGACGGATCGTGGGGATCGTGATCGAGAAGAACCGGCGCGCGGCCCCGGCCCCGTCGAGGGCGGCGGACTCGTACAGGTCGCGCGGCACGGCCTGCATCGCTGCCAGCAGGATGAGGGCGTTGTAGCCCGTCCAGCGGAAGTTCACCATGACCGCGATCGCGATGTGCGACAGGGCCGTGTTGTGCTTCCACTCCTGGTCGGCGATCCCGACGAGATTGAGCAGATTGTTGGCCAGGCCGTCGGCTTCGTTGAAGATGCTCGAGAAGATGATGGCGACCGCGACCGGCGTGACCACGAACGGGATCAGCACGCTCATCCGCCAGAACGTCGGAGCGCGCAGTCCACGGTCGAGGAGGTACGCGATCACGAGGGCGACGGCGAGCTGCGGGATGGCCGAGAGCAGGAAGATGCTCAGGGTGTTGCCGATCGAGTTCCAGAACATCGCGTCACCGAGGATCTCGGCGAAGTTGCCGAACCCGACGAAGTCCCCCTCCCCCTTGAGCAGATCCCACTCGTGCACGGCGACCCACACGGTGTAGAGCAGGGGGAACAGGCCGACCAGCCCGAACAGCAGGAAGAACGGCGAGATGTAGAAGTACGGCGAGGCGTTCTGGTCGAACCGCGAGACGCGCTGGCGCCAGGAGCGCTTCGGCACGGCGTCCTTCGTCGGGGATGCCGTCTCGCGGTGCTCCGCGGGCGGGGCGGTGAGAGTCATGGGGGTGTCCTTGTCCCGGATTTCCGAGGGGTTCCGGTCGCAGTCTCGCTCGGAATGCACGGGCGATACCGAGCGAGACTGCGACCGGAAGTGGAGGTCCGCCGGGGTCAGCCGACGAGGTCGTTCAGCAGACCGATCGCCTGGTCCCAGGCCCCCTGCGTGTCGGTCTCGCCGCGGTCCAGGCTGCTGAGAGCCGGGCCGAAGACGTTCTCCTGGATGACCGAGTCATCCGCCCCCTTGAACTGCGCGACCACGCCCTTGGCGCGCTCAGCGAGAATCGCCCCGGTCGGCGCGTCGTTGAAGAACGCGTTCGGCGTCGCGTCCGCGGCGAGCGTCTCCTGCGCCTTGATCGTGGAGGGGAAGTTGCCCGCGGCTGCGGACTGCTTCACCTGCTGCTCGGGCTGGGTCAGCCAGTCGGCGAGCTCGGCGGCTGCCTCCTTGTGCTGCGAAGACTCCGGGATCGAGAGGAAGGCACCGCCCCAGTTGGCCGCACCGCCCGGGAACACGTCGGCGAAGTCCCATCCGGTCGACGCGTCTCCGCCGCCGGCCTCGACCTGGCCCTGCACGACGCCGAGCATCCAGCCCGGGCACACGAAGGTCGCGAAGGTCCCGTCGACGAACGACTTGCCGCCGTTCCAGTCCCAGGCCGTCTGCGCGGCGGACTGACCGCCCTCGGTCGCCGCACCCAGCAGCTCGAAGCGCTCCTGGAGCTCGGCGTTGCCCTCGACGTTCAGCTCGCCGTCTGCGGTGTAGTACCCCTCGTCGAGCTGGTTCACCATGGCGTTCCACACGAAGCCGGAATGGTCGTACCAGGCCTTGCCGGTCTTGGCGGTGTAGTCCGCGCCGACGGCGAAGTAGTTCTCCCAATCGCCGTTCAACAGCTCGGCGACCGACTCGCGGTCGCTCGGGAGTCCTGCAGCCTCGAACGCGGCGCCGTTGTAGCAGATGCCGCTCGGACCGATGTCCGTGCCGTAGCCGATCACACGGCCGTCGGCATCGGTCGCCTGACCGTACTTCCAGTCGACCCAGTCGTCCTTGCGGTCCTCGATGCCGTAGTCGCGCAGGTCGACGAAGGTGTCGGAGACGTCCATGATCGCGCCGAGCCAGCCCTCCTCGATCGCGACGATGTCGCTGAGACCGGAGCCGGCGGCGATCTTCGTGAACGCGTCCGTGCGGGCGTTGCCACCCGTGTCGATGTTGGTCGCCTCGATGGTGACGTTCGGGTGTGCCTTCTCGTATTCCTTGTAGAGGTCTTCGTAGCCGAAGGTGCCGAATGTGGTGACGGTCAGTGTGACCTCTTCGTCGTCGCTTCCCTCCGAGGTGTCGCCGGAGCTGCCGGAGCAGCCGGCCAGGGCCAGGGCGGAGACGGAGGCCACAGCTGCGATCGCGAGGATCCGGTGGCGGGCACGTGTGTTCACAGTTCACTCCTTTGTGGTGGTTCGTGCTGAGGTGTGGTGCTTCAGGATGATCGTGGGAGCGCTCCCACGGGTTGAGCAGTCACTCTATGGGAGCGCTCCCACGGTGTCAACCCGGCCGGTGCGAACCCGGTCCTGTTCACAACTCCTCAATCAGGCGGGCACCGAGGGGCAGGAAGCCTCCCTGAGCCCCGAACCGGTCCGATTCTGCGGAGTTGTGAACCCGGCGTAGCCTTGTCCGGTGCCCGAAGCCACGCTCTCCCCTGCCCTCGTCCGCGCTGAAGCCCTGATCCGCAACGTCCCGGACTACCCGCAGCCGGGGATCATCTTCCGCGACATCACGCCGCTCCTCGCCGACGCCGAGGCGCTCCGCGTGACGACCGAGGCGATCATCGAGCCCTTCGCCGGGCAGTTCGACGTGATCGCGGGCATCGAGGCTCGTGGATTCATCCTCGCCAGTGCCGCGGCGATCGCAGCGGGCGTGGGACTCATCCCGATCCGGAAGGCCGGCAAACTGCCGCGCCCCGCCGCCTCCGTGGACTACGCGCTCGAGTACGGCACCGCCACGATCGAGATGCACGACGACCTGCCTTCCGGGTCGCGGGTGCTGCTGATCGACGACGTGCTCGCCACCGGCGGCACCCTCGCCGCGGGACGCCAGCTGGTCGAGCGGCTCGGCAGCCACGTCATCGGCATCTCGGTGCTGTTCGAGATCGACGGTCTCGGCGGCCGCGAGGCCGTCGGCGACCTGCACACGGTCTTCCACTCCGCGGAGTAGTCTCCGCCGGGGGCAGTAGACTGAGTGCGCCCGTCCGCCCGCGACTCCCGGAGCCGTTCATGCCCACCATCGTCGTCGACGTCATGCCCAAGCCCGAACTGCTCGACCCGCAGGGGAAGGCCGTCTCCGGCGCTTTCGCCCGCCTCGGCGTGGAGGGCTTCTCCGACGTCCGCATCGGCAAGCGCTTCGAGCTCACCGTCGAGGGCGAGGTCACCGACGAGGTCCTCGCCGAAGCCAAGCGCATCGCCGACGAGGTGCTCTCCAACTCCGTGATCGAGGACGTCGTCGGCATCGAGGTCGCCCAGTGACGCAAGGAACGGCCGTGACCGGCAAACGGACCGTCCGCATCGGCGTCATCACCTTCCCCGGGTCGCTCGACGACCGTGACGCCCAGCGCGCGGTGCGCATCGCCGGCGCCGAACCCGTCGCCCTGTGGCACGGTTCACACGACCTCGAGGGCGTCGACGCGCTCGTCCTCCCCGGCGGCTTCAGCTACGGCGACTATCTGCGCGCCGGTGCGATCGCCGCGCTCTCCCCGATCATGGCCGAAGTCAAGGACGCCGCGGCGAAGGGCATGCCCGTCCTGGGCATCTGCAACGGGTTCCAGATGCTCGTCGAAGCACACCTGCTTCCCGGCGGCCTGATCCGCAACAACCACCAGCACTTCGTGCGCCGTGACCAGAAGCTCACGGTCGAGAACTCCGACACCGCCTGGACGAACGCGTTCCGCAGCGGCCAGGAGATCGTGATCCCGCTCAAGAACGCCGACGGCGGCTACATCGCCGACGAGCAGACGCTCGACCGCATCGAGGGCGAAGGACTCGTGGCGTTCCGCTACGCCGGGGTCAACCCGAACGGCTCACTGCGCGACATCGCGGGCCTCACGAACGAGGCGGGCAACGTGGTCGGCCTCATGCCGCACCCCGAGCACGCGACCGAGGCGGGCTTCGGCCCCGACACCGCAGCCGCCATGCGCAGCGGCGTCGACGGACTCGACTTCTTCACGAGCGCGATCGCCGCTGTGGCCCGCGTCGCCGCGTAGCACCTGGCGTCGGTCGTCCGGGCTTCACTCGCCCGGGAGCGTAAAGGGGTTGCTCCCCGCTGCCGCGAGCAGGTACCAGGCCGTCGCGCCCGTGTGCAGACTCGCGTAGTAGAGATCGCCGAATCCGGAGTCGAGCCCATCGTTCGAGGTCGCGACGATACCCTTTCCGTCTCCGTTCGGGGCATCGCGCTGCGCCAGCCGGATGCTGCTCAGCAACACCTCCGCTCGGTCCGCGTCGCCCACTCCGTCGCGCAGGCGCAGGGCCAGCGCGAGGTGTCCGCTGCCCTCGAACCACGCCTTCGACACGTCGACCTCGCTGATCGACGGCCCCGTGTAGGGACCGTCGGTCGCGATCAGGTTCGCGAGCGTCCAGTCCAGCGCGGCGCCGTAGCGCGGGTCGCCTGTGGCGAGCGCACTCCAGGTCTGCCCGTCCAGCGGGATGGGACGCGTGTTGACGGTCGAGCCGTCGAGGCCGGTGCCGGTGTTCACATGACCGTCCGCGCTCTGCATCGCCGCGACGAAGCCGGCGGCCACGGCTGCCCGGTCCGCCCACACCTCGTCACCGGTGAGCTGCGCCAGCTGTGCGAAGAACCCCGCGATGTCGCTGTTGTGCTCGGTGGACTTCCAGGTCAGCGACGTGCCGTCCTCGAGCTGACCGCCGGTGTAGCCATACGGAGCCCGGACCATGTCGGCGGTGTTGTCCTGGATCCACTGCGCCGCGCGCAACGCCCCGTCGAGGTAGCGCGGCTCCCCTGTCGCGTGCGCGAGCCGCGCGAGAGCCAGCCCGACCCAGGCCTGGTTTCCGGTGAAGCTGCCCGGTCCGGTGATCTCCACCCGTCCTTGGCGGATGCCGTGCGGCTCGTACGAGGCACGGGTTCGTCCGTCGCCGATCGGGTCGTTCTCCTGCACGAAGAGGAGCGTGTCGCCGATCGCTCGCGCACGACGGAGGTCGTCCGGCAGCCCCCGTGCGGTGTAGGCGATCACGACCAGCGCATCGTCGTACACGAACGACGGAGTGAAGTCCCAGGTGGGCGTGGTGAAGAATCCGCCCTGGTAGCTGCGCGGCAGGCAATGTCCCGCGCCGTCGCAGAATTCGTCGACCCTGGCGTCGAGGAACTCGTAGGCCAGTGCCACCGACTTTGCGGCCTCCGGTGTTCCCGCGCCGGGCGTCGAACCGTCCGCGGCCCTGCCTGCGCCCAGGGCAGCAGGGGCCGCGCCGGCGAGGACAGCCGCGGCGACGAGCGCAGCGACGATGATCCACGGCGCCGAGCGACGCGAAGAACCGGACATGGGGACCCCTCGGTCAGAACCGCGCGCTGGGGATGACGCGCAGGCGACCTCGAGGTCACGGACTGAGCCTGACAGTTCCGTCGAAGCCCGAGAAGGGGCGAAAGTCTATATATTGCCATTTCGCCGTTGCCACATTGGCGAACGCTATGCCAGTGCGGGCGGCCAGACGCCGATGATCACCGCCATCACGACGACGGTGACCAGCTCGTGGGCGATGTTCAGCGTGGTCAACTTCGTCGAACGGCCCTCGAACGCATCATGCGTGATGAAGCGCGCGGCCGTGAAGCCCGCCCACAGCGTGACCGCCGTGACGATCGCGCCCCAGAAGAACGATCCGCCGTAGAAGTGCCAGGCGATGGCGGCTGCTCCGGCGAGCACCCAGGCCGTGATGAAGCTCACGATGACCGTGGTGATGATGGGCCACATCGCCGTGGCGGCCGGTCGATCCATGTCGACGTTGGCGAGTCTCGCCCAGCGCGTGCCGAACACGCCTCTGGCGTACCAGACCGAGCCGACGACCATGCTCGATGCGGTGGCCAACAGGACCGCCCAGTAGTTGATCTCCGGAACCATGACAGCCTCCACTCCTCGGATGCCGCCACCCTACTCCCGCCGGTGCGCACGCGGTCTTCGACACCCGCCTGATCCCTCCACGGATGCAAGACGCTCGCCTCCGCCACGGGCGAATCCCTTCACCGAACCGATTCGACTCCTGCTCTGGCAAGTATGTAAGCGTTTGCAGTAGCCTGTTTCGCATGGCACAGCTTGAGCAGATCGCAGCCCCCGGTTCCGAGTGGTGGCGCAGCGCCGTCATCTACCAGATCTACCCCCGCTCCTTCGCGGATGCCTCGGGCGACGGCATCGGCGACCTGCCGGGCATCACCAGCCGCCTCGACTCGCTGCAGGAACTGGGCGTCGACGCGATCTGGCTGAGCCCGTTCATGACCAGCCCGCAGCGCGACGCCGGCTACGACGTCGCCGACTACCGCGACGTCGACCCGCTCTTCGGCACACTCGCCGACTTCGATCTGATGCTGGAGGAAGCGCACTCCCGCGGCATCCGCGTGATCGTCGATCTGGTCCCGAACCACTCCTCCGACCAGCACGTCTGGTTCCAGGAGGCGCTCAAAGCGGCTCCCGGAAGCCCTGAGCGCGCGCGCTACATCTTCCGCGACGGCAAGGGCGAGAACGGCGAACTCCCGCCGAACAACTGGGAGTCCGTGTTCGGCGGCGGCATGTGGGAGCGTGTCGTCGAGGCCGACGGCACCCCCGGCCAGTGGTACCTGCACATCTTCGACGCCACGCAGCCCGACTTCGACTGGACGAACGAGGAGGTGCGCGAGGAGTTCCGCTCCATCCTGCGCTTCTGGCTCGACCGCGGCGTCGACGGCTTCCGTGTCGACGTGGCCCACGGCATGGTCAAGGCCGACGGCCTGCCCGACTACACGCCTCCGAGCGATGCCGACTCCATGGGCGGCGGCGAGTCGAACGTTCCCTACTGGGGTCAGGACGGCGTGCACGACATCTACCGCGACTGGCACACCGTGCTCGCCGAGTACGACGGCGATCGCGCCCTGTGCGGCGAGGCCTGGATGCCGACGCTCGCCCAGACTGCGCTCTGGGTGCGTCCGGATGAGATGCACCAGACGTTCAACTTCCCCTACCTCATGACGTCGTGGGACGCGAAGGCTCTGCGCGACGTCATCCGCGAGTCGCTAGACGAGTTCGGCGCGGTCGGCGCCCCCAGCACGTGGGTGCTGTCGAACCACGACGTCGTGCGTCACGCTTCACGTCTGGCTCTCACGGCAGAGAACCCGCAGGGCGAGGGCATCGGACCGAACACCCCGAACAAGCCCGACACCGCGACCGGCCTCGCCCGCGCCCGGGCTGCGACCACTCTGATGCTCGCGCTCCCCGGGTCGTCGTACCTCTACCAGGGCGAGGAGCTCGGACTGCCCGAGGCCATGGAGATCCCCGACGAGTTCCGTCAGGACCCGACCTGGTTCCGCACCCACGGCGAGCGCTACGGCCGGGACGGCTGCCGCGTGCCGCTGCCCTGGGAGGCGGAGGCTCCGGCCTTCGGCTTCAACGACACCGGCCTGTCGTGGCTCCCGCAGCCGGACGAGTGGGCGGCCTACGCGCGCGATGTCGAGGAGACCGATCCCGCGTCGACCCTCGCGCTCTACAAGCGCCTGCTGGCGGGGCGTCGTGAGCACGGCTTCGGTGCCGGATCGCTGATCTGGGAGGAAGCGGGGCCCGACGCCGTGGCCTTCCGCCGTGGCGATGTGCACGTGATCGCGAACCTCGGCACCGCGCCGATCGAGTTGCCCGCGAACGCCGTCGTGATCCTGCAGAGCCAGCCGTTCGACGGAGCGGCCGTCCCGGTCGACACCGCCGTCTGGTACACCACGGCCGTCCAGGCCTGAGAGCCCCTTCCGGTCGCGATATGACAGCTCCCCTGCGGCTCAGGGGTGTCATATCGCGACCGGAGCACAGTCGACAGAGGAACGCATGGCCAGCATCGATGAGGTCGCCCGACTCGCGGGGGTGTCGACCGCGACCGTCTCGCGCGCGCTGAGCGGACGCGGTCACGTGTCGGAGTCCGCCCGCGAACGCGTGCAGTCGGCGGCGCAGTCGCTCGGCTACGTCGTCTCCTCGCGAGCATCGAGCCTCGCGTCCGGCCGCACCCGCAACGTCGGCGTCGTGGTGCCGTTCCTCGACCGGTGGTTCTTCAGCACCGTGCTCTCCGGTGTCTCCGCCGCCCTGATGCGCGCCGGCTACGACATCACGCTCTACAACATCACCGCCGACAAGGACGTGCGTCGGCACGTGTTCGACACCTTCCTGCGGCGGCAGCGCGTGGATGCCGTCATCGCCGTGTCGATCGAACTCGACGAGGAGGAGACGCAGCTCCTCCTCGACCTGGGGCTACCCGTGATCGCGATCGGCGGCCCGAACCCGAAGCTCGACACCCTCACGGTCGACGACGTCGCGGTGGCGCAGCTGGCGACCGAGCACCTGATCGGCCTGGGCCACACCGACATCGCGCACATCGGGGCCAACCCCGAGTTCGACATCGACTTCCACATCCCCACCAACCGCCGCCTGGGCTTCGAGAAGGCTCTGGCGAGGGCCCGGATTCCTCTGAACCACGCGTTCCTCGAGCCGGCGGACTTCACGGTCGAGGGTGGCTACCGGGCCGCGAAGCAGCTCCTCGGACGCCCGGGGCCCCGCCCGACGGCGGTGTTCGCCGCGTCCGACGAGATGGCGATCGGCGCACTGCTCGCGGCCCGGGACCTGGGCTTCAACGTGCCGCAGGAGCTGTCGATCGTCGGTATCGACGGGCACGAGCTCGGCGAGTTCTTCCGCCTGACCACGGTCGATCAGTTCCCGCTGGGCCAGGGCGAACGCGCCGCGGACGCCGTGCTGGCGAAGCTCACCACCCCGGACGAGGTCCACATCCCGTCAGCGCTGCCCTACGAGCTGAACGTGCGCGGGACCACCGCCCGTCTGCTCTGACCGCGGAGACCCGGCGCCGTCGCGCCAGGTGCGGTAGCCGCCGTCGAGGTTGCGGGCATCCACTCCGCGCTGACGGAGGATGCGCGTGGCGATGTGTCCGCGCAGTCCGACCTGGCAGTGGACCACGACCTCGCCGTCGGGCAGCTCGTCGAACCGGTCCCGCAGCTCGTCGAGCGGCACGTTCACGGCGCCGGGGATCGCTCCCGCCGCGAACTCCGCCGGTGTGCGGACATCGATCAGCGCCGCCCCGGCACCCTGCGCGGCCTCGAGCTCATGCCACTGGATCGTCGGCGTCGTACCGGTCCGGGTGTTCTCCGCGACGTAGCCCAGGATGTTCACCGCATCCTTCGCCGAGCCGAACTGCGGCGCATAGGCGAGTTCGAGCTGCGCGAGCTCTGCGGCCGGCATGCCTGCGTGCATGGCCGTCGCGATCACGTCGAGCCGCTTGTCGACGCCGTCCCGCCCGACGATCTGCACGCCGAGGATGGCATCGGACTGCGGGTCTGCGAGCAGCTTCATCGACAACGTCTCGGCACCGGGGTAGTACCCGGCGTGGGACCCGGGATGCACATGCACGACATAGAACTCTCGCCCCGCCGCTCGGAGCTGCCGTTCACTCCAGCCCGTCTTCCCCGCTGCGATCCCGAACACCTGGACGATCCCGGTGCCGAGTGCCGGTCGCGCCGTCTCGGTCCGCCCCGCGATGAGGTCGGCCACCATGCGGCCATGCCTGTTCGCGAGACCGGCCATCGTGACGAGAGCCGTGCCCCCGCCCACGAGCTCGAGCTTCTCGACCCCGTCTCCCACGGCGAACACGTCGGGCGCACTCGTGCGGCACCGCGCGTCGACCTCGATGCCACCGGTCTCGCCGATCCGGATGCCGGCGCGCTCCGCCAGCGCGGTCTCCGGCACCACCCCGGAGGCGTCGATCAGGAGTTCCGCGGGGACGGAAGCCCCGTCGCTCAACGTGACGTACCCGGATTCGGCGCCCACGACCTCGACGCCGAGACGCACGTCGACACCGCGCGCACGGACCTCCGCGGCGATCGGGGCGGCCATCTCCGCGTCGAGGGGCGAGAGCAGCTGAGCCCCTCGCTGCACGAGGGTCACCGAGGCTCCGCGCGCCACGAGGTTCTCGACCGCTTCCAGGCCCGTGTAGCCACCGCCGACGACGACGACCGGAAGACCGGGTCGCACGAGAGCGGCATCGATCGCATCGGCATCATCGACCGTCCGCAGGGCACGGACGGGGATATCGGAGACCGGTTCGTCCCGGCGCGGGCGCGCACCCGTGGCGAGGATCAGGCTGTCGTAGCTCTGCGTGAAGCGGCGCCCCGAATCGAGTTCTTCGACCTCGACCAGCTTCTGCGCGGTGTCGATGCGCACGACGTCGTGACGCACCCGGACATCGAGCCCGAACCGGCTGCGCAACGATGCGGGCGTCTGCAGGAGCAGCGACTCCCGCTCGGCGATCACGCCGCCGACGTAATAGGGCAGCCCGCAATTCGCATACGAGACCTCGGGACCGCGCTCGAAGACGACGATCCGCGCCCGCTCGTCGAGGCGGCGAAGGCGCGCGGCGGCGGACATCCCCCCGGCGACACCGCCGACCACGACGACGGTACGTGGTTCGGCCGTGGTCATCGCTGGAACATCCGTGAGAAGAAGCCGCCCTGCGCCTGCTCCTTCGGATGCCCGGAGCACCACTGCGCAGCGGGGACCGTTCGCCGCACTTCCGCGACGTGCTGACCGCATCCCGCCCAGGTCGTCTTTCCGCAGGTCTTGCAACGGACTGCTCGGCACATGTTCTCGACTCCTCACTGATACCCCCATGGGTATCTTCGTGCTCCCAGCATACCCCAGGGGGTATAGTGGGGAGTCCAGCAGACACTCAGGGAGCGACCGATGTCATCCGCAGATGCCGAGACCCAGCGCAAGATCGCCAACCGCCTCAAGCGCGCCCAAGGACAGCTCGGAGCCGTGATCTCCGCCGTCGAACGCGGGAGCGATTGCCGCGCGGTCGTCACCCAGCTCGCTGCCGTCACCTCCGCGCTCGACAAGGCGGGATTCCAGATCATCGCCTCCGCGATGAAGGACTGCCTGAACGACCCCGCGGCGGAGACGGAGACGGCCACCGACACCGATGGGGTGTCGATGGCCGAACTGGAGAAGCTCTTCCTCTCCCTCGCGTGAGCCGCGATGTGACGACGGTCAGCGCGCGGTGATGAGGCCCGCGGTCGAAGTGCGGGCGGCCTCGAGACGACGCTGCACATCGGGCCAGTTCACGAGGTTCCAGAAGGCCTTCACATAGTCGGCGCGCACGTTGAGGTAGTCGAGGTAGTAGGCGTGCTCCCACACGTCGAGCTGCAGCAGCGGGGTCACACCGAGCGGCGCGTTGCCCTGCTGGTCGAACAGCTGGAAGATCACCGGGCGGGCCCCCACGCTGTCCCAGGCGAGCACGGCCCACCCCGAGCCCTGCACACCGAGCGCCGCGGCGGTGAAGTGCGCACGGAACCCGTCGACCGAGCCGAAGGCATCGACGAGCGCCGCCTCCAGCTCGCCCTCCGGCGCGCCGCCGCCCTCGGGCGACAGGTTCTGCCAGAACACCGAGTGGTTGATGTGGCCGCCGAGGTTGAACGCGAGGTCCTTCTCGAGCTTGTTCACGTTCGCGAGGTCACCCGCATCGCGGGCGGCGGCGAGCTGCTCGAGGGCGGTGTTTGCGCCCGTCACGTACGCCTGGTGGTGCTTGGAGTGGTGCAGCTCCATGATCCTGCCCGAGATGTGCGGCTCGAGCGCTGCGTAGTCGTAGGGCAGCTCGGGGAGCGTGTAGAGAGTGGACATGACGTCTTCCTTTCAGTGGTGCGGGTCGTGAGGGAGGGCGTGGAAGCGACGGTCGAGGTATACGAGGGGGCGCCCCTGCGGCCCGGCGATGACGTCGAGCACCTCGGCGATCACGACCGTCGACGAGCCGACCGCCACGGTCTGCAGCGCACGGCAGCGCAGGGCAGCGCGGGCGGAGGCGAGATACGGCTCCCCGGTGTCGAGCTCCGACCAGCCCTGCTCAGGGGTGAAGCGCTCGGATCCGCTGACGGCGAAGCTCTGCGCGAGGGCGGAGTGCTCGTCGTCGATGAGATGCACCACGAAGGTGTCCGCACCGAGGATCGCCCCCGCCGAGCCCGTCGCCCTGGTGACCGAGAACACGATCGCCGCGGGGTCGACCGCCACCGAGGCGACGCTCGACGCCGTGAGCCCGACCGGACCCGTCGGAGTGAACGCCGTGATGATCGCGACGCCAGCGGGGTGCGTGCGGAACGCATCCTTGAGGCGGTCGCCGACCGGCGTGGGTGTGGGTGTCGCGGTCATCGGCCGGCCTCCGTCATCTGTTCCTGCTTCGCATGCCTCAACATCTCCTCGCGTTCGACGAGCTTCGTCCTCTCCCGGCCGCGGTCGGCTCCGGCGCTGCGCTCCGCCGCGTCGATGCGCAGCCACCCGTCGAGGTCGACGGAGTGTCCGAGATGGGCGATCGGATCGTCTCCGCGGACGACCTCCTCCGCGGCCTCGAGATCGTCGACGAGGTGACGCACGGTCTGCGCGGCATCCGATTTCGTCGAACCGATGAGCCCGACGGGCCCACGCTTGATCCATCCCGTCGCGTACAGTCGCGGGATCGGGTCGCCCGCCGCATCCAGGACTCTTCCCTCCGCGTGCGGCACGACTCCGAGATCGTCGTCGAAGGGCACTCCGGGCATCGGCGTCGAGCGGTAGCCGACGGCACGGTAGACGGCTCCGACGTCGTACTGGCGCAGCTCGCCGGTGCCCACCATGCGGCCCAGCTCATCCGACGCGGTCCGCTCCATCTCGATACCGGTCACCCGCCCGCTGCCCAGCAGACGGACGGGCCGCTGCCGCACGTGCAGATGGATGCGGCGAGTGGCGGCGCGGCCGGCAGGATCGAGCGCAGCCCACTCGGTCAGCGTGCGCACGATGATACGACGCTGCGAGAACTGCGCGATCATCCGTTCGGCATGGGCGTCGAGCGCGAGTTCCTCCGGGTCGACGATCACGTCGACGTCGTCCTGCTCCGCGAGCTCGCGAAGCTCCAGGGGCGAGAAGCGCACGTCCGCCGGACCCCGCCGCGCGAACAGGTGCACGTCCCGCAGAGGGCTGGCACCGAGCTGGTCGAGTACGGCATCCGGCGTATCGGTGTGCGCCAGCGCGGAGGCGTGTTTGGCGAGGATCCGTGTCACATCGAGCGCGACGTTGCCCGCACCGAGCACCGCCACCGCCTCGGCGGCGAGCGGCCAGGTGCGCGGCGCATCGGGGTGCCCGTCGTACCAGGCGACGAAGTCGGCGGCTCCGAAGGAACCGGGGAGGTCGATGCCGGGGATATCGAGGCGGACGTCGAGGTCGGCACCCGTCGCCACGATCACCCCGTCGTACGCGGCACGCAGCTCGTCGATGTGGATGTCCACGCCGACCTCGACATTGCAGCGCAGCCGGATGCGCGGGTGGACGATCACCCCGTGCAGCGCATCGGTGATCTTGCGGATCCGCGGATGATCGGGGGCGACGCCGTAGCGGACGAGACCGTACGGTGCCGGGAGCTTCTCGAACAGGTCGAGCGACGCGGTCGGCACGCGGTCGAGCAGGATGTCGGCCGCGTAGATGCCCGCGGGGCCCGCTCCGACGATGGCGATGCGGGGTTCGGCGACGGTCATGCGTGTTCCCCCTGGGGTGGCAGCGCGGCGATGACCGCGTGGTCGAAGGCGAGCATCCCCGTCTTCGCCGCGCCTCCGGGGGAGCCGATCTCGTCGAAGAACTCGACATTGGCCTTGTAATAGTCCTGCCACTCGTCGGGGAGGTCGTCCTCGTAGAAGATCGCCTCGACGGGACACACGGGCTCGCAGGCACCGCAGTCGACGCACTCGTCCGGGTGGATGTAGAGCGAGCGTTCCCCCTCGTAGATGCAGTCGACGGGACATTCGTCGATGCAGGCCTTGTCCTTCACATCGACGCACGGCAGAGCGATGACGTAGGTCATCGCGGGGTCTTCTCTCGGGTCACGGTGTCCACGGTAAAACCTCAAGTACACTTGAGGTCAAATCGAGGAGACCCGGATGAGCCCCCACGCACCCGACGAGCCGCTGACGATCGGCGAGATGACCCGACGCACCGGTGTCGCCGCGTCCGCCCTGCACTTCTACGAGACTCTCGGGCTCATCGCCTCCACCCGCACCCCCGGCAACCAGCGCCGCTACGCCCGGCACATGCTGCGGCGGGTGTCGCTCATCACCGTCGCCAAGCGCCTCGGCATCCCGTTGTCCGACGTCCAGGCCGCCTTCGCCGACGTGCCGCTGACCGAGACCCCGAGCCACGCCGACTGGCAGAGGGCCTCCCGGCGCTGGAAGCGCGAGCTCGAGAAGCGCCGCGAGGGCATCGAGCGCCTCGAGCGCGAGCTCACCGGGTGCATCGGCTGCGGCTGCCTGTCGATGAAGGCGTGCGGCCTGCTCAACCCCGACGACGCCCTCGGCACCCAGGGCTCAGGTCCGCGCCGCCTGGACGGCTAGCTCCCCCGCCCCCTCACTCCCCAGGTCGAGACCCCCGCTGGCCGTCGACACCCCCGCCCACGGGCATCTGTGCGCGGGGGTGCGGACGACAGGCGGGGGTCTCGGCGAGGAACGTGGGTCTCGGCGAAGGCTGACGGCTCCGACACGCCCGACTAGGCTCGGGCCATGACGATCGACCTCGAAGCGCTCTACCTCGACCTGCACCAGCACCCCGAGCTCTCGTTCCAGGAGACGCGGACCGCTGGGATCGCCGCCCAGCACCTGCGCGACCTCGGCCTCGAGGTCGAAGAAGGAGTCGGGGTGACGGGAGTCGTCGGGCTGCTGCGCAACGGTGACGGTCCCGTCGTCTGGGTGCGCGCCGACATGGATGCACTCCCTGTCGAGGAGCAGACCGGCCTCTCGTACGCGAGCACGGCGAAGGGCGTCGACCCCGCGGGGACCACTGTTCCCGTCATGCACGCCTGCGGTCACGACATGCACGTCACCGCGATGGTCGGTGCCGTGGAGAAGCTCGTCGCGGAGCGCTCCGAGTGGTCGGGCACGCTCGTGGTGCTGATCCAGCCGGCCGAGGAGTACGGGGCCGGGGCGCGCGCGATGCTCGACGACGGGATCCTCGACCGCTACCCTCGGCCCGACATCGTGCTCGGCCAGCACGTGACCCCCCTCCCCGCCGGGATCGTCGGGGTGCGCAGCGGGACGCAGATGGCCGCCTCCGACGGGCTCACCGTGACCCTGCACGGACGCGGCGGACACGGCTCCCGCCCGCACGCCACGATCGACCCGGTGGTGATGGCCGCGGCAACCGTGATGCGCCTGCAGACCATCGCCTCGCGCGAGATCGACCCGCAGGGCGTCGCGGTCGTGACCGTCGGTTCGATCCACGCCGGACTCAAGAACAACATCATCTCGGCCGAGGCGAAGCTCGAGCTCAGCCTGCGCTACCCGAATGAGGAAGCACGCGAGAAGGTGCTCGCGAGCGTGGAGCGCATCGTGCGCGCCGAGGCGACCGCGTCCGGGGCGGAGCGGGAGCCGGAGATCCGCACCGACCACACCCTGCCCGCGACGATCAACGATGAGGATGCCACAGCCCGCGTCACCGGTGCGATCCAGCGCGCCCTCGGCGAGACCTCCGTCATCGACCCCGGCATGTTCACCGGCAGCGAGGACGTGTCCTGGTTCGCCCGTGACGCAGGTGCTCCCCTGGTGTTCTGGTTCTGGGGCGGCGTCGATCCCTCTCGGTTCGCCGAGGCGGTCGCCGCGGGTCGACTCGAGCAGGACATCCCGACGAACCACTCGCCGTTCTTCGCGCCCGAGATCCACCCGACGATCGAGGTCGGCGTGACCGCCCTGTCCGCCGCTGCGCGGGAGTTCCTCGGCTGAAGGCGGATGCGAAGGACGGCATCGCTCACGCGACAGGCTGTTGCGCGCCCAGGAAGACGTGCAGGCCGAGCGCGTTCCGCTGGGGAGGTGGGGCCGCAGAAAGATGGCGCCCCAGCAGCTCGACGACCCCGTCCGGAATCGGGTCGATCGCGGTGGTCTTCTTGACGTCTTGCGAGCCGAAGCCGGCCAGGAGCGACACGGAGCCCCGGTCCGCGCTCCTCACCTCGACGCGGGCGTAGTCCGTGTCGAGACGGATCAGCACGCGAGCGACGCAGGCCCAGGGATACGATCGTTCCACCCCGGCACCGATCACCCGGATCCCCGCGTCGTCCCACTCGACGACGTAGCGCTTCCGCCGCCAGGCGAAGATCCACAACAGGGCGAGCGCGATGACGACGGCCAAGCCACCGGCGATCAAGACGACATCGGACCTGCCGAGCAGGGAATCGGTCTCGAGGGAGATCACGATCAGCACCGCCGTGGCAGCGGCCCCTCCGCCGAGCACGCACCCGAGGATGATCACGACGAGTTGGCGCACGGACACCCGGGTCGCCCGGATCGTCAATCGGTACCCGTCACGCCCCTGCCCGATCGGCTCCCACATCCGGTCATCCCTGTCTCTTGAGTCGGTTCTGGCGGCGCGCCTTCCGCCGCTCCGGCCGAGGACTCGGGCCGCCGGTGCCGAGCCCGAGCCAGCGCTCAGCCGCCGATCGCGTTCATGCCGCGCGCCGGCTGCAGGAACGACGGGTCGTTGATCGCGTGCCCCGGGAGCTTACCGTGCACGCACGACCGCAGCATCCCGGCGATCCCGTCGGCGCGCTCCCCCGGCGCGGCGGCCGACTCCCCGCGCAGCACCTCGATGAGGTCGTACTCGACGTTCGAGAACAGGCAGTTGCGCAGCTGACCGTCGGCCGTCAGACGCAGACGGTCACAGGCTCCGCAGAACGGGGCGGTGACCGAGGCGATCACACCGACCTCGTGCGGCCCTCCGTCGATCCGCCACTTCTCCGCGGGTGCTCCCCCACGCCCCTCGACCGGCTCCAGGCGCCAGCGCTCAGCCAGGGACGCCAGGATCTCCTCTCGCGTGACCATCGACGCGCGGTCCCAGGTGTGTCCGGCATCGAGCGGCATCTGCTCGATGAAGCGCAGCTGCGCCCCCACGCCCATCGCGAACTCCACGAGGTCGACCAGCTCGTCGTCGTTGACACCGCGCATCGCGACGGCGTTGAGCTTGAGCGGACGCAGCTCCGATGCCGCAGCCGCGGCGATGCCCTCGAACACGTCGTCGAGGCGGTCGCGTCGGGTGAGGTCGGCGAATCTCTGACGGTTCACCGTATCGATGCTGATGTTGAGGCGCGTGAGACCGGCCTCGATCAGCGCCGGGAGTTTCTGAGCGAGGCTGATGCCGTTGGTGGTCATCGCGATCTCGACGGGGCCGTCCTCTCCGTCGATGCGGGAGAGGCGCGTCACGACCTCGACGATGTCGGCTCGCAGAAGCGGTTCGCCACCGGTGAGGCGGAAGGTGCGGATGCCGAGGGCCGCGGCCACCTCCGCGACCTCGACGATCTCGTCCGTGGAGAGGATGCTCGTGCGGGCCAGCCACTCGTTCCCCTGCTCCGGCATGCAGTACGTGCAGCGCAGCGAACAGCGGTCGGTGAGCGAGATGCGCAGATCCCGGTGCACACGGCCGTGCGTGTCGACGAGGCCCGCGCTCTCGGCGGCGAGGCCGGGGCTCTGCGCGGTCGGAGCAGCGTGCGGCGGGCGCACACCGATGACCACCGGCACGGCCGTCATCGCGCTCCGCCACTCCCCGTCATCGTTCGAGACTAACCCGCCGTCTCACCCCTCGGGGCCGGAATGCCCGTCGTTCCTGCCGGAGGAGTGGGCGGAGACGAACCGTACCTCGGCCGGATCGACGTTCAGATGCACCTCATCACCCACCGCAAAGCCGGCGGCCTCCGCCAGCGAGGCATCGACCCGGCAGTGCTCTGTGTGCAGGCGGACACCGGTGAGGATGGGCTCCAGTCGGACGACTCGACTGGACCACGCGTGCGGTTCGTCGGCCCGCGTGAGGCGCACCGCCGCGGGGCGGAACACCGCGGCGAGCTGGGCGCCCTCGACCGCGGCGAGCGCGAGCGAGGCGGCATCCGTGCTCGCGAGATGCAGGCCCCCGCCGCGCCAACCGCCCTTCGCGGCGACGCCCACCAGCCGGTTGCTTCCCGCGATGGCGGCGACGAACCCCGACGCGGGCGCCGACAGCACGTCGCGCACGGGTCCGCTCTGTGTGACCCGCCCCGCCTCGATGACCACGAGCCGATCGGCGAGGGCGACGGCGTCCGCGGCGTCGTGCGTGACGGCGATCGTGGTGATCCCCACCAGCTGATCGCGCAGCATCTGCCGGATGTCGCCCGCCGTCGCCGGATCGAGTGCGACCAGAGGTTCGTCGAGCAGGACGGCCCGCGGAGACGCGGCGAGCGCTCGGGCCACCGCGACGCGCTGTCCTTCGCCACCGGAGAGCTCGCGCGGCATCCGATCCCCCGCACCCGGCAGACCGACGCGTGCGAGCCACTCATCGGCTGAATCCCGCGCGATGCGGGCCTCCTGACCGGCGGCACGTGGGCCGAAGGCGACGTTCTCACGCAGGGACAGGTGGGGGAAGAGCCGCGCCTCCTGCCCGAGCAGCACGACGCCGCGGCTCATGGGCGCCGTGCGCACACGGGGAGCGGCCACACGGTCGACCACGCGCCCCGCGACCTCGATCTCCCCGGCGGTCAAGGACTCGAGCCCTGCGAGCGCCTGCAGCAGGGTCGACTTGCCCGCGCCGCTCGGTCCCATCACGGCGACGGTCTCGCCGACCGCGACCTCCACGGACACGTCTACGGTGAAGTGCTCGCGGGCGACCACGACGTGCGCACGCAGACCTCCGCCACCGGCGGACGAACCCGTGGACGAGGTCATCGCGTGACCCCCGGCCGCCAGCCGCGCACGAGCAGGAGCACCGCGATCGCCGTGGCGAGCAGGAGCAGCGCGAGCGCGACCGCCGTGCCCTGCGACACTCCCGCCCCGTTGAAGGCGGTGTAGATCGCCAACGGCATGGTCTGGGTGACGCCCGGCCGATTCCCCGCGAACAGGGCCGTCGCGCCGAACTCGCCGATGGCACGCGCGAAGCAGAGCACGACACCGGCGACGATGCCCGGCGCGGCCAGCGGCAGGGTGATGCGATGCAGGATCGTCCATCGTCCGGCTCCGAGGGCGGCCGCCGTGCGCTCGTAGTCCACACCCGAGGTACGCACCGCGCCCTCCACGGCCAGCACCAGGAACGGCAGTGCGACGAACGTCTGCGCCAGGACGACCGCCGGCGTGCTGAAGGACAGGCCGAGTCCGCCGAACCAGCCCGCGCGTCCGAACAGATACAGCAGCGCGACGCCTCCCACCATCGGAGGTAGCACCAGCGGAACCGTGACGACGGCACGGAGCACCGCGGCCAGTCGCGGCCCGGAGCGGGCGATGGCCAACGCGAGTGGTACGCCGATGAGGATGCACAGCACCGTGGCCACGAGGCCGGTGCCGAGCGAGAGCGCGAGCGCGGAGAGGGCAGCCTCCGAGGTCACGTCCGCGAGGAACGTCGGCCATTGCACGCGCGCGACCAGCGCAGTGAGCGGCAGGATCAGGAACGCCAGTCCGATCAGGGCGGGAACGGCGAGCGCGCGGGGTGCATACCCTCGACCGCCTCCCCCGGTCATGGCGCTCCGAAACCGAAGTCCGCCAGGATGTCGCGCCCCGCGTCCGACAGCACGAACGCCACGAACGCGTCGGCAGCCTCGGAGTTCGGCGCGTCGGAGAGCGCGGCGATCGGGTAGCGGTTGACGATCTCGTCGGCACCGTCGGGCACGATCGCCTCGACGTCGTCGCGGCCGATCACGTCGGTCGCGTACACGAGTCCGGCATCGGCCTCCGCCGCGGCGACCTTCGTGAGCACGGCCGTCACGTTCTGCTCGAGGCTCGCGGCGTCGACCGTCACGCCCGCCCCGGAGAGCAGCGTCGCCGAAGCCGCGCCGCAGGGCACCTCCGGCGCGCACAGCACGGTGGTGACGTCAGCGAGATCCGCCAGTGTCTCGACACCGCCGGGGTTTCCGGCCGGGACCACGATCACCAGGGTGTTGGAGGCGAACAGCGCGGGCTCGACCGCGACCTTGCCGGCCTTGTCCATGTTCGCCTCGTCGGCCGACGCGAACACGTCGGCCGGTGCGCCCTCGAGGATCTGGGTGACCAGGGTCGACGAGCCGTCGTAGACCGGGCTGAATCGCACGTCGGGGTTCTCGGCCGTGAAAGCCTCACCGATCGCATCGAAGGCTCCGCTGAGCGAGGCTGCGGCGTACACCGTGAGCTCTCCGCTCGCCCCCTCCTCTACCCCCGCTTCCGGTGTCGGAGCGCTCTGGGCGCCGCTCGCGCACCCCGTCAGAGCGAGCGCGGCAGCGGCGAGGACGGCCAGGGAGGAGCGGCGGAGCGGACGGTTCATGTCAGCCTTTCGGGACTTCGACGACGACCTGGGTCGCCTTGACGGAGGCGGTGGCAAGGGAGCCGACTTCGAGACGCAGGTCGCGCGCCGCCTCAGACGACATCAGCGACACCACGCGATGCGGTCCGGACTGGATGTCGACCTGCGCCATCAGGCCCTCGACCTGCACGCGCGTGACGATGCCGACGAAGCGGTTGCGCGCACTGGAGAGCACATCTCCCGCGAGCTTCGCCTCCTCCGCGAGGTCGACCGCGCGCGCCGCGATGGCGTCACCGGGGATCTCGGCCGGCGTCGCGTCCGTGACCGGGAGCAGACCCTGCTCGATCCAGCGACGGACGGTGTCGTCGCTGACACCGAGCAACTGCGCGGCACGGGCGATCCGATAGGTCTGCATAAAGAGAATCTACCGCAGATGCGGATTTTTCACACAGATACAACCGCTTTCGCGTTCATGAATCCGCTCCAGATGACGGGGCATACGCTGAACCCATGCAACCCCTCGTCGCCCCCGCCGCCGCGCTCACACCGGAAGAACTCATCCGGACGGCCCGGCACGCGGTGCTCGCCGGCATCGGCGAAGAAGGCCAGCGCCGCCTCAACGCCGCGCGCGTCACGATCGTCGGCGCAGGCGGGCTCGGCTCCCCTGCGCTCCTCGCCCTGGCGGCCGCGGGGATCGGCGCCCTCACGGTGATCGACGACGACGTCGTGGAGCTCACCAACCTGCAGCGTCAGGTGGCGCACCGCGTGGAGGACATCGGCGCGCACAAGACCGCCTCCGCCGCCCGCGCCATCACGGCCCTCGCGCCGCAGACGGTCGTGACCCCCGTGCATGAGCGCCTCGACGCGACCAACGCCGCCCGCCTGCTCGCGGGATCCGACGTGGTGGTCGACACGAGCGATTCGTTCGCGACCCGTCGCGATGTGGCCGCCGCGTCCGAGGCCCTCGGACTTCCGCTGGTGTGGGGTGCGGTCCAGGAGTGGCATGCACAGGCGACCGTCTTCTGGTCGGACCCGCCGGTGGGCGAGCCGGTCGTGCTCGCAGACCTCTTCCCGCCGGGCACCGAGGGGGAGCCCCCCAGCTGCGCGCAGGTCGGCGTGCTCGGAGCGCTGTGCGTGCAGGTCGGCGGGATGCTGGCGGGTGAGGTGATCAAGCTCGTGACCGGCGCGGGAGAGCCGCTGCTCGGACGACTCGCCATGATCGATGCGCTCACCTCCCGCCAGCACGAGATCGCGATCCGCCCGGCATCGACGGCCCCGACGGCGGTGCACGCATGACCGGCCGTCGCACGGTCGAGGACCAGCTCGACCGCGTGCTCGACGCCGTCCGCCTGATCGGCAACGAGGCTCTTCCGGTGTCGAGTGCCGCAGGACGCACGCTCGCCGCGCCCGCGGTCGCCGCGCACGACATCCCCCTCTTCGACAACTCCGCGATGGACGGCTTCGCCGTGCGCGGCGCGGATGTCGCGGAGGCCTCCGAGGAGAACCCGGTCACCCTGCGCGTGGTCGCCGATCTTCCCGCCGGCGTCGCCCTGGATCCTCCGCTCGGTGCGGGTGAAGCCGCCCGCATCATGACCGGATCCCCCACGCCCACCGACGCCGATGTGATCGTGCCCTTCGAGGACACGGTCGGCGGGCTCGCCGACTCCCTCGGCGACGTGACGGTGCTGCGCGCCCCGGCGACGCCCGGGGTGTTCGTGCGCCGACGCGGGGCAGACCTGCACGCGGGCGACGAGGTCGTGCCCGCCGGTGAGCGTCTGGGGCCCTTCCAGCTCGCGGCCGCGGTCGCCGCCGGCGTCGCCGAGGTCTGGGTGACGCGGGCTCCGCGTGTGGCGGTGGTATCGACCGGGAGCGAGCTGCTCGCGCCCGGGGAGACCCCCACCCGCGGCCGCATCCCCGACTCGAACGGCCCGTTGCTCCAGCAGCTCGTCGCCGAGGCCGACGCCGAGGTGGTGCTGGTCGCGCGCGTTCCGGACGCGGCCGACGCCGTCCGGGCGGTCGCTGCCGAGGCCGCAGCGCTCGACGCCGACGTGATCGTCTTCACGGGCGGGGTGAGTGCGGGAGCATACGAACCCGTGCGCGGAGCGTTCGACGGCGGTGGACAGGTCGAGTTCAGCGCAGTGGCCATGCAGCCGGGCAAGCCACAGGCCTTCGGAGTGCTCGATGACGGGTGCCTCGTGTTCGGGCTCCCGGGGAACCCCGTCAGCGTGGCGGTGTCCTTCGAGGTGTTCGTACGGCCCGCCCTCCTCGCGATGCAGGGCCGCACCCGCATCCAGCGCCCGCGTTCCGCGTTCACCGCCGACGCATCCTGGACACCCCCGCCGGGGCGCCGACAGTACCTTCCGGCCGTCGTCGACCTCGCGACGCGCACCGTGCGTCCGGCGACCGCCGGTGGATCGGGGTCTCACCTCGCGGGCGGACTCGCGCGTGCGCACGCCTTCGCGATCGTCCCGGCCGAGGTCGAGTCCGTGGCCGTGGGCGATGTGATCGATGTCATGCTGGTCGGATGAGCTTCCCCCACCTTGACGCCGGCGGCCGTGCACACATGGTCGATGTGACCGCGAAGCAGCCGACCGTCCGCACCGCGACCGCCCGCGGCTTCGTGCGCTGCAGCGCCGACGTGATCACCGCCCTCCGCGACGGCACCGTGCCCAAGGGCGACGTGCTCGCCGTGGCGCGCATCGCCGGCATCCAGGCGGCCAAGTCCACACCCGCTCTGCTGCCGCTCGCGCACGTGATCGGGGTGCACCGGGCGAGCGTCGAGCTGGAGGTGGTCGACGACGGCGTGCATATCGAGGCGACCGTGGGCACCGCCGACCGCACCGGCGTCGAGATGGAGGCGCTCACGGCCGTTTCGGTCACCGCCCTCGCGATCGTCGACATGATCAAGGGCGTCGACCGCGCGGTCACGATCGAGGACGTGCGCATCGTGGCGAAGTCCGGCGGGCGCTCCGGTGACTGGGTGCGCCCCGGCGAGGCCGCCCCCGGAGCCGACCGATGACACACGTGCGCTACTTCGCCGCCGCCGCCGAGGCTGCGGGCACCGACGCAGAGGAGCGCGCCGAACGCTCCCTCTCGGAACTGCGCACCGCCGTCGTCGCCGAGCACCCGGCACTGGCCGACATCCTCCCTCGCTGCGCGGTGCTCGTCGACGGGGTGCGCACCGACGGCGATGTCCCCCTCGACGACGCCGAGCTCATCGACGTGCTCCCGCCCTTCGCGGGCGGCTGAAGCGCGAGCCTCAGCCGCCGATGCCCTTCCACGACGACGTCCCGTCGACTTCGAGCTGACGCTTCCACACGGGGAGGTCGCTCTTGATCCCCTCGATGACCGCCCGGCACACCTCGAACGCCTCGGCACGGTGTTCCGAGGCCACCGCGATCACCACCGCCGCATCGCCGACCTCGAGGCGTCCGATGCGATGGCTGACGGCCACCACGGCGCGCGCACCGGCCCCGGCCTCGGCCTCGGCCTCCTCGGCAATCCGTCGCAACGTGGCCTCCGCGTCGGGGTGGGCGCTGTACTCCAGTCCGACCACGGGCGTCTGCGCCTCCGGATCGTTGTCTCGCACCCGGCCGACGAACGTCGTCACCGCTCCCAGGCGCGGGTCTTCGACCGCGGTGAGATGAACATCGAGATCGAGGAGTTCTTCCGACAGGGCTGCGATCCGCACGTCGTTCATGAGTGGTCTCCGCCTTCGACTTGATCCAGGACGTGCCCGGCGACGCCGAGCACCACGGGGAGGCCCGAGGCGACGGCTCGGGGCGAACCCGGGAGGTTCACGACGAGCATGCCATCGGGGTCGACGACGCCTGCGAGCCCCCGCGACAGCACCGACAGCGGAGTGTCGGCGAGTCCGCTGCGGCGCAGTTCCTCGGCGATCCCCGGGAGCTCCCGGGTGATCACCCGGCGTGTGCCCTCCGGCGTCAGGTCACGGGGCCCGATGCCCGTGCCGCCGGTGGTCACGACCAGCCGGATGCCGCGGGCGACGGCGCGGCGCAGGGCATCCTCCACGGAATCCGCGCCGTCCGCGATGACCTCCGCATCGGGGCAGTGCCACCCGGCCTCACGCAGCATCCCCACGGCGATCGGGCCACCCCGATCCTGGCGCTCTCCGGAGGCCGATCGATCCGAGACGCTGATCACGAGTGCGGGGTACGGGCCCATGGCTCCCACCCTAGGCCCGCGCGGTCGACCGTGCACCGGGGTCAGGTGACACGGATGAGCGAGCGCTGCCAGCCCGATGATCCGTTCGGCGCGATGGGAGCGCGCTCCTGGATCTGCAGGTCGCCGTTCTTGTTGACCGCTCGCACCGCGACGTAGTGCGTGCCGGGCGTGGCATCCCACTCCATGAACCACTGCACCCAGGTGTCGTCGTTGATCGGCGCCGACAGCGTGGCCGCAACCCACTCCCCGTCGTCGATGCTCACCTCCACGCGCTCGATGCCGACCGATTGGGCCCAGGCCACGCCCGCGATCGGGATCTTCCCGGCATCGACCGCCTCGCCGATCTTGGGGGTGTCGACGCGGGACGAGAACTTGATCGGGGCCTCGGCGCTGTAACCGCGCGGCGTCCAGTACGCCTCATCCTGGGCGAAGGTCGTGACCTTGAGCTCGGTGAGCCACTTGGTCGCCGACACGTAGCCGTAGAGTCCCGGCACGACCATCCGCACCGGGAAGCCGTGCTCGAGCGGCAGCGGTTCGCCGTTCATCCCGACCGCCAGGATCGCGTCGAGGTCGTCATCGGTGAGGGCCGAGAGGGGCGTGCTCGCCGTGTAGCCGTCGACGCTGCGGGAGAGCACCATGTCGGCGCCGGACTTCACCCCCGCCTTCTTGAGCACGTCGCGCAACGGCACGCCCAGCCACTTCGCGTTGCCGACCAGTTCGCCGCCGACCTCGTTCGACACGCACGTGAGCGTGATCGCGTACTCGTCCAGGCCCATGTCGAGGATGTCCTGGAAGCTCATCTCCACACGCTGGTCGACCATGCCGTCGATCACCAGGCGCCAGGTCTCCGGGTCGATCGAGGGAACCGTGAGCGCGGTGTCGACACGGTAGAAGTCCTTGTTCGGGGTGAAGAGCTTGCTGAGCCCGGGAATGTCGAGCTCAGCGCCCTGCGGCACGGCGACCGTGCTCTTCGGGGAGGGGAGTTTCAGCGCACCGCGGATGGCCTCGACCGACGACACGGCCAGGCTCACCGTGCGGGCGGTGATTCCCACGACGAGCGCGGACGCGCCCGCCACGGCGGCGAGGAGGAAGAACCGCCGACGGTCGATCCCTGGCCGGGCCGGCTCTTCTTCGGCGAGGTCGGTATCGGGATCATCCGCGGGGGACTCCCTCCACCCGCGCAGGCGGCGGCACAGGAGCACGAGGATGATCGATCCTGCGACGGTGCCGAGGACCGGAGGCAGGAACGCGAGGGGCGCGACGCCCGCGCGGGTGACGATCGCCGCGGTCGAGAGCACGCCCGCGATCACCAGCGCGATCACGCCGAGCGGCGGGCGCACGAACTGCAGGATCCCGGCGATGGCGGAGGCGATGAGCACAGCGAGCCCGAGCCCCGCCAGCAGAGCGATCTTGTCGTACTCGCCGAAGGTGGCGATCGCGAACTCCTTGAAGGGCTGGGGCACGATGTCGATCACGAAGCCGCCGACCGCGAGGATCGGGCTGGCGGTGCGCGCGAACAGCAGCGCGAACACCTCTGCCGTGGCGAGGAAGACGCCACCCCCGATCACACCCGCGAGGGCGGCCCAGACGAAGAACCTCTTGCCGCTGCGGCGTTGCACCATGATCGTCTCCTGTTCCGCCGGTCTCCGGCGTCGTCCCCCGTTGTTCGGAGCCGAGGCGGGATCGGATCTGACGATCTACGGTCAGACTCCGCGCGGGCGCGTTCATAACTCCGCAAAAACGGCGGGAGGGTAGCGCGTCAGGCGCGGCACGACGGGCGAGCCGTTCGCCTGGCTCGCTGTTCTTCCTGAGTTCTGAACGTCCGTCAGACCGGAACGATGGGCGGGGGCGGCGGAGCGAGCCGGCGCTGCGGCACCCCGTGCGCCTCCCGGTGCAGACGCTCCATGCGACTGTCGAGCTCGGCGGCGGCATCTGCGGCATCCGTGAGGCTCTCGACGAGATGCGAGGGCACCTGGTTGGAGAACTTGTAGTAGATCTTGTGCTCGAGGCTCGCCCAGAAGTCCATCGCTATCGTGCGGAACTGCACTTCGACCGGCACCGACAACGCGCCGGTCGACAGGAACACGGGCACCTCGATGATCGCGTGCAGGCTCTTGTAGCCGTTCGCCTTCGGCTGCGCGATGTAGTCCTTGACCGTGCGCACGGTGATGTCGTCCTGGGCGGTGAGCAGGTCGAACAGGCGGTAGACGTCGGCCACGAAGCTGCACGTCACCCGTACACCCGCGATGTCGGTGATCTCGGCGCGGATCCGATCGAAGTCCGGCTCGTCGATCCCCTTGCGCGCGAGTTTCTCGACGATGCTGTCGGGCGACTTGAGACGGCTCTTCACGTGCTCGATCGGGTTGTACGCGTGGTCGTGCGTGAACTCGTCACGGAGGATCGAGATCTTCGTCTCGACCTCGCGCATCCCGAACTCGTACTCGCGCAGGAACCGCTGCAGCTCGTCGCGCAGCTCGCGGGCCTGGTTGATCGTGTCCTCGGTGACGTGAACGGTCGTCATGCTCTCGACGTTACGCGTTCGTGATCGGAAACGGCTGTGGATCCCCGATGTCCGCCCTCGCGTCCACGAGGTGCTGCCCGGAGAGGACGCCGGGGAGCCCGCGTCCGAGGCGGGTGGTGAACAGCAGCACGATCGCGACGAGGATCAGGATCGAGGACGCGAAGTCGAACAGGCCGCCGCCCAGGGCGAGCGCGCTGAGGCCGCCGATGCCGCCGGCCCAGCGCAGGGGGCGGGCGAGCGGAGCGGGCAGCCGCGAGCCCGCATAGCGCAACTGCACCGCGAAGTCGCCGACCGAGCGCCCGGTCGCCAGGATCAGCACCAGGAACAGGCCGGCGGGGACGACGGCTCCTGCCGTGGAGGCGATCGACCCGTCGAGCACGGCCGCCCTGTCGCGCACGACGTACTCCAGCCACACCTGCACGGTCACGCCGATGCCCGTGCTCAGGAATCCGTAGGTGAGCGCATCGCAGAGCATGGCCAGGGCCCGCCGACCGCGGGTGACCGGGCGGGGCAGATCGGCGTCCGGGCTCGCCTGAGCGCCGCGCAGGGCTCTCGGAACGAGAAGCGCCACGGTGCAGCCGACGACCGCGCCGAGGGTGTTCGTCAGGAGGTCGCCGACGTCGAAGAAGCGGTAGGCGCAGGGGTAGACACCCCAGACGCCGGTCAGCTGCGTGGTCTCGACCAGCAGCGACAGCCCGAAGCCCGTGGCGAGCGCGGTCGGGATACCGCGGCCGGCGATCACCCGGATGAAGAACCCGAGCGGCACGAACAGCAGCACGTTGAACACCAGCTGCAGCAGAGCCGGCTGCCGCAGCGGATTGCCTGGGGCCGCGAACGCCGTCTGCACATCGCGCACGACGGACATCGGATCGGTGATCGCTCCGACGCAGCGGATGCTGTCGGGATCGGGCAGGGGAAGCAGCGTATAGGTCCAGATCGCCCAGAAGTAGATCAGTGCAGACAGCCAGAGCAGGGTCCGCCCGAGCCCGAGGCGCCCGCGCCGGCGGTAGCTGACAGCCACGAAGGGCACGAACAGCAGGATGCCGAAGCCCACTCCGATCCCGATGGCGATGAACGCGAGCAGCACCTGATCTTCCACAGCGTGCCAGTGTAACCAGGCCCGTAAGGATTCCGTGAGGACGCCGCTTCCCGCCGTAGGGATTCCGTGAGGATCGCATGAGGACGACACCGGGAGGCGTAGTGTCGCCCGACGTGTCAAACGAAAACAGGGAGGGCGCGGAAGCTCCGCCGCTCGCCAAGCGCATCCTCATCGGCGAGCCGCTGACGAGCGAGCAGGTCGATGAGCAGCTGCTCCCGAAACGGATGGCACTGCCGATCTTCGCGTCGGATGCACTGAGCTCGGTGGCCTACGCGCCGCAGGAACTCGTGATGATCCTGTTGATCGGTGGACTCACGTTCCTCTCCTTCACCCCGCTGGTCGCGATCGCGGTCGTGGTGCTGCTGCTCGTCGTCGTCCTGAGCTACCGTCAGCTGATCAAGGCCTACCCGTCGGGCGGCGGGGACTACGAGGTCGCGTCGAAGAACCTCGGCGAGATCCCCGGTGTGATCGTCGCCGCGGCCCTCCTGGTCGACTACGTGCTGACGGTGGCCGTGTCGGTCGCCTCGGGCGTAGACAACATCATCTCCGCCGTGCCCGGCCTCGACCCGCTCCGCGTCGAGCTCGCGGTGGGCTTCGTGATCCTCATCATCATCGTGAACCTGCGCGGTGTGCGGGAGGCGTCGCTCGTCTTCGCCATCCCCACCTACGTGTTCATCGGCTCGGTCGGCATCATGATCGCGACCGGGCTGATCCGGACGTTCCTCGGCGATGCGCCGGTGGCATCGAGCCATGACTTCACCGTGCAGGCCGAGAACCTCGGCCAGGCCGCGGTGATCCTGCTGATCCTCCGCGCGTTCTCGAGCGGTTGCTCCGCCCTCACCGGAGTCGAGGCGGTGTCGAACGGCGTACCCGCATTCCGGGCTCCCAAGGTGCGCAACGCCCAGTCGACCCTCGTGCTGATGGGATCGATCGCGATCTGCCTGTTCGCCGGCCTGACCGCGCTGGCGCTGATCGCCGGAGTGCACTACGCCGAGAACCCGTGCGTCCTGATCGGTTTCGACTGTTCGACGCCGCAGCCCAGCCTGATGGCGCAGATCGCCGCGGCGACGTTCGGCGGCGGCAGCATCGCCTTCTTCATCGTGCAGGCCGCGACCGCGTGCGTGCTGCTGCTCGCCGCGAACACCGCGTTCAACGGCTTCCCCCTGCTCGGCGCCGTCCTGGCCCGCGACGGATACGCCCCCAAGTCGCTCAACACCCGTGGCGACCGCCTGGTGTTCTCGAACGGCATGATCCTGCTCGGCATCGCTGCGATCGCCGTCCTCGTGGTCTTCCAGGCGCGGCTGACCACCCTCATCCAGCTCTACATCATCGGCGTGTTCGTGTCGTTCTCGCTCGGACAGATCGGCATGGTCAGGCACTGGCGACGCGTGCTGCGCGGACCGGAGGAGAACCGGCCGGGATCCGGGATCGACGGAGCCTCGGCATCGGATCGCCGTTCGGCGAAGGTCGGACTCCTCATCAACTCCACCGGCGCCGCGCTGACCGTGCTCGTGCTCGTCATCGTGACGATCACCAAGTTCACGCACGGCGCGTACCTCGTCTTCTTCGCGATCCCGGTCCTGGCGTTCCTGATGCTGGGTGTGAAGCGGTACTACCGTGACGTCGAACACGAGATCGCGATCGACGACACGACCAAGTACGGGGCGACCGGCGACCTCGCGATCGTCCTCGTCAACAGGCTGCAGAAGCCCGTCGTCAAGGCGATCGACTACGCGATCGCGGCCAAGCACGGCAAGACTCTGGCGGTGCACGTGGCCGTGGCATCCGACGATGCGGCTCAGTTGCAGCAGGAGTGGGCCGACCACCTCGTGCCGATCCCGCTCGTGATCGTCGAGTCACCGTACCGGTCGTTCGCGCAGCCGGTGACGCAGTTCATCAAGCAGTACCGCGAGAAGCACGGCTCCTCGGTCGTGACCGTGTACCTGCCGCAGTACATCGTCGGGCACTGGTGGGAGTCGTTCCTGCACAACCGTCGTGCCCGCCGACTCGCCAACCAGCTGATGCTCGTGCACGGCGTGTCGATCACGCTCGTGCCCTGGCTGCTCGACTCGTCGGAGCTCATCTACGGCCGCCGCTCCCGCCCGTTGCCGGGCCAGGAGCGTGCCGGTCGCCCGGTGGTCGTCAGCGGTCGGCGCGCGCACCGCCCCGCCGGTCCCCCGCAGGAGTAGTCGCCGGCGGCCCCTTCGAATCGCGCAAACGGCTCCATCCCTCGCCCGGATGGGACCATTCACGCGATTCGAAGGGAGTCAGATCGTGTCGCCGGTCGAACCTAGAGTGGAGCGATGACCGAGACGCGAAACCCCGGGGCGTGGCCGGCGCGAACAGCCCGACTGCAGGTGCGTCCCTGCACGCCCGCCGACGTCGATGTGATGTGGGAGTGGCGTCGTCTCCCGGAGGTGAATCGGTGGCTCGGATCCGCCCCTGATACACGGGACGCATTCCGCGCGCGATATCTCGCCCCGGAGCGGCTGGCTTCCCTGTACCTCGTGGAGCTGCTGCCCGGGGCCGAAGACGCGGCCCCGACCCCGATCGGCGACATCATGGTGAGAATCGGCGACGGGTGGGCCCAAGCCGAGGTCGAGGCCGCCGCCAAGGGCACCGAGGCCGAACTCGGCTGGGTCCTCGACCCCGCATACACCGGGCACGGTTACGCGACCGAGGCGATCCGCGCCGTGATCGACGTGTGCTTCGGACCACTGGGGCTGCGCCGCGTGCACGCCGGATGCTTCGCCGAGAATGAGCCCTCCTGGCGCGTGATGGAACGCCTGGGGATGCGCCGCGAGGAGTTCAGCCGCAAGACGGCACTGCACCGCTCCGGCGAATGGCTCGACGGCATGAACTACGGACTGCTCGCCGAGGAGTGGCCGCGAGAGCGGGGCATCTAGCCCGAGACGAGGATCAGGGCGAAGACGGCACCCACGACTGTCAGCACTGCGGCGACGAGACCCCACAGCAGGAAGCGGCTCCAGCTGAGGCGGACACCCAACGCGGTGATGCGGTGGTACCAGAGCAGCGTCGCCAATGATGCCCAGGGAGTGACGAGCGGGCCGAGGTTCACGCCGATCAGCAGGGCCATCAGCGCGACGGGATCGCCGGCGGCGGGCTCGAGCACGAGATACGCCGGAAGGTTGTTGATCGCGTTGGCGCTCACGGCACCGAGCGCGGCCATCCGGAACAGGTCGCCGGGGGCACCGCCGTTCGCGGTCTGCGCCGTGAGGAAGTCGAGAAGACCCTGTGCGTGCGCCGCCTCGACCAGCACGAACAGCGAGGCGGCGAGCGCGATCGCCCGCCACGGCACGCGCGCGAGCCGGAGGACACGGCGCCGGCGCACCGCAAAGAGAACGACCAGCGCGAGGGCCGCCAGGGCTGCCGGCATCCAGACCTCCCGCGTGAGAGCCAGCAGCGGCATGAGGACGAGGAGGATCGCGGCAGCACTCCAGAACAGGAGAGGATCGGCCGGGCGACGTGGCACCGGCGTCGGGTAGCGAGCGAACACGGTGCGTCGATGCAGGAGAGTGAGGATCGCGACCGGCACGAGGATGCCTGCGAGGGCCGGCGCCCAGCTCAGCGCGATGAACGCGGACGGCCCTTCGCCGATCGCGGACGCCGCCAGCAGGTTGGTGAGGTTCGAGACCGGCAGCGCGAGGGAGGCCGTGTTGGCCAGCCACACGGTCGCGAGCGCGAACGGGAGGGGCGAGACGCCGATGCTCTGCGCGAGCACGATCACGACCGGGGTGACGATCACGGCGGTCGTGTCGAGCGAGAGGAACACGGTGCTGACGGTGGCGAGCGCCACGACCAGACCCCAGAGGGCGAGCACACGGCCACGACCCCAGCGCGCCAGTCGCTGCGCCACCACGTCGAACACAGCCGCCTCGCGGGCGAGCTCGGCGACGATCGTGATCGCGACCACGAACCCCAGCACGGGCGCGACCCGCACGAACAGCGCGTCGGCATCCGATTGGGGCAGGAACTCGGTGAGCACGAAGACGAGCGCGGCGACGACGAGTCCGCCGACGATCCACGCCCCTGCTCCGATCCGCCATTCTCGGGTACCCACCTCGCGAGCATAGGCCCACGGGCGGGCGACGGCATGTCAACCGACGCTGTGACTCCGGCCTCTCAGAAGTCCCCGCCAGGATAGACGCCCTCCGGCAGCGTGAAGCATGCCGACCAGGAATCGATCACGATGGTTCCGGGCTCGCCTTCGCCGAAGAGATACGCTTCCGTCGTCGTCGACGACTCCACTTTCGCGACGTACTTTTCGGCGATATCGCGGCGACTCGTCACGTCGAAAGCCCCCTTGTCGCCGAAGAGTCCAGCTACTCGCGCCTCCATCGACTTGGTTACCGCCTCGGCATCGGTGCCCGGTGCCAGCGTCACGCTCGTGATGCCTTTCCAGCGGTGCTGCGACTCACTGCACCTGAACAGGCCTCCCTTCTCATGCTGATCCACCTGGGCCACCTGATCAGCAGGGATCAGTGCCACGATCGCCAGCTCGCGCGCCTGCGTCGCCTTCTTCGCCTCCTCCCACGTCATGCTCGACGGCTCGTCGTGATGTCCTTCAGGCTGCGCGCACCCTGCGAGGCCGATCATGATCAACGCAAGCCCGGCGCTCGCGGCTCGCACCCACTTCGTCATCTCTTCACCAGTTCTCTCATGTCGCGCAGGGCATCCTCATTGGCAGGATCGTCCGTGGATATCAGGCTGTGGTTCTCCGTCAACACCCGGAAGTAGTCGGGCGGAATGCTCACTGTGGGGCGACCGAGACTGCCTGCGTCCGCTCTGTCGAGGACATCATCGTCTGGACCCGTGTAGTAGTCGCCGTGCTCGAACGCCGGATGCAAGCGCGGATTGTTGCCGCCCCACACGACGCCCAGATGCTGACCTTCTTGCAGCACATCCCGGTAGGAGAGATCCGCATAGATCGTGTCGGGATCAGGCGTCCACTCCGGCGGCATCCCCGCCCCGGCGAGGGAAACGACCTTGTCGAACTCCGCCCCGGCGACCTCGGAACTGGTCACGTTCGCAAGGCCCCAGCTGAAGCCGAAGGCATCCTGCTCGGCGTCTCCCAACGCCGGATCCACCCGCATGCCCGACGCGAACCGGGCGAGTTGCCGACCGGCATCCGCCGCACGCTCAGGGTCGTTCGCTTCGCCGATCCGCGTCAGATTCATCCCACCGACGTCAGGGTCCTCGCCGGGGAAGAGCCCGTCCTTGTACACGAACGCGACCGTGCCGGGCGCCGCCCTCACCATCTCGCTCCCGATCTCCTGGACGCTGCCGGTGTAGAAGTCCGCCAGGCTCGTGAACGTTCCGGGTACGTACGTGAGCACGCGTTCGGGGGGCGTCGCGAGATCGCCGATCACCTCCACGATTCGGGAGAAGTCACGATCGTAGAGATACAGCTGCACGTCGCCGCTGCGAACAAGGCGAAGATACGCGAGCTCCTTCTCCAGGAATGCGGCTCGATCCGACCCCTCAGGCTCTTGATCGAGCTCCTCCTGAGCTGCGTCGATCCACGCGCTCGCGCACCGCTGATTCGCTGTCACCCGCACGGCCACCGGAAGGCCGTCCATCCCGCCGAGGATCGCGGGGTGCGCCTCGATCAGTTCCTCCTGCAGACCGGGGTGCAGAAACCACAGCACCAGAACGTCGCGCGGAGTGTCCGCAGCGAGCAAGTCTTCGAGCAGATCGCGTGACTCGTGGGAGATCGACACCGCCACGCCGCCGCACAGCGCGTGGATTGCCGCGTCGTAGGCCTCGTCCCACGCTCCGAAATGGAATTCGTAGCGCCCCCAGAGGTCGTCGAGATCGTCCTGCGCTCGTCGACGCTCCGTGATCAGGTCGGCAGCGGCGTCCTCCGCTCGCTGGGTGGCGACGGGGTCGTCCTCCCACGAAGCGGCGAGAGCCGCACGTCCGGCCTCATCCGACGCAACGCTCAGTGCCTCCCGCGTCGCGTGCAGCGCCGCGATCTCGTCGATCAGCGCGTTGGCTCTCGTCGCATGCTCGTCGTGTGCTTTCGCATAGGAGGTGAGCACCGTGGACAGCGTCTGCGCCACCGCGACGTGCGGGCCGATCGTCGACAGGATGTCCCGCGCGGCGGAGCGGACAGCGGTGACCGCCTGGCCGCGCCCCGGCAATCCCGATGCCTGCCCGGACGCACCGCGCAGAACGCGCAGGTGCTCGAGCACGACCTCGACCTGATCGACTGTCGCCGACATCGTGCCGATATCACCGGCGATGCGCTCCAGCGGATACCCACGGCTCGGCGAAGTGAGGCTCATGGGGTTCCCTCGCCGGAGAGTTCTTCGTCGAGCTGGGTGTACTTCGCAGCGATCGCGAAGAGAGCTGCGGCGAGGGCTCCCCCGGCATCACCGTGAACGGAGGCTGCCTCGTGCACCTGATCCAGGTACCGGTGCAGTTCCGTCCGCAACTGATGACGACCGATCGGCGCTTCCACTCCAGGATCGCCGGGACTGATTCGCGAGACGTCGAACCGCAGTTGCATCGCCGCCTCCGAGCACGCCCCCGCGGACTCGTCCAATTCCTCGTAGAAGAGCTCTACTTCCCCCACTGCCCCTCCGTTCCCCTTTCCCGCATCCCCACACGAGATCATTATGCAGTCATATATGGACATCATATATCGAAGGGTCCACCCTGGTGCTCCCGCACGCAGGGATCGGAGAGCGGGAGGGGCGACGAAGGGCGGGTGTGAGCAACGCGCATGCATCCGCCGCGGGACCGTAGGGGAAGCGTGAGGATCGCGGAGACGGCGAGGCTGCGACGCTTGGATCGGATCCGTGCTCGACATCATCTACATCGCGCTGACTATCGCGCTGTTCGCCCTCGTGTCCCTGGTCGCCAAGGCGGTGGACCGCGCATGATCGTCTTCGAGATCCTCGCGGCCTCTCTCGCCGTCGCCGCCATCGTCTATCTCGTGGTCGCGCTCGTCGCACCGGAGAGGTTCTGATGGACGCGTCGATCTGGTTCGGCATCCTGCAGGCCACGGCCGTCGTGGTCGTGCTCGCGCTCGCGCACCGCCCCGTCGGCGACTACATCGCCCACGTGTACACCTCGCCGCGCGACCTGCGCGTCGAGCGCGGCGTCTACCGGCTCCTCGGCGTCGATCCCTCCTCCGAGCAGACGTGGCGCGCCTACGCCCGCAGCGTGCTCGTGTTCTCCCTGGTCGGGCTGCTGCTCGTGTACGGCCTGCAGCGGCTCCAGCCCTTCCTGCCCCAGTCTCTCGGCCTCCCGGCGGTGCCCGAAGGACTGGCCTTCAACACGGCGGCGTCCTTCGTCGCCAACACCAACTGGCAGTCCTACTCGCCCGAGCAGACGATGGGCTACACGGTCCAGCTCGCCGGCCTCACGGTGCAGAACTTCGCCTCGGCGGCGGTGGGGCTGGCCATCGCGATCGCGGTGATCCGCGGGCTCGCGCGCCGCGGCTCGACGACGATCGGCAACTTCTGGGTCGACCTCGTCCGCGGGCTCGGGCGCCTCCTGCTCCCGGTCGCGCTGCTCGGCGCGGTGGCGCTGCTCGCGGGCGGGGTGATCCAGAACTTCACAGGCTTCATCGACCTCACCACGGTGTCAGGCGAGGCGCAGACGATCCCGGGCGGGCCCGTCGCCTCCCAGGAGGCGATCAAACTCCTCGGCACGAACGGCGGCGGGTTCTTCAACGTCAACTCCGCGCACCCGTTCGAGAATCCGACCGGGTTCACGAACCTGGTCGAGATACTGCTGATCCTGATCATCCCCTTCGCGCTCCCCCGCACGTTCGGGCGCATGGTCGGCGACACCCGCCAGGGCTACGCGATCGTCGCGGTCATGGGCACGATCTTCCTGATCTCCCTGTTCGCCCTCTCCGCCCTCGAACTCGCCGGCCGCGGTACCGCCCCCGAGCTCGCCGGCGGGGCGATGGAAGGCAAGGAAGTGCGCTTCGGCATCCTGGGCTCCACCCTGTTCGGCAGCGCGACGACTCTCACCTCGACCGGCGCGGTCAACTCGATGCATGACTCGTACACCGCACTGGGCGGCATGTTGCCGATGCTGAACATGATGCTCGGCGAGGTCGCCCCCGGCGGTGTCGGCTCGGGCCTGTACGGCATGCTGGTGCTCGCGATCATCGCGGTGTTCGTCGGCGGGCTGCTGGTCGGCCGCACCCCGGAATACCTGGGCAAGCGGATCGGGCCGCGGGAGATCACGCTCGCGAGCCTGTACATCCTCGTCGTCCCCGCCCTGGTCCTCGGCGGCACCGCACTGAGCTTCGCGATCCCCGGGATCCGCGAGGACGTCGAGTCCACCAGCATCCTGAACCCTGGCGTGCACGGCATGAGCGAGGTGCTCTACGCGTTCACCTCAGCCGCGAACAACAACGGCTCCGCGTTCGCCGGACTCACCGCGAACACCCCGTGGTTCAACACCGCGCTCGGGGTAGCGATCCTGCTCGGCCGCTTCCTGCCGATCGTGCTCGTGCTCGCCCTCGCCGGATCGTTCGCGGCGCAGGAGCGTGTACCTGCCACCACAGGCACGCTGCCCACCCACAGACCGCAGTTCGTCGGCCTCCTCCTCACCGTGACGGTCGTCGTGACCGCACTCACCTACTTCCCGGTGCTCGCGCTGGGACCGCTCGCCGAAGGACTCGTCTGACCATGACCCTCCTCACCACTCCCTCCGCACACCAGGACGCTCCGGAATCCACGGCGGTGCAGCCTCCCCGTTCGTTCGGCTGGTCGCAGCTCGTCGACGCTCTCCCCGGTGCACTGCGCAAACTGAACCCCGCCGCCCTCGTCCGAAACCCCGTGATGCTGCTGGTGTGGGCGGGCGCCGCGTTCGCGACGGTGCTCGCGATCGCGGAGCCGTTCCTCGGCGGACCCGCCGACTCGGGAGGAACCCCGGTTCCCGCCGCGTTCACCTGGGGCATCGCGATCTGGCTGTGGCTGACGGTGCTGTTCGCGAACGTCGCCGAGTCGGTCGCCGAAGGTCGCGGCAAGGCCCAGGCCGCGAGCCTGCGCACGACCCGCACCAGCACGATGGCTCGACGGGTCATCGGGTACGACCTCTCTTCGGATGCGGCAGCCGAACGTGTCGAGACCGTCGAGGTCTCCTCCGCCGAGCTGCAGCGCGACGACGTCGTGATCGTGACCGCCGGGGAGCTGATCCCCGGCGACGGCGACATCATCGCGGGCATCGCGACCGTCGACGAATCGGCCATCACGGGCGAGAGCGCCCCGGTGATCCGCGAGTCCGGCGGCGACCGCAGCGCCGTGACAGGCGGCACCCGGGTGCTGTCGGACCGGATCGTGGTGCGCATCACCTCGAGGCCCGGTGAGACCTTCGTCGACCGGATGATCGCGCTCGTCGAGGGCGCCAGCCGACAGCGCACACCCAACGAGATCGCGCTGAACATCCTGCTCGCCAGCCTGTCGATCATCTTCCTGGTCGTGGTGCTCGCCCTGAACCCGATCGCCTCCTACGCGGCGTCGCCCGTCAGCATCCCGGTGCTGATCGCCCTCCTGGTCTGCCTCATCCCGACCACGATCGGTGCGCTCCTCTCGGCCATCGGCATCGCGGGCATGGACCGGCTCGTGCAGCGCAACGTGCTCGCGATGTCGGGCCGCGCCGTCGAAGCCGCGGGTGACGTCACCACGCTGCTCCTCGACAAGACCGGCACCATCACCTACGGCAACCGTCGCGCCCATGATGTCCTCCCCTTGCCCGGCATCGACGGGGACGAGCTGCTCCGCATGGCCGCTCTGTCGTCTCTCGCGGACCCCACCCCCGAAGGCGCCTCGATCGTCGAACTCGCCGCCGCCCGTGGCATCCGTGTCGACGCCCCGGCCGACGCCGTCGTCGTGCCGTTCACCGCGCAGACCCGCATGAGCGGACTCGATCTCGCCGACGGCACCCAGATCCGCAAGGGTGCCGGGTCCGCCGTCCGCGCCTGGCTCTCTCTCGACGCGGGAGGCGAGGAGCTCGGCATCCGTACGGACGCGGTGTCCTCCCTCGGCGGTACCCCGCTCGTCGTCGCGGTGAAGACCCCCTCCCTCCCGTCCGCCGCCGCCCCGTCCGCCGACGCCGCTGCACACCTGTCGGGAGAACGCACGGATGACGGAGGACACGCCGCAGAACTGACCGACGCCCGGGCGAACTCCCGACAGGCGTCCGGGCACGGGGAGGCGGAAGGCGCGCGCCTCCTCGGGGTCGTGCACCTCAAGGACATCGTGAAGGACGGCCTGCGTGAGCGCTTCGACGAGCTGCGGGCCATGGGCATCCGCACGGTCATGATCACAGGCGACAACCCGCTGACGGCACAGGCGATCGCGGCGGAGGCCGGGGTGGACGACTTCCTCGCCGAGGCCACGCCGGAGGACAAGCTGGCCCTCATCCGTCGTGAGCAGGAGGGAGGCCGACTGGTCGCGATGACCGGCGACGGCACGAACGATGCCCCGGCTCTCGCGCAGGCCGACGTCGGAGTGGCGATGAACACCGGCACCTCGGCCGCGAAGGAGGCCGGCAACATGGTCGACCTCGACTCGGATCCGACCAAGCTGATCGACATCGTCCGCATCGGCAAGCAGCTGCTCATCACCCGCGGCGCGTTGACCACGTTCTCACTCGCGAACGACATCGCCAAGTACTTCGCCATCATCCCCGCGATGTTCATGGGCGTCTTCCCCGGACTTGCTGCACTCAACATCATGCAGTTGCACTCGCCGGCCTCGGCGGTCACGAGCGCGATCATCTTCAACGCCATCGTGATCGTGTTCCTGATCCCGTTGGCGCTGCGGGGGGTGAAGTACCGTCCGGCGAGCGCCTCGCAGATCCTGCAGCGCAACCTGCTCGTCTTCGGCCTCGGCGGCGTGATCACACCGTTCCTCGGCATCAAGCTCATCGACCTCGTGGTCAGTCTCATCCCGGGCTTCTGAGTCGACCCGGCTCGCTCTCCCGTCCGCCGACACGCCAGATGTCGGACGCATGACCCCGGTCGGTCCGACATCTGGCGTGTCGGCCACAAGAATGAACGAAAGGGAACCACCCAGACATGTCCGCCATCCGCACCACGGCCCGCACCACCGGTGTCGCCCTCCGCGCGATGCTCGTCCTCACCCTCCTACTCGGAGTCGGCTACACACTGCTCGTGACGGGGATCGGCCACCTCGCGCTCCCCGGGCAGGCGAACGGTTCGCTCCTCCCCGACGGCAAGGGCAGCGCGCTGATCGGCCAGCCGTTCACCGATGCCGACGGCGAGGCCCTGCCGGAGTACTTCCAGTCCCGCCCGTCCGCGGCCGGAGTCGGCTACGACGGGGCGGCATCGAGCGGCAGCAACCTCGGCCCCGAGAACCCGGATCTGGTCACGGCCATCGCCGAACGCACAGCGGTGATCGCCGACCGGGAAGGCGTCGAGCCCTCCGAGATCCCAGCCGACGCGGTGACCGCATCCGGGTCGGGACTCGATCCGCACATCAGCGTCGCGTACGCACTCCTGCAGGCGCGGCGGGTGGCCGAGGCTCGCGGGCTCTCGGAGCAGCAGGTGCGAGACCTCGTGGAGTCTAGGATTCAAGGGCGGGATCTGGGATTCCTCGGCGAGGAGCGCATCAACGTCGCCGAGCTGAATCTCGCGTTGGACGACCGGGAGGGCGAGTGAGCGCAGAGCGGACACAGCGTCCGGCTCCGGAGCAGTCGAGACGCGGTCGCCTGCGCGTGCTCCTGGGCGCTGCCCCCGGCGTCGGGAAGACGTTCGAGATGCTCGCCGAAGGCCGCCGGCTGCGCGAAGAGGGCCGTGACGTGGTCATCGCGATCGTCGAGACCCACGATCGCGCCGCCACCCGGGCGCAGACCGTCGGACTGCCGGAGGTGCCGCGTCGAGTCGATGAGCACCGCGGCGTCGGCCTCACCGAACTCGACCTCGAGGGCGTGCTCGCGCGCGCCCCGGAGATCGCCCTGGTCGACGAACTCGCGCACACCAACATCCCGGGCTCGAGGCATCCGAAGCGCTGGCAGGACGTCGACGATCTGCTGGACGCCGGCATCGACGTCGTCACCACCGTCAATGTGCAGCACATCGAATCGCTCAACGCCGTGGTCGAGAAGATCACCGGCATCGCGCAGCAGGAGACGATCCCGGATGCCGTCGTCCGGGCCGCGGATGAGATCGAAGTCGTCGACCTCGCGCCGCAATCACTGCGCGATCGCCTCTCCGCCGGGCTGGTCTACCCGGCCGAGCGGATCGACGCCGCCCTGTCGAACTACTTCCGACTGGGAAACCTGACCGCGCTGCGCGAGCTGGCCCTGCTCTGGCTCGCCGACGAGGTCGACAGCGCCCTGCGCACCTATCGCGCCGAACAGGGGATCGAGGGCAACTGGCAGGCCAGGGAGCGCGTCGTCGTCGCACTCACCGGCGGGCCGGAGGGCGAGACCCTGCTGCGGCGCGGGGCGCGGATCGCCGCACGCTCGGCGGGCGGCGAGCTGCTGGCCGTGCACGTGTCGGCACAGGACGGCCTACGCAACGAGACGCCGGGAGCTCTCGCCGCCCAGCGCCTTCTCGTGGAGTCCCTCGGCGGCAGCTATCACCAGGTCGTCGGCGACGACATCCCCTCCACCCTGGTCGAGTTCGCTCAGGGAGCGGATGCGACCCAGCTGGTGATCGGCGTCAGCCGACGCGGTCGACTCACCGCCGCGCTCACCGGTCCCGGCATCGGATCAGAAGTCATCCGCCGATCCGGCGACATCGACGTCCACATCGTCACGCACGCGGCTGCCGGAGGTCGCATGGCTCTGCCGCGCATCACCGGCGGAGCCCTGGGCTGGCGGCGACAGCTTCTCGGCTTCGGCGTCGCGCTCGTGTTCGGGCCTCTTCTGTCCTGGGCGATGTTCAGTGTCCGCAGCCCCGAGTCGATCACCGCCGAGGTGCTCGCATATCAGCTGCTCGTCGTGGTGGTCGCCCTGATCGGCGGCATCCGTCCCGCCGTGTTCGCCGCGGTGCTCTCCGGGATCACGCTCGACTTCCTCTTCGTCGCCCCGCTGTTCACCATCACGATCGCCCACCCGCTGCACGTGCTCGCGCTGGCCCTCTACGTGCTCATCGCGATCCTGGTGAGCCTCATCGTCGATCAGGCCGCCCGTCGTGCCCGCACCGCGCAGCGCGCCGCCGCCGAAGCCGAACTGCTCGCCGTCGTCGCCGGCAACGTGCTCCGCGGAGACAACGCCGTGCTGGCGCTGGTCAGCCGCACCCGCGAGGCGTTCGGGCTCAGCGGGGTGCGGGTACTCGCCCCCGACGGCGAGGTGCTGGCGAGCGACGGAGAGCCGGTGGCCGACGGCCGCGCCACCACCCTGCCGATCGGCTTCGGGCCCGGCGGAGGCCCGCGTGCGCTGCTGGAGCTCAACGGCGACCCTCTGGCCGGACCGGAGCGGCGACTGCTCGATGCGATCGTCGCGCAGCTCTCCGCCGCGATCGAGCACACCGACCTGCGTGCCACCGCCAGCGAGGCCGAGGCCCTGGCCGAGACCGACCAGGTCCGCAGCGCTCTGCTGTCGGCCGTGAGCCACGATCTCCGGCGACCGCTGGCCTCGGCGGTCGCGGCGATCGGCGGCCTGCGTGGTGCGCAGGGGCTGTCGGAGGCCGATCGCGAGGAACTGCTCGCCACCGCCGACGAGAGCCTCGCGACGCTGTCGACGCTGGTCACCGATCTGCTCGACGTGAGCCGCGTGCAGGCCGGGGTGCTCGCGGTCTCCTCTTCTCGGATGGATGCTGCCGGCACCGTGCTCGCAGCCGTCGACGAACTCGGATTGGGGCCGGCGGATGTCGAGTTCGCCCTCGACCCTGACCTGCCGCCGGTGTTCGCCGACCCCGTGCTGCTGCAGCGCGTGCTGGTGAACGTGCTCGCGAACGCGCATCGTCATGCTCCGGAAGGCAGCCGTGTGATCATCTCGACCAGCACGATCGGAGACCGCGCCGAGATCCGCGTGATCGACCGCGGAGCAGGTATCACGCCGGAGCGGCGCGACCGCATCTTCCAGCCGTTCCAGCGCTTCGGGGACACCGACAACACGACGGGCCTCGGACTCGGGCTCGCGCTGTCCCGCGGGTTCACCGAAGGCATGGGCGGTACCCTGACTCCGGAGGACACCCCCGGCGGAGGTCTCACCATGGTCATCTCCCTGCCGCTCGGCGCAGGGCTTCCCGACACGGAGGGGATGGAGTGAAGCTCCTCATCGCCGACGACGACCCGCAGATGGTGCGGGCGTTGCGGATCACTCTGGCGGCTCACGGCTACGAGGTCGTCGTGGCTGGTGACGGTGCGGCCGCGATCGCCGCCGCGGCGCAGTCGCACCCCGATCTGATCATGCTCGATCTCGGGATGCCCCGGCTCGACGGCATCGAGGTGATCCAGGCGCTGCGAGGGTGGACGAACGTGCCGATCATCGTGGTGTCCGGACGCACCGGCTCGGCCGACAAGGTGGAGGCGCTCGATGCGGGCGCCGACGACTTCGTCACGAAGCCGTTCCAGGTCGATGAGCTGCTCGCCCGGTTGCGCGCCCTGTCCCGCCGATCGGCATCCACGAACGGGGAGTCCGTGGTGGCCTTCGGCGAGGTCGTCGTCGACCTGGCCACGAAGACCGTCACCCGCTCCGGGACGCGCGTGCACCTGACCCCGACCGAGTGGCGGATGCTGGAGCACCTGTCGCGGCATCCGGGCGCCCTGGTCACCCGGCAGGACCTGTTGAAGGAGATCTGGGGCAGTGAGCAGGTCTCCGACTCCGGCTATCTGCGGTTGTACATGTCGCAGCTGCGCAAGAAGCTCGAACGCGAGCCGGGCGCGCCGCAGCACCTGCTCACCGAGGCGGGGATGGGCTACCGGCTCGTGCTCTGAACCGTCTCCCGCGCCGGGGTGCGACGGATGGCTGTGCACAACTCCTCGAAAACTGCCCGAAGTCGACCTGGAACCAGCCCACGCTGTGCTCAGCGCGCAGATTCTGCGGAGTTGTGCACCGCGCTCCTCCGGCGCAGGACCGCCACGACCCCGGTGATCACGAGCAGCACGGCCACGATGATCGCCGCGACGGCGGTCGGAGTGCTCTCGGGCTCCCCGGTGAGGCGTCCGACCGCGAGCCAGGCCAGCCCCCCACGCGGTGGCGAGGGCGGGGGCGATCCGGCCGGTGGCCCACGCGGTCGCTGCGCCGATCACCAGCACGACGGCGAGCACACCGATGGCCCAGGCATCCGCCGCCTGCGCCCAGTCCTGCGGCGCGAGCTGCGTGAGCCAGGCCGCGGTGTTCGCGACGGTCGCGATCGTGACCCACCCGAAGTGCAGACCGTTCGCACCGTCGCTGAGGAGGCGATCTGCGACGGTCCGCGCCGGGAAGCGGCCGAGCAGCACGATCACCCGGGCGAGCACGACGAGCAGCAGTGCGATCACGACGACGGTGAGCCACAGGGTGAGATATCTCGCCGTCACCAGCCACAGGCCGTTGAGCACCATCGACGCCGCGATCCATCCACCGACCGCCTGCTGACGGGGATCCTGTCGCTGCGCCGGGAACGCCTGCCACACCGTGTAGGCGATCAGTCCGAGGTAGATCAGCGACCAGATCGAGAACGCCGGTCCCGCGGGCGCGAGAAAGGAGCCCTGCGCGGAGAGGGCTCCGTCCTGCAGGTCGTCGACGGATGCCCCGCCGAAAGCTCCCGCTCCGACAGTGGCCGCGATCAGCATGAACGTCGCAGCCGCGATGATCAACGACTGACGACCGATACCCTTCGTGCGTGATTCCATGGTCGCGACGCTACGGAGCGGTGAGCGGTCTCGCATCGGGGTTGACACCGCACAGCGGTTTCGCTAACCAGGTTAGGGAAAGTGTCGCTCAGACCCGGGCGAAGGCTGCGTCGATCAGGACCTCCGCGGCACCACGCGCCTGCACCGCCACTGACGGGTCCTTCGAGATCGCCGCCGTGCTCTGTGCCCCTTCGGCGAGGATCGACAGCTGCGCGGCGAGCGCCGCAGGGGCACCCGTGTCGGCGACCAGGGCCGCCATGTACTCCTGGAACGACGCCTTGTGCGCTCGCACGATCTCTGCGACCTCGGAGTTCGTGCCCCCGAGCTCGCCGAACGCGTTGATGAACGCGCAGCCGCGGAAGTCGTCGGCACAGAACCAGTTCTCGAGGTACCCGTAGACGGCGAGGAGACGCATCCGCGGATCGTCGCCGGCATCCGTCACGGCTCCCGACAGTCCGGACTCCCACTGGGCGTGCTTCCGGGCGAGGACGGCGCTGACGATGTCGGTCTTCGCAGGGAACAGCGCGTAGAGGCGGCGCAGCGACACGCCGGCCGCGGCGCGCAGCTCATCCATGCCCACCGCCGCGTACCCCTTGCGGTAGTAAAGCTCCTCCGCAGCGGCGAGGATGCGCTCGCGGGCCTCATCTTCGGTCATGTCCAGAAGTCTACTTGACATGAGAACGAACGTTCTCTAGATTGAACGCATCGAGCGAGAACGACCGTTCTCACCTCAACCGAAAGGACCCGGATCATGGGCTACATCACCGTCGGAAATGAGAACAGCACCCCGATCGAGCTCTACTACGAAGACCAGGGATCGGGTCAGCCCGTCGTCCTGATCCACGGGTATCCGCTCGACGGTCACAGCTGGGAGCGCCAGACCCGCGAGCTGCTCGCCCAGGGCTACCGCGTGATCACGTACGACCGACGCGGCTTCGGCCAGTCCTCGAAGGTCGGCACGGGGTACGACTACGACACGTTCGCGGCCGACCTGCACGCGGTGCTCGAGACACTCGATCTGCGCGACGTCGTGCTCGTCGGTTTCTCGATGGGCACCGGTGAGCTGGCCCGTTACGTCGCCCGTCATGGACAGGAGCGCATCGCGAAGCTCGCCTTCCTCGCCTCGCTCGAGCCCTTCCTGGTGGAGCGGCCCGACAACCCCGAGGGCGTGCCGCAGGAGGTCTTCGACGGGATCGAGGCCGCAGCCAAGGGCGACCGCTTCGCGTGGTTCACCGACTTCTTCTCGAACTTCTACAACCTCGATGAGAACCTGGGCTCGCGCATCAGCGAGCAGGCCGTCACCGGCAGCTGGAACGTCGCGGTCGGCAGCGCCCCGGTGGCCGCCTACGCCGTGGTGCCGACCTGGATCGAGGACTTCCGCGGCGACGTCGAGGCCGTGCGTGCCGCCGGCCTGCCCACGCTGATCCTGCACGGCACGAAGGACAACATCCTCCCGATCGACGCGACCGGGCGCCGCTTCCACCAGGCGGTGCCGGATGCCGACTACGTCGAGGTCGAGGGCGCCCCGCACGGACTGCTCTGGACCCACGCCGACGAGGTCAACACCGCACTGACGGACTTCCTCTCGAAGTAGCCCTTCCCGCCAGCCGTCCGTTCCCCGGCAGGCAGCCCAAAACGGAGACGACCCGGTACCCGGGCGGCGCGTCGACACACGACACGCCGGCGGATGCTCGGGTCGTCTCCGTTTTGGCAGGAGGGGGCAGGAAGGGGCAGGAGGAGGAGGGGGCAGCAGGAGGAGGGGGGGGGCAGGAGGCTCAGCCGCGCATGGCGACGCCGCGGCGCCAGTAGCCCATGAAGGCCACCTGTCCGCGGTCGATGCCCAGGTCCTTCACGAGGTGCCGGCGCAGGGTGGTGACCACTCCGCTCTCCCCTGCGATCCAGAAGTAGCGCTCGGCCGGGGCATCGGTCGCGGCGATCTCCTCCCCGAGACCGGAGTAGTCGGGCGTCTCCCACAGCAGGTCCTCGCCGTCGATGTCCTTCACCCGGATCTCGCCCGAGGCGTCGGCGTCGCCCAGGTGGCGGAGCACCGCGGGGATCAGGTGCGCGCCATGCGGCTCGCCGGCGTCGCGCGGCAGCCAGTGCACCTCGACGCCGGTGGGCGCATCGATGCGCAGGACGTCGGCCGGGGTCGGCACCTCGACGAAGGCGACACCGCGCAGGTCGTGAGGAGCGTCCTCCAGAATGCGGGCGATGGCCGGGGCCGCCGTCTCATCCCCGGCGAGCACGACCGAAGGAGCGCGACCGGGGTCGAACTCGGCACCACCGTGCGCATCGACGCCGAGGCCGCGACGCGGTCCGACGAGGTACAGCTCCTGCCCGACCGCTGCCTGATCCGCCCACAGTGATGCGGGGCCGGTCAGCCCCGGTTCGAGGTGCAGCACGAAGTCGACGTCCACCTCGGTCCCGGTCTCGTCATCGACCCGGAGGTCTCGCACGGAGTAGGTGCGCATCGAGCCGCGCTCCTCCTCCGGCACCGCGAGGAACGCCTGCCACCAGTTGTCCGACGCGCGGTCGAGGTCGGGCAGCACCCCGGTGGCCGGAGGGAAGACCAGCTTGATCCGGCTGTCGAACACCTCGCCCGGGGTCCCGAACTCGTACAGGTCGTCCCCGCCGAAGGTCACCCGCACGAACGAGGGCGAGACCCGGACGACGGCGCGCACCTCGGCGCGGGTGAGGATGTAGGTCGGACGCTCGGTCGTGGTCGTCTCAGCGGACATGATGCCTCCCGATGGGTGTGACCATCGGCGTGCCGGAGACCGGGTCGATGGTGATCTGATTGGCGAGGCCGAAGACCTCTTCGACGAGTTCGGCGGTGACGACCTCCTGCGGGGTGCCCGCCGCGTGCACCCTGCCGTCCTTCATCGCGACCAGTTCATCGGCATAGCGCGCCGCCAGGTTGAGGTCGTGCAGCACCATGACGATGGTCGTGCCGCGTGACACGCTCAGGTCGGTCAGCAGGTCGAGCACCTCGACCTGATGCGCGACGTCGAGGAACGTGGTCGGCTCGTCCAGCAGCAGGATGTCGGTCTCCTGCGCGAGCGCCATCGCGATCCAGACGCGCTGCCGCTGTCCCCCCGAGAGCTCGTCCACGCTGCGGTCGGCGAGATCGGAGATGCCCGTCGCATCGAGCGCATCCGCCACGACCTCGTAATCGTGCGCGCTCCATCGCGCGAGCATCTTCTGGTGCGGGTGTCGGCCCCGCCCGACCAGGTCGGCGACCGCGATCCCCTCGGGCGCGATGGGCGACTGCGGCAGCAGCCCGAGGATCCGCGCGACCTCTTTGGTGGGACGCGAATGCACGGAGGCGCCGTCGAGCACGATCTGGCCGTCGCTCGGCGAGAGGAGGCGGGCCAGCGAGCGCAGCAGCGTCGACTTGCCGCAGCCGTTCGCGCCGACGATCGCGGTGATGCGTCCGGGAGCGATCTGGAGGTCGAGTCCGTCGATGACGGTGCGGTCGCCGTACGCGAGCGTCACCCCCTCGGCCGACAGGCTGTGCGAGACGGTCATAGCGAACCCCCGGAGCGGTTGGTGCGGATGAGCAGATAGATCAGGTAGGGCGCACCGATCACGCCGGTGATGACGCCGACGGGGTAACGGGTGCCGAAGGCGAACTGGCCGATGAGGTCGCCGCCGAGCACGAGCACGGCGCCGACGAAGGCCGACGGCAGGAGCAGGTTGGCGCCGGGACCGGTGATCCGGGCGGCGATGGGTCCGGCCATGAAGGCGACGAACGCGATGGGGCCGGTGGCCGCAGTCGCGAACGCGAGCAGCGCGACAGCACCGAGGATGAGCAGCAGGCGCGTGACGTCCACCCGTACGCCGAGCCCCGCTGCCGAGTCATCGCCGAGCCGGAGAACGCCGAGCGCGCGGCCCTGCGACAGCATCAGGGGCACGATGATCGCCGCGGCGATCGCCATCGGCAGCACCCGCTCCCACGACGCGTTGTTCAAGCTCCCCGTGAGCCACTGCATCGCGGTCTGGATGTCCCAGTTCGCCGCGCGGGACAGCAGGTACGAGATGACGCTCTGCAGCATCGCGGCGACCCCGATGCCGATCAGGATCAGGCGGGTGCCGGCGAAACCGCCCTTGATCGAGAGCAGGTAGATCGCCAGGGCCGTGAGGACCGCACCGGCGAGCGCGAGCACGGAGACGACCGGGCCGTTGACCGACAGCACGATGATCCCGAACACGGCCGCGGCGCCGGCCCCGTTGGAGATGCCGATGATGTCGGGCGAGGCGAGAGGGTTGCGCAGCATCGTCTGGAAGCAGACGCCCGCCATGCCGAAGGCGACGCCGGTCAGGATAGCCAGCACCGCCCGCGGCAAACGCAGATCGCCGACGGTGAAAGACGCGCCGGGCACGCTCTGACCGAGGATCACACGGATCACCTCGTCCGGCGTGTAGAACGTGTTGCCCACCATCAGCGCGACCGCGAAGAGGGCGAAGACCAGGACTGCGAGGACGATCGTGGCGATCGCATGCCGGCGATGGCGCGAGCGACGCCCCGCGACGATCCGGGCGATCCGTGCTGACGCGGACTCCTCGTCGCGGGCGAGGGTGTGCTCCGTGTGCTCGGTCGTGGTCACAGCTCACGCACCTTCTGCCGACGGACGATCCAGATGAAGAACGGGGCCCCGAGGATCGCGGTGATGATGCCCACCTGGATCTCCTCGGAGGAGGGCGCGATCACGCGACCGACGATGTCGCTCGCCGTGAGGAGCGCAGCGCCGGCGATGGCCGAGAACGGGAGGAGCCAGCGGTGGTCGGTGCCGACCAGCAGTCGGCACATGTGCGGGACGACGAGTCCCACGAATCCGATGGGTCCGGCGATCGCCGTCGCGGCACCGGCGAGGATCACCGCGCCCAGCGCCGATAGCATCCGGGTGCGGAGCACATGTTCGCCGAGCCCCTTCGCCATGTCGTCGCCGAGCGCGAGGGAGTTCATCCCGCGCGCGCTCAGGAAGCAGATCAGGGCGCCGAGCGCGAGGACGGGAGCGGTGATCGCGATGCGCGGCCACTCCGCCCCGCCGACACCGCCGATCTGCCACGACTGGAACGTCTGCAGCAGGTCGACGCGCGGCAGCATGATCGCGCTGATCAGCGACGCGAAGGCGGCCGAGGTGGCGGCGCCCGCGAGTGCGAGCTTGAGCGGCGTCGCGCCTCCGCGCCCGAGGGAGCCGACCGTGTACACGAAGACGGCGGCGACACCGGCTCCCACGATCGCGAAGGCCATCTGTCCGTAGGGATCGGCGAGACCGAAGAAGGCGATGCCGCAGACGACCGCGAGCGACGCGCCGTTCGAGACGCCGAGGATGCCGGGGTCGGCGATGGGATTCCGCGTGACCGCCTGCATCGTGGCGCCGGAGAGGGCGAGTGCCGCGCCGACGAGGAGCGCGAGGACCGTGCGGGGGATGCGCTTGACGATCGCGGCCTCGGCGATCGTGTCGGAGTGACCGGTGAGAGCGGCGACGATGTCGTCGAACGTGACCGCGCGCACGCCGAACGAGACCGACATGATGCTGAGCACCAGGAGCACGACCACCCCGACCAGGAGCCACAGGGTTCGCACCAGTACCGGGCGCCGCAGGTCTGCGGCGCCCGGTGCGATGACGGTCGCTGAGGTCACTGAATGCTCATTCCGCTGCAGCGGATCGGACGACTACGGAGCGAGCGGTGCCGCCAGGAGCGCGAGGTAGTCGGTGAGGCCCCACGGGATGGACAGCGGCGACGGGTTGGCGGACGCTGCGATGGGGGTGGCATCCGGCAGCACAGCGATGCGGCCCTCGGCGATGGCCGGGATCTTCGACAGCAGCGGGTCGGCCTGCAGGAGCGGGATGATCGTCTCATCGCCGTAGGTGATGAACAGGTCGACGTCGTCGAACTTCTGCGCCTCTTCCGCGCTGACCGTGAGGTAGAACTGGTCGCTGTCCTTGTTCTCCTCCACGATCGAGGGGAACGGCAGTCCGAGGTCGTGGAGGTACCCGGGGCGCGTGTCGATGGCCGTGTAGTAGCCGATCTGGCTGAGGTCGGTCGGATCGATGTACGAGAAGAGGACCTTCTTGTCCTTCAGCACGCTGTTCGCCTCGAGTGCCTCCTGTGCGTCAGCATCCAGCTGCTCGACCAGGGCCTTGCCTTCGTCTTCGAGCCCCAGAGCCTTCGAGTTCATCTCGATCATGTCATCGACCGAGGTGCCCCAGGCCACGTCCGGGTAGGCGACGACGGGCGCGATCTTGGACAGGGTGTCGTACTCCTCCTGGGTGAGTCCGGAGTAGGAGGCGAGGATCACGTCGGGCTCGGTGTCGGCCACGGCCTCGTAGTCGATGCCGTCGGTCTCGTCGAAGAGGACCGGCGTCTCGGCCCCCATCTCCTCGAGCTTCTCCTCGACCCAGGGCAGCACGCCGTTGTCGTCGTCGTCTCCCCACGTGGCCTTGCTCATGCCGACCGGCACGATGCCGAGAGCCAACGGAACCTCGTGATTCGCCCAGGCCACGGTCGCGACCCGCTCGGGCTTCTCGGTGATCGTGGTCTCGCCGTAGACGTGTTCGATCGTGACGGGGAAGGCGTCGTCGGACGCGGGGTTGCCGCCGGCGGAGGACGTCGACTCCGGGGCGGAGGAGGCGCAGGCGGAGAGGCCGACGGCGAGCACAGCGGCGGCGCCGAGGGCGAGGAGACGGGAGGTGCGCACAGGCGTTCCCTTCGATTCGGGGTGGGAGTGTGGCGCAGGCCGCGCCCGGCATTGGTAAGCCTCGCCTAATCTAACACGGAGGTTAGGGCTACCTCACTCCCGATCGGGATTCGAATCGCGCAACTGGTCGCCTTTTCGGCCCGGAAGGAGCCAGTTGCGCGATTCGAAAGCTCCCGGGAACGAAAAAACCGGCCGGATCCGTGAGGATCCGGCCGGTTTCAGGAAGTCAGCGCGCGCTCAGAGAGAGCGGATGTTCGCCGCCTGCATGCCCTTGGGGCCACGCTCAGCGTCGAATTCGACCTTCTGGTTCTCGCGGAGCTCCTTGAAACCGGAGCCGGCGATAGCCGAGTAGTGGGCGAAGAGGTCGTCCGAGCCGTCATCGGGAGCGATGAAGCCGAAGCCCTTTTCCGCGTTGAACCATTTCACAGTGCCAGTGGCCATGTGTTTCTACTTTCTGTTGACTTGGCCGTTTGCACGGCCTACGCCGAGTCGGAACATCCGACACGCGCGCTTTGTCACGCTACCACGGCAGGCTGACCAGCAGCACGGAACGAGGAGGTCTTCTGCACGAGTGCCGCTTCCGTGCGGGTGCTCACCCCGAGCTTGCGCAGAACGGCCGAGACATGGACGCTGACGGTCTTCACGCTGATGAACAGACGTTCGCCGATCTGCCGGTTACTCAGGCCCTCGGCGATGAGCTCGAGCACCTGTCTTTCACGAGCAGTGAGCAGGTCGTCGCTCAGCGGTGAGGCGGGCGCGCGAAGCCCCGCATCGGCACTGAACCGCGAGACCGCCGCCTGGAGCTGCGCGTTGCCCAGCGCTTCCGCCAATGCAGCGGCCTCGCCGAGCACCGATGCGGCGGATGCCCGATCCCCCTCGTGCACTCGCAAGCGTGCCCTCTCGAGGCGGAGGACGACGCGGAAGGTGACGGGCACGTCGTCTCCCTCGGCGCTGCGCAAGGCAGCGTCGAGCGTATCGTCGCGCGGGTCGAGCAGCGCATCGAGGATGGTCGACCACGCATCGTGCTGCAGCGGCGGGGGCTGCGCGAGCCAGGCGCCGCGAATGGCATCGGACTCCGCCGCCACATCGGCTCCCTCGGCGCGCAGCTCGGCGATGATCGCCCCGCCTTCCAGCAGCAGCCGGCGCTGGTGGAGCAGCGCGGGCCGGGCGTCGCGCAGCATCTCGAGGATCGCGTCGAGAGCACCCCGGAGGTTGCCCTCGCTCTCGGCCACCGCGACCGACATCATGACCCGGTCGTACCAGATCTGCCGCTCCGAGCCACCGGTCTCCTCGAAGGCGGGCAACCACTGCTGCAGCAGCTCCGCGGCCTCGGCGGATCTGCCGCGCCAGGCCAGCACCCGCACGCGCGTCATGCTCATGTACATGCGGAACACACGCAGTGTCCCTTGCACGAAGTCACGGGCCAGCATCTCCTCGACCCGCTCGACCTCGCCGAGTTCGAGCAGCGGCACGACCATGTTCTGCGCCATGATCGACCCCGAGGTGCGCTCGACGCGGAGTTCACGGGCGCGTTGCAGACCCTCTTCCGCGACCTCGACCGCCTCGCGATAGCGCCCCAGCAGCGTGAGCAGGTCGGAGTAGTTCACGCGGTACCGCATCTCGGCGGTCGTCCCCATCGCGAGTTCACGCGCCCGCTCGTACTCGCGCACGCCCTCCTCGACATGCCCCAGGTGGGCCAGGGAACCACCCCGCACGTTCGCGGCGATCGACAGCTGATCCGTGGAATCAGCATGCGCCGCGCTGCGCTCGGCCTCGTCCGCAAGGCGGATCGCCTCCTCGCGGTCGCCCGCGATCATGCGTCTGCTCGCGAGCTGGTTGAGGAGCTCGGCGCGGAAGACGTCGTCGTGCACGCGCTCGTCGGCGATGGCCAGCGCCTGCTGCAGGAGCGGTATCGCACCCAGGCGACCGAGGTTGACCAGGTACAGCGCCTTGTTGCGCAACAACCGCGCGTGCAGCCGCGGGTCGATCGTCTCCTGGTCAACCTCGGCGAGGGCGACATTCGCGACGGCGAGGGCCCTGTCCCCGTCGCCGGCGTTGCGCAGGATGGAGCCGAGCACCAGGAGCAGGTCCAGGCGCTCGACGCGTGCCGCATCGGCGGCATCGGGCACGAGCGGCCAGAGCTCCAGCGCCAGTTCACCGAAGCGCGCCGCGCTCGCGAACGCGTACTGTGCTTTCGCGTGCCGCATGGCATCGGCTGCTGCGACGAGAGCCTTGCGGTCATCCTGTGCGAGCTGCCAGTGGTAGGCGAGTGCGGCCGCGTCCCCCGTGCCCGACCCCTGCGCCTCCAGCGCCTCCGCGTAGGCACGATGCAGCCGCGCCCGTTCACCCGGAAGCAGATCGTCGTGCACGGCCTCGCGCAGCAACGCATGGCGGAAGCGATAGTCGTCGTCGCCCACGACCAGGATTCCGCTGCGGGTCGCCTCGCGGATCGCCTCATCGAGCCGCTGCTCCGGCAGGTCGACCAGACTCGTGATGAGCGGGTGCGACAGCGGCCGCTCCGCTCCCGAGACGACCTGCACGACGTGTCGCGCGTCGTCGCCCATCCTGTCGAAGCGGGCCAGCAGCAGGTCGCGGAGCCCCTCGGGAAGCGGGCCGTTCGCGCATCCGGCGATCTCCTCGACGAAGAACGGGACGCCCTCCGCCCTCTGCTGCACACGGTCGAGCGCACTCTCGGTGAGTGCGCGTCCGGTGATCTGCTCCGCCAGCTCGCGCACGGCTGCGGTATCGAGCCTGGCGAGGGTGACACGGTCGAGCAGCCGTGCCCGCGTCGCCTCTCCGATGAAACGGCTCACCGCGTCGCCGCGGCGCACATCGTCGGTGCGGCAGGTGAGGAGCAGCAGGATGCGACCGCGGCTCAACGCCCGCAGCAGGAACGAGAGGATGGCGAGCGTCGACTCGTCCGCCCAGTGCAGGTCTTCGACCACGAGCACCTGAGGAGCGCGCTCGGCCGCCGCTTCGATGAGGGAGGCGATCGCATCGCGCAGCCGTTCAGGACTGGTGCGGTCACGATCGGTCGGGGTGTCGACGAGCTCGGGGAGCAGCATGCCGAGAGCCTCCGCCCCCACCCCCACCGACTCGCGCACGCGGTCGACGCCCATGCGCGTGACGATCGAACGCAGGATGCCGGTCAGCGGTCCGTAGGGCGTGCGCGAGGCGCCGAGGTCGAGGCACCAGCCCACGTGGACATCAGCGGTCCGTTCGATCTCGGAGGCGAACTCGCGCAGCAGACGCGACTTGCCGATTCCCGCCTCCCCCTCGACGAGCAGAGCCGCAGGCACGCCGTCGCGCACCCCGGCGAACGCTCGGCGCACCTCGGCCAGCTCGGCCTCGCGGCCGACCATCGCAGCGCTCGACGGGGGAAAAGGCATGGATTCATCGTCCCACCCACGACCGACATTCGGCACGGCGTGCAGCGCGCGCTGCGTGAGGTCGCCGTTCACCGTGCGTGAGCCGCCGCAGCATCGCACGGAACGGGGGCAGCGCCCGCCGCGTGCCGCCGAGAACCACCGAACGCGCGGCGCAGCATCCTCCTGATCGCACCCTCCGGTCGCGGCCGGATCTGGTCGGCGTGCTCCAGCAGGAAGAGGCGTCGCGCGGCGGCACGCTCGATCTGCTCCTGGTCGTGCTTCGTGAGCTGTTCGCTGAGATACGGGTGCTCGTACATGGGGTTCTCCTCGACGGTTCTGCGTATCCCTACAGTCCGCTCTGAGGAGGCCCCCCGGCATCGGGCAGATGCCCTATCTTTCGGTTGCCGGCGCCTAGGGATGCCGCATCAGGGAGGTGCGCGCCGAGGGGCGGGACGTGTCCGGTGCGAGGATCGCGAGCACACGCACGAGCGTCGCCATCCACAGCAGTCCGAGCCCGACGACGACGGCTTCGACGACCGTGGTCGAGTACAACCCGAACGGGATCCACAGCACGATCGCGACCACGAGGAGCAGGCCGACGCCGATCGACGTGATCAGCAAGGCACGCGGTCTCCCGGGGATCGAGGCCACGGTGCTCGCCCCCGCGACGGCGAACAGCACGAGCGTCGCGAAGGCGGCGATGTTGTGCGGGATCGGCAGCCGGTGCAGCGGCAGCAAACCGACCGCGGCGAGCGCGACCCCCGTCGCCGCCCACGCCCCGACCACGACGGCGAGACGGGGCAGGGCGACATCGCCGAGCAGCCGGTGCAGGTCGCGGCCGATGTACGACCCGACGGTGGCGACGAGGAGGCCGGCGACCAGGAGGGTCCCGTTGAAGGCCCACGACCCGCTGCCCAGCTGGGAGAAGTTCGCCTCCCACCATCGCGGGTCGGCCGCGGTGACCATGGCGAAGAGCGTGCCGATCGCGAGGAACCCGAACAACAGGGCGGCCAGGTCGACCGTGCGCAGGCCCACGCCGGCCCCGAACGCGAAGCGCCCGCCGACGGCCGAGGCCACCCCGGTCAGGAGCCCGCCCCCGATCGCGGCGAGTTGCAGTCCCTGAAGGCCCGCCGCCAGGACCTCGGCGGCCAGCAGCACGCCCATCATCGTGACGGCCCCGAACGCGAGGGTCAGGGCGATCGACGAGAGGTCGGACACCACGGCCTGCCAGCGCGGCATGGGTGCCGTCTCGCCACGGCGGTGCATCAGCGTGCTCGTGAGGAAGGCCGCGGCAGCGACCGCTCCCGCGATCATCGCGGCCGGCAACGCGAGGGCGTCCGGGCCCGTGAGCGGACGCGCGGCCGGACCCAGGATCAGGATGCCGGCGATCGTGCCGATGACGAAGCAGATCACCGTCGCCCAGACCGCCCTGGTCTCGCCACGCAGCCTCTCGTCCTGATCCATGCGCCCATGCAAGCACGCACGACGGACTCTCCGGAAGGGCGCCCGAGCACTACCGTTGAGGACATGCGCATCCCCGCCGCGATCCGCGCCTCCCAGCGCTCTCCGCTGCTGCAGGTCGTGAAATCGGCCGCGGCGACGATCGCGGCGTGGCTCATCGCCGGATGGGTCTTCCCCGCGCAGCTGCCGGTCTTCGCCGCGATCGCCGCCCTCCTGGTCGTGCAGCCCAGCGTGAACCAGTCGCTGTCCAAGGCGCTCGAGCGCAGCATCGGGGTGATCGCGGGCGTCGTGATCGCGGTCGCCCTCGGCCTGCTGTTCGGGTCGCCGACCTGGATCGTCCTGCTCGCGATCGTCGTCGCGATGCTGGTCGCGTGGGTCTTCCGGGCCTCACCGGGAACGGGCAACCAGGTCGCGATCTCGGCGATGCTGGTGCTGGCGCTGGGCTCGTCGAGTCCCGAGTACGCGTTCGCGCGCATCGTGGAGACGCTGATCGGCGTGGCCATCGGCATCGTGGTGAACGCCCTCATCGTCCCTCCCGTGCTGGTCGCACCGGCGCTGCGGGATGTCAGCCTCCTCGGGCGAGAACTCGCCGCGAGCCTCGACCGGCTCGCCCTCGCGCTCCCGGAGCCGCAGACACCCGCGAAGCTGCAGGAGCTGATGCTCGAAGTGCGCCTGCTGCGGCCGATGAAAGATGCGGCGGACGCCTCCATCGCCGCAGGAGAGGAATCGCTCACCCTGAACCCGCGGCGCTCCACCCATCGTGCGGAGCTGCGGGAGATGCGGGAACTCCTCGAGCGGTTGTCGCCCATCGTGACCCAGACGATCGGCATGACCCGCGCCTACTTCGACCACTACGACGACACGATCGGGGAGGAGCCGGCCGTGGTCGCGATCGCCGAGCAGCTGCGGCGGGCCGGGCACGATGTCCGCCTCGCGGTGCAGGTCGCCGAGGCGTCGCCGGAGCCCGAGACGTTGACGTCCACGATCCCCGCACTCACCGCCCCGCTCGTGCTGCGTCCACCCTCGTCCCAGCACTGGATCCTGATCGGCTCGCTCATGGAGGACCTGCGGCGCATCCGCGGCGAACTGCTCGACGAGGACTGATCGCGCGTACGGCCCTTCGAATCGCGCAAAGTGCTGCATCCGCCGCCGAAATCGGGCCATTCACGCGATTCGAAAGCCGCCTACCCTGGAGTCATGTCCGACGTCACCGTTGCCGAAGCCCTCGACGAACTCGCCGCGCTCGAGGACCCGAAGATGCGCGCCGCCAACGAGAAGCGCGGCGACGACCACGGGATCAACCTCAGCCGGATGCGCGCGCTGGCCAAGAAGATCACGTCCGACCAGCCCCTCGCGCAGGAGCTGTGGGCGACCGGCGAGACCCCGGCACGACTGCTGGCTCTGCTGATCTGCCGCCCGCGGGACTTCACCGCCGACGAGCTCGACGCCATGCTGCGCGAGACCCGACCGCCGAAGGTCAACGACTGGTTCGTGAACTACGTCGCCAAGAAGACGCCGCTCGCCGAGGAACTGCGGCTGCGCTGGTTCGACGACGCCGACCCCACCGTGGCCGCCGCCGCCTGGTCGCTCACGACCGTGCGGGTGATGAAGGACGCGGAGGGCCTCGACCTGTCCCACCTGCTCGACGTAATCGAGCGCGACCTGAAGGATGCGCCCCCTCGGTTGCAGTGGGCCATGAACGAGGCCCTCGCCAACATCGGCATCTTCCACCCGGAGCACCGTGCGAGGGCTCGGGACATCGGCGAGCGCCTGCAGGTGCTCGCCGACTACCCGACCGCGCCGGGCTGCACCTCGCCTTTCGCACCGCTCTGGATCGACGAGATCGTGCGCCGCCGCGAGGGCTGAGCCCCGTCTCCACCGCCGCACGCGGACCACGCGCGAGCCCGCGAGATCAGGCGAACGCGCGAGATCAGGCGAACGCGCGAGATCAGGCAGGTATGGCTGAGATCGGCCTGATCACACGCGTCTGCCTGATCCGGCGGGCCCCGACGCGTCTGATCCGGTGCCGAACGAGGCTGGCTACGCTGAGGCCATGAGCACCCACATCGCCGCAGAGCCCGGCCAGATCGCCCCCGTCGTCCTGTTCCCCGGCGATCCGCTGCGGGCGAAGTGGATCGCGGAGACGTTCCTCGACGACGCGGAGCTGTACACCCAGACGCGCGGGATGCTGGGCTTCACCGGAACCTGGGAAGGGCACCGCGTCTCTGTGCAGGGTTCCGGCATGGGACAGCCTTCGATGGCGATCTACGCGAACGAGCTGTTCGAGTCCTACGACGTGCAGACGATCGTCCGGGTGGGCTCGTGCGGGGCCCTGACCGAAGAAGTGGGGATCCGCGACATCATCATCGCGAACGCCGCGAGCACGGACTCGGGCATCAACCGCGTGCGCTTCCACGGCCTCGACTTCGCGCCCGTGGCCGACTTCGCCCTGCTGCGCGCCGCGGTCGAGGCGAGTGAGGCCGAGCCCCTGGAGTCGACCGTGCACGTCGGGCAGCTGTTCTCGAGCGACCAGTTCTACAGCACACGCCCCGAGCTCACCGAACCCTTCGTTCGGCACGGCATCCTCGGCGTCGAGATGGAGGCCGCCGGTCTCTACACGCTCGCGGCCTACTACGGTCGGCGGGCCCTCGCGATCTGCACTGTGAGCGACCACATCGTCACCGGCGAGCAGACGACAGCGCGGGAGCGTGAGCAGACCTTCGGGGACATGATCCGCATCGCACTGCGCGCCGCGACCACGGTCTGACTCCGCACGCATCGACGGAGATCTCACGGATCGAAGGACCGTATCCGCACGCGGCTCCTTCAAACCATGAGTTCTCCTTCAGGATGAGCGGACCGGACGAGCGGACCGGACGAGCGGACCGGACGACGGATGGGATGATCGAGGGACCATGACTTCCTCGCCGCGGCTCGACCCCGCCATCGTTCCGGACGCCGCGGACCCGGACGCCGTCTACCTCGCGTTCGTCGAGTGGGCGGAGTCGACCGGCATCCGGCTGTACCCCGCGCAGGACGAGGCGGTCATCGAGATCGTGTCCGGCAACAACCTGATCCTGTCCACCCCGACCGGGACCGGGAAGTCGCTCGTGGCCATCGGCGCGCACTTCAGCGCCTTGGTCGCCGGGAGGCGCAGCTACTACACGGCACCGATCAAGGCGCTCGTGAGCGAGAAGTTCTTCGCGCTGGTCGACGTGTTCGGGGCCGAGAACGTCGGCATGGTCACGGGTGACTCCGCGGTCAACGCCGACGCTCCGATCATCTGCTGCACGGCTGAGATCCTCGCGAACCTGTCGCTGCGCCAGGGCGCGGATGCCGAGGTCGGTCAGGTCGTGATGGACGAGTTCCACTTCTACGCCGACCCCGACCGTGGGTGGGCGTGGCAGGTGTCGCTGCTCGAGCTGCCGCAGGCGCAGTTCATCCTGATGTCGGCGACTCTGGGCGATGTCACCGCGCTCGCGGCGGACCTCACCCGTCGCACCGGCCGCGAGACGGCGACAGTCACCGGTGTCGAGCGCCCCGTTCCCCTGCACTTCTTCTACGAGACGACCCCGATCCACGAGACGATCGACGACCTGCTGAGCACCGGCCAGGCGCCGATCTACGTCGTGCATTTCTCGCAAGCCGCCGCGATGGAGCGGGCCCAGGCGCTGTCGAGCACCAAGGTCGCCACCCGCGAGCAGCGCGACGAGATCGCGGCGCTGATCGCCCGGTTCCGCTTCACGACCGCCTTCGGCAAGACGCTTTCCCGCTTTCTGCGCGCCGGCATCGGCGTGCACCACGCCGGCATGCTGCCGAAGTACCGACGCCTGGTCGAGCAGCTCGCCCAGCGCGGGCTGCTGCGTGTCATCTGCGGCACCGACACGCTCGGCGTCGGCATCAACGTCCCCATCCGCACGGTGCTGCTGACCGCCCTGACGAAGTTCGACGGCACCAGGATGCGACAGCTCAACGCCCGCGAGTTCCATCAGATCGCCGGTCGCGCTGGCCGCGCGGGTTATGACACCGCCGGTACCGTCGTCGCGCAGGCGCCCGAGCACGAGAGCGAGAACGCCGCGGCCATCAAGAAGGCCGGCGATGACCCGAAGAAGAAGCGCAAGATCGTCCGCAAGAAGGCACCGGATGGATTCGTGTCGTGGGGGGAGCCGTCGTTCCGCAAGCTCATCGACGCCGTGCCGGAGACGCTGACCTCGCACCTGCAGATCACGAGCGCCATGATCCTCAACGTGATCGCACGCGGTGGCGACGTCTTCGCGAATATGCGCGCATTGGTATACGACAACCACGAGCCGCGGAAACGGCAGCGCGAGCTGGCCCTCCGGGCCATCGGCATCTACCGGACGCTCCGCGAATCGGGCATCGTCGAGACGACCGCCGACGGCGAGATCCGCCTCACGGTCGACCTGCAACCGAACTTCGCCCTCAATCAGCCGCTGTCGCCCTTCGCCCTGGCCGCCTTCGAGCTCCTCGACCGCGATCCCTCCGTCGGTGCGGGCACGGGTTCCTACGCCCTCGACATGATCTCGATCGTGGAGTCCACGCTCGACGATCCACGTGCCGTGCTGAGTCAGCAGGAGTTCCTGGCCCGAGGGGAAGCCGTCGCCGCGATGAAGTCGGAGGGCATCGAGTACGACGAGCGGATGGAACTGCTCGAGCAGATCACCTATCCGAAACCGCTCGACGAGCTGCTGAGCGCCGCCTTCGAGACGTTCAGCGCGGCCCAGCCGTGGATCCGCGACTTCGAACTGCATCCGAAGTCCGTCGTCCGCGACATGTACGAGCGAGCCATGTCGTTCGGGGAATATGTCGCCTACTACAAGATCGCGCGATCGGAGGGCGTCGTGCTGCGCTATCTCTCGGACGCCTACCGCGCGGCCTCGCAGACCATCCCCGAGGAGTTCAAGGACGAGGATCTGCGCGACCTCATCGAGTGGCTCGGCGAGGTGGTGCGCCAGGTCGACTCCAGCCTGCTCGACGAGTGGGAGGAGCTGGTCGCGGGAGTCGACAACGGACACTTCGATCCGCATGCCCCGGATGAACCGATCGTCCCGCCCGCTCCGAAGCGACTCACGAGCAACATCCGCGCCTTCCGGATCCTGGTCCGCAACGAGTTGTTCCGCCGGGTACAGCTCGCCGCCCGAGAGGACGTGGAGGCGCTGGCCGAGCTCGATCCCGGATTCGGCGGCGATGCCTGGTCCGATGCTCTCGACGGCTACTTCGCCGACCACGACGAGATCCTCACCGGGGCGGACGCCCGCAGCTCGAAGCTGCTGATCCTGACCGAGGGCGCGACCGCCTGGACCGCGCGGCAGATCCTCGACGACCCCGCGGGCGATCACGACTGGGGCATCACCGCGACGATCGACCTCGCGGAGTCGGACGAGGCGGGTCAGGCCGTCGTCACGGTCACCGGAGTGGATCGACTGTAACGCACCCCGCGCGCCGTCACGCCTGCATGACGGCGAGCACGTTGCCCGCCGGGTCGCGGAACCACGCGATGTCCGGCCCCTGTCCGTTGCCGCGCACGATGCCGCGGGAATCGGACGGGAACTCCTCGTCGCTGTAGATCTTGGTCTGCACTCCACGGGCGATGAGCTCGTCCACGGCCGCGTCGACGTCCGCGACCGGGAAGTTCAGGATCGTGAAGCTCGCAGGGGTGTGGTTCGGTTTCGCGTAGACGAGGATCGACCCGCCGCTCGGCAGCCGGAGGTCGAGGAAACCCATCGGGTTGACCTCGACGTCGAGGCCGAGGGTCGTGCCGTAGAACTCTTTCGCCGCATCGATGTCGTCGACGCTGAATCCGCTGAACGCGTTGTCCACTGTGAAGGCCGCCATGACTCCAGCATCCGCCGTCGCCGCCCGATTGTCGAGGCCCTCATCGCCGCGCTCCAGCCCCCCTCACGACGCCGCACGTACGAGTCGCGCCACCAGATCGACGTACGTCACGCCCGCTGCCGCGAACATCCGCGGCACCTGCGAGGCGGCCGTCAGTCCCGGCATGGTGTTCACCTCGTTCAGCAGCGGACCCCGATCGGTGAGGAAGAAGTCCATCCGCGCGACCCCGTGGCAACCGAGGGCGTCGAAGACCGCGATCGCCGCCCGTTTGAGCGCTGCCACCTCGGCCGCGTCGAGCCGAGCCGGGACCGTGAACCGCGCGCTGCCGTCGTACTTCGTGGCCGTGTCGAAGAGCCCGGTCGCGTGGATCTCCAGGGGCGGGGCCGCCCAGCGGATACCCCCCTTCTCGCGCAGCACCGCCACGTCGATCTCGCGTCCCCGCACGACCTCCTCGACCAGGATCCGCCGGTCGAAGCGCGCTGCCTCCCTCAGCGCCACGAGCAGCTCCCCCTCCTCGGTGACCAGGCTCACGCCGTGGCTCGACCCGGCCGACACCGGCTTGACCACGACCTCCCCCTCGAACTCCACGTCTCCGATGTCCTCGGCCGCGACCAGACGGCTCTGGGCGGTGCCGAGACCCACCGCCTCCGCCACCACCTTGGTCGTCCACTTGTCCATGCCGATCGCGCCCGCCCGCAGCCCCGACCCGACCACACGCACTCCGGCGAGCGCGCAGAGGGCCGCGAGCGCGCCGTCCTCCCCGAGTGTGCCGTGCACCGCAGGGAACACCACATCGGTATGGGCGAGCAGCGGAAGCGCGAGGGCAAGCGACTCCGCCGCCGACACTCCGGTCGGGATGCCGTCGGCCCTCCACACCCCGTGCCGATCGATCGTCGCACTCGTGACGTCGTGATCGCTCATCCGCAGCGCGGCGGCGACCGCGGCCGCGGATGCCAACGACACCTCGTGCTCGGCGTTCTGTCCTCCGCCGATGACCAGGACCTTCGTGGTCATGCCACGCTCCTGTGCACTCGCGCTCCGACACCGGTCACGACGGTGTGCGGGATGGTGTCCGCCCACCGCGCCCACTCCTGGATGGACGGCACGACTCCCCCCTCGGGTCCGAACACCGTCGCGACCGCGCCGCGCGGAACCGGCCTGGCACCGGTGTCGATCACGATCTGATCCATCGACACCCTCCCCACGATCGGGTACCGCCCGCCGTCGATCGCCACGGCGGCCTGCGCCGCGAGCTCCCGCGGGATCCCGTCCGCGTATCCGACGCCCACGACGCTCAAGTGGGTCTCCCGGTCCGTGATGTGCGCGCCCCCGTAGCCGACCGCTGTCCCCGCCGGGACGAGCGTGCTGTGCACGACCGGAGCGGTCCACCTCGCGGCCCCGACCAGCGTCGTCGTCCCTGAGGGGTCTATGCCCACGAGGCCCGCGCCGATCCGCACCATGTCGAAGTGCGTCGCCGGATCGGTGAGTGCGCCGGAGGTCGCCGCGAGATGCACGAGCACCGGCCCGAAGCCGGCCCGGAGCACCGCATCCCTGCCGTGCCGGAAACGCCGCACGGCCGCCGCGTTCGCCCGGGGGTCGGCCTCGTCGGCGCGAGGCAGATGGCCCATCACCCCGGCCACCTCGATCCTGCCCCGACCCGCACGGGCCGTGCGCAACAGCTCCGCCCAGTCGTCGAGGGGACACCCGCCCCGAGCCATCCCCGCGTCGAGGTGGAGGTGCACGCGCACCGGATCCACAGCGTCGGCGATCAGCTGACGCAGCTCCTCCACGGAGCCCACCGCGACGTCGATCCGGTGTGCCGCGGCCGTCTCCGCGTCGATCCCCGAGGGGTTGAGCCACGAGAGGATCGGCACGGCCAGCCCGGCATGGCGGAGCGCGACGGCCTCACCCGGGTCGGTCACCCCGAGCCACTCGGCCCCGGCACGGACCGCGGCCCTGGCGACCGTGACGGCACCGTGCCCGTAGCCGTCGGCTTTCACCACGGCCATGATGCGCGCGGCGGTCGCGGCCTGCACCCGCCGCACGTTCTCGGCGACGGCCTCCGGGAGGATCTGCAGCGTCGGGGCATGAAGGCGGGACAGGGACACCCGCGGCGACGGCAGGAGAGTGGTCATCGCTTCGTCCTCGGGTCGGCAGTGGGGTCCGGGAGCATCTCGGGGCAGCCCTGGTCGACCGCCTGCGGACGCAGCTCGTAGTGCCACGACTCATTGGCGTAGATCTGACAGAGCCCGTAGCGCCATCCCCGCTGGACGAGCCAGTCCAGCGCAGGTAGCGGGCCGAGGTCGACGGCATCGCCGGTCACATGCTCCGAGGTCTCCGGAGTCGCCACCCATCGCCGCGCCTCCGCCTCGGAGCCGTACTGCGCGATCGCATCCTGCAGCATCCATTCCTGTAGCGCCGCGGTGCGCCACCCACTGTTCACGCGGAACGTGATGCCGTCGGTCTCCGCATCGGATGCGGCACGCTGCAGCGCCGCGAGCAGTGCAGCGTCGAGGTTGGCCACCGCGGCGCGATCGACGTCGAACACGGTCGGCTGGTCGCCGTCGCGGATCACGCCGTCCGCCTCGCTCGGGGCGATGACCGATCCTTCCCCCTGGCCGCTCGGTCCGGGGGTGGAGGAGGGCAGCGGGCCCGTGCGCTCGGCATCGGCGAATGCCGCCGACAGCGACTGTTGGACGACGACCGCGACGACTACGGCCACGGCCAGACCGAGCAGGATCGACGCGCCCCGGCGACGTCGCGCTCGCAGTGAGAGGGAGGTGGTGCGGGTGTTCATGCTCCCAGTGAAGGAGGACCGCCGTTGCCAGGGCGTATGCGCTTTTGCATATGCTCCCGATATGCGGCACTGCGTAGGATCGCAGCCATGCGTGTACTGATCGTCGAGGACGAGCCCTACCTCGCCGAGGCGGTACGGGACGGGCTGCGCCTGGAGGCGATCGCGGCCGACATCGCGAACGACGGCGACACCGCGCTGGAACTGCTGAGCATCAACTCCTACGACATCGCCGTGCTCGATCGCGACGTGCCCGGTCCGTCCGGAGACGACATCGCACGGTGGATCGTGGCGTCCGGCTCCGGCATCCCGATCCTGATGCTCACGGCAGCCGACCGTCTCGACGACAAGGCCACCGGATTCGAGATCGGGGCGGACGACTACCTCACCAAGCCGTTCGAGCTGCGCGAGCTGGTGCTGCGCCTGCGCGCCCTCGACCGACGCAGACAACGATCCCGACCGCCCGTGCTGGAGGTGGCCGGGCTGCGCCTCGATCCGTTCCGGCGCGAGGTGTACCGCGACGACCGCTACGTCGCCCTCACCCGCAAGCAGTTCGCCGTCCTGGAAGTCCTCGTCGACGCCGAAGGAGGGGTGGTCAGCGCCGAGGAACTGCTGGAGCGGGCCTGGGACGAGAACGCCGACCCCTTCACGAACGCCGTGCGCATCACCGTCTCCTCGCTGCGCAAGCGCCTCGGCGAGCCCTGGTTGATCCGCACCGTGCCGGGGGTCGGGTACCGCATCGGGACGGATGCCGATGCCTAGGCGCCGCGGGATGAGCGCCCGGCTCAAGCTCACGCTGAGCTATGCCGCCGTGGTCGTGGTGTCGGGAGCTCTGCTGCTCGCCGCCGTCGCGGTGTACCTGCTCCGGTACGTGCCGGATGTGCAGATCCCCGTCACCGACTTCTTCATCCCCAACCGCTCCGACCTCATCCGGGCGTTCGTCCCGGTCGCCGCGATCGTCATGGTGGTCCTGCTCGCCTTCGGGCTCGGCGCGGGGTGGCTGCTGGCAGGACGCATGCTGGCCCCGTTGGAGCGGATCGGCAACGCGGCACGGCTCGCGGCGCAGGGCTCGCTCGCGCACCGGGTGTCGCTGGAAGGTCCGCGCGACGAGTTCCGCGACCTCGCCGACGTCTTCGACTCGATGCTCGAGCAGCTGGAGGCGCATGTCGCGGAACAGCAACGATTCGCCGCGAATGCCTCGCACGAGCTGCGCACCCCGCTCGCGATCTCCCAGACGATGCTCGAGGTCGCCAGGGACGATCCCGACCGCGATGTCGACGCGCTGATCGCCCGCCTTCGCGAGGTGAACACCCGCGCGATCGACCTGACCGAGGCCCTGCTGCTGCTCAGCCGCGCGGATCGGCGGACGTTCCCGCGCGAGATCGTCGACCTCTCGCTCCTCGCGGAGGAGGCCGTGGAGGCGCTGCTGCCCCTGGCCGACCGTCGCGGCGTCGCCGTCGAGGTGGGTGGCGCCCCCGCGCCGGTGCTCGGCTCGTCCGCGCTGCTGCCGCAGCTGGTCACCAACCTGGTGCTGAACGGGATCGTGCACAACCTGGCGACCGGCGGATCCGTCGCCGTGCGGACGCACTCGATGCCCCATGCGGTCGCGCTCGTCGTCGAGAACACCGGCGAGGTGCTGGCCCCCCATCGCGTGGCCACCCTCGTCGAACCGTTCCAGCGCGGGGCCGACCGCACGCGCGGCGAGGACCATGCCGGCGCCGGGCTCGGCCTCGCGATCGTCGACCGCATCGCCCAGGCCCACGGCGGGACCCTGGTGCTCACACCCCGCACGGACGGCGGCCTGATCGTGACCGTGTGGCTTCCCCACCCGTATCCGGCCGCCGTCTGACCGCCCGCGTCTCTCGCCCGTTCGAATCCTCTCTCGTCCGTTCGAATCGCGCAAATGGTCCCATCCGGCCGCTGAAGGGGACCATTTGCGCGATTCGAAAGGGGTCAGGCGACCGTCACCAGGGGCTGGGCTCGTAGTCCTTCAGGAACACGCCGTGGATGTCCTCGCCGGCCTCGCCCCGCACGATCGGGTCGTACACGCGTGCGGCGCCGTCGACCAGGTCGAGAGGCGCATGGAAGCCCTCCTCAGCGAGCCGCACCTTCGTGTAGTGCGGGCGCTCGTCGGTGATCCAGCCGGTGTCGACGGCGGTCATCAGGATCCCGTCCTTCTCGAGCATCTCGCCGGCGCTGGTGCGGGTCAGCATGTTGAGCGCGGCCTTCGCCATGTTCGTGTGCGGGTGCCCGGGGCCTTTGTAGCGGCGGGAGAACTGCCCCTCCATGGCCGAGACGTTGACCACGTACTTGCGGTGCGCATCGGACGCGGCCATCGAGGCGCGCAGGCGGCTGATCAGCAGGAACGGCGCGGTCGTGTTGGCGAGCTGCACCTCGAGCATCTCGAGCGGATCGACCTGCTCGATCGACTGCACCCAGCTGTTGACCCGGTTCACATCGGGCACGAGTCCGCCGGCGTCGATCGCGGTGCCGTCGGCGTGCTTCTCGAGCGACGAGGACCCGGGGGCCATCGCGAGCCGCGCCAGGTCTTCGGCGGTGAGCGCCTGCCCGCCCTGCTCGGCGACCGTGCCGCCCAGAGCCGCGACCGACAGCAGCGGATGCGAGTCGACCGAGGCCTGCAGCGCCTGCGGGTGCGGGTCGACCGTGTGCCCGAAGGTCTCCATCTCGGGCAGGGGTCCGTCGGGAAGCGGCTGCAGCTCCGCATCCGCCAGCAGGGAGTACGCGCCCGGCGAGCGACGAACGGTCTGCGCGGCGTTGTTGATCAGGATGTCGAGCGGGCCCTGAGCGGCGACCGAGTCGGCGAGCCCGATGACCTGGGCCGGGTCGCGCAGATCGATGCCCACCACGCGCAGGCGGTGCAGCCAGTCGGCGGAGTCGGGCAGCGCGGAGAACCGACGCACCGCATCGCGCGGGAAACGCGTCGTGATCGTGGTGTGCGCTCCGTCGCGGAGCAGGCGCAGTGCGATGTGCATTCCGATCTTGGCACGACCGCCCGTGAGCATGGCGCGCTTGCCGGTGAGGTCGGTGCGGGCGTTGCGCTTGCCGTGGCTGAAGCGAGCGCAGTCGGGGCAGAGCTGGTGGTAGAACGCGTCGACCTGCGTGTACGGCTGCTTGCAGATGTAGCAGTTGCGCGGCTTGAGCAGCTCGCCCGCGATCGGGGCGTCCACGACGCTCGACGCGAGATCGTTGCCACGGGTCTCGTCGTCGATGCGGTCGGGGGCGCCGGTGGCGGTGCGGGCGACCACGGCCTTGTCGGCCTCGGCGATCGCGTCGCGGATCTCCTTACGACGCACGCGCTTGACGGCCTTGAACATCGCCGCCGTCGCGTGGCGCACCGCGACGAAGTCCGGGTGCTCGTTGTCGATCGTGTGCAGCTCGGCGAGCACGCGCAGTGTCGTGGCGAGGTCGTCGGGGTCGATGCCCGGTCCGAGGTCGGGTGCGGCGTCGGAGGGGGCGTCGGTCATTGTGCCGATTTTACGCGAGTGCCCTGGGGGTCTGCCGGGTGGGACCCATCGGAGATCCCACCCGATCGGCTACGCGATCCCGCCACCGTCCACGACGAGGGCCGAGCCCGTGACGTAGGAGGAGTCGTCGCTCGCGAGCCACACCACGGCCTGGGCGACCTCGCTCGGCTCTCCCATCCGGCGCAGCGGGCGGTCCGCGGCCTCGGCGAGGAAGGCGTTCGTGTCCTGCGCGAGCTGACGCGCCTCGTCGCGCAGCATCCCGGTGTTCACATCGCCAGGGTTGACCGAGTTCACGCGGATGCCGGCGGGGCCGTGGTCGATCGCGAGCGCGCGGGTCATGTTCACCACGGCACCCTTGGAGGCGCAGTACGAGATGGCCTGACCGCCGCCCTTGAGCCCCCACCCCGATCCGGTGTTGATGATCGAGCCGCCTCCGGCTGCTTCCATGATCGGCACGATGTGCTTGCACATCAGGAAGATCGAGCGCACGTTCACGCCGAACACGCGGTCCCACTCCTCGACGGTCGTCTCCACGGCGGTCGTGCGACGGATGATGCCCGCGTTGTTGAAGACGACGTTCACGCCTCCCAGCTCGTCCACCGCGGTGGCGATGACCCGTTCGATGTCGTCCTCGCTCGCGACGTCGGCGGCGACGGCGATCGCGGTGCCGCCCGCCGCACGGATCTCCGCGGCGACGGCCTCGGCGGCATCCGCGTTCAGGTCGACCACCGCGACGGCGGCGCCTTCCGCGGCGAGCGCGAGCGACGTGGCACGGCCGATGCCTCCGGCGCCGCCGGTGACGATGGCCTTCTTGTTCTCGAGACGCATGGGGGGTCCTTTCGGGTTCGTTCCGCCGGATCTGTCAGGCGGGGGTCAGTTCGGGGGCGGTGACGGGGTAGAGGCTGCTGGTGCCGACGCCGGTGACGATACGGACGTGACCTGCGAGTCTCGCATCCAGGTCTGGGTCGCCGGTGTCGACGAGAAGGGGCCGGCCGTGCAGGTCGATGAGCTTCTGCTCGGGAGCGACCACGAGGAGCGGATCGTCGCCGAGTGCGCGCAGGACGGAGGCCGAGAGCTGCTGGTTGCCGCGCCCGAGCAGGAATCCCTGACCGCCGATCACCGTGACCACGGCCTGGGCCGCCCCCTGCGCGATCTGGGCGAGAAGCTCCTGCTCGCTGGCTCCGCGGACGAGCACGGCGCCGTCGACGACGACATCGACACCGAGCGGGGAACCGTCGACGCCGAGCTGCCGCGCGATCTCGGCCGTCGTGCCCCCGGGACCGAGCAGATAGCGGACGCCCGGGCGCAGGTGCGCGACGGCTCCACGTGCGGCTGCTTCGACGGCCGCGGCCTCGGTCGCCGGCGTCGCGGCCTTGCGGGCCTGGGTGCGCCCGGCACGGTAGGGCACCCGGAGCATGCCGTACAGCGTGGGCTCGACCCGGGCCCGCCGCATCGCGACCTCGTCGATGTCGAGCACCTCGCGGTCCTCGGTGGGGAGTCCACCCTGGGCCACCCAGTCGGCCGCGGTCGCGCCTGCCGCCCGCGGACTGACCGCGAACACGGGCGAGTACATCTTCACACCGGCCGGCACCCCGAGCACGGCGGGCACACCCGCGGCCGGAGCCACCTGCACGCCGACACGCCAGATGTCGGAACTTTCACCGGCGGATCGTCCGACATCTGGCGTGTCGGCGTGCACCGTGTCGAAGGAGGCGGCGGCCTCGAGCCCGGCACACGCGTCCCGCAGCGTCCCGTCGCCTCCGACCACGAGGATCAGGTCGACACCTGCGACGGCCAGCGCTGCCACCGCGCGGGAAGTGTCCGCCGCCTCGGTCGCCTCCGCGGCATCAGGCAACTCCGCGGCATCAGGCAACTCCGCGCCGAAGCTGCCTGTTCCGGCGGAATCGCCTGATGCGGTGCGGCCGACATCACGCGAACCCGCCCCGACGACACGAGGGAAGAGCCCCGCGGCGCGCACGGCATCGGCGCCCATGGGCCCGTCGACGGTCGCGACCTCGAGTCCCGGATGCCGCTCTGCGAGCACCGACAGCGCGACGGCCGCCCGCTCCTGCACACGGGAGTGGGCACCGCGCGCGCGGGCGAGGCGTTGCACGTCCGCACCGTCGGAGCCGGCGAGGCCCGCAGGCCCGCCGACTCCGGCGACCGGATTGACGACGAGTCCGATCACGACGCGTCGGACTCCGCGGGGAAGTACTTGCGCTGATACGCCCGCCACGTGATCGCCCAGCGCTCGGGGTCGTCCAGGTCGTCGTGGTGCGTGTGGTGCACGGTCTGGTTGTGCGGGGCGGTGCGCACCACCTCGGGGGTCTCCCGTGCTTCGCGTGCCACTTCGGCGAGGGTCGCGGCGTACTCGTCGAGCTCCGCCATCGAGTACGACTCGGTGGGCTCGAGCGTGAACGGCTGGGGCACCACGTAGGGGTGATGACTGGTCCAGTAGTGCATGCCGAAGTCGCTCATGCGCACGCCGATCTCCTCCGACGAGATGCCGGTCTCCTGATACAGCTCCTCCCACGAGTACCGCACCTGCTCGATCCGCCGGCGCCCGGTGGCATAAGGAGCCGAGGCTCCGGGAATCGCGAGCACCTTCGCCATCAGGTAGTTGTTGTTCAGCACAGCGGTCTCGGCGGCGGCCAGGAGACCCTCCGCGCCCAGCGCCATGATCCACGAGTACGCCTTCACGAGCGCGGGGATGACGCCGAAGAAGGGCCCGACCGCGCCGATCGACAGCTCACCGGCCTCGGCCACGGCGAAGGTCCCGTCGTCGGCGCGCACCACGCGCGGTCCGGGCAGGAACGGGGCCAGCGCCGCGCTCACAGCGTTCGCCCCCGACCCCGGTCCACCCGAGCCGTGCGGAGTTCCGAACGTCTTGTGCAGGTTGAAGTGGCACACGTCGAACCCGGCGTCGCGGGCACGCGTGATGCCGAGGATCCCGTTGGCGTTGGCCTGATCGTAGGAGGCGAGAGCGCCCACGGCGTGCGCCGCGTCCACCCATTCGCGGATCGCCGGGTTGTAGATGCCGGTGTCCTCGGGGTTGGTGACCATGATGGCCGCGGTGCGCGGCGACAGAGCCGCCTTCAGCGCATCGAGCGAGGGGTAGCCGTCGGCGTCGGGGTAGACGGTGATGACCTCATACCCCGCGGCTTTCGCGGCGGCCGCGTTCGAGGGGTGGCTGAAGATCGTGGTGATGACCTCGCGGCGCTGTTCGCCTTCCCCGTTCGCCTCATGGAAGGCGCGGATCATCGCGATGTTCGACCAGATCGCCGCCGAACCGCCCTGGGTGTGCAGCGAGACCTCATCCATGCCCGAGATCTCGGCGAGCATCCGCTCCAGCTGCCAGACGATCTCGAGCACGCCCTGCGCGTCGGCGGGATCCTGGTGCGGATGCATCGCGGTGAGCTGCGGGGTGTTCGCGAGCTGGTCGTTGATCTTGGGCGCGTACTTCATGGTGCACGTGCCCTGTCCGATGTCGACGTTGACGTCGGCGCCGAGGTTCTCCTGCGACAGTCGCAGGTAGTGCTTGAGCACGCGCATCTGTCCCATCTCGGGAAGCGTCGGCTTCGCGAGACGGCGCAGCGAAGACGGCAGCGCGGCGACGACATCCCCCACTGCCTCGCGCACGCCGGGCTCGACCTGCGAGACCAGCACGCCGCGTTCGCCGGGGGCGGTCAGCTCGAAGATGATCGGCTCGTCCCAGCGCGCCTGCTGGAAGCGTCGGAGGGCGGGCTTCGGGGCGATGGGGAGGCTCATCGGTTCTGCTCCTTCGCAGCGAGGGGGGAGGCCGTGACCTCGGCGAGCGCGCCCGCCAGGGTGTCGATATCGGCCTGGGAGGTGAGTTCGGTGACGCAGACGAGCAGGCGGTGCTCCCCCACGACCACGCCGGGTTCGATGCCCCGGGCACGGAGCATCGCCACGACCGCGCCCGCCGTGACCTCGCTGAACGTCACGGTGAATTCGCGCAGGTGCACGGCATCGTCGTCGAGCGAGACTCCCGGCACCGCGGCGAGCGCCTGCTGCGCGTAGCGGGTGCGGGCGAGCAGCACCTCACCGAGCTCGGCCATGCCGGTGGGACCCATCAGCGCCAGGTAGACCCCGGCGGCGATGCCCCAGAGGGCCGCGGCCGTGCCGACCCATTCCTTCCCCTCCTCGCGGTGCGCGAACGAGGTGCGGTCGTAGGCGACGTCGCCGAAACCGTACTCGCCGGGCACGTCGGTGGTGGCGAGTCCGAACAGACGAGACGGCATCTCCATCACGAACCGAGGATCGTCGTGCACGGCGATGAACCCGCCGTGGGCGCCGCCGAACCACTGGTGCAGGCCGAGGGACTGGATGTCTCCGGTGACGATGTCCGCTCCCGAGACGGCGGGCGGGCTCAGAACACCGTAGCCGATCGGGTCGGTGCCGACGACGAGCACGGCGCCGGCCCCATGCGCGGCATCCGCGATGTCCTGCAACGCCGCCTCGACGGCACCGGTGGCGCTGGGCGTCTCGACCCAGACGGCGGCCACGTCATCGCCCAGTGCTGCGCGGACCGCGTCGACATCGGCCGTGCCGTCGATGGTCGGCACGTGTTCCAGCGTGAGGTGGGCGCGGACGTAGTCGTGCACCTTCGCAAGCTTCGCGGGGAGCACGTCGCTCACGACCAGCACCCGCCCGCGGCCGGTGAGGCGCCCCGACATCGTGAGGCCGGTGGCGGTCGCCTGGTAGCCGTCGTAGACCGGGACGTTCACGACGTCCATCTCCAGCAGCTCGGCCATCAGCGACTGGTACTGGAAGAGCGCCTGGAACCGTCCGTGGTCCTCGTAGGGTTCGCCGGCGTAGGCGGTCAGGAACTCGCTGCGCCCGATGACCTCGTCGACGACCGCGGGCACGTAGTGGTGATAGGTGCCGGCGCCGAGGAAGCTCAGCCGTTCCTGGGTCGTGCGGTTCTTGGCGAGCAGCCCCCGCACGTGGCGGGCGAGGTCCTGCTCGGCCACGAACGGCGCGGGCAGATCGAGCGGTCGCCCGAGGCGGAGGGCGGCCGGGATGTCGGTGTAGAACTCGTCGACCGACGCGGTGCCCACGGCCGCGAGCATCGCCGCGCGGGACTCGGGTGCGGTGTTGGGGATGTACGGATGCACGAACGGGGCGGTCATGCGTCCTCCTTCACAGGGATCAGGGTGGCAAAGGGGATGGACTCGGCGCGGGGCGCGGCGAGCACGGCGACGCCGTAGCGGTCGAGCTCCAGCCGGTCCGCATGGCGGAGACCGGTGAGCAGGTCGACCCCGGGAGCCGGGATCTCGAACGTGACGGGGGTACGTCCGTGGTTGAGGTAGAACGTGTAGTCGGTGGTGTCGTCGGCGCGGGTGACCACCTCGACCTCGACGTCGGTGTGCTCCCTGGCGGGGAGCCCGGCCGTGTGCAGCACATCGCGGAGCACCGGGAGCAGCCCCGCCGGGTCGAACATCGCGCTGACGTACCAGGCGGATCCCTCCCCGGTCGCGCGACGGGTCACCGCGGGCAGACCGTCGAGCTCGCCGCTCGCATACGTCCCGCGGACCTCGACGTCGTCGTCGGCCTCGAGCCATTCGCTCCACGACGGCACGGTCAGGATCTCCCCCGCGTAGTCGATGCTCTCGGTCAGCCCGTCGGCGATCGGCCACTGCTCGTCGACCTCGATGCCCAGCAGGTCGCGCAGCGGTCCCGGCGCCCCGCCGTCGTGCACCTTCTCGGTGGCGTCCACCACTGCGGAGAACGGTCCGACGACGAGGTGCCCTCCGCGCTCGACGAACGCTCGCAGCGCCTCGGCCTGCGGCTGTTCGACGATGTAGAGGTTCGGCACCACGACCACGTCGTATGCATCGAACGGTCCCGTCGCGCGCACAGCATCCACCGGCTGTCCGAGCGTGTACAGGGCGCGGTGCCAGGCCCGGGCCTGCTGCGCCCACTGCAACCGCTGCGAGGGGAGAGACTCCACTGCGCTGGTGCCCCACCACGAGTCCCAGTCCACGACCAGCGCCACGCGCGATCGCACCCGGGTGCCGCGCACCGGCTCGAGCTTCTTCAGCTCGTTGCCCAGCGCCTTGGTCTCGCGGAAGCTGCGTGAGCGCTCGCCACGGTGGCCGAGCATCGAGGAGTGGAACTTCTCCTGGCCGTACTTGGCCTGGCGCCACTGGAAGAACATGACGGCGTCGGAGCCATGGGCGACCGCCTGCAGGCTCTCGATGCGGATCTTGCCCGGAGCCTTGGGCACGTTCACGTCGCGCCAGCTGGTCGCGCTGGCCGAGGATTCCAGCAGCAGCCAGGGCTGTCCGCCCTTGAGCGAGCGCATCAGGCCGTAGTTGAGGGCGGCGCCGACGTGAGAGGTCGGGTCGGCGGGTTCCGGGTAGGCGTCGTCGGTCACCACGTCTTCGACGGCGGCGAAGTCCCAGTAGTCCAGGTCTCGGAACATGCTCATGAAGTTCGTGGTCACGGCGATGTCGGGGGTGACCTCGCGCAGCACGTCGATCTCGATCTGGAACAGCTCCAGCAGGGCGTCGGACGAGAAGCGCTCGAAGTCGAGCAGCTGGGTGGGGTTCACCGGGCCCGGCGCCTTCTTCGGCGTCTCGATGTGCTCCCACGCTGTGTAGCGCTGACCCCACACGTTCACTCCCCAGGCCGCGTTCAGCCCGTCGAGGTCGCCGTAGCGGTCCTGCAGCCAGCGACGGAAGTGTCGGGCCGTCTCAGGGCACCAGCACCGGGACGTGTGGTCACCGTACTCGTTGGAGATGTGCCACATCGCAAGGCCCGGGTGCTCCCCGTACCGCTCCGCCATCGCCCTGGTCATGCGAGCGACGTTCTCGCGCCAGATCGGCGATGAGGGGCAGTAGGTCTGGCGGGAGCCGAACTCGAGCCGGTGCCCGTCGGAATCCCACGGCGCCATCTCTGGGTGAGCCCGCAGCAGCCAGGACGGCGGGGTCGCGGTGGCGGTGGCGAGGTCGATCGCGATGCCCGCCTGCCACAGCAGGTCGATGATGCGGTCGAGCCACGCCCAGTCGTACACCCCAGGCTCGGGCTCGAGCTGGGGCCAGCTGAAGATCGGCAGGCTCACCAGGTTCACACCGGCTTCGCGCATGAGCCGGATGTCTTCGTGCCAGGTCTCCTCCGACCACTGGTCGGGGTTGTAGTCGCCGCCGTAGGCGAGGGCGTCGAGGCGGACGCGTCGGGCGGGCTGGTCGCCACCGGGTGCGGGCACGAAGCCTCCTCTCTGAGTCATGGCCGGCCGATCCTGCGACGCACTGGTGCGATTCGACGATCGGCTGTATTCTGTATACAACACACTAGGACGTCGTCCGAGGCTCGTCAACCCATAGGCTGACGGGCAGGCGGCAGAAGAGGGGACGCATGGCGATCGAACGCAAGAACCTGCGCTCGCAAGTTCGACAGGAGCTGCTGACCCGCATGCGCGCCGGACTCGTGCAGCCCGGCGAGGGCATCAACGAGGTCCAGCTCGCCACCGAGCTCGGCGTGAGCCGCACACCCTTGCGCGAGGCACTCATCGCCCTGGAGTCCGAAGGGCAGATCGAGAGCGAGAACGGCAAGGGCTTCCGCTTCGTGCCGCTCAGTGCGTCCGAGTTCCGTGACCTCGCGCCGGTCATGGCTGCACTCGAGAGCCTGGCGCTCGAGCTGAGTCCGCCCGAGGAGCTGCGCGCGATCGGGAAGAGGCTCAAGGCGATGGCCGACGCCTTCGCGGACGAGCTCGTGGAGCACCAGCTGGTCATCACCAAGGACGACGAGTGGCACAGCGTGATGCTGTCCGCCTGCCCGAACACCCGCCTCCTGGCCGTGATCGACAACGTGCGCAGCTCGTTCCACCGCTACGAGTCGCTGCTCGTGCCCGAAGACGTCAAGGTCGAACGTGTCGCCGCCGAGCACGCCGAGATCGCTCGGCACCTCGCCGACGGCGATATCCCCGGCGCGGTCGACGCCCTCAAGCTCAACTGGATGCACGGCATGCAGCGCATCCTCGACAACGCCACGAGCTCTTACTTCACGGCCTGACTCCCGCCGGGCGCTCCCGGCCCGGACTCGCCGTTTCACCACACCCAGCTCGCCGATTCAACCGCGCGACAGCGTGACCGCGAGGTCGATGAACAGGGCGGCCGACCACCCGAAGGCGGTCGTCGCACGCTCGGCCTTGAACCCCGTGCGCGGGTTGAAGTATTCGTGCGGACCGCCGCCGTGGATGACGAGGGCCACCGTCTGCGCCCGCAGTTCCCGCGCGCGCTCGGGGTACCCCGACGCCTCCAACCCCTCGGCGACAAGCATGCTCGTGTTGACCCACACCGGCCCGCGCCACATCCGCTCGTCCGAATAGTCGGGGTCGGAAGCTGCGACCGTCGGCAGCCCCCAGGGCTGAGCGAACCGCGAAGGGTCGTCGACGGCAGCGCGCAACGCCTCGGCGATCGACGTCGGCAGCGTGCCCGTGAGCAGCGGCATCAACCCGACGACGGTGTCGCTGAGCTGCGGCTCCCCTCCGCCGAAGGCGAGGAAGCGTGCCCGCTCGGGATCCCACATCCGCAACAGCAGCTCCTGCGTGGTCGCGGCCCTCTCCTCGAAGCGCGACACGTCGGCCCCCGGCTCGTAGCGGCGCAGCAGGTCGGCGAGTTCGAGGTCCTGCCGCACCAGGTACGCCCCCAGATCGGGCGCGGCTGTCGGCAGCGGCCCGTCGAAGATCGGGCTGTCGTCGAGCCCCGACGAATAGGGGTGCCCGTACTCCGGCATCCCGTCATGGTCGAGGTCGCTCCCGGCGAACCACCAGTCCTGCGAGCGGACGATGCGCGCCAGCTGCGTCCTCGCGTAGTCGGGGGCGTCCTCGACCTCGAGCACCTTGCGCAGCGCCCACGCGGCGAGCGGCGGCTTGGTCAGCGGCACCGGTGCGCTCGGGTCGGCGATCTGCGACCCGGCCCTGCGCAGGTTGGCGCGGTCACTCTCGGGCAAGTCGTCGCTGGTCGCGAGCACACCAAGCTCGTGCACCACGTCGGGCAGTTGCCCGTCGGTCTGGGCGAACCGGAAGGCGAGGTCGAGCTGTTCGCGCGCGAGCTCCGGGTCGCCGTGTCGCAACCCGACGGCGATGAAGTACGCATCCCACTGCCAGAGACCGACGTAGCCGATCTTCGACGGCACGATGGCTCGCGCGTCGCCGAGAGAGGGCAGCTCGACGATGTTCGCCCCGAGCACCCACCAGCAGAACGCGGTCATCTCCTGCAGATCGTCGCGCACGCGCGGGCACTTCGCGAACCAGTCGCCCCACACCCGCTCGGTCTCGGCGAGCGCCGCAGCGTGGTCGCCGCGCTCCACCGAGACCGCACGATCCGCGTCGACGTGCAGCCGGATGCCGCCGCCGAGCGGATGCTCCTCGACGCTGTCATCCGGACGCCGCAGGCTCAGGCGCGCTCCCGGATCCCCGCCCAGACTGAGCGCGGAGGGGTCGGCGAAGGTCAGCGTCGCCGCTCCCAGCCCGAACACCACCCGCGACGGATGCACGTCGGTCACCGGGAGCACGTCACCGCCAGGACCGATCACGGTCAGAGCATCCAGCACCCGGCACTCCGACAGCCGCCGCTCGTACTCCGAGGTGTGCACGCGCACGCCGTTCCCGTCCTCGGCGCGGAACACGAGCACACGAGAGCGCGGCAGCGTGAACGGCGCCGAGATGAGATCGAGGTGGCGTCCGGCGAGGACGGCAGGATCCGTCATCACCGCCCTCCGAGTCCCGAGGCGGCCATGCTGTTGAGGATCTTCCGCTGGCCGATCACGAACACGATGAGCATCGGCACGGTGGCGATCGCCGATGCCGCCATCACGAGCCCGTAGTTGATGGAGCCGAACTGCCCCTGGAACGAGGTCAGCAGCAGCGGGACGGTGAACAGATCCGGGGTGTTCAGCAGCACCAGCGGGAACAGGAAGGCGTTCCAGACGCCGAGGGCGGTGATGATGCTGAGCGCGGCGAGACCGGGTTTCAGGTTCGGCAGCACGATGCTCCAGAAGATGCGCCAGCGGCCCGCGCCGTCCACCAGCGCCGCCTCCTCCAGCTCACGCGGCAGCGCGAGGACGAACTGCCGCATCAGGAACACGGCGAAGGGGTTCGCGATCATCCCGGGCACGATCAGCGCGAGATGCGAGTCCACCCAGCCGAGCTGTGACATCAGGAGGTAGAAGGGGATCAGGGTGACCTGCGCCGGGATCATCTGCGTCGCGAGGAACACGATGAAGATCACCTTGCTGCCCCGGAAGCGGATGCGGGCGAACGCGTAGCCCGCCATCGACGCGGTGATCAGGGTGCCGACCACCACCAGCACGGCGATGTACGCGCTGTTCAGGTAGGCCTGCGCGAACGGCACCGCGTTCCAGGCCTCGACGTAGTTGTCGACGGTCCACGGGTTCGGCAGGAACTCCAGCGGGTTCTTGAGCAGCTGCGGAAGGGTCTTGAACGACGTCAGCAGCATCCAGACGAACGGGAACACCATCGAGATGCCGCCGATGACGAGGAGCACGTGCAGCGCGGTCGAGCCGAGACGCCGACGGGCGCGTCCCGGCCCCGGTCCTCCCCGTCCACGCTGACGGTATCCGGGAGCGGTGAGCGCGACGGTGGAGTCGGTCGCGGGGGCGGCGGCGTCGCCGAGGGGTGTGGTCTGGAGGGTCATGCCGGGTCATCCTCGTAGTGGACGAACTTCTTCTGCGCACCGAACTGGATGGCCGTGATGACCAGGGTGAGCACGAGCAGGATGATGCTGGCCGCGCTGGACAGCCCGAACTCGAAACGCCCGAAGCCGAGGTCGAAGATGTGATACACGATCGTGCGCGTCGCGTTGTCGGGGCCGCCGCCGGAGACCAGCACGTAGACCGTGTCGAAGGTCTGCAACGACGAGATGAACGCGATCACCGAGGAGAAGAACACGATCGGCGAGAGCAGCGGGAGCCGGATGCTGGTGAACAGCCGCACGGCGCCGGCGCCGTCGATGCGGGCGGCCTCGATCACCGAGGGCGAGATGTTCTGCAGCCCGGCGAGGAAGATCACGACGTTCAGACCCATCGACGACCAGATCGTCACGATGCAGACGGCGAGGAGCGCGAGCTTCGGATCCTGCAGCCAATCCGGGGGCGTGATCCCGAAGACCTTCGAGATCGTGGTCGAGAGCAGCCCGTCCGCGCGGAACATCTGCTGCCAGATCATGGCGACGGCAACGGTCGAGGTGACCACCGGGGCGAAGAACAGGATCAGGTAGAGCGTGCGCGTCTTCAGCTTCTCGAGTGCGACGGCGACGATGACCGCGAGCGTGAGGCCGATCGGGACGGTGATGATCGCGATCAGCAGGGTGTTGATGATCGCGCGTGCGAGCAGCGGGTCCTGCAGCTGATCGGCGAAGTTCGCCAGCCCCACCCACGTGAGCTCGCCCAGGCCGTCCCACTCGGCGAAGGCCAGCACCAGGCTGGCGGCGAACGGCAGCACGACGAACAGCGCCATGCCGAGCAGCTGCGGAGCGACGAAGACGTAGCCCCAGGCCCGATCCCGCCGGCGCCAGGCGGCTTCCCGGCGCAGGGGCGGGACGGATGCCGCAGGCGTGGCCTGCGGCATCCGTCCGTTCTCGGTGAGCGTGCTCACTCCTACTTCTCCGACCGGTCCTCGACCACGCCCGCGATCGTGTCGAGCGTCTCCTGCGCATCGGTCTTGCCCTCGTAGAGCTTCTGGAACTCCTCGGAGATGGCGACCGGCAGACCGGGCACGCGGGCCTCGGCGGGGTAGTTCGTGAAGCCGATGTCGCGCATGTCGAGGAACGTCTGCGCGTGCACCGGGTAGCCGCCTTCGAGCACGACGTCGTCGGCGCCCTTGATCGACGGGACCGCGTTGCCGCCGCCTTCGAGACGGAAGGTCTGGCCCTCGGCGGAGAGGAACTCGGTCCAGAAGGTGAACGCCGCGTCCTTCACCTTGGTCTTGCCGTTGATCGCGAGGAAGCTCGTCGCGACCCCGGTGGGAGCGGCCTCGCCGTCGGGCGTCGGCCAGCGGACGATGTCGTAGCTGTCTTCCTCACCCGTGGCCTTGACCGTCCCGATCGTGTAGCGGCCCTGCACGAAGAACCCGGCCTTGTGCGTCACGAAGACGCTGTCCGCTCCGGCGCCGTCGGGAAGCGTGTCGGCGACGACGAAGGTGCCGTCCTGGAAGAGGTCGCCGAGCTGCTGCACCGACTCCACCGAGGCGGGGTCCTCGTTCGCGACGAAGGCGTCCGACTCGTCGTACGGCGCCGGAAGCCCCTGGGACGACAGCCAGCTCCAGTGCGTGGCCCAGTAGTTCCAGTACATCGTCCCGGTGAGGCCGGCGTCGTGGAGCTTGGTGTTCATCTCGAGGAACTTGTCGGTCGTCCACTCGCCGTTCTCGGCCAGCGTGGCGGGATCCTCGGTGATCCCGGCGGCTTCCAGCGCCTGCTTGTCGTACCAGAACACGTCGGGGTTCGAGTCGTTCGGGGCCGCGTAGACCTCGCCGTCCTCCTCTGCCGCCCCGAAGAGGCCGGGGAAGAAGTCGTCCTTCGTGGTCTGGCTCGCATCGGACTCCATCAGGTCGCTGAGCGGCATCAGCCGGTCGGATGCGACGAACTGGCCGATCATGTCGTCACCGACGTAGAACACATCGGGCGCGGTGTTGCTGGTGAGCTGTGCGAGCAGCTTGGAGTGGTAGTCGCCGTAGCCGGCGACGGGCTGGAGCTTGACGGTGATGTCGGGGTGACGCTTCATGAAGTCCTTGTTGAACTCCTCGTAGCGGGTCAGCTCGTCCGCCGTTCCCCAGGTGGACCAGATGACCGTCGCGTTGCCGTCGGCATCGACGCCGCCGCCTCCCCCGCCGCCGCTGCACGCGGCCAGCCCCAGGGCCAGAGCGCCGGCGGCGCCCAGTGCCAGATACCGCGTCACGTTCGCACGTGCCATCTCGCTACCTCTTTCATCATTGGAAGATCGTGTCGGGAACGCCCTTCGGACGTACTCGTATTCTGTATACAGAACGCAATTCTGTCAAGGAGGTCCCCGGGTCGGCGGTCATCGAGACCATCCCGTGACGTACCGGTCACCCGTGCCGCAGACTGGGTGCATGACCGATCCCGACCCGCACCTGCTCGGCCCCGGCCTCCTGCCGACGCCGTTCACCGCCGAAGAGATCAGAGACGCGACCGGCAAGGGGAAGCGCATCCGCCTCCTCCTGGAAGGCCCCGACGGGCCGCTGGGCGAGCACGTCAACCGCTTCCACCACACGGATGAGGAGGGCGCGACCCTCGATCGCTGGGCCGCGGCCGACCCGAACGCGGTCGTCTCGAGCCGGGTGACCTGGATCGAGCTCCAGGGTCACGCGGCCTTCGACGCCGAGACGACGAGCATGTCGACCGTGCCGCTGTCCTCGCCGCTGGGCGAGCTGACGTGTCGGCGGTACGACACCGCCGACGGCATCTTCTGGTTCTCGTCCGCACACCCCGGGATGCCGGTGCAGTACGAGTCCGACGGCATCCGCACGACCGTGTTGAGCATCGAGCGGGAGTGAAACCGCTCCGGCGAGCGCACGCGTCATGAAGGAGATCTCACGCAATGAAGGGGAGCCCGGGCCGAAGCCTCCTTCACAGCGTGAGATCTCCTTCACATCATGCTTCCGCGTCCCACGGGCGTCCGAGGCCCGGCGTAGGGTCGATCCATGAGCAGCACAGAATCGACACAGCGTCATGGAGTGGTCCCGTCGTACCTGCTCGCACGCTTGGCCGAATCGGGGCGCTTCCCGAAGGCTGCGGCGGCCGCGAGACAGACGCTCACAGCCGGACGACCACCGTTCCGCGCCCGCATCGACCTGTCGATCGACGAGAACGGCGACCTGGTCGCCCAGCTGTCGGACGCCCCGAACCGCACCATCAGCGACGCCGGCAACACGCAGCGCCTGCCCGGTGCGGTGGTTCGCGGCGAAGACGACGCCCCCGTGGCCGACGGCGCGGTCAACGAAGCCTTCGACGGTCTCGGCGCCACCTTCGAGATGCTGCTGTCGGCCTTCGGGCGCAACTCCCTCGACGATGCCGGTGCCCCTCTGGATGCGACGGTCCACTACGGCGTCGACTACGACAACGCGTTCTGGGACGGCGAGCGCATGGTGTTCGGCGACGGCGACGGCGAGGTGTTCCAGCACTTCACCGGCTCGCTCACGGTCATCGGGCATGAGCTCGCGCACGGCGTCGTGCAGCACACGGCGAACCTCGAGTACCAGGGCCAGCCGGGCGCGCTGAACGAGTCGATCGCCGACGTCTTCGGCGCCCTGACCGAGCAGTACGCGCTCGGGCAGACGGCGGACGGCGCCTCCTGGCTGATCGGTGCCGAGATCTTCACGGATGCCGTCGAGGGCGCGGCGCTGCGCTCGATGATCGCCCCGGGCACCGCGTACGACGATGACGAGCTCGGCAGAGACCCGCAGCCCGACCACGTGAGCGGCTTCGTGCGCACGACCGAGGACAACGGCGGCGTGCACATCAACTCCGGCATCCCCAACCGCGCCTTCGCCCTGTTCGCCATCGACCTCGGCGGCAAGGCCTGGGAGCGCGCGGGGACGGTCTGGTACCGGGCGCTCACCGGCGGCCTGTCGAGCACGGCGTCCTTCGTCGAGTTCGCCGATGCGACGGTCGCCGCAGCCACGGCGATCGACGAGACCACGGCTGCTGCGGCTCGACGCGCGTGGACCGTCGTGGGAGTCTATGCAGATGAGCGAGCCTCCTCCCGCGACTGATGCCCCGATCGTGATCGCCGTCGTCCGCACGGGCGGCATCGCGGGCATCCGTCGCCGGTGGCAGGTGGAAGCAGGACCCGACGACGCCGGCGACTGGGTCGACCTCATCGACCGATGCCCCTGGGATCAGGAGGCGCCGACCGGCACCGGCGCGGACCGGTTCGTGTGGAGCATTCGCGCCCGGACTCCGGTGGAACGCCGCGAACGCGAGCTGCCTGACTCCGCGCTCGACGGGCCGTGGCGCGCGCTGGTCGAGGCGGTGCGCCACGCGGCGGGCTGACCGTCCGCCCTGTCTCCGGCATCCGATCGATCCCGGGTGAATCCGGCCTCCGCACCGCGGCGGGGGTTCACAATGGACCCATGGGAATGTTCCAGCAGAAGCCGGAAGAAGAAGAGAGTCCGTGGGCGCTGCCTTCGGAGCCCGTGGAGCGCTCCGAAGCCGAGACGCTCGGTGAGGAGCCCGCCGTCGATCCCCTCTCGCTCGGTCTCGGCTTCGGGGCGACCACCGAGGTCAGCTCGATCGTCTTCCCGATCACCGAGTCGGCCGCGCAGACCGCAGCCGACTACGACGCGGAGGAACCCGTCGAGGGTGCGGACGAGGAATCCGACTGAGGTTCGAGCTCCACTCGGGTGCGAGGCAGTGCGTCCGGATACTCCCGCTGCAACCAGCCCACCATCTTCTCCCGCACCTCGCAGCGGATCGTCCACTGGTCGTCGGAGTCCTTGGCGGACATCACCAGCCGGACGGTGACGTGTCCGCCCTGCGCATCCGTCACCAGGGCGCTCGAGGATCGACCGTCCCACGCCGGCGATGCCTCCACGATGCGCTGGAACTCCTCGCGCACAGCGTCCATCGGCACACGCCAGTCCAGATCCAGATACACGGTGCCGAGGATCTTGTCGGATCTGCGTGTCCACGTCTCGATCGGTGTCGACGTGAAGTAGCTGCACGGCACGACGAGGCGTCGCTCATCCCAGATGTAGACGACCACGTACGACAGGTTGATCTCGCCGATCCGTCCCCATTCGCCCTCCACCACCACGACGTCCCCGACGCGGATCGCGTCCGTGAAGGCCACCTGCACCCCGGCGATGAGGTTTCCCAGGATCGACTGCGCCGCGAGACCGGCGATGATGCTCGCGATTCCGGCCGACGCGAGAAGGCTCGTACCGACCGCGCGCATCTCGGGGAAGGTGAACAGCACGGTACCGAGGGCGAGCACGGCGATCGTGACCAGGACGAGCCGGTGGATGACGAGCAGCTGCGTGCGCCGACGGCGGGCCTCCGGACCGACCAGGACGATCTCCTCGCGGGCGATCAGCCGTTCGAAGCCGAAGGAGACGGCGGCGGCGATGAGCCAGGACCCGGTGATGATGGTCGCGATCAGGAAGAGCCGGGAGACCGCCGGCCACCACTCCTGCTCCCCCGCGACCGTGGTCGCGCCGGCGATCCAGACCGCGACCACGAGCGCCGTCGCCGTGGCCGCGTTGCGCACCCTCCGCGCGAGATCACGCACCCAGGGCAGGCGACGGCCCACGAGCACCGTGACCAATCGCAGCAGGACGAGGAGAGCGGTCACGCTGACCACGGCGACCGCGATCGCCACGACCGTGCCGATCCAGGATTCCCATTCGAAGCCGGAAGACATCCGTCCACCCTATCCGCGGTCGGCGATGGCCCCTCTCAGCCTCGTGCTTCCCCCAGACGCCAGTAGCCGGAGAAGGTGATGCGGTCCTTCGAGACACCGTGGTCGACGAGATGCCGACGAATCTCCTGCACCGCGAGCCGCTCACCGCAGACCCAGGCGTAGTCGATCTCCTCCGGGAGAGCAGCGGCGCGGATCGTCTCGTGCAGTCGTGCCCCGGGGAGCTCTCCGCCGCGTTCGACCCACGTGACCTCACCCGCGAGGTCCTGCTTCTCGGCCGCATCCGCGATCTCGATGAACACGTGCGTCTGTGGCGCATCGGTCGTCTCCAGAATCCGGGCGATCGCCGGAAGTGCGGACTCATCGCCGACGATCACGCGCGAACGGGTCTCGGGCAGCGGGGCGTACAGCGCGGTGCACTCGCGGATGCCGAGAGCCGAACCGACCTGCGCACGCCCGGCGAATCGGGTGCCCGGCCCTTCATCGCCGTGCACGACGAAATCGATGTCGAGCTCCTCGGCATCAGGGCGGTGATCCCGCACCGTGTACCAGCGCAGGTCGGGACGCTCGTCCTCCGCGATGGCCGCGACCGCCGCACGGATGTTCTCCGTCCCGTCGTTGCGGGGAAGAACCAGCGGGTGCTCCTCCGACCGCGGGAGCAGGAGCCCGAGGTACTCGTCGGGCCCGACCGGCGCATAGTCGGCAAGCTCCTGCGCCGCGATCGTGAGGCGTCGCATGTGCGGGGTCAGATCGCGCACAGCGCTCACGCGGGCGGGGAAGACCCGTGCCCCGGTGCGCCGGGGGCGCTGCGGGGGACGGACGCGGTTGACGGTGTGCTCAGCCACGCCGAGCCCCCTCTCTCCAGAGCAGCCACAGGAAGAATGCGCCGCCGACGGTGATGGTGACGACCCCGACCGGGATCGGCGCCGGGAAGATGTTCTGCGCGAGCAGGTCGCCGGCGAGGAGCAGCAGCGCCCCCACCAGGCCCGCCGCGAGGAAGCTGGTGGTGCCGCTGAGCCGGCGGGCGATGTGCGGCGCGATGAGCGCGATGAACGAGATGGGTCCGGCAGTGGCCACGGCGACGGCGACCAACAGGGTCGCCGCGGCCAGCAGTATCCACCGCGCGCGCACCGTGCGCACGCCCAGCGCGATCGCGACGCTGTCGCCGAGGGCCATCATCCGCGCGTCGGGGGCGGCCGCGAGCAGAAGCGGCACGATCAGCAGGAGGGCGATCAGCGCGGGCACGAGGTCGTCCCATCCCCGTCCTTGCAGCGACCCGACCAGCCAGGTCTGCGCCGTCGTGGCGCTCGCGACGAACACCTGGGTGAGCACGTAGTCGACGACCGCCATGGCGGTGGCGGAGAGGGCGACACCTGTGAGGATCAACTGCACGCCGTGGAGTCCGGACCGTGCGGCGAACAGCACGATCACTCCGGCGATCACGAGCGCTCCGACCACCGCACCGAGCGCCGCCTGAGCCAGCGAACCACCCAGCACGAGCATCACGAGCACGGCGCCGACCGAGGCTCCGCTGCTGATCCCGATCACGTCGGGGCTCGCGAGCGGATTGCGCGTCAAGGTCTGGAACACCGCGCCGGCCACCGCCAGACTCGCCCCGACGACCACTGCGACCAGGCTGCGGGGCAGACGACGCCCGAGCACGAAGAACTCATCGAGTCGCTCCGGCGGGTTTCCCTGCAGCGTCTGGATCAGCGCGTGCGGGGTGACGACGTACTCGCCGATCATGAGCGCGGCGACCAGGAGCGCGAGCAGGAGCCCGGCGAGGACGGCGCAGACGAGCGCCGCGCGGTGGCTGAAACGCATCGACCAGCGAGACCCGCGCAGGACCCGGTCGTCGGCCGTGAGGGCGTGCGTGTGCGCGCTCACGAGATCCCCGCCGTCCGTCGACCGACCACGAAGGCGATGAGCAGGGGGCCGCCCACCAGGGCGGTCACGATGCCCACCTGCACCTCGCCTCCGCCCCCGATGACGCGGCCGAGCGTGTCGGCCAGCAGCAGCATCGCGGGTGCCGCCAGCAGAGAGAGCGGCAGGAGGATGCGGAGGTCGGGTCCGACGAATCGGCGCAGCAGATGCGGGATGACGAGGCCGACGAAGGCGATGGGCCCCGCGATCGCGGTCGCCGTGCCGCACAGGAGCGTGACGGCGACGAGGACCAACGCACGGACGACGCCCGGCTTGACGCCCAGGGCCATCGCGCTGTCGTCTCCGAGGGCCAGGAGATTCAACGCGGGGCCGAGCAGCAGCGCGAGGATCACGCCGGCCACGATGAACACGACCAGGCCGAGTGCCTCCTCGACCGGTCGCGCGGTGAGCGAGCCCACCCGCCAGAAGCGGAACGCATCGAGCACGGTCTCATCCGTCAGCACGATCGCCTGCGATGCGCCCGCCAGGATCGCGGAGAAAGCCACCCCCGCGAGGATCAGTCGCACGGGCGAACCCGAGGCGAACCGCGTACCGGAGAACCAGAAGATGACCGCCGAGGCCAGGGCCGCCCCGGCGAGCGCGAGCCAGACGGCGCCGCCGACACCGAGCGCACCGAACACGCTCATCCCGGCGACGACCCCGAACGACGCACCGGCGCTGACGCCGAGCATTCCCGGGTCCGCGATCGGGTTGCGCGTGAGCGCCTGCATCAGCACCCCCGCCGCGCCGAGCGCGATGCCGCAGATCACGGCGTTGACGGTTCGTGTGACGCGCAGCTCTCCGACGATGTTGAGGACGTTCTGATCGCCCGCACCGAACAAGGACGCGACGACCTGATCGAGGGGCACGAACCGGGCGCCGATCGCCAGGCTCAGCCCGAGCGAGACGATCAGGATGCCCGACACCAGGGCGACGCCGGTCCAGGCCGTGACTCGGGATGCCGCCGCCGGAGCGCGACGACGGTCCACGCTGGCGGATACGGAGAACATATTTGGTTAGCCTAACCAAATATGTTCGGGTCGTTGCACGTGACCACTCCTCCCCGATTCCCCTTCCGTCCGCTCTTCACCGCTGCCGCGTCCCTCGCCGCGATCGCCCTGATCGCCACCGGCTGCTCGAGTTCACCTGCCGCCGAGCAGTCTGCCCCGGCCGACGAGGGCGCCGCGTACACCGTCGAGCACGCGATGGCCGAGACCGAGTTCGAGACGGTTCCCGAGCGGATCGTCGTCCTCGACTCCCCGCAGATCGACGCGCTGGTGGCCCTCGGGATCACGCCCGTCGGTGCCCCTGAGATCGGTGCCGGTCGCGGCTTCCCGGCCTACCTCGCCGACGAGCTCGCGGAGACCGAGCCGATCGGCTTCATCGCCGAGCCCGACGTCGACGCGATCGCCAACCTCGCGCCCGACCTGATCATCGGGTCGAAGGTGCGCCATGAAGCCCTGTACGACGAGCTCTCGGCGATCGCGCCCACCGTCTTCTCCGAGGACACCGGCACGAACTGGACCGAACAGGCCGAACTCACCGCCGCCGCCGTGAACCGGAGCGACGCGATGGACGAGCTCATCCAGGGCGTCGAGGACCGCGCCGCGGAGGTCGGGGAGGCCGTCGATGCCGAGGGCACGACGGCGTCGATCGTGCGCTTCCGCGCCGACAACTTCCGCCTCTACGGCCCCGGCACCTTCTCGGGCTCGCTGTTGACCGACATGGGCTTCGACCTGGGCGCGGACCGCGACTGGAACGAGTGGTCGATGATGGAGCTCAGCCCGGAGCTGTACGAGCAGATCGACGGTGACGTGGTCTTCTACATGAGCCCCGGGGGTGACCCGAACGCGACCACCCAGGCGCAGATCACGAAGCTCTGGGGCGCGCAGCCCGGCGTCGCGGCGGGTTCCGCCTTCGAGGTCGAGGACGACACCTGGATGGTCGGCATCGGCGTGATCGGCGCCAACCTGGTGATCGACCAGGTCGAAGACCTCCTGGGCTGACCCTTCCCCCTTCCCCCTTCCCCCTTCCCCTTCCCCTTCCCCTTCCCCTTCCCCCCGAGGGGCCGACACGCCAGATGTCGGACGCATGCGTCCAACACGTCCGACATCTGGCGTGTCGGCATGAACCGGAGGCCCCCATGACCGCACCGCATCCGGCACTCGAAGCACGCCGTCTCGTGGTGGCCTACGACGGCCGGGTCGTCGTAGACGGCGTCGACCTGGCCCTGCGCGAAGGATCGTTCACGGTCATCCTCGGCCCGAACGCCTCGGGCAAGTCGACCGTGCTGCGCGCCCTCGCCCGGGTGCTGCGCCCGGAGTCCGGCGACGTGCTGTTCGACGGGCGTGCGGTCGGCGAGTACGGTTCCAAGGAACTCGCCCGCCGGATGGGCCTGCTGCCCCAGGATGCGATCGCTCCCGAGGGGATGCGGGTCGCCGACCTGGTCTCACGCGGGCGCTATCCGCATCACTCGGGGCTGCAGCGCTGGAGCTCCGTCGACGACGACGCCACCCGCGACGCCCTGGTCGCGACGAACACCGCCGAGCTGTCCGAGCGCTACGTCGATCAGTTGTCCGGCGGCCAGAGACAGCGGGTCTGGATCGCCTTGCTGCTCGCACAGCAGACCCCGGTGATGCTGCTCGATGAACCGACGACGTTCCTCGACATCGCGCACCAGTACGAGCTGCTGGATCTTCTGCGAAGCCTCAACGGCGGGGGCAAGACCGTGATCGCCGTGCTGCACGACCTGAACCAGGCTGCGCGCTACGCCGACCACCTCGTGCTCATGAAGGAGGGGCGGGTCGTCGCCACCGGCGCACCGTCCGAGCTCCTCACCGAAGAGCGGGTGGCGGAGGTGTTCGGCCTCGATGCGCTGGTCACGCCCGACCCCGTCACGGGGACCCCCATGGTGGTGCGCCGGTAGCGGCGGACGAGGGTGCCCTCGCAGGATCCCCCGCCCTCCCGGATCACAGCGGCGTGCGCGAGGAGTGCGCCCGGAGGAATCGCGTGGGCGAGTCGCCGTGAGCGCGACGGAACGCCCGGCTGAAGGCCGCCGCATCGGCATATCCGACGCGGGCGGCGACCTCCGACGCATGCAGACCGTCGCGCAGCAACCGCCGCGCCCAGGACATCCGGGTGCGAGCGCGCCACGTCGCGAGCGTCGTGCCGGTCAGTGCCTCGACGGCGTTCCGGAGCTCGGCAGGGGCCACGCCGAGCTGTGCGGCGAACTCGGCGGCCGACCGGCTGTCCGCCGGCTGCTCCGCCAGGCGTCCGAGAAGCGCGTACGTCGCGTCGACGATCGGGACCGGGATGCCCGCTGGTTCCCCCACTCCGAGAACGGTCTGCAGGACGGCCCTCGGATCACCGCCCGTGACGGGTTCGACGTCTGCGTACGCCCAGGCGGCCAGGCGGAGGAGAGGCGCCTGCACGTTCGTCCGGGCGATGACTCCGGCACCGACGTCGATGCCTCCGGGCAGCCATCCGAGCGGGAGGACCGCGGAATCGGCTCCTGCCCGGAAACCTGCGGAGGTGCCGGCAGGGAGGCAGGCGATGTCACCTTCGTGTGCGACCGTCGTCCGCTCGTCGATGCGCACCTCGACGCTGCCGACGGCGACCCAGATCACCACGTGGTACCCGTTGCACTGCGGGCCGAGCTCCGCGCCGCGTCGGCCGGCCGGTGTCCGTCCGCGGGTCCGCTCGGCGAGGGCGGAGGGTGCGACGCCCCACTCCCTGTGGAACGCGCGCGCGAACGCCTGAGGACTCCCGTACCCGGACTCGGCGGCGACCACGGCGACTCCGCTCCCGCGCCGCAGTTCCTCGGCGGCACGTCCCAGCGTGTGCCGGTTGCGCCAGCGCAGCGGCGTCCATCCGGTCTCGGTGCGGAAGCGCCGGGCCAGCGCGCTCGCGCCGAGCCCGTTCTCGGCCCCCACGGTCGCGGGGGAGCGTGTCGGCTCGGCGAGGAGTGCGTCGGCGATGCGACGCAGTTCCGGGGAGGAAGGCATGACGGGCACCGTGATCGCCGCGGTCGGGTGCCCGATCCAGTCGAGGACGGCGGCCGCGCGGACGCCGCCGCCGTGGAGCACGCCGAGGCTGCGGGTGAACGCGGCCAGCAGCGCCGAGACGGCGGCGGCGGTGACGGTGGCGACGAACGGCGCCTCGGGGCCGGCCCGCCGATCGGCTTCCCTGATGCGGATCGGCAGGATGCAGCAGCCGTCCGCTCCGCGCACCACGGCGCCGGTGTCTGCGGGGAGCCACAGCGCCTGCCCGGCGCCCAGCGACCATCGCGACGAGCCGAGCGTCGCCTCCGCGGAGCCCCGGGCGATCCACACCAGCACGGGTGCTCCCGGCCGCACCACGGTGCGCGTCGGCGTGGACGGGATCGCTTCGACGGCGAGGAGAGGAGATGAGGACAAGAATGCGCCGATCCAGGTGCGGTGAGCAAGGTAAGGCCAGCCTAACCTTGATCGAGGAGCGCCCGAGCTCCGCGCCGACGACGACGCACGCCCCGCATCCGCGGACGACTGCCCCGCCGGCCTCCGGCCCGGGGCCATGGGAAGGAATCATGACCATCTATGCATCTGCGCGCCGCCGCACGACGGCCGTGGTCGGCCTCGTGCTGGCGAGCGCTCTCGCCCTCGCCGGTTGCGCCGCCTCCGCCGAAGAGGAACCCGCCGAAGAGGGCACTGCGACCGCGACCGCGGAATGGCCGCGCGTCTTCGAGAACGCCGACGGCACCACCACCGAGATCCCTGCCCAGCCGGAGCGCGTCCTGTCCACGGCCGTCTCCGTCACCGGCACGCTGCTCGCGATCGACGCTCCCGTCGTGGCGAGCGGATCGCAGGTGGGCGGCGTCTGGTTCGACCAGTGGTCCGACATCGCGGACGAGCGCGACGTGGCCAACCTCTGGAGCGTCGGCGAGTTCGACCTCGAAGCGGTGATGGCGGAGGAGCCGGACCTGATCGTGGTCGCCACGAGCGGACGCGACGCGCTGACCGACCAGGTGTCCGACCTGCAGTCGATCGCGCCGACCATCGTGGTCGACTACGGTGCTCAGACCTGGCAGGACCTCGCGGTCGAGCTGGGCGAGGCCACCGGCCTGGAGGGCGAGGCCGAGGCCACGATCGCCGACTTCGATGCCCTCGTGAACGACACCGCCGACGCGATCACCGTGCCGGACGGCACCACCAACGTCATCTCCTTCAACGGCCCCGGCCAGGACAATCCGATCGCCCGCGTCGGCGGATCGCATGCCGATCTGCTCGAGTCGCTCGGCTTCACGGTCGAGGATCCGGATCCTGCCTGGCACACCCAGGCGCAGGAACGCGCCGACTTCGTGTGGGCGACCTACGAGAACCTGCTGCAGCTGACGAGCGAGACGACGTTCATCCTGTCGGCCGACGACGAGACCGCGAAGGGCTTCGCCGAGGACCCGGTGCTCGCGAACGTGCCGTCGGTGGCCGCCGGTCAGGTGTACGGACTCGGCGTGAACTCGTTCCGCATGGACCTGTACAGCTCGACCGAGATCGTCGAGCACGTCCGGGACCTGTTCTCCTGAGACGGGTCGACCGGCCGCTCGGGGGGAGCGGCCGGTCGATCGTGGAACGCCATGATCGACATCTCCTCGCCACCCGACGAGGCGACAGCCGCTCCGCCACGCGTGAGCCGCGGTCGCCTCGTCCTCGTGCTTGTCGCCGCGACCGTACTCGTCGGCACGCTCGTCGTGCTGAGCTCGATCGTCGGGACCCGGATGCTCGCTCCCTCGGACCTGTGGAGTGCCGTGTGGGCCTATGACCCCGGCGACGACGCGCATCTGCTGCTGATGAACCGGCGACTGCCCCGCGCGGCCCTGGCCCTGCTCGTCGGGGCGGCCCTGGGCGCAGCCGGTGTCGTGATGCAGTCGCTCACCCGCAACCCGATCGCGGAGCCCGGTCTCCTCGGCGTGAACGCGGGTGCGGCGGTGGCGGTCGCGGTCGCGATCGCCCTGGTCGGGGTCGTCACCCCGATCGCGTACTTCGGCGCCGCTCTCGTCGGCGCCGCCGTCGCCGGGGCACTCGTGATGCTGCTGGGCGGGGTCCGTCGCGGTTCGGATCCGGTGCGCCTGGTGCTCGCGGGGGCCGCCCTGTCCGTCGTGCTCGGCGCCCTGGCGCAGATCGTGATCGTCAATGGCGACGACATGGTGTTCGACCGATACCGCGCGTGGGCGGTCGGATCCCTCGCCGGACGTGACGTGGACGTGCTCCCGCCCGCCGCCCTGCTGATCGGGATCGGCCTCGTGCTCGCGCTTCTGCTGTCGCGGGCTCTCGATGCCGCCTCGCTCGGCCCGGAGACGGCACGCGCACTGGGGTCGCGTCCCGCGGTCGTCTGGACGGTCGCAGGGCTGGCCGTGGTCGTGCTCGCGGGAGGCGCCACGGCGGCGGCCGGTCCGGTCGCGTTCGTCGGACTCACCGCGCCGCACGTGGCGCGGATGCTCGTCGGCTCCGACCATCACCGCATGCTGCCGACGGCCATGGCCCTCGGGGCGGCACTGGTGCTCGTCGCGGATGTGCTCGGACGCGTGGTCGCGCCTCCCGGCGAGGTGGGCGTCGGCATCATGGTCGCCGTCCTCGGTGGACCGTTCTTCGTGGCGCTGGTGCGCCGCCGACGCTTGGCCCCGCTATGACGGGGGTGACCACGACGGCGGCGCCGGGGGGTCGTCGAGTGTTGCGGCTGGGGGGAATCACGCTGCTGGTGCGGCCGCGGACGGTCGTCGTGACGGTGGTGCTCACCATCGTGGCGCTCACCGCCGGGGCGGTCGCCATGACGGTGGGAAGCCTGCCGGTGCCGCTGCAGGCGGTGCCGAGCGCGGTCTTCGGTATCGCCGACGACCTGACGACGATCCGGGCGGTGCAGGGGGTCCGGCTTCCTCGCGTGCTCGCCGCGCTCGGGGCCGGCGCCGCACTCGGGGTGTCCGGAGCGATCTTCCAGTCGCTCGCCCGCAACGCGCTCGGCTCCCCCGATGTCATCGGCTTCACCACCGGTGCCGCGACAGGGGCACTGGTGCAGATCGTGCTGTTCGGCGCACAGCCCACCCAGGTCGCGCTCGGCACCATCGTCGGCGGCGTGGTCACGGCGGGCATCGTGATGCTGCTGGCGCGGCGCGGCGGCGGGATCGCCGGACGTCAGCTGATCCTCGTCGGAATCGGGGTCGGAGCGATCGCGGCCGCGGTCAACGGTCTGCTTCTGGTGCGCGGCACCATCGACGCGTCCAGTCAAGCGAACCTGTGGCTGTCCGGCTCCCTCGACGCTCGCCAGTGGAGTCATGCGCTGCCCGTGCTCGTCGGGGTCGCCGTCGTGATCCCGATCGTGCTCGTGCTGTCGCGGCGGGCGAGCCTGATGGAGCTGGGCGACGACATCGCCGAGCAGCTGGGAGTGCGCGTGGAGCGCACCCGACTCGTCCTGGTCGGCTGCGCCGTGGTGCTGGCTGCCCTGGCGACGGCGGCGGTCGGACCGATCGCGTTCGTGGCGCTCGCCGCCCCTCAGCTGGTACGCCGGCTGCTGCGTGCGGATGCACCGCCGGTGATCGGCGCAGCGGCGATGGGCGCGGCGCTGCTCGTGATCGCCGACCTGGTGACTCAACTGCTGCCGGTCACGTTCGCGGTTCCCGTCGGCAGGATGACCGGCGTCGTGGGCGGCCTCTATCTGCTGTGGCTGCTGTTGCCGAGCCGAGGCTCGGCCGAGGGGAAGGGATGGCGCTGATGTTGGATTCACTGGTGGCCGAGGGGCTGACGCTGCGGTACGACGACCGGACGATCGTCGAGCAGCTGGATGTGACGCTCCCCGAGGGCAGGATCACCGTGATCCTCGGAGCGAATGCGTGCGGGAAGTCGACGCTGCTGCGGGGGCTCGCGCGGCTGCTCACTCCCGCGTCCGGCAGGGTGCTGCTGGGCGGCGAGGATGTCAGGGCCTTCGCACCGAAGGCGCTCGCACGGCGGGTCGGATTCCTGCCGCAGGCGGCGACGGCCCCGGGCGGGGTGACGGTGGCGGAGCTGGTGGCGAGGGGAAGGTATCCGCATCAGCGGTTGCTGCAGCAGTGGTCGCCGGAGGATGCGGATGCGGTGAACCGCGCGATGCGCTCGACGGGGGTGGCGGTGCTGCGCGACCGTCCGGTGGACGAGCTCTCCGGCGGGCAGCGACAGCGCGCGTGGATCGCGATGCTGTTGGCGCAGGAGACACCGGTGATGCTGCTCGATGAGCCGACCACCTATCTCGACGTCGCTCACCAGCTGGAAGTGCTGGAGCTGTGCCGGCGACTCAACCGGGAGCAGGGGCGCACCGTGGTGCTGGTGCTGCACGATCTCGATCAGGCGTGCCGCTACGCCGACCATCTGGTGGTCATGCGGGAGGGTCGTGTCCTCGCGACGGGGGCTCCGGAGCAGGTGATGACGACGGAGCTCGTGGCCGACGCTTTCGGATTGCAGGCGCTGGTGCAGCAGCACCCCGTCACGGGAACGCCGATGGTGGTGCCGATCGCACCCCTCGCGTCGGCCGATGAGGAGGCGATCGTATGACGCTGGTGGCCGGATTCTCGATAGCGCCGACCTGGATGCGCGGCCAGGCGTGGCGACGGGCGGACTCGCGGGCGGAGGAGCTGCTGTCGGGCGGTCCGATCGTCGACGCCGTGGTGCGCGCCGAGCGCGCGGGCTTCGATCTGGCCTTCCGTCCCGATGCGCTCACGCTGCCGCTGGACACGATCGGCAACGATCCCGCGCACCTCGGTCTGGACCCGATCGTGCAGGCGGCGCAGCTGGCCGGGGCCACCCGGCGGATCGGGCTGGTGGTGACGGTGTCGGCGACCTTCTCGGAGCCGTATCCCGTCGCCAGGCAGCTGGTGTCCCTCGAGCATCTGGCGCCAGGGCGCCTCGGATGGAACGTGGTCACCTCGCGCTCCGGGGACGAGCAGTTCTCGATCGAGCGCCTCCCGGATTCCGCGGCACGATGGCGGCGGGCCGAGGAACTGATCGACGTCGTCGAGTCGCTGCGTGCGGGATTCCCCGCGTCCGCGATGCGGGTCGATCGCGACGCCGGTGTGCTCATCGAGGTGGAGCGGTTGCGGCGCACGGATCATGTGGGCGAGAACTTCCGGGTCGCAGGCCCGCTCCCGCTTCCCGCCCCTACCCCGCGGCCGCTCCCCCTCATGGTCGCCGGGGGCGGTGAGTCGACGATCGCCCTGGCAGGGCGCCGCGCCGATGCGATGTTCGCATCGGCGATCGAGATGGAGTCGGGAACCGCACAGCGCGTAGCTCTCCGCGCCGCGGCGCAGGACACGGGACGGCACGACCGTCCGCGCCTGCTCCCCGGACTGTCTCTGCTGCTGGCCCGCACGAGGGACGAGGCCGCCGAGATCGAGCGGGCGACGTACCCGCCGAGCGGGCCACGACGCACGGGCCCCCACTGGTCGGTGGTCGGGACGCCGGAGGATGCGGTGGAGTCGATCGTCGCTCGTTCGCAGGCGCAGGCGATCGACGGCTTCATCGCCTTCCCGGTGGGGTCATGGCGCTCCGTCGAGCTGCTCTGCGACGAGGTCATGCCGCGGCTGCGAGCACGGGGTGTGGTGGGCGACCATGCCGGGATGCTCGGAGAAGGCGCAGGCGCGCGCGGCACCGGGTAGTCGTCGGGACGGCCGAGCACCCACCATTACGGTGGAGGGATGACGATCACCGCCGCCGCAGACGGCTCCGCCCTGGGCAACCCCGGCCCCAACGGCTGGGCCTGGTACATCGACGACGCCAACTGGGCCGCGGGGGGTTCCCCGCATGGCACCAACAACCAGGGCGAGCTGCGGGCGGTGCTGGAGCTGCTGCGCGCGACGGACGGCACCGACGAGAAGCTGCTGATCGAGTGCGACAGCCGGTACGTGATCGACTCCGTGACCAAGTGGATGCCGGGATGGAAGCGCAAGGGCTGGCGGAAGTCCGACGGCGGGCCAGTGCTCAACCGCGACCTGCTGGAGGGCATCGACGAAGCCATCCGGGGGCGTGACGTCGAGTTCTCCTGGGTCAAGGGCCACGCCGGGCACCCGCTGAACGAGGCTGCCGACGAGCGCGCGAACGCGGCGGCGAGGGCGTATCAGGCGGGGGACGAGCCGCGTCGGGGGCCGGGCTTCACCCGGGCGACCGGTGCCGGTGCCGCCGTGGCCGCCTCCGCTCCGGTCGCCGCCTCCGCTCGTGCCACTGCCTCCGCTCCGGCCCCCGCGGCACCGTCGACCGCGCTCGCGGAGCCGTTGTGGGCCGAGACCTCCGACCTCCTCGACGGGCTCGACGACCCGGGCTCGGCGGCCGGTCCGGAGGGCGACCCGATCGAACTGCGCGTCCCGCTCTCCTCCGACGAGCACGCCCGGTTGCGCGACCGCGCCGAGGCGCAGGGCATCTCGCTCGAAGAAGCGCTCCGCCGCCTGATCTGACGCGCGCAGGCGGAGGTCACCGGAGACGCTCGGGGCGGGCTCCGAGCCCGACGAAACGTCCGGTGATGCGTGAGAGCCGCGGGTGGTCCCGCAGCATCCGCAACGGGAAGGGCAGAGGTGCGCCCGCGGCCCCCGACGCGAGGAGTGGCCCCTGCAGCCGTCGCTGGATCGCCTGAGTCACGATCACCGGCCAGACGCGGCGTCGCTCCACCCGGCGCAGGTCCGCCCGCTCCGGTGCGCGCTCTGCCAGCACCGGCCCCAGGATGCGGTCGGTGGCCACCGCATCCTGGATGGCCAGGTTGATCCCCACACCTCCCGCGGGCGACATCGCGTGGGCGGAGTCGCCGATGCACAGGAGCCCGTCGACATGCCACCGCCGCAACCGCTCCAGCCGCACCCGGAGAAGGTGCACGTCGGACGGCGTGAGGTGCGCCGCCGCGGTGCCGAGACGGGGCGAGATGCGGCGCAGACGCTCGTTCATGGCACGCAGGTCGTCCTCGGATCCGGTCCAGGCTCCCGCGGGGATCACGTGCGCGATCTGGAAGAAGTCCGTGCGGTCGATCGTGATGACCATGCCCGCACCGGCCTGGATGAACGGGTAGCTCTCGTCGCCGCTCTTCGGCAGCCGGAACCACAGAACGTCCATCGACGCGGCCACCCCCACGGGGACGAGCCCGGCGGCGGCACGGAGCTCGGAGTCGCGTCCGGATGCATCGACGACGAGGCGCGCACGGATATCGACCGGCCCGTCCGGCCCGGTCCCGGTGACCCCGACGATCCGCCCGCCCTCCCGCACGACGCCGTCGATGCGGGTCGAGCGCAGCAGCCGGAAACCGGGCAGCGCCTCGGCCGAGGTGGCCAGCAGATCGAGGAAGTCCCACTGCGGCATGAACGTCATCACCTTCCTCGCCGTCGGCAGCCGCGAGAAGTCGGCCAGGGTCAGCTCGGTGCCGTGCCAGCTGAGCGTGACCTCCGACATGTCGGCGTGCGGGCGCGCCAGGAAGTCGTCGAGCAATCCGAGTTCGCCCAGCAGCTCCTGGGTGGAGGGGTGGATCGTGTCGCCCCGGAAGTCGCGGAGGAAGTCGGCGTGCTTCTCGATCACCGTGACCCGGAGCCCGCGGCGCGCGAGCAGCAGCCCGAGCATGAGCCCGCCGGGCCCGCCTCCGACGATGACGGTGTCGGTATCGGTTCTCGTGTCCATGCAGACAGCGTCGCGCTCCGCGTGCGACGATGCGACCATGGTCAATAAATCGCCGGGCCGTCCGCGCGGAGCGTCGACCGCACGGATCCGGCTGCTCGAGGCAGCGCAGAAGCACGTTCTCCGGGGCGATCTGGCGGCCCTCTCGTCCCGTAAGCTGGCCGCGGAGGTCGGCGTCAGCCACACTCTGGTCAATTATCATTTCGGATCGCGGGACGACCTCATCGCCGCGGCGATCGCCCTGCGGGCAGCGCCGCACGATGTGATCGCGCTCGCCCGCGGACGCGACGGCCACGGACCCATCGGCCTCTCGCGCCTGGCCCACGGCATCCTCGCGGTCTGGGAGCATCCGGAGCACGGCGCCCAGCTCGTCCGCCTCGCGCGGCGCTTCGCCGTGGCCGATGACGCCGCTGCGTCCATCAGCGGCTACATCCAGGTGGCGGTGTTCGAACCGCTCGTGGCCGACTTCGGGCGGGAGCACGCACGCCGGATGGCCTTGGCCATCGTCGGGTTCCTCTTCGGGCGGTATGTGCTGGAGCTGCCGATGTTCGCCGCGCTCTCGCGAGAGGAGGCAGGACGGCTCCTCCTCTCGATGATCCGGTGAACCGGTCCGTAGACTCAGCGGATGAGGGAATGGCGGGTGACGCAGCGGTGAAGGCGCGTACCGTCTTCGGCCTGCTCCGCCTCAGCGCTGCCGCCATCTGCCTCGTCGCGCTGATCCACCGGCTGAGCTGGGGGCTGGCGTCGAACACCGTCGCGAGCCAGAACTTCTTCGCCTACCTGACCAACCAGTCGAACATCGCCTTCGTGGTGCTGCTCACCGTCGCCGGCATCCTCGCGCTCCGCCGCGCGAAGGATCCTCGGTGGCTCACCGTCGCGCTCGCCCTCGTGCTGACCTGGACGATCACGGCGGGACTGGTCTTCGCGATCCTGGTCTGGCAGGCGGGGGTCCGCGGGATCCGCATCGATGTGCCGTGGTCCGATCAGGTGCTGCACTTCTGGCTGCCGGCGGTGACCGTGGCGGCGTGGGCACTGGCTCCCGGACACCGGAGCGTTCCGTGGCGGGTGATCCCCGTGTCGCTGGCCTATCCGGTCGTATGGGGCGTCGCGACGTTGATCCGCGGGCCGCTGATCGGGTGGTATCCGTACTACTTCCTCGACCCGCGTCAGGTGAGCGGACCGGCGGAGTTCCTGATCTCCTCGGCGATCGCCCTGGGCTCCTTCGCGGCCGTCGCCACCGTGCTCGTGCTGATCAGCCGGATGCCGCTGCCCCACCGTCTGCGCGAGGACGCGGACGACGACCCCGCCGCGCCGCACCCCGAACCCGACCCGGCCAGGGAGAAGGTCGCTCAGCTGTAGAGAGCGAGCGAGGCGAGAGCCGCGTCGAGGGCGGCGTCCTCGTCGAGCGCCGCGAACTCCACGGCAGCAGGTCCTCCCACGATCCCCACGAGCACGTTCTCGCCGGTCGCCGCGCGCAGATTGATCCAGGTCGGGATCACCACGTCGGCGCCGACGGCGTGCCAGATCGCCTCGTCGTTGTCCCAGAACGGCTCGTCCCACCGCAACCAGACCGTCTCGATCGCACCCATGCCGAGGGCGGAGACCGCGCCTCGATTGGAGAACGGCAGCGGCGGGTCGAACTCGATGCTGCGGTCCTGGAGCACGCCGAGCGGCACCGTCACGAGGACACGGTCGAAGGACAGCGCCTCACCCGTTCCGAGGCGCACGCTCACCCCCGTGTCGTCGTAGGCGAGGCGGGCGACCGGGGAGTTGAGTCCCACTTGCACGCCGTCGAGCGCGTGTTCGACGAACGGGGCGAGATCGTCACGCGCCGCGGTCAGGTCTCCGACGGGCAGGGGTGGCGCGAGCCAGCTGGAGAGTTCGTCGGCACCGGCGCCGCTGCGGGTGGCGAGGAGCGAGAGGAGAGCGGCGGTGCCCGGATCGGCGGGGTCGATTCCCGCGGCGACCAGGGCGTCGGCTACCGACGAGTCCTCCGGTGCGGCCTGTGACGCCGCCATCGCGGCCTCGAACGGCTGCGGGTCGACGGGGTCGATGTCGCCGTCGGGTGTGCGCCAGAGTTCACCGGCCAGATCGACGATGCCGACCTCGCCCCCGCTCAGCCGGTCGAGCACCTCGGCATCGTCCGCACCGAACAGCCAGGCGCCGAGCTGCACGGGTACCGGCCAGGAGTCGTCGACGCGGGAGGACACCCGTCCACCGACGCGGTCCCTGGCCTCGAAGACCGTGACCTGCATCCCGCCGTCTGCGAGCAGCGCGGCCGCGGTCGCCCCGGCGAGACCTGCACCGATCACCGCGACGCGTTCGCCCGATGTCGCCGGGATCAGGAGCTCTTCCGCGGCGCGCGCGCCCGAGGCGATGGCACCGCGCACCGTGCCGGGGGCCTCTTCGTCGGTCGCCTCACCCGCGAAGAACAGGCGATCGTCGACGGACTTCGCCAGCGCGAGACGTGTGCCGGCGAGGACTCCGACGGGCGTGAAGCTGGCGGCGCCGAGGGAAAACGGGTCGGTGGTCCAGGTGCTGCGGACACTGCCGGCCGGGGCCGGGACGCCGGGCGGCGGTTCCGGCTCGCGCGTCCGGGTGGGTGTCGGTGTCGGCGCGGGCTCCGGGGTGCAGGACGCGAGAAGCACCGAGGCGACACCGGCTCCGGCGCCGAGGAGCAGAGTGCGGCGCGTGATCCTCATCGTGTCGCCACTTTATCCCGCGTGAGCGGGTTCTGTCCGTTCGACGGGGCGAAGCAGCCGCGGCAAGGGTTCACAACTCCTCAGAAACGCGGGACAGCATGCACAGAACTGGCCGGACCCGCGCAGGCCCGACCAGTTCTGAGGAGTTGTGAACGCTCAGACGGCGAGCAGCTCGCGCTCCAGGCGGGCGAAGGACTGCTCCATGCCGTCGGCCATGCCGGTGGCGAGGATCATGTCGCGCGTCTCCTTGTCCGGGTACTCGATGAGGAGCGTGACCAGGGTCGCGCCGTCCTCCTCATAGAGGTTCAGGTCGTTGAGGGTCTCGGTCGGCATGCCCTGCATCCGCTCGGTGCTGACCGCGCGGCGCGGGGCGTCGATCAGCAGCGCCTCGCCCTCGAAGCCGAACGGCTCCCCCTCGGTGTCGCCGACCGGTGCCCACGAGTTCCGGTACGACTGGCCCACCTCGGTGGCGGCGATGCACTCCGTCATCTCCCAGCCGTCGGGTCCGAGCATCCACTGGCGGATGAGCTCGGGCTCGAAGTGCGCACGCCAGACCAGCTCGCGCGGGCCCTCGACGAGGCGGGTGATGCGCACGTGCGTGTCGTCCAGGAGCTCCACGCGGGTGCCCTTGCCCTGGGCGTAGGCGCGAAGGTCCTGCAGCACGGCGTCGAGCTGTGCCATCGCCATCTTGATGCCCTCGACCTGGCCCATCTCGACGACCTGCTCGAGCGCCTCGACCGAGTCGAAGTGACTCGTCGTGACCATGCGCGTGCCGTCTGCGGTGGGTTCGAACGCGAACATCATCCGCTGCGCGGGGAACCCGTCGAGGGGCCTGCCGTCTTCATCGACGAAGGAGTCGATGACGTCGAAGCCGCGGGGCTCGTCGATAGAGACGAACTCCCACGAGCCGGACGACTTCTCCCCGCGGGGTCCGTTCATCGAGTAGACGGCGCGACCGCCGACGGTGTGGTCCCAGACGGTGAAGGTGGCCGGCCATCCGGGAGGTCCCCAGAAGCGCTCGAGCTCACGCGGGTCGGAGTAGGCGCTCCACACCCGCTCGATCGGGGCGGCGAAGTCGGCGATGACGGTCATCGTCAGGTTCTCGGTATCGGTGATGACATCGGTGACGGGCATTTCAGTCTCCTTGTTGCGGATTCGCGGTGCCGGCGCTGTCGGCGGGTCCCTGCCGAGGCGTCTCGGCGAGCAGGTCGTCGAGCCGGGCGATGCGCGACCGCCACAGCTCTTCGTATCGGGCGAGGAGCGCCCTGGCGCGGGCGATCATCTCGGGGTTCGCGCGGACGAGCCGCTCGCGTCCCTCGGCGCGCTTGACGATGAGGTTCGCGGCCTCGAGCACGGCGACGTGCTTCTGGACCGCGGCGAACGACATCTCATATTCGGTGGCGAGGGCCGAGACGGACTGCTCCCGCTCGATCGTCCGGCGCAGGATGTCGCGCCGGGTCGACGTCGCCAGTGCGTGGAACACACGGTCGACCTCCGCTTCGCTCAATTCTGTTCGTACAACCATTTGGTTGTACGTTAGACCTGCGCGGAGGACGTGTCAAGCGCCGCCCCCTCAGCGCTCAGAGCGGCAGGCGGACCGTGAAGACGGTGTCGCCCGGTTCGCTGCGGACCGTGATCGAACCCCCGTGCGCGGTGACGATGGCGTGCGCGATGGACAGACCGAGGCCGGTGCTGCCGGCGTCGCGATTGCGCGAGTGGTCGCCCCGCGCGAAGCGCTCGAACAGGCGGTGCTGGACGCTCGGGTCGATTCCCGGCCCGTTGTCGGAGACCTCGAGCACGGCCTCGGCACCGTCCGCGGTGAGCAGGGTGGTCACGACGGTTCCCGGCGGCGTGTGCGTGCGGGCGTTGCGAAGCAGGTTGGCGATCACCTGGCGGATCCGGTTCTCGTCTCCGGTGACCTCCACCTGCTCTTCCGACACGTCGAGACGCCATTCGTGCGAGTCATCCGCCGCGTGCGCATCGCTGGTCGCGTCGATGGCGAGCAGGGTGAGGCTGACGGGATCACGACGCAGCGCTTGCCCGGCGTCGAGGCGGGCGAGGAGCAGCAGGTCGTCGACGAGCGAGCTCATCCGCTCCGACTCGGCCGCGATCCGGTCGAGGGAACGTTCCTGAGTCGGAGTCATCGGCACCCCTTCGCCGAGCGAGAGCTGCGCGTACCCGCGGATGGACGCCAAGGGCGTACGCAGTTCGTGGCTCGCGTCGGCGATGAACCGTCGAAGCTGTTCTTCGCTGTACTGCCGCGCCGCGAGGGCGGCCTCGATATGGCCGAGAAGGGTGTTCAGCGAGATGCCGACTCGACCGACCTCCGTGTGCGGATCGATGTCTCTCGCTTCGACGCGGTCGGCGATCTCGACATCTCCCTCCGACAGCGGTTGACCGGCGACGCGCTGGGCGACGCCGGCGACCCGGTCGAGCGGACGGAGGTTGCGGCGCACGACGAGGGAGAGCGCGGTTGCGACGAGGAGGATGGTCAGCGCGGCGACGCTGACGAGAATGACCGTGAGCGCCGCGGTGGTGGCCCTCGCGTCGCCCAGGGACACCCCGGCGATCACCGTCTCGCCGTCGTCGGGCTGAGCGGCGATCCGGAAAGCGCCGAGCTCTCCGCCCAGTTCGACGGAGATCGGCGTGCGCGTCTCGAGGTCGAGCCCCTCGATCACATCACGCTGCGTCGATGAGAGCTCGACCTCGGTGCCGTCCGTCGCGGTGTAGCTGGAGCTGGTGACGTGTCCGCCGCTGTCGAGGACGATCTGCAGCGACCCCACCCGTTGCGCGGGACCGCCGTCGCCGGCACCGGGGTCGCCGCCGTTCGGCTCCGGCGGGCCACCGAAGCCGCCGTTGGGCCCGGTCGCCAGGTCGAGGGCCCCCAGAACCTGCGCATCGAGTCGTTCATAGAGGAACGAACGCAGCGCGAGGATCGTGGTGACGCTGGTCACGATCAAGCCGACCGCGACCAGCGCGGCCGAGCTGACGACGAGCTTTCGTCGGAGCGTCCACTTCGGACGGGTCATCGAGCGGGTTTGATCGTGTAGCCGACGCCGCGGACGGTGTGGATGAGCGGATCGCCTATCGTGTCGATCTTCTTGCGCAGGTAGGAGATGTAGATCTCCACCACGCTCGACGTCCCGCCGAAGTCGTAGCTCCACACCTGATCGAGGATCTGCGCCTTGCTCAGCACCCGGCGGGGGTTCTGCATGAGGTAGCGCAGCAGCTCGAACTCCTTCGCGGTCAGCTTGATCGGCTCACCGGCGCGTTCCACCTCATAGGTTTCCTCGTCGAGTGTGAGATCTCCGACATGCAATCGAGGATCGTTCGCCGCGGCGACGGCGACATGGCGCCGCGCCATCCCGCGCAGTCGCACCACGACCTCCTCGAGATTGAACGGCTTCGTCAGATAGTCGTCACCGCCGGCCGAGATCCCGGCGATGCGATCCTCCACCGCATCCTTGGCCGTGAGGAAGAGGACGGGCAGATCGTTGCCGGCGGCGCGGATGCGGGAGAGGACCTGCATGCCGTCCATCCCCGGCATCATGATGTCGAGCACCATCAGGTCGGGGGCGAACTCACGGACGAGATTGAGAGCCTCCTGCCCGTTCGCGGCCGTGCGCACCTCCCACCCGTCGTTCGCCAGCGCCATGCGCAGCAGCTCGCTCAGATTCGCCTCGTCGTCGACGATGAGGGCGCGAACCGGCGACCCATCCGGTCGCGTGAGCGGCGAGGGCCGTGAGCTGAACAGAGTCATGGCACTAGTCTTTCCCGTTCCGCAGCCGACGGCTACCTCTGATCGTGCGGGCGGCCGCCGTGCGGCGGCGAAGGTTCTTCATGGACTGATCCTCACGGCACCACCTTGGAGAAACGCAAGAGCAGCCCAAACGCGAGCCAAACGATGAGCACAGCCCCCGCCTCTTTGGCTGCTCTTAGGTCGGATCAAACATCCGTCAAGAAGCCGTGCGTATCCATGAGCCATGATCACGCCGAAGACTCCCGACTCGACCGATTCCTCGAAGACTCCGCCCTCCTCGGTTGCGCGCGCCCCTTCGCTCGATGGCGACCCCGTACACGCGCGCAAACGCAGGCGCATCCGCAATGCCGTCATCGCCGGCGGCCTCGCCGTCCTCCTCAGCGTCGGCGGCACGGCGGCGTGGGCGGTCGACCGGTTCCTCATCGAGCATGTCGAGATCTCCAACGTGTCCGCCTACGAGGCAGAGAACTCCACCGCCTCGTCCGGGACGTCGAGCACGACCGCTGAAGACTCGTCCGCGGTGACTACCGCGACGTCGTACACCGATGCCGATACGACGATCACGGTCTCTCAAGTCAGCACCGGCACCGGGGAGGACACCGTCACCTACTACGTCGCCGACGTCGTCGTCGATGACGCCACTCAGGTGCGCTCGGCATTCGCGAAGGACCAGTTCGGCGAGAACATCACCGAGACCACGAGCGACATCGCCGCCGACAACGATGCGGTCTTCGCCATCAACGGCGACTACTACGGGTTCCGGTCGACCGGCATCGAGATTCGCAACGGTGTCATCTACCGAGACGAGGGTGCCCGAGAGGGTCTCGCGTTCTACACCGACGGACACGTCGAGGTGTACGACGAGACCACGACGACCGCCGAGGAGCTCCTCGCGGCCGGCGTCTGGAACACCCTCTCCTTCGGCCCCGCCATCGTCGACGACGGCGCGGTGCTCGACGGCATCGACGACGTCGAGGTCGACACGAACGTCGGCAACCACTCCATCCAGGGCGACCAGCCGCGTACTGCCGTCGGGATCATCGACGACAATCACTACGTCTTCGTCGTCGTCGACGGCCGCGAGGAGGGATACAGCAAGGGCGTCACGCTCACCGAGCTCGCCGACATCATGACCGGCCTCGGGGCCGAGACCGCGTACAACCTCGACGGCGGCGGGTCATCGACGATGTATCTCAACGGCGCCGTGATCAATCAGCCGTCCAATGGTGGCGAGCGCGGCACCAGTGACATCCTCTACGTGGCGGGATGAGACCGTGGCCATCCTCATTCCCTCCTACGAGCCCGGGGAGCATTTGGTGCCGCTCGTGCGCAGTCTCCTCGCGCTGCGCCCTGGGACGGCGGTGATCGTCGTCGACGACGGCAGCGGACCGGAATACTCGCGCACCTTCGCCGACGCGCATCGGTCAGGGGCGACGGTTCTCCACCATGCGACCAACCGCGGGAAGGGCGCGGCCTTGAAGACCGGACTCGCCTACCTCGCCGACCATCACCCCGATGAGCACGTCGTCACGGCGGATGCGGACGGTCAGCACACGCCTTCCGACATTCTGCGAATCGCGGACGAGCTTCGCTCGGATGCCGACATCGGCGCCGCCTCCCTCGTGCTCGGCGTGCGCGATCTCCAGGGCGATGTCCCGCTGCGCAGCCGATTCGGCAACGCGGTGGCTCGTGGGCTCTTCCGGGCGGCCGCGGGCTGGCGGGCGTCGGATACCCAGACGGGCCTGCGCGGCATACCCGTCCCGATGCGGGACTGGGCGCGCGCGGTGCCCGGCGAGCGATTCGAGTACGAGATCGAGATGCTGCTGCGCGTGCGGAGATCGGGCTTCGAGGCGCGGGAGGTTCCCATCGAGACCGTCTACCTCGAGCACAATGCGTCGAGTCACTTCCGTCCGATCGCCGACTCGCTGGCGGTGATGCTCCCGATGGTGGTCTTCGCGGGCTCGTCGCTGCTGGCGTTCCTCGTCGACACCGTCGCGGTGCTGGTGCTCACCGCGATCCTCCCCGCAGGGGCCGCCTCGCTGGCGGCCGCGATCGTGATCGCCCGCGTGCTGAGCGCGTCGCTCAACTTCACCGTCAATCGACGCGTCGTGTTTCGGCGCGGTGGCGGTCCGGGGCGGAGACGCCAGGTCCTGCGCTACGCGTCTCTCGCTTCCCTGCTGCTGGCTTCGAATTTCATGTGGATGCAGGCGCTGACCAGCCTCGGTACACCGCTGCTCGCGGCCAAGGTCGTCACCGAAGCAGTCCTGTTCCTCCTCAGCTATCGGCTCCAGCGACAGTTCGTCTTCGAAGACATCACCGCGCCCAAGGAACGTCTTAGGAAGCGTGAAGGTGCGCCGACTCGTATGGAGGCAAGAACACCGCACGTCGAGAGGACTCCCCGATGAACTCCACACTGCTCTTGATCGCCGCCGACCTGATCGCCGCGATCATCCTGAGCCTTGCCGTCTATTACCGTCGCCACCGGCGTCGTGACCTGGTGGTCGCCTTTCTCGGAGTGAACATCGGTGTCCTCGCCGTCACCACCGTCCTCGGATCGGCGGAAGTCGCCGCCGGGCTCGGCCTCGGCCTCTTCGGGGTGCTCTCCATCATCCGACTCCGCTCGTCCGAGATCTCGCAGCGAGAGGTCGCGTACTACTTCGCAGCCCTCGCCATCGGCCTCGTCGCCGGCCTCCCCTCCGCGGCACCCGGTGTCTCCATCGCCCTCATGGCGACGATCCTCGCCGTGCTGTGGGCGGCAGACCACCCCGCGCTCCTGCGCCGGTCCCGACACCAGGTCGTCCAGTTGGACCGCGCGATCGCCGATGAGGGCGAACTCCGCGCCGAGATGGAGCGTCGGCTGGGCGCGACGGTCACCTCGCTCACGGTTCAGAGCCTCGACTTCGTCGACGACACGACGCTCGTCGATGTGCGCTACCGCCTGCCCGCGTCCCCCGTGCCCGCCACGCCGGCCTCGGCGACGCTTGCCGGAGGCGGTGCACGATGACCACGTCCATCCGCTACGACCGGTTCGGAACGATCAGCCTCGAGCATCTCGTCGCCGAGGCAGCGCTCCAGACCCGGGTCGACCGCAAGTACGTCGTCTCACGCGATGCCGCTGCACAGGTCATCGACGCACTCGGCACCGACGTCCGCATCCTCGACACCGACGGCACCCGCGACTTTCCCTACGAGACCGTGTACTTCGACACCCCTGACCTGCTCAGCTTCCGCCTGGCGGCGCAACCGCGCAGGCGCCGGTTCAAGATTCGCAGCCGCACGTATGTGGAATCCGGCGCCACCTTCCTCGAGCTGAAGACGCGAGGGGCGAGGAGCGCGACGGTGAAAGACCGCATCGGATACCGGGTGTCCGATCGGCGGATCCTCACGGATGAGGCCCGCGGCTACGCGGCGGACAGCCTCGACGCCATCGGCATCGACGGGTCCCGCGCCGACGAGCTGCGGATGCGGCTGACCACCCGCTATCGACGAGCGACGTTCGTCTCGGCTGACAGATCCGCCCGTTCCACCGTGGACACCGAGCTCGAATGGCGTGATGTCACCGGGCGGTCACTGATCATCCCCGACCTCACCATCATCGAGACGAAGTCCGGCTCGGCGGCCTCGGAGTTCGATAGAGCCCTCTGGCTTGCCGGTCACCGTCCCGTGAGCATCAGCAAGTACGCGACCGGCCTCGCCGCCCTTCATCCCGGCCTTCCCCGCAACCGCTGGTCGCGGCTGCTTCGCGGACCGCTCGCCGGCGGGATGCTCCGCACGCCGGACGCGGACACCGGAGATCCCACATCGAAGACCACCCCCACAGAGGAGACACCATGCATTTACGCCGCCTGATCCTGCCCGCCATCCCCCTCGGGGTCGCCGCGCTTGTCCTCGCCGGCTGCGCCGCCACCGCCACCCCCGCCAGCACGTCCGTCGACGCGGCGGCCGGAACGACCGCATCGACATCGACCGCGGTCGGCGCAGAAGCGATCCTGGCTGCGAACGAGAACTCCACGGCCGTCCGCGACGACGAATGGTCTGCCGCCGACGCCGTCGATGTCGAATTGACCGGCGACGGCGCCACCACGACGAGCGCGGGCGTCAGCGTGGACGGCTCCACGGTGACCATTACCGAGGCCGGAGTGTATCGACTCACCGGCTCGCTCGACGGCTCCGTGGTGGTCTCGGCCACGGAGGACGCCCAGGTCGTCCTGATCCTCGACGGCGTCGACATCGCGAACGCCGACGGCCCGGCGGTGAACGTCATCACCGCCGACGACGTCGCGATCTCGCTGGCCGATGGCTCCACCAACACCTTGTCGGATGCCTCCTCCTACCCGGACGATGCCGATGCGAACGCCGCACTCTACAGTTCGGCGGATCTCACCATCAGCGGCACCGGGACGCTCTCCGTTCACGGCAACGGAAACGACGGCATCACCAGCACCGATGACCTCGCGATCCTCTCCGGCACGATCTCCGTGCAGGCCGTCGATGACGCCCTGCGCGGCAAGGACTCCCTGTCCATCGAAGGCGGCACGATCACCCTCGACGCCGGCGGAGACGCGCTCAAGAGCGACAACGAGGAGGAGGAAGGGCGCGGGTACATCGTGATCGACGGAGGCACCGTGAACGCCGAGGCCGGCGATGACGGGCTGGATGCCGCGACCGACATCGTCGTCACCGACGGCGAACTCACCGTCGCCGCCCAGGATGACGGCCTCCACGCCGATGCGTCTCTCGCCCTCGCCGGCGGGAGCGTGATCGTCACCGAATCGTACGAGGCCGTGGAGGGGGTCGACATCGTCATCGAAGGCGGCGACATCGACCTGACAGCATCGGACGACGGCATCAATGCTGCCGGCGGCACCGAAACCACGACCGGCGGGGGCGGAGGCGGAGGCGGAGGAATGTCCGACACCGGCGAGACGCTCACCATCTCCGGCGGAACCCTCCTGGTCGATGCCGGAGGCGACGGACTCGACTCCAACGGATCGATCACGATCACGGGAGGCACCACCACCGTCTTCGGGCCGACCGACAACGGCAACGGCGCCCTCGACAGCAACGGCGCGTTCACCATCAGCGGCGGAACGCTTCTCGCGGTCGGCAGCTCCGGCATGGCCGAATCTCCCGACGACGACTCCGCGCAGGCATGGATCTCCGCCCTCGCGAGCGGCAGCGACGGCGACACCGTCGAGGTGCTCGACTCCTCCGGCACCGTGCTCGCATCGTTCACCGCCGAGAAGACGTTCCAGTCCGTGGTGTACTCCTCCGCGGACATCGTCGACGGCGCGACCTACAGCGTGGTGGTGGACGGGGAGCCGACCACGACCGTCACCGAGGGCACGGCGACCGAGGGCGGCATGGGCGGCATGGGCGGCCCGGGCGGCCCGGGCGGCAGACCCGGCGGTGACCAGCGCCCCTAGGCAACTCTCGAGAGGAGCGCCCCCTGGCCTCACGCCAGGGGGCGCTCCGTGTCACGTCGCGCTGTCCCGGCCGCCGACCCCTCAGTCGCTCAGCACCGCGGAGAGGAAGTCCCGCGTGCGCTGCTCGCGGGGGGACGAGAACATCGTCTCGGGGTCGGCCTCCTCGACGATGCTCCCCTGGTCGAACATCAGCACGCGGTTCGAGACGTCGCGGGCGAACTGCATCTCATGGGTGACGATGAGCATCGTGATGTCGGTGGTCTCGGCGACGTCGCGCAGCACCCCGAGCACCTCGCCGACGATCTCCGGGTCGAGCGCGCTGGTCACCTCGTCCAGCAGCAGGATCTCCGGGTCCATCGCGAGGGCCCGGGCGATCGCGACGCGCTGCTGCTGACCGCCCGAGAGCTGCAGCGGGTGGGCGTCGGCCTTGTCCGCGAGGCCGACCTTCTGCAGCAGGTCGGAGGCCTTCGCGGTGGCCGCAGCCTTCGACATGCCGAGCACGTGCACCGGAGCCTCGATGAGGTTCTCCATCACGGTCATGTTCGGGAACAGGTTGAACTGCTGGAACACCATGCCGATGCGCTTGCGCACCTCGTTGCGGTGCTTCTCACGCAGCGGCACCCGCTTGCCCCCGCGCTCGACGTGCGTGAGCGGCTCACCGTCGATGAAGATGTATCCGCCGTCGGCCTCTTCCAGTGTCATGACCAGACGGAGGATCGTCGTCTTGCCCGAACCGCTCGGCCCGATCAGCGTGACCCGATCGCCCTGCTGCACGTCGAAGGTGAGGCCGTCGAGCACGACGTGATCGCCGTACCGCTTGTGCACCGCATCGAAGCGGATGGCGGGACGGGAGTTCTCAGGAGGCGTATTCAAGGCGCTTCTCCAATCTGCGGACGAGGACGGATGCGGGGTAGCTGGCGAGGAAGAAGATCACGCCGGCGAGGGTGATGGGTTCGAGGTAGCGGAAGCTGTTGCCACCGAACTCCAGGGCGTTGCTGACCATGTCCGCCACGGTGATCGCGATGAGGAACGGGGTGTCCTTCAGCATCGAGATCACGTAGTTTCCCAGTGCGGGCACGGTCGCCCTGATCGCCTGCGGGAGCACCACGGCGGTCCAGGTGCGCGGGCGCGACATGCTCAGTGCGGTGGCCGCCTCCCACTGGCCGCGTGGGACCGCCTCGATGCCGGCGCGGTAGACCTCGGCCATGTACGTGGCGTAGTGGATGCCGAACACTGCGATGCCGATGGTCAGCGGATCCACGGTCACCAGTGCGAAGTACGCGAAGAGCAGCTGGATGACGATCGGGGTCATCCGGATAAAGTTCACCAGGAAGCCGACGAACGCGGCTATCGGGCGGGGGGCGCTGCGACGCACGACCGCTATCACGAGGCCGAGCACGGCGGCGATCGCACTTCCGGCCAGGGTCACGACGAGGGTGACCGTGAAGAAGCCTTCGAGCAGGTGCGGGAGCGCCGCCCACGCGGTGTCCCAGCTCCAGACGGGTCCGTTCATGCGGCGGTCTCCCCTCGGGTGACGGGCGAGCGGAAGCGCAGTGTCTCAGCCAGCGACTCCCCGCGCCCGAGCTTGTGCTTCGCGCGCACCTCCAGGGCGTTCATGAAGAGAGTCAGCGCGTAGGCGATCACGAAGTAGAGCACCATGCCGACGACGCCGTAGAAGAAGGTGTCGGTCTGGATGCGGAGGCGGTCCAGCGCCACGGTCAGGTCGATGAGCGTGATGAACCCGACGATCGCCGTGCCCTTGAGCAGCTGGATGAGCAGGTTCGTCAGCGAGGGGATCATGAGGGCCCACGCCTGCGGGAAGATGACCCGGCGCATCCGGTGCGCGCGGGACATGCTCAGGGCGGTGGTCGCCTCCCACTGTCCCGTGGGGACGGAGTTGATCGAGCCGCGGATGACCTCTGCGCCATAGGCGCCGTAGTTGAGCCCGAGGCCGAGGATGCCGCAGGCGATCGGTGAGATCGACACGCCGAGCTGCGGCAGCACGAAGAAGAGGAAGAACAGCTGCACGACCAGGGACGTGCCGCGGAAGAACTCGATGATCACCCGCGAGGTGCCCCGGATGACGATGTTCTCGGCACGGACCGAGAGGCCGAGCACCACCGCGACGATGAGCGCGAGGAGGGCCCCGCCCACGGTCAGCGTGAGCGTGACGAGCACGCCGCCGCCGATCGCGGGCAGAGCCGCCCACAACGCGGACAGATTGTCCATTCTCCGGTGACCTCAGCCGAGGTCGCCCGCGCAGAGCTGGGCGGTCGTCAGGTCGGACGGCGGGAGGTTCTCCGCGGTGAAGCCGTACTCCCCGACGAGGTCGAGGTAGGCCTGCTCGTCACCCGTGATGGCGGCGAGCTGCTCGTTGTAGGCGTCGAGGAGCTCCGTGTCGCCGGTGCGGAACACGGTCGACCCGGCGCCGATCTGGGGCACACCGTCGATCTCCTGGACGAACGCCTCGGTCGTCTCGACGCCGGCATCCGGGTTGTTGTCCGCCATCCAGTTCAGCGAGATCGCCGTCATCGCGAAGGCGTCGGCGCGCCCGTTGGCGACGAGGTCCATGCCGGACTGCGCGTTGTCCACCGACACCGTGTTGGAGATGCCGAGCTTCTCGGCGTATCCGCTCTCGATCCCTCCGCCGAGCACGGCGAGCGTGACATCGGGGTCGTCGACGACCGAGTCGAGGTCGGTGAGGCCGCGCGGGTTGCCCTCAGGCACCATCAGCGTCGTCGTGTACATGATCTCGGGGTCGCTGAACGCCGCCTCCTCGCAGCGCTCGGGCAGGATCGACATCCCGGCGCTGATCGCGTCGAAGCGGCCGGCCTTGAGTCCGGGGATCAGCGAGTTCCAGTCGACCTCGACCACCTCGACGTCATCGATCCCCATGTTCGAGAAGATCTCGCGGTGCATGGCGATGGTCGCTCCGGTGGGCTCGCCGCCTTCGACCCACGAGTAGGGGCGCTCGTCGGCGATCGCGACGGTGATCTTCCCGTCGTTCTGCAGCTGCTCGAGCGTCGAGCCGCTCTGCTCTTCCGTGCCGGATGAACAGGCGGCCAGAGTCACGATGAGCGCGGCGGAGGCCGCGACGGCGCCGGCGCGCAGATGAATTCGGGTGGAGGGCATACGGTTCCTCTTTCGATATATCGGGCGTGCGGTTGGGCGGGCGGGACCGTTCTGGTCACGGCCGACGGCCACGTTATGCCGGATCCGCGGTTTGTGCACATTCAGACTGTCGGATTGTCTACATTTATACAAACTCGTTATGGTGGAGGACCCCGGCACGTGCGCACCACGGGTCGGAGGCAGAATGGAGTCCTCGACGATCGACCAGGAGCGCCCATGTCACTCACGCCCGCCCCGACGGGGATGCCCGGCGCGGTCTTCCGCATGGCACGACCCTCGACCGTCGACCTGATCACGGCCGAGCTCCGGTCGGCGATCTTCTCGGGCGCACTGCCGGTCGGGAGCCCGCTGGGCGAGGTGGACATCGCCGCGAAGCTCGGAGTGAGCCGCGGCCCTCTGCGCGAGGCCGCCCAACGACTCGTTCAGGAGGGCGCGCTGACGGCGCTCCCCGGCCGCGGCCTGCGCGTGAGCGTGATCCCGGCCGAGGGCATCGCCGATCTCTACACCGAGCGTCGGGCCGTGGAGCGCGAGGCGGTCCGCCTCATCGTGCGGAACGAACTGCCGGCGACGGAGCGGCTCGAGACCGCGCTGTCGGAGCTGAAGACGGCGAGCACCCGCGCGGATGCACTCGCGATCGGCGACGCGGACATCGGCTTTCATCAGTCCCTCGTGGACACCGCTCACAGCCCTCGTCTCTCGCGGGCCATGATGACGCTCGCACTCCAGACGCGGATCGCCAGCTTCAGCGCAGAGGAGGGCTATGCGGTGCCCGCCTCCGTCTCCCCCACCTATCAGGCGTTGATCGATGCCCTGTCGCGCCGCGATGCCCCGGGGGCGCTGGCCGCGCTCGACGAGCAGTTCGACGATGCGGTCGCGCGACTCACCGGGCGGCGCGACGTCGAGACCGTGGAGACCGGCGCGATCCTGGCACCGCCCACGCTCAGCAGGATCGACGTGGCCGAGGGCTGACCGGCGCGATCCGCTCGCGGTCTTTTCCGTGCGGGGACATTTCCATTCACGTGAATCCACCCCGCTCGTGAAGGCGTAGGGTGGAAGGAAGGACGGACCGTCCGAGAAGATCTCCCGGCACCGTGCCCGCCCGGAAGTGGAGTCTCTCGTGGCTCAGTACGACGTCTCGAACCGCTCGGCGATCGTGACGGGAGCAGGCAGCGGAATCGGACGCTCGACCGCTCTCCTGCTGGCGAAGAACGGTGCGGCGGTCGTGGTCAACGACCTGAACGCAGAGCACGCGAACGCGGTCGTCGAGGAGATCCGCGCGGCCGGCGGCACGGCGGAGGCTTCCGTGGGCGATGCGACGGACGCCGCCTGGATCGCCTCCTCCATCGAGGTCGCCAATTCCCTGGCGCCGCTGCGCATCGGGGTCAACAACGCCGGCATCGGGGGTGCGACCGCCCCGACCGCGGAGTACGAGGACGACGCCTGGGACAAGGTCATCGCGATCAACCTCAACGCCGTGTTCCGCAACATGAAGGCGCAGATCCCGTCGATCCTCGCGAACGGCGGCGGCTCGGTCGTGAACATCGCCTCGATCCTGGGCAGCGTCGGCTTCGCCGGCTCCCCCGCCTATGTCACCGCCAAGCACGGCGTGGTCGGCATGACCAAGTCGGCGGCCCTCGAGTACTCGGCGAAGGGGGTGCGCGTGAACTCGGTGGGCCCGGGCTTCATCGACACCCCGCTGCTGGCGAACATGGGCGACGAGGCGAAGGAGTTCCTGGTGAGCAAGCACCCGATCGGACGCCTGGGCCAGGCCGACGAGGTCGCGAACCTCATCGCGTTCCTCGCCAGCGACGCCGCGAGCTTCATCACGGGCAGCTACCACCTGGTCGACGGCGGGTACACCGCGCTCTGAACGAAGGGCATCCGGCCGCCGGGACCCGATTCCCGGTGGCCGGATGCCAGGAGCGGCGATGTCTCACCCCCCGGGGACACCGCCTGGCACCTCCGCCCGACCCCGCGCTGCTTTGCCCAGAAGCGGGGGACGACGGAGGCGAGCTTTCAGGCGACCGCGTGCATCGGCGCCGCGGACGGCGATGATGCGGCGAAGTCGGGATCCGTGAGGTCCAAGCCGTTGGCCGAGCTCGCGGCAGCCATCATCTTCACCAGCAACGGCCGCTGGAGCTCCCGCTCGTCATGCACGACGAAGCGCACCGGAATCGCCGCCTGCATCCACAGGGTCTCGGTCGTCGACTCCGACGTGCGCAGCGTGAGCGGAAAGGACTCTCCGCGCCGGAGCTTCGTCACGGCGACGAGCCGGAGATGCGCGAGCAGCATGTCGTCGATCTCGATGACCTGCGATTCTCCGGCGTAGCTGAGCAGACCCATGACGTCCTCTTCCCGTATTTCGTACGGGAATTAGGTTACTAGTTTAGCTAGCTAAATGGAAGTCGGATTATTCGATGTCTTCGAGCTCGCCGGCAAGGCGTCGAAGGAACAGCGAGATCACGGCGAGCTGCTCGGGGTCGAATTCGCTCTCCACGCGCTCGATACGGCGAGAGATCTCATCGACAGGAGAGTGCAGATCGCGGAGGGACGGGCGGATGACCTTCGAGCGTGCGTCGTCCGGATGAACGGCGACGACGACCTGCCCGCGCTCGGCGAGACGACGCACCACGGAGGTAATCGCCGCCGTGCTCACGCCGAGCTGAGCGGCCAGATCGCCGGGGGTGACCGGGGCATCGGCCGGAGCCGAGGCGATGATGCGCATGGCCGAGCGATCCGTCTCGTTGGGCCGCCGTCCCGCCGCCAGCCGTCGACGCAGCTGCGCCTCGGCTCGCCGGAGCTCCTCGACATCCCGGGCGAGCTCCGACGCCACGACGTCCAGACTGCTCCCCATCCCACACCTCCCCGCTCCCCAAGATTCCCATGTTACCTCGACAGCCTTGTTACCCGATGAACTAGGAAAAGGCCGTCGCCCGGCGCTCGCTCGCGATGAGAGGATTGACTCACCGCGCGAAAGGAACACATGGTCGACGCAGTCACGCTCGAGGACGAGAAGTTCATTGGCTACGCGTCCCTGCTGGAGCATCTTCAGAGCCGGTTCCCCGCGATTCCCCGCGATCGGATCGAGCAGATCATCGTGGCGGAGAACGACGCGATCACCGGAGGATTCCTGCTCGTGGTCCCCGTCGGCGTCGCCGCGGGTGCGGTGGAGATGCTCACACGGGAATCGCTCCCCCAGACGGACGAAGAGGTGGTGGCGTCATGAGCGAACCCCAGGAGTACACGCGCTCCGGATACTGGTACCCCGATGGCGGGAACGTCAGCACCGTCGACGTGTTGAACATGCTCCGGCGCTACCGTGCAGCCGAGACCGCGATGCGCGCCCGCACCCGCGCATCGATGGGCATGAACGAGACCGACCTGATGGCTCTGCGCTTCCTCCTCCGGGAGCAGCGGGCGGGCCGCATCGTCCGGCCGATCGACATCGCGAAGATGCTCGACATCTCCACGGCCTCGACGACCACGCTCATCGACCGGCTCGAGAAGGGTGGTCACGTCCGGCGCGAACCCCATCCCACGGACCGCCGAGCGGGAGTCGTGGTGCCGAGCGTGAGCAGCGACGAGGAGGTCCGCGCCACCCTCGGGGCGATGCATCGGCGGATGCTCGCCCTGGTCGACGAGCTGTCGGACGACGAGCGTGCCGTGGTCACGCGGTTCCTCGCCGGCATGACGGCGGCGATCGAAGAGGCCTCCGACCTCGACCAGGAGCTGCGCGACGCGATCCGGGACGAGAAGGACGCCGACCCCGCACACTGACCACCCGCCGCCGCGCCCCGCCGCCCCGCCGCCGTCCACGCCCCCCCACACACGCACACGCACACGCACACAGAACCTGCCGACACGCCAGATGTCGGACGCTCCTGCCCGAAGTGTCCGACATCTGGCGTGTCGCCCGCGGGGAGAGTGGTGGCCGCCCGGCCGACCGGCCGCCCGGCCGAGTGCCGCTACAGCCCCTCGGCGATCTCCTTGATCGCAGCGAGACGGCGGTCCCACCCACGGCCGATCGCGTCGAGCTTCGCCGCGGTGGCGGAGAGTTCGGCGCCGATGACGCGGAAGCGCACCTCACGGCCGACCCGCACGGGTTCGACGAGACCGACCTCCTGCAGAACCGCGAGGTGCTTGGCGATGGCCTGCCGAGACACCGGAAGTCGGCCGGCGAGTGCGGACGCGGATGCATCACCGTCACCGAGAGCCGCCAGGATGCTCCAGCGCGTCTCGTCCGCGAGCGCCGAGAACATGGGCACGAGGGTTGCTGCGGTCATGCTTCGCCTTCCACCAGTGCGACCATCTTGTCGAGTTCGAGGTCCCATCCGGATCGGTGCGACTCGAGGTTGGCGCGGGGCTCGGACGTGCGCTCGAACCCGCTCTCGACGACCGTGAGACGCGTGCCGCCGTCGGCCTCTTCGAGCGTGAAGGTGAACACGGTCGAGGTGGCCTCGTCGATGCTGTCCGGGAGCGCACCGAGGGCATCGTCGTTGTTCCAGCGATACGTGATGCGCCGCGGCTCGTCGTACTCCTCCACCCGCAGAGGGATCACGTCGTAGTCGGGGAACGTCATCGTGCCGGTGGCGCCGACGCCCGCGCCGTCGAGCACGGTGCGCCCGAACCACCGGGAGATGTGCTCCGGCTCGGCCACGGCGCGCCAGACCTTCTCGACCGGTGCCGCGATCCGGATGGTGCGTCGGACCGAGAAGGTCTCCTCATCGACGACGGATGCCTCGTTGTGGGTCGTGTTCACCATGATGTTTCCTTTCAGCGTCTCCTGCTCGTCCCGCCCGACCGATCGGTCCGACTGCAACCCAAGCGTTGCATGTTCGGCATTCTCGCGCAACCCCCGAGTTGCATTAATGGCTCACCCGCGTACGCGGCGCTTCTCGAGGAAGCCGGCCAGCAGCGCCGCGACAAGGGCAGCGATGGGAGCGACGAGGAGCCCGGCCCGCAGGCTCTCGTTCTCGGCGATGTATCCCACGAACGGGGGCGACAGCAAGAATCCCAGGTGCAGCAGCCAGGACACCAGCGTGAGCCCGACACCCGCCCGCAGGCCCGGCAGCTCGTCTGCAGCGTGCATCGCCGCGGGGATCAGCGTCGCGATGCCGAACCCGACCGTCGCGAAGCCGAGGATCGTGCCGGGCACCGTGGGGAAGGCGAGCGCGAGCGTCATGCCCACCGCCGCGATGATCCCGCCGACCCGGGCGACCCACCGTTGCCCGAACCGGTCGGTCAGGGGATCGCCGATGATCCGGCCGAGGAACTGTGCGCCGACGAGGGCGATGAAGCCGAGCGGGGCGATCGCCGCCGCGGCCCCGAGGGACTCGGTGAGGTAGAGCGTCGCCCAGGAGTTCCCGGCATCCTCGGCGACAGCGCCGGCCATGGCGATGAGAGTCAGGGCGATGATCGCGATCACGGTGCGTGGGGTCACACCTCGACGGAGTGCGCCCTTCGGATCGGCAGGCTCGGTCGCCCGCGCATCCCCCTCGTCGTCACGTCCGGGCAGACAGAATCGGAGGGCGAGCAGAGCGACGGTCGCGAAGACGGCGGTCGAGATGCCGAGGTGCAGCCAGAGCGGCAGCTGCAAGGCGATGGCGACGGCGGCCATCACGCCGCCCAGGACCGCTCCGACGGACCAGATCGCGTGAAACCCGTTGATGATCGAACGGCCGAAGCGTCGCTGCACGCGCAGCCCGTGAGCGTTCTGCGCGACATCCGTGACGGCATCGGATGCTCCGCCGAAGAACAGCGCGACGGCGAACAGCACCCCCGAGGGCGCCAGGGCGGCCGAGAGCAGGCCGAGGCTCGTGAGCACCGTCCCGATCACGGCGACGCGGGCAGAGCCGAATCGGCGGATCAGCACCGCAGCGAGAAGCCCGGCGGCGATGGCCCCGGCGGGAAACGCCGCGATCGCGAAGCCGTATCCGAGGTTGTCGAGTCCGAGCCCCGCCTTGATCTCCGGGTAGCGCGGCAGGATGTTCGCGAAGAGCGCGCCGTTGGTCAGGAAGAGAGCCGAGACGGCGATGCGAGCTCGGCGGGACGCGTGGTCGGGCGTCGCCTGTCGAATCGATTCGATTGAAGCCATGTCTTCGATCGTACGGTGCTCGCGGCACCCCCGCCGCCACCCGGGGTTCGGGCTCTACCGGCCGCGATCGCACGCCGCAACCCCGTTCCCCCGGTCGGCGAGGCGATCTACGCTCGACCCATGTCCGAACTCACCCACCCCACCGGCCGTGAAGAGGCACTGCGCGCCGCGCCCCGCGACGACGGCTCCGCGCCACGCGCGCTCGTCCTCGGCGCGACGGGATACATCGGCGGACGCCTGACCCCGCGGCTGCTGAACGCCGGCTATCGGGTACGGGTCCTGGCACGTGATGCCGCGCGCGCGGCATCGTTCCCCTGGGGCGGCGACTGCGAGATCGTCGAAGGCTCGGCGGAGGACGAGGAGGCCGTGTCCGCCGCCATGGACGACGTCGACGTCGTGTACTACCTGATCCACTCGATGTCCGCGGGAAAGGGCTTCGAGGAGAGCGACGAGCGGGCGGCGACCACGGTGGCCGGGGCCGCGGCGCGGGCCGGAGTGGGTCGGATCGTGTACCTGGGCGGACTGCACCCCGACGATGCGAAGCTGTCGCCGCACCTGCGCTCGCGCGTCCGCGTGGGCGAGATCTTCCTGCGGTCCGGCGTGCCGACGCTCGTGCTGCAGGCCGGCGTCGTGATCGGGTCGGGCTCGGCGTCGTTCGAGATGATCCGCCACCTCACCGACGTGCTGCCGTACATGCCGGCGCCGAAGTGGGTGCGCAACCGCATCCAGCCGATCGCCGTGCGCGACGTGCTGCACTACCTCCTCGGCGCGGCGCGCATCGAGGCCGACGTGAACCGCGCCGTCGACATCGGCGGGCCGGACGTGCTGCGCTACGGGCAGATGATGAACGGGTACGCGGTCGAGGCCGGACTGCGACAGCGCGCGATCGCCGCCCTGCCCGTGCTCACTCCGGGGCTCGCCTCGCACTGGGTGAACCTCGTGACGCCGGTGCCGCGCTCGATCGCCCGTCCGCTGGTGGCATCGCTGCAGAACGAGTGCATCATGAAGGATCATGCGGTCGATGAACTGATCCCTCGCCCCGAAGACGGGCTGACCCCGTATCGGCGTGCGGTCGACCTCGCGCTCGGACGGGTGCGCGGCGACAGCATCGAGACCAGCTGGCAGGACTCGGAGGTCTCGGGTGCCCCCAGCGACCCGCTGCCGAGCGACCCGGACTGGGCCGGACGCACCGTGTTCACGGATTCCCGGTCCGTCGCCACCCGCGCCTCCGCGTCGGAACTGTGGCGCGTGATCCTCGGCATCGGCGGCGAGAACGGCTGGTACTCCTCTCCGCTGCTGTGGGCCGTGCGGGGGTTCATGGACCGGATCGTCGGCGGCGTGGGCCTGCGTCGCGGCCGGCGCAGCCGCACCGCCGCACGGGTCGGCGACGCGATCGACTTCTGGCGCGTCGAAGCGGTCGAGAGGACCGAGGCCGGATCCCTGCTGCGCCTGCGCGCCGAGATGAAGGTGCCCGGCGAGGCCTGGCTCGAACTGCGCGCAGTGCCGGACGGCGAAGGCGCGCGCTACGAGCAGCGCGCGATCTTCTTCCCCCGCGGGCTGAGCGGACGGCTGTACTGGCTCGCGGTGCTGCCGTTCCACGGGCTGATCTTCGCCGGGATGGCCGCACGCATCACCGCCGCAGCCGAAGGTTCGGCCTAGCGGGATCAGTCCGTGCGGGGCCGTTCTGCGGCACCCGACGCGTCCGCCGCAGCCGGCACGACGGGCCCGTCGTCGAGCGCCGCGTCGACGGTCGCCTCCACCTCGGCGGGCGGGATGATGTCGATCGCCTCGGTCGCGGCCTCGTACACCTCGGCGAGCGTCTCGTCGACGGTCGACTCGTCGATCCAGTCGAGGTCGTCTTCGGAGTGGTCGTACTCGACCGGCACGAGCGCGAAGTCGTCCCCGTACTCTTCGAGGCCGGCCATCACGCTGTGGCGGACGGCCGCGCGGGCATAGCGCTCACGGAGGATCAGCGGATCTCGCCGCAGATCCTTCATGAAGGCGATCATCATGAACCCCATGATGATCGCGAACGGCAGCGCGGCGATGATCGTGACGTTCTGCAACGACCTCAGGCCGCTGCCCTCTTCACCGATGACGAGCAGCACCGCGGCGATCGCGCCGACCAGCACGCCCCAGACGACGGCGACCCAGCGCGACGGCTCCGGCCTCCCCTGCTGAGACAGCGTGCCCATCACGAGCGATGCGGAATCCGCTCCCGTGACGAAGAAGATGGCGATCAGCACGATGAGGATCGCGCTCGTGATCAGCGAGAACGGGAGGTTGTCGAGCACGCCGAACAGGACTTCCTCCGGCGGGTCGACCGTCAGGTTCGCGCCGTCCATCTGCTGCTGGATCGCCGTGGTGCCGAAGATCGCGAACCAGACGAGCGAGATGGCGGACGGCACCACGATGACGACGGAGACGAACTGGCGGAGGCTGCGCCCGCGCGAGATCTTGGCGATGAACATGCCGACGAACGGCGACCAGGAGATCCACCACGCCCAGTAGAAGATCGTCCAGCCCGACAGGAACGTCTCGGCCGCTTCGCCCTGCGACGCCGAGCGGCCGATCATCTGCGGGAGATCGCCGATGAACTGCACCGCGACCGACGGGATCACGTTGAGGATCAGCAGCGTGGGTCCCACGAAGAACACGAAGAAGGCGAGCAGGAGCGCGACGACCGCGTTGATGTTGGACAGCGCGCGAATGCCCTTCGAGACCCCCGAGACGGCGGACGCGATGAAGCAGGCCGTGAGCACGGCGATCACGGCGATCAGGACGCCGTTGCCGAGAGGCCCTGCGCCGCTGACGATTTCGACGCCGTGGCCGATCTGCAGGGCGCCGAGGCCCAGAGACGCCGCCGTGCCGAACAGCGTGACGATGATCGAGAAGACGTCGATCGTTCGACCGAGGGGGCCGGTCGTGCGTCCCTCGCCGAGCAGCGGCGCGAAGATCGAGGAGATCAACGGCGTGCGGCCGCGGCGATAGGCGCCGTAGGCGATCGCACCACCGACGAGCGCGTAGAACGCCCAGGCCTGCGGACCCCAGTGATACAGCACCTGCGTCTGTGCGGTGTGCATCGCGTCGAGCGTGCTCGCCTCGACGGTGCCCGGGGGCGGGCTCTCGAAGAACGTGAGCGGCTCGGCGGCGCCCCAGAACACGAGGCCGATGCCCATTCCGGCGGCGAAGAGCATCGAGATCCAGGAGAACATCGAGTATTCGGGCTCTTCGTCGTCGCGGCCCAGCGGGATGCGTCCGTAGCGACTGAAGCCGATGAACAGCATGAACACCAGGATGACGGTGGCGATGGTGGTGAAGAAGAACCCGAAGTACTGCACGACCCAGTCGAGGACCGTGCGGGTGGTGCCGGCGAGGTTGTCGCCCGCGAACACGCCCCAGGCGATGAAGGCGACCGTCAGGGTCGCTGCCACGCCGAACACGAGCGGGTCGGTGCGATAGGTGCGGCCGGTCTCCTCGACCGAGACTCCAGGGACGAGCGCCGGGTGCACGCTGCGCGGGGGGACCGCGGCGATGTCGCGGACGATCTTCTTGGCGGTCTCTGTGGCCTTGGCCGGCAGACGGTTCACGCCCGTGGCGACGGCGTCCGTCCGGGGCCTCGGAGGCGTCTTCCCTGGGGAGCGTTCAGCGGGCTTCTCGTCAGGGGTCTCCATGGCATCCCATCCTGTCACGCGATATGCCGATGAGCCGGGGGCGATGAGCCGCGAGACCCTCCGGATCCCCGCCGCTCCGGGCTCACGACGGGGCGCGGGGATGCGCGAGGGGGAGGGTTTCCCGGGCGCGCCGCGACTAGCGCGGACCTCGTCGACCGACGCCGGCGAACAGCGAGTGCAGCAGGGGGAGCACCGAGACGCAGATCAGCGTGATGCCGAGCGGCGGGACCGCGGGCACCAGGAGCGCGCCGCCGATGAGCAGGGCCGCGAACAGCACGCCCGAGGCGATACGACGCGCGATGCCCTCGAGCCGATCGAGGCGGCGCTCCAGACGCGAGGTGTCGAACGAGACGGTGCCGTCATCGACGCGCGTGATGATGTCGTCGATGCGCTTCGGGAGGCGCCAGGTCGTGTTCATGGTGTCCATCGCCTGACTCGCGAACGCCTGCACGATGTTTCCGCTCTCGTCGCGCAGCAGACGGCCGGCGTAGGGCTCGGCGGCGTCCCAGACGTTGAACGCGGGGTCGAGCCCACTGCACATGCCCGAGGTCAGCGAGACGGCGCGGATCAGCAGCAGCATGTTCTCGGGCAGCTGCAGGGGGAGCGAGCGCACCATGTCGCCGAACTCCTCCGCGAAGTCGCGGAACTCACGGGGGTCGACCTTGCTGAGCTCGGCGAAGCCCATCCCGCCGAAGCGGGCGAACAGTGCGGTGAGGGCACGTTCGAGTTCGCGGGTGTCGGCGGAGGGCAGCAGGACCCCGATCTCCTGGGCCGCAGCCACGAGGCCACGGCTGTCGCGGCCGGTGACGGCGATCAGGAGGGTGCGCAGGCCGTCGCGGAGGCTTGCGGGGATCTCGGCCATCATGCCGAAGTCGATGAACGTGAGCCGGAAGCCACCGGGTGCCGACGGAGTCGGCGTGACGAAGATGTTGCCGGGATGCGGATCGGCATGCACGAAGCTGTGCGTGAACACCTGGTCGAACATCACCTCGGCGAAGACGGCGGCGACCTGGGCGGGGTCGATCCCGGCGTCCCGCAGCGCGTCCGTGTCGTTGATCTTGATGGCGGTGACATCGGACAGCGTGAGGACGCGGCGGGTAGACCGCTCCCACACGATCTCCGGCATGCCGACGCGGGGGTCGTCGGCGAAGTTCTCGCGGAACCGCTCGGCGCTGGCGGCCTCATGCAGGTAGTCGATCTCCTCCCTGCTGGTCTCGGCGAACTCCTCGACGAGTGCGGGCGCGTCGACGCGGTCGGCGACCAGGCGCACACGGGTCAGCCAGCGCGCGACCCGGCGGAGCGCAGCGAGGTCGACGGCGACGATCTCGTCGATGCCGGGGCGCTGCACCTTGACCACGACGTCCTCGAGGCCCGTGTCGGCGGCGTCGAGCGCGGAGAGCCGGGCCCGGTGCACCTGGCCGAGTGAGGCCGCCGCGACCGGGGTGTCGTCGAACCACGCGTAGGCGCGATCGAGGGGGATGCCCAGTTCGGCCTCGGCGAGTGCACGGATCGCCGGGGTGGGGACGGCAGGCACCTCGTCCTGCAGTCCTTCGAGTTCCTTGGTGATCTCCGGAGGCAGCACGTCGAGGCGCGAGGACATGAACTGTCCGACCTTGATCATGAGTCCGCCGAGTTCCACCGCGAGCGCGTGGAAGCGACGTGCGAAGGTCTGCATCCGCGGCCCGCGCGTGCGCTCGGCGACCCTGCTCATGCCGAAGCGCGGGAGGACGAGCTCGAACCACCAGATCTTGAGGAACTCCCGGCCGGCGAACGACAGGATGCGGCGGTATCGGGCGCGGTGGGCGCCGTGTGCCGCGGCATCCGTCATCGTGTGGCCCGTTCGCAGGTCCTCACTCGATGCCGCACTGCGCGGTCAGTCCTGCGCGAGGATCGAGTACAGCCTACGGCGGGCCTCGTCGAGGACCTCGATCGTCTGCTGCACCTGCTCGGGCGAGCCGCTTCGTCCCACCTGGGCGGCAGCGGCGGCGAGGTCGACGCCCGCCTTCGGGAGTGCGTTGAAACGCGCGCTGTCGCGGTGGCCTTCCTTGCCGGACGACGACTCCCACGGGGCCGGGGTCTCGGAGCTTTCCTCGGCGACGGCGCGGCCGGCCTCGGTGAGCGAGTAGGTCTTGCGGCCGTTCTGCTCCTCGGCCTCGATGAGCCCTTCATCTGCGAGCAGCTGCAGCGTCGGGTACACGGAGCCGGCGCTCGGCTTCCAGGTGCCGCCGCTGCGCTCGGCGATCTCGTTGATGATCTGGTAGCCGTGCATGGGCTTCTCGGCGAGGAGGGAGAGCACTGCGGCGCGGACGTCACCGCGTGCCATGCGCGAGCCGCCGGACGGGCGGGATTCGAATGACTTGCGGAGCTGATCCATGGCTTCGAAGATCGCGGCAGCGGGGCCACCGGGGCCCGCCCCGAAGCCGGTGCCGCCGAAGATTCCGCCCGGCCCGCCGGTGCCGCCGGACCCGCCGTTGTTCCCGGAGCCGCCGTTGCCGCCGAACGGGTTGGAGGGGAATGCGTTGTTCATGATGACCTCCTGCTGGGGTGAACGATACTTAACGATATATCGCTCAGGCTGAAGATGGGATGGGAATCCGCACTTGGGACGAGGGAAGCATCCCCGGCCACCCACCACGAGGAACCCACACGGCCTGAAAAATCCTCACGCGGCGCACTCAGGCGGCGCACTCAGGCGGCGCACTCAGGCGGCGCACTCAAGCGACACACTCAGGCGGCGCACTCAGGCGACACACTCAGGCGGCGATGTCGAAGCGCGCCCTGCCACCCCGACGTGGCACGCGGGCAGGGTCGACGTACCCGGGCGGGACAAACCATACCTGTCCTACCGTGCCACCCCCGTCGATGCGGATCTCCCACCCGTTGTCATGCACACGATGGTGACAGGTCTCACACAACAACACCCCGTTGGACAGATCAGTGGCCCCGTGATCACGTCGCCACCACCGGATGTGATGCGCCTTCGTCATGCCCGGCGGCACCCCGCACATCGCGCACCCGCCGTCGCGTTCGACCAACGCCAACCGTTGCGCCCTGGTGAACAGGCGCTTCTCCCGCCCCCAGTCGAGCACTTCACTCGCGCCTCCGAGCACGCACGGGATCACACCACCACCCGCGGCCATCCGCCTCGCCGCACGGACGCTGACCGGCTGCTCGATCCCGTCGACCTCCGCAGACCCGGATCCCGACTCCAGGTCCTCCAGCCGCACCCGCACCACGATCGTCGCACCCGCCAACGGCACCCGCGCCTCGCACCCCAGCACATGCGCGGCGAACACCGCGAGCGCATCCGCCTGCAGCATGGGCACCGAACGACGATCCGCATCCACCGCGTCGGAATCCGGGGCGTCCTTTCGCGCTGCGAAAGCCGCTGTCACATACCCCCGGATCGCCGTCACCACCGGAGCCGCCGTCTCGACGTCGAGGACCGCGTTCAGATGCACCATCCCGTCACGCTCAAAGAGCGTCAGCGCGCGCTTTCCGCGGCGTTCCTCTTCCTTCGGTTCCACCCCGTCCGGATCGAGCCAAGCCTCCGCGCGGACCACGAGCTTGCGCACGTCATCGAGCGCAAGACCCTGCGCCTTCTCGACGAGCACCCGTTCCCCCTCGGCGATGCGCTCCAGGCCGGCAGCCACCCGGCACCGATCCAGCAGCCCGACGATCATCGCCGCCGCCTGAGCGCTGAGAGCGCCGGTTGCCAGCGCCGCGCGCACGAGCGGATACTTCGCCGGCAACTGCGCTCCGATCAGGTCCGTGCGAGGCGCCGTCGCCTCACCGACCTTGACGAGACGCTGCGCATCACCCGTCGACACACCCGACGTCGCCGCGATCAGCTTCGCCGGGCTTCGATAACCCTGCTGCTTCGCGAGACTCTCCGCCCCCAGCTCAGGGCGCGACTCCCTCGAGATGCCGGCGGCCACCTCCGCATGCACGGCGTCCAGGCGGCGCTGCAGCAGCCCGATCGCATCGTTGACGGCGATCAGCTGCGCTCGCGACAGAGCCTCAGACCGCTCGGCTCCCGACCAGGCGTGGTCGAGGCGAGCCATCGCTTCGTGCAACCCGGTCAAAGTGGACATGCTTCATTCTAACTCGTCTCACGCTCCAGATTCGAAGATTTGTTCCCCTCTGTACCGGAATATCAGACGCAAGACGGGAGGTTTCGCGTCATGCCCGAAAATCAGTTACCGCCTATATTCGAAGCTATGTACTATACAGATATGTCCATGCACAGCGATCCCGTATCCGAGCCGCGCACCGGTAGCACCGTCAAGCTGCTCCGCGATGACGCGCCCCTCGCACGGATCAGCGCCCCGCGAGCATCGCCTCCAAGCGCGCCTTCTCAGCACCCGACATCGCGTAACCGTGCTCCGCCGTTGGGTACGCACGGCTGCGCACCTCCTGCGCATACGCCTCGACGCCGCCGATCGCCGCGCTGCGTAGGTCCGCATAGCGCTTGACGAACTTCGCCGACCCGCCGCCGTAGAGGCCGAGGAGGTCGTGGAAGACGAGCACCTGGCCGTCGGCATCCGCTCCGGCACCGATGCCGATCACCGGGATGTCGATGAGCGGCATAAGCGCTGCGGTCACCTCGGAGGGCACTGCTTCGATCACGAGCATCGCGCATCCGGCGTCCTGCAGGGCAAGTGCGTCATCGATCACAGCGAGTGCGTCGTCGGCGGTTCGACCTTGCGCTCGGTAGCCGCCGAGGGCTGTGGCGGTCTGCGGGGTGAGGCCGACGTGCCCGACCACGGGAATGCCGGCTTGCACCAGGGCCCGCGCGCGGTCGACGGTCGTGCCGCCACGCTCGATCTTCACAAGGTCACAGCCGGCTTCCTTGATGAAGCGTTGCGCCGTCGCGAGCGCGAGTTCGTCCGACGCCTCATACGAGCCGAAGGGCAGGTCGCCGACGAGCAACGGTGTGGCGAGGCCGCGGCGCACCGCCTTGGTGAGCATGAGCATCTCGTCGACCGTGACCGGCACCGTGCTGTCGTAGCCGAGCACGGTCATCGCGGCCGAGTCGCCCACGAGCACGATGTCGACACCGGCGACTTCCACGATCTGCGCGCTGGGGTGGTCATACGCGGTGACCATGACCAGAGGTTCGCCGACGTCCTTCTTCGCGGCGAGGGCAGCAAGAGTGACGCGGGGGCGGGAAGCGGCGTGGGCGCTCATGCGCGGACCTCCGTCGTGGTCGAGTCGGCGGAGGCAACGCCGCCGGGGAGGATGTGGTTGTCGATGAGCCGAGCGGTACCGATGTGGGCGGCCACGGCGAGGAGGGCGTCGCGGTCGACGCGCGCGAGCGGACGCAGAGTCCGGGCATCCCGGAGCTCGAGGTACTCCGGGTCGATGCCGGCCTCGTCCAACACACGCCGAGCGGTCGACAGGATGCTGCCGGCGTCTCGGGCGCCGCCGTCGAACACCACCGTGGCCGCATCGAGCGCGCGGCTGAGCGCGGTCGCCTGCGCGCGGGCGTCGGCATCGAGGTAGACGTTGCGCGAGCTCATCGCGAGTCCATCGGCCTCGCGCACGATCGGGCAGGCGACGATCCGCACATCGAGATCGAGGTCGCGTACGACGCGGCGGACGACGAGCACCTGCTGCGCATCCTTCTGCCCGAAGTAGGCGACGTCCGGGCGGACAATCCCGAACAGTTTCGTCACGACCGTGGCGACGCCGTCGAAGTGATGCGCCCCGCGACTCGCGCCGTCGAGAACATCCGTGAGGCCGGCGACGTGGACGTTCGTCGCGAAACCGTCGGGGTAGATCTCGGATACGGAGGGAGCGAAGAGGATGTCCACACCCTCCGCTTCGGCGAGCGCGGCGTCCCGCGCCTCGTCACGCGGGTAGGTGCTGAGGTCTTCGGTCGCGCCGAACTGCGTGGGGTTGACGAAGAGCGAGACGACCACGAGGTCGGATGCCGCTCGGGCTGCACGCATGAGGGACAGGTGTCCGTCATGGAACGCACCCATCGTGGGGACGAGCCCGACGGACGCGTCAGCGCGTCGGGCTTCGCGGACAGCCGCCCGTACCTCGGTGATCGTGCGGAGGACTCTCATGCGGGAGGCTCCTCGGGGTCCGTGGTCGTTTGTCGGGAGAACGGGCGGATGTCGGAGCGAACGGATGGTCCTCTCCCTGCATCCGTGCGTTCTCCCGACGTCCGTGCGTGGTCTTCGGTGCGCGAGGCGATGGCACGCGTGGCAACGGCGAAGGCGTCGAACAGGTCTGCCTGGCCGATGGCGAAAGCCGCCTCACGCTGGCGGGCCACCGTGGATTCGTCGCCGCGAGCGATGGGGCCGGTGAGCGCGGCCGCGGCTCCGGTGGACGCCCAGTTGTCGACGCTGCGGTGCACGAGAGGGGCGAGAAGCTCGCGGGCTTCACGCGGCGAGATGCCCGCTGTGGAGGCAAGCTGCTCGGCTGCATCGAGCACCGTCAGCACGAAGTTCGAGGCGAACGATGCAGCCGCGTGATAGCTCGCACGGTGCGCGTCGTCGACTGCGAACGGGCGCGCGCCGAGCACACGGGCCAGCTGCTCGGCGACCGCGCGGTCGTTCTCGGTGCGACCGGCGACCGCGGCGCCGATGCCCTGGAATACGTCGGGCGTTTCATCCCCCGTGAAGGTCTGCAGCGGATGGAGGCAGAAGTCGACGTCGTCGAGCGAAGTGGCACCCGAGACGTGTCCGATGAGCCGCACGTGCGGTCGAGCGACGAAGGCCACCGCAGGGATGGCGCGATCCGGGACGCAGAGCAGCGCGATGTCGGCTTTCGGCATCGACTGCTCGCGGCGGAGGGGGCCGACGACCTCGAGCCCCGCCGCACGCAGCGCCCCGGTGAGCACGCGTCCGAGACGACCGGCGCCGACGATGGCGATGGTCGTACCTGGCGCGAGTGAAGTGGAGTTCTGCATGTCGAGTGCCCAGTCCGCACGACGGCTTGGATGCCAGAAGTATCCGCCCATCACGGCATCCGCTCCAAATCAGTGGCCAGAATGACACCTTGGATCAACCATTGACCTGTCACTGTGGTGCCTTTCGGCGCGATTGGCATCGCTTTTTGATCCCGCGGACCAAAGCGACGCCGTCCGACGCGTCGGCGTGTTGACCCGGATGTCCGACTACTGGTCTACTGTGACCATCAGCCGGGCCGCAGGGCTCGGCGCACAGGGGACGCACATCGGCACGCCGCCTTCGCGGTGTCCTTTCCGCGCATCCCGGAGTCGGCTGCTTCGGCTGCCGCTCACCGCAACGCCGATTCTCCGAATGCTCCGAGGAACCCGAGATGACCGATCCCCAGACGCCCGCATCGCCAGACGTGCCGGTTCCCCCGATCCCGCCGGCCCCGCCGACTGCGTACCCTGGCTACCCGGGCGCTCAGGGCGGGTCTTCGCCCTCGGGCCCTTACGGAACGCCCGGTCACGCAGTTCCCGGAGCACCGGGCGCCCCGGTCTACCCTGCTCCCGGGGGCCAGGGATACCCCGCGGCGCCGGGATACCCCGCTGCGGGCGGCCCCGGCTATCCGGCACCGGGATACGGCGGCGGCGCACCGGGACCACAACGTCCGAAGGTACTGGCGATCATCGCGCTGGTCCTCGCCGCGGTCGGTCTCGTGATGGCTTTCATCCCGTTCGTCACCTGGTTCGCCGGGCTTCCTCTTCTCGCTGCCTTTGTCATGGGCATCGTCGCCCTCGTGAACAAGAAGCAGGGCGGTAAGGGCCTCGCGATCGCGTCGATCGCCGTATCGGTGGTGGGGTGGATCGTGTCGATCATCGTCACGATCGCCTCATTCGGCATCATCGGCCAGGCGGCCATCGACGACACCATGCGCGATGAGGTCTCGACCGGCACGACGACCGACGAGGACACCGGTACGGCGGACGACGCGGCGGGTGCTCGCGAGGAGATCACCGTGGTGGAAACGGCGTTCGGCCAGAGCTCCTACGACCCCGGCACCTGGTGGTACGTCGCCATCATCGAGAACCCGAACGACGACTACATCTTCTCGTTCTCCGGCATCGACATCGAAGCTCTCGACGAGAACGGCACGATCCTCGACTCGTCGAGCGACTACCGCACGCTCCTGTCCGGTCGCACGGCACTCGCCGGAAGCTTCTTCTCGGTCGGCGACGGGCAGATCACCGAGCTCAGCCTCCGCGGTCCGGGGGCGACCGATGCGATCAAGGCGCCGGGTTCGACCACAGGCAGCTTCGAGATCGCCGATCTCACCCCCACGACCGACGACTACTCGACGACCGTCCGCGGGACGGTGGCGAGCACGTTCGGCGAGGATCAAGAGTTCGTGCAGGTCGTCGTCATCGCCCGTAACGCCGCCGGTGCGATCATCGGAGCGGACGTCGGGTACGTCGAGCGCCTCCCCGCCGGAGGTACCGCGCAGTTCGAGGTGCTCTTCTTCGACGCGCTCCCCGGCGACACGACATTCGAGGCGTACGCCGGCCTCTGAGAGGTGGGGCGGCGCGGAGGGGAGTCGGCGTCAGGGTCCCGTCATCGGTTCGGTCACGACGTCGATGACCCCGAGCGGGAAAGGGCTGAAGACAGACCAGGAATCGGACGAGAACTGTTCGAGCGGGATCAACTGGAACCACACGTGCGAGACCACGAGCGCGACGGCAATGAGCAGCCCGGCTCCTCGGATCGCGCGCTCCAGCGTCCGCAGCGCCGCACGCTCGTCGGCCGCCTTGGCGACGCGGCCGAGGGCGATCAGGACGATCGCCGCGAGGCCGACGTACACGAACGCGCTGGGGCGAAGCGCCAGAGAGACGCACAGCGGAGCCTGGTCGACCGAGCGACCTTCGGAGTCGATGAACCCTCCGCCCGCATCGATACCACCCGGGCAGATTCCCTTGCTAGCGCTCATGAAGACGGAGTAGAGGACCCCGGCGACGAGCGCCCAGATCAGGAGCCGGCGGATGCCCGCGATCACCACAGCTCCGGGGAGCCCGGCGGCAGTGGTGTCGGCCTGCGGCGCCAGAGGCGGTGTGAGTGACACGGCGGACTCCTTCGAGGCCGGTCCTCTCCATCCTGTCGGAGGAACCGGCGGTGGGGGAAGAGGGGCGAGGTTGTGCGGTGATTGCGATGGGAACGACGGCCCGGGAGTGGAATGCCGGTGTACTCGTGCCGATGTTGGTGCTTCCCACGCACAGACAGGGTGCTAGCGGGCTACCTTGCTGGTCATGAGTCCCCCAGAGCAATCGAGAATCGACGCCGCGACCGGAGGATGGAGCCTCGGCCGATTCGTGAGCGAGCAGGCCGCCGTTGTTTCCGTTGGCACGTTCGTCGTCGTGTGCGCGATCACGATCATCGCGCCACAGCCGAAGACCGCAAATGAGCTCATCGTCTGGCTCGGACTCGGAGTAGGCCTTCTCTCACTTGGCGCCAGCATTTCCCGGCTGGCAGGCCACCGCCACGTGCGCTGGCCCGGCGACGAGGTTACGCGACGGGTGCCTGCGGGTGCGAGCGAATGGGAAGTTCAGGAACGTCGTCGACGGGCGCAGGAGGAGCAAGCCGAGCTGGCACGACGGGCGGGATACGACTATCTGGGCAAACTGCTCGCCCTGCATGCCGCGCTGTTCGCGCTCATCGCCACGGGGTTTCACCTCCTCGGCTTGACCATCGAATAAGTGAGCAGGCAAGGTCCGACTATCGGTGCGTTCGGCTAGGGATCCGTGAGTCATCTCAGCCATGATCGACATATGGACGGCGGTGGCGCCCCTCGGTCCAACGCGACGACCTGATCCGGAGGAGATCGATGGACAAGAACGTAAAGCGCGCCGAGCGCGCACGCACCGGCCTGGAGATTCTTGCCGAGCGCGCACCGGACGGTGCCTACCTGACCGTGTCGAACGTGTGGGCTGAATGTCTTCAGCGCGTCCCACTCACGCCGTACGAATCCGAACTCAAGTCGCACAACCGCCCAAGAGGAGAGATCGATTGGCGGTGGTCGAGCGCTGACCTGGTCGCCGCTGGATGGCTGCGCAAGAACCCGTCCGGCATCGGCGAATGGGCCGTCACCTCGGAGGGCATCGCCGCGTTGAGCACGTACGAAGGGGACGCGCTCCTCCTCGAAGCTCAGCGCCGGTACGCCGCGGTTCGAGCGCAGTTGCGTGATGAGACAGAACTGGCGCTTCCTGACCGCTGGGTGAGCACAGATAGCGCGCAACGGAAGCTCCTCGCTGCCGCGGACGTCATGGTGCAGGAGGGGCTTCGAAAAGGCCTGTCCGCCTTCGCCCCCGGCCGTGAAGTATGGAGCAGCGACAACATCCGTGCGGTCCACCGAATCTGGACCAACGCGGAAGCGATTGCGGGGCAGGGCTTCACCGGCAACCTTGCGCTGCAGTTCGAGAACGCTACGGATGACGAGCGCCTCCTCATGGCCGAGGTCATCGCGCTTCAGGTGCTGCCGACCGGGTGGATCATCGGCCATGCCAAGAAGCGCGAAAGGGTGGAGTCGATGTTGTCGTCGATGCGGCACCCGGTGGAGATCCCGCGCATCTTCGACGAGGCTTTCGGCGGTGGCGCATTCAACCCCGGCCAAGGTATGCAGTCGCACATCAACCGCGCCATCACGGTCATTCTTGATGTGCTTCTCGGCTGGACTGAGCTGAACGACGAGGACCAGCTCGCGGCGTTGGAAGATCCGCTCCGATGGCGCGACCTCGTGCTCGGTTCCGACGATAGCTTCCCGACCCAACGCTACGCACTGCTCTATCTGGTTCACCCTGGGTTCTTCGGGCCGATCGTCTCGGCTGACCATCGTCGTCGCATCCGTGAGACGTTCATTGGCGAGATCGGCGGCGAGTTCTCCGACGATGCCGATACCGATCTGCAACGCATTCAAATCGCGCTGCAGCTCAAGGAAGGCAAGCCGGTCAGCGTGTATGACGAGCCACTGAGGAGCCGCTGGCATCCAGATGCTCACCAGGACAAGAGCGACCCCAATCCGGAGCCCGCGCCCGCCGATGACCCGACCATCGTCGACGATCCTCGTGGCTTCATCCCGACCGACGTAGACCTCGCCGAGCTCGCCGACGCTACTCATCTGCATGAAGCATGGCTCGGGAAGGTCACGAACGCCCTCCACCGCCGCGGCCAGGTGATCCTCTACGGCCCTCCTGGAACGGGCAAGACGTACGTCGCTCGCGCTCTCGCGGACCGGCTCGGCAAGCCGGGAAGCGTCGTGAAGCGCATCCAGTTCCATCCGTCGTACACCTACGAGGACTTCTTCGCCGGCTACCGTCCGGTGACGGATGCCGCGGGGCAGCTGTCGTTCTCTCTCACGCGCGGGCCGTTGCGAGAGATCGCCGACGAGGCGCGCAAGAACCCGGACGTTCCGCATGTTCTCATGATCGACGAGATCAACCGCGCGAACCTCAGCAAGGTATTCGGCGAGCTGTACTACCTGCTCGAGTACCGCGACGACGCGATCGATGTGCTCTACGCCGGGTCGGGGGACGATGGCGGGAAGTCCTTCAGCCTTCCCGCGAACGTGCTGATCATCGGCACGATGAACACCGCCGACCGGTCGATCGCGCTGCTCGACTCGGCGATGCGCCGCCGCTTCGCCTTCTTCGAGCTGCATCCGGACGTCGCTCCGGTAAAGGGCATCCTCGGGCGGTGGTCCGAGCATCATCCGCAGTCGCTGCCGGTCGCCGCTCTGTTCGAGTTGTTGAACGAGAGCATCCGCGATCGCGAAGACCGCATCGGCCCAAGCCACCTGCTCCGGACCAACGACCTCAGCCTGGACGACCTGCACGCTGTATGGGAGGAGAGCATCCTGCCCCTGCTCGAAGAGCGGCACATCGGCACGGGCGTCGACGTGCACGTGAAGTACGGCCTGGATGTTCTGCTCACCAACGTCTCCACGAGCACGGACGCAACGCCCGAGACATGAACTCGGTCATGGTCGAGCCTCGCGTCGAGGACATCGCTGAGAAGGGCGAGTCCTTCGTCACGCTCACCTCGTCGCAGGCTGCGCGCCTGCAGGAGCTGAGGTTCTGCCGCGTCTCGCCGACGTCAGATTTCGGCATCTGGCGTATCACGGACGTGACGCGCGTCGGCGTAGTGGCAATCGATGACGTGCGCCTGATCGTGCGGCCGAAGACGCCTCTGCGAAGCCTCATCTTCATGGCCTCGTATTCCGGTTTGCAGGCCGAGGTGGATGACGCGTCGTTCGCGTTCGATGCCGACCAGGACCTGCCCGCCGCGCTGGCCTCTGCGTTGATACGGGCAGTCGGGGAGGCGACGGCCCGGGGGCTGCTCAAGGGATACGTCTCTATCGAGGAGACCGGCACTGTGATCCGCGGTCGCTGGGACATCGCGCGGCAGCTCAAGGCGAGTCCAGGTATCCCGGTGCCGGTGGAGCTCACCTATGACGACTACACCGAAGACGTCGAGGAGAACAGGATCCTCAAGGCCGCACTGCGCGCGCTGGTGCGACTGGAGCAGCTTCCGCGACGAGTGGTCGACAAGCTCGGCCCGTTGCTGGGGTTGTTCTCCGAGGTGACGGATCTGCGTGCGACAGGGCCTCTCCTGCTGCCCGCGGAGTCCCGATTGAACGCGCACTACCAACCGGCGCTGCGGCTCGCACGATGGGTGCTCGAGGCGACCTCGTGGGCACACGCCGAGGGTGCGAGCTCGGGTTCCGCCTTCTTGCTCAACGTGGCGAAGGTCTACGAAGACTTCGTCGGGCGGGTGCTTCGGACGACGCTGCGTCCGGAGGGGTTTGACGTCGATCTGCAAGTCTCGGACTGGCGTTTGGACACGGACGGGAAGATCCGGATGCGTCCGGACATCGTGATCTCGCGGCACGGGCGAGTGGTCACAGTTGCGGATACGAAGTACAAGGTGTGGGGCGCGAACGACGGGTCACCACCGAACGCGGATGTGTATCAAGCGCTCGCGTACGCCGAAACGGCCGGGGTGCGGGAGGTGCACCTGTTGTACGTATCCGGGGACGTGGAGCCGCGGCGATATGAGATCGCGGCGACGGGGACAGTGGTCGTGGCGCATGCGGTGGATGTGAGTGGGGGGCCGGGGGAGTTGGTGGCGCGGGTGATGAAGCTCGGCGCCTCGCTCGTTCCCGCAGTGGCACTCCCGCCCGGTGTCGGAATCGACCGATAGCTTGGATGTGAGCGTGACCACTATGGAGCGCGTCACGCAGCGCAGGAGACGAACACCATGGCACCGACCACCAAAGAAGGCCAGCGAGCCGAGCTGCACAAGACGATTTGGCGGATCGCGAATGATCTTCGCGGCTCCGTCGACGGCTGGGACTTCAAGTCCTACGTGCTTGGCATGCTCTTCTACCGATTTATCTCCGAGAACCTGACGGCATATATCAATAAGGGCGAGCACGAAGCGGGCGACGCAGAGTTTGACTATGCCCAGCTCCCTGATGCCGCCGCCGAGTTCGGTCGGGCAGAGACGGTGGCCGAGAAGGGCTTCTACATCGTCCCGTCAGAGCTCTTCGCAAACGTCCGTGCTCGGGCGGCGTCGGATGAGAACCTCAACGAGACTCTGGAGCGGGTCTTCAAGAACATCGAGGGTTCCGCTCTCAGCACGGATAGCGAAGACGATGTGAAAGGTCTCTTCGACGACCTCGACGTCAACAGCAACAAGCTTGGCGCCACGGTCCCCAAGCGCAACAAGACCCTGGTCAAGCTGCTGGACGCCATCGGCGACCTTCCACTCGGCGATCTGCAGGACAACTCGATCGATCTGTTCGGCGACGCCTACGAGTACCTCATGCAGATGTACGCGGCCAACGCCGGAAAGTCGGGTGGCGAGTACTACACGCCGCAGGAAGTATCCGAGCTGTTGGCACGCATCACCGTGCTCGGCAAGACCTCGGTGAACAAGGTCTACGATCCGGCTGCCGGTTCCGGCTCACTGCTGCTGAAGTTTGCGAAGGTGCTCGGCAAGGAGAACGTCCGCGAGGGCTTCTACGGTCAGGAGATCAACCTGACCACGTACAACCTTGCGCGAATCAACATGTTCTTGCATGACATCAACTACGCCGATTTCAACCTCGCGCACGGCGACACACTTGTCGACCCGGCCCATTGGGATGACGAGCCGTTCGAGGCGATCGTGTCCAATCCGCCGTACTCGATCAGGTGGGAGGGTGACGCGAATCCACTGCTGATCAACGACGAGCGTTTCGCACCAGCCGGTGTGCTCGCGCCTAAGTCGAAGGCCGACCTGGCCTTCACCATGCACATCCTCAGCTGGCTCGCCGTGAACGGCACTGCCGCGATCGTCGAGTTCCCCGGTGTGCTCTATCGAGGCGGGGCGGAGCAGAAGATCCGCAAGTACCTCATCGACAACAACTACGTCGACGCCGTCATCCAGCTGCCGCCAGATCTTTTTTTCGGCACGGCCATCGCGACCTGCATTATCGTGCTCAAGAAGTCCAAATCGGACAACTCCGTGCTGTTCATCGATGCCTCGGCTGAGTTCACGCGTGTCGGCAACAAGAACAAGCTGACGCCCGAACATCAGCAGAACATTCTGACGACCCTCGAAGGCCGCGTCGAGGCGGCGCACTACTCCACACTGGCCTCCATCGCGGATGTCGCCGCCAACGGCTACAACATCGCCGTCTCCTCGTACGTCGAAGCTGAAGACACTCGCGAGACGATCGATATCGCGACGCTAAACGCTGAAATCGCGCGGATCGTGGCACGCCAGGCGGAGCTCCGAACTTCGATTGACGCGATCGTGGCGGATCTGGAGGGCTCCAAGTGAGTCGCATTTATGAGCTGATTCAAGAGCACTGCCCTGACGGTGTGCGTTTTGCGCCGATCGGCGAAGTAGCCCAGGTCAACGCTGGCGCTACACCGTCGAAGTCTGTTGCGGGGTACTGGACGGGTGGAACTATTCCGTGGTTGAGCTCGGGCGAAGTGAACAAGGGGACTATCTATGAGGCCGACACCCTCATAACTCAAGCAGGTTACGACTCGTGTAGTACGAAGATGATCCCTGCGGGCGCCGTGGTCATAGCACTTGCGGGGCAGGGAAAGACACGCGGCATGGTTGCCCGGACCAGATTGTCGTGCTGCACTAATCAATCACTCGCCTCGATCGTCCCGAACGACGACTTAGACAGCGACTTTTTGTACTACTTCCTACAGACGCAGTATTCGCGCCTGCGTGACGTGTCGTCGGGTGGCGGATCGCGTGGCGGCCTGAATCTTGTCATGATCCGTGCCTACCGAGTTCCCGTGCCGCCTCTCGACGTCCAGCGCGAAGTCGTGAGAGTACTGGATCAGTTCACGCAGCTGGAGGCGGAACTTGAGACGGAGCTGGAGGCCCGTCGGCAGCAATACTCCTATTACCGCGACGCGCTGGTGGGTGCGGTCGATGGCAAAGCGGTTTCCATGGGCGAGATTGGCAAGTTCATCCGGGGCCGACGGTTTACCAAGAATGACGTCGTAGAGGAGGGCATTCCGAGCATTCACTACGGCGAGATCTATACCGACTATGGCGTGTCCGCGTCGCGCGCGAATCGAGAGGTACGTTCAGACATGGCCGGTCAGCTCCGGTACGCACAGCCGCTCGACGTAATATTTGCGGGCGTTGGTGAGACTGTCGAAGATGTTGGCAAGGCTGTCGCGTGGCTGGGAGATGGACCCGTCGCAGTGCACGATGACACTTTCTCGTTCACGTCGAACCTCGATCCAAAGTACGTCGCCTACGCCGTTCAGACCCAGGATTTCCATGCGCAGAAGGCGAATTACGTCGCGCGCGGCAAGGTAAAGCGGCTCTCCTCTGCCGGACTCGCCAAGATCACGATCCCCGTACCGAGCGTCCCTGGACAGAAGCGCATAGTTGCGCTGCTGGACAGGTTCGATGCCCTCGTCAATGACCTCAGTCTCGGTCTCCCCGCCGAGCTAGCCGCCCGTCGGAAGCAGTACGAGCACTACCGCGACAAGCTCCTAACCTTCGAGGAGGATTCGGCATGAGCGACGCACCCGTCCGCAAGCACGATCCGATCGCCGTCTCGGCCGAGAGCACCGTCGTTGCTGAGTATGTCCCCGACTCCGCTCAGGCGACGGCGTACCAGTCGGAGGCGGATCTCGAACGCGAGATGATCCGTCTGCTGCAGTCGCAGGCGTACGAGTACCTTCCGATCACGACGGAGGCGCAACTCGTCGCGAACCTGCGCATCCAGCTGGAGACACTGAACGACATCACCTTCAGCGACACGGAGTGGGACGACTTCTTCAAGAACAAGGTCGCCAGCCAGAACGACGGAATCGCCGAGAAGACCATCCGCGTCCAAGAGGATCACGTTCAGATCCTGACGCGCGACGACGGTTCGACGAAGAACATCACGCTGATCGACAAGAAGAACATCCACAACAACCGCCTGCAGGTCATCAATCAGTACGAGATCGGGCAAACCGAGGGTGGCGCGAAGCACGCCAACCGATACGACGTGACGGTGCTGGTCAACGGCCTTCCGATGGTTCACATCGAGCTCAAGCGCCGCGGCGTCGACATTCGCGAGGCCTTCAACCAGATCAACCGCTACCAGCGGAGCAGCTTCTGGGCCGGTTCGGGTCTCTTCGAGTACGTCCAACTGTTCGTGATCAGCAACGGCACGCTGACCAAGTACTACTCCAACACCACACGCAACCGTCACATCGACGAGGGCAAGAAGACCTCGGGCAGCAAGAAGAAGACCAGCAACAGCTTCGAGTTCACGTCGTGGTGGGCGGACGCACAGAACCGGCCGATTCAGGAGCTGACCGCGTTCGTGAAGACCTTCTTCGCGAAGCACGCGCTGCTGAACATCCTGACGAAGTACTGCGTGCTCACGGTCGACCGCGACTTGCTAGTCATGCGTCCGTACCAGATCGTCGCCACGGAGCGGATCCTCCAGCGCATCGACATCGCCACCAACTACAAGCGCCTCGGCACGGTCGACGCCGGCGGCTACGTCTGGCACACGACCGGTTCGGGCAAGACGCTCACCTCGTTCAAGACCGCGCAGCTCGCATCGAAGCTTGCCAGCGTCGACAAGGTGCTATTCGTCGTGGATCGTAAAGACCTCGACTACCAGACGATGCGCGAGTACGACCGCTTCGAGAAGGGCGCAGCGAACTCGAATGCGTCAACCGCAGTCCTGAAGAAGCAGCTGGAGGACTCGAACGCTCGGATCATCATCACCACGATCCAAAAGCTCTCGAACTTCATCCGCGCCAACAAGGGCCACGAGATCTACTCAGGCCACGTCGTGATCATCTTCGACGAGTGCCACCGCTCCCAGTTCGGCGACATGCACACCGATATCACCCGGGCGTTCAAGCGCTACAACCTCTTCGGGTTCACCGGAACGCCGATCTTCGCCGCGAACTCGGGAACGAGTGGCAACCCCCAACTCAAGACCACCGAACAGGCGTTCGGCGACAAGCTGCACACCTACACGATCGTCGACGCGATCACCGATAAGAACGTCCTGCCCTTCCGGATCGACTACATCAATACCGTCAAGATCGGCGACCCAGACGACAAGCAAGTGTCGTCCATCGATACCGAGAAGGCACTACTCGACTCTCGGCGCATCAGCGAGATCGTCAAGTACACACTTGAGCACTTCGATCAGAAGACCAAGCGCGCTTCGAGCTACGAACACTCCGTCGTCACGAACGTCGCTGAGTCGGTCCGGACCGGGAAACGTGCTGAGGCGCTGCGCGAAAAGAAGCGTGTCCGCGGGTTCAATGCGATCTTCGCTACCGCATCAATCGAGGCAGCCCGCCGCTACTACAACCATTTCCAGCTTCAGCAGCAGGACCTGACACCGGACCGTCGCCTAAAGGTCGGCATCATCTTCTCCTACGGCGCCAACGACGCAGCGGATGAGGACATCCTCGACGATGAGGCGTTCGATACGGATGCGCTCTCCACCGACAATCGTGAGTTCTTGGAAGATGCCATCCAGGACTATAACGACATGTTCGGGACGAGCTACGACACGAGTGCCGACAAGTTCCAGAACTACTACAAAGACCTGTCGCAGCGGATGAAGAACCGCGAGGTCGACCTGGTCATCGTCGTCAACATGTTCCTGACCGGCTTCGATGCCACGACCCTCAACACGCTCTTCGTGGACAAGAACCTCCGGTCGCACGGCCTTATCCAGGCGTACTCGCGCACAAACCGCATCCTGAACTCTGTCAAGACCTACGGCAACATCGTTTCGTTCCGAAATCTCGAGGATGCGACGAACGCCGCCCTCGAGCTATTCGGCAACAAGGATGCCCGCGGAGTCGTTCTCCTCAAGCCGTACCAGGACTACTACGGCGACTACGTCGAGAAGGTCACCGAGCTACTGCAACGTTTCCCGCTCGGCACCCAGATCATCGGCGAGTCGGCGAAGAAGGACTTCATTGCGCTGTTCGGCGCCATCCTGCGACTCCAGAACATCCTCACCTCCTTCGATGACTTCGCGGGTCAGGATCCGCTGACCGAGCGTCAGGCACAGGACTATCGCAGCTGCTATCTCGACTTCTACGCCGAGTTCCGCAAAGACCGTGACTCGGACAAGGAACTCATCAACGACGACGTCGTGTTCGAGATCGAGTTGATCAAGCAGGTCGAGATCAATGTCGACTACATCCTGATGCTTGTCGAGAAGTACCGCGCCAGCTTCGGGGACGGCGAAGACAAGGAGATTCGCGCAGAGATTTCCCGGGCGGTCGATGCCAGCCCGAGCCTTCGCAGCAAGCGCGACCTTGTCGAAGACTTCGTCGACTCGGTCTCTGTGACCGGCGCCATTGACGAACAGTGGAAGGCCTTCGTGATGGCGAAGCGCGACGCCGAGCTTGAGACGCTGATCACCGATCAGAAGCTCCGCCCCGATGAAACGCGTGCTTTCATCGAGGCAGCGTTTCGCGACGGCCAGCTCCGGACGACGGGGACCGCCATCACGAAGATCCTTCCGCCGGTATCGCGGTTCGCTGCGAACGGCGGGCACGGCGAGAAGAAGCGGACTGCCGTCGAGGCGCTGGCGCGCTTCTTCGACCGATTCTTCGGGTTGGGTCCAGGGAGTGACTCCTGAGATCCTGCGATCGCTAGCTAACCCGCACCGTCCCCAAACCGCTCCCCCGAGCTCACCTGCTGCGCCACCCGTCGCAGCGCCAACAACAACGGCTCCACCAGCACCGACCCCAGCACCACGTACCGCACCGCGGCTTCCGCAGACTCCTCCGGCACCCCGGCGATCTCCGCGTCCGCGATCCGCCGCATGCTCGCGAGGTACTCCGCCATCACCGCGTCCGGCACGGTGAACCCGACGCGCTCCAGCCCCTGCAGCGCACGAGCGACCGCGTACAGCACCGCCTCATCGCACATCCCCGGCTTCCACCCGAGCCCCGCGACAAGGGCCTCCGCCGCGCCCAGATCCAACGCCCCCTCCACCGGCGGAGTGATCGCCGCGTGCGCCGTCCCGAGCAGATCGTTCGCGCTCGCGGGCGGATCGTCCAGCGCCCCGAGCACCCGCCGCGTCTCGGCGATGCTCACCCCGGCGTCGAGCAGCGCCCGGATCACCCGCAGCCGCTCCACGTGCTTCTCGCCGTAGGCAGCCTGCGTTGGCGAGGTCCGCTCACCCTCGGGCAGCAGCCCCTCGCGCAGGTAGTACTTGATCGTCGGCACGGTCACACCGGTCTGGATCGACAGTTCGGAAATTCTCATGGCCACCTCTTGACTTCGATAGTAGCGCTATCCATTATGGATAGCACCACTATCCAATCAAGGAGACTCCATGTCCAAAGTCATCACGGGTCGCATGACCCACCGCCATGAAGGCGAGCTCGTCGTCTTCCACATCGGGATGCAGATCAACCGCTGGTGGCGCCCGGACCTGTGGATGCCGGCCTTCTTCGCCATGCCGGGGATGCTGCGCGAACTCAGCACCGACCCCGATTCGGGCCTCCTCGGCTACCACCTGCTCTTCGGCTCGGGCGGACCCTATGTGGTGCAGTACTGGTCATCGGTCGACAAGCTCTACGCCTACGCGTCCAGCCCGAACCAGCAGCACCGCCCCGCCTGGACCGCCTTCAACCGCGCAGCACGCAAGGCTCCGGGAGCCGTGGGCATCTGGCACGAGACCTTCCGCGTCGACACCGCCGAGAGCGTGTACGTCTCGACCAAGCCGATGGGGCTCCCCAAGGCCACAGAGCTCGTCCCCGTCGGAAAGCGCCACGACCGGGCCCAGGCACGCTTCGCCGACGGGCGAACCGCGACCTCGATGACCTCCGAATCCTGACGCAACACCCCTTCCGGAGCACCCGGAGTTCTGCCACCATGAGCCCCATGACGGAGAACAGCCCCAGAAAGGACCCCGACCCCGCGCCGGGCCGGCTGGAGAAGCTCCACGACTGGGTCACGAGTCCCGGCGGACGCGTCCTCCGCTATCTACTCGTCCTCATCATCGTCGGGCTCGCCGTCTACCTGTCGCTCACCGGATGGTTCCAGGTCTGCGAGGTCGTCGACTCCGAGAAGGAGGGCATCACCCGCACCTGCTCCGGCCCGAACCTCACGAGCGCTGGCGTGCTCGCCGCGGTGATCTTCGTCCTGCTGCTGCTCTGGCCCGACCTCTCGGAGTTCAGCGCGTTCGGCGTGACCCTCAAGAAGCTCGTGCAGAAGGTCGAGGAGAAGGTCACCGAGACCCGCGACACGACCGCCCACATCGACGACACGACCACCGCCACCCGGTCACGCTTGGAGGAGCTGCAGACCACCGTCGTCTCCCAGGGCGGGGACATCAGCGAACGCCTGTCTCTCATCCAGTCCGACCTGACGTCGCTGAGCGCGCGCGACACACCTCCGCGAGCGGACCCCGCGCCGCCGGCCGCCACCCCGCACTGGGACAGCTTCGACCGCGAGAGCCTCATCCGCACGTGCGATGACCTCTTCGGTCGGGACACCCTCGAGCACGCCCTGGCCGGCCTCGACGAATCGGTGGGCGAACAGTGGTGGCCGGCCACCGCCGAGCTGGGGATCGACAGCCGGACGGCCGCGTTCATCGGACTGATCCTGGAACTGCTCCGCTCGTTCCGATCCCGGTGGGAGGGGATCCGCCGCGACCCCTCACACGCGCGCCAGGTGGATGCGATCCTCCGCTCCATCGAGGGGATGCTGCTCGCCCTCCTCAGCGGAAGACACGTCGACGACGCCTCGATCCGTGTCGCCGCCGCCGCTCTCCTGCTCTTCCACCGGCACGAGCTCTAGCCCCTACGCCGCGACCCCTCGCAGCAGCACGGACACCGTCGCCTCCACACGCTCCTCGCTCAACGGCCTGCCGAGCAGAGCGGCATAACTGGCCATCGCGACGAACTGATCCGCGATGGCCGCCGCATCCACATCCGCCGGCACTTCTTCGGCTTCGACCGCCTGCGCGACCCGGTCCGCGACCCACTCGCGGATCGGCGCCGCGAGCTTCTCGTTCAACGCCTGTCCGAGCTCGGGAGCCGACGCGGTCACCACGATCAACGCGCGCGCGACCGCGACACCCTCCGGATCCGCCAGCGATGCGCTCATCGCCGAGAACCACGCCCGCAGATCCGCCCCCAGGTCGGCCGTCATCGGCACCGACACCTCGGCGCCCGGCAAGCCGCCCTCGAGCAGCGCCTCGCCGAGGATCGCCGCCTTCGACGGCCACCACCGATAGATCGTCTGCTTCGAGACCTCCGCCGCCTCTGCGAGGCCCTCGATCGTCACGGCCTCATACCCGTGCGCGGCGAGCGCGCGACGCATCGCCTCCAGCACGGACTGACGGGCTTCTTCACTGCGAGGACGGGGCACCATCCGAGCGTACTCAGGCGTAGACTGGAACATAAGTAGACGCACCGTTGCGAAACCCGAACAAGGAGAAAGAGCATGGCCCTCACCGCACACTCCACCATCGGCGACTGGATGAACGACCCGACCGGCGGGCCCCTCATCCGCGGACTCTTCGAGAAGACGGGCGCCGACCCCGAACTCCTCACCCCGGTGCTCGGTCTCCCCCTGCAGCAGCTCGTCGCGATGAGCCAGGGCCAGCTCCCCCAGTCGGTCGTCGACGACCTCGTCCGCGCGGCCAACGACGGCGAGATCCCCGAAGACGACGCCTCCGAGGGCTGGACCGAGAAGCCCACCTCCGGCCGCTTCGCCGGCAAGACCGTGATCGTCACCGGCGCTGCCTCGGGCATCGGCAAGGCCACCGCCTCACGCATCGCCCGCGAAGGTGGACGCGTGATCGCCAGCGACATCGCCGCCGAGAAGCTCGACGCCTTCAAAGCCGAGCTTCCGGACGCCGACATCGTCACCGTCGCGGGCGACCTCACGAAGCAGGATGCGATCGACGCCGTGCTCGCCGCAGCGGGCGGCCGGATCGACGGTCTCGCGAACGTCGCCGGGATCAACGACGACTTCTCCCCCGCGGGCGAGACCCCCGACGCCGTCTGGGACCGCGTGATCGCGATCAACCTCACGGCTCCGTTCAAGCTCATGCGCGCGGTCATCCCCGTCATGGAGGCGGCCGGTCGCGGCGCGATCCTCAACGTCTCGAGCGAGGCGGGCCTGCGCGGCAACGCCTCGGGCAACGCCTACACCGCCAGCAAGCACGGCATCATCGGCGTCACCAAGTCCGCAGCCTTCATGTACGGGCCGAAAGGCATCCGCGTGAACTCCGTCGCCCCGGGCGGCGTCGCGACCGGCATCCCGATGCCCCCGCACATGTCCGAGTACGGCTCCGGCCGCCTCGCCCCGTTCCAGCAGGCGATCCCGACCGTGGCGACGGCCGAGCACCTCGCGGCGTCGATCACGTTCCTGCTCTCGGACGACGCCGTGAACATCAACGGCGCGATCCTCGCCTCCGACGGCGGATGGTCGGTGCAGTAGTCCGCAGCCGCGAGACCGACGCCCCCCGCCGACCCGAACGGCGGGGGCGTTTCGCGTCCGGGCTAGGAGGAGCGCTTCGTCGTGAGCACGGCGGCGGTGAGAGCCGTGGCGATCAGGCCGAGCAGTCCGACGCTGAGCAGCACGAGGCCGGCGGGCCAGACGGCGAACATGACCACGTCGTACGTGTCATCGCCGAGCGAGTTCCACTGCTCCACCGTCCCGGTGCTCGTGAGCGCGATGCCGATGATCGACGCGATCAGCGGAAGGCCGACGGCAACCGTCCACGACCAGCGGCGGATGACCGTCCGCTGCGCTTCCTCCGCTGAGACGGTCGCTGCATCGCCCTGTGTCGCATCCATGCCTGCACCCTATCGGCGGCGGGACGATTTCACCGACGATCGCGCTCCACCACCATCCGCACCACCGTCCCGACCACGCCGATCACGAGAGCCACGACCACCGGCAGCCACACCTCGGCGAGCGCCATCGGGAACAACTGCACCGACACCCGTGCCATCTCGGCGACATCGCCGTCGAGCACCCGCATCCCGAGCCCGTACTGGATCGCCGTGAACAGCGCGGGAATCACCCACAGCCACAACAGCGCCACCACCCACACCACGATCCGTACCGCCGGCCGAACCCCGCACCAGACCAGTGCAGCGCCCACCACGATCGCCGGGACCCACCGCAGCAGATCGGGCAGGAACATCGGCGGGAACACCTCGCCGGTGAAGGCCAGGAACCACCGTCCGACCCAGCTTCCGAACGGCACGGCCGCGAGCGCGATGCCGAGAGCCGCGACGGCGACCGAACGGCGCGACGTCATCCACACGCCCAGCTGCGCCAGGAGGGCTGCCACGATCACGCCGCTCAGGAGCCCGGCGAAGTAGACCATCGCGCGCGGGTCACCCCCACGGCCGAGTGCGAGACCTTGGGCCAGGACACCGAAGCTCTGCATGATCGCGACCAGATGCACGACCGCGACACCGAGAGCCGCCGGCCAGACGGCGATGTCGCGTCGCCGCGCCACCACGTGCACGGCGATGCCGGCGAACACCCCGCCGAGCAGCACCAGAGAGAAGAGCAGCGTCGCGAAGTACTGACTGAGCGGCAGCAGCACGAACGGCATGTCCTCCGGCATCGTCGGCGACGCCCAGAGGTTCTGCAACGGAAGCGTCCCGGCGATCACCCACGGCAAGAGGCCCAGCACACCACCACCGAGGCCGAGGAAGAGCGGCAGAACACGCGACCGCTCGATCGGATCGGCAGCGTCGGCAGGGGTTTGCGTCATAGAGAAGAACGTGTCACATTCTTCGCCGGAGTCTCGGGAGGACACGACCGCCACCACCCGGCTGCCCCGACGCGGCTCGGCCGAAGCGCGCGGCGATCACCTCGGACCGGGTCGGCCGTCCCGCGCCATCGCCTGCCGATGCGAGGAGAGCGCCGCACGCACGGCCGAGTAGATCACCAGCCACGAGATGAGGATGCCGATGAGGATGAACGCGAGGTTCATGAGAAGCAGAGGAACGAGGGAGTCACCGAACATGGCCCCAGGATGCCCCACGGGTTCTGCCCCGTCGGTCAGACTCCCCGCATCCGCTCCAGAGCCACCCGCACCAGCGCCGCGTTGCCGGGCGCCGCGCTGCCATCGGGGAGGAGGAGCGTGTCTTCCAGGCCGATCCGCGCGGCGAGGCCGAGCTCGACCGCCAGGTCGTAGACGGGCCAGGTCGACCTCTCCTCGCCGTGGAGCAGGATCGGGATATCCGGCTCTTCCAGACGGACATGCGCGATCATCGCCTCGGCGTGGTCGCGCACGGTCTCCGCCGGCTCATCCGGGAGCTCGATCAGTACCCGGAGGCAGTCACCACGGACGGGTGAGCGCTTCCACACCTCGAATCCGGACGCATCCCACAGCCCCGCTTCCACCGCGATGCCACGACGCAGCAGCAAAGCGGCCACCTCGTCGGCGCCGACCTCGTGCCAGTTGACGGAGGCATGGTCAGGCAGATCCGTCCAGGACGCGATTGCCTCCAGGCGACGTTCGGCGTCGGGTTCCGCCCATGCCCCGGTCGTGATCCCCACCGGAACGGCGGGCCGAGCCGCGCGAACCGCCGAGACCCACCGTGCGACGTCGGCTGCCTCGAGGCTGTCCTGCCCGAGGGCGTTCTTCGGGTGCACGTGCACTTCCTGCGCCCCCGCCTCCACCGCCCGCGCCGCGTCCTCGGCGACCACGCTCTCATCGGCACTCAACCACGGATGCTCCACCGGGTCTCGGGCGCCGTTGACACATGCCTGCAACAGCATCCTTCGCGCGGGATCCTGGAGGGAAGGCGGATCGGAGGGCGCCGCCATCACCCGATCAGCTCGCGCGGGTGGAGGTCATAGATGTGCGCCTCCGGCGACGGACCCTCCTCCGTGCGCACGGTGTGCGCGACCTGGCGCGCGACCGCCGCGCTGCGACCGACCTTCACCGCCTCGGCCTCATCCTCGAAGCTGCTGCCCAACGTCTGCGATTCACCCTCGATGCGGTTGAACCAGATGCCGTTGCGGTGGAACGTCTCTATGTCGCCGGCGGCCATGCGGGATCCCTTCTCTCGTATCCCTTTATACGTGAGGGCGCCGACATCGGCAGAGCCCCTTGACACCTTCGGACGGGCGTCCGAAGCAGATCCCGTCAGCGCAGGAGACCGGCTTTGCGCACAGCCGCGCCCATCGCCGCGACAGCCTCCTCGAGGATGGGTCGAGGCGTCGCGAACACGACTCGCACATGGTGCTCCGCGCCGCGCCCCAGCAACCGCCCTTCGGTGAGCACGACCCCCGCCCGTTCACGGAAGAACTCGGCGGGCGGCACGGGGAGGTCCAGCGCAGCGGTGTCGATCCAGCCGATGTACGTCGCCTCGGGCACCCGATAGCGCGCTCCGGGCAGGTGTTCGTCCACCAGCGACGCCAGCACACGCCGCGACCCGTCGAGGTACGAGATCACGTCCGCCAGCCATGGGCGGCCGTGACGGTACGCGGCAGTCGACGCGACGACCCCCAACGTCGACGCACCGTGCTGCACCGCGAACCCGAACCGTCGGTACAGCGCCTGGTCGGCCTCGTTCGAGGTGATCAGCTGGGCGGTCTTCAGCCCGGGGATGTTCCACGCCTTCGAGGCGCTCGTCCCCGTGACGGTGTGCGCGGCGGTCGCCTCCGACACCGAGGCGTAGGGCACGAACGGGGCGCCGTCGTAGCGGAGCGGAGCATGGATCTCATCCGCGAACACCCGCCCGCCGTGCCGCTCCACCACCTCCGCGATCGCCTCGAGCTCCTCGCGGCCGACCAGCGTGCCGGTGGGGTTGTGCGGATTGCAGAGCACGAGCGTGCGTGCCCCCGCGGCGAAGGCCTCGTCGATGCGCTGCAGGTCGTGCCGCCACCGCCCGTCGACCTCGATGCCCGGGACCTCGATGACCGGATGCCCGATCGCGGGAAGATATGTCAAGAACGGCATGTAGGCCGGAGTGGGCACGATCACCGGCGACCCCGCGGGCGCGTACTCCCGCACCGCGACCCCGAGCGCCGCCATCACATCCGACACCGGGTGCACCCTTTCGGGGTCGACCGCCCAGTCGTACTCGCTCCGCATCCACGCGGCGGTGGCCTCGCCGAGTTCTGCGGCCTGCGGGGGCGACAGGTAGCCGAGGTTCTCGTCCTCGACGGCCCGGTGCAGCGCCTCGGCGATCTCGGGCGCGATCCCGAAGTCCATCTCCGCCACCCACGCCCCGATCCGCCCCGGATGCAGGCTCCACTTGCGGCTCTGCGGACGATCGAGCTGCACTCGGGTGCGCGCATCGAACGGATGCGACGGACAGTCGTCAGGCATGGTCTCCTCCACGGCAGGATCCGACCAATCTACGGACGGCCGCGTGCCGGCGCGGGTCAGATTTCGGCGCATGACGAGGCTTCTCGGGGCGGGGCTCAGGTCTGGCGCGTTCACAACTCCGCAGGATCGAGCCCATTCGGCGCGGTGCAGGGCCGGACAGACCGAATCGACCGGATTCTCGAGGAGTTGTGAACGCGCAGCGCTGCAGCCCGCCCCGCTGGTAACGTTCCCTTGATCGGCGACCCACACCTCGGAGGGCAGTGATGAGCGAACGAGCGCGCCGCCCGACCGTCAAGGAGGTCGCGACCCGCGCGGGCGTGAGCCCCATGACCGTGTCGCGCACCCTCTCCGGTGGACTGAATGTGAAGCCCGACGTGCAGCAGCGGGTCATGGCGGCCGTCGCGGAACTCGGCTACCACCGCAACGAGAACGCCCGCAGCATCCGCCCCGGCCACAGCAGCGGGCTCATCGGCGTCGCGATCACGAACATCGCCAACCCGTACTACAGCACCTTCGCCTTGGGCGTGGAGGAGGAAGCAGCCCTGACGGGTCGGCGCATCCTGCTCGGGAACACCTCGGAGGATGCCGCGCGCGAGGCCGACCTCGTGGGCGACTTCCTCGGCCGCCGCGTCGACGGGCTCATCGTCGTCCCCGCCGGCACCTCCTCCGCGCACCTCGCCCACTCGCAGAGTCAGGGCGTTCCCGTGGTTCTCGCCTCCCGCCGCATCGAAGGTCTCGCCGCGGACAGCGTCGTGCTCGCGGACGACGACGGCGCCCACCGCGGCACGACCGCGCTCATCGATCACGGCCACACCCGCATCGGCTACCTCGGCAACGCGCTCTCGATCTTCACCGGCGAGCGCCGCTACGCCGGCTTCGTCCGCGCCCTGTCGGAGCACGGTCTGACAGTCGACCCGGACATCGTCGCCACGAATCAGCAGACCGTGGACCAGGCCCGCGACGCCACCCGCGCCCTCCTCGACGCCGCGCATCCGCCCACCGCGATCTTCTGCGCCAACAACCGCAACGCGATCGGTGCCTTGAAGGAGATCAGCGCGCAGTTGAACGCCGGGTCACGCCACGCGAGCGACTTCCCCGAGATCGTGAGCTTCGACGACTTCGAGCTCGCCGAGCTCTCCCCGGTGCCGATCAGCGTGATCGACCACGACCCGCGCGAACTCGGCCGCGCGGCCACGCGCCTGCTGCTCGACCGTCTCGATGGCGGAAAGCTCGACGCCGCGGCCCGCGAGCTCGAGCTCCCGGTGTCACTCCGCGGGGTGCGCTGAGCCCACCTGACGCAACCGTCTCCGCGCGGGCTCCGAGCACATCTGTCGGGAGCAGGTACAGGCGTCGGGAAGATCCGGGTCGACGGGCCGTGCAAGCAGCAAAGCTCCCGACGTTCGTGCGAGGTGTTGACACCCCGCCACCGCGTTGATAACGTTACCAATCATTCGACGAGGAGGACCGATGGAGCTGTGCATCGATTTCGGGGGCACCGAGATCAAGCTCGCCCTGATCGACGGCGGCCGTGTCGCCGCTTCCCACAGCGTCCGCATCGAAGGAACGACCGCAGACCTCGCCGCAGCCGCCACCGCAGCCCACCGGCTCCTCGACGAAGCGCATCGTCCCGCCGAGGCCGTCGGCATCGCCGTGCCCGGCGTCGTAGACCCCCACTCCGGGCGCATGCTGCACGCCAACGCCAAGTACGACTTCCTCCGCGACTTCGACCTGAGCGCCTGGTCCGTGACGGAGTTCGGGCTTCCCGCCACTGTCGAGAACGACGCCAGGGCCGCCCTGATCGGCGAGACGTCGTCGGGCAGCGCACCCGGAGAGCGCGATGCGGTGCTCGTCACCCTCGGCACCGGGATCGGCACGGCGGCCCTGATCGACGGCACACCCCTGCGCGGCCGCACCGGGCACGCCGGCATCCTCGGCGGACACCTCACCGTCGACCTCGACGGCCCCCTCTGCCCGTGCGGCAACGTCGGCTGCGGAGAGGCCCTGGCGAGCACGCGCGCCCTCCCGGACGCCGTCACGATGAGCGCGGTCTTCACCACCGAGGCGCACCCGGCGCTCCGAGCAAGGTTCCTGCACGTGTGGGGCGCGGTCGTCACGACCCTCGTGCACTCCTACGACCCGTCCGTGGTGATCCTCTCCGGGGGGATCCTCCGTGCGGGAGACGCGGTCCGCGCGCCGATCGAAGCCCACGTCCGCGAACACCTCTGGCCCTCGATGACGCCTCCGCGCTTCGTCGTCCCGCCGGAGCCCGAACTCGCCGTCGCCCGCGGACTCAGCGTCCTGGCCCGCGCGACGATCACTCACACCGCAACACCGCAGGAGGAAAAGTGACCACCCCGATCAGCGACATGCACGAAGGGCACACGACCCGAGGTCGCTACGACACCCAGCCCACCGTGGCCCTGCCCGACGGCGAGCGCATCCTCCGCGGCGACGAGGGCTGGACCGCCGCGGCCGAGCTCGCCGAGGCCTGCGCCCGGGTGACCGGCACCGCCCCCGTGCTCCTCGTGGACACGTACCCGGGCGTCGACCTGGCGACCCTGACGGCACAGGTACGCTCCGCCCTGCCGGAGTGGACCGTGCAGGACGTCGAGACCGCGGCTCGCCCGGTCGCCGAGGTGGAGCAGCTGATCGCCCCGAACCTCACCGACGACCGGGTCTTCGGCGTCATGAGCCACTTCACCCTCGACGACTTCTACGACGCCGCGCAGCTCGACGCCCTCGCCGCAGGCATCACGCAGACCCCGACCGTCGTGATCGGCTGGGGCGCCGCTCTCCTCGCACCGCGTCTGGCCGGCTCTGCCGCGACGGTGCTCGTCGACATGGCCCGCTGGGAGATCCAGCTCCGCCAGCGCAAGGGTGCCACGAACTGGCGCGCGGACAACGCCTCGGAAGACAACCTGCGCAAGTACAAGCGCGGCTTCTTCGTGGAGTGGCGCGTCGCCGACCGCCACAAGCGCAGCCTCTTCGAGACCCTCGACTTCGTGCTCGACGGCAACGCGATCGCCCCCGCCGAGCCGCACCCGGATTCCCCGGAGGCGGGCATGATCACGGGCACCGCCTTCCGGCAGGCCCTCCAGGACGCCGCGCATCGGCCCTTCCGCGTCGTGCCGTTCTTCGACCCCGGCGTCTGGGGCGGGCAGTGGATGAAGAACCTCATCGGGCTCGACCCGTCGAAGGACAACTACGCGTGGTGCTTCGACTGCGTCCCCGAGGAGAACTCGCTGCTGCTGGAGGGCGAGGGCGGAGTCGTCGAGATCCCGGCGCTCGACCTGGTGTTCAGCCGCCCGGTCGATCTGCTCGGCGCGAAGACCTTCTCGCGCTTCGGTGCGGAGTTCCCGATCCGCTTCGACTTCCTCGACACCATGGACGGCGGCAACCTCAGCCTGCAGGTGCATCCGCTCACCGACTACATCCAGAACACGTTCGGCATGCACTACACGCAGGACGAGAGCTACTACATGCTCGATGTCGGCGACGACGCCGTGGTCTACCTGGGCACGAAGGAGGGCGTCGACCGCACCGAGATGCTGCAGGACCTCGCGACGGCTCAGGACGGCGAGCACCCGTTCCCCGCCGACAAGTACGTCAACTCCTTCCCGGCCCGCAAGCACGACCACTTCGCGATCCCCGCGGGCACCATCCACTGCTCGGGTGCGAACTCGATGGTGCTGGAGATCTCGGCGACGCCGTTCATCTTCACCTTCAAGCTCTGGGACTGGGGCCGTGTCGGCCTCGACGGCGTCCCCCGCCCCGTCCACCTCGACCACGGCGCCCGCAACATCCAGTGGGACCGCGACACGACCTGGGTCGGCGACAACCTCCTCGACCAGGTCGAGACCATCCGCACCGACGGCGACGTCATCGAGGAGAGCACCGGCCTGCACGAACTGGAGTTCATCGAGGTGCGCCGGCACTGGTTCGAACAGGGCGCCGACCACGACACCGAGGGCACGGTCAACGTGCTCAACCTGGTCGAGGGGGACGAGGTGCGCGTGGTGAGTCCGACCGACGCCTTCGCGCCCTTCGTGATCCACTACGCCGAGACGTTCATCGTGCCGGCCGCCGTGGGACCGTACCGGATCGAACGGACCGAGAACTCGCGCAGCGCCCGCTTCGCGACCGTCAAGGCCTACGTGCGCGGCTCGCGCACGAGTGACAACTGAACACCGAGGCACCACGCAGCATCCAGCGCCGGGGACTCCCACCACAGGAATCCCTTGCACCGCATCCATCACCTTGGTAGCGTGAAACCAGATTTCTGGTAACGATACCAAACGAACAAGGGAGTTCTGAATGATTTCGCGACGCACGATCGCCGCAGCCGCGGCCGGTCTCCTCCTGGGCACCCTGGCTCTCGCCGGGTGCGCCGGCGACTCCGGTTCCGGAGAGGCCGGCGAGGTGACCGGCACGCTCAACTTCTACACCGACAAGGCGGCGTGGAAGCCCGACTTCGAGTCGCTCAACGAGGTCAGCGGCGACGCCGTCGACATCACGCTCAAGACCACGGGTTACTCCGACGCCAACCAGTACGACGCCTTCATCAAGCAGTCGTTCCGCACCGACAAGTCGCCCGGCCTGTTCACGTGGCACACCGGCGATTCGCTCAAGCAGCTCGTCGATGAAGGACTGGTCGCCGAGACCACCGACATCTGGACGAAGGCGGTCGACGAGGGCTGGGTGAGCGAGGACCTGCGCGACAGCTACACCTTCGACGGCAAGCAGTACTGCGTGCCGATGAACATCGCCTACTGGATCATGTTCTACAACAAGGCCGCCTTCGCTGACAACGGCGTCGACGTGCCCACCACCTGGGACGAGCTGAACACGGCGGCCGAGACGCTGAAGTCCGCCGGGGTCACCCCGTACTACCAGACCAGTGTGCTGTTCACCTTCCAGTGGTTCCAGCACCTGGTCGCCTCCACCGACCCCGACCTGTATGCCGGCCTCACCACGGGCGAGGTCAAGTACACCGATCCCGAGATCGTCGACATCATGAACGTGTGGCTCGAGGAGCAGCAGAACGGCTGGTTCAGCGACGCGGGCAGCACGACCGACCCCGCCGTCGGCCTCAAGCAGGGCGACTACGCCATGATCAACTTCGGCACGTTCTTCGCGGGCAACCTCGAGGGCGCCGGCATGACCTCCGACGACTACGGGATGTTCGCGATCCCTGCGGTCAACAGCGACCTCGACACCACGCCGGTGGCCGTCGAGTCCGGTCCGATCTGCACGGCCGAGAACTCGAAGCAGCGCGACCTCGGTCTCGCCTACGCCGAGTGGTGGATGTCGCCCGAAGCCCAGACGGCCTGGAACGACGCGCACGGCGACGTGGCGTTCAACCCGAAGACGGAGGTGTCCGACCCCGCCCTGGCCGAGATCGGGGAGCAGATCGCCGGCGACGGCTACTCGCTCTACGACCGGTTCTTCGAGGCCATGCCCACCGAGATCGTGACGACCGCGATCGAGCAGTTCGGTGCCTTCAACGCCAACCCCGGAGACCCGATGCCGTTCCTGGAGAAGATCCAGGCCACGGCTGACAAGTACTGGGCAGAGCAGGAGTAAGCGAGCGGATGGCGCACCAGAAGACGCCGTACCAGTGGTCCGCCCGGGGCTTCGTCGCCCCGGGCGTGATCCTGGTCGCGGTCCTGCTCTACCTCCCGCTGCTGTGGACGGTGTTCCTCAGCTTCACGAAGTACAACGGACTCGGCAGCCCGAAGTGGATCGGCCTCGACAACTACGTCGAGATGTTCACCGACGGCGACTTCGTGGGCTCGGCCCTGAACACCGTGCTCTGGGTCATCGGCACGCTCATCGTCCCGGTCGGCATCGGCCTGGCGATCGCCCTGCTCACCTGGAACCTCGGCGGCGGCATCTGGCTGCGCCTCCCCTTCCTCATCCCCTACGCCCTCTCCGGCATCGGCGTCGGCGTGGTGTGGTCGTTCATCCTCTCCTCAGGCGGCGCGCTCGACCAGGCACTCGCGGCGTTCGGCATCACCGACCCGCCGCGGTGGCTGCTGGATGCTCCGCTCAACACGATCGTCATGATCATCGCCTCGTCGTGGCAGGGCGTCGGCGTGAACGCGCTCCTGTTCACGATCGGTCTCCAGGCGATCCCGAAAGAGCCTCTGGAGGCCGCACGCATCGACGGCGCCGGGGGCCCGCGCCTGTTCACCAGCATCCTGTGGCCGATGCTGCGCCCGCTCACCGCGGTGGTCGTCGGGCTCTCGATCGTCGCGAGCCTGAAGACCTTCGACATCGTCTGGGGCATGACCAAGGGCGGCCCGGGCACGGTCTCCGAGACCCTGGCGCTGACGATGTACAAGGAGACCTTCGTGAACAGCGACTACGGGCTCGGCTCCGCGATCGCCGTGTTCCTGACGGTCATCACCCTGATCGCCTCGGTGCTCTACCTGCGCCAGCAGCTCTCCCCGAAGAAGGAGATGTGATGTCGAAGATCATCCGCACCACGGTGCTCGTCATCCTCGGGATCGTGTGGCTGCTGCCCGCGTACCTGCTCGTCGTGAACGCGATGAAGGACCCGCTGACCTTCACCTCGAAGGAGTCATGGGTCCCGACCGACTTCCACCTGTTCGAGAACTTCGGCCAGGCGCTGGAGCTCTCGGGCATCGGCGACAGCATCGTGAGCACCCTCATCTACTCGATCGTCTCGCCCACCATCGCGGTGCTGATCGGCGCCGCCGCCGGCTTCGCGATCGTGGCCCTTCGGCTCAAGCGCGGCTTCCTCTGGTTCGTGGTGATCTTCGGCGGAACCGTGTTCCCGCTGCAGATGGTGCTGCTGCCGCTGTTCGACGCGTACTCCCGCACCGGCCTGTTCGACACCCGCCTGGGCATGATCATGATCTACACCGTGATCTCGATCCCGTTCTCGGCGTTCGTGATGCGCAATTTCTTCACCGGCGTCGCGCACAACGTGTTCGAGGCCGCGGTCCTCGACGGTGCCACCACCTGGCGCATCTTCACCCGCATGTACCTGCCGATGGCGTCGAGCGCGCTGGTCGCGATCTTCATCCTGCAGGCGACCTTCGTGTGGAACGACCTGCTGCTGGGCCTCACGCTCAGCCAGTCCGATGACATCCGCCCCATCATCACGACCCTGTCCGGCATGCAGAGCACCTACGGCGGCGCGCAGATGTCGGTCGTGCTCGCCGCGGCCGTGCTCGTATCGCTCCCCACAGTGGTGCTGTTCCTGTGCACCCAGCGGTTCTTCGCCAAGGGCCTCGCGCTCGGACAGTACTGACCCTCACTCCGCCTCGAAAGGCATCATGAATCCCCTCATCCCCACCGTCGAGGATCTCGCCGCCGACGCCGTCACGCATCACGACGACGACCTGATCGCGCCGACCGGCCTCACCAACATGCTCGGCACGGTGCGCGTGGACCACGACCTCACCGCGGTCAGCGCCGTGCAGTTCCCGCCCGTGTCGCAGGGGCTCACCCAGACGGCGGTGCTGTTCGTGGACGGCCGTCTGTTCGCCTCGTACGGCGTGCCGGTGACGCACGAGTGGCGGCCCGACCGAGTGGTGCGGCGCGCGACCGTGGGGGAGCTCGAGATCGAGACCACGACCGTGTGCGTTCCGGGGAGGACCGCAGTCGCGATCGACATCGTCGTGCGCAACACCGGGGCGATGGACCGGGTGGTGCGGCTCGGGCTCTCGGCCGCCGCCCGCGTGACCCGCTCCGCCGAGTCCTGGCTCGACGCCGAATCGCCCTCGGAGCGCGACACCGCGACCGTCGACGGCGAGCGCCTGGTGTTCTCCTCGGCGGATGCCGCGGCCTGGAGTGTGCAGGGGGTCGTGGGCGGATCCGCCGCACTGAGCGGTGTCGCCGAGCTGCCGGACGCCTTCGACGCCGGGATCGGAGGAAACGGCCGCGGCGGTGAGCTCACCGTGTCGCTCGCCGTGCCGGCCGGCGGAAGCGGACGCACCGGATACGTGCAGGCGATCGGCGCCTCTGCGTCCGACGCCACCCGCACCTACGACCTCGTCGCGGCTGACCTGCCCGGTGCCGTGACCGGTGCCGAGGAGTTCTGGAACCGTCAGCTGCACGCCGCGTTCGACCCCGACGACGGAGAGTTCACCGGCGCGCTGCCTGTGCTGGAGACCAGCTCGGCTCCGCTGCGGCGCCTGTACTGGTGGGCCGCTCTGGGCGTGATCTGGTTCCGCCGCGACTTCGCGGGCAACGTGCTCGGACGCTCGTACGACACCCTCATGCCCAACTACTGGGGCACCACCACGTTCATCTGGGACTACAGCCTGAGCTCCCTGAGCCACGCCCTGCTCGACCCGGGCGAGATGCGCTCCCAGCTGCGGCACTGGATCTCCCTCGACATCCACTCGCACTTCGGCACCTCGTCGCTCACCGGTGGACCGGTCGGCCGGTGGTACTCCGTCAACGACTACGCGATGACCCGGCTGGTGCACGACTACGTGCGCTTCACCGGAGACGCGGCCTTCCTCGACGAGGTCGTCGGCGACCGGACGGTGGCCGAATCCGTCCGGGAGTGGGCGACCGCGTGGAAGGACCTGCGTCGTGAGACGCCCCTGGCCGACTACGGCGAGATCGACAACCTGCTCGAGTGTGTGAGCTCGTACACGCACGAGGTCGCGAGCCTCAACGCCGCGAACGTGTGGAGCATGCGCACGGCGGCCTCGCTCGCCGAACTGCGGGGTGACGGTGCCTCCGCGGCCGGCCTGCGCTCCGAAGCCGAGGCCCTGCTCCCCGCGGTGATCGCGCGCTACGTCCCCGGCGAGGGCATCTTCACCGCGGGACAGCCCGACGGCACCCAGCTGCCGATCCGGCACTGCTACGACTTCAGCGTGGTCGGGACCACGATCGCCGACGACCTGACCCCCGACGTGCGCGACGACATGGTCTCGTTCTTCCAGCGCGAACTGCAGACCGACAACTGGATGCGCGCCCTCTCCCCGTGGGATCCCGATGCCAGTTACAGCCCGCGACCCGACCACCAGTGGAACGGTGCCTACCCCGCCTGGCCGGCGGATGCCGGTCGTGCGCTCGCCGCCCTCGGCGCTCCCGAGGTGCTCACCTCGTGGATCGAAGGGCTGTCGCGCACCGCGAACCAGGGCCCGATGGGACAGGCGCACTTCGTGGAGGAGGCCGTGCCAGGGATCAACGGCGGTGCCCGCAAGGCGCCCCCGCAGCTGCCGTACATCATCGACTGGGCGTGCTCGTCGTCCGGCGCCTGGATCGAGCTCGTGGTCGAGGCTCTGTTCGGCGTCTCGGTCTCGGCGGACGGCACGGTCCGCGCGGCCGGATGCGTCGCCGCGCTCGACCCGCAGGCGGTGCTGCGCGGGTTGCGCGTCGGCGACCGCCGCTACGACGTCGACGCTTCCGGAGGCATCACCGATACCGCCGGCTGAGCTCCCCGACCACCACGCAGTACCCGCACGAACACGAAGGAGTGATCGAGATGAGAAGACGAATGATCGCGGCCGGTCTCGCCGCCGCCTCCCTGTGCGCCGGCGCCCTGTTCGCCGCCCCGGCGAGCGCGACCGTCCCCGCCGGCGGAGGGCACGGGAGCGGACACGGGAGCGGGCAGTGCTCGCTCGTCGACAAGACGCTCACGGCGACGGCGAGCGTGAACCAGAACCTGACGGAGACGTTCACGACCTACGGGAACACCGGCGGGGAGTGGACCGGCGGTGACAGCACCTACTCCCTGCCCCTCGGCAAGGGGAAGACCGGATGGTTCTTCTCCGATACCTTCCTCGGCGCGGTGAACCCCGACGGGTCGCGCCCCACGGACTCGCCCTTCGTGAACAACTCCGTGGTCGTGCAGGACCGCCGCGGCGACCTCACGACCATCACGGGCGGCACACCCGAGGAGCCGGCCGGCATCATCCCACCCGAGCCCGACGGCAAGTGGTACTGGATCGGCGACCCGACACCCGGCCGTCACGGCACGGTACAGGTACCGCTGCTGCAGTTCGCACGCACCGGCACCGGGCAGTGGGACTTCGCGTGGACCGCGAACAGGCTCGCGACGCTCGACAGCCGCACGCTGCAGCTCGACGGCATCGTGGATCTGCCCTCCGCGACCGGCATCAACTGGGGTTCCTGGACGCTCGAAGAACGCGGAACGACCTACATCTACGGCATCGCCGACCCCGGCGGGGTGCGCTCGGCCTACGTCGCCAAGGTGCAGGGCAAGGACGGCCTCAAGGGCACCTGGACCTACTGGGACGGCGCGGCCTGGGCGGCGGATGAGGCCGATGCCGTGCCCGTGGTGCCGTACGTGGCGAACGAGTTCAGCGTGGCGTCGTTCCGCGATGGGTATCTGCTCGTGACGCAGGACACCTCCGAACTGTTCAGCACCCGCATCGTGGCGCGCACCTCATGCTCGCCGACCGGGCCGTTCACCGATCCCGTCGAGCTGTACCGCACTCCCGAGACCGGCGCGCTGGGCAGCTACGGCGACCCGGACGTGTTCACCTACAACGCACACGAGCACCCGAACCTGCGACACGGCAACCGCATCCTCGTCTCCTACAACGTGAACACGTTCGACAACGTGGGCGACGTGTACGACGACGCCTCGATCTACCGTCCGCGGTTCATCGACGTGCAGCTGAAGGTCACCGGATGACCGATGACCTGCCGGTGCTCCGGGAGCTCCTCGCCTCCGGAGCACCGCTCACCTGGGTGTTCACGGGTGATTCGATCACGCACGGACTCATCCACACCCGCGGCGCCCGCAACTACGTCGACCATCTGCACGAGCTGATCCGCGGTGACGTGGGTCGGGTGCAGGACACGCTGATCAACACGGCGATCACCGGGTGGCGGGCCGACCTGATCCTGGACGACTTCGACCGTCGCGTCGCCCGCTGGCAGCCCGATGTCGTGACGCTCATGATCGGCACGAACGACTGCACCACGCACTGGCTCGACCCTGTGGTCGAGGTGGCGACGTTCACGGCATCGGTCGTGGAGGTCGTCCGCCGCGTGCGGGACGGCGGCGGAATCCCCGTGCTGCAGACGCCGCCGACCGTGGACCTGCGTCACGCACCCGATCGTGCCCGCATCGGCGAGTTCGCGCGGGCGGTCCGCGACGCAGCCGTGCGGGAGGGGGCGATCCTGGTCGACCACCATGCCGCGTTCACCGCCTTCTCGGAGGGGACCGGGCCCGGCAACGACGACATGTCGTGGGGTCTGCTCGACGACGCTTTCCACCCGAACGCGGCGGGGCACGCCCTGCTCGCGCTCGGGTGGGCCGACGCCCTCGGGTTCGACGATCCTTCCTCGCGCGTGCGCACGGATCTGGCTGCACGCGTGGCCGTGGCCCGCCATCCGCACTGGCCACCCGCGTGACGGTCTTCGCGCGGCCGCGTGCATAACTCCTCAAGAATGTGTCTGCTCGGGGCCGGATGGCCGCCCGCGGGCCGAAACGCCCCTGTATTTGAGGAGTTCTTCACCGCGACAGCCGCGCGCAACTCAGGAAGACGCCGACGGAGCCGTGATCACTGCGGGGCAGGGCGTCCTCGCGTGAGGTGCTGGATGGCCATCTCGGCGATCGGAGTCATCGCGGAAGCGTCGGAGCCCTCGGGAGTCACGAAACGGAGCCAGTCTGGCCCGACGCGTACATCCAGCACCGGCCGGCCGTAGAAGTCGACGCCGGAGAGCGCAGCATCCGTACCCGCGACGGCGACAGGGGTCTCACCGTCGAGCGTCTCGAACGCCCACGCACCCGACGGGAGGGTTGTGAACGAGAGCAACGTGGCGTCGTCGTAGACGTCCTGCCCTTCGGCATACATGCAGTAACGGCCCCCGCCGTTCACGTAGTACACCTCAGCGGGAACGCCCCACCCTCCCAGCCGGGTGAAATCGACGATCTCGACAGGCGTGCCCAGATGCTCGGTCAGCTCTTCTGCGGTGAGAAGGCTCTCACACGCCAATCCGGCGACCTCACTCTCCCCGTACTCGACGTCGCGGAGTGTTCCGGCGGCCGATGCCAGCAGCCCCGCCATCGCAGTCCGCACACGGTCGGCGTCGCTCTCGACGAGCCCCGGCGCTCGGAGCATCCCCGTCATCAGCACGTCACCGTCGAGGAGGCTGACCTGACAGTGGCCGTCACCACACCAGACGTCTTCGCGCTCTGGAAACCGCCCCCCTCGGGTGACGACGCCGTCGACGATGATCTGCGCCTTCGGAACGATCACGATCTCCCAGACGAGATCCATGTTCCCCGCGGCGCCGGGGCTGACAGAGTCCCCCGCCGAGCACCCGATGCCGCCCGCCCGCTGCATCATGAACTGTGGGGGTCCGGGATACCAGTTCGGCGCGTTGACCTGCAGCAACGCGTCCTTCCGCCCTTCGACCGAGGTACCCAGCAGGGAGGTCACGACGCCGGACACGTCGTCGCACGTCACATCGAACGCTGCTTCCGGAGCGACGATCGGCTCCTGGGTGGGCGTCGGCGCCGGAGACGGAGACGACGCCGTCGGGCGCGGTGAGTCCACCGGCTCCGGAGTGCATCCGGACAGCACGATGACGGCGGCGACACCGAGAAGAGCGAGAGAACGCAGGCGCATACCGCCACCCTACGGATCCCGGCGCCCGCGTCGGCGGAGCCGTGTACAACGATCCGATGCCGCCCGCCAGGAATCGGGGCCGAGAACGCGCCGGTAGACTGGACACGCCCCGCCGGCCCCTTCCCTTGGAGTGCGCGTGACCACCGCCCCTGCACCTTCCCACCAGCACGTCCCCGACTCCGTCGAGAACGCGATCGCGACACCCGAGAAGGAGCAGCCGTACGGCGCCCTCGGGCTCAAGGACGACGAGTACGCGCGCATCAAGGAGATCCTCGGCCGCCGTCCCACCTCGGGAGAGCTGGCGATGTACTCCGTCATGTGGTCGGAGCACTGCTCGTACAAGTCGTCGAAGAACTACCTGCGCCGCTTCGGCCAGAAGGTCTCGGACGAGATGAAGGAACGCCTCATGGTGGGCATGGGGCAGAACGCGGGCGTCGTCGACGTCGGCGAGGGCTGGGCCGTCACCTTCAAGGCCGAGTCGCACAACCACCCGTCGTTCATCGAGCCCTTCCAGGGGGCGGCAACCGGCGTCGGCGGCATCGTCCGCGACATCATCTCGATGGGCGCCCGCCCGGTCGCGGTCATGGACGCGCTGCGGTTCGGTGCGGTCGACCACCCCGACACCGCCCGCGTCGTTCACGGCGTCACCAGCGGCATCAGCTTCTACGGCAACTGCCTGGGACTGCCGAACATCGGCGGCGAGACGGTCTTCGATGCCGTCTACCAGGCCAACCCCCTCGTGAACGCGCTCGCGGTGGGCGTGCTGCGTCACGAGGACCTCAAGCTCGCCAACGCGACCGGCGTCGGCAACAAGGTCGTCCTGTTCGGCGCTCGCACGGGCGGCGACGGTATCGGCGGCGCGAGCATCCTCGCCTCCGACTCCTTCGACTCCACCGGCCCGACCAAGCGCCCCGCGGTGCAGGTGGGCGACCCCTTCGCCGAGAAGGTGCTCATCGAGTGCTGCCTCGAGCTGTACCGCGGCGAGCTCGTCGAGGCGATCCAGGACCTGGGCGCCGCCGGCATCTCCTGTGCGACCAGCGAGCTCGCGGCCAACGGCAACAGCGGCATGAAGGTCTCGCTCGACAACGTGCTGCTGCGCGACCCTACGCTCACGGCCGAGGAGATCCTCATGTCGGAGTCGCAGGAGCGCATGATGGCGATCGTCGCGCCAGAGAAGCTGGACGCGTTCCTCGAGGTCGTGAACAAGTGGGAGGTCGAGACCTCCGTGCTCGGCGAGGTCACCGGTGATGGACGCCTCATCATCGACTGGCAGGGCGAGCGCATCGTCGACGTCGACCCCTCGACCGTCGCGGTCGACGGCCCCGTCTACGACCGCCCGGTCGCCTACCCGACGTGGATCGATGCCCTCCAGGCGGACGCCGCCGAGAACCTGCCCCGCGCGAACGACCCGGAGACGCTGCGCGAGCAGTTCCTCGACATCGTCGCCTCCCCGAACCTCGCCGACGCCAGCTGGATCACCAACCAGTACGACTACTACGTGCTCGGCAACACGGCGCTGAGCTTCCCCGATGACGCCGGCATGATCCGCGTCGACGAGGAGTCCGGACTCGGCTTCGCGGTCTCGACCGACGCCAACGGCCGCTACTGCCAGCTCGACCCGTACGCCGGCGCGCAGCTGGCCCTCGCCGAGGCGTACCGCAACGTCGCCGTCACCGGTGCCGTGCCCACGGCCATCACCGACTGCCTCAACTTCGGCTCCCCCGAGAACCCCGAGGTCATGTGGCAGTTCGGCCAGACCGTCGACGGCCTGGCCGACGGGTGCTACGAGCTGGGGACGCCGGTCACGGGCGGCAACGTCTCGTTCTACAACCAGACCGGTGACGTGCCGATCCACCCGACCCCGCTGGTCGGCGTACTCGGCATCATCGACGACGTCTCGCGTCGCATCCCCTCCGGATGGCAGGACGAGGGCCAGAACATCTACCTCCTCGGCACCACCTCGACCGAGCTCTCGGGTTCCGCGTGGGCCGAGGTCGTCCACCAGCACCTCGGCGGCCTGCCTCCTGCGGTCGACCTCGCGGCGGAGAAGCGCCTGGCCGGACTGCTCTCCGCGGCTCGCGACGAGTGGCTGATCTCCTCGGCACACGACCTCTCCGAGGGCGGACTCGCCCAGGCGCTCGCCGAGGGCGTCATGCGCTTCGGCGTCGGCGCCCGGGTCTGGCTGAACGAGATCATCGAGCGCGACGGAGTGGATGCCGCCTCCGCCCTGTTCTCCGAGTCGACCGGGCGCGTGATCGTGACCGTCCCCCGCGAGGACGACGTGAAGTTCCGCGGACTCTGCGAGGGACGCGACTACCCGGTGATGCGCATCGGTGTGACGGACGACGAGGGCGCGAAGCTCGAGGTCCAGGGCGTCTTCACCGTCTCGGCCGCCGAACTCCGCGAGCGCTCGCAGGCCACGCTCCCGTCCTACTTCGGTCCGACCGTCACGGAGGTCAGCGCATGAGCGACAACCTGAGCGAGGACTACGGCGACCTCGGCGAGAAGCGCAACCGGCGCATCCGCATCGTCGCGTGGACCGTCATCATCGCGCTGATCCTCGCCGGTGGCGGTGCGACCGTGCTCACGCTGCTCCTCGGCTGAGGACGAGCTCGGCGGCCGCGCGGCACACGCGCACGTCAACGTGCGAAGAGGTACCGGATCAGCTCGATGATCCCGTCGGGCCCATCACTCTCGCGGCCGAGCGACCCCACGATGATGGCGCCCAGGATCGCCCGGCCGAGCTGCAACACGGGGGCGCCCTCCGGCAGCTCGCCGTCGCGGATCCCGCCGCGCAGACGCTCGGACAGATGCTGCTCGACACCGAGGCTTCCTCCGAGGTGAGCTCCGACCGCGGCGTCTTCCGCGGCGGCGGCGACCAGCGACTGCAGCAGCGCCTGGCCCTGCTGCGTCGCGAGGATCCGGAAGACCGACTGCAGCCAGGTCTCGACGTCGGCGAGGAGGTCGCCGGTGTCGGGCACGACGAAGTCGATCGGGATGAGGCGTCCGTCGACCAGGCAGTCCGCGATCAGCGCGCCGCGCGACGACCACCAGCGGTAGATGGTCTGTTTGCCGACCCCGGCTTCCTTGGCGATGCCCTCGATCGTGAGTCGGTCGTACCCCTGTGCATGGAACAGGCGGGCGGTCGCATCGAGGATCGCCTCGCGCGCCGCGGTGCTGCGCACGGGCCCGCTGCGATGCTCATTGGCCATGGGTTCAGGATAGCCACAGATCCCTAGACGAGACGTGCCGTATGATCTTCGAGTCTGAAGGAGACCACTGTGGCATCACTGTTGTACCGTCTGGGTTCGTTCGCTGCGCGCAAAGCCTGGACGGTGATCGTCTCGTGGGTCCTGATCCTCGGCCTCGGCATCGGCGCCTTCCTCACCCTCGGCGGCACGCTGAGCAACAGCTTCGACATCCCCGGCACCGCCTCGGGCGCCGTCACCGACGAGCTCGCCGACAAGCTCCCTGACACCGCCGGCGGCACCGGCACGGTCGTCTACCGGACCGCAGACGGATCGCCCTTCACCGACGAGCAGAAGCGGGAGATCTCCGACCTCGCCGAGAGCGCGGAGGACCTCGACGGCGTCGCGCGGGTGATCGACCCCTTCGACGCCCAGCAGCAGCAGGACGAGCAGGCACAGAAGCTCGCCGACGGTCAGGCGCAGATCGACGACGGCCGCACGCAGCTGGATGCGGCTCAGACCCAGCTCGATGACGGCAGGACTCAGCTCGATGCCGGGCTCGCGCAGCTCACCGCCGCCCGCACCCAGGCGGAACAGGCCGGAGCCGGCCCGGAGCAGCTGGCCGCCCTCGACGCGCAGCTGGCGGCACTGAACGCACAGGTGGCGGAACTCGAGGCGCAGCAGGCGACTCTCGCGTCGAAGAGGATCGAACTGGACGAGAACGCCGCTCAGGTCGCGCTGGGCACGACCCTCCTCGACCTGGCCGACGGCATCGGCGTGGTGTCCGAGGACGGATCGACCGCCATCGTCAACATCTCCTTCGTCGACCCGCGCCTCGAACTCTCCGAAGAGGTGAAGCAGGGGGCGATCGACCACTTCGAATCCGCGCCGATCGACGGCGTCGAGGTCGACTTCGGCACCGACATCGCACAGGGCGTCCCGGAGATCTTCGGCGTCGGCGAGGCGGTCGGCCTCGCGTTCGCCGCGATCGTCCTCATCGTGATGCTGGGCTCTCTCCTCGCCGCCGCCCTCCCGATCGTCACCGCCATCGTCGGTGTGGGAGTCGGCGTGACGGCTTCCCTCGCCTTCTCAGGGGTGGTGAACATGGCCTCGGTCACCCCCGTCCTCGGTGTCATGCTCGGCCTCGCGGTCGGCATCGACTACTCCCTGTTCATCGTGAACCGGCACCGGAAGCAGCTGCTCGCCGGCGTCCCGGTGCGCGAATCCATCGGGCTCGCGACGGGAACCTCCGGCACGGCCGTGGTCTTCGCCGGCACGACGGTGATCGTCGCCCTCCTCGCCCTCAACGTCACCGGCGTCCCCTTCCTCGGACTCATGGGAACGGTCGGCGCGGTGTGCGTGGCGGTGGCCGTGCTCGTCGCGATCACCCTCGCCCCCGCCATCCTCGGCCTCGTCGGCCCGCGCCTGCTCAGCCGTCGCGCGCGCGGCACGATCGGCGAAGAGCATGCCGCGGGCAAGCCGGTGAAGCGCATGTCGACGCTCCGGGCCGTGGTCACGGCCGTCGTGAGCGTCGTGGCCCTGCTGATCATCGCGATCCCCGCGATGTCGATGCGACTCGGGCTGCCGGACGGATCGAGCGAGCCGAGCGACTCCACCAGTTACCGCGCCTTCCAGACCGTCGACGAGCAGTTCGGCGCAGGCGCGAACGGACCTCTTCTCGTCACCGCGACCCTCGACGACGCGGTCGGCGACGACGACCTGCTCGCCACGCAGGTCACGATCGCGCAGGCCATCGCCGACCAGGACGACGTGGCCGCCGTCGCACCGATCGCGACCTCCGACGACAACGCCCTGCTCGCGTTCCAGGTCGTGCCGGAGGAGGGACCCAACAGCGCGTCGACCGAGGCACTCGTGCAGGATCTGCGCTCGATGCCGGCGATCGACGACGGGATCACCCTCGGCGTAGCAGGTCAGGCCGCGATCAACATCGACATCTCGGAGGCCCTGGCCGGAGTCCTGCCGCTGTACCTCGCGGTCGTCGTCGGACTCTCGCTGCTGATCATGATCGTGGTGTTCCGCTCGCTGCTGGTGCCGATCATCGCGACGGGCGGGTTCGTGCTCTCCCTCTTCGCGACCTATGGGCTGATCGTGGCGGTGTTCCAGTTCGGCTGGGGCGCCGAGATCATCGGGCTGCACAGCACCGGGCCGATCCTGAGCTTCCTGCCCGTGATCCTCGTCGGCATCCTGTTCGGGCTCGCGATGGACTATCAGCTGTTCCTCGCCTCCGGCATGCGCGAGGCGTATGTGCACGGGGCCTCGGCGCGGGATGCCGTCGCGCAGGGCTTCCGCGCCGGACGCTCGGTCGTGATCGCCGCCGCGCTCATCATGGTGTCGGTGTTCGGCGGGTTCATCTTCTCCGAGTCGACGATCATCCGCTCGATCGGTTTCGGGCTGGCGTTCGGCGTGCTGCTCGACGCGTTCGTGGTGCGGATGCTGCTGATGCCCGCGCTCATGCATCTGCTCGGACGCTCGGCCTGGTGGCTGCCGCGCTGGCTCGACCGCCTGCTGCCGAACGTCGACATGGAAGGTGCTGCGCTCGAACGCGACCACCCCGGTATGAAAGCCGTGGCTGTGCCGACCACGACCGACTCCGTGCCGACGAGCCCCCCGCCCGCATAGCCCCCCTCCCCCTCTCCCCCCGTTCGAATCGCTTGAATGGCTCGGTTCTGGTGCCGAATGGAGCCATTTGCGCGATTCGAACGGACCCCGAGGGTCGGACGGGGTGTCGGGGACGGGGCGGTGTCTAGAGTGAGCGGATGACGGACGACGCGCGGGATCGCCTGGTCGCCCTGCGCACCCGGGCTCAGGAGCGGGTACGGGCGACGGCTGTGGCCCTCGACGAGCTCATGCACGATCGCGCGGGCTCGAACGACGACGACGAGCACGACCCGGAGGGCGTCACGCTGTCGTCGGAGTGGTCGCGGCTGACGGGTCTCGCCGAGGCGGCGGCTTCCGAACTCCGCCAGGTGGACGACGCTCTGGCCCGGGTGGATGCCGGGACCTACGGCCTCTGCGCGAACTGCGGAAGGCCCATCCCCGCCGGGCGCCTGGAGGTTCGGCCGTTCGCGGAGTACTGCGTCGTGTGCGCAGAGACGCTCGGCGGGTAGCATCCTTCCATGCCCATCGCCCTGGAGAACGTCGGCATCGCCGTCCGCGACCTCGAAGCCACCATCTCCTTCTTCACCGACCTCGGTCTCACCGTCCTCGGCCGTGACGAGGTCAGCGGCGAATGGGCATCGACCGCGGTCGGGCTCGACGGGAACCACGCGAAGATCGCCGTGCTGCAGACCCCCGACGGGCACGGCCAGATCGAGCTGTTCGAGTACATCCACCCGGACGCCATCGAGACCGCGCCGACACTGCCGAACGAGATCGGGATGCACCGCATCGCCTTCTCCGTCGACGACATCGACGAGTCCCTCGCCATCGCCGCCCGCCACGGCTACCACCCGCTCCGCGGCGTCGCGACGTATCAGGACCTTTACACGCTCACCTACCTCCGCGGCCCCAGCGGCATCCTCGTGATGTTCGCGCAAGACCTCCGGAAGAGCTGACCCGTCGCGCCGGTGCGGGATCAAAAACGCGCCGGAAGCGCCTCGCGAAGGTGCACTCTTGATCCCGCAACCGGGGGGAGAGAGAGGGGGCGCCTCAGATCGCGGCGAGGGCCTCCGCGATCGCCGCCCCCAGCTCGGTCGTCGTGGCCGTGCCACCGAGATCCGGTGTGAACGGGGCTGCATCCGCGCCACGGGCCAGTACCTCTTCGATCGCAGCCAGCACCGCGGCTCCGGCCTCCGGATATCCGAGGTGCTCGAGCATCATCGCACCGCACCAGATCTGACCGATCGGATTGGCGATGCCCTGGCCCGCGATGTCGGGCGCCGAGCCGTGCACCGGTTCGAAGAGGCTGGGGAACACGCCCTCGGGATTGATGTTGGCGCTCGGGGCGATGCCGATCGTGCCGGTGCATGCGGGGCCGAGATCGGAGAGGATGTCGCCGAACAGGTTGCTCGCCACGACCACGTCGAACCAGTCGGGGTGCAGCACGAAGTTCGCGGTGAGGATGTCGATGTGGAACTGGTCGCGGCGCACGTCCGGGTAGTCGGCGCCGACCGCGGCCACCCGTTCGTCCCAGTAGGGCATCGAGATCGAGATGCCGTTGCTCTTGGTCGCCGAGGTCAGGTGCTTCGCCGCGCGCCGCTGCGCCAGGTCGTACGCGTAGCGCAGCACCCGGTCGACGCCGGTGCGGGTCATCACGGTCTCCTGCAGCACGAACTCGCGGTCGGTGCCCTCGAACATGCGACCGCCGATCGAGGAGTACTCGCCCTCGGTGTTCTCGCGCACGACGTAGAAGTCGATGTCACCGGGGGCTCGTCCGGCGAGCGGCGACACGACGCCGGGCATGAGCCGCACCGGCCGCAGATTCACGTACTGGTCGAACGCCCGGCGAAACTGGATCAGGCTCCCCCAGAGACTCACGTGATCGGGCACGACATCGGGCCAGCCCACCGCACCGAAGAAGATCGCGTCGAATCCGCGGAGGGTCTCGAACCAGTCGTCCGGCAGCATCTGCCCGTGCCTTTGCCAGTATGCGGCGCTCGCGAAGTCGAACTCCTCGAACTCGAGTGCGATGTCGAAGCGGGCGGCCGCCGATCGCAGCACCCGCAGCCCTTCGGGCATGACCTCGGGGCCGATGCCGTCTCCGGCGATCACGGCGATGCGGTGTGTGGTCGTCATGGATGGTTCCTTCCGGGATGCGCCCTGCTCCGGGCGCGATATGTCACCTGAATCGCTCGTTCGAGGTGACATATTGCGCTATGAGCAGCGCAGGGGCGGGGGGGTCAGAGCACGTCGCGCTCGGCGGGGTGATGGCACGCGACGCGGTGGGTGGGAGCGGAGGTCAGCACGGTCGGCGACTCCAGAACGGGAACGACCTCGGCGCAGATCTCGGTGGCCTTCCAGCAGCGCGTGCGGAAACGGCATCCGCTCGGCGGCGACACCGGACTCGGTACGTCACCGGTGAGCACGATGCGCTCGCGTGCCCGCTCGGCCCGGGGATCGGGCACCGGGATGGCCGACAGCAGCGCCTGCGTGTACGGATGCAGCGGTCGCTCGTACAGCTCGTCGACGGGTCCTTCCTCGACGAGCCGGCCGAGGTACATGACCCCGACCCGGTCGCTGAGGTGCCGCACCACGGACAGGTCGTGCGCGATGAAGAGGTACGTGAGCCCGAGGTCGCGCTGCAGGTCATCGAGCAGGTTGAGCACGCCCGCCTGCACGCTCACGTCGAGCGCACTGACCGGCTCGTCGAGCACGATGACCTCGGGTTCCACCGCGAGCGCCCTGGCGATGCCGATCCGCTGCCGTTGTCCACCCGAGAACTCGTGCGGGAAGCGGTCGGCGTGCGCGGGGTCGAGCCCGACCTGCGCGAGCAGTTCCTCGACGCGGCGGTCGTGGTCCCCGCGATGCAGCCCGTGGATCACGAGCGGTTCGGTGAGCGTCGCCCGCACCGACTTGCGCGGGTTCAGCGAGGCGTACGGGTCTTGGAACACGAACTGCACGCGGCGACGCAGTGCTCGCAGGCGCGTCCCCTCGACCCGGGTGATGTCGTCCTCGCCGAGTCGGATCGCGCCGCCCTCGCTGGACTGCAGACGGGCGACGCTGCGCCCGAGGGACGACTTCCCGCATCCGGATTCGCCCACGAGCCCGAACGTCCGTCCGCCCTCGATCGACAGGCTGACCTCGGACACGGCCTGAACCACGTCACGGGTCCGGCCGAAGAGTCCTCCGCCGACGCGGTACTCCTTCACGAGGTCCTCGACGACCAGACCAGTGCTCATGACGCGGCCTCCTTCTGCCACTCGCCGACCCGCACGCAGGCGGCCGTGTGCTCTTCGCCGACCACGACCGCCTCCGGCACGGCCACGTCGCAGCGGCCTGTCACCGCGTGGGCGCACCGCGGCGCGAAACGGCATCCGACGGGCCAGGCGGTGGCCACGGGCGGCTGTCCGGCGATCTGATAGAGCCGTTCGTCCCGCGACACCCGCCGGTCGATGCGGGGCAGCGAGGCCAGAAGCCCCGCCGTGTACGGGTGCGCGGTCTCGTAGAACAGCGGGTCGACGTCGGCCGTCTCGACCAGCCCGCCCGCATACATCACGAGCACGCGGTCGGCGGTGCCGGCGACCACCCCGAGGTCGTGCGTGATCAACAGCACGGTGGTGCCGGTGCGCCGCTGCACCTCGCGCAGCACCTCGAGCACCTGCGCCTGCACCGTCACGTCGAGCGCGGTCGTGGGCTCGTCGGCGATCAGCAGATCGGGTTCGTTCGCGATGCTCATCGCGATCATGACGCGCTGCCGCATGCCGCCGGAGAACTCGTGCGGATAACGGTCGACGCGCAGCTCGGGCGAAGGGATGCCGACCAGGTCGAGCAACTCGACCGCCCTGGCCCGGCGCTCGGACGCCGTCGACTCCGGACGGTGCACGCGCACGGCCTCGATCAGCTGTTCCCCGACACGCATGACCGGGTTGAGCGCGGTCAGGGCATCCTGGAACACGATCGCGATGTCCTTGCCGCGGATCTCCCGCAACTCGTCATCCGCGAGCCCGACCAGCTCCTGACCGCGGAAGCGGATGGACCCGGTGACGACGGCCTTCTTCGGGAGCAGGCCCATGATCGCCATCGCGGTCATCGACTTGCCCGAGCCCGACTCCCCGACGATGCCGACCGTCTCGCCCTCGTAGAGCACGAAGGAGACTCCCTCGACCGCCCTGGCGAGCCCTGCATCGGTCGGGAAGCTGATCGACACGTCCTCGACGGCGAGGAGCACCTCCCGCCCGCTCACAGGTTCTTCCCCTGCGGGTCGAGCGCATCGCGCAGTCCGTCGCCGATGAAGTTCACGCACAGCACGGTGATGAGGATGAACAGGCCGGGGAAGTACAGCAGATACACCTGGGGCGTACCGACGTAGCCGGCCGCCTGGCTCAGCATCGACCCCCAGCTGGTCTGCGGCGGCTGCACTCCGAAGCCGAGGAAGCTGAGCGTCGATTCGGCGATGATCGAGGAGGCGACGGCCAGGCTCATCGCGACGGCGATCACCCCCGCGAGGTTCGGCAGCAGGTGCGAGATCACGATGCGCGGCCCGGACGCGCCGATGCCCCTGGCCGCGTCGATGAAGTCCTTCTCCCGCAGCGAGAGCACCTGGGCGCGGACGACACGGGCGATGTAGGTCCAGCCCAGAGCGGTGAGCGCGAACACGATCGTCGTCGGCGAGGGCCCGAGCCCCTGGAGGATCACGGCGAGCAGGGCGATGGCGGGGACGATCAGGAACAGGTCGGTGATGCGCATGAGGAGCTCACCGATCCAGCCGCCGACGTAGCCGGCGATCGCGCCGAGGGCCGTGCCGACGATCGTGGCGAGCAATGCCACCGCGAGTCCGATCGCGAGCGACACCTGGCCCGCGAACAGGATCTCACTGAAGTAGTCGCGCCCGAGCTCGTCGGTCCCGAGCCAGTGCTCCGCCGACGGCGGCGTCGGTCCGAGCAGCAGGTCCTGTTGCCCCTGCGCGTAGGGTGCGATCAGACCGGCGCCGAAGCACGCGATCAGCAGGATCACGAGGACGACCAGGCTCACCACGCCGAGTCGGTGCCGGAGGAAGCCCTTCAGCAGCTGGCGGGTGGGGGCCTTCTGCGGGTCCTGCTCGGTGAGCAGCTCCTCGCTTCCGGCGATGCCTGCACCACTCATGACAGCCTCACTCTCGGGTCGAGCACCGCGTAGGCGATGTCGGCGATCAGATTGCTGAGGACCACCGCGACCGCGACCACGAGCATCCACGGCAGCAGCACGAACACGTCGCCGGCGACCAGGGACTGCAGGAACAGCCGCCCCATGCCCGGGATCGCGAAGATCTGCTCGGTCACGACGAGTCCGCCGATCAGGATCGCGGCATCCAGTGCCACGACCGTCACGAACGGCGCGAGCGAGTTGCGCACCGCATGCCGCCAGATGACCTGTCGCCGCGGGACGCCCTTCGCCCGTGCCGTGCGCACGTAGTCGCTCGACAGCGCGTCGAGCATGGCCGCGCGCCCGAACCGGCTCCAGGACGCGACGAGAGCGATCATCAGTGCGGCGACCGGCAGCACCAGATGGCGGATGTAGTCGAGCACGCCCGTCTGCCCCGGAGAATGCAGTCCGATGAAGAACAGGGGCGGCTCGCTGAGCCCGAACTGCTCCTTCGGCCACACTGCGAAGGTCTGGATGAGGATCAGCCCGAACCAGAACGCCGGCATCGCGATGCCGATGTACGAGGCTCCGGTGAGCAGGTTGTCGCCGAGCGAGTACTGCCGCACGGCCGAGTAGACGCTCACGCCTCCGGCGATCAGCACGGCGGCGACGAGCCCCCAGAACGCGAGCTGGAGGGTCGGCCACAGCGCCTCGCCGATCAGGGGCAGCACAGGGGTGCCGGTGCGGGTGCTCACCCCCCAGTCGCCTGTCACCATCGCACGCAGCCAGAGGAAGTACTGCTCGGGGATCGAGCGGTCGAGTCCCAGCCGCTCGATCTCCCGGGCGACCGCCGTCGGATCCTGCGCCTGCCGGAGCTTCGCGAGCGGATCGAACGTCGAGCGCACCGCCCAGAACAGGATGAACGAGGCGACGAGGATCACCGGCACCGAGTACAGCACTCGCCGTGTGATGAAGGTGATCACGTCGTCGCCCCGTCTCTGTCCTGGTCGTCGAGCCCGGTCGGCGTCAGCCGGCCAGACCCCATTCGGCGAGGTTCCAGAACGGTCCCTCGACCGGGTTGATCTGCAGGGGGCCGCCGACGGTGTCGCTCCACAGCAGCACGTTCGGCACCGTGTCCAGCGGCAGCGAGGGCACGTTCTCGGCGATCAGGGCATCGCCCTCGTGCGACGCCGCGATGCGGGCATCCGTGTCGATCTCGCTGTCGACCTGGCCGAGCAGGTCGTCCAGCCCGGGGATGTCCACGCGGTAGAAGTTGATGCCGGAGAAGCCGTTCGCCTCGCTCGGGATGTTGACCGAGGAGAACGTCGAGCTGAGCGTGGGGTCCGGGAACGTGTCGACGAGGGCCCAGAGCCCTGCCTGGAAATCTCCCTGCGGCGCGGTCGTCCCGAACAGATCGGCGGGAGTCACCTGGTCGATCGTCATCTCGAACCCGGCCTCGGCGAGCTGCGACTGCAGCACCTGCACGGTGAGGTCGCGGCGCTTGTTGCCGGCGAGGGTCTTGACCGCGAAGGTCGCCGTCTCGCCATCCTTCGCCCACACGTCGTCGGAGTTCTTGGACCAGCCGTCGCCCTCCATCAGCTCGTCGACCTTGTCGAGGTCGAGCGTGTACCGCGAGAAGTCGTCGGCGGCGAAGGGCGCGACCATCGGGGAGTTGAAGCTCTGCTGCGCTTCCTCGATGCCGAGGCTGCCGAACAGGCGCTTCACGATCGCGTCGCGGTCGATCGAGTACGCGAGCGCCTGCCGCACCGCGACCGAGTCGAAGGGGGCGGCGGCGTTGTTCAGCCAGATCGCCTCGAGGTTCCCGCTGCGCGCGTCGACCTGGGAGCGGATGCCGGGCAGCCCGGCCTCGATCTGCGTGAGCGCGTCGAGCTGCGGCGACGGGTAGAGCGCGCTGACCTGGCCGCTCTTGAGCGCCTGGAAGGCCGCAGTCGTGTCGGGCAGGAACAGGAACGTGACCTTGTCGAGGTGCGGCTTCTCACCCCAGTAGTTCTCGTTGGGCACGAGGGTGACCGAGGTTCCGCGGGTCCACTTCTCGATCTTCCACGGGCCGCCGCTGAAGTCGTAGCCGTCGGTCATGAGCGCGGCGCGGTCCTGCCCTTCGAGCAGGTGCGACGGCATGATGCCGTAGACGCTGAACAGCGTGCGCCATCCGGCATACGCGGAGCCGAGCGTGACGACCGCGGTCTGCGGATCGCTCGAGTCGACGGCGGTGATGCGGTCGTAGCCGGTCTTGTCGAAGATGTCGTCGCCATCGCGGATCTGCAGCGCGGTGTAGGCGAAGTCGGCCGAGGTGATGGGCTCGCCGTCCGACCACACCGCGTCGGGGTTGATCGAGTAGGTGATGGTCTGCGTGCCGTCGGCAGCGACCTCGGCGACCGGCTCCTCGGTGACGAGGTCGGACGGGACGGGCACCCATTCCTCATCGACCTGGCGGGTCTGGAAGACGGCGGGCATGGTCGGCACCTGCATGACGTAGGTGCCCCAGATCGACCCCGCGCACGTGGCGATCCAATCGGTGCAGTCGGGTTCCTGTTCGGCGCCGATCACGAGCTCGCCGCCGTCGACGACGGCGACCTCGCTGGGTTCGGGCGTCGCCGACGACGGCGCGCAGGCGGCGAGTGAGCCGACCAGCGCGGTGACGGTCAGCGCAGCGACGAGGATGCGGCGGGAGGCGGGTACAGCGGTGCGGAGCGGTGATTTCGACATGGACGGATCTCCAGTGATCGTGCGACTGAGGGACAGTGCGAACGTGCTGTCGTGCGGGTAATGGTCCGACTCTAGAACTGACGGGAAGAGATAGCAAGCCTTTTAGTCAATGTTCGTGACTAGTGGCGAGATTCGTCGTCCCAGCGTTCGCCGGCGAGGGTCCGCAGAGCGAGTTCGTGCATGCGGCGCTGATCGCGGGCGGCCCCCTCCAGGCCCGTCGGCTCATGACCGCCCTCGAAGATCTCGAGCACGACGTCACCGCCGCGCGCACGCAGACGGTCGACGTAGCCCTGCACGCCGACGACCGGGGTGCGGGTGTCGACGGAGCCCTGATTGATCCAGACCGATGCCGTGACGTCGTCGAGATAGGTGATGGCGGAGAAGCGCTCGACGAGCTCAGGCGGGACCCACGAGCTCCACACCGTGCGCACCGCGGGATTCATGGCCTCGATCGTCACCGACCAGTCGGCGACCGCCACGTGGGCGAAGCCACCCGCGAACAGCTCGGGGAGACGTCCGACACTGAGCAGGGTCATGTGCCCGCCGTACGACGCTCCGGTGATGAAGGTGGAGGCCGGATCGGCGAGGCCCTGCGCGCGCAGCCAGTCGACCGCCGCAGCGACATCCTCGATCTCCCGGTCGCCTCCGGCGTTCCAGAACCCCTCACGGAAGGCTCGCCCGAAGGTCACCGAGCCGCGGTAGTTCAGCGACGCGTAGGCGAAGCCGGCATCCAGCCACGCCTGGGCGGAGGGATTGTAGTGATCCACGGCGACCAGGTTCGGTCCGCCGTGGATCTCGAGCACGGTGCCCAGCGGCGCACGCCCCGCAGGGCGCCCAGACCACAGCTGCACCGCGGTGCCGTCGGCGCTCGTGACGAGGGTGGACGTGAGCGGCTGCCCTGGTGGGACCTCCGCGGGAGCGATGAGCGTCGACTCGCGACCGTCGTCGGCGACCTCGGTCACCTGCAACGGCACGTCCCAGCTCGAACGCAGCGCCCGGATCGCGCCACCGGGCGCGTAGTACGACGTCCAGTAGTAGGGATGCAGACTCGCGACGTCGGGCTCCGCGAAGCTTCCCCCCTCGAGGACCGTCCGCATCGAGCCGTCGGTCTCATCGAGTTCGAGCAGCCGATGGATGCCACCGTCGACGTGGAGGGCGAGGACGCGCCCCTCCGCGGCATTCCAGTCGAGGGCGATGACCTCTCCGGCGAGATCGGGCAGGTCGAAGTCGTATCGCTCGCCCGTGCGGACGTGCCAGATCGCCGGTCGCGAGAAGCCGCTGCGCTCGGTGTTGAGGAGCAGACGGTCATCTCCCCGCTCCGACGAGAAGCAGACGGCGCGAACGGGTCCGGCCGGCAGATCGTCGAGGGTGCCGACCGAGGCGCCGCTCGCGACGTCGACCACCGTGATCAGCGGACGACGGATGCCGGGGTTGTGGGCGGTCGTGTCGATCGAGACCAGCGAGGCGTCGCACGACGGCAGACCGAACCAGGCCTCGACCGGGTGGGAGTACACGACCCGCGGCTCGCCCCAGGGCGCCGCCGGGATCACCACCACGTGGAAGCCGTCCTCGTCCACGAGCGTGGCCACCAGGGCGGAGCCGTCGTGCGACATCTTCAGGCCGCGCAGGACGTAGGGGTCCCGGCCGGGCGTCAGAGCGACGCGTTCGCGGCCGTCGGGCGAGGTGGCGACGAGCGTTCCGACCTCGGAGCCGCCCCCGTCGTCGAGATCGATGACCCAGCGCCCGTCGTTCGTGACGATCGCGCCCGTGCTGACCTCGAAGGGAAGCATCTCGCCCGGAGCGTCCGGAGCGCGCCAGAGGCGTCCGCGAGCGCCGTCCGGATGATCCTCGACGACCAGGGCGAGGTCGTGTGCGCCCGCGGCGGGGCGAACGGTCATGAGGTACGGAACGGCGAAGCGCGCCTCGACCGCATCCGTCGTCGACTCTTCCCGGCTCTGCAGCATCCTTGCTCCCTCTCACCTGGTCAATGACGTTGACTATAACACTGGCTATGCAGGTCGTGAAAGGGATCCCGACAAGAGAGGCTCCCCGCGAGGAGCGGGGAGCCTCTGGATGCCGGCACTCGGCGAACGGCGCGCGGCGCGCGGCGCGCGGCGCGCGGCGCGTGAGTGAGTGAGTGCGTGCGTGATCCTGCGATCAGGGAACGCGCGCGCCCGACGTCTTCTCGCTCAGGTGCACCGCCGACAGCGCGGTGTTCACGTAGGTCGGGGTGAGCGAGCCACCCGCGGTCGGGTACAGCCACAGCACGGGCAGCGGCACCAGGTTCGCCGCGCCGTTGAGGATGCCGGTGTAGACGTACTCGACCGACCCGGTCTCTCCCGGCTCCGGAAGAGCCCCGACGCGCGTCCAGCCGTTGAGGTTGCGCTCCTCCGGGCGATAGCTGGTCGGTGTCGACACCCCGTTGCCCGCGCCCCACTGCACCGTGACCGTGACCACCCCCGAGGTGAAGCGTCCGTCGGCGGCGATGTCACCCGTGTCGGGGTCGAGCACCGTGAAACCGATGTTCTGTCCGACGTTCACCTGCACACGATGCGGCTGCGACACCGTCCACGTGCCCACCGACGTGCCGCCCTGCCACTCCGACAGACCGCCGCCCGGCGCCGCCAGCGGCTCCGGCGCACTCGCCGCGGCGAGCGGTGCCGCGATGGCCGCCGCGATCACCGGAACCGACCACGCGGCGCCGACCACGACGGTGCGGCGACTCACCGACGATTCCGGCAGCGCACGTGCCTCCGTGCTTTTCTCCATGACTATCTCCCCTGTCCAGGCGTCGGCGCGGCCTCTCCGCGCACTGCGACGATCACGGAGAAGGAGTCGAAGGCGTGCGAGAAGTGACGCGGCGTCCGAATCCTTGTTGTCGATGCCGCTGACAGACTCCGTGACAGGCGTGGGGTACCGTGATCTCTGCGTGACCATACGCGACGACGAACGGAGTGCTCCCGATGCCGACACGGAAGGCCGCGGAACCGGCGAAGACGCCGACACGCGCCACGAGCTCGACCCCCCGCCCCCGACGCGCCCGCGATTCCCTCAGCCGCGACATCATCGTCGCCGCCGCCGACCGCGTGGTGGAGCGGGACGGCCTCGACCGTCTCACCTTCCAGGCGATTGGCGAGGAGCTCGGCGCCCACCCGACCTCGATCTACCGGCACTTCCGCGACAAGGACGAGCTTCTTCTCGCCCTGATCGACACCCTCCGCGCCCGCTCCTACAGCGGCGGCCTGGTGGCGACCGACGACTGGCTCGACGACCTGCGTCGGCAGGCGCACCTGATCCATGACCACTACATGCGCTATCCGGAGTTCGCGTTGCAGATGGCGCTGCGCCGCCCGACCGACTTCTCATCGATGGAGTTCTCGATAGGGGCTCTGCGCCGCGGCGGATACGACCGCGAGCAGGCCGCACTGTATGCCCGCGCGCTGGGCCAGCTGATCCGCTCGGCGTCCAGCATCCAGGCCGCCTTGACCGCCCTCCCCACCGAGGTCCAGGACTCCGATGAGCTGACCTGGCAGATGGACTTCCGTCGACTCGACCCTGCGGAGTTCCCCGCGATCACCTGGGCCGGAGACACCCTCCCCGCGGTGCGCGACCCGCGAGCCTGGGAGACCGCGCTCGACCTGCTGCTCGAGAGCATCGAGCGCCACGCCCCCACGTCCTGACGTGCTCGTGCGCCATCCCCCGCGCACGCCCTGAAGGAGAACGCGCGTTGTGAAAGAGCGCTCTGGGCATGGGCTCCTTCAGAACGTGAGACCTCCTTCAGAGCGCGCGGGTCTCGACGGATGACAGCTCGTCGAGCATGCCCGTGAGCAGATCGATCCGCTCGATCATGGAGTCGACCGAGACCCACTCGTGGTCGGCATGCGCCCCGGCACCGCGGGGTCCGAGACCATCGAGGGTGCGAGCCCCGACGGCGGCGGTGAAGTTGCCGTCGGACGCACCCCCGGCCGACACCGCCTCGACCTCCGGATGACCGAGCCGTTCGGCGACGAGCCGTGCGCAGGCCAGCAGTTCCTCCGATGAGCTCTCCTCCATCGGAGGACGGTTGATGCCGCCGATGACCTCGACCCCCACCCCCTCGGTGTGCGGGTCGAGGCGCTGCATGGCGGCATCCACCCGCTCCAGCTCGTCGAGAGTCCAGGCGCGGACGTCGACGCGCACTTCCGCGTGCTCGGGGATGACGTTCGTCGCGGTTCCCGCCTGGGCGACCGTGGGGCTGACCGTGGTGCCGCGCTCGTCATCGGCGAGCGCCGGGAGCGAGAGAACGTGGTGCGCCAGTTCGATGAGAGCACTGCGCCCCTTCCACGGCTCCAGGCCCGCATGCGCCGCCCGCCCGGTGAGCTCGACACGGTAGATGCTGCCGCCGCGACGGGCGATCTTCAGTGCGCCGTCGAGACTCGGCTCCAGCACCAGCACCGTGCCGGCCCGGGCCGCTTCACGTTCGATGAGCGGACGCGAGGTCAGCGACCCCGTCTCCTCGTCGCTGGTGAGCAGCACCGCGACCTCATCTGGACGAGCGACCCGTTCGAGGACCGCTGCCATGATGACGATGCCCGCCTTCATGTCGAAGACCCCCGGGCCGGTCGCGCGGTCTCCGTCGAGACGGAACGGTCGCGAGGCGAGCGTACCGGCGGGGAACACGGTGTCGAGGTGCCCGAGCAGCAGGACGCGCGGCGCCGGTCCACCCCGCCACAGCAGGTGATCGACGCCCTCGACGGTCTCGACGACACCGGCACCGAGCACGGGATCGAGCCACGTACGCACCAGGTCCTGCGCGGCGGAGAGCCCCGCGGCATCTCCGGTCGGGGTCTCGATCGACACGAGCGCGTCGAGACGGGCGACGGCCTGCTCGTGCGGGCTCATGCGGCCACGTCCGCGAGGAAGGAGTCCAGCGCGACGGCCGTGGTCTCCGGCGCCTCTTCCGCGAGGTAGTGGTCCGCCTCGATCGCGGCTCCCACGATGCCGGGGGCGTATGGCCTCCAGGTCTCGAGCACGTCGAAGCTCCGCCCCACATAGCTGTGCGCGCCCCACAGCGCGAGCACCGGGATGTCGAGTGCGCGACCTGCGTCGCGGTCGGCGCGGTCGTGCTCCAGGTCGACCGTCGCCGCGGCCCGGTAGTCGGCGCAGGACGCGTGCACCGTGTCCTCGTCGAAGCAGCGCAGATACTCGTCGTACGCATCCGGGAGACGGTCGCCGTCGTGGCGCCGTCCGGTGAAGCGGCTGCGCAGCCACGTGTCCCGCGCGGACGAGATCAGCGCCTCGGGCATCCCGTCACCCCGCGCCAGGAAGAACCAGTGGAAGTAGGCCGTCGCCATCTCCCGATCGACATGCTCGAACATGTGGAGCGTCGGCACGATGTCGAGCACCGCGAGCGCGGTCACGGCCTCCGGATGGTCGAGCGCCAGGCGGTGCCCGACGCGTCCGCCGCGGTCGTGTCCGACGACCGCGAAACTTTCGTGACCGAGCCGGCGCATGAGCGCCACCTGGTCGCGAGCCATGTCCCGTTTGGCGTAGTGATCACCCCGGGGTTTGGCGGAGTCCCCGTAGCCGCGCAGGTCCGCTGCCACGACCGTGCGGGTCTCGGCCAGCACGGCGGCGACGGCCTCCCACATGGCCCTGGTCTCCGGATAGCCGTGCAGCAGCAGCACCGCGGGCCCCGAGCCGCGTATCTCGGCGGCGATCCCGATGCCGTCGCAGTCCAAGGTCGTCGTCGTGGGGGCCGAAGGTGTCATCATCGCTCACTCGTTCCGGTCTCGCGCGCGGTCCGCGTGCGGGTTCACTCATCAAGTCATTCCCGTTGACTATACCGCTGACCAGGAAAAGCGCCAGCTCCCGTCGCGCTTTCCCGCGCGATCGGATCGATCGACGCGCGAAAGTGCGACGGGAGCGGGGAATGGAGCGGAATCAGGGCAGCGCGGGGCCACCCGGACCGGCACCCGGGACGGGATAGTAGACCGGCGGGGTGTCGTCCCACGCCGAGGGCAGCATCAGCAGGTCGTCGTAGTGGTGCATGGCGATGCCCCCGAACGACGCGTCGCCATCGAACGCCGCGTACGTCTTGTCGAGCTCGCCCTCGAGGTAGGTTCGCCCCTCCTCCCAGAACGTCACCGTCTCGGGGTCACCCGTACCGGAGAGGTCTTTGGTCTCGATGCCGACCACGACCGAGTCCGGCTTGCCGATCTGATTCGCGTAGTCGATCTCGTGCTGCGCCTGGGCGATGATCCCCGCGCTTCCCTCAGCCGTGTCGCGGTAGTCCATGATCGCGATGTAGTCGGTCATGTCCTGGATGTGATCGCTGAGCGCCTTGGTCTGCCCGTTCCAGGTGATCGACGTGCAGCAGGTCGACGAGTCCAGCCAGCGCGGGATGGCGGGACCGACGAGCACCGGGAGCCCCGAGGCGTCGCGGCGCTCGATCAGCGTGTCGAGGATCTCGAGCCACCGGTTCGGGAGGCCGCCGTTCCCCGCCTCCTTCCAGGCACTGAGGATGTAGGGCTCGATGTCGACGTTGATGCCGTCGAAGCGCGCGGCCGCCGGCACGGCCAGGTTGTAGTCGAGCACCTTCTCGAACTCGTCGACCGCGAAGTGCTCGAACTGCTCCAGCGCACCGAGGTACGGCGGGCGAGTGCCTCCCGCGACCGTCGCCTGCACGTGGTATCCGCGCCCCCGCGCCCACTCCACGAACGCCGCGACCTCGGCTCGCGAGTCACGCAGCATGTCCGTGGAGCCGTACGCGTCGACGCCGAGGTAGATGGTGCGGACGGGGTCGGACCCGAAGGTCGCGGTGTCGTCCATCACGGTGCCGAGCCGATCACGCGCATCCTCGTCGAAGACCGCCTCGTAGGAGGCGCGCTCCCAGATCCACATCGCCCGGTCCTGGTGGTAGACGACCGGCGGTGCGGGGGTGGCGCCGCCGAGCGCGACGTAGGTCGTCGAGGAGTCCGCGGTGTGGCCGGAGGAGTCCGTCGCCCGCGCCTCGATGCTCGCGAATCCGGAGCCGGTGACCGGGAAGGATGCCGCATAGGCGCATCCGCCCTGCGCCGTCGCGCTCTGCCACGCCCCGCCGTTCAGCCGCACCTCGACGGCGTCGAGCGCACGGTCCGAGGCGACGTCGACCTCGACGTCGAGAGTCGTCCCCGCGTACGCCCCCTCGGACGGCGAGGTGATGGTGACGACCGGTCGGGAGGCTGCCGGGTTGTCGACCTCGACGGCGAGGAACTCCGACCACGTCGTGTAGAGCGTGGTGAGGTCGCGCGCCCGGACGGCGAGGTCGAGCCGCCCGTCGACGTCGGCGATGTCGATGTCGACCGTCCAGGAGCCCTGCGTGCCGGTGACCGGGATCGGGACGAGCTCCTGCGCGCCCACCACCAGAACCAGCTCGGACGTGTTCGCGAACGTGCCCTCGACCGTGAGCGTCGAACCGCTCACGGTGTCGCCGTCGACCGGCGACGTGATGGTGAGCTCGGTCGTGACGGCCTGCGCGGGCGCGGGCGCGCCCGCGGCGACCGCGCCTGCGGCGAGAAGGCTCGCGGCGACCAGCGCCGAGAACCAGCGTGTGCGTCTCATCGGTGTCTCCCTTCCGCTCCGCCGAGTGCGGAGGCGTCGTGACTGCCACCGTGACCCGGGACCCGGCGAGGGTCAACGATCCGCTGAGCAGGGGGAAGGAATCGAGGAAGGACTCGGGCAGGGCCCGGCCTCTGCGCACGGTGCACGCGCCGCACGGAGAGCGGCAGATCCTTGCCTGGGCATGCCGCAATGAATACGGTTGCATTGGAGAGCGCGGGGCATCCACGGCCGAGGAGGGCGACATGGGAGCTTTTCCCAACACGCAGCCGCTGTTCGTGAGCCTGGCGCAACAGCTCCGCGAGCGCATCAGAGCCGGCGAGTGGTCGACCGGCGAGCGCCTGCCGCCCGAGACCGCGCTGGCGGCGGCCCATGCGGTCGGGGTGAACACGGTCCGCCGTGCGATCGGGCTGCTGGTCGCGGAGGGCATCGTGGTGCGCCGCCAGGGCTCGGGCACGTACCTCTCCGCGCAGGACCGGCGCGCGCGGGCGGTCATCGGAGTGATCGTGCCGTCGCGTGCGTACTACTTCCCGTCGGTCGTCGGCGGCATCACCGAGGTCGCCGAGGCAGCGGGTGCGGCGCTGCGGGTGGAGTCCAGCGAGTACGACGACGCCCTCGAGGTCCGCCACATCCGCACGCTGCTGACCGCCGGCTGCACGGGCCTGCTCATCACGCCCACCCTGCACCTGGCCGACCCCTCCGCACGGCTCGACCTGCTGCGCGCGCTTCCGGTGCCGGTCGTGCTGATGGAGCGACTGCCCCGCGACTCCCCGCCCGACGACCGTCTCTCCGCCGTGTGCACCGACGTGGTGGCGGGCGGCTATGCGGCCGTGCGCCACCTGGTCGGGCAGGGGCGGCGGCGCATCGGCTTCCTCGGACGCCGAGACACCGCGACGGCCGACGCGGCCTGGCGGGGGTTCTGCCGCGCCGTCGACGACCTCGCCGTCGCAGACCTCCCGCTGGCATCCGTGCGGCGCGACGAGTGGTCGCCGTCATCACTCGCCGACTACGCCGAGACGGCGCGCACGCTGCGCCTGGACGGGGTGGTCTGCCTCGGCGATCGCGAGGCCGCCGCCTTGCTTCCCCACCTGCAGCGCACGGGGCTCAGCGTTCCCGACGACGTCGCGCTGGTGGCCTACGACGACGAGGAGGCAGCGGATGCCGTGGTGCCGCTGACCGCCGTGTCGCCGCCGAAGCGGGAGATCGGGCGCCTGGCCGCATCCACGCTGCTGCGGCGGATCGCCCGCTCAGACGGTGGCGCACCCGTGCGGATGATGGTGCAGCCGACCGTGCGCACCCGCGCCTCGACGGCGCCCGCAGGAAGCCCCTCAGGAAGCGGCGCAGTGCAATCGCTTGCATTGTCACCGGTCGCATCATAGATTGGGATGCAGGGACGCATCCGGCCCCCGCACACCAGAGGTGACCCGTGCCCGACACCCCGAGCCGCCGCTCCCCCCGCGCCCCCGTGCGCATCGTGCACCTCGGCCTCGGCGCATTCCACCGCGCGCACCAGGCCTGGTACACCGCACACGCCGACCCCGGACACGAGTGGGGGATCGCCGCGTTCACGGGCCGCTCACCCGCCGCGGCCACGGCACTCGACCGGCAGGACTGCGTGTACACGCTGGTCACCCGCGGCAGCGCAGAGAACACCACCGAGACCATCGAGAGCATCGTCGCCGCGCACGACGGCGCCGACACCGAAGCCCTGTGCGACTACCTCGCCCGTGCCGAGGTGACGGTGGTCACCCTGACGGTCACCGAGAAGGGCTACCGCCGAGCGGCCGGCGGCGGGCTCGACCTCGACGACCCGGAGGTCTCCTCCGACCGGAGTGTGCTGGCCGCCGCATTCACCGCGGACGCGCCGATCGTGGCACCGGGTGCGCTCGCGACCATGCCCGGGCGGCTCCTGTGGGGGCTCGAGGCGCGACGCCGCGCCCTGCCCGACGCGACCATCGCACTGATCCCCTGCGACAACATCGACGACAACGGCACCGCGCTGCGCACCGTCCTGCGCGACCTCGCGAACACCGTCTCCCCCGCGCTCGGCGACTGGCTCGAGGCGCAGGTCGATGTCGTGAGCACCTCGGTCGACCGCATCACCCCGCGCACCACGGCGGAGGAGATCGACGCGGCGGCGGCGCGCACGGGGGTCCGCGATGAGGCCCTCGTGGTCACCGAGCCCTTCCACAGCTGGATCCTCTCCGGGCAGGTCCGTGGGGAACGCCCGCGCTGGGAGGATGCCGGTGCGGCGTTCGTCTCCGACATCCGCCCGTTCGAGCGCCGGAAGCTCTGGCTGCTGAACGGCGCGCACTCCTCGCTCGCCTACGAGGGACTCCTGCGCGGTCACGAGACCGTCGCCGAAGCGATCGCCGACCCCGCCTGCGCCGCCCGCGTGCGGGAGCTGTGGGACCTGGACGAGGCTCTCCTGGCGCCCGCGGGGCCCGCTCTCGACCTCCCCGGCTACCGCGACGCGCTCATGGAACGGTTCTCGAATCCGGCCATCGCCCACCGACTGCGACAGATCGCGAGCGACGGCAGCGTGAAACTGCGCGCACGCGCGGTCGATCCGCTCCGGCGCGCGCGGGAGGAGGGCCATGACGACACGGCCGCACGGGCGCTCGTCGACGCGTGGGCGCGCTTCGTCGTCGCCGAGACCCGCGCCGGACGCACCCTCGATGACGTCGCGTCCGCCGAGCTGACCCGGCGCGCCCGCGCATCCGACCCGCGCCTCGCACTGATCGAGCTCCTCGCCCCCGACCTCGCCGCGGTCGCCTGACACCGCCGCCGGAAGCCGCCGGATCGAAACTGCGGGATCGAAAACGGTCCTCCGAACGCTTCCGGAGGACCGTTTCTGATCCCGCACCGCGGGAGGGGGCGGGGACGGGGGGACGGGGGGGGACGGGGGGTCAGCCCTTGACGGCTCCGGCCATCATGCCTGCGCCGAGACGACCCTGCACGATGAGGAACAGGATCACGACGGGCACCGAGATGAGCGTGGCACCGGCCATGATGCCTGCCCAGTCGGTCGCCGACAGCTCGCTGCTGAACGTCTGCAGCCACAGGGGCAGGGTGGCGTTGCCGGGCTTGGTCATCACGACGAGCGCCAGGGTGTACTCGTTCCACGCCTGCAGGAACGCGAAGACGGATGCCGTGACGATGCCTGGCCCGAGCAGCGGCAGGGTGACCCGCATGAACGCTCCGAACCGGCTGCAGCCGTCGACCATCGCGGCCTCTTCGAGGTCGGCCGGGATACCGTGGATGAAACCGCGCAGCAGCCACACTGTGAAAGGCACGACGGTGCCGATGTACAGCAGCGACAGGCCCCCGACCGTGTTGAGCAGGTGCCAGCCGTCGAGCATGCGGAACTGAGAGATGAACAGCGCCTCGGTCGGGATCATCTGCACGATCAGGACGAGCAGGATGATCACCCCGCCGCCCTTGAACCGGAAGCGGCTGACGGCGATGGCCGCGAAGAACCCGAACAGCACGGCGACGACGACCACGACCGCGGTCACCGCCGCGCTCATACCGAGGGCCGACCAGAACCCGCCATCGGCCAGGATCCCCGCGAAACTGTCGAAACTGAGCGGGAAGGGGAAGAATCGCGGTGTGCGCGAGAAGAGCTCCTCGTTCTCCGACAGGGCGGTGTTGACCATCCAGTAGATCGGGAAGACGAGCAGGAACGCGGCCGCGACGGCGACGCCGTTCCACGTACGGCGTCGGGCGTCGTTGCGACTGCCGATCGTCCGGCGCGAGCGCGGAGGCACGACGGCGGGGATGTCGGTGGTTCGGGTCATGGTCGGGGCGCTCATTCCGAGACCTCCTTCTGCTGGGCGAACATCTTGGCGATGTACTTCCAGGTGAGCAGCAGGGTGAGGATGAGCACGACCGTCGCGAGCGCGGACGCATCGCCGTACTCCCCCTGGCCGATGCCGATCCGGTAGATGTAGGTGCCGAGGAGGTTGGTCTCCTCGATCGACACGCCGGCCTGCTGGAGCACGTAGATCTGCGTGAAGACGCGCAGGTCCCACACGATCTGCAGGAGTCCGACGATCATCACGGCGGGGGTGATGAGGGGCAGCGTGACGTTGCGGAAACGCGCCCACGGCCCCGCGCCGTCGAGTTCCGCGGCCTCGAGCACCTCCGCGGGCACCTGGGTCAGGGCGGAGTAGATCATGAACACGATCAGGGGGAGGCTGCCCCAGATCACGGTGATCGCGGCGATCGTGAACACGCCCATCGGGGTGGACGTCCACGGGTAGCCGGCCATGTCGGGGAAGCCGATGCGCGCGAGGATCCAGTTCACCAGCCCGTAGCGGGCGTCGAACAGCCACTGCCAGATGACCATCGTCACCAGCGCGGGTGTCGCCCACACAAGCAGCAGGGTGATCTGCAGGGCGATGCGCGCCCAGCTGCTCACCTTCGTCAGCAAGAGGGCGATCAGCATCCCGATGACCATCGACAGCGACGCACACACGGCGCAGAACACCACGGAGCGGAAGAACACGACCCACATGTTGGGATCGGTGAGGATCTTGCCGTAGTTGGCGAGGCCCACCCATTCCGGTTCGGCGCCGAATTGCTGCGCCAGTCCGAACTTCTGCAGCGACATCAGGAACTGCTGCAGCAGCGGCCACCCCAGCGCGATCAGCACCGCGGCGATCAGCGGGGTGATCAGAAGGTACGGGAGCAGCGCTCCCCGCGCGCGGCGTACGCGCGCGCGGGGAGCGGACTGCTGCGGGGGCGCCTCGGGTGCGGCCTCGACGTCGATCACGGGGGTGGCCATCATCAGTCCGCGTTGAGGGTTTCTTCGATCTTCGCGCCGATGCGGGCGACCACGTCGTCGATGTCCTCGCCCTTGGCGATCGCCGAGTACAGATCGACGGGGATGTTGTTGCCCTCGACGATCGCCCAGTTGGGGGCTGCCGGGGTGAGGGCGCTCGTCTCGGCGATCTGCTGCTGCAACTCGGCGTCGACGATGCCGTCGGGGATGGACGAGGCGTACTGGGTGTTGCCGGGAACCCAGCCGGAGTCCTCGGCGAGCTGGCTCATGAAGTCCTCGCTGAGGATGAGCTTCATCGCCTTCTTCGCGAGTCCCTGCTGCGAGGAGTTCGCGGCGATCCCCACGTTCGAGCCGCCGAGGAACTGGTGGCTCTCGCCGCCGGCCTCCACGGGCGGGAGCGCCATGACGCCGGTCACGTCGGCGAGTTCGGGATCGATGCTGTCCTGTGCGAACACGCGGTAGGAGAACATCGCGACCTCGCCGTTGTTGTACGGCACCCAGGGGTTGCCCGCTGTCTCCTTGGCGTCGAGGGCGCCCAGGGCCGAGGTCTGCCAGATGCTCTGCATCTGGGCGAGCGCGGCCTTCGCCTCCGGGGTGTCGAGTCCGCTCTTCCAGGCGCCGTCGCTCTCGATCGCGTAGTTCGCGCCGTGCGAGAACAGCCAGCCTTCCAGCCCGTGCACGTCGACGACGGGGAAGTAGATCCCCTTGAAACCGTCGACCCCGTCCGGGTTCGCCTGCTGCACCGTCGCGGCGGCGGCGACGAGGTCGTCCAGCGTCTCGGGCGCCTCGATCCCCGCCTTCTCGAGCAGGTCGGTGCGGTAGAACACCACGCTCGTGCCGGCGTAGAGGGGGTAGGCGTAGGTCTTGCCGTCGAGCGTCGCCTGCTCGACGAAGCTGGGGATCAGGTCGTCTCCGCCGACCTCGTCATACAGGTCGGAGATGTCCGCGAGAGCGCCGACATTGGCGAACGTCGCGGTCTTCGTGTTGCCGATCTCGACGATGTCCGGGGTCTCGGAGGCGCTGGCGAGCGAAGTCTGCAAGCGCGACACGATGTCGTCCCACGGCTGCATCTCGACGGTCAGGGTGGAACCCGGGTTCTGTGCCGCGAACTCGTCTTCGAGCCACGCGACCGCGTCTTCGGACACCGAGTCCTGCATCAGCCACACGCGGAGGTCTCCGCTCTCGGCCTCGCCGTCACCGTCGCCGCTGCCGGAGCTGCAACCGGTGACGGCCAGCACTGCGGCCAGTGAAGCGGCTGCCGCGATCAGGGTGCGTCTTGCCATTCTCGTTCCTCCATGGTCTTCCTCGACGGGCACCGAGAGGGTGCCCGATGAACGGGTGGTTCAACCGTTTCTCACGCTAACGTGCAATCGGTTGCATTACAAGGGCTTCTTCATTGAATAGGGTGTAACGGTTGTGTTTCTGTTGTATTTCCGGGCTTTGGGACCTCGGTCCCGCACCGGGCGCACCTCGATGCTGCCCGATGCGAGGGGGGAGTGTGCACTGCGTTGCACGGGTCAGGCTGGCAGCGGCGCTCCCGCTGTGGCGACCTGCTCCAGCACCGCGATCGGTGCGAGGAGCTGGGCGTCGGGGATCGGGCGCGCCCCGGTCGCGAGCATGCGCGCGAAGGCGTCGACACCGGGTTGCACGTAGTCGTGTCCGAGCACGATGTCGCGACTGACGACGCCGTGGCCGCCGACCGCCGTGGCGCGGAACGGCACCTGGCCCTCCCCGTCCGGACGGATGAACTCGAGCGTCACCAGCACTCCGCCGACCCGGTACCGCGCGACGAGGCCGCCGGGCAGCTGCTGCACCTCGACGTCTTCCGGCTCGCCGGGCACGAGGCGCTGGGCGACGTCGGCGATGTGGATGCCGTAGAAGAAGATGCCGCTGTACGGGCTCGCCGCATCCGCCGGGCCGGTGACCGTGACGGCCTGCAGCTCACCGATCGTCACGAGCTCCTCGGCGACGGCGTCCGTGTCGGCCACCCAGCGCAGGGCGGATGACGAGGTGAGCGTCGTGCCTCCTCGCTCGGCCGCCGCGAGGATCTCCCGCGCATCGGCCATGCTCGCGGCGAGCGGCTTGTCGACCCACACGGGGGTCCCCGCCTCGAGGAACGGCACCGCGTGCGCCCGGTGCTGCGCGCCGTCGCGCGAGGTCACGATCAGGGCGTCGACGCTGCCGAGCAGCTCGGAGGAGTCGGCGGCGATGCGCTCGATCCCTCCGAGTCTCGCGAGCTCTCGCGTGCGCTCGTCCTCACCCGCGACCAGGGCCACGACGCGCACGGGCACGTCGGACGGCTGCTCGACGTTGAGGTAGCGGATGATCTCCTCGGCATGACTGTTCTCGATGCCGACGATCGCGACGTTCTTCGTTTCCATGTTCCTCATCCTCTTTCACTCGTGGAGATCGACCGGACGCCCCGTGCGCGCCGACTCGTAGACCGCGAGGACGACCTGGAGCGCGCGCCGCCCGTCGTCGGTGGTGATCGCCGGACGACGCCCGTCGCGGATCGCCGCGATGACGTCGAGGTACTGCCGATGATGCGCCACGTCGACGTCGCTCCACCCCTCCGGCACGGCATGCTCGACGAGCGTGTCGGGTGCGGGCTCGGCAGCGGTCGCGGAGGAGAAGAAGGACAGGCCGTCGTTCTCCATGACCGCAGTGCCCGCGGACCCGTGCACGGCGAGCCGGACCGGGAGCCCCGGATAGGCGGCGGTGCTCGCCAGCAGCAGGCCGATCGCGCCGCTCTCGAACTCGATCGTGGCGCCGGCGACGTCCTCGACCTCGATGCCCTCGTGTGCGAGACGACCCGTCTTCGCGCTCACCGAGACCGGGGTGCCGAGCATCCACAGCAGCAGGTCGAGCGCGTGGATGCCCTGGTTCATGAGCGCACCGCCGCCGTCGATCGACGCCGTCCCCCGCCAGTCCCCCGACTCGTAGTACTCCTGCGGCCGGAAGAACGCCGACTCGACGACACCCGAGGTCACCCGTCCGAGCGCCCCCTGATCGATCGACCGGCGGATGAACGAGGCGACCGGCTGGAAGCGGCGCTGACTGATGACCGAGACGGTGCGTCCGGTGGCGCGCTCCGCAGCCTGGACACGGTCGGCCGCATCGAGGGTCACGTCGATCGGCTTCTCGACGATCACGTCCACCCCCGCCTCCAGCGCCTCGACGACCGCATCCGCGTGGAAGGCGCTGGGCAGGCAGATCGATGCGATGTCGATCTGCTCTCCCCGGTAGGCCTCTGCGGCCGAGGAATGGAAAGGCACATCGTGGGCGGCGGCGAGCGCGCGCCCGCGCTCCTCGTCGACGTCGACGACGGCCACGAGACGCCCCTCGTCTCCGAGTGCTGCGACAAGGCGGGCATGGACGGCGCCGATCACCCCCGCGCCGACGACGGCGATACGCAGCGGTTCGGTCATGGTGGCTCCTGTCGTGAGGGGTGGGGAGTCGGCGGGGGCGGGAGGATCAGTCGACGGCGTGCGCCCAGTCGAGCACCGCACCGCCCTGGTCGGCGGAGGCCTGAGCGAGCAGTGCGAGCCGCGCCGCGAGGATGGAGGTCACGGTGCCGACCTCGGGCGTCCGGCCCGCAGCGAAGGCATCGAGGGCCTCTTCGGCAGGACGACGGCCCGGCGGCAGCTCGAGCACGCGCAGCGGGCGCTCGTCGGTCGTCACCTCGACCCTCCCGCGTGCCCAGAAGAGCTCGGCGGTGCCACGCGTGCCGATCAGCCGCAGGCGGTAGTCGCCGTGCACCTCGGAGGCCCGCGGGGTCAGCCAGCTCACCTCGGCGGCGACCACGGTGGTCGAAGTCGTGAGCGTGACGGCGCCGAAGCGAGCGAAACCCTCCGCGCCATCGAGCGGGGCCGAGACCGCCCCGGAGACGGTGCCCGCCGCGGCCGGAGCGAACAGCAGCGCGGCATCGAGGTCGTGCACCGCCAGGTCGGCGAGGATGCCGCCGTAGCTCTCGCGCTGGAAGAACCAGCTCGGCCGCTCGTCCCGCTTGAGCTTGTGCGGACCGGAGGAGGTGATCCCGACGATGTCGCCGAGCTCGCCGGCGCGCACGACGGCCTCGGCGGCGAGTGTCTCCGGGTAGCCGCGCTTCTCGAGCAGGAGGTTGACGGTGCGGCCGGACTCTGCGGCAGCCATCTCGATCCGCTCGAGCCCGGTGAGCGAGGTGCACAGCGGCTTGTCGGCGAGAACGTGCGCCCCGGCGTGCAGCGCGGCGACGACGTCGTCTCCCCGGTCGCCGTAGACGCCGGCGATCACCGCGACGTCGACGCCGAGGGCGAGCAGCTCCGCCGCGCTGTCGAAGGCGGGAACACCGAAGCGGGCCGCGTGGTGCTCGGCTGTCGCGCGGTCGGCGTCCTGCACGCCGACGAGCTCGTAGGCGGCGCGGTCTGCGCGCTCCAGCTCGTCCAGCACGTAGTCGACGTGCGGATGGGCGGCACCGATGATCGCGATCCGAGGCATGGGCGACAGTGAATCATGCGACCGGTTGCAGTGTCAACCGGTCGTCAGGTCGTGCTCGGTCGCGCGGCCTCCGTCGTGGCACGGACCACCAGGTGCGTGGCGATCGTCACGCGAGCAGCCGAGCGCTCGCCGCTGGAGAGCACTCCCAGCAGCAGTTCTGCCGCCGCATCGCCCGCAGCCGCTGAGGCGGCGGAGATCGTGGTGAGGGCCGGATGAGTGCCGGAGGCGAGCGTGTCATCGCAGCCGATCACGCTGATGTCGCGGGGCACATCGACCCCGCGCAGCGCGAGTCCCGCCATCACGCCCTGCGCCACGACATCGTCGAACGCGATCACGGCCGTGGCCCCCGAGGCGAGGATGCCCCCGACCGCGTCCCGTCCGCCCGCGGAACTCGGGCGCCCCAGCTCCTGCACGATCACCTCGAGTCGCGCACGCTCCGCGGCCTTCGCGAGCGCCGCGCGGCGCTGCTGGTCCGACCACGACTCCCGCGGGCCCGAGAGATAGACCACGCGTTCATGACCCAGACGGTGCAGGTGCGCGACCGCCTCGTCCAGACCGCCGCTCGGATCGATGAGCACCCGGGCGAGCCCCTCGATGTCGCGGTTGACCAGCACGACGGGGCGTGCCGCATCGAGTTCGCGGATGCGTTCCTCGTCGAGGCGCGGAGAGGCGAGCACGAAGCCCTCGACCTGCGCGCTCAGCCGCGAGGTGAGGTTCGCCTCCCGGTCGGCGATCTCGTCGGAGTCCCCGAGGAACACGGCGTACCCGGCCGCGTCAGCCAGCGTCTGCACGCGCCGGACCAGCGGCGGGAAGAAGGGGTTGGCGATGTCCGGGACGACGACGGCGACGTTGCCGAAGCGGCCGGTCGAGAGAGCACGGGCAGCATGGTTGACCACGTAGCCGAGCTCTTCGGCCGCGGCCTTGACCCGCCGGACCGTCTCGGGGTTGAGCAGTTCGGGCCGACTGAACGCGCGCGACACCGTCGAGCGCGACACTCCGGCCACACCCGCGATGTCGCCGATCGTCGCTGATCCGGATGGCGTCTTCCTGTTGGCGGTCACGACACACACACTAAGCCCGGGGCGCCGTCCCGCGCGCGATCGCGTTCTCTTCCCCGCCGACGCCACCCGTGGCCGCGCACCGGGGCACCCCTCGATCTGGGGCTTGACTTTGCAAGCGGTTGCATTACTCTAGCGAATCATGAGCACGACGACGTTCGCCCTGCACACCCATCCCGACCGCACCGCGATGGGTGCCGCTGCCGCGCGCTCCGCGGCCCGGACCTTGCGCGAAGCCGTGGCCGCTCGCGGATCGGCGCGCATGATCGCCGCCGCGGCCCCCAGCCAGCTCGACGTCTACCGCGCTCTCGCCGCGGAGCCCGACGTACCCTGGGACCGCATCACCGTGCTGCACATGGACGAGTACCTCGGACTCGACGCCGAGGCTCCCCAGCGCTTCGGCAACTGGCTGCGGGCCCATCTGGTCGACGTCGTGCGGGCCGCCGCGTTCCACCCGATGCGCACGGAGCAGGGCACGCAGGCGGCCATCGCGGAGTACTCCGCCCTGCTCGACGAGGGCCCGGTCGACCTCGTGTGCCTGGGCATCGGGGTGAACGGGCACATCGCGTTCAACGACCCGCCCGACGCCGACCTCACCGACCCGTGCCCCGTGCGCACCGTGCAGCTCGACCTCGCCAGCCGCGTGCAGCAGGTCGACGACGAGTGCTTCGATACCCTCGACGCCGTGCCGACCCATGCGCTCACCCTCACCATCCCCGCGCTCATGGCCGGCGCCCACTTGGTGTGCGCGGTGCCGGATGCCCGGAAGGCCGAGGCCGTCAGGGCTCTCGTGGAAGAGCCGATCAGCGCGCATTGGCCCTGCACCGTGCTGCGCCGGCACTCCCGCTGCGAGGTCCACGTCGACCGCGACGCCGCCTCTCTGCTGCATCCCGCCGCGATCGAAGCCGTGCAGGCGGCGCGATGAGCATCGAGACCCTGCGCGGCCGGAACGCGCTCGGCGCCGGAGGGCTCGAGGTCGCGATCGAACACGGCCGCATCCGCTCTCTCACGCCCACCGTCGACCCCGGGGAGCGCGCACCCTGGATCGGTCCCGGTCTGATCGACCTGCAGGTCAACGGACATCTCGACGGCGACGCCAACGCCGCCGAACCGGATCCGGCGCAGATCTCCGCCATGGCGCACTCGCTCGCCGCGCGCGGGGTGACCAGCTTCCTGCCGACCGTGATCACCGCGTCCGACGAGGAGATGCGCGCCCGCATCCGTGCGATCGGAGAGGCGGTGCGCACCTCGACCGAGGCCTCGCGCGCGGTCGCCGGCATCCACGTGGAGGGTCCGAGCCTGTCCGAACAGGACGGTCCGCGCGGGGTGCACCCCGTCGCCCACATCCGGCCACCGTCGACCGCCGAGCTGCAGACCTGGCTGGATGCCGCACCCGGACTGCTGCGCGTGGTGACCCTGTCGCCGCATCACCCCGGTTCGATCGAGGCGACGCGATTCCTCGTCGCCCACGGGGTGCGGGTCGCGGTCGGGCACACCCACGCATCCGACGCCGAGATCGCCGCCGTGGTCGACGCGGGGGCCACCCTCTCCACGCACCTCGGCAACGGCGCGCACGCCGTTCTCCCGCGGCATCCGAACTACCTGTGGACGCAGCTCGCCGAGTCCCGCCTGACCGCCGGGGTCATCGCCGACGGACACCACCTCCCCGATGCGACGCTCGCGACCATGATCGCCGCCAAGCGCGACCACGGAGTGTTCCTCGTGAGCGACGCCGTGGCCACTCCCGCCGCCCTCCGCGATGGCGGCCTGTCCACCGTCGGTGGCGGTGTGTACCTCGCCGAGGACGGCGCTCTGCGGCACGTCTCGACCGGGTTCCTCGCCGGATCGGTGCAGACGCTCGACGTGGGTGTCGCGACCGTCGCGCGCGTGACGGGGTCTCTGGGCACGGCGATGCGGCTCGCGAGCGCGGCACCGGCCGCGGTCCTCGCCGACGGCCCGCACTGGACCATCGGGGCGCGCGCGGACGTGCTGCTGTTCGACTGGGCGCCCGGAGATGCCTGCATCCGCCCGCGCGAGGTGCGCATCGCCGGCGAGCTCATCGAGACGACGACCGGTGCACACGCCACCGCAGGAGGGATCGCATGACCATCGACAAGGCCGAGGTGATCGTCACCAGCCCCGACCGCAATTTCGTCACCCTCAAGCTCACGACCGCGGACGGGGTGACGGGACTCGGCGATGCGACCCTGAACGGGCGCGAGCTCGCCGTGGTCGCCTACCTGACCGAGCACGTCGTGCCTCTGCTGATCGGTGCCGACGAGTCGCGGATCGAGGACACCTGGCAGTTCCTGTACCGCAGCGCCTACTGGCGTCGCGGACCCGTCACGATGGCCGCGATCGCGGCCGTCGACATGGCGCTGTGGGACATCAAGGGCAAGGTCGCCGGCCTCCCGGTGTATCAGCTGCTCGGCGGGGCCTCCCGCAACGGGCTGCTGGCGTACGGGCACGCCTCCGGCAAGGAGCTGCCCGAGCTGTTCGACTCGATCCGAGCGCACCAGGAGCAGGGGTACCGGGCGATCCGGGTGCAGACCGGCGTGCCCGGCCTCAAGGCGATCTACGGCATCGCCTCGCAGACTGCCGACACGTTCGGCGGCGAGGCCCGCTACGACCACGAGCCCGCCCGCCGCGGCGCGAAGCCCGTGGAGGAGGACTGGGACACCCGCGCCTATCTGAATCACCTGCCCGGCGTGTTCGAGGCCGTGCGCGGCGAGTTCGGCCCCGACCTGCCGCTGCTTCACGACGGACACCACCGGATGACGCCCATCCAGGCCGCGCGGCTGGGGAAGGACCTGGAGCCGTACGACCTGTTCTGGTTGGAGGACTGCACCCCCGCCGAGAACCAGGAGGCGCTGCGTCTGGTCCGTCGGCACACCACGACCCCGCTGGCGATCGGCGAGATCTTCAACACGGTCTGGGACTTCAAGGACCTCATCCGCGAACAGCTCATCGACTACGTCCGCGGCGCGGTCACCCACATGGGCGGCATCAGCGCCCTGAAGAAGACCCTCGACTACGCGGCGATGTACCAGATCAAGTCCGGCATGCACGGCCCGACCGACATCTCCCCGGTCGGCATGGCCGCGGCGATGCATCTGGGACTGTCGATCCACAACTTCGGGATCCAGGAGTACATGCAGCACGGTGCACGCACCGACCAGGTGTTCCAGCAATCGTTCACCTGGTCCGACGGCTGCCTGCACCCCGGCGACAAGCCCGGCCTCGGAGTCGAGCTCGACATCGACGAAGCGGGCAGGTATCCGTACGAGCGGGCCTATCTGCCGTACAACCGCCTGCGCGACGGGACCGTTCACGACTGGTGACATCTTCGACATCCGCTATGGCGTTCGAGGGTCGCGCGACGATACCGTGAGCTGTTGCTCACCGTCGCTCTGAAGGGAACAGACATGCGACTTCTCGAGACCATCACCCCGATCAGCTACGAGTACCAGGGCTTCTGGGGTTCGTTCTGGGACATCATCTGGTGGTTCCTGACGATCTTCGTCTTCGTCAGCTACCTGTTCGTGCTCGTCGCGATCATCGGCGACCTGTTCCGCGACCACAAGCTCAACGGGTGGTGGAAGGCGGTGTGGGTGATCTTCCTGCTCTTCTTCCCCATCGTCACCGCCCTCGTGTACCTCATCGCGCGCGGACGCGGCATGGGTGAGCGCAGCGCCGCACAGGCACAGCGCATCCAGGACGCGCAGTCCGAGTACATCAAGTCGGTGGCCGGCGGCACCGCCACCAGCGCGGCCGACGAGATCGCCAAGGCCCGTGCGCTGCACGAGTCCGGGGCCATCACCCAGGAGGAGTACGACGCCCTCAAGGCCAAGGCGCTGAGCTGACAGCCCTCTCGTGATGGGCTCAGCGCAGTAGGCTGAGCCCATCATGGAAGAGTTCATCCAGGGCTTCTGGAACTTCGCGGGGAACTACTGGTGGCTCATCTTCCCGATCATGGGAATGGCCGGCGGTGCGGCGAAGGCCTGGGAGCGCAACTCCAAGCGCCGTCACGAGCGCCGTCTGGAGACCCTTCGCATCAAGGCGCAGCTGAAGACCGCCGAGATCGAGGCGCGCGCCCTGAACCAGCAGTCCAAGCGCCGCGGCCCTGCCGTGGTCGACACGACCGCATCCGTCGCTCCGAACGATCTGCTCGCGCGCCTGTTCGCCGAGCACGACGAGATCACCGCACGCTGGCTCGACTACGAGCTCGACGTCGCGAAGCTCATCGCCTTCCCGGCCATGAGCGACGGACGCCAGCCCCTGACCGCCGCCTTCCTGCGCGCGAAGAAGACCGCGGATGCCCTGCGACCGGCGTCGGCCGACGCGAAGGTGTCGGAGCAGCAGATCACCGAGTACCTGCAGGCGGTCGGCGACTACGCCGTCGCGTTCGAGATCGCGGAGAAGGACGCCAGGCGCCTCCGCGACTCGACCTTCACGGAGCCGGAGCGCAAGCGCCTCGAGCGGGCGCAGCAGCTGCTCAAGGTCGCCGTCGACGAATCGGCCACGCAGGCCGAGCGCAACGTCGCGTACAAGCGTGTACGCGAGGAGCTCGACGGACTCATCCTGCTCTCCGAAGATGCCGTCACCGTGCTCGAGAAGCAGGTCGCGCGGGAGCTGCCGGCGCACGCCACCGCCGCCGACACCGCGCCCGAACCGGAGCCGGAGCGGATTCCCCGGGCCGACCCGCTGCGTCCCGCACCGCCGCGCGACGACGCATGAGCGCGGAGAACGTCACCGGCCCGGTCGCCCACCACGCCGAAGGACCCGTGTGGTGGGCCGGATGGGGTGGACTGCGCTGGGTCGACGGCGGAGCCGGCGACCTGCTCACCCTGCGCGACGACGGCGTGATCCGCCGGCACATCGATGACGAATACCTCGCGTTCGCACGCCCCCGGGTCGGCGGCGGGTTGGTGGCCGTCGGCGCCCGCACCGTGTACCTCGCCGACGACGCCGACGGCGACGCGAAAGCGGTCGCGACCCTGCTCGACGATGACCGCGTACGCCTGAACGACGGATGCTGCGACCCTCAAGGACGCCTGCTCGCGGGGTCGATGGCCTACGACGCGACGCCCGATGCCGGGACCGTGCTGCGGATCGACGCGGACCTCTCGGTCACGACGGTGCTGGCGCACACCACGGTCTCGAACGGCGTCGGCTTCTCGCCAGACGGTCGCCGGGCGTACTACGTCGACACCATGACCAGCCGCATCGACGTGTTCGACGTGAACGAGGGCGAGCTGCGCGGACGGCGCACCTTCGTCACGGTTCCCGAGCACCTGGGGCTGCCCGACGGCCTGACCGTCGCTGCGGACGGCAGCGTGTGGGTCGCGCTCTGGGGTGGGGGCGCGGTCCATGGCTATGACGCCTCCGGGGCGCTGAGGGAGAGGATCGCCCTGCCCGTTCCGCAGGTGTCGGCCTGCACCTTCGGCGAAGACGACCTCGGCACGCTCTACATCACGACCTCCGCGCAGGGCCTGCCCGCCGATCACGGCACCGAAGCGGGGTCGGTGTTCGCCGTACGCCCCGGCGTGCGCGGCGTCCCGGTCCTGCCCTTCGCCGGCTAGGGTCGCTCGCTCCCGCCGCATCAGGCGATCCCGCGAGAACAGGCTGATGTCGAACGCAACGGCCTGATGCGGCGGGAACGCCTGAGCACGCGAGGCGATGCTCCCCCATCGCGACGGCCTCTGCCCGAGGCACGGTGCACTCAGCGAAAGAAACCGTGCCCCGGGCACAGGCCGCCGGGGATACCTCGAGGTCAGCCGAGGACGACCCGCTCGGTGCGTTGGTGCTGCCGCCCGAGGCCGTCGATCTCGATCGTCATCTCATCGCCGTCCTGCAGGTAGGGGAAGCGGCCGGACAGCGCGACGCCCTGCGGCGTCCCGGTGTTGATCATGTCCCCCGGCTCGAGCACCAGATACTGGCTCAGCTCGTGCACGATCTGCAGCACGGAGAAGATCATGTCCGCCGTCGACGAGTCCTGGCGTGGCTCGCCGTTCACGAACGAGCGCAGCCGCAGCGCCTGCGGGTCGACCTCGTCTGCGGGCACGAGTGCCGGTCCGAGCGGGTTGAAGCTCTCGGAGCACTTCCCCTTGGACCACTGGCCTCCCGAGACCTCGAGCTGATACGCGCGCTCCGAGACATCGTTCGAGATCGTGTACCCGGCGATGACCTCGCGGGCAGCCTCCGGTGAGGACAGGTATCGTGCGGTCTTGCCGATCACGACCGCCAGCTCGACCTCCCAATCGACCTTCTCCGCGCCCGGCGGAAGGAGCACGACATCGTCCGGGCCGACCACGGTGTTGGGGTGCTTGAAGAAGATCACCGGGTGCTCGGGCGGCTCGGATCCGGACTCGGCCGCATGGGCCGCGTAGTTCTGGCCGATGCAGACCACGGCGGTCGGGCGGGCGATCGGAGCGCCGACGCGCAGTCCGTCGACCGCAGCCGGAGTGAGCTCTCCCCGCCCGAGGGCATCACGCACGCGCGCGATGCCGTCTGCGGCGAGGAAGGCGCCGTCGATCTCGGCGGTGAGCGGTGACAGGTCGTAGGTGACGCCCGCCTTCCGCACGAAGGGACGTTCGTGGCCGAGGGGGCCGAGCCGCAGGAGTTCCATGGATGATCTTCCGGTCAGCGCGCAGCAGCGTGGGTCGGGTTGACGATCGGCACCGATTGGCCGGCCAGGTAGCGGATGATGTTCTCGGCCGCGTGCACGGGCAGGTCCGCCAGCGCCTCGGGCGAGTACCAGGCGGCGTGCGGAGTGAGCAGCACGCCGTCGAGGTCACGCAGCGGGGAATCGGCGGCGAGGGGTTCTCCCGCGAACACGTCGAGCGCCGCGGCACCCACGTGCCGGGAGCGGAGGGACGCGGCCAGCGCCTCCTCGTCGATGAGCGGACCGCGGCAGGTGTTCACCACGACGGCTCCCTGCTTCATGCTCGCGAGGGCTGCGGCATCGATCAGATGGCGGGTCTCCGCGGTCAGCGGCACATGCAGGGTGAGGACGTCGGCCCGCGCGACGGCATCCGGAACCTCGGCGAGCTCGCATCCGGCCTCGCGCACCGCGTCCGGGGAGGCGTAGGGGTCGGCGACGAGCACACGGAAGCCGAGCGCACGACACCCGCGGGCGACCATCGAGCCGATGCGGCCGAAGCCCAGGACCGAGACCGTGGTGGCCGAGGGGCGCACGGCGAGCGGGTGGGCATCGACCGCCTTCCAGACGCCGGCGCGCACACCGCGGTCGTAGGCGGGGAGTCCGCGCGCCTGCGTCATGATCATCGCGATCGTGTGCGCGGCGACCTCTTCGATGCAGTAGCTCGGAGTGTTCGCGACGGCGATGCCGCGAGCGGATGCCGCCTCGACATCGACCATGTCGTAGCCGATCCCGACCCGGCTGATGATGCGGAGGTTCGGCATCCGATCCATCACCTCACCCGTGATCTGCGCCCACTGCACGACGAGACCTTCGGCATCGGCTCCGAGAGCGGCGATGTCTTCGAGGGCTCCGGAGGCGGCCCGCTCGGCACGCAGGCCCGCCTGCCGGAGCGTGTCTTCGATGACGGTTCCCGGCAGGTCGCAGTCGCTGACGAGGATGTATGGCGCGGTCATGCATGCGATGCTATAGCATCTAGCAAATGGTTGTACAGCGCGAACATCCCTTCGCCCTGACGTGAAATTTTGCTATAGCATCGAGGTCATGACTCGACGCGCACTGATCACGGGAGCCAGTTCCGGCATCGGAACCGCCGCCGCCCTCGAACTCGCCCGCGAGGGCACCGCCCTCTGGATCACGTATGCCGGACGGGAGGCCGAAGCCGTGCGCATCGCCGAGGAGTGCCGGGACGCCGGCTCGCCCGAGGTTCACGTCTCGCGCCTCGACCTGCGCGAGCGCGCGTCGATCGACACCTTGCTCGAGGAGGTCGTGGCCGCGTGGGGAGCACTGCACGTGCTCGTCAACAACGGCGGCGTCTGCCCGTACACGCCCTACGACGACATCGAGTCCGATGAGTGGGACATGGTCCTGGAGACCAACGCGCGCGGCACCTTCTTCCTCACCCGCGGAGCCCTTCCGCTCCTCCGGGCCGCCGAGGGCGATCGGTCCGTGATCAACATCGCCTCGATCGCCGGCCAGGTCGGCGCCCTGCAGACCGGCATCCACTACGCCGCCAGCAAGGGGGCCATCCTCGCGATCACCCGGAGCTTCGCCAGGCACCTCGCTCCCGAGGGCATCCGCGTGAACGCCGTCACCCCCGGCCCCGTGGCGAGCGCCATCACCGATCAGTTGCAGGGCGCGGGGCGCGCGAAGCTCGAGGCCGGCATCCCGCTCGGGGCGTTCGGACAGCCGGAGGACGTCGCCTGGATCATCGCATCACTCGCGTCGGAGCGCGCCCGCTTCATCACCGGCGCCACCTATGACGTCAACGGAGGGGTTCGCATTGACTGACCACAACGCCCGCTCTGCCCTGGAGACCGTGCAGGCGCAGCTCGACGCCTTCAACGCGCACGACCTCGACGCGTTCGTCGCGACCTACGCCGAGGACGCCGTGATCACGGGGGTCGCCCCCGAACCCGTGGTCGGCTCCGCAGCGATCCGGGCGTTCTATGAGCCTCGCCTGCAGAACCCGGAGCTCTCGTGCGTGATCGAGACCAGCGTGCTGTTCGGCACCCGGTGGGTCGTCGCGCAGGAGCAGGTCATCAACGCGGGCGTCGCCACCGAGACGATCGCGACCTTCGACGTGGTCGACGGGGTGATCGCGCGCGCCTCGATGCTCAAGGCGTGATCGCACACCCCACGCCGCGAAGGAGTTCTCACGGCGGGAAGGAGCGCGTCGCGAAGGAGTTCTCGCGGCGCGAAGGAGCGCGTCGCGAAAAGCCTCCTTCATCCCGCGCGTTCTCCTTCGGAACGTGCGAGGCCCGTTGTGGATCACTCGTGCTCGGGCAGGATTGGCGACGACCAGCCGGGGTCGCGTCCGAGCTGAGCCGCCCGCGAGACGGAAGCCGCACCGTAGCGGTCACGCAGGGAGTCGAGAGCCGTGTCGAGACGCGCTTCCTCACCCCAGTCGATCGGCAGCTCGGGCTGCACGCGGTCGGCGCGGTCCAGGTGCGACAGCGAGATGCCCAGCAGCGTGATGCCGCGGTCGGTGATCTCGGGCTGCGCGGCGACCAGCAGGGTCCTGGCCATGGTCAGCAGCACCGCGGTGCGGTCGGTCGGAGCGCGGAGCGAGCGGGAGCGGGCCGCCTTCGAGAAGTCCCCGAAGCGCAGACGCAGCACGACGGTGCGGCACACACGGTCACCGTCGCGGAGTCGCCGGCCCAGCCGGTCGACGATCTGCGTGAGGATGAGATCGAGTTCCGCGGACGAACGGGGGCGGGTGCCGAGCGCGCGCTGCGAGCCGATCGACCCGCGCCGCCGAGTCGTGTCGACCGGTCGCGGATCCCGCAGGCGCGCGAGCGCGTGCACGTGCGCGCCCGTCGCCTTGCCCAGCATCCGCTCCGCAGTCGCCGCCTCGAGCTCGGCGAGCTCGCCGACCGTGCGGATGCCGTAGCGGTGCAGCTTCTCAGCCGTGACCTTGCCGACGCCCCACAGCCGTTCCACGGGGAGCGGGAGAAGGAAGTCCTCCTCGCGCTCGGGATCCACGACCAGCAGACCGTCGGGTTTGCTCACGGCACTGGCGACCTTCGCGAGGAACTTCGTGCGCGCGACCCCGACCGAGATGGCGAGCCCCACCTCCTTCCGCACGCGTTCCCGCAATCTCACCGCGATCTGCTCGGGGCTTCCTGCGAGGCGTCGCAGTCCCCCGACCTCGAGGAACGCCTCGTCGATCGACAGCCCCTCCACGAGCGGGGTGGTGTCGCGGAAGATCGAGAACACCTCCTTGCTCGCCGCGGAGTATGCCTCCATACGCGGAGGGACGACGACGGCGTCCGGACAGAGCTCTCGCGCCTGCCGCCCGCCCATCGCGGTGCGCACGCCGCGCGCCTTCGCCTCGTAGCTCGCCGCCAGCACGACCCCGCCCCCGACGATGACGGGGCGCCCGCGCAGTTCGGGCGCATCGCGCTGCTCGACCGACGCATAGAACGCATCGAGGTCGGCGTGCAGCACCGTCGCTTCCCCGCGCATCCTGCTCTCCCGTCGACGTGCGGATCGTCGCACGAACCGGGGACATCGGGATGCGCGGTCACCGAGGAGAGGACGCGGTGTCGGTGCTCGCGGTTATCGTCGGTGCGTGCCGGAACCGGTGAAGCAGTGGTGGGCGCGACGGCAGTTCTCCCGCGGTCGCGCTGTTCCCTATGACGTGGGCACCTACCGCGCCGGCTGGGCGGCGTATCCGGAACTGGTACGTCAATACCACCCGGAGCTGAACCACGGCATCGTGCTGTCGCAGATCCCACTCGCAGCCGACGTGCTGCTGTGCTGGGAGTGTGCGGTCGGGCATCGGTTCGCCGCCACCCCGACCGAACAGCGCGAGCGTCCCGGCACGGTCCGGCGCCGCTCCTCGTGGTGCCCGGAGTGCTCAGCGCTCGCCCGACCGCAACCCGTCGTGCTCGGCGAAGCTCGCGCGCTTCCGCGCAGACCCCGTCGCACCACGCCCGCGCTCTGCACGAAGACCCCCGACCTGCCCGCCGGCACCGCGTTCGTGAGCGCGTGCGCCCCGAAACCCGCCTCCGCCGCTGAAGGCCGCCTGCGCGCGGCGCTTGCCGCGGCCATCGACTTCGACCCGGCTGTGAATGCCGTGAAGGTGTCGCGCCCGTTCTTCCGCCACACCGAGGTCTGGCCCGATGTCGTGTTCGCCGAGCTGCGGGTCGCTCTCGAATACGACACGGTCGGCCGTCACGGCCTGGAACACGTGGGCAAGCGGGAGGACGCCGACCTGCGCAAGGACCGTGCCCTCCGTGCTGCGGGCTGGGAAGTCATCCGCATCCGCACCGGGAAACTCGAACCCCTCGGACCGCATGACCTGGCTCTGTCCTCGGTGGGAGCGAAGAGCATCGCCCGCATCCTCGACGAGTTGCGGGCCATTCGTGGAGCGCTGATGGTGGACGCGTATCTGCGGTAGCTAGGCCGCGGATCACCCCTCGAAGCGCTCCCGCAGAGCCGGGTCGATGGCGATGTCGCCGAACGATGCCGTCCACGCGCCGTCGACCGCGATCGACTGCCCCGAAAGGTAGGGCGCCTCGTCGGAGAGCAGGAACGCCACCACCGCCGCGACCTCGTCCGCACGTGCGATACGGCCCATCGGCGGACCTTCCGCGAGCGCCCGCTCTTCAGCCTCGGGGTCGGCCGCCCGCGCGATCTGCGCCTCCAGATGAGGTGTGCGCACCCCGCCGGGAGCGACCGTGTTCGCGCGTATGCCCAATCCGCCATACGACACCGCCACACTGCGGGTCAAGGCATCGATGCCACCCTTGGTGAACTCGTAGGCGGCGTGGTCGGTGAAGCTGGCGCGTCCGTGGATGGAGCCGATGTTCACGATCGCGCCCGGCACGCCCTGGTCGACGAAGGCCGAGACGGCCATCGAGCATCCCCAGATGTAGCCGAGGCCGTTGATGCCGACCACGTCGCGCACGGTGTCCTCGTCGAGCTCGTGCAACGGTGTGCGCTTGGTGATGCCGGCGTTGTTGACCCAGCCGGCGAGCGGAGCCCTGGCCCGGGCCGCAGCAGCCGCACGCTCGTGCGTCGCGCGATCGGCCGCGTCTCCGAGGACGACCCCGGCGACGATGCCGTCCTCGACGGTGCCGGAGCCCGGGGAGCGCTCGATCCCGACCACGATCCAGCCGCTGGCCGTGAGGCGTTCCGCGATGGCACGTCCGATGCCCTTGCCGCTGCCCGTCACCACGACGCTGCGGGGTGAATCCGTCATCTCAGTCCTCCTCGAATCGGAAGACGCCGGGATCGAGCGTGAAGCCCAGGCCCGCGGCGTCCGTCGGGCGCACCCGCCCATCGAACGACGGACCTCCGACGATGAACGACGGCGCCGGGTCGTAGGGGTTCACGCCGCGCGCGAAAGTCTCTACGCCGATGCCCAGATGCGCGGTGACCTCAGGATAGACGTGACCGGAGACCGGCACCCCGCACTCGGCCGCCCACGCGATCACCTCGAGTGCCGGCGTCACGCCGCCGATCGCGACCGCATCGAGCCGCAGGGCCTCGACGCCGCCCACCTCGACCAGCGCCCTGAGCACCGACGGATCCGTGACCTCGTCGCCGACCGCCACGGCCAGCCCCGATTCGCGGCGGATGCGCGCGACGCCGGCGGCATCCTCGGGGAGCAGCGGATCTTCGAGCCATGCGAGCCGGGGATCACCCCACTGCGCGACCTCCCTCAGCGCCGTGTCGGCATCCGGCCATCCGAAGCCCACGTCGACGACCAGTCCTGTCGGGTCGGGGAGTTCGGCGTTCAGCAGAGCGAGGAGCTCCCGCATATATGCCGGATCCGGCATGCGGGAGATCTTCACGTTCGTCCAGCCGTCCGCCTGAGCGAGAACCTCGTCGGCCACCTCCCGCGGAGACCGGTCCGCGGAGGGGTACGCGGCGACCAGCATCGATTCGCGCGGCCCGTCGCCCGTTCCGAGCAGCCTCCACAACGGCACACCGGCACGCTGGGCGGCGATGTCCCAGAGTGCGATGTCGACCAGGCCGATCGCCCGCCGCACGAGACCCACCCGTCCGACGATGGCACTGCCGCGCAGCATCCGCCCCCACGTCGCAGCCGGGTCGTCGGCATCCGCCCCCACCGCGTGCACCGCCACGAGGCGGTCGACGATCTCGGCCATCGGCGCTTCCCTGGACAGGCAGTAGGCCACACCGACGGTGCCGTCATCGGCCGTCACTCTCACCGCACTGTACTCCCGGCGGGTCACGGTCATCGCCCCCAGGTGCAGCGGTGCCGGGAGCGGCAGCACGGCCGTCGCCGTGTCGATGCGGGCGATCGTCATCATTCGGGCTTCTTCGCCAGGGGCACGCCGTAGTCGACCATGAACCCGCCGTCGACGTAGAGGGTCTGCCCGTTCATGTACCGCGACTGGTCGGAGACGAGGAAGCTGACCGCGGCGGCGATCTCGCTCGCTTCGGCAAGACGCTTCGCGGGGATGCGCGACAGGATCGTGTCGAGGCTGAGCGTCCCCGCCTCGACACCCTGGCGGAAGACGCCCGTGTCGACGTAGCCGGGTGCGACCGCGTTGACCCGCACCCCGCGGGAGGCCCACTCGGCACCCGCCGTCGAGGTCAGGCCGATGACGGCGGCTTTGGTCGTGGCGTAGGGGGCGCGCCCCGCAGAGCCACGGGATGAGATGGAGGAGATGTTGACGATGCGCCCCTCGCCACGCTCCAGCATCCGCCGCCCCGCTGCCTGCAACGCGGAGAACACCCCGTGGAGGTTGACGTCGACCACGGCCGACCACTCGTCCCAGCTGAGGTCTTCGATGCCGCGGTGACGCTGGATACCGGCGTTGTTGATGAGCACCTCGATCGGCCCGAGCTCGGCCTCGATCTCGCCGAACACGCGGTCGACACCGGAATGGTCGGTCACATCGAGCTCGCGCCACAGGATGCCCGCGGTGTGGTCATCCTCCGTGAGTCCGGGGACGCGGTCGGCAGCGACGACGCGATAGCCGTCGGAGGAGAGCCGTCGCCCGATCTCCCAGCCGATGCCGGCCGAGCCTCCGGTGACGATGGCGACGGGGCGCTGCACGGTCATGTCTCTCCTCACGATCACTTTTTTGCTATAGCAAGTTTAGGGGCCGACGGGGCCTCCCGCCTTCGAATAACGCAAATCGCCCCATTCCGGCCCAGGATCGGACCATTCACGCGATTCGAAGGCCGGGGGGTCAGCGATCAAGCAGCTCGGCCACGACAGCGACCGCGTGCTCCTCGAGCAGATCGAGTGCCCCGGGCGCCAAGGGCGTCTGCCAGGCCTGGTACGCACCGCGGTCGTACGCACCCCGCGTCGGCAGATACACGAACCCCGGGCCGTTGGTGAGGTTCATCACCACGATCGGCGTCTCCGGGAACCGTGCGCGCAGCGTGGTCTGCAGGCGCGAGTAGGCCTCGCCGGGATGCCCCACGATCACGGCGTCTCCGAGCCGCCAGGCCCAGACCGGATGCTGCACGGTCGGACCGTCGATGTACCCGTCGCGCAGGTTGCGGGCTCGGCCCAGACGCTCTTCACGCGAGCGCGGATCGATGTCCCGCCACTCCTCGGCGAGCTCCTCGAGGGTCGGAAGGTCACGCAGCGGCAGTTCCACGCTCGTCACCGACGAGGCCGCCCCCTCACCTCCACCGGCTGCGCGCCCGGTCCAGATCGCGAGCGGAGCGCCGGACTCCACGATGCCGTCGAGCGTCAGCACCTCGCCCGGAGCGGGCAGAGCATCGAGAGCGGCGAGCACCGCGTGCCCGAGCGAGCGTCCGTGCCGGTCGGCGACCACGACGTCGCCGGTGTACTGCTCGCGCGGAGCCAGCTCGCCCGATGCGCCCTGCACGAACAGGCACGGCGCATCCGTCGCGGACTCGACGATCTCACGCATCGCGCCGACGTAGTCCGGCGACACCTCGCGGGTCTGCCAGGCGAGCGTCGTCGGGTGGCACGCATAGTTCACGAGCGTGCCGCGCACGGTGCCGTCGACGCTGAGCCGACCGATCATCACGGTGTCATCCGCCGTCCCCGCGGGGTTGTACCCCACCAGCGCTCGACCGTCCACGTCGAGCTCACGGTCCGCGGCGAGCGCGCAGCGCCCGGTCGTCCACTCGATGAGTCCCGGAACGGCCCCGTCGAGCGCGTCCTGCCCGGCTGCGATGCCCGCTGCCGCGAGCGCCTCGAGGTAGTCCGGGATGAGCTCCCCGCCCGGGAGGTGCACATCGGCCGCGCAGAGCACCGCGCCGGCGTGGGTATGCGAGAGCGAGAGCATCAGCTGATCCGGATCGAGTCCGAGGCCCGACAGGATGGCACCGCGCACACCCTGCTCGTCGGCGACGCGGCGCCACCACGTGCCGTCGACGGCCAACAGCACACGCGGCCGGTCATCCGCGGTGATCACGGCGAGCGCAGTGAGCTCGAACGGACGGTGCGCGCCCTCCGAGCGCTCCCAGTCCGCGGGACCCCAGTTCTTCGCACGAATGCCGGTGGGCGGCGTGATGTCTCGCCGCGCCACGCCGATGCGAGCCTGTGTGCGCGGGATGCGGATGCGATCTCCGAGATGGGTCCGCGTCATGATGCCTTCCTTCCCACGCCGGCCGGAACAGCGCCGGTCACCGCACCCTGAGACTGCCAGAGCACTGCGGCCTCTGCACGTCGACGACGCTCCCGCACCGGATCGGCCACCGGGATCGCCGCCATCAGCCCGCGCGTGTACTCGTGCTGCGGATTCGCGAAGAGGGCGTCGCGCGCCCCGATCTCGACGATCCGTCCCTGCTGCATCACGGCCACCGTCGACGACATGTACCGGATGACGGCGAGGTCGTGGCTGATGAAGAGATAGGTCAGTCCGAGTTCGGCCTGGAGCTCGCGCAGCAGATTGAGCACCTGCGCCTGGATCGAGACGTCCAGCGCCGACACGGATTCGTCCAGCACCAGGAACTCGGGTTCGAGGACGAGCGAGCGGGCGATCGACACGCGCTGACACTGCCCGCCCGACATCGAACGGGGCAGCCGGTGCGCGAACTCCTCGTCGAGCCGCACGCGATGCATGGCCTCGCGGACCTTCTCGACCCGGGAGGCCCGGTTGCCGATCCCGTGGGCGAGCAGCGGCGCCTCGATGATCTGCGACACGGTCTGCCGCCGGTTCAACGCGGAGAACGGGTCCTGGAAGACCATCTGCATCCGCCTCCGCAGATGCCGCAGCTCCTCGCCCCGCATCTCGTGCGGTCGCTGCCCGTCGAAGACCACGGCACCGCCATCGATCCCGCCGAGAGCGAGCACGGCCTTCGAGACCGTCGACTTGCCCGAGCCGGACTCACCCACGAGCCCCACGGTCTCGCCGCGACGGATCTGGAACGACACGTCGTCGACCGCGGTCACCCGCCTCCCGGATCCGAGCGTGAACACCTTCGACACTCCCTGCACGTCGACGAGCACATCACCCGTCTCACGAGCACGATCCACCGCGCTGATCGACCCCGCCTCGACGAGCGGCTCGGTCCCGCACTCGAGCACCTCGGCCGAAGTGCGGATCGGCTGGTGCACATCGACGGTGAGGTCGACGACCGCGCCGAGCAGCGCCTTCGTATAGGGGTGGTCCGGCGCGGCGTAGAGCCTGTCGACCGGCGCCTCCTCGATCACTCGTCCGTGCCGCATCACGTGGATGCGCTCACAGAACCCGGCCGCCACTCCGAGGTCGTGCGTGATGAGCACGACGGCCGTGCCGTGGTCTTCGGCGAGCCGATCGAGCAGGTCGATGATGCGCGACTGGGTGGTGACGTCGAGGGCGGTGGTGGGCTCGTCGGCGATCAGCACGGCCGGCCGGGATGACATGGCCATCGCGATCATCACCCGCTGGCGCATGCCCCCCGAGAACTCATGCGGGTACTGCGCCAGACGCTCCTCCGGGAGCGGCACGCCGACCTCGGTCAGCAGCTCAACGGCCCGAGCGCGGGCCGCCTCCTTCGAGACCCGGTCATGCAGGCGGATCGCCTCGACGAGCTGGTGTCCGATCGTGCGCACGGGGTTGAGCGACGACATCGGGTCCTGGTAGACCATGGCGATCTCGCCGCCGCGCACCCGGGTCATCTCCCGCTTGCTCAGGGTGAGCAGCTCCCGATCGCGCAGGCGGATGCTGCCGCCGAGCGTCGCGCCCTCGTTGAGACGCATGATCGACAGTGCCGTGAGCGACTTGCCCGAGCCGGACTCGCCGACCAGCCCGATCCGTTCGCCGGGTCGCACGGAGAAGCTGATGCCCTTGACCGGCATCGCCTCACCGTAGGAGACGGTCAGATCCTGCACCTGCAGGACGGGCGTGACATCGGTCATCGGCCCTTCCCCTTCCGATCGCCGCCGAACTGATCGGCGAGCACGTTGAGCAGCCAGATGGTGACGAAGATGAACAGCGCTGGGAACAGCACATACCCGATCGACTGGTACATCTTCTGGTATCCCTGCTGCACGAGGGTGCCCCAGGTCGCCTCGGGCGGCGCGATGCCGAGCCCGACGAAGCTCATCGAGGCCTCGAGCAGGATGGCGTTGGCCGCGTTGATCGCCGCCTGGACCACGATCGGCCCGCGGGCGTTCGGCAGCACCTCAGCGAACAGCAGTCGGCTGCGCGTCGAACCGAAGGCGACGGCGGCGGTGTAGTAGTCCTCCTGCAGCTCGCTGAGCACCGAGGAGCGTACGAGGCGAGCGGTGGTCGGCGTGAGCAGGATGCCGATGATCACAGCCAGCTTGACGGGGTCCGCGCCGAAGGCCGAGATGAACACGAGCGCGAAGAGGATCTGCGGGATCGCCATGACCGTGTCGGCGAGCCGCATCAGGACCTCGTCGATCCACCCGCGGGCGAAAGCCGCCGCCATGCCCCAGGCGATGCCGAGCACCATGGCGACGAGGGTCGCGCCCCCGGCGATGAAGATCGTCAGCTGCCCGCCGTAGAGAACGCGGCTGAACAGGTCGCGGCCGAGCTCGTCGGTGCCGAACAGATGCACCGCGGACGGGCCCGCGAAGCGATCGGACGACTGCGCCGACGGGTCGTAGGGCGCGACGATCGGCGCGAGGACGCAGATCAGCACGATCAGCGCGAGAAGTGCCAGCGGAACCCACGACGCGAACGCGATTCTGCGACGCGGACGCGACGAGCGCAGGGCGAGGGTGAGGGTGTCAGCCACGGCTGCTCCTTGCACGAAGACGCGGGTCGAGCACGCCGTAGAGGAGGTCGACGATGAGCGTGGTGAGGATGAACATCGCGGAGATCAGCAGCACGACCGACTGCAGCACCGCGTAGTCGCGTTTGAACACGGCGTCGATCGCGAGCGACCCGAGACCCGGCACGCCGAACACGTACTCCACGATCACGACGCCGCCGAGCGTGTAGCCGACGATGAGGCCGAGCATCGTGAGCCCCGGGATCAGGGCGTTGCGCAGCGCGTGGCCGATCACGACGCCGCTGGCCGACTGCCCCTTGCCGCGCGCGGTGCGGATGTACGGAGCATCCAGCACCTCGACCATCGAGGCGCGCAGGAACCGCATGAGCAGCGGGGCGGCGGCGAACGCGAGGGTGAAGGCGGGCAGGATCATGCGCACGAGGTTCTCGGTCGGGTCCTCCCCGAACGGCGTGTAGCCGCGGGCGGGCAGCCACTTCAGCTGCACCGCGAAGACCACGATCAGCACGATGCCGATCAGGAACTGCGGCAGCGCCATCCCGGCGGTCGAGATCGCGGTGAGGATGCGGTCGACCACGCCGAGCGGACGCAGCGAGGCGATCACGGCAGCCGGGGTCGCGATGACCACGGCGAGCAGGATGCCGATCAGGGTGAGCTCGAGCGTGGCGGGCAGACGCTGCGCGATGAGCTCCGACACGGAGTACTGGTTGAAGTACGACTGACCGAAGTCGCCGGTGAAGACGCCGCCGATCCACCGCAGGTACTGCTCGATGATGGGGGCGTCGAGACCGGCCTCCTCACGGAGGCGCTGCAGCATCTCGGCATCCACGCCCGGCGTCGATCCGAGGCGCGTGATGATCGGGTCGCCCGGCAGCAGCCGGAGCACGATGAAGACGAGAAGCGAGGTGGCGATCAGCATCGCGATGCTGATCGCCACCCGCCGAAGGACGGAAACGAGCACGTCAGCCCTTGAGCTGCGCGTTCTCGAGGTGCAGCTGTCCGCCGCCCTCGACCCACACGCCGTCGACCTTGGTGCTGGTCGCGGTGACCACGGTCGACTGCAGCGGCACGATCAGCGGAACCTGCTGGTTGATGATCGTCTGCACCGTGCCCCACTTCTCGGCGCGGGCGGTCTCGTCGGGCTCGGCGACGGCTGCCGCGAACGCGGTCTGGAACTCGGGGTCGACCCAGTTGCACTCGCAGCGGCCCTCGAGGTAGAAGTTCAGCGAGTAAGCCGGCTCCGGGGGCGTGGACTGGAAGTTCGGCACGATGTAGCCGGGGAAGCTCTTGCCCGCCGGGTAGAACGAGTCGACCCAGGTGCCGATGTCGTTGTTGTCGATCGTGAGGGTGATGCCGATCTCCTTCAGACTCGCCTGCAGGATCTCACCGCTCGTGTTCCACTCCGGGTACTGTCCGGCGACGCCCCACCAGGTGAGCTCGCTGCCTTCCGTGACGCCGGCCTCGGCGAACAGCTCCTTGGCCTTGTCGAGGTCGTAGGAGTAGTCGGTCAGATCGCCGCCGAACCAGGGGTTGACCTCGCCGAGCGCGTTGTTCGTCGGAGAGACGGTGCCCTGTCCGTAGTAGGCGGCCTCGAGGATCGCCTCACGGTCGGTCGCGTAGGCGAGCGCCTGGCGGGCGCGCACGTCGTTGAACGGTGCGGATTGCGTGTCGACCTCCCACGACGGCCACTGGCTGGGGTTGTCCGGACGCACGAGGGCGATGTCGCCGCCGCCTTCGAGGCCCGAGACGTCACCCTGCGGCACCGACCACAGCACGTCGATGTCGCCGGAGCGGAGCCCTGTGACCGCTGCCGTCGATTCGGCGGCCTTGACGATCGTGATCTCGTCCAGCGCGGGCGCGTCTCCGAAGTACTCGGGGTTCGGGACGAGGGTGAGGCTGTCGTCGGGGGTGAAGGCGTCGACGATGTAGGGGCCGGTGCCGATCGGCTCCTTGTCGATCGTGTCGAGCGCGTCGACGTCGATCATCTTGACCCACACGATGCCCGCCGCGAAGGTCGCGATCGGTTCGGAGAGCGTGATGACGACAGTCGAGTCATCGGATGCGGTGACATCCGTGACCATGTCGATCTTGTTCTTCTCCTGCGTGGCGGTCTCCGGGTCGAGGTAATAGTCGAACGCGGCCACGGCATCCTCGGCGGTGAACGGGTCGCCGTTCGAGAACGTGACCCCGTCGCGCAGGGTGAAGGTCCAGGTCTTCTGGTCTTCCGACGTGTCCCAGCTCTCGGCGAGGTCGCCGACGATCTCGCCGGACTCGTCGGTCTTGGTGAGGCCGTTCCACAGCAGCGGGAACAGCACCTCCTCCCAGGCGAACGTGCGGATGGCCGGGTTGAGCTGCGGGATGCCCTGCGCCGCGGCGACGGTCAGAGCGCCGCCTTCCTGCGCCTGGCCGTCGGGGGTCGACGGGGTGCTGCTGCAGCCAGCGGTGATGAGCGCGGCGGTGAGCAGCACTGCTCCGCCGAGCATGACACGACGACGCGACATGGGTGCCTCCATTGGGTCGGGTGATGCATTCGGGTAACGAGGGTTTCGCTATAGCATGTAGCAAAAAGACGGCCCCGTCTAGTGCGAATCGGGCGGATGCGGTTACGTTCTCGTTACGTCCACCGGACCGGCGTGCCGCCACTCCGGCAGATTTGCCATAGCATCGGTCGATGCAGGAACTCGACCGAGAGCCTTCACAGCTCCCGGCACAGACAGGAGAGCCACGGTGCGCAGCGTCTCGGATCAGAACATCGCCGAACAGGTCACGGACGAGTTGCGCTCGGCGATCTACTCCGGAGAGCTCGCGCCCGGCGAGCGCCTCGTCGAGCGCAAGCTCGCCGACCGACTCGGCGTCAGCCACATCCCGGTGCGCGAGGCCCTGACCCGACTGGCCGAGGAACGCCTCGTCACCCGAGAACCCCGTCGCGGCGCCCGCGTCGCAGAACTGAGCGCGCAGGACCTCGAGGAGATCTCGAGTCTGCGCATCGTGCTCGAACAGTTCATGGCGATCCGTGTGCAGGAACGGTGGAGCGACGAGTCCGCCGCCCGACTCGGCGCCATCATCCAGGCGATGTCCGCCGCCGCCCCCGGAGACATCGAGGAGGTGCTGCGCCAGGACCGCCTCTTCCACGAGACCCTCGCCGACCTCGCCGAGCACCGCTTCCTCGACGAGCTGAGCGGACAGCTGCGCGGCCGCATCACGGGCTTCATCCACGCCGCCAACTCGGCGCTCGATCCGGCGGAGCAGGAGGAGCACGTGCGCAGCCACCAGCAGATCGTCGACGCCATCGCGAGCGGCGACCCCGAGCAGGCGCGGGCCGTGATCGCCGAGCACGTCACCCGCGCCGTGCGCCGCATCACCCCGACCGTCGCCGCCGACGGACGCCCATGACCTCGAAGACGATCGTCCTCACCGGAGCTTCCGACGGCATCGGAGCGGAAGCCGCCCGCCAGCTCGCCGCCGCCGGTCACCGGCTGCTGCTCGTCGGACGCTCGTCCGAGAAGACCCGAGCCGTCGCCGCACAGGCCGGGGCCGAGTGGTTCACCGCCGACTTCGCCCGCCTCGACGACGTGCGGGCACTGGCGGAGAAGATCGCGGATGCCGTCGGCGACAGCGGCATCGACGTGCTCGCCAACAACGCCGGCGGCATCTTCGGCGATCGCACTCCGACCATCGACGGCTTCGAGAAGACCATGCAGGTCGACCACCTGGCACCGTTCCTGCTCACGAACCTGCTGCTGCCGCAACTGCTCGCCGCGGGTGGCGCGGTCGTGAACACCTCGAGCATCGCGCACAGGCTGTTCGGGCACCTCGACGTGAACGACCTCGACAACACCCGCCGCTTCAGCCCGAACAAGGCCTACGGCGACGCGAAGCTCGCGAACGTGCTGTTCACGAAGAGCCTGCACACGAAGTTCCACGCCGACGGGCTGCGCGCGGTCGCGTTCCACCCCGGCACGGTGCGTACGAACTTCGCGGCCGAGTCGTCGAGCATCATGCGACTGCTGTACCGCACACCCCTACGGCGGGTGCTGCTGATCGGCCCGGAGCAGGGCGGGGAGACGCTGCGCTGGTTCATCGAAGGCACCCCCGACGAGACCTGGTTCTCCGGCGCCTACTACGACGAGCGCCAGCTGACCACGAAGGTCAACCCGCAGGTGAACGACCCCGCCCTCGCCGAGGCCCTGTGGGAGCGCAGCGCCCAGCTCACCGGCATCCGCCCCTGACCCGCGCGGCTCGAGGGGACCGGCGCCGCGCGCACGGATGTCGGGAGTTCTCGCGGTTGTCGGGCCGGAACACGGCTTCCGGCCCGACAACCGGTCATTCTCCCGACAGGTGGACGGGCCCCACGGACGCTCAGACCACGAGGTTCGCGGAGGCCACGACCCGGTCGCCCTCGGTGGGGAACGCCGTGCGCGTGACGGCCGACTCCACGTTGCCGGTGTGCAGGAGCGTGGATTCCGCGCCGAAGGCGGCATCCGCCAGCTCCAACGCACCGCCCTCGAAGCGGTTGCCGACAGCGCGGTAGTGGTTCACACCCTTCGTCACGGCGACGTGCGTCGCCGAGCCCTCGGCGCGGAACGTGCTGTCGCTCAGGGCGAGGTGAAGCTCTCCGTCGCCGGTGCGCGCCACGGCCTTGCCTCCCTTGATCGCGACATCCGACCCGGCGACCTCGACGCTCTGCCGCTCGCCGCGCGCAGCCTCGATGCGGGCGTTGCGCAGCGTCGACCCCTCGAAGCGCAGGTGCGCGGATGACGAGACGATCGGCGCCGCGTCATCCGCCGCGTTGAGCGTCGAACCTCGGAAAGTGACCGCTCCGGAGCCGGTGATCTTCATGCCGCCCACGCGGTCGAGCACCGTGTCGACGAAGGTGACCGGAGTCTTCACGGTGGCGTTGGTGAGCTCGCCCGGCGCGACGAACGTGAAGTGCGAGTCGGCGATCACGGTCGGCCGCGCGGAGTTGTCCGACGCCTGCGTGATGATGAGGGTGTCGGAGGCCGTGCATCCGCGCAGCTGAGCGCCGTCGGCGTTGATCCACAGCATGCCCGACCCCGAGAGCGAGGGCTTGCCGATCACCTGCACGTCTTCGAGCGTGAGGTCGGTGATGCGCACGCGCGCCACGAACCAGGAGCACACGTGCTTGCGCACCGTGATGCGCTTGGCAGCCGACCCCCAGGCGGCGCCCGAGTTCGCGAACGTCATGAGGCCCGAGTTTCCGGTGTAGGTGAGGTCGTGCTCGTACTGTCCGTGCGTGACGAAGGGACCCTGGTCGTCGCCGTCGCCGTGGCAGTTCTCGACCAGGCAGTAGGCGCTCGCGGTGAAGTCGTTCAGGTGCCGCGCATTGGCGGTGTGGCAGTTGGCGACGTAGCCGTACAGGCAGTAGATCTGCTGCGTCAGGTACCCGGCCCCGCCCCACGTGACCGAGGTCGGGTTCTTCAGTGTGCAGCTGACCGTCGAGTAGTACGTGTTCCAGCGACGCTGGATGAGCGGCCAGAACGTGCCGGTGCCGTCGATGTGGTCGACGTCGCAGCGCACCGCGTACTCGAACGCCAACGGGTGCGATCCGGTGTACTCGTCGGTCCCCGTGCCGAGAAACTTCAGGTTCGACACCGTGACGTCCTGCACGGGCACGACGCGCCGCCAGGTCATGGTGCGGTCCTTGCCGAGCGGCCAGCCGTTCTTGTAGTTGATGCGGATGTGCGTGCCGTCGACGATCTGCGTCACCTGCACCAGGCGCTGCAGCTCGCGCTCCCAGCGGCCGGCGAGCGCGTTGACCTCGGCCGCGTACCAGTCGCCGACCGCGAAGAACGAGGAGTCGGCGACCGGGAACACGTCACCCAGATCGGGAACGACCTCGTTCAGCCGCGCCTCCTGCACCGCATCGGTGACCTCGCCGCGGAAGAACATGACCGCCGCGAACGGGTCGTCCTTTCCGGCGTTCTCGATACCGACCGTCGTCATGAGGTGCCCGCCGAAGTCGAACGCGATCCGCGAGCGGGTGAAGGTGTGCCGACGCACGAAGTTCAGGTCGCTGTGCGCCTCGATCCGACGGATGCTCGCATCGTTCACCATCGCGTCGAGAGCGTCGTCGGCGTTCACGCTCGCGTCCATGATCCCGAAGGCCCGGAAGTCGACGACCCCCTCGTGCAGCAGCAGCCACGCACCGCCCTTCGACCCTGCCACGACCGTGCCTCCGTTCGCCGCAGGGGCGTCCTTCTTCACGAAGCGGTAGAGCCCGCCCCCGCCGTCGCCCGCTGCCGCGTATCCGGTGGTGCGCACGAGGTCGCCGTCCTTGCCCTTGCGCTTCGCAAGAGCCGAGGTCGTGCCGCCATTGGCGACGGTCTTCGAGCCCGCCGAGTCCATCGGCGCGACGGGACCGGCGGCCTGCGCGGGCGCCGAGGCGCCCATCGCCGCGACGCCGCCGATGGCAGCCGCTCCGAATCCGGCGAGCAGCATGCGCCTGCTGCGAAGGGTCGCAGTCTCGGTCTGGGTGTTGTCCAACAGGGTCATGGTCATCCTCCTTGCGGCGTCATCGCCGCGGTCAGGCGTCCGGCCGTCCGGCCGATCCGCGTCTCCGATCGATCCCCATCCCCAGTGCCGTGCTCCGAGCGGATGCTCAGAAGTAGTCGCCCGCCGTGAAATGGCGGATGCCGTGCAGGCGCGCGCCGCGCCGCAACGGGCGGGTCATGCCGGTGCGGTCGAGATGTCGTACCGCATCGGGTGCGAACTCGCGCACCGCCGCCTCCTCGTCGGGCACGGCGGGCACCGCGAGCTCGCAGCGGCTCACTCCGGCTGCCGCCCAGTCCTCGGCGAGGGCGGCGAGCAGCGCGCGGCGCACGCCATCACGGTCGGCGGCCTCCGGCAGCACGGCGGTCTCGAGCAGAGCCCCGAGACGCCCCCGCGTCTCGGCGATCGCATACCCCCGCACCGCGGCACCGTCCGCGGCGCTGTCCGTGTGCAGATACAGCGTCGCACCCTGCATCCGCACCTCGGCCATCGCCCAGTCCCGCTCGTCTCGCATCGGTGCGAGCACCACGTGACCGTCGCGCGAGCGCTCATAGACGTCCCGCAAAGGCGCGAGAGCACCTGCCCCGACGGTCGACGCGATGACCGTCGCCGCCCGCGCCGAACCCGAACCCGAACCGGAACCGGAACCGGAACCGGACAGTGAAGTCCACGGACCCGCCAGCACCCGCGCCATCTCGAACGTGCCGAATCCACTCGACCGGTACACCTCAGGGGTACCCGTGAACAGCAGCGCCCAGTCGGCGTCGCGGCCCGCCTCCAGCGACGCGGCGACGAGTCGTCGGGCGAGCCCGCGCCCCCGTGCCCGGTCGGCGACCGCGACGCTGCCGATCGCGTGCACATCGGCGACACCGCCATCCGCTTCCCGCAGCCGCTTGGGCAGCCCCAGGATCGAGCCGCAGACGCCCTCGGCATCCTCCGCGACCAGGGTGTGCGCGTGCCGCTCGGCGTCGAGGAGCCACTGCGCCGGCATCAGCGGCGGGATGAACGCCGTGGCCCACAACGCGGCGAGCGCGGCCTCGTCCTCGACGCGCGCCGACCGCACGACGACGGCGCTCATGCCATCGACGACAGCTGGTCGCGGTCCACGGAGTGCACGAGCGGATGCCCCGCGACGAAGGCCGCGATCTCGGCGGTGACGATGCGCCCCTGACGCAGCCGTCCCTGGTGCGTGCCCGCCGCCCGGTGCGGGGTGACCAGCACTCCGGGGAGCGAGCGGAACGGGCTGTCGGCGGCGAGCGGCTCCTCGTCGAACACGTCGATCGCGGCGCTGAGGCGCCCGCGCCGCAGCTCATCGATCAGCGCGGCCTCCTCGACCAACCAGGACCGTGCGGTGTTCACGAGTCCCGCCCCGTCGCGCAGGAGCGCCAGCTCGCGTCGGCCGATCAGGTGGTGCGTCTCCGGGAGGGTGGGCGCGTGCACGGCGACGATCTGCGCGCGGCCGAGTGCATCGTCGAGCGGGAGCAGTTCGGCCCCCAGGCCGCGGGCGGCTGCCGCATCGAGCGTCGGATCGACCAGCAGCGGCTCGGCACCCAGCGCGCGGATCAGCTCGAGGTACGCACGCCCTGTGCGCGATGCGCCGATGACGGCGATGGGTGCGCCGAGGATCTCGCGCTGCACCCCGACGGCCGCGGCATCCCACCAGCCGTCGCTCTCGCGCAGGGCGTTGTGCATCTCGGGCACTCGGTGCAGGAGCGCGAGCGTGAAGGTCAGTGACACCTCGGCGACCGACCGCGCCATGCCCGCGCCCGCCTGTGTCACGCGGATGCCGCGGTCGAACAGCGCGTCGGTCGCGAACGGCTTGATCGTGGCACCGGTGTGCGCGATCAGTTCGAGCCGTGGCAGTCGTTCGAGCACCTCGGCGTCGAACGCTCCGACGCCCCAGCTCGTGATGACGACCCTCGCTCCGGCGAGTTCGGCATCGGCGAGCCGGTCGACGCGGACGAACGCTCCGCCGAGATCAGCGGCGAGGTCGCGCAGACGCTGCGCATCATCGGCCGAGAAGAACTCCCCGAAGAGCTCTTCCGACACGACCGCGACCACGGTCGGAGTGTTCGTCGCGCCGCTCATCGCAACCAGGCCTCGAGGTTCTCGGCGATGAAGGCGTCATCGTTCAGTGCCGGGTACGCGTGGCGGACCCGTTCGATCTCCTGCGCCTGCCCCGGCGACAGCCCCTCTGCAGGGTCGAGGCACCAGATGCCCTCGAGCAGCCCCTGTTGACGCAGCATCTCGTGCACGCCCGCGATCACGCCGTGGAAGTCGTTGCCGGGGTCGAACACGGCCTGGTTGACGTCGACCATGTCGGAGGCGAGGAGTCCAAGCTCGCGGTACGCCACGGCATCGCCTTCCATCGCCTGGCGTGCCCGTTCGAGCAGCGCGACGGCAGCGCGCGTGCCGACCGCCCACTGCCCGAGGAGCCCGCCGACGAAGCGCAGCGTGTGCGGCCCTGTGGGCGAGTCGACGTGGAAGGCCGAGAGCAGATCGGCGACGATCGCGTCGTCGTTGCCGGTGTACAGGGCGATCTCGTCGGCGCGCCCGGATGCTGCGACCCCGCGCACCAGCTCGAGTGTGCGGTACCGGTCGAAGGGTGCGGCCTTGACGGCGACGACCGCGGGTATCGACGCGAACTCGCGCCAGAAGTCGCGGTCGAGCACGGGCCCGCCGATCGCGGTCTGCAGATAGAAGCCGACCAGCGGCAGCACCTCGCCGACGGCGCGGGCGCGTTCGAGCAGGGCACGCTCGTCTGCGCCCGCGACGCGGGGACTCACCAGCACGGCGTCGTAGCCCAGCGACCGCGCGAGTTCGGCTTCGGCCACGGCCTGTGCGGTGTCGCCGGCCACTCCGGCGATGCGCACGAGGTTCGCGTCGCCACGAGCCTCCATCTCTTCGGCTGCGAGCGCGAGCACGGGCTCGAACAGCGCGTGCTCCGGGTCGCGGATCTCGAACTGGGTCGTGTGCACCCCGACCGCGAGCCCACCGGCTCCCGCGTCGAGGTAGTAGCGCGAGAGGGCGCGCTGGCGGCGCTCGTCGAGCGTGCGCTCGGCGGTCAGCGCGAGCGGATGCGCGGGGATCACCGCGCCGCGGGCGAGCGTCGCCGCGGCCTCGGGCCGCAGCGACGGGACGGTCGCGGTACCTGCGCTCGCCATCAGAACTTGCCGTCCCGCACGGCCCACTTGGTGGGCTTGGCGATCATCGGGAGACCCCGGTCGATCCAGTCGGCCTGCATGCCGATGAGGGTCTCGGCCGAGACCGCCGGGTAGCCGAACAGCGCCATGCAGCGGCGGGCGTCGCTGAGCAGCGCGGTCGGCTGCGACTCGTCGACGATCTCGACGTCGCGGTCGAACAGGGTGCCGAAGCGGCGAGCGATCGACTCGACGCTCAGCAGCTCCGGGCCGGTGAGGTTGATCGTGAACGGGTCGGTCGAGGCGTGCACGAGGCTGCGCAGCACGACCTCGTTCGCGTACCCCTGCCAGATCACGTTCACGTTGGCCGTGGCGACCGAGACCGGCTGTCCGGCGTGCACGGCGGTGCCGATGTCGGCGAGCACGCCGTAGCGCAGGTCGACGGCGTAGTTCAGACGGATGATCGCGACCTTCGTGCCACGCTCCTGCGCGCCGAACTCGAACACGCGCTCGCGTCCGAGACACGACTGCGCGTACTCGCCGATGGGCGCGGGCTGGATCTCTTCGGAGGCTCCGCCGGAGGAGGCGGGGACGAAGGGGTAGACGTTGCCGGTCGAGAGCACCGAGATGGCGCTGTGACGGTAGCGGCGGGCGACCCGGTCGGGCAGAGCGGCGTTGACCTCCCACGCCCAGGAGGCGTTGGTCGCGGCACCGAACTTCGCGCCGACCATGAACACCACGTTGGGCGCATCCGGCAGAGACGAGAAGTCGTCGTTCTCGATCAGATCGAACGAGACGACCTTCACACCGGCGGCTTCGAGGCGCTCGCGGATCGCGGCGTCGCCGAAACGCGAGACCGCGTACACCGCGTCGTCCTGCCGCCCCGCGGCATCCATCCCGCGGCGGGCCAGCATCGCGAGGGTCGGGCCCATCTTGCCGCCCGCGCCGAGGATGACGAGGTCACCCGCCCCGCGAGCGAGGTCGTCGATCAGGCCGGCGCTCGGCGTGCCGAGTGCGTCCTCGAGTTCCGCCTCCGTCGCGAAATGATGCGGAGTCGTGAAATGGTGCTGAGTCACGTCGTGCTTTCCCTTCTTCTCAGCCCTTGATGCCCGTACCGGCCACGCCCTCCTGCACGTACCGCTGAGCGATGAGGTACGCGAGGAAGATGGGCAGCAGCGCGACGACGGATCCTGCGAGCATCGTGCTCAGCGGGACGTTCTGCTGCTGCAGTGACGAGATGCCGACGGTGAGTGTGAACATGGAGTTCGACTTGGCGATGATGAGCGGCCAGAGGAAGTCGTTCCAGTGCCACAGGAAGACGAAGATGCCGAGGGTCGCCAGGATCGGCTTGCACAGCGGCAGCACGATCCGCAGGAAGATGCGGAACTCGCCGGCACCGTCGATGCGCGCGGCTTCGAACAGCTCATCCGGCAGCCCGGAGATGAACTGCCTCATCAGGAACACCGCCTGCGCGTTCGCGAGCGACGGCAGGATCAGACCCCAGTAGGTGTCGACGCCGCCGAGGTTCGCCATGAGGATGAACGTCGGGATCAGGGTGACGTGGAAGGGCACCATCACCATCGCCAGGAACGACCAGAACATCACCTCCTTGCCGCGGAAGCGCTTCTTGGCGAAGGCGTAGCCCGCGAGCGCCGAGAAGAACAGCACCGCGACCACCGAGACCAGCGAGTAGATGAGCGTGTTGCCCAGCCAGCCCAGGATGTTCTGCCCGGCGAGCACCTGCTCGTAGGCGTCGAAGGAGATGTCGGTCCACGGCAGCAGCGAACCCGGGAGTTCAACGACCATGCCGGGCTTCAGGCTCAGCACGACCATGGCGTAGAAGGGGAAGAAGCTGAGGATGCCGGCCAGGCTCAGCCAGATCCAGCGGCCGACGATTCCCCAGCCGGTGGGCTGGAGCGCGCGGTAGGCGCGGCGCCGCTTCCGCGTGGCGGTCTTCGGCGGGGTGGGAGCGTCGGTCGTCGTCGGCGGCTGCAACAGAGCGGTCATTTCTGCTTTCCGATCACCAGGCGCTGGATGAGCGCGACGACGAGGGTCATGATGAACAGCGCCACACCGATCGCGGCGGCATAGCCGTAGTCGAAGTAGCGGAAGCCCTGGTCGTAGAGCATGTAGACGAGCGAGTAGCTCGCGTTCGCCGGTCCGCCCTGGGTCATCACGTAGATGACGTCGAACACCTGGAAGGCGGCGGTCGTCTCGATCACCGCGAGGAAGAAGAAGGTCGGTCGCAGCACCGGGAGGATGACGTAGCGGAAGCGCTGCCACGCGTTCGCACCGTCCATCAGGGCGGCCTCCTCGAGCTCGCGCGGCACGTCCTGCAGGGCGGCGATGAGGATCATCATCCCGTAGCCGAAGCGGGACCAGACGCCGACGACGACGATCGCCGGGATCACGAGCACGGTGCTGCCGAGCCACGATCCGCCCAGCCCGAGCGGGGTCATCAGCGCCGACCACGGGCCGTTCGCGGAGAAGATCCAGACGAAGATCGAGCCGGCGAGCACCAGCGAGGTGATGACGGGGAGGAAGAAGATCGAGCGGAAGAACCGCGCACCGCGGAACGCACGGCGCACCCCGAGCGCCATCACGGTCGACAGCACGAGAGCGATCGGCACCGCGAACACCGTGTAGATCAGCGTGGTGCCCATGGCCCGCCAGAACAGCGGGTCGGCGACCATGCGCTGGAAGTGGTCGAGCCCGCGCCAGGCGATCTCACCGGTGATGTCGTAGTCGAAGAAGCTCAGCGCGACGCCGACGATGCTCGGGCCGAAGCGGAAGGCGATGAACAGGAGGAAGGCGGGAAGCACGAACAGGAAGGCGATGCGCGCCTCGCGTCGTGCGAGCACCCGCGCGACCCGGCCTGCGGGCCGCTTCGCCGTGGTTGCCGTCGTCATCAGTGATACCTCACGTGGGGGGAGTGGAGGGTGGTGCGGGGGCGCGCGTCGGGTGGGCGCGCGCCCCCGATCCCGTTTCTACTTGATCAGCGGTGCCGCGGCGGCCGCAGCATCCTCGAGCGCATCCTCCGGCGACTTCTGTCCGAGGAGCGCCGCCTGGATCTCGGGCGCCAGCACACCCATCAGGGCACGCGACGAGGTGTTGAGCTCACCGACCGTGGTGTCGGGCACGTACTTCTCGACCTCGCCGAGCAGCGGGTCGTCGGCGTAGAGCGGCTCGGTGGTGCTGAGGGCCGAGAAGTAGCCGGCGGCCTTCAGGTAGGGCTCGATGACGTCGGCGCTCGTGGCGTACTCGGCGAACTTCGCCGCCGCGTCCTGCGCCTTGGAGCCCTTGAGCACCGACAGCGATCCGACCGTCCCGTAGGCCACCGATTCTTTCTCGGTCAGCGGCGCGAGGACCTTGACGTTCTCCTCGCCCCAGAACGGCAGGACCTCGGGGACCGCGTTGTTCCAGGTGCAGCCGACCTTGCCCTGCGCGATGGCGGTCTGCTCGAGCGGCACGTTGGTGGTGAGCGCCTCGGGGTCGAGGGCGCCCGCCTCTGCCAGGTCGGTCAGGAAGGTCAGCGCCTGGGTGCCGGCCTTGCTGTCGAAGCCGACGTCGCCGTCCTTCGTGTACACCTCGCCACCCGCCTGCCACAACAGCGGGTAGTAGGTGAGGTTGAGGGTGTTCTCGGCGGATGCCGGGTAGTTGAGGGCGTACATGCCCTTCTCCGTGAACTTGGGGGCCATCGCGGTGATGTCGTCCCAGGTCTCGGGGTACTCCGTGACGCCGGCCGCCTCGAACGCGGCGGCGTTGCAGATCAGCGGCTGCGCGCTCGTGAGCACCGGCGCGCCGAGGATGTCGCCGTCGATCGTGACCGACGACTTGACGTTGGGCAGCAGGTCGTCCTGTCGCTGCGTGCTCAGCAGGTCGTTCAGCGGCGCGATCGACTTCTGGTACGCCGCGAGCTGATCGGGGATGAGGTAGACGACGTCGGGCCCCTTGCCCGCAGCGATGGCCGTCTGCAGAGCCTCGTCGCGGTTCGCCCACGGGAAGATCTCGTAGGAGACGTTGATGTTCTCGTTCTGCTCCTCGAACTCGGCGATCGTCGAGTCCCAGAAGTCCTTGTGCACCGCCTCATCGGCGATGACGGGGTAGAGCCAGACCTTGATGTCCTGCTCACCCTCTGCGGTGCTGCCTCCGCCGGCCGAACATCCGGCCAACAGGGTGGCGGCCGCGACTCCCGCGACGACGCCGGTGATCTTGCTGACGCGCATGGTGCTCCTTTGCTTATACCGTGCTGAGTACGGTTCATTATGACACTTGGTTGGGATAATTCGTCAAGTACAAGTTCTCAGACGCTTGTTTCGGCCGTGTTTCCCGTTCGAGAACATCAAAGCTTGATCTGAGAATTCGGTGTGCTAATTTGATCGCACCCGACGACGGCGAAGAAGGAAGGACCGCACATGGCCGTGACCCGTCCACTTTCGATCGTCGCGCGATCCGCTCTGCAGCTGCGTGACGTCGGGCCCGCGACCGTGAACGACCTGTCTCGTTCGCTCGAGATCTCGCGCACCTCGGTCGAGAACGCCGTGACCGTCCTGGCCGAGTCCGCGCTGATCGTCGATGCCCCGGTCCACAACGGCGGCGGCGCCGGACGCCCTGCCCGGCGCTACTCCTTCCACGGCGCCGCCGGCACCGTGGTGGGGATCGACATCGGGGTGGCGAGCGTGCGCGTGGTGCTCGCCGACCTGTCCGGACTCGTGATCGCGCAGCGCAGCTACTCCGGGGTGGCCGCGCAGCCCGACGGCGCCTCCAAGCTCGCCGCCGTGATCGACGACGTCCGCCGCACCCTCTCCGCAGCCTCGTTCCCCGCATCGAAAGTGCGTGCGGTCGGCGTCGCCCTCCCCGGCATCGTCGACGACGTCGGTCGCGTGACCACCTCCGTCGTCATCCCCGAGTGGTCGGGCATCGACATCGGATCCCAGCTGCGGCAGGCCTTCGGCTGCCCGGTCGCCGTCGACAACGGCGTGCGCCTCGCGGCTGTCGCCGAACACCACCTCGGTGTCGCACAGCTGGTCGAAGACGTCATCTACCTCTCGGTCGGCAACCGCATCGCGATGGGGCTGATCCTCGGCGGACGCCCGCGGCGCGGCATCCACAACGCCGCCGGCGACATCGGCCGTCTCGCGTTCCGCGGGCTGAACACCGAGACGGGGCAGATCACGTGGCGGACCGCTCCGACCGCCGCCGAGGTGTTCGCGAGGGCGCGCGGGGGCGACGCGGACGCCCAGCGGGAGCTCGACGGCTTCATCGACGAACTCGCCCATGGGATCGCCACACTGACCATGACGGTCGACCCGGCCATGATCGTGATCGGCGGCGGGCTGTCCGCGGCGCACGAGCAGCTGCTCGCCCCTCTGCGGGCCGCGTTGCCGGGCCATCTCGGCCTGCCGTTCCAGGTGCCGATCGCCGAAGCGCGCCTGGGTGCCGAGGCCGCAGCGCACGGAGCGGTCGTGCACGCGTTCCAGCGGCACGCCGCCGAGATCTACGGTATCGAGGACATGCCGGCCCCGCCGATCACCCCGCTGCCGCTCGAGGTGGCCGGGAGCGGCAGCGACACCGTCGAGAACCCCGAGGAGAAGCAGTGAGCAGTGTGAAGGTCGGACTCATCGGCGCCGGTGGAATCTCGCGCGTGCACGCCGACGCCTGGCGGGCGCTCGGTGCCCAGGGATACGTCACCTCTCTCGTGGGAGCCGAGGCGATCGCCCAGGAGTACGGCTTCGAGCTGGTGCCCGACGTCGACACGCTCATCGGCCTGGTCGACATCGTCGACATCGTGACCCCGAGCAGCACCCACGCCGACTTGGCCCGCCGGGCCATCGCGCGCGGGCTCGACGTGATCTGCGAGAAGCCGCTCGCGGCGACCGCTGAGGCCGCTGCAGCCATCGCCCGAGCCGCAGAAGAGGCCGGCGTCCGGCTCTTCCCCGCCCATGTCGTGCGGTACATGGGTGAGTACGCCCAGATCAAGGCGGGCATCGACGCCGGTCGCATCGGCATGCTCGCCGTCCAGCGGTTCAGTCGGTCGGGATCCGCTCCGCAGACCCCCTGGTTCTTCTCGGAGAGCACCGGGGGCGGCGTGATCCGCGACCTGATGATCCACGACATCGACCAGGCGGTCTGGTTCGCGGGCCCCGTCGCGACGGTCTATGCGGTGCAGAACCCGCCGACGGTCGACGACCGCGTGCCCGCCCCCGTGACCTCGCATGTCGTGCTGACCCACCGCAACGGCGTCATCAGTCACCTGCACGCGAGCTGGGTCGCCCCCGGGATGCCGTTCCGCACGAGCGTCGAGGTCGCAGGCTCCGAGGGGCGCCTGCGCTACGACAGCGCGGAGGACACCGCGCTGCGGACCGACGCCGTGCTCCCCGAGGGCGACACCGATTACCTGCCGCCGATGTCACCCGAGGAAAGCCCGTACTACGCCGAGATCGCCGACTTCGTCGCCGCTGTGCGCGAGGGCCGTGACGCGAGGGTCAGCCCCGCCGACGGCATCGAGGCCGTGGCCGTGGCCGAGGCCGCGTACGCCTCGATCGCCCGCGAAGCCCCGATCGCCCTGCCCGAACGCTCCGCCGACATCGAGGAGACCGCCCGATGAACGCTCCCGTCCCGCTGAGGATCGCCGTGCTCTCGTTCGCGCACACGCACTCGCTGAGCTACGTGCACGCCCTGAAGGCGATGCCGGGGATCGAGCTGGTCGCCGCCGATCCCGACGGTGCCGCGGCTCCCGACGATGCCCCCAGGGGTGCGGCCCTGGCAGCCGAACTCGGCGTCGCCTACGTCGACACGTACGACGAGGCGTTCGCCTGGAAGCCGGATGCCGTCGTGGTCGCCGCCGAGAACTCCCGGCACCGTGCCCTCGTCGAGCGCGCGGCCGCAGCCGGGGTGCACGTGCTGTGCGAGAAGCCGCTGGCCACGACCGTCGAGGACGCCGTCGCGATGCAGGACGCGTGCGAACGTGCCGGCGTGATCCTCATGGTCGCCTACCCGGTGCGCTTCGCGCCGAGCGTGCGCGACGCGATCACGGAGTTGCGCAGCGGTCGCCTCGGGAAGGTCCTCGGCGTCACCGGCATCAACAACGGGAAGCTTCCGCAGGACCGCGCCTGGTTCACGGATCCGGAACTGGCCGGAGGCGGCGCGCTGGTCGATCACGTCGTGCACTGCGCCGACATCCTCGACGAGCTCCTCGGCGAGCGCGCCCGATCGGTGCGCGCCGTGTCGAACAGCATCCTCCACGCGCAGCGCGAGCTCGAGGTCGAGACCGGCGGACTCGTCACGATCCAGTACCCGAGCGGCGTGATCGCCACGATCGACTGCTCCTGGAGCTGGCCGATGAGCTCGGCGACCTGGGGTGGGCTCACTCTGCAGATCATCGCCGAACGCGGCACCGTCTCCGTCAGCCCCTTCGCGAAGGGTGTGGCCGGGCATGATGCGCACGGCGAGACCTGGAGCCCCATCGGCGCCGACCTCGACGCGCTGCTGATCTCCGAGTTCGTTCGTGCCGTGCGCGAGGGGGAGCAGCCGCAGCCCGATGCCGACGTGGGCGTCCGCACGGTCGAGATCGCCACAGCCGCGCAGGCCTCCGCCGCCCGCGGTGGTGAGGTCGTGACGCTCCGGTGACCCCGGACCGGGATCGAAAACGCTCCTGCGGCGGGCCTCTCCGGTCCCTTTTCGATCCCGCACGCGCTTCTCATGCAGGAGGAGTATGCTGGCGCGTTGGGTCGCTCGACCCGATGAGTCCCGAAAGGCGGTGATGGCGATGTCCGGTGATAGTAACGACGCCGCCTTCGCTGCGTCGCGACTCCCCGCGCTCACGCGTTGATCCTCCGATCCGCACGCGCACGTCCTTCCCGCAGCGTCGGCGGCGTCATCCGCCCCTGACGAATCAGCGCACGGAGCCTTCTGCTGCCGTGCGCCCGCGAGAACGGAGCCGCATGATGGCGCTCATCGACAACGGCGTGTACGTCCACGGACGTCGCGTGGAGACCCCGAAGAACCTGGACGAGACGTACCGGATGCTGGATGCCGCCGGGGGCATCGCCTGGATCGGGCTGTACCGGCCGAGCCCCGAGGAGGTGGCCTCGGTCGCCCGGGAGTTCGACCTGCATCCGCTCGCCGTCGAGGATGCGCTCTCCGGGCACCAGCGCTCGAAGGTGGAGCGCTACGGTGACACCCTGTTCGCTGTCCTCCGCCCCGCCCGGTACCGCGACAAGGAGGAGTCGATCGAGTTCGGCGAGCTGCACCTGTTCGTCGGTCCCGACTTCGTGGTGACCATCCGGCATGCCGAGTCGCCCAACCTCGCCGCCGTGCGCGCCCGCATGGAGGCGAACCCCGCACTGCTCGCGATGGGCCCCGAGGCCGTGCTGTACGCGATCCTCGACGAGGTCGTCGACGGGTACGAGCCGATCGTGGCGGGACTCCTCAACGACATCGACGAGATCGAGGACCAGCTCTTCGGCGACGGCGACGATGACAGCGCCCTGTCCCGGCGCATCTACGAGCTCTCCCGCGAGGTCATCAACTTCCAGCGCGCAGTGCACCCCCTGAACGGGATGCTGGAGTGGCTGCGCCGGGGGTCCGCGAAGTACCGCATCGACGAGGAGCTGCAGCGGTCCCTGCGCGACGTCCTCGACCACACGATCCGCGTGAACGAGAAGATCGACTCCTTCCGGGCCATCCTCGAGAACGCGCTGACCGTGCACTCCGCACTGGTGGCCCGCCGCCAGACCGAGGCCGGGCTCGCACAGAACGACGAGATCAAGAAGATCTCCTCGTGGGCGGCGATCATCTTCGCTCCGACGCTGGTCGGCACGGTGTACGGGATGAACTTCGAGGTGATGCCCGAGCTGCATTGGGCCTTCGGCTATCCGATGGCGATCGGGGCGATGGTCGCCTTCGCCGTCGGGCTGTTCGGGGTGTTCAAGTACAAGAAGTGGTTGTGATCCCGCAGCGGTCGTTGCTCCGGGGTCGCCCGGGATCAGGCCATCACGCCGCATCAGGCCGTTTGGCCCCGAAGCGGCCTGAACCGCGGTGATGGCCTGATTCCGCGGGATCGTCGACGACCTGAGGTCCGGCGTGACCCGCGCGGGAGCAGGATTCTCAGCGCGTCCGGGGTTCCGTCCGCGACAGGGCGTCCGCAGCCCGCACGAGCGCGAGGTGCGAGAAGGCCTGCGGGGTGTTGCCGAGCTGCCGGCCCACCACCGGGTCATACTCCTCCGACAGCATCCCCACATCGTTCGCCAATGCGCACAGTCTCCGCATGAGCGCCTGCGCCTCGGCGCGCCGTCCGGTCGTGGCGTACTGCTCAACCAGCCAGAATGAGCACGCGAGGAAGGCTCCCTCCGTCCCGGCGAGGCCGTCCACTCCCGTCGCCGTGCGATATCGCCGCACCAGCCCATCCGGCATCAGAGTCTGCTCGATGCAGGCGACCGTCGCCAGCATGCGCGGATCGTCCGGCCGACAGTAGCCCACCTGCGGAAGAAGCAGGAGCGAGGCGTCGACCTCGGTCGTCTCGTAGTGCTGCACGAAGTGGCCGTCGACGACGCCCTCACGATCGATCTCCTCGCGCATCCGGTTGCGCAGCCCGCGCCAGCGCTCGACGGGGCCGTCGAAGCCGTACTCCTCGACCGCCCGCACCGCACGGTCGAAGGCCGCCCACATCATCACCCGCGAGTGGGTGAAGTACCTCGGCTCACCGCGGATCTCCCACAAGCCCTGATCGGGGCGCTCGATCTGCTCCGAGGCGAACCGCAGCAGCTCGCGCTCCAGCGGCCAGGAGAAGCCGGACTCGTTGAGCCCGGCCGCCCGCGCGGCCGACAGCGTCACCAACACCTCGCCCACGACATCCGCCTGATACTGGTCGGCTGCGCCGTTGCCGATCCGCACCGGCACGGATCCCTCGTACCCGGGGAGGTTCGACAGCACCCGCTCCGGAAGATCCCGCTCCCCCGCCGGCCCGTACATGATCTGCAGATCGGCGGGGTCTCCGGCGACCGCCCGCAGCAGCCACTCCCGCCACTGGCCCGCGACACCGAGGAAGCCGTGAGCGCACAGCGCCTCGAGGGTGAGCGCCGCATCGCGCAGCCACACGTAGCGGTAGTCCCAGTTGCGTCGGCCTCCAATCTCCTCGGGCAGTGCCATGGTCGCCGCGGCCGCGATGCCGCCCGTCTCGTGATTGGTCAGCGCCCTCAGGATCAGCAGCGACCTGACCACCTCGTCACGGTGCGGACCGTCGTGCGCGATCCGGTCGGCCCAGTCCTGCCACCACTGCTTCGTCTCGCCCAGCTCCTTCGCCACGTCGAGAGCCGGCGGGAGGTCCAGATGGGAGGGGAACCAGGTCAGCTGGAGGTCGCGCGTCTCACCGGCGGTCACCGTCAGCTCACCTCGGTGCTGGTGGTCGATCGGCTCCAGAGCCGCACCACGCAACGCGAGGGCATCGGGACCGCCCATGGCGACCAGACACGGCGCATCGTGCGACCCGACCTGACGCACCCACGGCATCACCCTGGCGTAGTCGAAGCGGATGCTGAGCTGCTGCTCGAAGCTCATCGAGCCGCGCACCCCGACGACCCTACGGACGAGGTCGCTGCGCCGGATGGCGGCGTCGGGGTCGAAACCGATCGGCATGAAGTCGTGCACTTCGGCGACCGCGTCCGCGCTCTCCCACCGGGTCACGAGCACGAAGGTGTCTTCGTCGTATCGCCGGGTGCTCACGGCGGCGGGGTCCGTGGGGCGCAGCAGCCATCGCCCGTGGGACTCGTCTCCGAGCATGGCTGCGAACGCCGACGCGGAGTCGAGCCGCGGCAGACACAGCCAATCGATGCTTCCGGCACGGGAGACGAGCGCCGCCGTGCGGCAGTTGCTCAGCAGGGCATAGTCCTCGATGCGCACGCGCGCGTTCACGTCCACGTCCTCACCACGGGATCATCCGTGATCGATCAGATCTTCGCGGACCTCGATGCCGTCGACCTCGAGCTCCGCATCCAGCTGCACGAGGATCCGCGAATCGGGGAACTGCTTCGGCGCGAGGAAGGCGAGCAGCACCGCGTCTGCGAACACCACGACCGACGTCGCCTCGAGGTCGTCCCGCAGGTCGATCTGTTCGACGACGGGCTCATCGTCGACCGCATCGTCGATCTCGGTCGCCACCTCGTCGACCACGGACCGCCACCGGGACTCGCTGACGGACAGGATCCGTGAGATCGCGGCGATCAACGCGTCCTGGTCGATCTCGTCGTCGTGCTCGCCGTCGAACTCGGCATCGACATTGACCGTCACCACCGTGCCCGCCGCGTCGATGCTCGCCCTCCCGTACACCAGGCCGTTCTCGGCGGCCGGTTCATCGATCAGGCCGCTCTCGACGATGCGAGCGAGGAGGGTGTCGAGCGCAGAAGAGGTCATGCCCTCAGTCTTTCGCATCTGCCGCATCCGTGGGTGTCCGTCGCCCACCCAGAAGCGGGGTGAGGATCACCCCGCTCGCCGTCAGGAGCACAGCGACGACGAGCACCCCGGAGGCACCCGACCGGCCGTAGGCGATACCGGCGAGCGCGGGCCCTCCGACGGCGCCGATGTTCAGCGCCGCCGTCGCATACGCGCCGCCGAGCCTGGGCGCTCCCGACGCCTGCCCCACGATGCGGCCGATCAGCGCGGAGCCGACCGCGAACGACGCCGCACCGCAGAGCAACGCCCCGATGAAGACCACGTAGTCCACCTCGACGCCCGCTCCGAACGCGACCCAGACCACGGTCAGCGCCATGGCGGCGACAGTGATCCATGCGCGCTCGACGGGGGCCGCCCAGCGTCCGGTCGCGGCCACGCCCAGCAGCGCTCCGATCCCGAAGGCGGCCAGGAGGGCGGGGATCGCTGCCGTCTCGACGCCGGCATCCACTCCGATGACGCCGAGGAACGTGAACACTCCGAAGGTCGCGGCGTTCACGAGCACGGCGAGCACCACCGCGATGAGCACCGGACGTCGGCGGAGCTCGGCGAGCTCCGCACGCACTCCGAATCGCGGTGCCGGCGGGAGCGCACCGAGCGTGCGGTCGCGGAGCAGCGCGGTCACGGCGGGGACGCACAGCAGGACGACCGCCCAGAAGGTGGAACGCCACCCGAAGGCGTTCGCGAGCGCAGCCCCGGCGGGAACGCCGACGATCGTGGCCAGGGTGGTCCCCGCCAGGAGCACGGCGACCGCCCGCGTCGTCTGCGCCGGGGTCACGATCCCGCGGACCGTCCCCAGGGCGATCGCGAGGAAGCCGGCATTGGCGAGCGCCGCGAGCACGCGAGTGATGAACAGCAGGCGGAAGTCGGGGGCCACCGCCCCGACCACGTGCGCCACGATGAAGACCACGAGAAGGAGCACAAGTGCCCGACGCGGGCGCCATCGGCCCGCGAGCACCGCCATGACCGGGGCACCGACGACCATGCCGGCGGCGAAGGCCGAGGTCAGCAGGCCGGCGGTCGACGGCTCGACCTCCAGATCACGGGAAAGGGGGAGGAGGAGACCCGCGAGCATGAACTCGCTGGTGCCCTGGGCGAAGATCGCCAGGGCGAGGACAGGAACGAGAAAAGGCATGAGCATCCAGTCGGACGGACGCCGCCCCCGCGCGAAGGCAGCGGACGGCGAGAAGGAGAAGAGGGGTCGACGAAGATGCGGGGAGCGCACGACGTGCGCTGCACCCGCGTTCTACGGTCTTTCCGTCTCAGGGCTCACGCCTCCACCCTAGCCGGGACGACGTACGCGCCGCATTCGCGCCGATAGGCTCTATGCCGTGCCGAATGCCGAATCCGCCGCCACCGACCTCCGCCGCCTCGCCGACGCACTCGTCAGCGCCGAACCGCTGAACTGGGTGATCACGGGCGACTCGATCACGCACGGCCTGGTCCACACGCAGGGAGGACGCAGCTACCCGGAGCACCTGCACGAGATCATCCGGGGCGAGCTCGAGCGCGTGCGCGATGCCGTCGTCAACACGGCGATCAGCGGGAACCGCATCAGCGACATCCTCGACGACTGGGAGCGCCGCGTCGGGTCCTGGCGGCCCGATGTCGTGACGCTCATGATCGGCACGAACGACGCGTCGACCGGTAGCGGACGCGCCACGATCTCCCCGGAGCAGTACGCCTCGTCGCTGCACGACTTCGTCCTACGCGTGCGCGGGCTCGGTGCCGTCCCGGTGCTGCAGACGCCGCCCGCGATCGATGTCGCCAACGCCCCGGAGCGCGCGCGGATCGGCGCTTTCGCGGAAGCGGTGCGCCGGGTCGCCGCGGAGGACGATGTCATCCTCGTGGATCACTTCGCGCGCTTCGCCGGGCTCGGAGACGGCGGAGTGCCATGGGGACTGATGAACGACCCGTTCCACCCGAACGCCGCCGGTCACGCCGCGCTCGCCCTCGAGCTCACCGCCGCGCTCGGCCTTCAGCCCGCGAGTGCACGGAGCCGGGCCCTGGCGCTGCTCGAGGGTGTCGTCGCCGCCGCGCGCCTCAACGCCTAGGAATCGCGGGCTCTGACGTCGCCGCCCGGCAGCCGGTCGGCGTCGTTCAGCGCGTATCGCGTGCAGTCCGGGCATCGGGTGAGGAAGTCGTGCCTGCAGCCGATCACGTGCTCGAGGAAGCTCTCCGCGTCTTCGAGCTGTGCGCGCTGCGAGCGGATCCACCGCAACCGCTGCCTGATGACGTCGACTCGTCCGTCCTCGTCCCGATGGAGCACGTGCCTGATCTCGGGGAGGCTCATCCCGATGCTCCGGCACGCCAGCACGACGCGGAGGCGCCGGATGTGCTCCTCGGTGTAGACCCGGTGGCCCGACACCGTCCGTTCCGGAACGACCACGCCCGTGTCGTGCCAGTGCCGCAGGACGTGATCGTCCACGCCGATGCGCCGCGCGGCTTCACCGATCTTCATCGAGGCACCCGCCTCCCTCTTGACCTCAGGTCGACCTGAGGTTCTACCGTGGCCCCATGATGACACACCGGCCGCCGCTGCCCGATCAGGTCTTCGTCGACGTCGGGGGAGTGAGCGTCGCCACTCGGGTGCTCTCGCCGCCCGGCACCTCGGCGGGCGATGTGATCCTGTGCCACGGAACGCCGTGGTCGTCACTGGTCTGGGCGGATGCCGCGCGCGAGCTGAGTCGCGAGCACCGCGTGTTCCTGTGGGACATGCCGGGCTACGGCGCGTCCCAGATGGGTGCGACCGTGGCGACCGACCTGTCGACGCAGTCCGCACGTCTGGCATCCCTGGTCCGAGGCTGGGGCCTGGAGCGCCCTCATGTGGTCGCCCATGACATCGGCGGTGCCGTCGCCCTCGGGGCACACCTGCGGCACCGCATGGACTTCGCAAGCCTGTTCCTGTGGGACATCGTCACCCTCGACCCCTGGGGGTCGCCCTTCTTCCGCGTGGTGGCGCAGCATGCCGACGTGTTCTCCCGCCTCCCGGGGAACCTCCACTCTGCGCTCGTGAGGGAGTACATCGCGGGCGCCGGCCGACTCTCCGCTCCTCAGGTCGAGGCACTCGCATCGCCCTGGACCGGGCCCGTCGGCCAGGCGGCGTTCTACCGCCAGATCGCCTCGCTCGATGCCGCCGACACCCACGCCGTCGTGGAAGAACTGGGAGCCGTACGCTGCCGCACCCGCATCGGCTGGGGACGCGAAGACCCATGGATCCCGCTCGAACAGGCATACGAGCTGCAAGCCCGGCTCCCCGGCCAACCTGACGTCCTCGTACTCGACGGGGCCGGGCATCTGACGCCCTGGGAGAAGCCCGAGGCGGTCATCGATGCTCTCGGTGAGTGGCTCGAGGATTCACGCGATGCTCCGAACCAACGGGGAGCCGCTCGGAAGCCGTCCCCCTCGACAGGCTGATCGCCCCGCACACGCGGACCTGCAATCGCGATCCCCTCCGATATTTCGGAATATCCTGGAGGCGGGGACCTGGGGAGGTTGAGGTGTCGGCATTTGTCGCGCAGGGGGACGGGCATCTACCGCGAGTGTCGGCGCAGGCCATCCCTCGACCACGACTGATCGCCGCACTCGAGACCGAGACGCCCCTGACGCTCATCCGCTCCGCGTCCGGCACCGGCAAGACGACTGCTCTCGTGGAGTGGGCGTCGACCACCGTGTCCCGCGTGGCCTGGATCACCGTCTCGCCCGCCATCGCCACGAGCGCCCTCCTCGCCCGCGCGCTGCGGAAGGTCCTCGCCCGCGCGGTCCCCTCCGACAGCACCGGAGGCGACGATGACTGGGCTGCGGTGGCCGCGCTCCTGCGCGACGCAGAGGGGCCGCTGGTCGTCGTACTCGACGATGCGGCCGACGTGGACCGCGAAGGGGTGTTCGCCCTGTGCCGCATCGTCGCCGCCACCCCGCGGACACGGCTGATCGTCGCCACCAACCGCCCCAGTCCCTTCGACAGCGAGAGTCTGGATCTCGTGATCGACACGACGGTCATCCCTCCCGAAGGACTCATGTTCGACGCCGAGGAGATCTCTCGGGCGCTCGACGTGGACGACGACGACGCCATCGAGATCCGGGAGGCGACGGGAGGCTTCCCCGCGCTCATCCGCGCCCTCGTGCTCCGCGGGGGCGGAACGGACACCGCCTCGCTCCGCGCCGCGACCGCGGTGATCGAGGACTTTCTGCAGGACCGGCTCGCCGAGTGCGCGTTCGATCCGCAGGCACTCCAGAGCCTCCTGCGGATCAGCGTGACCGACTCGGTCGACCTTCCCCTGGCCGTGGCACTCACGCGCGACCCCGACATCGCGAAGGCACTCGACCAGGCCGAGATGTTCGGCTTCGGCCGCTGGACCGGCGACGGAGGCTGCACCTTCACCCTCACTCCGCTCACGCGCGGCATGCTGCGCCGTGAACTCCGCCGCACCCTTCCTGGCGAACTCGCGCACCTTCGGCGCCTCGCCGCAGAAGGTGCGGTGCGCCGCGACCTGCCGCTCGAGGGTCTGCGGCTCGCCCTCGAAGACGACGATCTGCGCCTCGCGACACACGTCACGATGGCCGGGTGGAACCGCCTGCTCCACCGTGACCGACGCGCCGTCCCCGAACTGCTCTCCGATGTGCCCGTGGCACGGCTCAAGCAGGAACCCCTCGTCGCCATGCTGCTCGGCATGTGCCTCAAGCCGAATCGACTCCGGCGTCAGCGCGGGCTCCAGCTGCTGCGCCTGGCCGTTGCTGCGGCGAACTCCCGTCGGACGACTCTCTCGGCGACGGAACGGATCTTCATCTGGGCCGCCGAGAGCGCCTCGCTGCGCGCCATCGGGCGGCCGGAGCCTGCCGCACAGGTCGCAACCCGGGCTCTGACCCTCTTCCATGAGACGCCAGAGGCGCAATGGCAGCAGTACGCACGAGACATGCCGCTGCTGTGCACGCATCTGGGCATCTCCCTGTACTACGGCGGGCAGCAGGAAGAAGCCATCCGCCTGTGGGAGCAGGCCACGGCGCTCGCGGCGGCGCACGGGAATGCAAACGCGTTCCAAGGAATCTGCCTCCTCGCGGGCGTCCACGCCCTGAACGGCGACCTGCCAGAAGCACGGCACTACTTCTCGCTGATCCGCGACGGAGAGTGGGACCCCGAGCTCCTCGACAGCTATCAGAGCACGTTCTACCGGATCGCCGGGGCGATGCTCGCTGTGGAGGACGGCGATCTCGCGACAGCGAAGCAGCACGTCCGCTTCTTCGAACCGTACCGAGCGACGAGCGAGCATTGGACAACGATGGCCGCGGTGGAAGCGTGGATCGCGCTGCACGAGGGGGATGTCGCCGCCGGACTGGAGCGCCTCGAATCGTTCGCGCGCCTCCGCGGAAGAGAGGCGAATGCGCCCCATGTGCGCCACGCACTGTCACGGCCGCGAGTGCTGCTGCACCTCGCCCTCGGCGACGTGAGCGCGGCGAAGCGCATCGTGCAGCGCGATGCCGGATCCGACCGTTTCGGTACCGTCGTGAAGCGGGCGCGTCTGGCGCTCATCGACGGCGCGGCCGCTGAGGTGATCCGACTCCTCGGCCAGACCCGGCTGCGGCCCTCCACCGCCCGCGAGCGCGCCGAAGCCGCGGCGGTGCACAGCGCCGCGCTGCGCCGGGTATCCCCGGCAGCCGCTCAGATCTCGAGCGACGCGTTGAACGCGCTGCTCGCGGACCGCGGCCTCACCACTCCGCTCGTGCTTCTGGGGGCGGACGACTTCGGTGCCGTCCGCGCCGACCTCGACCCGACCGGACGCACGAGCTTCCCCCGCCGGTCGGCGCTGCCATCCTTCGCGAACCGCCCCCGACTGACCCCGCGTGAGCAGGTCGTGCTGCGCGCGTTGACGTCCGGCGCGCCGCTGCCGACGATCGCCGACGAGTTGCGTGTGTCGCAGAACACCCTCAAGACCCAGCTCCGCAGCCTCTATCGAAAGCTCGGCGCCGGCAACCGCTCCGAGGCGTTGGAGCAGGCGGCGCGACACGGTCTCCTGGCCGACTGAGCTCCGCCGGAGGGAGACGCCGAGGGCCCCGCCCGTCGCACCGCGACAGACGGGGCCCTCCCGACGAACGTCAGGCCTGCGAGCGGCGTCGCCGCACGATCAGCAGCACGGCACCGCCGAGCAGCAGAATGATCGCGAGCGCCAGCACCCACGGTGCCAGGATCCCACCGGTGATGGCGAGAGGCGTCAGCACCGGGTTCTCGGTCGAGCTCGGCGGCGGTGTGATCGTCTCGCCACCGGGAGGAGTGGCCGTCCCCACGGCCACGTTGCGCAGCTTCGCTCCCGCCGCGTCGGCGTGGACCGCCACGGAGTACGTGATCGTGACGCTCTCCCCCTCGGCGAGGCTGCCGGTCCAGCGCAGCTCGGTCCCGTCCACCACGGGAGCGGCGACAGCGCGGTCGCCGACGACGGCGGTCGCACCGGCCCGGAGGTCGGCGTGCTGCAGCACTCCGGACAGATCATCCGTGATGACGACCTCGTCCAGCCCGGTCTCACCCGTGTTGGTGCCGACGAGACGGTAGGTGACGACGCTACCAGCGGCCACAGCCGTCCCCGACCCGGGGTCGGACGTCTTGACGAACGTGAAGCCCGGAGTGCCGACCGGGTTCTCGGTCGTCACCGGCGGCGGCGTGAGCTCCCCGCCACCGGGCGGGGTGGCGGTTCCGGCCACCGTGTTCGCGATCGTCGCGCCACCCGCGTCGCCATTGACGGTCACCGAGTACGTGATCGTGACGCGCTGGCGGACGGCGAGCGCACCCGACCAGGTGAGCTCGTCGCCGTCGATGACCGGAGCGGGCGCGGACCCGTCGATCACGGTCGCCGTGGCGTCGCCGTTGTAGACGGCGTGGGCGAGCACTCCGGCCAGGTCGTCGCTGATGTTCACGGGCGCCAGGGCCGTCTCACCGGTGTTCACGCCGGTCACCGTGTAGGTGATGACGCTGCCGGGGTCGACGCGGGTTCCCGAGGCGGGGTCGGCCGACTTGCGAAGCTCGAAGCCGGGCTCGTTGACCGGGTGCTCCGTCGTGGCCGGTGGCGTCTCGATCGGCGGCACGCCACCGGGCGGAGTCGCCGATCCCGAAGCCGAGTTCTCCAGGATCGCTCCCCCCGCGTCCGCCTGCACGGTCACGGAGTACGTGATCGTGACGGTCTCGCCGACCTGGAGGGATCCCGTCCACGCCAGGCTGTCACCGGTGACGACCGGGGCCGCCGCGGGCGTGGCGCCGATCGCGGCCGTCGCATCGCCGTTGTAGTCGGCGTGGGCAAGGACACCGGAGAGGTCGTCCGCGATCGCGACCGGGTCGAGGACGGTCTCGCCGGTGTTCACACCGGTCACGGTGTAGGTGATGACGCTACCGGGATCGACCGCTGTCCCCGCGACCGGGTCGGCGCTCTTCGAGACGGAGAATCCGGGGACGTCCACGGGGTTCCTCGTGACACCGGGGGGCGGCGTGATGACCGAGCCTCCTGGCGGCGTCGCACTCGCCGTCGCCGTGTTCTCGACCACGGATCCGACGCCGTCGGCCCCGACCGTCACGGAGTACGTGACGGTGACGGTCTGCCCGATCGCGAGCGCACCCGCCCAGCGGAGCGTCGCGCCGGTGCGCACCAGCACACCGGCCGGAAGTCCGTCGATCACGGCCTCGGCGTCGTCGTTGTACGACGCGTACGGCAGCACCTCGGACAGGTCGTCCACGATCTCGACGGGGTCGAGAGCGGTCTGACCGGTGTTGGCGGCCGTCAGCGTGTAGGTGAGCACATCGCCGGGATCGACAGCCGTGCCCGTTGCGGGGTCGACGGACTTGGCGAAGGTGAAGCCCGGCTCGTTGACCGGGTGCTCCGTGGTCGACGGCGGCGGAGTGATCGGCGTGCCCGGCGTCGTGGGGCTGTCCGGATCACTCGGGTCGGAAGGAATGAGCGGAGTCACCGTGCCTGTGACGGTGTTGGCGATCGTCTCACCGCCCGCTGCCGGGTCGACCGTCACCGAGTAGGTGATCACGACGTCCTGTCCCGGACGCAGCACGCCGCTCCACGCGAGGGACTCGCCGTCGACGCTCACGTCGCCGCGGGAGGCCGCGGCATCGTCGTTGTAGGAGGCATGCGCGAGCACACCGCTCAGGTCGTCGGAGATCACCGCGGGGTCGAGCACGGTGTCGCCCGTGTTCGTGCCCGTGACGGTGTAGGTGATGACGCTGCCGGGGTCGACACGCGTTCCGGTCTCCGGGTCGGCCGACTTGGTCAGCGTGAAGCCGGGGGTGGCGACCGGGTGCTCCGTCGTCGACGGCGGCGTCGTCACCGGGGTGCCGGGCGTGGTGGGGCTGTCCGGGTCGGTCGGGTCCGTCGGGATGAGGGGGGTCCCCTCGCCCGTGACGGTGTTGCGCAGCAGCACGCCGGTCGCGTCGGCGTCGACCGTCACGGTGTAGGTGATCTCGACACGGTCATCCGGATCGAGGGCTCCGGTCCAGGTCAGTGTGGTTCCGGTGACCTCGACCGTGCCGGTCGAGGCGGTCGCGTCGCCGCCGTACCGCGCGTGGGCGAGCACTGCCGAGAGGTCGTCGACGATGGACGCGGGATCGAGCGTCGTGTTGCCCGTGTTGACGCCGGAGATCGTGTACGTGATGGTGTCACCCGCGCGCACGGCGGTGCCCGAGGTCGGGTCGGCCGACTTCGACACCTCGAAGCCGGTGTCGACGACAGGGTGGTTCGTCTCCGCGTCCGGCGGGACGATGGGGGTTCCCGGAGTGGTCGGGCCATCGGGGTCGGACGGGTCCACCGGGATCCGCGGCGTGGCCGTGCCGCTGGCGACGTTGTTCAGCAGCGCCGCATCGACGCCCGCGTCGACCGTCACGGAGTATCGGATGGTGACGGACTCGCCGCGGGGCACATCGCCCGTCCAGGTCAGCGTGTCGCCGGCGACGCTCACCGTGCCGCGGTCGGCGGTGACGTCGTCGTTGTACCCGGCGTCGCCGAGAACACCCGACAGGTCGTCGACGATCCGGGCCGGGTCGAGGTCGGTGTCGCCGGTGTTGGTGCCGGTGATCGTGTAGGTGATGGTGTCACCGGCCGCGACGGCCGTGCCCGATGCGGGGTCGGCGGACTTGCTGATCGTGAAGCCCGAACCGATGACCGGGTGCTCGGTGGTGACCGTCGGCGGGACGATCGGCTCACCCGGCACCTGCGGCCCGTCGGGGTCGCCCGGGTTCGGGGTGGTCGGAGTCGCCGTGCCGCTGACGGTGTTCTTCAGGATCTCACCCGACGTGTCGGCCTCCACGGTCACGGAATACGTGATCGTCACGGTCTCTCCGGGCTGGAGAGCCCCGGTCCAGGCGAGGTCGTCGCCCGTGATGGTCGCCGCGCCCGTCGTGACGGGCACACCGTCGAACGCGGTGGCGACGTCGGAGTTGTAGGCCGCGTGCGCGAGCACGGCGGACAGGTCGTCCGAGATCGAGGCGGGGTTCAGCACAGTGGCACCGGTGTTGGTCCCGGTCACGGTGTATTCGATGGTCTGGCCCGGCTCCACGACGGTACCGTCGGCGGGGTCGGCGCTCTTGGCGACGGTGTATCCCGCCACGGGGTTCTCGGTCGTGACGGCAGGGGGATCGATCGGGGGCAGCCCGCCGGGCGGGGTGCCGGAGGCGGTGACGCTGTTGGCGATCCGCTCTCCTTCGACACCGTCGTCGACGATCACCGAGTAGGTGGCGGTGAGCACCTGACCGGGCTCGAGCGCACCGGTCCAGGCGAGTTCGTCACCGGTGACCGTGGCGGCCCCGGACGCGACGATGACTCCGTCGATCTTGGTGACGACATCACCCTGGTACTCGGCGTGTGCGAGCACTCCGGAGAGATCGTCGGTCACCTGGACGGGGTCGAGGAGCGTGTTGCCCGTGTTCTCCGCCTCGACGGTGTACGTGAGGCGCTGACCGGCGTGCACCGCGACGCCGTCGGCCGGGTCGGAGGTCTTGCGCAGCGCGAGGTCGGGGGCCAGACGCACGTTCGTGAACGTGCACGTGACGTCGGTGCCGAGCGGGCCGGCGGGCTGCGTCACCTCACCCGACGAGGTCACCGCCACTGGCGAGGTGGTCCCGTCGGAGTTCACCTGCACGCAGTCCAGTGACTCGGCGTAGCGGGTGCGGTCGGTCGTGCCGGCTGCGGACTCGGACAGCTGGAAGGTGTCGCCCTGGTTGGTGAAGACCGGTCCCGCGTAGTCGGGCTGCAGTCCCGTGCTCTCGCCGCTCGTCGTGGCGTTCGTCTGCGCGACCTGGTATCCGGCAGGCGACTGCACGCGCAGGGCGAACTGGTCGGTGGCTGCGTGGCGCCCCTCGGGGAGGTCCTTCTTCAGCGTGAGGGTGTTCGGGAAGGTGCAGCTGGCCATGTCGGTCGGCCCGAAGGTTCCGATCGAGGTGGTGTTGACGGTCTCTCCGCGAGGAAGGTCGACCTCGATGATGCGGTTTCCGCCACCGGAGACCGAGACGAAGATGTGACCGAGGTTTCCGAAGGCGATGCCGTTGCCCTGCACCCCGGCGCCCATGTTGTGGACCTGCTTGGCGTCGATGGTCGCGGTACTCGGGGTGAGTGAGGTGGGAAGGTCGGACGAGTAGATGATGTTGTCGGCCACGAGCACGAGCTGGCCCGAGGCGCTGAAGGCCATGTCGCCGTTGGCGCCGAACGCGGTGCTGCCGGTGGTCGGGCGGAGGGTGCCGACCTGCACATAGGCCTGCGGCGTGACGCTCTCGTTCCAGGCGTAGAGGTTGATGGCGCCGTTGACGGTTCCGCTGGCGAAGTAGTAGACACCGGTCACGGGGTGGACAGCACCACGGAGCACGGAGGAGTTGAGCGTGAACGTCGTGCGGGTCGTGACGTCGGTGACCCGGTCGTGCTTGGCCAGCGTCTTGGTGCCGGCGGCGTTGGTGACCGTGTAGGCGTATCGACCGCTGGAGGAGATGCCGAGAGCGTTGTTGGAGTGGTCGGTGCCGAGGGTCTCGCCGCCGAGCGTGCCGCCGTTGCCCGGGGTGCCGCCCTGCTCGTTCACGATGAACTCGCGCACCTCGGTCGCGCTCTGCACGTACACGGCGCCCGGCGTGCAGAGGAAGGGGTCGGCCGCGAGCGCGGGAGCTGCTGTCAGCGTGCCTCCGATGAAGACCATGGAGGAGGCGACCAGCGCGGTGCTGACGGCGCCTCCGATCAGCTTCTTCGCTCGGCCCCGCCAGCGGCCGCGCCGCTCAGACGAAAGGCCATCGGATGCGTAGTCCTTGCGGGCAACACGAAACCCCATGACAGTCTCCCCGTTCATCGCTCCCCCGTCGCGCGTTCGCGCACGGAAACCCCCGCCCCCTCAGGCGACTGCCGAGCACCATTCAGGCATGGCGAACTCGGCTCGGGCCACCTGTCAGACTGCCCGGGCTCCACCCCCCGCTCCGGCAGACCCCGGAGAATTCACCCCTCCTTTTCACCCCCTCCTCCCCTCCCCGCGCCGTATCGGAGAGCTTTCTGGTATTCGGTGTTGCTAAGTACCGGTACTCGGTGTTACTTTGTACCGGTACCCAGCAACACTGAGTACTAGAAGAGGAAAGGAGGACCGGATGGGCAAGCAGATGACCGAGATGCTCAAGGGCACTCTGGAGGGCATCGTTCTGGCGCTCCTCGCCGAGCAGCCGGCCTACGGATACGAGATCACCACACGCATCCGAGACCACGGGTTCACCGACATCGCCGAGGGCACGATCTACGCACTCCTGGTGCGCATCGAGCAGAAGCATCTCGTCGACGTCGAGAAGGTCCCGAGCGAGAAGGGCCCGCCCCGCAAGGTGTACAGCCTGAACCCGCAGGGCAAGCAGGAGCTCGAGGAGTTCTGGAAGACCTGGGACTTCCTCCGCACGCACATCGAACGACTGAACGACACGAACAAGGAGAACTGACCATGGCCGCGAAGTGGATCGAAGCGCTCACCGGATCGCTCGAGCAGAAGAAGCAGTACAAGCAGGCCAAAGCGCGCATCGACGCCCTGCCCTCGCCGTACCGCGAGGTCGCCAATGCCCAGTACCGGTACTACCTGTACTACGGCGGCATCACCGACGGCGACACCATCGTCACCATGTTCCTCGACCTCGCAGATCTCTGGGAGCGGGCCGCGATCGACGGCACCCCGGTCAGCGCGATCGTCGGCGACGACCCGGTGGAATACGCCGAGGAGTACGCCCGCGCCTACGGCGGCACCCACTGGATCGACAAGGAGCGCGCGCGCCTCATCAAGGCGTTCGACGAGGCGAAGAAGAAGGAGGACGAATCATGACGAACGCCGCCATCTCGGTGCAGGGCATCGAGAAGTCGTACAAGGACCTGCACGTGTTGCGCGGCGTCGACTTCGAGGTCGAGAAGGGCAGCATCTTCGCCCTCCTCGGCTCGAACGGCGCCGGCAAGACCACGATGGTGCGCATCCTCTCCACGCTCCTGAAAGCGGATGCCGGAACGGCCGCGGTACAGGGCATCGACGTCACCGCGGACCCGGTCGGCGTCCGGGAGCGGATCAGCCTCACCGGGCAGTTCGCCGCCGTCGACGAGATCCTCACCGGACGCGAGAACCTGGTGCTCGTCGCGAAGCTGCGGCATCTGCCCGACCCCGGGAAGGTCGCCGACGATCTGCTGGCCACCTTCCGCCTGACGGATGCCGGAAGCCGCAAGGTCGGCACCTACTCGGGCGGCATGCGTCGCCGGCTCGACATCGCGATGAGCCTGGTCGGACACCCCGAGGTCATCTACCTCGACGAGCCGACCACCGGCCTCGACCCCGAAGCCCGCATCGAGGTGTGGGACGTGGTCAAGGAGCTCGCGAACACCGGCACCACGGTGCTGCTCACCACGCAGTATCTCGACGAGGCGGAGCAGCTGGCCGACCGCATCGCGATCCTGCACGAGGGCCGCATCATCGCCGACGACACGCTCGCCGGGCTGAAGCGCCTGCTGCCGGCCGCGAAGGTCGAGTACGTCGAGAAGCAGCCCACCCTCGAGGAGATCTTCCTCACCCTCATCGGCCCCTCATCCACGAAGAAGGAGGACGCAGCATGACCACGCACTTCACCGCCGACACGGCGACGCTCACCGGCCGCTCCATGCGGCACATCTTCCGCAGTCCCGACACGATCATCACCACGGCGGTCACCCCGATCGCGCTCATGCTCCTGTTCGTGTACGTCTTCGGCGGTGCTCTGCAGCAGAGCACCGGCGCCGAGAACTACGTGAACTACCTGCTCCCGGGCATCCTGCTCATCGCGATCGCCTCGGGCATCGCCTACACCGCGTTCCGGCTCTTCACCGACCTGCAGAGCGGCATCTTCGAGCGCTTCCACTCCATGCCGATCGCCCGATCGAGCGTGCTGTGGGCGCACGTGCTCACCTCCCTCACCGCGAACGCGATCACCCTGGCGATCATCTTCGGCGTCGGCTTCCTGATGGGCTTCCGCACCGGAGCGAGCGTCTGGGCCTGGATCGCCGTCGTCGGCATCCTGATGCTGTTCACGCTGGCGCTCACCTGGCTGGCGATCATCGCGGGCCTGAATGCCAAGACGGTCGACGGTGCGAGTGCGTTCTCCTACCCGCTGATCTTCCTCCCGTTCATCAGCTCGGCGTTCGTGCCGACCGACACCATGCCGGCCCCGGTGCAGTGGTTCGCCGAGAACCAGCCGGTGACCTCGATCGTCAACACCATCCAGGCGCTGTTCGCCGAACAACCCGTCGGCAACGACATCTGGGTCGCCCTCGCGTGGTGCATCGGCATCCTCGTGGTCGCCTACGTGTTCGCGATCATCTCCTACCGGAAGAAGGTCAGCTGATCGACGTGAAGCGAGACGGGACGCTCCGACCGGGTCACTCGACCCGTCCGGGGCGTTTCGCCGCGCTCGGCGAGGCACGACCCCCACACCCGACCCCGGACCACGCGACCCCACACCACCCATCGGCTGAAACGCCAGATGTCGGACCCTTCGAGGCGAAGGATCCGACATCTGGCGTGTCGCCCCACGAGAAGTGGGGCCCGAACCGGGATCAGGTCAGCTGGTGACGGTCCAGTCGAACTCGCCGCCGAACTCCTCGAGCCACGCGTCGACCGCGTCGGCTTCCTTGCCCTCGCCGTACTCGTTGACCACGAGGTCTTCGAGCGCGCCGTACTGGGCGTCGTCGAGCTTGATCTTCCCGATCAGCTCAGCAGCCTCGGGGAACTCCTCGGCGAAGCCCTTGGTGCCGAGGAAGTGCAGGCCCTCGGCCTCGCCCATGGCGCCCATGGGGTCTTCGAGGTCCTTCATGCCGAAGGCGTCGTTGGCCCAGAACGGACGCCACAGCGTGACGACGAGGTCCTCTTGCTTGTCGGTCGCGGTCTTCAGCTCGGTGAGCATCGCCGCGGTCGACGAGGTGACCAGCTGGTACTCACCGTCGAGGCCGTACTCGGGGATCATCTTCTCGGTCTGGGCGGTGAGACCCGCGCCGGGCTCGATGCCGATGATCTTGCCGTCGAACTCCGCGCCCTTGCCCTTGAGGTCCTCGATCGAGTTCAGCTCGGAGTACTCCGGCACCGCGATCGTGAGCTTGGCGTTGTCGTAGTACGTGCCGATGTCCTCGATGTTGTCGCCGTACTCCTCCATGTAGGAGGCGTGCGTCAGCTCGGGCCAGGCCGAGGGGTACATGTCGACGTCGCCCTGCGCGAGGCCGGTGTACAGCGGGCCCGCCTCGGTGAGCGTCTTCATCTCGACCGTGTAGCCGATCTTCTCGAGCTGGTCCTGCAGCAGGTACGCGGTGCTCAGGCCGTCGGTCCACGAGGGCAGGAAGCCCAGGGTGATCGTGCCCTTGTCGTCGGCGTTGCTGTCGCCGCCGCCCGTGCCGCCCGCACCGTCGCCGCTGCAGCCCGCGAGGGTGAGCGATGCGGCGATGCCGACTGCGGTGAGTGCAAGGATCTTCTTCTTCATGTGATTTCTCTCTCTCAGTTCCGTATGGGTGTTGTTCCGTAGGGTGAACCTCAGTGCACGCCGCCGATGGGCGCCCGCCGCGGCGACGCCTTGGCGCGCTCCGCCTCGTTCGCCGCATCCTTCTGCTCGGCGTCCTCGGAGGCGGAGGCGGATGCTGCTCCGCTCCCCCCGCCGTTCGGCGTGCGAAGCCGCTCGATCATGCTGAGCAGCGAGGAACGGTTGTCGCCGGGTGCCCCCAGCGCCGCCGTGACGCGGTCGAGGAAGACCGCGATCAGCACGACGCCGAGACCGGCCTCGACGCCCTTCGGGATGTTGATCGTCGAGATCGCCTCGACCACCATCTTCCCGAGGCCGTCCGCGCCCGCCATTCCGGCGATGACCGCCATCGACAGGGCGAGCATGATGACCTGGTTGACACCGGCCATGATGGTCGGCATCGCAAGCGGGAGCTGGATGCCGCGCAGGATCTGCCCGGGCTTCGCACCGAACGCCTGTCCGGCCTCGACGGTCTCGGAGTCGACGCCGCGGATGCCGAGCTCGGTGAGGCGCACACCAGGGGGCAGCGCGAAGATCACGGTGGCCACGAGGCCCGGCACCACGCCGATGCCGAAGAACACGATCGCCGGGATCAGGTACACGAACGCCGGCATGGTCTGCATGAAGTCGAGCACGGGCTTGAGCACCGCGCGCACGGTGCCGTTGCGCGCCGACCAGATGCCGAGCGGCACGGCGATCAGCACGGCGATCACGGCCGCGACGAGCACGAGCGCGAGGGTCTGCATCGCGGGAACCCAGAGGTCCATCCCGACGATCAGTCCGAACGAAACGATCGTGCCGAGGGCGAGCTGCCACGAGCGCACGATCCAGGCGATGAGCGCGGCGATCACGATGATGACGGCGAAGCTCGGGGCGAGCAGGATGCCGGTCAGCCCTTCGACGAGGAAGCTCATCACGAACGAGATGGCGTCGAGCAGGCCATCGAGGTTGTCCTTGATCCAGTCGACAACGGATTCGATCCAGGTCCCGATGGGAATGCGGAAACCGTCCATCAGCGCACCTCCTCCGTCGTCGAAGCTTCCGTCGGTTCAGCAGTCCACCCGTCGTCGAGCACGGCGTCGATCTCGGCCTGCGGCATCGGGATCAGCGGGAGCGTGATCTCCTCGGTAGCGCCCGGGCCGGGGCCCAACGCCGCCAGCAGCGTCACGCGCGGGATCACGCCGACCAGACGATCGTCGGCATCGGTGACCGCGAGCGGAAGCGGGGACTCGACGGCGGGGACGAACAGGTTCATCAGCACGTCGTCCTCCCGGACGCTCTGCGGCACCGGCTTGACGATGGAATCGAGCGTCGTCGCCCCCTGGCGGACGAGCTTGACGGCGTCACGGTCGGTCACGACACCGACGAGCTGCCGGTCGCGACCCACCACGTACGTCGCCGACATGTACGCATCGCGCATCTGGCGCAGGGCCGTGCGGGGTCCGGCGGTGTGCGGTACGACGGGGCGCGGACGCTCCATCACATTGGCCGCAGTGAGAACGCGGGCGCGGTCCACGTCCTGCACGAACTGCTCGACGTAGTCGTTCGCCGGGTCCATCAGGATGTCCTCGGGCGTGCCGATCTGCACGATGCGACCGTCGCGCATCACGGCGATCCGGTCACCGAGGAACATGGCCTCGTTCAGGTCGTGCGTGATGAACACGATCGTCTTCTGGAGTTTCTGCTGGAGTTCGAGCAGCTGCTCCTGCATCTCGCGGCGGATCAGCGGGTCGAGCGCGCTGAAAGCCTCATCCATCAGCAAGATGTCACTGTCGGCGGAGAGCGCGCGGGCGATGCCGACACGCTGCTGCATGCCGCCGGAGAGTTCGGAGGGCAGCTTGTCACCCTGGCCTTCGAGACCCACCAGGGCGAGGATCTCCTCCGCCTTGGCCAAGCGCTCGGCCTTGGGTATGCCCTTGAGTTCGAGAGGGTAGGCGACGTTCGCAGCAACCGTGCGGTGCGGCAGCAGGGCGAAGTGCTGGAAGACCATCGAGATGCGGTCGCGACGGATCTCGCGGAGCTTCGAGGCCGGGATACCCGTGATCGGGTCGCCGTTCACGGTGACGGAGCCGTCGGTCACATCATGCAGGCCGTTGAGCATGCGGATGATGGTGGACTTGCCCGAACCGGACAGGCCCATGATGACGAAGATCTCACCGCGGTTGACGGTGAAGCTGGCGTCGATGACCGCTGCGGTGCCGGCGTCGGTCACAGCGGCTCGGCTCTCACCAGCCTTCAGGCGACGGACGGCGGTGTTCGGATTCTTACCGAAAACCTTGTACAGATTGCGCGCTTCGAGAGCGATATCGGACACGTTTCCCCTGCGACTCGCCTTCGGGTGGCTGAGCCTGCTTCGGTTACGTCCGGGTGACGCTCTCGAGGCCGTTCGACATATCTGCTGTGGCGGCACAGACGGTGGATTTCGGATCCACCGCGATAGAGCATCGACCGTACGCCCACGCCTCTTCGCAGCACAGCTCATCGAAAGAAGGACGTGATCGCGGACTGGTCTTCGGGCCGTCAGGCCCACGTTCCAACGTAACGAAATGGCCGATCAGCGGCAAATCCCGGCACAGACACCACACACGTTTTCTTCGCCTGACCGGGGATTGCGCAGGTATCCAACGATCCAGTAACGGGCGTTCGTGGGGGATCGGAACGTGCGCTCAGCCACCCCGGACGCTGCGGGTCACAGTGAATTTCGGAGTGCGCCGGAGCTGCTCGGTCGCGCCGATCAGACGGGTCAGTTCGGCACGGTAGCCGAGCGAGGAGTTGTAGACCGTGAAGAGCTCACCCCCCGGTCGGAGCACGCGCGCCGCGGCTTCGAAGAGGCGAGTGGCCGCGCCCACGTGGATGCTCGTGCCGAGGTGGAACGGCGGGTTCAGCAGCACGATGTCGAACGACGCATCCGGCAACGCGGAGGCCGCGTCGTCGTGCATGACCGTGACGCGATCGGCGACCCCGTTCGCGGACGCCGTCGCACGGGCGGAAGCCACGGCCGCAGCTGAGCGGTCGGTCGCGGTCACCCGCGCGGCCGGATGCGCGAGGGCGTACGAGACGCCGAGGGCGCCGGTACCGCAGCCGAGGTCGAGCACACGTGACGACTCCGTCGCGTTCACAACTCCGGAAGAATTCCCTCCGCCCGCGCCGATCCGGCCCTTTCGGGTCTGATTCCCGCCGTTTTTGCGGAGTTGTGAACCGTCCAGACCGAGCACCTCGAGGAGAACCCGAGTCCCGATGTCGAGGCGAGCACCCGCGAAGGCTCCACCGTGGGCGAGCAGCGTCAGCCCATCGTGCCGCGCCGCCACGGGGAACGGCGGATCCGCCGGGCCAGGACGGGGTGCCGAGGCCTCGATCAACCGGGACTTGCGCGCTGCACGCTGGGCCTGCACGTGCGCGAAGCTCCGCCCCAGCACCTCGTTCTGCGCCAGGGTCATGTGCTTCACCCTGCCGCCGCACACGAGGACCACCTCGGGCGCTGCCCAGCGTGCGACGGCATCCGCGATCTCCTCGAGTTCCGCCAGCGACTTCGGCAGCTGCAGCACCACGAGACGGGCGCCTTCGAGCAGCGCGGGTTCGAGCTCGTACGACACGAAACCTGCGATCTCGAGCTCTGCGGCGTTGTGTTGCAGTGCGCGGCGTCCCGTCGCGAGGTCCTGGTGGACTCGGACACCGTCGAGTCCGGCTTCCGTCAGCGCCAGGGTGATCGCGCCGAACCCATCGCCGATGACCACCGTCTCGGTTCCGGGCACACCGAACGCGCGCGCTCGCTCGACGAGCAGTTCATCCGTGGCATCGTGCGCGTGGAGGTTGTCCGCCTCGACGTCGGGCCAGCGGCGCAGGCGACTGTAAGGGAACTCCGACACCAGCCCACTGTACGCGGAGCCCGACGGCGAACAGGTTGACACGGCGCAGGTTACGTGGTTACTTAGTCGAGTAAGTAACCCACTAACCACGCGGAGGACTCGTGATCGAAGAAGGCAAGCCGCTCTTCCTCCAGATCGCCGAGCAGATCGAGGACTCGATCGTCGACGGCTCGCTCGCCGAAGAGGCACAGGCCCCTTCCACGAACGAGCTCGCCGCGTTCTATCGGATCAATCCCGCCACCGCAGCCAAGGGAGTCGCCATGCTCACCGACAAGGGAGTGCTCTACAAGCGCCGAGGCATCGGCATGTTCGTCGCCGAGGGCGCCAGGGACCTGCTCCTCGGCGAGCGCCGTGCCGCCTTCGCCGACCACTACATCGACCCGCTCCTCGCCGAGGCCCGCACGCTCGGGCTCGGCGCCGAAGACCTCGCGGACCTGCTCCGGCAGCGCGCCGCACAGAACACCGACTCAGAAGGGAAGACCCCCGCATGACCGCCGTCATCGAGGTGCAGGACCTCAGCAAGCGCTACAAGGAGAAGCGAGCACTCGACAATGTATCGCTCGCGATCGAAGGAGGCGCGATCTACGGACTGCTGGGCCGCAACGGCGCCGGCAAGACGACACTGATGTCGATCCTCACGGCGCAGAACTTCGAATCCTCCGGCACCGTCAAGGTCTTCGGCGAGCACCCCTACGAGAACGCGCACGTGCTCAGCCGCATCTGCTTCGTCCGCGAGAGCCAGAAGTACCCGGACGACGCCTATCCCAAGCATGCGTTCAAGGCGGCGAGCCTGTTCTTCCCGAACTGGGACCAGGCGCTCGCCGACGAGCTCATCGACGAGTTCCAGCTCCCGATGAAGCAGACGATCAAGAAGCTCTCCCGCGGACAGCTCTCGGCCGTCGGGGTCATCATCGGACTCGCCTCGCGCGCCGAGATCACCTTCTTCGACGAACCGTACCTCGGCCTCGACGCCGTCGCGCGGCAGATCTTCTATGACCGCCTGGTCGAGGACTACGCCGAGCACCCGCGCACCGTGATCCTCTCGTCCCACCTGATCGACGAGGTGTCCAACCTGATCGAGAAGGTGATCGTGATCGACAACGGTCAGATCCTCCTGCACGAGGACACGGATGCCGTGCGCGACCGCGCCGTGACCGTCGTGGGTGACGCCGCGAAGGTCGACGCCTGGGTCGGCGACCGCGAGGTGCTGCACCGGGAGACGCTCGGCCGCGTGGCTTCCGTCACCGTCCTCGGCGCCGTGTCGGCGCAGGAGCGCGCCGACATCGCGGCATCCGGGCTCGACCTGGCCCCGGTCTCGCTGCAACAGCTGATCGTGCGCCTCACGCAGAAGGCCGAGGCCGGCTCCCCGAGATCCGCCACCACGAAAGAGGAGGTGCGCTGATGCGACGCACGCTCAACGTCATCCGCCTGCAGATGATCAATCGGCAGACCTTCATCTGGGTCCCGCTGATCATCCTCGCCGGAGCGACCCTGATCTCGGTGCTGATCTACGCGATGATCCCGGGCGACGGCGCGAAGTACGGCGGGGGCGGGCAGGCTCCCCTCTGGTACTTCTTCGCCATCGGCCTGTCGGCGATGACGCTCACCTTCCCGTTCTCGCAGGCGATGAGCATCACCCGTCGAGAGTTCTTCTTCGGCACGATGCTGACCGCGGTCCTGGCCAGCACGTTCATGGGCGTCCTCTTCCTGATCGGCGGAGGCATCGAGGTCGCCACGAACGGCTACGGGGTGAACGGGTGGGTGTTCTACCTCCCGTGGCTGTGGGAGGCCGGCCCGCTCGGAGCCTTCGTCGTCTACTTCGCCCTCGCGCTGTTCTTCTTCGTGGTCGGATTCACGGGGGCGACCATCTACAAGAGCTGGGGCCTGATGGTGCTCACGATCGTCTGGATCACGCTGGCGCTCGTGCTCGTCGGCCTGGTGTACCTCGTGACCCGGTTCGAGCTGTGGGGTCAGGTCTGGACCGGGCTCGGCGGCCTCGGAGCCCTCGGCCTCGCACTCTGGGGCCTCGTGGCCACCGCGGTCCTGATGGGGGTCTCGTTCCTCGCCTTCCGGCGGGCGATCCCCTAGCGAAACGCCTGCCGGAGACGCCGGCCGCCCCCTCGGGCGGTCGGCGTCTTCGTGCTACCGGCGCCTCGGCGCAGCCGCGTCAGATGGAGTCGTCGGCGGCGAGCAGATCCAGCTGCCAGTAGCGGCCGTCCGGGTCCGTCTCATCATGCGCCTCGCTCGCGGCATCCAGCACCTTACCGAACTGCAAGAGAGCCTCGTCGAACTCGGCCTCGGTCAGGCGGATGGTGCGCTGCGTGAAGGCGGCGTGCACCTCGGTGGTCCGTCCGGCGACGTACTCGGGCGTCCACGCCATCACACGTCGCACCAGATCCTGGTGGTCTTCGACCAGGGCGGAGACGACCGCGAGGCGGAGCTCGTCGTCGGCGACCGGACTCTCCGGCCCTCCGACGTTGAGGGCGCCGCTGCGCCCCTTCCACACCCGATCACGCCGGTCGCGCGCCTTGTCGGGCGCCTCTTCGATCAGCCCGGCTTCGAAGAGCGCGCGCAGATGGAAGCTCGCACTGTTGGCGGGCACGCCGAGCTCCGCGGCGATGTCGGCGGCGCGGAGGAAGTCGCGCCGTGAGAAGAGGCGGATCATCTGGCGCCGGAGCGGATGCGAGTACGCCTTGAGCATGGCCGTCGTCATCCAGACCGGATCTTCGCTCGTGCCCTTCTTCGCGCCGTCCTCCGTCATGTGCCGATCCTACCCGCACCCTAAATTGCGCAATGTTCCTTGCGCAATTGTTCGTGCGCATCTAATCTCGACGCATGAGCACGCAGACCGCGCCGCACCGCCTGTGGCGGAACCCCCGGTATCTCACCTGGCTCGTGAGCGACACGAGCAAGGGCCTGGCGGCCTCGCTCTTCGGTTTCGCGATCCCCCTGCTCACCCTGATCGTCACCAACGACCCCGCCCAGGCAGGCATCGTCGGCGGGGCGGGCATGATCGCGCGTCTGCTGATGACGCTCGCCGGCGGCGTGCTCGCCGATCGGCACCGGCGCATCGCGCTGATGCTCCTCGGCTCCGTGGTCGGCATCGTGCTCGCGGGCGGCTTCACCCTCCTCGCCCTCGGAGACGCCCTGACCTTCGGCTCGCTCCTGGTGATAGACGTCCTCTTGGCCGCACGCAGCGGCCTGTTCGACGTCGCCGGCGAGAGCGCGATCAAGGAGATCGTGCCCAACGACGCGATGGGACGCGCGCAGGCCGCGAACCAGGGGCGGGATGCGGCGCTGCAGCTCGCGGGCGGTCCCCTCGGCGGCCTGCTGCTGGGCGTCGGAGGATGGCTCGTCGGCGTGGCGATGACACTGTGCCACGCGATCGCCGCCCTGACCGCGTGGATGCTGGGACGCCAAGCCCGCCGTGCCGGGGTGGTCGACGCCGGCGCGGCACAGGAGGGTTCCGCCGCGGACGCCGTGAAGAAGCCCGACGCCTGGGCCGAACTGCGCGAGGGATTCCGGTGGCTGTTCTCCCGCCCCGACCTGCGCGGCGTGCTGCTGATCACCACGATCATCAACCTCGGCTTCAATGCCGCGATCACGACCGTCGTCTACGCGCTCCAGCAGGAGGGCTACCCGGAGTTCGTGATCGGCACCCTCTCCGCATCGATCGGCGCGGTGATGCTCATCGGCGCCGTCTGTGCTCCGATGCTCGTCCCGCGTATCCGGGCCGGAGTGCTCACGATCGCAGGGCTCGCCGTGGTCGCGGGCGGTGCGGTCGCGCTGTCGACCGTCACCGAGCCCTGGGCCATCGCCATCGTGCTGGGTGCATCCGTCCTGCTGCTCCCCTCCCTCAACGCCGCGATGCTGGGCTACTTCATGGTCGCGACCCCGAGTGCGCTCCTCGGTCGCGCCAACAGCGCCGCCGGCGTGCTCGCGATGGGCGCCATGCCGCTCGCGCCTCTGGTCGCGGGGTTCGGACTCGCCGGGATCGGACGCGAGGGGACGCTGCTGATCTGCGCCGCGCTGTGCCTGGTGTCCGTGATCCTCGCGGTCGGCAACCGCGCGCTGCGGGCCCTGCCCGTCGAGTCGGGCTGGGCGACGCATGCCGAGCGGTTCGAATCGGTCTGACTCCGTCGGCGCCATCCGCATCCGCCGAGGGCGCCTCCAGTCCACGGCGAGAGTTCTTGGACTCGGACATGTATCAGAAAGCCCTTGCCGTGCTCCTGGTAGGTGTGATCACAATGGGCTTCATGATCGACGGTGCACCCGGCGCCGCTCTCGATCCTGCCTCGGACGACGGGCTCGCACGATGGGAGCGCGCCGCGAACCTGTTCGATGCATGGTGCGAGGGCAGCAGCCGCGCCATGGATGAGCTCGTCCGGCTGATGACCCCTGTGCTGTGGCACGTGGTGCGCGCGTACGGGCTCGAACGCACGCTCGCGGAAGACGTCGTGCAGACGACCTGGCTGCAGCTGGTGCGCGGGCATGGGTCGATCAGCGACTCCCGCGCCGTGTCCGCCTGGCTGACCACCACTGCTCGCCGTGAAGCGTGGAAGGTCGCGAAGGCGCACGGTCGTGTCGACACGACGGATACCGATGACCTCGACTCCCTCCTCCCCGAGCAAGCATCGGCAGAGGAGCACGCGGCGCGCGGCGACGAGAACCGTCGGCTGTGGACGGCCGTGCGCCGACTCAACGAACGGTGCCAGAAGCTGCTGCGCGTGATCGCCTTCGAGGACCGACCCGACTACGCACGCATCGCCGGCGACCTCGCCATGCCCATCGGCAGCATCGGCCCCACACGCAACCGGTGCCTGGCCAAGCTGCGCGCTCTGCTCGACGCGCCGCCGGCAGCGCAGACAGGGGGAATCGCATGACCGAGCACGAGGACGCCGAGATGTTCGCCCGGCTCCGCACGCTGTGGAGCGAGGTGGATCCGGTGCCCGCCGGTCTGATCGACCGGATGGTCGCCGCGGTCGCCGCCGACGGCCTGAACCGCGAGTATGCGCTGCTCACCCTCGTCGAAGGTGAGCTCGGTGCGGTGCGGGGCGACGCCGATGCCCTCACCCTGCAGTTCAGCGACGGCTCGACGAGCATCCTGCTGCACGTCACACGCACGGCCTCCGGTCGACGCCGGGTCGACGGGTGGGTCGACACCGCGACGGCGGAGATCGTGCTGACGCAGGGCGAGCGGGCTCGGTCGACCACGCCCGAGGAGACAGGGCGCTTCGTGTTCGACGACGTGCCGCCGGGACTCACCCGTGTGCGACTGACGACCGAGATCGGGGACGAGACGCGTACGCTCGCGACCCCGCAATTCGAGCTGTGACTGCGGGCGCCGCCCGTCGATGAAGCCGCGGGGAGACCCGCACCGAGAGGATGACGATGGAGCAGCCCAAGGGATGGACCTGGCAGGACCGCGCGGAAGGATCGATCCGCCGGGGCACGGCACTCGATCCGAGCACGGAGCCCGTGGACGGCATCCGCGCCTATCCGACGGCCTATCTGCCGGAGCGACTGCTGATCACCCGTGCACTCGGCGACGACGAGGCCTACGACCGCGAGGTGCGCACACTGCGTGATGCAGCCGACACGTTCGGCTGGCAGCTCGAGATCGAAGACGGCGGCCGCTCGGCGGCCGACGGCGAACTGGTTCCTGGCGTGCCCGGCTTCCTGCGCGCGCGATTGCGGACTCCCGACGAACCGGTCCGCGGCGAATCGCCTGTCGCGCCCGACGCCTGGCGGGTGCTCCAGCGTGCCCGCCGCATGTCCCGCTCCACGATGCCCCGCACCAGCCTCGATCACGTGCTGTCGATCGACCCCGTCGGGCTCAACCCGTTCACTCGGACCAACCCGTTCACCCGCACGAACCCGTTCACCCGCACGAACCCGATCCGGGGCGCGGGCGGGGCCGGGGGCAGCGACGACTACCTCGAGCCGGGGCGAGGCGCACGACAGCCCGTGACGTGGCTGGGTCCGGCGCCCGTGCGCGGTGCCGCCCCGAAACGCGGGCGTCGACCCGTCGTCGCGGTGCTCGACACCGGATGCGGGGAGCATGACTGGCTTCCCGCCGATATCGTCACCCGGAAGGTCGACCTCGACGGCGTGCCCGTGGGCCTCACGGACGATGCCGACCCGGAACGCTACCCCGACCTGTACGGGCAGCTCGACGGCGAGATCGACGCCGTCGCCGGCCACGGCACCTTCATCGCGGGACTCGTGCGCCAGACCGCGCCGGATGCCGACATCCTGTCGGTCCGCGTGGCCGGTGCGCTCGGGGTGATCGACGAGAGCACGCTCCTGGAGACGATCGCACAGGTCGTCACGCTCCTCAGCCGGCACCGGGACGACCCGAAGACCGGCTTCCCGATCGATGTCCTCAACCTCTCGCTCAGCTACTACCACGAGACGCCGACCGACGGGCTGTTCAGCCTCACCCTGTTCCAGCTGCTCGCCAAGGCCAGGGAGCTCGGTTGCGTGGTCGTCTGCTCCGCCGGCAACGACGCGATCGACCGGCCTTCCTTCCCCGCGTCGCTGTGGCCCTGGCCGGGCGCGGACAACGGCATCCCCACGGACCGGAACGCACCGCTCGTGTCGGTCGGTGCGCTCAACCCTTCCGCGCGATCGGTGGCGCTGTTCTCGAACATCGGCCCGTGGGTGCAGGCCTATGCGCCGGGCGCGGCCGTGGTCAGCACCTCGCCCGCGTTCGTCGGCGGCACCCAGGCGACCTCCCGCGCGGACGTCGACGGCCTCCGCCGCGAGACGATCGACCCCGACGACTACCGGGGTGGGTTCGCGGTGTGGAGCGGAACCTCGTTCTCGGCGCCGTACGTCGCGGGACGCATCGCCGCCCAGCTGGGCACCGTGCCGCTCGGGGGCGTCACCCCGAGCGCCGCCGCGAAAGCGGTCGCCGCCGTCCTGAAGTCCCTACCGACCCCGGTCGACCCGGGCTGACGCCCGGCCCACCCTGCGCCGCCCCGCCCCGCGCACCATCCCGCGCACCATCCCGCCATACGGAGGTCGGAGCGATTCACGGATGGCGGAGCGACACGCCGCCGCACGCCCGACATCCGTCTTTTCTTCCGACATCTGGGACAGATGTGCGGCCAGCTCTCCCGACCTCCGTAGCGGGATGACCGCGGGCACGGCATCCTGGGGGGATGCCCCTGTCCGCCACCGAGTTGCACCGTCGCGGCGTCGAGGCGGCGAACGCGAGGAGGTTCACCCAGGCGCGGCGCGCGCTGGACACCGCCGCGGCGCGCACCGACGACCCCGACCTGCGCGCACGGATCGACGGCACGATCGCCTACGTCCTCGCCCAGAAGGGGCAGCCCGCCGCGGCCGAGCAGCTGTGCCGGGAGGCGCTCGGCCGCTCAGGGCTGCGTCCCGAGACGATCGCCGTCCTCAGCGGCCAGCGCGGCACGCTCCTCATGCACGGCGGAAGCCTGACCGACGCGGAAGCCATGCTCACCCGAGCGATCGACACGCTCACGGCGATCGGCGACGAGACGACCGAGCTCGCGAACTGCCTGATGAACCGCTCGGTGGTGCGGATGCAGCAGCGAGAGCTCGAGGCCTGCATCGAGGATCTGCGTCGCGCGATCGTGGTGTACGAGGCGAACGACGACGAGGGTCCGCTCGCCGAGGCACGGCACAACCTCGGCTACGCGGCACTCCTCGGCGGCGACCTGGTCACCGCCCTCACGCTGATGACCCGTTCGCGTCCGAAGCTCGCCGCGATCAGCGACCTCGCCGCGGCGATCAGCGACCTCGACCGCGCCGAGGTGCTCCGCGATGCGGGACTCACCACCGAGGCGGAGACGCTGCTCGGCCAGGTCGCCGCCGAGTTCGGGGCGCAGCGGATGAGGCAGACCCGAGGCGAGGCCGAGTTCCACCTCGCCCGGTCGCTCCTGCGCCATGACCCCGCCGCCGCGGAACGAGCGGCTCGGACGGCGTCCCGGCGCTTCGCGGCGCTCGGCAACCACGGGTGGGCGGCCCGCGCTGACGCCGTGCGACTGGAGGCAGGGCAGCGCGCCAGACCGCATCGCGCGATCGACGCGGAGGAGTTCGACCGCGTCGCGAGAGCTCTCGACCATTGGGGATTCCGCACCGAGGCGACCGGTCTGCGGCTGAGCGCGCGGCGAGACGGTCGCGGACGCCTGCCCCGGCTCGACGAGAACGCTCCGACCCCCCTCCGCCTGCGCGCCCAGGAGGTGCGCGCCGCCCGCGCTGCCTCGGCCGGACGCGACCGGGAGGCGCTGCGTGCTGCCGCGGCCGGACTCGACCTCCTCACCACCTGGCAGCAGTCGTTCGGTGCGCTCGACCTGCAGGCATCGGTCGCCATGCACGGCAGCGATCTGATGTTCGCGGGGCTCTCGGCCGCAGCACGCCAGAAGGATCCGGAGATCCTGTTCGAGTGGTCGGAGCGCGCACGACATCTCAGCCAGCAAGTCGCTCCCGTCCGACCTCCGCATGACGAATCCCTCGCCGTGGATCTGGCAGAGCTGCGGATGCTGCGCGCCGAGCTCGCGGGTGCCGACTGGACGAGGGATGCCCGGGTGCAGGCCCTTCGCGACCGGATGCGAGAGCGCCAGTGGGCCACGACCGGGCCCGGTGGCACCCGCGAACGACTCGGCCTCGCGGAGGCGACGGCGCGACTCGCCCCGGGAACCGCGGTGCTGTCGTACGTGTTCACGGGCTCCGCACTCCACGGGATCGTCGTGGCATCCTCCGGAGCCACCGTCGTCGACCTCTCCTGGAGTCGCGTGAGTACGGCGCTCGACGGCCTCCGCGCCGACCTCGACATGGCCGCCCTGACTCGCGGCGGACGGATGGGGGCGGTGACGGAGCGGGTTCTCGCGTCTCGGCTGGCCCTCCTCGATGCGGAGTTGCTCGCGCCCTTGCTCCGGGCCGCTCCTCCGGCGGATCGACTGGCGATCACCGCACCGGGCGCTCTCGCCGGGGTGCCCTGGGCGATGCTGCCGGGCATGATCGGCGTGCCGTTCACGCTCGCGACCTCGGTGTCCCGCCTGCTGGGCGGGCGCGTCCGTGTCGGCTCGCCTCCGACGTCGATCGGGTTCGCCAGCGGCCCACGGGTCGCTCGGGCGGGAGACGAGGTGGCCCGGGCCGCCGCAGCCTGGCGCGGCGCAGACCTGATGCCGGACATCCTGGAGGGAACGGAAGCGACGGTCGCAGCCGTCACCGAACTCGCTGCGCACACCGACGTGCTGCACATCGCGGCGCACGGCAAGCACGCGGTGGACAATCCGCTGTTCTCGGGTTTCGAGCTCGCCGACGGCGCCCTCTTCGGCTACGACGTCGACCTGATCCCCCGTGTCCCCGCGACGGTGATCCTGTCGGCGTGCGAGCTCGGCCGTTCCTCGGTGCGCTGGGGCGAAGAGGCGTTGGGCATGACCCGCGTCTGGCTGCATGCGGGGGCCGACTGCGTCATCGCCGCTCCGGTGGCGGTCCCGGATGAGGTCGCCGGTGAACTGCTCAGTGCCCTCCACACCGGCCTTTCCGCCGGCGCTGCACCCGCGGACGCCCTCAGGCGGGCCGCCCTCGACACCGGCCACACCGCCCCGTTCCAGTGCCACGGCGACGGATTCTGACCTTTTTCTCAAATCGGTGTATCAGAACGGATGCCGCGTGCTCCTGTTCTTCGGAAGGTGCCATGCGAAGGGCCTCGAAGGGAGAGGCGCGAGGGAGGCGCAGTCGGATCTGGGGAATCACGCGCGCTGGGGAGCGCGAATCACGACACGGACACCATCTACTCGAGGATGACGCGGCACGCCGCCGCGACACCCTCAAGGGGCCTCGACGATCTGGGGACGTCGGGGCCCTCGGGATGTCCGGGGTTCAGGCAGCTTTGCTCAGAGGTCGAGAAAGTCCCCCAGCCAGGCGCGCACCGACGCCAGGCATTCCTCCGTGACCTCACCTGCCGTCCCGGTGAGGCGATCACGCGAAAGCGTGCGAGGCTGCTCGGTCATGATCCACGACGGACGATCGAGTCCGCTCGGCCCCTCCACGACGACGTGATTCGGCCAGCCTCGGTCGGTCGTCGTGATCGGCAGCACGATGGCCAGCGTGGTCACGGCATCCAGATATCCGGCCGAGGCCACGACGAGAACGGGACGATGTCCCCCCTGCTCCCTCCCTCGCACTGGTTCGAGTGCGGCCCAGGCGACTCGTCCCGGTGCGAGCGCTGAGGAGGAACTCATGCGGTCGCGTCGGTCAGGTCGGCCCGCTCCCATTCGGCAGCCTCTGCGGCATGCGATTCCGTCTCCGCCGTCGCCGTCCGTTCGATCGCTCGCTTCAACGACTGCAATCTCCAACGACGATCCTCTGCGTCGGCAAGGTGAGCGAGATGCGCTCCGAGAGTGAGACCGTCACGTGCCGCCTGCTCCTTCAACCGGTCGCGGAGGTCATCGTTCACCTTGATGGTCGTTGTCATACTTTGAGTATACCGGCCCGCTGGGAACCGCAGCCTCAGGCGACGAGCACCGCGTACCCGGCGGCTCGCAGGCCCGCGAGCACTTCGGCATCGGCACCGGCATCCGTGATCACGGTCGGGAAGAGGTCGACGCCGCCGATGCTCGAGAAGGCCTCGACACCCAGCTTGCTGCCATCGGTCACCACGACCGCGCGGCGTGCACGCTCGGCCATCATCCGGTTCACCGCGGCCTCGCGCTCGTCCTGCGTGGTCGCACCGGCGACGGCGTCCATCCCGTTCACGCCGATGAACGCGATATCGAGGCGCACCCCCCGAAGCAGCTGCTCGACGAACGGCCCGACGAGTTCGTAGCTGCGTGAATGGATCACCCCTCCGGTCACGACCACCTTGATGTCGGGCCGCGTGGCCAGCTGGGCGGCGATGTTCACGGCGTTCGTGACGACCGTGATGCCCCCGTTCCCCGACAGCTCGTCGCGGGCGGCGAGTGCGGCGGCGATGGCCGTCGTGGTGGTGCCACCCGAGAGCCCGACGACCATGCCGGGCGCGACGAGACCGGCGGCGGCCTGCGCGATGCTGGCCTTCTCGTGCGTGCGCAGGTGGCTCTTGTAGCGGATGGGCAGCTCGTAGGCGACGGTCTGCGCCACGGCGCCGCCGTGCGTGCGGGTGAGCAGGCGCTGCTCGGCGAGAGAGTCGAGGTCGCGTCGGGTCGTGGCCGACGACGCGCCGAACCGCTCCACGAGCTCATCGACCGTGACCTCTCCGCTCGCGGCGAGGAGATCGAGGATCGCGTTCAGCCGGGCGGCGCGCTTCATCACGCCACCGCGCCGGCGGGCTGCAGCGCGAACAGCCGAAGCATGCGCGCGGCCTCGTCCGCGAGCGCGTCGCGGGCGGGGGCGAGGTACTTGCGCGAATCGACCAGCCGCGCATCCGCGGCCAGCTTCTCGCGCACGGCGCGGGTGAAGAACCCGTTCAGGTGCGTGGACACGTTGATCTTGGTCATCCCCGCGCGCACGGCGTCGGCGATCACGGCATCCGCGACTCCGGACGATCCGTGGAGCACCAGAGGGACGGCCAGTGCCTCGTGCAGCCGGCCGATCAGGTCGAGATCCAGCGAGGCCGTGCGATCGGTCATCGCATGCGAAGACCCCACCGCGACGGCGAGCGCGTCCACCCCGGTCGCCGCGACGAACGCCCGCGCCTCGTCGGGATCCGTGCGCACTCCCGGAGCATGCGCACCGTCCTTGCCGCCCACCTCGCCGAGCTCGCCTTCGACGTACACTCCGGCCGCATGGGCGCGAGCGGCGACCGCGGCTGTCAGCGCAACGTTGTCGTCGTAGGGCAGCGCACCGCCGTCGAACATGACCGACCCGAAGCCCAGCGCGATGGCTTCGTCCACCAGCTCAGGTCGCTCGGCGTGGTCGAGGTGCACCGCCACGGGGGTCTCGACGCGCCGCGCCACCGCGAGCGTGGCCAGCGCGATCGGCTCGAGCCCTCCGTGGTAGTCGGCGCAGTTCTGCGAGATCTGCAGGATGACGGGCAGCTGAGCGAGCGCGGCGGCGCGCACCAGTCCCTCGGCCGTCTCGAGGTGGATCACGTTGAAGGCGCCGATGCCGGTCCCGGCGGCGGCTGCCGCGGAGACGAGGTCGCGAGCGGAGACGAGGGTCACGAAGGGTCCTTCCGGAAGGATGCGGGGTCGGGATGCGAGAGGAGGAGCTGCTGCTCGAGCTCGGTCCAGCGGGGCGAGATGTCCCCGGCGAGAGGTGTCAGCACGGCGGCGGCGGACCACGCGGTGGCGCGGCGCAGGATCTGCTCGGGATCGCGCACGCCCTCGGCGTACAGCACAGCGCAGGCGGCGACCCCTGCGTCACCGGCCCCGGTCGGGTTGCCGGCGAGAGGTGCGTCGAGGCGCGCATGCACGAGCGCGGATGCCGTGACGGCGAGCATCCCCGCCGCGCCGAGCGAGAGCAGCACGAGCTCGGTGCCGCGGGCGATCAGCGACCGCGCTCCGGCCACAGGGTCCGTGATCCCGGTGGCCTCGACGAGTTCTGCCGCGTTGGGCTTGAGCACGGTGGCGCCGGCATCCGCGGCCCGCAGGAGCGCGGGTCCGGACGTGTCGACGATGACCGGCACCCCGGCATCCCTCCCCACCCCGATGAGCATGGGCAGCAGGGACTCCGGAGCTCCGGGCGGCACACTCCCGGAGACGACCAGCACCCGCGTTCCGGGCAGCCGTTCGACGACCTCCGCGAGCAGGGCGGCCCACTCGGGGTCGGCGGGGTTGCTGCCGCGCTCGTTGATGATCGTGGTGTCGCCGAGCGACTCATCGACCACGGCGATGCTGCGCCGGGTCTCGGCGATGACGGGAACGAGGACGTGCGGCACGCCGCTGGCGTCGAGTTCGGCCGCGAACTCCTCGCCGACCCGGCCGCCGGCCGTGGTGACGGCGACGACGGACGCCCCCTCGGCGTGCGCCACACGCGCCACATTGAGCCCCTTGCCTCCCGCGCGGGCCGCACCGGCATCCGCACGGTGCGTGCCGCCCTCGACCAGGCGGTCGACCCGCCAGGTGAGATCGAGGGCGGGATTGGGGGTGACGGTCAGGATCACGTGAGCTCCCGGGCGCGCAGACCGGCGCCGAGCAGACCGGCGTTCCCGGAGAGCTCGGCGGGGACGAGGACGGGGAGGCGGTGGAAGCTGAGACGTGCGGCCAGGCGGGTGCGCAACTCGTCGAACAGGGCCCCACCGGCACGGGAGAGCCCGCCGCCGATGACCACGGCCTCGGGGGCGACCACGGCGGTGAGCTGCGCGAGCGACATCGTCAGCGCATCGAGCGCCGAGTCCCAGATCTCCGCCGCGACCTCGTCTCCGGCCGCGGCTCGGGCGATCACGTCCTTCGCACCGTCGGGCGCGACGCCGGTCGCTTCACGGTAGCGTCGGGCGATCGCCCCGGCGGAGGCGACGGCCTCCAGACATCCGCGCGCGCCGCAGGCGCAGATCGGGCCGTCGGCGATCGGCGAATGGCCGATCTCGCCCGCGTATCCGCCGGCGGTGTGGGGGACCCCTCCGATCAGCAACGCACCGGCGATCCCCGTGCCGATCACGAGCACGACCGCATCGGCGTAGTCGCGGGCACCGCCGAGCCGACGCTCTGCCCAGCTCGCCGCACGGACATCGTGGTCGAACCCCACGGGCATGCCGAGGCGAGCGGCCGCGAGATCGCGCAACGGGGAATCGTGCCAGCCGAGGTTGCTCGCGAACACGCCCAGCCCGGCTTCCGCATCGACGATCCCGGGGACGACGAGCCCCACCGCCTGCGGCACCACGTCGGGATGCGCAGCACGCAGCTCCGCCGCGAGCACCTCCAGACGCGCGAGCAGCACCTCGGTGCGATCGCCGTCCGCGATCGGCGTGGACGTGCGACGGAGTCCGAGAGCCGAGCCGTCCGCGTCGAAGAGCGCCGACTTGATGTCGGTGCCGCCGACGTCGAACGCCAGTACGGGCGCTCCCGGGCCCAACGTCCGCACGGCGGCGAGCGCCTCGCCCGTGGCGTCGCGTTCGACGTCGGGGACGGCTGCGGCCCCGTCAGCTCGGGTCATGGTCGGCTCCGGCGGCGTGCGTCATGCATCCAGGATGACGGATCGCGTGAGGTTGCGGGGCTGATCGGGGTCGAGCCCCCGCGCGACGGCACGATCGAGAGCGGTGCGGTGCAGACGCACGAGGTCGGCGAGCGGGTCGATCGCACGCTGCTCGAAACGGGCTCCCGTGGCCTCCACCTGGGCGGAGAGTCCCTCGGGGGCCGCGCCGAACTGCCAGGTCACGCGTCCGGGTGCGGCGATCGCGATCGGGCCGTGCCGGTAGTCCATCGACGGGTACGCCTCGGTCCACGACTGCGACGACTCGCGCAGTTTGAGCGCCGCCTCATGGGCGAGACCGATCGTCCACCCCCGCCCGAGGAACGTGTACTGCTCCGCGTCGCGCAGCTCGTCATCGCCGGGTTCGGCCAGCACGGCGGTCGCGTCGGCGATCGCTCCGGTGAGGTCTTCGCCGAGCGAGGCGCGGAAGAGCGCGAGCGCGGTGGTCGCGAAGCGCGTCTGCACCACCGACTCCTCGTCCGCGAAGGGGAGCAGGATCGCCTCGTCGACGAGGGAGACGAGAGGCGACGTCGGGTCGCCGATCACGCCGATCGTGGGAATGCGCCCCTTGATGCGCTCAACGAGCTCGAGCACCTCGGTGGTCGTGCCCGAACGGGTGAGGGCGACGACCGCGTCGTACCCGCGATCGATGAAGGCTTCCGAGGCGGCGAACGCATCGGTCTCGCCGTGTCCTGCGGTCTCACGGAGGGCGGCATACGACTGCGCCATGAACCAGGACGTGCCGCATCCGACGACGGCGACGCGTGCACCGGTGGCGGGAAGCAGGCCCTGCTCGGCCTTCAGATCCGCGGCCGTGGCCCAGGTCTGCGGCTGGGAGTGGAGCTCTTCGCGCATGTGGGCGCCGGGCAGTGATGCAGTCATCGAGGTGCCTTCCTGGAGAGAAGTTGCTTACTTGTGATTGTTTGATGCTTGATCCGATCATAGTATGGCGCATAGGAACATCAACTACAGGTTCTGCTTGATTTGTTTGTTCCCCTGACAAATAATCGGAAAAGTTCCAACGCCTCGGCGTCGATTCCCGTCGATGTCGAGAACCCCGAGCCCCGGCTTGAACGATCGCGCTGCCATCCGGCGAAGCGGTCACCACGCACCGTCGCGTGATGTGCTTGCGACTGTGCACCACACCCCCTCCCGAAGCGGCCCGCCGCCAGGGAGGGACACTCACAGTGAGGAATGCAATACACATGAAGAAGTCACTGCGGTTCGGCGCCGCCGCCATTGCGGCCGTCGCCACGCTCTCGCTCGCTTCGTGCGGGTTCGGCGGATCGTCCGGAGACAGCGGAGGCGGAGACGGATCCACCACTCTCGACCTCCTCGTCCCGAGCTACTCCGACGGCACCAAGGCGAACTGGGAGACGGTGATCGACGGGTTCGAGAAGGCCAACCCCGACATCAAGGTCAAGCTCGAAGTGCAGTCGTGGGACAACCTCGAGAAGGTCGTCTCCACCAAGATCCAGGCCGGCGAGGCACCGGACATCTACAACGGCGGTCCGTTCGCCGGATTCGTGGGCGATGAGCTGCTCTACCCCGTCCAGGACGTCGTCTCGGAGGAGACCTACTCCGACTTCCAGGAGTCGTTCCTGAAGAACGCCGAGGTCGACGGCACCGCGTACGCTCTGCCGCTGATCGCCTCGGCGCGTGCCCTGTTCGTCAACAATGCGCTTCTCGACCAGGCCGGCGTCGAGGCTCCCACCGACTGGGACTCGCTGCTGGATGCCGCGACCAAGGTGTCCGCACTCGGCGGCGGCGTCGCCGGGTACGGAATGCCGCTCGGCTCCGAAGAGGCGCAGGCCGAGGCGGCCGTCTGGCTGTGGGGTGGCGGCGGATCCTTCGGCGATGCGTCGGAGATCACGATCGACACTCCGGAGAACCTGGTCGGCGCCGAGCAGATCAAGAAGATGATCGACGCCGGTGCGACACAGGCCGACCCCGGCTCGACGCAGCGTTCGCCGCTGATGGACATCTTCATCCAGGGCAAGATCGGAATGCAGGTCGGCCTCCCGCCGACGGTCGGTCAGATCGCCGAGGGCAACCCCGACCTGGACTACTCGATCGTCCCGATCCCGACCAAGGACGGCTCGCCGTTCACGCTCGGCGTCATGGACCAGCTGATGGCGTTCCAGAACGACGACGACAAGAAGGACGCGATCACCAAGTTCTTCGACTACTACTACTCGGCCGACGTGTACGTGCCGTGGGTGCAGGCCGAGGGCTTCCTTCCGGTCACCAAGTCGGGTGCTGAGCAGCTCTCCGGCGAGGAGGCGCTCAAGCCGTTCCTCGACGTGCTGCCCGACGCCCAGTTCTACCCGTCGACCAACCCGCAGTGGTCCGCCGCCGACGGTGCGTTCAAGTCACTGTTCGGCCAGCTTCAGACGAAGCCGGCACAGGACGTGCTGACCGAGATCCAGGCGCAGGTCGACGCGGGCTGAGCCCGCTGATCGGAGAGGTTCGGGTACCCGAATGAGCCAGAAGACAGAGTCCTCGAACCTCGCGGGGGCGGCCACAGGCCGCCCCCGCCCCCGGAAGACCCCGGATGCCTTCCGCGGCAGGCCGGGTGGAAAGGATCTCCTCCAGGCGCTGCCCTGGATCGCCCCCGCACTGCTCCTCATCATCGGCGTGGTCTTCTTCCCCGCCGGAGTGATGTTCTTCAACTCGACGCGCGACATCTCCCTGTCCGGACTGGACAAGGGATCCGTCGGCTTCGACAACTTCGTCACCGTCTTCACGTTCGCCGAGTTCTGGCCGATCTTCTTCCGCACGATCGTCTGGGTCGTGTCGGTCGTGCTGTTCACGGTCGTCATCTCGCTCGGACTCGCGCAGATCCTGAACAAGGCCTTCCCCGGACGCCAGCTCGTGCGCATGGCCGTCATCGTGCCGTGGGCCGCCTCCGTCGTCATGACGACGATGGTGTTCTACTACAGCCTCGAGCCGTACTTCGGCGTCTTCAACAAGTTCCTCTACGACATCGGGCTCTCCGACGATGCCGTCGGGTACGGCTGGACGAAGAACCCCACGACGGCGTTCCTCTGGTCGATCGTGATCGCGATCTTCGTGTCGCTCCCCTTCACGACCTACACGATCCTCGCCGGGCTCCAGTCGGTCCCGGCCGACGCGATCGAGGCGGCGAAGATGGACGGAGCCGGCCCCGCGCGCACCTACTGGTCGATCGTCCTGCCGCAGCTGCGCAGCGCACTCGCGGTCGCTGTGCTGATCAACATCATCAACGTGTTCAACTCGCTGCCGATCCTGAAGGTGATGACCGGTTCGATCCCCGGCTACGGCGCCGACACGATCATGACGCTGATCTTCAAGTACATCGAGTTGCAGAAGAAGGTGGATGTCGCGAGCGCCCTCTCCGTCGTGGCCTTCCTCATCGTCATCGTGATCGTCGCGGCCTACGTGAAGATCGTCAAGCCCATGAAGGAGGTCTGATCATGACCGTGACCGAGACTGCCCTCGTCACCACCGCCGGGTCCTCGCCCGCGCCGCGCATCCCTGGTCGCAAGCGCCGCTACACCGAAGACCAGGTCACGCTCCCCCGCGTCGTCCTCCGCACCGTCGCCGGCTTCCTCGTGCTCGCGATCTTCGTGCTGCCGTATCTGATCATGTTCTTCGGCTCCGTGAAGACCAAGCCGCAGATCCGTTCCGTCGACCCGACCTACCTGCCGACCGAGTGGCACTGGGAGAACTACATCACGATGTGGTCCACTCCTGAAACGCCGCTGCCGTACAACCTGATCTCGACGATCATCATCGCCGTGTTCGCAACGCTGCTCGTGCTGCTGGTCGCCCTGCCCGCGGCGTACTACACGGCCCGCTTCAAGTTCCCGGGCCGCATGGTGTTCCTTTTCCTGGTCATCATCACGCAGATGCTGCAGCCCGCCGTGCTGACGTCGGGCCTGTTCCGTCAGTTCACGGTGCTCGGACTCGGCGACACCTGGGCGGCGATGATCTTCATCAACGCCGCATTCAACCTGTCGTTCGCGGTGTGGATCATGCACTCCTTCTTCGCGGGCATCCCCAAGGAGGTCGACGAAGCCGCCCAGATCGACGGCGCCGGACGCTTCACCGTGCTCTTCAAGATCAACCTGCCGCTCGTGTGGCCGGGCATCGTCACGGCGATCGTGTTCACGTTCGTCGCCTGCTGGAACGAGTTCGCCGCCTCGCTCGTGATCCTCTCGACCGACAAGAATCAGCCGCTGTCGGTCGCCCTCACCAAATTCGTCGGGCAGTACGAGACCAGCTGGCAGTACGTGTTCGGCGTCTCGATCGTCGCGATCCTGCCCGTGGTCATCCTGTTCATGCTCATCGAGAAGCGCCTCGTCGGCGGCCTGACCGCCGGCAGTGTGAAGTAGGAGCCCCGGCGAGGTCGCCGCGGCGGAAGGGTCCTCCTGGACTGACGGAGTTCTCACGGAGTGAAGGAGCGGAATCCACATGCACTCCTTCACTCCGTGAGAACTCCTTCATTCCGCGCGGCGGGCTGACGCCGCGGGGCGTTCAGCGGCTCGACGCGGAGGCGGCGCGCAGCTGCTCGGGGTTCCAGCGCACGCCAAGCACCGACGTGAGCGCGGCCTGAGCGGCGCCGGCCGCGAGCGACACCCGAGGATCCGCGTAGCGGACCGGGACCTGCGCCGTACCGCGGGAGGGGTACTCCGTCTCACGGCGGACCCGGTCGAGGAAGCGCGGCCCGAGCTCGGTCGCCGGGCCACCGATCACGACCTCGGTCGGGTCGAGCAGGGCGCTGATGAGCTTGACGGCCCTCGCGAGCGCGCGGGCCCCCTCGTCGAGGTGACGTTCGTCCGCGCGGGCTGCGAGAGCACGGATCTCGGACGCGTCCATCGCATCGGTGAACTCGTCCCCGATCATGGCGCCCAGGGCTGCCGCGGACTCGAGGCAGCCGCGCCGTCCGCACCGGCACGCACGCGCCGACTCGCCGAAGACGACCTGCACATGCCCGATCTCACCGGCACGATCGCGCGGACCGGGCGCGAGTTCGCCGTTCAGGGTGACCGCAGCGCCCACGCCCCCACCGAGGTGGAGGAAGAGCCGGTACCCGGACGGCGACTCCTCCATTCCGGCTTCGGCGATGGCCTCGGCATCCACGTCGTTGACGAGCAGCACGGGCGCGCCCAGCACGCGCTCGAACCTCTCGGCGAGTGGCACGTCTTCCCACTTCAGCTGCACGCTCTCGAGCACCGAGCGCCCGTCCGTCGTGCCGGGGAGCTGGACCCCCGCAGCGAGCACCCGCGGACCGAACTCGGCAGCCACCGCGGCCACGGCGTCGTCGAGTGCGCGGTCACGGGTCTCGGGGGTGTAGTCCGCGCGACGGACGTCGACCTCGGTGCCGTCGAGCGCCACGAGGGCGACGTGCGCGTGCAGGGGTTGGATCACCAGGACGAGGATCACGTGGTGACTCGCGTCGACGCTCAGCGTGGTCGCCCGCTTGCCCCCCGTGCTCGCGGCCTGCTCACCTTCGACGATCAGTCGGTTCTCGATGAGCTCTGCGACGAGGGACGACGCGGTGGCTGCGGTCAGACCCGTCGCTCTCGCGATGCCCGCGCGCGTCTGGGTGCCCGGGTTGCGAAACACCAGCTGGAGCGCACGTCGGAGGTTCGCGCGCCGCACCGACGCCTGGGTGTCGAGGCCCTCATCCGTGCTGAGCATGTGCGTCCGTTCCGGAGCTCGCCCGCGGCGAGCGGTTGACAGATCGTGGCGTGATCCGTAGTCTCTCCGTAAGTTTATTCATTGAACTTAGTTGGTCGATGAATCCCACAAAAGCTCCGGACGGGCGAGTGCTGCACACACCGTCGCCCGTCCGGCACCTCTCTCAGCGGCTCTCCGCCGCTTCGGTGTGGTGACGGATCACCTCCGCCACCACGAAGTTGAACCACTTCTCCGCGAACTCGGGATCGAGATGCGCTTCCTCCGCGAGAGCACGCAGGCGGGCGACCTGCTGCTCCTCCCGGTGAGGGTCGGACGCAGGCATCTCGTGCTCCGCCTTCAGATGTCCGACCTGCTGGGTCGCGCGGAAGCGTTCGGCCAGCATGAAGATGAGTGCGGCGTCGATGTTGTCGATGGTGGCGCGAAGTCGGAGCAGTTCGGCCTTCGGGTCCTCGGCGGCGGTCATGCCCCTACTCTAGAGCCGTCGAACGCCGGGATTCGGAGCCGCGGCACCGCTATCGTGAGCACATGAGCAACGAAGAGTCGCCCGAGTCCGCTCCCCTCGATGACATCGCGCCCGCCCGGAGAGCCTCACGCACGGACACCTCGGAACCGAGCGCCGACTCTCCCTCGGCGGCCCCTGCCACGACCGCCGCACCGCGCCCGGTGGTCATCGAGCCGATGACGCCGAGCCGCTCGTTCTGGACGCGCATCGACCGCCCGTTCGTGTTCGGCTTCCTCCTGACTCTCGGCGGACTCGGCGCGCTGGTGATCGGCCTCGCCCTCACGAGCCTGTCCACCGTGCTCATCTACATCGCGCTCGCCCTGTTCGGCGCACTCGGCCTCGACCCCGCCGTGCGCTTCCTCGAACGCCGCGGCCTGTCGCGGGCGATCGCGGTGGTGATCACGATCCTCGCGCTCATCGCGGTGTTCGCCCTCGTCCTGTGGATGGTCATCCCGATCGTCATCGAGCAGATCGCCGGTTTCGTGCGCTCCGTCCCCGGGATGATCCAGGACTTCACCACCAGCGACCTCTACGCCACACTCGACGCGCAGTTCGGTGATCAGTTCCAAGACCTCGTGGCCGAGGTCCAGAAGTTCCTGACCGACTTCGGCAACCTGGCGACGATCGGCGGCGGTGCTCTCGCCGTCGGAGCGTCGATCGCGACCGGCATCTCGGGCGCCATCGTCGTGCTCGTGCTCACGCTCTACTTCCTCGCGACCCTTCCCGGCATGAAGCAGGGCCTGCTGCGTCTCGCCCCGGCCCGCGACCGCGCTCGTGCGAGCGACATCACCGAGCAGATCACCGACTCGGTGGGTGGATACGTGATGGGGATGGTGGTTCTCGCCTTCTGCAACGCGATCCTCGCCCTGACTCTCTACTCCATCCTGGGTCTGCCGTTCCCCCCGCTGATGGCCGCGATCGCCTTCTGCGTCACCCTGATCCCGCTGGTCGGCTCGGTGCTGTTCTGGATCATCGGCACCGGGCTCGCGCTCTTCACCAACCCGGTCTCGGCGCTGATCTTCGCGGCGATCTACCTCATCTACATGCAGATCGAGGCCTACGTGCTGACGCCGCGGGTGATGAACCGCGCGGTCGCGGTCCCGGGGTCTTTGGTGGTGATCGGCGCCCTCGCCGGCGGCACGCTGCTCGGCCTCCTCGGGGCGCTCGTGGCCGTGCCGGTCACCGCTTCCATCCTCATCATCATCAAGCAGGTGCTGGTACCGAAACAGGACGCCCGCATCTGACTCTCGTGCAACGACGAAGCGCCCGGACCCCTGAGGGTCCGGGCGCTTCTGTGATCCGACTCAGATGAGGTCGTTGTCGGTCAGCCAGGCCTCGGCGATGTCGCTCGCCGACTTCTGGTCGACCGTGCTCTGCACGTTCAGACCGACCAGCTCCTCGGCGGTGAGCTTGGCGCTGATGGCGTTGATCACGTCGGCGACCTCGTCCGCGACATCGCTCGAGACGATCGGCACGACGTTCGAGGCCAGGATGATGTTCTCCGGGTCTTCGAGCGCGACGATGTCCTCGGTCTGGAACGCGGGGTCGGCCGAGTAGATGTCAGCGACCTGGATCTCGCCGGCGAGCAGCGACTCCAGCGTGGTCGGGCCGGTGGCCGAGAACGCGAGGTCGACGCCGTAGACCTCCTTGGCGGCCGCGGGACCGTACGGGCGCTGCTCGAACTCCGGTGCCGCACCGATCGTGACCGGGGTCGTCACCTTCGAGAGGTCGCCGATCGAGGTGAGGCCGTTCTCCTCGGCGAAGCTCTTGAGCACCGTGTAGGTGTCCTGGTCCGAGGCCTCGGCGTAGTCGAGAGCGGTCAGGCTGTCGGGCAGCGCGTCCTGCAGCGCGGCGTAGACGTCTTCCGGGCTGGTGGCGGTCGCGCTGTCGTCGAGGTACTCGAGCAGGTTGCCCGTGTACTCGGGGAACACGTCGATCGCGCCGGACTCGACGTCGGGCATGTAGGCGTCGCGCTGTCCGATGTTGAACTCGCGCTTGACGTCGAAGTCTGCGGCTTCGAGCGCCTGTGCGTAGATCTCGGCGATGATCTCGTTCGAGTAGTACGCCTGCGAGCCGATGACGATCGTGTCGCCGCCGGAGCCCGCGTCATCGGTCGGAGCGTCGAGCGGGTTGCTGCTGGCGCAGCCGCCGAGGACGAGCACCGCGGCGAGCGCGGCGCCACCGGCGAGGGCGAGTCGTGACTTACGTGCTGTGAACATGGGGAGTTCCTCTTCTCTGGGACAACGGGATGGGTGCTGTAGGACGGTGAGGGGCTGTGGACGTGTCAGGCGGTGGCCGGAGCGGGCGAGGCGGCGGCGGCACGCGACCGACGGGTCGTGGTCGGCGCTCGCACCCCGGCGGGGACGGCGGCGTGCTGGAGGAGGGCGAAGATCAGGTCGACCGCCAGCGCCAGGAGGGCGACGAGGATCGCACCGCCGAGCACCTGGTCGAACTTGCGCAGCGGGATGCCCTGGATGATCGGCCAGCCGAGACCACCGAGGTTCACGTAGGCGGCGATCGTGACCGTCGCGATCACCTGCAGGAGAGCCGCGCGGATGCCGCCGACCAGGAGGGGCAGCCCGAGGGGCACCTCGACCTTCCAGAACACCTGCCACTCGGTCATCCCCATCGCGCGCGCCGAGTCGAGCACACGGCGGTCGATGGCCTCGAGCCCGGTGTAGGCGCCCGCGAGGAGCGAGGGAATGGCCAGCAGGACGAACGTGATGATCGCGGCTTCGGGGATGCGGAGCACGCCGAGCAGCAGCACGAGCAGCACGAGGAGTCCGAAGGACGGGATCGCGCGGGCCGCGCCGGAGACGGCGACGGCGATCTCGCGGCCGCGGCCGGTGTGGCCGATGAGCCATCCGATCGGCACCGCGATGATGGCGGCGATCAGCACCGAGATCAGCGTGTAGTACATGTGCTGGCCGAACAGGATCGGCAACGAATACGGCCCCTCCCACCGGTCGGGGGAGAAGAGCCAGGCGATGGCGTCGGTGAACACGTTCATGCGGCGGTCCTCAGTGTGGCTGCCTGTCGTGCGGCCGACGGCGTCTTGGCGGCGCGCGTCCACGGCATCAGTGCGCGGCCGAGGAGCAGGAGCAGCAGATCGATGACCAGGGCGATCACCACGACCGCGATGACGCCGGCGAACACCTCGGCGAGGATACGGCGCTGCAGGCCGTTCTCGAACAGGTAGCCGAGATTCGTCACGCCCACCAGGATGCCGACCGTGGCGAGGGAGATCGTGCTGACGGCCGCCACACGCAGCCCGGCGAGCACCACGGGTCCGGCGAGCGGGAAGTCGACGGTCCAGAACCGGCGGAACCCGCCGTAGCCCATCGCGGTGGCCGACTGCCGGATGGCGGGATCGACCGAGTCGAGACCATCCGAGACCGCACGCACCAGGATCGCGACCGCATAGATGGTGAGACCGACGATGAGGTTGATCGGGCTCCGGGCCGGATACCCCGCGACAGACGGCAGGAGGATGAGGAGTGCGAGCGACGGAATCGTGTAGAGCAGGCCGGTGAGGACGATGACCGGCCCCTTGACCAGCTGGTAGCGCCAGGCGACCCACCCGAGCGGAACCGACAGCACGAAGCCGAGCACGATCGCGATCGCACTCTGCTGCAGGTGGATGGCGGTCAGCTCGAGGATGAGGCCGACGTTGTCAGCGATCCAGTTCACGGAGCGCCCTTCGTCACGCTCTCCTCGCTCAGGAGTGCGTCGCTGACAGCATCGGGCACGTCGACGATCGAGCCCTGCGTGCGCCCCTCCGAGTCGACCACCACGGTGCCCCGCGGGGTCTGCTTGAGGTGCAGGGCGCGACGGCCGCGATCGGCGCCGATGAACGCCGAGACGAAGTCGTCCGCCGGGTTCTCGATGATCTCGCTCGGGCTGCCGACCTGCACGATGCGCGCACCTTTGTCGAGGATCACGACCTGGTCGCCGAGCAGGAACGCCTCGTCGATGTCGTGCGTGACGAAGACGACGGTCTTGTCGAGCTCGTGCTGCAACCGCAGGGTCTCCTGCTGCAGGTCGGCCCGCACGATGGGGTCGACCGCTCCGAAGGGCTCGTCCATGAGCAGGATGTTCGGGTCGGCGGCGAGTCCGCGGGCGACGCCCACACGCTGCTGCTGGCCGCCGGAGAGCTGGCTCGGGTAGCGGTCGGCGAGCGCCTGGTCGAGGCCGACCGTGTCGAGCAGGTCGCGCGCCCGCTCGTGGGCCGCAGCTCGCTTCACCCCGGTGAGACGCAGCACCGTGGCCACGTTGTCGATGACGGTGAAGTGCGGCATGAGTCCGGAGTTCTGCATCACATAGCCGATGCGCCGGCGCAGGGCCACCGGGTCGCCCTCGAGCACGCTCTCCCCATCGATCTCGACGTCGCCGGAGGTGGGCTCGACCATGCGGTTGATCATGCGGAGCAGAGTGGTCTTGCCACAGCCGGACGAGCCGACGAACACGGTGGTCTTGCGCGACGGCAGCACGAGGCTGAAGTCATCGACGGCGAGCGCACCGCCGGGGAAGCGTTTGGTGACGTTGCGGAACTCGATCATGGCTGGTCTCCAGTCGGTCGATCGATGTGCGAGCGGACGGGTCTTGGCTCTTCAGAGGGCTACGGGCCGACCTCGACGCGCGGATCGAACGCCACGAATCCGGAGAAGTCTTTGCCGACGCGATCGAAGGCCGACGGATACGGATTCGGATACGACCAGGCGTAGTCGGTGTGGAGCTCGCCGTCGGTCTGCACGGAGTAGTACTGAGCCGCGCCCTTCCAGGGACAGGTGTAGGGCGTGGGGCTCTCGACGAGGACTCCGGGTGTGATGGATGCGGGCGGGAAGTACCAGTTCCCTTCGATGCGGGCGAGATCGCTCTCGTCGGCCTCGGCGATGACGGTTCCTGCGAGTACAGCCTTCATGGTCCTGCCTCCTCGGATGTGGGTTCGAGCGTATAAGACGGTGGGGACATCGGGCTCGAGGGTTGCGCGCGGGCCGTCAATGTGAGAAACAATCCCGCATCTGTTCGGCCTGCCCGCGAAAACGGATTGCGGGCGCGACCGTCGGGTTCAAGCGGAATCGCGCCCGTAGCCCTCCAGGAGTCGCAACCAGATCTCGCTGACGGTCGGGTACGACGGCACCGCATGCCAGAGACGGGCGATCGGCACCTCGCCGACGATCGCCACGGTGGCGGCGTGCACGAGCTCCGCCACCTCGGGACCGACGAAGGTCGCGCCGATCACGACATCGCGGTCGGTGTCGATCACGAGCCGCGCCTGCCCCTCGAAACCGTCTTCGTAGAGGCTCGCCCCCGCGATCCACCCCAGGTCGTAGTCGATCGCCTTCGCGGCGATTCCGTCCTCGACCGCCTGCGCCTCGGTCAGACCGACGGAGCCGACCTCGGGGATCGAGAAGGTGACCTGCGGGACCGCCGCCTGATCCGCCGTCGCGACGTGACGACCCCACGGGGCGTCATCCACGTCGTCGCCCTGGGCACGGGCGACGATGACGTCACCCGCCGCCCTCGCCTGGTACTTGCCCTGGTGGGTGAGGAGCACGCGCCCGTTCACGTCGCCGACCGCATACAACCACGCGGATCCGGGGACCCGGAGGGTGTCGTCTGTCTCGATCCAACGGCCGGGCTCCAGGCCCACGACATCGAGACCGATGTCTCCACTGCGCGGCGAACGACCCGTCGCAGCGAGCACCTCGGTCGCGGTGATCTCCTCGCCGCCGTCGAGCGTGACGGTCACGCCATCTGCACCACGGCGCACGGATGCCGTTCCCGTGTCGGTGCGCACGTCGACGCCGAGTTCCTTGAGGCCGGCCGCGACGCGCTCCCCGGCGAACGACTCCATCCCCCCGAGCAGACCGCTGCGGGCGATGACGGTGACCTTCGAGCCGAGCGCCGCGTATGCCGTGGCCATCTCGACCGCGACCACGCCTCCGCCGATCACGGCCAGGCTCTCCGGCAGCTCCTCGGCACTGGTCGCCTCTCGACTCGTCCAGGGTGCGGACTCACGGAGACCGTCGATGGGCGGGATGACGGCGTCTGATCCGGTGCTGATCGCCACCGCGTGCCGTGCACGGAGGACGCGCTCAGTGCCGTCGGCATCGGTGACGGTCACCTCCCGCTCGCCCGTCAGTCGACCGTGCCCGCGTGCCAGATCGACCCCGGCGGAGTCGAGCCACTTCACCTGACCGTCATCGGACCAGTTGCTGGTGAAGGAGTCACGTCGTTCGAAGACCGCCCGCACATCGAGCTTTCCGGTCACCGCCTGCGAGGCGCCCGCCACGTGCTGCGCTGCCCGCAACGCCTGTGCCGAGCGGAGCAGCGCCTTCGACGGCATGCACGCCCAGTAGGAGCACTCACCTCCGACGAGCTCACTCTCGACGATGATCGCGGTGAGTCCGCCCTGCACGGCGCGATCGGCGACGTTCTCGCCCACCGGACCTCCGCCCAGCACGATCAGGTCGTATTCGTCGGTCTTCTGCGCTGCGTTCATGCCTGGCACCTCTCCGTCGGCCGGTTCCGTCGCCCAGTCTCGCTCAAGACCAACGCCGAGTCACGGGTGAGTTGTTCCCTCCGGCGTGGCGGAGGAGGGGTGAAAGCTCAGGCCGTCGCGAGTTCCCGTCCCCGGCGGACGTCGGCGAAGGCGCGGGGATAGGCGCGGCGCAGGGTGACGACGATCAGGGTGGCCGCGGTCACTTTGACGAGGTCACCCGGGAGGAAGGCCAGGCTCGACAGGGCGGTGAGGTCGAGCGGAACCCCCGTCACGAGCGCCTGGACCGGGATGCCGAATGCGTAGACGACGAGCACCCCGCCGACCAGCGCAGCCGCCGCGCAGCGCCACAAGGCGAACCGTCCGGTGCGCATGAGCAGCCCGATCACCACGACCCCCGCGATCCAGCCGATCAGGTAGCCCACGGTCGGACCGACGAAGACGCCCAGGCCGCCGCGTCCCCCCGCGAGCACCGGGAGTCCGACAGCGGCGAGCGCCAGCACGAGAGCGATCGACCAGGGCGCGACTCGCGGACCGAGCACGAGCCCCGCGAGCATGACACCGAGCGTCTGCCCGGTGATGGGAACGCCGCCGGGCAGCGGCACGACGACCGTGCCCAACACGATGATGAGAGCGGCGAACACGGCCACCCGGCCGAGGGTCGCACTGGAGTCACGGGTCGAGGCGGTCATCGCTCATCCTTCCTGAACGGTGTTCACCTGAACACCGTTCACCAGGGTACGGACGCACCTCTACGCGCGCAAATCACCCGACCTGGTGTCATCGGTAGGCTCGGCCTCGGCATCGCGAACGCGCACCTCTCATCAGCCTTCGCCGCGTTCGGACTCATACGACCTCCTGTTCTCGTGCTTCCGTGACGCCATCGACACGGATCCTCGACGAGAGGATCGCCGCGGCGAAGGCGACGACCGCAGCCAGCACGAACACCCCGAGGAACGGGTCGGTGTCCGCGAGCGCGGTGAACAACGTTCCCGTGACAGCCAGGGCCATGGCGCTTCCGAACGAGTCGGCGACCGTCATCGCGCCGCTGTTGAAGCCCTGATTCTCCGGCGTGGACATCGCGAGCGTGAGGGCGCTGGTGCGCGGACTCATGAGCCCCATTCCCATCCCCGCCAAGACCCACGCCACCGCGACCAGCAGGGCGTCCCCGCGGAGTCCCGCGGTCGCGACGGTCAGCACGATGCCGGCGAACACGAGACCCGTCCCGATCCTCACGGCCGTCACGCTCGAGAGGCGTGCGCCCAGCCGCCCCTGGACGGTCGCGGCGAGAGACCAGGCGAGCGCACCGCCGGTCAGAGAGAGCCCCGCCACTGTCGGCGACAGGTTGTACCGATCAGTGAGCAGGTAGGGCAGGTAGACCTGCGCCCCGAAGAACGCGGCGGCCGCGACCCCGCGGACGAGGATGACAGACGGCAGTCCGCGGCGCGCCCGAAGCGTCCCGCGCGGGACCAACGGCCGCACGGCTATGAGGGCGACCACCACGGCAAGGACGGCGAGAGCCGGACCGTAACCGGGGATGTCGCCGACCAGATTCAGCGCCAGCACGGCCACCGCCGCGAGCACCGACCATCCGAGTCGCCCGAACGCCCAGGGAGTCGTCGCATCGCCGTGGTTCGCCAGGGTGCGAAGTGCGGGCACGACCATCAGCAGTGCCACCAGCACCAGGATGACCACGCCGAGGAAGACCCAGTGCCAGCTCCAGATCTCGGTCACGGCACCCGCGATCGTCGGACCGATCAGCGAGGGGATGACCCAGGCCGCCGCGAAGCCTGCGAAGATCGCCGGATGGAGCTCCTGCGGGTAGACGCGAGCCACCACGACGTACAGCGCCACCATCAGGCCGCCGCTGCCGAGCCCCTGAGCGAACCGTCCGGCCACCAGAACCTCCATGGTCGGCGCAAGACCCGAGATGAGCAGTCCCACGACGAACATGGCGACCGCGGTGTACAGCGGAGCCACCGGTCCTCGACGGTCGGCCCAGTTCCCGGCGATCACCATGCCGATGACCCCGGTGGCAAGGGGTCCGGCGAACGCGAGCGCGTACAGCCGTTCTCCGCCGAGCTCGGCGCTCACGGTCGGCATCACGGTGGTGACCGCCAGGGATTCGAACGCCCCCAGGAACACGAGCGCACAGGCGCCGATCGTGATCCACAGGTAGTCGCTGCTCATGATGCGCGGTGCGGCCGCGGCCGGCGTCGACACCTGCTCGGTCTCCGAAGTCATGAAGACGACGCTAGAACCTCAAGTTATCTTGAGGTCAAGCGGACGTGCCGACCACCTGTCGGGAGCCCGAACGGATGTCGGGCGCGGACGCGGCGTGTTCCCGGCATCCGTGCATCCTCCCGACAGATGGTCCGCAGTCGGGCCAGACGTCGGGCCGCGGATCAGCGCACCGGCAGGAAGTGCGTCGGCGTCGGGACCTGCGCCTCATGGCGGATGCCGAGGGGCGCGCCCGTGCGCTCGTCGAGGTCGAGCAGGGTGATGGTGTCGGAACGCTGCCCCGCGACCAGCAGTTTGCCCTCGTGCACCAGGTGGTGGCGCGGCCAGTCGACGCCCGCCTCGGCGAGCGCCACGGACTCCAGAGCCTCACCGCCGCCACGCACACGCAGCGCCGCGATCGTGTTGCTTCCGCGCAGGGCCGTGTAGAGGAAGTGGCCGTCGCGCGTGCGGGCGAGCTCGGCGGGGAAGTCCGTCCCCACCTGGGCGATCGGGCTCGACAGTGTCGAGGAGACGACACTCCACGTGCGATCGGACGCCTCGGCGAGCGTGAACACCTCGCACGAGTACTCGGTCACCACGTGCAGGTGCCCGCTGGGGTGCAGCACCATGTGCCGCGGGCCCGTGCCGAGCGGGAGCACGACCTCGTGGTCGAGCGCGAGCCCGCTGCCGCTCTGCCTCCAGAACCGCACGAGGTCGAACCCGAGGTCCGTCGAGGCGATGCGACCGTCGGGAAGGAACACGGCGGCATGCGCGTGCGAGACCCGGTCACCGCCCACCCCGTACGGGTCGACCGCAGCGATGCCGTCACCGGGTGTGGGCGGCACTGCGGAGGCCGACACGCCAGATGTCGGACGGAAGGCTCCAGGGCGTCCGACATCTGGCGTGTCGGCGGGATCCGTGAGCTCCCCGAACAGCGCCGCGCGGAGTTCCGCCGCCGCATCCGGCCGTGCGGGCACGATCCGCCCGTCCGCATCGAGGCCGAGCCGCACCACGCGCCCGTCCCCGTAGCAGCTGGCGACCAGGGCGGAGCCGTTCGGGGCGACCGCGACGTGACACACGTACTGGCCGACCGCCGCCGGTGCGCCCATCGGGGCGAGGGCACCGTCCCCCGTACGGACGTACGCCTGCACGGCGGCATCCCCTTCGAGCGCCGCGTAGACGACGTCGAGCGTCGGATGCTGCGCCAGCCATGACGGCGAAGGAACCTCCGCGACCGCGCCTCGGTACGCGAGCGTGCTGGCCTCCCGGCCTTCATCCCCCGCGAGCAGGCCGATGCCGTCGGCGGAGCCACCCATGCCGGGGCCGTAGCCGCCGAGCCAGAAGCGTGTCATCGAGAGGGATCAGTCGAGCAGGTCGTGGCGGACGATGACCTGGTCGCGCTCGGGGCCGACACCGATCACCGAGATGCGGGTGTTGCTCATCTTCTCAAGCGCCAGCACGTAGTCCTGCGCGTTCTGCGGCAGGTCCTCGAAGGTGCGGGCGACGGAGATGTCCTCGTTCCAGCCAGGGAAGTACTCCAGGATCGGCTTCGCGTGGTGGAAGTCGGTCTGGTTGACGGGAACCTCGTCGAACCGCTCGCCGTCGACGTCATAGGCGACGCACACCGGGATCTTGTCGAGCCCGGTCAGGATGTCGAGCTTGGTGAGCACGAGGTCGGTGATGCCGTTGATGCGCGTCGCGTACCGGGTGATGGGCGCGTCGTACCAGCCGACCCGACGCGGACGGCCGGTCGTGGTGCCGAACTCGAAGCCCTGCTTGCGCAGCCAGTCGCCCTGCTCGTCGAAGAGCTCCGTCGGGAAGGGGCCCGATCCGACGCGGGTCGTGTACGCCTTGACGATGCCGACGATGCGGTCGAGCGCACCGGGGCCGACGCCCGCACCGGTCGCCGCTCCACCCGCGGTCGCCGACGACGACGTCACGAACGGGTAGGTGCCGTGGTCGATGTCGAGCATCGTCGCCTGACCGCCTTCGAACACGACGACTTCGCCACGATCGAGAGCTTCCGCGATCAGGTAGCCGGTGTCGGCGACCATGGGGCGCAGGCGATCGGCGTACGACAGCAGGTCCTCGACGACCTCGTCGGCGGTGATCGCGCGACGGTTGAAGATCTTCACCAGCAGGTGGTTCTTCTGATCCAGAGCGCCTTCGACCTTCTGGCGCAGGATGTTCTCGTCGAAGATGTCCTGGATCCGGATGCCGACGCGGTTGATCTTGTCGGCGTAGGCGGGACCGATGCCCCGACCGGTCGTGCCGATCATGCGCTTGCCGAGGAAGCGCTCGGTGACCTTGTCGAGCGTGCGGTGGTACTGCGTGATGATGTGCGCGTTGGCGCTGACCTTGAGACGCGAGACGTCGATGCCGCGGGCGGCGAGCGCCTCCAGCTCGAAGAACAGGACCTCGAGGTCGACGACGACGCCGTTGCCGATCACGGGAGTCACGCCAGGAGAGAGGATGCCGGAGGGCAGCAGGTGCAGTGCGTACTTCTCGTCTCCCACGACGACCGTGTGCCCGGCGTTGTTCCCGCCGTTGAACTTCACCACCCAGTCGGTGCGCTCACCGAGCAGATCGGTGGCCTTGCCCTTTCCTTCGTCGCCCCACTGCACGCCGACGATAACGATTCCTGGCATGGGTAACCCCCTGGCTTTCGCCGGGTTTGCACCGGCCGATGAGCTGGCCCTCTTCGGGCGGTCCCATCCTATCGGGAGGGTTTCGGCCCGCCCTCCGAGTGCGATATGTCACCTCCGGAGGCGTCTGGAGGTGACATATCGCGCTCTGCAGGGGCGGGGGGGAGGCGGTGGCCGAAAACGTGCGGAGCGTGTCGCTCCGGCGGCTCGTCGGGTGTCGGAAGCCCCTGCCAGGATCGAGGGATGTCACGAGCAGCATCCGGCGAGTCCGGTATCCGCATGAGCACCGAGGCGCCGAAGCGTCAGGGCGTGCTCGTGCTCGTCGCCGCGCTGGTGACGGTGGTGCTGTGGGCCTCGGCGTTCATCGGCATCCGTGGTGCGGGCCCGCACTACGACCCGGGCGCTCTGGCGCTGCTGCGGATGGCCGTGGGCACCGTCGTCCTGACGATCATCGCCGTGCGGCACGGGATCCGCATCCCCGCCCGTCGCCACTGGCTCCTCGTGGCGGTGTGGGGCGTCGGCTGGTTCTGCGTCTACAACCTGGCCCTCAACAGCGCCGAGCTGACGCTCGATGCGGGGACGGCCGCGATGGTGGTGAACCTCGCACCGCTCATGGTCGTCGTCTTCAGCGGACTCTTCCTGCGCGAAGGCTTCCCGAAGCCCCTCATCATCGGCGCCCCGATCGCGTTCCTCGGGGTGGTGCTGATCGGCATGAACTCCACCACCAGCGCCGGCCCCGACATCACCGGCCTGCTGCTCGCCCTCCTCGCCGCCGTCATGTACGCCGGGTGCACGCTCGTGCAGAAGCGCCTGCTCACCTCCGGCGTCGATCCGACCACCCTGACCTGGCTCGGTGCGGGCGTGGGCACGATCGCGCTGCTGCCCTGGGTCGGCAGCCTCATCGACTCGCTGCAGACCGCACCGCCGGACGCGACGCTGTGGGTCGTCTACCTCGGCATCTTCCCCACGGCGGTCGCCTTCACCACCTGGGCCTATGTCCTGCAGCGCAGCACCGCGGGGCAGACCTCCGCCACCACCTACGTCGTACCGGCGATCGCGATCCTGATGTCCTGGGCGATTCTCGGCGAGGTGCCGACGCCGCTGATGTTCCTCGGTGGAGCACTCTGCCTGCTCGGCGTCCTCATCACACGGCTGCGGTGGCGACGCCGCACCTGATGCCGCCAACCTTCCGGATGGATGACTACAGTTGCGGACGGGAGGCGAAATGACGACCTGGTGGCCCTACGCGCGACTCGCGGCATCCGTTCTCGCGGTGGCCGCCATCGTCGCCCAACTGGTGCGGACACTCGAGATCGCTGTCACCTCGGAGACCGAGTGGGGGTCTCACCTCCCCACGGTGATCGTGAACTTCTTCAGCTTCTTCACGATCCTCTCGAACGTCCTCGCGGCCGTCGCGCTCGTTGCCGGCGGCCTCTGGGGCGTCCTCGCCCGGAAGACCACGAGCTCCGAACCGCGCTGGCTCGCTCTGACGCTGGTCTGCGCGAGCACCTACGCCATCGTCACGGGTATCGTCTACAACACGCTGCTCCGCGGGATCGAGCTGCCGCAGGGGGCGACGGTCCCCTGGTCCAACGAGGTACTGCATGTGATCGTGCCGCTGATCATGCTCCTCGACCTACTCTTCGCGCCGCGACGACGTGCTCTGGGCTGGAGCGCCGTGGCGGTCACGGCCGTCTTCCCCCTCGTGTGGGTGGCTTACACGATGATCCGCGCGAACCTGGTGATCTCGCCGGCGACCGGGCAGCCGTACTGGTACCCGTATCCGTTCCTGAACCCCCACACCGTCCCGGGCGGCTACCTCGGGGTCTCCGCCTACATCGTCGGCATCGCGATCGCGATCCTCGCCGTGGCCGCCGGCGTCGTCTGGATCGGCAGGCGCCGCGGCACCACCCCGATCGACTCCTGATCTGCCTCTGACGCCACCGCCCCTCGCACCCGAACGGGTGGAGGGGCGGAGGCGTCAACAGAGGCTCAGTTAGCGGCGAGCGCCTCACGGTCGTCGTCACGCGGCCGGCCCTCGATGATCCGCGCGGTCTCGGTGGCATCCGGGTCCACGTCGAGGTAGCGCTCGAGCGAGTCGTCGAGCTCTTCCAGCCACGGCGTGTGGTGCACGACCGCGAGGGTTCCTGTCATGACCGACTCGTACGTGCGGTCGCGGTAGCCCATGATGTCGTCCTTCTTGTCGCGCTTCCACGCGAGGAAGATCTCGACGACCCGGTCGATGTCGAACTCCGGGTAGTCCGTGAGCTGCAGCAGATCGCGGATGTAGTCCGCCTGAAAGCGGATCTCCGCCGCGGCCGAGTCGATCTGCCCGAAGCGCGTGCGCCACTCGGCGATGGATGCCGCCCGCTCCTGCTCGTCGGGCAGGGACAGGCGACCGAGGATCAGGTCACGCACGTACCAGGCCTGCGCATCGAACATGTTGAACGTGAACCACTGGTCCTGCGCGCCGAGGTAGGCCAGCCGGGGATTGCCCTGCCAGAGCACACCGCGGTACAGACCGTCGGGGTACACGTTGTTCGGCGACGAGAGGGCGAGGTCGTCCGGCAGGAACGGGTACTTGTGCAGGTAGCCGGTGCAGAGGATGACCGCGTCGACCTGCTTCGAGGTGCCGTCGGCGAAGAAGGCGGTGCTGCCCTCGAAGCGTTCGAGGACCGGACGCTCCTCGATGCCCTCGGGCCAGTCGTACCCCATCGGCGCGGAGCGGAAGCTCGCCGTCACCGAACGGGCCCCCATCTTGAACGCCTGGCTGCCGATGTCCTCCGCGGAGTAGCTCGCGCCGATCACCAGCACGTCCTTGCCCTCGAAGGCCTCGGCGCCTCGGAAGTCGTGGGCATGGCTGATGAACCCCGGGAACGTCTCGATACCGGAGAACTCCGGCACGTTCGGGAACGAGAAGTGCCCGCTGGCGACGATCACGCGGTCGAACTCCTCCACGGACGATTCGCCGGAGGGCAGGTGCTCGCTGGTGAGGGTGAAGACCTCGCGCTCGTCGTCGAACTCCACCCAGCGGACCACGGTCTGGAAGCGGATCAGGTCGCGCACATCGGTCTTCTCCAGCCGACCGGCGATGTAGTCCCACAGCACCGGGCGCGGCGGGTAGGACGAGATCGGGCGGCCGAAGTGCTCGTCGAAGCTGTAGTCCGCGAACTCCAGCGCCTCCTTCGGACCGTTCGACCACAGGTTGCGGTACATGCTGGAATGCACCGGTTCGCCGAATTCGTCCAGTCCGGTGCGCCACGTGAAGTTCCACTGTCCGCCCCAGTCGGCCTGCTTCTCGAAGCAGACCAGGTCGGGGATGTCCGCCCCCGCACGGGCCGCGGATTCGAAGGCCCGCAGCTGCGCCATCCCCGAGGGGCCGGCGCCGATGATCGCTACTCGTTCTCTACTCGTCACGTATCGTCCTCATACTCTTCTGTCATGTATCGGCACGGCCGCATCCGAGCGAGGAACAGTTCTGTCCCGGTGGGAGCGGAGAAGCTCGACCTGCCCGGAAAGCGGCTGCCCTTCGACGTTAGCAGTGTCGGTCACCGGCACCCGAGGGTCGCGCCCGCCCTCCCGCTGAGAGCGACGCGGACGGATGCGATTACGCTGGTCCGCGGGGGATGGCTGCGACGCGCGTCCCTGAACGAGGGAGCCTACAGATGACCGAGTCCTCCACGCCCGACCCGCGGACGATCGCCGCTCCGCCGCCTCCGCCCGCCCCCGCCCACGAACCGGCTCCGGCTCCGGCGAGCGCGGCGCCGACCGACGCCGAGCTCAGCCGAGCCGCGGAGGTGCTGCGGATCATCTCCGCCTCCTACTCCGCGAAGATGGTCGGTCAGGATCGGCTGCGCACGAGCCTGCTCGTCTCGCTCATCGCCGGCGGTCACATCCTGCTGGAGAGCGTCCCTGGGCTCGCGAAGACCACGGCCGCCAGCACCCTCGCCGACACCGTCAAGGCACAGTTCAAGCGCATCCAGTGCACACCCGATCTGCTCCCGAGCGACATCACCGGCAACCAGATCTACGACGCCGCGACCGGTTCCTTCCGCACCGTGCTCGGTCCGGTGCACGCGAACTTCGTGCTGCTCGACGAGATCAACCGCTCCAGCGCCAAGACCCAGAGCGCCATGCTCGAGGCGATGCAGGAGCACCAGACCACCATCGGCGGCGAGGTCCACCACCTGCCGAAGCCCTTCCTCGTGATCGCGACGCAGAACCCGATCGAGCAGGAGGGCACGTACGAGCTGCCCGAAGCGCAGATGGACCGCTTCCTGCTCAAGGAGATCGTCGAGTACCCGAGCCCCGCCGAAGAGCTCGAGGTCCTCAGCCGCATCGACTCCGGTGTGCTCGACCCCGACCGCCATGTGAGCAGCACGGTCAGCCTCGACGATGTGCACCTGCTGCAGGACGTCGCGAGCCGCATCTACGTCGACCCCGCGATCCGGAACTACATCGTGTCGATCGCCTATGTCACCCGGAACCCGGCGCCGTACATCGGCGAGGAACGCGCGCGCTTCATCAAGTACGGGGCGAGTCCCCGTGCCAGCATCGCGTTCCTGCAGGCTTCCCGGGCCCTGGCTCTGCTCAAGGGGCGCGCGCACGTGCTCCCCGAAGACATCCGCGAGCTGCGGCACCTCGTGCTCCGTCACCGCGTGCTCCTGACCTTCGAGGCCGACGCCGAGGGCATCCGCAGCGAGGAGATCATCGACCAGATCTTCGCGTCGGTCCCCACCCCCTGACCCGTCCATGGCCAGCCTGATCACGCAGGTGAAGAGCAAGCTCTTCATCCACTCGACGCGCAAGTCGCTGCACGCACTGGACGGTGCCTACGCATCGCTCCTGCGCGGGCGGAGCCTCGACTTCGAAGACCTGCGCAAGTACGAGTACGGCGATCAGGTGCGCGACATCGACTGGCGGGCGACGGCACGACTGGGCACTCCTCTGGTCAAGCGCTCGCGCGCGACGCGGATGCACACCGTCCTGTTCGCCGTCGACACCGGCCGCTCGATGTCGGCCCTCGCCGCCGATGAACGCTCGATGAAGGAGCTGGCGATCCTCGCCACGGGCGTGCTCGGCGTGCTGACGCTGCGCCACGGCGACGACTTCACCACGGTCTACGGCGACTCCGCGAAGGTGCGTCGGCTCGCGCCGGGCCGCAGCGAGGGGGCGCTCGAACACGCCCTTCGCACCATCGACCACGCGATCGACGAGAGCTCCGCGCCGAGCGACCGCGATGCCCTGCTGTCGTTCATCACGCGCACGATCTCCCGCCGGATGATCGTGGTCCTCGTCACCGATGAGGCACCGATCACCGACGAGACCGAACGGATGCTGCGCCGCCTGCGCGTGCAGCACGATGTCCTGTGGCTCACTCTGCGCGACGCCGAGCCCGTGCTCGACCACGCGACCGGGCGCATCCGCAGCGACGTCGACAGCCGCTGGCAGGTGCCGGCCTTCGTGCAGGGCGACCGTGGGATCGTGCGAGAGCTCACCGCGCAGCGCGAGGCCGACGCCGCGCGTCTCGCCGAACTCCTCACGCGGATGGAGATCAGCCACGCCTCCCTGGACGGGCAGGACGACGCCGTCACGCAGCTCCTGCAGCTGCTGAATCGGAGGTCGAATGCCCGGCTCTGACGAGCTCTACCCTCCCGCGCAGTACGGCTGGGGATGGATGCTGCTCGCGCTCGGCATCCTGCTCGTGCTGATCGCGGCGGCCTGGCTCCTGATCCTCCTCACCCGCCCGCGGCACACCCTGTCCGTCGGCGAGCAGAGCGCCGGACAGGCACCGCTGATCGTCGACGTACTGTCGCAGCTGCGCACCGAGTACCTGACGCGCATCCAGCAGATCGAGACCGACTACCGCGAGCGCCGCCTCTCCCCGCGACAGGCGAACCTCGAACTGAGCCGAGTCGTGCGGACCTTCGTCAACGAGTACAGCGGCTTGGAGGCGCCCGTCCTCGCGCTCGATGACCTCGTGGCGCGGGGCGTCCATCCCGCACTCATCGATGCGATGGGCAGGCACTACTACCCGAGCATCTTCCGACAGGGTCCCGCGATCGATCCCGTCGCCGGTGCCGAGGCCGCCAGGACGGTGGTGCGCTCATGGCACTAGCGAATACCTGGGTGCTGTTCGCGGCAGCGGCGCTCGTGCTGATCGCGGTGGCGATCGGCCTCGTCCTGGGTCTGCGCCGGAGCAGCCGCAGTCGCGCAGGGGACACGGCACGGATCGCCCGCGCCGAACGGCTCCGCGCGCTGCCCACCTTCCGTCAGGCCCTGGCGAAGCGAGCGGTGGCGCTCTCGGGCATCCTCGCCCTGGGCGCGGTGACGGCGCTCGTGGCCGGGGTGGTGTCCGCCCGACCGATGTCGGCGCAGACCGTCCAGCCGGTCAACACGAGCCGAGACATCATGCTGTGCCTCGATGTCTCGGGATCCATGACCGAGGTCGACGTCGAAGTGCTGACGGTGTTCGACGAGCTGCTGGACGGCTTCGAGGGCGAACGGATCGGCCTGACGATCTTCAACAGCTCACCGGTGCAGATCTTCCCGCTCACCGACGACTACGACTTCATCCGCGAGCACCTCGAGAGCATGACCCGGAGCTTCGACTACGGCGACGAGATCCCGGAGCACTGGCTCGGCACGCTCAACGGCGACGGCGCCTCGCTGATCGGCGACGGACTCGCCGCCTGCACGATGGGCTTCGACCACCCGGACGACGACCGGTCACGCTCGGTGATCTTCGCCACCGACAACGAGATCAACGGCGCATCGATCGTCACGCTCGACGAAGCGGCCGCCTACGCGGCGTCCAAGGGCGTGCGCGTGTTCGCCCTGAATCCGGTGCAGGGCAAGGACGCCACGGTGAGCGCCGAACTCACCTCGGCCGCGGAGTCCACCGGCGGCGCCGCGTTCGGCCTGCGCGACACGACCACCGTCTCCGACATCGTCACCCAGGTGCAGGAGCAGGAGGCCACCGAGCTGCGCGGGGAGGCGCAGGTGGTCTGGACCGACACCCCCGACGTCTGGATCGCGCTGCTGTCGATCTGCCTCCTGGCCTTCGTCGTGGTGCTGTGGAGGGTGCGACTGTGATCTTCCATCCCGTCCTCGCCCCGCTGCTGATCGCCCTGATCTGCCTCCCGATCATCGCCCTGGTCTTCTGGATCCTGGTGCGACCGGCGACGTCGACGGCTTCTGCCGCGTCCGCAGCGGGCTCCCTCGCCGGACGCCGCGCCCTCTGGGCCATGCGCCTGGTGCTGGTGCTCGCCTGCGTCGCGATGCTGCTGCGCCCCGGCATCCCCGGCGGTGCCACCCAGACCCTCGCGACGGACACCGACATCGTGCTGGTCGTCGACACGACGGCCAGCATCGTCGCCGAGGACTGGGGCGAGGGAGAGCCTCGACTCGACGGCATCCGCGAAGACGTGCGCGCGCTCGTCGAGGAGTATCCGGGCGCGCGCTTCGCCCTGATCACGTCGGACGCCGCGGCCGAGCTGCGGATGCCGCTCACCACCGACACCACGTCTCTCCTGGGCTCGCTGGACGTGCTGCGACCCGAGGTCACCAGCCAGTCCCGCGGGAGTTCGATCGGCCTCGCCGCGCCGCTGCTCGCCGAGACGCTCGCCTCGGCGGCCGAGTCCTCGCCCGACCGGTCGCGGATGGTGTTCTACCTCGGTGACGGCGAGCAGACCGTCGACACCCCGCCGGAGCCGTTCAGCGGGAGCGAGAAGTACACCGACGCGGGCGGCGTCTTCGGCTACGGCACGGCCGAGGGCGGACCGATGCGCATCACCACCGGCGACCTCTCCGACAGCGGGACCGGTTACATCCAATACCAGGGATCCGACGCCCTGTCCGTGATCGACGAAGGGAACCTGGAGAGGATCGCCGACCAGCTCGGGGTGGACTACCAGCATCGGACCGCGGATGGCGAACCCGTGCTGCCCGAAGCACCGTCGACGACGACCGACTACGCCGAGTCCGGAGAGGTCGGCAACGTCATCGAGCTGTACTGGGTCGCGGCGCTCGTCATCCTCCTCATCCTCGGCGTCGAGCTCGCGCGCGCCACGATGTTGATCGCACAGCTCCGGCGACTGCGCGCACCCCGGGAATCCCGCCGGGGACCGGGAGCCGCCTCGTGACGATGTCGAATGATGCCGCCGCCGCGCTCCTGCGGTCCAACCGGCGACGCCGCCGTGTCCGTCGATGGGTCGCCATCGGCACGCTCCCCCTCACTCTCGCCGCGCTGTTCTTCGTGGGCAAGCTGCTGAGCATGTACGCGTTCGCGCACCAGGCGATCACCGCCTACGTGGTCGACGACTTCGCCGGCTCGGAAGCGGCGGCGCGCGGACAGGACTTCCTCAACTGGTTCGAGCCGTACAAGGCGCCCTTCAACATCGGCACGGCTCTCGGAGCGGCCGAGCAGCTGCCGCAGGCGAGGGCGGAGCTCGAGGAAGCACTCTCCCTGGCCACGGGGCTCGAAGTGTGCGGAGTGCGGATCAACCTGGCTCTCGTCGTCGAGCGGATGGGCGACGCCGCACGCGCCGACGGCGACGGTGTGACCGCGACCCAGCTCTACGGTGAGGCACTGACGATCATCGCCGAGACGCCCGAGGAGTGCCACAGCGAAGGGGCTCAGGAGCAGTCGTCCGATCCGCAGCGCGACATGTCCGACACGCTCGACGGCGCCGAGGACCGCCTGAAGCAGAAGCAACAGGAGCAGGATCAGCAGCAGCAGCCCCCGCCTTCGCAGCCGGACGAGGACGAGCAACCGTCCGAGGACAAGCTGCAGGATCTTCAGGACAAGCTCGAGCAGGGCACCCAGGAGCGCGACCAGCAGCTGGGCGATGACCCCGGCGGGTCGGGAACGGACAAGCCGTGGTGATGGATCACGAGAAGCAGCGGGCCCGCTACCTCGCGGGGACCGAGGGCGCGCCCCCGGTGCCCCCTCCCGGCGGCTACCGCGGCGCGCGTCGTGAGGCCTTCGTCCCCTCCGCCCCCGCTGTGGTCTCCGTCGCGATCGAGGAAGACCCGAAGAAGCCCGCCAACGCACTCGGGTGGACGGCCCTCGCCATCGCGGTCCTGTTCGCCCTGTCGCTGTTGGGCACACTGCTGGCCGGCAGCACCGACATCCTCTACAGCGTCACGATGGTGACCGCGCAGCTCGTCGTGGTCGCCACCGTCATCGCCGCTCTGCTCTCGCCCCGGGGGCGCCTGCTGGGGGCGATCGCCCTGATCGTCACGATCCTGTTCAACGTCGCCACCGTCGGCGGCATGAGCGCCCTGCAGACGTCGGCCTCGGGCAACTACGAGGGCATGAAATCGGCCGAGCAGAAGCATGCGGAGGCGTATCCGGGGATCAAGGGCACGGATCCGCAGCAGACTCTCGCGCAGCAGTCCCTGGAGGAAGTGCGCGCACAGTCGGAGGCGCTCTTCGCCGACATCCGCGCGCGGCTCACGCAGGAGTTCGGGTACACCTGGGTCGCGGTGGGCGACGAGGACCTGCGCCCCGAGCGCAACGGATACGGCGGGGAGTCGATGCTCGTCGAATACACCTCGCAGGGCTGGGCCACCGAGCAGCCCGTCCAGGACGACGAGCGCAAACATGCGGTCATGGCCGTGATCGACGACGTGGTGGTCGAGCACGGGCTGTGGAACCTGTACTCGTTCAACGACCCTGCCGTCTCCGGCATCGACCCGGGGATGATCACGAAGCTGTACGGCAGCGACGATCCGCGTTCGCAGCACACGTGGGAGTACTACACCGAGAACTACCCGGATCCGCTGCGCTTCTACGCCGACATCTACGACCTCTCGAATGATCAGGACGGCGGATTCCTCGCGGCGCGCGAAGCGCAGCACGCCCGCACCGGCGAGCCGCTCGAAGGGCTCCAGCTGTTCGTGCTCGCGAGCGGGGTGCTCAGCGACGCCGACCGGGAGGAGTTCGAGACGCGACTGCAGGACTACCCGGGCTACGAGTAGGTCGCACGGGTGGCCTCAGCCGCTGAGGGTCAGCAGCATGCGGGCGAGGACGTAACGGGCGTGCCCGCGAGAGGTGCGCGGGTCGTAGCCCAGGATCCCCACGAGCGCCGCCATCCGCTCCTGCACGCTGGAGTGGTGCTTTCCCAGGCGCACCGCCGCCGCCCGGATGCTCTGCTCCTCGGAGACGGCGTCGAGCAATCCCCGGCTTCGGTCGTCGAGGGCCGCGAGCGCGGCGGCATCCGGATGGAGGGGGCTGGTGTCCGCGGCCTCCGCGACCAGCAGGAGCGCTCCGAGGTCGGCGGCATCGACGACCGGTTCCGCGGGATCGGTCAGCCGGACCGCCACCAGAGCGGATGACCACGATCGCGGTAGCTGCTCCCCCGTGCCGACGACCCCGAGGCCCAGCCGCAGCTCCGCGTCGTCCGGCCAGGCGCCCCGCACCCCGGCGGAGGCATCCAGGATCGTCGCGCGCGTGAGTCCGTGCCTCGTGGCGACCACGGCGGAAGGATGCTGCGGCAGGGGCGCCGGGTCGGGAGGGGAGGCGACCATCCGCAGCGTGTCCGCGGAGAGTCGGAGGCGCGGCAGTGCGGCGGCCCTCTCATCGGCGCCGGCGTAGGAGCTGATCGCCAGCTCGACCGCGCTCTCCGGACCGACCGCACGACGCGCGCGGATGATGCCGAGTGCGAGACTGAGCCGTTCCAGGATCATCGCGTCATTGGTGTGCGGGTCCCCGTCGCGCTCGATCCAGGCGATCGCGTCCTGGCCGCTCTCCCGAACGGGCCAGGTGGGCGACGGCTCGACGGGGTCGATGCGCACCCCGTCCGCGCGCACCCGAACGATCTGTCGTCCGTCACGGTGCCCGGCGGTCGCGCCGCTGAGCACCGCGGCTCCGCGCAGCATGCTCTCGACGCCGACGGAACGGGCCACCAGGGCATCGAAGTACGCGACGACCTTGAGCGTCTCGCTGGCATCCGGGTCGAGGGCGGTGAGCCGCCCCAGCAGGTCTTGCATGTCGGGCTCCATCGCACGGGGATTCCACCCTACGGGGTCGATCGGCCTCGACCCCGTCGGGCGTGGAATCCGAACTCAGGAGAGCAGGCGCCTCACCCAGTCGTCGCGGGCCGCGAGCATGGCCTGCGCGACGGCGGCGTGCGGGGCGAACATGTCGAAGCCGTGGAATCCTCCGGCCCAGACGTGCAGTTCGGCCTGAACGCCGGCCTCCCAGAGCTTCGTGGCGTACGCGACATCCTCGTCGCGGAACACCTCGGCGCTGCCGCAGTCGATGAAGGCGGGCGGGAGGCCCGAGAGGTCGGTCGCACGCGCAGGCGCAGCGTAGATCGACACGTCCTCCGTGCCCCTCCGGTCACCCAGGAGCGCCGACCATCCGGTGACGTTCGATCCCCGGTCCCAGACACCGATCCCGTCGATCTGTTGCGTCGACACCGATGCATCGCGATCGTCGAGCATCGGGTAGATGAGCAACTGCCCGATCAGCGCGGGGCCTTGCCGGTCACGCGCGAGGAGGGCGGTGCCCGCAGCCAGCCCGCCACCGGCGCTGCCTCCGCCGATCAGCAGCCGTGATGTGTCGATGCCGAGCTCGTCGGCATGCTCCGCGGTCCACAGCAGCCCCGCGTAGCAGTCCTCCACCGGGTACGGGTCGGGGAACTCCGGAGCGAGTCGGTACTCCACCGTGACGATGACGCCGTTGAAACTCTCCGCCCAGTCGAGGAATCCGACCACGCCGAGCCAGCGGTTGCCGATGATCATGCCGCCGCCGTGTGTGTGGAAGAAGCCGGGACCCGTACCGGTGCGTCCTTCCTTCTCGACCACGGAGACGACGATCTCGTCGCCCCCGTGGCCCGCGATCGCGACGTCGCGCCGCGTGAAGCCCCGCTCCGCGAGCACCGCGAAGATCTCCTCGTCCCCACTCACGGGCGACTGCCGCAGCAGCGGGATCATCTCGGGCGTCAGCGTGGATGGCAGCTGGTCGCCGACGAGGGCGAGCGCGGCTTCGAGCTCGGGATCGAAGGGCGGTCGTGCCAGGGTCGTGTCCGTCATCAGAACTCCTTTGTCCTCGGCCGCCGTCGCGGCGGCGTCTCGCCAGCCTCGCGCACGCGGCACCCGAGGATAACCCGCCAGCCGAGGCCGATCCGACGCGTTCCGTCCGCCGAATGGCGGGTGCGTTCCGCACCTCGGTCGAGGTGTCCCTTGAACGCGACTCCCGCCGTGGATAGCCTGGCGCCACAGGGAAAGGAGGCGCGGATGATCCGAGTGCTCGATGAACAGCAGTCCTCCGAGTTGCTGCGCACCACCACGATCGGCCGCATCGGTTTCGTCCACGACGACCGCGTGCAGATCCTGCCCGTCAACTACGTCGTCTCCGGCCGCGATCTCCTCCTGCGCACCGCACCCGACGGGCTGCTGGCCGAATTGACGCGTGAGCCGGCCGACGTCTCGTTCGAGGTGGACTATCACGACCCTCTCGGCAGCACCGCCTGGAGCGTGCTGCTGCACGGCTCCCTGTCCCGAGTGCCCGAGGAGAAGGCGGCGGGTGCCGGCGCTCGTGTGACCCCGTGGGCCGGGAGCGATCGTGATCTCCCCCTGGCGTTCCACATCGAGCACATCACCGGTCGTGTCGTCCGACGAGACCAGGAGCACGGAGCGACCTGATCGTCAGCTCGCCAGCGCCAGACCCGCGGCGAGCGCGAAGCCCAGCACGGTCGCGAGCCCGGTGGACTCCTTCGCCTTCGACTGCGCCTCGGGGATCATCGAGTCCACGAGCATCACCAGCAGCGCCCCGGCCGCGAAGCCGCTCGCCGCCGACCGGAACTCGTTCCCGGTCATGCTCGCCAGCCCGAATCCCGCGACCGTCGCGAGGGCGCAGAGCACGGCGACCCCGGCCCACAGCAGCAGCACCCGCGACTTCGCCATGCCCCCGTCGAGCAGGTCAGCGGCCGAACCGATCGATTCGGGGAGGTTCGAGACCAGGATGGCGACCACGAGGGCGATGCTGACCGGCTCCCCCGAAGCGAGGCCGATCCCGAGCACGAGCTGTTCCGGGATGCCGTCGAGCAGCGCCCCCACCGCGAGCTGACCTCCGCCCGCCTTCGCCGTGGTCTTCGCGGCACGCGCGTCGAGGATGCGGTCGGCGATGTAGTAGCTGATCGCTCCGGCCGCGACGCCGATCACCAGGGGGATGGGGCCCGCCAGATCGAGCCCCTCCTCCCAGAGCTCGAAGGCGATCGACGCCATCAGCGCGCCCGCACCGAAGCCCAGGACGATACCGAGCCACCGCGGCGGCCACTTCCGGAGCAGCGCGAGCGCCGCGCCGACGAACAGCGGTGCCGCCGCGACCGCACCCCACAGGATCGCTCCACCCATGTCGTACCTCCGTGGGCCCACTCTCCCACCTCGGTGGGCTTCCCCGCCGCTCCGACTTCGGCCAAAACGGAGACGTGTCGTGCGCCCATCGGCGAGTCGCACCTCGACACGCCGCCCCGCGCCCACCGCGCCTCCGTTTTCGCCTCTGGAAGCCCAGGAGAATGCCGCCGAGAGGAAGCACTCCGTTGCCACCATTCGAATAGTACTGTCATGGCATGCGAGCAACCATGGACAAGGCAGGGCGGATAGTGATCCCGGCCGCGCTCCGTGAGCGCGTGGGATTGATCCCCGGCCCGGTCGATCTCCTGCTCGACGGCAACGGCATCCGGATCGAGATCGACGCTCCGGACAACCTCATCGAGAAGGATGGCCGTCTCATCATCACAGGCGGCCCGACACTCACCGTGGACGAGGTCCGGGAGCTCCGACTTGCCGATCAGCGCTGATCTCCTCCTCGACACCAGTGCCGCGATCGCGCTGGTCCATGACCGGAACCCGGCACACGAACGGATGCTCGAACTCACCCGCGGTCGCGTCATCGGGCTCGCCGGGCACGTGGCCGTCGAGACCTACTCGGTGCTGACGCGCATGCCGGGCGCCGCCCGCGTCAGTCCCGGTCGCGCGCAGGAGATCATCGACCGGTCGTTCCCCGCCTCCGCACCGCTTTCGCCGACAACGGCGGCGGCTGCGACCACCACCTTCGCCGAGGCGGGCATCGCAGGGGGCTCGGTGTACGACGGACTCGTGGGCCTGGCCGCACGGGATGCCGCCGTCCCACTACTCACGTGCGACCGTCGCGCCCTGGGCACGTATGCCGCGCTCCGGGTGGAGGTCCTCCTCGCCTGAGGGCGGCATCCCCACCGTCATGCGGGACAGGGCGACACGCCGCCCGCGGATAGACTGGGAGCCATGTCCAAGGTCCTCCAGTCCCTGCCCGTCGGCGAGCGCGTCGGCATCGCCTTCTCCGGAGGACTCGACACCTCCGTCGCCGTCGCGTGGATGCGCGAGAAGGGTGCCGTGCCCTTCACGTACACCGGCGACCTCGGCCAGTACGACGAAGACGACATCGAATCGATCCCCGGCCGCGCGCTGGAGTACGGCGCGGAGGCCTCGCGCCTGATCGACTGCAAGACCGCCCTGGTCGAAGAGGGCTTCGTCGCCCTCTCCTGCGGCGCGTTCCACATCCGCTCCGGCGGCAAGACCTACTTCAACACCACGCCCCTCGGCCGCGCCGTCACCGGCACCATGTTGGTGCGCGCGATGAAGGAGGACGGCGTCGACATCTGGGGCGACGGCTCCACCTACAAGGGCAACGACATCGAGCGGTTCTACCGCTACGGCCTGCTCGCCAATCCGCGTCTGCGCATCTACAAGCCGTGGCTCGACGCCGACTTCGTCACCGAGCTGGGCGGCCGCAAGGAGATGAGCGACTGGTTGGTCGCGCGCGACTTCCCGTACCGCGACTCCGCCGAGAAGGCGTACTCGACCGACGCCAACATCTGGGGCGCGACGCACGAGGCGAAGACGCTCGAGCACCTGGACGTTTCGCTCGAGACCGTCGACCCGATCATGGGCGCGAAGTTCTGGGACCCCTCCGTCGCGATCGAGACCGAAGACGTCACCGTGACCTTCGAGGCCGGCCGTCCGGTCGCGATCAACGGTGTCGAGTACAGCGACCCGGTCGCCCTCGTCATGGAGGCGAACACCATCGGCGGACGCCACGGCCTGGGCATGAGCGACCAGATCGAGAACCGCATCATCGAGGCGAAGTCGCGCGGCATCTACGAGGCTCCGGGCATGTCGCTGCTGTTCATCGCCTACGAGCGCCTGGTCAACGGCATCCTCAACGAAGACACCCTCGCCACGTACCACGAGCAGGGTCGTCGCCTCGGTCGCCTCATGTACGAAGGCCGCTGGTTGGAGCCGCAGTCGCTCATGCTGCGCGAGTCGATCCAGCGCTGGGTCGGCCTCACCATCTCGGGCACCGTGACGATCCGCCTGCGCCGCGGCGACGACTGGACCATCCTCGACACCGTGTCCTCGAACCTCTCCTACGGTCCGGAGAAGCTGTCGATGGAGCGTGTCGGCGATGCCGCCTTCGGCCCGGTCGACCGCATCGGCCAGCTCACCATGCGCAACCTCGACATCGCCGACTCGCGTGCACGCCTGGAGCAGTACGCGGGCCTCGGCCTCGTGGGCGGCGCGACGGGCGAGCTGGTGGGTCGCGTCACGGCCGGCGAGGCGAGCGAGATCACCGGAGCCGTCGAGGGCTCGGTCTCCGAGGCCGATGAGACCCTGGCCGATGCCGTCGACTCCGCCTCCGAGGGTGCGGCCTTCGACTCGGGCACCGACTGACCCCGAGCCTCACCACTCGCACCGGCCCGCGACGCACGCGAGCCTGCCGCGCAGCTGCATGATCCGCCCACGGATGCATGGCTGATCCATCCGGGTCGCTCATTCCTCCGTGGGCGAGTCCTGCCTGCGCGGCATGGACTCTGTGAGCCGACTTCGAATCCGTGCCACTATCTTGCACAATGGTGTGCATGATACGTATTCTGGACTCATGACAACCCGTGCACCCCGTCGCGACGCCGTCGAGAATCGTGCCGTCATCCTGGCCGCCGCGCGTTCGACTCTTGCGGTCGATCCCTATGCCTCGATCGATGTCATCGCGCGCAACGCAGGCCTCTCCCGCCGCACGCTCTACGGACACTTCGACGATCGCGACGCCCTCATCCGTGAGCTCATCTCGACCGGAGCACAGCGCTTCAACGCCATCGCCGCGTCGATCGATGACGAGGACGCCCGGATCACGCTCGCCCGCCTCGCCGCCCGGCTCTGGCACGAAGCCGCGCACGTGCACCTCGCGGCAGCACTCGCGCTCGACGAGACCCACGTGGAACACACCGCGGCGGCACTCGCACCGCTGCGCCGCACCGTCGCCGACCTCGTGCGCCGCGGCCAGGAAGACGGGAGTTTCCGTACCGACCTCTCCACGCCGACGCTGGCACGCTTGATCGAGGAGATGGCACGCACCGTCGTCGCACGCGCGGATACCCCCAGCTCCGAGGCTGCTGACGTCGCGGTGCGGACCGTGCTGAGCATCGCCGGCCTCTCCTGGCGTGAAGCCGACGATCTCCTCACCGCCCACCCCGACATCGCCGTTGCCCCGGCGGAGAGGACGACTCGCGCATGAAGGTCACCCTGCTGGACGTGAGCAAAGGACGTGGCGGTCAGGCACTTCCGCTGACGTCGCTGGAGTTCCACACCGGCGCCGTGCGGTTCGCCCTTTCCGAGACGGAGCAGCGCCCGACCGTGCTCGGGCTGATCGCGAGCGGCCGCATGCGCACCGACACCGGGCGAGTGAGCATCGACGGCTCGGCCGATCCGAAAGCGCTGCGCCGACGCATCGCGCTGGTCGATGCCCCCGATGTGAGCGATCCGCATCCGGACATCACCCTGGCCGGTGTCGTGGGGGAGGAGCTCATGTTCGCCGGCGTCGGCGCCACGCCCCTGCACGCACGGCGCTGGCTGGCGCGGTTGGGCTTCAGCGAGCTCGCTTCGGTCCCCATCGGCAACATCGACCCGGCTGCCCGCGTGCGCATCCTGTGCGAGCTCGCCGTGCTGCGTGAAGGGGTCGAGGGCTTGGTCCTCGTCTCCCCCGACCGTCACGGCGGAAGCCCGGACGGCTGGTGGCGCATCGCCGGGGAGTTCGCCGACCGCGGTTACGCGATGCTCGTGATCGTCGGCGGATCGGCGGCCGTGGCCCTGGAGCGCATGCACGAGTTCGAGGCGATCAACGCCTCCGGTCCCGTCGAGCCGCTTCCCCCGCTCCCCTCCCCCACCCCCGAGGCCGTGGCCGTGGCCAATACGGTGGCCGACACGCCAGATGTCGGACCGAACGACACCGATGGTCCTGCATCTGGCGTGTCGGCGGACACCACGAGCCCCAACGAACCCCCCAACACCACACACCACGAGGACTCCACAGAGAACGGAGGCGGGCGATGAAAGTTCCCGCCATGATCGCTGCCGAACTACGGCGACTGACTGCGAGCAGGATGGGGATCCTCGCCCTGGTCGCCCTGATCTGCGTGCCGATCCTCTACGGCGGGCTGTACCTCTGGGCGAACCAGGATCCGTACGCCAAGTTCCCCGAGGTTCCCGTCGCCCTGGTCGTCGACGACGAGGGCGCCCCCGCCCCCACCACCGGCGCGGAGCCGGCCACCGACGACGAGGTGAACTACGGCGAGGACGTCGCGGAGAATCTCATCGACGGCAACGCCTTCGACTGGCAGCGGATGAGCGCGGACGAGGCGTCCGAGGCACTGCGGACCGGCACGGTGGACTTCACCGTGACCATCCCTGCGGACTTCTCCGCAGCGCTCACCTCAGCCGCCGGGGACGATCCGCATCAGGCGAGGATCGAACTCGAGACGAACGACGCGAACAACTACCTCGCGTCGTCGATGGGCACGCAGGCCGTGGAGAAGATCCGCAGCTCGGTGGCCGAGATGGTCGGCAGCGAGGCCGCAGAGCGGCTGCTCACCGGACTCAGCGAGGTGCGCGACAAGCTCGTCACAGCTACGGACGGGGCGACGCAGCTCGCCGACGGCGCAGGGACCGCCGCGACGGGGAGTTCCACGCTCGCGGACGGCACCGCTCAGCTCGCGGACGGCACGGCACAACTCGCGGCAGGAGCGCAGACCCTCGCGAACGGCGCACAGCAGGTCAGCGCGGGGAACCGTCAGTTGGCGGAGGTCGCCGACCGCGCCGGAGCGGCGGTCCAGCAAGCCACGAACGCACTCCCGCAAGTCCGCACCGACATCACGAACGCCCTGACGGAGCGGGGCTTCACCTCGGAGGAGATCGACCAGGTCCTCGCCACCCTCGACCCGCTGGGCTCACGGCTGCAAGAAGGCAACGCCCAGGTGCAGAGCGCGGTCGGCAAGGTCGACCAGCTCGCCGACGGCGCCGCATCCCTCGCCTCCGGTGCGGCCGATCTCGCCACGGGCGCAGGCACGGTCGCGACCGGAGCCTCTGCCGCGAACAGCGGTGCCGTCCAGCTGCGAGACGGTCTCGCGACACTCGCATCCGGAACGACCGAGCTGCGGGACGGATTGGCCGCCGGCGTCGAGGCGATTCCGTCCTCCACCCCGGAGCTGCGGAGCCTGCAGGCCGACACGATCGCGGACCCCGTGAAGGTGTCGAGCGACAAGGTCGCCTCCGCCGAGGACTACGGCGCCGGACTCGCCCCGTTCTTCGCCGCTCTCTCGGCATGGATCGGCATCTACGCGCTGTTCCTGATCGTGAAGCCGATCTCGCGGCGCGCGATCACGGCCCTGCACTCCCCCATCCGCATCACCCTCGCCGGGTGGCTGACCCCGGCGATGCTGGGCGCCGTGCAGATGCTCGGGCTCATGGGCATCCTGGCCATCACTCTCGGCTTCAGCTTCGACCACCCCCTCGGCACCCTGGGCGTGCTGATGTTCGCCTCGGCCACCTTCGCGGCGATCATCCTCGCCCTCAATGTCTGGCTCGGGTCGGTCGGCCAGTTCCTCGGCCTGGTGCTGATGGTGCTGCAGCTGGTCACCGCCGGAGGGACCTTCCCGTGGCAGACGCTGCCCGGCCCGCTCGCCGCTCTCCACCACGTCCTCCCCCTGGGGTACGTCGTCGACGCGATGCGACAGCTCATGTACGGTGGCGACTACGCGCGCGCCGGATGGGATCTGGCCGTCCTGGGGGCCTGGCTCGCCGGAGCGCTGTTGCTGGCGATGATCGGCGTGACGCGCATGACCCATCGCCGCACCCTGCGCGACCTGCAACCGAGCTTGATCGGCTGACGATCCCGGATAGGATGCGAAGGCGCGACCCTGACACGCGCACTGGGGCTCGACGGGACTGAGTTCCACCTGTCTACCCGAAAGAGTTCTCGACGATGACGACCGATTCGCAGGTTTCCGCCACACGCACGCGCCCCTCGGTGGGCGTCCGGATCGGACGTATCGCGTTCCTGGTGGTGGCCGCGATCGTGGTGGTCGCCGTGGCCGCGGCGTTCTTCGTCACCTGGACGATCCAGCGCTCCTTCCCGCAGACGTCCGGCACGCTGGAGCTGGATGGCCTCGAGTCCGAGGTCACCGTGCAGCGAGATGTGCGCGGAATCCCGACGATCACGGCGGACTCCACGGATGACCTCTTCTACGCCCAGGGTTTCGTGCACGCCCAGGACCGCTTCTTCGAGATGGACTTCCGCCGCCACGTGACCGCTGGTCGGGTCGCCGAGATGTTCGGCGAGTCGCAGGCGGCGACCGATGCGTTCCTGCGCACCCTCGGCTGGCGCGACGTCGCCGAGGCCGAGGTCGAGGCGATGGACGACACCACCCTCGGCTACTACGACGCCTACGCCGAGGGGGTCAACGCCTACCTCGCGTCCCGCTCCGGAGCAGAGCTCTCGCTCGAATATGCAGTTCTCGGCATACAGAATCCCGACTACGCCCCCGAGCCCTGGGAACCCGCCGACTCCGTAGCCTGGCTCAAGGCGATGGCCTGGGATCTCCGGGGCAACATCGAGAACGAGACCGAGCGATCGCTCCTCGCCGCCGATTCGAACGAGGCCGGCGAGACGCCGGCCGATACCAGCGAACTGCTGGCGCAGCTCTACCCTGACTACCCGTTCGATGAGAATCCGGTGATCGTCCCGAAGATCTCCACCGTGCCCGCCCTCGACACCGGTGCGGAGCCCGCCGCCTACACCTCTCCCGGGACCGAGGGACAGATCCAGCAGGCGACCACGACGATCGAGTGGACCGAGACATCGAGCGTCATCGAAGCGGCGAGCGAACTCGTGGGCGATGTGGGCGAGGGAATCGGCTCGAACTCCTGGGTGGTCTCCGGGGACCTCACCGAGAGCGGCATGCCGTTGCTCGCGAACGACCCGCACCTGGGCGCGTCCCTTCCTTCCGTCTGGTACCAGGTGCAGCTCACGTGCTCGACCGTGAACGACGCCTGTCCGTTCGATGTCAGCGGGTTCTCGTTCTCGGGGCTGCCCGGCATCGTGATCGGGCACAACCGACAGGTCGCCTGGGGATTCACGAACCTGACGACGGACGTGACCGACCTGTACGTCGAGCGTGTCGTCGGCGACGAGTACTGGCGCGACGGGGAGCTCGTCCCGCTCGATCAGCGCACCGAGACGATCAAGGTCGCCGGTTCCGACGACATCGAGCTGACGATCCGGTCGACCGTGCACGGGCCGATCATCTCGGGCCTCACGGATGACTTCACGGCGATCGCCGCGGACCCCGCACCGGCCCTCGATGCCGGTGGTGCCACCGCTCCCGTCCCCGGCGCCGGGGACGACGCCGAGTACGCGGTCAGCCTGCGCTGGACCGCCCTCGACCCCGGCACGACGGCGACCGCGATCTTCGCCCTGGGCACCGCGCAGGACTTCGAGGACTTCCGCTACGCGGCATCCCTCTTCGACGTGCCGGCCCAGAACCTCATCTATGCCGACACCGAGGGCAACATCGGCTACCAGACTCCGGGCCGACTCCCGGTCCGCGGCGCGGGCGACGGTTGGATGCCTCAACCCGGATGGGACAGCAGCTACGACTGGACGGGCTACATCCCCTTCGAGGACCTTCCGGTGTCGTACAACCCCAACTCGGGGTACATCGTGACCGCCAACAACGCGATCGTGACGGACGACTACTCCTACTTCCTCTCCCGCGACTGGGACTACGGGTACCGCGCGGCACGCATCGCGCACCTGATCGAACGACGGGCCGCCGCCGCTCCGCTGACCGCCCAAGACATGCGCGACATCCAGATGGACAACGAGATGTGGATCGGCAAGCAGCTCGCGACGGTGATGGGCGACATCCGGGTCAGCGGCTCCGGCCCGGAGGAGGCCGTGGCGCTGCTGGCCACATGGGACGCCCAGAACTCGGCATCCTCGGCCGCGGCCGCCTACGCCAACGTGCTCTGGTCGAACCTCGTGCAGAACATCTTCGCCGACCGTGAGCACCCACTTCCCATCGACGGACAAGGCCGACTCTTCACGGTCGTGGCCGACATGTTCGAGAATCCGTCCGACCCGCTGTGGACCAACGAGAAGCTCGAGGTCGACGGAATGGACTCCATGCTGCAGTTGTCGGCGGAAGAGGCATACGAGGAGCTCGCCGACCTGCAGGGTGAGGACGTGTCGCGGTGGAACTGGGGCGACCTCCACGCGATCACCCTCACCAGTGACACGCTCGGCTCCTCCGGGATCGCGCCGATCGAAGCGCTCTTCAACCGCGGCCCGTTCCCCGTGGGCGGCGGAGCGTCCGTGGTGAACGCGACCGGATGGGCTCTCGGCGTCTCGTACGCCACGACGACGGTGCCCTCGATGCGCATGGTCGTCGACCTGTCGGACTTCGACGCGTCGACCTGGAACCACCTCACAGGCGCGTCCGGCCACGCCTTCCACGCGAACTACACCGACCAGACGGAGGACTGGGCCGCGGGCGTGCAGACCCCCTGGGCCTTCTCCGAGAAGGCTGTCACAGCGGCCACCGTCGACACCCTGATACTGACCCCGGCCGGCTGACATTCGCCTGCGGCGGAGGGCGCGGGGGCACAGGGCGCTGGGCTAGCGTAGGTGGGTGCCATCCAGCTACCTCGCCCCGAAGGGCACCCCCGCCACGCTCCTGGAGTTCGAACACGGAGGTGCGACCCTCATCGCCGAGACGTTCGGGGAGGGCCCTCACACCTACCTGCTCCTGCACGGCATCGGCATGGGCCGTAGCGTCTACCTCGACATCGTGCAGCGCCTCGAGGGGCGTGTGATCGCGCTCGACCTCCCCGGATTCGGCGAAGCGCCCGAGCCGACGCGGACCCTCACCATGGAGCGGCACGCCGACCTGGTCGCGGCCTACCTGGAGCACGCGGGGGCGGGTCCGGTCATCGTGATCGGCCACTCGATGGGAAGTCAGATCGCGGCCGAGCTCGCGGCGCGGCATCCCTCTCTCGTCGAGGGTGCCGTGCTCGCCGGCCCCACCGTGAACAAGGCGGCCCGCAATGTCGCCTCCCAAGCGCGGTACCTGCTGCTCGACCTGATCGGTGAGCGGCCGTTGGTCCTCTGGCGCGGGGCCAGGGAGTACCTGCGCGGAGGACCGCACCTGATCCGGAAGATGCGCGCGACCATCGTCCACGAACCCGAAGACGCGTTCGTCCGTATCGAGTGCCCCGTGCTGGTGCTTCGCGGGGAGAGCGACCCCCTGGCGCCGCTGAGCTGGTGCCGCGAGATCCTCGACGCCATTCCCGGGGCCGCTCTCGAAGTCATCCCCGACCACGGTCACGGAACCCTGATCAGCGACTCCGAGCCCGCGGCCCGGCTGATCCACGAGTTCGCCGCCCGTCTCTGACCCCTCACCCGTCGTCGGCGTTCACAACTCCTCAAGTTCGGTGCAGCCTGCCGCATCTGAACGCTGCGCAGCTGGATTTCGCTCACTTCTTGAGGAGTTGTGCACGCGCACCGTTCCGGAAGTGCGGGCCCAGGCTCCGAATGACGGCGTCGACTGTCTCGCGCAGGGCGGAATCCCTGCGCAAGATGTCTGAGGCAAGGGGACGGATGGTGATGTACCCCTTCGTCGCGGCAGCCAGATCGCGCCGACGATCGTCGACCTGTTTCTCCCAGCCCTCGTGGAACTCCTTGCTGTCGCACTCGATGATGAGCCACCCTTCGACAAGGAAGTCCACCCGTCCCACACCGTCGATGACCACCTGGGTCTCGTACGTGACTCCCAGTGCACGCAGGAGGAGCCTCATGAACGTCTCCGGTCCCGACTCCGCCGACGAATCGACCAGGGCGAGAAGCGGCCGATAGCGCTTGGGCAACCACTCGAAGACGCGCAGGACCTCGTCCCACGACATCAGACCGTGGTGCATGATGCTGTCGAGCGTCGCGACGGCCGCACGCGGTTGCTGACACCGGACCGCCTGTGCCACCGCATCGGCGAGCGCTGCCGCGTGCAGCGGTTCGGGGTCGCCTGACCATGTGTTCCAGTGGAGGAGCGTGTGCTTCGACTGAGGTCGTCGCACCCGAGAGGATCCTGGTCGCACATGCACATGCAGGACATCTCGCAGATGGACGAAGACCCCGATCTCGACGAGAAGCGAGACGCACGACAGGCGCCCTCCGATCCGTACAGCTTCGGCCACCGCGGCAGACACCGGTTCGATGGCGTACCGGTCTCGCCGCAGTCGCCGAAGCCGACCGCTGTCGATGGCGCGAGTGATGTCGCGCGAGGTCATTCCCGACGCCGTCAGGTCGGCGCGCGAGAAGACGGTAGCGGCGTAGAACTGGGCAGCGCGTTGGCGGATGGTCATGTGGCGCATCCGGGAAGCCTGACGGATCGGCGCGAAGGGCGGGGCCGGTTTCACGGGATGGGGATGTTCTTTCCCGATGCCGTCGCTGGGGAGGAACAGTCAGGGCCGCGGTGACGGCAGTCTCGCCGTTCACAACTCCTCAACAGCATGACGGTTCAGCAGGAACTACGGCGAATCCGACCCCTCTGAGCTCGGATCTAGGGAGTTATGATCACGAACCGCTTCTCAGCCCCGGTGTCGCGACCCTGGGCGGAGGATCAGCCGGCAGCGGGTGGGGTCTGCTTCGACTCGGCGAGCTCGTCCACGACGAGGCCGCGCTGCTCGATGGTGCCGTTGCGATAGGCCTGCCGTCCGACCATGTGCGCCGAGAGCGGAGCGGTCGCGAACTGCATCAGCACGACGGGAGCGACCAGCACCAACCCGAGCAGGATGCCGCCGACCGACCGCTGCGACAGCGCGATGGCGATGCAGATGAGGAGGAGCCCGAGCACCTGCGGCTTGGTGGCCGCGTGCAGACGGGAGGGCACGTCCCGGAAGTGCAGCAGTCCGACCGCTGCGGACAGGCACAGCACGGCGCCGAGCAGGATGAGCACCAGGACCGCCACGTCGATGACGGCATCCGGGATCATGAGACCGAACACGTTCATGGTGTCGTGTTGTCCCTTCTCGCGACGAACCGGGCGACCGCGATCGACCCGAACACTCCGATGGCCGCGATGATGAGGAGGACCGGGATGTTCCGGGTGTGCCCGTTGATCGCCATCTCCGCACCGATCACGCACATCACCTCGGTGAGGAGCACGTCGGAGGCGACGGCGCGGTCGAGGATCGACGGCCCGCGCACGATCCGGACCAGGGCGAGGATCGCGGCGAGGCCGAAGACGACCATGATCAGCAGCAGCAGGATGTTCATCGGACACCGCCCTTCGCTCCGAGTCCGGCACGCTCGTCGGCCCTGAGTGCACGGTACTGCGCGGGGTCGCCGAGCGCACGCACGATCCTGCGCTCCCACCGGAGCACGCCGGCGCGCTGCTTCTCCACATCGTCCATGGTCCGGACGCCGATCACGTGGAGGTAGAGGATCCGCCGGTCACGGTCGGTCTCCACGACCAGCGATCCGGGGATCAGAGACGACACCACGGCGACGTGCGTCATCACCAGGTCATCCGCGTAGCGCAACGGCACCGCGATGATCGCCGTGCCCGGTTGCCGACGGAAGTCGAACACCTGGACCGTGACCGAGAGCGCTCCGTTGAGCACGGCGAAGAGGAACTGCACGATGAAGAGCGCCGCGTACCAGAGGTTGACGCGGCCGGAGAGGGCGACGGTCGGCAGCCGGAACACGCGGGTGACGAAGATCGCGACGATCAGCCCCGTCAGGAAGGACAGCACGGTGAACTGCGCCCACAGCAGCATCCAGAGCACGACGAGCCACGCCAGGAAGGGCAGCTGCACGCGGAGGTCGCGCCAGAGGTGCCGTCGGGTGTCAGGCGCCATCAGCCCACCTCCTCTTCCAGCTGCACCAGGCTCACGGGTTGCAGCAGGGCGGCACCGATACGGTCGCAGAGCGCATAGAGCGGACCGGCGAAGACGGTGAGGGCGAGGGTGACCGCGACCATCCCCCCGGTCGCGACGGTCATGATCTTCGGGATGCGGCGACGCTCCTGCTGCTCATCGGCTGCCGGGGCGTTGCCGAGGTAGGAGATGCGTCCCTCGGTCTCCGTGGAGTCCTCCTCCTCCCGCCAGAACGCGAGGTTCCAGGCACGCATGAGGGCGTACAGCGTGAGCAGCGAGGTGATGATGCCACCGAAGATCAGCACAAGCATGAGCGGTGTGCCAACGGATGCCGCGGCCTCGAACAGCGCGAATTTGCCGATGAACCCCGAGAACGGGGGAAGGCCGCCGAGGTTGATCGCCGGCACGAAGTAGAGCACGGCGATCACGGGCGCGACCTTCAGGAGTCCCTTCACCCGCAGGATCGATGTGCTCCCCGCTCGACGTTCCACGAGACCGACCGCGAGGAACAGCGTCGTCTGCACGACGATGTGGTGGACGATGTAGTACACGGTCGCACCGATCGCTGCCGGGGTCGCTATCGCGAGACCGAAGATCATATAGCCGACATGGCTGACCAGGGTAAACGACAGGATTCGTTTGAGTTCCGCCTGCGCGACCGCACCGAGCACTCCGACGATCATGGTCGCGAGAGCGATGATGAGCAGCAGGGTGTCGATGCTGTTCGAGGCGAAGAGCTGCGTCTCGGTACGGATCAGCGCATACACGCCGACCTTGGTCAACAGCCCTGCGAACACCGCCGTGACCGGCGCGGGTGCGGTCGGGTACGAGTCCGGCAACCAGAAGGACACCGGGAAGATCGCCGCCTTGATGCCGAAGGCCACCACCAGCATCAGGTGCAGCACCAGTTGCGTCTCCTGCGGGAGCTCCGACATCCGCTCGGCGATCTGCGCCATGTTGACCGTGCCGAGCGCACCGTAGATCATCGCGATCGACGCCAGGAACAGGATCGACGACACCAGCGAGACGACGATGTAGACCGCACCCGTGCGGATCCGGGACTCCGTGCTGCCGAGCGTGATCAGCACGTACGAGGCGACGAGCAGGATCTCGAAGCCGACATAGAGATTGAAGAGGTCGCCCGCGATGAAGGCGTTGAAGATGCCTGCCGCGAGGATCAGGTACGACGGGTTGAAGATCGAGATCGGCGTCTCATCGGTACCGTCGGCGGCGCCCTGGCCGATCGAGAAGAGCAGGACCGCGACCAGCACGACGCTCGAGATGAGCACGAGGAGCGCAGCCAGGCGGTCGACGTAGAGCACGATGCCGAACGGCACCGGCCAGCCGCCGACGGAGACCGCGAGCGGTTCGCCGCCGTCCACCACCACGAGGAGGACGGCGGCGATCACGGAGACCGCGGCGAGCGTGGCCACGGTGACGACGACCTGGAGCCGCGGGTTCCGGCCGAACACGAGCGTGACGGCGGCTCCCAGGAGTGGCAGGGCGACCAGGAGCGGGACGAGGGCGGTCATGGCCTGCCCTCCTCGTTCTCTCCGCGGTCGTGACGTTCGTCGTGGTCTGTTTGTCCGCCCCAGTCGGTGGGTGCGTCGAACGGAGCGTCATCGTGGATGGCGGAGTGATCGCGCATGTGGAGCACCGTGATCGGCGATGTCTGCACGCCCACGAAGTCCGTGGTCGCCTCGTCGTCGTCCGTCTCGGACTCGTCGTCCATGAGGTCTTCGTCGGCGTCGGTGCGCTCGCGCAGCGCGATGTCCGCCTCGTCATCCTCGACCGTGTCGGCCTGGCCGAGCTGCCAGGAGCGATAGATGAGGGCGAGGAGGAAGGCCGAGACCGCGAAAGTGATCACGATGGCGGTGAGAGTGAGCGCCTGCGGGAGCGGATCGCTGATCTCGCCCTCGGTGCCGAAGAACGGGGCGTTGCCCGGCACCCCCATCACGATCAGGAGCAGCAGGTTCGTCGCGTTGCCGAGCAGCAGGAAGCCGATCAGCACGCGGGTCAGGCTGCGCTCCAGCATCGCGTACACGCCGCAGGCGAAGAGCACCGCCATGATGATGATCAGGGTGAGCGAGACGTCCATCAGCGGGTCCTCCCCTCACGGGAGAGGAAACCTTCGGGACCCGGCGTGGACCGGAGGGCCGCCTGCCGGTCCACCTCGGCACCGAGACTGCGCAGCACATCGAGGACCAGGCCGATCACGACCAGGTACACGCCCACGTCGAAGATCGTCGAGGTGACGAACTCCATGTGCCCGATCCCGGGGATCTCCCATTCCCAGAAGGTGCTGGTCAACGGTGCAAGGCCGAAGAAGAGCGGCACGACCGCGGTGCCGACGGCCAGGATCAGCCCGGTGCCCAGAAGCCGTCCGGCGTCGGTGGGGGCCGCGGCACCGAGTTCCCACCGGCCACCGGCGATGTAGCGCATGACGAGGGCCATACCGGCGACGAGCCCGCCCGCGAAGCCGCCACCCGGAAGATTGTGACCGGAGAACAGCAGGAAGATCGACACCACGATGATCGTGTGGAACAGGATCCGGACGATCACCTCGAGCAGGATCGAACGGTTCTCGGGTTTCATCCGCTGTCCGCCGACGAGCCAGGCGCGCGGACTGCTCTCGTTCTCGGAGGTCTGGAAGCGGATGCCCTCGGTCGTCTCGACGAGCGGACGGCTGCGGGCAGCCTTGCGGGTGGCCCTGGGCAGGTTCTTGGTGCCGGCCAGCAGGTCGGCACGGTGCGTGACGAACACGAGCGAGGCCACACCCGTCGCGGCCAGCACGAGCACCGAGAGCTCGCCCATCGTGTCCCAGCCGCGCAGGTCGACCAGCGCCACATTGACGACGTTCTTCCCGTGGCCGATCTCGTAGGCGATCTCGGGGAAGATCTCCGAGATCGGGTCGGCGATCCGGGACTGGGTCGCCACGACGGCGATGAAGGCCATCGTCACGCCGACGCCGATCGCGAGGAGCGCGCGCGGAACCCGTCCGACGGAGGCGTTGTGCTCGCCCATCCGCGCAGGGAGGCGCCGGAGCACGAGCGCGAACGTGACCATGGTGACGGTCTCGATGAGGATCTGAGTGAGCGCGAGATCGGGGGCACCGCTCGTGGCGAAGAGGACCACCATTCCCAATCCGGTGACCGACACCAGGACCACACCCGTGTAGCGCTTGCGCGCACGAACGGCGAAGACGCCGGCGGCCGCCATGATCGGGGCCACCACGAGCTGCGCGGGCGTGTGCCAGGCGGACAGGTTGTAGCGATCGATGTCACTCGCGACGAGCGCGGTCACCTCCGCGGAGACGAAGACCACGAAGATCGTGCCCACATACACGGGGAGCGATCCCCTCTGGGTCAGGGTGGTGCTCAGGACCGACAGCCGGTCGACGCCGCGCATGACGAAGTAGTACACGTCCGCCGCCGTGAAGCGCAGGAAGCGGGCCTTGCGATCCCAGCCGGTCCTGCGGCTGAGGAGGAAGATCCCGATGCCGAACAGGATCGACAGGATCGAGATGCCCAGCGCGGGTTCGAGGCCGTGCCAGAGTGCGAGGTGCCCCGGGCCCTCGACGGCTGCTCCCGCATGGTCGAGCCCCGGGCTCGCAGTGAGCGCGTAGCCCTGCAGCGCGACATCGAGCGCAGGGGCGCCGATGCCTGCGGCGAGGGTGACCCCGGCGAGGATGATCGGCGCCGAGAGGAAGCCCACCGGGGGGTCGGGCCAGACGGTGTCCGGAAGCCGCCGACCCTGCTCGTCACGCTTCTTCCAGAACGCCCCCCAGAGGAAGCGTGCCCCATATGCCGCAGTGAGCATGGACCCGAGGACGACCCCGATGAGCGCGACCAGGCCCCACGGGGATCCTCCGAGAGCATCGTCGAGGAGAGCGGTGAGGGTCGATTCCTTCGCGACGAATCCGATGGTCGGAGCGATGCCGACCATCGAGGCGATGGAGATGAATGCCGCCGTAGCCATGACCGGCGCCTGCCGTCCGACACCGGAGAGTTCTGTGATGTCTCGTGTGGACAGCTGGCGGTCGATGACTCCGACGATCAGGAACAGTGCCGACTTGAACAGCGCGTGCCCGATGACCAGGGCGAGTCCCGCAAGCGCCGCCGCCTGGGTGCCGTAGCCGACGACCACGGCGAAGAAGCCGAGCTGGCTGACCGTGCCGAACGCGAGGATGCGCTTGAGGTCGGTCTCGCGCAACGCCTGGATTCCACCGATCAGCATCGTCAGGATTCCGAGGGTGATGACGAGAGGGCGCCACGGAGCGCTGAACGCGAAGATCGGGGCGAACCGGGCGATCAGGTAGATGCCGGCTTTCACCATCGCCGCCGCATGCAGATAAGCGCTGACCGGAGTGGGAGCGGCCATCGCGCCGGGAAGCCAGAAGTGGAACGGGAACAGCGCCGACTTGCTGATCGCTCCGACCAGCAGCATGACGATCGCCGCGTCCACGATCGGTCCGGTCGGCGCGATCTCGAGGATCTCGCGGATGCTCGACGTTCCGGTGTCGACGACCAGCAGCACGACTCCGACGAACATCACGAGTCCGCCGAGCGTGGTCACCAGAAGTGCCTGGAGCGCTGCGCGTCGACTCGCGGCTCGACGCCGGTAGTGACCGATGAGGAGGTAGGAGAGGATGCTCGTCAGTTCCCAGAACATGACCAGCATCACGAGGTCGTCGGTGAGGACCAGGCCGTACATCGCCCCGGCGAAGCCGAGCAGCACCCCGGCGAACTGCCCGATGCCCGCGGTGTCGTCGTGGAAGTACCACCGACAGTAGAGCAGCACGAGGGCACCCACGCCGGTGACGATCAACGTCAGCACCCAGCCGAGCACGTCCATGTTCATGGACAGGTTGAGTCCGAGTTGCGGGATCCACGCGACCGACTCGAACGGGACCGGACCGTCGAGTACCTGTGGCGTCATGACGAGCGCATGCACGAAGGCGGCGGCCGGGACGAGGGCTGCGATCGCGAACGCCTGAGCCCCGAGCCAGCGCACCAGAACGGGCATCAACAGCGACCCGAGGAGGAACACGGCGAGGAGCGTCAGCATATACGCGGCTCCCTCGGGGGTCGTCGGCCCCCAGCTCTCGCGGGGGTCTCGCATCCAGTTTACCGGCGCCAGGGGCCCCGCGCGGTTCTCCGTCTGCACGAACGTGCAAGAGTGGTCGCATGCGGGCGTGGGTGCGGGAGCTGGCTGGAGGGGTCGGCGCCCTCGCGCTGGCGCTGATCACCGCCGCGCAGGTCGCCTCGACGGCGCGTTCGGAGTTGTTGTTCCGCGACGGGGATTCCCTGGTCGTCGCCATGTTCGCGCGCTCCATCCTCTCCGGACAGCTGATGGACTGGGCGATGTCGAGCGTGCTCTTCCTCCCCGAGACCGCGGTGTTCGTCGGCCTCGACGCGACCCTGCCGTTCGCCGTGGAAGGTCTGCTGGCTGCGAACGCCCTGGTGAACCTGCTCGCCCTGTACGGAGCGATCCGTGTGGTCGCGGGGCGTCGGACCGACCGTTCGGCTCCCGTGACGTGGTCCTTGCTGAGCCTCGCCGCGTTCTGCCTGCTCGCCCTCACCGAAGTGTCGGCGTCTCGCGATGCGCTCGAGCTCGCGTCCCTGTCATTGACGACGACGTACTACGCGGCGACGGTCGTCGCCGTCGTGCTCTCGGTCGGACTGGTCCGGCGCGTGCTGGACCGGGAGGCGGGCAGCCCCGTCCCTCTGATCGCCCTCGGGGTCACGTCTCTCGTATCGACCCTGTCGAATCCTCTGTATGCGGTGTGGGCGACGGCTCCGCTCGCCCTGCTGCTCCTCGTCCTCTTGATCCGGAGCACGCAGAGGGGCCGGGTCGGGACTCTGTTCGCTGTCGTCCTCGGCGGCACGACGCTCGGGGTCTTCGGGCGCATTCCACTAGCGGCATGGATCGCCAACACGGGGGCCGGCTACGTGCAGCCGGAGCGGTGGGCCGAGTCGCTGGAGTATTACGGCGCGCTGCTGACCGATCGCCTGTCCGCGCCCACCGGGATGATCGCCGGGCTCATCGTCCTCGCCCTCCTCGTGCTCGCGGGCTTCCGCACGGCACGAGCCTCAGAAGTCGGCGCCCGTTTCGTCGCCACGAGCGCCTGGCTCATGCCGGTCCTCGTCGCCGTCGGCGCGATCGCGGTCGGCACCCACGCCGCCCGTTACCTGCAACCTCTCGCGTTCGCCCCCGTGCTCGCGCTCGTCGCGTCGCCTCGCATCGTGCGGATGAGCCCACGGGCTCGCAGGACCTTCGCCGCAGCGACCATCGCGCTGCTGGTGGCGGGCGGCGCGGTGAGTGCACCTCGACTCTCCGCCGCCGCGCAGGTCGCCGACCCGGACCTGGCCTGCGTGACCGACTGGGTCGACGCCTCGGGCCGCACCGGCGCCGGACAGTTCTGGACCGTTCGCCTCCCGAAACTGCAGCTGCAGGACCCCGCCCGACTCGTGCAGGTGGATCACGAGCTGCGGGGCTATGCCTGGCTGGTGAACCGTCATGACTTCGACGCCGGCGAGGTGTCCTTCCTCGTCGAGGACGCGCAGACGGTGCCGTGGAGCCTGCCGGTGCCTGCCGTTCCCGAAGACGTGGTCGACTGCGGCCGCTATCGCATTCTCGACTTCGGTGAGACCGCGCTTCCGCTGGGACCGCAGCACAGCTGATCCGCGCCTGGTCAGCGCGGGGCTGGACCCGTGGTCGTGCCGGCGTGGAAGCGACAGGTGAGATGTTGCGTCACACCGGGCTCGCCCCGGAGCATGCGCGCGATCTGCTCCCCCGCTGCCCGCCCCTTCTCGACCGCCGGCTGCACACTGGTCGTGAGCCTGAGGTCTCCGAGACCGTCGAGCGCGATCCCGTCGAAGCCGGCGACGGAGAGGTCCTCCGGCACCCGGAGCCCCGCTTCCTCCGCGGCGCGGATCACGCCCACCGCGAGCAGGTCGCTCTGCGCGAGCACGGCTGTCGGCCGGGTGGCCGGATCGGCGAGGAGCATGCGTCCCACCAGCACGCCTTCGTCGATGAGGCTTCCGGCCGCAGATATCGCGAGCGCATCGGGGAAGACCTCGCGCGTCCCTGCGAGCCGATGGATCGTGACGTCGACGGTGGCGTTCGCGAGCCGGTCGGGCGTGATCGCTGTCCGTTCGCGGTCGGTGTCGAGGGGAAGCGTGACGACAGCGACATCGCGGTGGCCGAGCTCCCGCACATGGCGCGCGATATCGGCGGAGGCTGCCGCGTTGTCCAACGTGATGCGCGGGATCGACTCGCCCGCGTCCCCCTCGATCACGACCACGGGAAGACCCCGCCCCACGACGATCTCGAGTGAGGACCTGGTGCGCCCCGAGCAGCCGATCAGCACGACCGCGTCCACGGGAGCATCGGCGATGCCCGCCCCTTCTTCCCCGGGCTCATCGCGCATCAGCAGGATCCCGGCGCTGAGCTCGGCCAGCCCGTCCGTGAGTCCGTCCATCATGGCGGTCGTGACCGGGTCGAGGAAGGCTGCACGGAGATGACCTTCGAGCACGACGGCGACGATGCCGCTGCGCCCTCGACGTAAGGAGGCTGCGCGAGGATCGGGGCCGGTGTACCCGAGCTCGGCTGCCGCGGCGAGCACCCGCTCCCGAGTGGCGGGGGCCACCTTCGCCTTGCCGCTGAAGACGACCGAGGCGGTGGACGTCGCCACACCCGCCTCGCGTGCGACGTCGGCGATCGTGGGCCGGCGCGGCGTCTCCTGACTGCTCATACTTCGAGGATAGCTCGCTTCGCTTCCCGATGGTCGAATCGATTCGATAGGCTGTGCGGCATGGATGCAGCCCTCACCCGATCGCAGTTCGTCCGCTGGCGCGCCGCGATCTTCGCCGTCTTCCTGGCGAGCGGCCTCTCGATCGCGACCTGGGCGTCGCGTGTGCCCGGGATCAAACAGGCACTCGATCTCGACAACGCGCAGGTCGGGCTGATCCTGCTCGGCATGGGCGTCGCCTCGATCGTCGGCATCTCGACAGGCCCCGCCGTGATGGCGCGCACGGGCGCACGCCGGGGGATGCTGCTGACGATGCTGACCTTCGCCACCGGCATCGTGCTCGTCGGACTCGGGGCGAACGTCTTCGGCTCCGTCACGCTGGTCCTGATCGGCATGGCGCTGTTCGGCTTCGGCAACGGCTCGGTGGACGTGATGATGAACGTCGAGGCGACCGCGATCGAGCAGCAGATGGGTCGCACGATCCTTCCCGTGTTCCATGCGTTCTTCAGCTTCGGCACCGTGATCGGCGCCGGGATCGGCGCGCTGGCCGCCCAACTCCGGATCGACGTCGCCACGCACGCCACCGTCATGGGCGTGCTGATCGCCGTCATCGCCGTGGCCTGCTTCTTCCAGGTGCCGGCGCGCGAAGCGACCCTCGATCCGACGAATCACGAGAAGCCCCCGTTCCGCGCACGGATGCACACCGCATTGGAGGCGTGGCGCGAGTCACGGACGTATCTCCTCGGCATGGTGATGCTCGGGATGTCGTTCGCCGAAGGCGGTGCGAACGACTGGATCGCGCTCGGCACCGAGCAGGGCCACGGCTTCGCGGAGGGCACGGGCGCGGTCTCCCTCGCGGTGTTCTCCATCGGGATGACGTCGGTGCGGCTGTTCGGAGGACCGCTGGTCGACCGGTTCGGGCGTGTCACGGTGCTGCGCATCCTCGCGGTCGCCGCGGCGTCGGGCATCCTGCTGTTCATCCTCGCGCCGACGTTCCCTCTCGTGCTCGTGGGCGCGGCACTGTGGGGAGTCGGCGCGTCGCTCGGCTTCCCGCTCGGAATGTCCGCGGCGGCAGACGATCCCGCCAAGGCCGCCGCACGGGTGAGCGCCGCGGCGACGATCGGCTACGTCGCCTTCCTGGGCGGCCCGCCCGTCCTCGGGGTCATCAGCGAGCACATCGGCCTGTTGAACACGCTGTTCATCCTGGTCGCGCTCGTCGTGCTGTCGGGGCTGTTCTCCGGTGCCGCTCGTCCGCTCCGAGACGACGAGAAGTCACCGGTCGCGCGCAGGGACCAGGGCTGAGGCTCAGGCCTCCCACCCGCGCACCAGGGCGGCCGCGTGGGAACGGCTGCGCGCGCCGAGTTTCGTGAGCACGTTCGACACGTGCGTCTTGACGGTCGGCACCGAGATACACAGTCGCACCGCGAGCTGAGCGTTCGACCACCCGTGGAGGATGCCGTCGAGCACCTGCTGCTCACGCGAGGTCAGGTCGTACTGAGCCTGTCCGGCCGGCGCCGGCGTGTCCGCGCTCCCGGCGACCGCGGCGAGCGCTCTTCTAGTCACCCGCGGATCCAGCGCCCCCTCCCCCGCAGCGACAGAGCGCACGGCCTGGACGAGAGTCGGCGCGTCGACGGTCTTGAGGAGGAAGCCCACGGCACCGGCACGGATCGCCCCGATCACGAGCTCGTCCTCGTCGAAGCTCGTCAGGACCAGGACGTCTCCGAAGCCGCGCTCGACGATCTCCCGGGTCGCGGAGATCCCGTCGCGACCCGGCATCCTCAGGTCCATGAGCACCACATCGGGGCGCAACGCTGCTGCGTTGCGGACGGCAACGTCGCCATCCGCCGCCTCCCCGACCACGGTGACCCCGTGCGCCTCGAGCATGATGCGCAGGCCGGCTCTGATCGCCCCGTGGTCATCGGCCAGCATGACGGTCGGGGCCGTCATGCTCGTACCTCGACCGGGATCCTGCCTTCGACGGACCATCCGTCCGCGACCCGGCCGGCTGAGAAGTCACCGCCGAGCGCCCCGACACGCTCCCGCAGCAGTTGCAGTCCCCATCCCTCATCGCCGTGCGTTGCTGCGGCACTGGCGATCCCTCCTCGCGAGCGCACCACGACGCGGACTCCGGCGTCGTCCCCTTCGATCGTGATATCGACCTCGGCGCCGCTCGCGTGTCGGATGCAGTTCGTCAGGGCCTCACGCACGATGCGGACGACGGCCTGCTCCGGGCCCGCACCGAGGTCGGGAAGATCGGCGGAGGCGAATCGGACGACCAATCCCGTCCGTTCCGCCTCCTGCACGATTCCTGCAAGATCGGACCAGCGCGGCGTCGGAGTGAGACTTCCGTTTCCGCGGCGCAGGACCGAGATCATGGTCCGCAGAGCACCGTGAGCATCGAGGCCTGCATCGCGGACGGCCTGAAGCGCATCCCGGTCCGTCGTGCGGTCGGGTTCCATCGACAGCGCTGCCTCGGCACGGATCGCCATCGCCATGACATGACCGGCGACGACGTCGTGCAGCTCCCGTGCCATCGTCTCCCGTTCCCGTTGCACGGCCTCGACGCGGTCCCTCTCGGCGACCGCAGCGGCGTCCTCTGCGCGCTGGCGGTGCAGTTCTGCGAGCTCATGGGCTTGGGAAACGGCGACGGCCCACCAGTAGTCCGTGCCGAAGATCGCGCCGAACTGCACGCCGATGAGGAACGCGACGGGGAATCGCACGTCGGTGAAGAACCAGGCTGCCAGGAAGAGGAAGACCGTCGACACCCCCAACAGCACGAGCAGCACGCGGCGCCCCTGCGGTCCTGCGAGGAACGCCGCCGTCCACAGCACGTCCAGCAGCACGACGAGGGTGCCGAGGCCGCCGACGGTGAGCAGATCGATCACGAAGAGCACCGTGACCAGGACGAGCGCCGTCATCGGCATCCGCCTCTTGACGAGCGCGAGCGCGCAGGCGGGCAGCGCGAGCACCAGAGCCCACCAGGGTGAGACCGGCTCGGGAAGCATCGAGAATGGCCCCCAGATGCCGCGGAATCCGAGCGCGGCCATCACGATCGCGAGAACGGCCATGCCGACCGGATCGGCCCACCAGCGGTGACGGCGATACCAGGTGCCGAATCCACCGTCGACCTGCTCGTGCATGCCCTCATGCAATCACGCTGCGCTCGCCGACGCATCCGTCGAAGGGATGAAGAGCGCGTGGAGATCGGTACTTTCGCCCGATCCATCGCGGCTCCACTTCAGCGAGCGTGAAGGCATGGAACTTTTCGGTGGGCTGCCGCTGCCCCTTTCCCTCGCGATTCTGGCTTTGATCGACGGGTTGAGCGTCGGCACCCTCCTCATCCCGGTCTTCCTCCTCCTGCATCCGGGGCGCATCCGTGCCGGGCGCATTCTGCTCTACCTCGCGACGATCGCCACGTTCTATCTGCTCGTCGGCCTCCTGTTCCTGTGGGGACTGGTGAACCTCGTCGACGTCGCCTCGGCCTTCCTCGCGTCTCCGGCCGGACTCATCCTCCGTCTCCTGGTGGGAGGCGGGCTCCTGATCACTGCCTTCGTGATGCCGACGGGCGAGAAGACGACGAAGAACCGTTCCACCGAGAGGATCGCTCGACAGAGCGTGCCCGCAGCGCAGGAGGAGCCCGGCGGCCGGTCGCCGATGACACCCGACCCACCCACCACGACGACCACGGCCGGCACCCGCCCCGGACGCATCACGCGGTGGAGGGACCGTCTGCTCGATCCGCGCACTCGTGGAACCGCCGTGATGGCGGTGGCGATCGCCGCAGGCGTCGTGGAGATCGCCACGATGCTCCCGTACATCGTCGCGATGACGATGCTCGCGGACGCCGGGATCGACACCCCACTTCGTGTGATGTCGCTCGCCGGATACTGCGTACTGATGATCCTGCCCGCGATCATCCTGCTCCTGCTCCGCCTCGTCGCCGCGCCCCTGGTGCAGCGACCGCTCGAACGCTTCGCCGCGTGGATGCAGCGCACGGGCGCCGAGAACACCGCCTGGATCATCGGCATCATCGGATTCCTGATCGCGCGCTCCGCCGCCACCGAGCTCGGGCTCTTCTAGTCGATCGACTCGTTCGCGGCCTGTGTCGCCGGAGGTGCGACGAGGCACCTTCCCGACGAAGTAGGCTCGACGGGTGCGTCTCGTCATCGCCCGCTGCTCGGTCGACTACACCGGTCGACTCAACGCCCATCTCCCGCTCGCCACGCGTCTGCTCGTGCACAAAGGAGACGGGAGTCTGCTCGTGCACTCCGACGGCGGAAGCTATAAGCCGCTGAACTGGATGAGTCCGCCGTGCTCGCTGTCGAGCGAGGTTCCCGGCGAAGAAGAAGCGAGTGCCGGCGTCGTCGAGGTGTGGCGCGTCACGCACAAGAAGACCGGCGACGCGCTGCGCGTGCAGATCTACGAGATCATCCACGACACGTCGCACGAGCTGGGTGTCGATCCCGGACTGCAGAAAGACGGCGTCGAGGCCGACCTGCAGCGGCTCCTCGCCGAGCAGGTCGAACGTATTTCCGAGGGCGCGACGCTGGTGCGGCGCGAGTACCCCACGGCGATCGGACCGGTCGACCTTCTGGTGCGCGATGCGGACGGGGCCGCGATCGCCGTCGAGATCAAACGACGCGGCGACATCGACGGCGTGGAGCAGCTGACCCGCTACCTCGAGCTGCTGGGCCGCGACCCCCACCTCTCCCCCGTCCAGGGCGTCTTCGCCGCGCAGGAGATCAAACCGCAGGCACGTGTTCTCGCCGAGGACCGGGGCATCCGCTGCCTGGTGCTCGACTACGACGACATGAAGGGCATCGAGTCGGGCATCCCCCGCCTGTTCTGAGACGTCCCGGTCAGCGCGCGGCGATGAGCCGCGGCGGCGGTCCCTCCAGCCGTGCGATCGCGATCTTCACCTCGAAGACCTCCTGCTCGATGCGTGTGAACCGCGCGTCCACTGCCGCGAACCGCGCGTCCATGCGACTGATCATCCAGCCGAATCCGCTGATGGTGGCCACCAGAGTCGTCGCCCCGGTCGCCAAGATCGTGATGATTTCCATCGACACGTACATGCCCCCATTCTTGCCCGTGTAACAGCCATTGTCACGACCTTATATGGGGACATTTCTTATCCACATAAGGTGTGCACAAGATGCTTGCGTGCACACCTGTGCAGGAAGGACGGTCATCCTCCCGCGGCACCCTAGGTGTTCTTCCCATGGACGTTGTGGACGCGGTCGATGGGTGAGAGGCCTCCGAGAGCGGTATGGGGTCGGTGGTGATTGTAGCCGTGGATCCAGGTCTGGTAGACGGCCGATCGC
>NZ_JAIVLG010000005.1 GCF_020524545.1 Microbacterium paraoxydans | reverse complement strand
TGCGGCCCCCAACGGCGCGTGACCCGCAACGACACGATCCGATGCTCCGTGCGCTGCGATGTCTGATTCGGCGACCGGTGCGGCCTCGATGAACGATCCTCCAGACCCGCCCGCCCCTCAGCGCGGAACCGGGTCACCCACTTCGAGACCGTGCCACGAGCGACCTGGAATCGTTCCGCGGCGCGCGCCTGAGTCCACCCCTGATCGAGCACGAGCTGCACCAGCTTCAACCGGCCCTGCGGAGTCAACGAAGCGCGGGCGTGGGTAACGTAAGACATGAGGACCTCTGTCGATCGAATGAGTGTGGTAACCCATATCGATACCGGAGGTCCTCACCTCATTCCACCAGCCCACGCTGCCCACAACCTCCATGGGAAGAACACCTAGGCTGGTGTCATGTCCGCAGCAATCGGTGACGTGCATGCCTTCGGTCGGCACGCTCCAGCGACGCATGTTCTGATTCACGTCAGCGACCCGCACTTTCTCGCCGGCGGAGCGTCGCTGGGCGGACGGTACGACGTCGAAGCGAACTTCGCGCGCACGCTCGAGGCGATCCGCGCGGTGCACCCGCACCCCGCGGCGCTCGTCGTGACCGGGGACCTCGCCGATCTGGGGGAGCCGGACGCCTATCGTCGTCTGCGCGCGTCCGTCGAACCGGTCGCGGCTGAACTCGGCGCGCCGATCGTCTGGGTCGCGGGGAATCACGATGAGCGTCCTGCCCTGCGCGCGGGGTTGCTGGATCTCGAGCCGACCGAGGAGCCCATCACCGGCGTCTGGGATCTCGGCGGGCTGCGTCTCATCGCCCTCGACACCAGCGTCCCCGGCTGGCACCACGGCGATCTCGACGACGGTCAGCTTTCCTGGCTCGCGGATCTGCTCACCGAGCCTGCGCCCCAAGGCACGTTGCTCGCGATGCACCATCCGCCGCTCCCGAGTCATCTGCCGCTCTTCGACATTCTGGAACTGCGTCATCAGGACGAGCTCGCCGACATCGTCCGCGACAGTGACGTCCGCGGCATCCTCGCCGGACATCTGCACTACTCGTCGCACGGGATGTTCGCCGGGGTGCCGGTGAGCGTCGCCTCGGCGACCTGTTACACGATGAACGTGGCGCGTCCGGCCGCCGAGGTGAACGGTATGGATGCCGCGCAGGCCTTCCAGATGGTCCACGTGTACCCCGAGACGATCACCCACACGGTCGTCCCGGTGACCGACGCGGTGACCGGAGACTACTTCTCTCAGGCTTGGGTCGAGCGGATGTCGAAGCTCACGCCGGAGGGGCGACTCGAAGCCTTCTCCCGCAAACCGGGGCGCTGAGCGGCGTAGACTGGGCACATCCCCCACCCTTCTCACCCGCCACGACCCACGAGGATGTGACATGGCTTCTGCCGCGCCTACCCTGACCCGCACCGAGACCGATTCGCTCGGGAGCATGGAGATTCCCGTCGACGCATACTGGGGGATCCACACCGCCCGCGCCGACGCGAACTTCCCGATCACGAAGCGGCCGATCTCGGTGTACCCCGACCTGGTGGTCGGCCTGGCCATGGTCAAGCAGGCGAGTGCTCGCGCGAATCGCGAGATCGGCGTGCTCGACGCCGAGCGTGCCGACTTGATCGATCGTGCCGCGCAGCGCGTCATCGACGGCGAGTTCCACGAGCAGTTCACGGTGGGCGTCATCCAGGGCGGTGCCGGCACCTCGACCAACATGAACGCGAACGAGGTCATCACCAACATCGCGCTCGAGCTGGCCGGCCGGGAGAAGGGGGACTACGCGTTCCTGTCGCCGATCGACCACACGAACCGCAGTCAGTCCACCAACGACGTCTACCCGACGGCGGTGAAGATCGGCCTCTCGCTGACACTGCGTTCCCTGCTCGAGGAGCTGGATCTGCTTCGGCTGTCCTTCCTGGGGAAGTCGCGGGAGTTCCACGATGTCTTGAAGGTGGGCCGCACCCAGCTGCAGGATGCCGTGCCGATGACGCTCGGGCAGGAGTTCAACGGCTTCGCCACGACGCTCGGCTACGACCACACCCGTCTGACCGAGAACGCTTCGCTGATGTTCGAGATCAACATGGGCGCGACCGCGATCGGCACGGGCATCACGACGCATCGAGGCTACGCGCCGGCGGTGCTGAAGCACCTGCGGGAGATCACCGGACTCGACCTGCGCACCGCGGGTGATCTCGTCGAGGCCACCAGCGACACCGGGTCCTTCATGTCGTTCTCGTCGACACTCAAGCGCAACGCGATGAAGCTCTCGAAGATCTGCAACGACCTCCGTCTCCTGTCATCCGGGCCCCAGGCCGGACTGGGGGAGATCAACCTCCCCGCGATGCAGGCCGGTTCCAGCATCATGCCCGGCAAGGTCAACCCCGTGATCCCGGAGGTCGTGAACCAGGTCGCTTTCGCCGTCGCCGGTGCCGACATGACGGTCACGATGGCTGCAGAGGCCGGGCAGCTGCAGCTGAACGCCTTCGAGCCGGTGATCGCGCACTCGATCTTCCAGTCCATCACCTGGATGCGCCAGGCGATGTGGACCCTGCGCGTCAATTGCGTCGACGGCATCACCGCCAACCGCGACCGCCTCGGAGCGATGGTGGGTGCATCGGTCGGCGTCATCACGGCTCTGACGCCGTTCATCGGCTACGCGGCCGCAGCGGCGCTCGCGAAGACCGCGCTGCTGACCAACCGGAATGTCGCCGACCTGGTGGTCGAGGCCGGTCTGATGTCGCGCGACGAGGTCGTCAAGCAGCTGTCGCCGGCGCGCCTGTCTGGGCTGGAAACGGTCACCGCCGCGATCCCGGTCGTCGCGCCAGAGGATCTGATCGAGATCTGACCAGCCGGAAACAGACGAGGGGACGGATGCCGTAGCGTCCGTCCCCTCGTCTGTTTCGACCCGTCTCAGTCTGTGATGCGACAGTGGGTCGTGAGTTCGCCGATGCCGTCGATGCCCACGGTCACCGTCGAGTGATCGCGGAGGAAGATCTGCGGATCGCGTGAGTACCCGGCACCTCCGGGGCTGCCCGTCGAGATGAGGGTTCCGGGCAGCAGAGTGAGGGACTGCGACAGGTGGGCTATCAGCTTCGCCACCGAGCGCACCATCTGTCCCGTGCTCGCGTCCTGCACGGTGTGCCCGTCGACGACGGTCCAGATGTGCAGGTCCTGCGGATCTGTGATCTCGTCCGCCGTCACAGCGAAGGGGCCGGTCGGCGTGAAGCCGTCGAAGGACTTGCATCGGGACCACTGGGCCTCGGAGAACTGGATGTTCCGCGCGGTGATGTCGTTGACCACGGTGTAGCCCCAGACGTACGCGAGGGCGTCCTTCTCGCTGACGTCCTTCGCGGGGGTGCCGATGAGGACGCCGAGTTCTGCCTCGTAGTCCACGGCCTCGCTCAGGTCGCGCGGCCAAGAGGTCGTCTGCTCGTGGCCGGTGAGCGAGTTCGGCCACAGGGTGAACACCGTAGGCGCGGCGTCGGTCTTCAGGCCGAGCTCGCTCGAGTGTGCGGCGTAGTTCAGCCCCACGGCGAGCACGGCCGGGGGTGCGAGCACTGCGGAGTCGAACGCCCAGTCGCCGAGCGGATGACGGACGGCGGTTCCTGCGGCCAGCGCCGCGCGCAGAGCATCGAGGAGAGCATCCCCACCTTCGATCAGCTGCTGCAGCGTGGCAGGGGCGTCGGTCAGGAGATCAGAGACGAGGATGGCGTCCGAGTCCTGGACCACGGCGAGAACCGCGCGAGGGGAGTCAGGACGGCGCAGATGAGCGAACCGCATGCTCCTACGCTACCGGGTGGCGGCCGGTCCGCGGATGGAGGACACAGCCATACCGGGGCCGTCTCTCTTGTGCCCCTTAGGCTTTGGCTATGAGTTTCGGAGGACCACCCCCGCCGCAGCAGCCGTCGCCGTACACGCCGCCGCCTGCGACGGCGCCGCTGGGGCAGCCGAGTTATGCGTCGGCGCTCGCCCAGCCGACGCCCTACACGCCGCCGGCGCCGGTCGCGCCCTCTCCCGCGGAATCGCTTCCGGCGCTGCCGGTGCCGACGCGCAAGGGGCGGACGATCTCGCTGTGGTTGTTCGGCTTCCTGGGCTTCCTGCTGCTGGCTCTGATCGGCTATTTCGGCTGGGCGCTGGGTGCATTGGCATCGGTGGTCGGCCTGGTACTCGCGCTCATTCCCCTGACCATCGTGTTCCTCGGCGTTCGCATGATCGACCGCTGGGAGCCGGAACCCAAGCGGTTGATCTTCTTCGCCATCGCCTGGGGAGCCGTGGCCGCGGTCGGGCTCACCCTTCTCGTCGACGTCGGGCTGACGATCCTGATCGGTCCCACCTCGGAAGCGTTCGCGGCGGTGGTGCAAGCGCCCATCGTCGAGGAGTTCTGGAAGGGCACGGGGGTCTTCCTGATCTTCCTTCTCGCCCGCCGCGCGTTCGACGGCCCGGTCGACGGCGTCGTGTACGGCGCCCTCGTGGGAGCCGGATTCGCCTTCACCGAGAACATCCAGTACTTCGCGATCAGCCTGATCGAGGGTGGCGGCGAACAGCTGACCGTCACGTTCGCGGTGCGCGCTATCCTCTCGCCTTTCGCGCATGCCATGTTCACGGCCGTCACCGGGTTCGCGATCGGCCTCGTGGCGCGCCGACACGGCTCGGCGGGATCGGCGCTGGGCGCTGGACTGGTCGGAGGCCTCGGTGCGGTGCTGTTGCACGGACTGTGGAACGGTTCGGCAACGTTCGCCGACTTCTTCGGTCTGTACTTCACACTCCAGGTGCCGCTCTTCATCGGCTTCATCCTCGGGATCATCGCGCTGCGCCGAGAGGAGGCGCGCCTCACGCGTGCCCGCCTTGCCGAATACGCCGGCGCGGGGTGGTTCACCCCGGAAGAGGTCACGATGCTCGCCACGCCGAGTGGACGCAAGGCCGGTCTCGCCTGGGCGCGCGGGCTCCGAGGCGACCGGAGACCGCTCATGCGTGAGTTCATCAAGGACGCCACGGCACTGGCCGCTGTTCGACAGCGTGCGATCACCGGGCGCGACCCCCTCGCAGTGGACGACGAGCGCGCGCTGCTGATCCGGACCCGTGCCGCCAGGGCCGCATTGCTGGCGTACTGAGCCGTGCCGCTCGCGTAGCAAGACTCAGCGCCCGGTGCTGCGGCGATGCCTGCGAGTCTCCCGGGCGCTGAGTTGATCTGTAAACAGGGTGCACCTGCTCCCGCCGAGTGTCAAGAGGAGTTTTGCGCCGACAACTCGTCGCGCTGTTCGCTGTGAGCAAGTGCCATCGCGTTGACCTCGTCCGCGATGCTCGGGTTTGATGGAAGCATGACTGATCGCACAAAGCCAGAGTTCGATGCTCCCACCGGCCCCGCACCTGCGGAACTCGTCATCCGCGACATCATCGAAGGTGACGGCGCGGAGGCCAAGCGCGGCGACACCGTGACCGTCCACTACGCCGGTGTCGAGTACGAATCCGGTGAAGAGTTCGATTCCTCCTGGGGGCGTGGCGAGACCATCCAGTTCCCGCTCGCCGCGCTCGTCCAGGGCTGGCAGGAAGGAATCCCCGGCATGAAGGTCGGTGGTCGCCGAGAGCTCATCGTCCCTCCGCACCTCGCTTACGGTCCGGCCGGTGGTGGGCACTTCCTCTCGGGGAAGACGTTGATCTTCATCATCGACCTGATCGCGGTCTGACTCCTCCGACGTTTCTGCGAGACGCTCCTCTTCGTCCGAAGGGGAGCGTCTCGTGTTGTGCGGGGGAGAGATCTTCATTCGCGGGAATATATGCGAGTGAATGCAAGTTGTCCCAGAGGTCGCGTCACTGCGGCCCCTGTCCGACGCCGCAACCGCGGCCGATGTCTCCGGAGGAGAAACCATGACCAGCATCGACATTCCCGGCTACCGTCCCGGCACCTGGGTGCTCGACCCTTCGCACAGTGAGGTGACGTTCAGCGTCCGCCACATGATGATCTCCAAGGTGAGGGGCTCGTTCGGCGTCAAGAACGCGACGCTGATCGCACCCGAGAACCCGCTGGAGGCCAAGGTGGAGGCGACTGTCGATGTGACCTCCGTCGACACGAACGATGAGGGCCGCGACGCGCACCTCCGCTCGGCCGACTTCTTCGACGCCGAGAACTTCCCGACCATGGAGTTCGTCTCCACCGGTACCCGCGTCAAGGGTGACGAACTCGTCGTCGACGGTGACCTCACGATCCGCGGGATCACCAAGCCTGTCAGTTTCGAGCTCGACTTCGGCGGCTTCGGCACGGACCCGTACGGCAACTACAAGGCGGGCGCGTCCGCGAAGACCGTGATCAACCGCGAGGACTTCGGCTTGACGTGGAACGCGGCACTCGAGACCGGCGGTGTGCTCGTGGGCAAGGACATCACGATCAACCTCGATCTTCAGGGGGCCCTGCAGCAGGACTGATCTCTGCGCGCACGCTCCAGGACCCCGGGCCCTCAGGGCTCGGGGTCTTCTGCGTCGTAGTCGAGGAAACGCCGATTCCGGCGGGAGAGCACCGCGACCAGGGTGATCACGAGAAGGCCGCCCAAAAGGGGAGGGAACCACAGCGTCGTCAGGGTCGCGAGGGTTCCGGCATAGAGGGCGCCCACTCGTGGTCCTCCGGCGACGACGACCACGAACAGTCCCTGCAGCCGACCGCGCATGGTGTCGGGCACGGCCGCCTGCATCATCGTGTTGCGATAGATGGAGCTGACGTTGTCGGATGCCCCGGAGAGGGCGAGCGCCGCGCAGGCGGCGATGATCAGTCCGACGTTCGGCGCATCCTCCGTCGCCGGGTGGGAGAGGGCCCCGATCAGCAGCACCAGACCGAACAGCAGGATCGATGCGCCGTAGGCCTCGACTGCCCGCGCGATCCCGCGGCCGTGCCAGCGATAGTGGACGACGCGTCCGGAGAAGAGGCTCGAGGCGAAGGTTCCGACGGCCACCGCCGCGGTCAGGATGCCGGTCGTGATGGCGCCTCCGCCGAGGAGGACAGTGCCCAGTGCGGGGAACAGCACGAGGGGCTGACCGAAGGTCATGGCGGTGATGTCGATGATGTACTGCATCCGGATGTTTCCGGCCCTCCGCAGGAACTGCCAACCATCGACGAGGGATGCCAAGCCCGGTCGCACGATACTCCCTTCCGGGCGCAGGGCTGGGAGGGTCCACAGTCCGAGGAACATCGAGAGCATGAGCACGACGTCGATCGTGTAGGTCCAGCCATAGCCGGTGAGCGCCACGAGGAGCCCGGCGAGTGCGGGGCCCGCCATCACGGTGAGTCCGAAGGCGACGCCGTTCAATGCGGATGCAGCAGCCAGCTGTGCGCGGGGTATGAGTCGGGGGACGATGGCCGTACGGGTGGCCATTCCGACGGAGTTCGCTGCCGAGTTGATCATGCTCAACGCGTAGAGCCACCAGATGGTCTCGCTGCCGGTCCAGGTGAGGGCGGCGAGCAGGGCGGTCGAGACGAACGTGATCGTCGCCGCGATCAGCGCCACCCGCCGCCGATCGAATGCGTCCGCCAGCATTCCGCCGTACAGTCCGGCGAGGATCATCGGCACGAGTCCGGCGACCGCGATCATCGACACCGCGAAAGTGCTCCCGGTCAATGCGAACACGTGCAGCATGACGGTCACGATCGTCAGTTGCCCGCCGATGCCGGCCAGCGTCGAGCCTATCCACATCCGCGCGAAGGCGGGGCTCGTTCTCAGCGGAGTGAGGTCGATCAGGTGACCGCGCCGGGCGCTCACCGGTGGGTCTCCTTCTGCACCGTTCGAGCCTAGTTGAACCGTGCTGGTCACGACTCGCCCTGTCGCACAGGGGAGTGTCGGGCTGGTAGACTTTTCAGGTTGCCGTTCGATCGGCCGCGGATAAAGAGAGCCCACGCATCAGGCGTCGGGCGCCGCGCAACAAGCAGAGAGGGGATCGAATCTATGGCACTGGAAGCAGACGTCAAGAAGGCGATCATCGAAGAGTACGCGACGCACCCCGGTGACACCGGATCCCCCGAGGTGCAGGCGGCGATGCTGACGCAGCGCATCAAGGACCTCACCGAGCACCTGAAGGAGCACAAGCACGACCACCACTCGCGTCGTGGCCTCTTCCTGCTCGTGGGTCAGCGCCGTCGTCTGCTCGGCTACCTCCAGAGCGTCGACATCGAGCGATACCGCTCGCTGATCGCGCGCCTGGGTCTTCGCCGATAAGGCGGATTCCGCCAGCGTTCAATCGCGCAGAACATTCTTGAGAAGGCCGCCCCACGGTGTGGGGCGGCCTTCGTCATGCTTAGGAGTCAGACCCGGGCGTCGATGAGGTCTGAATGGTGGATCGCCGCGACGTCGGGGTGCGCCCGCAGTCGCGACTTCAGTGCGTTCTCACCGTAGAGGGCGTGGATCGGGTTGTTCGGATCGTCCGTCACCCCGTTCGCGTGCGCCGCGAGTTCCGCAGGCAGCTCGATCAGCGGGAGGCGCTTGTCGAGGGCGGGATTGAAGAAGAACGGGATCGAGATCCGGTCGTTCGGTGCCTGCGGCGAGACGACACGATGATTCGTCGCCTTGAGGTATCCGCCCGTCGCATATTCGAGCAGTTCGCCGATGTTCACGACGAAGGCCCCGGAGACCGGGGGAGCGTCCACCCAGAATCCGTCGCGTTCGACCTGCAGTCCGCCCTTGCCCGGTTCGACCCACAGCAGGGTGAGCACGCCGGAGTCCTTGTGCGCTCCGACGCCTTGCTGCGGTTCCGGCTCGTGGGTGCCCGGATAGCGGACGATCTTGATGAGCGTCGACGGCTCCCCGAAGTGCTCCTCGAAGTACGTCTCATCGGCTCCGAGGGTGAGTGCCCAGGCCCGGAGCAGCTTGTGCGAGACCTCCGAAAGCGCCTCGTGCCACTCTGCCACGACCTCTTCCAGCTCCGGTTGCGCAGCCGGCCAGAGATTGGGGCCGATCAGGCGGTTGAAGGCGGGGCCGTCGTCCACCGGCTCGCGCTCGGGACCGATGTCGATCTGCTCTCGCCAGTCCACCTCGCCCTGGGTGCGCTCACCCCCGATGCGGGTATAGCCCCGGAAGTGGGGGCTGTTCACGTTCTCGATCGCGAGCTTGTCTTCCTCGGGGAGGGCGAAGAAGTCGCGCGCAGCGCGGTGCAGCCGCGCCTCCAGGTCCGGGGAGATGCTCGTGCCGGTGAGATAGAAGAATCCGACGTCATGCGTCGCCGCTCGGAGGTCCTCACGGAAGCGTGCCGCGGCCTCGGGGCCTTCATCGAGCTGGGAGAGGTCGAGGATCGGGAGCGAGAGTTCAGCCATGGACCGAGAGTACGTCGGGGATGCACGGGCCGGGGCGTCTATTGCGCCGCATTACCCCGGTGCAGCCGTTCGGTATCGGTGCATGATGTTCCGGTTGCCGGCCGACGGGATGCTAGAGTCTCTGAGGTAAGGGATGCCTTACCTCAGTCATCGCCAGAGAGTCTGCCCGTGCTCGCCACTTTTCTCATCGGCCTCCGTGAAGGTCTGGAAGCCGCGCTCGTCGTCGGCATCCTCGTCGCCTATCTCCGTCGCCTCGGCCGCCAGGACGCGCTGCCGAAGATGTGGGCAGGCGTCGGCCTCGCGATCGCTCTCGCCCTCAGCATCGGAGCCGTGCTGACTTTCGGTGCGTATGAACTCACGTTCGAGGCGCAGGAGTTGATCGGCGGCGGGCTCTCGCTCTTGGCTGTGGGCATGGTCACGTGGATGATCTTCTGGATGCAGCGGGCCGGACGCACGATGAAGGCGACGTTGGAGGGTGGGCTCGATCGTGCGCTCACCACCGGCGGCCTCTGGGCCCTGGTCGCGATCGGTTTCGTCTCCGTGGCCCGGGAAGGTATCGAGACGACTCTTCTCCTGTGGTCCATGGTGCAGGCGTTCGGCGATGCTCCCTCCGCCCTGCTCGGTGCTCTGCTCGGCCTCGCCGCCGCCGTCATCGTCGGCTGGCTCATCTCCCGTGGAGCGGTGAAGCTCGACGTGCGCCGCTTCTTCGCGTGGACCGGCGGCTTCCTCGTGATCGTCGCAGCGGGCGTGCTCGCCTACGCGCTGATGGATCTGCAGGAGGCGGGTGCCCTCCCGGGGCCGTTCACCGCCGCCGCACCGCTCGATCCCGTGACCGGCGCGGTCGCCGTCGGCTGGGCGGGGTTCCCGTTCGGATGGGCCTTCGACGTGTCGACCGTCGTCGCGCCGAGCGGCCCGCTGGCCGCGGTTCTGCAGGCGACGGTCGGCTTCATGCCTGCGATGACGTGGGTCCAGGTCGTCGCGTGGACCCTTTACATCCTCGTCGTCGGGACCCTGTACATCAGGGGTCTCCGTTCTCCGCGTCCGGTGAAACCGCACCACGCGCCGCAGATCGAGTCCGGGCAGCAACCGACCTCTCTCACACAACAAGGAGCAGTATGACCACCTCTCACCGTGTCCTGGGGACGCTGGCGGCCGCGGGCGCTGCAGTGCTCGTCCTGAGCGGGTGCGTCGCGAAGAGCGACGTGTCCGCGGATGCCGCTTTCGACGTGTCCTCCACGGATTCCGACTGCGCCGTGTCAGCGGCGACGGCCGAGAGCGGGACGCTCACGTTCGACGTGAAGAACGACACCGACCAGGTCTCCGAGTTCTACCTCCTGGCCGAGGACGGCCTTCGCATCGTCGGCGAGGTCGAGAACATCGCCCCCGCGGCATCTCGCACCCTCACGGTCGTGGCGCAGCCGGGAGAGTACTTCACTCTGTGCAAGCCGGGAATGATCGGCGACGGAGTCGGCAAGGCGGCCTTCACCGTCACAGGTGACCGGGTGGCCGTCGACGGACCTGACGCCGAGCAGAAGCAGCAGGCGGTCGACCTCTACGCCGCCTTCGTGAAGGACCAGGTCGGCCAGCTCGTCCCGGCCGTCGAGGACCTCGTGACCGCATACGAGGCCGGTGATGATGCCACCGCCCGTGAACTCTTCCCGCAGACCCGCGCGTTCTATGAGCGCATCGAGCCGGTCGCCGAGGCGCTGGGGGACCTCGACCCGCGCATCGATTACCGAGAGGTCGACGCCGTCGCCGAGGGGCTGGACTGGACCGGTTTCCACCGCATCGAGAAGGACCTGTGGGTACCGGCGCAGGACGCGCTGAACGCCGACGGCGAGACGCCGGCCTGGCAGGACTGGGCACCGTCGACGCCGCAGGAGCGCGCCGACTACGGCGACCTGCTGCTCGCCGACGTCCAGGAACTGTACGACTACGTCCACTCGGATGACTTCGCGACGGCTCTCGATGACCAGGGCATCGGCGGGATCTCCAACGGCGCCATCGCGCTGCTCGACGAGGTCGCGACCGGAAAGATCTCCGGTGAGGAGGACTGGTGGTCCGGGACCGACCTCTACGACTTCGCGGCGAACGTCGAGGGGTCGAAGATGGCGTTCTCGCTCGTGAAGGACTTCGCCGTCGCGCAGGGCGAAGACGGGGAGGCCCTCGTCGGCGAGATCGAGGCGGGATACGCTGCCCTCGACGATTCGCTCGCCGCGCACGGATCACTGACGGATGGGTTCGTCGGATACTCCGCTCTCACGGAAGGCGACAAGCGGGAGTTCACCGATCTGATCAATGCGCTGGCCGAGCCGCTCTCACAGCTCACCGGCACGGTTCTCGACTGATCAGCTCCCTGCGCATCTGACCGGATACCATCACGGACGTGAACGAACCTGAACAGGGCGCCTCCGCCGACGAGGCGGCGACGATCGACGCACCTCCCTCCGGCGGATTGAGCCGACGCGGGCTCCTCGGGCTGGCGATCGGCGGCGGCGTCGCGGGGCTCGCCGTCGGAGCGGGCGCCGGGCTCGCCGGTGGTGTGGCGCTGGGCCGCGCACGAGCAGCGGAGGATGCGCACTCCGCCTACGGCTTCTTCGGCGAGCACCAGGCAGGCATCACCACCCCCGTGCAGGATCACCTCCACTTCGCGAGCTTCGACATGATGCCGCGTACGGATCGGGAGGACCTGATCTCTCTGCTGCAGGACTGGTCCTATGCGGCCTCCCGGATGGCACAGGGGCTCGAGGTCAGTGCCACCGGTGCCGTCGGCGGGCCGTCGGAAGCGCCACCGGATGACACGGGCGAAGCTCTCGGCCTTCCTGCCTCGGGGCTCACTCTCACCTTCGGGTTCGGCCCCGGGCTGTTCGAGAACGAGGAAGGCGATCGCTACGGCATCGCTGCGCAACGCCCTGCGAGACTCGAGCGTTTGCCGGCGTTCCTCGGGGACGACCTCGACCCGCAGGCGTCTCACGGCGACCTCTGCATCCAGGCGTGCGCGGACGACCCGCAGGTGGCGGTGCACGCGATCCGCAACCTCAGCCGTATCGCCTTCGGGCGCGCGCGCTTGCGCTGGTCGCAGTTGGGGTTCGGAAAGACCTCGCGCACCACGACGACGCAGGCGACGCCGCGCAACCTGTTCGGCTTCAAAGACGGCACGGCGAACATCCTCGCTGATGATGCAGACGCGCTCAGGGATCATGTCTGGGTGTCGAGCCAGGACGATCCCGCGTGGCTCGCCGGCGGATCGTACCTCGTCGCCCGCAAGATCGCGATGCTGATCGAGACCTGGGACCGCGTGCGCCTGTCTGAGCAGGACGCGATCATCGGGCGGGACAAGGGGGAGGGGGCGCCCCTCTCCGGGGGTGATGAGTTCACGGCGCCTGACTTCCAGAGCTCCGCGATCGATTCGAACAGCCATGTGGGCCTCGCCCATCCCGCGCACAACGACGGGATCCGGATCCTTCGTCGTGGCTACAACTACGTCGACGGCAACAACGATCTCGGACGACTCGACGCCGGGCTGTTCTTCCTCTCCTATCAGCGCGATCCGGGGCAGTTCGTCTCGCTGCAACGGCGCCTCTCGACTGATCGCATGAACGAGTACATCCGGCACGTCGGCTCAGGCATCTGGGCGGTTCCCGCGGGAGCGAAGCCCGGATCGTACGTCGGAGCCGACCTGTTCGCCTGAACGATCTCAGGGCGTCGGCAGGGTATCCTCGAGGATCGCGACCACCGAGGCCGCCATCGCATCGGCGCCGGCATGGTCGTTCGCGCTCATCGTCACAACCGCGTCGTCGAGGAAGATCAGGAGCTGACCGTACGCTCCGTGCAACCGCCACGCAGGCCCGGGGCCGCCCCATCCTGCGAGAGCATAGCGGTCGTATCCGGGGCTGTCGCCGGCGATGATGGCATCGTGGTGCATCGCATCGATCCACTCCGGCGATACCAGCTGCTGGCTTTCCCACACCCCACGGTCCCGGATCAGCAGCCCGATGCGCGCCATCTCGTTCGTGCGGAGCGGAAGACCGCCGCCGGCTTCGATGCGTCCGTTCGGGCTGCGCGCCCAGGCGACGTCGGAGATACCGAGCGGAGCGAAGAGCCGCCTGTCCAGGTAGTCGCCCACGTCGCCCACGCGCGCGGCGAGAGCCGTCATCGCGGTGTAAGTACTCGCATTGGAGTACTGGAAGACGCGACCACGCGACGGACGGCGGAGGAACTCGCTCGCCAAGTCGGGCCAATCCGTCATCAGCGTCTCCGACCAGGGGAGATCGATTCCGCTCGACATCGTCAGGAGATGGCGCAGCGTCACCTCCTCGACGCCGTCTCCGTGAGCGAAGTCGGGAAGAACGGCGACGACCGGTTCGTCGACGTCGATCCGACCCTCGTCGGCGGCGATCGCAGCCGCCAGAACGCACACGCCCTTCGCGACGGAGTGCACGTCCTCCCGCACATCGGCAGTCCATCGGTGCTCCGCCTCGGCATCGCCGATACGCACATGCAGTCCGTGCGCGCCGAACCCCGAGGTCGAAACTGCCAGCACGATCCGATCGCGTACGTTGCGCGCCGCGTCCATCGCCGTCACGGTGTCGGACGCGGGCGCCGCGAGCCCGTGGGGTCGTTGCGTCGTCCTTCTCGTCGCGTGAGGTCGGGGTCGGCGAAGAGCCAACCGGGGCGCGGTTCGATCAGGGGTCGAAAGACCCAGCGCACGGGCCGGGTGGCGAGCAGGAGTGCGACGAGCACGGAGAGCACGATGACCAGGGGCAGCCAGAGCCACGTGGGCTCGAGGTCGCGGAGGACGCCCGTCTCGCGGAACGGATAGAGCACGAAGGAGTGCAGCAGGTAGACGTACATCGTGTACTGACCGAAGGAGGTCCACCAGTACGAACCGCGGGGGATCAGGACGAAGAACGCGCTGCACAGGACGACGGCCAGCAGCATCAAGGCGATCCGGATCCCACCGGCCCACCACTGATCGCCCCCCAGGTCGGAGTAGGCGTCCTCGTAGAACAGCCAGTGTCGAAGATCGATGCTCTGCCAGAGGGGGAGCCAGTTCCAGGCCGCCCAGCCGGTTGCTGCGAGGACGGCCACCGCGGCGACGCGGATCCACAACGGGCGGAAGTCGAGCAGCCTCAGTCGGTCGACGATGTCGTGCTCGCGGAGCCACCATCCGAGCGCGAAGAAGGGCAGGAGGCCGAGGGTGCGCGACAGCGAGAAGGTGCTGTCCACGTTCGGGAGGTAGCCGGAGCCGATCGAGATCAGGACTGTCCACAACAGGGGCCAGCGCAGCAGCGCGAGGTAGGGGAGGATCAGTCGGAAGATGCCGAGGGCGAGGAGGAACCACAGCGTCCAGCTCGGCTTCGTGAAGTTCGGCGACGCCTCTCCTTCCACAGCCCACTTCGTGAGCGTCCACAGCGTCTCGAAGATCACGTACGGGAGGATGATGTCGGTGATCACCCTGGCCATCTGCGTCCTGGTGGGCGAGCCGGACTTGGAAAAGTACCCGGAGATGATCGCGAACGCAGGCATATGGAACGCGTAGAGCGCCAGATAGAGGGCGTACGCGATGTCGGAGTCGTACGTGAGGCGCTGTATCGCGTGTCCCAGCACCACGAGCACGATGCACATGTACCGCGCGTTGTCCCAGAACGGCACGCGCCGTCGTCGTCGCGGGATCGATCCTGTGGTGGGCCCTGTGATGTCGGCGCCGGTACTGCTCATCGTCTGAGGCTACAGGCCGGGAATAAAGTTGCTGTGAGCGCGTTGACACAGTTACATTCAAATGAATAGAAACGGATGCGAGTCATCCGGTTTCGGAGAACACGGAGCAATCATGAGCGAGCAGTCAGGCGCGCAGGCGATGCAGTTCGGCATCATGTCGGTCAGCGACATCACCCGCGATCCCCTCACCGGCATCACCCCCAGTGAGCAGGAGCGCATCAAGGCGACGACGGCGATCGCCGTCCATGCGGAAGAGGTCGGACTCGACGTCTTCGCGATCGGCGAGCACCACAATCCGCCGTTCTGGTCCTCCAGCCCCACGACCTTCCTGGCGGCATTGGCCGCGCAGACCGAGCGTCTCATCGTCTCCACGTCGACGACCCTCATCACCACGAACGACCCCGTGCGCATCGCCGAGGAGTACGCGATGCTCCAGCACGTGTCCGACGGACGCATGGACCTCATGCTCGGTCGCGGCAACACCGGACCGGTGTATCCGTGGTTCGGGCAGGACATCCGTCAGGGACTCCCGCTCGCGATCGAGAACTACGCGCTGCTGCACAAGCTGTGGCGTGAGGACGTGGTCGACTGGGAAGGGAAGTTCCGCACGCCGCTGCAGGGCTTCACCTCGACGCCTCGTCCGCTCGACGGCATCCCGCCGTTCGTCTGGCACGGGTCCATCCGCACGCCGGAGATCGCTGAGCAGGCCGCGTACTACGGTGACGGATTCTTCGCGAACAACATCTTCTGGCCGAAGGAGCACTACCAGCGCCTGATCGAGCTCTATCGGCAGCGCTTCGAGCACTACGGCCACGGCACCAGGGAACAGGCGATCGTCGGTCTGGGTGGACAGGTGTTCATGGCCGCGAGGTCGCAGGATGCGGTGAACGCGTTCCGTCCGTACTTCGACAACGCGCCTGTCTACGGCCACGGTCCGAGCATGGAGGACTTCACCGAGATGACTCCGCTGACCGTCGGGTCACCGCAGCAGGTCATCGACCGCTATGCCGCCATGCGCGAGCACTACGGCGACTACCAGCGACAGCTGTTCCTGATCGATCACGCGGGGCTTCCGCTGAAGACGGTGCTGGAGCAGCTCGACATCCTCGGCTCCGAGGTCGTGCCCGTGCTGCGCAAGGAACTCGCGAAGAACCGCCCCGCCTCGGTACCCGACGCGCCGACCCACGCCGACCGCGTCAAGGCCGAGTTCGGCGACGGGCCGACCCGTCAGGCACGCCCCGGCGCCAACCGCGGCGACAACCTGACCGGCGACTCGCCGTACCAGGACACCCCGGCCCCCGCGGGGGCCTCCTTCGGGCTCGGCCGGAAGGAGGCGTGAGATGACCATGCGTCGTATCGCCGTCGTCTCCGCCGGCCTGTCGAACCCGTCGTCGACGCGGATGCTGGCAGATCGGCTCGCGACCGAGACCGTGAAGGCGCTCGCCGAGCAGGACATCCAGGCGAGCGTCGATGTCATCGAGCTTCGCGACTACGCACACGACATCACGAACAACATGCTCACCGGTTTCGCGCCGCCGGCGCTCGAGACCGCGATCAACACCGTGGTCTCGGCGGATGCCCTCATCGCGGTGACGCCCATCTTCTCGACGAGCTACTCGGGATTGTTCAAGTCGTTCATCGATGTACTCGACCCCGATTCCCTCCGTGGGAAGCCGGTGCTGATCGGTGCGAACGCAGGCACGGCGCGACACTCTCTCGCGATCGACTACGCCATCCGTCCGCTCTTCGCCTATCTTCATGCCGATGCCGTCTCGACCGGGGTGTTCGCCGCGTCGAGCGACTGGGGAGGTTCGGGCGACGACGTGGCTCCGCTCGGCAAACGTGTGGAGCGTGGGGCCAAAGAGCTCGCAGACGCGGTCGCCCGTCGTGAGGCGACGACCGTCGAAGACCCGTACGACCCCGCCACGTACCTGGGGGAGGGGCGCTCGTTCGGGCACATGCTCGGCGGTCTGGCAGGCGAGTGAGTCCGAGCGCGACTCGCGACGGCGGGTGACGATCAGACGTCCGGTCCGGTCCGCTGCTTCCAGTGGTACTCGGTCTCGGGGCGTCCGCGAGTGCCGTAGCGAGCGGCCCGGGTGAGCACGCCCTCCGCGACGAGGTGCTCGAGGTACCTGCGCGCGGCGACGCGGGACATTCCGAGCTGTTCAGCGGCCTCCCGTGCCGACAGAGGGCCGGAGGTGCGCAACACCGCGCTGATTTTCTCGAGCGAGGAGACCGACAGGCCCTTCGGGACGGCGAGCGTGCCCGTGGCTCGGCCGAGCAGGGCGTCGATCTCCGCCTGGGTCGCTTCGCCTGCGGTCGTCGTGGCCTGCTCACGGTGGGCGCGGTAGCTGTCCATCCGCTCTTGGAACACGGCGAACGGGAAAGGCTTGACCAGGTAGTGGTAGACACCGAGGGCGGCCATCTGTCGGACCGTCTCGGCATCGCGCACGCCGGTGATCGCGATGACGTCGGTCGCTTCGGCCCGAGCACGGAGCGTCCGCAGCACATCGATCCCCGATCCGTCCGGCATGGTGATGTCGAGCAGCACGAGGTCGAATGCGCCGGCGCCCGGACGATCGAGCACCGCGTTCAGGGCTGCCCGGGCGCTGCTGCATTCTCCGGTGACCACGAACCCGTCGAGGCGGGCCAGGTAGTCGCGGTGGAGTTCGAGCGTGAGGGCATCGTCGTCGACGAGGAGCGTGCGGATCATGGGCGCGGTCTCCGCGACCCTGTCGCTGCAGGCAGGACGACGCGGAACGTCGTCGGCTCGTCGCTGATCGAGACCGTGCCGCCGGCTCCGGTGACCACGGAGCGCACGAGAGCCAGGCCGACGCCGCGCCCCTGGGCGTCCGAGGGCTTCGTCGAGTAGCCCTGTTCGAAGATCCGGTCCTGCTGGCCACGGGGGACACCCGGACCGCTGTCGGCGACTTCGAGCACGACCTCACCCTCCTGCCCTGGGCGCAGGGACACCTGCACCCAGCGATCCTCGGATTCTGCGGCCGCATCCATCGCGTTGTCGATGAGGTTGCCGAGGACGGAGACGGCATCGACCGGCGAGAGCGGGGTGCGCGGCGTCTCCGGCTCGATGTGAACACGCCAGTCGATACCGCGTTCCTTGGCCTGAGATGCCTTTCCCAGGAGCAGCGCTCCGACGGCCGGGTCGCCGTGACGCCGTGCCGTGACCTGATCGACGAGGGACTGGCTTTGGCGCGACGTCTCCGTGAGGATCTCGATGGCCTCGGCGCTGCGGCCCAACTCGAGGAGAGCGACGGCGGCATGCATCCGGTTTCCGTGTTCGTGGGTCTGGGCGCGGAGCGCATCGCCGAGGGTGCGGATCGACTCGTACGACGAGACCGCATCCCGCAGCTGGCCCGGCGGAAGATCTCCCGTGATGCGCCGCGTCGCCCGCCGCGCGATCACGGCCCCGACCGTGCCGAGCAGGATCAGCCCGGCGGTGATGCCGAGTGTGAGGGGCAGTCGGCGGATCAGGGTGTCGCTGATGGACTCGGTCGTGACTCCGGCCGAGACCCATCCGATCACGTCCCCGTCCGCCGCGGTCACCGGCACGATCGTCCGCACCGACGGTCCGAGCGTTCCGGTGAACTCCTCCGTGAGGCTCTGAGCGGCGGTGGGGATGGTCCCGAGATACCGTTTGCCGATCTGGGTCGGGTCGGGGTGCGTGATCCGCGTGCCGTCGGGCCTCATGATCGTGATGAAGTCGAGGTCGGCTCGCGCGATCACGTCCAGTGCGTAGGGTTCGAGCACGTCGGTGGCGGCCCCGGCGTCGGTCCCGGTGAGCCCGTCCGCGACCACCGGCGAGACCGCGAACGCCTCCGCAGTGGCGGCCGTGACCCGTTCTGCCTCGGTGCGGAGCGCCCGCTGGGTCTCCACGACGAGGAAGACGGCCACCAGCGCTCCGATCACGACGGTCGCGCCGAGCAAGACGACGAACACCCGCGATGCGGTGCTGCGCCCGGGGGAGGTGCGCGTCATCGCGTGCCTCCGATCGTCGATGGTCCGTGCCGAGACCAATACGACCACAAATCGCGGTGTGCCGTGAAGTCGGCGACTCTGAGAGCCGATCGGCGGCACCGCAGCCGCCACCGGACGATGACGTCGACGATCAAGGAGGACGCATGGCGCTCACGACAGGATTCGCACTCCCGAAGTTCAACTGGCGACGAGGCAAGCACGCGTGGGACAGGCACACCTGGTTGTATGTCTCCGTCCTGATCGCCGTCGTGCTCGGTGTCGTGGTGGGCCTGATCTGGCCGGAGGTCGGGCAGGGATTCGAGGCTCTGGGCAAGGGATTCGTGGCGCTGATCAAGATGATGATCGCCCCGATCATCTTCTGCACGATCGTCGTCGGTGTCGGCTCCATCGCCAAGGCCGCGACCGTGGGGAAGATCGGCGGTCTTGCGCTGCTCTACTTCATGGTGATGTCGACATTCGCGCTCGCGATCGGGCTGCTCGTCGGCAACATCATCCACCCCGGCGCAGGGCTGGACATGGCGTCCGCGACGTATGACGCGACCGAGACCGAGGCGAAGACCACCCAGGAGTTCATCCTGGGCATCATCCCGACGACATTCTTCTCGGCGTTCACCGGTGAGAGTGTCCTGCAGGTGTTGTTCATCGCGCTTCTCGTCGGCTTCGCGCTGCAAGGGCTCGGTGAGCGCGGTGCGCCCATCATGGAAGCGGTCAAGCACCTCCAGAAACTCGTGTTCCGGATTCTCGGGATGATCCTCTGGCTCGCGCCGATCGGAGCGTTCGGCGCGATCGCGGCGGTGGTGGGCAAGACCGGGATAGCGGCCATCTGGAGCCTGGGCATCCTGATGGGCGCGTTCTACATCACGTGCATCGTGTTCATCGTGGTGATCCTGGGAACGCTGCTGTGGACGGTCGCACGGGTGAACATCTTCGCGCTCATGAAGTACCTGGCTCGCGAGTACCTCCTGATCGTCGGAACCTCCTCCTCGGAGTCCGCCCTCCCGCGTCTCATCGCGAAGATGGAGTTCGTCGGTGTCTCCAAGCCGGTCGTCGGCATCACCGTTCCGACCGGGTACTCGTTCAATCTCGACGGCACGGCGATCTACCTGACCATGGCATCGCTGTTCATCGCCACCGGGATGGGGCAACCGATGTCCATCGGCGAGCAGATCGGCCTGTTGGTGTTCATGATCATCGCGAGCAAGGGGGCGGCAGGGGTGACCGGGGCCGGGCTCGCGACGCTCGCCGGGGGACTGCAGGCCTATCGGCCCGATCTCGTCGACGGGGTCGGAGTGATCGTCGGCATCGACCGGTTCATGTCCGAGGGGCGTGCCCTCACGAACTTCACCGGAAACGCCGTGGCCACTCTCCTGATCGGCACCTGGACCAAGCAGATCGACAGAGAGCGGGTGCGTCGGGTCCTCGGCGGGGACCTGCCGTTCGATGAATCGCTGCTCGATGGCGTGGACTCGCACACGACCCCGGGCGGCGCGCAGGGTGCGGACGTTCAGGAGCTTCGCGAGGCCGCGCTCACGGAGATGGCGGCGAAGGAGGAGCGCGCCAGGATGCGAGCCGCAGGCGCCTGACGGGAGAACCCGAGAGGGATGCGGGAGTCCGAGGAACGGGCTCCCGCATCCACGCGATCAACCGCTCTTGCGTCGGAACTCGCGCCGGGTCTGCGGGGCGTGTGCACTGTGGACGGCGGAATCGCCGTCCAGGTGCGCCTCGCCCTGCCGCTGGTGCGCGTTCTTCTTCTCGAGCGCTTCCTTGAACTTGCGCTTCATCTCCTCAGACGAGGAGGCGCCTTCTTCGGTGCTCATGACCTGAGCCTAGAGCACCCGGTGCAGCGGGTCACCCTCTCTTGGTCGCGCACCCGGGGAGCAGTGGACCCGGTCCGGTCGCCGGATCGAACGACTCGGGAACCGGAGATCGGATGGCCGGTGGCCCCTCGACCAGCATCCGGTGAACATCTGGTGCCGTGCGCCGTCCGTCGTCGATGCGAGGTTCGAGTGCCGTCATCCTGGAGGTGTGAGAGTAGCGATCGTCGCAGAGTCCTTTCTTCCGCACATGAACGGCGTCACCGGCTCCGTCCTCCAGATCCTGCACCACCTCGACCAGAGAGGCCACCAGGCGCATGTCGTGGCACCGAGCGCCGTAGGCATCCCTGAACACGTCAGCGGTGCGCCCATCGATGCGATGCCGAGTCTCGCCCTGCCCGGTTACCGCAACGTCAGGGTCGGGACCTCGGGTGCGCACCGCATCGCCTCCTCCCTGCGACGTTTCGCGCCAGACATCGTGCATCTCGCCTCCCCCTTCGCGCTCGGCTGGCGTGGAGTGCTCGCCGCCGAACGGCTCGGCGTCGCGAGCGTCGCCGCCTATCAGACGGACGTGGCCGCATACACCGAGAGGTACCGGATGGCCGCGACCACGGGGATCGCTCAGACGCACATCGCACGACTGCATCGGCGGGCGACGATGACCCTCGCGCCTTCCGTCGATGCGGCGCAACAGCTCGCCGCCCTGGGAGTGGATCGCGTTCGCCGATGGGGGAGAGGGGTCGATGCGGAGCGCTTCCATCCCAGTCGTCGCGACCCCGTGCTCCGTGCAGGCTGGAACGCCGACGTCGTGATCGGCTACGTCGGTCGGCTCGCACCCGAGAAGCAGGTCGAGGACCTCGTCGCACTCCGCGACGTTCCCGGTACCCGACTCGTGATCGTCGGCGACGGGCCCAGCCGGGCACACCTCGAGACCGTGCTGCCGGATGCTCTGTTCCTCGGGCACCTCGACGGTGCGGCGCTCGCCGCAGCGCTGGCGTCGTTCGATCTGTTCGTGCACCCGGGGGAGAGCGAGACGTTCGGACAGACCCTCCAAGAGGCCCACGCCAGCGGCGTCCCCGTCATCGCGACCGGGCGTGGCGGTCCCCTGGATCTGGTGCGCATGGGCATCGACGGGTGGCTGTACCGTCCGGGAGACCTCGCAGATCTCCGGGGGCGAGTGGCCGATCTCGCCGGCGACACCCGCAAGCGCCTGGCCTTCGGGGAAGCAGGGCGAGACGCCGTGCAGAGCCGCAGCTGGACCAGCGTGTGCGACCGACTCCTCGAGCACTTCGACGAGGCGCAGACGCTGCACCGGGCGGATTCCGGCACCCGCGCGCGGAGGCGCGTGCGCCCGGATCCTCCTGCGCCGGTCGTAGTGCAGAAGTGGCACCGCTACGTCGCGCTCGGCGACTCACTCACGGAAGGGCTGTGCGATCCGGCGCCCGACGGGACTCTGCGCGGCTGGGCCGATCGCCTCGCCATGCTTCTCGCTGCCCGTGGGGATCTGCACTATGCGAACCTCGCCCTCCGTTCCCAGCGCGTGCGTGACCTCTCCGGGGTCCAGCTGACCAGGGCGCTGGAACTTCGTCCCGATCTCGTGTCGATCCTGATCGGAGCCAACGACCTCGTGAAGGGCCGAGTCGACGTCGCGACGCTCGCCGCAGAGCTCGAGATCGCGGTGCGACGCTTGCGCGGGATCGGCGCCGATGTGCTTCTCGTGACACCGTTCCTGCCCGGTCGCCGTGCGGCATGGATCTACACCCGGAGGTTCTCGGCCTTCGCGACGGCGCTGACCGGGATCGCGACCCGGACCGGAGCCATGCTGATCGACACGGATCTGCACCCGGAGCTGGCCGAGCACCCGAACTGGGGAGAGGACCTGGTGCATCTCAGCAGCCGGGGACACCGCTTCCTCGCCTATCGGGCGGGCGAGCTCCTCGGCGTGCCGGACGCCGACGCGCTCGGAACGCTCGACGCGGCGCTGCACGAACACGAGCCCCTCCGCATGGGGGCGTGGTGGCGGCGTCACGCGCTGCCCTGGGTCTGGCGTCGTCTGCACGGACGTGTGGCGGGGGACGGGCGGATTGCGAAGCACGACGACTACGTCCACCTCGGAGGATCGGCCGCAGACCGCCCCGCGTTCGTCGGCTGAGGCGACCCGGTCGAGGGGTCAGCGCCGACCCATGCCGTGGTACTGCCAACCGGCAGCACGCCACGCCTCCGCGTCGAGGCAGTTGCGCCCGTCGACGACGATCCGTCCGCGGACCAGGCCGCCGGCGTGCTCCGGCGACAACTCGCGCCGGTACTCGTCCCACTCGGTCACGATGACCACAGCATCGGCGTCGCGCAACGCGTCGTCGCGCTCGCGGGCGTATCCGAGTTGCGGGTGCGCGGCGACGGCGTTGTCGATCGCCGCAGGATCGGTCACGATGACGTCTGCGCCCAGCCCCCGCAGGCGAACGGCGACGTCGAGAGCGGGGGAGTCCCGGATGTCGTCGCTGAACGGCTTGAACGCCGCTCCGAGGACCGCGATCCGGCGACCGAACACGAGGCCGTCGAGCGCGTCGACCACCAGGCGCACGGCACGGTCGCGACGTCGCAGGTTGATCATGTCCACTTCGCGCAGGAAGCCGACCGCTTCGCCACGTCCGAGCTCGTCCGCCCGCGCGGCGAAGGCGCGGATGTCCTTCGGCAGGCAGCCGCCACCGAAGCCGATACCCGCGCCGAGGTAGCGTCGCCCGATACGCCCGTCGAGGCCGAGAGCATCGGCGAGCAGCGTGATGTCCGCCCCGGAGGCCTCCGCTATCTCCGCCATCGCGTTGATGAACGAGATCTTGGTGGCGAGGAAGGCGTTCGCCGCGCCCTTGACCAATTCGGCGGTGGCGAGGTCGGTCACCAGGAAGGGGCTTCCGGCGTCGACGGCCTCCGCGTACGCCTCGCGCAGAACGGCGACGGCGCGCGTGCCATCGTCGTCCGAATCCGCCCCGACCACGAGACGGTCCGGTGCCAGTGTGTCGTGGACCGCCCAGCCTTCGCGCAGGAACTCGGGGTTCCAGACCAGGGTCGCTCCCACTGCGGCGATGCGAGGTCCCAGCCGTCCGGCGGTACCGACGGGCACGGTGGACTTGCCTGCGACGATGTCCCCGGGGCCGAGGTGGGGCAGCAAGGCCTCGACCGCCTCCTCGACGAAGCGGAGGTCCGCGGCGTGGCCCCCGGAGACCTGAGGAGTCCCGACGGCGAGGAAGTGGACCGTCGCGCCCGCGGCGTCCGCCATTCGGCTGCTGAATCGCAACCGGCCGGATGCCAGTCCTTCGGAGAGCATCTCCGGGAGGCGAGGTTCGAAGAACGGCGGCGCTCCCGCGGTGAGGGCGGCGATCTTGGCCACGTCGACGTCGATGCCGATCACCTCGTGTCCGAGGGAGGCCATGGCGGCGGCATGCACGGCACCGAGGTAGCCGCAGCCGATTACTGACATGCGCATGGTCTCAGCAGAGCCGATCCTCATCGCGTCGGGGGATCCTGGGGATGAACAGCACCTGACGGTCACATGTCTGATCCGCGAAGGGCGTCGCAACGCCGGGATCCGGGGCGTGCGCTGGTAGGGTGGACGAGATCGACGAGTGTCGACTGCACAACTTCATATCGACTCATGGAGCGATCGGCGGTGAAGCTGGTCCCCTGTGGTGGGTTCCTCGGCGGGTGTCGGGTGGCTTTCTACTGGTGGCCAGCGCAGGCGAGATTCGCGGGAGTGCCCGCGCGCCCGAACCCTTCCGTTCCGCTCCTTTGAACATGCTCGCGCGTCACACGGACTCGCGAGTCTAAACAAAGAAGGAGAGACCTCTTGGAAGGTCCTGAAATCACCGCCACCGAGGCCGTTCTCGACAACGGCCGCTTCGGCACCCGCACCATCCGCTTCGAGACCGGCCGCCTCGCGCAGCAGGCTCAGGGCGCAGTCGCCGCGTATCTCGACGGCGAGACCATGCTCCTCTCGGCCACCAGCGCAGGCAAGCACCCGCGCGAGGGCTTCGACTTCTTCCCGCTGACGGTCGATGTCGAGGAGCGTTCCTACGCTGCAGGCAAGATCCCCGGCTCGTTCTTCCGTCGTGAGGGTCGCCCCTCCACCGAGGCGATCCTCGTGTGCCGTCTGATCGACCGTCCTCTTCGTCCGTCGTTCGTCGACGGCCTGCGCAACGAGGTCCAGATCGTCATCACCGTGCTCTCGATCGCGCCCGGCGAGTTCTACGACGCCCTCGCGATCAACGCGGCATCGGCATCGACGCAGATCTCGGGTCTGCCGTTCTCGGGCCCCGTTGCCGGTGTGCGCCTCGCGTTCATCCCCGGTCACGGCGAGCACGCGGACCAGTGGGTCGCGTTCCCGACCGCCGAGCAGGTGTCGGAGGCCGTGTTCGACCTGATCGTCGCCGGTCGTGTGGTCACCAAGGCCGATGGCACGGAAGACGTCGCCATCATGATGGTCGAGGCCGAGGCCACTGAGGACAGCTGGAACCTGATCAAGGCCGGCGCCACGAAGCCGAACGAGGAGATCGTGGCCCAGGGGCTCGAGGCGTCGAAGCCCTTCATCGCCCAGCTGGTGAAGGCTCAGGCCGAGCTTGCCGCCACCGCGTCGAAGGAGCCTGGTGTCTACCCGGTCTTCCCCGCGTACAGCGACGAGGTCTACGACTTCGTCTCCGAGCGCGTGTTCGCCGAGCTCAGCGATGTCTACCAGATCGCCGACAAGGTCGAGCGCCAGACCGCTGACGACGCGATCAAGGACCGTGTCAAGGCCGAGCTCATCGAGGCGACCGAGGCGGGCTCGCTGCCGGCCGCGGCTCCGCTGGAGTTCTCCGCCGCGTACAAGTCCGTCACGAAGAAGATCGTCCGCGGACGCATCCTCACCGAGGGCGCTCGCATCGACGGCCGTGGTCTGGCGGACATCCGCCCGCTCGATGCCGAGGTGCAGGTCATCCCTCGCGTGCACGGTTCCGCGATCTTCCAGCGCGGCGAGACCCAGATCATGGGTGTCACCACGCTGAACATGCTCAAGATGGAGCAGCAGATCGATTCGCTGTCGCCCACGACGAGCAAGCGCTACATGCACCACTACAACTTCCCGCCCTACTCGACCGGTGAGACCGGTCGAGTCGGCTCGCCGAAGCGTCGCGAGATCGGGCACGGCTTCCTCGCCGAGCGCGCCCTCGTGCCGGTGCTGCCGAGCCGCGAGGAGTTCCCTTACGCAATCCGTCAGGTGTCCGAGGCTCTCGGCTCCAACGGTTCGACGTCGATGGGCTCCGTCTGTGCATCGACGCTGTCGCTGCTGAACGCGGGTGTGCCGCTGCGCGCGCCGGTCGCCGGCATAGCGATGGGTCTGGTCTCCGACGAGGTCGACGGCGAGACGCGCTACGCGGCGCTCACCGACATCCTCGGCGCGGAGGACGCACTCGGCGACATGGACTTCAAGGTCGCCGGCACCAGCGAGTTCGTCACGGCCATCCAGCTTGACACGAAGCTCGACGGCATTCCGTCGTCGGTGCTCGCCGGCGCGCTGACGCAGGCCCGCGATGCGCGCCTGACGATCCTCAACGTGCTCAACGCCGCGATCGACACTCCCGACGAGATGGCGCCGACCGCGCCGCGCGTCATCAGCGTGCAGATCCCGGTCGACAAGATCGGCGAGCTGATCGGCCCGAAGGGCAAGACGATCAACGCGATCCAGGACGAGACCGGCGCGCAGATCTCCATCGAGGAGGACGGCACCGTCTACATCGGCGCGACCGACGGCCCCTCGGCCGAGGCCGCCCGCGCCCAGGTGAACGCGATCGCCAACCCGACCAACCCCGAGGTCGGCGAGCAGTTCCTCGGCACCGTTGTGAAGATCGCCACGTTCGGCGCCTTCATCTCGCTGCTGCCCGGTAAGGACGGACTCCTGCACGTCACCGAGGTGCGCAAGCTCGCCGGTGGCAAGCGCGTCGAGAACGTCGACGACGTGCTGTCGGTCGGCCAGAAGATCCTCGTCAGGATCACGAAGATCGACGACCGCGGCAAGCTGTCCCTCGAGCCCGTGCTCGACGAGGCGCCGGCTGCCGAGGCAGCTCCTGCCGAGGCGGCTGCCGCCGAGTAAGCCAGAGCTCGAACAGGAACCCGGGCCGTCCGCACTGGACGGCCCGGGTTCTCTCTTCTCCGGTGTGACCAAATCGTTATCGCGTGTTTCCCCGACGTTCCCCGGATTGGTCAGGACGTTGTGTGAATTCGCCTACCCTCGGAAGTACGCACCGGGGGGTGCAGATCCAGCAGGTACGCAGGTCGGGACGCACCGATCGACGCGGGGGTGAGAGAGTATGCGGTTGTTCGGCGTAGGCGCAGGAGCGTCAGCGGAACGCGACCACGCGGCCGTAGCCGAGCATCCGTCAGCGCCCATCCCCATCGTCGGTCCTGGAATAGGGGAGTCCATCCGCGTTCCGCTCGGTGAGACCGGCTTCGAGACCTTCCCCCTGATGCTCGGCGCTGCGGAGTTCGGCTGGAACGTCGATCTCGAGACCAGCCACGGCATCCTCGATCGCTACGTGGAGTTCGGCGGCAACGCGATCCACACCGCGGACGGATTCTCCGGCGGTCGCAGCGAACACATCATCGGCCAGTGGCTGCGTTCGCGCGGTCAGAGCGAGCGGGCGGTGCTGAGTGTGCGCGTCGGCGCTCATGCCGACAACCCGGGGCTCGGATCCGTCAACCTCGTGCGTGCGGTCGAGGGCTCGCTCACCAGGCTCGGGGTCGAGCGGATCGACGTCCTCTACCTCGACGCCACACTCGACGCGACGACGAACCTCGAAGACACCCTGGCGACCGTCGAGTGGCTTTCGGACGCAGGTAAGGTCGGGGCGCTCGGGGCCTACGGGCTCGCGCCGGAGCGGCTGGTGGAGGCGCGCATCCTGGCTTCGGCAGGGTACCCACGGGTGCAGGTCATCGATGCGCCGTACAATCTCGTCCGGCGTCAGCCGTTCGAAGGCGACCTTCGCCTCGTGGCCGGTGCGCAGAACCTGGCAGTGACGCCTTCGCACGCGCTCGAGCACGGATTCCTTTCCGGCCGGCATCGCAGCAAAGCGCTCACGTCGCGCGGTGTACGCGGTGAGCAGCTGCGCGGGCAGCTGAATCGGCGTGGTATCAAGGTCCTGCGTGCGCTCGATCAGGTCTCGGAGGAGCTCGGGGTTCCCGTGGCGGCGGTGTCGATCGCCTGGCTTCTGGCGCAGCGCACGATCGCCGCGCCGATCGTGAACGCGTTCGCGACGGATCATGTCGATGAGCTCATGCAGGGCGCCGGTGTCTCGCTGTCGCGGAGCCACCTCGCCGAGCTCACCCGCGCCGGCAACTGAGGATCGTCCGCCGTTGACGTAGGGTGGAATGAACGCCCGGCGGATGCTGGCAATGAAGCGAGCGAGTTGTGACGCACTACATATATCTGGTTAGACACGGTGAACATCAGGACGCAGAACATGGTCTCGCCGATGGCCCCCTCTCCCCACGGGGGCAGCGTCAGGCGGAGCTGATCGCCGACCGGTTGTCCGGTCTCCCGCTCGATGCCGTGTGGCATTCCCCGCTCTTGCGTGCCAACGAGACCGCTCGGGCGATCGCCGCGCGGCTGCCGTCCGTCGACCCTGCTCCGACCGCACTCCTCTTCGACTGCGTGCCGACCGGGATGACCGAGGATACGCCGTCCGCGTTCGAACCGTTCTTCGGCTCGGTGACCGAGGCCGAGATCGAGGCGGGGCGTGCGCAGATGTCAGATGCCGTCAACGAGTTCCTCGTGCGCAAGACCGGGGATGTTCACGAGGTGCTCATCACTCACAACTTCGTGATCTCCTGGTTCGTCCGCGAGGTCCTCGCTGCCCCAGAGTGGCGCTGGATGACCCTCAACCAGTCACACTGCGGCCTGACCGTGATCGCGCAGAAGCAGGGGCGGCCGTGGACGCTGCTCACCCACAACGACACCGGCCACCTTCCGGTGGAGCTGCGCACCGGAATCCCCGACGCGCTGCTCGTGTGAGTTCGCGCACTTCTCCCATCCGGATGTCCGAGGTCCCGCGCGCCCCGCAGGATGGGTGAAGTCCGCGAAATAGACTGGATGCATGACCACGCAGGTAGCACTCGTCGGCGGCACCGGGAAGCTCGGACGGATCATCCGTGCGGTAGTCGACGAGCTCGAGGGGTTCGAGGTGAGCCATGTACTGACCTCCTCGAGCGATCTCTCCGAGTTGGACGGTGCGGACCTCGTGATCGATGCATCGACTCCGCAGGTGAGCGTCGACGTCGTCCGTGCCGCCGTCGAGCGCGGGATCAATGTGCTCGTCGCGACCTCGGGCTGGTCCGCGGAGCGGATCGCGCTGGTGCGTCCCCTCGTCGAGGCGGCAGGAACCGGTGCGGTCTTCATACCGAACTTCTCGCTCGGTTCGGTGCTCGGATCGGCCCTCGCCGCGGCAGCGGCCCCGTTCTTCGGCTCTGCCGAGATCATCGAGGCGCATCGCGAGACCAAGATCGATTCGCCCAGCGGCACGGCCGTGCGCACCGCGGAACTGATCGCGGCCGCGCGCGCCGAACAGGGACCGGTCAGCGCTCCGCATGCCGATCAACGCGCCCGAGGGCAGCAGGTCGGCAGCGTGCCGATTCATTCCCTGCGTCGCCCCGGTGTCGTCGCCAAGCAGGAGGTCATCCTGTCCGGACCAGGGGAGTCGCTGACGTTCACCCATGACACCACGGACTCCGCGCTCGCCTACGCCCCGGGCATCCGCATCGCCGTTCCCTTCGCACGGGACGCCAGCGGTGTGATCGTCGGACTCGAGCACATGATCGACATCGGCATCCGCTCGTGATGTCACGCATCGGCGTCGCGCTGATGGCGGTGGCGCTGCTCGTCTATCTCGCGGTCGCCATCTGGCTCGCCGTGATGTTCATCTCGGTCGGCACGCCGATCTCGATCGGGATGGGCATCACGCTCCTGGTTCTGGCCCCGATCGGTGCCTGGGCGCTCGTTCGCGAGATGATGTTCGGCTTCGGCGCGGACCGCCTGGGGCGCCTGCTCGATGCAGAAGGCGGGATGCCTCCCGTGGAGACCGAGCTCACCCCGAGCGGGCGGATCGCTCGTGCCGATGCCGATCCGCTCATCGCGCGATACGCCGCGGAAGCGGACGCGGCGGGCGACGACTGGCGTGCGCGGTATCGACTGGGCGTGGTGCAGGACGCCGCCGGGCGCCGGAAGGATGCCAGAGCCAGCATCCGTGAGGCGATCCGCCTCTCCCGGCGGCCCTGACACCGGCACCGACGATCAGGCGAGCGTGGCCTCGAGCGTGATCTCGATGCCCGCGAGCGCCTGAGACACCGGGCAGCCGGTCTTCGCTCCGTTCGCGATCTCCTGGAACGCCTCCGGAGTCAGGTTCGGGACGGTCGCGTTGACGTTGAGATGACTGCCGGTGATACCGACGCCGGGCTTGAAGGTGACGGATGCGCTTGCGTCGACACGTTCGGGAGGCGTGCCGTTCTCGGCGAGTGCGTGCGAGAGCGCCATGCTGAAACACGAGGCGTGAGCGGCGGCGATGAGTTCCTCAGGGGTGGTCGTGGTATCGCTGCCCTCGCTGCGCGCCTTCCAGTTGATCGGGAAGGTGCCGAGGTTCGACGAAGAGAACGCCACGGTGCCCGACCCCTCCATGAGCGATCCTGTCCACGTGCTGGTGGCTTCGCTGGTGACGGGCATTGTTCCTCCGGTTCTCGCGCCCTCGGGGAGGAGGGTCGCGTCGCGGCCAGCCTATCGACGGTTCGCTTCGGAGGGAACCGGATTCAAGCGGCCGGCGCCGCGCGGCCGATCACGCCGGCCCGCTGCAGCAGGAGGTACAGCTGGCATCCGAGGCAGAATCCGAACGCCGCGTTGAGGAAGGCGGCGACGAAGGCCGCAGCCGTGGCTATCGGCAGCGCCCAGGGAACTCCGATGAGATGCAGGAGAAGGCCGACACCGACTACGAAGAGGCCGACGCCCTGCGAGAACCGGGGCGGGCGCGGATCCTCCAGTTCCGTGGGCGGCGCAAGCCGAGGTCGCACGAGCGTGCGGAAGACGACACCCCAGGGGGCCGTCCTCGGTGAGAGCAGGGCCCACAGGAACAGCAGCGCGATGATCACCGTGAGGAGGAATCCCGGGTCCGTGGCACGCTGAGCGAGGGGAGTCGCGGACACGGCCCATCCACCCGGGACGAAGGTCGCACCGGTCGACGGCTGGTAAGCGAACCAGCCGGATGCCGCCGCGCCGATCTGGGCGGTGGAGATCCCCGTCAAGGCCAGGAACGTGGCCACCAGCAACAGCACCGCGGTGATCGTGGCTGCGAACCGCGGGCTACGGGGATCGATGCCTGCTGACGTGCTCATGTGCGCTCCAGACTTCGCGGCTCAGACGGCCGCGACGGCTTCGGTCAGGGAGTGGTGGTGGGGGACGCCGTGAAATCGCGCATGGACGGCGCCCGATCCGTCGATGAGGAAGGTCGTCGGCGTCTGCAGCACCTTGTAACGGGCCGACAAGTCGGGACGGTGGGTCAGATCGACCTCGATGTGCGCGAGTCCGTCTTCGTCGGAGGCATAAGCGTGCAGCAGCCGCCGCACCTGTGGGCATCGAGTGCAGGTCTCGGTGCTGAACTGCACCAGTGTCGCGCGGGAGCCGAGCTCTCCCGACGGAACGTCCGCGGGATCGAACCTGAGCTTGCCGCCGTCGCGTCGCCGCCCGTCGCGGCGACGAATCGTGACCCCGGCGACCGTGGCGAGCACGAGGAGACCGAGAACGATCGCGAGGGCGAGGGTGGGCGACATGCGTCGAGAGTACGCCGCGATCGTGTGATCGGCGGTCGATGTTTCGGATGATGACGAACGGGCTCTCCGCGGCGTCGGATCCGCCCCACGACGGGCGAGGGAAGGTATCGTGGCTGTCATGAGCGAAGCCGTTCCGACTCCCTACGAAGACCTGCTCCGCGACGTCGTGGAGACCGGCACGCACAAGTCGGATCGGACGGGTACCGGGACCACGAGCGTATTCGGGCGGCAGATCCGCTTCGATCTCGCGAAGGGCTTCCCGCTCATCACGACGAAGCGCGTGCACTTCAAGTCGATCGCCTACGAGCTGCTCTGGTTCCTCCGAGGAGATTCCAATGTCGGATGGCTGCGTGAGAACGGGGTGACGATCTGGGACGAGTGGGCCGACGCCTCGGGCGATCTCGGCCCGGTGTACGGGGTGCAATGGCGTTCCTGGCCGACTCCGGACGGTGGCAGCATCGACCAGCTCTCCGAGGTGATCGAGCAGATCCGCCGCTCGCCCGATTCCCGTCGGCTGATCGTCTCGGCCTGGAACCCCGCGGATATTCCGGACATGGCCCTCGCGCCGTGTCACGCGCTCTTCCAGTTCTACGTCGCAGACGGAAGACTCTCCTGCCAGCTCTACCAGCGGAGCGCCGACATGTTCCTCGGTGTGCCGTTCAACATCGCCTCCTACGCGCTGCTCACGCTGATGATCGCTCAGCAGGTCGGTCTCGAGCCCGGTGACTTCATCTGGACGGGCGGCGACTGCCACGTCTACGACAATCATGTGGAGCAGGTGCGCGAGCAGCTCAGCCGCGAGCCCTACGCGTACCCGACCCTGAGGCTGGCGACGAAGCCGGACTCGATCTTCGACTACCGCTACGAGGACTTCATCGTGGAGGACTACCAGCATCACGCGCCGATCCGGGCGGCGGTGGCCGTATGACGTGGGTCGGGCTCATCTGGGCGGAAGCACACGGCGGCGTGATCGGGGCGGAGGGCGGCATGCCCTGGCACGTGCCCGAAGACCTCGCCCATTTCAAGGACGTCACGCTCGGCTCACCTGTGGTGATGGGCCGGAAGACCTGGGATTCGCTTCCCGAGCGGTTCCGCCCGCTCGCAGGTCGCGACAACATCGTCGTCACGCGCCAACAAGACTGGAACCACGAGGGCGCCCGACGGGCGGCGACCGTCGCCGAGGCCGTGCGGGGGCTGGACGAGGTGTGGATCATCGGAGGTGCGGAGATCTTCCGCCAGGTCATCGGCGACGCCGATCGCCTCGAGGTCACCGAACTGGACATCGACGTCGCCGGCGACGCTTACGCGCCCGCCAAGTCCGGTTGGCGCCTCGTCGATGAGGGCTCGTGGCAGACGTCGCGCACCGGCATCCGCTACCGCTTCCTCGGATACGAGCGCTGATGCCCACCGCACTGATCACCGGAGCCAGCGCGGGTCTGGGGGCCGAGTTCGCACGCCAACTGGCGCGGCGTCGAGCCGACCTCATCCTCGTGGCGCGGACGTCCGACGCGTTGGAGGCGCTGGGTGCCGATCTGCGCACCAAGTACGGGGTCGCCGTCGAGATCGTCGTCGCCGACCTCGCCGTGGAGAGTGAGGTCGAGCGCGTCGCCGCCCGATTGCGGGACGCCTCCGACCCGGTCGACCTTCTGATCAACAACGCCGGGTTCGGTCTGCCGCTGCAATTCGCGGACAACGACATCGACGACGAGGCGCGCCACCTTCGCGTGCACGTCGAGGCGCCGATGCGCCTGATGCACGCGGCGCTGCAGTCCATGCGCGGCCGCGGTGGCCGCATCATCAATGTGGCGTCCGTCGCCGGTTTCATCTCGCGGTCCACCTACTCGGCGTGCAAGTCCTGGCTGATCGGCTTCAGCAGCTGGGCGAACGCGGAGTATGCGCGGGACGGTGTGAGCGTCACCGCGCTCTGTCCCGGTTTCACACACACCTCCTTCCATGAGCGGATGGGCCTGGCCGTGGGGGAGGAGGGGGTTCCGGCGATCATGTGGCTGAACGCTCGCGATGTCGTCCGGTCCGGGCTTCGCGATGCGGCGCGCGGCAGAGCGGTGTCTATTCCCTCACTGCGATACAAGGCGATCGTGGCCCTGACGCGTTTTCTGCCGCGCTCGCTCACGGCCGGCGTCGCTCGGCGCGGTCGCGTGTGACCCTGTGCGTCCGCATGACCACGAGGCGAACCGATACGCTGGGCTTATGACGCACTCGGGCAACCCTTTCGGACAGGTCCTCGTCGCGCTCGTCACTCCGATGACGGCCGACGGCGAAGTCGATTGGCCCGCCGTCGAGAAGCACATCGATGACGTGATCACCGCGGGAGCGGACGGCATCGTCGTGACGGGAACGACCGGCGAGACCTCGACCCTGACGGACCCCGAGAAGCTCAAGCTCGTGGAGGTCGGCAAGTCCGTCTCCGCGGGGCGCGCGAAGATCATCACCGGTGGTGGCTCCAACGAGACCGCGCACGCGATCGAGCTCTACAAGGCCAGCGAGAAGGCCGGGGCCGACGGCATCATGATCGTCACGCCCTACTACAACAAGCCGACGCAGGCCGGGATCCTCACGCACTTCCGTCTGGTCGCCGATGCGACCGACCTTCCGGTGATCCTCTACGACATTCCAGGGCGCACGGGGGTGCCGATCAAGTACGAGACGATCCTGCGCCTCGCGAAGCATCCGAACATCCTCGCGGTGAAGGATGCCAAGGGCGACTTCTCCGAGGTGAGCCGCGTGCTCAACCAGACCGACCTGATGTACTTCTCCGGAGACGACGCGAACGTGCTGCCGCACCTCGCGATCGGCGCCACGGGCCTCATCGGTGTGACCGCCAACGTCGCGGCGGCGCCCTACCGCACGATCATCGATGCGGTGAACGCCGGCGACCTGGCCACGGCGACCGCAGAGCACAAGCGTCTGGAGCCGCTCGTGCGGGCAGTCATGACCCACGTGCCGGGAACCGTCGCGGCGAAGTACATCCTGCACGGACTCGGTCGCATCTCGAGCCCGCGCGTCCGCCTTCCCCTGGTCGGCCCCGAAGAATGGGAGGCCGCGCTGATCGAAGATGAGCTCGACCTCGTGCAGAACGTTCCGGGCGCGGACTTCTCGAACTTCCGACCCGACCGCAATGCGGCTGCGGGTGGTGCCCTGCCGAAGGTGCACGGCACGACGCGCTGAGTCGCGTCGCCATGAACGAACGGACGCGCGGAGTGTCCGACTGAGGAGACAGCATGTCCATTCCCCTGGTAGAACCGACCGCTCTCGACGAAGGAACGCTTCGAGTCATCCCGATCGGTGGACTCGGCGAGATCGGTCGCAACATGACCATGTTCGAGTACGACGGCAAGATCCTGATCGTCGACTGCGGGGTGCTCTTCCCCGAGGAACATCAGCCGGGCGTCGACCTGATCCTTCCGGACTTCGAACCGATCCGTGACCGCCTGGACGACATCGTGGGTGTGGTGCTCACGCACGGCCACGAGGACCACATCGGCGCCGTTCCCTATCTGCTCCGGCTCAAGAGCGACATCCCCCTGATCGGATCGGGCCTCACTCTCGCACTGGTCGAGGCGAAGCTCAAGGAGCACCGCATCAAGGCCTTCACGCTCACGGTGAAGGAAGGGCAGCAGGAGCGCGTCGGACCATTCGACCTCGAGTTCGTCGCCGTGAACCACTCGATTCCCGACGCGCTGGCGGTGGCGATCCGGACCCCGGCGGGAATGGCGCTCGCCACCGGTGACTTCAAGATGGACCAGCTGCCGCTGGACGGTCGGATCACCGACCTTCGGGCTTTCGCGCGCCTCGGCGAAGAAGGAGTCGACCTGTTCCTCGTCGACTCGACCAACGCCGATGTCCCCGGGTTCACGCCGACGGAGCGCTCGATCGGCCCCGTGCTCGACCAGGTGATCGCGAAGGCACCTCGTCGCGTCATCGTCGCCAGCTTCTCCAGTCACGTCCATCGCGTGCAGCAGGTGATCGACGCTGCCTATGCCAACGGTCGTCGCGTCGCGTTCCTCGGCCGCAGCATGGTCCGCAACATGACGATCGCCGAACAGCTCGGCTATCTGAAGGTGCCGGAGGAGGTGCTCATCGACTTCAAGAAGGCGCGTGACCTGCCCGACGAACAGATCGTCTACATGTCCACGGGTTCCCAGGGTGAGCCCATGGCGGTGCTGAGCCGCATGGCGAATCTGGACCACGCGATCGAGATCAGCGAGGGCGACACCGTCATCCTCGCGTCCAGCCTCATTCCCGGAAACGAGAACGCCGTCTACCGCGTGATCGACGGGCTGACCAAGCTCGGTGCGAACGTCGTGCACAAGGCGAACGCGAAGGTGCACGTCTCCGGACACGCCGCCGCGGGCGAACTGATCTACTGCTACAACATCCTCAAGCCGAAGAACGTCCTGCCCGTGCACGGCGAGTACCGGCACCTGATCGCGAACGCCAAGCTCGCGCAGGACACCGGAATCTCCGAGGAGAACACGCTCATCGCCTCGAACGGCACCGTGATCGACCTGAAGGACGGCGTCGCGAAGGTCGCCGGACAGCTCGATCTCGGGTTCGTGTACGTCGACGGCTCCACCGTCGGCGAGATCACGGATGCCGACCTCAAGGATCGTCGGATCCTCGGGGAGGAGGGCTTCATCTCGGTGATCGTCGTCGTGGATGCCGGCACGGGGCGAATCATCTCCGGTCCGGAGATCCACGCGCGCGGCGTCGCCGAGGACGACTCGGTGTTCGACGACGTCACGCCGAAGATCGTCGCGGCGCTCAAGGAAGCGTCGGGCAACGGCGTCCGCGACACCCACGCGCTGTCGCAGGTCGTGCGACGCACGATCGGTCGTTGGGTGAATCAGCGGCTGCGTCGTCGTCCGATGATCGTGCCGCTCGTGATCGAGGCCTGACGGCGGGGAGCCGTCTCTTCACTCACGGGTGACCGTCATCCCGATGTAACAACCGCGTCCTATGCTCGCGTCATGTACAGGGGCTTCTCCCTCCGCAGGGCGGCGCAGACGGATGCGATGTTCCTCGGCGACATGCTCGTCGAGGCCGCCAACTGGCGGGCCGGGGGAGTGCGTCCGCGACACGAGGTGCTGACTTCCGCCGAACATCGGCGGTACCTCGCCGGGTGGAAAAGGTCGGCGGATGACGGGCTGGTGGCCACCGGCGCGGATGACGTGCCGGTGGGGGCAGCGTGGTATCGCGTGCTCCCTCAGAACGAGCCGGGATTCGGATTCGTCGGTGTCGCTGTCCCGGAGTTGATCATCGGTGTGCATCCGCTCTGGCGTGCACGCGGTGTCGGACGCTCCCTGTTGCGCGGCGTCGTGCAGCTGGCGGGCGCTCAAGGACACTCGCGGATCAGCCTGAGCGTGGAACGCGACAACTTCGCACGCAACCTCTATCGCGCGGAGGGATTCGTCGTGGTCGGACAAGGTTCGACGCGCGACACGATGGCACGTGTCACCACCTAGCCGTTGCCCGTTCGTATCCACGGAATGCCGCGTCACTACGCGGGGATGTCGGCCGGTGGACGTAACGTGAGAGCATGGCCAGGAGTACCACGAAGACAGAGCGCGCGTCGACCAGCGCACCGTCGCGCCCCAAGCGGCAGACGGCTCCGAAGGCCCAGCCCGCTCCGAAGAAGTACATCGACGAGGCCGAGAAGCCTCCGGTCGTCGTCCGTGCCTGGGTCGGGCTGGCACACGGCGTCGGTGGACTCTTCCGCGCTTTCGGTCCGGAGACGCTCGAGAAGGACGACCGCCGCGACGGCTTCCCGTTCTTCCTGGTCGTGCTCGCAGTCCTCGGCGCCGTCAACGAGTGGTTCTTCATCGGCAACGAGATCGCCGCGAACATCAGCGCGTACTCCGTCGGTCTCTTCGTCGGACGAGTGGCGTTCATCATGCCGGTGCTGCTTCTGCTGCTCGCCGGCTGGCTGTTCCGTCATCCGTCCTCGGTCCACGACAACGGGCGCATCGGGATCGGGTTCGGGATGTTCGTCTTGGCCCTCGCCGGGTTTTTCCACGTCGCAGGACCGCGGCCGCATCCGAACCAAGGAATGCCCGCGCTCAGCGAGTCGGGAGGTCTGCTCGGTTGGCTGGTAGGACAGCCGCTGACGTACCTCACGGACATTCCCGCCTACATCGTCCTGTCACTCCTCGCCGCGCTCAGCATCCTGATCCTCACCAAGACGCCTCCCAACCGCATCGGAAGCCGACTCGGCGACCTCTATGCGTGGATGTTCGACGCCGAGCGACCGGAGAGGCCCGCGAAGGATGCGACCATCGACGATGCCGACAAGGTCGACGACCCCGATGTGCTGCCCTGGTGGCGACGCAACAAGTCGGGTCGTGAAGAGGACCCCGACGAGGGCACCCTCGGTTCCGACGACATCACCGCGCTGCTGACCACGTCAGAGCCGACGCCGGCGTACGACCAGGCGGTCGTCGTCGAGAATCCGTACGACGCCGCCACCGAGGTGCTCTCCGATGTGCGATCGGTTGCTGATTCCCTTGCCGAGCAGCAGAGCACCGCACTTCTGGATGACGCCTCCGACACGGGTGAGGTTCCCGAGCTCCCCGGCCTCGACGGATTCGGGACCGCAGGCCCGGGAGACCGTGGCCCGCAGGCTCCCGTCACCCCGTACATCCTCCCGTCGCCCGGTCTGTTGGTCGAGGGACCACCGCCGGTCATGCGCTCCGAGGCGACCGACAAGGTGATCGAGCAGATCACGAGCGTGCTGTCGCAGTTCAAGGTCGATGCCAAGGTCACCGGCTTCTCCCGCGGTCCGACGGTCACACAGTACGAGGTCGAGGTCGGTCACGGCGTCAAGGTCGAGAAGATCCTGCAGCTGACCAACAACTTCGCCTACGCGGTGGCCTCGAACGACGTGCGCATCCTCTCGCCGATCCCGGGCAAGAGCGCGATCGGAATCGAGATCCCGAACGCCGACAAGGAGATGGTCGCGCTCGGCGACGTGCTCCGGTCGCCCGCGGCGCAGAAGAGCGCGCATCCTCTGACGATCGGCGTGGGCAAGGATGTCGGCGGCAACATCGTCATCGCCAACCTCGCCAAGATGCCGCACCTCCTGGTCGCCGGTTCAACCGGCTCCGGTAAGTCCAGTTTCGTGAACTCCATGATCACCAGCCTGCTCATGCGGGCGCGTCCTGCCGACGTGCGCATGGTCCTGATCGACCCGAAGCGCGTCGAGCTCACCAGCTATGCAGGTGTCCCGCACCTGATCACGCCCATCATCACGAACCCGAAGAAGGCGGCCGAAGCGCTGCAGTGGGTCGTGAAAGAGATGGACATGCGGTACGACGACCTCGCGTCGTTCGGCTTCCGCCACATCGATGACTTCAACCGTGCCGTGCGCGCCGGAGAGGTCGAGCTTCCGGTGGGCAGTGAGCGTGTCCTCAAGCCGTACCCCTACCTGCTGGTCGTGGTCGATGAGCTCGCGGATCTCATGATGGTCGCCCCGCGCGACGTCGAGGACTCGATCGTCCGCATCACCCAGCTCGCACGAGCTTCCGGCATCCACCTCGTCCTCGCCACCCAACGCCCGAGCGTCGACGTCGTCACAGGTCTGATCAAAGCGAACGTGCCGTCCCGCCTCGCGTTCGCAGTCACCAGCGTCACCGACAGCCGAGTCATCCTCGACAGTCCGGGAGCTGACAAACTCATCGGTCAGGGCGACGCGCTGTTCTCTCCGATGGGCTCTTCCAAGCCGTTCCGACTCCAGGGCGCGTGGGTCGATGAGAAGGAGATCGACGCCGTCGTCAAGCACGTCACGCGCCAGGCGCGTCCGGACTACCGTCCCGATGTGCAGGAGGCGATGGAGCCGACCAAGAAGAAGGAAGTCGACGAAGACATCGGCGACGACCTGGAGTTGTTGCTCGCCGCCGCCGAGCTCATCGTCTCGTCGCAGTTCGGCTCGACGTCGATGCTCCAGCGCAAGCTCCGTGTCGGCTTCGCAAAGGCCGGTCGCCTGATGGACCTGCTGGAGTCCCGAGAGATCGTCGGGCCGTCGGAGGGTTCGAAGGCGCGAGATGTGCTGGCGACGGCTGAACAACTGCCGCAGGTGATGGCGAAGCTGCGCGGTGAGGACGTTCCCGCCGCCTCCGCCGCTCCGACGGCACCTGCGGCCCCGCCGGTGCCACCGATGCCGCCGACCCACGATCCGATCGCGGCTCAGTACGAGGGGCTTTCCGAAGTGGAGGCCGAGGGCGACGAAGACGCCTGGGGCCTGACGGGGCGTGATTGATGGGCATCCCACGGCAATTGCCCAACGCCATCACGGTCGCGCGGATTCCGCTCGCGGTCGTCTTCTTCGTCCTGCTGCTGCTCGGCGGAACCTACGGTCTTTCCGAGCCCGGACTGCGCTGGGCCGCTGCGATCATCTTCATCGTCGGTATCTCCACCGACTGGGTCGACGGCTATCTCGCCCGCAAGTACGACATCGTCAGCGAATTCGGAAAGCTCTGGGATCCGATCGCCGACAAGTTGCTCACGGGCGCGGGGTTCATCGGCCTCGCGATCCTCGATGAAGTCAGCTGGTGGATCGTCGCGATCATTCTCGTGCGTGAGTGGGGGATCACCATCCACCGTCTCGTCGTCGCGAGTGAGCACGTCGTCGCGGCTGCGTGGATGGGCAAGATCAAGACGGCGTTCCAGGGCGTGGCGTTGGGGTGGGCGCTGCTTCCCCTGCACCTCCTCATCGGCCTCGAAGTCTGGACGGTGGTGACCTTCATCCTGATGATCATCGTCTTGCTGCTGACCGTGGTGAGCGGGATCGACTACATCGTGGCGCAGGTGCGCGGATCGAGGCAGAAGCGGGGATGAAAGTGACGGGCGCTGCCGCCGTGCTGTCGGCGCTCGATGAGCGCGGCTGGACGCTGGGCGTGGCCGAATCCCTCACGGGCGGGGCGCTGTGCGCGGAGCTCGTCGCAGTCCCCGGTGCCTCCGTCGTTCTGCTCGGTGGCGTCGTGGCATATGCGACTCCCGTGAAGGAGACGGTGCTCGGAGTGGATGCCGAGCTTCTCGCCGTCCACGGGCCGGTGCACACCGAGGTCGCTCTGGAGATGGCGGCGGGCGTCAGACGGGTGGTTCGTGTCGACGGGAGGGCGGCGGATGTCGGTGTGTCCACCACGGGGATCGCGGGGCCCGACTCGCCGGACGGGCAGCCCGTCGGTACCGTGCACATCGGAATCGTGACGCCCGACGGTTCGCAGGCCCGTCGTTTTCTCTTCCGTGGCGACCGGGATTCGATCCGGACGCAAACGGTGGTTGCTGCGCTCGAGGCAGTGCTCGAAGTGATCACGGAATAGTGTCAGCCCCAGCCGGGTTATCAATGATGTGCTCACATTCAAACCACAGAGTGCAAGGGTAGATTTCGTGCAGGTCAGGAGTACTAGACTGGCTGTCCTATCGAGGGAGACCTCGAACGATCACATGGGGAGGAGGTTCCGATGATTCTTGTACGACAGGAAATCGGCGATGTGCTGAGGGACTTCCGCCTGCAGAAGGGGCGCACGCTCCGGCAGGTCGCAAGCAAGGCTTCGGTTGCGCTCGGCTACCTCAGTGAGGTCGAGCGCGGGCAGAAGGAAGCGTCGAGCGAGATCCTCGCGTCCGTCGCTGATGCGCTCGACGTGCCCATCTCGACGATCATGCGCGAGGTTGGGGACCGCATCTCGGTGCTCGAGGGTATCCAGGTCTTCCCGGATGTCGTTCCGGACGAGCTCGTGGCGTCCATCGAGCCCCAGCTCTCGTTGCACTGAGCAGGGTGCTGGTGTGAGCGATGCGTCGTAGTGAGTTTCTGCGCGCGGTCGACACCGAGTTCCAAGCGCGAGCAACATCATTGGTGAACGACCTCGGGCTCTCCGCTCTTCGAGGTCGCACTGCTCTCGAGGCATTGGCCGACGGCACTCCACCCCGTGACATCTGGCTCGCGCTGTGTGTGGAGATGGACGTTCCGGAGAACCGGCGTCACGGCGTCGGCCGTCTGGAGCCGCGCGGACGCTGATTCCGTCATCGATGTCCGCGGGTTACGGCATCCGGACCGAGATCGGCGGCGTGTCGTCGAATATTCGTTCGAAGAGCGCGTAGTCTTCTGCACAGGTGGTTCAGAGCTGTGGTTGTTCACCGAACGTGAGTTCGCCGAGACGATGTCGGTGGCCCCTCGTACGGTGGAGAACAAGCCGAAGAGCCATACGCCTTGTCGGAGAGTCGTTCCCAACCGGGGAGGGCCGCGACAGCCTACAGGCGGCACCACGCGCGAAGAAGGAGCACATCATGCCATCACCCGCAGACCGCGAGAAGTCCCTCGAGACCGCCCTCGCCCAGATCGACCGCCAGTTCGGAAAGGGCTCGGTCATGCGGCTGGGCAGCGATGAGCGCGCCCCTGTGGCCGTCATCCCGACCGGCTCCATCGCGCTCGACGTCGCCCTCGGCGTCGGTGGGCTCCCGCGTGGTCGAATCGTCGAGATCTACGGACCGGAGTCCTCGGGTAAGACCACGCTGACGCTGCACGCAATCGCGAATGCACAGCGCGCCGGTGGTATCGCGGCTTTCATCGACGCGGAGCACGCCCTCGATCCCGACTACGCGGCGAAGCTCGGCGTCGACATCGATGCGCTCCTGGTGTCGCAGCCCGATACCGGGGAGCAGGCTCTCGAGATCGCCGACATGCTCGTGCGATCCGGCGCGATCGACCTGATCGTCATCGACTCCGTCGCTGCGCTCGTGCCGCGCGCCGAGATCGAGGGAGAGATGGGCGATTCGCATGTTGGCCTGCAGGCTCGACTCATGTCGCAGGCGCTTCGCAAGCTGACCGGTGGTCTGAATCAGACGAACACCACGATGATCTTCATCAACCAGCTCCGCGAGAAGATCGGCGTCTTCTTCGGTTCGCCCGAGACCACAGCCGGTGGTAAGGCATTGAAGTTCTACTCGTCGGTCCGGATGGACATCCGTCGTATCGAGACGTTGAAGGACGGGACCGACGCCGTCGGTAACCGCACGAGGGTCAAGGTCGTGAAGAACAAGATGGCCCCGCCCTTCAAGCAGGCGGAGTTCGACATTCTCTACGGTGTCGGCATCTCTCGCGAAGGCAGCCTGATCGACTTCGGTGTCGAGCATGCCATCGTCAAGAAGTCGGGTTCGTGGTATACCTACGACGGCGACCAGCTCGGGCAGGGCAAAGAGAATGCCCGAACGTTCCTGTTGAACAACCCCGATATCGCCCTCGCGATCGAGACGCAGATCAAGCAGAAGCTCGGTATCGGCGCGCAGCTCATCTCTCCTGACGCCACCGACGAGCTCGCTGAGCGTCGTCCTGCCTGATGAGTGACACACGTGGGGGCGATTCCGAGCGGGTCGCCCCCATCATTCCTCTCTTCGGCGGTACCCGGCATCAGGACGCCCCTGATCGGGGTGCTCCGGTCGAGAACGACGTCGTCACGTCGGAAACCGAGCTCGGCCGCACAGAGGGTGCCGGAATGTGGCGATCGACGTGGGACGCCAGTCCGTCCCGCGAAACACCGATTGTGGCGGCGAACGATGCAGGCACGCCCAGCGATCGTCATCCCGCCCGAGGCTCATCCGCGAGATCGGGTCCGGGGAGAACCGACTCGGGGAGTCGCGGCGCGCGCCTCCATGCGCTCGACGTGCCGGGCGAGTCGCCAGGTGATGATGTGGTGGATCCGGATGGGGCACGGACCGCAGCCGAGGAGTCACTCGTGCGGAAGCTCCGAGCCCGTTCGCTGTCTGTTTCCGAGGCGCGTCAGGTTTTGCGGGGCCACCAGCTCGACGGGGTCACCATCGACGAGGTGATCGACGACTTCGGACGTCGGGGGTATCTCGACGACGCATCTCTTGCTCAGGTCTTGGTCACGTCGGGCGTGGAGCGGAAGGGCCAGGGGCGAGTCGCACTCTCACGGGCGCTGGCCCAGCGGGGCATCCCGCGCGAGATCATCGACGGCGCACTCGACGAGCTACCTGACGACGATGACGAACGCGCTCTCGAGTTTGCTCGGAGTAAGGCTCGCTCGTTCGCCCGGTTGGATCATGACACAGCGCTCCGACGTCTCGTGGGGCAGCTCTCACGCCGCGGTTACAACGGAGCGGTAGCGATGAAGGCGGCGAAGGCGGCGTTGCAGGAGACGACTTTCGGCAGGGGGGCCTCGGGCGTTCGATTCGTCGATTCAGACTGAGAGTCCAACGCGGCACCCGCGCGGATACGGCTCGTACAATGGGGTGATCATGACTATTCCCCGCAGCGAACCGACGGTGATCAGTGCGTCGTCGGCAGCCTTCGATGACGATGGGCGACAGCGATCCTATGAAGTCCGCACCTTCGGGTGCCAGATGAACGTGCACGACTCCGAACGGCTCTCCGGTTCGCTGGAGAGCGCCGGCTATGTACGTGCGCTCGACGGCGCTGAGGCGGACGTGGTGATCATCAACACCTGCGCCGTGCGAGACAACGCTGCCGGCAAGCTGTACGGCACGCTGGGGCACCTCGCCTCCGTCAAGCGGCGCAAGCAAGGCATGCAGATCGCCGTCGGCGGGTGTCTGGCACAGATGGACAAGCAGGCCGTGCTCGACAAGGCGCCGTGGGTCGATGTCGTGTTCGGCACCCACAACATGGGCTCGTTGCCCGGATTGCTCGAGCGGGCGCGCCACAACGGTGACGCCGAGCTCGAGATCCTCGAGTCGCTCGAGGTGTTCCCTTCGACGCTGCCGACGAAGCGCGATTCCGCGCACAGCGGTTGGGTGTCCATCTCCGTCGGCTGCAACAACACCTGCACGTTCTGCATCGTCCCGAGTCTGCGCGGCAAGGAGAAGGACCGTCGTCCCGGCGACATCTTGAACGAGATCCGTCTGCTCGTCGACGACGGGGCGATCGAGGTCACTCTGCTGGGACAGAACGTGAACTCCTACGGGGTCGAGTTCGGCGATCGTCAGGCTTTCGGCAAACTCCTCAGAGCAGCAGGCGAGATCGAAGGACTCGAGCGAATCCGGTTCACCAGTCCGCACCCTGCCGCATTCACCGACGACGTGATCGACGCGATGGCCGAAACGCCGAGCGTGATGCCGCAGCTGCACATGCCGCTCCAGTCCGGAAGCGACCGCATCCTCAAAGCCATGCGTCGCTCGTATCGCAGCGAGAAGTTCCTCGGAATCCTGGAACGGGTCCGCGCGCGCATCCCGAACGCGGCGATCACCACGGACATCATCGTAGGGTTCCCGGGTGAGACGGAGGAGGATTTCGAAGACACGATGCGCGTCGTCGAGCAGGCCCGATTCTCCGCCGCGTTCACCTTCCAGTATTCGATCCGCGAGGGCACACCCGCAGCGACGATGGAAGATCAGGTGCCCAAGGCGGTCGTGCAGGAGCGGTACAACCGACTGATCGCTCTGCAGGAGCGCATCTCTCTGGAGGAGAACCAGAAGCAGGTCGGACGTGAGGTCGAGGTGCTCGTCTCGACAGGCGAGGGCAAGAAGGACGTCGAGACCCACCGGCTCACCGGACGCGCGGAAGACAACCGTCTGGTGCACTTCGAGGTGACCGACGGGTCCGACCTTCCACGGCCGGGCGACGTCGTGACGGTCACAGTGACCCACGCGGCACCGTTCCACCTGCTCGCGGATGACCCGACCGGCGCTCCGCTGCGCATCCGTCGAACCCGCGGCGGCGACGCGTGGGATCGCGGGCAGGCCGAGTCCTGCGCAGTACCGACCCCCGGAGCGGACGGTGGCCCGCGCGCTGTCTCGCTCGGCCTTCCCACCCTGCGCGTCAGAGTGTGAGCGAACCGCGCCTCTGGGCGATCGTCGGCGCGACCGGCACAGGGAAGAGCGAGCTCGCGCTCGACCTCGCGGAGGCGCTGCGTGCTCGAGGCAATCCTGCCGAGATCGTGAACGCCGATGCCATGCAGCTGTACCGCGGTATGGACATCGGAACGGCGAAGCTGCCCGTGGCGGAACGGCGCGGAATCCCGCACCATCTCTTCGACGTCCGAGAGGTTGCTGACGAAGCGGCGGTCGCCTGGTATCAGCCGTTGGCGCGTGAGGCGATCCGTGCGATCCATCAGCGCGGCGGGGATGCGATCCTTGTGGGCGGATCCGGGTTGTACGTGTCGAGCGTCGTCTACGAGTTCCACTTCCCGCCGCGCGACTCCGCGATCCGCGAGCGTCTCGAGCGCGAGCTGGAATCGGTGGGTCTCCCCGAGTTGTTCGAGCGTCTCCGTTCACAGGATCCGGCGGCGGCGGCGAAGATCGATCCGCGAAACAGCCGCCGCGTCATCCGAGCCCTCGAAGTCCTCGAGCAGGGGAACGACACCCACGGCGCGGCACTGCCCGAACGGCCCGTGCTGTGGTTCCCGCGCACACGCGTGATCGGCCTGCACGTCGATCGATCGGACCTGGTGTCCCGCCTCGATGCGCGCGTCGAGCGGATGTGGAAGGACGGCCTCGTCGCGGAGGTCGCCGGCCTACGGGAGCACGGGCTCGAGAATGGGGTCACCGCACCGCGCGCCATCGGCTATGCCCAGGCGCTTGGCCAGCTCGACGGCACACTGGGCGAAGCCGCCGCCATCGCCCAGACGCAAGCGCTGACTCGCCGCTACGCCCGTCGGCAGGTCTCGTGGTTCAAGCGGTATCCGGAGCTGGAGTGGTGGAGCGCCCCCGCGCACGTCGGGGCGCTCCTTCGGCCCGAGACCGCACCGATGTGACGGAACACCTCGAGTGTCGGTGAGGGGTGCCAGGCTGAAGGTATGAGCACCCACTTCTTCACCGCCTCCAGCCTCGACGGGTTCATCGCGACAGACGAGCATTCGCTCGACTAGTTGCTGACGCAGGATGTCGATCCCGAGGGGCCGATGGGATACACCGCGTTCGAGAAGAACGTCGGTGCGCTGGGGATGGGGTCGTCGACCTACGAGTGGGTCATGCGACACGAGGAAGGCCGTTGGGGATACAGTCAGCCGACCTGGGTGTTCTCCCACCGGGAACTCGCGCTCCCGGTGGGAGCCGATGTGCGGGTGACGCAGCACGACGTGCGGAGCGTGCATGCCGAGATGTCGGAGGCCGCGGGCGATCAGGACATCTGGATCGTCGGTGGGGGAGATCTCGCGGGTCAGTTCGCCGATGCGGGGCTGCTGGACGAGGTCTGGGTGCAGTATGCGCCCGTGACGCTCGGATCCGGCGCACCCTTACTCCCACGCAGGCTCGACCTCGAGCTCCTGGAGGTCGCACGCAACCGGAGCTTTCTTTGTGGACGCTATTCCGTGGTGTCCAGGTGAGCGCCTCGAAAGCGGAAGGTGCGCCGGGGTGGGGCGTTCGTCGGTTCCGACGCGAGGACACCGACGCTGTCGTCGCTCTCTGGGAAGAAGCCGGACTCACGCGGCCATGGAACGATCCTCGTGCGGATATCGAGCGCAAGCTCGCCGTGCAACCGGAAGGCTTTCTCGTCGCAGTGACGAGAGAGGAGAGGGCGATCGGATCGGTGATGGCCGGATACGACGGTCATCGTGGATGGCTCTACTATCTGGCCACGGCGGCTACGCACCGTGGTCTCGGAATCGCGCGGGCGCTGGTCGCGGAGGCCGAGCGCGTGCTCGAGGCGATGGGATGTCCGAAGGTGCAGCTGATGGTCAGAGAAGGCAATGAGCACGTGCTCGGCTTCTATGATTCCCTCGGATATGAGCGGTTCACAGTGGCCAACACCGGAAAGCGTCTCGTCTCCGACATCTAGGCCCGCTCTCTAGACTGGGGGAATGGTCGCATTCACCAAAGGGCACGGCACGGGCAACGACTTCATCATCATCGCTGACCCCGACGGGGCGCTCGATCTGACGGCCGAGCAGGTCGCTGTCTTGTGCGACCGCCATTTCGGAATCGGTGCGGACGGCATCCTCCGTGTCGTCCGATCCGATGCGATCGCCGAGGGCGAATCCACGCTGGCAGAGGAGCCTGCTGCCGAGTGGTTCATGGACTATCGCAATGCCGACGGTTCGCTCGCCGAGATGTGCGGCAACGGGATCCGGGTGTTCGCGCACTACCTGGTGCGTTCCGGTCTTGCGGCGATCGAACCCGGCTCCACCTTGCCGATCGGAACGCGCGCCGGTGTGCGGGACGTGACTCGGAGCGCGACCGGATACCAGGTGGACCTCGGCCGTTGGAAGCTCTCGGGCGACGACCCGCTCGTGCGTGTCGATGGGCTTCCCGTCACGCGTCCCGGTCTCGGCATCGACGTCGGCAATCCACACGTCGTGGTGGCTCTCGCGTCGGAGGCCGAGCTCGCCGGGCTCGAGCTGCACCGCGCGCCCGATCTCGATCCTTCGCTTCCGGAGGGTGCGAATGTCGAGTTCGTCGTTCCCGGCGAGCCGCTGGTGCGAGACGGCGTCGGCCACGTGAGCATGCGCGTCCATGAGCGCGGCGTGGGAGAGACCCTCAGCTGCGGCACCGGCGTTGCAGCGACAGCGCTGGCCGTGCGCTACTGGGCGGGGGAGAAAGCTCCGAACAACTGGCAGGTGGAGGTCCCGGGCGGCACTCTCGGGGTGCGGATGTTCGCCGCCGAGGACGGGGAGCACGTCGCGCTCTCGGGCCCGGCCCAGCTCGTGTTCCAGGGCGAGGTCGACCTCGTCTGACCTTCTTTCACGACGACGGGGAGGTCACGACTCGGAGAGTGCGATCGGCTCCGTCGGCGGTGAGCCGTGCTTGCGTACCTTGAGGATCCGGTACCCCTTGCCTGTCGCGGTACGGAAGACGCTGTAGCCAGGATGGAACGTCGCGCCGATCCACCGCTGCAGCGAATCGGCTCCGAGATTGCGCTGCACCACCAGCCAGGCGTCGCTGCGCTCGTCCAGTCGCGGGATCCATCGCTCCAGCAGTCCGTGGAGCTCGTTCTTGCCGACACGAATCGGGGGATTCGAGCGGATCGTGCGGAACGATATGTCTTCGGGAACATCGTCGGGCAGAGATGCGTTGACATTGGTGAGCCCGAGGGCCGCCGCGTTGCGGCGGACGAGATCCAGGGCACGCTCGTTCACGTCGACAGCCCACACCGTCGCATGGGGAGCAGCGAGGGCCATCGAGATCGTCACGGGGCCCCAACCGCTTCCGAGGTCGAGAAGGTCGCCGCCCGGGGGAACCGGGGGCGTGTTGGCGAGGAGCACTGCAGTGCCGGCGTCGAGACGATCTGGGCTGAAGACACCACCGGCGGTGGTGAGTTCGAGCTCTCGGCCCGCGAGCGATACGCGGATCTTACGTAGATTCTCGGGGCTTGCCGGGGCCGCAGTGAAGTAGTGATCGGACCCCATACGGCGAGCGTACCGGACAGCGCGGGCTAAGGTTAAGGCTCGCTACGAATCCCAGAGACAAGGAACGGATGACGGAGACCACGACACCCTCCACCGACGACCACACCGTCGATCGCGTACTCGCGAGCGCAGAGAAGCGTTCCGAGGTCTACGTGTTCGGCGCAGCACAGGCGCTGCAGGACGAGTCCACGGCCGCGCACGGTAGCTCCGACGGCGCGCAGTGGGACCTCGAAGACCGGCACGCACTCCGCCGCGTGGGCGGGCTCTCGACAGAACTCGAGGACGTCACCGAGGTCGAGTACCGACAGCTGCGTCTGGAGAACGTCGTCCTCGTCGGTGTGTACCCGCAGGGCGCGCAGGAGGACGCGGAGAACTCGCTCCGTGAGCTCGCGGCGTTGGCGGAGACCGCCGGCGCGGTGGTGCTCGATGGTGTGCTGCAGCGTCGCCCGCACCCCGATGCCGCCACGTATCTCGGCCGGGGCAAGGCCCACGAACTCAAGGACATCGTCGCCGCAGTGGGCGCTGACACCGTCATCGCCGACACCGAGCTCGCACCGAGCCAGCGCCGTGCGCTCGAAGACGTCGTCAAGGTCAAGGTCATCGACAGGACCACGGTGATCCTCGACATCTTCAGCCAGCACGCCAAGAGCCGCGAGGGCAAGGCCCAGGTCGAGCTCGCGCAGCTGGAGTACCTGCTTCCGCGTCTGCGAGGGTGGGGCGACTCGATGAGCCGTCAAGCCGGCGGGCAGGTGGGCGCCGGAGGAGCGGGCATGGGCTCGCGCGGTCCTGGTGAGACCAAGATCGAACTCGACCGTCGGCGGATCCGGACCAAGATGGCTCTGCTGCGGCGTCAGATTCGCGACTTCGGCCCTGCTCGCGAGGCGAAGCGCGCCGAGCGCAAGCGGAACACGATTCCTTCCGTTGCGATCGCCGGATACACGAACGCGGGCAAGTCGAGTCTGCTCAACGCGCTCACGAGCGCCGGAGTGCTGGTCGAGAACGCGCTGTTCGCGACACTCGATGCCACCGTGCGCCGATCCGAGACAGAAGACGGGCGCGTGTACACGTTGACCGACACCGTCGGTTTCGTCCGCGACCTTCCGCATCAGCTCGTCGAGGCCTTCCGCTCGACACTGGAGGAGGTCGGGGAAGCTGACGTGGTGCTCCACGTGGTCGACGGCTCGCACCCGGACCCGGCTGGTCAGCTTCAGACCGTGCGCGACGTCCTCGGTGATGTCGGCGTACGGGATCTGCCCGAGATCGTGGTCTTCAACAAGGCGGACCTGATCGACGAGGACGAGCGCCTGGTGCTTCGTGGTCTGCAACCGCAGGCACACTTCGTCTCGTCACGATCCGGCGAAGGCATCGCGGAGCTGCGTACCGCCATCGAGGAAGCGCTCCCCAAGCCGGCGATCGAAGTTCACGCCGTCATTCCGTACGACCGCGGCGACCTGGTTGCCGCGATCCACGAGACGGGGATGTTGCTCTCTGTGGAGCACCGGGAAGAGGGCACCGCCGTCCATGCCCGGGTGTCCGAGCGCCTTGCGGCCGAAATCGCTCCGTTCGCCGCGGCCGAGTGATCACCGTCAACGAGCGAGGAAACGCGCTTCGACAGTGGCGGCGATGACGATGTCGTCCGGTTCGTACTCCATGGCGGGTGCGGCCTCGGCCGAGAAGGCCATACCGCCGCGAGCTTTCATCAGGGGCGCGTCCGCGGCGCCCTGGCCCTTCGAGAGCAGGCCGACGTCGGCGATCTCGAGTGGGGTGACCTGCTCCAATCCGAGTGCGCCGGCATACGCCTGAGCGCGGGTGACGGCGACGCCGACAGCCTCCGAGGCGACCTCTCGTTCGACCTGCGACCGGGTCTCAGGGGTCAGGTGCCACTCGACCCCTCCGACGTCGATACCGTCCCACGATGAGATATCCGAGGCCCAGATCGAGAGCTCGGATGCGTCCGTGAACGTCGCGGCGAAGTCGACGCTGGCGTAGAACACGGGAGCAAGGCGCTTGCCGTCGCTGTTCCACGGGCGCTCGGCACGCACCGAGAGCCGTGTGCTGGTCCAATCCACGACGCTGCCGGTGTCGGCGCGCGCGGTGATGCTGCTTCGCACAGGCTCAGCCAGTCGCATCACGTGTTCCACGACTCCCGTCCGCTCCGGCCCCTCGCTGCGCACGTTTACGCGGATGGTGGCTCGCTCCGGTGCGACGCGCCTCTCATGCTCGCCGCGGACGGTGACGGTGACTTCGCTCATGGGCCGACTCTACGCCAGCTCGACACGCCCCTGGAATGGCGGAGAGGTGTCGAACGTTGTAGTCTGTGATGCTCGGGTGGTAGTCATCCGGGTTGGTAATTCCACAGTGTGACAACGGCTCCTTCGAGAGAAGGACCACGGGGCTGATCGGTTTCGACAGCGCCTGTGTATCCACGAGAAGCGGGCCGAGGATGCAGAGTTATCTCGTAAACGCTCTCTGCAAAAAAATAGTTGCCGAAACCAAGCGCAACGACTTCGCCCTCGCTGCATAAGCGAGCCCGATAGTCCGTCAGGCCGTATGTGATTCCGATACGGATCCTGGCGTCATCTAGGAATCTTGCTGCGTGATGGCGTCTGGACGTCACGTGGGACTCTTCCCAGGCTGGGCTCGTCGACTTAGGTGTCTGTGACAAAGGTCGGAGCCGAGCAGAACGTCTTCACAGACTGCGCCCGGAGAAGGCGTGGAGACTCAGCGTTGGACGGGGGTTCGATTCCCCCCAGCTCCACCAAGCCGTTGTCACAGGAATTGAGGCCCACTTCCCTCGTAGCCGCGAAGGAAGTGGGCCTCGATGTGTGTCCGGCACCTGCGGATCGGGCGCGAGGCATCCTTCGGTACGGGTGAGGCGGACCGCTGTGGATTGAAGCGCGGGGACCTATATTGAGGTCTGTGGACTCGACGCCCGACACAGACACCGTCGGTTTGACGCGCGCGGAGGTCGCGGAGCGCGTGGCGTCAGGGAAGACGAATGCGTTCTCGGCGGATACGAGCCGAAGCGCGTGGAGCATCGTGCGGGCGAATGTGTTCACGCTCTTCAACGGCATCGTCTTCGCTTGCTTCCTCGTGCTGTTCCTCGTCGGGCGGTGGCAGGATGCGCTGTTCGGACTCGCTGCTTTTGCGAACGCCATCATCGGATGCGTGCAGGAGTTCCGAGCGAAGTCCGCGCTCGATCGCCTCGCGCTGATGAACGCGCCACGAGCGCTGGTGCTCCGAGAAGGGAGTCAGGCCGAGGTCGCGCCCGGCGAAGTCGTCTTGGACGATGTGCTCATCCTGCGTGCGGGGGAACAGGTGCCGGCCGACGCCCTCATCCTGACCTCGCATGGTCTCCAGGTCGACGAGTCGATGCTCACGGGCGAGTCCGACCCCGTGGAGAAGCAACCGTCCGACGATGCGCTCTCTGGCGCAGTCGTCGTCGCGGGCGAAGGCACCGCGCGGGCGACCAGGGTGGGTGCGGACTCGTACGCGAACCGTTTCGCCGGCGAGGCCAAGCGCTTCTCCCTCGTCTCGAGCGAGCTCCGGGCTTCGGTAGACCGAGTCCTGAAATGGGTGAGCTGGGTGATCGGTCCGGTCGGGCTGCTGGTGCTGAACGCTCAGATCGTCGTCAGCGGGGGATACGCCACGGTGTTCTCAAGCGGCGCATGGGTGCAGGCGGTCGTGAACACGATCGCCGCTTTGACGGCGATGATCCCGCTCGGCCTGGTGCTGATGACGAGCATCGCCTTCGCGGTCGGCGCATCGAGACTTGCGCGTCGCCAGGTGCTGGTCAACGAGCTCCCCGCCGTCGAGGGCCTCGCGCGGGTCGATGTCGTGTGCCTGGACAAGACGGGCACCCTGACGGTCGGCGAGATCGCCTTCGACGTGGCACATCGCCTCGAAGGGAGCACGATGGATCATGTCGACGATGCAGCGGCCGTGCTCTCCTGGTACGCCGCATCCCCGGATGCGAATGCGACGGCGCGATCGATGCGGACGGCGTATCCGGCCGCTCGAGCCCTCGTCGTGCGCGGCTATGTTCCGTTCTCCTCCGTGCGCAAGTGGAGTGCGGTGACGTTGGCCGAGATCCCGGGGACCTGGGTCATGGGGGCGCCGGAGATGGTCTTCGGCGATGAGGCGACATCCGACGCGGCCGAGCTCGGCAGGACGGTCACCGCCCTCGCCGAGAGTGGCCGCCGCACCTTGGTCCTCGGCCGCTCCGAGACACCTCTGTCGGACGCGGACATCGAGTCCGAACAGCTCCCGAGAGGACTGACCGCTGTCCTCGTCCTCACCTTCCGTGAGCAGGTCAGGCCCGATGCCGCGCAGACCCTCGAGTACTTCACTCGACAGGAGGTCGGCATCCGCATCATCTCGGGCGACAATCCGCGCACGGTGGCGGCGATCGCCCGCGAGGTCGGCCTCGACGCCGTGGACGGCTATGACGCACGGCAGCTGCCGGAGGACGAGGCCGATCTCGCGGACGTCCTTGACCGGCACGCGGTGTTCGGACGGGTCACACCGGAGCAGAAGAAGCGCATGGTCACCGCGCTCCAGAGCCACGGGCACACGGTCGCGATGACGGGGGACGGGGTCAACGATGCGCTGGCGATCAAAGCCGCGGACATCGGCATCGCCATGAACTCCGGCTCGCCCGCCACCAAGGCGGTGGCCAGGCTGGTGCTCCTCGACGGACAGTTCTCGCATCTGCCGGATGTCGTGGCTGAGGGGCGTCAGGTCATCGCGAACATCGAACGAGTGTCGATGCTCTTCCTGAACAAGACCGTGTATGCGACGCTACTCGCGATCATGTTCGGGGTGCTCGTGCTCGAATTCCCCTTCCTGCCACGTCAGCTGTCGATCACCGATGGCCTGACGATCGGCATCCCCGCATTCTTCCTCGCACTCATGCCCAACGCGGCGAGGTATGTGCCGGGGTTCCTTCGCCGTTCGCTGAGCTTCGCGATTCCCTCGGGAGTCGTCGTCGCGCTCGGCCTGACCTGGTACACCTTCGTCGCGCGGGGCCTCGGGGTGCAGGAGGAGCAGCTGCGGACGGGCGCCACCGTCATCCTCGCCGTTGTCGGGATCTGGATCCTCGCTGTCCTCGCGCGTCCCCTCAACAGGTACAAGGTGATCGTCGTGGGGGCGATGTTCGTGCTGCTGGTCGCCGTCTTCACGATCCCGCTGGCGCGCGAGTTCTTCGTCCTCGTCGATCCCGGTGAAGACCTCGCCATCGCGCTCACGGGCATGACGATCGTGATGGTCGCAGCGATAGAGGTCGTGCGCCTGTTTCATCGCCGCCTCGTCCTCAGCCCGAAGGCAGCGACGACGACGCAGACCGTCGCACAGGTGCCGGCAGAGACGAGCCCTCCGGCTCGTCTCGTCGCAGGCGTCATCACCACCGTGGTCGCGGTGCTCGCGTACGCGTTCGGCATTCTCGCGACGGGCTTAGGGATCCTCGTCTTCCTCGGTCGCTACGACCCGGATGTGAGCACGTCGGCATTCTCGCTCGCCGGCGCGGTGATCGCGTTGTTCGGTCTCCTGGTGCTCGCGGTCGCTGCGGGCATACGTCGCGGCAGCGGGCTCTCGCGACTCATGCTCACGATCTTCCTCGGGGTCGCCATCGCGCTCAACGCCGTCGTCATCGTCTTCGGCGACCGGTGGGACTGGGGCGCTGCGGTGACGGTACTGGTGGCTGCCGCTCTCATCGTGCTGTTGTGGTCGCCTCCGGTCGCTCGAGGTTTCGGGCGCGTCCGGGAGAGTTCCATGGGCGGCACGCGATCCTCGTGACGGATTCAGCCGGTCCACTCGACGAGAATCAGCCCCTGCCTGGTGTCGGCGAACTTCACCCACCCCTCGCCGAACAGGTAGGTCATCCCGTACCCGTCCGCATCGGTGCCCATCGAGTACTGAGGATCCTCGGTGAAATAGACGCCCTCGGCACCGTCTTCGCGCTTCCATCCCTCTGCGAGGAGGCCCGCCTGGGCGTCGGCGGCTTCTTCAGAGGTCGTCGGCGACCAGCCGTAGAGCTGTCCGTGATCGGAAGCGACACTGTAGTCGGCCCAGAAGCAGAGCAAGCCCTCGGTGAGCTCGACTCCGCCCACCACGAAGTCCTTGGGCTGCGCGGTCCATCCGGCATCTGTAAGGGCGGTGACCGTGCCCGCCGAGATCATCGACTCGCACGTGAGCTCCTCGGCCGGAGGCTCCGGCGCCGTCGACGCCGCCGGTTCGGGAGTGGACACGGGGCTGGGGGTGAGCGGGGTCGGCGTTGGTGTGGTCGGCGACGCGTCCGGCGCCGCGCAGGCCGTCAGCGTCCCAAAGAACAGCAGAATGCCCGCGGTGGCGGACATGATGCGGGTCTTCATCGCGGGCCTCTTCGTTCGGATCAGTCGTTGATGAGCGTCAGGAAGTCGTCGTGGAGACGGCCGTTGGTTGCGAGTGTCGAGCGCGCGGAGATCGTCTCGGCTCCGTCGACGGCTGTCATCCGTCCGCCCGCCTCTCGCACGATCGGGACGGCAGCGGCGATGTCGTACTCCTTGACACCGAACTCCGCGACCATGTCGATGCGGCCCTCGGCGAGCAGCATGTAGGCGTAGACGTCACCGTAGGCACGGTCACGCCACACCCGCGCGCCGACGCTGAGCAGGGTGTCGAGACGACCGGCATCCGCCCACTGCGCGATGCTCTGGAAACTGACGCTCGCGTCGTCGAGCGAGTCGACCGCAGAGGTCTGCAGACGTCGCGGCTCACCGTCGGTCGCGGTCCAGGCTCCACCGCCCGCGGTCGCCCACCATCGGCGCCCGAGAGCGGGCATGCTCACGACACCGACCTTCGGTACGCCGTCGATCGCGAGTGCGATCATCGTGCCCCAGAGGGGGACGCCGCGGAGGAAGTTCGCCGTGCCGTCGATCGGATCGATGATCCACTGACGGTGTGTGCTTCCCTGCGCGCCGTACTCCTCGCCGAAGATGCCGTCGTCCGGGCGTTCTGCTTCCAGGACACGGCGAATGGCGCGCTCGGTCGCCAGGTCGGCGTCCGTCACGTGGGAGTTGTCGGCCTTCGTCGAGATCTTCAGATCGGCGGCATCGAAGCGGGGGAGCGACTGTGCGTCGGCGGCATCGGCGAGGCGAAGTGCGAGATCGAGATCGCTGCGGAGAGGGGCGGTGTGGGGGGAGTCGGTCACGCTCTCAGAATAGTCGTCACGGCCGCGCGGGCAGAGGGCCGAACGGCCAGGTTTCCGTGTGGGTCAGCGGCGGCGCGCCCGAGCCGCCCTCGATTTCACATGGGGTCCGTCGGCTGGTAATGTAATTCCTCGGCCGGGGTTCTCCCGGGCCACGCACCTCTAGCTCAATCGGCAGAGCAACTGACTCTTAATCAGTGGGTTCAGGGTTCAAGTCCCTGGGGGTGCACGGAAAACCCCTGATCTCTCGCCAGATTCAGGGGTTTTTTGCGTCCGGTCCAAAGTGCCGGGTGTTCGTCTGCTCCGGCGGCGAGTTCGTGCACACCGAATGAGACCTGCACCACTTCGGTTGTCGCGTTCGTGACTTCCGATCGTGCGTCGTCGGCCGTCTCATCCCGCACCCGTCGTGCGCTCAGGCATGAGATATGCAGTCGCGACCACCCATCTCGGTATATCGCGTAATAGATCGCGATGCCTGCCAGTCTCTGTCGTGGGGAGTCCCGCACGAGCCGTGATCACGGCAGTCCTGCGCGGGGCACGATCGACTGGAGGTCGGAATGGTCAACTGGGAGACGAGGTCGGTACGCCGACGGGGATGGGGAGCGGCGTTCGGCGCTTTCGCGGTGGTGATCGGGAGCATCGTCGGAGCGACAGCACCCGCGCACGCTGCGGAATACGACTATCCGGCGGCGATCGATCCGTCGTCCATCGTCGTCACGACAGAGGATGGGAGCGGCACGGTCACGGTGAACGAGCGCCTTCGCATCGACGCATCCTGGTCGGTCCCCGACGGGGCGACGGCCGGGCAGACCTTCGGGTTCACGCTTCCGAGCGAGTTCGCCGGATGGGCGTCCAGCTTCACGATTCCGGCGGAGGATGACCCGACCAGCACAGTCGCCGAGTGCACCGTGTCCAAAGACGACGCGCCCGTGGTGACCTGCACGCTCACGGACTACGTCGACGGTCGCACGAATCTCGCTGGGTCTCTGTGGTTCCTGGTGAGCGCCGCGGAGCAGACAGCGCAGACAGCCGTCGAGTTCGTCGTCGACGGCACGACCACGCCGGTGTCGATACCAGGGAGCGGGATCGTGCGTCCGAGCCCGCCGCCGGCGGCCCCTGCCAAGTGGTCCTGGGAGATGGCAGACGGCCGGATCGGCTGGCAGCTCTCGATCCCCGGTGCTGTCTTCGAGGGCTCCGAATCGATCACGATCGACGACACGCTCGACCCCGCCGGCGACGGCCGTGCGGCGCACCGCAACATCGATGGCTCTCTCCAGGTATGGTCGACGGATCTCGCCGGGGACGACCGCCAGAACGTGTCTGCCTGGCAGGGGGAGTGGGACGCGGCCGGCACGGCCTTCCATCTCGTGATCCCGGGCCCGATCGATGCGACGCGTCAGTATGTGGTGAGGTACTACACCGTCCCGACGCAAGCCGAGCGGGGCGATGTGTTCGGCAACACCGCCGACATCGGCGGGACCGTCGTGCACGACACCCAGGTGTGGACGGCGTCGGGCGGCGGTACGGGCACAGGCGGCGCGACGGGGTCGTTCTCCCTCGCGAAGATCCTCGAGGGCAGCGCGACGGAGGCAGTGCCCGCGGGAACCACGTTCTCCGTGGACTACACCTACGGCGACCCACTCGTGCGCCAGACCCTCGCGGTGACGGTGGGGGAGCCTGCACCGAGCATCCCCCTGCCGAACGGAACCGTCGTCACGCTCGAGGAGATCGACCTCCCCGCGGTGGATGGAGTGACCTGGGGGTCCCCGTCCTTCTCCGGCACGGGGGTTCGCGTGCGCGACGACGGACGCGCCGACGTGACGATCGTCGGCGGAACGGTCGTCAACGTCATACTGACGAATGTCGCTGAACCGCTCTCTCCGCCCGTTCCCGTGACGCCCGAGGAACCGCAGGAGCCCGAAGTGCCGGGCGCGCCGCGTCCGCCGACGGAGCTCCCGCTCACTGAGAGTCTCGCATCGACGGGTGGCGAAGCGCCGAACGCGCTGCTCTGGGCATCAGGCCTGAGCGTCCTGCTCGGTCTGGGGCTGATCGTCGCGGCGTCTGCACAGCGCCGGCGGCGTGAGCGGCCATGATCACCCCGCGAGAGCACCGGGGCTAGGCCGCGTCGCCGACGAGGATGGCCGCGGCGTCCTCCGCGGCGGTGTCCTTCGGATCGTCGTCGATGTGCGCGAGCACGCGGCGACCGAGGAACACCGTCGCGGCGGCGAGCAGCACGGACACCGCGGCGAAGAAGTACGGCACCGTGGCGTTGAACGCGTGCCACAGCAGGGCTGCGAGCGGCGGTGCCATCGCACCTCCGAGGAAGCGCACCGCAGAATAAGCGGAGGATGCAACCGAGCGCGGGAGATCCGTGGCTTCCATCACGGCCTCGGTGAGGACGGTGTTCATCACACCGAGCAGCAGACCTCCGACGACGATGCACGCCACCAGGGCCGGAGCGCTCCCGACGACGAATCCGGCGACGACCAGATCGACCGCGAGCAAGGGGAGGACGGTGAGGATGATGCGGGTTCGTGGCATCCTGCGCATCAGCGCGGGGGCGACCCAGACGCTCGTGATGGCAAGGGCGACTCCCCAGCCGAAGAAGGTGAGGCCGATCCCGAGTGCACCGAAGCCGAGCGGGAAAGGTGAGAAGGCCAACAGCACGAAGAAGCCGATGTTGTAGAACAGCGCGGCGATCGCGAGCGTCGCGAGTGCGGGCCGACGCAGAGCGGTGAAGGGGGCGGAGAACGGGACCGGCGTCCTTTTCTCGCCCGGGCCGCGGAGCAGCACGAGCACGGCGACGAACGCGATCGCCATCAGCACGACGACGCCGAAGAACGGTCCTCTCCAGCTCTGCTCGCCGAGGACACCACCGAGGAGAGGGCCCACGGCGATGCCGAGGCCGAGGGCGGCCTCGTACAGGACGATCGCCGCGCTGCTACCGCCTGAGGCCGCGCCCACGATGGTCGCGAGCGCCGTCGAGATGAACAGCGCGTTTCCGAGCCCCCATCCGGCTCGGAAGCCGATGACCGCATCGACGCTGCCGCTCATCGCGCAGAGGAGAGCGAAGACCACGATCAGCGCGAGGCCGGTCAACAGCGTGGCTTTGGCGCCAATCCGGCTGGAGATCCAGCTCGTGACGAGCATCGCGAGTCCGGTGACGAGGAGGTAGCTGGTGAACAGCAGCTCGGTCTCCACCGGAGAAGCCTGGAGCGAATCGGCGATCGCGGGGAGGATCGGATCAACGAGGCCGATACCCATGAAGGCGACGACGCACGCGAAGGCGACGGCCCAGACCTGAGCGGGTTGCTTCCACACCGATGGCGTCGTGGGGGTGTTCACCGGGATTCTCCTGTTCGTTCTGTGGTGGTGTGCGCGGCGAGGATCTCCGCTGCACGCGTGAGAGTCGACCAGTCCTCGTCGCTCAACGCGGCGAACCGCGGCGCGAGCGTCGCGCGGAACTCCGCACGCCACTCGGCGAGGGCAGCCGCACCTCGCGGTGTGATGTCGACGACGATCGCTCGGGAGTCGTCGGCGTCGGGGGAGCGGAGCACGAGTCCCTCACGTTCCAGGCCGCCGATGAGTCTCGTCATCCCGGGCTGGGTCGTGCGGGCGGCGGCAGCGAGCTCTCCCACTCGCCGCGCGCCCGCCTGCTCCAAGAGGCTCAGCACCCGCCACTGGGCGGCGGGCGCGTCGTTGCCGGCATCTTGGGCGGCGATACGTCCCAGGGCGTACCCCGAGAGCACCAGCGAGGGAATGACGTCCGAACGATTCATACCAGCCAGTATATACCGAGTGATATGTAAATCGATCTAGCGTCGAGACCCGGCGATCCGTGCGGAGAGCTGGTGGGCATGCGCGAGAAGGGTCCTCCCGAGCTCTGGCAGACGATCCGGGCCGAACCGGAACTCCACGCCGGTCAGGCTCAGTGCCCACTCCGGTCGCCCGCTGCGATCGAACACAGCCGCGCCGATTCCCCAGCTGCCCTCGACGATCAGTCCGGGATTCACCGAGTATCCGCGCTCCTTCGTCTCGGTCAGCCGCGTGCGCAGGGCCGTGGGGCCGTGCGCACGCCCCCACCCGCTTTCGAGCTCGGGATGACGACCGAGGTACGCGTCCACATCGTGGTCAGGAAGGAACGCCAGGATCGCGAGTCCTGCGCTCGCCACGCCGAGCGGGAATCGCACCCCTTCGCTCAGCACGAAGGAGCGGATCGGAAACGAGCCCTCTTCGCGCAGCAGGCACACCGTCTCGTCCGCACGCCGTACCGAGAAGAACGCGCTCTCCTCGGTCTTGACGGCCAGCGAGCGCACGATGTCCCGAGCCAGCGCGGTCACGTCGTAGCGAGCGGCCGCTACGGAGCCCATGAGAAACAGCTCGGGCCCGGGCATCCAGAGCGTGCTGTCCTCGTCGCGATCGACCAGTCCCTCGGCCCTCAGCGCGCTCAGGAGGCGGTGGGCGGTCGAGCGGGACAGATCGGCGGCGCGGGCAAGGCCGTGCAAGCTCGCGCCTTCGACGCCGGAGGAGGTCACGAGGCGCAGCAGGCGGGCTGCTCTGGCGATCGCCTGCGCGCCGGGGACGGAACGGCCAACGGATTCCATATGGTGGACGCTACCGTCGGATCTGACCACATCACAAGACCGGACTCCCGCGGGTGCCCGGTGAGAGGGAAGCTGGAGAGAAGCACGCAGTCGAAGGAGCAGACGTGATCGACAAGCAATGGGAGTCGCCGGCCGAGGCCGTCTCCGATATCCCGGACGGTGCCTCGCTGGCCGTCGGCGGCTTCGGGCTGTCCGGCAACCCGATCGCGCTGATCGAGGCACTGCTCGCCCAGGGGACGAAGGACCTCAGCGTCGTGAGCAACAACTGCGGCGTGGACGACTGGGGGCTCGGTGTGCTCCTGTCCGCGCAGCGCATCCGGAAGATGACCTCGTCCTACGTGGGGGAGAACAAGGAGTTCGAGCGTCAGTTCTTGAGCGGCGAGCTCGAACTCGAGCTCACTCCCCAAGGGACACTGGCCGAGAAGCTGCGGGCCGGCGGCTCGGGCATCGCGGCCTTCTACACGCAGACCGGCGTGGGCACTCAGGTCGCTGAAGGCGGTCTGCCCCGTCGATACAACTCTGACGGCTCGATCGCCATCGCCTCTCCCGTCAAGGACATCCGCGCGTTCGATGTGGACGGCGAGCCCAAGGATTTCGTCCTCGAAGAGGCGATCGTCACCGACTTCGCCCTCGTGCACGCTGTGCAGGGGGACCGCCACGGCAACCTCGTCTTCAACAAGGCGGCGCGCAACTTCAACCCCCTCGCCGCCATGGCGGGCCGGGTCTGCATCGCGCAGGTCGAAAGACTCGTGGAGCCGGGCGAGCTCGATCCTGACAGCATCCACCTGCCCGGAGTCTTCGTGCACCGCGTCGTCGAGGTCGGTACCGACATCCCCAAGCGCATCGAACGGCGGACCGTCGCTGTGGAAGGAGCCTGAGATGGCACTCTCGCGAGACCAGATGGCTGCCAGAGCCGCGGCCGAACTCCCGGACGGCGCCTACGTGAACCTCGGTATCGGTCTGCCCACGCTCGTGCCCAACCATGTACCCGCCGGAACCACCGTCGTGCTGCAGTCCGAGAACGGCATCCTCGGCGTCGGGCCCTACCCAGGCGAGGACGCCGTCGACCCCGACCTGATCAACGCCGGCAAGGAGACCGTCACGACGCTGCCAGGGGCCGCGTTCTTCGACTCGGCCACGAGCTTCGGAATGATCCGTGGCGGCAAGATCGATGCCGCTGTCCTCGGCGCCATGCAGGTGTCTGCAGGCGGCGATCTCGCGAACTGGATGATCCCGGGCAAGATGGTCAAGGGGCCGGGTGGCGCCATGGATCTCGTCCACGGGGCGGCGCGGGTGATCGTGCTCATGGAGCACGTCGCGAAGGACGGTTCGGCCAAGATCGTCGACGAGTGCACACTCCCGCTGACCGGCCGAGCGGTGGTCGATCGGATCATCACCGACCTGGCTGTGATCGACGTCACGGGCGACGGGCTCGTGCTCGTCGAGACGGCACCCGGGGTCACCGTCGATGAGGTCGTCGTCGCGACACAGCCCGCGCTCACCATCCACCCGGATCTCCTCGAGGGAAGGACCCCTGCACCATGAACGACACCGAGAACGACATCGTCATCGTCTCCGCGGCCCGCACACCCCAGGGGCGGCTGAAGGGACAACTGGCCCCTTTCACGGCGCCGCAACTGGGATCCTTCGCGATCCGCGGCGCGCTCGCGCAGGCTTCGGTCGATCCGGCGGACATCGGTGCGGTCATCGTGGGGCAGGTTCTGGCCGCCGGCTCCGGGCAGAACGCCGCGCGCCAGGCGGCGATCGGCGCGGGCATCGGCTGGGATGTGCCGGCCCACTCGGTGAACAAGGTGTGTCTGTCCGGATTGACGGCGATCATCGATGCGGCTCGGATGATCGCCGTGGGCGACGCGGACGTGGTCGTGGCAGCGGGCATGGAATCGATGACCCGGGCGCCGCACATGCTCATGGGATCGCGCGAGGGGTGGACGTACGGGAGCGTCGAGGTCCTCGACCACATGGCGTACGACGGACTCACCGACGCCTACGATCGCGAGAGCATGGGCGCGTCCACGGAGCGCCACAACGCCCGTTTCGAACTCACTCGAGAGGCGCAGGATCGGGTCGCCGCGCTGTCGCACCAGCGCGCGGCGGCGGCGCAGGAGGCGGGGATCTTCGATGCGGAGATCGTGACGGTCGAGGTGCCGCAGCGACGCGGAGAGCCGGTGCGCGTCACGAGTGATGAGGGCGTCCGCCCCGACACCACCGTCGAGACGCTTGCCGGCCTGCGCCCCGCCTTCGCCGAGGGCGGCTCGATCACCGCGGGGAACTCGTCCCAGATCTCCGACGGCGCGTCGGCCGTGATCGTCACCACGCGGCGCACGGCTGACGAAAAGGGCTGGCCCGTCCTCGCCCGGGTGGGGGCCAGCGGTCAGACGGCAGGGCCGGACAACTCGCTACAGGCGCAGCCGGCGCGTGCGATCGAGCGTGCGTGCCGGAAGCAGGGCATCACGCCCGCGGACATCGACTTCGTCGAGATCAACGAGGCGTTCGGTGCCGTCGTGGCACGTTCACAGAAGGAGCTCGGACTGGATGACGCAATCGTGAACATCCACGGCGGTGGAATCGCGATCGGCCACCCGATCGGTGCATCCGGCAGCCGTCTCGTGGTTCACGCCGTGCACGAGCTCGCGCGTCGGGGCGGAGGAATCGCAGCGGTCGGGCTCTGCGGCGGAGGTGGCCAGGGCGAGGCGCTCATCCTCACACGCTGACGCCAGCGTGGAGGATGACCGGACTCACCGCCGTGCGTCCTTCGCGTGGTCCTGGGTGTCGGCGAGTGCTTTCTGCGAGCGGAACTGGAGTCGCTGAGCCTTCTTCGCCTTCTTCACGGACTGCGGCGAGTCGGCGTCGACCAGCACACCGCGACGTTCGCGGTTCAGGTCGACGACAGCACCGATCGCCAGGGCCATCGTGATGCCCCAGCTCAGCCAGGACAGGAGGGCGCGCCAGGTGATGGGCTGCTCGCGGGTGCCGCGCAGCAGGGAGACACCCGCGGAGATCGCAGCGACGAGTCCGGTGCTGAAGAGGTAGCGCATCCCCTTACGCTACCGGTCCGCACCCCATGCCGCACCGAGCCTTGACAAGCCCTCCCTGATCCGGGCAGGGGAGTAGGTCGTGAAGGACAGGCGCAATGTCCGAGGATCAGGGGTGCCGGAGTAGAACGACGTGCCGGGGACGAAAGCGACGTCCTGCGCCAGTGCTCTTCCGAGGGCGGCCGTGGCATCTGAGCCTTCCGGCAGACGGACCCAGACGAACATGCCACCGTCCGGCCGATTCCAGGTGCTGCCCTCGGGCAGCGCAGCCGGGAGGGCTTCGAGCATCGCATCGCGACGGGCCGCGTACGCGTCCCGGATCCGGTCGAGGGCGGGCTCGCTGCGGCCGGAGACGAGATAGTGGGCGGCCGCTGCTTGATCGATGGTCGAGGTGTGCAAGTCCGAAGCCTGTTTGGCGATGGTCACGGCTGAGCGGATGTCGGCCGTCGTGCGGATCCACCCGATTCGCAGGCCGGGAGCTATCACTTTGGAGAAGCTGCCCAGGCTGATGACGTGCTCGGGCGCCAGCGCGGACAGCGAGGGGAGGGGTTCGCCCGAGTACCGCAGTTGGCGGTACGGCTCGTCTTCGATGATGCGGAGCCCTCGGCTCCTCGCGATCTCCGCGATCCGCCGACGGGCCTCGAGCTCGTGCGTGCGCCCCGTCGGGTTCTGGAACGTGGGGACGGTGTAGAAGAACTTCGGGCCGTGCGCGGACGCCAGCCGGTCGAGCGCCTCGAGATCCAGGTGATCGCCGTCCGAGGGAATCCCCACCACGCGCGCCCCTGCCAGCGCGAACGTCTGCAGGGCGGCGAGATAGCAGGGCTCCTCCACGAGGATCGTGTCCCCGGGATCGACCAGCGTCGTCGCGATCAGTCCGAGGCCCTGCTGCGAACCCGTCGTGATGATCAGGTCGGAGGCGGCGGTCGGCAGCCCGTCGTCCGAGTAGCGCCGCGCGACCTCCTCCCGCAATCGAGGGTCGCCTTCCGACGTGGAGTACTGCAGCACGCCGGGGGAGTCCAGGACGGCGTCGAACGCGGCGCGGATGCCGTCCACATCGAAGAGCTCCGGTGCGGGGAGACCCCCGGCGAAGGAGATGACCTCCGGCCGTTCGGTCAGCGCGAGCAGATCACGAACCGGAGAGGTCTTGGCCGTCCCGGCCCGCTGTGAGCACGGGGGAAGAGCGACGGTCGCCGCGGCGGCAGAGGCGGTGGTGGGCAACGGAATCCTCCTCGAGAGGGGCGACGTGAGACGGGTGCCGCCCAGGATAGACCCACCCCGCACCGTGGGATTCCCGGGCCCTCTTCGTCGGTATCCGCTATCCTTGAGTCGTCGCGGCTCGCCCGCGGCCGCATAAACCGTGTATCTACCGGCCGCCGGCAATCCGGCGGACAGCGGCGGCACCCGACATCGCGTCATCGACGCGCGAGAGCCATGACACACGCACCCGCATCACAGAAATCCGCCCCGCAGAGCCCCAGCCTCCTCCGCATCGCGGGCCTCCCGTACTTTCTCATCGCGTTCATCGCCCGGCTGCCCTTCGCCATGATGGTCGTCGGCGTGCTGACGGTCGTCGTCTCCGCGCGGGGCTCCCTGTCGCTCGGAGGCCTGACGTCGGCTGCCGTCGGATTGGGCACAGCGTGCTTCGGGCCTCTGCTCGGCGCTGCCGCCGACCGCTTCGGCCAGCGTGCGGTGCTGGTCATCCTCGCCCTGGCGAACGGCGCGATGCTCCTGCTCTTCACGTTCGTGGTCTACGGCACGGCCGCGGACGGCTTCGTGCTCCTCGCTGCCGTTGGCATCGGCGCCACGGCTCCGCAGGTCGCTCCGCTGTCGCGCTCGCGCCTGGTCACGATCATCCGGGACCGGATGCCGGAGGCCCGCCGGGATCGCACGGTGTCCGGCACCATGGCGTACGAGTCGGCCGCCGACGAGACCGTCTTCGTGTTCGGGCCGTTCCTGGTGGGCATCCTGGCATCGGCGATCTCGCCGTGGGCTCCGTTGGTCGGCGCCGCTGCCCTCACCGTCGTGTTCGTCGGTGCGTTCGCCCTCCACCCGAGCGGGCGTCACGTCTCGCAGGACCGTGACGCCGACGGGAGGGCCCCCTCGGCCGTCTCGGAGCTGTTCCGCCCGCGGTTGCTGATCGTCGTCGTCGGCATCCTCGGCGTCGGGATCTTCTTCGGAGCCATGCTCACCTCGCTCACCTCGTTCATGGCGGATCGGGGCGCTCCGGAGCAGGCCGGCCTGCTCTACGGCGTGATGGGCGTCGGCTCCGCCCTCCTCGCCCTGGGCGTGGCCTGGCTGCCGCCCGCGTTCTCGCTGCGCGCGCGCTGGTTGGTCTTCTCCGGAATCCTGTTCGTCGGCACGCTTCTGTTGAGCTTCGTCGATTCGACGGGCGCGATGGTCCTGGCGCTCGCGATCATGGGCATCGGCATCGGCCCGACGCTCGTGACCCAGTACAGCTTCGGAGCGGCTCGCAGTCCGCTCGGTCGCTCGGCGACCGTGATGTCGATGCTGGGCTCCGGTGTCGTCGTGGGCCAGTCCCTCGGCGCTGCCGTCACGGGGGAGATCGCCGAGAACCTCGGCACTTCCGCGGCTCTTCTCCTGCCGATGGTCGCTGCTTTCATCACTTTCGCGGCCGGCGCCGTCAACTGGTCTCTCAGTGGTACGCGTCGTCGACTGTCCGTCACGGCATGACACCGCGCGGCAGAGTTTCTCCAACCTGGGTAGGTTGGACTCAACCCCTGGTGTGAGGAGCCCCCTTGGCAGCTGCAGATTTCGTCGTCGTCGCCAACCGGCTGCCCGTCGATCGGGTGGAGGGGCCAGACGGCGAGGAGGTCTGGCGCACGTCGCCAGGAGGACTCGTGGCCGCTCTCGAGCCGATGATGCGCAACGTGCACGGCGCCTGGGTCGGTTGGGCCGGTCAGGCCGACGTCGAACTGGCCCCTTTCGAAGCCGGGGGCATCGAACTGGTCCCGGTCCCGTTGAGCGCGCAGGAGGTCGCGGAGTACTACGAGGGCTTCGCGAACGACACGATCTGGCCCCTCTACCACGACGTGATCGCGCCCCCGCAGTACCACCGGGAATGGTGGGAGGCCTACGTCACCGTCAACCGTCGATTCGCGCAGGCTGCGGCATCCGCGGTCGCCGAGGGGGGTACGGTCTGGGTGCACGACTACCAGTTGCAGCTCGTCCCGCAGATGGTGCGAGAACTCCGGCCCGACGTGACGATCGGGTACTTCCACCACATTCCCTTCCCTGCCCACGGCCTCTACGCGCAACTGCCCTGGCGAGACCAGGTGCTCCGGGGCCTGCTCGGCGCCGACGTCATCGGATTCCAGCGTGCTCAGGACGCCACGTACTTCCTGACGGCCGTCCGGCGCCGGCTCCGCTACGAGGTGAAGGGGCCCAACGTCTCCGTCCCCGAGGGCGACGGCGTGCGCTCGGCTCTGGCGAAGGCCTTCCCGATCTCGATCGACACGACGCCCTATATCGAACTCGCGGGGCGCGCTGACGTGCGTGCCCGTGCAGCGGAGATCCGCGCCAGCCTCGGCAACCCGAAGCGCATCCTGCTCGGAGTCGACCGTCTCGACTACACCAAGGGCATCCGCCACCGCATCAAGGCCTACGGAGAGCTCCTTGCGGAAGGGCGCCTCAAGGTCGAGGACGTGACCTTCGTCCAAGTCGCGAGCCCGAGCAGGGAGCGCGTGGATGCCTACGTGCACCTGCGAGACGAGATCGAGCTCGCGGTCAGCCGGATCAACGGCGACACCGACACGGTCGGCCACTCCGCCATCCGCTATCTGCATCAGGGGTACCCGCGTGAGGAGATGGTCGCTCTCTACCTCGCCGCCGACGTGATGCTGGTCACCGCCCTGCGCGACGGCATGAACCTCGTCGCCAAGGAGTATGTCGCGACCCGCGTGGACGACCGCGGCGTCCTGGTGCTGAGTGAGTTCACGGGCGCCGCGGACGAGCTCCGACAGGCCGTGCGGGTCAATCCGCATGACATCGAAGGGCTCAAGGACGCGATCATGACGGCGGTGGAGATGTCTCCGGCCGACCAGGGGCGACGCATGAGATCGCTTCGCAGGCGCGTGCTCGACAACGACGTCGACGCCTGGTCCTCCTCTTTCCTGGCCGCGCTCGCTGAGGTGCGCGCGCGCTGATCGTCCGCGCCGGAGATACTTCTTGGTACGCCCCCTCGGATTGGAGAAACTGTGACGCGCCCTTGGACCCCCGGAACCGCCGACGACGACCTCAGCGCGCTGGCGGCGACGCCTCGGCTGGTGGTTGCGCTCGACTTCGACGGCACCGCGTCACCCCTGGTGCCCGACCCCATGGCTGCGCGCGCGCTCCCCGAGGTCGCCGTCCAGGTCGAGCGGCTCGCGGCGCTGCCTGACACGATCGTCGCCTACGTCTCCGGACGCAGCATGCACGACCTTCGTGTGATCACCGAGCACACCGACGACTCCGCGATCGCGTTGGCGGGCTCACACGGTGCCCAGTACTGGTTCCCCGGCGATGACGCCGAGGCCGTCCACGACGTGTCGGACGAGGACGGCACTCGAGAGGAGCTGTGGGCCGCCGCGAGACCGATCATCGCGCGCTACCAAGGGGCGGAGTTCGAGCCGAAGACCTTCGGCATGGGGGTGCACACCCGCCGGGCCGACCGCGAGACGGAGGAGCGGGTCTTCGCCGAGATCGATGCGCTGGTCGCCGAGCGCTTCCCGCATTGGCGTCGCCGCGCGGGACACCGTGTGCTGGAGTTCTCGTCGCGCACCGAAGGCAAGGACGCCGCGATGACCGCCTTGCGGGAGCGCTTCGATGCCACCGGAATCCTGTTCGCGGGTGACGACGTCACCGACGAGGACGCGATGCGCGTGCTGGGGCCGGACGATCTCGGTGTGCGTGTGGGCCCGGGGGAGAGCGCCGCGACCCTGCGTGTGGACACTCCACAAGAGATCGCCGCGCTTCTGGAGGCGTTGGCGGACGAACGCACCGTCGCGCGGCAATAGACTTCCGTCATGTCCTCGCATGATCCTTCCAGCAGCGCGCCCATCGACATCAAGCCCCGCAGCCGCGTCGTCACCGACGGCATCGAGGCGACGACCTCCCGAGGCATGCTTCGTGCCGTCGGCATGGGGGACGCGGACTGGGACAAGCCGCAGATCGGTATCGCCTCCAGCTGGAACGAGATCACGCCCTGCAATCTGAGCCTCGACCGACTCGCGCAGGGAGCGAAGGAAGGCGTGCACTCCGGTGGCGGATATCCGCTGCAGTTCGGCACGATCTCCGTCTCCGACGGCATCTCGATGGGTCACGAGGGCATGCACTTCTCGCTGGTCTCCCGCGAGGTCATCGCCGACTCGGTCGAGACGGTCATGATGGCGGAGCGGCTGGACGGCTCGGTCCTGCTCGCGGGCTGCGACAAGTCGATTCCGGGCATGCTCATGGCCAGCGCGCGCCTCGACCTGTCCAGCGTGTTCCTCTACGCCGGTTCGATCGCTCCGGGATGGGTGAAGCTCTCCGACGGCACCGAGAAGGACGTCACGATCATCGACTCGTTCGAAGCGGTCGGTGCGTGCCGCGCCGGTCTCATGAGCGAGGAGGACCTGAAGCGCATCGAATGCGCCATCGCTCCCGGTGAAGGCGCGTGCGGTGGGATGTACACCGCGAACACGATGGCGTCGGTCGCCGAGGCGCTCGGCCTCAGCCTTCCCGGCTCGGCAGCGCCGCCCGCTGCGGATCGCCGTCGCGACTACTTCGCGCACCGCTCGGGTGAGGCCGTCGTGAACCTGCTCCGCCAGGGCATCACGACCCGAGACATCCTGACCAAAGAGTCGTTCGAGAACGCGATCGCGCTCGCGATGGCGCTCGGCGGCTCCACCAACGTCGTGCTCCACCTGCTCGCGATCGCCCGCGAGGCCGACGTCGAGCTGAGCCTGCACGACTTCAACCGCATCGGGGACAAGGTCCCGCACGTCGCCGACATGAAGCCCTTCGGCAAGTACGTCATGAACGACGTCGATCGTCACGGGGGCATTCCGGTGATCATGAAGGCGATGCTCGATGAGGGACTGCTGCACGGCGACGCTCTCACCGTCACGGGCAAGACAGTGGCCGAGAACCTCGCGGACCTCGACCCGCTGCCGATCGACGGCGAGGTCATCCACACGTTCGACAACCCGATCCACGCGACCGGCGGCCTCACGATCCTGCACGGCTCGCTGGCACCGGAGGGCGCTGTCGTGAAGACCGCGGGCTTCGACGCCGCGGTGTTCGAGGGGCCCGCCCGCGTGTTCGAGCGCGAGCGCGCCGCGATGGACGCAGTCGCCGACGGTGAGATCGAGCCCGGCTCCGTCATCGTCATCCGCTACGAAGGCCCCAAGGGGGGACCGGGTATGCGCGAGATGCTCGCCATCACCGCTGCCATCAAGGGCGCTGGGCTCGGAAAAGATGTACTACTCTTGACGGACGGACGATTCTCAGGCGGCACAACCGGCCTGTGCATCGGCCACATAGCACCCGAAGCGGTGGACGCAGGTCCGATCGCCTTCGTGCGCGATGGTGATCTGATACGGGTCGATATCGCAGCTCGCACTCTCGATCTACTCGTCGATGACGCAGAGCTCGCCTCCCGCCGTTCCGGCTGGGAGCCGCTTCCCCCGCGCTACACCCGAGGCGTTCTTGCCAAGTATTCGCGCCTCGTGCGGTCCGCCGCCGAGGGAGCGACCACCGGCTGACCCGGACGCTCCGGCATCCGGCGTCCTCCAGAGATCATCAGAAGGAAACTCATGACTGCTGATTCCGCCCCGGCCGTGCCGAGGCCGCCCGCTCGTCCGTCCTCGGCGCCGGAGATCACCGGCGCCGAGGCCGTGGTCCGCTCGCTCGAACTGCTCGGTGTCACCGACGTGTTCGGGCTTCCGGGAGGAGCGATCCTGCCGGTGTACGACCCCCTGATGGACGCGTCCGAGCTCCGTCACATCCTGGTGCGGCACGAGCAGGGAGCCGGCCACGCCGCCGAGGGGTACGCGTCCGCATCCGGGAAGGTGGGCGTGTGCATCGCGACGTCCGGTCCCGGAGCGACCAACCTCGTGACGGCGATCGCCGACGCCTACATGGACTCGGTACCGCTGGTGGCCATCACCGGTCAGGTGTTCTCGACGCTGATGGGAACCGACGCCTTCCAGGAGGCGGACATCGTCGGTATCACGATGCCCATCACGAAGCACTCGTTCCTGGTGAAGGACGCCGCGGAGATCCCTGGCGCGATCGCTGCGGCCTACGAGATCGCGGGAACCGGGCGCCCCGGGCCCGTCCTCGTCGACATCACGAAGGATGCGCAGCAGGCCACAGCACCGTTCGTGTGGCCGCCGAAGATCGACCTCCCCGGCTACCGTCCGGTGACGAAGGCCCACGGCAAGCAGATCCAAGCAGCGGCGAGCCTTCTCGCTGAGGCCAAGAAGCCTGTCCTCTATGTCGGCGGCGGAGTGATCCGTGGCCGGGCGGCCGCGGAGCTGCGCGAGCTCGCGGAATCCACGGGCGCTCCGGTCGTCACCACACTGATGGCGCGGGGGGCGTTCCCCGACTCGCACCCGCAGCACCTCGGAATGCCGGGCATGCACGGCACGGTTCCCGCTGTGCTGGCGCTGCAGGAAGCCGACCTCCTGGTGTCGCTCGGCGCTCGGTTCGACGACCGCGTGACGGGCAAGGCCGCGCTGTTCGCCCCCAACGCCAAGGTCGTGCACGTCGACATCGACCCGGCGGAGATCTCCAAGATCCGAACCGCCGACGTGCCGATCGTCGGCGATGTGCGCGATGTGCTCACCGATCTCGACACGGCGTTCCGGGGAGCGACCGCCGGCGTGAAGCCCGACATCGCGGAGTGGTGGTCGTACCTCGACGGCCTGCGCACCGAGTTCCCCCTCGGCTACGCTCCGACGACCGACGGACTCCTCGCTCCGCAGCACGTCATCCAGCGGATCGGTGAGCTCACCGGCCCCGAGGGCGTCTACGCGTCCGGCGTCGGACAGCACCAGATGTGGGCTGCGCAGTTCATCAAGTACGAGCGTCCGAACGCGTGGCTGAACTCCGGTGGCGCCGGGACCATGGGGTACTCGGTGCCCGCGGCGATGGGCGCGAAGGTCGCCGAACCCGACCGGGCGGTCTGGGCGATCGACGGCGACGGCTGCTTCCAGATGACCAATCAGGAGCTCGCGACCTGCGCGATCAACAACATCCCGATCAAGGTCGCGATCATCAACAACTCCTCGCTGGGAATGGTCCGCCAGTGGCAGACGCTGTTCTACGACGGTCGCCACTCCAATACCGATCTCAACACCGGGCACGGCACGATCCGCATTCCCGACTTCGTGAAGCTCGCCGAAGCCTACGGCTGCCTCGCGATCCGGGTGGAGAAGGAGGACGAGGTGGATGCCGCCATCCAGCTCGCCCTCGACACGAATGACCGCCCCGTGGTGATCGACTTCGTCGTGAGCGCGGATTCGATGGTGTGGCCGATGGTCCCCCAGGGAGTCAGCAACAGCTATGTCCAGTACGCCCGCGAGCACGCGCCCGCATTCGACGAGGAGGACTGAGCCATGTCGACCCACGTGCTGAGCCTGCTGGTGGAGAACACCCCCGGTCTTCTCACCCGTGTCGCCGGGCTCTTCGCCCGCCGCGGCTTCAACATCGACTCTCTCGCCGTCGGCGTGACCGAGGTCCCCGGGATCTCGCGCATCACGGTGGTCGTGGACGTCGACGAGCTCCCACTCGAGCAGGTCACGAAGCAGCTCAACAAGCTGATCAACGTGATCAAGATCGTCGAGCTCGACTTCGCCACCTCGGTGCAGCGCGAGCACATGCTCGTGAAGGTGCGCACCGACAACGCGACCAGGTCCAACGTGATCGAGGTCGTGAACCTCTTCCGCGCTTCCGTCGTCGACTACGCTTCCGACGCCCTGGTGATCGAGGTCACCGGCGACAAGGGCAAGGTCGATGCGATGTTGCGCGCGCTCGAACCCTTCGGGATCAAGGAGATCGCCCAGTCGGGCCTTCTCGCCATCGGCCGAGGCGGCAAGAGCATCACCGAACGCGTCCTGCGCGGCTGACGCGCCCCTCTACCTACACGAACCACAATCAAGGAGAAACACAAAGTGAGCACCGAGATCTTCTACGACGCCGACGCCGACCTGTCCCTGATCCAGGGCAAGAAGGTCGCGATCGTCGGCTATGGCTCGCAGGGCCATGCGCACGCGCAGAACCTGCGCGACTCGGGCGTCGAGGTCGCCATCGCTCTCAAGGAGGGCTCCAAGTCCGCTGCGAAGGCCGAAGAGGCGGGCTTCCCGGTCAAGACCGTCGCCGAGGCCACCGAGTGGGCCGACGTCATCATGATCCTCGCGCCGGACCAGCACCAGCGCACCATCTACAGCGAGTCGATCGCCCCGAACCTCACGGCCGGCAAGACCCTCGCCTTCGCACACGGCTTCAACATCCGCTTCGGCTACATCGACGCGCCTGAAGGGGTTGACGTGATCCTCGTCGCGCCGAAGGCGCCGGGTCACACGGTCCGTCGCGAGTTCGTCGCCGGCCGAGGCATCCCGGACATCATCGCTGTCGAGCGCGACGCCTCGGGCAAGGCCTGGGACCTCGCTCTCTCCTACGCCAAGGCCATCGGTGGCACGCGCGCCGGCGTCATCAAGACGACCTTCACCGAGGAGACCGAGACCGACCTGTTCGGTGAGCAGGCGGTGCTCTGCGGCGGCATGAGCCACCTGGTGCAGGCCGGCTTCGAGACGCTGGTCGAGGCGGGTTACCAGCCGCAGATCGCCTACTTCGAGGTGCTGCACGAGCTCAAGCTCATCGTGGACCTGATGTGGGAGGGTGGCATCGCCAAGCAGCGCTGGTCGATCTCCGACACGGCAGAGTTCGGCGATTACGTCTCGGGTCCGCGCGTCGTCGACGAGCGCGTCAAGGAGAGCATGAAGGGCGTGCTGGCGGACATCCAGTCCGGCGCGTTCGCGAAGCGCTTCATCGACGACCAGGACAACGGGGCCGAAGAGTTCCTGGCGCTGCGCGCCAAGGAGGAGCAGCACCCGATCGAGGTCACCGGTAAGGAACTGCGTTCGCTCTTCGCCTGGAAGCAGCAGGACGAGGACTACGTGGACGGCAGCGCTGCACGCTGATTCGATCTTCGAAAGAACGGGCGTCCCTCCGGGGGCGCCCGTTCTTCGTGCAAGCCGAGCAAGTCACCCCAGACATCGGATGTCTGTGCCAGGATGGGAACCATGCGACAGGAATGGTTTGACCAGGCTCGGTTCGGGATGTTCGTCCACTTCGGCCTCTACAGCGGGGCGGCCCGTCATGAATGGGTGCAGAACTACGAACGTTTGTCGGATGAGGACTACCGCCCGTATTTCGAGCACTTCGACCCGGATCTCTTCGATGCTGCGGCCCTCGCGCGCGCCGCGAAGGAGACCGGCATGGGCTACGTCGTGCTCACGACGAAGCACCATGACGGCTTCTGCCTGTGGGACTCGAAGCTCACCGACTTCACCTCTGTCGCGAACGTCGGACGGGACCTCGTCCGCGAGTACGTAGACGCGCTGCGCGCGGAAGGTCTCAAGGTGGGCCTGTACCACTCGGTGATCGACTGGCATCACCCCGACTTCACGATCGACTGGAACCATCCGCGCCGCGATGATGCGAACGCCCAGGAGCTCAATGTCGGGCGTGACATGGCGCGATACCGTGCCTACCTCCACGGACAGGTGCGAGAGCTTCTCACGGAGTATGGGGAGATCGACTACCTGTTCTTCGACTTCACCTACCCCGAGACGAAAGAGGGGTGGGTGGGTAAGGGGCCGGACGACTGGGACGCCACCGCGCTGCTCGCCCTGTGTCGGGAGCTCCAGCCGAACATGTTGGTGAACGATCGGCTCGGGATCCCCGCCGACTTCGTCACGCCGGAGCAGTATCAGCCCACGGCGCCGATCGTGCGCGACGGCGTGCAGTTGACCTGGGAGGCGTGCCAGACGCTCAACGGATCGTGGGGTTATCACCGGGACAACATGGATCAGAAGTCCCCCACGCTGCTCGTGCAGATGCTCGTCGACTCGGTGTCGATGGGTGGGAACATGCTGCTCAACATCGGCCCTGACGGTCGCGGTGCGATCGCGCCGAGGGATGCCCGTACACTTGCCGAGATCGGCGAGTGGATGCGTCTGCACCGGGACGCCGTGATCGGTGCCGGGCACGCACCGTTCACACCGCCGCGCGAAGGCGTGTACACCCGCCGAGGGAACAGGCTCTACCTGAGTCTGTTCAGCTGGCCGATGGGATTCGTGCACCTTCCGGGGCTCGCAGGGAAGGTCTCCTATGCGCGCCTGCTGAACGACGGGTCCTGGCTGCAGACCAGCGTGTCCGACCCGGACCGCCAAGCCGACCTGATGACTCCCGCAGGGGAGGCGGAGGGGACGCTCACCGTGCATCTGCCTGTGCGGCGTCCCGAGGTCCTCGTGCCTGTCATCGAGCTGACGCTCAACGAGGAGTGATTCGTCCGGTGGCGGCCGCTCAGGCGGTCGCCACCGGGATATCCATGCCTTCGAGGGCGAGGCGCGCGGCGCCGTGGAGGATGGCGTCCGCACCGGTCGTCGCCGCCTCGATGCGCAGTCGCTGCGTCGCGAGGGGGTGGCATGCCTCATACACGCGGCTGCGGACAGCAGCGATGAAGGGCTCCGACGCGCTCATGCTGCCGGTCAGGAACACGGCGTGCGGATTGAAGAAGTTCACCACGCCCGACAATGCCTGGCCGAGATGGGTTCCCGCCGTGCGGACCAGCGTGGTGGCGAGGGGGTCGGCGTCGCGTGCCAGGCTGAGCACATCTGTCGTGGTTCCTACCAGCTCGTTTCCACGCTCGCGCATCTGCCGCACGAGGCTCGCCCCGCTGGCCACCGTCTCGAGGCAGCCCGTGTTCCCGCAGGAGCAGGGGATGTCGCCGCTGCCGTCGATGCGGGTGTGGGTGATGTCGCCTGCGGCCGCGGTCGCCCCGCGGTGCACATGGCCGTCGACGATGATGCCGCTGCCGATGGCGGTTCCGGCCTTCACGGTGATGCTGTGTCCCGTGTGTCCGAAGCGCTCCCTATGCTCGCCGAGTGCCGCGAGGTTGGCATCGTTGTCGACGGCGACGGGCACGCCGTAGCGCGTCGAGAGATGCTCGCCCACGCGGAAGCCCGGCCACCCCGGCATACGCGACGGTTGGTCGACCGTGCCGGTGGCGATGTCGACGGGGCCGGGGAGGCTGATACCGATCGCGTGCACCCGCGCCTCGGAGGCGAGGCGATCGAATACTTGGCCGATGCGCTCGAGGGTGGCTTCCGGCCCGTCGGCGACGTCGACCGTGATCGACCGGCTGTCCAGGAGGGCGCCGCTGAGGGAGTGCCTGCCGATGCGCGCGTGACCGCCACCGAGATCGGCGGTGAGGACGACGCCGTCCGCGGCGATCTGCAGCACTCGCGGACGGCGTCCGCCGCGAGACGTGCCGTCGCCGGCCTCGCGCAGCACTCCGGCGTCGAGCAGGGACTGCACTCGGAGCCCCACTGTCGAGGCGGCCACGCCGAGGGCAGCGGCGAGCTCGGTGCGGGAACGGGCCTCGCCGCGCGCTACGAGGTCGAGGATGCGGCGGGTGTGCGGGTCGTCGACGGCGGTGTCAGCGGGGTTTGGCATGGGGCACTTTCCTGGTCGGAGCATTCGTCAGCGTAGTAGGCGATGGTCGTGTTTCCCGGGAGTTACGAATTATCAAGCTCCGATAAACATCGGATGTTCAGCTTGCGGCCTCTCGTGAAGTATGAAACGGTAACTTCATACGAAATCCTACTAGGTTATTTCGACCCGCGAAATAACTAGTTCCCTTCCAGGAGGCATTCAATGAAGAAGTTGCGTGTAGGGGCTGTCGTCGCCGTCACCGGCGTCGCAGTCGCGATGACCGGCTGCGCGAGCAGCAGCGGCAACGGCGGTTCGGCCGACGGCGACACGATCGTCGTCGACATGTGGGCAGGCAGCGAGTCCGATGTGGATGCCCTCGAGGCGCAGGTCGCGTTCGCCCAGGAGCAGAACCCCGACATCAAGATCAAGCTGCAGACGTCGCCGTGGAGCGACTTCTTCACCAAGCTGACCACGAACATGGCCAGCGGCAACATGGCCTGCGTCACCGGCATGAGCGGTGCGCAGCTGGGTGGGTACACCGGCGCTTTCCGTGAGCTGAGCGACGCCGACCTCAAGACGGCCGGCATCGACTGGGCGGACTTCAACCCGAGCGCCGACGGCATCCTCAGCTTCGAGGGCAAGGTCTACGGCGTTCCGTTCGACGTGGCCACGATGCTCGTCTACTACAACCAGGACATGCTCACGGCTGGCGGCGCTGCGACGCCGGAGATCGGGTGGACGTTCGACGACTTCGACGCCATCGCCGCCGACGCGACGAAGGACGGCAAGTACGGCTTCGGTATGGGCATGGGAGGCTATCAGTGGATGTCGATGCCGATCGCCTACTCCGCGACGCAGCCCGCGGCTGAAGACGGCACGCTGCACATCGACGACGAGGCCTTCGTGGATGCATCCACCTGGTACGCCGAGCTCGTGACGGAGAAGAAGGTCGCCGCTCCCGTGGCGTCCGCCTCCGACACCGGCTGGGGCGAGAACCAGTACACCGGTGGCAACGCCGCCATGGCGGTCGACGGCACGTGGAACGCCGTCAGCTACCTGAACAACGAGTCCGGCTTCGCCGCCGGCATGGTCCCGCTGCCGGCCGGCGTCGACGGCAACCCCGGCCCGATCCTCGGCTCCGGGTACGGCATCTCGTCGAACTGCGAGAACCCGGAGGCGGCTCTCAAGGTCATGGGCTCGCTGCTCGGTGAGGACGCGCAGGACTACATCGCGTCGTCCGGTCGCTCGTACCCGGCACGCACGTCGTCGCAGCCGCTGTACTTCGAGTCCATCGACGAGCAGTACCGCGACCAGGTGCAGTCGGTGTTCGAGGCCGCGTTCGGTGACACCGTCCCGCTCTACATGACCAAGAACTGGCAGAAGCTCGACAGCTACATCCAGCCCAATCTCGTCAGTGTCTACAACGGTCAGATGACGATGGAAGAGCTGCTGTCGAACGCCCAGGCCCAGTTCGGCGAGTGATCCGGCTCCGGCCGTCAGCTGTAACGAAGAAAGAAATATGAGATGACGATCACGACGAGACGTCGACGATCGCTCGCCAAGGTCGAGGCCGGTCAGGCGCTGGGGTTCGCAAGCCCCGCCCTGATCGGGCTCGCCCTGTTCACGATCGTGCCCGTGGGCCTTTCGATCGTGATGAGCGTCTTCGACTGGCCGACCTTCGGCGAGCGGAGCTTCAACGGGGTGGACAACTACGTCAAGCTGTTCACCAGCAGCCCGGACTTCTGGCCCGCGCTGCGCAACTCGGCGGTGTACACGCTGCTGTACGTGCCGTTGAGCGTCGCTCTCTCGCTCGTGCTCGCTCTCGGCCTCGGATCGCGGATCCGCGGTCGAGGTGCCCTGCGCGTCCTCTTCTTCATCCCGGTCGTGACCCCGATGGTCGCGAACGTGCTGGTGTGGAAGATGATGCTGCAGCCGCAGGGGTTGTTCAACGGCCTCTCGCAGACGTGGTTCGGCATCGAGCTGCCGAACTTCCTGGCCGACCCGTCGTGGGCGATGATCATGGTCGTCGTGATGAGCGTCTGGCAGGGGCTCGGCTACAACATGCTGATCTTCTCGGCTGCTCTCGAGCAGCTCCCCGAGAGCGTTCTCGAAGCAGCCAGCATCGATGGCGCCCGAGGGCTCCGACGCGTGTGGAGCATCATCATCCCGATGATCTCGCCCTCGATCTTCTTCGCCACGATCATGACGATGATCACGTCCCTGCAGGTGTTCGTGCAGCCGCAGATGCTCACCGGCGGCGGTCCCGGCAACGCCACCAAACCGCTCGTCATGTACATCTGGGAGCAGGGGTTCACGTTCGGCGACCTCGGCCTCGCCGCCGCGGCAGCGTGGATCCTCTTCGCGATCATCATCGCGATCACCGGGATCCAGTTCGCCGCGCAGAAGAAGTGGGTGCACTATGAGCACTGAGACCCTCGTCCGCCCCACAGGTCGTGCCGGCCGCACGGAGCGCGAGCGCGCACGTGGTGCCGCCAGCACACCGGGAGCCCGCGTACGGCTGATCCTCGCGCACATCGCGATCTATGTCGCCGCGCTGATCTTCATCTCGCCGCTGGTCTACGCGTTCTTCTCGGCGCTCAAGCCGAACTCGGAGATGTTCTCGATGCCGCCGACCCTGGTGGGGTCGGAGCTGCGGTGGAGCAACTTCGTCGATGTCTTCGCCTACGGTCCGTTCCTGACCTACATCATGAACTCGTTCATCGTCGCGATCCTTGGCACGCTCGTCGTGCTGATCGTGTCGACCACGGCCGGGTACGCGTTCGGGAGGTTGCGCTGGAAGGGGCGGGACGCTGTCTTCGTGCTGTTCCTCGCCACGCTCATGGTTCCCGCCGAAGTGCTCGTGATCCCAATGTTCCAGGTGATGCAGTGGTTCAACTGGGTCGACACGTATCAGGCCCTCGTGCTTCCGTTCGCATTCGGCGCGTTCGGCACGTTCCTGATGCGGCAGTTCTTCCGCGGGATCCCCTACGAGCTGGAGGAGGCCGCACGCGTCGACGGTGCCGGGCCCGTGCGCTCGTTCCTGCAGATCATCCTGCCGCTGTCGAAATCGGCGGTCGCTGTGCTCGCCGTGTTCACCTTCCTCTCGTTCTGGAACAGCTACCTGTGGCCGCTCATCGTGACGGTCGACTACAACGCCCACGGCACCCTTCCCGTGGGGCTCGCGAGCTTCGCCGGACTCACCGGCACACGGTGGGACCTGCAGATGGCCGCGGCGATCATCTCGATGGTGCCAACGACGATTCTCGTGATCGTGCTGCAGAAGCACCTCGTCAAGGGCATCGCGATGGCAGGACTGGGCGGCCGCTGAGCATGATCGCGCAGGAACAGGGGACCACCGTGCCCCGCACCCGTTCGAGCCCGCCCGACTCGGGAGTCGTCGGTATCGACATCGGCGGTACCAAGATCGCCGCGCTCCTGGTGACCGGAGAGGGCACCGTGCTGGCACGGGGGAGCGTCGGCGCCCCCGCGGCAGAAGGCGGTGCAGCGATGGCCGACGCGGCAGCGGGCCTGGCCGCCTCCTTGGCCGCCGAGGCCGGAGTCTCGCTCGCCGCAGCCGGCGTGGGCGCGGCCGGAGTCATCGACCATGAGAGCGGTACGATCCGTGCGGCATCGGCGACCTTCGTCGGGTGGGCGGGCTTCCCGCTCGCCGATGAACTCGAAGCACGTCTGGGAGTACCGGTGCGCGTGGAGAACGACGTGAACGCGTTCCTCCTCGGCGAGGCTGCCGCCGCCGGCCGAGAGGACCGCGATGTTCTGGGCGTGATGCTCGGCACCGGGGTCGGAGGCGCGCTTCTCATCGACGGTGATCTCCATCACGGACCACACGGTGCCGCAGGCGAGATCGGGCACACGCCCGGTTACAGCGAACTGGTCTGCACGTGCGGGCAGGTCGGACATCTCGAGACGCTGGCTTCCGGCACCTCGATCGCGATGCGTTACCAGGAGCGCACCGGGGACACCGTGCTGGACGCGAGGGCTGTCGCGGATCGCGCACGAGGGGGCGATGCCCAGGCGATCGCGGTGTTCGACGCTGCCGGCCGCGCCCTCGCCCTCGCCTGCGCCAGCGCAGCGACGATCCTCGACCTGCCGTGCGCCATCGTCGGGGGAGGCGTGGCCACGGCCTGGGATCTCCTGGAGCCCGCGATCTCGCGTACCCTGCGCACGGACTCTCCGGTGTCGGGCATCCCGTTGCGCATCGTCCCCGCCGTCCTCGGTTCCGATGCCGTCGCCCTCGGCGCCATCGAGACAGCCCGCCGAGCCCTGGTGCCGGTGGGAGCACAGTGAGCCCGACCTCTCGCACCGACAAGGAGCACATCACGTGACCGCACGTCCCGAAGCCCACGAGATCTGGATGGGACCGCTTCCGACCGTCACCGACGGGGGGCTCGCGCAGCCTCGCATCGGTATCGCCGGTATATCCATCGAATCGAGCACCTTCTCCCCGCATGTCTCGGGGGACGAGGCCTTCACGGTCCGCACCGGCGAGGCGCTGCGCGGCTACTACCCGTTCCTCGGCGACGGACGTGAGCTCGCTGCGGCCGCCGTGTGGGTGCCGCTCACGCATGGTCGCTCGCTGCCCGGTGGTGCCGTCGCGCCCGAGACCTACCGACGGATGAAGGATGCCATCGTCGAGGGGATCCGCGAACACGGTCCCTTCGACGGCTTCTTCTTCGACATCCACGGTGCGATGAGCGTCGTCGGGTTGGACGACGCCGAAGGCGACCTCGCGCTCGCGGTGCGGGAGGCACTGGGGCCGGACACGCTCGTCTCGACGTCGATGGATCTGCACGGCAACGTCTCCGAGGTCCTGCGAGACGCGGTCGATCTGCTCACGTGCTACCGGATGGCACCGCACGAGGACTGGATGAACACCAAGGAGCGCGCGGTCTGGAACCTCCTCGCCCGACTGCGCGGGCCGCACGGTGCCGATCCACTGAGTCGTAGGCCCTTCGTGGCGTGGGTGCCCGTCCCGGTCCTGCTCCCCGGTGAGAAGACGAGCACGCGGCTGGAGCCCGCGCGCAGCATCTACGCTCAGCTGCCCGAGATCGAGGCTCTTCCGGGAGTCGTCGATGCCTCGGTCTGGATCGGCTACGCGTGGGCTGATGAGCCCCGTTGTCAGGCGTACGTCGTGGTCACCGGTGACGATCGCGCGCTGATCGTGCGTGAGGCCGAGCGTGTCGCCGGCATGTTCTGGGATGCTCGCGAGGACTTCGTGTTCGTCGCCGAGACGGGCTCGTTGGATGAGGCGCTCGAGAAAGCGCTCGCCCCCGGAGCACCTCACCCGTATCTGATCTCGGACTCGGGGGACAACCCGACGGCGGGCGGGGCCGGCGATGTGACATGGACTCTCGCGCACCTGCTCGACCGTGCGGAACTCACCGACGGCAGCCGCACGACCCTGGTCGCATCGATCTTCGACCGCGAGGCCGTCGCTCGGGCGGTCGATGCCGGAGTCGGTGCCACGGTGACCCTGGACGCCGGGGCAGGGGTCGACGCCGGGCCGCACGGCCCGGTGACGATCACCGGGACCGTGTTCTCGATCACCGAAGGCGATCCGGACGCAGGCACGCAGGTCGTCATCGCTGCGGGCGGGCTGCACGCCATCATCACCGAGCGGCGCAAGCCGTTCCATCTCCTCTCCGACTTCCGAATGCTGGGGCTGGAGCCGACGACCGCGGACATCGTCGTGGTGAAGATCGGCTACCTCGAGCCCGAGTTGTACGAGCTCGCCGAGGGGTGGACCCTCGCGCTGACTCCCGGGGGTGTCGACCAGGACCTCCTCCGCCTGGGGCACCACCGCCTGCGTCCCGGTGTCTACCCCTTCGACCCCGACGGGAACCCCGATCTGAAAGCCGTGGTCGTCCGCCGCGGAGCCGCAGAGGAGCCGAACACATGATGAACTTCGAGAAGCGCACCGGACCGGACTTCGGCACGGTTGCTCCGACGTACCCGACGCAGAGCGTGCCCGACTGGTACCGCGATGCGAAGCTCGGCTTCTTCGTGCACTGGGGGCTCTACTCCGTGCCGGCGTGGGCCGTGCAGCACGGCGAGGGAGTGAACATCCCGACCGAGGACGCATATGCCTGGCATCAGTACGCCGAGTGGTACGGCAACACCGTGCGGATCGCGGGGAGTCCGACCTGGGAGCGTCATCAGCGCATGTTCGGGCCGGGGACATCGTATGAGGACCTCGCCGATCGGTGGGACGCCTCGGCGTTCGACGCGGATGCCTTCGTCGGCGAGCTCGTCGGCGCAGGGGCCAGGTACATCATCCCGACCACGAAGCACCACGAGGGCTTCTGCTTGTGGGGTACGGAGACCACCGGCTTCAACGCGGTCGCCCGCGGGCCGCGCCGTGACCTGATCTCCGAGTTCCACGACGCCACCCGGCGCGCGGGCGCGAAGTTCGGCGTGTACTACTCCGGCGCGCTCGACTGGCATGTGAGCGACTTCCCGCCGATCGAGTCCGACACCGATCTGTTCCGCTTCCGCCGCAACGATGCCCACTTCGCGCGGTACTCGGCAGCTCAGCTGGACGAGCTGGTCGAACGTTTCTCACCCGACGTGCTCTGGAACGACATCGAGTGGCCGGACGGGGGCAAGGGGCGCGACGACTACGCGGTGGCCGCGCTGCTGGAGCGCTACTTCGAGGCCGTGCCGGAGGGCGTCGTCAACGACCGTTGGGGCGTGCCGTACCACGGCTTCCTCACGCGCGAGTACACGGATATCCCGGAGATCATCCCCGAGCCGTGGGAGTCGACGCGCGGTCTGGGTTACTCCTTCGGATTCAACCAGGCGGAGGACGAGCGTCATTCGCTGTCGGGGGCGGCCCTGATCCGCCTGCTCGTCGATGTCGTCGCGAAGAACGGCAACCTGCTCATCAACGTGGGTCCGTCGGCCGACGGCTCGATCCCGGACCTGCAGCGGCGTGCGATGCGCGAGCTGGGCTCGTGGCTCGAGACGAACGGCGAGGCGATCTACGGCACCCGTCCGTGGATCCGAATGGGCGAGCGGACCGGAGCGCCACGGCGCTACACGACCACGGGCTCGACCGTGCACGTGCACGCTCTCGACCCGAGTCTCGGCACGCTCGATCTGCCCGCAGAGCTCACGGGCTCCGACCTGCGTTGGGCCGACGGCTCCGTCGCCGAGCGGTCCGCTGACGACAGCACGGTCGCCGTGATCCCGGCCGGCCTGCGTGAGGAGGCCGTCGCGGTCCTGTCCGCTGGCTGAGACGGACCGGATCGCGACCACGCGAGGACCCTCCCGGGGTGGCTTCGGAAGGGTCCTCGCTGTGCTCATCCGCCGCTACGGGCGGGTGAGCTCCTCGAGGACTTCGATCACGTGACGGTAGGGCCGACCCGTGGCGCGCGTCATCCCGATCTCGCACGTGCGGTTCGCCGAGACGAACGCGTCGAAGTCACCGCGCGCGCTCTCGGCCTCGGCGATCTCCGCTGACTCCTGAGCGGTGGCGCTGGCCGTTAGCTCCGGATGCAGCATGCCGCGGTCGCCGGCGAAAGCGCAGCAGCCCCACCCTTCGGGGATGAACACATCGTCCGCGACGGCTCCGGCGATCGCCGTCAGCGCTTGTGTCGCCCCGAGCGCCGTCGTGGAACAGGTCGGATGCACGGCCACCGTGGGGAGCTTGGCGGACACGGAGACCTTCGGCAGCACCTCGCGGGCCACGAACGTCGTGGCGTCTTCGATCCGCAGCCCCGCGTAGCGCGGGTTCCTCTTGACCGATTGCGCGAGCATCACGTCCAGGCCCTCGGTGCACGACGCGGCGTCGCACACCACGGGGAGCTCCCCATGCCGGCTGGCCTCCCACAGCGACTCCAGCACCCGGTCCGACATCAGGGCGTATCCGTCCAGGTGACCCTTCGACTTCCACGGTGTGCCGCAGCAGAGGCCGCCGTTCTCCTCCGGCATCACGACGGCGATACCCGCACGGTCCAGCAGCGCGCGGAGCGCATCCCGCGACCCCTCGCCCGCCCCTTCTGCGCCGAACATCGTCCCGATGCAGGCGCCGAAGAACACGGCCTGTGCATCGGCGGGGGAGTCCGGGCGCGGCGGCTTCGAACCGCCGCGGGGGAGCCCGCCGTCGTACAGAGGCACGGTGTCAGCGCCGAGGAGGGAGCGGCCGAGATGCGTCACCCCGCGCACGAGCGGCGCAGGGAGGGCATCGGCGACGGTGAGCGCGACTCCTCCGGCGCGCGTGACCGTGCCCCAGTGCTTGGCCGCAGTACCCCACATCGCGCCTTCGACGGCGTTCGACTGCTCCGCGCGAAGCCGTCGCACGAGATCACCGGTGTTGATGTCGACGGGGCAGGCCACGCCGCACATGCCATCGACTGCGCAGGTCTGGACGCCGTCGTAGTCGTAGTCCTTCTGCAGATCGCGCAGCAGCTCGGTGTCGCCCTGTTCCTCGGCCCACGCCATGTCGCGACGGATCACGATGCGCTGTCGGGGAGTGAGGGTGATGCTCTTGCTCGGGCAGGTCGGTTCGCAGTAGCCGCACTCGACGCAGCGGTCGACCTCGTTCTCGACCGTCGGCACCCGCTTGAGGTCGTACAGGTACGACTCAGGGTCGTCGGACAGGACGACTCCGGGATTCAAGATGCCGTCGGGGTCGAGCAGCGCCTTGATCTCCCACATCATGTCGGTGAGCTCATCGCCGTACTGGCGGCGCACGAACGGGGCCATGATCCGGCCGGTTCCGTGTTCGGCCTTGAGCGATCCCTGCTGGGCGAGGACCAGCTCCACCAGATCATCCGTGAATCGTCGGTAGCGCGCGACGCTGTCGGGGTCGTCGAAGCGTTCGTTGAGCAGGAAGTGGACGTTGCCGTCCTTGGCATGACCGAAGATGACCGATCCCTCATAGCCGTGCTCGGCGAACAGCTCGATCAGGCGTTCGCAGGTCGCGAGGAGGCGCGGGACGGGCACCACGATGTCTTCCAGCAGCGCCGTGGTGCCGGAGGGGCGGGCTCCGGCGACCGCGGTGTAGAGCCCCTTGCGCACGTGCCACAGCGCGGCGCGCTCGCCCGCATCCGTGGTGAGGCGCGGGGGCACGGCCAAGGGAAGCTGCTCGAAGCGCGTCTGCGCCAGCCCGCTCGCTGCCGTGAGAGCCTCCGTGTCGGCGGCGTGGACCTCGACCAGCAGCGCGGCGTGTCCCCGGACGTCGATCTCGGCGATCGCGGAGGGAACGTCGCTCAGCCCCTGAGCGACCCGAAGCGACGCCGCATCCAGGAGCTCGATGGTGGCGAGACCGAGTCGGGTCAGGTCGGGGAGGGCTGTCATTGCCGCCGAGAGCGTCTCGAAAACGAGAAGCCCTGTCGCGATCGCCGGTCGCACCTCGATCGTGCGGAAACGGGCCTCCGCGACGAAGGCGAGCGTGCCTTCGGACCCGATGACGAGGTGCTCCAGGATGCGCACGGGATCTTCGAAGTCCAGGAGGGCGTTGAGGCCGTAGCCCATCGTGTTCTTCATCGAGAACTGCTGGCGGAGGAAGGCGACATGCTCGGGGGCGGCGAGCAGGCGTTCCTTCAGCGCGAGCAGGCCCGCAACGATCTCGGGTTCCGCTGCGCGCAGCAGCTCGTTCGCGTCCGGACGGCCGGTGTCGATGATCGTCCCGCTCGGCAGCACGATCGTCATCGACTCGATCGTCTGATACGAGTTCTCCGTGATGCCGCAAGCCATCCCGCTGGAGTTGTTCGCGATGACTCCGCCGATCGTGCAGGCGATCTCGCTCGCGGGATCGGGGCCGAGCTTGCGGCGGTAGCGCGACAGGCGGGTGTTGACCTGACGAACGGTCGCACCCGGGCCCACTCGCACCACGGTCCCGTCTTCCTCCACGCGGATGTCGCGGAAGTTGCTGCGCGTGTCGACGAGGATGTCGCCGCTCACGCTCTGCCCGGAGAGGCTGGTGCCTCCGGACCGGAAGGTCATCGTGCGGCCCGCGGCTCGGACTGCGCCGAAAGCTCGGGCCACGCCCTCGGCATCGGCGGGGGAGAGGATCGCATCGGGGATGAGCAGATAGTGGGACGCGTCGTGGGCCCGGGCGAAGCGGTCGATGGAGCGCGAATGGACCTGTGTCCTGGCACCCAGCAGTGCAGTGTCCAGGGGTTCGGCGAGGGTGGTCGGCACGGTGCTCCTCTGCTGCGTCGGGAATTGTCAGACAAGTGTACCGACCTCGTGCCCTTTCGGTAGGCTGGCCCACATGACGACCGCTTCGGAAGCAACGCTGGGCGTCGTCGGCGTCGTGGACGCGGTCACCGCCCAGTTGCGCGGCCGCATCCTCAGCGCGGAGATCCGCTCGGGGGATCCGATCACCGAAGCGGCGGTGTCGCAGACCTTCGGAGTGGCCCGTCCCAGCGCGAAGGCGGCGATCGAGCAGCTCGTCGCGAGCGGTCTCCTGGTGCGCACGGCGCATCGCAGTGCGCGTGTCGTCGGGATCGACCCCGAGACGGTACGGGATGTCTATCGCACCAGGACGCGACTCGAGAGCGCCGCGCTCCGCGACCTCGCGGTGACGCGGACAGTGCCCGTCGCCGCGGTCGAGGCGAACGCGGAGCTCCTCGCGATGCCGCCGGGGCCGGATCCGGCCACCGTCGCGCCCGATCTCCGATTCCACACCGCTCTCATCGAGGCGCTCGACAGCGAACGCACCGCGCGCATGTACCGCAGCGTCCTCGACGAGGTGCGCTTGTGCATGGCGCAGGTCCAGGGTCGACGGCTTCTCGATGCCGCCGTGATCGCAGCGCAGCACCGCGACATCCTGGACGCGGTCTCCTCAGGGGACGCGGAACGAGCGGCAGCCCTTCTCGACGCTCACCTGTCTTCGGCTGAGGAACGGTTGGTGGAGGCGCTCGACGCGGACTAGCGTCGAGGCGCTCCTCACTCCGTCGGTGCCTCTTCCACGACGATCGGGGCCTCGGAAGGATCGGTCCATCGCGGCGCCGGGAGCGCGGTGTCGGTCTCGCCGGCCTGGATCGCTCGCAGCGCCTCGGTGATCTCGTCGTCATTCTCGGGAACGGGAAGACCGCACGCCCGCAGCTCCGAGGCGAACTGGAGGGTGAGCCGGATCTTTCCCGCTTCGACCGCCTGCGCGGTGGTGCCCGTGCGGATCTCGCTCCCCGTCTGGATCGCCGAGACCTCATCGCACACGTGGTACACCTTGCCGCCGTCGACCCACACGACCTCGTCCTTGCCGAGGAGCTGAATCACGGCGGACTGGTCGGCCGTGTACTGCTCGACAGACGGGGCATCGAAGTCGACGCCGATGAACAGTGCCAGGGCCGCGAGAGCGACTCCGACGATGCCGGCCGTGGTCTTCTGCCCCTTGTCCATGTCTTTGTTCAGGAAGATCAGGATGATCAGGGGAAGGAAGGCCACCACTGCGATGATCGCGCCGAGCTGGTTCTGGACGAAGAACCGCGTCTTGTCGGCTTTGCGCGCGGGATCGAGGCGGTTCGCCTTCTTCCACAGCACCGAGCCGGTGATGGACAGCGCGGCGATGACGACGAGCAGCACCAGCAGAGCGATGAACGCCCACTGCGGGAAAGTCGCGGTGACACCTCGTTCCTCCAACAAGCCGGTGTCAGGGTTGCGGAGCAGCGTACCGTCCTCGCCGACGAACTCGCGCTGGCGGAGGAGCCAGAAGATGCCGATGCCCTCGCCGATGATCGCGACCGCCCACAGGATGGCGGCTATCCAGCGGAAACGCGTGGCCGTGGCCTTCGCTTCTGCAGTGGGTGTCCAGCCGGAGGGTGGCTCCGGGGTCGCGGTCGTCGCGGACGGTTCGTTCCGCGCGTCGGTGTCGTCGCTCTCGGCCACGGTGCTTCCTTTCCCCTGGATGCCAGCCGTTCCGGCTCGCGGCAACCCTGAGCCTAGTGGACGGGGTGTCCTACGCTAGAGGGCATGACTTCCGACTCCGACGACGCCCTCACCTGGGACGGCGACGAGGCTTCCGCACCGAAGGAGCCCGCGTTGCCTCATGGCTGGAATGCTGTCGGGAAAGGTAGCCGTGACGTCGGCACGATCGAGGGGGACGGGTCGATCACCCCGGCTCGGCTCGAGGAACAGGCCGGGCTCAGCACGCCGATGCTGCTGACCCTCGGCATCGTCGGCGGCGTGTATCTGCTCTACACGATCGGATGGATCGTCGGTGGGCTGCGCCTGCAGCCGCTGGCGTCGTTCCTGGTCGCCGACATGATGTTCCTGCCCTGGTTCGTGCTGGCGATCGCCGCGCCGGCACTCTGGTTCCTCGCGAGCTGGGTTCTGACCAGGGGGCGGGCGTCGTGGATCCGCGTCGCCGTGCTGCTCGCGGGGGTCGTCCTGCTGGTTCCCTGGCCCTTCGTCACCGTGGGGGTGATCGGATCATGAGCGCATCCCAGACCACCGAGCCGGTGTCCGCCCCCTCACCCCGGTGGGCCGTCGGCCTCGTCATCGGACTCGCGGGACTCTTCTATGCGTACGCGGTGTGGAACGCCGTCGCGCATCTGATCACCATGGCCCAGACAGGACTGACCGCCGGCGGATGGGCGACCCTGCTCTTCGGCGTCGCGTTCCCCGCGATCGTCTTCGCCTTCGCCTACCTGATCGGCCGTCGGCGGCGGGTGGGCGAGCTCCTCCTCGTGTTCCTGGCCGGACTCGGCGTCGTCGCAGTGTTCTGGATGAGCCTGATCGCGCTCAGCCTGACGATGCCGAGCGCCTGAGCTGCGGGCGTCATACGGCACGGAGCGACCCGACCCCTCCGGTAGAGTTGACGCGATCGCGCCCCCATGGTGTGCGGCGCATCGGCCCCTCCCGCCTGCCGAGCTGCCCCGAAGGATCCACTGTGCCGAAGCCCGTCGTGCTCATCGCCGAAGTACTCTCTCCCGCCACGATCGAGGCCCTGGGCCCCGACTTCGACGTCCGTGACGTCGACGGCACCGATCGCGAGGCGCTCTTCGCCGCACTCGCGGACGCCGATGCCGTGCTCGTGCGTTCGGCGACGCGCATCGATGAGGAAGCGCTGACGCACGCACCGAAGCTGAAGGTCGTCGCGCGCGCGGGTGTCGGCCTCGACAACGTCGACATCAAGGCGGCCACTGCGGCCGGTGTCATGGTCGTGAACGCGCCGACGTCCAACATCGTCTCTGCGGCGGAGCTCACCGTCGGCCACATCCTGAGCCTGGCCCGCCGCATCCCCGCCGCTCATGCGTCGCTCTCCGGCGGTGCGTGGAAGCGCAGCTCCTTCACCGGTGCCGAGCTGTTCGAGAAGACGGTCGGCATCGTCGGTCTCGGCCGTATCGGCGCCCTCGTCGCGGCTCGCCTCGCAGCGTTCGACATGCGGGTCGTCGCTTACGACCCGTACGTCACCTCGGCACGCGCGCAGCAGCTCGGCGTGCAGCTGCTCTCGCTCGACGAGCTCGTGGCCGAGTCGGACTTCCTGACGATCCACATGCCCAAGACGCCGGAGACCACCGGCATGATCGGTGCCGCGCAGTTCCAGGCCATGAAGCCGACGGCTTTCGTGGTCAACGTCGCCCGCGGTGGACTGATCGATGAGGAAGCGCTCCACGCGGCCCTCGTCGCCGGTGAGATCGCCGGCGCCGGCCTCGATGTCTTCACGACCGAGCCTCCCGTCGAGGGCGGAACCGCGCGTCCGCTCCTGGACCTCCCCAACGTCGTCGTCACCCCGCACCTCGGCGCCAGCACCGAGGAAGCCCAGGAGAAGGCCGGAGTCTCGGTCGCCCGCTCGGTGCGTCTCGCGCTCGGCGGAGACCTCGTGCCGGACGCGGTGAACGTCGCGGGTGGCGTGATCGACCCCTATGTGCGCCCCGGCATCTCCTTGGTCGAGAAGCTCGGTCAGATCTTCGCGTCGCTGGCGACCTCGCCCCTCACGAGCCTCGACGTCGAGGTGCACGGCGAGCTCAACGACTACGACGTCAGCGTCCTCAAGCTCGCCGCGCTCAAGGGCGTGTTCACGAACATCGTGAGCGAGACCGTCTCGTATGTGAACGCCCCGCTCCTCGCAGAACAGCGCGGCATCGCCGTGCGTCTGCTCAAGGACGACGTGAGCGACGAGTACCGCAACGTGATCACGCTCACCGGTGCCCTGTCCGACGGGACCCAGCTGTCGGTCTCCGGAACCCTGACGGGACCGAAGCAGACGGAGAAGCTGGTCGGCATCAACGATCACGCGCTCGAACTGCCGATCGAGCAGCACCACGTCGTGATGCTCTACACCGACCGTCCCGGCATCGTGGCGGTGTACGGACAGAAGTTCGGCGAAGCGGGGATCAACATCGCCGGCATGCAGATCGCGCGTCAGGCAGCGGGCGCGCAGGCGCTCAGCGTGCTGACGCTCGACTCGCCGGTATCGGAGGAGCTGCTCGAAGACGTGAGCGCGGCGATCGACGCGGACCTCTTCCGGCAGATCGAGATCACCGAGGTCTGACCACTCGACGCGACGGACGGGAGAGGGCGGGAGCGAGATGCTCCCGCCCTCTCCCGTCCGTGTGATGCTCAGGCCGTGGCTCGGAGGACGAGCGCGATCAGGTCCTTGAGCTCGTCGCTGCGTGGAACCAGGCGTTCGGGCCCGTGCACATCGAGGGAGTTGTTGAAGTACAGGCCGTCACTCACGAGCATCACGAGGTCGAGGCTCGCGTTGTCGCGCACGTGCGGACGGATGGTCTCGGCCCACCGTCGCCGCGTCTCGCGGAGCATGTCGGCGGCTGCGATCGATCCGCCCTGCGCGAGTCGCGTCGTCGCGATCAGGACGCGATCGAGGGCGTCGTCTTCCATCACCGAGGTGCGCACGTAATACGCGACAGGCCCCTCCTCGGCCGCCGTCATTCGCTCGAGGTCCGTTGTCGTGAGGCGGTCGAGGCGCTCCACCAGGCCGATCTCCAGCTCCTCCTTCGAGCCGAAGTGATACAGCAGGCCGCCCTTGGAGACCCCGGCAGTCTTGGCGGTCGCCTCGAGGGTCGCGGCACGCTCGCCGTCTTCGATGAGGATCGTTTCGAAGGCATCGAGCACCTTCTCGCGGGCGAGGGGAGGTCGGGGCATCGTGGGTCCTCTGCACAGGGAGAGCGGTCGCAATTCTGTTACTATACCAGCCGGACGGTTCACTAACCGTCGATCAGAGTCCTGAGAGGTGTTCCATGACCCGTACTGCGTCGATCCCGACGACAGAGACGGATGCTCCCCGCGTCGGAGCCCGTGGCTGGGCGGCGCTCGTCGTCCTCATGCTGCCGGTGCTGCTGGTGTCGGTGGACAACACGGTGCTGAGCTTCGCGCTCCCTGAGATCTCCATCGCGCTCGCGCCCACCGGCGCGGAGCAGCTGTGGATCATCGATGTGTATCCGCTGGTGCTGGCCGGACTCCTCGTCACGATGGGTACGCTCGGCGACCGGTTCGGGCGTCGGAAGATGCTGCTGATCGGGGCGACCGGCTTCGCCGCCGTGTCCGCGTTGGCTGCTTTCGCGCCCACGGCTGGCTTGTTGATCGCCGCCCGCGCGCTCCTCGGCTTCTTCGGTGCCATGCTGATGCCGTCGACGCTCTCGCTGCTCCGCTCGATCTTCCGGAACCGCGACCAGCGCCGCATGGCGATCGCGGTCTGGGCGTCGGCGTTCTCGGCCGGCTCGGCGCTGGGACCGATCGTGGGCGGCTTCCTCCTCGAGCACTTCGCTTGGGGCTCGGTCTTCCTGATCGCCGTCCCGGTACTCATCCCGCTGCTCATCGCCGCACCGCTGCTGGTCCCGGAGAGTCGCGATCCGAACCCGGGCCGCATCGACCTGGTCAGCATCGCGCTGTCGATGGCGACCATGATCCCGGTGGTCTACGCGATCAAGTCCTTCGCGGTGGACGGCCCGACCTTCACAGCCGGCGCCTGGGCTCTGCTCGGCTTCGGCATGGGCTACCTGTTCGTGCGCCGTCAGCTGCGGGCCAAGAGCCCGATGCTCGACATGGCCCTGTTCCGGCGCGGCTCGTTCTCCGGGGCGATCCTGGTGAACCTGCTCAGCGTGGTCGCGTTGGTGGGCTTCCTGTACTTCGTGTCGCAGCACCTGCAGCTCGTCCTCGGGCTGTCCCCGATGATGGCCGGCATCGCCCTCGTGCCCGGCATGCTCGCGATGATCGTCGCGGGTCTCTCGGTCGTGCCCGTCTCGCGTCGCGTTCCTCCGCACATCGTGATCCCCGCCGGTCTCGCGTTCTCGGTGGCCGGCTATCTCATCGTGGCGTTGACGACCCACGAGCACGGCGTCCTGCCGCTCGTGGTGGCGTTCGTGGTGCTCGGCATCGGCATCGGCGCGGCGGAGACGATCTCCAACGAGCTGATCCTGTCCAGCGCTCCCGCGGCCAAGGCGGGCGCGGCGAGTGCGGTGTCGGAGACGGCCTACGAACTCGGGGCGGTACTCGGCACCGCGGTGCTCGGTGGCATCATCACCGCGTTCTACCGTGGGGCCCTCGTGCTCCCGGCAGGTCTGCCCGCCGACGTCGCGCATGCTGCGGAGGAGACCCTCGCGGGCGCGTACACGGCTGCGCAGGACCTTCCGGCCCAGCTGGGTACGGCCCTCTGGGACGCGGCCGCCGACGCGTTCGGCTCCGGTGTGACGGTGACGTCGCTGATCGGCGCGGGACTCGTCGTGGTCGCCGGGGTGATCGCCGCCGTCACACTGCGCAAAGCCCCCTCGCACTGACCAGTACGCTGGGAGGATCGGCCCACTCGCCCTGAGCGGGTCCGGGCCGGTCCATCCCCGTGCAGTGTGCAAGGAGTGTCATGTCGCGTGTCGTGAAGCTGGCCGTCATCCCCGGTGACGGCATCGGTCCGGAGGTCATCGCGGAGGCGGAGAAGGTACTCGACGCCGTGACCGCAGAGAGCGACGTCCGGTTCGAGAAGAGCCGCTTCTCGCTGGGTGCCGGCCGTTTCCTGGAGACCGGTGACACACTCACGGACGATGATCTCGCGGCCATCGCCGCCCACGACGCGATCCTGCTGGGAGCGGTCGGCGGCACGCCGGGAGATCCGCGCCTGAAAGACGCGAACATCGAGCGCGGACTTCTGCTCCGGCTGCGCTTCTCCCTCGACCACTACGTGAACCTGCGTCCCTCCAAGCTCTTCGTCGGTGCGCCAGGACCCCTGGCCGATCCGGGGGAGATCGACTTCGTCGTGGTCCGTGAGGGGACCGAGGGGCCGTATGTCGGCAACGGCGGAGCGATCCGCAAGGGGACCCCGCAGGAGGTCGCCAACGAGACGTCCGTGAACACCGCGTTCGGTGTCGAGCGGGTCGTGCGCTACGCCTTCGAGCTCGCGGAGCGCCGCCGCAGGAAGCTCACCCTCGTCCACAAGACCAACGTGCTCGTCCACGCCGGAGCCATCTGGCAGCGCATCGTGAACGAGGTGGCCGCCGAGCACCCCGATGTCGCGGTCGACTACCTGCACGTCGATGCGGCGACGATCTTCCTGGTGACCGACCCCTCGCGCTTCGACGTGATCGTCACCGACAACCTGTTCGGCGACATCCTGACCGACCTCGCCGGAGCGGTTACGGGAGGCATCGGTCTCGCAGCCTCGGGCAACATCAACCCCGACGGTGCTTTCCCCTCGATGTTCGAGCCCGTGCACGGCTCTGCCCCCGATATCGCGGGGCAGCAGAAGGCCGACCCGACCGCAGCGATCCTCTCGATCGCGTTGCTGCTCGACCACCTCGGTCTCTCCGTCGAATCCGCGCGCGTGAACGCTGCGGTCGAGGCCGACATCGCCGCCCGCAGCGCGGCGCGCACGACCGCGGAGATCGGTTCCGCGATCACCGCACGCCTCTGACTGCAGGCGTAGGCTGAACGGGCGCGAGGATGCGCCCACCCACGAGGAATGGATGATGAGATGACGACCATCGATGCCGAGGCGACCGTGGCTCCCCTGGAGTTCGCCGTCACGAAGAACCTGACCGCCGCGTCGCCCGCACGGCTGGCCGAGGTGCTGGAGAATCCGGGCTTCGGCGTGGTCTTCACCGACCACATGGTCGACATCTGCTGGTCGGTCAAGGGCGGCTGGCACCGGCCGCGCGTGCAGCCGTACGGACCGATTCCGCTCGACCCCGCGGCGTCCGTGCTGCACTACGCGCAGGAGATCTTCGAGGGTATCAAGGCCTACCGTCACGCCGACGGCTCGATCCACACGTTCCGCCCCGACCGCAACGCCGCTCGCCTGCAGGCCAGTGCCCGTCGCCTCGCGCTGCCCGAGCTGCCGACCGAGTACTTCATCCAGTCGCTGCGCGAGCTCATCGCGGTCGACGGACGCTGGGTGCCCAGCGGTGCCGACCAGAGCCTCTACCTGCGTCCGTTCATGTTCGCGAAGGAGGCCTTCCTCGGAGTACGCGCCGCGCAGAAGGTCGCCTACTACGTGATCGCCAGCCCCGCCGGCGCCTACTTCTCCGGCGGGGTGAAGCCGGTGCGCATCTGGCTCTCCGAGGAGTACGCCCGCGCGGGCAAGGGAGGCACCGGCAAGGCGAAGACCGGCGGCAACTACGCCTCGAGCCTGCTCGCACAGAGCGAGGCGAGCGCCCAGGGCTGCGACCAGGTCGTGTTCCTCAACGAGAAGCGCGACGTCGAGGAGCTCGGCGGGATGAACGTCGTCTTCGTCTTCAAGGACGGGCGCGTCGTCACCCCCGAGTCCGACAGCATCCTCGAGGGCATCACCCGCGACTCTCTGCTTCAGCTGGCTGCGGACCGGGGCTACACCGTCGAGAAGCGTCCGATCTCGATCGACGAGTGGCGTGAGGGGGTGGCATCGGGGGACATCGTCGAGGTGTTCGCATGCGGCACGGCTGCGGTCGTCACTCCGATCGGCGCACTCGTCGGCGACGGCTTCGACGAGCCGCAGCCGCTGGGCGACCTCGCGCTGTCGTTGCGTGAGGAGCTGACCGACATCCAGTACGGCCGCCGTGAGGACAAGCACGGCTGGCTCCTGCGCCTGGACGCCTGAGCTTTCCACCCGACGCCGAGACCCCGTCGTCTCGCCGAGACCCCGTCGTCTCGGCGCGCGCAGGACGGGGTCTCGGCGGCGTTGGGGGGTCTCGGTGCAGGGTGCCGCGCTCGCTAGGCTGGACACCATGAAGATCGCCCGGTTCAGCCACGACGAAGCCATCATGTACGGAATCATCGACGAGCGTGAGCTGGTCGTCCTCGCGGGGGATCCGATGTTCGCGGGGTATGAGACGACCGGTGCTCGCGTGCCCCTCGCGGATGCGGCGCTGCTCGCTCCGGTGATCCCGCGGTCGAAGGTCGTCTGCGTCGGGAAGAACTACCACGATCACGCGGCCGAGATGGGGGGAGTGGCCCCGGAGGAGCCGCTGCTGTTCCTGAAGCCGAACACGTCCGTGATCGGGCCGGGCGATGCGATCGTGCGGCCTTCGCTCTCGGAGCGCACCGAGTACGAGGGTGAGCTCGTCGTGGTGATCGGGAAGATCGCGAAGAACGTGAAGGCCGAGAATGCGCTCGACTACGTGCTCGGCTACACGATCGGCAACGACGTGACGGCTCGGGATCTGCAGCGCAAAGACGGCCAGTGGTCGCGGGCGAAGGGATTCGACACCTTCTGCCCGCTGGGGCCCGTGATCGACACGGACTTCGACCCGGCGGTCGCAACCATCGAGACGCGCGTGAACGGCGAGGTGCGCCAGCACGCCCCGCTCACCGACATGATCCACTCGGTGCCGGCGATCATCGAGTACGCCTCTGCCGTGTTCACCCTGCTGCCGGGCGACGTGATCATGACGGGCACCCCGGCCGGGGTCGGCACGTTCGAAGCGGGTGACGTCGTGGAGGTCGAGATCTCCGGCCTCGGGATCCTTCGCAACACCGCACGCGACGCCGTTCCCGCGCCATGACGGTCGTCGCCCTGACGGCGGCGCAGCAGACAGCCGTCCAGCGGCGCACCGTTCTGGTGCTGTCCCTCGGCCAGGTGCTCGGCGGTATCGCCTTCGGTGCCACCGTCTCGCTCGGCGCACTCCTTGCGGCCGACATCTCCGGCAACGACGCCCTCTCGGGGCTGGCAACGGCATCTGTGACGCTGGGGGCGGCCGCGTGCGCCATCCCCCTCGCCCGCCTCGCCGCGCGCGTGGGGCGGCGTCGGGCGCTCACACTCGGGAACCTGTTCGCGCTCGTCGGCATCGCGGTCGTCATCATCGCCGCCTCTCTGCGCGTCTTCCCCCTGCTCCTCGTCGGCATCCTGCTGATCGGGGCGGGTAATGCGGGGAACCTGCAGTCGCGGTTCGCCGCCACCGACCTCGCCGCGCCGCAGCATCGTGGTCGCGACCTGTCGATCGTCGTGTGGTCGACGACCATCGGCGGTGTCGCCGGTCCGCTCCTGCTCGGTCCGGGGGAGATCGTCGGGCAGGCGGTCGGAATGCCGCCGCAGACGGGCTCCTACCTGTTCTCGTTCGTCGCGCAGTGCGCGGCCCTCGTTCTCTACATCGTCGCGCTGCGTCCCGATCCTCTGTTGGCGGCCCAGCGTCTCGCGAAGGCGTCCGCAGCCGTGGCCGGAGCAGTGGTCGAGGACCGGCCTCGGGTCGCGCGCTATGCGATCTTCGCGATCGCGGGATCCCACGTGGTGATGGCCTCGGTCATGGCGATGACTCCCGTTCACCTGTCCCATATGGCGCACGGCGCGGGCGGGATGGCGCCGAGTCCGGCGGACGTCTCGGCGCTGGTCGGCATCACGATCGCGCTCCACGTCGGCGGCATGTATGCGCTGTCGCCCGTCTTCGGTGTGCTCGCCGACAGGTGGGGCCGACTCCAGGTCGTGCTGCTCGGTCAGGTCCTGCTCGCCGGGGCGCTGGCGTTCGCCGTCTTCACGGGCACCGAGGCCTGGGGCGTGATGGTCGCACTCATCCTGCTCGGCCTGGGCTGGAGTGCCGCGACGGTGGCCGGTGCTGCGCTCCTCACCGAGGCGTCCGCACCCGAGGTCCGCACGCGCAGACAGGGGCGCAGTGACTCGTTGATGAGCCTCTCCGCTGCGGCGGGTTCGGTGCTCGCGGGCGTGGTGCTGGCGAACTTCCAGTACTCGGGGCTCGGTGTCGCGGCCTTCGTCCTGGTCATCGCGATCGTGGCGCTGGCTCCGTTGGCGCGGTCCGCCGCGCGGTGACGGGCTGGACCGTCCCCGTAGAATCGAAGGGCTATGGCTACCCCTCACCCCCTCACCACGACTGTCAGTGGTGCCGACGTCCGCGTCCGCTTCTGCCCCTCGCCGACCGGTCTGCCGCATGTCGGCATGGTCCGCACGGCTCTCTACAACTGGGCCTACGCCCGGCACAACGGCGGGAAGATGGTGTTCCGCATCGAGGACACCGATGCCGCCCGTGACAGCGAGGAGAGCTTCCGCCAGCTGGTCGACGCGCTGACCTGGCTCAAGATCGACTGGGACGAGGGCGTCGAGGTCGGCGGGCCGCATGCACCCTACCGGCAGTCGGAGCGTCACGACATCTACCGCGAGGTGATCGACAAGCTGATCGCCACGGGCGCCCTCTACGAGAGCTACTCCACGGCGGAGGAGATCGACGCGCGCAACGAAGCCGCGGGCCGCGCCAAGCAGCTCGGCTACGACAACTTCGACCGCGACCTCACCGACGAGCAGAAGGCGGCGTTCCGCGCCGAGGGGCGCCAGCCCGCTCTGCGCCTGCGTGTGCCGGACGAGGACCTCACGTACGTCGACCTGATCCGCGGCGAGGTCACCTTCCCCGCCGGTTCGTTCCCCGACTTCGTGGTCGTGCGCCCGAACGGCGTGCCCCTCTACACGTTCGTGAACCCGGTCGACGACGCGCTGATGGGCATCACCCACGTGCTGCGTGGCGAAGATCTCATGCCTTCGACCGCACGCCAGCTGTCGCTGTACGCAGCGCTCATCGACGCGGGGGTGACGACGTTCGTGCCGCGCTTCGCCCACATGCCGCTGGTGCTGGGGGAGACCGGCAACAAGAAGCTCTCCAAGCGCGACCCGCAGGCGGACCTGTTCCTGCACCGGGAGCGCGGGTTCATCCCCGAAGGTCTGCTCAACTATCTGGCGCTGCTCGGCTGGTCGATCGGTCCTGACCGCGACGTCTTCTCGCTCGATGAGTTCACCGCCGCGTTCGACATCGTGGACGTGAACCCGAACCCGGCGCGCTTCGACCAGAAGAAGGCCGAGTCGATCAACGGCGACCACATCCGGATGCTGGGGGAGAAGGACTTCGCCGAGCGGACGGTTCCGTACCTCGCCGCCGCGGGGCTCTTCGATGAGCCCACGCACGAGCAGCTGGTGATGGCATTCCGCGTCGCACCCCTCGTGCAGGAGCGCGTGCAGCTGCTCGGTGAAGTTCCGGGCATGGTCGGCTTCCTCTTCACCGACGAGGTCTCGTACGCCGAGGATGCGCTCAAGGGCCTTCCGGCGAATGCGGCCGAGGTGCTCGACGCCTGTGTCACCGCTCTCGAGCCGGTGACGGACTTCACGCCGGAGAAGATCCAGGAGGCTCTCGCCGCCGAGCTCGTCGAGAAGCTCGAGCTCAAGCCGCGTATCGCCTACGGCCCGCCGCGCGTGGCCATCACGGGTCGCCGGGTCTCGCCTCCGCTGTTCGAGTCGATGGAGCTGCTGGGCAAGGACGAGTCGCTGCGTCGCCTGCGGTCGCTCTCCGCGTTCCTCGCGGGCTGAACCGCGACGCGCCCGGGCGGCGGCGCAGGGCGACGATTTTGGTGTTCCGTCGCCGCTCGGGTAGGCTTGATTCTCGGTGCGAGGCCCTGGTTTCGCCCTTGGGGTATGGTGTAATTGGCAACACGACGGTTTCTGGTTCCGTTATTCTTGGTTCGAGTCCAGGTACCCCAGCTCGACGAAAACCCCCGCTCAGACGGGGGTTTCCTCGTGTTTGGGGCACTCCGGCGTCGCGACTAATGTGAATGTGTGACAGGAACACGAGCGGAATCGGCATACTCCCGCGCTGTCACCGCTTTCCGCACCCCGACTCTCGATCTGCTCCACGGTCGGTTCGCTCCCTTCGTTGTCGCGGCGCTCTCGCTCCTGTTCACCGCGGACCGGCCCTCGATCCCGATCGCGGATGCCCATGCGGAGCTCTCGGAGATCCTCGAGGAGCTGCGCGGCGCGGATGACGACGACGATGATCGGCGGACGCCCGCGGGAACCGGGCGTGATGTGTCGCGGAACTGGGTTCGCCTGGGGTGGCTGGTCCAGCAGATCGATGACGACGTCGAGGTCTATCGTCTCTCCGCGCATGCGGTGGAGGCACTGGAGATCGCGGGCCGAACGGGTGGCGGGCGCACGCGGGTGTCGAACTCCCGCGTCCGCACGCTGCTCGACGCCGTGGAGCACCTGGCGGACAGCGCCGAGGCTGATCCCGTGCGCCGACTCGCTCGCCTTCACGAAGAGAGGGCGGCCCTCGACGCGGAGATCGCCCGGATCGAGGACTCCGGCAGAGCGGACCCGCTCGATGACGAGGAGCTCTACGAAGAGGCGGAGAACGTCCTGCATCTCGCTCGCGAGCTCCCGGCGGACTTCACCCGCGTCGCGGAGTCCCTGAAGGTCATGCAGCGCGACGTCGTCGCCCATCTGCGTCGCGACGAGCGACCGACCGGCGAGGTCCTGCGTGAGTATCTGCAGCGCGCGCAGGACGTCATGAACGCCACCCCCGAAGGGCGTGCGTTCGCCGGCGCGTTGCGTCTGATCGGTGACCCGGAGCGCATAGACGCACTGTCCGAACGGCTTCACGGACTGCTCCGGCAGCCGTTCGCGCGCAAGCTCGACGGCAATCAGCGTGCCGAACTCGATGCCATCGGACGCCGGGTGGAACTCGGCGTGGAGGAGGTCCTGGCTGCGCAGCGCCGCGCTTCGCACGTCATCACGGGCCAGGTGAAGACGCACGATCCGCTGCGGGACCGTCAGATCGACGATCTGCTTCGCGATGTGATCGCGGCTCTCCATGTCTGGGACGGCACCGCGGCGAGCGCAGCGCCGGTGAGAAGCCTCCCGCTCGTCGACCTCGGCCATCTCAGGCAAGCGGTGAGCAGCATCCGCCCTCCGGCCGCCCCCGCTCCGCTCACCGAGGCCGACGACGTCGAGTTCCTCGACGTGGACAGTCGTGCCTGGGGAGGGCCGAGGTACACCGAACTCGAAGAACACCTCGCGGGCCTCGGCGACGAGTTCGACCTCGCCACGGCGTTCACGGCGGCCGCGGATGACACCCGCCGCCCCGTGGACCTCCTCGGTCTGCTCGAGATCGCACACCGCAACGGGATGACCGAGAGCGAGGAGGTGTCGGTGGTCGAGGCCCTGCGTCCGGACGGCTCGACACGACGGTTCGCGTTCGGCGCCATCACGGCGCGCAACCCGAAGGAAGATGCACATGCCTGAACATCCCCTCGCGACCGAGGCGCCCCTCGATGACCCGTTCATCGCGCCGGTGCCCATGGAAGACGATGTCGAGGAGCACTTCGCGGGCGACCGGGGAACCCTCGATCCGGAGATCCGACGCGTGCTCGTGCACATCCTTCAGCGCCGATTCATCGCTGCGGAGCGCAACCGTCGGGAGTGGACCCTGTTGCTGGACCATCAGCAGGTGATCGAGTCGCGCCTGAACGACCTCTATCTCCGGCTGGTCGTCGACCACGGTCGGGGATTCGCGTACAAGCAGCAACTCCGCTCCGACGAGATCGACATGCCCGTTCTTCTCAAGGACGCGCCGTACACGCGTGCCGAGACCCTGGTCCTCGTGCACTTGCGCACGGTCTACCAGCGCGAGTCCGCTGCCGGTGAAGCCTCCGTGCGTATCGACATCGAGGATCTCGAGCAGACGGTGCTGAGCTACTTCACGGATGTCGACGGCGGGACCGCTCGGCAGCAGAAGGCGATTCGCAACGCGATGGACCGTCTCGATCGTGAAGGGATCATCCGGGAGGAGACGAGTGGTCGCTATCGGATCACCGCGCTCGTCGAGGTCGTTCTGAGTGCGGAGACCCTCAAGGAACTCCGGGATTGGCTGCGGTCGCAGGAAGTGGTGCAACGATGACGATGGTCGACACACTGTTCGGGCTCATCCCCTCGGGCTCTCGTGGGCAGCAGTGGGTTGCGGAGGAGCTGCAGCTGATCAACTGGGGCGGCTACGACGGAGGCCCGCACCGAGTTCGGTTCTCCCCGGATGCGACGCTGCTCTGCGGTGGATCGGGCTCGGGGAAATCCACCCTGATGGACGCGTACATCGCGCTGATGATGCCGCACACGACGCCGTTCAACGGTGCATCGAACGGCGGCGTGACCGGACGCCCCCGCGGGGAGGAGCAGCGGAACATCCTCTCCTACGGGCGGGGGAAGATCGACGAGTCCAGAACCGAGGACGGCACCAGACTGCGCGTGCTGCGTGGTGACGGGGAGGACACGTGGAGTGCGATCGCGACGACGTGGCTCGATCACGACGGGTCCCGGTTCACCGCGGTGCGTGCGTGGTACATCCCGGCGGATGCGCGGACGCTGGAAGACACCACCCGGGTGCGAGCGACGGTCGGAGGTGCGTTCGACCTGGCGCTGTTGGAGCAGGCGGCCGCGCAACGCCTGTCCGATGCGGCGGTGCGTGGCACCGGGTTGGAGACGCTCGCCACCGACCGTGAGTTCTCTGCGCGGCTGCAGGCCGTGCTCGGTATCGGCGCCGCAGGGTCCGGTGCGAAGGCCATCAGCCTGCTGGCGCGCATCCAGGCAGGACAGCAGATCACGACGGTCGACGATCTCTACAAGAAGCTCGTCCTGGAGGAGCCCGAGACGATGGCCACGGCAGACGCCGTGGTCGCGCACTTCGACGAGCTCGAGAGCACCCGGACACGGATGCTGACCGCCAAGCAGCAGGTGACTGCACTCGAGCCGATCCGGGCGATCAAAGACCGGATCGCGGCGGCGGCCGAACGCGTCAGGGTGATCGACGAGGTCGGGGTGTTCACCGATCCGTCCTCGCTCGCCGCGCTGTGGAATGCGCAGCGGCGGTTGGATCTGCTTCGCGATGTCGAGGCCGAACTGGGCGACCGTACGCGTGCTCTGAGCCTCGCCGTCCGCGAGAAGCGTGCGCTCATCGATGCGGCCGACGTCGAGCGCGAAGGACTCCTCGATGTCCTCCGTCAGTCCGGTGGCGATCGTCTCGAGACCGCACAGCGCGAGCTCCGCGTCGCCGAACGCCGGCTCGAAGACGTGCGTCGGGAACGGGCGAAGTTCGATGCCATCGTCCGCGAGATCGGCGGAGAGGTGGAGAACGTGGCGCAGTTCGACGCGTTCGTCGCTCACGCTCGCGGCGCATCGGCCAAGTCCGACATCCGCGGCGCACGAGCCGCCTTCGCCGATGCGGAGACGGGCCGCCGAGCAGTCGAGACCGAGATGCGCGGGGTCCGAGAGGAACGTGAGCGGACGAGCCGCGTGCGAGGCAGCATTCCCGCGCGTCTCGATGAGTCTCGTGCACTGCTCGCCGACGCGGTGGGGCTCTCCCCGTCGGAGCTTCCGTTCGTCGGCGAACTCATCGAGCTGCGGACGGAGTTCGAGCCCTGGCGTGATGCCTTCAACCTCGCGCTGGGCGGCTTCGCGAGGACGCTGCTGATCGATGCCGAGCAGCTGGCGATCTTCCGCGCCGCCATCAACGCCGTGCGTACCCCTGACCGCCTGAACTACGAGGGCGTTCCCGTCGGGCTTCCCGAGATGCGGCACGCCGACCCGAAGACCCTTCCCGGGCGTCTCGACTACCTTCCGTCGCCGTTCACCGGCTGGTTGCAGCAGAGACTCCAGGAGCGCTACGGATACGTGTGCGTGGATTCGGCTTCGCAGCTGGGCGAGCATCAGAAGGCGCTCACGATCAGCGGTCAGGTGTCTCAGGGGAGCCGCGGTGGTCACGGCGGCCAGGGCCGTGCCAATGTGCTCGGCTTCACCAATGACCGTCGCTTGCGGGAGCTCGACGATCGTCTCCGACACCTCGCCGGCCGATACGAGGACGCCGCGTCGGCTGCGCGGGAAGCCGAGGCCGCACTCGATCGGATCGAGACGACGTCCACCGCGCTCGCGAAGATCGAGGACCTCACGTGGGAGCAGATCGACGTCGAGGCCGTGGAGGCTGAGAAGGAACGCTGGCTCGCGGTCGAAGCCGAGGTCACGACCGCCAGTCCTGAGATCGCGGAGCTCAAGGGCCGGGCAGAGGCGCTGAGGACTCGCGCGGGCCGCCTCCGCGACGAGGAAGCACGTCTGGGCAACGAGCTCTCCCAGACGCAGGAGCGCTGGGGGCACGTGAGCGACGACGTCGACACCTGCCAGTCGGTGATCGACGCGGCGGCGTCGACGGGGACCGTCGTGGCGGACGGTCATGCGGCCTTCCTCGACGGGCGGTTCCTGCACGCGGACGACGGCGACACACCGACAGCGGATGAAAGGCTGTCGCATCTCGACACCGCACTCAGGACCGCGGCGCAGCGCCTGCTCGAGGAGCGTCGTGAGGCTGCCGACGCGCATGAGCAGCAGAGGGAGAGCATGCGTCGGCTCATGACCGGGTTCCTCGAGCGCTGGGACAGTCTCACGATCCTGCCGGATCCGGATACGTCGGTCGGCGAGTTCGAGAGCATCCTCGAGGCGCTCCAGACCAACGGGCTGCATGAGCTCGAAGCCGAGTGGCGCGACAGCCTCCTGAAGCTGTCCGGAAACGACTTGACGAGTCTCGACTCGACGCTCAGCCGCTCTCTCCGTGAGATCAAGGACCGGATCGATCCGATCAACAGGATCATGGAGGAGCTTCCCTTCTACGACGATGAGCATCGGCTGCAGATCACCCCGCGGGAGAATCAGACGGAGGCACGCAAGCGGTTCCGCAGGGAGCTGCGCGAGGTCCGCGGACTGATCGACGCGGCGTCGACGGATGCGGAGCGTGAGACCGTCTACCGCAAGATGAGCCGGCTGATCGCACGTATGCGACGTACCGCCCCCGATTTCGCGGAGCTGATCGACGTGAGGAACCACGTGCGGGTCAGTGCGGAGCGGGTCGACGCCGCCACGCGTTCGCATGTGGCGCTCTACGATCACATCGGTGAGAAGTCCGGAGGGGAGTCGCAGGAGCTCGTCGCGTTCATCGTCGGCGCCGCTCTTCGGTACCAGCTCGGAGACGCCGGCGCGGCTCGGCCCCGCTATGCCCCGGTCTTCATGGACGAGGCGCTGATCAAGGCGGATGCGCATTTCACGAAGCGCGCGATCGGTGCCTGGCGGGGTCTCGGCTTCCAGCTGGTGATCGGCGCCCCGAACGACAAGTACAGCGCGATCGAGCCTCACGTCGATGTCGAGTACGACATCCTCAAGGACACGCAGGGGCGATCGTGGGCGAAGGCGAAGGTGGGCCTGCCGGACGACACCGCATATCAGAACGCCTAGGCTCCAGGCATGGCTCTGGAATCATTCCTCCTCCGGCTCGACCGGATCGCAGGTGGCCGTCAGGCCGGCGTCGCCATCAGCGAGGCGGACCGCACCCACCCGCGCACCGTGCGCGCCTTCACCTGGATCCTGTGGCTCCTCGTCGTCGAGCTCGTGATCGGCATCGGGGCGGTCGTGGTCGCGCTGGTGCTCGCCGTCGACGGGGAACCCGTCTCCTTCGCGGTGTGGATGCGGACGCTCGTGGTCCTCGCGATGACGGCCACGCTGTTCTACTTCGCGTGGCGGGCCCAGCGCGGGTGGCGCTGGGCCTATCAGCGGCTGCGTCTGTTCGCACAGATCTTCCCGATCATCACGCTCGTGATGGCCGCCATTCCCGGCTTGTACCCCCTGTGGATGGTCTCCGAGCAGATCGTCTTCAGTCTCATCATGATCGGCATCGCCGACTTCTTGACGAGCGACCACATGCGCCGTGCGTTCGCTGCACCATCCTCCGACGGCGGATAGCACGCGGAAAGGCGCGACGCCACTCCCTTCCGTCGCGCCCGACGACCCTGCATCCTCTTCCGAGGCGAGAAGGTCGAGAGGGGAGAGCGTATGGCGAGACTGAACCGCGTGGTTCCGGGACAGGACCCCGGTTTTCGGCGGCGGAGATCGGGGTCGGGATTCCGGTACACGGATCCGGGCGGAGCGACCGCCCCCGAGGCGGATCGGCAACGCATCCATGACCTCGTGATCCCCCCTGCCTGGCGGGATGTCTGGATCGCCGCGGACCCGCTGGCGCACATCCAGGCGGTGGGCGTGGACGAGGCGGGTCGCAGACAATACCTCTACCACCCGTTGTGGCGCGTCAGCCGTGATCGCAAGAAGTTCGTCCGCGCCCTCGAACTCGCTGCCGCGCTGCCCGGCGCCAGGGCGCGGGTGACGCGGGCGCTCCGGGAGGATGGGCAGACCAAGGAGCGTGCACTGGCGATCGCGTTCCGTCTGCTCGATGACGCGGCGCTGCGGATCGGCTCAGAGCGATACCTGGTGCGGCACGGCAGCCGGGGTCTCACGACGCTGCGGCGTCGTGACGTGCGCGTATCCGGGAGCGAGCTGGCGTTGTCCTTCCCCGCCAAGAGCGGGCGCACCGCCTCCATAGAGATCACCGATGAGGCTCTCGCGGACGCCCTGACGGATTTCGCTGCAGGGAAGTCCGCAGACTTCCTGCTGGCCTATCGGCGTGGCCGCCGCCGTGTGCGCATCAGCCCCGCCGAGGTGAACGCCTATCTGCGAGAGGTCACGGGCTCTTCCTTCTCGGCGAAGGACTTCCGCACTCTGCACGGGACCATCATCGCCGCCGATGCCCTGGCCCGGATCGGCGAGCTCGATCGTCGCAGCGAGCGCAGGCAGGCCGAGCGGCTCGCGGTGCAGGCCGCGGCGACCGCGCTCGGCAACACCACCGCCGTCGCTCGCGGCAGCTACATCGATCCGCGGGTCTTCCGCCAGTACGCACGCGGATGCACCCTGGACCTCTCGGTGTCTCCGGAGACAGCCATCCGCCGGCTCCTGGGCGGCCCCGAGCCGTCGAGGAAGAGGACCCGGCGATCCGGATGACAGGATGGATGCATGGATACAGCCAACCTCACCCGCGAGGAGACCGCAGCGCGATCCGCAGCGGTCGCCGTGCACCGCATCCGCGTCGAGCTCGATCTGACCGGCGCCCCCGAGCGGGCTCGCACCGGGTTCCCGACCGTGACGACGCTCGAGTTCGACGCGTCCACCGATGCCACCTGGCTCGACTTCATCGGTGAGGCCGTCACCCGCGTCGATCTGAACGGCGTCGAGCAGGAGGTCGTCTACGACGGCGCGCGGATCTCCCTCACCGGGCTCCGCCCGTCGAACGTCGTCCGGGTCGAAGCGATCGGGGCCTACAGCCGTTCAGGCGAAGGACTGCACCGCTTCCACGATCCCGCCGATGACGAGACGTATCTGTACACGCAATATGAGCCCGCCGACGCGCGCCGGGTCATGGCGTGCTTCGAGCAACCGGATATGAAGGCGTCCTACACCTTCGTGGTCGATGCGCCGTCCGGGTGGGAGGTTCTCTCGAACCAGTCACCGGCACACTCGGACGTCGGCGTCGGCGTGCAGCGCGTCGCCTTCGCCCCGACGTTGCCGATCTCGAGCTACATCACCTCGGTCGCCGCCGGCCCCTACTCGCGGGTGGACGGCGAGTGGACGCACGGCGACGAACAGATCGCCCTCGGTGTCTTCGCCCGCCGCTCCTTGGCCCGGCATCTCGAATCCGACGAGATCCTGGAGGTGACACGACAGGGACTGGACTTCTTCGCCTCTGCTTTCGCCTACCCGTACCCTTGGGGCAAGTACGATCAGATCTTCGTCCCCGAGTACAACCTCGGCGCGATGGAGAACCCGGGACTCGTGACCTTCACCGAGGCCTACCTGTCCCGCGGCGCGGCCACCGAGGCGCAGCGGGCCGCGCGGGCGAACACGATCCTTCACGAGATGGCCCATATGTGGTTCGGCGACCTCGTGACCATGACCTGGTGGGACGACCTGTGGCTCAAGGAGTCCTTCGCTGACTACATGGGCGCACACGCGTCCGCCGTGGCGACGCGGTTCCATGACGCGTGGGTCAAGTTCGCCGCGAGCCGCAAGGCGTGGGCGTACCAGCAGGATCAGCTGCCGACGACACACCCGATCGTGGCGGACATCACCGATCTCGAAGCCGCGAAGCTCAACTTCGACGGCATCACCTACGCCAAGGGCGCCGCGGTGCTGAAACAGCTCGTCGCGTTCGTCGGAGACGAGGCGTTCTTCGAGGGCGCCCGTCGCTACTTCGCCGCGAACGCCTTCGGGAACACGACCCTAGACGACTTCCTCGTGCAGCTCAGCGCCGTCTCCGGACGTGACATGAGCGACTGGTCGGCGTCGTGGCTGCAGACCTCCGGGGTGTCGACCATCCGGATGGAGACCGACGATGAGGGGCGTCGCTTCCTCGTGCAGACGGATCCGCGCCCGCACCGGCTCCGCATCGGGCTCTACGAACGCGAGGAAGGCCGCATCGTCCGGAAGGACCAGCAGGAGCTCGATCTGCTCGAGGAGCGGACCGAGATGGAGTTCGCTGACGCCGATCTTGTGCTTCTCAATGATGACGACCTCACCTATGCGAAAGCGCGGCTGGACGAGGCCTCGCTGCGCACCGTCGAGGAATCCCTCTCCTCGATCGACGATCCGTTGGCACGCGCCCTGGTGTGGTCGTCGCTGTGGAACGCCACCCGCGACGGCGAGCTCAGCGCGACGCGCTACCTCACGATCGTGCGCACGCATGCTCCCGGGGAGTCGAACATCGGGCTTCTGTCAGGGGTGCTGGCCAATGCCGCTCATACGATCCGGCATTTCGTCGGCCACGCCCGGCGCGACGAGGAACAGCGCGCGTGGACGGACGCCGTGTGGAGTGCGCTCCGGGCTGCGGAGGCCGGGAGCGATGCGCAGCTCTCCTGGGCGCGTGCTCTGGCGACGGCCTCCGCGTTCAACGACGTGCACAACGAGCGCGTGCGCGCTCTGCTCGACGGGGACGTGCCCGAGGGGCTCATCGTCGATCCGGACCTGCGCTGGCAGCTTCTCACGGCGCTCGTCGCGACCGGGCATGCCGACCTCGCGGACATCGCCGCCGAGGAGGAGAGGGACGACACCGGGAGCGGACGCACGGCGGCACGACGCGCACGCGCCGCGCGCCCGGACGCCGCCGTGCGAAGGGGTGCGTGGGAGTCGGCCTGGAACGACGTATCGCTCAGCAACGACCACCTGGATGCCGAGATCGACGGCTTCCGAGCGGGGGGACGCCGCGACCTCATCGCGGGCTTCGATGAGGAGTACTTCCGCCGTATCGGCGCGGCATGGAGCGAACGCAGCATCGAGATCGCACGGAGGCTGGTCCTCGGATTCTTCCCTGCGAGCGACACTCTCGGACCTGTCGACGCCTGGCTTGCCGACAATGAGGGCGCACCGGCGGCACTTCGTCGCCTCGTCGTCGAGCAGCGAGACCACCTGCAGCGCGACCTCCGGGTGCGCGCGGCACAGGACGCGGCCGAAGAGGGCTAGGCCGGGTCGACCTGCATTCCCATGACCGTGCGCACGATCCACGGGTGGGCGCGATCGTCGTCGATGTGCGTCATGCCGAGGTTCTCGGCGACCCCGCGTGAAGCGGTGTTGGCGGGGTGGATGATCGCCGTCAGCAGGGTCGGAGCGAGTTCACGGGCGACGAGTTCGACGCATGCCCTCGCCGCTTCCGTCGCGTAGCCCCGGCGCTGACTCGCTCGACGGACGTGATAGCCGACCTCCAGCACCGGGACATCGTTCGCGGACTGCCAGGTCAGACCGCAGTCACCGATGAAGTCGCCATCGTGCGTCTCGATGACCCACAGCCCGTGTCCGTGCTCCCGGTACCGTTCCTGCATCCGCGCGATCCACTCCGCGCTCTCCGCGCGCGTCTTCACCGCCGGATAAAAGGTCATGACCGCCGGATCGCCGAGCATCGCGGCGATCTGTTCGAGGTCGTCTTCCCTCATCTCCCGGAAGCGCAGGCGTGCGGTCGGCGAGGGGAGGAGGCGGCGTGCGGCGCCGGTCACAGGTCGAGGGTGTCGCCGGGCTCCAGGACGAAGAACTCGCCGCCGCCCTGCTCGGTGGCCCACTGCAGGCGCTGCCGGTGCATGTTCTTGCCGATGACCGACAGCGTCATGTCGTGGGTGCCGAAGGCGCGGCGCGGCGCGACGGCGAGCACGTAGTCCATCGCTTCGCCGATCTTCAACCAGGGCGCACCGAGCGGGGCCGCGAGAGTGCCCACCTCGACGCCCTCGGGGACGGCGTAGGAGTCGCCGGGGTAGTAGAGCTCGTCGTTGACGAGGACGCCGACGTTCTCCACTGTCGGGAGGGACGAGTGGATGACCTCGTGCGTGCCTCCGAAGAAGCGGAGACCGAACCCGCCGACCTCGACGGTGTCGCCGGGGGAGACCACGGTGATGTCGTAGCCCTCAGCCGCGCGCGCGACTCCTGCAGGCGCGAAGATCGGCGTGCCGGGGGACGAGCGCAGGAGACGGTCGAAGTGCTCGGGGGTCCAGTGGTCGGGATGCTCGTGCGTGATCACGATCCCGACGAGATCGCCGAGATCGTTCACGGGTGCGGTGAAGGAACCCGGGTCGATCAGGAGGGTCCGGTCGTTCGCATCGAGACGGAGAGCAGCATGTTCGAACTTGGTGACGCGCATGAGATGAGTCAACTCCTTCATCTGCTGCACGGCAAACGGATTCTGCGCGCCACGCCCGGGCGTCGGGAGGAAGCCGCCTCGATTTTGCGGACGAAGAATCGCCATGGCATACTTGAACGGTTGTCGCGCGACGGAAACGTCACGCGGAAGGCCCCATCGTATAGCGGCCTAGTACGCCGCCCTCTCACGGCGGTAACGCGGGTTCGAATCCCGCTGGGGTCACAACAACACGAGAAAGCCTCCGGTTCGCCGGAGGCTTTCTCGCTATCCGGGCCGCTAATCCGTCGGGGTCGAGCGAAGCGACATCGCGCGGAACGTGCGATTGCTCAGCGGCAGGATCATCAGCGCCATCATCGCGCCCCCGAAGAGGGTGAACGGCACCCAGAGGCTGGTGAGTGAGGCGAGCCCGCCGAACCCCGCCATCGCCAACGGCATCAGGCAATCGTCACCCAACCGGGTGAGTGATCCCATTCGGCCGAGGTAGGCGGTGTCGACGGTGGCCGAGAAGGTCGCGCTCAGCAGGACCGAAGCGTATCCGGCCGTCGCTCCGATCACGAAGGCTGCCGTCGCCACGGTCCAGGCCGGCCCGAATCCGAGGGCGACGATTCCTGCCCCTTGGACGACCAGGGCCCAGAATCCGGCGCGTGCTTCGTGCCGGGGTCGCCACTTCGCGACCGAGACGGCCCCGATCGCCGCGCCCAGCCCGAGCAGCGCTTCGAAGATGCCGACCGCCTGCGCTCCCCAGCCCTCGGCGTGCGCGCGCAACGCGAGGCCGATGCCGACAGCGGGTCCCACAGCGAGGTTCAGGCCTGACAGTGCGATCACGAGGGTACGCGTGGTGGGGTTCGCCGTGAGGTGCGCGAACCCTCGCGCGATGCCCCGCAGAGCCGGTTCCTTCTCGGCGCGGGCGAGAAGGAACCGCGGTCGCAGCCAGATCGCGATGAAGGCGACGACCAGTGTGAACGTCAGTGCGTTCACCGAAGCGCTCCCGACGAGGCCGGTGTGCGCCACGAGGAAGCCGCCGATCGCGGCGCCGCCCATGGTGCCGAGTCGGGACGCTGTCTGCGCAGCCGCGCCGTATGAGGGCAGATCCGTGGCTCGGACCAGCTGACGCGCGATCGTGCCGGCGGAAGGCTCGTAGAACGCATCGCACACCCCGAAAGCGATCGCGGCGAAGAGCAGCATCGTGACCGAGGGTGGTGTCGCCAGCACCCACACGGCCACGGCGACGAGTACGCCGACGCGCAGGATGTTGAAGAGGAGCATGATCCGACGTGCATCGGCCCGATCGGCGAGGACGCCCCCGAACAGCAGGATCGCAGCGCGCGGGATGGTCCCGGCCGCGACGATCACCCCGGCGACGGCCGGCGACGCGACCTGTACAGCCGTCCAGGCGAGAGCGATCGTCCACAGCGCATCTCCCGCGTCCGACAGGGCCTTGACACCGATCCATGCGTGCACCCTGTGGTCCCGGCGGAACGCCGGTGGTGCGGTGAGAAGTGTCGGTTCGCTGACGGTGGACATCAGGGCACCGTCGGGAAGGCGTGGGCGAACACGAAGATGGGCGTGCGCGACTGATCGTCGGAGAGATCGATGCCGTCCTGCCATTCGCGGATGGTCGCCAGGAGTCGGTCGGAGAGATCCCGTAGCTCATCGGGAGACGCCCAGGCCGTGGTCTCGGTGTTGGAACCGTCGTACCCGGCGAAGGCAGGATCGTGGCGGTGTCGGTGCCACTGCTGGAGCCGCTCGATCTGCATCCGGATGCCTTGCCGTTGCGCCTCGCGGGCGAGCAGAGCGTCGGAGGGGGAGTCCGCGTAGTCGTCGGTCGACCAGGTGAGCCCACGGCGTGCGACAGCCCACCAGCTGGTGCGCTTGTCGCCGTCCGGGTCGGGAGCGCGCTCGACGACTCCGGCTCGCTCGAGCATGCGCAGGTGATGGCTGATGCTGCCCACTTGGCTGTCGAGCGCGAGGGCGAGTGCCGTCACCTGGGACGCCCCGTACAGAAGGAGGTAGTCGTAGATACGGCGGCGCAACGGATGGTGCACGGCGGTGATCACGGAGATGTCTTCCACGGAAGAAGACGCTAAACCCGCCCGTTCAGTCGCACAAGACTTCTTGTATACCCCGGAAAATCAGGCTTCTTCGGCGCCTGTTCGGTCTGCGGCAGCCGAGTGTGCGGCGCGCCGGGTCTTGCGCGACCGGCGCACCAGCCACACGATCAGGACGACGACTCCGGCGAGGGCGAGCCACGGGAGGATGAACCCGACGGCGATCACGAGCGCGTTCAGTGAAACCACCAAGCCGTTCCATCCGGCGAGCAGGCCGTCCGCGAATCCCGCAGGGTCAGCCGTGGTGGGCGAGTTCTCACGTGTCAGCTGAACCTGCAGGGAGGACATCGCCACCTGGTCCTGCAGCGCCTCGAGCTGCTGCTCGTAGGACTCGAGCTGCGCCTGCCGGTCGGTCAGCGCGACTTCCGCCTCGATCAGCTCGGAGACGCTAGCCGACTGCGACATCAACTCGGTGAGACGATCGACCGATGCTCTGGTGGAGTCGATCCGCGCCTGCAGGTCGATGGAGATCGACGTCACATCCTGTTTCGACGTCGACGACGACAGGACGTCCCCGGTGTCGTCGAGCGCGGCGATCACCTCCGTCAGGTCATCGGACGGCACACGGATGCTGATCCACCCGTAGGCGGAGTCGGTCGGCGCCGGCTCGGTGGCGCTGTCCATCGCGGCCGTCTTGCCGATCTCCGTGCTCTCCACGTACCCGCCGTGGTCCTCGGCGAGTGCCGCGATGGTCGATGCCGCGTCCGCGATGCTCGGTACCTGGACTGTCGCCTGTGCCGTGGCGATGATCTCCCGATCGCTGTCGACAGCGCTCTCGACAGCACCGCCCGCGCCGGTGGCCCCGTCGGCGAGCATCTCCGGAACGCCCTCCGCCACGCGGTCGGGCGAGGACGAGGAAGCGTCTGTCGCAGCGCCCCCGGACATGCTCCACCCGTCCGCGGTGACCGAAGTGGAGCCGCCGACCGTGCTGAGGATCGGGGGCGTCACGAGCACGCCGACGACGAAGGCCGCGGCGATACCGCCGCCTGTCAGCCAGCGACGACGTCGGGCGCGCGCACGGGCGGCGGCCATGCTCACCGGCGCACGCTCAGTGGCGATCTCGGCGAACACCGACTCCTCGATCCGTGCGATGGTCTCATCCGACAGGACGGGCAGGTCGCCGTGGGGGTTCTTCTCGTTCATGCGTCTCTCGCTTCCTGGACGGTGCCGCGCAACCGGGTGCGCACTCGGGAGAGACGGTTTCGGACCGCGGCGTGCGTGATGCCCAGCTCTTCGGCGGCTGCGTGGTAGGCGTAGCCCTCGGACGCGCAGAGCCGGAAGATCTCTCGGTCGAGTTCGTTCAGCGTGTCCACCTCGGTGGCGATCCGTGCGGCGAGCTCGGCGGTGATGACCTGTTCCTCCACGCTGATCGCGTCCGGTAGCAGGGTCGCGTCCACAGCTTCGGCGGTGTGCGCCTGATCGCGTCGCTGCTGGCGGAGCCGGTTCGCGGCCTGGAAGCGGCAGATCGTCGCCAACCACGGCAGGATCGATTCACCCTGAAGCTCGAGGGCAGGCAGCTTCCGCCAGGCGACGACGAACGTCTCCTGCGTGACATCCTCCGCATCGGCGGTCGACGCGAGTATCCCTCGGGCGATCCAGTAGACCGGCCGGACATGCGCGCGGTAGAGCTCGCGGAAGGCGCTCTCGTCGCCGGCCGCGGCCTGGGCCGCCCATTTCTGATCACTCGTCTGCACGGGCATCCTGATTCCGTTCGGTGTCTCTCACCAGGGAAGTGTCGACGGAGCCCTCATCGTCTCAGATCCCGCGCACTCGATGTCGGGTGCGTCAGACGGTTCCCCAGGCTCCTGCGCCTCGGGTAGCATTGCCCGAGCGAGAGGGAGTATCCCGGATCCGCGCGTAACGTCATCACGAGCACCGTCATCGTTGCTCCGGGCGCGCGACGCACCACCGTGCGGGGGAGAGACTTTCGAGTCCTTCCCGACCCTTGCGAAAGGTGCAGTGCGCCGTTGGAGATCCCCGTCTGGTTCGAGATCACGTCGATGGTCGTCCTCACGATCATCCTGATCGCCGATCTGCTGCTCATCCGGCTGCGGCCGCACATCCCTTCCACGAAGGAGTCCACCCTCTGGGTGGCGTTCTACGTGGGTCTCGCCCTGCTCTTCGCCGTGCTGCTCGGCAATGTCAGCGGCTGGCAGAATGCGGGTGACTTCATCACCGGCTGGGCGCTCGAATACAGCCTGTCGATCGACAACCTGTTCGTGTTCGTGCTGATCATGGCCCAGTTCGCCGTGCCGCGGCGCCTTCAGCAGCAGGTGCTGATGGTCGGCATCATCATCGCGCTCATCCTGCGAGGCCTGTTCATCCTCGCCGGTGTCGCGATCGTCGAGAACTTCTCTCCGGTCTTCTATGTCTTCGGAGCATTCCTCATCTGGACGGCCATCCGGCAGGCCATGCCGGATGGAGACCACGAAGGCGAGGTGCAGCGCGAGAACTTCATCGTCCGTCTGCTGCGGCGTCGGATCGACATCAGCGAGACGTACGACGGGTCCAAGATCCGAACCACCGTCGACGGCAAGCGCATGTGGACGCCGATGGTCATCGTCTTCATCACCATCGGCGTTACCGACCTGATCTTCGCGATCGACTCGATCCCCGCGATCTTCGAGATCACCACCAACGGCTTCCTCGTGTTTGCGGCCAACATCTTCGCGCTCATGGGTCTGCGTCAGCTCTACTTCCTGCTCGGCGATCTGCTCGACCGCCTCCGCTACCTGCACTACGGCATCGCGGTCATCCTCGGGTTCATCGGCGTCAAGCTGATCCTCCATGCCCTGCACGTCAATGAACTCCCGTTCATCAACGGCGGCGAGCATGTCGAATGGGTGCCGGACATCAGCAACATGGTCTCGCTCGGCGTGATCCTGGCTTCCATGACCATCGCGACGGTCGCGAGCCTGATGCGGCGAGGACGGCGACACCGGTGGACTGAGCCGCGTCAACGGCGTCTCACTCGTCTGACCACAGAATCTCGGCCTCCAGTGTGAGGTCGATGATCTGACGGAGTAGCGCTCCGGCCGTGGCGGATTGCAGGAGTGCGTACTTGTCGTACTCGCCGAGAGGCGCCAACGCTGCGAGCTGCCAGGCTGCGGCGATCGGCGCCTCTGCGATCTCCGTGCCGGAATCCCATCTGGCCTCGGGCGCGCGCGCGAGGGTGCGACGCACGATCGCCTCGGCCTCCGTGCGCATCGGGGTGAGCTGGTCGTTCCAGTCGAGCTCGGGCAGCGGCGTGACCTCGGCTCGGGGATACGGCTCATCAGCCAGCCACTCGTCGACCGAGAAGCGCTCGGTGCCGACGGCGACCAGCGCGTCAGCGCCGGTGGAGACGCTGACCAGCCGTGCCGTCGTCCCGATGCGACGGCGCTGGTCGCCCCCACCGACCTCCTGGCCCCGCTCGATGAGCACGACCCCGAATCGCGGGTCTTCCTGATCGAGCAGCCGCCCGATCAAAGTGAGGTAGCGCGGCTCGAAAACGCGGAGCGGAAGCGGCGTGTACGGGAACAGTACCGAGCCGAGCGGGAACATCGGGAGGGCGGTCATGGCACCAGTCAACACCGAGAGACGTACAGTGAACAGATGCGCAGACCTCGCCCTGAAACACCCGCCGCCGGTCAGGAATCCGTCTGGGACTATCCGAGGCCGCCGCGTGTCGAACCCGTCGAGGAGCGCATCACCATCCGCCTCGCCGGGAACCTGATCGCCGACACCCGCGACGCCGTGCGCGTGCTGGAGACGAGTCACGCTCCGGTCTACTACCTGCCGATGGCCGATTTCGTCCCCGGTGCACTGGTCGAGACCTCGGGCTCGTCGTTCTGCGAGTTCAAGGGAAGTGCCCGCTACTTCGACGTGCGCAGCGGAGACGTCCTGCGCCAGCGCGCGGCCTGGAACTACCCGCACCCTTCTCCGGGTTTCGAGATGCTGACCGATCGGGTGGCTGTCTACGCGGCTCCGATGGACGCGTGCACCGTCGGAGGCGAGGTCGCGCTTCCGCAGCCCGGCGAGTTCTACGGTGGATGGGTCACCTCGTCCGTCGTCGGTCCCTTCAAAGGCGGTCCGGGTTCGCTGGGTTGGTGACCGCCGGCCCGATGGCCGGTCAGAACGCACGCAGGTTGGCCTGCAGGCCTCCCTGCACGTACTCCCGGCGGAGGATACCGCGACGGCGCAGGATCGGCACGAGGTCGTCGAGCGCGCGATGCAGCGTGACCGGATGGAAATCTCCCCAGAGCAGCACGCCGTCGTTGCCCCATTCGCCCAGCTCTTCGATCAGGTCGGCGAACTCGTCCGCGGTTCCGACGAAGCCGGACCGATCGCTGATCCGTCCGGTGCGGGCGAGCGCCGTCAGGTGCGCGCGCAAGGGGGCATCCTCTCCGCGATCACCGATCAGACGCTGAATGCTGCCGTGCGAGACGTGGGAACCGAAGTGCGAGGGATCGAGTGGCTTGTCGAGATCGAGGGAGGTCAGATCGGTCTCGAGATCGCTGGACTGCTTGCGGGCGATCTGCAGGAGCGCATCGTCGTCGGGCTGCGCGGAAGCCGCCACGATGCGATCGGCTTCTTCGCTCGACGGTGCGATCACGGGTTGGATGGCGAACAGGATCTTGACGTCCTCGGGGCGCCGTCCCTCTGCGATCGCGGCCGCGTGCACCCGGGCACGGTAGTCGCGCACCGACTTCTCGTTCAGCGGCGCGAGGGCGAGCTGCACATCGGAGTTCGCGCCGGCGAACCCGAGTCCGCGACCGGAACCGCCGGGGGAGACGATCGCAGGATCCCCGTCGGTGAAGGGGACGGCGTTGAGCGGACCATCGAAGGCGAAGTGCTCGCCACGGTGCGCGACAGCCCGTAGTCGCGAGCCGTCGGCGAACACGCCGGTCGCGCGATCGGCGATGAGGGCGTCGTCGTCCCAGCTGTGCCACAGCGCGCGGATCCCGGCCAGCCACTCCTCGGCGCGATCGTACGCCTCGTCGTGACCGAGCTGGGGCGCGTCGGAGAAGTGACGCGCGCTGCCGGTATCGGTGACGACGTTGAGTCCCAGCCTGTGATCGCTCAGGTGCTGCAGGGTCGCGAAGTGACGCGCCGCCGTGTACGGGAGGTACGCGGCGGGGTTCACGGTCGGCACCACCCCCAGATGTCTGGTCGCCTGGAAGAGGTAGGGGGCCAACAGCAGCGGATCGTGCTTCGGCCCGCCGAACGCGTGGCGGACGCGCAGATCGATCGTGGAGGGGGAACCCAGCGACGGCGCGTCCTCGATGATGACCAGGTCGAATCCGGCCTGTTCGAGCGTCCGTGCGGCCTCCTGATAGACCTCGGGACGCGTCCAGTCGTAGTCCCAGTCCAGGGACGGGTAGCCCCACCCCTGTGGGCCGAAGCCGCGGGCGAGGAACCAGCCGAAGTGCTGAGGGCGGCTCATGCCACCGTCTCCCGGACGCCTTCGAGTACCTGCGACAGATCGGAGAGGAGGTCATCGACGTCCTCGATTCCCACCGAGAGCCGAAGGGTGCCTGGACGCACGCCGAGCCCCTCGCGCTCCTCCTCGGTGCGCTGAGCATGGCTCGTCGTTCCGGGGTGCAGGACCAGGGAGCGCACGTCGCCGAGATGGGTCATGTGCGTGAACACCTGCACCTGCTCGACGAATCGTCGTGCCGCCGCGAGCCCACCCCGCAGCGTGAAGGTGAAGACCGAGCCGGATCCCCCTTCGAAGTACCGGTTCGCAGTCGCGTGGTCGGGGTGCGACGGCAGGCCCACATAGTCGACGCTCTCGACCTCGGGATGCGCTTCCAGCCAGCGGGCGATCTGCAGCGCGCTCCGGGATTGCCGCTCCACGCGCAGTCCGAGCGTCTCCACGCCCTGTCCGATCAGGAAGGCGTTGAGCGGGGACGGGGAAGCACCGAATCGCGGAGCCACCGATTCCCGGGCGTAGGCGATGCGCGCACGACCCCCGTGGCGCGCGAAGACACTGGGGGCGTCGCCGCGGCCGGGGAGCACGAGATGGGGCGCGTTGTGACCAGCGCGGTCGGCGTCGAAGCGGCCGTCGTCGACGACCACGCCACCGAGCACGGAGCCGTGCCCGGCGAGGAACTTCGACGCGGAATGGACCACGATCGCGGCGCCGTGTTCAAGGGGGCGCACGATCGCCGGCGTTGCGAGCGTGTTGTCGACGATCAGCGGGATCGCGAGCTCGTCACCGACGGCGCTGACAGCCCGGACGTCGAGCACGTCGTTGCGGGCGTTGGCGATCGATTCGGCGAACAGCGCGCGGGTGTTCGGGCGGATCGCGCTCCGCCAGGCAGCCGGGTCGGCGATGTCGTCGATGAACGTCGTGTCGATGTCGAGCCGCGCGAGGTTGTCGAGGAGCAGGCTCCGGGTGCCCTCATAGATGTGCGTGGACGAGACGATGTGGTCGCCGGCGGCGGCGACGGTGAGCAGGGCAGTGGCGACCGCTGCCTGACCGCTGGCGACGAGCACGGCGTCCGCGCCCGACTCGAGAGCGGCGAGCTGGCGTTCCACGGAACGGACGGTCGGGTTCCCGGTACGGGTGTAACCGAACCCGGTGCCGGTGCGGAAGTGGTCCGCAGCGTGATCGAAGTCGTCGAACTCGAAGCCCGCCGTCAAATAGATCGGCGTCGCGCGTGACGCTGCGGTCTCCCGGTCACGCGCCGCATGGACCGCGCGGGTGGCGAAGCGGGTGTGTGCGACGGTCATGCGGTCCCTCTCGGTCGGTCGGTGCTCAACAGAGTGTCACGTCGGATCGGAGCAGGTCCGAGCGGTGGTAATCTGACGTCATGCGGACCGTGCTCCTTCTTCTTATGGGCCGCGACGAGACCTCGATCTAGAGCCCCTCCTCGTCGCGGAGTCCATCGTGGGCCGAACCGTCAGCCACAGGAGACACGCAATGACAACCCCCGCACACAATGCTGATCCGGCACGCCCCAGGACGCTCGCCGAGAAGGTCTGGGATGACCACCTGGTCGTCAAAGGCGACAACGGCGAGCCCGACCTGATCTACATCGACCTGCACCTCGTGCACGAGGTCACGAGTCCCCAGGCGTTCGACGGGTTGCGCACAGAAGGGCGACCGCTGCGCCGACTCGACCTCACGATCGCGACCGAGGACCACAACACGCCGACCTGGGAGATCGACAAGCCGATCGCCGATCTCACCAGTCGCACGCAGATCGAGACCCTTCGACGCAACGCGGCGGAGTTCGGTGTGCGCCTGCACTCGCTCGGCGACGCGGAGCAGGGCATCGTGCACGTCGTGGGTCCGCAGCTCGGTCTGACCATGCCGGGGATCACGGTGGTCTGCGGCGACTCGCACACGTCGACCCACGGTGCGTTCGGTGCGATGGCGTTCGGCATCGGTACGAGCGAGGTCGAGCACGTCATGGCCACGCAGACGCTTCCGCTCAAGCCGTTCAAGACGATGGCGATCAACGTCGAAGGGACGCTGCGTCCCGGGGTCACGGCGAAGGACATCATCCTGGCCGTCATCGCGAAGATCGGCACGGGCGGCGGGCAGGGCTACGTGCTCGAGTACCGCGGCAGCGCGATCCGCGCCCTCTCGATGGAGGGCCGGATGACGATCTGCAACATGTCGATCGAAGCCGGTGCTCGTGCGGGGATGGTTGCGCCGGACGAGACCACCTTCGCCTACCTCGAGGGGCGCCCTCATGCGCCGAAGGGCCAGGACTGGGAAGACGCCGTCGCATACTGGCGCACGCTGCCGTCGGACGACGGGGCGACGTTCGATGCCGAGGTCTTCATCGACGCCGACGACTTGGAGCCGTTCGTGACCTGGGGCACCAACCCGGGGCAGGGCAGCTCGCTCTCCGCTTCGGTTCCGAACCCCGCGGAGATCGCCGACCCGAACGAGCGCGCCGCCGCCGAGCGCGCGCTCGAGTACATGGACCTGACCCCGGGGACGCCTCTCAAGGAGGTGCCGGTCGACGCGGTCTTCATGGGATCGTGCACGAACAGCCGGATCGAGGATCTGCGAGCGTTCGCGTCGATCATCGAAGGGAAGAAGAAGGCGGACGGCGTCCGCGTCATGGTGGTTCCGGGGTCCGCGCGCGTGCGCCTGGAGGCCGAGGCCGAGGGACTGGACAAGGTCATCAAGGATTTCGGAGCGGAATGGCGCTTCGCCGGATGCTCGATGTGCCTGGGTATGAACCCCGACCAGCTCGCGCCGGGGGAGCGCTGCGCCTCCACCTCCAACCGCAACTTCGAGGGCCGTCAGGGCAAGGGTGGGCGTACGCACCTTGTGTCGCCGCTCGTCGCGGCCGCCACGGCGATCCGCGGCACCCTGTCCAGCCCGAGCGACCTGACCGAAGGGTTCTGAATCATGGAGAAGTTCACCACTCACACCGGGGTCGCCGCACCGTTGAAGCGCTCCAACGTGGACACCGACCAGATCATCCCCGCCGTCTTCCTCAAGCGGGTCACCAAGACCGGTTTCGAGGACGCGCTGTTCCATGGGTGGCGCCAGGACCCGGAGTTCGTTCTCAATCAGCCGGTGTTCCAGGGGGCCTCCGTGCTCCTCGCCGGGCCCGATTTCGGCACCGGATCCAGCCGTGAGCACGCGGTCTGGGCGTTGCGGGACTTCGGTTTCAAGGTCGTGCTCAGCCCCCGCTTCGCTGATATCTTCCGGGGCAATTCCGGCAAGCAGGGTCTGCTCGCCGCGACCATCTCCGAGGAGGACCTCGAGCGCTTCTGGGGCGAGATCGACCGGAATCCCGGGGTATCGATGACGGTCGATCTCGAGGCGCGGACCGCGTCGATCGGCGACGTCCAGGCCGAGATCGGGATCGACGATTACACTAGATGGCGGCTCCTCGAAGGGCTCGATGACATCGGGCTCACGCTGCGCAACGAAGACAAGATCGCGCAGTTCGAGGCTCGTCGCGAGTCGTGGCGGCCACGGACCCTTCCCGTTCAGTAGACGGTGGGGGCGGGGGAGCCAGGGGCAACCCGCCCCCGAAATCCGTAAATGAAGTGAGGCTCCGAATGACGACACCTGTGCGCGACGCTCTTCCGGACGGAGTTCCTGCACTCACCGGAGACGTCCTCGCCATTCGAGGCGGACGTCCGCTCCGTGGCCGTGTCGACGTCAAGGGCGCGAAGAACCTGGCGACGAAGGCCATGGTCGCGTCCCTCCTCGGCGAAACCGTCAGCACCCTGCGCGATGTCCCGGCCATCAGCGATGTCGCGGTCGTGCGCTCGCTGCTCGAGGTGCACGGCGTACGGGTCTCGGAAGGGGACGAGCCCGGTTCGCTCGTTTTCGACCCCAGCGACGTCGAGTCCGCGCACTTCGAGGAGATCGACGCGCACGCAGGAGCCTCGCGCATCCCGATCCTGTTCTGCGGCCCGTTGCTGCACCGTCTCGGTCAGGCGTTCATCCCCGACCTCGGCGGATGCCGGATCGGCGACCGCCCTATCGACTTCCATCTGGACGCACTGCGCAAGTTCGGCGCGATCGTCGAGAAGCTCCCCAGCGGCATCCGGCTCTCCACCGGGGGAACGCGCCTGCACGGCGCCAACATCCACCTCCCGTACCCGAGTGTCGGTGCGACGGAGCAGGTGCTCCTCACCGCCGTCCGCGCCGAGGGCGTCACGGAGCTGCGCAACGCGGCCATCGAGCCCGAGATCATGGACCTGATCGCCGTGCTGCAGAAGATGGGCGCGATCATCTCCTACGAGCCGAACCGCGTCATCGTCATCGAGGGCGTCGAGAAGCTCCGCGGCTACGACCACCGGTCGATCTTCGACCGCAACGAGGCAGCGTCCTGGGCCTCTGCCGCACTGGCGACCGATGGCGAGATCTTCGTCGGCGGAGCCAAGCAGCAGGAGATGCTGACGTTCCTCAACGTCTTCCGCAAGGCGGGCGGGTGGTTCGACATCCAGGAGGACGGCATCCTGTTCCGTCGCGACGGAGAGATCAAGCCCGTCGTGATCGAGACCGACGTCCACCCCGGGTTCATGACGGACTGGCAGCAGCCGCTGGTCGTCGCGCTGACCCAGGCGCACGGCCGTTCCGTCGTGCACGAGACCGTGTACGAGAACCGGATGGGCTTCACCGATGCGCTGGTCAAGATGGGTGCCGACATCGTGGTGCACCCTCGGGGGCTCCAGGACGGCCCGCGTCGGGTTCCGCGTCGAGACCTCGAGCAGGCTGCGGTCGTCACCGGTCCCACTCCGCTCCACGGTGCAGACATCGTGGTGCCCGACCTTCGCGGCGGTTACAGCCACGTCATCGCGGCGCTCACCGCCACCGGCGAGTCCAAGGTGTCCGGCGTCGATATCCTCAGCCGTGGTTACGAGAAGTTCCTCGCCAAGCTCGACGCGCTCGGTGCCGACTTCGACGTCATCCGGTGACCGACGTGGCGTCCCGATCGTCGGAGACGAAGCGCCCGAGCATCTTCTGGCCGCTCGCGGCGCTCGTGATCCCTCCGGTCTCCCTGATCGCGAAGATCCGTGTGCGCGGGGCCGAGAAGCTGCCGCGCGAGGGGTCCTTCGTCCTGGCTCCGAACCACTACTCGGAGTTCGATCCGCTCATCGTCGCCGTCGCCGTGTGGCGTGCCGGTCGCGCCCCGCGCTTCATGGCCAAGGAGAGCCTCTTCAAGGTGCCGGTGCTCGGCTGGTTCCTGCGTCGCACCGGGATGATCCCGGTCGCTCGCACGTCTTCGGCCGCGTCCGCCCGGCAGACCATGAAACAATCGGAGGAACTCGTCGAGCACGGTCGTGGCGTGATCGTCTATCCCGAGGGAACGCTCACGCGAGACCCGGCGCTGTGGCCGATGCGCGGGAAGTCGGGCGCGGTTCGTCTGGCTCTCGCCGATGGCATCCCGCTGATCCCGATGGCCCAATGGGGCACCCAGGCGATCATGGGGCGTTATCAGAAGGGCTTGAGCCTCTGGCCGCTGCGAAAGCCCGTCCAGGTTCTGATCGGCGACCCGGTCGATGTCTCGGATCTGCGTGAACGCGCGGGGGAGCCGGCCGCCCTCAACGAAGCCACGGATCGACTCATGAACGCCATCACCGCGCTGCTCGAGGAGCTTCGAGACGAGAAGGCACCGGCGGAGCGATGGAACCCCGCGAACCACGGGCAGAAGGAGACCGGGCGCCTTGACACCTAAGAGAACCGTTCCGAGCGGGCCGCGCGTCGCCGTGATCGGCGCGGGCAGTTGGGGAACGACTTTCGGCAAGATCCTCGCCGACGGCGGTGCGCACGTCACGATGTGGGCGCGGCGTGCAGAACTCGCGCAGGAGATCAGCGAGGCCAAGCGCAATTCGCGCTACCTCCCGGGAATCAACCTCCCGCGCACGATGGTGGCCACGCACGAGCTCGCGACGTCCCTCGACGGCGTTGAGCAGGTGTACCTGTCGGTGCCGAGCCAGTCGCTCCGCGAGAACCTGAAAGCGCTGCGCCCCTTGCTCGCGGACAGTGACGCCAAGGTCATCAGTCTCATGAAGGGCGTCGAACGCGGCACGGGTCTGCGTATGAGCCAGGTGATCCAGCAGGAACTGCGCTGCGATCCCGACCGCATCGCCGTAGCCTCGGGGCCGAACCTCGCACTGGAGATCGCCCGGGAGCAGCCCACCGCGGCCGTGATCTCCTCGCGCAGCCAGGAGACGGCCGACGTCGTCGCACGCGCCGCTCGCAACACCTATTTCCGCACCTTCGTGAACACCGACGTGATCGGTACCGAGTTCGGCGGCGTGCTCAAGAACTTGATCGCGGTCGCGATCGGCATCGTGGACGGTGTCGGATACGGGGAGAACACGAAGGCGTCGATCATTACGCGCGGACTCGTCGAGATGACCGACTTCGCGGTGGCGAACGGCGCGCATCCGGAGACCCTCCAGGGGCTCGCCGGTCTCGGGGACCTGATCGCCACGTGCCAGTCGCCGCTGAGCAGGAACAACACGGCGGGCCGCCTTCTCGGCCAGGGCTACAGCTTCCAGGATGTCGTGAAGCAGATGCAGCAGACGGCGGAGGGGCTAGCCTCCGTCGCCCCGATCCTGCAGCTCGCACGCGAAGCGGAGGTCGACATGCCCATCGTCGAGCAGGTGAAGATGGTGCTCGACGGCAAGATGGATCCGCGGGACATCGCACCCCACCTGACGACGGACGACGACACCCCGCGGGGTGAGAGGACCAACCATGGACAAGCAGACGGTGGTGGTGCTCTTCGGCGGGCGCTCCAGCGAGCATTCGATCAGTTCCGCAACGGCGGGGGGCGTGCTGGGAGCGATTGACCGCGACCGGTATGCCGTGATCCCGGTGGGCATCACCCGCGAGGGGGCATTCGTGTTGGAAGACGACGATCCCGCGAAGTTCCCGCTGGATGCCGCGCATCTCCCGGAGGTCGTCGACAACGGCACACGTGTCCTGTGGCCCGAGCCGGGTGGGGACCGCACGCTGCGAGTCGTGCAGACGGACGGCTCGATCGAAGGCTTCGGCGAGATCGACGTGGTGCTGCCCATCCTGCACGGACCACACGGCGAGGACGGCACGATCCAGGGCTACTTCGACACCCTGGAGGTCCCGTACGCGGGTGGAGGGGTGCTCGACTCCGCGCTCTGCATGGACAAGCACTTCATGAAGATCGCCCTGCAGGCGGCGGGCATAGCCGTCGCACCGTGGGTGACCGTACGCCGCCGGGACTGGGACCAGGATGCCGAGGACGTGCGCCGCCGCGCGGCCGCACTCGGCCTGCCGTTGTTCGTGAAGCCGGCACGTGCCGGCTCGAGCGTCGGCGTGTCGAAGGTGGAAACGGCGGACGAGCTCGACGCCGCTCTGAGCGTCGCCTTCGCCGAAGACGAGAAGGTGCTGATCGAGACCGGCGTGAGCGGTCGTGAGATCGAGGTCGCCGTTCTCGAGGGTGCGGAGGGCGTCCGGGCGTCTCTGCCCGGCGAGATCGTGTTGACGTCCCGGGGGTTCTATGACTTCGAGGGCAAGTATCTCGGCGGCGACGGCGTCGATGTCGTGTGCCCGGCAGAGTTGACCGCTGCCGAGACCGCGGCGATCCAACAGGCGGGTATCCGAGCGTTCGACGCCGTGGACGGTCGTGGGCTCGCACGCGTCGACATGTTCCTCACGCCGACGGGCGAACTGGTCGTCAACGAGCTGAACACGATGCCCGGTTTCACGCCGATCTCGATGTTCCCGAAGTGCTGGGTCGCCTCGGGGCTGAGCTACGGCGAACTGATCACCGAGCTGGTCGAAGCCGGCCTCCGCGGTTGAACATCGCGTTCCCCGCGGCGATCAGCTGGCAGGGAACTCGACCCGATCGGTGCACTTCGCCGTCGCCGGAGCGAGCCCGGACTGGATGCTCTGGGAGATCGAGTCCACGATCGACTGGAAGTCGATCTGCTCACCGCGCCGGATGTTCACCTCGACGGCGGGGTCCCGGCCATAGGTGACGAGGCGCTGGCGCTCCTCCTCCTGCTCGAGGACGAGCCAGTCGACGCCGCCCAGCGTGGTGCACACGAGGGCCGAGGGGGCGGGCGGTTCGACTCCGCAGCGCAGTGCGACCGCCGTGGGCTCACCCCAGGCGCCGGTGGCCTGGGCATCCGTCCACACACGGTCGAAACCGGCGACGGTGTCTGGCAGCAGCACCGACACCGAGGCGCATGCGGGATTGTTCGCATCGTCGGCCGGTTCGAGGTGCACGGTCGTCGAGCAACCGGCGAGGACGGCGGTGAGGATCACCGCGCCTGCGAGGGCAGCGAGGCGACGGGAACGAGGCATGCTTCCAGGCTACCTTTGACAGCATGCCCTCCCGACCCGACGCCGATGATCCATGCCTGGGCGATGTCTCCGAAGGACGCATCCTCCGCGCGATCCTGACCCGCACGTCGACCGCCTCACACGCACTGATCGGCCCGGGGGACGATGCCGCCGTCGTCGCCACCCCCTCGGGCAGTGTGGTCGCGACGACCGACACGCTGGTGCACGGACCGGACTTCCGTCTCGCCTGGTCCAGCGGGTACGACCTCGGGTGGAAGGCTGCCGCCGTGAATCTGGCGGACGTCGCAGCGATGGGCGCACGTCCGACGGCGCTCCTCGTCGCGCTGGCCGTGCCTGGCGATCTCCGGCTCTCGTTCGTGGAACGGCTCGCAGACGGCTTCCGAGACGCCTGTGACGCCCTCGCACCCGGGTGTGCGGTCGTCGGAGGGGACCTGACGGTCTCGGATGTCCTGACGGTCGCCGTGACGGCACTCGGCGACCTCGAAGGCAGACCCCCGGTGACCCGCGACGGCGCGCGTGCCGGGGACGTCGTCGCCGTGGCGGGAGAGCTCGGGCACGCCGCCCACGGTCTGGCTGTGCTGTTCGGACGCTTTCGCGACGGCGGCATACCGGTGCCGGTCGACCCCGCGATGCTCGCGGCGGGGGAGGGCGCGGCCGTCATCGCCCAGCTGAGGCCTTCGCCTCCGATCGGCCTCGGTGCGGTCGCAGCCTCGGCCGGTGCCACCGCGATGATGGATGTATCCGACGGGCTCGCCCTCGATGCTCGGCGGATGGCTACGGCATCCGGGGTCACGATCGCGCTCGACAGCGAGGCGCTCGGTGATGATCCAGAGCGTGCGGTCGCCGGTGGCGAGGATCACGCGCTGCTCGCGACATTCCCTTCCGGCGCGCTTCCGCCCGGTTTCCGTGCGATCGGCCGGGTGCTGCCGCGCGGCGACGAAGATCTGCTCTGCGACGGGGCCTCGGTCGAGGTCAGCGGGTGGGATCCCTATCGTGACTGGGACTCGATCTCGGGCTGATCCTCGTCGTCCGGGCGGGGCTCGGCCCACCAGATCACGGTGTCACCGTAAGACTTCTCCCGGAAGAGCTCGAGGCCGGCGGCTGCGAAGTCCGGTGGCGTGGATCGGCGTGCACGTTCGACCACGACGACCGCATCGGGCGTCAGGAGCGGCGCGAGCGCGATGAGATCCGCGGTCATCGCGGCATCGTCGAGGTCGTACGGCGGATCGCTGAAGACGAGATCGAAGCGGCCGGTCGCACGTTGCAGGAACGTGCGGACCGCGCTCTCGTGCACATGGCCCGGTGCCATGCCGCCGGCTTTGGCCACGGCTGACGCATTGCGGCGCACGATCGCCGCAGCCTGCCGTCCTCGCTCCACGAGTTCTGCACTCGCCGCGCCCCGGCTCAGGGATTCGAGGCCGAGAGCCCCGGATCCGGCGTACAGGTCGAGGACCCTGGCGCCCTCGATCGCGCTCAGGGATTCGAGCGCGCCGAAGAGCGACTCACGCACACGGTCGCTCGTGGGGCGCGTTCCCGCCCCGGGCACTTCGAGTCGAGTGCCCCTGGCGCTGCCTGCGATGATCCTCGTCACCCGTTCACGATACGACAGCCGCGGTAACGTCCGTGTCGGTCGGGGTCCCTAGACTCGGAGCATGTCGCTCTCGCTCGATTCCTCGCTGGAGGAGGCGCTCGGCGCGGCGTCTGCCAAGACGCTCGGTCGTGCGTTCGCCATGCGGAGCGTCGGCGACCTCCTGGCCCACTATCCGCGCCGGTATGCCGATCCGGGCGAGCTCACGCCGATCCGCGATCTGCCGCTCGGGGAGACGGTGACCATCGTGGCCGAGGTGCTGTCGTCGAGCTTCCGGCGCATGCGCAACCGTCCGGGAGCGATGGTCGACGTGGTGATCGGTGACGGCATCGGACGCATGTCCCTGACGTTCTTCGCGAAGAACATCGGGGCGGCGGAGTGGCGTTCCAACGACCTCGCCGTCGGAAGGCGGGGCGTGTTCTCAGGGAAGGTCGGAGAGTTCAACGGGGTGACGCAGTTCGCGCATCCGGAGTACGAGCTCTTCGACGATGAAGACGCCGCCCGGCGGAGAGCAGACGCGCGTGCGGCCGTTCCCATCCCCATCTATCCGGCCACCTCGACGATCCAGACCTGGCAGATCGCGCGGCTCATCGGGCGGGTGCTCGACGACCTCGCCGAGGTTCCCGACCCGCTGACGAAGGACATCCGCGAGAGCGAAGAGCTGCTCACGGCCGGTGAAGCGCTCGAACGCATCCACCGCCCGCGCTCGCGCAACGACATCGACCCTGCGGTCCGCACCCTCCGGATGCATGAAGCGCTCACGCTGCAGACGGCGCTCCTGCAGCAGAGGGACGCGGTCCGGGCGCTCTCGGCGACGAGCCGTCCGGCCGCTCCTGGCGGGCTGCTGGAGCGTTTCGACGCAGCGATGCCCTACACGCTGACACCGGATCAGGAGACAGTCGGCGCACAGATCGCGGCCGATCTGATCGGTGCCTGGCCGATGAACCGCCTCGTCCAGGGCGAAGTCGGCTCCGGGAAGACGCTCGTCGCGCTGCGCGCGATGCTGCAGGTCGCAGAGAGCGGAGGTCAGGCTGCGCTGATCGCCCCCACCGAAGTCCTCGCCGGCCAGCATCTGCGTTCGATCGCGAAGATGCTGGGTCCTGAGCTGGCACCGTTGCTGATGCCGACGCTGCTCACCGGGCAGCTTCCCGCCGCCGAGAGGCGCAAAGCCGCTCTCCGGGTCGCCTCCGGGCAGGCGCTCATCGTCGTCGGAACACATGCCCTGCTGGGGGAGAAGACGACCTTCGCCGACCTGGGTCTCGTGGTCGTGGACGAGCAGCACAGGTTCGGCGTCGAACAGCGCGAGGCCCTTCGCGCCAAGGGGTCGAGTCCGCACGCTCTCGTCCTCACGGCCACGCCGATCCCGCGCACGGTGGCGATGACCGTGTTCGGCGATCTCGACACATCGGTCATCCGGACCATGCCGGCCGGACGAGCGGGCATCGAGTCGTTCGTCGCGCCCCTGGCCGAGCACCCGGGATGGTTCAACCGCGTCTGGGAGCGGGCGGCGGAGGAGATCGCGCAGGGAAGACAGGTCTTCGCCGTGTGCGCCGCGATCGACACGACGAAGAAGACCGCAGAGGTCGGCGAGCAGCAGCCCCTCGTGTCGGACGGCTCCTCTGGCCCTCGGTGGGGCGTGGTGCAGCTCGATGAGGCGCTGGCGACGCACCCGACGCTCGGCGGGATCCGTCGTGCCGTGCTGCACGGCCGGATGCCGTCCGACGAGAAGGACGCCGTGATGCAGGCGTTCGCGCGAGGCAACATCGACCTGCTCTTGGCGACGACGGTCATCGAGGTCGGCGTCGATGTGCCGAATGCGTCGACCATGATCGTGCTGGATGCCGATCGGTTCGGCGTGTCCCAGTTGCACCAGCTGAGAGGACGAGTCGGCCGTGGCGGTGTCCCCGGGCTCTGCCTGCTGGTCACCGAAGCGGAATCCGGATCCCTCGCGCGAGACCGGGTCGACGCGGTCGCGGCGACCCTCGACGGGTTCGCCCTGGCAGAGGTCGATCTCGAGTTGCGCGGTGAGGGGGACGTACTCGGCGCGGCGCAGGCCGGCGTCCGCTCCTCGCTGAAGCTCTTGCGTGTCGTGAAGGACGCGGGGCTCATCACCCGTGCGCGCGAGCTGGCCGAGACGATCCTCGTGGCCGATCCGGCGCTCGAGGCCCATCCTGGTCTCCGCGAGGCGATCGCCCGCCGGGTGAGTGACGAGGATCGAGCGGCGCTCGCGAAGAACTGAGGCGTGCACGAGGTGCCCTAGGCTGGTGGCATGAGTAGCAGGATCGCCGTCGTCCCGGGTTCCTTCGATCCGCCGACCCTGGGTCATCTCGACGTGATCCGTCGGGCGGCCGCCCTGTACGACGAGCTGCACGTGCTCGTGGTGCACAACCCGGGCAAGGAGGCGATGCTGCCGATCGCACAGCGTCTGTCGCTGCTGGAGCGTTCGATCGCCGATGACGGGATGCCAGGGAACATCGTCATCGGGTCGTGGACGATGGGTCTGCTCGTCGACTATGCCCGTGATGTGGGTGCCGGCGTGCTGGTCAAGGGCATCAGGTCCCAGATCGACGTCGCGTACGAATCCCCGATGGCGATCGTCAATCGGCACCTCGCCGATATCGAGACGGTGTTCCTGCTGCCTGATCCCTCGCATGCGATGGTCTCGAGCTCTCTGGTGCGTCAGGTCGCTTCGCTCGGCGGCGACATCGCGCCGTTCGTCCCGCCGGCGGTGGCGGATTTCCTCGACACGGGTGCCCGCGGGCTCTGAGCCTCGTTTCTGCGTGCGGTCCGGCGCCAGCCCTGGAGGACCCGGGTAGCATGGCGGAGTGCGCTCTCGAATGAACGGTCCCTTCGTGCTCCCCGTCCGCGACATCGTCCGGCGACCGGGGGAGATGCGTGAGCACGAGTTCTCCGTGGCTCTCAAAGAGGCATGGGGTGAGGGCATCGTGACGTTCGAAACCGGCTCCGAGTTCGCCCTCGACGTGCGTCTGGAGTCCGTTCACGAGGGCATTCTCGTGTCCGGAACCGCTGACGCAGAATACGTCGGTGTCTGCGGCAGATGCCTGATCGACATCGCTCGGCCCGTCGAAGTCGAGTTCCAGGAGCTTTTCGCGTATCCTGGTGAGGAAGAAACTGACTTCGAGGTTCAAGACGACCACGTGGATCTTGAAACTCTCGTCAGGGATGCGGCCGTATTGTCGCTTCCTTTTCAGCCGGTGTGTCAGCCGGATTGCCCGGGTCTCGACCCGAAAACGGGTGAGCGACTGGCCGTGAGCACCGGAACGGAGCAGGTGGCTCCCATCGATCCTCGATGGAGCGTGCTCCAGAACATCACAGACCAAGACGGCGCGGAAGAACCTCGTGCCGCCGAGAAAGAAGAGAGCTAGTCATGGCTGGTAACCCCCCGAAGCGCAAGGTTTCCCGTTCGAACACCCGCTCGCGTCGCGCGCAGTGGAAGGCGGCTCCCGTCGCCCTCGTCAAGACCATCGAGAATGGTCAGGTCGTCTACAGCCGTCCGCACCAGGCGAAGGTCGTCACCGACTCGCAGGGCACCGAACTCTTCCTGGAGTACAAGGGCCGCAAGGTCGCCGACGTCTGAGTCGCGAACCGTGACGGAGGTCCCCGGGGGGACGAGACCTCTCCCAGATAAGCTCCGCGTCGAGATCGACGCGGAGCTTCTGGGGTTGGCCCTCACCCACCGCTCGTACGCGTACGAGCACGGCGGGATCCCGCACAACGAGCGTCTGGAGTTTCTCGGAGACTCGGTGCTCGGACAGGCGGTGACGGTCATGCTGTTCACCACGCATCCCGACCTCGACGAGGGCGAGTTGGCGAAGCGACGCGCGAGCGTTGTGTCGACCGTCGCCCTCGCAGAGGTGGCACGGGGGATCGATCTCGGCAGTCATCTGCTGCTCGGGCGCGGCGAGGAGCAGACCGGCGGCCGCGACAAGGACTCGATCCTCGCCGACACCATGGAAGCCGTGATCGGCGCGACCTATCTCTCTGCGGGTCCGGACGCGGCGACGGAGCTCGTCCTGCGTCTCACGAAGCCGCTGCTGGCAGACCCGGAGCGCTACGGTGCGGCGATGGATCCCAAGACCAGCCTGCAGGAGCTCGCCGCCCGCGTCGGCGCGACGCCGCCACAGTATTCGATCGAGGCGAGCGGTCCGGACCATGACCGACGGTTCACGGCGACCGTCGTCGTCGGTGACGTGACCATGACCGGCACCGGCAGCAGCAAGAAGACCGCGGAGATGGCGGCCGCCCTCAGCGCCTGGCGCACGCTCAGCGCGCGTGCCTGAGCTCCCCGAAGTCGAGGTCGTCCGCGCCGGCCTGGCGCCGGCGGCCGTCGGAGCCTTGATCACCTCGGTGAGCGTGCTCGATGAACGTGCTCTCACCCGCCACACCGCCGGCGCCGCGGACTTCGTCGCCCGGCTCGAGGGGCGACGGTTCGCCGCGGCCTCGCGTCGGGGAAAGTTCCTCTGGCTTCCTCTCGATCATGAAGATGCCGCGCTGATCGCGCATCTGGGTATGAGCGGGCAGATGCTCCTGCGTGCACCGGCGGCGGCGGCGGAGCGGCACGAGCGTGTCCGCATCGGCATCGAGCACCCCAAACACGGCGAACTCGCGATCGTCTTCGCGGACCAGCGGACGTTCGGCTCGCTTGCCGTGGACGCGCTCGTCGACGACGGTGGATCGTCGATTCCGACCCAGGTCGTCCACATCGCGCGTGACCCGCTCGACGATCGCTTCGATGACGACGCCTTCCGCGCAGCGCTCGCTCGACGCGGCAGCGCGATCAAGCGGGTCCTCCTCGACCAGGGCGTGGTCAGCGGCATCGGCAACATCTATGCCGATGAGTCCCTGTGGGCGGCGCGCATCCACCCCGAGACTCCTGCGGACCGGCTTTCCGGTCCGGCCGTCCGACGTCTTCTCGCCGAGGTGCGCAGCGTGCTCGAGAAGGCACTCGCCGAGGGGGGAACGAGCTTCGACGCCCAGTACGTCAACGTCAATGGACAGGCTGGGTACTTCGCGCACTCCCTCAACGCCTACGGGCGACAGGGAAAACCCTGCGCACGATGCGGCACGAGTATCCGCCGGGTGGCGTTCATGAACCGTTCGTCGCACTTCTGCCCGGCCTGCCAGCGTCGCCGCTGAGGTCTTCGCGTCACGCGGCCCGGAATGCCTTCAGCAAGAGCGGACGCGTCGCCCAGGTGCTTGCCCACACGATGCCGATGCCGATGCCGACCACAGCGGCGATCGTGAGGAGCGACACGGGTGCCGTGATCACCGCGAGGCCGACCAGAGGGAAGACGAGCACCGCGGCCACCACCGCTGAGCCGATCGCTGTGATGAGCAAGGGAGACATGATCGCTCGGCGGCGAGCACGGTCCACCGTCGCCACAGGCATGCCCAGGTGATGGAGACTGCGGTGCAGCCCCTGTTGATCGAGCACATCTGATGCCTGATTGACGCCGACGGAGGCGGCGACCATGAGGAACGAGCCGATCAATGTGATGATGAGGCCCGTGCGGATGTCGCGGGCGAGAGCGAACTCGGCGGCAGAGGCGTCCGCGCTCGTCATCACGTTCATCAGCGCGACGCCGGTGCCCGCGAACACGGCCATGAAGCTCGCCATCGCGATGCCGCCGACCTGTCGCCAGGCCGACTTGGGGGAGTCCAGGACGATGCGTGCCGCGAGAAGTCGTTCGGGCTGTTCAGCGCGGCGCAACTGGCGGGAAGCCGAGATCTTGAGAACCCACGGGCCGATCACGTTCAGGACTGCCAGCGCGGCGCCGAACAGCACTGCCAGGACGACGATCGTGGTCACGACCCCGCCGATCGACGGGAACACCTTGATCAGGACGAAGGCGACAGCGATCGTGCAGGCGGCGAACAGCGCACGGATCCAGTGCACGTTCGAGACCGTCGTGCGGGTGCGGACGCCGAGCGGGGAGATCACGACACGACGGAGGCCGATGACCCCACTGATCGATGCGAGCAGGAGCACGCCGGCGAAGACGACAGCGATCAGCGAGGGTGGCAGCACGACCCCGGCGAGTCCGAGCGGTTCACCTCGGAACGGGATGAGGCCGATGAGAGGACTGATGGCGAGGTGGCCGAGGACACCGGCGAGCGCGCCGCCGGCCGCGACGAGCACGGATTCGACGACCGTGGCGACGGTGACACCACCGGGCGTCACGCCCAGCAGACGAAGGGTCGAGAGTCGTTCGTCGCGGCGCCGAGCGGAAAGGCGCGCCGCCGCGCCGCCGAGTGACATCAGCGGGACGACGAGGAGCACGAGGGCGACCGCGGCGAGCGCCTGATACAGAGGAGCGTAGTCATCGGACCAGCCCCAGAACGACTGTGCACCGCCGATCACCGTCAGGACGAGCGTCGTCACGACCCCGAACGCGATGGCGGGGAGCGCGAGGACGCTGTTCTGTCCGGGAGCGGGCCGCAGCAGCAGGGCCAGGACGTGGCGGTTCACGCGGCCACCGCCGAGGAGATGATGCGCCCATCGCGGACGGCGATCGTCCGAGTACAGCGCGCGGCGACATCCGGATCATGGGTGACGACGACGAGCGTGCGCCCTTGACCTGTCGTCGACCAGAGGAGCGCGTCCATCACCTCGTTCGAGGTCTGTGAATCGAGGGCGCCGGTGGGTTCGTCGGCGAAGACCAGCTCCGCGCCGGTGGCCTGAGCACGCGCGATGGCGACCCGCTGGGCCTGTCCGCCCGACAGCTCCCCGATTCGACGCTCTTCCATGCCGGCGAGCCCGAGCGCCGCGAGCCAGGAGGCCGCATGAGGGATGGCATCCTGTCGTCGGACTCCGTTGATCATCGAGGCGAGCGCGACGTTCTCCACGGCGGTCAGCTCCGGAATGAGCAGCCCCTGTTGGAACACGAACCCGAACCGCTCTCGCCGGAGCCGCGAACGGGCGGACTCGCCGAGGGCGGTGACCTCGATCGGTGCGCCTTCGGCCGGACGGAAGACGACACTTCCCGCATCGGGTGCGGTGATGCCGGCCAGCACGTGCAGGAGCGTGGTCTTGCCGGAACCGGAGGCGCCCATGATCGCGACGGACTCGCCGCGGCCGATCGCGAGGTCGACACCGGCGAGTGCGCGGGTCATCCCGTAGGTCTTGCTGAGGGCGTGGGCTTCGATCACAGGAACATTCATGATTCCAGCCTCTGCTTCGCCCGCTGCTGGGGCGTCGGCCTGGCGGATGACGATGCGGACCCGAGGTCATCCCGTCGAATGAGATCGGGTCCGCATGCGCTCAGAGAGCTCGTTGCCAGCCGCCGGCGTAGGACACCGGGACGAAACCGATCGCCTCGTTGATGTCCAGCATCGGCCGGTTCTCCTCCGCGTTGAAGGTGGAGACCACGGAGGAGTCGGGCATCAACTCCCGCCAGCGCAGCAGATTCGCGCATTTGACGATCGTGCCGAGACGGTGTCCTCGGTGGGCTTTGCTCACCAGAGTGCCGAACTGATGCGTGACCCCGGTGCGGTCGGCTGCGATGAGGAGTTCGTTGTATGCGACGAGTTCTCCGGTGGGCACATGTTCGACGGCGACGACCGATACGGTCTGACCCGCCCCGAGCAGACGCGCTTCGCGACGTACCACCCGCTCGGCGTCCCAGGACTCCTCGGGGAAGTCCATGTCGCCGCTCGGTGCATCCGTCGACAACCGCGCGAGAACCCCGGCGAAGCCGTCCCGCAGCTCCGGTGGCGTCGGCATGTCCCACTCGACGACGCGATAGTCGGCCCCGGCCACCGCGAGGGCATCATCCAGCGCAGTCCGAAGGGGTGCGGGGTCGCTACGGAGGTCGTACTCGCTGTTGCGCTCGACCTGCTCCAGCACGAACCCGTTCCCCTCGGCCAGATCGGAGAGCGGAGTAGCCGGGATACGCCCCCACCCGGTGCGCGGCACGATCATCCGGTCGGACTGCTTCGGCCGGTGGAGGGACCAGAGCTGCAGAAGGGTTCGACCTTGCGCACGTGCTTCTGATTCAGCTCGGGTGAGCAGCGCGTTCTCGACGCCCCGCCCCCAGTGGGCTTCCGGAACGAGCAGGTCGAGCTCGGCCGCGTGGGCTTCAGCCTCCTGCGCGAAGGAGATCGTGATCATCCCGACGATCTCGTCGCCCAGGCGCGCGACGAAGCCGAGGTCGAGCGAATCGGTGTCATCCTGCCAATCCGGCAGCATCTGCGCGGCGTCCGGAGCGAGATCGGGCAGACCGACCTGCTCGTCGCAGATTCGCCGGTTGAGTTCGCCGTATGCGCGGAAGTCCGCGGCGTCGTCATCGTCCAGGGAGACCGGCACCACCAGGGGGGTGATCGTCGGTTCGATGGTCGTCATGTCGTTTCCTTCGAGTGGGGCTTCCGGGTGAGCCGGTGTGCGGAGCGGGTGCCCGCATTCGCCCGTGAGGACCACGGGCGAATGCGGGGCAGGGAGATCGGAGCGTTCACGGTTGGCTGCCCGTCAGCGCATCCCCCGCTGCAGGTCGAACGTCAGCAGGGCGGACGACTCGGCGGCGGAGCGGTGGCGCTGCTCTCCGAGGAGGAACAGCTCGGACGGGTCGAGGTACAGGCCGCGGCGTTGCCGCTGCGGGCGCTGCGCCCTCTGGAACAGCCAGAGGCCGATCCGGAGGGAGAGACGATCCGCGAGCGAGAGTCGGCGCAGTTCGTCGGGGCGGGGGATCTGGAGGACCTCACGGTCCTCGATATCGGGCGGATGGGAGACGCTGCGGGGCAACGTGGTGTTCACGGTGATTCCTTCGTGAGTGATGGTGGGATGGGGTGCGGAAGCGCCGACGCACGACCGCTGAAACAGTCGGGACGGTGCGGAAGGATGCGGCTCGTCGGGTCCGCGAAGAAGCGGATGCCGAAGGCGGCGGAAGATCCGTGATCTGGAGCAGATCAGGGGATGGGGCGCGGAACGAACGACCGGAGACGGCCCACTACAGGCCGGGAATCTCGGGGTGCGGTTCTAGCAGAGCGCGCTCGAGCGGACGCCGGCGGTTACCGAGAACGCAGGGCGCGGCGCGAAATGCGCGGGCGCGGTGAGGCCAGTGGCCTGTGCGTTGAGCTGAATCATCATCGGTAACCTCCTTTCGTGTGGCGATCCGGAGGCCACCGTAGCGAACGTGCCCCGGAGACGTCAAGCATGTCGCCACGGACTCGGCGTGTCGCGACCACGTCGGGTTCGTGGAGCATCCGCGCGGGATGACCGTTCCGGCCCGGAATTCCGGTAGCGTAGCCGCGTGATTCTCCCCGGACGAGCGGTGCCCATATGCATCTGAAGAGCCTGACGCTCAAGGGCTTCAAGTCGTTCGCACAGCCGACGAGTTTCGTCTTCGAGCCCGGTGTCACCTGCATCGTCGGTCCGAACGGCTCCGGCAAGTCGAACGTCGTCGACGCTCTCGCCTGGGTGATGGGGGAGCAGGGTGCGAAGACCCTTCGCGGCGGCAAGATGGAGGACGTGATCTTCGCGGGCACGTCGACTCGCGGTCCGCTCGGGCGCGCCGAGGTGCAGCTCACCATCGACAATGCCGACGGCGCCTTGCCGATCGAGTATGCCGAGGTGACGATCAGCCGCACGCTGTTCCGGAACGGCTCGAGCGAGTACGCGATCAACGGCGAGGGGTGCCGCCTTCTCGACCTGCAGGAGCTCTTGAGCGACTCCGGTCTGGGGCGAGAGATGCACGTGATCGTCGGCCAGGGGCGACTTGACACCGTTCTGCAGGCCTCTCCGGAAGATCGACGGGGCTTCATCGAGGAGGCGGCCGGAATCCTGAAGCATCGGCGACGAAAGGAGAAGACCCTTCGCAAGCTCGATGCCATGCAGACCAATCTCACCCGTCTGAGCGACCTCGCCGGAGAGATCCGACGCCAGCTGAAGCCCCTCGGGCGCCAGGCCGAGATCGCGCGCGAGGCGCAGACCATCGCTGCTGTCGTCCGTGATGCGAAGGCGAGGATCTTCGCCGACGACGTGGTCGCGCTGCGCACCGCTCTGGCCGACCACACGCGCACCGAGCACGAACGCCACACCGAACGCCTGGTGCTGTCGGACCAGGCGGAGACGGTGCGAGCCAGCATCGCTCGTCTCGAACACGAGCAGAACTCGGTCGCCGTCGACGAGGCGCGTAGCGTCGCTTTCGGCCTCGAGCAGGTGCAGGAGCGAATGCGCGGACTGTACACGCTGGCGAATCAGCGCCTCGCGCTGCTCGGATCGGAGGAGGATGACGCCGCTGTCACCACGGTCTCCGTGACCCAGGCCACCATCGACGAGGCGAAGGAAGAGATCGATGTGATCTCGGCCGGTCTTGGCGATGCGCAGGACGCTGCCGCGTCGGCAAGCCGCGAGGTGGTGCAGGCTCGTGCCGAGCTGGACACGCTCGACGTGGACATCGCCGAGCAGAGTGCACTCGTCTCCGAGTACGACATGCGCATCTCCGCTCTGCGCGGCACGGCCGACGCAGCTGCTTCCGCCCTCGCCGCGGTGCGCGGGGCCGTGCTTCGGCAGGAGAACGCGCTCGAAGCGGCGAACGTGCGTCGACGGGAGGCCGCCGAGGCGCTCGAGGCGATCGACGATGCCGAGGCGCCAGAGGGCACCGCTGTCGAGTATGCCGCGGCCTACGAGAGCGCTCAGCGGGCGTCCACGGCAGCGGAAACGGAGCGGGAGACCCTCCGCGAGCGCCTCCACACCGCTGAGCGCGAGGTCGATGCCCTGACCGCGAAGGCTGCGGCTCTGAGCAGTGCGCTGGCGCTGTCGGGTGGGGCGGCAGAGGTCGTCGAGGCCGGCGGTCGGGGAGTGCGTGGCCTGGTCGGCGATGCGGTGCAGGTCCGCGCCGGCTTCGAAGCAGCGATCGCGGCAGTGCTGGGTCCGCTCGCCGAGGGCGTGCTCATCGATACCGCAGCCGATGCCTTCGCGCAGGCCGAGCAGGCGGCCCAGCATCGCCGCGGAGTGGTCGACTTCGTCGTCGCAGACGTACCAGGCGCCCGGTCCGTGGTCGTCGCACCGATCGACGGTGTCACGCCTGCGGTGGATACCGTCACCGCACCCGAGGGTGTTCTCGGCGTCCTGTCCCACGTCCTCGTCGCGAACGACCTGGACGCGGCTCGTGCGGCACGCACGGCGCTGGACACCGCGGGTGACACGTCCACGACGATCGTGACGATCGGTGGCGATGTGATCACGGCGCACACCCTGCGAACAGGGTCCGGGGGCGAGCGCTCCCGGCTCGAGCTCGCCGCGGAGCGGGATGCCGCAGCGGAGCGACTCGCCGAGGTCCAGATCGTGGTCGACTCGCTCCGCGAGGCTCGGGAGGATGCGAACGAGGCGGTGGAGACGGCGCGACGCCAGGCGAAGGACGCGCTGCGCGTTCTTCGCGAACACGATGCCGCCCTCGCCACCCATGCGGAACAGGTGAACCGCGTCACGGTGCGACACGAAGCCGCGGTCGCCGAATGCGAGCGGCTCGAGACCGGGCTCGCCCAGGCGCAGGATGCCGTCGCCGACGCCGAGACGAAGGCCACGGAGGCCGCAGTCGCACTGGACGAGGCGATCGCGACACCGCGCCCTGTGCTCGACGCTTCCGCCCGCGATGGACTCCTGGAGGCGCTCGAACGCGCCCGGGAGGGAGAAGTGCGATCACGCCTCGAGATCGAGACGCTGCGCGAGCGGGTGCGAGCCGCCCAGGCAAGGGTGGCGAGTCTCGAACGGCAACGTGAACAGGAACGGGACGCCGCGGCTGAGGCCGCACGCCGCGCCGTGATCCGTCGTGCCCAGCGCGAGGCCGCTTCCGGCGTGGCCGACGAACTCCCGCGCATCCTCGACTCTCTCGACCGATCGGTCACCGAAGCCCGGGTGGCTCTCGCTGAAGCCGAGGCCGCACGGTCGGCGCAGAACCAGGAACTCGTCGCCCTGCGCGCCCAGGAGACGTCGCTCCGGGAACGCCTGTCGGGGCTCACGGAGAGCGTGCACGGGCTGGAGCTGCAGATCCACGAGAAGAAGCTGCACTTGAGCAGCCTGCTCGAGCGGGTGTCGTCCGAGCTGTCGCTCGACGAAGATATTCTCGTCGCGGAATATGGACCCGATCAGCTGGTTCCTCGTGATCCGGGTTCGGAACCAACCGCCGAGGACGCGCACGACGCCACCGCGATCCCGTTCGACCGTCGCCTTCAACAACGTCGTCTCGCGGAGGCGGAGCGGAAGCTCACGCAGCTCGGCCGGGTGAATCCGTTGGCGCTCGAGGAGTTCGCTGCGCTCGAACAGCGCCATGCGTTCCTCACCGAGCAGCTCGCCGACCTGACGCAGACGCGGGAGGACCTCCTCACGATCATCGCCGACCTCGACGAGCGGATGGAGACGATCTTCGCGAGTGCCTTCGAAGACACGAAAGAGGCCTTCGGGCAGGTCTTCCCGCTGCTGTTCCCCGGTGGGACCGGGAGCATCGCTCTGACCGATCCCGAGAACTTGCTGACCACCGGAATCGAGGTGTCGGTGCGTCCGGTCGGGAAGAAGATCGAGAGGTTGTCGCTGCTCTCCGGCGGTGAGCGTTCGCTGGCAGCCGTCGCTCTGCTCGTGGCGATCTTCAAGGCGCGGCCGAGCCCGTTCTACATCCTCGACGAGGTCGAGGCGGCGCTGGACGACGCGAACCTCGGGCGCCTGCTCACGGTGTTCGAGCAGCTCCGGGAGAGTTCGCAGCTGCTCATCATCACCCACCAGAAGCGCACGATGGAGATCGCCGATGCCCTCTACGGCGTCTCCATGCGTCAGGACGGCGTATCCGCGGTCGTCGGGCAGCGAGTCGGAGACAGGGCGGCCGCCGCAGTGTGACCGATCGGGGCCGGCTTCGCGGTCGATCCCCTCCTCTACCCGTAGGCTGGAGAGATGGCGGAGAAGTCCTGGTCACTCGGTCGCGCACTGCGCGGCATGTTCGTCAAACCCACGATCGATGAGACGACGTGGGAGGACCTCGAGACAGCGCTGATCACCGCGGACTTCGGTCCCGACATCAGTGAGCGAGTCGTCGAGGAGCTGCGGGCGAAGGTCGAGAGGTATCGCACCACCGATCCTCAGGACCTCCAGCGGATGCTCAGGGAGACCCTCGAGGAGCACTTCGCGAAGTTCGACACCACGCTCAAGCTCACCGAACGCCCTGCCGTCGTGCTGGTCGTCGGAGTCAACGGCGTCGGCAAGACGACGACCATCGGGAAGTTCACCAAGTTCCTCCGCGGTTACCAGCGCAGCGTCGTGGTCGGGGCGGCGGACACGTTCCGCGCCGCCGCGGTGGATCAGCTCGCCACCTGGGCCCAACGCGGAGGCGCGGCGATCGTCCGCCCCCAGCAGGAAGGTCAGGACCCCGCGTCCGTGGCATTCCAGACCGTCGAGTACGCCAAGCGCGAGGGTATCGAGATCGCGATCATCGATACCGCCGGGCGTCTGCACACCAAGGGCGGTCTCATGGACGAGCTCACCAAGGTGCGACGTGTCATCGAGAAGCAGGCCCCTATCAGCGAGGTCCTTCTCGTCCTCGACGCGACCACGGGGCAGAACGGCGTGATGCAGGCCGAAGCTTTCCTGCAGCACGCAGGCGTCACCGGGCTCGTCCTCACCAAGCTCGACGGATCGGCCAAGGGCGGGTTCGTGCTGGCGGTTCAAGAGCGCACCGGTATCCCCGTGAAGCTGCTCGGGCAGGGGGAGGGGATCGACGATCTCACCGGATTCACCCCGCATGTCTTCGTCCAATCCCTGGTCGGCTGAGGACGGGACTACCGCCGTGAGCATGAGGCTGGTTTCATAGCGTTATGGCCATCGAACACGACTACTTCGGACTCCTGTCCTCGGGCCCCGACGGCTCGATCTTCTGGTCGGAGACCGTGGAGCTCGGTGACCAGAGCGTCACCGTCGATCTGACCGCCCCCGACCAGGATGATGTGTCCGCCGACGCGCTCGACATCGCCGCGGGTCTCATCGCCGGCCTCGAGAACGTGGACGGGACGGCACGTCGCGGCATGCTGGCGGAGGTGGACGACCGGACGAGCGAGGTGACCGAGTACATCCTGCAACAGCAGGAGGAGTACGGAGATGACCTCCCGGATGTCCTCGTCGACGTGTCCGGTGATGCTGCGGTGGACATCATCCGGTCGCTCCGGCTGATGAGTATGACGATCCTGGCCGACGAGCATGGCGGTTCGGAACCCTTCGCCGTACTCGAATACGCCCTGGACGACAGCTCGTCCGACGACGTCCTGCTCGTCAACCTCGGCTCGGACGGGTCGGTCCAGTCCGTGATGAGCGCTGACTGAACCGCAACCGTTGCCGGTGACGCCGGCGATCGTGGCAGGTCAGACCGCCTGCGCGAATCCGAGGTCCGCGCTCTCGGCGATGTGCGCGAGGTGATCGGGGATCTGCCGCCCCTTCGACACCATCGATTGTGCCCACAGACGCCCGGCACGATAGGACGAACGTACGAGGGGACCGGCGAGCACGCCGAGGAAGCCGATGCGTTCGGCCTCTTCCTTGAACTCCACGAACTCGGCCGGCTTCACCCAGCGTGAGACGGGGTGATGGCGCGGTGACGGACGCAGATATTGCGTGATCGTGATGATGTCGCATCCTGCGTCATGGAGGTCGTGCAGTGCCTGGACGACCTCCTCCGGTTCCTCGCCCATTCCCAGGATGAGGTTCGACTTCGTGATCAGACCGGCGTCGCGGGCCTGGGTCAGAACGTCGAGTGAGCGCTCGTAACGGAACGCGGGACGAATGCGCTTGAAGATGCGCGGAACGGTCTCGACATTGTGCGCGAACACCTCCGGGCGGGCTTCGAAGATCTGCCCGAGGAAGGCCGGATCGGCGTTGTGCTCGTTGGCGAGCAGCTCGACGCCGGTATTCGGGTTGAGCTCGTGGATCTTCCGCACGGTCTCGGCGTTGAGCCACGCGCCGGTGTCCGGAAGGTCGTCGCGTGCGACGCTCGTCACGGTGGCGTAGCGGAGGTTCATGCGCACGACGCTCTCGGCGACGCGGCGGGGCTCATCGGTGTCGTAGGCGTCCGGCTTTCCGGTGTCGATCTGGCAGAAGTCGCAGCGTCGGGTGCACTGCGAACCCCCGATGAGGAACGTGGCCTCTCGGTCCTCCCAGCACTCGTAGATGTTGGGGCAGCCGGCTTCCTGGCACACCGTGTGCAGGTCTTCGCTCTTCACGAGCGAGTGCAGCGCGGTGTACTCGGGGCCCATCTTCGCTCTGGTCTTGATCCACTCGGGCTTCCGCTCGATCGGGGTCTCTGCGTTGCGGATCTCCAGTCGGAGGAGCTTGCGTCCTTCGGGGGCGGCGGTCATGCGGGAACTCCTGCGTACTCGGTGAGGAAAGCGGTCGTGACGTGATCGACGAGGTCGGCGGGGGAGACGTCGGCCCCCACGACCTCACTCACGGTGGTGACACCGGCATCTGTGATGCCGCAGGGGATGATGCCGCGGAACCCTCCGAGGCTGTTGTCGCAGTTGATCGCGAAGCCGTGCATCGTCACGCCCTGCTGCACACGTACTCCGATGGCCGCGACCTTGTCCTCCGAGAGAGGTCGACGAACCCAGACTCCGCTGCGTCCGTCGACCTGGTATCCGTCGACCCCGAGAGGGCGGAGTACATCGATCAGGATGCGCTCCAGCCGCCGCACGTGCGCGACGACGTCCATCGGTTCGGGGAGCCGGACGATGGGGTAGCCGACGAGCTGACCCGGTCCGTGCCAGGTGATCTTTCCCCCGCGGTCGACATCGATGACAGGCGTGCCGTCCCGAGGTCGCTCGTGTGCCTCGGTACGCTTCCCGGCGGTGTAGACCGCCTCGTGTTCGAGCAGGATGAGTGTGTCCCGGCGGGTCCCGTCCACCACGCCCGCGTGGATGCGGCGCTGCAGCTCCCACCCGTCGGCATACGGGACGAGGTCGGGAGCGAGTCCCGGCGTGAGGATGTCGAGCATGCGCCCTCCCATCGACGATGCGTATTTGGATTGCGTCCAACAATACCTCCGAAAGCGGGTTAAGGTGCATATCCGTCGCGCGCGGTAGCGTGAGCACATGAGTTCCACCGGCCGTGCAGGGCGCCCCAAGGCGTCGTCGCGCGAGACCCTCGCGGAAGCAGCCTGCGAGCTCTTCCTCGAGCGCGGCTATGAGGGGACCTCGGTCGCCGACATCACCCAGCGGGCAGGCGTGAGCCGGTCGAGCTTCTTCAATTACTTCACCTCGAAGAGCGACGTGTTGTGGTCCGGCGTCGACGAGCGGATCGGACAGGCGATCGAGTCGCTCGATGAACTGGGGACGCACGCGACCGCCGATGCCGTACGTGGCATCCTTCTGCTCGTCGTCCGAGGCTTCGCGCCGGACGCTCTGGCCCTCGCACTCCGCAACGCAGCCGCCATGGGGGTCGAGGACGAACTCGTGCGCGACACCGGCTTGCGTCTGGCGAGACTCGCCGCGGCGGTGTCACGTGCGGCCCGGCACTCCGGGGCGGGCGTGGTGCGCGCCGATGTCCTCGGCGCCGCGCATGCTGCAGCCGTCTTTTCGTCACTGCGCGTCTGGGCCGAGCAGGGCGCCGGGCGGGGAACTCCCGAAGGCGTGCTCACCGACGCGCTGGGGATGATCCGTGTCCTGCCCTGGTCGGAATGACGTCCCGCGGAGAGTCGGGTCCGCGCCGCGCTGAGGGTGGTGGCTCCGCTCGCGTAGAATCGACAGCACCATGGCTACCTTTGGCACGCTCTCCGATCGGCTCACTGAGACCTTCCGCAACCTTCGCACGAAGGGAAAGCTCACCGCGGCAGATGTCGACGGCACCGTGCGCGAGATCCGTCGCGCGCTGCTCGATGCCGACGTCGCGCTCCTCGTCGTCAAGGACTTCACCGCCAAGGTGCGTGAACGCGCGCTCGGCGACGAGGTCAACAAGGCGCTGAACCCCGCGCAACAGGTCGTGCAGATCGTGAACGAGGAGCTGATCCAGATCCTCGGCGGCGAGCAGCGCCGACTGCAGTTCGCGAAGACCGCTCCGACCGTGATCATGCTCGCCGGTCTGCAGGGTTCCGGTAAGACAACTTTCGCGGGCAAGCTCGCGAAGCAGCTCGAGGGCGAAGGGCATACGCCGCTCCTGGTCGCTGCCGACCTGCAGCGTCCCAACGCCGTCAACCAGCTCCAGGTGGTCGCCGAGCAGGCTGGTGCCGCGGTCTACGCCCCGGAGCCCGGCAACGGCGTCGGTGATCCGGTGAAGGTGTCGCGCGACGGCGTCGAGTACGCGCGACGGCAGCAGCACGACGTCGTGATCATCGATACAGCCGGACGTCTCGGCGTCGATGCCGAGCTCATGAAGCAGGCCGCCGACATCCGGAAGGCGGTAAACCCCGACGAGGTCCTGTTCGTCATCGACGCGATGATCGGTCAGGACGCGGTGAACACGGCCAAAGCGTTCCAGGAAGGCGTCGATTTCACCGGCGTCGTGCTGTCGAAACTCGACGGTGACGCACGTGGTGGTGCCGCTCTCTCCGTGGCGTCCGTGACCGGGCGTCCGATCATCTTCGCGTCGACGGGTGAGCGCCTCGAAGACCTCGAGCCGTTCCACCCCGACCGCATGGCGAGTCGCATCCTCGACCTCGGCGACATCCTGACCCTCATCGAGCAGGCCCAGCAGGCCTTCGATGAGGAAGAGGCCATGAAGGTGGCCGAGAAGCTCGCGACGGAGGCCTTCACACTCGAGGACTTCCTCGAGCAGCTGCAGCAGATGAAGAAGATGGGGTCGATGAAGAAGATGCTCGGGATGCTCCCGGGCATGGGTCAGATGAAGCAGCAGCTCGAGGACTTCGACGAGCGTGAGATCGATCGCACCGAGGCCATCATCCGTTCGATGACGCCGGGGGAGCGGCGAAACCCGAAGGTGCTCAACGGCTCCCGCCGTCTGCGTATCGCGCGTGGTGCCGGCATGACAGTCACGGACGTGAACCAGCTCGTGCAACGGTTCGAGCAGGCGGCGAAGATGATGAAGACGGTGGCCCGAGGAGGCACGCCCAACATCCCCGGCATGGGGGCGGTGCCCGGCATGGGGCGTCCCGGTGCGTCCTCGAAGCGTGGGAAGGGCAAGAAGGGCAAGTCGTCCGGCGGCTCTCGTTCGGGCAACCCGGCCAAGCGCGCCGCGGAGAACGCGGGTGTCACCTCCTCTGCGGCGCCGACGGGGTCGGGCTTCGGGCTGGGCAACGGCGCCTCCCAGGCTCCCAGCGAGGCCGATCTGGCGGAGATCCAGAAGCTCTTCGGCAAGGGCTGAGCCTGCTCAGCGCGGTGCGGTGAGCACGGGCGCGATCGCCGATGCTGCGGGATTTCCCGCTCCCGTTCCCGGACGCGCGACGATCTGGCCCAGCGCCAGCGCACCGAGCGTCATCACGAATCCGATCGCCTGGAGCGGGGTGAACCACTCACCCGCGACGAGCGCCCCGAGCAGGGTCGCGACGAGCGGGGAGAGCAGCGCGAGCAGCCCCGGCACGATCACCGGCAACTGCTGGATCCCACGGAACCACAGCGAGTAGGCGACGATCCCTCCCGCTGTGCCGAGCCACAGATACCCGAGCGTTGCCTCACCGTCGATCCGCGACGGCACTCCTTCGACGAACAGAGTGACCGGCAGCAGGAGAAGACCTCCGGCGCTGAGTTGCCAGCCGGCGTAGGTCACGGGGCCGACCCCGATCGGACTGCCCCAGCGCTTGGTGAGGATCATCCCCATGCCGGTCGCGGCGACACCGCCGAGCGCGGCGAGGACTCCCCAGAGATCGAGCTCTGCCGCAGGGCCGAGGACGACCACGGCGACACCCCCAGCCCCGACGACGGCGGCCATCGCGGTGATGGGTCGGATGCGTTCCTGCAGCACGAGGGCGCCGAGCGCGAGCACGATGAGGGGTTGGGCTCCGCCGACCGCTGCCGCCACCCCGCCGGGGAGACGTTCGGCCGCGAGGAACAGAAGCGGGAAGAACACGCCGATGTTGAGTGCGCCGAGTGTCATGGACTTCCACCACCACGCACCCTGCGGAAGCCGTCGGCTCAGGGCCACTGCGAGAAGCCCGGCGGGGAGCGAACGGAGGAGACCGGCGAACAGCGGGTGTCCGGGCGGGAGGAGCTCTGTCGTCACGAGATAGGTCGTCCCCCAGGAGATCGGTGCGAGGGCGGTGAGGAGCACGAGCGGCACGCGGTTCATATCTCCAGGGTGCGCGCCTCGCGCTGATGAGTCTAACGCATGGTTGTCACAGTAAACATGAAGATGGATCATGGATAGATGGAACTCCAACAGCTCCGATACGTGGTGGAGGTGGCCGCCACTTCGAGCTTCACCCGGGCAGCTGAGCGCTGCTTCGTGACTCAGTCGGCGCTCAGCCACCAGATCGCCGCGCTCGAACGGGAGCTCGGCCGCCGACTGTTCATCAGATCGAGTCGGAGCGTTCGCCTGAGCGAGGCCGGTGAAGTGTTCCTCGCTCACGCGCGCACGGCGGTCCGGGCGGCGGAGCAGGCGAGGGAGGTCGTCGCCGCCGTCGACGGCACCGTGGTGGGGACCCTTCGGATCGGCGTCATCCCGACGGTGACCGCGGTCGATCTCCCCGCCGTGCTCGTCGCGTTCCGTGCACAGCATCCACAAGCCAGGGTCGAGCTGCAGGTCGGGAACAGCGACACGCTCGCCACGCGCCTCCGCCGGGGTGATGTCGATGTGGCTCTTCTCGGTCTGCTCGACGGAGTGGAGCCGGTCGGCGTGGCGTCGCGCGCTCTGTCGCGTGACCGGCTGGTGGCGGCGGTCCCACGCGGACACGCCCTGGCAGGAGCGGGAGCAGTGCGAATCGAGGACCTTGCCGACCTGACCTTCGCCGACTTCCCCGCTGCGACCTCCGGCCGAGCGCAGAGCGACGCTGCGTTCGCATCCGCCGGTGTGGCGAGGGATGTCGCGTTCGAAGCCGATTCGGCCGCTCTCCTCCTCGGGCTCGTGGAGGCGGGGCTTGCGGTCACTCTTCTCGCACCCGGGACGGTGGCGCGATCGGGAGCCGACGTCGTGACCGTCGACGTGCTCGACGGTCCCCAACGGGTCGAGCACGTCGCCTGGGACGTGGCCGCGCCCCGGACAGTGGCCACGGCGTTTCTCGCGGTGCTGGACACCATTCGGTCGGAGCGCGAGGCCGCAGCGCAGCGTCCGGTGTGAGGGGCGTCGTGAGACGAGAGAAGCGGGTCCGGAGCTGAAC
>NZ_JAIVLG010000004.1 GCF_020524545.1 Microbacterium paraoxydans | reverse complement strand
GCTCTTCCGATCGGGTCCGGAGCTGAACTCCGGACCCGCTTCGCTCCACTCGACGCTGTTACTTGACGTCTTCGTCGACCCAGTCCATGGACTTCGTGACGGCCTTGCGCCACAACCGCAGCTGGCGGTCGCGCTCGGCTTCATCCATCGACGGCTCCCAGCGCTTGTCCTCCTGCCAGTTGGCGGAGAGGTCATCCAGGCCGTTCCAGAACCCGACCGCGAGACCGGCCGCATACGCCGCTCCGAGCGCCGTGGTCTCCGCCACGACGGGGCGCACGACCGGGACACCGAGGACGTCCGCCTGGAACTGCATGAGCGCGTCGTTGGCGACCATGCCGCCATCGACCTTGAGTTCCGTCAGGTCCACTCCGGCATCGGCGTTGACCGCATCCAGCACGTCGCGAGTCTGGAAGGCCACGGCCTCCAGCGCGGCGCGCGCGATGTGGTTCTTGTTCGCGTACCGGGTGAGGCCGACGATCGCTCCCCGGGCGTCCGGACGCCAGTAGGGGGCGAACAGTCCTGAGAATGCGGGGACGATGTACACGCCGCCGTTGTCCTCGACCTGCTCGGCCAGCTTCTCCACCTCGGGGGCCGAGGAGATGATGCCGAGCTGGTCCCGCAGCCATTGGATGAGCGACCCTGTGACCGCGATCGATCCCTCGAGTGCGTAGTGGGTCGGCCCGTCGCCGAGCTTGTAGCCGACGGTGGTGAGCAGCCCGTTCTTCGAGTGGACGACTTCCTCGCCCGTGTTGAAGATCAGGAAGCACCCGGTGCCGTAGGTGTTCTTGCTCTCGCCGGTCTGGAAGGCAGCCTGACCGAACGTCGCGGCCTGCTGGTCGCCGAGGATGCCGGCGATCGGCGTCTCCCGCAGAAGCGAGGAGCTCTCCGCGGTGCCGTACACCTCGGACGAGGAACGGATCTGCGGCATCATCGAGCGCGGCACACCGAAGGCTTCCAGGATGTCATCGCGCCACTCGAGGGTCTCGAGGTCCATGAACATCGTGCGCGATGCATTGGTGACGTCGGTCGCGTGCACGCCGCCGTCGGCGCCGCCCGTCAGGTTCCACAGCACCCAGCAGTCGGTGGTGCCGAAGAGCAGGTCGCCTGCCTCCGCCTTCTCGCGGGCGCCCTCGACGTTCTCCAGGATCCACGCGATCTTGGTCCCCGAGAAGTACGTCGCGAGCGGCAGGCCGACGACCGGCTTGAACCGCTCGACACCGCCGTCGGCCGCCAGCCGGTCGACGATCTCCTGCGTGCGGGTGTCCTGCCAGACGATCGCGTTGTAGATCGGCTTGCCGGTGTTCTTGTCCCACACGACGGCGGTCTCACGCTGGTTGGTGATACCGACGGCCGCGATGTCGTGACGCGTCAGGTCGGCGCGGCCCAGGGCCAAACCGATGACCTCTTGTACGTTGCGCCAGATCTCTGCAGCGTCGTGCTCGACCCAGCCTGCCTTCGGAAGGATCTGTTCGTGCTCCTTCTGCCCGGTCGCGACGATGCTGCCCTTCTTGTCGAAGATGATCGCGCGGCTCGACGTGGTTCCCTGGTCGATGGCGATGATGTAGTCAGCCACTTGTGCTCTCCTTTGAATTCCAGTGCGGATGAGGGGTCGGTCAGCCGGCGAGGCCGAGCAGCACGGGGGCTGCGAGTGCGGCGATCACACCACCGATGAGCGGACCGACGACCGGAACCCACGAGTAGGACCAGTCGCTGGTGCCCTTGCCCTTGATCGGCAGGATCGCGTGCGCGATGCGCGGGCCGAGGTCACGGGCGGGGTTGATCGCGTAGCCGGTCGGACCACCGAGCGATGCACCGATACCGACCACGAGCAGTGCGACCGGGAGGGCGGTGAGCGGTCCGAGGCCTCCGGGCGTGCCGACCTGGATGTCACCGTAATCCGCGAACGCGAAGATGACGAACACGAGGACGAACGTTCCGATGATCTCCGTGACGAGGTTCCACCCGTAGGAGCGGATCGCGGGACCGGTCGAGAAGACGCCGAGCTTGTTGGCGGCCTCCGGTTCCTCGTCGAAGTGCTGCTTGTAGGCGAGCCACACGACGATCGCGCCGAGGATCGCGCCGAGGAGTTCAGCGGCCGTTGCGGTCAGGAACATCACGAACGAGATCTTGCCGGCGACGAAGAGTCCGATGCCGACAGCCGGGTTGATGATCGCACCGGAATACGCGGAGACGAGCACACCGGCGAAGACCGCGAGGCCCCATCCCCAGTTGACCATCAGGAAGCCGCCACCGAAGCCCTTGTTCTTCGCAAGGGCCACGTTGGCCACGACACCACATCCGAGCAGGACGAGCATCGCTGTGCCGACCAACTCCGAGAGGAAGTAGAGACCGAGATTCACATCAGCCATGTCTTCTTTGACCTTTCTTGTGTGTCGAGGCCCCTCTGCCCCGACACGTTATGGGGGTTGCGCCGCGAGGAGGGCGGCTGTCCGAAGTCCAGTCAGCCGCGGGTGCGGGACTGGATATCGAGTCCGTGCCGCTCGTTGAGCAGCTGACGTGTCTGGTCCAGCTCGGCGTCGTGCCGCGAGCGGTCCCAGCCGAGCATCGGGGCGAGCGCATCGGCGATCTCATCGAGGACCTCGGCGTCCGCATTTCCGGTGAAGGCGATGCTGGTGCGCCGCAGCACCACGTCTTCGAGACGACTCACCATCTCGTTGTGCACCATCCATTCGAGTTCGCGGGTCGAGAGGTCGCCCTTTGCGAGGGGCTCATCGGTGCCCTGCTCGACATACTCCCAGACCTGGGCGGCGCGGGTGCCGTAGCGTGCGATGAGGCTGTCGGCACGTGCGCCGGCACCGGCGAGGTTCTCCTGAACCCACAGGCGCTTCGCCTTCTCCGTGCGCGGGAACTCGCGGCCGCCACCGATTGCTCGACCGGCCGTGGAAACGGTGCGGGTACGGCCGAGCAGGCCGAGCACGACATCGGAGAGCGACTCGCCGAGCGCGCGGAACGTCGTCCACTTGCCGCCGACGAGGCTCACGAGCGGAACCGGCCCCTTCTGGTCGACTTCGATGCGGTAATCGCGCGAGACGAAGCCGGGAGCCGTGTCCTCGTGACGCGGCAGCGGGCGGATGCCCGAGAACTTGTAGACGATCTGGTCGCGCGCCACCGGGATCGTCGGGAAGACGTGGTGGATGAGGTCGAAGAAGTAGTCGACCTCCTCTTCGGTGCACACCGGCACCTCGCGCGGGTCGGCATCGATGTCGGTCGTGCCGACCAGAACCCGGCCCTTGAGCGGGTAGATCAGGACGATGCGGCCGTCGGAGTGCTCGAAGAAGATCTCACGACCCTGCGTCGCCTCGAGCAGCTCGGGGTGGTCGAGCACGATGTGCGAACCCTTCGTGCCGCCCATGTACTTCGTGTCCTCGCCGAGCGCGTCGTTCGTCAAGTCCGTCCAGGGCCCCGAGGCGTTGACGACGACGTCGGCCTGCACGGAGAACTCGGTTCCGCTCTCGCGGTCGCGGAGCGTGATCTTGTCACCGTCGCGGGCGATCGCTTCGACGTAGTTCAGCGCGTGCGCCTCGGGGTGGGCTGCCCGTCCGTCCTGGAGAACATCGAGCGCGAGACGCTCCGGGTCGTGCATGGAGGCGTCGTAGTAGGTTGCGGTGTACTTGATCCGCGGGTCGAGTGAAGGAAGCTCGGCCAGCGACTTCTTCCGTCCGAGGAAGCGGTGTCGCGGGACGGTTCCGCCGTCGCGCGAGAACGTGTCGTAGATCGTGAGACCGACCTTGATGAGGAACGCGCCGCGCTCTTGCGGCTTCCCGCTCTTGTGGGTGAGGAAGCGCAGGGGAGCGGACAGGATGCCGGAGAAGGTCGAGTAGATCGGGATCGTTGTCTGGAGCGGCTTGACGTAGTGCGGGGCGATCTTGAGCAGTCCATTGCGCTCTTCTACGGACTCGCGCACGAGTCGGAACTCGCCGTTCTCGAGGTACCGGATCCCCCCATGGATCATGTGGCTCGATGCGGACGACGCGCCGGAGGCGAAGTCGCCGCGCTCGACGAGGACGACGTCCACTCCCTGGAGGGCCAGATCACGGAAGGTGGAGATCCCGTTGATCCCGCCACCGATGACGAGGACGCTCGTGCGTCCGGACTCGCGGACGGCGCTGACCTCGGCGCGCTCCGCAGACGAGTGTGTGGAATCGATCATCGTCGACCCTCGCTTCCTTACTTGCCAACCAGCATCGACCTGTGTGGCATCTCGCGCAAGCCCACTGCACATATGTGCAAGGATCGAGGGCGAGGAGGTCATGATGGGCGGTCAGGGCGCGGAAACGCGCGACAGCAAGCTGATCGCGGCGCTCACCGCCGCGCAGCTCTACTACATGCAGGACAAGACGATGGAGGTCATCGCGCAAGAACTCGGCACCTCCCGATCCTCCGTCTCCCGCCTGTTGAGCTTCGCCAGGGAGAGCGGTCTGGTGGACATCCGCATCAACTCGCCACTCGAACGGCTCGGGATGCTCGAACAGCGCATCCGCGACCGCCACCGTGTTGCCGCACACGTCGTGCCGATGCCGGAGATCCTCAGTGAAGTCGAACGGCTCGAGCGTGTGGCGCTCACTGCGGGCCGTCTGCTGTCGCAGTTCGTCGACTCGAACATGGTCATCGGGGTCGCCTGGGGCTCGACCATCAGCGCGGTGAGTCGTGGCCTGACGCAGAAGGAGACGCACAACACCACGTTCGTGCAGCTCAACGGTGCCGGAAACACCCAGACGACCGGGGTCGAGTACTCCAGCGACATCCTGCAGCGCTTCGGCAGTGCGTTCGGCGCCCAGGTGCAGCAGTTCCCCGTCCCCGCGTTCTTCGACGATCCGGCGACACGCGAGGCGATGTGGCGGGAACGGAGCACGCGGCGTGTGCTGGACCTCCAGGCGAAGATGGATGTCGCCGTCTTCAGCCTGGGCTCTCCCGCGGCGGAAGTGCCGAGCCGGGTGTACGTCGGCGGGTACCTCGGGCGCGACGACTACCGCAGCCTCCGCGAAGACCACGCGATCGGCGACGTGGCGACGGTCTTCTTCCGCTCGGACGGTTCCTGGCGGGACATCCGCGTCAACGCGAGGGCGACCGGCCCCGGGCTCGATCGCCTGCGCCGTGTCCCCCGTCGGGTCTGCGTGGTCTCCGGTATCCCCAAGCTGGTGAGCCTTCGGGCGGCTCTGGCCGCCGGGCTCATCACGGACGTGGTCCTCGACGAAGGCCTCGCGCGACGTCTCGTGGAGGATTGACCCTCGCCGGGGGATCAGTCCTCGTCGGTCGACGATTCCGGTCCGGAACGGAACTCGCGGATCAGATGCTGCACCACGGCGGTGAGATCGCCCTCCGCAGCATCGGCGACGGCGAGTTGTCGGGCGTAGCTGGCGCCGCCCTCCAGGATGGTCGCGATACCGCCGAACTCACGTCCGCACCCCAACTCCACCGCGACAGGGGCGAGTGCTTCGAGCGTCTCCGTCAGGTGCTCCCGCACGGGGCGTTGGGTGCCGGCGGAGTCTACGATCACGCGCGCCTCGAGTCCGTAGCGCGCTGCGCGCCACTTGTTCTCGCGATGGAACCAGGCGGGAAGGGCGGGGAGAGTCTCACCATCGTCCAGCCGCCGCGAGAAGTGCTCGACGAGGACCTGGACGAGCGCGGCGACGGAGGCCAGCTCCGGGAGCGTCGACAGCCCGTCGCATGCCCGTATCTCGATCGTGCCCCAGCGGGGGGCGGGGCGGATGTCCCAGCGCACCTCGGTGGCATCTTCCATGACACCGGTCCGGACCATGTCCTCGAGGTACGACTCGAACTGCGACCAATCGTGCAGTGGCCACGGGAGCCCGGCTGTGGGCAACTGCTGGAAGACCAACGCGCGGTTCGACGCGTAGCCGGTGCGCTCGCCCGCCCAGAACGGACTCGACGCCGCCAGGGCTTGCAGGTGGGGGAGGTAGCCGGCGAGCGCATTGATGAGGGGAAAGACCTTGCGGTGGTCCTCTACTCCGATGTGTACGTGGATGCCCCAGATCATCATGTTGCGGCCCCACCACTGGGTGCGCTCGATCAGGGTGTGATAGCGCGACTTGTCGGAGACCTCCTGATCGAACCACTGGGCGAAGGGGTGGCTGCCTGCCGACAACAGCTCGATCCCGGCGGGGTCCGTGGCCGAACGCACGGAGGCGATCGCGTTGGCGATGTCGTCGACGGCGTGTGCGACGGAGTCGCCGATACCGCTCGTCACCTCGATCGTGTTGGTGAGCAGTTCCCCCGTGACCGTGTGGCGCTCATCCACGCTCTCCGTCTCCAGCGCGGCCAGAAGTTCGGGGGCGCGGCCGACGAGGTCACCGCTTGCGGGGTCCGCCAGCATGATCTCCCATTCGAGACCGACGGTGGAGCGGGCCGAGGAGGCGAACTCGAGTTTCACCCGCACAGTCTGGCACGGCCGTGACGCGACACGACAACAGCCGTTTCGTCCCGTTTCGCGCCAGGCGTGTGCATCTGGCAGAATGGACGGCTGGACCACCTGCTCGACCCTCTATCCAGCAGGTACCACTCATTTGAGCTTCCGCCGGGTGTGCACCCCACTCTCCAGGCGATCAGTTCGTTTCCTTCCACACAATTCAGGAGAATCGTGGCTGTCAAAATCCGTCTCAAGCGCCTGGGCAAGATCCGTGCGCCGTACTACCGCATCGTCGTCGCCGACTCGAAGACCAAGCGCGATGGTCGCGTGATCGAGGAGATCGGCAAGTACCACCCCACCGAGGAGCCCTCGTTCATCGAGGTCGACTCCGAGCGTGCGCAGTACTGGCTCTCCGTCGGCGCGCAGCCGACCGAGCAGGTCGCCGCCATCCTCAAGATCACGGGTGACTGGGGCAAGTTCAAGGGCGACAAGGACGCGAAGTCCACGCTCAAGGTCGCCGAGCCGAAGGCTCCCTTCGAGGTCGACGCGTCCAAGAAGTCCGTCGTCAAGCCCAAGGCCGAGAAGAAGGCAGAGGCTCCTGCTGAGGAGGCTCCCGCCGCGGCCGACGCGGAGGCCGCTGAGGCCCCCGCCGCAGACGCGGAGTAATCCGTCGTGCTCGCCGCCGCGCTCGAACACATCGTCAAGGGGATCGTCGATCACCCGGAGGATGTCCGCATCAACGAATCCACATCGCCGCGAGGCGAGCTCCTCGAGGTGCGCGTGCACCCCGACGACCGTGGACGCGTGATCGGGCGCGGCGGCCGCACCGCGAAGGCCCTTCGTACGCTCGTCAGCGCTCTCGCCGACGGCCGTCGGGTCCGCGTCGATGTCGCGGACGACTGACGTGGCGTCGAAGGACCGCAACCAGGGCAAGAACCAGCTCCGGGTCGGGCGTCTCGTCAAGGCGCATGGACTGAAGGGCGGTCTCAAGCTCGAGCTCTACACCGACAACCCCGAGGGACGATTCGTTCCCGGGGCCAGCTTCACGTTGCAGGTGCCAGAGGCATCTCCGTGGCACGGCAAAGACATCACCGTTCGTGAGTATCGCGTGATGAACGGCAACCCCGTCGTCTTCTTCCAAGACGTCGAGGACCGCGACGCGGCCGAGAGCCTCGTCAAGGCGATCCTCTGGATCGACCAGAACGTCGACGAGGTCGAGGACGACGCGTGGTTCGACCATCAGCTCGTGGGTCTCGACGTCGTCCGCGACGACATCGTCATCGGTCGGGTCGTCCGCGTCGAGCACTTCCCGGCCCAGGATCTCCTCATCGTCAAGTCCGGCGAGAGCGAGGTCATGGTGCCGTTCGTCTCGGCGATCGTGCCGACCGTCGACGTCGCGGCAGGGCGCGTCGTCGTGACCCCGCCGGCGGGACTCTTCGAGGAGCTGCCCGACGTCGGCGACACTCATCCGCGGGCGGTCTCAGACGCCGAACCCGCAGAGTGACGGCTGTTACGGTTCCCCCGTGCGCATCGACGTCGTCTCCATCTTCCCGTCTTACTTCGACGGGCTGACGCTCTCCCTGCTCGGCAAGGCGCAGGCATCCGGCCTCATCGACCTCCGGATCCGGGATCTGCGGGATTGGACGTCGGATCGGCACCGAACGGTCGACGACACACCGTACGGCGGCGGAGCCGGCATGGTGATGAAGCCCGAGCCGTGGGGACTCGCTCTCGATGAGCTGACGGAGGCGTCGGAGTCGAACGACGATGACCGCCCCACCATCATCTTCCCCTCGCCCGCTGGCGAGGTGTTCACGCAGAAGACGGCGAGACAGCTCGCGACGCGTCGGCATCTCGTGTTCGGCTGCGGACGCTACGAAGGCATCGACGAGCGTGTCTTCGAGTACGCCGCGGGTCTCGGCGAGGTGCGTCTGATCAGCCTCGGGGACTACGTGCTGAACGGGGGAGAGGTCGCCGTGATGGCGATGATCGAGGCAGTGGGACGGCTCCTGCCCGGCGTCGTCGGCAACCCGGAGAGTCTCGTCGAAGAGTCGCACGAGGACGGCCTGCTGGAGTATCCCTCGTACACGAAGCCCGCATCCTGGCGCGAGCGATCCGTGCCCGACGTTCTCCTGAGCGGCAATCACGCCGCCATCGCCGCCTGGCGCCGCGAGCAGCAACTGGATCGCACCCGACGCCGTCGACCCGATCTCCTGTCGACGGAGGAGAGCTCTGCGTCCTGAACGGCATCCGCTCAGAGCATGCGTTCCGTGGAGCGGATGATCTCCAGGACGACACCGGGGGGATGGCGGAGGCCCAGTGCGTTGGCCGGGTCGAGTCCTCGCAGCTCTGCGCGCAGCATCCGTCCGATCATCTCGTGGCTCACCAGGAGCGGGGCACCTGTGGCGGCCCACCCACATGCGCTGAGCGCTCGACGGGCGCGCACGCGCGCCTGGGCATAGCTCTCCCCACCGGGGAACGCCCAGCCGTAGCGGTTCGCTGCGCGCTCTTCCCGAAGGGAGGGATACGCCTGGTCGACCTCGTCCCAGGTCATCCCCGCGAGCTCGCCGTGGTCGATCTCCGCGAGGTCAGGGACCTCGATCAGCTCTGCGCCGATCCGCTCGGCGATGATGGTCGCGGTCTGTCTGGCTCTCCCCAGTGGACTCGAGCACACCGTCAGCACTCCGGCGCCTCGCAAGCGCTCCGCGGCGGTGCGAGCCTGCGCCACCCCGTCGTCCGTCAAAGGGGAATCCAGCTGTCCCTGCAGGCGGTGCTCGACATTCCAGGTCGTGCGTCCATGCCGGGCGAGGAACAGATGCTCGGGGACGTGACGATCCTGGGGAATCATGGACTCAGGATGGCACAGCACTCCCGCTCAGTCGACGCCGAGGAAAGACCTGTCCGTCAACACGATCGGTCCGTTCTCGGTCACCGCGATCGTGTGCTCGGAGTGCGCACCGCGGGACCCGTCGGCGCTGCGCAGGGTCCATCCGTCCGGGTCGGTCACCAGCTCGTCGGTCGTTGCGAGGAACCAGGGTTCCAGGGCGAGGACGAGTCCGGCGCGCAGGGGGAAGCCGCGGCCCGCGCGGCCGTCGTTCGGCACATGGGGATCCCCGTGCATGGTGCGACCGACGCCGTGGCCGCCGAAGTCGGTGTTGATCGAGTACCCCTCACCGCGCGCGACGTCCGCGACGGCTGCGGAGATGTCTCCGATGCGATTGCCCACGGTGGCGGTCTCGATGGCTGCCGCCAGCGCGCGCTCGGTCGTGTCGATGAGTCGCAGATCCTCATCGCGTGCGGTGCCGACGGCGAAGGACACCGCGGAATCGGCGACCCAGCCGTCGACGGCCACAGCGAAGTCGAGGGTCACGAGGTCGCCGTCGCGCAGGGCGTAGTCGTGGGGGAGTCCATGCAGCACGGCGTCGTTGACGGACGTGCAGATGACCTTGCCGAATGGGCTCGCACCGAACGACGGGTGGTAGTCGATGTAGCAGGACTCCGCTCCGGCCCTGCGGATCATCTCGTGCGCGCGACGGTCGATCGAGAGGAGATTCGTCCCGACCTTGGTCTCATCGCGCAACGTCGCCAGGGTTTCGGCGACGAAACGTCCTGCGGCGCGCATCTCGTCGATCTCGGCAGGGGTGCGCAGTTCGATCATCGGTTGTCCTCTCGTCATCTCCATTCTCCCTGATCCGATACCCCGAGATCTCCGACCGCTCTCAGCGAACATCAGGGCGCGGGTGCGCGGCGCGTCGTACGATCTGAGCATGTGGTTGCGACGGGCGTTCTTCCGCTGGCTTCTTCCGGCGGCGTTCCTGCTGCCGCTGTGGCTCCTCATCGGCTGGGGCGTCTTCCAGGGTGGCTGGGCGATCCTCTGGGTGCTGCTCATCGCGATGCCGTCCGTATTCCTCGGGCAGCTCCTGCTCACGCTCCTGACGCGCTCGCGTCCTTCCGTTCGTATCGAGCGAGCGGTCTCGTGGTGGGATGTTGCCGGCTTCACGCTCTGGCACGGTCTGACGATCGCGGTCGGGTTCTTCATCGAGGGACTGTTCCCCTGGTTGCTCACCGGCGCGATCGTGGTCGGCATCGCATTCGTCTGGCTCCAGGTGTGGCAGTTGTGGCAGGAGGCCAGGGGCAGCGGCGCGCGGTTGCGCGAGACCATCACCTGGTCGACGATCCCGACCGCCGACGAACAGACACCTCCGACCAGAGCGCACGAGGTGATCGTGGTGCGGGAGACCGACGGTCGCGACTGACGGCGCGGTTTTGGCCGAGCACGTCTTCCATGGCAGAATGAGTGTTTGTGCTGTGACCGGCTCTGCCACAGGGGAGCCCGCGGACGCGTCAGCTCCGTACAGTTCATCCCTTTTCTTGTTCCTTTGAATACATGCATGCGACCTGTGGCGGGTGCAGAGAGAGACGATCATGCAGATCCTCGACGCCGTCGACGCGGCTTCCCTCCGTTCGGACATCCCGGACTTCTTCCCCGGTGACACCGTCAAGGTGCACGTCAACATCACCGAGGGCAACCGTTCCCGCATCCAGGTCTTCCAGGGCGTCGTCATCGGACGCCAGGGCGACAGCGTGCGCGAGACCTTCACGGTCCGCAAGATCAGCTTCCAGGTCGGCGTCGAGCGTACCTTCCCGGTGCACTCCCCGGTGATCGACCACATCGAGGTCGTCACCCGCGGTGACGTGCGTCGCGCGAAGCTCTACTACCTCCGCCAGCTGCGTGGCAAGAAGGCGAAGATCAAGGAGAAGCGCGACCGCTGAGTCGCAGCATCTCCGCAGCACCCCGGGACACGATGTCCCGGGGTGCTTCGTTCTCTCCCCGGTGTGCGAACCTAGATAGCGTCGCCGCACGACGGTGCATGATCGTGAAGGAACCTGATGACTGAATCCTCGTCCGCGCGCACGGCCAGACGCCGCCGCGGGTTCCTGGTCTTCCTGCGCGACGTGCTGGTGATCATCGTCATCGCCGCACTGGTGTCGTTCGTCGTCAAGACCTTCGTCGTGCGGTCCTTCTACATCCCGTCGGCCTCGATGGAACGCACGCTTCTCGTGAAGGACCGGATCCTCGTCGACGAGCTCACCCCACGGTGGACGGCGTACGAGCGCGGTGACGTGGTCGTCTTCAAGGACCCGGGCGGGTGGCTCGATCCTCAACCGCAGACCCCTGCTCAGCCCCCTCTGGTCCAGGCCGTCGATTGGGTGCTGAACTTCGTCGGAATCTCCGCGAGCGATTCACAGGATCATCTCGTGAAGCGGCTGATCGGTCTTCCGGGGGATCACGTGGTCTGCTGCAACGCGCTGGGGCAGATCACGATAAACGGTGCTCCGATCGACGAACTGAGCTACCTCAATCTGCCGGATGGCGATACGGCCGCGTCGAACGAGCCGTTCGACGTCGTGGTGCCGGAGGATTCGGTCTGGCTGCTCGGAGACAACCGTGACCGCTCCCGTGATGCTCGGGCACACCAGGACCTTCCCAGCGGAGGCTTCGTGCCGATGGAGAACATCGTGGGCAAGGCGTTCCTCACCACGTGGCCGTTGAACAGGATCGGCCCCATCGACGGACACCACGACCTCTTCAACGGCGTTCCGGATCCCGAATGACCGTTGTCACGCCGAAACTGACTCTCGAGCGGCGGCTCCTGGGCGAGTGCGAGCTGATCATCTCGCTCGACGAGGTCGGTAGGGGGGCGCTCGCGGGTCCTGTCGCCGTCGGCGCTGCGATGATGGATGCCGCCGGTGTTCGTCGACGCGTCCCCGAAGGGCTTCGCGATTCCAAGCTCGTGACGGAGAGAAGACGCCCGGAAATCGCGGAGCGGGCCGCCGCCTGGGTGCAAGCATCCGCAGTCGGCTGGGCCACGGCGAAAGAGGTCGATGAGGTCGGCATCATGTCCGCTCTCGGACTCGCGGCCTCACGGGCCGTCCAGTCGATCGTCGATCAGGGCGCGCCTGTCGAGGAGGCGCTCATCCTGCTCGACGGCAACCATGACTACGTCTCCAAAGCACATCCGGTGCCGCTGCGTGTCCGTCCGGTGATCAAGGCCGACCGTGACTGTGCTTCGGTCTCCGCAGCGTCCGTGATCGCGAAGGTCGCGCGTGACGGCTACATGGCCGAGCTCCACGAGGCTCATTCCGCATACCAGTGGAACCGGAACAAGGGCTACGCGAGTCCCGAGCATCGTGATGCGATACGCAGCCACGGTCTGTCTCCGTTCCATCGGGCTTCGTGGGCGATCGCGGACGTGCCGACGCTGTTCTGAGCGCTGCGATGCCGCGGTCCAGGGCCCGCGACTCTAGGATGGACACATCATGGATGAGGAAGCCTTCGACGACTACGACCGCGAACTCGAGCTGGCCCTGTTCCGGGAGTATCGGGACGTGGTGTCGCAGTTCCAGTACGTGGTCGAGACCGAACGTCGCTTCTATCTGGCCAACGAGGTCAACGTCGTGCGACGCGACAGCGAACACGACTTCTACTTCGAGATCTCGATGACGGACGTGTGGGTGTGGGACATCTACCGTGCTGACCGATTCGTGAAGGCCGTGCGAGTCCTCACTTTCAAAGACGTGAACGTCGAAGAGCTGCAGCGTCGTGAGTTCGAGCTCCCGCAGGAGCTGTCGCTCGACGGCGAGTGACGCCGGTGCCGCACTCGCGCGGCGAACTCCTCCACACGCTGCCTCACGCGTGAGTTGTCCCCAGCGCTCGGGCCATCGGGGCCGTATCGAGCCAGGCGACGCGAGCGTCGCGTGATGCTGAGTCCATGGCATCGAAGGATGAACTCGGCAGAGCCGGAGAAGAGCGCGCCGCGCGGCATCTGACGGGGAACGGGTACACCGTTCTCGCGCGGAACTGGCGGTGCGCGCAAGGAGAGATCGATATCGTCGCCGCATTCGGACGGTACTTGGCGATCGTGGAGGTCAAGACGCGGCGAACGGTCGCCTTCGGGCACCCTTTTGAGGCGATCGATGCGCGAAAGCGACGGCGGCTGTGGCAACTCGCGAGCGCGTGGGCCGTCGAGAACCCCGACGCGACACGGGGGAGGGCCATGCGGCTCGAAGTCATCGGGATCGTGGGCGCTGACCCGGCACACGGGACACTCGAGCACCTCGTGGACATCGCATGAGCACAGCGCGCACGTGGGCGGTGGCGCTCACCGGTGTCGATGGGCATCTCGTCGAGGTCGAGGCCGACCTGTCGAACCAGACGCCGGAGTTTCGCATCATCGGCTTGCCGGACAAGTCCCTCGGCGAGGCCGTTCAGCGAGTCCACAACGCGTGCAAGAACGCGAGTCTCGACCTCCCTCGGCGGCGTCTCACCGTGAACCTGTCACCGGCGAGCCTTCCGAAGCACGGCTCAGGGTTCGACCTCGGGATCGCCATGGCCGCGCTGGCGTCAGGCGGGGCGCTCGCGTCACGATCGATCGCCGCGACGGTGCATATCGGCGAGCTCGGACTCGACGGTCGGATCCGCCCTGTTCCCGGTGTCCTCCCGGCGGTCTTCGCCGCGGCACGCGCCGGTTTCGAGACGGTGATCGTGCCGCGTGGTAACGAGTCCGAGGCGAGATTGGTGCCGGGGATCGAGGTGCGTGCAGCGAGCTCGCTCGCAGAGGTCGCCGTCTGGCACGGTGCCGACGTCGAGGTGCCGGACGTGGACGCGGTGGAGCCCGCGGTGGTGCCGGTGGAGGATCACCCGATGCTCGATCTGCGCGATGTCGTCGGTCAGGGGGAGGCGGTGGAGGCACTCATGGTCGCGGCAGCCGGTGGACACCACATGCTGCTGAGCGGTCCGCCGGGAGCAGGAAAGACGATGCTCGCTCGCAGACTGCCGGGAATCATGCCTTTGCTGGATGAACAGGAGGCACTCGAGGTCGCGTCCATCCGATCTCTCAGCGGCGAATCCGTTGCTGCTCTCGATCGCGTTCCGCCGTTGGAGGCACCGCACCACAGTGCCTCGGTTGCAGCTCTGGTCGGGGGCGGATCGCGGACGGCGCGACCCGGATCGATCGCGCGAGCGCACGGTGGGGTGCTCTTCCTCGACGAGGCCGCGGAGTTCTCGCGGGTGGCTCTCGACGCCTTGCGCCAGCCACTCGAGTCCGGCGCGATCGAAGTCCACCGTGCGGGCTTCACGGCGAAGTTCCCCGCGAAGTTCCAGCTGTTGCTCGCGATGAACCCTTGCCCGTGCGGAAACTACGGTGTGAGAGGGGGCGAGTGCATCTGCCCGCCGATGTCGATCCGCCGATACTCCACTCGGTTGTCCGGACCGCTCCGCGACCGTGTCGACATCGATCTCCAGGTGGGCCGCGTCGCGGCATCCCGTGCGATGGGCGAGGCGGGAGGAGCGACGACGACGGCCCAGGCGCGCGTCCGAGTGCAAGCCGCCAGGGAGCGGGCAGCGCATCGGTGGCGGAGCAGCCCGTGGACACGCAACGCGGACGTGCCGGGAGCCTGGCTCCGTCAGGGTGCCCTGCGTCTGCCCGCTGCAACGCGCTCTCCGCTCGACAGGGCGCTGGAGCGCGGTCTTCTGACTCTGCGCGGGTACGACCGGGTATTGAGGGTCGCGTGGACGATGGCCGATCTGGCCGCGCTCGATCAACCCGGCGCGGACGAGATCGGGCGTGCGCTGCACCTTCGCAGAGGACTGCCGAAATGATGCCCGCCCTGCTCGAAGACGCCGAGATCGTGGCTGCCGCCCGCCGCATACATGGGGGCGATGATGTGGCGGACTGTGTGGCGCGAGCGGCATGGACGGTGATCGCCGAGCCGGGAGACGCGGTCGCAGGCGCACTCATCGGGGCTCTCGGAGCGGTGGATTCGCTTTCCGTCGTGGCGGGAGGTCGAAGCCGGTCGCCTTTCACGGACGACACCGGTGAGATCGGTTTCCGTGCGCTTCGAGACGCGCAGGCGAGGTGGCGACCTCGGCTGCGGCGAGAGGCCGTGCGAGCGGCATTCCTCGCGGCACTCGCCGTCGATGCGCGATTGGTTATCCCCGGCGATCCGCAGTGGCCGGAACCCCTCGATGACCTCGGACCGCATGCGCCGAACGCACTGTGGGTGCGCGGGCGAGCCGAACTGCTCACCGCGGACCCACGGGTGTCCATGGTCGGTGCGCGCGCCTCGAGCGCCTACGGGGAGCAGGTGGCCGCCGAGCTCGCTGGGGACCTCGCGGCGACGGGAGCGGTCATCGTGTCCGGGGGCGCATACGGCATCGACGGGGCGGCGCATCGGGCCGCTCTCGGGGTCGGTGGAGAGACCATCGCCTTCCTCGCCGGCGGAGTGGATCGTGCCTATCCCAGCGGTCATCAGCGACTGTTGCAGCAGATCGCCGAGCACGGGGCCGTGGTGAGCGAGCCACCGTGCGGCACCGCCCCGACGAAGTGGCGCTTCCTCGCACGCAATCGGCTCATCGCCGCGCTCGGTCAGGCGACCGTCGTCGTCGAAGCCGGGCGGCGAAGCGGATCCCTGAACACTGCGGGCCACGCGGCGGCACTCGGTCGTCCACTCGGCGCTGTGCCGGGACCGGTGACCTCCTCGTCCTCCGCGGGGTGCCATCGTCTGCTGCGAGAGTACGACGCGCAGTGCGTCACTTCGGCGCAGGAGGTCCGGGAGCTCTGGGGGCAGCTCGACGGCGCGCAGTCAGCGCGCACAGTCGAACACCCGGACGGGACGCGGGTGCTCGATGCCCTCACCACGAGGTCGGTGCTGTCCGTCGAGGAGATCTCCCGACGCGCCGGATTGTCTCCCGAACGGGTGCGGTCACTTCTCGGGCTGCTCCACCTGGAGGGCGACGTCGATGCCGACGGAGCAGGCTGGCGGCGGGTACCCCGTCCGCGAAGCGGATGACGGTCAGCTCGACGTCGCGGCGAGGCTCCAGATCTCGGGCCCACGGCAGGGGCAGAGTGGAGGGCATGGAACTCACGGTCGCCACCGAGGCGTTCGCCGATCACCTGGAACGGGTGCGTCGGCTGTCGCCGGCGACCGTGAGGGCCTACCGTTCCGACCTTCGGGATCTGGCGGCATCCGTCGGCGGCATCCAGATCGAAGACGTCGACCTCGACGCGCTCCGGGACTGGCTCTGGCACGCGACGCAACGAGGCGATGCGCGATCCACCCTCGCGCGTCGTTCCGCGGCGGCGCGGTCGTTCTTCCGGTGGGCGCAGGAACAGGAACTCGTCTCCCAGGACCCGAGCCTTCGTCTGGTCAGCCCGAAGAGGGGCCGCACTCTTCCCACCGTCGCGTCGCGCGAGGCGATGACCGGTCTGCTCGATGAGTATCGCGACAACGCCGCGGCGGGCGACCCGATCGACCTCCGGGATCACGCGGCCCTCGAGCTCCTCTACGGATCCGGTATGCGGGTCTCCGAGCTGTGCGGGCTCGACATCGACGACCTCGACCTCGACCGAGCGACTGCGCGGGTGCTCGGCAAGGGGGCCAAAGAACGAGTCGTCCCCTTCGGCGTTCCCGCACGAGACGCGTTGGACGCCTATCTCCGTCGTGGGAGGCCGGTCCTGGCCGCCCGAGCACGCACCTTCAGTCCCGCAGCGATGCTCGGGAGCCGGGGGGCCCGGGTCGGACCACGAACGGTGTACGAGCTCGTCGCACGCGTGCTGGCGCCGGTGGTCGGTGCCGAGACGATCGGTCCACATGCGCTCCGTCACACGGCCGCCACGCACCTCCTCGATGGCGGAGCCGACCTGCGCGCCGTGCAGGAGATCCTCGGTCACGCGAGCCTCGGCACCACCCAGATCTACACCCACGTCTCGGCGGAGCGCCTGACCGCCACCTATCGGCTGGCGCACCCCCGTGCGTGACCGTCGCACTCTGAGAACACCGTGTCTTCGCGTCAGAGCGGTGCGCAGCAGGGGAGCAGGATCGACCGCGGGATCTCGCCGAAGAGCAGGAGCGGGTTGAGGTATCCGCCATTCCGTCTCACACCGACGTGGAGCGTGCCCGCCGGCGCGTGTCCGCCGGTATCGACTGTTCCGATCTCCTGGCCGGTCGACACCGGATCGCCGGGATCGAGCGATGAGCGAAGAGGCTCGAACGTCGTCACGAAACCATCGGCATGCGCGATCGTGAGCAGCGGGCGATCGACGACGGTGCCGCGAAACGCCACGATCCCTTCCGCAGGAGCGACCGCGACAGCGCCGACCGACGAAGCCAGGTCGACGCCGCGATGCCCCGCGCCGTATTCGTGCGCAGGAGCACGAAAAGGCTCGACCACCGTCGGCGTGCCGGAGAGAGGCCAGCGCCACCGGGGGAGATCTGCGGCTTCCGCGGTGCCGGTCGCTCCCTGCGAAACGAGCAGGAGGAGGAGTGCGAGTCCGATCGCGGAGCCGGACCTGACGCGAGAGTGAAGCCTCATGAGAGGGATCCTGCCGCCTGGCTGCGGTCATTGATCTGGATCGCCGCAAAGTGGATGGCGCCCGTGATCAACTCGCACAGGACTGCGTCGGTGCAGAGACGGTGACTCCACGGCATCCTGTATGCTGGAGGGGCACCTCGATATCGGGGTGACTACGCGTGCCCAGAGCGATTCCATCGCGGCATCGACACCCATAGGTCCTTCTCTCGAGGGGGAGGGTGCGTGCCGGGCACCAGGAAGTCCGATCATCCGATCGGCTTGACAACCTCAACGGCACGGAACCGTGCCAGAACCAGGAGACGACCATGGCTGTGGTCACCATCCGCCAGCTGCTCGACAGCGGCGTGCACTTCGGACACCAGACCCGTCGGTGGAACCCGAAGGTCAAGCGCTTCATCCTCACGGAGCGCAGCGGTATCCACATCATCGATCTTCAGCAGTCGCTCGGCTACATCGACAAGGCCTACGACTTCGTCAAGGAGACGGTCGCGCACGGCGGCACCATCCTCTTCGTCGGCACGAAGAAGCAGGCGCAGGAGATCCTCGCCGAGCAGGCGACCCGCGTGGGCCAGCCCTTCGTCAACCAGCGCTGGCTCGGTGGACTCCTCACGAACTTCTCCACGATCTCGAAGCGTCTCGCACGTATGAAGGAGCTCGAGGAGCTCGACTACGAGACGCCGGCGAACAGCGGCTTCACCAAGAAGGAGCTCCTGCTCAAGAAGCGTGAGCTCGACAAGCTGCACAAGTCGCTCGGCGGTATCCGCAACCTCACCAAGACGCCGTCGGCTCTGTGGGTCATCGACGCCAAGCGCGAGCACCTCGCGATCGACGAGGCCAAGAAGCTCGGCATCCCCGTGATCGGCATCCTCGACACCAACGCGGACCCGGACGACTTCCAGTACCCGATCCCCGGCAACGACGACGCGATCCGCTCCGTCTCGCTGCTGACCCGCATCATCGCCGACGCCGCAGCCGAGGGCCTGCAGCAGAAGCACAACCCGGAGACCGGTGACGCCGAGCCGCTCGCCGACTGGGAGAAGGAGCTCCTCGAAGCTCCGGCTGAGAACGTTCAGGAGTCGGCTGACGCCGCTGAGGTCGCCCCCGCGGAGGACGCTGCCGTCGTCGAGACTCCTGCTGCCGACGAGACCGCTGCCGACAAGGCCGGTGCCGAGGCGCACGACGAGGCGATCGCCGCCGAGGCCGCTGACGCCAAGTAATCCCTCGTACACACCTCTAACGAAGCAAGGAGCCACCACACATGGCCAACTTCACCATCGCTGATCTGAAGGCGCTGCGCGAGCAGCTCGGCACCGGAATGGTCGACACCAAGAAGGCGCTCGAGGAGGCCGACGGAGACGTCGCGAAGGCCACCGAGATCCTGCGCCTGAAGGGTGCGAAGGGCAACGCGAAGCGCGCTGACCGTTCGACCAGCGAGGGCCTCATCGTCGCCCGCGAGCAGGACGGTGCTGTGACGCTCATCGAGCTCGCCTGCGAGACGGACTTCGTCGCGAAGAACGAGCGGTTCATCGCACTCGCGGACAAGGTCGCCGACGCTGCCGCAGCGGTGAAGGCCGACTCGGTCGACGCCGCCCTCGCCGCATCCGCCGGTGACAAGAGCGTCGAACAGGTCATCTCGGAAGAGGCTGCGATCATCGGCGAGAAGGTCGAGCTGCGCCGCGTGCGCACGATCTCCGGCGACAAGGTCGAGGTCTACCTGCACCGCACCAGCAAGGACCTGCCACCGCAGATCGGTGTCGTCGTCGCCTACTCGGGCGATGACGCCGAGACCGCGCGCAGCATCGCGCAGCACATCTCGTTCGCGAACCCGTCCTACCTGTCCCGCGAGGACGTGCCGGCGGATGCCGTCGAGAAGGAGCGTGAGATCGTCACCGAGATCTCCCGCAACGAGGGAAAGCCGGAAGCGGCTCTGCCGAAGATCGTCGAAGGCCGTGTTTCTGCTTTCATCAAGCAGGTCGCCCTGCTTGAGCAGGACTACGCGAAGGACAACAAGCTCTCTGTCGCCCAGGTGGCGAAGGACGCCGGTATCACCGTGACGGACTTCGCGCGCTTCAAGGTCGGCGCGTAGCTACGTCGAAGGGGTTCGGATCGCCATGATCCGAACCCCTTCTTCATGCCCACGAGGCACTATCTTGAATCGGGACGAGAGGACACCCACCCATGACTGAACGCACCGGACGCCGTCGCGTCCTTCTCAAACTCTCCGGCGAGGCCTTCGGAGCAGGACAGCTGGGTGTCAGCCCCGACGTGGTCTCCCAGATCGCCCGGGACATCGCGGCGGCCGTCGACCGCGTGGAGGTCGCGATCGTCGTCGGTGGCGGCAACTTCTTCCGCGGTGCCGAACTCAGCCAGCGCGGCATGGACCGCGGGCGCGCCGACTACATGGGGATGCTCGGCACCGTCATGAACGCTCTCGCCCTGCAGGACTTCCTCGAGCAGGCCGGAGCCGCGACCCGCGTGCAGTCGGCCATCTCGATGACCCAGGTCGCCGAGCCCTACATCCCCCGTCGTGCGGAGCGCCACCTTGAGAAGGGGCGGGTCGTCATCTTCGGCGCCGGCGCCGGGCTCCCGTACTTCTCCACCGATACCGTGGCAGCACAACGCGCGCTCGAGATCGGAGCGGACGAGGTGCTCGTCGCCAAGAACGGCGTGGATGCGATCTACACGGCCGATCCCCACAAGCACGCCGACGCCGAACGCATCGAGCAGGTCACCTACCGTGATGCGCTGCAGCGTGGACTCAAGGTCGTGGACTCCACCGCGTTCAGCCTGTGCATGGACAACAGCATGGACATGCGAGTGTTCGGTATGGAGCCGGCCGGCAATGTGACCCGCGCCCTGCTCGGAGAGGCCATCGGCACCCTCGTCACCGCTTGAGCGTGTGACACGGCGGAGAAGCCTTCGCCCGATAGAATTTGCAGAACACCCCGACGATAGGAGTCACCGTGATCGCGGACGTCCTCGCTGAAACCACCACTCGTATGAACCGGGCGGTCGAAGCTGCCAAGGAGGACTTCTCCACGGTGCGCACCGGTCGTGCGAACCCGCAGATGTTCCAGAAGGTCCTCGTGGACTACTACGGGACGCCGACCCCGATCGGGCAGCTCGCTTCGCTGGCGAACCAGGAGGCGCGCACCCTCATCATCACGCCGTACGACAAGTCGGCGCTCAAGGCCATCGAGCAGGCCATCCGGGACATGCCGAACCTCGGAGTTAATCCCACGAACGACGGCAACCTCGTCCGCGTCACGATGCCCGAGCTCACGGCCGAGCGCCGCAAGGAGTACGTCAAGCTGGTCAAGACCAAGGCCGAGGACGCGAAGGTACATGTCCGCGGTATTCGTCGTAAGGCGAAGGATGAGCTGGATGCGCTCAAGAGCGAGCTCGGTGAAGACGAGATCGTCCGTGGCGAGAAAGAGCTCGACGGTCTGACGCGTCAGCACGTCGACCTCATCGACGACGCGCTGAAGCGCAAAGAGGCCGAACTCCTCGAGGTGTAGTCGGGATGTCTGACGGAACGCGAGACGCCGATGACGGCACGCCACCGACGCGCCGGGACGCGCGTGGCGGTGCGCCGGCCGACGGCATCCCGCTCGTGGACGCGGCGTTTCCTTCGTTCGATGCGGCCGCCATTCCGCCTCGGCCGCCGCTCCCGGTGACGCCGGAGAACACAGCGCAGGGGCCCGTCGGGCCACTGGACACGGCCGACCACAATGCGATCCGCGAGCAGTGGCGTGCCGCACGGGACGAGATCGGCAGCCATGTCTCGCACGCACGTGATCAGCTCGATCAGGCCAATGAGCGGATCAAGCAGCGCACGGGACGCGACCTCATCCTCGCGATCCTGATCGGGCTCGCGTTCGGCGCTGCCCTGCTGGCATCGCTGTTGTTCGTCAAGGCGCTCTTCGTGCCGTTCGCCCTCGCCGCGGCGCTGCTGGGCGTGTATGAGCTCTCTCGGGCGCTGCGCGCTGCCGGCAGACGGATCGACGTCGTACCGCAGTTGATCGCTGCGGCCTTCCTCGTTCTCTCTGCGTACTTCGCGGAGCCCTGGCTCTGCTGGGTGATGCTGTTCGTCGCGGTCGCCTTCGTGGTCGTCTGGCGCCTGATCGCGCAGATGGTCGTGAAAGACGGTCGCACCTACGGAGATGTGCTGACCGACGCCGTGATCAGCGGATTCGTGCAGGTCTATGTGCCGTTCCTCGCCGGGGTCGCCCTCATCCTGCTGGAGCAGGAGGGCGGTCAGTGGTGGGTGCTCAGTTTCATCGCCATCGCCGTCGCCGCCGACACGGGGGCGTATGCCGCGGGGCTGGCGTTCGGTCGCCATCCGATGGCACCGAAGATCAGCCCGAAGAAGACCTGGGAAGGATTCGGTGGCGCTGTCGCCGCTTCTCTGATCGCCGGAGTGCTGCTCGCGATCTTCCTGCTGGAGCTTCCCTGGTGGGCGGGCTTGATCTTCGGCGCATCCATCCTTCTCTCCGCGACGCTCGGGGATCTCGGCGAGTCCATGCTCAAGCGTGACCTCGGCATCAAGGACATGAGTTCCTGGCTGCCCGGCCACGGCGGACTCCTCGATCGGCTGGACAGCATCCTGCCGTCGACCATCCCTGCCCTCGGGCTGTATTTCCTGCTTTCCCCCTGGGTGGTGCTGTGATGAATGAAGGACGGCTCGACGAACAGGCGACGACGACGGCACAGCCGGCATTCGCGCTGACCACCGGGCGTGAGCGCGGTTACCATCGCGCCGCGGTCGACACCTTCCTCGCCTCTGCTCGGCGTTCCTTCGAGTCAGGAGGCGACGAGCTGAGTGCGGAAGAGGTCCGCATCGCCTCGTTCCCGCTCGTGAAGGGCGGCTATGTGGTCGCTGACGTCGACGCAGCGCTCGGCCGCGTGGAAGACGCGTTCGCGGCTCGCGAGCGCGAGCGCGTGGTGCGCACGCAGGGAGCGGGCGCCTGGGTCGATCAGGCGAGAGCCGACGCGCAGGTCATCCTCGACCACCTCGCCAGACCCCGTCGTCATCGATTCGCTCGCACCGGCGTGCTGACCTTCGGGTACCGCATAGACGAGGTCGACCACGTGTCGACGAGGATCGTTCGCTATCTGCGTGACGGCGATGCGCTCACCGCGGAGCAGCTCCGCTCGGCAGCCTTCCGGATGCAGCGCGGTGGCTACCGCGAGGAGCAGGTCGACGCGCTCCTCGACGCGACGATCGACGTCATCCTCGCCGTCCGCTGAGGTTCCTGATGGTCGATTCAGGCGCCTTTGCGTAGACTGTCCTTCATCGTGAACTCCCGAAACGACATGAACCTCGAACGAAGCGACTCCTCGCCGGTGCCCGCGGCCAGGGCCACACCCGCGCGCCCGAGTGCTCGCCGTTGGTCTCGGCGACGCGGCGTCGTGAGTGTCTTCAGTGCTCTCGCCGTGGTCGGATTCGCCGGAGCGCTCGTCGCACCGACCGGAGTGGCGCTGGCGGAACCGGCCCCGATCGACTCTCCCGACTCGGCCTACTCGCTGGCTCTCGCCGATACCCAGAACCTCGCCGTCACCGTCAGCGGTGCAGCCATCACCCCGATCGAGCGTGGCACCTTCGAGGTGTACGTGAAACCGAAGCCCAAGCCGAAGCCCGCTCCCACGGTCGCATCGAGCTCCAACGGCGGGTCGTCCGGCGGATCGGCTCTGCCCCCGTACTCGGGAGGCGGAGCGCCCGCCGAGTGGATGGCTGCTGCCGGCATCGCCCAGAGCGACTGGCAGTACGTCGACTACATCGTTTCGCGCGAGAGCGGGTGGAATCCGAACGCCACGAATCAGTCTTCCGGCGCATGCGGTCTTGTTCAGGCGCTGCCCTGCAGCAAGGTGCCGGGCAACGGCTACAACCCGGTAGACAACCTGCGGTGGGCTACCGGTTACGCCACGGGGCGGTACGGCAGCTGGGCCGGTGCCTACAACTTCTGGACCAACAACCACTGGTGGTGAGCAGGCGCGATGCCCCCCTCACGCAGACGCCCTCCGGCGCGCCCTGATCCTGAGGACTCGCTGGACAGGTTGCTCGCCGGCTGGAAGCGAACGGAGACCCGGCGAGGTGCGGAGTGGACCGTACAGCCGGTGTCCGCCGTACAGGCCCAGAAGGCCTACGTGTGCCCGGGTTGCGGTCGGCAGATCCAGATCGGCACTGCGCACCTCGTGACGTGGCGCGCCGATGGCGTGCTGGGCGATGCAGCGGACCTCGCCGCACGCAGACATTGGCACACACACTGTTGGAGGATGGCGTGAGTATGGAGATCCGCGGGCCGTTGGAGCTTCCGGCACAGCGCGAGGACATCGAGCTGAGGACCGCGGACGGGCTCACTCTCGTCGGCGAGCTCGCTGTCCCGCAGCATGCCGAGCCTGCGGGGACACTCGTGACGCTGCACCCCCTGCCGACCGCCGGTGGATTCATGGATTCCCACATCATCCGCAAGTCGGCGGCCCGTCTCCCCGCCCTCGCCGACCTCGCAGTCCTGCGGTTCAACACCAGAGGGACGACGTCACCGCGAGGGACCAGCGAAGGGGTATTCGACGGCGGCGCCGCGGAGCAATTCGACGTGGCGGCCGCCATGGACTTCGTCCGCGACCGTGCACTGCCGAATCCCTGGCTCGTCGGGTGGTCGTTCGGCACCGAGCTCGCCCTCAAGTACGGTCGCGACCATGACATCGCCGGCATCATCCTGCTCTCGCCCCCCTTGCACCGTGCGACGGATGAGGAAGTCGCCGCCTGGGGCGCGGTCGATGTGCCCGTGGTGGTCCTGGTGCCGGAACTCGACGACTACCTGCGTCCGGACGAGGCGCGTGAACGTTTCGCTTCGATCCCGCACGCGAACCTGATCGCCGTGGACGGCGGCAAGCATCTGTGGGTCGGGGAGACGCAGACCCGGCGCGTGCTCACGGAGATCGTGGCGGCGGTGAACCCCTCGGCGCTTCCACTGGCGACGCACTGGCCAGAGGCCGATTGAGCCGTCCGCCTCGCTTCAGAGCTCGTTCATGCGGGGGATGAGCACCTGCCGATAGATGATCAGGATGCTCGCGGCGACGGGGATCGCGATGAGTGCGCCCAGCAGCCCGAGCAGGCTTCCCCCGGCAAGTGCGGCAACGACCACGACAGCGCCAGGAACGGAGACCGCGCGGCTCATGATGCGCGGAGAGATGACGTACGCCTCGATCTGCATGTAGATGAGGTAGTAGATGGCCGCGGCGATCGCGATTCCCGGGGAGCCGAGTCCTGGGATGAGACAGACGAGCACGATGATCGTCGAGCCCGTCAGGGTGCCGACCAGGGGGATCAGTGAGAAGAAGAAGGCGATGATCGCGAGCACCGAGGGGAACGGAGCGTTGATGATCGAGAGGAAGATCGCGCTCAGGACGCCGTTGAGCACACCCTGGGAGATCTGTCCCATGACGTAGTAGCCGACCGAGTCGGTGATCTGCTCGGCGAGGTCGATGAACCGGTCGCGCTTCGAAGCCGGGGCGAGTTGGTACACCGCGCGCTTGAGCGAAGGAGTCGACGCGGTCAGGTAGATCGTCAGGATGAGAACGATGAACGCGCCGAACAGTCCGCTGAGCACGGCACCGCTCGCGACCAGGACGCCTTGGCCGATCGACCCGCCGATCTCGGCGAGGTTCGTGGTCAGCCAGTCGGTCAGGTACGTGAAGACGTCGTCCACGAGCAGGTTCGGGAACGTGACCTGCATCCACTCCTTGAGATCGGGGATCAGGTTTCCGCGCGAGACGATCGCCGAGATCTGCGCGATCAGCTGGGAGATCTGGTCCACCAGGACCGGGAGGATGATCAGCACGATCCCGCTGAACACGGCGAGCACGGCGACGATCGTCACCAGCACGGCCAGCCAGCGGGGGAGCTTGCGGCGCTCGAGGAACGAGACGAGCGGATCCAGGCCCAGGCTGAGGAAGAGAGCGGTACCCACGTACAGGAGCACACTGGAGAGCGTCTGCACGCTGCTGATGAGCAGAATCCCCAGCCCCACCCCGAGGGTCGCCACCAGCGCGGTGCGGAAGGGATTGTGGATCTTCATCTGACGACTCCTCGAAACGGCTGCAGCAAGGCTATCGAGCAGTGACGCCCAGGGGCGGTCGACGTGCCGTTCCTGCCCGCACTGCACCTCCTCGTGGGCAACACACAGCTGATTTCGCTAGTCTGAAATGTCGAGTGTTGCGTCGCGGACAGATGTCGGTGATGCGTGAGGAGACTATTCGTGCGTTTCGTATGGGCCGTGGTGGCCTTCGTGCTGGCCGCGGTGCTGATCGGGGCGGGAATCGCTCAGCGCACCATCTTCATGGGACCCGACTCTCAGCAGACACAGGTCGAGATCGACGAGCCCGCACCGTTCGTGCTGCTGGACGGCGATGTCCTCCGGACGAACCCTGGTGCGCAGAAGCTGATAGTCCGCGGTCAGGGCGACATCTTCGGCAGCTACGGTCGCACCGCCGACCTGGAGGCATGGCTGGCCGACGCCGACTACAACAGGGTGACGGTGGACGACGACGGAGAACTTTCGGTCGAGCACGTCGCCGCACCCGATACCACGGACTCGGCGGACGCCGGGGAGGACGCGGGCGACGGGGAGGCCGCGGAACCCGCAGGTCGCAACCCCCGAGGGTCCGACCTGTGGCTGGACTCCTTCGACGATGAGAACGTTCTGATCGTCGACAACATCCAGTTGCCCGAGGGAACGAGCACCTTGATCGCGTACGACGGCACGATCGATGCGCCCGACCAGATCACGGTCTCCTGGCCGCTGGACACGAAGACGCCGCTGGCAGGACCGCTGATGGTCGCCGGTGGCGTCGTGCTGCTGGTCGGACTCATCCTGTACGTGCTCGGGATCCGCCATCAGCGGCGAGGCCGTGGTCCGCGCCGCAAGGGTCCGGGCCCGCTTCCCATGACAGAGCCGATCGACGTCGCCGCGCTTCCTCCGGCGGAGCGCGCAGCGCTCGACGGCGCGAACGACCCGGCGGACTCTCCGTCCTCCGCCGACGGCTCGCAGGGCAATGGCACCGAAGACGCGGAGATCGTGGAAGACCCGAAGGAACCCGACTCGAAGAACGCCATGCGTGCGGCGCCTCCGACGCGGCGTCATCGGATGCTGGCGCTGCCTGCGCTCGGTCTGACGGCCGTCCTCGCGGCCGGTTGTTCGGCCGACTCGTGGCCGCAGTTCGACGGTGCGTCGACGTCGCCTTCGCCCAGCCCGACGGTCATCGCCCCCGAGAACCAGAAGCCACCGGCGGTGACCGAGTCGCAGGCGAAGCGTATTCTGCAGTCCGCATCCGAGACCGTCGCCGAGGCCGACTCCGCGCTCGATCTCGATCTGGCGACGACCCGTCTCGAGGGCCCGGCGCTCGCTGCGCGGACCACTGAGTACGCTCTGCGTGCGGAGATCGCCGACAGGGCGCTTCCCGCAGCGATTCCGACCGACGATTTCGAGGTGATCCTCCCCGAGGCGACCGATAGCTGGCCGCGCACGGTGCTCATGCTCTCCAAGAGCACGGGCGACGACACCGTCCCACCCGTTCTGCTCATGATGACGCAGGCGGACCCGTGGTCGAACTACCGGATCAGCAACATGGCGGAGATGTCGGCGGATGCCGTATTCCCCGACGTCGCCGCCACCTGGCTCGGGACCTCTCTCGTCCCGTCCGATTCCGCCTTCCTCACGCTCCCGCCGGCGGAGCTTGCGGGAGCTTTCGCCGATGTCGTGGACGCGGGGGAGACGAGCGAGTACTACGGCCAGTTCGATGACCTGGCGCTCAACCTTGCGAAGTCGATCACCGACAGCCGCCAGGCGATCGTGCAGAACCTCGCTGACAAGGGCGCAGCGGAGACCTCGAAGGCCGCCTTCGACATGTCGCCGACGAGCGCCGAGCCCATCTCCATGACGACGCTCGACAGTGGTGCGATCGTCGCCGTGTCGCTCACCGACAAGGAGACCGTGACGCCGACCTCTTCAGATGTGGTGATCCGATTCGGTGACAACGCTGAAGCCAAGGCGCTGACCGGGGCTACCGAGTCCGCGAAGGGCGTCGAGACGACGTATGAGTTCCAGCTGTTCTTCTCGGTCCCCGCACAGGGATCGACGGAGCAGATCCGACTCCTGGCAGTGCACCAGGACCTCCTCTCCGTGAAGGTGATCAAGTGAGTGAAATCTCCCCGGCCGCGCTGCGTGGCGCGGTGGACCTTTCGAGCCTCCGCAACCGGCCGGCGTCGCCGACCGAAAGCACGACGAGGTCCGCTGCTGCCGATGTCGTGGTCGACGCGACCGACGAGACCTTCGGTCAGATCCTCGAGCTCTCGCGTACCGTGCCGGTCGTCGTGGACCTGTGGGCCGAGTGGTGCGGACCGTGCAAGCAGCTCAGTCCGATCATCGAGAAGGTGACCCGCGAGCTGGGCGGACGCGTTCTGCTGGCCAAGGTCGACGTCGATGCGAACCCGCAGCTCGCACAGAGCTTCCGCGCGCAGTCGATCCCGATGGTGGTCGCGCTGATCGCCGGCCAGCCGGTACCGATGTTCACCGGTGCGGTCCCGGAACAGCAGGTGCGAGATGTGTTCGCCCAGTTGTTGCAGGTCGCGGCGCAGAACGGCGTCACCGGCACGCTCGCGGTGGAAGAGGCCGCGTCTGCCGACGCGCCGAGCGCACCGGAGGAGCCGGCGCTTCCGCCGCTGCACGCCGAGGCCTTCGCCGCGATCGAGGTGGGGGACTACGCCGCAGCGATCCGCGCGTACGAGAAGGCACTGGCGGAGAACCCCCGGGACGAGGAGGCCCTCGCCGGTCTGGGGCAAGTGCGTCTTCTCGATCGCGTTCAAGGACTCGATCCGCAGGCATCCCGCGCGGCGGCCGCCGATCGTCCGCTCGACATTCAGGCACAGTTCGATGTCGCGGATCTCGACCTTTCGGGAGGGCACGTCGACGACGCGTTCGGCCGGCTGCTCGACCTCTTCGCGCAGCTGCCCTCCGATCAGCGCACTCCTGTCAGGGAGCGCCTGCTCGAGCTGTTCGGGCTCATCGGGCCGGCCGACCCACGGGTGGTCTCCGCCCGCAACCGCCTTTCTTCGCTCCTCTTCTGAGGCGCTCGGTCGGCCTGTCCGGGCACCGTCACCCGTGGCTCACGGTGGGCACGTGCGGCTCGGGTTGATGGCGCAACCACAGCGTCGAAAGCGCAGGGAGGGTCATCGTGGCGGTGGGCGCGGCGCCTTCCTCTGCGCTCGCGAAGACGATGCCGAGGTTTCCGGAGCCCCGGCCTCCATACTCGGCCGCGTCCGTGTTGAGAACCTCCTGCCAGACTCCTTCCCGGGGGAGCTCGAGGCGATAGCCGGAGTGCTCGACGCCCGCGAAGTTGCTGACCACGACCACGCGCCCACCGTGGTCGTCACGTCGCTCGAAGGCGATCACGGAGGGATTCCAGCTCGGAGCCCCGAGTCGATGGAACGAGGATCCGTCGTCGTCGCGCGCCCAAAGCGGTGCCTGTGCGCGATAGGTCCGGTTCATCGCTCCCACGAAATCCTGCAGCTGCAGATGCGAGGGTTGATCGAGAAGCCACCAGTCGAGTTCGCGACCCTCCGACCACTCGGCGAGCTGACCGAACTCTTGTCCCATGAACAGGAGCTTCTTGCCCGGGTGCCCCCACATGTATGCGAGATAGGCCCGCGCATTGGCGAGCTTGTGCCAGTGGTCGCCGGGCATCTTCGTGAGAAGGCTTCCCTTGCCGTGCACGACCTCGTCGTGGCTGATCGGCAGCAGGTAGTTCTCGCCGAAGGCGTAGACGAACGAGAACGTCATCTCACCTTCGTGATGCGAACGGTACATCGGATCGCGTGAGATGTACTGGAGCGAGTCGTTCATCCAGCCCATGTTCCACTTGAAGCCGAAGCCGAGTCCCGCATGATCGGTGGGGGCGGTCACGCCGGGGAAGCTCGTCGATTCCTCGGCGATCATCATGATGCCCGGATGCAGCCGGTAGGCCGTCGCGTTGACCTCCTGCAGGAATCGGATCGCCTCGAGGTTCTCGCGGCCCCCGTGGATGTTCGGCTCCCACTGTCCGGGCTCGCGCGAGTAGTCGAGGTACAGCATCGAAGCGACGGCGTCGACGCGTAGCCCGTCCACGTGGAATTCCCTGAGCCAGTAGAGGGCGTTGGCGACCAGGAACCCTCGGACCTCGGGTCGTCCATAGTCGAAGATGAGCGTGCCCCAGTCCTGGTGCTCGCCACGGCGCGGATCGGGGTGCTCGTACAGCGGTTGGCCGTCGAAACGGGCGAGCGCGAACGAGTCCTTCGGGAAGTGTCCCGGCACCCAATCAAGGATCACGCCGATCCCTGCCTGGTGCAGTCGATCGATCAGGTAGCGCAGATCGTCGGGGTTGCCGTACCGGCTCGTCGGCGCATAGTAGCCGCTGACCTGGTAGCCCCAGGAGCCGCCGAACGGATGCTCGGCCACTGGCATGAACTCGACATGGGTGAACCCCGCGGCCGTCACATGCTCGATGAGCGGACTCGCGAGTTCCCGGTAGCCGAGTCCGGCACGCCAGGATCCGACATGGAGCTCGTAGATCGAGAGCGGCTGCGCGACGGCATGAGTTGCCGCACGCCTGGTCATCCAGGCACCGTCGGACCAGGCGTAGGACGAGGACGTCACCACCGAGGCCGTGTCCGGAGGAACCTCGGCAGCGAGCGCCATCGGATCGGCCTTGAGGATCCATTCCCCGTCGCGAGTGCGGATCTGGTACTTGTACCGGGTGCCGACCGGAAGGTCCGGGATGAAGAGCTCCCAGACTCCGCTCACCCCCATCGAACGCATGGCGTGGGCTTCGCCGTTCCAGTCGTTGTGGTCACCCACCACGCGCACAGCGGTGGCATTCGGCGCCCAGACGGCGAAAGAGACGCCCGGCTCGCCCTCCGAGGTCCGTGGGCGTGCCCCCAGCGCGTCCCAGAGCCGTTCATGACGCCCCTCGGCGATCAGATGCAGGTCGAGGTCGCCGAGGGTGGGGGGATGCCGATAGGGATCGCCGGCGATGGTTTCCGCATGATCGGAGTATCGCGTCGCGACTCGGTAGGGAAGAGGGGGCCCGACGTGCTGCCCCTCCCAGATGCCGTGTGCGGCGTGGGTGAGTTCGAGTCTGCTTCCGTCGTCGAACACGGCAGCGACCTCGGACGCGAGGGGACGACGGGCACGGATCACGGTCACGGTCCGGTCGGCGGCGTCGCGGCGCGCGTGCGCCCCGAGCACGGAATGCGGATCGTGGTGGCTGGCCGAGGAGACCGCCTCCCACTCGGTGGATGCGGCGACGTCTTCCGTGTAGCTCATGATCGCTCCCTCACCTTCAGGATGTGGACCGGCTCGGCGAAGGCGTCGAGTCGTACATAGTTGTGATCGCTCCAGGTCCAGATCGCTCCGGTGAGGAGGTCCTCGACCTCGAACGGTTCGCCGAGGGGAACCCCCCACTGCGTCGTGTCGAGGTGGACGGTGGTCTCCCGCACCGAGTGCGGATCGACATTGGCGACCACGATGATGGTGTCCGGGCGGCCGCTCCCGGTGAAGGGGGCTGCGAGGTGCTTGCTGTAGACGAGGATGGCGTCGTCATCGCTCCAGTGGGTCGAGAAGTTGCGGAGCTGGCGCAGTGCCGGGTGGGCGGCGCGGATCTCGTTGAGCCTGCGCAAGAGCGGCGCAAGTGATTCGCCGCGGGTCTCGGCCCCGTTCCAGTCGCGGAACTTGTATTCGTACTTCTCGTTGTCGATGTTCTCTTCGGAACCCGGGCGGGCGACGTTCTCAAAGAGTTCGTAGCCCGCGTATACGCCGTACACCGGCCCCGCCGTCGCTGCGATGCAGGCGCGGACCCGGTAGGCGGCCCGACCGCCGAACTGCAGATACTCGGTGAGGATGTCGTGGGTGTTCACGAAGAGGTTGGGGCGCATGTAGTCGGCGGTCTCGTGCGAGACCGAGGTGAGGAACTCCTCGAGTTCCGCTTTCGTGTTCCGCCAGGTGAAGTAGCTGTAGCTCTGTTGGAACCCCACGGCGGCGAGCGCACGCATCACCGCGGGACGCGTGAAGGCCTCCGCGAGGAAGATCACGTCGGGGTCGCCTGCGTTGACCTCCGCGATCAGCCACTCCCAGAACTGCAGCGGCTTCGTATGGGGGTTGTCGACGCGGAAGATCTTCACCCCCTGTGCGACCCAGTGTCGAACCACCCGGAGCATCTCCGCCGAGATCCCCGCAGGGTCGTTGTCGAAGTTGAGCGGGTAGATGTCCTGGTACTTCTTCGGAGGGTTCTCCGCGTACGCGATGCTGCCGTCGGGCAGCGTCGTGAACCACTCCGGATGCTCCGTGACCCAGGGGTGATCGGGGGAGGCCTGCAGCGCGAGATCGAGTGCGATCTCGAGGCCCTCCTTCCGCGCGGCGCGGACGAAGGCCCGGAAGTCCGCGAGAGTGCCGAGGTCGGGGTGGATCGCGTCGTGGCCCCCCTCGTCAGCACCGATGGCGTACGGCGAGCCCGGGTCTCCCTCTTCTGCGGTGAGGCTGTTGTTGCGTCCCTTGCGGTTCGTGATGCCGATCGGGTGGATCGGTACGAGATAGACCACATCGAAGCCCATCGCCGCGACTTCCGGCAGACGCTTCGTCGCCGTACGGAACGTTCCGCTCCGCACGGTCCCGTCCTTCAACCGCTTGGCGCCTTCGGAGCGCGGGAAGAACTCGTACCAGGCGCCGACTCCTGCGGCCACCCGGTCGACGATGAGGTTCTGGTCGGAGCTGGCGGAGCGGATCGTCGTGATGGGCCGATCACGGAAGATCTCCCTCAGCTCGGAATCCGCAGCGAGGGTCGCGGTGACCGCGCCGTCGCCGCTCCGGAGGGACTCGGCGTCTGCGAGCAACCGTTTCCGCTGCGCGGCCGGCCGATCCTTCTCCGCGGCCGCGCGTGCGAGCAGTTCCGCCCCCAGGGCTGCCATCACAGGAACATCGATACCTGCCGCGACCTTCAGCCTCGCCGCATGGGACCAGGTCGCGAAGTCATCGGCGAACGCCTCGAAGCGGTAGCGCCACGCGCCCTGCTCATCGAGCGCGATGTCTGCCGACCACGTGTCGGTGCCGTCTTGGCGAGGGGAGAGCACGTGAAGCGACTCCTCCCCGGACGGCGTTGTGAGGCGGAGATGAACGCCGATGATGTCGTGGCCCTCACGGAAGGACACCACGTGAAAGGGGACGACTTCGCCGAGGAATGCTTTGGCAGGGAAGCCACCGGGGACTGCGGGTGAGGGATCGAGCAGAGGGAGCCGCGTCGTGCGCAACGCGCCGGGGAGGTCTACGTGCCCGGGCGCGCGCGCCGGGATCTGAGCGGGGCTCCGAAGAGCCGAGGACCGAGTACCAGCACGTGCAGCCACATCCCGAATCTACCGCGCGGACGTGATCGCGGGTAGCGCGCCGTCGGGTGCGTCCGCACCTGGTCTCATTCGACCCGGAACAACCTCATGGATGTGCCGGAGACGGGGAGGACGTCTCCGGGGGCGAAGACCTCCTCGTCCTCGGAGGGGCGCTCCTGCGCACTCGACCACAACGAGATGAACCGCGTGGCGCCCTCGATCTCGTCCGGGAGACGCACGTCGATCGGCGACTCGGTTCCGTGCACGATGAGCAGGATCCGGTTGTACGCTTCGGCGTCAGGAGTGGAAGCCGCGACGTACTGCAGGGTGCGGTTCCCGGGATCCGCCCATTGGCTCTGCTCCATCGTCTCGCCGTTCTGGTCGTACCAGTCCATGACGGAGGCATTGGGGATGTGCTCTCCCAATCGGGCGTAGCGACTGGGGCGGAGAGCGGGGTTCTCCCGCCGCAGCCGGGTCAGGCGGGACACGTGCGCGCGCAGATCCTCCTGCCACGGTTCGAACTCCCAGCCGAGCCAGGTGAGAGCGGAGTCCTGCGCGTAGGCGTTGTTGTTGCCGCGCTGGGTGCGCCCGACCTCGTCGCCAGCTGTGAGCATCGGCACGCCCGCCGACAGCAGGAGCGTTCCGAGGAGGTTACGCATGGCCTTGCGGCGCGCGGCCAGGATCGTCGGGTCGTCTGTGGCGCCTTCGATCCCGTGGTTGAACGCGCGATTCATGTCGGCGCCGTCGCGATTGTGCTCCCCGTTGGCCTCGTTGTGCTTGACGTCGTACGAGACGAGGTCGTGCAAGGTGAATCCGTCATGCGCGGTGATGAAGTTCACACTGGCGAGGGGACCGCGTTCTTCGCTGAAAGTGTTCGAGGAGCCGGCGAGGCGCGTCGCGAATCCGCCGATCCCCACCGGTGCCGATGCGCGACGCGCGTAGTCGATGTCGCTCAGCCAGAAGTTGCGCACGCGGTCGCGGTAGCGGTCGTTCCACTCCTGCCAGCCGGTCGGGAAGTTGCCTGTCTGCCAGCCGCCGAGACCGACGTCCCACGGCTCGGCGATGAGCTTTGTGCCTGCCAGGATCGGATCGTTCGCGATGGCGGCGAGGAGCGGATGGTCGGGGGTGTAGGTGTGGGTGCCGTCGCGTGCGATGGCGGTGGCGAGGTCGAAGCGGAAGCCGTCGATCTGCATCTCCTGCGCCCAGTAGCGGAGCGAATCGAGGACGAGCCTCGCACCGGCGTCGGTGGCCGTGTTCAGGGTGTTCCCGCAGCCCGTGGTGTCGATGTAGGCCCCGGACTCGTCCTGTCGGTAGTAGGACGCGTTGTCGATGCCGCGCAGGCTCGAGCGGGGGCCGCCGATGCCTTCCTCCGATGTGTGGTTGTACACGACGTCGAGGATCACTTCGAGTCCGGCTTCATGCAGCAGCCTGACCATGCCCTTGAACTCGGCGAGCACAGCCTCTGGGCCCTTCTTGCGGGCGTCTTCCGTGGCGTAGGCGGTGTGCGGGGTGAAGAAGTTCAGGGTGTTGTAGCCCCAATAGTTGGTGAGTCCGCGCTCGAGCAGGCGAGGTTCGGGTACGAACGCGTGCACAGGGAGCAGCTCGATCGACGTGATGCCGAGCGAGTGGAAATGCTCGATCATGGCGGGGTGCGCGAGGCCGGCGTAGGTGCCGTGAAGGGCCGGAGGCACATCGGGATGCCGCTTCGTGAGCCCCTTCAGATGGCCCTCGTAGATGACGGTGCGGTCCAGGGGCACTCGCGGCTTCTGCGAGTCGCCCCAATCGAAGCCGTCGACGATGACGACGGAGCGCCATTCCTCGTAGCCGTCGCCCTGCGCGAGACCGCGGGCGTACGGATCGAGGAGGAGCGTCTCCGGGTTGAAGGTGTTCCCGGGACCGTGGGGCCCTCCGACGCGGATCGCGTACCGGACGCCGGGCTGCAACAAGTCCGTCGTGATCTCCCACACGCCGCCCGGTCGACGCTCGAGCGCCACCTCATCCGTGGCCCAATCGAGGTCGGTGGCGTCGAACACCACGAGATCGACGGACGAGGCGTTCTGCGACCACACACGCAACGTGCCGACACCGTCGTGGAGACGGACGCCGAGGTGGTCGAGGGTGGAGCCGCCGGGCACGGTGAAGTCAGTGGACACGGGCATGAGTACACACTAGAGGCGATGCGTCGCCGTCTCATCTCAGCGCGTACCGGGTTCCACGATCATGCGCCCCACCGCGGTCGATTCGCGAGAGAATCGAGGGATGCGGCACTACCTCGATCACGCGGCGACCACGCCTCTGTGCCCCGAGGCGCGCGACGCGTGGCTCGACGCCACCGAGACCATCGGCAACGCGTCGTCGACCCATGGCGCGGGACAGGATGCGCGGCGCCTGCTCGAGGAGTCGCGGGAGCGAGTCGCCGCGGTGCTGGGCGCCGACCCCATCGAGATCGTGTTCACCTCGGGAGGCACCGAGTCGATCAATCTGGCGCTTCAGGGGCTGTGGCGATCTCGACCGACCGAGACGGCGGCGATCGTGATGCCCGAGGCGGAACACCACGCCACGATGGACACGGTCTCCGCACTCCTCGAGGAGGGGGCCGGGTTGCGGAGGGTATCCGTCACCGCCCAGGCGCGGATCGACCCGGAGAACTTCGCCGCGCTTCTCCCCGGCGCTGCCCTCGCCACAGCCCTCGTCGCGAACAACGAAGCGGGGACGATCAACCCGGCGGGGAGGCTGGCCGCCCTTGCGGGGGTCGCGGGCGTGCCGCTCCACCTCGACGCCGTGGCCGCGCTCGGGCATGTACCGCTGTCCTTCCGTTCGATGCGGGGCGACGTTCCCGACGGCGTCGGACTCGTCGCGATGAGTCTCGCCGGACACAAGATCGGCGCTCCTGTCGGAGTCGGGGTCCTCGTCGTCGCACGCACCGCGCGGATGACAGCCCTGTTGCGTGGTGGTGCACAGCAGCGGGGGCTTCGCGCCGGCACGCAAGATGTCGCTGGAGCCGCAGCGTTCGCCACGGCCATCGAACTCGCCGAGACCGAGCGAGAGCAGGAGGCGGCACGGCTGGCCGGGCTCCGCGACCGCCTCGTCACGGGCATCCGCTCCGCCGTGCCGGCCGCTGTGCTCCTCGGCGACCCGACGGAGCGTCTGCCGGGCAACGCGCACGTGCTCTTCCCCGGAGCAGTGGGGGAGAGCCTGCTGTTCCTTCTCGACGTGGCCGGTGTCGCCGCGTCCACCGGCTCGGCCTGCCAGGCAGGCGTGGCCGAGCCGTCGCACGTCGTGATGGCGATGGGGCACAGCGAGCGAGAGGCGCGCAGTGTGCTGCGGTTCTCCCTGGGACGCACGTCGACAGGCGCAGACGTCGACGCGGTGCTCGCGGTCATCGGCGACGTCTATGCCCGTGCATCCGGCGCCCGTGCAGGCGCACGCTCGTAGACTGTTCTCATGCGGATACTTGCGGCGATGAGCGGTGGAGTCGATTCCGCCGTCGCGGCCGCCAGGGCTGTGGAGGCGGGACACGACGTCGTCGGAGTTCATCTGGCTCTCTCCCGCGCAGGAGGCACGCTGCGCACGGGGAGCCGTGGATGCTGCACGATCGAAGATGCCCTCGATGCGCGCCGGGCTGCCGACGTACTCGGCATCCCCTTCTACGTGTGGGACTTCTCGGAACGCTTCCGCGACGACGTGATCGAGGACTTCATCACGGAGTATCAGGCGGGCCGTACTCCGAATCCGTGCATGCGTTGCAACGAGAAGATCAAGTTCGCCGCCCTTCTGGAGAGAGCCATCGAGCTCGGGTTCGACGCCGTGTGCACGGGCCACTACGCCACGCTCATCGACGGCGCGCAGGGGTTGGAGCTGCACCGCGCCTCGGACAATGCCAAGGACCAGTCGTATGTGCTGGGGGTTCTGACTGCCGAGCAGCTCGCGCACACGTACTTCCCCCTCGGCACGACCCCTTCGAAGGCGATCGTCCGCGCTGAGGCCGAGTCGAGAGGCCTGAGCGTCGCGCAGAAGCCCGACAGCCACGACATCTGCTTCATCCCCGACGGGGACACCCGCGGCTGGCTCGCGGAGAAGGTCGGTACGGCGACGGGCGAGATCGTCGATCGCAGCGGTGAGGTCGTCGGATCGCACGAAGGGGCTCACGCGTTCACGGTCGGACAGCGTCGCGGACTCAAGCTCGGCATCCCCGCCCCGGACGGGAAGCCGCGGTTCGTCCTCGAAGTGCGGCCGGTGTCGAACACGGTCGTCGTCGGTCCGAAGGAGGCGCTGGCCATCGCGGAGATCGCGGGGGAGCGCTTCAGCTGGGCGGGCGCGGCACCGGAGGAGTCCGTGTTCGAATGCCACGTGCAGATCCGCGCGCACGCTGAGCCGGTCCCCGCGCAGGCCAGGGTCTCGGATGCCGGAGTCCGCGTCGTTCCTGAGGTGCCGCTCGACGGGGTCGCACCGGGGCAGACGGCCGTGCTCTACGTCGGCACGCGCGTGCTCGGGCAGTTCACGATCGACACCACGGTCTCGGCCGTTCCGGTCGGCGCGTAGACGTCTCCGGTGTCGGTGCCCGCTCGTAGACTGTCGAGGTGCCGGAGAACATCTCGCTGGAAGACGCCCGAACCGAGGCCGAGGAGCTGACCACGCGCATCCTCGATGCGAAAGAGGCCTACTACGGCCGAGACACCTCCCTCGTGGACGATTTCACCTATGACGGGTGGATGCACCGGCTCGAAGAGCTGGAGAGGCTTCACCCCGAGCTGCGCGGGCAGGACTCGCCCACACAGATGGTCGGCGCGGCCGAGGCGACTGGGCTCGCGACGATCGAGCACGCCGAGCGCATGCTCAGCCTCGACAACGTGTTCTCCGTCGACGAGCTGAGGGAGTGGGCTGCGAAGACCGAAGCCGCGGCCGGCCGTCGCGTCGCATGGCTCACCGAGCTGAAGATCGACGGCCTCGCCATCAACCTCCGGTACGAGAACGGCGTGCTGACCTCCGCGGCCACGCGTGGCGACGGTCGAGTCGGAGAGATCGTCACGGAGAACGCGCTGCGCCTTCCTCAGATTCCCTACCGATTGCGCGGGGAGGGCCATCCCGACATCGTCGAGGTGCGCGGAGAGGTGTTCATCCCCGTGGCGGCGTTCGAGCGTCTCAACGCCGCCCAGGCGTCTTTCCGCGAACGTGCCCATGCCGATGCGCTGAGTAAGTGGGAAGCGCGCGCAGGCGTCAAGAAGCCGTTCGACGAAGAGAAGGCACGCACCGCCTCCGCTCGGCGCTTCCCGTCCTTCGCGAACCCCCGCAATGCTGCCAGCGGAGGGCTCCGCCAGCAGATCGACAAGAAGAGCGGGCTCGAGCTCGAGGCAGGGCTTCTTCGCATCGACTCTCTCTCGCTCTACGTGCACGGCATCGGTGCGTGGACGAATCCCCCCGTCGCAGCGCAGAGCGAGGTGTACGAGCTGCTCGCCGAATGGGGACTGCCGACCAGCCCGCACACGAAGGTGTGTCACACGATCGACGAGGTCGTGGCGTTCGTGGACTACTTCGGCGAGCATCGGCACGACATCGAGCATGAGCTCGACGGCATCGTGGTCAAGGTCGACGAACTCGAGTTGCATGATGAACTGGGGGCCACGAGTCGTGCACCCCGGTGGGCGATCGCCTACAAGTACCCGCCCGAGGAGGTGCAGACCACGCTGCTCGACATCGTGGTCTCGGTCGGTCGCACCGGTCGCGCGACGCCCTTCGCCGTCATGGCACCCGCTCACGTCGCCGGTTCCGTGGTGCGTCAGGCGACACTGCACAACAAGGACGTGGTCAAGGCCAAGGGCGTATTGATCGGTGACACCGTCGTGTTGCGCAAGGCTGGCGACGTGATCCCCGAAGTTCTCGGACCGGTGGTCGAGAAGCGTGACGGCACGGAGCGCGAGTTCGTGATGCCCGCAGAGTGTCCCGAATGCGGTACACCGCTTCGGGCGATGAAGGAGGGCGACATCGATCTGCGATGCCCGAACGCCCGTTCCTGTCCTGCGCAGGTGCGTGGTCGCGTCGAGCACATCGGCTCCCGCGGCGCCCTCGATGTCGAAGCGCTCGGGGAGGTCACCGCTGCGGCGTTGACGCAGCCGACTTCGCCGGCGATTCCACCGCTCGAGACGGAGGCCGGCCTGTTCGCTCTCACGCTCGAGCAGCTCGTACCCATCGAACTCTTCGTGCGCGATGCCGAGACCGGCCTGCCGAAAGAGGACGAGGACGGGATGGTCAAGACGCGTGCTCCCTTCCGTCGAAACCCGACCGCGGCCGAGAAGAAGGCAGGCGTCGAGGGCCCGCAGCCGTCCTCGCAGGCGCTGACGCTCCTCGCTGAACTCGAGAAGGCGAAGACGAAAGACCTGTGGCGTCTGCTCGTTTCATTGAACATCCGCCACGTCGGGCCGGTCGCCGCGCGCGCACTCGCCCAATGGTTCGGTTCGCTCGGTGCGATCCGCGCGGCCTCGCGCGACGAACTCGCCGCAGTGGAGGGCGTCGGAGGAATCATCGCCGATTCGGTCCTTGCCTGGTTCGAGATCGACTGGCACCAGGAAATCGTGCAGCGATGGGCAGACGCCGGTGTGCAGTGGGCGACGCCGGGGCACCCGGGCCCGGGCGGGGCTGTCCCCGGAGGCGGTGTGCTCGAGGGCGTGACCGTCGTCGCTACGGGATCGCTCGACGGCTACACCCGTGAGGGGGCGCAAGAGGCCATCATCAAGGCAGGTGGCAAAGCGGCATCCAGCGTCTCGAAGAAGACGGACTTCGTCGCGGCCGGGCCGGGAGCGGGGTCGAAGCTGGCCAAGGCGGAAGAGCTCGGAGTACGGATCCTCGACGCCGCCCAGTTCCACGTCCTTGTGACGGAAGGGCCGGCGGCGCTACCGCCCGCAAACGAGAACGCGTGAAGCGATACGGACCGCTGATCGTCGTCGCCGATGCACTAGCCGTCGGCGACCCCGGTCGGAATCATCTCCGGCTCACACCCGAGGCGGTGTTGATCCGTGCGGGGGTCGAGAGCCGAGGCATCGTCCCGTGGGCGCGCATCGAGAAGGTCGCACTCGATGTCCCGACCACGCGGTTTCGTCTCCCGGGCCTGGTCGGCACGGTGCTGCTCGGTGCCGTGACTGCAGCGATGCTGAGCGACCCCGGCATCGAGCCCGAGGACGGTGCCGTGACGCTGACCGTCGACGGGGAGAGCAGCACCCTGCCGCTGAGCCGTCATCATGTCGGCGGATACTGGGCACCGAGCGTCGCGGGAGCGCACCGGCTGATCGAACATCTCGTCGATCACCCGGAACAGCGGGCACTGCTCGAGCACCCGGAACGATTGATCGACGTGGCCGCGCGGCTCGCGCGCGGAGCGGGGTAGCCCGCGCCGCGCGCGAAGACGCGTCAGTTCTTGTGGCGGGGTTTGCGGTACGGCTTCTCGTCGCGGTTGTCGCGCGCCGGACGGTCATCCCGGTCGCGTCGTTCGAAGCGGCCGCCATCGCGCGGTGCACCGCGTCGGGCGCCACCGGGGCCACGATCGGGCTTGATCTCGATCAGGCGACCGGAGATACGCGTGCTGCGGAGCTTCTCCAGGACGGCGGGGTCGAGGTTGGAAGGCAATTCGACGATCGAGAAATCGGGGCGGATGTTGATGGCTCCGAAATCATCGCGACCCAACCCGCCTTCGTTCGCGAGCGCGCCGACGATCTGGCGGGGCTCGACACGGTGGCGGCGTCCGACCTCGATGCGGTACGCCGTGTAGTCGCCACGACTGCGGCGCTCGGTGCGCGGTTCACGCGACTCGCGTGGCGTGCGTTCACGCGGCGGTCGGTTGTCCGCCTCGACGGCCTTCGACAGAGGGTCGTTCGCAGGGTCGAGGAGCAACGGCTTGTCGCCCTGGGCGACGACGGCCAAGGCTGCGGCCACGTCCCCCTCCGGCACGTCGTGGTGGCGGACGTAGTGCGCGACGATGTCGCGGAACGCTTCGATCCGTCCGGTCTCCGAGAGTGCGGTGGTGATCGCGTCGTCGAAGCGGTTCAGGCGCGTGGTGTTCACGTCCTCCGTGCTCGGCAGCTGCATCTGGGTCGGCTGCTGACGTGTCGCCTTCTCGATGTGCTTGAGCAGATAGCGCTCACGCGGCGTGATGAAGCTGATGGCGTCGCCCGAGCGTCCCGCCCGACCGGTGCGACCGATGCGGTGCACGTACGACTCGGTGTCGGTGGGGATGTCGAAGTTGACGACGTGGCTGATCCGCTCGACGTCGAGACCGCGCGCGGCCACATCCGTCGCGACGAGGATGTCGAGCTTGCCGTCCTTGAGCTGGTTCACACTGCGCTCACGCTGCACCTGGGGGACGTCGCCGTTGATGGCTGCCGCCGAGTAGCCGCGGGCGCGGAGCTTCTCGGCGAGTGTCTCGGTCTCGTTCTTGGTGCGGACGAAGACGATCATGCCGTCGAAGTTCTCGACTTCGAGGATACGGGTGAGGGCGTCCACCTTCTGCGCATACGACACCACGAGGTAACGCTGGGTGATGTTGGTGCCCGTGGCGGTCTTGGACTTGATGCTGATCTCCTCCGGCTCACGCAGGTACTTCTGTGCGAGCCGACGGATCTGCGGGGGCATGGTGGCCGAGAACAGGGCGACCTGCTTCTCTTCGGGCGTCTGCGCGAGGATCTGCTCCACGTCTTCCGCGAAGCCCATCTTCAGCATCTCGTCGGCTTCGTCGAGCACGAGGTACTGGAGCTGAGAAAGGTCGAGTGTGCCCTTTGCGAGATGATCCATGATGCGGCCGGGAGTGCCGACGACGACGTGGACGCCGCGACGCAGTGCCGACAGCTGAACGCCGTAGCCCTGTCCGCCGTAGACGGGGAGGACGTGCACGCCCTTCATCCTCGAGGCGTAGGACTCGAAGGCCTCGCAGACCTGGAGTGCGAGCTCACGAGTGGGCGCGAGCACGAGCGCCTGCGGGGTCTTCTGCGAGACATCGAGTCGCTCGAGCACCGGGAGCGCGAAGGCTGCGGTCTTGCCGGTACCGGTCTGCGCCATGCCGACGACGTCGCGGCCGGCCAGGAGCGTGGGAATGGTGGCCGCCTGGATGGGCGACGGGGTCTCATAGCCGAGGTCCTTGATGGCTTTGAGGACGGGCCCGGTGATGCCGAGCTCCTCGAATCCGGGGGTCGCGGGGGAATCCTCGGGGGCGTCGGTCAGCACTGCATCTTCAGGGGTCACTTCCCAAGGGTAGCGCGCCGCGATGCTCGGCGCCTGTGAGGGCGGCCTCAGACGCCGGTGGTCAGCGAGAGCAGCCGCTCCTTCACCTGGCGTCGGAGCACTTTCCCGATCAGGGACGTGGGCAGTTCGTCCACGACGAAGACGCGACGGGGCACCTTGTATGGGGTCAAGATGCGTCGCGCGAAGTCACGGATCTCCTCGACATCGATCTCGGTACCCGGATCCACGACGATCGCAGCGACGACCTCTTCGCCCGAATGCTCGCTGGGCAGACCGACGACCGCTGCATCCGCGACCTTCGGGTGCTGGCGCAGGATGTTCTCGACCTCGGTGGGAGCGACGTTGAAGCCACCCGTGATGATGAGTTCCTTGATCCGGTCGACGATCCGTACGAAGCCGGCGTCATCGATCGTGACGATGTCACCGGTGCGGTACCAGCCGTCGACGAAGACGGCCTCGGTCTCCTCGGGCTTGCCGTAGTAGCCCGAGAAGACCTGCGGGCCGCGCACGACGAGCTCACCCGCTGTTCCCGCCTCGACATCCTGGCCGGGGTTCTCCGGATCGACGACTCGGCACTCGGTGCCGGGGAGGGGGAGCCCCACGGTGCCGGGCACGCGGTTGTCGGCGACGGGATTCGCCATGAGGACCGGGGAGCATTCGCTGAGCCCGTAGCCCTCAACCAGGTATCCATGCGTGGCCTCCTCGAACGGGACGACCAGCTCGTGCGGCAGTGCCATCGCCCCGGAGATCGCGACCTCGATGCCGGCGAGCGACACACCCTTCTCCTTCGCCGCAGTGAGCAGGCGGTCCGCGATCGGAGGGACCAGCGGCAGGAACGTGGCGGGGTGCTTCCTCACGACGTCGAGAACGAGATCGGGATCGAACTTCGGGAACAGGACGAGGCGCGCGCCCATCGACATCGCGAACGTGAGGCACAGCGTGAGCCCATAGGCGTGGAACATCGGCAGGACCGCGTACACGACACAGCCTTTGCCACGCTGGATCGACGGGACCCATGCCTGGGCTTGCGCCGCGTTCGCGAGCAGATTGCGGTGCGTGAGGGCCGCGCCCTTCGGCGTTCCGGTCGTGCCGGAGGTGTATTGGATGATCGCGAGGTCGTCGGTGTCCGGCTTCGGGTGCGACTCGGGGAGAGGGGCGGAGCTCTGGAGCGATTCCCAGGTGGTCGTGCCGTGCACCTTCGCGGTGAGCGCCGCGCGCGATTCGCGTGCCTTGGTCACAGGAAGACGCAGGGCGAATCGCGTGAGAAACGGCATGGCGCGTGTCACGTCGACCGAGATGAGGTTCGTGACGGCGAGATCGGCCGGGAACTCCTGGACGGTGGAGACGACCTTGTTCCACACGATCGCGTGCTTCGCGCCGTGGTCTTCGAACTGCTTGCGCAGCTCTCGCGGCGTGTAGAGGGGGTTGTGTTCGACGACCACGGCACCGAGTCGGAGGACGGCGTAGAACGCGACGATGTGCTGCGGACAGTTCGGCAGCACGATCGCGACCGGATCGCCGGCACGGACGCCGAGGTCGCGCAGTCCCGTCGCGGCCCGGTCGATCGCGGTCTGCAACTGCGCATATGTCGTCTCACGTCCGAAGAACTGGAGAGCGGGCGCAGCGGGATAGTCGCGAGCCGAAGCTGCGACGATGTCCACGAGGGATCCCTCGACAGGAGGCAGATCCTGCGGGACGCCTTCCGCATAGCTGGCGATCCACGGGCGAGAGGGCTGGAACGTGCTCACCCGCCCAGCATATGTCGAGCCGGCGGTCGGACGGAGGAGTCCGGAACGCGCCAACTAGACTGAAGGTGTGTCTGAAATCACCCCTGATCTTGTACGCCATCTCGGCGTGCTCGCGCGCATCCAGCTGAACGACGACGAGGTGACGCGGCTCACGGGCCAGCTCGACGCCATCGTCGACAACATCGCCAAGGTGTCGGAGGTCGCCACCGCCGACGTCGTCGCGACGAGCCACCCGATCCCGCTGAGCAATGTGTTCCGTCCTGACGTCGTCGGTCAGACGCTCACGCACGAGCAGGTCCTCCAGAATGCGCCGGACGCTGCCGACGGCCGTTTCCGTGTCACCGCGATCCTGGGAGAAGAGCAGTGAGCGACATCATCGGGTTGACCGCTGCAGATCTGGCCGCGAAGCTCGCCGCAGGCGAGGTGTCGAGCGTCGAAGCGACGAAGGCCCACCTCGATCGCATCGCTGCCGTCGACCGCGACGTGCATGCCTTCTTGCACGTCAACGAGGGTGCCGTCGAGGCCGCGGCCGCGATCGACGCGCGTCGTGCCGCGGGGGACACGCTCGGCCCGCTCGCCGGTGTGCCGCTCGCGATCAAGGACGTTCTGGTAACCACCGATCAGCCCACCACCAGCGGCTCCCGCATCCTCGAGGGGTACCGTTCGCCGTACGACGCGACGGTCGTCGCCCGTTCGCGGGCCGCAGGCATGGTGCCGCTGGGCAAGACCAACATGGACGAGTTCGCGATGGGATCTTCCACCGAGCACTCGGCCTATGGCCCCACTCGCAACCCGTGGGACCTCGATCGCATCCCCGGCGGCTCGGGGGGTGGCTCGGCAGCGGCCGTGGCAGCCTTCGAAGCCCCGCTCGCACTGGGGTCCGACACCGGCGGCTCGATCCGGCAGCCCGCGCACGTCACCGGCACCGTGGGCGTCAAGCCGACGTACGGCGGCGTGAGCCGCTACGGCGCGATCGCTCTCGCATCCAGCCTCGACCAGGTCGGCCCGGTCTCGAGAACGGTCCTCGACTCGGGGCTGCTGCACGATGTGATCGCCGGGCACGACCCGAAGGATTCCACTTCCCTGCGTGACGAGTGGCCGTCGTTCGCCGAGGCGGCGCGGGAAGGTGCGCGAGGGGACGTCCTCAAGGGGCTCAGGGTCGGCGTCATCCGCGAACTGCCCGACAGCGGATTCCAGCCCGGTGTGGCCGCATCGTTCCGCAGCGCGCTCGCGCTGATGGAGGCCCAGGGGGCGGAGATCGTGGAGATCGGCGCTCCGCATTTCGAGTACGGCGTGGCCGCCTACTACCTCATCCTGCCGGCGGAGGCATCGAGCAACCTGGCGAAGTTCGACTCCGTGCGCTTCGGACTGCGTGTGACTCCCGAGGGCGCCCCGACGGTCGAGGACGTGATGTCCGCGACCCGTGATGCCGGTTTCGGCGATGAGGTGAAGCGGCGCATCATCCTCGGCACCTACGCGCTCTCCGCCGGATACTACGACGCCTATTACGGAAGCGCGCAGAAAGTCCGAACGCTCATCCAGCAGGACTTCGCGAACGCCTTCTCGGAGGTCGACGTGATCGCGACGCCGTCGGCGCCGACCACCGCGTTCAAACTCGGCGAGAAGATCGACGACCCGCTGCAGATGTACCTCAACGACATCACCACGATTCCGGTCAACCTCGCCGGGGTTCCGGGCATCTCGATCCCGAGTGGGCTGGCCGATGAGGACGGGTTGCCGGTCGGCATCCAGTTCATCGCTCCGGCGCGTGAGGACGCGCGCCTGTATCGGGTCGGCGCTGCACTCGAGACACTGCTCGTCGATTCGTGGGGTGCTCCATTGCTGACGCGTGCGCCCCAGCTCGCAGGAGGGAACCGCTGATGGCCGCCGCCAAGCTCATCGACTTCGACAAGGCGCTGGAGCTGTTCGAGCCGGTCCTCGGTTTCGAAGTGCACGTCGAGCTCAACACGAACACGAAGATGTTCTCCGACGCGCCCAACCCGGCCAACGAGGCGTACCACGCCGCGGAGCCGAACACGCTCATCGCTCCTGTCGATCTCGGTCTTCCCGGATCGCTGCCCGTGGTGAATGAGACGGCGATCCGCTCGTCGATCAGCCTGGGGCTCGCCCTCGGCTGCTCGATCGCGGAGTCGAGCCGGTTCGCCCGCAAGAACTACTTCTACCCGGATCTCGGCAAGAACTACCAGATCTCGCAGTACGACGAGCCGATCGCCTTCGACGGGTCCGTCGAGGTCGAGCTCGAGGACGGCACGCTCATCACGATTCCTATCGAGCGCGCGCACATGGAGGAAGACGCCGGCAAGCTCACCCACATGGGCGGGGCGACCGGGCGCATCCAGGGGGCCGAGTACTCGCTGGTCGACTACAACCGGGCGGGTGTTCCGCTGGTCGAGATCGTGACGAACATCATCTACGGCGCGGAGCACCGTGCTCCGGAGGTTGCCAAGGCGTACGTGCAGGCGATTCGCGACATCGTGCGTGGCCTCGGCATCTCCGAAGCGCGACTGGAGCGGGGCAATCTGCGCTGCGACGCGAACGTTTCGCTGCGCCCCCGCGGCACGGACAAACTCGGCACCCGCACCGAGACGAAAAACGTCAACTCGATGCGCTCCGTGGAGCGGGCCGTGAGGTACGAGATCCAGCGCCAGGCACAGATCCTGGCCGATGGCGGCACGATCACCCAGGAGACGCGCCACTGGCATGAGGACACCGGGACCACCTCCCCGGGCCGTCCGAAATCGGATGCCGATGACTACCGCTACTTCCCGGAGCCGGACCTGCTGCCCGTGGAGCCGGCCGCCGAACTGATCGAGGAGCTGCGCGCGGCTCTTCCCGAGCAGCCGGTGGCGCGCCGCCGTCGTCTGATGGCCGAGTGGGGCTTCACCGATCTGGAGTTCCAGGACGTCCGCAACGGCGGCCTGCTCGAGGTCGTGGAGGCGACGATCACGGCGGGCGCGACCCCCGCCACTGCGCGAAAGTGGTGGACCGGCGAGATCACTCGTATCGCCAACGCCCAGGACGCTGACGCCACCGCGATGATCAGTCCGGAGAACGTCGCGGCTCTGCAGAAGCTCGTCGACGCGGGAACGCTCACCGACAAGCTCGCCCGGCAGGTGCTCGAAGGCGTGATCGCAGGCGAGGGCACTCCGCAGGAGGTCGTCGACGCCCGGGGGCTCGCGGTCGTGTCCGACGACGGCGCGTTGATCGCGGCTATCGACGAGGCCCTTGCGGCGCAGCCCGATGTGATGGCGAAGATCAAGGACGGCAAGGTCCAAGCCGCCGGAGCCGTCATCGGTGCGGTCATGAAGGCGATGAAGGGGCAGGCGGATGCCGCGCGCGTCCGTGAGCTCATCCTCGAGCGCGCGGCACAGTAGCGCGAGCCCCCGAGTCTCACGTCAGAGGCTCGGGGGAGAATCCTCACATGGGACACGGTGACGGCAGAGGGCGGATCGTCTCCGGGGCGGGCGCGGAAGACACCGGCACGAGGATCCTGCATGTCGACATGGACGCGTTCTATGCGGCTGTCGAGGTGCTGGACGACCCCGCGCTCCGGGGCCTGCCGCTGATCATCGGTGCACCTGATGGTCGCTCCGTGGTCTCGAGTGCGTCCTATGAAGCCCGTCGATACGGAGTGCGCGCCGCGATGCCCGTCTCGCAGGCGCTGCGACTGTGTCCGTCCGCCCGCGTCGTCCCGCCGCACTTCGCTCGCTACCAAGAGGTTTCCCGAGACGTCATGGCGATATTCGAGTCGTTCACGCCGCTCGTCGAGCCGCTGTCCGTGGATGAGGCCTTCCTCGATGTGCAGGGCGTACGGCGGCTGTGGGGGAGCCCTGCCCGCATCGCCGAGCTGATCCGAGAACGGGTGCGCGACGAGGTCGGCATCACGTGCAGCGTGGGCGTCGCAGCGACCAAGCACGTCGCCAAGATGGCTTCGACGCTCGCCAAGCCCGACGGGATGCTCATCGTCGCGGGCGACGACACGCTGGACTTCCTCGCACCTCGTCCGGTGCGTGCGATGTGGGGAGTGGGACCGAAGGCTGCGGAAGCTCTCGAAGCACGTGGAATCCGCACCGTCAAGGATGTCCGTGATGCTCCGGCCGAGTCGATAGATCGTGCCGTCGGGGGCGCGCTCGGTGCCCGCCTCAGACAACTGGCCCGCGGAGAAGACCCTCGCGCCGTCGACACGGATCGAGTGGAGAAGAGCATCGGCCACGAGGAGACCTTCGACACGGACATCCTGGACCGCCCGTTCCTCCGTGCCGAACTGCTGCGCCTCGCCGACCGGGTCGGAGCCCGGTTGCGACGGGCGAGTTGGGAAGCATCGACGGTCGCGATCAAGATTCGCTTCGATGACTTCCGCACCGTGAACAGATCCCAGACTCTGAGCGAACCGACCGCTGTCGGACAACGCCTCGGCGAAGCCGCGCAGACGCTCTTCGACCAGATCGATCGACGCGACCCCATCCGCCTTGTGGGGGTGAGGGCCGAGAATCTGCGACCTGCCGGCGGTTCGGGAATGGCGCTCTGGGACGACGACGAGGACTGGCGCAAGGTCGAAGACGCGGTCGATGAAGCAGTCGCTCGTTTCGGTTCAGCGACGATCAGCCGCGCACGGCACATCGGACGCGGTGAAGGACGAGGCGCGGCCCAGCACCCCAAGGCGCACGGCGTGGATTGATCCCACACGCGGGGCGTTCCTCGACTACCGTTGGCTTATGCCGAACATTGCACTGGAACTCGGAAAGCAAGCTGCGTCCTTCGGCGTGAAGAGCGCGTACGGAGAGCCGCAGGACGTCGACGGGGTGAGCATCACGCCGGTCGCGTTCACCTATGCCGGGTTCGGCGGGGGAAGCGGGGAAGGCGCCGAAGGTGGGGGAGGCGGAGGAGTCTCCGTCCCGGTCGGCGTCTACGTGCGGCGAGAAGAGGGTTTGCGTTTCGAGCCCAACATCGTCACGCTGCTCGTCGTGGCAGTGCCGTTCGTGTGGGTTGCCGGGCGAGCCTTCGCACGCATCATCCGTGCCCTCAAGAAGTGACGACCCGGTCGCGCTGGCTCTCGAGCAGGCGGCGACCCTGATCGCGCAAGACATCCAGGCTCTTGCTGCGGCGAACCCCGTGGTGCTCATCGACGGCGGCAGCGGCGCCGGTAAGTCGTCCCTCGCTGCACGGCTCGTGCGGCGCTGGCCGGTGCTGGGCCACGTGCAGCTCATCGCGCTCGACTCGATCTACCCGGGATGGGACGGGCTCGATCAGGGTGCGGAGCGCGCGCTCGAGTGGGTCCTGCGTCCGCACGGTCGGGGCTACCTCGGGACCTGGCGTCGCTGGGATTGGGAGGCGGAGGCCGAAGCGGAGAGCCACGCGGTCGACCCTGCGCTCGGTGTGATCATCGAAGGAAGCGGGATACTGCGGCCGTCTACTGCAGGCCTCGCCGATATCCGGATCTGGGTGGAGTCGGCGGAAGACTCGCGCAAGAGGCGTGCGCTCGCGCGTGACGGGGACACCTACCGTCCGCATTGGGACCGATGGGCGGCACAAGAACGACGCCACATCTCTCGGGACGATCCGCGCGCGCTCGCGACTCGTATCGTCGAGGTCCCGTAGCGGTCAGCCGACCGGCCCCGCGTCTGTCTCATCGGCGGCGTGGACGAGCAGATCCAGGCGGTACCCCAGCCAGTCGTAGATGCCGTGGCGGTCATCTTCGTCGACGTCCTCGTCGGAGGTGATACCCAACCGGGTGGCGATCACGAGACGGAGGGCGGTGAGCGTTCGCAGCCAGGCCTCGAGGCTTTCGAAGGATACGAACACCTCCCGCGTCGTGAGCGCCGTGTCCTCCGTGAGAGCCTCCGCGTCTGCTGGCACCGTACCGAGGGCCGACCGCACTGTGCGTGCGTCGGTGAGGCGACGGTCGAGGAGATCACCTCTGGTCGCTGCGCTGAACTCCGCCGCCGCGGCGGAGTCCTCGGGGTACGGGGTGGGGGCCAATCGCTCGACGGCGGGATCGCCCACGTCCCGCGAATCCGTGACGAGATCCACGAAGTCGTCGACCAACCGGGCGAGATGGAACGATTCGATCAGGGTCATCTCCTGAAGGACTCCGTCCGCGGTCACGGTGTGGCCTTCCGGACCGTCGCCCAGAGCCCGAAGTCGTGCATCGCCTGGGCATGGACCTCCATCGTCTCCCTGGGGCCTGTCGCCACGACCGCGTGGCCTTCGTGGTGAACAGCGAGCATCAGTGCGGTGGCGTGGTCGCTCGAGTAGCCGAAATACGTCCGGAACACGCGCACCACGTAGCTCATGAGATTCACCGGATCATTCCACACCACGACCTGCCATGGTTCGAGTGGTGCGGCGCGAAGGTCCGTGGCCTCGTCGATCTCGGGAAGTGCAGCCGGTGTCGTCATGCCCATCCCATCTCGTGCAGTTGCTCGTCGTCGATACCGTAGAAGTGGGCGATCTCATGCACCAGCGTGGTGTGGACCTCTTCGCGGAGTTCGTCTTCGGAATCGCACTGCGCCAGGTGCGGTTCACGGTAGACCACGATGCGATCGGGGAGTTCACCCATCCCGTACTGCGTTCGCTCGGTGAGGGCCAGGCCATCGTAGAGACCGAGCAGATCCAGGCTGCCGTCCTCCGGGCGATCCTCGACGACGAACACGATGTTCTCGAGCCCCTCGACCATGTCGTCGGGTAGCCGGTCGAGCTCGTCGATCACGAGCTCTTCGAAGGCGTCGGCGTTCATGTCCATCCCTCCCAGCCTACGGGCGGTCGCGGCTCGGCGCCCGCTCAGTGCACGATGACGAGGACACCGGCGACAGCGATGAACAGGGTCCCGAAGACCACGTTGAGGACGCGTTGTCCGCGTGCGGACGCCGTCAGGCGTCGGAAGGGCCGTGCAGCAGCAGCGAAAAACCCCCACATGACGATCACGTCGACGACGATCACGGTGGCGATCAGCGTGAGGTACTGGGGGAGCGGGGGTTCATCGAGCCGCACGAACTGGGGGATGAATGCCAGGAAGAAGACGATCGCCTTGGGGTTCAAGAGGTTCACCCAGAACCCTCGTCGGATCATCGACCAGTGGCTCTCACGGAGGTCGATCGGAGTGGGGGCGTCGACATCGACGTTGACGACAGCGGGCCGGGCGAGCAGTAGCCGCACGCCGAGGTACACGAGGTAGGCGGCACCGGCGTAGCGGATGGCGTTGAAGAGGAGCTCCGAGCGGGAGACGAGGAGCCCCACGCCGGCTGCGACGATCGCCACGTGGACGACCAGAGCGATCTGCTGGCCGATGATGCCCCAGATCGAGCGCCGCCACCCTTGGCTCATGGCGTTCGACATGGTGTTGATGGCACCCGCACCGGGCGTGAGGCTGATCACGACGGACGCGGTCAGCAACGAGAACCAGACCGCGAGTGACACCAGGTCAGTCTAAAGCGTCGGGGTGCGGTGCCCGGCTTGTTCACGAGGGAACGATGAAGGCCCGGATCCTAGGATCCGGGCCTTCTGAGGGTGAGTAACGGGACTCGAACCCGCGACATCCGGCACCACAAGCCAGCGCTCTACCAGCTGAGCTATACCCACCATGTGCCCACCGGAGCGGGCAACCATACGAGTCTATTACATGTTCGGAGTGAACTCTGACACCGTGCGCGTGGAGATCTCCCGTGCTTCGTCGCTGGACGGACCCGGCTCATCGACGAAGACGGCTTCGCGGTAGTAACGGAGCTCTCTGATCGACTCCAGGATGTCGGCGAGTGCGCGGTGTCCGCCGTCTTTCGCGGGCGCCTGGAAGAACACGCGCGGGTACCAGCGTCGCGAGAGCTCTTTGACGCTCGACACATCGACGTTCCGGTAGTGCAACCATCGGTCGACCTGCGGCATGTACTTGGCGAGGAACATCCGGTCCGTGCCGATTGTGTTGCCGGCTAGCGGCGCTTTGCGCTCCAGCGGTACGAAGCGCTTGATGTACGCGAGGGTCTGTGATTCGGCCTCCTCCAGGGATACGCCGTACGGGATCTCAGTGATCAGGCCGGAGGTCTCATGCATCTTCGTGACGAAGTCATTCATGTGAGCGAGAGCGTCTGCGCTGGGTCGAATCACGACCTGGAAGCCTGGATCGATGGGGTTGAGCTCGAAGTCGGTGACGACAACGGCGATCTCGACGAGCTCATCGACAGCCAGGTCGAGCCCCGTCATCTCGCAGTCGATCCATACGAGACGATCATTCTCGGACGCAGATACCATGCGGCCATCCTATCGACGGGCCCGACATCGCCGACGTGGCGTGCTTCGTGCAGGACCCCGCGACCGCGATACTCTATACGCGTGCGCCTCCGTAGCTCAGGGGATAGAGCAGGAGCCTTCTAATCTCTTGGTCGCAGGTTCGAATCCTGCCGGGGGCACTTCGACGGCTGGAACCGGCGGTTGTCGCCGCGTCGGTGTCGGCTTCTCACGAGTGGCGGAGTGCAGTGACGGCGTCATCCGCGCTCCAGAACTCGCCGACGATGCGAAACGTTCCGGTCGCCAGGTGGAGGCGTTCGGCACGGTATCGGAGTCCGAGCGGGTCGGCAGCGATTCTCAGATGCCCTAGGACATGCTCCCGCTGATCTTGCACCCGCCAAAGGTGATCTGCGGCGCGCACGAGGTGCTCACGGGGGGAAGAGAGCCGGGGCGTTGCGTACGGTACGTCGGGGAGGGAAGTGATCAGGTTGTCGGACATCGAAACTCCTTTCGCTCCTTCGAAGATATGACCGACGTCGGACATTCGATCCGCCCCGCGACACGCTGACTGATCGGCCCTTTCTGCACCGGTTGGCGCGGAGTGCGATGAGTCCACGTTTTGCATGATTCCCGGGTCCAGCGTGGTCGGCACGGAGGCAGGCTTGGGAACCGGACCGACACGCGTCCGGTCACTGAGAGGACAAGACATGATCGACACGCTCACGATTGTGGGAAGAGTTGCCACGGACCCCACGCAGGGGCAGACGGGGGGAGGCGTTCCGGTGACGAACTTCCGTCTAGCGAGCACACACCGGCGGTTCGACCCGGCGACGCAGGAATGGACGGACTCGGGGACCAACTGGTTCTCCGTCGCAGCGTTCCGACAGCTCGGTGAGAACGTCAGGGCCTCGCTGCGCACCGGCGACAGCGTGATCGTGACCGGAAGGTTGAAGGTCCGCGAGTGGGAGAGCAACGGCAGGCATGGCACCAGCGTCGATATCGAGGCCGACGCTGTCGGGCACGATCTGCGCTGGGGCACGACGGCGTATCGACCGCGCGCACGCTCGTCCGCGGAACCCCCGCCGCGCTCGAACCTCGGTGAGGAATCGCCTTCGGAGGACTCTCCCCACGATGTGTCGAACGGCGACGCGGAGACGACGTCACCGGGGCTTTCCTGGGCGGGTTCGGAAGTCCCGGTCGAACACGTGCGGTGAAGTGTCCGTATTCGGATCGAGCGACGATGTCGGACCCCGGAGTGTGCAGGGGCACTGCGGAAGGGGCCGTAGACTCAGCACGTGATTCGTCGCTCGATCTTCTCGCCGGCGCGCACGGTCGGCGTCGTGGCTTCGGTCTCCGCCGTCCTCCTGTTCGCAGGCTGCGCGCCGACACCTGAGCCCTCCGCATCTCCGACGGTTCAGGAGTCGGCGGGCCCCACACCCGTCCCTGAGCCGGCCCTGGTTCCCGATGGCACTGCCGAGGAGAACCTTCCCATCTTCCGCGCGGTCGCCGAGCGTGTGTGGGCGACGGATCAGCGGGGTTCCGGGCGAGCCTACGTGGATGCCCTGATCGACGTGGGGTTCGATCGCGACGCGATGCAGGTGACTCAGGACCAGACGACGGTCGGCAACCCCGCGGAGAGCCTTCAGTTCTCGGTGAGATGGGGGGACGAGGCCTGTCTGGTCGGACAGGTCGGGCCTTCCACGGGTCAGGTCGTCACGACCGTGTTGCCGCAGCTCGCCGAAGGGCGATGTCTCGTGGGCACCACGCGTTCCATCGACTGGTGACACTCCACGGGGCCGGTAGGCTGGGGTGTCGATCTTCGACGCCAACAGAAGGAGCGGTTTTCGGTGGCTGAGTACATCTACTCGATGGTGCGTGCGCGCAAGGCGGTGGGCGAGAAGCTCATCCTCGACGACGTGACCATGGCGTTCCTGCCCGGAGCCAAGATCGGCATGGTCGGTCCGAACGGTGCGGGAAAGTCGACGATCCTCAAGATCATGGCGGGGCTCGACACCCCCTCCAACGGCGAGGCGAAGCTGTCTCCCGGCTTCAGCGTCGGCATCCTGATGCAGGAGCCGGAACTCGACGAGTCGAAGACCGTGATCGAGAACATCCAGGACGGGATCGCGATCAAGGCGAAACTCGACCGGTTCAACGAGATCTCCGCGCTCATGGCCGAACCCGACGCCGACTTCGACGCCCTCCTCGCCGAGATGGGCACCTTGCAGGAAGAGATCGATGCGGCGGACGGCTGGGATCTCGACTCCCAGCTCGATCAGGCCATGGATGCGTTGCGGACGCCGCCCGCCGACGCTGCGATAGCTCCGCTCTCCGGCGGTGAGAAGCGCCGTGTCGCGTTGGCGAAGCTGCTCCTGCAGAAGCCCGACCTGCTGCTCCTCGACGAACCTACGAACCACCTCGACGCGGAGAGCGTGCTCTGGCTCGAGCAGCACCTGCAGGCCTACAAGGGTGCGGTGATCGCGATCACCCACGACCGATACTTCCTCGACCACGTCGCGGAGTGGATCGCTGAGGTGGATCGCGGTCGTCTGATCGGCTACGAGGGCAACTACTCGACCTACTTGGAGAAGAAGGGTGAGCGCCTCGAGATCCAGGGCAAGAAGGACGCGAAGCTCGCCAAGCGCCTCAAGGAGGAGCTGGAGTGGGTGCGCTCCAGCGCGAAGGGGCGTCAGACCAAGTCGAAGGCCCGTCTGGCCCGGTACGAGGAGATGGCCTCGGAGGCAGAGCGCACCAGGAAGCTCGACTTCGAGGAGATTCAGATCCCTGCGGGTCCGCGTCTCGGCAACGTCGTCATCGAGGCGAAGAACCTCAAGAAGGGATTCGATGGTCGCTCGCTCATCGACGGCCTGAGTTTCAGCCTTCCGCCCAACGGCATCGTCGGTGTCATCGGCCCGAACGGCGTGGGAAAGACCACTCTGTTCAAGACGATCGTCGGCCTCGAGCCGCTCGACGGCGGCGACCTGAAGATCGGCGAGACCGTCAAGATCAGCTACGTCGACCAGTCGCGGTCCAACATCGATCCGAACAAGACACTGTGGGAGGTCGTGTCCGACGGGCTGGACTTCATCACCGTGGGCAAGACCGAGATCCCCTCGCGCGCCTACGTGTCGAAGTTCGGGTTCAAGGGGCCGGATCAGCAGAAGAAGGCGGGCGTGCTCTCGGGTGGCGAGCGCAACCGACTGAACCTCGCCCTCACTCTCAAGGAAGGCGGCAACCTGCTGCTGCTCGACGAGCCCACCAACGACCTCGATGTCGAGACCCTGAGCTCCCTCGAGAACGCCCTTCTCGAGTTCCCTGGATGCGCCGTGGTGATCACCCACGACCGGTGGTTCCTCGACCGCATCGCGACGCACATCCTGGCCTACGAAGGTACCGATGAGAAGCCCGACCAGTGGTACTGGTTCGAGGGCAACTTCGAGGCCTACGAGGAGAACAAGATCGAGCGCCTCGGTCCGGACGCCGCGAAGCCGCACCGGTCGACGCACCGCAAGCTGACGCGCGACTGAGGCCGCGGTGTCTACGTCGCCGGGGCCCCGCCTGCATATCCCGATCCACCTCCGCTGGGGGGATCTGGACGCCTTCAACCATGTGAACAACACCTCGATGCTGAAACTGCTCGAGGAGGCGCGTGTGCGGGCGTTCTGGAGGGCGGGTCCCGGCGAAGAGGCACCCTCCACGGCGGTTCTCGACTCCGGCATCGATGAGGGCATCCTGACGCTCATCGCGCGCCAGGAGATCGAGTACCTCGCGCCGGTGCCCTATCAGCGCCGGCCACTCGAGGTCCAGATGTGGTTCGGCAAGCTCGGCGGCTCAAGCATCGAAGTCTGCTACGAGGTGCACAACGATCCCGCCGCAGATCCTCGACAGATCTACGCGCGCTCGACGGCGATCATCGTGCTCGTCGATGCGCAGACGGGGCGCCCGACCCGGCTCACACAGGAGATGCGTGACGCCTGGGAGCCGCTGGTCGGACCATCGATCGAGTACTCCCACCGCTGAGGCCGTGGAACAGGGCGAGGTCGACCGACCTCAGGAGGCGTCCTCCGGGACGCGGATCATGATCTCCTGCGCGACGCTCGCCACCAACGCGCCCTCGCGCGTGTAAATCCGTCCGGTGGCGAGCCCGCGGCCACCCCGGGCATTCGGGGACTCCTGGACGTACAGCAGCCAGTCGTCGACACGTGCGGGTCGGTGCCACCACATCGCGTGGTCGAGGCTTGCGACCTTCAGCCCGGGCAAGGCCCAGTACACACCGTGTGCGCGGAGGATCGACTCCTGGATCGTCATATCGCTGAGGTAGGCGAGCGCGGCGCGGTGGAGGCGCTGATCATCGGGGAGCGGCGCACGCAAACGCATCCAGACCGCCTGGCGCGCGACATGCCGATCGTCGCTCGGCAGATACAGCGGAGAGTCGACATGCCGGATGTCGGCTGCGCGCTCGCTCAACATGCGGGTGGTGCCCTCCGGAAGGCCGTGAACGCGCTCCTCGTCCGGCATGAGCTCTTCCGGAGAGGGGATGCCGTCCGGCATCGGCTCGGCATGCTCCACACCGGGATCACCGTCTTGGAATGACGCGATCATCGAGAAGATCGGCACGCCGTTCTGGTAGGCCTGTGTCCGCCGTGTCGAAAATGAACGCCCGTCGTGAATCCGATCGACGGCGATCGTGATTCCCTGGCTCGCGTCGCCGGGACGCAGGAAGTAGCCGTGCATCGAATGCACGGCGCGGTCTTCGGGGAGGGTGCGTTCAGCGGCGAGGAGTGCTTGCGCCAAGACCTGGCCGCCGTAGATGCGCCCGCTCGGCATCGGGTGGGAGGAACCCGTGAAGATGTCCTCTGTGGTCCGCGCCTGAGTCGCGTCGAGATCGAGGATGTCGAGCAGCCGCTCGACGCTCCGGACGGCGGGATCCTCCGCACTCATATGTTCCCTCCTCGCGACCGCACGCGCCGCTCCGTTGGTAGTTTAGAACGCGTGCCGCATCACCTCCTCCTCGCCGACCCGGATACCGCGAAGGACGTTCTCACTTTCGTCGGACGAGCGACCAGGATCACGGACGACGGAGTACGGCTGCAGGCCGCGAACGGCGTCCTCGCGCTCACCACTGCAGCGCTGGCCCCGCACGGCCTCTTCGACCAGACGCCGACGATCCTCGCCATGCGCATCGTGCACGCCGACCCTGAGCTGCGCTGCGATGTCGTCGTGGATCAGCTCACCAAGACGGATGAGCCGGCCCGGCTGGCGCTCCCGGACACCGGGCTCTCGCCCGCGTGGGCCGGGGTCGCGCCTCCTCGCACCGGGTGGGAAAAGGGAGCCGTGCTCCCCGCCTCGACCATCGCGCAGCGCGCGCAGTGGGGGATCTCTGCGGTTGCTCACGGGGCAGGCGCTGGCTCAGGCGAGGAAGCGGTGCGGGCGCTTCGGGCAGCGATCTGGGGGGAGGCGGATGACCAACTGGGCGGACTGCCTCGCGGCATCGCCTTCGCCGCGGACGCGATGGGTTTCATCTCCGGCGACGAACAGGTTCCCCTCTCGCGGTCCGGACGCTGGACGCGCCTGGCCTTCCGCCGCGGTCATGTCCTGGTGCGAGGGCCGGTCGCATCCGGGCTCACCGGCGTCCGCGATACGGGCTCCGCGGACTGAGAAGGCGGCGACACGAGCTGCTGGACGGAGGGTCAGCTCTCGGTCGCGGCAGTTCGTCCGGCCGCGCGACCGCTGAAGAGGCAGCCGCCCAAGAATGTGCCTTCGAGCGCACGATAGCCATGGACGCCCCCGCCTCCGAAGCCGCTCGCCTCGCCTGCGGCGAACAGCCCGGGGATCGGTGCGCCCTCGTGGTTCAGTGCCCGACCGTCGAGATCGGTGTTGATGCCCCCGAGGGACTTCCGCGTGAGGACGTGGAGCTTCACCGCGATGAGCGGGCCCGCGGCCCTGTCCTGCAGACGGTGAGGTGCGGCGGTCCGGATGAGCTTGTCGCCACGATAGTTCCGCATGGACCGCAGCATCGCGATCTGTGCGTCCTTGGTGAAGTCGTTCTCCACCTCGAGGTCACGGGCGAGCACCTCCCGGCGCACGGCGTCGATGTCGAGCAACTCTCCACCGGTGTGGAGTTGCATCTGCTCCAGGAGCGACTCGAGGTCGTCCTCCACGATGAAGTCCTCGCCCTCGTCGAGGAAGGACTGCACGGGCCCCGTCGGACCCTTCGCGAGCCGTGAACGAAGCAGCAGACCGACATCCTTGCCTGTCAGATCGGGGTTCTGTTCGCTCCCGGACAGGGCGAACTCCTTTTCGACGATCTGTCGCGAGGTGACGAACCACGAGTGGTCGTGCCCTGTCGAGCGCAGATGCTCGAGGGTGCCGAGGGTGTCGAAGCCGGGGAAGAGCGGCACCGGCAGACGCCGACCCGTGGCGTCCAACCAGAGCGACGAGGGCCCTGGGAGGATGCGGATACCGTGAGCGGGCCATACCGGGTCCCAGTTCGTGATGCCTTCGACGTAGTGCCACATCCGGTCGCCGTTGATCAGTCGCGCGCCCGCCGCTTCGCTCACGCCGAGCATCGACCCGTCGACATAGGCCGGCACGCCGGAGAGCATGTGCGCGGGCGGCGCGCCCAGCCTCGACGGCCACGCTGCGCGGACGAGGTCATGGTTGCCGCCGATGCCGCCCGAGGAAACGACGGTGGCACTCGCTGATATCTCGAACTCCCTGATGACCTCGCGGGCGGTCGGCTCGCCCCTTTCCGCACCGCTCGACGCGAGGATGCCGCCACGCGCACCTGTCACCGTGCCGTCCGTGACGACCAGTTCCGACACGCGGTGTCGAGGGAGCACGGTCAGCCGCCCGTCACGCTCGCCTTGCTCCACGGCAGCGGCGAACGGCGCAACGATTCCGGGGCCGGTTCCCCAGGTGATGTGAAACCGTGGCACGGAGTTGCCAGGACCGACCGCGCCGTATCCGCCGCGTTCCGCCCACCCCACGACCGGGAAGAAGCCGACGCCGCGTTCACGCAGCCACGAGCGCTTCTCGCCGGCTGCGAACTGCAGATATGCCTCGGCCCAGCGCCGCGGCCATTCGTCCTCCGGGCGGTCGAAGGCGGCATTGCCGAACCAGTCCTGCGTCGCGAGTTCGAGCGAGTCCTTGATCCCGAGGCGTCTTTGCTCGGGCGAGTCGATGAAGAACAGGCCGCCGAAAGACCACCAGGCCTGCCCACCCAGATTGGTGCGTGGCTCTTGATCGATCAGTATGACGCGTCGCCCCGCAGCCAGGGCTTCCGAGGCGGCGACGAGGCCGGACAACCCCCACCCGATCACCAGGACATCTGTGGACAGGGGTGTCGTCGTCATGAGTTCTCCGTTGATTCCTGACGTGAGCGGGTCTCGAGGGTGGGACGGTCGCCTGCCGCGGCACCGATGCCCGACGGCTCGAACGTGTTCACCATGGCATAGGCGGCGCGCTCCAGGTAGTCCCACAGCGTCGATTCGTGCAGCGGGGACAACTGGGCCTCGTCCACAGCGGTCCTCATATGACGAAGCCAACGATCCCGAGCGTCCGGATCGATGTGGAAGGGCATATGACGCATCCGCAGCCGGGGGTGCCCGCGAGTCTCACCGTACGTCGTCGGTCCTCCCCAGTACTGCTCGAGGAACAGACGCAGCCGATCCTCCGCTGGGCCGAGATCTTGCTCGGGGTACATCGGCTTCAGCACCGGATCGAGCGCGACTTCGCGGTAGAACACCGAGACGATCCTGCGGAAGGTCTCGTGACCCCCGATCTCGTCGTAGAACGTCACTTCTGGGTGCTCCCGTCGTCGGTGGGCTTCTTGCGTCGCCAGATCCCGCGATCGGGGATGACAGGCACGCCGGTCACGGCGTTCGGGCGCGTCTTGGGCGGGTTCGCTCCTCGCACACGGCGCGCTCCGTCGAGCCCCGTGGGGACGACGTCGGCGATCCGAGGGACGCTGATCTCGTTCTCGAGGAGAGCTGCGCGCAGGCGGCGGCGCAGTTCTTGAGCCACGTCATCCTTTGCATTGGCTCGAGCCTTGATCACGATGCGTACGACGAGCGCGTCGCCGTCGATGGACTCGAGACCCCATAGCTCCGGCTTCTCGATGATGCGGGTGCGCCATTTCGGATCCTTCGCGAGCCCCTGTGCCGTCTCCAGCATGACGTGTTCGACCTTGTCGAGGTCGGAATCGGCAGGTACGCCGATGTCGATGATGGAGCGGGCCCAGCCCTGCGACATGTTCCCGATGCGGGTGACCTCGCCGTTGCGCACATACCAGAGGGTCCCGTTGACGTCGCGTACCTGGGTGATGCGCACGCTGACGTACTCCACGACCCCGCTCGCCAGGCCGAGATCGACCACGTCGCCGATCCCGATCTGGTCTTCGGCCACGATGAACATGCCGTTGAGCACGTCTTTCACGATGTTCTGGGCTCCGAAGCCCAATCCGGCACCGACGGCGGCTGTGAGGAGCGTCAGGGAGCCGAGGAGCGACGGGTTCAGCGCATTGACAATCAGCACGATCGCGATGACGACGAGCATCACGTTGACGATGTTCTGCAGGATCGTGCCGAGTGTCCTGGTGCGCTGCACCAGTCGCATGTCCGCGAGCGGCGAGCGCTCGAGCGCCTGCGTGTCGTCGACCGACGCCTTGTTCTTCGCGCTGTCGACGATGCGCCGCACAACCCGTCGGATGACAAGACGGAGGACCAGGGCGATGACGATGCAGCTGCCGATGATGAGCGCGATGACGAGCGCGTTGGCACCAACCTGCCCGAGCCACGTGAGCAGCGCCTTCACCCAGTCGGGGAGCGGGATCTCCGCGGCAGGGTCGGTTTCGGCGAAGGGGAGGATCATCAGTCACGATCCTAGCGATCGGGTCTCAGCGCGGGCTGGGTGCGGGCACCGGACGAAAACGGAGACCATCCGTCCCCATCTCGCCGTGTCGGTGAGGGACACGCCGAGTGCGGGACGGATGATCTCCGTTTTGGATGCGTGGTGGATCAGTCCTCGGCGTCGCGGGCCTGCGCCGCCAGTGCGCGCTCCACGTCCGCGAGGTTCTCGAGCACGAGTCGCCGCAGCGCGGGTGCGGCGTCCTGATGCTCGGAGAGCCAGGCGCGGGTCGCGTCACGCAGCGCGATATCGGCCAGCGCCGTCGGGAAGAGACCAACGATCAGGTACTGGGCGATCTGATAGGTGCGCGACTCCCAGATCGGAAGCAGCATGTCGAAGTACGCGGGGACGAACTCGGTGAGCACCGCGGCGCCCGCCGGATGGGTGAAACCGAGCGCCGCAGAGCGGACGATCGTGTTCGGGGCGTCATCGCGCTCGATCAGCGATGCCCACGCCGCCTTCTTCGAGGCCGAGTCGGGGAGCGAGGCGCGTGCCTGTGCGGCGAACTCGCCGCCCTTCGCGGTGTTGTCGGAGGCGAGGGCGGCATCGATCGTCGCGGCGTCCGTGGCACCGATCGTCGCGAGTCCCACCAGGAGTTGCCAGTTCAGGTCGGCGTCGACCTCCAAGCCCGGCAGAGTGTCCTCTCCGGACCGCAACCGTCCGACGATGCCCGCGTGCTCCGGGGTGACCAGGGCATTCGCGAACGCGGTGACGAACTGCAGCTGGCTGTCGCTGCCCGGCTCTGCTGCCTCTGCGAGGCTCCACAGACCGTCGGCGACTTTGAGCCGAGCAGCCTCGCGATCGGCGGGTGCGACGTAGAGCGTCGCGGCGGTGCGGAGCTGGGCGAGCGTGGTGCGGACGGTGGTCGACTCGGTCTCTCGGCCGATGTTGCCCAGCACGAGGTCGATGTACGCGGATGCGCCGGTCTCCGCATCGCGGGTCTGATCCCAGGCAGCCCCCCACACGAGCGAGCGTGCGAGCGGGTCGTGGATGTCCGCCAGGTGCGCGATCGCTGTGGCGAGCGACTTCTCGTCGAGACGGATCTTCGCGTAGGCGAGGTCGTTGTCGTTCAGGAGGACGAGGTCCGGTCGAGGGAGACCGTGCAGCTCAGGCACTTCGGTGCGGTCACCGTCGACGTCGACCTCGAGGTGATGCGTGCGGGTGAGTGAGCCGTCGGTCAGCGTGTAGAAGCCGATGCCGAGGCGGTGCGGACGGATCGTCGGGTAGTCCGCGGGCGCGGTCTGAGTGATGGCGAAGCGCGAGATCGTGCCATCCTGCCCCTCGGCGATGACCGGCTCGAGCGTGTTGACACCGGCGGTCTCGAGCCACTTCTTCGACCACGTGCTCAGATCGCGGCCGCTCGTGGCCTCGAGCTCCGACAGCAGGTCGCTCAGCTCCGTGTTGCCCCAGGAGTGCTTCTTGAAGTACTGCGACACCCCGGAGAAGAACGCCTCGATGCCCACCCATGCGGCGAGCTGCTTCAGGACGGACCCGCCCTTGGCGTAGGTGATGCCGTCGAAGTTGACCTGCACGTCTTCCAGGTCGTTGATCTCGGCCACGATCGGGTGCGTCGAAGGAAGCTGATCCTGCCGGTACGCCCAGGTCTTCTCCATGGCGTTGAAGGTCGTCCACGCCTCGGTCCATTCGGTGGCCTCGGCCGTCGCGATGGTCGAGGCCCACTCGGCGAAGGACTCATTCAGCCAGAGGTCGTTCCACCACTTCATGGTCACGAGGTCCCCGAACCACATGTGCGCGAGTTCGTGGAGGATCGTGACGACCCGGCGTTCCTTGACGGCGTCGGTGACCTTGCTGCGGAACACATACGTCTCGGTGAACGTGACCGCTCCCGCGTTCTCCATCGCCCCGGCGTTGAACTCCGGCACGAACAGCTGATCGTACTTGGCGAACGGGTACGGGACGCCGAACTTCGATTCGAAGTAGGCGAAGCCCTCACGGGTCTTGTCGAAGATGTAGTCGGCGTCGAGGTGCTTCCACAGGCTCTTGCGGCCGTACACGCCGAGCGGGATCACGCGTCCGGATGCGCTCGTCAGCTCGGAGAACGTCGACTCGTAGGGCCCGGCGACGAGGGCGGTGATGTAGGACGAGATGCGAGGGGTCGGCTCGAAGCCCCAGGTCGCGGTCAGGTCGTGGTCGTGCACGATGGGCTCAGGCGCGGGGGAGTTGGAGATGACCTTCCATGCCGCCGGAGCCGTCACGGTGAACTGGAAGGTCGCCTTGAGATCGGGCTGCTCGAAGACCGCGAACACGCGACGCGAATCGGGAACCTCGAACTGCGAGTAGAGGTACACCTCGCCGTCGACGGGATCGACGAAACGGTGCAATCCCTCCCCGGTGTTCGTGTAGAGGCAGTCGGCGTCGACCACGAGGACGTTCTCCGCCTGGAGACCGGTGAGTGCGATGCGGGAGTCGGCGAAGACCTCGTTCGGGTCGAGTTGCTCTCCGTTGAGCGAGATCTCGCGCACCTCGCGGGCGATGAGATCGATGAAGGTGAAGCTCTCGGGCGTCGCGGTGAAGCGCACGACACTGCGAGAGCCGAAGACCTCGGCGCCCTTTGTCAGATCGAGGGCGACTTCATAGGACTGCGTGTCGATGACGTCGCGGCGCTCCTGCGCTTCGATACGGGTGAGGTTCTCTCCAGGCACAGCTGTACTCCCAGGGGTGAGGGGATGTCACCGGGGCTTGGCGCAGTTGGCGCCGACGGCAACCATGACAGCCTACGCCAGAGCTGTGGAACTGCACTCGCGTCTCGGCGGACGCTCCTGCGCGGAGGAGATGAAAGGATAGAGGTGTGACTGCGATCGAGCCGAATGCTGTTCCCTTTGCCTCGCCCGGTGCCGCCGACGGTGCGCCTTACGTGACCACCCCCGTGGCCTATGACGCGATCCTCCTCGCGGGTTTCGGGGGACCGGAGGGGCAGGAGGACGTGATCCCATTCCTGCGGAACGTGACCAGGGGGAGAGGCATCCCCGACGAACGCCTCGAGGAAGTCGCCCACCACTACCGTCACTTCGGCGGAGTGAGCCCGATCAACGGGCAGAACCGTGTGCTCAAGGAGGCACTCCAGGCGGCCCTCGTCGAGCGCGGAATCGATCTCCCCGTGTATTGGGGCAACAGGAACTGGGCGCCGTATCTCGAAGAAGTCGTGAGCGAAGCCTCGGCGAACGGTCATGATTCTCTGCTCGCGTTCGCAACGAGCGCCTACAGTTCCTTCTCGAGCTGCCGCCAGTACCGTGAGGACTTCGCTCGCGTCCTGGAGGAGACCGGCTTGGGCGAGACGGTCACGATCGACAAGATCCGCCCGTTCTACGATCACCCGGGGTTCGTCGAGGCCTTCGAGTCCGGAGTGCGCGAGGCGGTCGAGGGCTTCCTCGCCGAGGGCATCGCGGCCACCGACATCCAGATCCTGTTCTCGACCCACAGCATCCCGACAGCCGACGCCGAACGTTCCGGGGCCCGCGACATCGACTGGGGCGAGGGCGGCGCGTACGCCGCGCAGCACCTGGCCGTAGCCGCCTGGGTGATGGACCGTGTCCGGCAGACGGTTCCGGGTGCGGAGGACGTGTCCTGGGAGCTCGTGTACCAGTCGCGGTCCGGGCCCGCTTCGCAGCCGTGGCTCGAGCCGGATGTGTGCGACGTCATCACGGAGCTGCCGAGCCGAGGGCGCAAGGCCGTCGCGGTCGTCCCCGTCGGCTTCATGAGCGATCACATGGAGGTGCTCTGGGACCTCGATACCGAAGCGGCAGAGGCGGCGGAGGAAGCGGGACTGTCCTTCACCCGTACGCCGACCCCGGGCGTGTCGGCTGCGTTCGTCGCAGGGATCGTCGACCTGATCGAGGAGCGTCTCCAGGGCCGTCCCAACGAGGAGCGTGACCACGTGACATCGCTCCCCGGGGCGTTCGACGTCTGTCGGCCCGGCTGCTGCGAGAACGTCCGCGCGGGCTTCAAGCCTGCGGCTGCCGGCCTCGTCCCCTGACAGTCCGATCGCCCATCCGGCACTTCTAGGATGGAAGTCATGCGCATCCACATCGCCACCGACCACGCGGGACTCGACTTCTCCACACGGCTCCAGGCTCACCTGCGTGCCGCGGGCCACGAGGTCGTCGATCACGGTCCGATCGAGTACGACGCCATCGACGACTACCCCGCGTTCTGCATCCGCGCCGCGCAGGCGGTCGTCGCCGATCAGCGTGCGGGTGTCGAAGCGCTCGGTGTGGTGTTCGGCGGTTCCGGGAACGGCGAGCAGATCGCTGCGAACAAGGTCGGTGGCATTCGCGCCGCCCTCGTGTGGAATCTGTCGACCGCGGAGCTCGCTCGCGAGCACAACGACGCCAACGTGATCTCGATCGGCGCGCGGCAGCACTCCTACGAGGAGGTCACGTCGTTCATCGACCGGTTCATCGAGACGCCGTTCTCCGGCGATGAGCGCCATGTCCGTCGCATCGGCCAGATCGCGGACTTCGAGCGCGACGGCTCCCTTCTTCCGGACCCCCGGGCCTGACATGCCCGAGGGGCATTCCGTCCACCGGATCGCACGGCAGTTCGACCGGAACTTCGTCGGCAAGACTCTGAGCGCGTCGAGCCCGCAGGGACGATTCGCCGAAGGCGCCGCCGTCCTCGACGGGCGGGCGGCGGTGAGCGTGCAGGCCGTCGGGAAGCAGATGTTCCTCGAGACGGAGGGCGACATCTGGCTGCGGGTGCACCTCGGTCTCTACGGTGCCTGGGACTTCGCGGGCGAGATCCTCATCGACCCGACCATCGCATCGGCGAACGGCCGGATGGGCCAGACGAATCAGCGGGGCACCGTCCTGGACGAACCGATACTGGACGATGCGGGCGAGAACTCACTGGCATCGATCGGCGCACCTCGCCGCACGCGAGTCCACGTGCGCATGTCGGAGCAGACGAAAGGCCTCGCGGACGAGGGGCTGGAGTGGCCTCCTCCGGTCGTCGGGCAGGTGCGTCTGCGCCTCATGACGGACATCACCGCTGCGGACCTTCGCGGGCCGACGGCCTGCGTGTTGCAGACACCGGAGGAGATGCTCGCCACGGTTGCGAAGCTCGGCCCTGATCCGCTGGTGGGTGATCCCGTGGAGAACGAGGAGCGTTTCGTCCGCGCCGTGCGGAAGAAGCCCACGGTCATCGCGCTGCTGCTGATGGACCAGGCGGTCGTCAGCGGGATCGGCAACGTCTACCGCGCCGAGATGTTGTATCGGCAGCGGTTGAATCCGCACACGCCGGGGCGCGACGTCCCGGAGGAGACCGTGCGGGCACTCTGGCACGACTGGGTGCGCCTCCTCGCCGTCGGTGTCGAGACCGGACAGATGATGACCATGGACGGTCTCACCGGCGAGGACTATCGGGCGGCGATGGCGAACCGCGACGATCGACACTGGGTGTACCACCGGGCGGGACTTCCCTGCCGGATCTGCGGCACCGAGATCGCCCTCGAGGAGATCGGCGCGCGCAAGCTCTACTGGTGTCCTCGCTGCCAGGCGTGAGTTCGGTTCCCCGGACACGCGGGTGACCATCCGCCCCGGTCCGCTTCCTGTGAATATGGTGACAGCGTCGAAGACGCCGACACAGACAGGAGCCGAGATGGATCTCACCAACCTCCAGACAGTTCTCGAGACCGTGAGCGGATTCATCTGGGGACCGTTCTTTCTCATCCCGCTGTTGCTGGGCACGGGCCTGTACCTCACCATCCGACTGGGGGGCTTGCAGTTCGTCCGCCTCGGTTCGGCGTTGCGACTCGGACTCTTCACCCGAAACGACCCCGGTGCGGACGGCGACATCTCCCAGTTCCAAGCCCTCACGACGGCACTCGCTGCCACGGTCGGAACCGGGAACATCGTCGGCGTCGCGACGGCGATCGGCATCGGTGGGCCCGGCGCTCTGTTCTGGATGTGGATCACCGGTCTGCTCGGCATGGCGTCGAAGTACTCCGAGGCGTTCCTCGGCGTGCGCTTTCGCAAGACAGACGACGCGGGGGAGAAGTCCGGTGGCCCCCAGTACTACCTGGAACGAGGCATTCGCGGCCCCTTCGGCAAGGTCCTAGCGCTCTCCTTCGCCGTGTTCGCGGTGATCGCCTGCTTCGGCATCGGCAACATGACGCAGGGCAACTCGATCGCGCAGAACCTTCAGGCGAGCTTCGACGTGCCCACCTGGGTGACGGGCATCGTCCTCACGGCGTTCGCGCTCGTGGTCCTGGTGGGCGGGATCAAGTCCATCGGGCGTGTGACGGCAGGCCTCGTGCCGATCATGATCATCTTCTACGTCCTCGGGGCCCTCTACATCCTCATCGCGAACGTGGGGGCGATCCCTGCCGCGTTCGCACAGATCTTCTCCGAGGCGTTCACGGGCACCAGCGCCGTGGGCGGTTTCGCCGGATCGGCGATCATCATCGCCGTGCAGTTCGGCGTCGCGCGCGGCATCTTCTCGAACGAGTCCGGCATGGGATCCGCGGCGATCGCCGCGGCAGCCGCGAAGACCAGCCACCCGGTGCGGCAGGGTCTCGTGTCGATGACGCAGACGTTCATCGACACGATCATCGTCGTCACGTGCACAGGTCTCGTCATCATCTCGACCGGCACGTGGAAGGAGATCGACCCTGCGACGGGCGAGCAGCTGAGTCCCGCTCTGATGACCGGCGCAGCGTTCTCCCACGGACTCCCTGGGGACTGGGGACACATCATCGTGACACTGGGCCTGGTGATGTTCGCGGGCTCCACCATCCTGGGGTGGTCGTATTACGGTGAGCGCAACATCGAACGACTCATCGGCCGTCGTGCAGTCTTGCCCTTCCGGATCATCTTCTCGCTCGTCGTCTTCATCGGGTGCACCGTGCAGCTCGGCGTCGTATGGGCCTTCTCCGACGCGATGAACGGCTTGATGGCGCTGCCCAACCTCATCGGTCTCCTGCTCCTCTCCGGCCTGGTGGCGAGGGAGACCAAGAAGTACCTCGACAACGATCCGAAGCTGCGTGCGGACCGCGAGCAGATCGATGCCTTCATGGCCGGTACGCCGGGCTGGGAGGAGTGGAAGACCCAGGCGATCCCCGTGGTCGGGCGCCGTCGACGGTGACACGGCGAGTCGCTCGATGTCGCGGCTCTAGGCTATTGGCATGCGACAGAACCCCAGCTTCACCCTGGCGGATGTCGACGAGATCCGCCGTGTGATCGCCGCCCATCCGTGGGCCACGATCATGAGCGCGGGTGAGGGCGGACTCGTCGCTTCCCACTATGCGGTGCTTCTCGACGAGGAACGCGATGACTTGACGATCGTCGGGCATGTCGGGCGGCCGGATGATCTCATCCACGGCATGGGGGAGCATGAGCTGCTCGTCGTCTTCCAGGGGCCGCATGGCTACGTGTCTCCGGGGTGGTACGGGGATGTACCGGCGGTTCCCACGTGGAACTACACGGCCGTCCATCTCGCGGGCGTCCCCGAGATCCTCGACCCGGAGGAGAACCTCAGGGTTCTCGATCGCCTGGTCGCACGATTCGAGTCGCGCTTGCCGGACCCGAGGCTGATGTGGGAGCGGCCGAACGATCCCGCCTTCGTGGAACGTCTGGCCGCAGGAACGGTGGGCTTCCGACTCGAGCCGACACGCGTGGTCGCGAAGCGGAAGCTCAGCCAGAACAAGCCTCCGGAGACGATCGAGACGGTGATCGCCGCCCTCGACGCGGAGGGCCCCTATTCGAACCCGGCTCTGGCCGCGGAGATGCGGCGTGCACAGAACGCACGCAGCGGAGGAGAGCAGTGACGGAACGTGGAGCGGCGATCAGCACCGTTCGGGCCGCACGGATCGCGGGACCGGGGCGCGAGTTCCTGATCGATGACGAACCGGTCGACATCCACATCGCTGACGGACATATCGTCGACATCGCACCGACCGGCGCCTTGCGTTCCCGGGGCGCGGTCATCGATGCCGAAGGCGCGTGGGCGGTGCCCGGTCTCTGGGACAACCACGTCCACACCGTCCAGTGGGCGTTGGCGTCGGAGCGGGAACAGCTCGGGCACGCTCAGTCGGCTGCGGAGGCGGCGCGGACGATGAGCGGTGTCGAACCGCTGCCGGACGGCCGCCGTGTGGGCACCGGTTTCCGGGATGCCCTGTGGCCCGATCGACCGACGCAGGGAGTCCTGGATGCGGCGACCGGGGAGGTGCCGACGTATCTCATCAACGCCGATGTCCACAGCGTGTGGCTGAACAGCGCAGCCCTGGCTCGCGAGGGTTTCCGGAGCCCGGATGGGATGCTCCGGGAGACCGAGGCGTTCGAGATCTCCCGGCGCCTCAACGCGGTCGACGCCGAGCACGGCGATCGGGCGATGGAGCGTGCCGGACGGCAGGCGGCTGCTCGAGGCGTCACCGGACTCGTCGACTTCGACATGGCTTGGGGTGCGGAGGCGTGGCCACGACGAGTTCGGAACGGTTTCATGTCTCATCGAGTCGAGTTCGCCGTGTATCCCTTCGACCTCGACCGGGCGATCGCAGCCGGACTGCGTACCGGTGAGCTCCGGGAGGAGCCGGATGCCCCCGAAAGCGGGCAGGGGCTCGTGCATGTCGGATCGTTGAAGATGATCACCGACGGCTCGTTGGGAACGCGCACGGCCGCGTGCTCGCACCCGTATCCCGGTGATCCCCACAACTTCGGGATGTTGACCGTGCCCGCCGAGGAGCTGCTCGCTCTGTTGACGCGCGCGACGGGGGCAGGCTTGGCCGTCGCCGTGCACGCGATCGGGGATCGCGCCATCACGAACGCCCTGGATGCGTTCACGACGACCGGGGCTGTCGGTTCGATCGAGCACGTGCAGCTCGTGCGTCATACGGATCTGGCGCGTTTCGCGCGTCTCGGCGTGATCGCGAGCCTGCAGCCACAGCACGCCGTCGATGACCGCGACCTGGTCGAGAGACATTGGGCAGGACAGACGGCGATCGGATATCCTCTCGCCTCGCTGCACGCGGCCGGTGCAGAGCTGCGGTTCGGTTCGGACGCCCCGGTCGCGGCGCTCGACCCGTGGCACGCGATCTCAGCGGCCGTCTTTCGAACCGACGATGATCGGGAACCATGGCACCCCGAGGAACGACTCGGTATCGAGCAGGCGCTCCGGGCGAGTGTTCGCACTGCCCTGCGGCCGGGCGAACCCGCTGACATCGTCCTCTGCGGTGCGGATCCGCTCACCGCGAGTGGCGACCTGCTCCGGCGGATGCCGATCAGCGCGACGCTGCTGGCAGGAAACGTCACTCACTTCGGTTAGTCCGAACGAGGAATACCGAAGGGCCGGTCCGCCGACGTGCGGAGGACCGGCCCTTCGACGTGTTGGTCAGGCGGCGATGTGCGAGAGGAGGAACCAGCGGTCCTTCTCGAGGCCGCGCTGGATCTCGATCGCGACGTCCTGGCTGGTGAGGTCGACCTCGTCGAGGCCTTCGACTGCGGCCTTGACATCGACGAGGATCGCGTCGATGTCGGAGATGACGGCACGGATCAGCTCGTCGGACTGCGTGAAACCGGCCGGAACCGCAGTGGCCCCTGCCTTGTCGGCGACCGCGCTCACACGAGCGTCGATCGGAAGGCCCAGCGCAACGATTCGCTCGGCGGCGGTGTCTGCGAAGTCGCCGGCGTGGGCGACGATGGTGTCCAGCAGCTCGTGGACGCCGACGAAGTTCGCGCCTCGCACGTGCCAGTGCGCCTGCTTCCCGTTGACGGTCAGCGCCTGGAGGCCGAGGACGACGGGGGAGAGGAACTGGGCCGCCCCCGCAGCCACGGTCGGATCGATGGCGGTGGTGGAAACGGTCTGTGCCTTGCTCATCCTGTGCTCCTCTGGAACGGGTTCTGTTACCTGATGAAGACAACGCTACTCAGGCTCAGGCATTCCGCAAGCAAGCTGAGGCTCGGCTCACTTCCGCGTCATTCCGCGGGTTTGAGGCTAGTCTCGCCTTATGAGCATTGCGGCTGAAGCCTCCCTCATCGCCCTGCCGAACAGCAAACCGTCGATCGATCCCACGGCGTTCGTCGCAGCCGGAGCGCGCATCATCGGAGAGGTCTCCCTCGCCGCCGGGTCCAGCGTCTGGTACAACGCCGTGCTCCGCGGCGATTCGGCGGAGATCGTCATCGGCCCGGGGTCGAACGTGCAGGACAACGTCTCGGTCCATGTGGATCGAGGGCACCCGGTCCTCGTCGGTGCGAAAGTATCGATCGGGCACAACGCCGTGGTCCACGGCTGCACGATCGGAGATGGCTCGCTCGTCGGCATGGGCGCGATCATCCTCAGCGGGGTGGTCATCGGCGAGGGGTGTCTGATCGCCGGCGGTGCGGTCATCCTCGGAGGGATGGAAGTCCCCGCGGGCTCTCTCGTGGCCGGTGTGCCTGCGAAGGTCCGGCGCGCGCTCAGCGAGGAAGAGCGTGCGGGCCTGATCAGCAATGCCGACGTCTATCTGGGACACTCGCAGACGCACTCTGCGGCGACCTCGGTGTGCCCCGCCGAACGATAGGCTGAGCTGTGTACGGGGCGGTGGCCAAGCTGGTTAAGGCAGTGGGCTCATAACCCAACGATCGCGGGTTCAAGTCCCGCCCGCCCTACCCTTCTCCGCTGAGGTCCTCGCGCTCGCGGAGGCGACGAGTGCGCCATCCCAAGCCGATCCGCTGCTGTCAACCCCCTCCCGAAGGCATCTGAGCCACGCCATTCTTCGACCGAGCGGCATCGCGTCGCAGAACGGGAGAAACCATGAGCATCGGCAGCGGAATCGCGCTCTTCGTGATCGGAGCAATCCTCGTCTTCGCGGTGAACGTCGACATCCAGTGGGTCGACCTCGACATGGTCGGGTACATCCTCATGGGCGCGGGAGTCGTGATCTTCCTCATCGGGATCATCCTCCTCGCGCGGCGTCGTCGGACGGAGACGGTGTCACGGACATTCGTCGACCCCGCGACAGGGGAGCCGACGACTCGCCGCTCCGTCAGCTCGAGCGGCGACGAGGCGGTCTGAGGCGGAACCGAGGGGCCTCGGGCGGTCGCGCCACCGCAGGCCCCTCGGTCGCAGGGCGGCTCCGAGTCGGGAAGGCCCGTGGGCAACTCGTAGACTCGGATCATGACCGTGCCTTCCCCGTATGCGGACCGCTTGCGGCGCCTCCCCGTGCAGCGACTCGAGGTCGAGGTGCGTGGTGCGATCACCGCCTATTGGGTGTACGGGCCCGCGGACGCCGCGACCACCGTGATCGCCGTGCACGGCTTCCGCGGTGACCATCATGGCCTGGAGCCGGTGTTGGCCTATCTTCCGGAAGTGCGCGTGATCGCCCCTGATCTTCCCGGGTTCGGCGAGTCAGCGCCATTGCCTGGCCGGCGACACGACGTGGACGAGTATGCCGGCTGGCTCACGGACTTCGCAGCCGCGGTGGGGCCCGGCGCCGTGATCCTCGGGCACTCGTTCGGCTCGATCGTCACAGCCGCGGCTGTCGCGCGGGGCCTGGCGACCTCTCGGCTGATCTTGTTGAATCCCATCGGTGCTCCGGCGCTGGAGGGTCCGAAGGGCGTGATGACACGCCTTGCGGTGCTCTACTACGCGCTCGGCGCTCGTCTCCCGGAGAAGCTCGGAACCGCGCTGCTGCGCAACGGCCTCATCGTCCGCGTGATGAGCATCACGATGGCGAAGACGCGGGATCCTGCGCTGCGCCGGTTCATCCACGATCAGCACGACACGTACTTCTCCCGTTTCTCGGATCGCGACGTGCTGCGCGATGCGTTCGTCGCGAGTGTCTCGCACGATGTCCGGGAATTCGCGCCCGCGATCGATATCCCGACGCTGCTCGTGGCTGCGGAGCGCGACGACATCACCCCCATCGAGGCGGAGCGGAAGCTCGCGAAGATCTTCCCCGACGCCGAACTGGTCGAGATCGCTCATGTCGGGCATCTCATCCACTACGAGACGCCCGCAGAGGCGGCGGGTGCCGTTCGTCGCTTCCTCAGGATTCCCGTCGCGCGAGGCCGATGAGGCCCGCGACCCGGAAGGGGATGACCTCGCCCATCGCGAGGGAGGTCTCCGTGCGTTCCACTCCCTCGATCGACAGGATGCGGGCGTCCGTGTCGAAGAGATGGCGTGCGTCACGACATGCGACGCGCGCCAGCAGGTCGATCGATCCGCTGAGTCCGTGCGCCTGGAGGACCTCCGGGATCCGGGCCAGCTCATTGATGATGCGGGGAAGTTCGGTCTGTCGGACTCCGATGCTCACGAAGGCCTGTAGGGGGAAGCCCAAGACATCCGGGGAGAACGACCGCTCGTAGGAGAGGAAGATCCCGCTCTGCTCCAGGCGCGCCATCCGCGCTTGAATCGTGTTGCGCGAGAGCCCCAGATTCTCCGCCAGCGCCACGATCGTCGTCCTCGGATCGTCGGCGAGCGCAGCGAGAAGTTCGAGATCGATACGGTCCAGTCCGGGCATAGTGCCAAACCTTAGCAGCAGTGACCTGGCGCAAATTGAGCAACATGCTCAAGCCCGCTTCGAATGCTTGAGCGAGGTGTTGAGCGGACGTACTCTCGGACCATGCCGGTGATGACGCTGGCATCAATGCGCGGAGCCTCATGAGGGCCGCCGAGGACGAGGAGGACGATGATGTCACCGCAGATCACCCCCATCGCAGACACCGCCCAGGACTTGGAGCTCTCCGAGCGCATTCTGGGCCCGGATGGAAGCCGCGTCGCGAACCCTCGGTTGGACCCGTTCGTGTCAGATGTCGACGCGGAGCAGTTGCGCGCCTTGCTGCGCGACATGGTCATCCTCCGTCGGATCGACGCCGAAGGGGTGGCACTCCAGCGACAGGGGCAGCTCGGTCTCTGGGCGCCATGCCAAGGACAGGAGGCCACGCAGATCGGTACTGCCAGGGCGATCGCGAAGAACGACTTCGTGTTCCCCAGTTACCGTGAGACCGGCGTCATCTATGCGCGCGGCGCGCAGCCCGGAGACTACGTGCGCATGTGGCGTGGCGAAGAGGGAGCCGCCTATGACCCGGCCGCACTCGGCGTGGCGCCCCTGCAGATCATCATCGGCGCCCAGACGCTTCACGCGGTCGGCTACGCCCTGGGCATCCAGCATGACGGCGCCGAAGAGGTCGCGGTGACCTACTTCGGAGACGGAGCGACGAGCCAGGGCGACGTGAACGAGGCGATGATCTTCGCCGCGTCCTATCAGGCCCCCGTCGTCTTCGTCTGCCAGAACAACCACTGGGCGATCTCGGAGCCGGTCGCCGTGCAGTCGCAATATCCGATCGCCGGGCGGGCGCCCGGATTCGGCATCCCCAGCGTTCGCGTCGACGGCAACGACGTTCTCGCCTGCATGGCCGCGATGCGGTGGGCACTCGATCATGCCCGCTCCGGAAAGGGGCCCGCATACATCGAGGCGGTCACCTACCGCATGGGTCCGCATACGACCGCCGACGATCCGACGCGCTACCGCGACCAGGACGAACTCGAGTCCTGGCGCCGCCGCGATCCGATCGCGCGGCTGGAGGCGCACCTGCGCGCCACCGGAGACCTGTCGGAAGAGCATCTCGCGGAGACTCAGGCGGCCGCCGACGCCATCGCCGCGGAGATGCGGGCCGCGTGCCTGAACATGGTCACGCGCCCACCGTTGGCCGTCTTCGACGGGGTCTACGCCGATCCGCACACCGGGCTCGAGCGCCAGCGCGACGAGTACGCGGCGTACCTCGCCTCGTTCGAAGGCGAGGTCTGAGCATGACTGAACTCACGCTCGGAAAGGCCCTCGGGGCGGGGCTGCGCCAGGCGATGCGCGACGACGACAAGGTCGTTCTCCTCGGTGAGGACATCGGCAAGCTCGGTGGGGTGTTCCGCATCACCGACGGGCTCCTGGACGAGTTCGGCGCTGCGCGCGTGATCGACACCCCGCTGGCGGAGTCCGGCATCGTGGGAACGGCGGTGGGGCTGGCGTTCCGTGGCTACCGACCGGTGGTCGAGATCCAGTTCGACGGCTTCGTCTACCCGGCTTTCGATCAGATCGTGGCGCAGGTCGCGAAGCTGCACTACCGCACGCAAGGGCGCGTCAAGATGCCCATCACCATCCGGATCCCGTGGGCCGGAGGCATAGGCGCAGCGGAGCATCACTCGGAGTCCCCGGAGGCATACTTCGTGCACACGGCCGGATTGCGCGTGATCGCTGTCTCGAACCCGGAGGACGCGTACCGAAGCCTGCGGCAGGCGATCGCCTCCGATGATCCCGTGATCTTCTTCGAGCCGAAGCGGCTCTACCACCACAAGGGGGAAGTCGACCTGGACGCACCGCTCGCCGACGCACCCCCGATGGGACTTGCACGTGTCGTGCGGGCCGGCACGGATGCGACGTTGATCACCTACGGCGCGATGGTGTCCACCGCGCTCCAAGCCGCCGAAGCCGCCGAAGACGAGGGCGTCTCCCTGGAGGTCATCGACCTCCGCTCCCTCTCACCGGTGGACTACGACTCGGTCGCCGCCTCTGTGCGCAAGACCGGACGTGTCGTCGTCGCACACGAAGCTTCTCGCGAGGCCGGTGTCGCAGCCGAGGTGATCGCGAGCATCACGGAGCGCTGTTTCGAGTACCTCGAGTCCGCACCGTTGCGCGTCACCGGTCACGACGTGCCGTATCCGCCGGCGAAGCTCGAGAAGTACCACCTGCCGGACCTCGATCGGCTGCTCGACGCCGTCGATCGGGTGCTCGACCGGCCGAACAGTCTGACGGGAGCAGACGCATGAACGCCGAGTTCCGCCTTCCCGATCTCGGCGAAGGACTCACCGAGGCCGAGGTGGTGACCTGGCTGGTCTCGCCGGGGGACACGGTCACGCTCAACCAGACGCTCGCCGAGGTGGAGACGGCGAAAGCGATCGTGGAACTTCCCTCTCCCTATGCGGGGACGGTGTCGACGCTGCACGCCGAGGCCGGCGAGACCGTCGCCGTAGGAGCAGCTCTCATCGACTTCGAGATCGGCGGCGACGAGGCCGAGTCGGCTCCGGCCGCGTCGGCGGAGAAGGCCCAGCCCAACCTCGTCGGCTACGGGGCGGCGCCAACGGCCACAGGACGCCCGGCTCGACGTGCTCGACGCGTCGGTGTGACGGCGGCGGCGGTCGACACGGCCGTCTTGGAGGCCGCGCCGCATGATGCGACCTCGTCCGCCGCCGTCGATGCGCCGATCGAGCGACCACGGTCCACACCGCCGGTCCGCGCCCACGCCAAACGCCTCGGGATCGATCTGGTGCTCGTCGCCGCGGAGGTAGGGGACCGGGTCGTCACCCGCGCCGACGTCGACGCATATGCGGAGCGGATCGAGACGGCGGGAGCAGGGACCGAGCGATCCAGCAACAGCGGATCGTCTGCGCCGTCCAGTGCCGCAGCTGTCGGGGATGAGCAGCGCGAGACGCGCTTCCCGATCCGCGGTGTGCGCAGACACACGGCTGCGGCGATGGTGCAGAGCGCGTTCACGGCACCGCACGTCACCGTCTTCCACACAGTCGATGTGACCGCAACGATGGAACTCCTCGCCCGCCTCCGCGAGGACCGTTCGCTCGCGGAGCACCGCATCGGTCCACTCGCCGTCGTGGCGAAGGCCGTCTGTCTCGCCCTCAGCCGCACGCCGGGCCTGAACTCCCGGTGGGACGATGCCGCAGGTGAGATCGTTCAACACAACTACGTCGACCTCGGGATCGCCGCCGCGACGGATCGAGGTCTCATCGTTCCGATGATCAGGGATGCGGAGCAGCTCACCTTGATCGGCCTGGCGGATGCGGTGAGGTCGCTGGCCGAGGTCGCGCGTGCCGGCAAGACCTCGCCCGCCGAACTCGCCGGTGGCACGTTCTCGATCTCGAACATCGGTGTCTTCGGGGTCGATGCGGGTACACCCATCCTCCCGCCCGGACAGTCCGGGATTCTTGCAATCGGTGCTGTTCGGCGCCAGCCGTGGGAGTATCGCGGCGAGATCGCGCTTCGGGACCTCATGACGCTCAGCCTCTCCTTCGACCACCGGTTGGTGGACGGTGCGGAAGGTGCGCGGTTCCTCAAGGACGTCGCCGATCTCCTCGAGGAACCGGGACGGGCGATGCTCCTCAGGTAGTCGCGCGCAGAGCGGCCTCCGCCATCGCGATCAGCACGGTCGCGGTGGCGGAGCGCTGCCGGGTGGCGGCGCGTGTGCTGTGAGGGGTGGAGTTGATGAGTCCGAAGCACGCCTGGACGCGCAGCCGCAGTTCGTCCTGCTCGGCGGCGCCCGCGGGCGTCGTGTGCAACGGCGACAGCGCCGACATCCAGAGTTCGATGTACGAACGCTGCAATCGGCGGACGTCGGCGCGGTCCGCGTCGCTCAGGTATGCCAGATCGCGGTCCTGCACCTGAATGACCTCGGCGTTCCCGAGCGCGAAGTCGACGTGGAATCGGATCAGCGCGCGCATCCGCTCAGCGGGGATCGATGCCTCTTCGGCGACACGCCGCCCCCCTTGGATCAGGTCCTCGCTGACCTTGACGAGAACCGCGCCCAGCAATGCCTGCTTGCCGGCGAAGTGGCGGTATACGGCGGGACCGGAGACGCCGACGGCCGCGCCGATGTCTTCCAGGCTCACGCCGCTGTATCCCCGTGCGGCGAAGAGCCGTGCGGCGGCATGCAGGATCGCATCGGACCGTTCGGCCTTGGCACGGTCTCGGGCGGTGACCGGGCTTGTCATCTCAGTTAATCCTCGCTAACCTGAAGCAACGGGTTAGTGAACACTAACCGAAAATGCATGCACCGCGCCAGGGCTCGCCCGCGCGGACGTGGGTCGAGGAGGACATCACGATGCCCGCAACTCAGGAGTCCCTCGCACGGGAGCTGAGAGATCGCCTCGCGACGGCCGCCCTCGGCGGGCCCGAACTCTCCCGAGAACGTCATGTCTCGCGCGGGAAGCTCCTTCCTCGTGACCGTGTCGCACGCCTCCTCGACGAGGGCAGCCCGTTCGTGGAGGTGGCCCCGCTCGCCGCCGACGGCCTGTATGGAGGAGAAGCACCGGGAGCGGGCGTCATCGCCGGGATCGGGCTTGTGCACGGGCGCCACGTCATGGTGGTCTGCAACGACGCGACGGTGAAGGGAGGGACTTACTTCCCGCTCACGGTCAAGAAGCACCTACGCGCCCAGGAGATCGCACTCGAGAACCGCCTGCCATGTCTGTACCTGGTCGACTCGGGAGGGGCGTTCCTGCCGAAGCAGGACGAGGTGTTCCCGGATCGTGAGCACTTCGGCCGGATCTTCTTCAATCAGGCGCGGATGTCCGCAGAGGGCATCCCTCAGCTCGCCGCCGTGCTCGGGTCCTGCACCGCGGGTGGCGCGTACGTGCCGGCGATGAGTGACGAGACCGTGATCGTGAGAGGGCAGGGCACCATCTTCCTCGGCGGGCCACCGCTCGTGAAAGCGGCGATCGGTGAGGTCGTGACCGCGGAGGAGCTCGGCGGCGGCGAGATGCACGCGCGGCGCAGCGGTGTGGTCGACCATCTCGCCGAAGACGACGAGCACGCGCTCGAGATCCTGCGCGACATCGTCGCCACCCTCCCACCACCCGCCGCGCCGGCGTGGGACGTGGTCAGCAGCCGGCCGCCGTCGGAGTCGTCCAGTCTGTACGAGGCCGTTCCCGTCGACGTGAACGCGGCCTACGACGTGCACGAGGTCATCGTGCGACTGGTCGACGGCGGCACCTTCCTCGAGTTCAAGCCCGAGTACGGCACGACTCTGGTCACCGGCTTCGCCCGGCTCCACGGGCATCCCGTCGGTGTCGTCGCGAACAACGGGGTGCTGTTCGGCGAATCCGCCCTCAAGGGAGCCCACTTCATCGAACTGTGCGACCAGCGCGGCATCCCGTTGCTCTTCCTTCAGAACATCACGGGATTCATGGTCGGATCCGATGCAGAGGCCGGGGGGATCGCCAAGGACGGCGCGAAGATGGTGACAGCCGTCGCAAGCACAAGGGTGCCGAAGCTCACGGTCATCATCGGGGGATCCTTCGGTGCCGGCAACTACTCGATGTGTGGACGCGCCTACTCACCCCGCTTCCTCTGGACCTGGCCGGCCAGCCGCATCTCCGTGATGGGCGGGGCGCAAGCGGCCTCGGTCCTCGCGACCGTCAAGGAGGACCAGCTCTCCGCGCGCGGCCAGGACTGGAGCGACACCGAGCGCGCCGCCTTCGAGGCGCCGATCCGCGAGCAGTACGAACACCAGGGAGAGCCCTACTACGCGACTGCTCGACTCTGGGACGACGGCATCGTCGATCCTGCTCAGACCCGCGACCTCTTGGGGCTCGCCCTCGATGTCGTCGCCCGTAGTCCGCTGCCCGAACCGCGCTTCGGCGTCTTCCGGATGTGAGTGCCATGTCATCGTCACCCGAGATCTCCTTCCATACCGTCCTCGTCGCCAACCGCGGCGAGATCGCCAGGCGCGTGATCCGCACTCTTCGCGCCCTCGATATCCGCAGCGTCGCGGTGTACAGCGACGCCGATGCCTCGGCACCCCACGTGCGAGAAGCGGACATCGCCGTGAGGATCGGTCCGGCACCGGCCGCGGAGTCGTATCTCGATATCGATGCCGTGATCGCGGCCGCTCGCAGCACCGGCGCCCAGGCCGTCCATCCCGGCTACGGCTTCCTCTCCGAGAGCGTCGGACTCGCTGAGGCCTGCGCCGAGAGCGACATCGTCTTCATCGGCCCCTCGGTGAAGGCTCTGCAGATCATGGGGGACAAGGCTCGTGCTCGTGATCATGTGCTGCGCTACGGCGTCCCCGTGGTCCCCGGTTTCGATGCCAAAGGGCTGTCCGACCTCGAGATCGCCGAGGAGGCGGAGCGCGTCGGCTACCCGTTGCTGGTCAAGCCCAGCGCCGGCGGGGGCGGCAAGGGTATGGAGGTCGTCGCCGACGCGAAGGGGCTTCCAGGTGCTCTCGCCTCTGCACGACGCGTGGCCGCCGCGGCGTTCGGGGACGATGCTCTGATCCTCGAACGCCTGATCAGGCGCCCCCGGCACATCGAGGTGCAGGTCTTCGGAGATGCGCACGGTACGGTCGTCGCGCTCGGCGAACGGGAGTGCACGCTGCAGCGAAGGCACCAGAAGGTCATCGAGGAAGCGCCGTCGGCCGGCATCCCGGCAGATACCAGGGAGCAGCTGCTCACGGCGGCCGTGCTCGCGGCCGAGAGCGTCGATTACGTCGGTGCGGGCACCGTCGAGTTCCTCATCGACGCCGATGCTCCCGGCGAGGTGTTCTTCATCGAGATGAACACTCGTCTCCAGGTCGAGCATCCGGTCACAGAGGAGGTCACCGGGCTCGATCTCGTCGCGCTTCAACTTCGCACGGCCGATGGGCTCGCGCTGGAGGTCGCTCCACGTGTACGCGGGCATGCCGTCGAGGCGCGCGTCTATGCGGAGTCCCCGGAACGCGGGTTCCTGCCCTCCACCGGGACGGTGTTGCTGTTCGAGCCCCCGGCCGGTGTCCGCGTCGACGCGGCGATCGAGACAGGGAGCGCGGTGACCGGCTTCTACGACCCGATGATCGCGAAGGTGATCGCGGTCGCCGACGACCGAGCGACTGCGCTCGCCCGGCTCGATGAGGCGCTCGCGCACACGGTCGTGCTGGGCGTCGAGACGAACATCGCGTTTCTGCGTACGCTCTGTCAGGACGAGCGTGTGATCGCAGGCGACCTCGACACCGGCCTGATCGACACCTTGCTTCCCCTCAACGGAGTAGCGCCTTCACCCGCGCAGCTCGTCGCCGCGAAGGCGGCGGTCTCCGGGCCTTCCGAGCCGACGCGGACAAGCACCTTATGGCGTGAGCTACCGGGATGGCGCTCGGGCGCCCCGGCCGCGGGCGAGGCACCGTTCGTTGCGCTCACAGACGGCGACGAAGAGTTCACGCTCGACGCGACCTCGACCACGGGGTCGCGCGGCGCCGTCCGTTCCGCCGTCGATGGCGACGGAGCGGTGTGGGTCGCGGAAGGCGGTCGCACGCTGCGCCTCCGCCCCCTCGACAGGAAACAGCGGATGCACCGACGACTGTCGGCGCGCGAGGCGGGGGCTACGGCGACGGAACCGGAAGGACGTGCCCCGATGCCGGGCAGCGTCGTGGCGGTGCACGTCGTGGACGGCGATCCCGTGTCCGCCGGCGACGCGCTCGTCTCGATCGAGGCGATGAAGATGGAGCACCCCGTGCTCGCACCCCACGACGGGGTGGTGCATCTGCTGGTCGCGGTCGGCGATCAGGTACGGCGCGACCAGCCGGTCGCCCGTGTGACGACGGAGGAGAGCTGAACATGGAAGATCTGTCCGAAGAGGAGCGCGAGCTGGCCGCCATGGTGCGCGAGTTCGCCGACACCGTCGTCGCGCCGCAGGCCTACGAGGCCGATCGCACGCACACACTGTCGATGGATGTCGTGGCGCAGATGGGTGATCTCGGATTGTTCGGGCTGCCGTTCCCAGAGGAGTACGGCGGACAGGGCGGCGACTACATGGCGCTCGGTATCGCCATCGAGGCGCTCGGTCGCGTGGATCAGTCGATCGCGATCACGCTGGAGGCAGGCGTAAGCCTGGGCGCGATGCCGATCTTCCGCTTCGGAACCGAGCAGCAACGTCGCGAGCTGCTGCCGGATCTTCTCGCAGGACGAGCCTTGGCTGGTTTCGGTCTCACCGAGCCGGAAGCGGGAAGCGATGCCGGTGCGACCAGGACCACGGCTCGACTCGACGGTGACGAATGGGTCATCGACGGCTCCAAGCAGTTCATCACGAACTCGGGCACATCCATCACACGCTTCGTCACAGTCACCGCTGTCACGGGGAACGAGAACGGTCGCAAGGAGATCTCGACCATCATCGTCCCCAACGGCACGCCGGGGTTCACGGTCGAGGCACCATACGACAAGGTGGGCTGGAACGCATCCGACACGCATCCGCTGACCTTGGACGGGGTACGGGTGCCCGCATCGAACCTGCTGGGTGCGCGCGGAACCGGTTTCCGCAGCTTTCTGAGCATCCTCGACGAAGGGCGCATCGCGATCGCGGCGCTGTCGACCGGCGCGGCCGAGGGGTGCTTGGAGGCGGCCGTCGACTACGCGAAGAGCCGCACGATCTTCGGTGCCGCGCTGAGCACTCGACAGAACGCGCAGTTCACCCTGGCGCGGATGCGCGCTCGGGTGCACACGGCCCGACTCGCCTGGCATCACGCGGCGAGGCTGCGGGACACCGGGAAGCCGTTCGCCGAGGCGGCGGCCATCGCCAAGCTCGTCGGCGGCGAAGCCGCGATGGACAATGCCAGGGATGCGACCCAGATATTCGGAGGTAACGGGTTCATGAACGAGTTCCCGGTGGCGCGACACTACCGTGACTCGAAGATCCTCGAGATCGGCGAGGGCACGACCGAAGTGCAGCTCCTCGTGATCGCTCGGGGACTCGGGCTCGCCGGGTAGCGTGGCCGGTATGACCACGCACGACATCCTCCAGCGGGGCCTCTACTACGAGGAGTTCGAAGCCGAAGCCCGTTACCTGCATCGCCCGGGTCGTACGGCGACCGAGGCCGACAACGTGCTCTTCACGACGCTCACCATGAACACGCAGGCGCTGCATCTCGACGCGGCGTTCGCCGATGCCCAGGCACCGTTCCACGCGCGGTTGATGAACTCGATGTGGACGCTGTCGACGATGGTGGGCAGCTCGGTCGCCCAGCTCACGCAGGGGACGCTCGTGGCGCAGCTCGGCTTCGGTGACGTGGCGTTCCCGCATCCGCTGTTCGCCGGCGACACGTTGTACACCGAGAGTGTCATCGTGGAGAAGCGGCTGTCCTCATCCAGACCGGGACAGGGAATCGTGAAGGTCGCGCACACCGGACGCAATCAGGACGGGACGATCGTCGCCACCGCCGTGCGATCCGTGCTCGTGCACTGCCGTCCGGAAGGAGCCACCGAATGAGTTTCGACCTCGGGCCCGCTTTGCTGTTCTGTCCTGCTGATCGCCCTGAGCGCTTCCAGAAGGCCGCCGAGCGAGCCGATGCCGTCATCCTCGACCTCGAGGATGCCGTGCTCCCGGATGCGAAGGAGGCCGCGCGCAGGAACGTGATGGCTGCGGATGTCGACCCCGATCGAGTGATCGTCCGGGTGAACGCCCCCGACACCGACGCCTTCGCGTCCGACCTTTCGGCGCTCGCGAAGACAGATTTCCGCACGGTGATGGTGGCGAAGACGGAGAGTGCGGAGAGCCTTGCGGCTTTCGATGAGAGCTACTCTCTGATCGCCCTCTGTGAAACCGCCCGTGGCATCCACGCAGCGGACCGCATCGCCGCCCACCCACGGGTCTCCGCGATGATGTGGGGGGCTGAGGACCTCGTCGCCTCTCTCAGCGGAACTTCGTCACGGAAAGCCGATGGAACCTATCGCGACATCGCCCGCTACGCCCGCTCGCGCGTGCTCCTCGAGGCGGGAGCGCACGGCAAGGCCGCCATCGACGCCGTGCACATCGCGCTCGACGATGCCGAGGGACTCGATCGAGAGGCGAGGGATGCTGCGGCCTCCGGGTTCCGTGCGACCGCATGTATCCACCCGAGTCAGGTCGAGCCCATCCGCGTCGCCTACCGGCCCGACGACGCGACGATCGACTGGGCGCGCGCGGTGCTCGTGGCCGCCGAGAGCGAACGCGGTGTGTTCCGATTCGAGGGACGCATGATCGACGAACCCGTGCTTCGCCACGCGCGCTCGGTCGTCTCCCGCGCTCGCTGACGCCGCGGGCGGCGGTCCGATCAGAGGACCGGCGATTCCTCCAGGAGTCGCAGGTACCCGGGGGCGGCGACGAAGCGGTGCACGGAACCGTTTCGCAGGACGTCGCCCTCGCGGGGGAGCGTGCCACCGGAGACGTGGTCGATCACCGCGCGGATCACGCCACCGTGTGCGACGACCAGAACGGACTCCGCCTGCGGTGCCGATCGACGCCGTGCTTCGCGGGCGATCGCATGGAGCGCGGCGATGGCGCGCACACCGACCTCGTGCAGCGTCTCGGCCCCGGGCACCTCGGCGTGCCAGTCCCCATAGGTCCGGATGTAGTCCTCCACGAGCATGCCTTCGCCATCGCCGAACTCGCGCTCGCGGATGTCCGGGACGACGGCCGCGAGTTCCAGTCCGAGCCTGTCGGCGATGATCTCCGCCGTCTCCCTCGCCCGAAGCAGTGGGCTGGAGTACACGGCGTGATGGGTCGTCCCCGCGAGCGTCTCCGCGGCCCAACGCGCGTCTTCTCGACCGGTCTCGTTCAGCGGGATGTCCGTCGATCCCTGGATGCGCCGCGCGAGGTTCCAGTCGGTCTGGCCATGGCGGACGAGCGTGAGATAGGTCACGTGAGGAGCTCCTGGAGTGCGGGGAGCACGTCGCTGGTACCTGCGGCGATGGTGAGATCGGCCCAGGTGTCCGCACGTGTCGGCTCCCGGTTGACGATGATCAGGGGAATGCTGCGGCGGCGGGCACGCTCGACGAGGCGCACCCCGGAGTTGACCACCAGCGAGGAGCCGGCGACGATCAGAGCGGAGCTGGAGCGGAGCAGGGACTCGGCCGCACGGAAGCGGTCCTGCGGCACGTATTCGCCGAAGAAGACCACATCCGGCTTCAGCATGCCGTGGCATACCGTGCACACCGGGACGATGAACCCCTCCGTGCTCTCGGGCAGGACGTCGCCGTCAGGCGCGAGGGCGATGTTCTCGGGGACCGTGATCCAGGGGTTGAGCTCCTCGATCTGCACGGCGATGTCGCGGCGATCGAAGACCTGGCCGCAGCGCAGGCAATGCACCCGGCGCATGGTGCCGTGCACCTCGATCACGTGCGAGCTTCCGGCACGCAGATGCAGTCCGTCGACGTTCTGGGTGATGATCCCGGACACCTTCCCGGCCGCTTCGAGCCGGGCGAGAGCGATGTGCCCGGGGTTGGGGGCGGCGCTGGCGAATGCTCGCCAGCCCAGGTGCCCGCCGACCCAGTATCGTCGTCGCGCTGCTTCGTCGCCGAGATAGGTCTGGATCGTCATCGGATCGCTGCGCGTTCGTGCGCCCTCGCCCCGATAGGCGGGGATACCCGAGTCGGTGGAGATGCCGGCTCCGGTCAAGAGGGCTACGCGCTTGCCCTGCAACAGCTCAGCGGCGTAGGCGACCGAGGCCGACAGCTCGGCGGTGTTCGACACGCTCACGGGGACCTCCTCGAGCGAGTCTACGGTGTGCCGCGCACCCGGGCGCTCCGCGTCCACGGGAGGAGCGTGGCGATGGCAGAGTGGGAGTCGTGCAACTGTTCCCGGTGACCGACGTCCACGATCCGCGCCTCGACGACTACCGCGGGCTCACGGACACGGCGCTCAGAGCTCTGAGCGAGCCTTCGGGTGGCCTGTACATCGCGGAATCCACGAAGGTCATCGCCCGCGCGATCGCCGCCGGACACCGCCCACGCTCCGTCCTGGTGCAGGAGCGTCGTGTGGAGGACATCCGTGCGATCGTCGGCGGCTTCGACGTGCCGGTGTATGTCGTCCCGGACGAGGTCGCAGAGGCCGTCACCGGGTTCGCCGTGCACCGCGGGACGATCGCGTCGATGCACCGCCCGGAGCTCCCGTCCGTTCGTGATGTGCTGGAGGGCGCCACGCTCGTCCTCGTCCTGGAGAACATCGGCGACCACACGAATGTCGGGGCCGCGTTCCGCGCGGCGGCGGGACTCGGCGCCGATGCCGTGCTGGTGTCGCCGGGTGGTGCGGATCCGCTGTACCGGCGCAGCGTGCGCGTCAGCATGGGTACGGTGTTTCAGGTCCCGTGGACGCGTATCGTCGACTGGGGCTCCGCGGTCGAAGACCTCCACCTCGCGGGCTTCGACATCGCCGCGCTTGCTTTGCGTGAAGATGCGGTGACGCTCGATGCGTACGCAGGCATCCGGCCCGAGCGTGTCGCGCTCGTCATGGGATCTGAGGGAGACGGTCTGTCCCGCACGGCGATCGATGCGGCGGATCACATCGTCACCATCCCCATGAGCGGGGGAGTGGACTCGCTGAACGTGGCGTCGGCGGCCGCGGTCGCGCTCTGGGCGATGCAGCGCTGAGGCTCAGTCCTTGTCGGGGAGCTCGACCGGTGCGGGCTCCGGCCGCTTGGCGGCGACGTTGTCACCGGAAGACTGATGCCGCAGCCGACGCAGCACCCACGGAACGAGGTGCTCTCGTGCCCAGCCGAGGTCCTCCGATCGCGCTTCGCGCCAAGTCCGCAGTGGGAACGGCTCGGGCTGCATGGACTCGAGATCGTTCGGGACGTTGAGGGCGCGCAGCACCATCCGGGCGACTTCGTGGTGGCCGAGTGCGTTGTAGTGGAGGCGGTCATCGTCGAAGAAGCGCATGTCCTGCACGACCTTGAGCGCCCATTGGTCGGCGACGATGCAATCGTGGCGCTCGGCGATCGCTCGGACGTTCTCGTTGTAGATCGCGACCTTTCCACGGAAGGCGCGGAAGACCGGAGTGAAGCCGGTGTCGATACCGGTGAAGAGAAGCACGGCCGCTCCCGTCGACGCCAGGCGGGCGACGGCATCGTCGAGCTGGCTGGCGATCGCATCGGGGTCGGTCCCGGGGCGGATGACGTCGTTGCCGCCAGCGCAGAGGGAAACGAGGTCCGGTCGCAGCGCCACGGCCGGCTCGACCTGGTCGGCGACGATCTGCGCGATCAGCTTGCCGCGCACCGCGAGGTTCGCATAGGCGAAGTCGTCCACCTGCGCGGCGAGTACTTCGGCGACGCGGTCTGCCCAGCCGCGGTGGCTTCCCGGATGCGCCGGATCGGGGTCGCCGATCCCCTCGGTGAACGAGTCGCCGAGCGCGACGAATCGACGCCACGGATGCGCCGTCTCATTGGGTACGTAAGGAGTCCGAGTCGAATCCTGGTCGGTCATCCAGCTCTCCTTCGCGAACGTTCTGCGCAGCGATGATGGCCGCAGCGCAGTGACAGATCCTACCCCGAGCGACCGACCATCGGGCGGGGCGCGCGCGGGGGAGGGCGGCGGGTGATGCAGTGTCGTCGGCAACGATTATCGTGGAGTCGATGCTCTCTCCGTCCTTTCCTCAGCGTGCCCCATGGGGAACCGCGAGCAAGCTGCGTGCCTGGCAGCAGGAAGCTCTGGAGCAGTACTTCCGTGACGACCAAAGAGACTTCCTCGTCGCCGCCACTCCCGGTGCAGGCAAGACGACTTTCGCCTTGACGCTCGCGGTCGAGCTGATGCGCATGGGCGAGGTCAATCGCATCATCGTCGTGGCGCCGACCGAACACCTCAAGACACAGTGGGCGGACGCCGCCTCTCGAGTGCATATCCGTCTCGACCCCCGGTTCCGCAACAGCGATTGGGCACCGGCGCGGCACTATCACGGTGCTGTCGTGACGTACGCACAGGTCGCGGCGAAGTCGTCCGTGCACCGGCATCTGACCGAGGACGCGAAGACCCTCGTGATCCTCGACGAGGTGCATCACGGAGGGGATGCGTTGAGCTGGGGCGATGCCATCCGTGATGCATACGGCCCGGCGAAACGGCGCCTGCTGCTGTCGGGAACACCGTTCCGCAGCGATACGGCTCCGATCCCGTTCGTCGAGTACCACCCCGACGAGTCCGGTGCGCGCATCTCGCGGACCGACTACAACTACGGCTACGGGCGCGCCCTGGTGGACGGCGTCGTGCGGCCGGTGCTGTTCCACATGTACGCCGGAAAGATGCGCTGGCGCACGACCACGGGCGACGAGCTCGAGACGCATCTCGGTCAAGACAACACGAAAGACGTGACGTCACAGGCCTGGCGCACGGCACTCGATCCTGAAGGCGACTGGATGCCGGCGGTGCTGTCTGCGGCCGATCGACGTCTCACCGAGATTCGTCACCACGTTCCCGATGCCGGCGGACTCGTCCTGGCCACAGATCAGACGGTCGCTCGCGCCTACGCCAAGATCCTTCACAGCATCACGCGCCAGCAGCCGACGATCGTGCTCTCCGACGATGCCACGGCCTCCGAGCGCATCGAGAAGTTCAGCGCGAGCACAGACCGGTGGATGGTCGCGGTGCGCATGGTCTCCGAAGGCGTCGATGTTCCGCGGCTCGCCGTCGGCGTGTACGCCACGTCGTCCTCGACGCCCCTGTTCTTCGCGCAGGCGATCGGTCGGTTCGTGCGAGCGCGTCGTCGCGGCGAGGCCGCCAGCGTCTTCCTTCCGCAGGTGCCCGTGCTCATGGGCCTCGCGAACGAGATGGACAAGCAGCGCGACCACGCGCTCGACCGGCAGTCGAAGGAAGACGACGGCCTGGACGATTCGCTCCTGGAGAGCGCGAACCGCGAAGAGGAGACCTCCGACGCGCTGACACAGGAATTCAGCTATCAGGCGCTGTCGTCGGTGGCCCACTTCGATCGGGTCGTGTTCGAGGGCAAGGAGTTCGGGCAGCTGGCTGAGCCCGGAACGCCGGAGGAGGAGGAGTTCATCGGATTCCCCGGGCTCCTCGAACCCGAGCACGTGCACGAGCTCCTCATGCAGCGACAATCTCGCCAGTCCCGACTGCGCGAGGCTCGCGAGGCCGCTGCGGGGCCTGCCGAGACGACGACGCTGCCTGCGCCACTCCACCGCACGCTGAAGGAGCAGCGCCAGCTGTTGAACAGCCTCGTCGGCCTGTACGCCCGGCAGAAGGGCGAGCCGCACGGTGCGGTGCATGCAGAGCTTCGACGCATCTGCGGCGGTCCGGCAGTGGCACAGGCGACGGTCACTCAACTGCAGTCGCGCATCGATGTCCTGCGCAAGCGCGTGCGCTCCTGAACACGCGCTGCGCGTTGCTTCGGATGCCCGAAATGCTGTCAATCCGCGTCTGAGCGAGGTGTCGTAGCGACGGCCCGGATAGCGTGGAACGGTTGCCCACGCATCGGGCACCGTCACTTCTGGAGGAACCATGACAGCGCCTGCCGCAGCTGCCGCCACCCCCGCAGACCGTCGACGCTGGGCCCGCTATCTCGTCGAGGAACGCGCCGAGGGCTCCGTCTATCAGAAGCTCGCAGCACGGCGAACCGGGGAGGAGCGGGAGATCCTGCTCAGCCTCGCGGACGCGGAGCGTCGGCACGAGCAGCACTGGCTTGACCTGCTCGGCGCGGAGCCCGAGCGACTCCCTCGGGCGGGCATCAGATCGAGGATGCTCGGCTGGATGGCCGGTCGGTTTGGATCCATCTTCGTCCTGGCCCTCGCGCAGAACGCCGAAGCGCGTTCGCCCTATGACTCCGAGCAGTATGCGACGCCGGCGATGCGTGCCGACGAGAAGGTCCACTACGAGGTCGTCCGCGGACTCGCGGCGCGAGGTCGACGACGTCTCTCCGGTTCGTTCCGTGCTGCCGTCTTCGGTGCCAACGACGGCCTCGTCAGCAACCTCGCGCTCGTGCTCGGCATCGGTGCGACCGGGGTCAGCTCAGGATTCGTCCTCTTCAGCGGCATAGCCGGTCTGCTCGCGGGCGCCCTGTCGATGGGCGCGGGGGAGTTCGTCTCGGTACGGTCGCAGCGTGAGTTGCTCGCCGCCACAGCGGCGAACGAGGATGCGACGGCCGCCGCGGGGGACCTCGACATCGATGAGAACGAGCTGGCACTCGTCTACCGCGCGCGAGGCATGGCGCAGGACGAGTCGCTGGCGCGTGCGCGACGTATCGTCACGGCCGCTCAGGCAGGTGTCCGCGGGGCGGCGACCGGTCCGATCAACGCGCAGCGGGCGGACGACCACGAGATCGTCGGCAGCGACTGGACCGCCGCGATCTCAAGCTTCCTGCTGTTCGCGTCCGGTGCGATCGTCCCCGTGCTCCCGTGGATCTTCGGTCTGGACGGGACGAACGCGATCGTCGTCGCGCTGGTCTTGGTCGGTGTCGCGCTGCTGAGCACCGGCGCCATGGTCGGCGTTCTTTCGGGCGGACCGCCCCTGCGGCGCGCTCTCCGTCAGCTCGCGATCGGCTTCGGAGCGGCGGCGATCACGTATGTGCTCGGCGTGCTGTTCGGGGTCGGGGCCGTCTGACAGCTGCTGCTGGCGGGTGGCCGCCGGGGGCGGCGGCGTCTGCGCAGTCGGCTGCGCTGGAGCGGCTCCCCGGCCGCCATGACAGAGGGAAACGAAGAAGCCCCGGGGCATTCCTGGCGAACCAGTCATGCTCCGGGGCTTTACGTGCGCGGAGGGGGACTTGAACCCCCACGCCCTTACGGGCACTACGACCTCAACGTAGCGCGTCTACCATTCCGCCACCCGCGCAGGTGTTGGATGATCGTTGCCGACCGAAGAATGACATTACCACGTCCTCAGCGGGCACTCGAACCGGACCATACGCCCGGGCGTGGCGCGCGCTTTCGATAGCCTGGAGCCATGACCGATCCGTCTCTTCCTGAGGTCGCGCGCATCGCGAGCGATCTGATTCGCTTCGACACATCCAACTTCGGCGGAGGGAATGCGAAGGGCGAACGCGAGGCGGCCGAGTACGTCGGGGCCTACCTGGAGGCGCTCGGGCTCGACGTCGAGTACTACGAACCCGTTCCGCGGCGTACCAATCTGATGGCACGGGTTCCCGGGCGTGACCGTGACAAGCCGGCACTCGTCGTCCATGGGCACCTGGATGTCGTCCCGGCCATGGCCGAGGACTGGAGCGTCGACCCCTTCGCCGGCATCGTGCGCGACGGCATGCTGTGGGGGCGCGGTGCTGTCGATATGAAGAACATGAACGCGATGATCCTCACCGCGGTAGCGGAGATCCTTCGAGCCGGGGAGCGACCGGAGCGTGATCTGGTCCTGGCGTTCTTCGCAGACGAGGAGAACGGCGGCGTCGAAGGGTCGACGCTGGTCGTGCAGAACCGACCGGAATGGTTCGCCGGGGCGACGACGGCCATCAGCGAGGTGGGCGGCTACTCCATCACGGTGGACGACCGTCGGGCATACCTCCTGCAGGTCGGCGAGAAGGCGCTGATCTGGATCCGACTGGTGGCGAAGGGGCGCGCGGGGCATGGCAGTCGCCTTCATCCGGACAATGCCGTCACGAAGCTCGCGGAAGCGGTGGCGGCGATCGGTCGCACTCGCTGGCCGATCCGGCTGACGCCGACGACGTCAGCGCTGCTCGAGGGGCTCAGCGCACTGAGCGGGCGCAGTGTGGATGACCCCGATGCGCTTGCAGAGGCTGCCGGGCCGGCCGAGGCGTTCCTGCGTTCGTCGTTCCGGACCACCACGAACCCCACTGCTCTCAACGCAGGCTACAAGCACAATGTGATTCCCGAGCGCGCCGAGGCGCTCATCGACGTCCGTGTGATCCCCGGGACCGAGGACGATGTGCTCGCCGAGCTCCAGAGCATCGTGGGGGACGACATCGAGATCCAGACGGTCGTTCGGGACATCGGCATGGAGACGCCCTTCGAAGGCGAACTGGTCGAGGCGATGGTCGCAAGCATCGGGCGTCATGACCCCGGAATCCCGGTGATCCCGTACCTCCTGGGCGCTGGTACGGACAACAAGGCGCTCGCCTACCTCGGGATCACGGGGTACGGATTCGCTCCGCTCAAACTCCCCGCGGACCTCGATTTCACAGGGATGTTCCACGGTGTCGACGAGCGGGTACCCGTAGAATCGCTTGTCTTCGGCCAGCGGGTGCTGACCGATCTGCTGCGCACGTACTGAGCGCCGCGCGCTCCGTGCCTCCTCCGAACTGAAAGCCCTCCATGCACCTGCTCGAAGCCCTGATCCTCGGCATCGTCCAGGGACTCACCGAGTTCCTCCCGATCTCCTCCAGCGCCCACCTCCGTATCCTCGGAACCTTCCTCCCCTCGGGCGAGGACCCGGGCGCGGCCTTCACGGCCATCACGCAGATCGGTACCGAGGCAGCCGTCGTGGTGTTCTTCTGGCGCGATATCGTGCGCATCATCTCGCAGTGGTGCCGATCCCTCGTCGGCAAGGCCCCGCGCAACGATCCGGACGCCCGCATGGGGTGGATGATCATCATCGGCAGCATCCCGATCGTCGTGCTGGGGCTGCTCTTCCAGGACCAGATCGAGACCGTTCTGCGATCGATGTGGATCGTCGCGATCATGCTCATCGTCTTCGGAATCCTGCTCGGCGTCGCCGACCACGTCGGCGCGAAGCGTCGCAAGCTCAACGATCTGACCTACCCGCACGGCGTCGCCTTCGGGTTCGCGCAGGCACTGGCTCTGATCCCGGGGGTATCGCGGTCGGGTGGCACCATCACGATGGGACTGTTCCTGGGCTACGAGCGCGCCGCGGCCGCTCGCTACGCGTTCCTCCTGGCGATTCCCGCTGTCTTCGGCAGCGGCTTCTACCAGGTTTTCAAGAGCTGGGACGAGCCGTCCTTCTTCTCGTTCGGTGACACCCTCGCCGCCACAGGCATCGCCTTCGTCGTCGCGCTCGGGGTGATCGCGTTCTTCATGAGCTGGATCTCGAAGCGCAGCTTCCTGCCGTTCGTGATCTACCGGATCCTGCTGGGGACGGTGCTGCTCGTGCTGCTGGGAACCGGCGTCATCGCCGCCTGATCCGAGTTCAGCGCTTACGGTCGCCCGGGCCGTCGTCGCGCCGACGGAGGTACCGCTCGAATGCCTGCGCAATCGCGTCGCCGGAGGCTTCGGGGGAGTCCCAGGTGTCTCGGGTGCGCTCGAGTTGGCGGATGTACTCGGCCATGTCCTCGTCGTCGGCCGCGGCCGCGTCGATCGACGCTTCCCAGGCGGCGGCCTCGGTGCGGAGCGTCTGGCGATCGACGTCGACGCCTGTCAGCTCCTCGAGCCGGTCGAGGAGCGCGAGCGTGACCTTCGGCGAAGGTGTCGCCGAGGCGACGTAATGGGGAACGCTGGCCCAGAGGCTCGCCGTGGGGATCCCCGCGTTCTCGGCGAAGTGCTCGAACACGGTCAGGATTCCGACCGGGCCTTCGTAGAGCGAGCGCTCGAGTCCGTGCGCCTCGCGGACCTGCTCGTTCTGACTCGACGCGAAGATCGAGATCGGGCGGGTGTGCGGGACATCCGACAGCATCGCGCCGAGGGTGACGAATCCTGTGATGTCGTCGCGCAGAGCCACGTCGATGAACTCGGAGGCGAACGCCTGCCAGGTGCGTGCGGGCTCGGCGCCCGTGAGCAGCCAGAACTCGGGGCCGGGCGCGGGGTTCCGCGGGCGCCAGAGTCCGGCCTCGGGCCAGGTGAGCTGACGGCGACCCTCGGAGTCCATCCGGGTGGACGGGCGTGTGTACTGGTAGTCGAAGTAGAGCTCGGGGTCGACCGAGTGGACGAGGTCGTATTCCGTCGACGCTCGCAGTGCTTCTATGGCGGCGCTGGCAGCTTCACCCGCGTCGTTCCAGCCGTCGAAGGCTGCGATGACGATGCGCGGACCGAGAACATCCATCGAGGGCTCCCTTCGATTCGGCAGATGCGGTCCTTCCAGGCTAGTCCGCGACGGCGGGATGCGGGCGGCACCCCGGCTAGCATGGGTTCAGTGAGCAGAAAGCCCAGCGCAGTCCTGTGGGACATGGACGGAACCCTCGTCGACACCGAACCGTATTGGATGGCGGCCGAGACGGCGCTGGTCGAGTCCTTCGGTGGTTCGTGGACCCATGAGGATGCGCTGCGACTCGTCGGCAGCGGTCTGATCGACAGCGCCGTGATCCTGCAGAACGCAGGGGTGGCGATGGAGGCCGAGGCGATCGTCTCCCACCTGACCGACGTCGTGCAGCAGTCGCTTCGCACCCAGGGCGTCCCGTTCCGGCCTGGGGCGCGCGAACTGCTCCGTGACCTCCGGGCTGCGGGAATCCCCACCGGCTTGGTGACGATGTCCCTGCGTCGGATGGCACTGGACGTCGTCGAACTGATCGACTTCGCGGCGTTCGACATCATCGTCGCCGGGGACGACGTGGAGAACCCCAAACCGCACCCCGAGCCCTACCTGCAGGGAGCGGCACTCCTGGACGTCGACATCGCGGAGGCCGTCGTGATCGAGGACTCGCCGACCGGGGTGCGCGCGGGACTGGCCTCGGGGGCTGTGACGCTCGCGGTACCGCACATCGTGCCGCTGGACGGACTGGGAGCGCACGATCTCTGGGCGACACTCGCCGGACGCGGCGCCGATGACCTCACCGAGCTGGTCGACAACCACAGTGCCGCGACAGGAGCGATTCGATGACCGACACCACCGCGCCGCGGCCGAGCGGCCCGTTCCGCGCGGGTGACCGTGTCCAGCTCACCGGCCCCAAGGGGCGCCTGCACACCGTGACGCTCCGCGAGGACGGCGAGCTCCACACCCATCAGGGCGTCTTGCGCCACCGTGACCTGATCGGGCTCCCTGACGGCTCCGTCGTGGCCAACAGCTCGGGGCACGACTATCTCGCGCTCCGACCTCTCCTTCGCGATTTCGCGATGTCGATGCCTCGCGGCGCAGCCATCGTGTACCCGAAGGATGCCGCACAGATCGTGATGCAGGCGGATGTCTTCCCCGGGGCGACCGTGGTGGAGGCAGGTGTCGGCTCCGGCGCGCTCTCGCTTTCGCTGCTGCGCGCGGTGGGCCCGGCAGGAAAGCTGATCTCCTTCGAACGTCGCGCGGACTTCGCCGACGTCGCGCGCGCGAACGTCGAGACCTTCTTCGGCGAGAATCCCGACACCTGGCGCGTCGTCGTCGGAGACCTCGTCGAAGCCCTGCCGAACGAGGTGCCGGCGGCATCGGTCGACCGTGTGGTGCTCGACATGCTCGCGCCGTGGGAGTGCATGGATGCCGTCGCGGATGCGCTCACGCCGGGTGGCGTCGTCCTCTGTTATGTGGCCACGGCGACCCAGCTCTCGCGAGTCGCGGAGTACATCAGAGGAACCGGTCTCTTCACTGACCCGGATGCGTCCGAGACGATGGTCCGCGGATGGCACGTCGAAGGGCTGGCGGTGCGTCCTGACCACCGGATGGTCGCCCACACCGGATTCCTCCTCACCGCGCGCAGGCTCGCACCGGGAGCGATCGCCCCCTCGGTCAAGCGTCGTGCGTCCAAGAGCAGTTACGGCGATGAGGACGTGGAGGCCTGGACACCGGGAGCCGTCGGCGACCGTGAGATCACCGACAAGAACCTGCGCAAGCGTGCCAGGGAAGCGGAGAAGGCGGCGGAGGGGGCGCGCCTGGCCGCCGCCTCGCGCGATTCCTCGCACACGACGGAATAGACTGGAGCGCGTGCGTAAAACGTCCGCCGTTCTGGCCTCTCTCAGCCTCGCCGTCCTCGCCTTGACGGGCTGCACCGCGACAGCATCCGGCGGCGTCGCCGCCTGCGATCGTGGCGGCAACGACAAGATCCTGAACATCGCCGATGTGAGCGGTGACCTCGGCTCGGTCCCCGACGTCGAGGTCTTCGGCCCGGTCGAGACGGACGAGACCGCTTTCGCCGACGTGGTCGTCGGAGACGGCCCGGCACTGGGCTCGGATTTCCAGCCGGTCGTGTTGGACATCGCCTTCTTCGCTGGAGACAGCGGCACCGCGCTCTACACGTCCGAGTTCAACGGCGACCAGAGCCGCGTGCACAGCATCGACTACTGGGCTCAGCGTTCCGCGGGGCTTTCCGATGTGCTCGAGTGCGCCACGGGTGGCAGCCGTATCCTCGCCGTCCTGACTCCGGAGGACTTCGGGGCACAGAACGTCCAGGCGTTCGGACTCGACGAGGGCGAGAACATCGTCGCGGTCATCGACGTGCTCGACGTCATGCCGTCGAAGGCCTCCGGTGCGTTGCAGTTCAACGACGCGCGCGGTCTTCCCACCGTCGTCCGTGCTCCCGACGGCACGCCCGGCATCATCATCCCCGACGTTCCTGCACCGACCGAGATCGTCACGCAGACGCTGATCAAGGGAGACGGCCGAGAGGTCGAGGAGGGCGACATCGTCGTCTCCAATGTCATGGCCGTCGGCTGGGACGAGAAGACCGTGACCACGACCTCGTGGGGCAAGGACGCTCTCGTGAGCGTGGCTGACGAGCAGCTCGTGGGCGCCACCGTCGGTTCGCAGCTGCTCGTCGTGTCCCCCGCATCCGAGAGTGCTCCGGCCACGGCGATCGTCATCGACATCCTGGGCGCGGTCACGGCGCCGACGCAGTGATGGCTGCCCGTATCCCCGCGGAGGAGCGCCTGACGAATCTCGTCGTGGCGCTGATGGCCACGGAGATCGGGCTGACGAAGCAGCAGATCCTCGACAACGTCTCCGGCTACCGTCAACGCGCGGACGCGGGCACCCGCTCCGACGCGCTCGAGAAGATGTTCGAGCGCGACAAGGACGAATTGCGGACACTCGGCGTTCCGATCGAGACGATCGGTGACGCCACCGATCCGAACGATCTGCGCGAGGCCCGATACCGTATCCCACAGGCCGAGTACGACCTTCCCAGCGACATCGTGTTCTCCCCGGCGGAACTGGCGGTGCTGCGTCTGGCCGGAAGCGTCTGGAGCGCCGAGTCCGTCTCCGGGGACGCGCAGTCCGGTGTGCGCAAGATCCGCGCCCTCGGAATCGACGGCGACGAGCCGATCATCGGCTTCGCCCCGCGTATCACGGCGCGCGACCCCGCGTTCGCTCCACTCCAAGACGCCATCGAGCGCTGCCGGGTCGTCGCCTTCGACTACCTCAAGCCCGGTGAGGACGCGCCGCGGCGACGACGCATACGCCCGCTCGCCCTCGTGGACTACGAGGCTCGGTGGCATGTGTTCGGGGTCGATGTCGATGTCGACGAGGACCGGACGTTCCTGCTGGGGCGGATCGTCGGAGACGTCAAGGTGAGTTCGACGACCTTCGACGCGAGTCTGCGAGACGGCGCAGGGGAGAGGGCACTCGCCGGGCTCGAACGCGTCGCCTCGGCGAACTCGGCGCTGCTCGAGGTCACACCCGGGACCGAGGCTGCGCTTCGTCTCGGGCGGCGCGCGGTGTCAGCGACGCAGGGAATCCGTGTTCCGTTCGTGGATCTGCACATCCTCGCGGACGAACTCGCGTCCTACGGCCCGGAGGTCCGCGTGGTCGAACCCGCCCCTCTGCGCGATGCGGTGATCGCCAGGCTCCGAGCCGTCGTCGCGGCACATCACGATGCGCAGGAGGCAGGATGAACGCGAAGCCCAAGCCACTTCTCGCCGCTGACCGCGTCCGGCTCTATCTGACGCTCGTTCCCTACCTGCTCGAACACGGCCAGGTCTCGCTCGCCGAGGCTGCAGACGAGTTCGGCGTCACGCCTCGGGAGATGCGCGGCATGGTGGAGAAGCTCACCGTCATCGGGCTTCCCGGGGAGTCGGGGTACTGGCAGCAGCCCCAGGAGATGTTCGACATCAACTGGGACCTGCTCGATCTCGAGGACGTGATCGAGATCACGAATGACGTCGCGCTGCGCCGCGTGCCTCGATTCACTGCGCGCGAAGCCGCGGCCCTGCTCGCAGGCCTCCAGATGGTCGCTGCCGTGCCTGCGGTGTCGGACTCCGGACTCGTCGCGGGACTCATCTCGAAGCTGTCACGTGGCGCCGCCGATGCGCCGGCCGACGTCGTGGTCGCACCGAGCGCGGTCGACGAGGTCCGCGAAGCAGTCGCGCGTGGCCTGCACGAGGGCGTCGCGATCTCCTTCACTTACCAGGCACCCGATGCGGCTCCCACCACGCGCACGGTCGACCCCATGCAGATCCTGATCACCAACGGGCAGTGGTACCTGCAGGGCTGGTGCCATCTGCGGCAGGCGATGCGGACGTTCCATCTCGACCGGGTGAGTGCGCCGCAGCTGACGCAGATCCCGATCACGCACGGCGGGGACCAGGTGCCCGAGGCGTTCGCCGGCCTCGACGACGAGCGCGAGGTCACGGTGCGCGTGCCGGAGCGCCTCGCTCCATTGCTGGCCGGCTTCGTCCCCACCGGGGAGTTCGAAGTGGTCGACGGGTTCGTCGCGACGCAGCTGCACCTCGCAGACCCACGCGGGATCAAGCGACTCGCGGCGCGGTTCGGCGGAGCGATGGAGGTGATCGATCCCGGTGTCGCACGCACGTCGACGAGGGATTGGGCCGCTGCCGGACTCGCGCTGTATCACCAACCCGATGCAGAGAATTGATCTGTAGACTGAATCGAACGCTCACCGACGACGGGAATCCTGACATGTTCGCTGGAATGCAAGGCTGGCACCTGCTAATCGTGCTCGCCGTGATCCTCCTTCTGTTCGGTGCCGCCAAGCTGCCGGCGCTCGCGAAGAGCATGGGTCAATCCGCTCGTGTGTTCAAGGGCGAGATGAAGGCGATGAAGGAAGATGACGCAACTCGCGCCGACTCGTCGATCGCCGACCCCACCTCGACCAAGGACTCGGGCGCTGACCCTGAGACTCCGCCCCGCGCCTGACCGGCCGTGGCAGCCATCGAACCGTCCGTGATGCCGAAGGCGGATCGGGATCGGCGGATGTCGCTCGGTGCGCATCTCGTCGAACTGCGCAAGCGTCTGATGTACGCGGCGCTGGCGTTGGTGGTCGGAATGGTCGTCGCGTTCATCGTGGCAGACCCCGTGATCCACTTCATCACCGAGCCGATCCGTATCATCACCGAGAAGCGCGGGGATGATTTCAGCGCCCTGAACTTCGGCACGGTCACGGCCGCATTCGACATGCGCATGCGCATCGCTTTCTCGATCGGCCTGTTCATCTCCGCCCCGGTCTGGCTCTGGCAGATCTGGGCGTTCATCATGCCGGGATTGACACGCAAGGAGATCAAGTACACCGTCGGGTTCGTCATCGCCGCAGTACCGCTGTTCTTCGCCGGCTGCTACCTCGGTGTGATGATCATGCCGCACGTGATCGAGTTGATGTGGAGCTTCACCCCCGATGGCGCGACCAACTTCTACTACGCGCAGGAGTACTACGACTTCGTCTTCAAGTTGATGATCGTGATCGGCGTCTCCTTCGTGCTTCCCGTGTTCCTGGTCGCGCTCAACCTGTCCGGGGTCATGTCGGGCAGAGCGATCCTCAAGGGATGGCGCGTGGCCATCCTCATCGCCACCGTGTTCGCGGCGCTCGCGACGCCCGCCGCGGACGTGGTCAGCATGCTGATGCTCGCAGGAATCCTGATCGTCCTGTTCTTCGCGGCGGCCGGGCTCTCCCTGATCTTCGATCGGCGCAAGCGGAAGCGTGACGATGCGTCAGGGCTCCTGCCGGACGCGGTATGAGTTCACCCTCCGAGAAGTACGCCCAGGCGCGACAGACGGCGCAGCATCCGGAGTCCTCCGCGTTCGCGGCGTTGCAGAGGTTCCAGCTGGACCCCTTCCAGGTGGCGGGATGCCACGCGCTCGAAGACGGACGCAGCGTGCTCGTCGCCGCACCGACCGGCGCGGGGAAGACGATCGTCGGTGAGTTCGCGATCCACCTCGCGATGCGGACACCGACCGACAAAGCGTTCTACACGACGCCCATGAAAGCGTTGTCGAATCAGAAGTTCCGCGAGCTGGTCGACGTCTATGGTGCGGACCAGGTGGGATTGCTCACCGGCGACACGAACATCAACGGCAATGCGCGCGTCGTCGTGATGACCACCGAGGTCCTGCGCAACATGATCTACGCCGACTCTTCGGCGCTCCGGGATCTGCGGTACGTGATCATGGACGAGGTCCACTACCTCGCGGACCGCTTCCGCGGCGCTGTGTGGGAAGAGGTCATCATCCACCTGCCTGCCCAGGTGCGCCTCGTGTCTTTGAGCGCCACCGTCTCGAACGCGGAGGAGTTCGGGGATTGGCTCGACACGGTGCGCGGGGACACCGAGGTGATCGTCTCCGAGGTCAGGCCCGTTCCCCTGGAGCAGCACGTGCTCGTGCGGGACGACTTGCTGCCGCTGTTCGACGACCGCGCCGGCCTCGCCACCGCCCAGGTCAATCAGGAGCTGATGCGCATCCGCTCATCGACGGCGTCCACCTACGACAACAATCGGCAGGCGCAGGCGTATCGCAGCAACCGGCACGCGGGTCGTCAGGCCCAGCGCCCGCCTCGAGGAGGTCGTCGTCCGGTCCGCGCGGCGAACGCGCGTCGGATCGAACGGATGGATCGACCGGATGTCGTGCGACTTCTGGAGCGCGCGAACCTGCTCCCGGCGATCTTCTTCATCTTCAGTCGCGTGGGTTGCGACGCCGCCGTGCAGCAGGTCCGTCGCTCCGGCGTGCGTCTGACATCGACGCAGGAGCGGGCGGAGATACGCGCCATCGTCGAGGACCGCACCCGCACGCTCCAGGACGAAGACCTCGATGTCCTCGGATACTGGGAGTGGTTGGACAACCTCGAGCGTGGGGTTGCCTCTCACCACGCCGGTCTCCTGCCCGCCTTCAAGGAGGTCGTCGAGGAGCTGTACCAGCGCAAGCTCGTCAAGGTGGTCTTCGCTACCGAGACCCTGGCTCTGGGCATCAACATGCCCGCGCGGACGGTCGTGCTCGAGAAGATGGAGAAGTTCAACGGGGAGGCACGCGTCGCGATCACGTCGGGGGAGTACACCCAGCTCACCGGTCGCGCCGGACGCCGTGGAATCGACGTCGAGGGCCACGCCGTGGTGCAGTGGACCGAGGGGATGGACCCCCAGGCTGTCGCAGCGCTCGCGTCACGACGCACCTACCCGCTGAACTCGAGCTTCCGCCCGACATACAACATGGCCGTGAACCTGATCGACATGTTCGGCAAGCCCCGAGCGAGGCAGATCCTCGAGTCATCCTTCGCGCAGTTCCAGGCGGATCGTGCTGTCGTGGGACTCGCTCGACAGGTGCGCGAGGCGGAGGAGTCGCTCGCGGGCTATCAGAGCGCGATGGCCTGTGAGCACGGGAGTTTCCCGGAGTACGCCGCGATCCGCCGCGAGTTGAGCGACCTCGAGAAGAAGAACCGCCAGGACTCCCAGGCGCCGCGGGCGTCACGGGACAAGCGCATGAAGCGCATTCAGACGCTGCGGACACAGATGCAGCGCCACCCCTGTCACCGGTGTCCCGATCGCGAAGCGCATGCTCGCTGGGCGGAACGATATTGGAAACTCAAACGGCAGACGGACCGGATCCGGCGCCAGATCGAGACACGGACCGGAACCGTCGCGCGCGTGTTCGACCGCGTCGTCGAGGTCTTGGAGACTCTCGACTACGTGACACATGACGGTGCGGACACGAGCCTGACCGATGCCGGGCGCACGATGCGCCGCATCTACGGCGAGCGGGATCTGCTGGTGGCCGAGTCTCTGAGGCAGGGGCTGTGGTCGGGGCTGGATGCACCTTCGCTGGCCGCCATGGCGTGCTGCCTCGTGTACGAGCCGCGTCGTGATGAAGCCAACTCCGGGGAGCGTGGGCTGCCGCGAGGTGCATTCCGCTCCGCCTACGAGAAGACCACCACGCTGTGGGCGGAACTGGACGATCTGGAACAGGATCATCATCTCCCCGGCAGCGAGCCTCTCGCCGCCGGTCTTGCGGGAGCCATGCACGCCTGGGCCCGCGGGGGAGCGCTGGAGCGGGTGCTGATCGACGCCGACATGGCAGCGGGTGACTTCGTGCGCTGGGCCAAGCAGACGATCGATCTGCTGGATCAACTCTCGATCGTCGCGGAGGATGCCGCGCTGGCGCGGACGGCGCGGAGCGCTCTCGACGGAGTCCGCCGCGGCATCGTGGCGTACTCGACGATGTGAGGGGGGTCTCGATGCCCGAACGCCCCGCTCCGCAGCGCGCCCTTCTCCCGCTCTGGGCCGCGGCGCTGACGGCGGCCGCCGGAGCCGTCCTGATGAATCTGGCGTATCCGGAGGAGGCCGTCTGGGGCCTCGCCTTCCCCGCCGTAGGGCTTCTGCTCGTGTCGCTGATCGGGCGCCGCCTCGGTGGTGCTCTGCTTGTCGGACTCGTCTACGGCGTCCTCTTCTTCGCGCTGTTGGTCTCGTGGACCTCGCGCTACCTCGGCCCCCTTCCCTGGGGCGCACTCAGCGTCGTCGAAGGCGGGCTCACGGCCTTCGCCCTGGTTCCGATAGCTTTGGCCTACAGGTGGCTTCCTCGCGCGTTCCCCGGTGCCGCAGGACGCCTCCTGGGGCTTCCTGCGGTCGTCGCAGCTCTCTGGGTGGGCAGGGAGCTCTTCGTCGGCTCCTGGCCCTACGGAGGCTTCCCCTGGGCACGGATCGGCATGAGCCAGGCGGAGAGCCCGCTCGCGCCGGTGTCTTCCTGGTTGGGAGTCAGCGGGCTCAGCTTCCTGATGGTCCTGCTGGTCGCGATGCTGATCGAGGTCGTGCGGCTGGGCGTGTGGCGTCGACCGCTCCGATTGTCGGCGCCGGTCGTCGTCCTCCTGGCGTTGCTGTTCACACCGATCTTCCCGACATCCCCCTCGGGATCGATGCGGATCGCGGCGGTGCAGGGGAACGGACCGACGGGATACTTCGACGAACGCGAAGCGTTCTCCGTGATCCAGGCGCAGACCGACGCGACCGCACCCTTGTACGGCGAGGACGTCGATCTGCTCGTATGGCCGGAGGGGTCGTTGGACGCCGACCCGTTCCAGAACGACGCGATCGCCCGGAGGATGACGCTCGTCTCGAATCGGATCGACGCGCCTCTGCTCGCCAACGCGGCAACGGGTCGCGATGACGTCTATTTCAACACCTCGATGCTTTGGACTGCCGATGGCACGGCCTCGCAGTTGCACGACAAGAGACATCCCGTCCCGTTCGGCGAGTACGTGCCGGATCGAGCCTTCTTCAATGCCCTGGCGCCGGATCTGATCGGCCTCATCCAGCGGGAGTACACACCGGGATCGAATCCGCCGGTCATCGACGTGGATGGCGTCACGATCGGCCTGGCGATCTGCTTCGACGTCATCTACGACGACGTCATCTGGGAAGGGCTCAACGACGGCGCCGAAGTCCTGGTTTTCCAGACCAACAATGCCGACTTCCGTGGCACCGACGAGAACCTCCAGCAGCTGGCGTTCGCACGCATGCGCGCGATCGAAACCGGACGCAGTGTGGTGAACGTGTCGACGGTCGGTACCAGCCAGGTGATCCGCGCGGACGGCTCGACCGTCACGAGCCTGAACGCAGGAGAGGCCGGTGCGATGCTCGAAGATGTCGAGCTCCGCACCGGCCTCACGGCGGGTGTCGTCCTGGGCCCCGTGATCCAGCAGCTGCTGCTCTGGGGCGGTGTCGGCGCGCTTCTCCTCGGGTGGTGGCGCGCCAGGAGCCGTTAGGCTCCGATCTTCTCGCGGGTGGGGTCTTCTCCGGCGCCGCGTCGTGCGCGGATGAAGGCGAGGCGCTCCTCGAGGAGCTCCTCGAGTTCCGCACGCGTGCGTCGCTCCATCAGCATGTCCCAGTGGGTGCGCGCGGCCTTCTCGTCGCTGGCTTCGAGCGTCACGGCCTCGCCGTCGACGTTCAGGCGAGCCTCGGCGCCGCAGGAACGGCACTCCCAGGTCTGAGGCGGCTCGGCGTCCGCCGCGAACATCAGGTTCGTGACGTGTCCGCACGCGTCACAGGTGTAGGTGGTCTCGCGGCGCTCCATGAAAACGACGCCCTCTTCGCTCTGTAGGCTCTGGGCGCCGAGCCGGATGCCGCGCAGGCTGCGATCTGCCATTTTGTGGTCCTCTCGTCGCTGTCAGGTATAACGCTCCAGCCTGTGCGCTTCATCCACGCAGGCGACTTGACGGCGGAATTCACAGCCGAATCCCAGCGCCGGAGGTTATGGGGCGCGTCGACGCCTACTCAGGAGGAAGCGTTCGCATCGCGACATCGGCTCGGTCGGAGACGATGCCGTCCACTCCCGCCGCGACGAGTCGGAGCATGTCCGCCGGATCGTTCACGGTCCAGACGTGGATCTCGACGCCTCGTCGCCGAGCAGCGCGGAGAAGCGCGGGGGTGAGCACGGTCAGCATGCCGTGGCGCTCCGGGATCTGGAGTGCATCGATGTCCTGGAGGATGCGCCCGGGGGAGAGGCGCAGTGCGGAGAGAGCTCGGAGCGCGGCGATCGTGCGGCTTCCTCCGGAGGTGGCCGGGCGGAGCGCGGCGCCTGCCCGCAGTACGGAGGCGACAGTGTCACGGCGATTGGCGTCGGAGAAGCTCGTGACCAGTACGCGGTGGGTGTGATCGGCGAGGATCGGCCCGAGCGGCTGGACGGCGGAAGACGTCTTCACGTCGATGTTGAAACGGACCGCCGGGAAGGATGCGAGCGCCTCCGAGACCGTGAGCAGCCCGCCATGGTCGGCGAACAGTTCGCGAAGTTCGCGCGTCCGGACATCCCGGACGGCTCGTTTGTCGCCGAGGAGACGCTCGAGTGTCGAATCGTGGAACAGCACCACGTCCCGGTCGGCGGTCACCTGGCAATCGGTCTCGACGTACTCGACGCCGGCGGCATGGGCTGCGGCTATGGCCGCGGCGGAGTTCTCCCAGACGCCCGAGTCCTCGCCTGCCGCGGTGATCAGACCGCGGTGGGCGAGGACTCGGGGGCGCCGTGCCTTCGTGAAGTAAGGGTGCGTCACGCGCCCGGCAGCGTGTTGGTCGGACTCTGACCCGGCTTGGGGGTGAACGCACTGCCGATGCCCTTGAGCGCCTCGGTGAGCTCGCTGGGGATGATCCACAGCTTGTTGGACTCTCCCTCGCTGATCTTCGGCAGCATCTGCAGGTACTGATAGGCGAGCAGCTTGTCGTCGGGAGCTCCCTGATGGATGGCACTGAAGACGTTCTGGATTGCTTCGGCCTCACCCTGCGCACGGAGCACGGCAGCCTGCTTGTCGCCTTCCGCCCGGAGGATCTCGGCTTGGCGGGAGCCCTCCGCCTCGAGGATCGCCGACTGCTTGGTGCCCTCAGCGGTGAGGATCGCCGCTCGACGGTCACGCTCGGCGCGCATCTGCTTCTCCATGGAGTCCTGGATGGAGATGGGCGGGTCGATGGCCTTCAGCTCGACGCGCCCGACGCGGATGCCCCACTTGCCCGTCGCCTCGTCAAGCACGACACGCAGCTGCCCGTTGATGTTGTCGCGACTGGTGAGCGCTTCTTCGAGATTGAGTCCACCGACGACGTTTCGCAGTGTGGTCGTCGTCAGCTGCTCGACGGCGCCGAGGTAGTTGGCGATCTCGTACGTCGCAGCGCGGGCATCGGTGACCTGGAAGTACACGACGGTGTCGATCGACACCACGAGGTTGTCCTCGGTGATCACCGGCTGCGGCGGGAACGAGACGACTTGCTCGCGCATATCGATGAGGGGGCGAAGACGGTCGATGAAGGGGACCAGGATGTTCAGGCCGGGCGTGAGCGTCTTGTGGTAGCGCCCGAGGCGCTCCACCACGCCGGCAGTCGCCTGCGGAATGATGCGGATTGCTCGGGCGACAGTGACCACCACGAAGATGATCACGGCGATGGCGAGAATCCATCCGATCGCTGCGGGGATGAACGATGCGTCGTCCACGGGAGCTCCTAGTCGTTGACGGGTCGGACGATGGCGGTGGCGCCGTTGATCGCACTCACGGCGATCGGCGCCCCGGGGGGAATCGGTACCGGGGTCGAAGTCCGCGCGGTCCACGTGTCGCCGTTGGCGAGCTTGACTTGCCCGGAGATCTGCGTGATCTCGTTGAGGGCGACTCCACGCAGGTCGACGAGTGCGTCGACGTTCGACTTGGTCGGGTCTTCGCCCCGGTGCAGCCGCTTGAGCAACGGGGGTCGGAGGAACAGAATGAAGATCGCCGCGGCGGCCGCTGCGATGATCACCTGAACCCATACCGGCACGCCAAGCAGATCGGTGACGAGACCGACGACGCTGCCGAAGGCGAGCATGAGGAACGTGAAGTCCAGCGAGAGCATCTCGATGACGAGGAAGACGGCGATCAAGACCAGCCAGCCGATCCACGCCCATTGGTCGATGAACGAGACGAAAGTCGTGAAGTTGTCCATGCGGCCTCCTTTGTGGTCAACGTATCACGCGGAGGCCCGTCGATCAGGGTGCCTCGGCGCGCGCTTGATAGTGTGAGAGGGCCGTGCGATCACGGCTTTTTCACGCATCATGAGGAGTCACCGTGACCGACGTTCTTCCCGCAGGATCCCTCGAAGGCAAGGTCGCGCTTGTCACCGGCTCATCACGCGGAATCGGCGCCGACACCGTGCGCTACCTCGCCGAGGCCGGTGCGGATGTGGTCATCAACTTCCGCAACAAGGCGCCGCGGGCGGAGAAGCTCGCGGCGCAGTTGCGCGAGCTCGGGCGCCGCGCGCTCGTCGTCGGTGCGGACCTCACCGATCCCGCCTCGATCGCGGAGATGTTCGAGGCGGTCCGCGCCGAGTACGGTCGCCTCGACGTTCTGGTGCTGAACGCGTCCGGGGGCATGGAATCGGGGATGGCGGAGGACTACGCACTCACGCTGAACCGTGATGCACAGCTGAACGTGCTCGAGGCCGCGACGCCGTTGCTCGGCGACGGCGCGCGAGTGGTCTTCGTCACCAGTCACCAGGCGCATTTCATCCGCACCACCCCCACGATGCCCGAGTACGAGCCGGTCGCACTGTCGAAGCGCGCCGGGGAGGATGCGCTTCGTGAGCTCATCCCTGGCCTCGCGGAGAAGGGAATCGGGTTCACCGTCGTCTCCGGGGACATGATCGAGGGGACGATCACCGCCACCCTGTTGGAGCGGGCGAACCCCGGCGCGATCGCCGAGCGGCGGGAGTCGGCGGGCAAGCTCTACAACGTCTCCGAGTTCGCCGCCGAAGTGGCCAAGGCTACGGTCGACCCCGTTCCGGCCGACAACACACGTCTGGTCGGCGATGTGAGCGCGTTCGCAGCCGAGTGACTTCAGATCACGCCAACGGCCCCGCCCTGCTGGACGCAGGACGGGGCCGCTCTGTTCGTGACGAAGAGGTCAGCTGGCGGTGTCGCCTTGGACAGCGGCCACATACTCCTTCTCGTCCTTGCCGAGCGTGAACGCACGCACGATCTGGATGATGCCGAGAACGATCAGCGAAATGCCGAGCAGCAGCCAGAAGGCGAAACCTGCGATCAGGGGCGAGAACAGAACGATGATTCCGGCGACGATGCTCAAGAGCGCGTAGAGAACGGTCCAGACACGCGATCCATCGCTGCCCAGGAGCGTCAAGGCTACGACTCCGTCGACGATCCAGCTGATGCCGATGAAGATCACGACCACGAACGCGAGCGTGGCGGCGGCCGCGTTCAAGTTGAAGAACGCGATGATGCCGGCCGCGACGTAGAGCAGTCCGAGGACGATGTGCCCTACGCGCGCCCACCCGCCCTTGGCGCTGGAGAAGATCCCGAGACCGATATAGACCAGCCCGGCGATGACGAGGTAGGAGGCGAAGATCGCCGTCACGATGACCGCGGACTTCACCGGCCAGACGAGGAGGACGATTCCGGCGATGAGCGCGAGAACACCTGCGACTGCGAGAGAGATGCGAATCGACTTGAACAGCGACTTCGCCTCGGTGAGTGGTTCAGACATGGTGGGGGACCCCTTTCTGAGAAGATCCTGTGAGGATGCCTCCTCAGGTTAGCGCTCTCACCGCCCCAGAGGGGGAGGAGTCGCGTTCCGCGTTTCTTTCTGTCACACCACGACACGCGGGGTCGTGGCAAGATCGACTCGTGACGGGCCTGGATGACGCGCGCGTGCGTGAGCTCACGGTGATGCGAAGGGTGCGGGATCGCATCGACCGGGAGTATGCCAAGCCCCTCGATGTGGAGGCACTGGCCAGAGGCGTCCACATGTCGGCCGGCCACTTGAGCCGGTGTTTCCGGGATGCGTACGGCGAGTCCCCTTACTCGTACCTGATGACGAGACGGATCGAGCGGGCGATGGCGCTTCTGCGTCGCGGGGATCTGACGGTGACCGAGGTGTGCTTCGAAGTCGGATGCTCGTCGCTCGGCACGTTCAGCACCAGGTTCTCCGAGCTCGTCGGTGTCTCACCCCGCGTGTACCGTGAACGGGCAGCCACTGTCGAAGGGATTCCCTCGTTCCAGGCCAAGCACGTCACGCGACCGATCAGGAATCAAGAAGCGCCACGCATCGATGCCCATCTAACGTGAAGACCATGAACATCAGCATTCACTATGCCTTCCTCCCGCACACCGATGCCGATGCTGCGCTCGACTTCTACCGGGACGCACTCGGGTTCGAGGTGCGAAACGATGTCGGCTACGACGGTCTCCGCTGGCTCACGGTCGGCCCGAAAGGGCAGCCCGAGACCTCGATCGTGCTCCATCCGCCGGCAACGGATCCCGGGATCACCGACGCCGAGCGCCAGACGATCCTCGAGTTGATCGCCAAGGGCAGCTTTGCCGCTCTCACCCTCGCGAGCGATGATCTCGACGCGCTCTTCGAACGTCTCGTCGAAAGCGGGGCGGACGTCGTGCAGGAGCCCATGGACCAGCCGTACGGCGTCCGCGACTGCGCTTTCCGTGATCCGGCGGGCAACCTGCTCCGTATCAACCAGTCCGTCTGAACACTCCACCGAACCGACGAAGGACGCCGATGACCGCCGAGCACCCCGCCGATACGCACGACCTGATCCGCGTTCAGGGAGCGCGCGAGAACAACCTGAAGGATGTCAGCGTCGATATTCCCAAGCGACGCCTCACGGTGTTCACGGGTGTGTCGGGGTCCGGGAAGAGCTCCCTCGTCTTCGACACGATCGCGGCGGAGTCTCGTCGGATGATCGATGAGACGTACAGCGCGTTCGTGCAGGGGTTCATGCCGTCCGTGCCACGCCCCGATGTCGACGTCCTGGAAGGTCTGACCACGGCGATCATCGTCGATCAGGAACGACTCGGGGCGAATCCGCGCTCGACGGTCGGCACGGTCACCGACGCGAACGCGATGCTGCGCATCCTGTTCAGCAAGCTCGGACAGCCCTACATCGGGGGACCGACGGCATTCTCGTTCAACATTCCGACGCAGAAGGCCAGCGGCGTGATGACGGGACCCGGCGGCGAGAAGAAGATCGTGAAGGACGCGATCTATCTGGGCGGCATGTGTCCGCGTTGCGAGGGGAGGGGAGCGGTCTCCGATCTCGATCTCGCCCAGATCGTCGACGAATCGAAGTCGCTGGACGAAGGCGCCATCATGGTGCCCGGCTACACCGCCGACGGATGGATGGTCAAGGGCTTCTCTCAGTCCGGGTTCTACCCGTCCGACAAGCCGATCGCCGAGTTCACGGAGAAGCAAAGGCATCTCTTCCTCTACGGCGAGGTGACGAAGGTGAAGATCTCTGGGATCAACATGACCTACGAAGGTCTGATCCCGAAGATCACCAAGTCGATGCTCTCGAAGGATCTCGAGGCTCTCCAGCCGCATATCCGGGCGTTCGTCGAACGCGTCGCCACCTTTGCGGTCTGTCCGGAGTGCGACGGCACGCGACTCACGGAGGGCGCGCGCTCCTCGAAGATCGATGGTGTCAGCATCGCCGACGCGTGTCGTATGCAGGTGACGGACCTCGCCGAGTGGGTGCGAGGCCGTGACCTCCCCGGTGCGGGACCGCTGTTGCAGGCGCTCAGCGCCAACCTCGACGCTTTCGTGACGCTGGGACTGGGGTATCTCAGTCTCGAACGTCCGTCCGGCACGCTGTCCGGGGGAGAGGCGCAGCGAATCAAGATGCTGCGGCATCTCGGTTCCTCGCTCACGGATATCACCTACGTGTTCGATGAGCCGACGATCGGCCTGCACCCGCATGACATCCAGCGGATGAACGGCCTCCTGCGTCAACTGCGCGACAAAGGCAACACCGTACTCGTCGTCGAGCACAAGCCCGAGACCATCGCGATCGGCGATCACGTCGTGGATCTGGGGCCGGGAGCCGGAAGCGCGGGTGGGGAGATCTGCTATGAGGGTTCGGTCGAGGGGTTGAAAGCGAGCGGGACGAAGACCGGAGACCATCTCGAGGATCGCGCGAAGCTGAAGGACGAGGTGCGTACCGCGACGGGAATGATCGAGGTGCGCGGCGCCTCGGCGAACAACCTGCAGGATGTCGATGTCGATATCCCGACCGGAGTCCTCACGGTCGTGACCGGCGTGGCCGGTTCGGGAAAGAGCTCGCTCATCCATGGTTCCGTGTCCAATCGAGAAGGTGTCGTCGCGATCGACCAGGCCGCCATCAAGGGCTCCCGCCGAAGCAACCCCGCCACCTATACAGGCCTCCTCGAGCCGATCCGAAAGGCGTTCGCGAAAGCGAACGGTGTGAAGCCGGCTCTGTTCAGCGCGAACTCCGAAGGCGCCTGTCCGTCGTGCAAGGGTGCGGGGGTCATCATCACCGAGCTCGGCTTCATGGACACGATCGAGACGCCGTGCGAGGACTGCGGCGGCAAGCGCTTCCAGGCAGGAGTGCTGGAGTACAAGCTCGCGGGCAAGGACATCACCGAAGTGCTCGATCTGCCGGTCGCCGAAGCGCGCCTCTTCTTCGGCGACGGCGAGGCGAAGCTGCCCGCCGCAGCAGCCATCCTCGCGCGCATGGAAGACGTGGGTCTTGGCTATCTGTCACTCGGTCAACCGCTCTCGACGCTCTCGGGTGGCGAGCGCCAGCGTCTCAAGCTCGCGATCCAGATGGGGGAGAAGGGCGATGTCTACGTGCTCGACGAACCCACGACGGGTCTGCACCTCGCCGACGTGGACAAGATCCTGGGCCTGCTCGATCGACTCGTCGACGCGGGGAAGACAGTGATCGTGATCGAACACCATCAGGCGGTCATGGCACACGCGGACTGGATCATCGACATCGGCCCGGGTGCAGGCCATGACGGCGGGAAGATCGTCTTCGAAGGAGCCCCGGGTGATTTGGTATCCCAAAAGTCGACGCTCACGGGGGAGCACCTCGCGGAGTACGTCGGAGTCTGAGCAAGACGCGAACTCGGTCCGCCCGAGGCTGTGCCGCCTGTGAATCGGTGTCGGTGCCGACATGGCGCTATAGCTGCCACAGGACACTCGTGGTGAGCCAGCCATCCGGAAAAGGGTTCATCGCCATGTGGCGGCGGGCACGACGTCGTTGACCTGGTCCGGGTGGCCGAGTACGTCGTGACCACCCGGACCTTCGTGCGCAGGCGCGCAATCTGCCAAACCTCGCGTTTCATGCGTCGCGCTGCCTTCTTCACCGTGTATCTGTTCGGGGGCGAGCTCCCATGGACCGTCATCACGTTGGAAGAAGTATCCGATAATGCACATTATGTCAGGTCGAGTCAGTCCGGCCCCTTCTCCCGCTGCGGCGGATGACTCCCCCCGGCGGTGACTCCACGTGTCTCGTGATCTCGCGCCCGATAGGCTCCGATCGTGGACAGAGTGACAGATGACGTGGATGCGTTCCTCATGGCGGCGTCACGCGCCGAAGAACTCGTTCGCTTGGATGAGATCATCCGTGAAGCGCTGTCCGGTTTAGAACGTGTGCTGTGGCGAGGAAAGATGTGGGGCGGTACGGAGCAGGCGATCGTTGGCTACGGCATGATTGCTCAGCCCCGCCCTCGGGGTGGAGACGTCGACTGGTTCCTTGTAGGGCTCGCGGAGCAGAAGAACCACTTGTCGGTCTACGTGAACGCGGCCGAGAACGACGAGTACCTCGTGCGTGCGCACGCGCATCAGCTCGGGAGGGTAAAGGTCGGCGCCGCGGCGATCACCTTCCGATCCATCGACGACCTTGACCTCGCGAGGTTCCGCTCGTTGCTCCAACGGGCGCGGGAGCTCGAACTCCCCCGTTAGACGCCCCGTAGCGTCTGGGGCGCAGTGCCCTGTGCGCCTCCGCGGAGCGCCTACTGTGTGGACCAGACGCCGAGCTCGTTGCCCGTCGGGTCCGCGAAGTGGAGACGTCGTCCACCGGGGAACGCGTACGGCGCCTGGAGGATCGTGCCGCCGGCTCTCTCGATTGCAGCCTGCGTGGCGTCGAGGTCTTCGGAGTAGAGGAGCACCAGAGGACCACCGACCGGCCGCGGTTCATCCGCGAGCATCAGTCCACCGGCTTCATTGCCGTCGTCGCGCGGCGAAACGATCCCTGCGTATCCGGGGCCGTAGTCGTGGAAGCCCCATCCGAAGGCCTCACGGAAGAAGTCCTTCGACTTCTCCAGATCGGTGACGACGAGCTCGATGTAGTCGAGTGAATGGTGCAGAGGTGATCCTGTCATGACGCCACCGTAGCCACCATCACCGACAGCGCTCCGACGGCGCTGAAGCGCGACGACAGAAGAGTAGCGTGGAGGCGTGCCGCCGCTCTCCCCCTCCCCCGTATCGACGCCGGGGTTCCGCGCATGGATCATCTGGTCCGTCGGTGTCGCGGCCTATGTGCTCGCCATCACGAATCGCACATCCCTCGGCGCCGTCGGCGTCGAAGCAGCGGACCGCTTCCACGCCGACGCGTCAACGCTCGCCCTGTTCGCCGTGGTGCAGCTCGCCGTCTACGGCGGAATGCAGATTCCTGTCGGGGTGCTCCTCGATCGCTTCGGATCACGCCCGATCATGACGGTCGGAATGCTGTTGATGGCGGCTGGTCAATTGACGATGGCGCTGTCCCCGAACATCGGGATCGCGATCTTCGCTCGTGTTCTGCTCGGCGCCGGCGATGCCGCGATCTTCCCGGCCGTGCTGCGGCTCGTCGCGACCTGGTTTCCCGCGCAGCGCGGACCGCTCATGGTGCAGTTCACCGGGATCATCGGACAAGCAGGCCAGTTGGTCGCGTTGGTCCCGCTCGCGGCTCTGCTCCATGCGACGACCTGGAGCATCACATTCGGAAGCATCGCGGGACTCGGGCTCCTTTTCGCGATCCTCGTGGCGTTGGTCATCCGCAACCACCCCCCTGAGCGGGGTGCGGACGTCACGGTCAACACGGATACGGGCGTGGTCCGGGTCGTCACGTCCGCGATAGATACCGGTGTCGGCATACGCGCGGCATGGGCGCACCCCGGCACCAGACTCGCCTTCTGGTCGCATTTCACCACGCCATTCGCGGGTACAGCCTTCGTCTTGCTGTGGGGCATGCCCTTCCTCACCGCGGGCGAAGGCCTCGATACGGCGCATGCGGCCGGAATAATCTCTGTATATGTCGTTGCGGGAATGTTTCTCGGGCCGATCATCGGCGACCTGTCACGCCGGCATCCGAACCACCGCTCCCTCGCGCTCGTACTTCCCGCCGTCGGAGTGCAGATGGCTGCGTGGATCGTAGTCATCACCCTCCCCGGGTCGGCGCCTTTCTGGCTCCTCTACGCACTGGCAGTCGCTCTCGCCACCGGCGGCCCCGCTTCGATGATCGCCTTTGATCACGCGCGGACGCACAATCCGAGTCATCGTCTGAGCACCGCGACAGGAGTCACGAACGCCGGAGGCTTCATCGCGGCATTGATCGCGATCTTCCTCATCGGTCTTGCGCTCGACGTGCAGGGCGCCGGTACTCCCGAAACCTACACGCTCGAGGCCTTCCGGATCGCCTTCCTGATGCCGATCCCGCTGTGGATCATCGGGACGACCTTCATCGTGATCGAACGCAAACGCACTCGGATCCGCATGGGCCTCGACCCGGATCGCCGGCGCTGAGTCCGACTCATCACAGCAGGTGCTGGAGTGTTTCCACGATCAGCTCGACGCTGACATGCTCCGGTACGTCAGCGTCGCCGGCTTCGAACTCCGCGAGTTCGATCCCCCGCACGGAGTCCGACGGCAGAGCCGCGAAGATGGCGGCGATCTGGTGCGGCAGCAATCCTCCCCCGACACGATACGCGGCCGGGATGTAGCCGGGTTCGAGGACATCCCAGTCGACGTGGATCCACACCGGGCGTCCGGCGACCCACTCGAGGATGCGCTCGGGTGTGCTCCCCGACGGGGGGATGACGGTGACGCCGGCATCGGCGAGCAGTTGCCCCTCCGTAGCGTCGATGTCTCGGCCCCCGACCACCAGCACCTGTTTCGGGTCGAGACCGGCGCCGTGGCCGCTCTCCCAGAGGCCGCACGCGGCGGCCAAGACCATTCCCCCCAGGTATCCGGATTCGGTCGTGTCCGGGGTGTTGAAGTCGCCGTGCGCATCGATCCAGAGCACGACGGCCTCGGGATGATGCGCGGCCGCCGCCGGCAAGGTGCCGAGGCTCGCCGCGCAGGTGTTGGTGATCAGAAGCGGCGTCGTGCCCGTCGCGAGGGCATCCTTCACGGCAGTGCGCAATCCGCTCAGTGTCGCCTCCGCCGCGGGAAGCGCCACCGACCAATCGTCGATCGCGCTCGGCGACGGAGTGCCGATGATCCGCGATTCGATCGCGAGCAGCGTCGACACCGCCTCGCCCACGCGTCGCGCACCCACGAGCGCTCCGTCCGTGCGATCGGCGACGCGGCCCTGGGAGACGATGACGGAGTATGCGGATGCCATGGATCCAGTTTTCCACCCGTGTGGGCCTCGGGAGAAATCTGAGTGTGAAGATCCTCGCAGCGCCTCCCCCGGAACCCGCGAGCGACAAGTCACCGTCCTCGCGGCGTCCAACCCGAAGGGAGCGGTCCGTCCTGCACGGCGCGCTCGCGATCGGCCTGCGCCGACCAGCCCTGTGCCTGATCGACCGTGTCGAATGCTCCTCGAGCGAGCCGGAGTCCGACGTCTTCATGATGCATCCGTGGCGCTCCCCCACGGCGGACAGAGGCTCGGACGCTCCACGCATCGTCGGCGAATCCTCCACCGCGGAAGACGCGGTAGTCGTCATAGCGGGCAGGATCCAGCAGGTCCCAGCACCACTCCCACACGTTGCCGAGGGTGTCAAAGAGACCGTGGAGGTTCGGGAGCTTCCCGCCGACATCCTGCGGCGACGAGACACCGTCGGCATTCGTCCACGCCGCATCGGCGAGTGGCGCGTAGTGCAGACCGGTCGAACCTGCCCGACACGCGAACTCCCATTCCGACTCGGTGGGGAGCCGGTACCCGTCAGCAGTCGTGTCCCAGGAGACCTCCTCGCCGTCGAACAAATAGACCCTATCCAGTCCTTCCCATTCGGATGCAGCGTTGCAGAAGTGGACGGCGCGCAACCAGCTCACGTCGGATGCGGGGCGCCGCGGGTGCCGCATCGGAATGCCCATCACTTCCGTGAGCTGCGCCTCCGTCACCGGATACACACCGATCTCGAATGGTTCGAGCGTCACCTCGCGATGCTCACCGCGTCGTGCATCGTGCAGGGTCAGGACCCCGGCGGGGATCTGCGCGAGCTCTATGTCCGTCACGCCGAGTCGCTCCGCCGACTCACGAGGGAACCCGTTCGACCCAGGACGGGTATTTCGCCGTCCGACCGTCGCCGGACGAGGTGCGCGTCACTCGACGGCGCACCCAGGGGCCGACGAACTCGCGGTAGTACGCGAAACCCGATGGTCCAGCGCCCATGCAATCGCTCGGCGCCCACCAAGACTCCGGAGGCTCGAACCCGAGTGCATGGAGCACCCTGGCCGCGACGCGGTGATGGCCGGCCGCGTTCATGTGCAGCCGGTCGTCGGCCCAATAGGCGCCGCGAGACAGTTCACGATCCGGCCAGTTGAGCGCCCGGATCACGTCGGGGCGCCCTTCGATGCGCCGGAGCACCGCGTGGGAGAGCAGGTCTCCCCTGCGCTGGACGAGGGAACCCATCGGTAGCTGACCGCTCGGGTTGGCACCGGAGAGCAGGATCATGGTCACGCCCTCCTCGTCGCATCGGCGCAGCACCCGGCTGAAGGCATCGTCGATGTGCTCGACGTCCGTGCGCGGTCGCAGCATATCGTTGCCACCACCGTTGAAAGAGAGGTGGGTCGGGCGGAGCGCGAGCGCCGGCTCCAGCTGCTGTTCGACGATCGGCCAGGCCAGCTTGCCACGGATCGCGAGGTTCGCATACTGGATCGGGTGGCCGGCGGCATCAGCCCATCCTTGTGCAGCGAGGTCCGCCCAGCCGCGCTCCCGCCCATCCGGGAGGACGTCACCGACACCCTCGGTGAATGAGTCGCCGATCGCCACGAACCGAACCTCTGCCATCGTCCCAGCCTATTGCGGGTCGGCGACACCGGGTGTCAGCGGTCGTCGAGCGCCCGTCCGCGTCGATCCACGAGTCCCCAGGCAGCGGCCGCCGCTCCGAAGAAGCACGCCCCGAAGACTGCGAACAGCAGCGGCGCTCCCCCGGCGACCAGCAGCACGGGAACCGCGAGCGGCGCCACGATCGACGCGATGCGACCCACACCGGCCGCCCAGCCCGCTCCTGTGCCCCGCAACGACGTCGGGTAGATCTCGGGGGTCACCGCGTAGAGCGCACCCCACGCGCCCAGATTGAAGAAGGACAGCGCCATGCCGGCCGCGATGATCGCCCCCTCTGTCGTCGCCGTGCCGAAGATCACGGCCGAGACGGCCGAGCCGAGAAGGAACACCGACAGTGTCGACCGTCGCCCCCACACCTCGATCAGCCACGCCGCGACGGCGTACCCCGGGAGCTGGGCCAGGGTGATGATCAGGGTGAACCCGAACGAGCGCACCAGGTCGAACCCGGCATCCACCAGAATGCTCGGGATCCAGATGAAAGCTCCGTAATACGCGAAGTTCACACCCAACCACACGACCCACAGACAAAGGGTGCGCAGGCGGAACTCGGAACTCCAGAGCGTCGTCAGCCGCGCCCGTGCTGTGACCGCGATCGCACGGGAGGCAGGCTCCTTCCGGATCGCGGGGACGCCTCCCACGCCGGCGTCGGCCTCGAAGGCCGAGACGATGCGGTCCGCCTCCGCGATGCGTCCTCGCGAGGCGAGCCAGCGGGGCGACTCCGGCATGCGCCAGCGCACGAAGAGTGCGTACACCGCAGGGATGGCGCCCAGCGCGAAGGCCCAGCGCCATCCGTCATCAAAGGCCGGGATGACGAGGAAGCCGATCACCGCCGCAGCGGTCCAGCCGAGTGCCCAGAATGCCTCCAGGACAACGATCAGGCGTCCGCGGATCCGCGCCGGAGCGAACTCGCTCACGTAGGTCGACGCCACTGGCAGCTCTGCGCCGAGGCCGAGTCCCACCAGGAACCGCAGGACCAGGAGTGCCACGAGCCCTCCGACGAGCGCACTGGCTCCGGTCGCGATGCCGTATACGAGAAGCGTGAGCGCGAACACCTGCCGCCGGCCGAAACGATCGGCGAGGAGGCCGCCGAGCGTTGCACCGAGTGCCATGCCGATGAATCCGACCGAGGCGATCCAGCCGGCTTCGCTCTTGGTCAGTCCCCACTGCTGCGTGAGCGCTGCGAGAATGAAGGAGATCAGGCCGACGTCCATCGCGTCCAACGCCCAACCGACCCCTGACCCCGTCAGCAGGCGGAAGTGTCGACGTGTGAACGGCAGGACGTCCAGGCGCTCAGCCAGCGATGAGCGGCCCGGCAGGGCGGTGTTGGCCATGTCCTTCATCGTAGAGCCGAGTACCCGATGTCCTGAGCGTGATGGCGTCAGTCCTGCGCGTCGAGGATCCGCTTCACACGCGGGATCACTTCTGTCCCGTACAGCTCGATGCTGCGCATCATCGACTCGTGCGAGAGGGTGCCGGTGGCGTACTTCAGGTCGAACCGCCCGAGGCCGAGAGTGGTGACCGTCTCTGCGATCTTCGCGGCGACCCGATCCGGCGAGCCTGCGTAGATGGCTCCTTCCGGTCCGACGTCGTTCTGGAAACGGGCGCGGCTGTACGCGGGCCAGCCGCGCTCGCGGCCGATGGTGTTGTTCATCGCTTCGAACCCCGAGTAGGCGGCGTCCCAGGCCTCTGCGTCCGTCTCGGCGATATGGCCGGGCGAGTGCACGGAGACGGGGTGCGAGGTGGTTCCGAACGACGTCACGGAGCGATGGTAGAGGTCGACGAACGGCTTGAATCGCGCCGCCGGCCCGCCGATGATCGCGAGCATCAGACCGAGACCGTGACGGGCGACCCGCACGACGGATTCGGGGCTTCCGCCCACGCCCACCCAGGTGCGAAGGCCCTTCTCGGTCTTGGGGAACACGTTCGCGTTCTCCAGGGAAGCGCGCATGGTGCCCGACCACGTCACGGGCTTCTCCTTGAGGAGCTCGACGAACAACTCGAGCTTCTGCTCGAACAGTGCGTCGTAGTCCCGCAGGTCGTAGCCGAAGAGCGGGAAAGACTCGATGAACGACCCTCGACCGAGGACGACCTCTGCCCGGCCGTTCGAGAGAGCGTCCAACGTCGAGAAGCGCTCGAACACGCGGACGGGGTCATCGGACGACAGGACGGTCACCGCCGTGCCGAGACGAATGCGCTCTGTGCGGGCCGCGATCGCAGCCAGCACCATCTCCGGCGCGGACACCGCGAACTCCTCGCGGTGGTGCTCCCCCACCCCGAAGAAGTCCACTCCGACTGTGTCAGCGAGCTCCGCCTGCTCCACGACGTTGCGGATCGTCTGCGCCCCGGTGAGAAGCTCCCCGTCCGCGTTCCGCGTGATGTCGCCGAAGGTGTCCAGTCCGAATTCGATGCCCATGTCATCCCTTTCTATTCAGGTGAATGAACACTCTCCGGCTGCACCGCATTCCCGTCAGTGTGGGAGCAGAGCACTGCGCAGCGTGTCGAGGCCGACGCCACCGAGGTCGAGGGCCTTCTTGTGGAACTCCTTGAACGAGAAGGCCTCCCCCTCAGCGGTGCGGACGCCGTCACGCACCTGCTCCCAGATGCGCTGACCGACCTTGTACGACGGTGCCTGGCCCGGCCAACCCAAGTAGCGGTTCACCTCGAACTGCACGAACTGATCTGACATGTTCACGTTCTGGCGCATGAAGTCGAGCGCGTACTCCGCGTCCCACACACCGGTGCCGTCGAGACGCGGCTTGCCCAGGTGCACACCGATGTCGAGGACCACGCGGGCTGCCCGCATCCGCTGTCCGTCGAGCATGCCGAGCCGGTCGGCAGGGTCGTCGAGGTAGCCGAGCTGCTCCATCAGGCGCTCAGCGTACAGAGCCCAACCCTCGGCATGGCCCGAGGTACCTGCGAGCAGACGGCGCCACGAGTTGAGCTCGGCCCGGTTGTACACCGCCTGTGCGATCTGCAGATGGTGACCCGGCACGCCCTCGTGGAAGACCGTGGTGAGCTCCCGCCAGGTGTCGAACTCGGTGACCCCCTCGGGCACGGACCACCACATGCGTCCAGGACGAGAGAAGTCGTCGGTCGGGCCGGTGTAGTAGATCCCGCCCTCCTGCGTGGGGGCGATCATGCACTCGAGCGTGCGGATGGCTTCAGGAATATCGAAGTGCGAGACACCGAGTTCCGCGACCGCACGGTCACTCGTCTCCTGCATCCACCTCTGGAGAGCATCGGTGCCGACGAGCTTGCGAGCCGGGTCGGCTTCCAGATGCGCGACCGCTTCCTCGACGGACGCACCGGGAAGGATCTCGTTCGCGATCGCTGTCTGCTCTTCGACCATGCGCGCGAGCTCTTCGCGGCCCCACTCGTAGGTCTCGTCCAGGTCGATGGTCGCCCCGAGGAAGCGACGCGAGTTGAGCGCGTAGAGGTCACGACCCACCGCGTCCCCGTCGCCTGCAGCGGGAGCAAGCTCCTCCGCGAGGAAACGGCGCAGCTCGTCGTAGGCGACGCGCGCGGCCGCCGAGTTGTCGGCGAGGGTGCGAGCGAGAGAAGCCGGCAGCTGGCCTTCCTCGGGGTCCGCGTTCGCGACGAAGGCGGCGAAGAAGCCGTCATCGGCTGTGTAGCGGCCGATCTGCGTCGCCACCTCGGTCACCTGCCGGCGCGCCGGGACGATGCCTTCCGCGATACCCGTTCTGAGGGTCTCGACGTAACCGCGGAGGGCATCGGGCACGGCTGCGAGGCGGGTCGCGATCACGTCCCAGTCCTGCACCGTCGCGGTGGGCATGAGATCGAATGCCGCGCGCACATCCTGCGCGGCAGAGGCGATCACATTGAGATCGCGCAGGTGCCACTTCGCGTCGTGCAGCTCGAGGTCGAGCCGGAGTTCGGCGCCGAGGTCGGTCTTCGTCACCTCGTCGATCGCGTCCACAGGCTCGAGTGTCGAGAGCTTGTCCAACGTCGCGCGCGTCGCCGCGGCGATCTCTTCGTGCCCCGCAGGACTCAGGTCGCCGAAGCGGTCGTTCACCTCGTCACGCCCGATGTAGGTGCCGAGAGTGGGTGCCAGAACCGCGATCGTGTCGACCCATTCATCGGCGACGGCGTCGATGGCGGAAGGGGTGCGGGGAGCTGAAGTCATAACTGCCAGCCTAGCCCCGGCCCGTTCCCATGGCTGAGGTCAGTGCGCGGCTTCGTTCCAATCACGGCCGCGCCCGACCTGAACGTCGAGCGGCACCGAGAGTTGCGCTGCATCGCCCATCCGCGCGCGCACGATCTGCTCCGTGGCGTCCCACTCCCCCGGGGCCACCTCGACGACGAGTTCGTCATGGATCTGAAGCAGCACGCGCGAGGAGAGCTGCTGGGAGCGAAGGTCATCGTGGATGTGGAGCAGCGCGATCTTCATGATGTCGGCTGCGCTCCCCTGGATCGGCGCGTTGAGAGCGGCACGTTCGGCGTTCTCCCGAAGAACGCGATTGGGGCTTGCGAGATCAGGGAACGGCCGACGACGACCGAAGATCGTCTCGGTGTAGCCGACCTCTTTCGCCTTCATGACCGAGGCGCGCAGGTAGTCGCGAACCGCACCGAATCGTGCGAAGTACTCCACCATCAGCTGCTTGGCCTCGGACTGCTCGATGCGCAACTGCTTGGAGAGACCGAACGCCGACAGCCCGTAGACGAGACCGTAGGACATCGCCTTCACCTTTGTGCGCATCGCTGACGACACCTCGCTCGGCTCCACCCCGAACACGCGCGCTCCGACGAACCGGTGCAGGTCTTCGCCGCTGTTGAACGCCTCGATCAGCCCCTCGTCGCCGGAGAGGTGGGCCATGATCCGCATCTCGATCTGTGAGTAGTCGGCTGTCAAGAGAGCCTCATACCCCTGGCCGACTTCGAACGCGCTGCGGATACGGCGTGACTCCTCCGTGCGCACCGGGATGTTCTGCAGATTGGGATCAGTGCTGGAGAGTCGTCCGGTCTGGCTCCCCGTCTGCACATACGTCGTGTGCACACGGTGATCGTCGCCGATCGCGGTGTCGAGGGACTCGATGATCTGACGAAGCTTGGTGGCCTCACGGTGCTGCAGCAACAGGCTGAGGAACGGGTGCGGGTTGCTCTCCTGGAGGTCTGCCAGCACGGCGGCGTCGGTCGAGTAGCCGGTCTTGGTCTTGCGCGTCTTCGGCAGCTGCAGGTCGTCGAACAGGACCTCCTGCAGCTGCTTGGGCGAGCCGAGGTTGAACTCGCGACCGACGACCGAGAACGCCTCCTGCGCAAGGCCCTCGGCGCGGGCGGCGAGCTCTCCGGAGAACGTGGACAGCACCTCGTGTGAGACCGCGACGCCTGCGACCTCCATGTCGGCGAGTGTGAGCAGGGTCGGCAGCTCGATGTCGACCAGGACAGCGGCGACCGACTCGGGGATGTCTTCGCGCAGCGCATCGGCGACGCGCAACGCGAACCAGGCCTCCTGAGACGGCGTGGCTCCCTCGGTCTCCGGCACCAGCTGGGACGGGTCGGCTTCGGGCAGCTTTTCGCCCAGATAGCGCTCGACCAGATCCGAGAGGGTCTTGTCCGGGAAGCTCGGTCGCAGCAGCCAGCCGGCCAGGCTCGTGTCGTAGGCAAGGCCACGGAGACGGATTCCCTGTCGGATCAGAGCCTTGACCTGGGGCTTCGCGTCGTGCAGGACCTTCGGCGCGTCGGATTCGATCCATTCGCGCAGCCCGTCTACGGGTTCCTCCGTCCACTCCGATTCGCGGAGGTCGGTGAGGGTGGCGGCCCCGATCCGCGTGGGGACACCACCCTGAGTCATGATTCGAAGGGAGACACCACCCTCCTGTGCGGCTGCCCAGGCTGCCAGCTCGGCGGGCGTCACCTCGACGGGTGCGGGTACGACGACGACCGATGCCGGGTCGTCGGCCACCTCTCCGGCTCCGACGGCCTCGAACACCCGCGGCAGCAGCGTGCGGAACTCGAGCCGGGCGAAGATGTCGCGCACAGCCTGCGCGTCGATCGGTACCACCGCCAGGTCGGAAGGCCCCACCGGGAGTTCGACGTCGGTGAGGAGTCGGTTCAGCTTGCGGTTCCGACGGACATCGTCGATGTGGTCGCGCAGGTTGCCGCCGACCACTCCCTTGATCTCATCGGCGCGGGCGATCAGCTCATCGAGCGATCCGAACTGCGTGAGCCACTTGACCGCCGTCTTCTCTCCGACCTTCGGCACGCCGGGGAGGTTGTCGCTGGTCTCGCCGACCAGGGCCGCGATGTCGGGGTACTGTTCGGGACGGACTCCATAACGCTCCTGCACGGTCGTCGGGTCGTAGCGCTTGAGTTGCGAGACACCCTGCACCGAGGGGTAGAGCAGCGTTACGTCGTCGTTCACGAGCTGGATGGTGTCGCGGTCTCCAGAGACGACGAGCACATCGAAGCCCTGCTCGACGCCCTGGGAGGCGAGCGTCGCGAGGATGTCGTCGGCTTCGATCCCCTCCTTCGTCAGAACCGGAATGGACATGGCGGTGAGGCAGTCCTGCAGGAGAGGGATCTGACCCTTGAACTCCTGCGGCGACTCGGAGCGCGTGGCTTTGTACTCCGGGTACTCCTCGGTGCGGAACGAATGACGCGAGGTGTCGAAGGCGATCGCGAGGTGCGTCGGCTGCTCGGCCTTGATGAGGTTCACCAGCATCGACAGGAAGCCGTAGATGCCGTTGGTGTGCTGATTGTCCTTGGTGGTGAAGTTGTCGACCGGGAGCGCGAAGAAGGCGCGGTAGGCGAGCGAGTGGCCGTCGACGACCATGAGGGTAGGCTTTGCGGAGTCCGTCACCCTGTCAGCCTAACGAGGAGGACAGACACCCGCTGAGGAGGATGCATGAGCGACGTCGCGACGAGCGAGGGACTCGACTGGGCCACGGCCCGCGGAATGGGCGCCCTGGCCGAGAAGATGGGCATGGAGTTCGTCGAGTTCACCATCGACCGTTGTGTGGCGACCATGCCCGTCGAAGGCAACACCCAGCCCGTCGGACTCATGCACGGCGGTGCCTATGTGGTGCTCGGGGAGTCCCTCGGATCGATGGCGGCGAATCTCCACGCCGGCGTCGGCCGACTCGCCGTCGGCGTCGACATCAACGCGACGCACACCCGATCGGCGACGTCGGGCGTCGTCACGGGGGTCTGCACACCGGTGCACCTGGGGCGCAGCATCACCGTGCACGAGATCGTCGTCACCGATGATCAGGGCCGCCGCTGCTCCACGATCCGCATCACCAACATGATCAAGGACCTTCCCGCCGCGAGCTGAGCGGTTCCTCGAGCAGTCGCTGGAAGAGAACGTGGTCCTGCCACTCCCCCGCGATGCGGAGGTACTTCGGTGCCATCCCGATGCGCTCGAAGCCGTTGCCGAGCAGGACCCGCTGGGAGCCGAGATTGTGGAGCAGGGTGGCCGCCTGGAGCCGGTGAAGGCGCAGCTGCGTGCGTGAGTACTCCGCGAGCTGAGCCACGGCGCGGCCGGCGAGCCCGCGACGCAGCCGTTTGGCATCGACCCAGTAGCCGAGGTCGGCGCTCCAGAACGCACCCCGGACGATGTTGTTGATGTTCATCCGGCCGCGGATCTCCCCGTCCTCGGATTCGATGACGAAACGGATGCTGCGACCGGCGTCCGCGTCCTCGACGCACTGTCGCGCATGCTGCTCCTGCGCGGCGACGGTGAAGAACGCTTCCGATCGCGTCGGCTCCCACGGCGCCAGGTGCTCGCGGTTCACGAGATACGCGCGCGCGAGCGCAGGCCCATCCCCCACCTGCACCGGACGCAGGATGTGCTCGGCGTCGAGCCGGATCGCGCCGGCGGCCACCGCTACTTCTTGGGGGCGAGCTGTTCGATGATCGCCTTGGCGACGTCTTGCATCGTCAGTCGGCGGTCCATGGACGCCTTCTGAATCCAGCGGAAGGCCTCGGGTTCGCTCAGGCCCATCTTCTCGTTGAGCAGGCCCTTGGCTCGGTCGACGAGCTTGCGGGTCTCGAAGCGCTCGACCATGTCGGCGACCTCGGCCTCGAGCGTGATGATCTGCTCGTGGCGGGCCAGCGCGATCTCGATCGCGGGCAGCAGGTCGTTCGGGGTGAAGGGCTTCACGACATACGCGAGAGCACCGGCCTCGCTCGCCCGTTCGACCAGTTCCTTCTGGCTGAAAGCCGTGAGCAGGACGACCGGCGCGATGTTGCCCTTGTGCAGCTTCTCCGCGGCGCTGATGCCGTCGAGCTGAGGCATCTTGACGTCCATGATGACGAGGTCCGGGCGGAGCTCTGTCGCCAGCGCGACCGCGGTCTCTCCGTCCCCTGCCTCGCCCACGACGTCGAAGCCGTTGTCACGAAGGATCTCGACGATGTCGAGACGGATCAGCGACTCGTCTTCAGCGACGACGACGCGTCGGGGTGCGGATGACGTGGGCTGCTCAGCCTGCTCTTCTTGCTCTGTCACACCACCATCCTAGTAGAGAGCCCCTGTTCGCAGGCCTCAGGCTGCCGGTGCGGAGAATCCGAGTCCCGCCCTGCGCTAAAGTCGTAGACGCGACACACGAGCCGGCGTGGCGGAATGGCAGACGCGGAGCACTCAAAATGCTTTGTCCGAGAGGGCGTGTGGGTTCGAGTCCCACCGCCGGCACCGTTTGATCGAGATCTCTCAGGAGGGCTGCTCGGCGAGCACTGCCAGCTCGGCGAGCACCCGCGGATGCGCCAGTATCCGGAAATGACCTCCGGTGTCGAGGCGGACGTTCTTCGCGCCGACGAGCTCACTCCCTTCCGGGATGTGAGGGTCGAACTCGGCGAAGATCGACACGATCCGATCGTTGACCGACCGTCGCTGTGCGAGGCTCACGATGCCCGGGGCGTCCGGAGCGAACTCGCGCAGGGTCCGCGAGAGCATCAGCCGGGCATAGCTCGAACCGCCGAACGGCGTCGCGATCGCGAGCATCGAGCGCACACGACCGGCCGCAGGCCCCGTCATGACCAGCTTCCCGGCGAGCCCGCCCTTGCTGTGGGCGACCAGGATCACGTCGGTGAGGTCCTGGGATTCCAGGAAGTCGCTGACGCTCCGCGCCATGTCCACGACCGGTCTTCGATTGCGATGGAGGGTGTCGACGACCTGGACCGGATGGCCTCGATCGTGCATCGCTGTCACGAGCGGTTGCAGGAACTTCCAGGTCTCGTACACGCCCGGGAGAACGACGATCCTTGCAGCGGTTCCGGAGGCGAAAGACGCTGGATCCGTCCGATCGAACATCGCGCGCAACTGCCAGAGCCCCGCGTACGCGTAATCGGCGCACCACCATCCCGCCTTCGTCAGCGCGCCGATGACGTGCTCCTCGGAAGACGATACCGGCCCATGAGGGAAAACTACCGGATCGCACGACAGAGGGGGCGAAGCCGAAGCTCCGCCCCCTCGATGCGCTGTGTCAGACGCCGGCCTTGTAGATCGGCGCGGCCCCGCGGATCGCATCGCCGACCTTGTGCACGCGAAGGTCGTTCGTGGAACCGACGATTCCGGGAGGGGAACCGGAGATCACGACGACCTTGTCCCCCTCTTGAGCGAGCCCGTTGCCGAGCAGATATTCGTCCACCTGGTGATACATCAGATCGGTGTGCTGAACCATGTCGACCAGGGTGGAGCGGATCCCCCAGGTCAAAGCCATGCGGCGACGGATCCCCGGCTCCGGGGTGAACGCGATCATCGGGATGCGTGAGCGCAGACGCGAGAGACGACGAGCGGAGTCCCCAGACTGGGTGAACACGCAGAGGAACTTCGCCTCGACGAACTCCGCGACCTCGAGAGCGGCGAGAGTGATCGCACCACCCTGTGTGCGGGGCTTGGTCGTCAGCGGCAGGATGCGCTCGAGGCCGTGCTCCTCCGTGGAGGCGATGATCCGCGCCATGGTCTCGACCACCACGACCGGATAGTCGCCCACACTCGTCTCGCCCGAGAGCATGACCGCGTCCGCGCCGTCGAGGACGGCGTTGGCGACGTCCGAGGTCTCGGCACGCGTCGGGACGGGGCTGCTGATCATCGACTCGAGCATCTGCGTCGCGACGATCACGGGCTTCGCCATCCGGCGGGCGATCTCGACAGCACGCTTCTGGACGATCGGCACCGCTTCGAGAGGAAGCTCGACACCGAGATCGCCGCGGGCGACCATGATCGCGTCGAACGCATCGACGATCTCTTCGAGGGCATCGACGGCCTGCGGCTTCTCGACCTTGGCGATCACGGGGACCTTGACGCCCTCCTCAGCCATGATCTCGTGCACGCGGGTCACGTCGGCCGCATTGCGGACGAACGACAGCGCGATCAGGTCGGCGCCGATGCGCAGGCCCCAACGCAGGTCGTCTTCGTCCTTCTCGCTGAGAGCGGGAACGTTGACGGCGACGCCGGGAAGGTTGATGCCCTTGTTGTTGGAGACAGCACCGGCGACGATGACCTTGGTGGTCACCGTGACACCGTCGCTCTCGACGACCTCGACACGGACCTTGCCGTCGTCGATCAGCAGGAAGTCACCCGGCTTGACGTCCTGCGGGAGACCCTTGAAGGTCGTTCCGCAGATGTCCTTGTTACCGATGATGTCTTCGGTCGTGATCTTGAAGATGTCGCCCTTGGCGAGCTCGTACGGCCCGTCCTCGAACTTCCCGAGACGGATCTTCGGTCCCTGCAGGTCGACGAGGATCGCGACGGCACGACCGGCATCCTCTGCGGCGCGACGTACGTTCGCGTAGTTGTTCTCGTGGACCGAGTAGTCGCCGTGGCTGAGGTTCAGTCGCGCGACGTCCACCCCCGCATCGATCAGTGCGCGCACCGTCTCATACGTGGAAGTTGCGGGGCCCAAGGTGGCGACGATTTTCGCGCGTCTCAACAGATACTCCAGGGTAGAAATGGGGGATGTAAATCAGGCGACGGTGCCCGCCTCAGCCTACGCGGGCTGGAGACCGATCGCGACATCACTCGGGCGCACCGGCTCGGGAAGAACGGTGGTGCCCATGAGGAAGCGATCGACGTTCGCAGCGGCCGCGCGGCCCTCGGCGATGGCCCATACGATGAGCGACTGACCGCGACCGGCGTCGCCGGCGACGAACACTCCGGGGACGGTGGACTCGTACGACGAGTCACGACGGAAGGCACCGCGGTCGGTGACCTGGGGAAGCGTGTCCTCGGTGTACCCCTCCTGCTCGGGCCCGGTGAAGCCCATCGCGATGAGCACGAGATCCGCGGGGATCTCACGTTCGGTGCCGCTCTTGGGCACGCGACGACCGTCGATGTACTCGGTCTCGGCCACGCGCAGCGCACGGACTTCGCCGACCTCGTTGCCGAGGAACTCGACGGTGGACGCGAGGTACACCCGCTCGCCGCCTTCTTCGTGCGCGGAGGACACCTCGAAGAGCGTCGGCATCATCGGCCACGGCTGGTGGTCCGGACGGACGTCGCCGGGCTGCTTGCCGATCGCCAGGTTGGTGACGCTGAGCGCGCCCTGGCGGTGCGCGGTCCCGATGCAGTCCGCGCCGGTGTCTCCGCCACCGATGACGATGACGTGCTTGCCCTCGGCACTGATCTGGTCGGTGACCTTGTCGCCCGCGACCGCGTGGTTCGACTCGACCAGGTACTCCATGGCGAAGTGCACGCCGTCGAGGTCACGGCCGGGGACGGCGAGGTCGCGCGGAACCGTGGACCCGGTCGCGATGACGACGGCGTCGTAGCGCGCGCGCAGGTCCGGCCAGGAGATGTCCTTGCCGATCTCCACGCCTGCACGGAAGCGCGTGCCCTCCTCCTGCATCTGACGAAGTCGCGACTCGAGCTGCGACTTCTCCATCTTGAAGTCCGGGATGCCGTAGCGCAGCAGGCCGCCGATGCGGTCGTCCCGTTCGAAGACCGCGACCGTGTGCCCGGCTCGGGTGAGCTGCTGGGCGGCGGCGAGACCCGCGGGGCCCGATCCGACGACGGCGACCGTCTTTCCCGTGAGTCGCTCGGGCGGCTCCGGCTCGACCCACCCCTTCGCGAAGGCCTCATCGATGATCGAGACCTCGATCTGCTTGATCGTGACCGCCGGCTGGTTGATGCCGAGCACGCACGAGCTCTCGCAGGGCGCGGGGCACAGCCGCCCCGTGAACTCCGGGAAGTTGTTCGTGGCGTGCAGGCGCTCGATCGCCGCGCGGCCCTCACCGCGCCAGGTGAGGTCGTTCCACTCGGGGATCAGGTTGCCGAGCGGGCATCCCTGATGACAGAACGGCACACCGCAGTCCATGCAGCGACCGGCCTGGCGACGCAGAACCTGCTTGTCGCCCGGCTCGTAGACCTCTTTCCAGTCCATGATGCGCACAGGCACCGGACGTCGTGCGGGAAGTTCCCGCTCGGTCACCTTCAGAAAGCCTTTGGGGTCAGCCACCGGTCACCTCCAGGATGCGGTTCCATACGATGTCGCCGTCGGGGTCGATCCCCTCGGCCAGTGCTTCTTCGCGCATGCTCCGCACCGCGGCGAAGTCACGGGGAAGAACCTTCACGAACTCCGCCGCGACCTCCTCGAAGTTCTCGAGGAGTGCGGAGGCGCGCGGCGAGGCCGTGCGTTCGGCGTGCGTGACCAGGAGGCTGCGCAGAACCTCGAGATCGGCGCGATCCAGTGGCTCGAGCAGCAGCTCTCCGCTGCCGAGCGACTGGGCGTTCACCTTGCTGGTGTCGAGGGCATGCACGTAGGCGACACCCCCGGACATGCCGGCGCCGAAGTTGCGTCCGGTCGATCCGAGGATCACAGCCAGACCACCCGTCATGTACTCGAGCGCGTGGTCGCCCACGCCCTCGACGACGGCCGTCGCGCCCGAGTTGCGCACGAGGAAGCGTTCGCCGACGACGCCGGAGATGAACATCGTCCCCGATGTCGCACCGTAGCCGATCACGTTGCCGGCGATCACATTGTCCTCCGGAGCGATGGCGGAGCCCCGCGGCGGGCGGATGGTGATGTCACCCCCGGACAACCCCTTGCCGACGTAGTCGTTCGCATCGCCCTCGAGCCGGAGCACGATGCCCGGCGGCAGGAACGCGCCGAGCGACTGCCCGGCGGTGCCGTGCAGCGTGACATCGATGGTTCCCTCGGGCAAGCCGGCGGCGCCGTGGCGCGACGTGACCTGGTGACCCAGCATCGTCCCGACGGCACGCTCGGTGTTCGCGATGGGCAGCTCCGCCACGACGGGCTCGCCGTTGAGCAGCGCCCCCTTCGCGATGTCGATGAGCTGCACGTCGAAGTGCTTGTCGAGTTCGTGATCCTGGGCGCGACCGCTGCGACGCGGCTCTCCTGCCGGGAAGGCCGGGCCTTCGAGCACGGGCGTCAGGTCGAGGCCCTCTGCCTTCCAGTGCTCCACGGCGGCGTTCACCTCGATGAGATCGGCGCGTCCGATCACCTCGTCGAGCGAGCGGTAGCCGAGTTCGGCGAGGAGTTCGCGCACTTCCTCAGCGATGAACTCCATGAAGTTCACGACGAACTCCGGCTTTCCCGTGAAGCGCTCGCGCAGCACCGGGTTCTGGGTCGCGACGCCGACCGGGCAGGTGTCGAGATGGCAGACCCGCATCATGATGCAGCCGCTGACCACGAGGGGCGCCGTGGCGAAACCGAACTCCTCCGCGCCCAGCAGCGCGCCGATGATGACGTCACGGCCGGTCTTGAGCTGTCCATCGACCTGCACCACGACGCGGTCCCGCATGCCGTTGAGCATGAGCGTCTGCTGGGTCTCGGCGAGGCCGAGTTCCCACGGCGTGCCGGCGTGCTTGAGCGAATTCAACGGGCTCGCTCCGGTTCCGCCGTCGTGGCCGGAGACGAGGATCACATCGCTCAGAGCCTTGGCGACACCCGCCGACACCGCACCGATGCCGGACTGGCTCACCAGCTTGGTGTGGATGCGCGCCTCGGGGTTCGCTCGCTTCAGGTCGAAGATGAGCTGCTTGAGGTCCTCGATCGAGTAGATGTCGTGGTGCGGTGGTGGCGAGATGAGACCGACGCCCGCGGTCGCATGACGGGTGCGGGCGACCCACGGGTAGACCTTGGTCGGCGGCAGCTGTCCTCCCTCGCCCGGCTTCGCGCCCTGAGCGAGCTTGATCTGGATGTCGTCCGCCTCGGTCAGATAGAGGCTGGTCACGCCGAATCGTCCGGAGGCGACCTGCTTGATCGCACTCCGGCGTTCCGGGTCGACCAGACGATCAGGATCCTCGCCGCCTTCACCGGTGTTCGACTTCCCGCCGATCCTGTTCATGGCGATCGCGAGCGTCTCGTGAGCCTCCCTCGAGATTGAGCCGTAGCTCATCGCCCCCGTGGAGAACCTCTTGACGATCGCGGACACGGGCTCGACCTCGTCCAGCGGGACGGGCTTGCGCGTGCCGGTGCGTAGCGTGAACAGTCCGCGGAGCGTCTTCAGCTCCGCCGCCTGCTCGTCGACGAGCTTCGTGTACTCACGGAAGATGTCGTAGCGACGGGTGCGGGTCGAGTGCTGCAGCTTGAACACCGTCTCCGGGTTGAACAGGTGCGGAGACCCGTCCCGACGCCACTGGTACTCGCCGCCTGTCCACAGGCGCTCGTGCGCACGCGCTGCCGCGTCCTCCGGGTAGGCATAGTCATGGCGCGCCTGGTTCTCGGCGAAGATCTCCTCGATGCCGACGCCGCCGAGCTTGGACTCGGTGCGCGTGAAGTACGCGTCGATGAACTCCTGGCTGAGACCGACCGCTTCGAACACCTGAGCGCCGGCATAGGACGACACGGTCGAGATGCCCATCTTCGACATGATCTTGAGCACACCCTTGCCGAGGGCGTAGATCAGGTTCTTCACCGCCTTCTCGGGCGTGATCCCGTTGATGTAGCCGGTGCGCACCAGGTGCTCGACCGTCTCCATCGCGAGGTACGGGTTCACCGCGGAAGCGCCGTAGCCGATCAGCGTCGCGACGTGGTGCACTTCACGGACGTCACCGGCTTCGACGATGAGACCGACCTTCATGCGGTTCTCACGGCGGATGAGGTGGTGGTGGATCGCCGACACCATCAGCAACGACGGGATCGGGGTGAGGTCCTTGTTCGAGTCGCGGTCGGACAGGATGATGAACTCCGCGCCGTTCTCGATCGCCTCGTCGACCTCTTGGCACATCTCCGTCAGACGGTCCTGCAGCGTCTGAGGGCCTGCATCGAAGTGGTAGAGGCCGCGGATGGTCACGCTCGACCGGCCGGGCATCGCCTTGTCGATGTGACGGATCTTCGCGAGCTCGTCGTTGTCGATGACCGGGAAATCGAGCGACACGGTACGCGTGTGCTCCGGACCCCAGGAGAGCAGATTGCTCTCCGGCCCGAGGCCCAGCTTGAGACTCGTGACGACCTCTTCCCGGATCGAGTCGAGCGGTGGATTGGTCACCTGTGCGAACTGCTGCGTGAAGTAGTCGAAGAGCAGGCGCGGACGCTTGCTCAGCACGGCGATCGGCGTGTCGGATCCCATGGCCCCGAGCGGTTCGACACCGGTCTGCCCCATCGGCGTGAGCAGGATGCGGACCTCTTCCTCGGTGTACCCGAAGGTCCGCTGGCGGCGGGTGATCGACGCCGGAGGGTGCACGATGTGCTCGCGCTCCGGCAACTCGGCGAGACGGACGGCGCCGGCGTCCAGCCACTCCTGCCAGGGGTGCATGGTGGCGAGGTCGTTCTTGATCTCGCTGTCTTCGACGATGCGCCGCTGCGCCGTGTCGACGAGGAACATCTTGCCCGGCTGCAGCCGACCGCGACGCTTGATGCGCTCCGGCTCGAACTGCAGCACACCGGTCTCGGAGCCGATCACGACCAGACCGTCGGTCGTCTCCGTCCATCGCCCGGGGCGGAGACCGTTGCGATCGAGCGTCGCGCCGACGAGCGTGCCGTCCGTGAAGATGAGCGCGGCAGGGCCGTCCCACGGTTCCATCTGGTTGGAGTGGTACTCGTAGAACGAGCGCAGTTCGGGCGAGATGTCGGTCTGCTTCTCGTAGGCCTCCGGGACCATCATCATGATGGCGTGCGGCAGGCTCCGACCGGTGAGTGTGAGCAGCTCCAGGACCTCGTCGAACGAGGCGGAGTCGCTGGCGCCGTCCGTGCAGATCGGCAGCAGCGGGGCGACGTCGCCGAGCAGCTCCGACTCCAGCTGCGACTGGCGTGCGCGCATCCAGTTGCGGTTCCCGCCGACGGTGTTGATCTCGCCGTTGTGCGCGAGCATGCGCAGCGGCTGCGCGAGCGGCCACGACGGGAACGTGTTGGTCGAGTATCGGGAGTGGACGACCGCGAGCTCGGAGGCGAAGCGCTCGTCCTGCAGGTCCGGATAGAACGGCTCGAGCTGCAGCGTGGTGACCATGCCCTTGTAGCCGAGGGTGCGGGCGGAGAGCGAGACGAAGTAGGCGCCGAGTTCGTGCCCGGCGCGCTTGCGCAGGCGGTAGGCGACACGGTCGAGGGCGATGCCCGTCAACGGTGCGTCGGAGTGGCTCGCTCCCCCGGCGCTCACGAAGAGCTGCTCGAACGCGGGACGCGCCTCATCGGCGAGCTTGCCGAGGTTCTCGTTGGCCGTGGGGACATCACGCCAGCCGAGGACGCGGAGTCCTTCCGAGCGGGCGATCTTCTCGATCCCGGCCTTCTGCTGGCGGCGCTCGCTCGAATCGCGAGGCAGGAACGCCAGCCCGGCGGCGTACTCGCCGACCGGCGGGAGCTCGAAGCCGACCACGGCGCGCAGGAATGCGTCGGGCATCTGGGTGAGGATGCCCGCACCGTCTCCGGTTCCGGCGTCGGAGCCGATGGCTCCGCGGTGCTCCAGGTTGCGCAGCGCCTGGAGGGCCAACGCGATGATGTCGTGCCCGGCTTCGCCGCGCAGGGTGGCGACCATGGCCAGGCCGCAGGCGTCCTTCTCGAACGCCGGGTTGTACATGCCCTGCTTCGGGGGGTATGCGCCAGAGGCGCCGTAAGGGGGCTGGAAGTACACCAGTTACCGTCCTCAGATCGTCGAGTGAAACCCGGGGACGACGTCGGCCCGCTCGTTCAGTGCAATGGTTCTCCCGCTACGAGGCGGCGTTATCGAGAGCCGTCCTCGCTGGTGGGAGCAACGCTTGTGGCGGTGGCTCCTGCGGTGACTTCTTCGGTCGGAGGCTCGCTCACGTCTACGAAGTCAGAGGGATTGTTCTGCGATTGTACATCAGCGTCCGCATCGGTCCGTTCGCGGCCCGGCTGATACGGCGAGGGCTCGAGACCGGGGTGGCGACGCGTCTGCACGATGAGGATCGCGAGGCCGACGAGGACGCCGATGATCGCCGCGAGAACGTTGCTGCGCAGCCCCAGGATGATCTCGCTCGGGTCGATACGGATCGACTCCCAGACGATGCGACCCGCGCTGTACCAGATGAGGTACATCGCGAACAGCCGCCCCCACTGGAAGAAGAGCTTGCGACCGAGCCACAGCAGGACGATGACGCCGAGACCGTTCCAGATCACCTCGTACAGGAAGGTCGGGTGAAACAGCGTGCCCTCAGGGAGTCCCGGGGGGAAGGCCGAGTTGGTGGACGGGATCTCCAGCCCCCAGGGCAGATCGGTGGGAAGCCCGAAGAGTTCGTTGTTGAACCAGTTGCCGAAGCGACCCATGGCCTGTGCCAGCAGCAGACCGGGTGCCAGCGCGTCCGCGAACGTCCAGAACCGGATGCCCGTCCATCGGCACCCGAGGTACGCGCCGATGGCACCGCCGATGAGTGCGCCGAAGATCGCGATGCCGCCCTCCCAGATGGCCCAGACGGAGCCGGGCTGGAAGGGGTTCCAGGTGTTGATGCCCTCGCCGAAGTAGTCGTTCGGATGGGTGAGCACGTGGAAGATGCGTGCGCCGATGATCGCCAGCGGTACCGCGAGGATCGAGATGTCGATCACGACCCACGGCTCCGCGCCGCGCTTGGTGAGACGGCGGTTGGTCAGGAACGTCGCCGCGATGATGCCGGCGATGATGCACAGCGCGTAGAAGTGGATCCGTACGGGCCCGAGATCGAAATAGGAGACCGTGGGGCTCGGGATGCTGGCGAGCACGTCGGTGAAGGTGCTGTGGAGCGCGAGTGACATGAGTGCGATTCTAGTTCTCGTGATCGGGGCGCGCCGACGCGGTGCCGGAGGCCAGGTTGCGGGTGACTTCTGCGAGGGCCGGAACTCCGCCGTCCCGCAGAGCGCGGACGAGCGCCGTACCGACGATGGCGCCGTCCGCATACTCGGAGACTCCGGCGATCTGCTCGGCGGTGGAGATGCCGATGCCCACGCAGGCGCGGTGGGCTCCGTGCGCCCGCAGACGGCCGACGAGGGTGCGAGCAGCGCGGTCGAGTTCGGCGCGCTCCCCCGTGATGCCCATCGTCGAGACCGTGTACACGAAACCGGTGGAGGACTTCACGACGAGGTCGAGGCGTTCGTCGGAGGAGGTCGGCGCGGCGAGGAACACGCGGTCGAGGCCCGTCCGCTCGCTGGCGGCGATCCACTCCGCTGCCGCGTCGGGCGTGATGTCCGGCGTGATGAGGCCGGCGCCGCCCGCGGCGAGCAGGTCATCGGCGTAGCGGTCGACGCCGTACTGCATGACCGGGTTCCAGTAGGTCATGACGAGGACCGGCACATCGGTCGCGGCGGTGATCGCGCGAACTGCCGTGAAGAGGTCGGCCATCCGGAAGCCCGCGGCCAGGGCCGTGGTGGTGGCTTCCTGGATGATCGCGCCGTCCATCACCGGGTCGCTGTACGGCGGGCCCAGCTCGATGATGTCCACACCGTTGTCGGCGAGAGCGATGGCCGCCTGGATGCTCGTCTCGAGGTCGGGGAACCCGACGGGCAGGTAGCCGACGAAGGCGCTGCGGCCGGCATCCTGGGCGCGCTGGATCGCCTGTTCGACTCGGCTCATAGCTGCGGCTCCCCCTTCGACGCCAGCTCTTCCTCGGCGCTCTCCTCGGCGACCTCGTGGGCCGGCGCGGTCTGGTCGTAGAGCTCGAAGTAGCGGGCCGCGGTATCCATATCCTTGTCGCCACGTCCCGAGAGGCAGACGGCGATGAGTCCTTCTGGGCCGAGTTCTCGGCCGATGCGCAGCGCACCGGCGAGGGCGTGGGCCGACTCGATGGCGGGAATGATCCCCTCCGTCCGACTCAGCAGACGCAGAGCCTGCATCGCTTCGTCGTCGGTCGCCGGGATGTACTCCGCACGGCCTATGTCTGCGAGCCAGGCGTGCTCGGGTCCGACACCGGGATAGTCGAGCCCTGCCGAGATCGAGTGCGACTCGATCGTCTGACCGTCCTCGTCCTGGAGCACGTACGTCTTGGCGCCGTGCAGCACACCGGGACGGCCGCGCTCGATCGATGCCGCATGCTTCGCCGTGTCAACGCCGTCACCCGCAGCCTCCACTCCGTACAGAGCGACCCCCTCATCGTCGAGGAAGGCATCGAACATGCCGATGGCGTTCGACCCGCCGCCCACGCACGCGAGGACCGCATCGGGGAGCCGACCGACCTCGTCGAGGAGTTGCGCCCGCGCCTCTTCGCCGATGATCTTCTGGAAGTCGCGGACCATCGCCGGGAACGGGTGCGGCCCTGCGGCGGTGCCGAAGATGTAGTTGGTGGTCTCGACCGACGCCACCCAGTCGCGGTAGGCATCGTTGATCGCGTCCTTGAGCGTGCGTGAACCAGAGGTCACCGGCACGACCTCCGCACCGAGCAGGCGCATGCGGGCCACGTTGAGCGCTTGACGCTCGGTGTCGACCTCACCCATGTAGATCGTGCAGTCCAACCCGAACAGCGCCGCAGCGGTCGCGGTCGCCACGCCATGCTGCCCGGCGCCCGTCTCGGCGATCACCCGCGTCTTGCCGAGCCGCTTGGTCAGCAGCGCCTGTCCGAGCACGTTGTTGATCTTGTGCGAACCCGTGTGGTTGAGGTCTTCCCGCTTGAGGAAGACGCGCGCCCCGCCGGCGTGCTCTGCGAACCGCGGCACTTCGGTGATCGCGGAGGGGCGGCCGGCATATGAGCTCAGGAGGTGCGCGAGCTCGGCCCGGAAGTCCGGGTCAACGATCGCCGCCTCGTAAGCCACGGTCAGTTCGTCGATCGCGGCGATGAGCGACTCGGGCATGTAGCGCCCGCCGAACTCGCCGAAGAAGGGTCCGTGTTGGTCGCGCAGGCTCATCATGCCTCCAGGAAACTCTTGAGCGTGGCGACGGGGTCGCCGGTGACGAGCGCCTCGCCGATAAGGACGACATCGGCGCCGGCGGAGCGATAGTGCGCGACGTCTTCGGGGGCGAGCACTGCGGACTCGGCGATCTTCACCGCGGTCTCCGGGATCCGATCCACGAGGCGTCCGAACAGGTCGCGGTCGAGTTCGAGCGTCTTCAGGTCTCGCGCGTTCACTCCGATCAGCGGAGCCCCGAGGTCGATGGCGGCTTCGAGCTCGTCGGCGGAGTGCGTCTCGACGAGAGGCGTCATACCGAGCTCGGTGATGAATCCGAAGAGGTCGCGAAGGACATCGGCGTCGAGGCCGGCGACGATGAGGAGGACCAGATCAGCGCCCGCGGCTCGGGCTTCGAGCACCTGGTAGCGGGTGGCGATGAAGTCCTTGCGGAGCACCGGCAACGAGACCCGAGCGGTCACCGCCTCCAGGTCGGCGAGGCTCCCGCCGAAACGTCGTTCCTCTGTCAGCACGCTGATGGCGGAGGCACCCCCCGTCTCGTAGAGAGAAGCCTGCAGCGCCGGATCGGGGATCTCCGCGAGAGCGCCGCGGGACGGACTCGCGCGCTTGACCTCGGCGATGATCTTCACGCGATCAGCCGGCGCGAGGAACGCCAGAGCATCCTTCGCGGCCGGACGCGCGAGCGCATCACGCTCCACGTCGGCCAACGGGCGCACGGAAGCGCGACGCTCAGCGTCTGCGACAGCGCCGGCCGTCAGGTCGGCGAGGACCATTAGTGCGCCTTCGGAGCGTACTTCGGACCCTTCACGCCGTAGCCGGCCTTGGCCAGCACCCAGCCCATGATCGCGCCGATCGGAACGAGAGCGATCGAGATCATCACGAGGACCGGCTGCTCGAAGCAGAACGCGACAGTGGCGGCGGCAACACCCACCAGCATGATGACGACGGCGGTCCAGGCTGCAGGCGAGTGTCCGTGGCCGGGATCGGCGATCGGGTTGGTCATGTTCTCCTCCGGGGGGACGACGTGCAGTTCGAGAATCAGTCTATCGGGGTCAACGCGTCGGATCGGTTCCGCGGGACAGCTCGTCCCAGGAATCGACAGCGTCCACAGGCCCGTCGTGGGCGACGTCGACACGATCGGTGCGATACCGCCGTCCGCCCGCCTTCCACCCTCGCCACGTCAAGAGGACGACGACGGACGCCGCGAGCAGGATCGCCCAGCCCACGAGAGCGATATAGGGCCATGCGGACGGCACGATACGCAGGACCGTCTCGTGGACGGCATCCCCACCCGCCAGACCCGTCACCTCGGTCACGGTCGCCGCGACGGCTCCGATCGGCTCGGTGAGCAGGAGCTGCAGCGTCGACCAGCCGAGGAACAGCGCGGTCGCTGCCGCCAGCAGGCCGAAGATGAAGCGGACCGCCTTCCCGGCGATCGAGAGCGCCGCACCGAGGGCGAGCACCGCGAGGCTGAGCGGGGCGAGCAGCACCAGCGCAGAGGCGCCGGGCACGAGGATGGGTTCTCCCGCATCCGCGCGCTCGACCGTGAACCAGGTCTGTGTCGACGAGATGATGCCGATCGCGCCGGCGAGCAGGAATCCGGACACGGAGATCGAACGACCGCGTCTCGCGAGCGTCATCACTGCTCCTCCCCTGAGACAGCGCCGAGGTCGGTCGTGTCGAAGCAGGTGTGTGTGCCCGTGTGGCAGGCCGGACCGTGCTGCGCCACCAGGAGCAGAATGGCGTCCCCGTCGCAGTCGAGCCGCGCTTCTCGCACGACCTGGATGTGACCCGAGGTGTCACCCTTCCGCCAGTACTCCTGACGAGAGCGCGACCAGTACGTGGCGCGCCCCGTGGTCAGGGTCCGCCGCAGAGCCTCCGCGTCGACCCAGGCGAGCATGAGGACCTCTCGCGTGTCCCACTGCTGCACGATCACCGGCGCGAGACCGTCCGCGTTGAACTCGACCTGCGCGATGCGCTCGTCCCCAGCGGTCATCGGATCACCACTCCCTCTGCGCGCAGCGCATCCTTGACGTCGCCGACCGTGAGGGCACCGGTGTGGAAGACGCTCGCGGCGAGGACCGCGTCGGCTCCTGCTTTGATCGCGGGGGCGAAGTCGGCAGCCTTTCCCGCACCGCCTGAGGCGATCACGGGCACCGCGGCGACCTCGCGCATCAACCGCACCAGCTCGAGATCGAAGCCGTCCCGGGTGCCGTCGGCGTCGATGGAGTTCACGAGGAGTTCGCCGGCACCGCGTTCGACGGCTTCACGAGCCCAGTCGAGGGCATCGAGCGTGGTCTCCGTGCGACCGCCGTGCGTGGTCACGACGAAGCCGGAAGTCGTGGTCGGAGCGCGCTTGACGTCGAGGGAAAGGACGAGCACCTGGGCTCCGAAGCGGTCCGCGATCTCTCCGACGAGCTGCGGACGTGAGATCGCGGCCGAGTTGACGCCCACCTTGTCGGCGCCGACCGAGAGCAGTCGGGCGACGTCGTCCACGGTGCGCACTCCCCCACCGACGGTCAACGGCACGAAGACCTGCTCGGCCGTGCGCTGGACCACGTCGTAGGTCGTCGCGCGTGCGTCGACGGTGGCGGTCACGTCGAGGAACGTGATCTCGTCAGCACCCTGGGCGGCGTAGTGCCGCGCCAGCTCGACGGGGTCGCCCATGTCGCGCAGGTTCTCGAAGTTCACGCCCTTGACGACGCGACCGGCAGCGACGTCGAGGCAGGGGATGACACGACTGGCGAGCGTCATCACAGCCTCGCGTTGTGGATGGCTGTCACGAGGATCGCGCGCGCTCCGAGAGCGTAGAGCGCATCCATCACGGGGTTGACGCGCGAGCGCGCCACCATGACGCGCACGGCCACCCACTCGGGATCGCGCAGCGGCGAGACGGTCGGAGACTCCACACCACCGGCGATCTTCACCGCGTCGTCGAGGAGCGCGACCGGCAGGTCGTAGTCGATCATCACGAACCGTCGCGCTACCATCACGCCGCGCAGACGGCGGAGGAGCGTTTCCGCGCCGTCGGCATCGACCGGGCCGGCGATGAGCACGGCCTCCGACTCCAGGATGACCGGACCGAACACGTCGAGACCTGCCTGACGCAGCGTCGTACCGGTCTCGACGACGTCGGCGACCGCATCTGCGACCCCGAGGCGGACCGCGGACTCCACCGCGCCGTCGAGGGGCACCAGATCGACCGCGATGTCGCGCTCGTCGAGGAAGGCATCCACCAAACCCGGGTAGGAGGTGGCGATGCGCAAACCGTCGAGCTCCGTGACGTCCGTGTAACGGCCCGTCGGAGCAGCGAAGCGGAAGGTGGAACCGGCGAAACCGAGCGCCTCGATCTCGCGGGCGCCGGGCATCCGGGCGTCGAGCAGGAGGTCGCGTCCGGTGATCCCGACATCGATGGCGCCGGAGCCCACGTAGGTCGCGATGTCCTTGGGACGGAGGAAGAAGAACTCGACGTCGTTCTCGGCGTCGACGACGTGAAGGGTCTTGGGGTCACGGCGCCCGGCATAGCCCGCTTCGGCGAGCATGTCGGCGGCGGTCTCGGAGAGTGAGCCCTTGTTGGGAACGGCGATACGCAGCATGGATGGCTTTCAGTTCGAGGAGGTCGGAACGGAGCGCATCACAGATGTCGGTACACGTCCTGCAGGGTGAGGCCTTTCGCGAGCATCATCACCTGGACGTGGTAGAGCAGCTGGGAGATCTCCTCCGCGGCGGCTTCATCGGACTCGTACTCCGACGCCATCCACACTTCGGCGGCTTCTTCCACGATCTTCTTGCCGATCGTGTGCACGCCGCCGTCGAGCTCGGCGACCGTCCCCGATCCTTCAGGGCGAGTCTCTGCCTTGACGCTGAGCTCGGCGAACAGCTCGTCGAAAGTCTTCACGCTTCCAGGCTAGCGGCTCGCGCGAGGTCTCTCAGCCGGGTGACGGCCGCTTCGACGTCTTCGGCCCCGTACACGGCCGATCCCGCGACGAAAGTGTCGGCGCCAGCGGCGGCGGCCATCTCGATCGTGCGGTCTGAGATCCCGCCGTCGACCTGCAGCCAGATCTGGGATCCCCGCCGACGCGCCTCTGCGGCGAGTGACTCGAGTTTGGGCATCGTCTCCGGCATGAAGCTCTGCCCACCGAACCCCGGCTCGACCGTCATCACGAGGATCTGATCGAATTCGTCGAGGATCTCGAACAGGGACTCCACGGGCGTCGCCGGCTTGACCGCGACGCCCGCACGGGATCCGATGTCGCGCAGCCGACGGGCGAGGCCCACCGGGTCGGAGGCAGCCTCCAGATGGAACGTGACACTCGCCGCCCCGATCTCGGCATACTCCGGTGCCCACCGCTCCGGGTCCGTAATCATGAGGTGGACATCAAGGGGGATGGGGCTGGTCGCCTGGATCCGGTCGACCATCTGCGGGCCGAAGGTCAGGTTCGGCACGAAGTGGTTGTCCATCACGTCGACGTGAGCGAAGTCCGCGCTGGAGATCCGGGCGAGCTCCGCCTGCATGTTCACGAAGTCGGCGGCGAGGATGCTGGGGTTGATGCGCGGGGCGAGAGGCAGTTCCACGGTCCTAATCTTCCTTCCCGGATGAGGTGTCCTCGGTCGATGGGCGCTGCAGGAGCGCGAGGAACATGGCGTCCGTGCCGTGTCGATGCGGCCAGAGCTGAGCGCTGCCGGAACCGGATCGGCCCTCCTCTGCGAGATCGATCGGCGACATCGAGACAGCGGCGATCGCTGCGCGGGCATCGAGTTCCACGACGTCCGCGCGTCCGCGCAGCACCTCCTGCACGACGCCGGTCGTCTCCGCAAGATGCGGTGAGCACGTCACGTAGGCGACGAGGCCGCCGGGCGCGAGGGCATCGACCGCGGCCGACAGCAGCTCCACCTGAAGCGGGACGAGCTCGGCGACATCCGCCGGCGACTTCCGCCACCGCGCCTCGGGACGGCGACGGAGTGCGCCGAGCCCGGTGCAGGGCGCGTCAACGAGGATCCGGTCGAACTCCCCCGGTCGAGATTCGGCGAGAGCCCGTCCATCCTGCTCGTGGACGACGACCTCCCCCGGCACTGCCTTGAGCGCCTTACGCACGAGTCGTGCACGAACGGGGACGACCTCGTTGGCCTCCAGCGTGACGTCGTGCTCGCGCGCGATCGCGGCGAGGAGCGCGGTCTTCCCACCAGGGCCGGCGCAGAGATCGAGCCAGCGCTCGCCCGGCGTGATGCGAGCAGCGCCCGACAGCGCTAGGGCTACGAGCTGAGAGCCCTCGTCCTGCACGCGAACGGTGCCACCGGAGGCTTCGACCGAGCGTCGGGGGTCGCCTCCGGGCGACGCGAAAGCGGTCGATGCGTAGGGAAGATGCGGCGCGGCAGGCTCGGCAAGCCCCGGTAACGCGACGAGGGTCACCTCGGGCGAGACGTTGTCGGCTTCCAGGAGCGCCTCGAGCTCGTCGACACGGCCCTCCGCAGCGAGCGATCGACGAAGCGCTCTGATCACCCAGACCGGATGCGCGACCCGCAGAGCGAGGCGCTCGTCGTCGGACCGCGCCTGCTCCTCGACTCGCTCCTGCCAGGCCTCTCCTGAGTCACGGGTGATGCGACGGAGGACAGCGTTCGCGAAGCTCGACGCCCCGCGCCCCGATGTCGTCGCCACGAGGTTCACGGACTCGTTCACGGCCGCGTGCGAGGCGACGCGGGTGGCGAGGAGCTGATGCACCGCGAGCCGTAGCGCGTCGAGTACTGCGGGGTCGATGTCGTCTGTCGATCGGTCGGCGGCGGATGCGATGATCGCGTCATACGTGCCGAGCCGACGCAGGGTGCCGTAGGTGAGCTCCGTCGCGAGCGCCGCATCCTGCGGCGCGAGACCCGCATCGGAGATCGCGGTCGGGAGCACGAGGTTCGCATAGGCATCGGTCTCGGACACCGCGCGCAACACGTCATACGCGACCCGTCTCGCGGGTTGGACGGTGCGGACGGGACCACGCCGTTCGGCGCCTCCCCCGCCACGGGAGCCGTGGCCGGAAGGGCGCCGCATCTGCTGTTTCGAGGATCGTCTTTCCCGCTCTTGCCCGCTCATGAGCCTGCCTGCAATTCGTCGCCGCCGCGCTGCCCGCGCCACCAGTCGACCGCGTTCATCGCTCCCTTGCCAGCCGGCTGTACGCGCGTGACCGCCAGCGGCCCCGATCCCGTACCGATGAGGAGGGCCGTCTTGGTCCCGCGGAAGCGACCAGGTGCGAGGGGTTCCGCATCGACCGCGGGGATTGCCTCGAGCACCTTGAGTGCCTGCCCGCCGACCGTCGTGTGCGCGCCGGGTTCGGGCGTGACGCCTCGAAAACGCGCGAATACGGTGTCGAGAGGCTCGCTCCAATCGAGCATCCCGTCGGCGTGCGACAGCTTGGCGGCGAAGCTCGGCTCCCCCGCCTGCGGTCGCGCGCTGGCGGTGCCCTCGGCGATCGCGTCGACCACTTCGGCCGTGAGGTCGGCACCATCGCGGGCGAGGATCTCGAGCCCCTCGCCCGCAGTCGCCGTCTCCGGGATCGCGACCTCGCGGGTCGCATAGACGTCTCCCGCATCGAGTTCGGCGACCAATCGGAAGACACTCGCGCCGAGAACGTCGTCTCCTGCGATGAGCGCTCGTTGCACGGGCGCGGCGCCGCGCCACGCCGGAAGGAGGGAGAAGTGCAGGTTGATCCATCCCCGCATCGGCATCGACAGGAGCGGCTCGCGGACCAGGCCTCCGTAGGCCACGATCACCCCGAGTTCGACGTCCAGAGCCGCGATCGCCGCGGTCGCCTCATCGTCGAGCCGCGCGGCCTTGATCACGGGCAGACCGAGTTCGGCGGCCGCGTGCGCGACTGGCGACGGAGTGAGCACCCGCCGACGACCGAGTGCGGCATCGGGCCGTGTCACGACCGCGGCGATGTCGTGCGAGGTCGCGAGACGACGCAGTGTGGGCACAGCCGCAGCGGGTGTGCCGGCGAAAACGATGCGCATGAAGGTTCTCCGGAAGGGTCAGAGCTCTGGATCGAGGATATCGAGACGGACCGAGAGCGTGCTCTTCGTTGCCCGCCCCTTTCGCCGGCGGCCACTCACGGCTTCGGCGACCACGGCGGCGCGGAGGGCTGTGGCGACCCGGCTGCCTGCGCTGTAGTCGAATCGCACGAGGGCACGCACCCGGGGAGGGAGGTCGTCGGACTCGACGGGGACGGGACCGAGGACGGCATCGTTGGGCAGGGCGAGTTCCTTGAGCGCGCCGAGCGCGTCACCGACGGCGGAGACGGACCCCTGCACGAGTGCGACGCGCGTCGTTGGCGGCATGTGCAGAGGCGCGCGACTCTCCAGCTCGGCGCGTGCGTGGGCCGCATGGCTCCAGGTCGCGAGCGCCTTCGCCGCGGCTCCGTTCACGCCGACCAGGTGGACGGGTGCTCCGGGTGCGGCGAGTGCCGCGGCATTCGACCACCAGCGCAGACACGATTCGGCGACACGGAGGTCGGGTGCCTGGAGCATACGCGGACCGTCGAGCAGGACGACGGCGCGGTAGCCACCGTCGGCGATCGGCTCCGCCCCGCGGGTCGCGACCACGAGTGCGGGTCTGTCGGTGACGCGGTCGACCTGATGCGCACCGTCGGCGACGATCACACGAACGCCGGGAAAGGCGCGGCCGAGCTCATCGGCGGTCCGTTCGCTCCCGGACGACGCGAGGCGCAGCTTCGTCGAGGAGCACGAGGGGCACGTCCACGCACTCGCACCTCGCCCGCACCAGCCGCACACGGGCACGGCGCCACGATGTCTCGCGCCGAGCGGCCCTCCGCAGTGCGGACAGCGCGCAGGTGCGCGGCACTCGGCACACACCAGGGATGGGGAGAATCCGGGACGCGAGACCTGCACGAGAACGGGTCCTTCGGCCGCGGCCTTGCGAGCAGCGAGAAACGCCGATGACGGCATGCGCTGAGCCGTCGGCTGCTCCATCTCCTGTGCCGTGCTGAGGACGACACGAGGAAGCACGCGACGAGCGGCCCTGACATCCTGCAGCCAGCCGAGCGCGACGAGGCGCTCGACGTCGGTCGTGCGCGAATGCCCCGCGAAGAGGAGCGCCGAGCCTTCGAGTTCCTGGCGAAGCAGCGCGGCGTCGCGGGAATGGACGTACGGAGCGAGGGGTTCCCCGAGCAGCGGGTCGCCATCGTCCCAGATCGCCACCAGCCCGGCGACCACCGGCGAATAAACAGCAGAGCGGTTGCCGACGACGATGCACGGAGCGTCCTCGAGTGTGCGCAGAAAGGCGCGATAGCGATCGGGGTTGGTCTGTCGGGAGTCGTGGCGCACCACCGTACCGGCAGGTACGAGTGGCTCGAGCGCGGCAAGCAGGCGGTCGAGATCGCGATGGTCCGGAACGACGATGATCGAGGACTTGCCAGACGACAGCATCCGCGCGGCCGCCGAGGCGAGGAGCGTGGCCCACCCCTGCACACCGTCGAGGAGCTGCGGGATCGCTTCGACCGCGGCGCGTCCTCCCTCATCGAGCACGGCGCCGAGACCGTCATAAGCCGCGACGGTTTCCTCCGCGTTCTCGAGGGCAGCGGCATCCGGCTCCATCACCGGTGAGTCCGCGGTCCAGGCCTTCTCGACCCGCACTTGACGCTTGGGGATCACGAGGCGGAGCACATCCGAGGCCGACCCCGCAGCGCGATCGGCGACCCGCCGTGCGAGCGTGTAGAGGTGCTCGGGAAGAACGGGCACGGCGGAGACGACGCTCTCGACCTCGGAGAGAGGTCGGTCCGCGTCATCCTCGGTATCGATCGCGACGATGTATCCGTCGATGACCCGCCCCGCGGTGCGCAACGGCCCCCGCACACGAACGCCGAGCGGGACGTCGCCGAGCTCGGCGGGAAGTGCGTAGTCGAAGAGCCGATCGAGTTGAGGCAGCGGCGAATCGAGGAGCACACGCGCGATGCGCCGGCTCACCGGAGTCATCAGGACCGCGGGCCCATCAGAGACCGGCAGCGCGGCGAAGCTCTTCGGCGCGGTCGGTGCGCTCCCAGGTGAAGTCGGCGAGCTCTCGACCGAAGTGACCGTACGCCGCTGTCTGCGCGTAGATCGGGCGCAGAAGGTCGAGCTGCTCGATGATGGCCTGTGGACGCAGATCGAACACATCGGTGATGGCTCGGGTGATCACCTCGTCCGACACCTTTCCGGTACCGAAGGTCTCGACGTACAAGCCGACCGGACGCGCTACACCGATCGCATACGCCACCTGCACCTCGAGACGGTCCGCGAGTCCGGCAGCCACCGCGTTCTTGGCCACCCAGCGTGTGGCGTAGGCGCCGGAGCGGTCGACCTTCGACGGGTCTTTGCCGCTGAAGGCTCCGCCGCCGTGGCGCGCTGCCCCGCCGTAGGTGTCGATGATGATCTTGCGTCCGGTGAGGCCGGCGTCACCCTTCGGGCCTCCCGTGACGAAGGGACCCGCGGGGTTGATGTAGAGCGTGACGTCGTCGAGATCGAGGCCCGTCGTGGCGAGGACCGGCTCGATGACGTGCCTGCGGACCTGCTCCTGCAGGTCGCCCTGCGAGATCTCCGGGTGATGCTGGGTGGAGACGACCACCGCGTCGACCGTCTTCGGTGTGAAGCCGTCGTAGCCCAGTGTGACCTGGGTCTTGCCGTCGGGGCGCAGGAACGGCAGCTCTCCGCTGCGACGGACCTCGGCGAGGCGCTCCGCCAGACGGTGCGCGGTCCAGGCGGCCATCGGCATCAGCTGGGGCGTCTCGTTCGTCGCGAAGCCGAACATGATGCCCTGGTCGCCGGCTCCGAGTCCGTCGAGCGGATCGACGGACGACCCGTCGCGGTGCTCCTGTGCGCTGTCGACACCGTGTGCGATGTCGGTCGACTGCTCCCCCACCGAGACGCTCACGCCGCAGGACGCGCCGTCGAAGCCGGTGTCGCTCGAGGTGTAGCCAATGCCGTTCACGACCTGGCGGACGATCGTCGGGATGTCGACGTAGGCGTCGGTGCGGATCTCACCGGCGACGTGGACCAGGCCGGTCGTGACGAGCGTCTCGACGGCGACGCGGGAACCGCGGTCCTTGGCGATCAGGCCATCGAGGATGCTGTCCGAGATCTGGTCGCAGATCTTGTCCGGGTGCCCTTCGGTGACGGACTCGGACGTGAACAGACGCAGGGCGCTCATCGATTCTCCAGAACGGGACGGACAGAAGGGGGTGTGGCACCCATTCTGGACTGCGCCTCCGACAGACGGGAGGCGCAGCCTGGAATATCACTCCGCGTGACGCAGGCGGAGCTTGTCCTCGTTGATCTCGTGCAACGCGATGGTGAGCGGCTTGTCCTCGACGGAGGAATCGACGAGCGGGCCCACGTTGTCGAAGAGGTTTCCCTCGTGCAGGTCGGAGTAGTAGTCGTTGATCTGGCGCGCGCGCTTTGCCGCGTAGATCACGAGTTCGTACTTGGAGTCGACGCGGTCGAGCAGGTTGTCGATGGGGGGATCGATGATGCCGTTGTTGTGTCCGGCCATGGTGAGACCTCCTGATCAGGCGACGGGATCGTCGCGAAGACGGTGCGAAAGGCGCGCGAAGACGCTCAGCGCGCAGAGCTTGAAGACAATTCTACGACCTCGCGGGCCGCCGTGGCGACGTCCTCGTTCACGATCAGGTGATCGAACTCGTTCTGAGCCGCCAGTTCGACCTTCGCGGTACGCAATCGTCGCGCCCGCTCCTCGGCCTCTTCCGTGCCACGCCCGACCAGTCGATGCACCAGCTCGTCCCAGCTCGGCGGCAGCAGGAAGATGAGGGTCGCGGCGGGTTCAGCCTTCCGCACCTGACGTGCCCCCTGCAGGTCGATCTCGAGGAGGACCGTCTTGCCCTCCGCCAAGGCGGCATCGATCGGCGCGCGCGGCGTTCCGTATCGGGAGCGGTTGTGCACCACTGCGTACTCGAGGAGTTCGTCGTCGGCGATCAGCCGATCGAACTCCTCATCGTCCACGAAGTAGTAGTGGACGCCGTCGATCTCGCCGGGGCGTGGTGGCCGCGTCGTCGCCGAGACGGACAGATGGATCTCCGGGTTGTGCTCACGGATGTGCGCGGCCACGGTCCCCTTGCCCACGGCCGTCGGGCCGGCCAGCACCAGAAGGCGGCTGAGCTCTCCGCGCGGCGCCGGTATGGGGAAGCGCGCATCAAGCCACGTCTCCAGCGCACGGCGCTGGCGTGCGCCGAGGCCTCCGAGACGCTTGACCGGTGAGATGTGCAGCTCGTCCAGGATCCGGTCGCGCTTGCCCGCTCCGATCGCGGGAAGAGCCAGCAGGAAGTCTGTGATGCGCATCGAGCCCTCGACGGAATCGGCATCCGCCGTGGCACGACGTAGCACCGCCTGCGGCGTGACCACCCGCATCGTGAGGTCGCGCTTGACGGATGCCCTGGCACGGCGGCGTTCGACGGCACGGCGCGCGGCCGCCGCTCGATCGACTTCCGGAACGGTCCGCTGGGGGTCAGACACCGGCCACCTCGAGGTACTCGGCCGCGCGTGCGGCGACGGTCCGGGCCAGGTCCACCGGGCCTGCGGAGAGGATACTGCGACTCTCGCTCGCGACCACGGCGTCCGTCAGCGCACCGAAGCGAGGCCGAAGGTCGGAGGGAGCAGCCCCCTGTGCGCCGAAGCCCGGCGCCAGGATGGGGGCGACCGGCGCGAACGGCGCGATTCCCGCGCGACTCCAGTCCACCGTGGCCCCGATGACGAAGCCGAAGCACCCCCATTCCTCAGCCCCGAAACGCTCGGCGTTGCGAGCCGAGACCTCGGAGATGATCGATGCCGAGACAGTCGCCCCGCTCGAGGCTGTGGCGCGCTGAAGCCCCTGGGCCTCGGGGTTGCTGGTCGCCGCGAGGACGAAGAGCCCCTTGCCGTGCTCCGCGGCGAGAGCGAAGGCACCGTCGAGGGCACCGACGCCGAGGAAGGGACTCACGGTGAGCGCGTCGGCCTCCAACGGCGAACCCGGCGTGAGCCAGCCGCGGGCGTAGTCATCCATCGTCGAACCGATATCACCCCGCTTGGCGTCGGCGATCGCGACGAGGCCGGCGGCGCGCGCTGCGGCGAGGACGTCTTCGAGCGCGGCGATGCCCCGGGAACCGAAGCGCTCGAAGAACGACACCTGCGGCTTCACGAAGCCCACTCGTCCGGCGGCAGCCTCGACCGTTCGCAGGCCGAACTCGCGCACGCCCTGCGCGTCGTCGGACAGTCCCCAGGACGCGAGCAGCGAAGCATGGGGGTCGATGCCGACGCAGAGCGGTCCCCGCGCACCGAGCGCGGAGCGGACCCGCTCGCCGAAGCCTGCGCTCACAGCGCCGCCTTCCGGTCCAGCGCGTACTCCTGGAGGCTCTTGACCTGGAAGCCCTCGTGGGCGGCGTCCATTCCGCTCACCGCTGCCCCGAGCACCGCCATCGTGGTGAACAGCGCCTTGTCGGCGGCCACCGCTGCGGCGCGGATCTCGTAGCCGTCCGCACGAGCCGTACCACCGGAGGGCGTGTTCACGACGATGTCGATCTCGCCCTCGTTGATGAGGTCGACGATGTTCTTCGCCCCCGTCTCCTGGGTCGAGCTGTACTTCTCGACGACCGTGACGGCGATGCCGTTGCGCGAGAGGATCTCGGCGGTGCCCTCGGTCGCGACGATCGTGAAGCCGAGCTGCCGCAGACGGTGCGCGGGAAGGATGACGGCGCGCTTGTCCGAGTCGGCGACCGAGATGAACACCGTCCCCGACGTGGGCATGCCTCCATAGGCTGCTGCCTGGCTCTTCGCGAATGCCGTCGGGAAGTCGCGATCGATTCCCATGACCTCACCGGTGGAGCGCATCTCCGGTCCGAGCACGGAATCGACCGTCTTGCCGTCGGCGGTGCGGAACCGCTTGAAGGGAAGCACCGCTTCCTTCACGGACACCGGTGCGTCGAGCGGGACGCGCGATCCGTCCTGTTCCGGAAGCATGCCTTCCGCGCGCAGTTCGGCGATCGTCGAACCGGTCATCACACGGCTCGCGGCCTTCGCCATCGGGATGCCGAGCGCCTTCGAGACGAAGGGCACGGTGCGGCTGGCCCGCGGGTTCGCCTCGATCACGTAGAGCACTCCGGCGCTGATGGCGAACTGCACATTGAGCAGTCCACGCACGCCAACACCCTTCGCGATGGCGAGGGTGGCCTCACGCACACGGTCGACGTCGGTGCGGCCGAGCGATACGGGCGGCAGAGTGCAGCTGGAGTCGCCGGAGTGGATACCGGCCTCTTCGAGGTGCTCCATGACACCGCCGACGAACAGCTCGTTGCCGTCGTAGAGGGCGTCCACGTCGAGTTCGATCGCGTCGTCGAGGAACCGGTCGACCAGGAGCGGCTTGCCCTCCTCGATCACGACTTCACCCGCGGTGCGCACGAAGTAGTCCCGGAGCGACGCGGTGTCGTAGACGATCTCCATGCCGCGGCCGCCGAGCACGAAGCTCGGACGCACCAGCACCGGGTAGCCGATCTCCTCGGCGATGCGGACAGCTCCCTCGACGTCGATCGCGGTGCCGTTGCGCGGCGCGACCAGACCGGCGTCGTCGAGGAGACGCGAGAAGAGCTCGCGTTCCTCCGCCAAGTCGATCGCCTCGGGGCTGGTGCCGAGCACGGTGTACCCCGCGGCTTCGATGCCCTTCGCGAGACCGAGCGGCGTCTGGCCGCCGAGCTGGCACACCACACCGAGGATCGTGCCGCTCGCGGCCTCCGCGTCCAGCACCTCCAGCACATCCTCGAGCGTCAGCGGCTCGAAGTAGAGGCGATCCGAGGTGTCGTAGTCGGTCGAGACCGTCTCCGGGTTGCAGTTCACCATGACGGTCTCGAAGCCGGCATCCGAGAGCGCGAACGACGCATGGACGCATGAGTAGTCGAACTCGACGCCCTGGCCGATGCGGTTGGGGCCGGAGCCGATGATGACGACCTTGGTCCGGTCGGAGGGAGCGACCTCGGTCTCGAAGTCGTAGCTCGAGTAGTGGTAAGGGGTCAGAGCCGGGAACTCACCGGCGCAGGTGTCGACCGTCTTGTAGACCGGTCGGATTCCCAGACCGTGGCGCACCCCGCGCAGCTCCGCCTCCGAGGTTCCGCGGAGTTCGGCCAGCTGAGCGTCGGAGAAGCCGTGCTCCTTGGCATAGCGGAGGGTGGCGGCATCGAGCTCGGGAGCCGTGCGCACGATCTCGGCGACCTCGTTGATCAGCACGATCTGGTCGAGGAACCACGGGTCCATCGCCGTGGCCTCGAAGGCCTGCTCGACCGTGGCGCCCTTGCGCAGCGCCTGCTGCAGCGTGACGATGCGGCCGTCGGTCGGCGTCTTCGAGATCTCCAGCAGCTCCGCCACCGAACGCTCCTCCGCGCCCCAGTGGAAGCTGGAACCGCGCTTCTCCAGCGAGCGGAGCGCCTTCTGCAGGGCTGTCGCGTAGTTCCGACCGATCGCCATGGCTTCGCCCACCGACTTCATGGTCGTGGTCAACGTCGCGTCCGCGGCCGGGAACTTCTCGAACGCGAAGCGCGGCACCTTGACGACCACGTAGTCCAGTGTCGGCTCGAAGCTCGCCGGCGTGACACCGGTGATGTCGTTCGGGATCTCGTCGAGACGGTAGCCCAGCGCCAGCTTGGCCGCGAGCTTCGCGATCGGGAAGCCGGTGGCCTTCGAGGCCAGGGCGCTCGAGCGCGAGACACGCGGGTTCATCTCGATGACGATGATCCGACCGTTCTTCGGGTCGACCGCGAACTGGATGTTGCATCCGCCGGTGTCGACGCCGACGGCGCGGATGATGTCGATGCCGATGTCACGCATCTTCTGGTATTCACGGTCGGTCAGGGTCAGCGCCGGCGCGACCGTGATCGAATCTCCTGTGTGCACGCCGACCGGATCGACGTTCTCGATCGAGCAGACGACGACCGTGTTGTCGGCCGTGTCGCGCATGAGCTCGAGCTCGTACTCCTTCCATCCGAGGATCGACTCCTCGAGGAGCACCTCGGTGGTCGGAGAGTCGCGCAGGCCCGCTCCGGCGATGCGACGAAGGTCTTCCTCGTCGTACGCGAAGCCTGATCCCAGACCGCCCATCGTGAAGCTCGGACGGACCACCATCGGGTAGCCGAGCTCGTCTGCGGCGGCGAGTACCTCGTCCATCGTGTGCGCGATACGGGAGTCCGCCACGTCCGCACCGGCATCGATGACCAGCTGCTTGAAGATCTGGCGATCCTCACCCTTGTTGATCGCCTCGAAGTTGGCGCCGATGAGCTCGACGTCGTACTTCTCGAGGATGCCGTGGTTGTGGAGTTCGATCGCGGCGTTCAGCGCGGTCTGTCCACCGAGCGTCGGCAGGATCGCGTCGGGGCGCTCCTTGGCGATGATCGTCTCGATGACCTCCCAGGTGATCGGCTCGATGTAGGTCGCATCGGCGAAGTCGGGGTCGGTCATGATCGTGGCGGGGTTCGAATTGACGAGGATGACCCGGACGCCCTCCTCGCGCAGCACCCGACAGGCCTGGGTACCGGAGTAGTCGAACTCGCAGGCCTGGCCGATGACGATCGGGCCGGAACCGATGACGAGGACGGAGTTGATGTCGTCGCGCTTGGGCATTACTTGGAGTCCTTCTGGCTGGCGATGACCAGGTCGCGGAACCTGTCGAAGAGATAGTTGGCGTCGTGCGGGCCCGCTGCCGCCTCGGGGTGGTACTGCACCGAGAAGGCCGGGATGTCGAGGGCGCGGAGGCCCTCGACGACGTTGTCGTTGAGACCGACATGGCTGACCTCGACCTTGCCGTACCCGTTCGGGCTGTCGAAGATCCCCTCGATCGGGGCATCGACGGCGAAGCCGTGGTTGTGGGCGGTGATCTCCACCTTGCCCGTCTGCTTGTCCAGCACAGGCTGGTTGATACCGCGGTGGCCGAACGGCAGCTTGTAGGTGCCGAGGCCGAGCGCACGGCCGAGGAGCTGGTTGCCGAAGCAGATGCCGAAGAACGGCAGCCCGTCGTCGAGCACTGACCGCAGCAGCTCGACGTGGTCACCGGAGGCCGCGGGATCGCCGGGACCATTGGAATAGAAGACGGCGACGGGATCGACAGCGCGGATCTCATCGATGGTCACGTTCTGCGGAAGCACGTGCACTTCGAAGCCACGTGCAGCGAGGTTGTCGATCGTCGCCTGCTTCACGCCGAGGTCGAGAACGGCGAGGTTGCCGAGCCGCTCCCCCATCGCGGTCGTGACGGTCGCGACGTCGACGGAGACCTCCGCGGACAGATTGCGTCCCGCCATCTCGGGTGCTTCTCGGACGATGCGCACCTGCTCCTCGGGGTCGAGCGATGCATCGGCACCGGAGAAGATGCCCCCGCGCATGGAGCCGGCCGAGCGGATGTGGCGCGTGATCGAACGGGTGTCGACTCCGCTGATGCCCACGACGCCGTCCTGGACGAGCACATCGTCGAGCGACGCGTTGGCACGCCAGTTCGAGACGACGCGCGAGGGGTCGCGCACGATGTACCCGGAGACCCAGATACGGCGCGACTCGGCGTCTTCGTCGTTCATACCGGTGTTGCCGATGTGCGGTGCCGTCTGCAGGACGATCTGGCCCGCGTACGAGGGGTCCGTGATGGTCTCCTGGTACCCAGACATGCCGGTGGCGAAGACGACTTCGCCGAGGGTGCGTCCGCGAGCACCGTAAGCACGCCCGGCGTGACGTGTGCCGTCTTCCAGGACGAGGACGGCGGGGTCGGGGAGCTGGGCCGCGGGGGCCTGCCCGGAGGGTGTCGAGAGAGTCATGACGTTGCTCCTGTGTCGGGGGCCGCGGGGACGAGCCGCTGCAGGTCGGAGATGAGGTTCTGAGGTTCGCCGGTGGCGAGGCGGAGATAGCTGTCGACGACGGTGCCGTCGGCGATGTTCCAGGCGATGCGGACGAGGCCGCCCGGCTCCACGACGCGATCGATCGTGACCGTGGCGCGATCGACGGAGACGAGCCGGTCGTTCGCGAGGAAGACCGTCGGGGTGCCGTCGAGGCAGAGGGCGATGCCGCGATCCGTGAGGGCGAGTTCGCCGCGTGCCCGATACGCGAGCGGTGACACCGCGAGTCTTTCGAGCGGCTGTTCGTGTCGTGTCGTCGATACGTACAGCACCTCGTCGCGGCGGACGACCTCCGCATGCTCGGGGACTCCGAGCGGCGCCGTGAACACGGAATCGCGCCGCACTCGTCGTCGCCAGGCGAAGAGCATCGCCAGCAGCACCAGGAGCGCTATCGCGATCATGATCGCGACGGCGAGGTCCCGAGCGCTCATGCGCTGAGCTCCTCGACGAGGCTTCCGCCGTCGACGGTGAGCGTGCCGCCGTGGATCGTGTACTCCACGCGTCCCGGGAGCGTCCGGCCGAGGTAGGGCGAGTTCACGCTCCGGCCGTGGAGATCCGCCTCCGAGAAGACGCCGTCGACAGAGGCGTCGTACAGCGTGAGGTGGGCGGGCTGTCCGACTTCGATCGGCGTACCGTGATCGGCGAGCCGACCGATGCGCGCGGGCGTGGAGCTCATGACGCGTGCGACGTCCGACCACTCGAGCAACCCGGTCTGCACCATCGACTGGTGCACCACGCGGAGCGCGCTCTCCAGGCCCACCATGCCGTTCGCCGCCGCCTGCCACTCGCAGGCCTTGTGCTCGCTCGGGTGCGGTGCGTGGTCGGTGGCCACGATGTCGATCGTCCCATCGGCGAGGCCCTCGCGGACGGCGAGCACATCCTCTTCGCGGCGCAACGGCGGATTGACCTTGTACCGCGCATCGTAGCCGCGGACGAGTTCGTCCGTCAGCAGCAGATGGTGAGGGGTGACTTCAGCCGTGACGTCGATGCCGCGCTTCTTGGCCCAGCGGATGATGTCCACCGAACCCGCTGTGGAGAGGTGGCAGACGTGCAGGCGGGAACCCACGTGTTCGGCGAGCAGCACGTCGCGGGCGATGATCGACTCCTCGGCGACCGCGGGCCAACCGCTTAATCCGAGCTCGGCCGACACGGTGCCCTCGTTCATCTGTGCCCCCTCGGTGAGGCGAGGATCCTGAGCGTGCTGGGCGATGACGCCGCCGAAGGACTTCACGTACTCCAGTGCGCGGCGCATGATGAGAGGGTCGAACACGCAGAAGCCGTCGTCGCTGAAGACGCGGACCTTCGCGCGGGAGGACGCCATCGCGCCCAGCTCCGCGAGACGCTCGCCCTTCTGGCCGACCGTGACGGCGCCGATGGGTTGCACGGTCGCGTACCCGGCCGCCTCCCCCAGCCCGAGCTCCTGCTCGACCACTCCAGCGGTATCCGCCACGGGAGAGGTGTTGGGCATCGCGAACACCGCGGTGAAGCCGCCGGCCGCTGCGGCTCTCGTCCCGGTGAGGATGGTCTCGGACGCTTCATAGCCGGGTTCCCGCAGATGCGTGTGCAGGTCGACCAGACCGGGGAGGGCCACGAGCCCCGCAGCGTCGATGACGCGAGCTCCGGAGCGATGCAACGCCTGGCCGATGTCGGCGATGCGGCCGTCTTGGATCATGATGTCGGCGCGCTCGGCACCGAGCAGCTGTGCACCGGTGATGACGAGGGTCTCGCTCACAGGTCTCCCCCTCGTTCGTCGTCTCGTTCTCCTGCCAACAGCAGGTACAGCACCGCCATGCGGACGGATACCCCGTTCGTCACCTGTTCCAGCACCGTCGAGCGGGGGGAATCGGCTGCTTCCGAGGAGATCTCCAGTCCCCGGTTCATGGGTCCGGGGTGCATGACAATGCTACCTGCCGGAAGCGATGCCACACGCCGCGCGTCCAGGCCCCAGCGGCGGGAATACTCCCGCTCAGTAGGGAAATACGCCGCATTCATCCGCTCGAGCTGGATGCGCAGCATCATCACGGCGTCCGGTTCGTCCGCCAGCGCCTGATCGAGGTCGTAGACGACCCGGACCGGCCAGAGCGACACGTTCTGCGGCACCAGAGTGGGCGGCGCCACCAGCGTGACCTCGGCCCCCAAGGTGGTGAGCAGCCAGACATTGGAACGGGCGACCCGCGAGTGCAGCACGTCACCGATGACCACGACCCGCAGCCCGCTGAGGTCTCGACCCCGGCTGGCGTCACCGAAGCGGCGCTTGCGGATGGTGAACGCGTCGAGCAGAGCCTGCGTCGGGTGCTCGTGAGTGCCGTCGCCGGCGTTCACCACGCCGGCGGAGATCCAGCCGCTGGTGGCGAGCGTCTGCGGGGCCCCGGAGCCCGGGTGCCGGACCACGACGGCGTCGGCGCCGATCGCCTCGAGCGTCTGCGCCGTGTCTTTCAGGCTCTCGCCCTTGGAGACGCTGGAGCCCTTCGCGGCGAAGTTGATGACATCGGCAGAGAGACGCTTGGCGGCTGCCTCGAACGAGATGCGCGTGCGGGTCGAGTCCTCGAAGAAGAGGTTCACAACGGTCTTGCCGCGAAGCGTCGGGAGTTTCTTGACCTCACGGGACTGCGTGTCCGACATGTCTTCGGCGACGTCCAGGATGCGCAGGGCGGTCGCCCGATCGAGGGTGCGGGTGTCGAGGAGGTGCCTCATTCGCCGATCGTCACCTCCTCGGCCCCGTCGTTCTCGAAGAGGCGCACATTGACGCGCTCCGTTCGCGCGGAGGGGATGTTCTTGCCGACGAAGTCCGGCCGGATCGGAAGTTCGCGGTGCCCGCGGTCGACCAGGATCGCCAGCCGGACGACAGCGGGGCGGCCGATCGACTGGATCGCGTCCAGCGCAGCCCGGATGCTCCGTCCGGAGAAGAGCACATCATCGACGAGCACGACCGTCTTGCCGTCGATGCCGCCGACCGGGATCTCCGTAGGCTGCGGCGATCGCGTCGGATGCTTGGCGAGGTCATCCCGGAAAAGGGTGACGTCGAGCGCGCCGACGGGAACGGACTGTTGTGCGATCTCGCTGATCAGCAGCCCGAGGCGGTGGGCGAGAGTGACGCCGCGGGTCGGGACTCCCAGGAGGACGAGATTCTCGGCTCCCCGATTGGATTCGAGGATCTCGTGCGCGATACGGGTCAGCGCGCGTGAGATGTCGGCTTCGTGCAGCACGGTGCGCATGCTCATCGGCCGCTCCCTTCTCCGCCTCACAGGACGGTGTTAAAGGTTGCTAGTCACGCCAGTCTATCGGAGCGCGGGCTCTCCGCGATCAGCTCGCCTCCTGCAGCACCGGGTCGGTGACGTCGTCGACTTTGGCCGAGCGAATCGGGTGCCCGGCCGTGGAGAGGCATCGACCGCTCTTCAGATCCCACTTCCAGTCGTGCATGCTGCACGTCAGGATGCCGTCTTCATCGACCGTGCCCGTGCGAGTGAGGTCGGCGCGCAGGTGCGGGCAACGCCGCTGCACGATCCAGTCGCCGATCTCCGCGTCCTCGGTCTGATCCGTCTGCTCCTGGTACCAGTTCTCGACGTATTCGATCCGGTCGACCGAGAGGCATTTGAGGAAGGTCGTGAGGAACTCGTTGAACTTGCCGCTGCGCCCCACGGAGAACTGCATCGAGAGGAAGATCGAATTCGACCAGTCGATCTCGTGGTCGACGATGTTCGTGGAGACGAGATCTGCGGGGATCGTGTACCAGTACACGCACTCCTCCCCCGCATACTCGCGGACCTTCGCGCGAGGGAAGTCGACGACCATGTCGAGTTCGCCGATGCGGAAGCGCACGCAGCCGCCGACGCCCAGCCGGATCGTGCGGGACTTCTTCAGCAACGGCTCCCACCAGGTCTTGATCGCCTCGAGCATCTCGGCCGGAGGGATGATCTCGGCACGAGACGCCTCTTCGTCGCGGATCTCCTGCTGACGGCTCGCGCGCTGCTCCTCGAGGTACTCCCACTTCTCGTCGAAGATGTGAGCGATCTCGGCCTCGGTGTAGAGCGTCTGCTCGGAGGAGACACTGCCTCCCTCGACCGTGACGACGGTCCCGGGGATGAAGAGCTGACCGTCGTACTGCGGTGCGAGCTCCTTCATGTGCGCGAGGAACTGCTTCTGGTCCGTGAAGATCGATTCGCCGTTCTTGCCGAGACCGTTGAAGTCGAACAGGTCGTCGCGCAGGAACATCGGCGGACCGGCCATCGGGAAGACGTGCGGAGCATCGACCTTCTCGATGTAGTACATGGCGCGCTTGTTCTGTGCTTCGCGCTTGAGGCGGGCGAAGTTCTGCTTCGCGTCGAGCGGGAGATCGTAGACCATGGGCCACCAGATCGCACCGGAGACTTGGGTGAAGTACGCGTCTGGCTTGCCGAAGTCGAGCAGCTTCTCGAGATCGAGCGGATGCGAATCGTTCTGGTTGAGCACCGAACCCGTTCCGTCGTCGACGCTCAACGAAGAGTCGCCGATCGGTCCATCGCTGGGGGCGCGGAGCGGCGTGATCATCATCTTGAGGTCGCCGCGCTGGATCACCTGGCCGGCCGGGGCGTAGGTGATGTTCGTGTAGCCGAGGGCGCGGATGTCCTTCTCGAGATCATCGGTCGGATACTCCGGGAGCAGCACCTCGATGTCCTTGCGGATGAAGCGCTCGAGGAGCCTCGGATCGAAGTGGTCGCGGTGCCGGTGCGAGATCCAGAGAAAGTCGGCTTCGCGGCCGAATCGCTCCCAATCCAGCCCTCGGTTGTCCGGGAAGGGGAACCAGGATCCGTAGAAGGAGGGCCCGAGCACCGGGTCGCAGATGATGTTCCCGCCCACGGTCTCGATGAACATCCCGGCGTGGCCGAGTCCGGTGATCCGCATTGCATTCCTCCCGAAAGTGAACGGTTCGATTGTACCGAGGGCTCCCTGTGCGGCCGGTCGACCGAGCCGGGAGTATTCATCTCATCCCTCGAACAAGCCGCGGATGTCGTCGGCGGTCAGCGATTGCGCGAACAGCGCCTCTTCATCGAGGACGGCGGTGAACAATCGGGCCTTCCGGCGCTGCAGTTCGAGCACCTTCTCTTCGATGGTCCCGGTGGAGATCATCCGGTAGACGAACACCTGACGGTCCTGTCCGATGCGGTGCGTGCGGTCGATCGCCTGTGCCTCCGCGGCGGGGTTCCACCATGGGTCGAGAAGGAACACGTAGTCGGCCTCGGTCAGTGTGAGGCCGAATCCCCCGGCCTTCAAGCTGATCAGGAACACCGGCTGCTCCCCGGCGGTGAAACCGTCGACCACCTTCTGGCGATGCCTGGTCGTTCCGTCGAGATGGGCGTACGGGATTCCCGCGGCCTCCAGCCGGGCTGCGGCCAGATCGAGGAAGGACGTGAACTGACTGAACACCAGGGCACGGTGCCCCTCGGCCTGGAGCTCGATCACCCGCTCGAGGAGGACGTCCAGCTTGCGCGAGCCGATCTTCGCGTCTTCCGGGTCGATGAGACCCGGAGCGAGGCTGAGCATGCGCATCAAGGTGAGCGAGCGGAACACGATGAAGCGGTTGCGATCGAGGTCTTCGAGCAGGCCCAGCACCTTCTGCCGTTCCCGCTGCAGTACCGTCTCGTACAGAGCACGGTGGGACGCACCGAGCTCGACCTCGAGGATCTGCTCCTGCTTCGCCGGGAGTTCCGGAGCGACGATCTCCTTCGTCCGCCGCAGCATCAACGGGCGTAGCCGTCGCCGCAACTGCACGAGGCGTCGTTGCCGATACTCACCGCCCTCCTCGTTCTCCGGCACCTTTCCCCGCTCGATCGGCTGGATGTACTGCTCGCGGAACTTCCGTGCGGACGGGAAGAGTCCGGGCGCCGTGAGCTTCAGCAGTGCCCACAGCTCACTGAGGCTGTTCTCCATCGGGGTTCCGGTGACGGCGAAGGTCACATCGGCGGAGAAGGAGGCGACGGCGCGGTGCAGTTTCGTCGCCGGGTTCTTGACGAACTGCGCTTCGTCGAGGATGAGCCCCGCCCAGTCGACAGCCGCGTACTCGGCTTCATCGAGCCGCGCCACGGCATAGGTCGTGATCACGAGGTCGGTCTCGTCGAGGAGGTCGGCCATCGCCGGACCCTGTGTGCTCGTCCGGAGCAGTACTCGAAGAGAGGGCGTGAATCGAGCGGCCTCGCTCCGCCAGGTGGCCAGCACGGATGTCGGCACGACGACAAGGAACGGGCGACGCTCCCCCGTCTCCCTGGCGTGTGCGACGAGTGCGAGGAGCTGGAGCGTCTTGCCGAGGCCCATGTCGTCGGCGAGAATTCCGCCCAGGCGGTGGTTCCAGAGGAATGCGAGCCAGTCCAGTCCCTCCTTCTGGTACGGCCGGAGTGCAGCAGACAGCCCCGATGGCACCGGAGCAGAAGGGACGGAGGAGGCGCGACGGAGCGCATCTGCGGTGGCACGCCAGGAGACAGCGGGGAGCGCCTCGTCCGCGAGGTCCTCGAACTCCTCCCAGAGGTCCGTCTGATACCGGCTGATCCGAGGGCCGGTCTCCCACTCGTCCAGGGCTCCCGCTTCCTCGATGAGCTCCCGCAGGTGATCGAGGGCTCGATGGTTCAGCGCGAAGTAACTGCCATCGACGAGGAGGAGCTTCTTCCGCCCGGTGCTCAGCGCCGTGAACAGCGGTTCGAATGGAATCGTGCGTCCATCGATCTTGACCAGCACGCCGAGGTCGAACCAGTCCGGATCCGTGCTCTCGACGGTCGACACGGTGATCTCCGGCTCACCCGTCAGCTCCTGGTAGCTCTTGCGCCGGCCCGACACCACGACCGTGACGCCTTCGGCCTCGAGAGCAGGAACGACCCGTGTGACGAACTCGGCTGCCGCGACGTCGTGGAACGAGCCCGACGCCGAGAGGTCCTCCCCCAGCTGCTCCGTCCAGACGCTCTGAATCGCGTCGCGATGCAGCGCCTCCGCCGCAGGGTCACGAACCCCATGGTCGCTCGCGGCGAACGGAACCTGTCCGAATCCGCGATACTCCCACGCGAAGGCGTACGAGACCGTGTCACCACGGCGGAACGACAGTTCCAGCACGGCGCGAGGTGCGGGGAGCTCGGGCAGCTCGACGCCGCCCGCCGCACGCACGGCGACCCGACGCCCGAGCAGCGGGTACGCATGCTCGAAGAACGCCGCTTCCTCGCCCGCCGGAACCTCGAGACCTTCTGCGGCGCCGACGAGAGCGTGGACGGGATCGCTGAGCGATAACTCGGCGAGTGTCACGTGCAGGCGCGCGCCCCGCTGCACGACCTCATACACCCCGCTGCGACCGATCGTCCGGACGGCCAGGGGGTCGACCCCGCGTCCGTCGATCGTGAGGTCGGGGCGGACCACCAGCCCTCCCTCGACCTCACGTCCGATCGTCGCCCCGATCGAAGCGCGCTCGGCCAGAGCGACACTCGTGCTCTTCTGCGTGGCGACGAGAGGTATCCCGAGGTCCGCGGCCGCTCGCAGGTGCCCCCACAGCAGGCCGGAATCGATAAGATCAGCGACCAACCAATCACCGGCGGTACCCGACAAGAGAGTGTCCCGTGCGATGCTCAACAAATCGGCGAACCACCGGGATCGATTCCGTCCGTACTGCGAGGACGAACGCCGAACCGCGTCCCAGGTCGCGGCTCCGTGCACCCAGGCGTCCGTCGCGGCGCTCCGCTCGAGCGGCCGGATCCCGAGGAGGATCTCTCCCGTGCCCTTCGCCACGTCGCGCGGGGTCGCCGAGCGCTGCGGGCGCGAGGCCCAGGGATTCGCGCCACGTCCATCGCGCACGCGCAACTCGACACCGAGCGCGAGCGACGTCTTCGCGTCGTCACGGGAAGCTCCGAGCATCGCGCGCCAGTCGGCAGACGACGGGCCCCCGGATCGGGACGGTTCGGACGGAAGAGCCATGCGTCCATCCTCTCCGCCACCGCCGACAGTCGGGCGCGTCGGACGGTTCAGGCCGCGCGGGCCACCCGCGCGAGGACGCCGTGCACGAAGGCACCGGATTCGTCGGTGGAGAACTCTTTCGCGAGTTCGACCGCTTCATCGATCGCGACAGCCGTCGGCACCTCGTCGTTGTACAGGATCTCCCACACGGCGATCCGGAGCAGGGCTCGATCGACGGCGGGCATGCGCTCCAGCTTCCAATCCCGACTGTGCGTCGTGATCTGCTCGTCGATCTCGCCACGAGTGTCGATGATGCCGTCGACGATCTCGCGCGCATAGAGCCACGAGGCTTCGCGCGCGGGCTCACTCGCGGCGCGCTTCGCCTCGGCGGCCAGCGTCACCGCCAGGTCATCCCCGCGCACATCGGAGGAGAAGAGGATGTCGAGAGCGCGCTTGCGCGCCTTCGTCCGGGCGCTCACGCCTTACTTCTCGCGGCCGAGGTAGTCACCCGTGCGGGTGTCGACCTTGACCTTGGTGCCGGTCTCGACGAACAGCGGCACCTGGATCTCGTAGCCGGTCTCGAGCGTGGCGGGCTTGGTGCCGGCCGACGAGCGGTCGCCCTGCAGGCCCGGCTCCGTGTACGTGATCTCGAGGATCACGGACGCCGGGAGGTCGAGGTACAGCGGGTTGCCGTTGTTCAGGGCGATCGTGACGTTCTGGTTCTCGAGAAGGAAGTTCTTCGCATCGCCCACGGTGGCGGCCCCGACGGTGATCTGGTCGAAATCGCTCTGGTCCATGAAGACGTAGCCGTCCCCGTCGGTGTACAGGTAGGTGTAGTCACGGCGGTCGACGTTCTCGATCTCGATCTTGGCGCCCGCGTTGTACGTGCGGTCCACGACCTTGCCGGAGACGACGTTCTTGAGCTTGGTGCGCACGAAGGCGCCGCCCTTGCCGGGCTTCACATGCTGGAACTCGATGACGCTCCAGAGCTGCCCGTCGATGCTGAGGACGACGCCGTTCTTGATGTCTGCGGTAGATGCCATGCGCTGCGAGTTCCGTTCGTGTGTCTGCGGGGTCGGACGAGACCGACAGTCGATTCTACGGGATGAGTGCGGTGAGCTGCCGCACAGCGTCCGCGTACCCGTCGACGCCCCGGCCTGAAACGCGCACGGCCGCCACATCTTCCAGGTAGGAGTGGTGACGGAAGTCCTCACGCTGGAGGATGTCGGAGATGTGCACCTCCGCGAACGGCAGCGCCACTCCGGTGAGCGCATCGCGGAGCACCACGGACGTGTGCGTGAGTCCGCCGGGATTGATCACGATCCCGGCGCAGTCCTCCCGTGCCGCATGGATGGCGTCGATCAGCACGCCCTCATGGTTGCTCTGCAACGCCCGGATCTCGAATCCGGCCGCGGCAGCGGCGTCGGCGGCGATCCGCTCCACGTCTGCGAGTGTGGCTGTGCCGTACACGTCGGGCTCACGGGTACCGAGAAGATTCAGGTTCGGTCCGTTGAGCAAGAGGATCCGGCGGCTCATTCCCCGACCTCCTGATAGGCGGCGAACAGCAAAGACTCATCCGGCGCCTGCAGGACGGTGGGCTTCGCGAGATCGTCGAGGAGGATGAAGCGCAGCATCCCTCCCCGGCTCTTCTTGTCGCGCTGCATCGTGGCGAGCAACTGCGGCCACGCACCCGCGCGGTACGACGTCGGAAGGCCGAGTGATTCCAAGATGGAACGATGCCGTTCGGCCGCAGAGTCGGACAGACGCCCCGCGAGGCGCGAGAGCTCTGCGGCGTAGAGCATCCCGACCGAGATCGCCGCACCATGCCGCCAGCGGTACCGTTCCGCATGCTCGATCGCGTGTCCGAGCGTGTGTCCGTAGTTGAGGATCTCGCGGAGTCCGGCCTCGCGGAAGTCATCCGAGACGACCTTCGCCTTCATGTCGATCGCCAGTTCGACCGCGCGACGGAACTCCTCGGATGTCGTGTCAACGGCGCGGAGCGGATCGGCCTCGATGATGTCCAGGATCTCCGGAGCCCAGATGAACCCGGCCTTGACGACCTCGGCGAATCCGGCGGTCGCCTCGTTGGCACTGAGGCTGGCGAGTTCATCGAGGTCACCCACCACGGCACTCGGCGCCCAGAACGCACCCACGAGGTTCTTGCCCTCGGCCGTGTTCACGCCGGTCTTGCCGCCGACGGACGCATCGACGAGTCCCAGCACCGTGGTCGGCACCTGGATCAGCTGCACGCCACGCAGCCAGGTCGCGGCGACGAACCCGGCGAGGTCCGTCACCGCTCCCCCACCGTATCCGATGACCGCATCGCTACGGGTGAAGTCCGCCTGTCCCATGACCTGCCAGCAGAAGGCGGCGACCTCGATGCGCTTGCCCTGCTCCGCATCCGGGATCTCCGCGAGCAGTACCTCACGCGGTCCGTCAGCGGCGTCGGCGAGGAGCCGGTCGCGCAGCTCAGCCGCGCGGGTCGCGAGCGTCGGCGGGTGCACCACCAGGACTTTGCGGACGCCCGGCGCGAGCGCGGCGGAGACCCGATCGAGGATCCCGCGTCCGATCGTGATGTCGTACGCGTCGTTTCCCGTCACGCTGATGGTCGTCGTACTCATCGCTGTTCTCTCCTCCATGCCACGATGTCGTCCGCGATCTTCTGCATCGGACGACGCGAGGTGTCGAAGGTGGTCGAGGCGACCTCGGCGTACCACCCCCGGCGTTCCTCGAAGATCTTCTTCCAGCGCTCCACCGGATCCTCGTCCCCTGCCAGGAGGGGACGGCTGCTGCCGCGGAGTCTGTCCGCCACCGCGCTCGCATTCACCGTCAGGAAGACGACCGGATGCGCCTTCAGGAGATCTCGGGTGGCCGCCTGCGTGACCGCTCCGCCACCGAGGGAGATCACACCGCCTTCGGCGAGGGCCTCGGCAACCGCGGCGCGTTCGAGCTCCCGGAAGTGCGCTTCTCCGTACTCGGCGAAGATGGCGGGGATCGGTCCGTGTTCCGCCACGATGCGCTTGTCCGTATCGAGGAAGGCGACACCGAGCCTCCGAGCGACGCGGCGTCCGACGCTGGTCTTGCCGGCGGCCATCGGCCCCACCAGCACCAGCGTGAGCGGCTCAGTCGCGCTCGTCATGCGCGATGAGCGCCGCCTCGGACGCCGGTGTCGTGCGCAGTCCCGCCGGGATGCCGTCGAGGTACGCCTCGAGGTTGCGACGGGTCTCGCGGATGCTGTCGCCACCGAACTTCTCCAGCACGGCGTTCGCGAGCTCGACGGCGACCATGGCCTCGGCGACCACTCCGGCTGCGGGCACGGCGCACACGTCGGAGCGCTGGTGGTGAGCGGTGGCGTCGTCACCCGTGGCGGTGTCGATCGTGCGCAGAGCATGCGGGACCGTCGCGATCGGCTTCATCCCGGCGCGGACGCGTAACACGGTCCCGGTGGACATGCCGCCTTCCGTGCCTCCGGCTCTGTCCGAGCCGCGAGTGATGCCGTCCGCGGTGGCGAAGAGCTCGTCGTGCGCGGCCGAGCCTCGGCGGCGCGTGGTCTCGAAGCCGTCGCCGACCTCGACGCCCTTGATCGCCTGGATGCTCATGAGCGCCTGAGCGAGACGCGCGTCGAGCCGGCGGTCCCAGTGCACGTGCGAGCCGAGTCCCGGAGGAAGCCCGTATGCGAGCACCTCGACGATACCGCCGAGCGTGTCACCGTCCTTCTTCGCGTCATCGACCTCGGCCACCATCAGCGCGGAGGTCGCGGCGTCGAAGCACCGCAGCGGATCGGCGTCGAGCGCCTCGACATCGTCGGGCGTGGGGAGCGGAGACCCCTCGGGCACCCGCACGGGCCCGATCGACAGGGTGTGACTGACGAGGCGGATGCCGAGCTCACCGAGGAACGATCGGGCGATCGCCCCGAGCGCGACACGCGCAGCCGTCTCCCGAGCACTCGCTCGTTCGAGGATCGGACGCGCCTCGTCGAAGTCGTACTTCTGCATGCCCACGAGGTCCGCGTGCCCTGGACGTGGACGGGTGAGGGGCGCGCTGCGCCCACGGGACTTGTCGGTGAGCGCCACGGGCTCGGGGTTCATGACCTCGATCCACTTCGGCCACTCGGTGTTGCCGATGCGCAGAGCGATCGGGCTGCCCAGGCTCTTGCCGTGCCGCACGCCGCCGGAGATGGTCAGTGCGTCCTGCTCGAACTTCATGCGCGAGCCACGGCCATAGCCCAGCTTGCGACGAGCGAGATCGGACTGGATGGCTTCGGAGGACACCGGGACGCCGGAGGGCAGGCCCTCCATGACGGCGATGAGTTCTGGGCCGTGCGATTCGCCGGCTGTGAGCACGCGGAGCATTGCTCCAGTCTCCCACGGGTTGGCCCCCTCGCCGCGCCGCGTTTCGACGCGGCCCGCTCAGAGCGCGGCGCGCATGGCTGCGACGACGGCCGCCTCGTCCTCGAGCGGGATCACGGGGTCACCGTGCACGAAGATCCGGATCTGCCGCACGGCCTGATGGAGCAGCATCCCGAGCCCGGAGACCACCGGCGCCTCCCCCCAGGCGGAGCCCAGCGCGGATGGCCAGGGCGCGTAGGCGGCATCGAACAGCGCTCCCCCATCGGCGGCGAGCGAAGATGACGTCTGCGCCGGCAGCACGGTGCCGCTGGGCAGGGTGGCTATGGTGAGTTCCACGGACGAGGAGGACTCTTCCAGCGGGTGCGCCTGCACATCGAGACCGATTCGAGCACCGAGTGCGATCAGCGCCGCGGCCTTGTCGGGGCGCCGCGCATGCACCGAGACATCCGTCGCGCCGATCTCGGCCGAGGCGACCAGTGCAGAGGCCGCCGTCGCTCCCGCGCCGAGGATCCGCACGCGGGAGACTTCAGTGATGCCGGACTCGCGCAGCGCATCGACGATGCCGCCCACATCCGTGTTGAACCCTTTGATGTCGGCCCCCAGCAACAGGGTGTTGACGGCCCCTGTGAGTTCGGCGTGCCGATCCACGCTCGTCGCAGCGCGAAAGGCGGCCTCTTTCAGCGGCATGGTCAGGGAGAGGCCGCGCCACGTGCCGTCGAGGCGATCGAGGGCCGCCCCGAAAGCGTCTGAGGTGACTTGACGACGCCCGTACTCCCAGTCGAGACCGAGCACACGGTAGGCGGCAGCGTGCAGCTCGGGAGACTTGGAGTGCGCGATCGGGTCGCCCCAGACCGCGAGACGAGTGCGCGTCACCGGGTCAGCACCCGGCATCCGGGTTCGCGCGGCACCATTCGCGCCACTTCTCGATCCCCTGCTCATGCTCGGCCATCGTCTCGGAGAACTGCGTCTCCCCCGTGCTGAGGTTGATCGTGACGAAGTAGAGCCATGGGCCGTCGACGGGGTTCATCGCCGCCAGGATCGCGGCGTCGCTCGGATTCGCGATCGGCGTCACGGGGAGCCCCTCGTGCACGTACGTGTTCCAGGGGTTGTCGTCTTCCAGCGCCTCCTTGGAGCTCGACACGACGCCCTCGTGCAGCGAGCCGTAGCCGTACTGCGCAGTCGAGTCCATCTGCAGCTTCATGTCGATGTCGAGACGGTTCTGGATCACCCGCGACACCTTCGCGAAGTCATCGAGCCGACCTTCTCGCTGGATGATCGAGGCGATCGTCAGCACGCGCTCCTCATCGCCGGCCGGGACGCCCGCAGAGGTCAGCGACTCCCTGGTGCGGTCGACCATCCGCTGGATCACCTGCGTGGCCGTCACCCCGGGATCGAACTCGTACACCGCGGGGAACAGCCAGCCTTCCAGGCTCTGCGCCCCGACACCGTAGGCGGACGGATCTGCGACGGCCGCTTCGAAGTCGGCGAGCGGGATGCCCAGTGTCTCGGCCATGGTCGGCAACGACGACGCGATGGTCCCGCCTTCCGTCAGCCCCACCGCGTTCGCGACCCGGTTGTCCTCGTTCCGGAGAGCCTCGAGCGCCGCCTCCGCTGTCATCTTCTTCTGCAGCGTGTACACACCCGGGTAGAACGTGACCGCGATGTTCTCGTCGACGAGGTAGTCGTAGAACACGTCCTCCGTCTTCGTGACGCCGGCTTCGAACAGCGCGGTGGACACGGGCGCGCCTGTGTCGCCCTGCTTGATCGTGACCGTCGCCTCGCCGGTCGCCATCCCGGGCTCCCAGTCCTTCGGCTCACCCCAGCCCATGGCGTCACTGATCTTCTCGCCATAGGTGTTCGCCACCCAGACGCCGGCAGCGGCGATACCGCCAAGGATTGCCAGCCCGATGATCAGGGCGATCAGGCATCCCTTTCGGCGCTTCTTCCTCGGCGCCGCTTCGACGTGATCGTCATGGGGCACGAAGAGGTCGTCCAGCCCGCCGCCGAGCGCAGGCTCTGGCGTCGCCGCGGCACCGGACGACGACTCGATCCGGGGCACGACCCGCGTGGGGGTGTCTGCGGCATCTGCCGAGGCACGGACCGGAGTCGGCGATGGCAGCCCACCTGCGGCGGCGACGGCGTCGTCCGCAGAGGCACGAACCGGCACGGGCGAAGCCTCGGTCGGCGTATCAGCTCCGCGTACGGCGCGCGACTCCCCCGCAGCCGCCGCTCTCGCCGCCCGACGCGACCCCGGAACGGGCGCGCTGTTGTCGACCGTGGGAATCTGCGCGGTCGGCTCTGGCAGGTTCTCGAAGAGATCCCCCAGGCGGGAATCTGCGTCGTGCCGCGGCGTTTCGTTGTCGCGTTCGGACATCGTCAGGCGTGCTCCTCGTCAGGCGAGATGATGGCACCGGCCGGGTTTCCGGTGCTCTTCTCCATGTCGATCGCCTGCTGCAGAAGCACCACGGCGGCGACCTGATCCACAATGCTACGAGACTTCTTCTGGGATCTCCCGGAACTGCGCAATGCGGCATGCGCCGTCACGGTGCTCAACCGCTCATCCACCAGCCTCACCGGAGTGCCGCTGCGGCGGTGGAGTTCCGCCGCGAACTCCCGCGCGTCCGTGGTCGACGGGGTATCCGTGCCCTGCAGGTTCACCGGCAGGCCGACCACGAACTCCAACAGGTCGTAGTCGCTCGCGATCTGAAGGATTCTGGCGATCGAGGCCTCGTCGCGGGGCACCGTCTCCACGGGGACGGCAAGCATGCCGTCGGGGTCGCAGCGCGCGACACCGACCCGCGCGCGCCCCACGTCGATGCCGAGCCGTACGCCGCGGCGGAAAGTGCTCACGCGCCGCGCAACTCCTGAGCGATGGCCTCGAGCGCCGCGGGCAGAGCCGCCGCGTCTGCGCCGCCGCCTTGTGCGACATCGTCGCGCCCACCGCCACCACCGCCGAGCACGCCGGCCGCGCGCTTCGCGAGCGCACCGGCCTTGGCTCCCGCCGAGCGCGCCGCGTCGTTCGTCGCGACGACCACGACCGGCCGGCCGCCCACGACGGCGCCGAGGGCCACCACAGCGGCGTCCGAGCCGAGTCGATCGCGCACGCCGTTGACGAGGTCTCGCACGTCATCCGCCGATGCGACCTCACCCAGGCTCTGCGCGGCCAGTCGGAACGCGCCGACGCGCGTCGCGGCGTCGACGATGGCTGGCACCTGCCCGGCCCGCTCCTTCGCCTCGAACTGGGCGATGCGCTTCTCCGCGGCCTTGAGGCTGGCGGCGAGATCGGCGATCCGCTCCGGCAGCTGCTCACGCGGCGTCTTGAGGGAACTCGTCAACTGCGACACGATCGCCCGCTCAGCGGCGAGTTCACGGAACGCGTCGGCACCGACGAGCGCTTCGATACGACGGTTGGAGGCACCGACCGAGGACTCCCCGACCAGACTGACCAGCCCGATCTCGGCACTGGTGCTCACGTGCGTCCCGGCGCAGAGCTCGCGGGACCAGGGCCCACCGATGTCGACCATGCGCACGACGTCACCGTACTTCTCGCCGAACAGCGCCATGGCCCCGGCTTCCTTCGCCTCATCGAGCGAGACGATGCGCGTGGTCACCTCCAGGGCGTCCTGCACCGCGCGGTTGGTGATCTCCTCGATCTCGCTGCGTGTGTCGGTCGAGAGCGCCTGCGACCAGGCGAAGTCGAATCGCATGTAGCCGGCGCGGTTCAAGGATCCGGCCTGCGTCGCCGTCGGACCGAGGGTGTCCCGGAGAGCAGCGTGCACGAGGTGAGTGGCAGAGTGTGCCTGGCGAGCTGCACGGCGGTTCGCCGCGTCCACCACCGACGTCGCGACGTCGTCGACCGCCACGCTTCCGCGCGTGACCTCGACGGTGTGGCTGATGAGTCCGGGAACCGGCTTCTGCACGTCGAGCACTTCGAGCGCGTAGCCCGGGCCCACGATCGTGCCCTTGTCAGCCACCTGACCCCCGGACTCGGCGTACAGCGTCGTCTCGGCGAGCACGACTTCCGCGATCTGTCCCTCGGATGCGCTGCGCACCGGCATGCCGTCGACGAGGAGACCGAGCACCCGGGACTCGACCTCGAGTGCGGTGTATCCGTCGAAGCCGGTCTCTCCCAGGGCACGCAGCTCTCGGTAGACCGATACGTCGGCGAGCTGACGCTTGCGGTTGCGGGCGTCGTCCTTGGCTCGCTGACGTTGCTCCTGCATGAGCGAGTCGAAAGCGGTGCGGTCGACGTCCAGTCCGGCTTCCTCGGCGACTTCGAGGGTGAGGTCGATCGGGAACCCGTACGTGTCGTGGAGCAGGAACGCCTCGGAACCGCTGAGCGTCTTCCCGCCGCCCTTCCTCGTCTCGTCGAGGGCGAGATCGAGGATCGTGGAGCCGGCCACAAGGGTCCGGCGGAACGTCTCCTCTTCCGCGAACGCCGATGCCGAGAGCACCGGCCAGTCCTTCTCGAGCACCGGATACGCGGACTTCATCGCGTCGCGCGAGGCGGCGAACAGTTCCGGGAACACGGGCTCGTCGACGCCGAGCAGCCGCATGGCGCGGACTGTGCGACGCATCAACCGGCGGAGGATGTACCCGCGGCCCTCGTTCGATGGACGCACGCCGTCGGAGAGGAGCATGAGGGAAGAGCGCACGTGGTCGGCGACGACACGGAATCGCACGTCGTCCTCGTGCTGGGCACCGTAGGCGCGGCCCGAGAGCTCGATCGCACGGTCGAGCACCGGACGCACCTGGTCGGACTCGTACATGTTGTCGACGCCCTGCTTGAGGAAGGCGACGCGCTCGAGTCCCATCCCGGTGTCGATGTTCTTCATCGGCAGCTCGCCGACGATGTCGAACTCCGTCTTGCTGCGGATGTTCTCGATGAAGTCCTGCATGAACACGAGGTTCCAGATCTCCAGGAACCGTGAGTCGTCGACGGCGGGGCCACCGTCCTTCCCGTACGCCGGGCCACGGTCGAAGAAGATCTCCGAATCGGGACCGCCGGGTCCGGGCTGTCCCGTGTTCCAGTAGTTGTCCGCTCGCCCGAGACGCTGGATGCGCTCCGGCTTGAGACCGATGATGTCGCGCCAGATGGCCTCGGCCTCGTCGTCCGTCTCGTAGACGGTGACCCACAGATCCTTCTCGTCGAAGCCGAGACCGCCATCAGACTCGGAACTCGTCAGCAGCTCCCAGGCGTAGCGGATCGCGCCTTCCTTGAAGTAGTCCCCGAACGACCAGTTGCCCAGCATCTGAAAGAACGTGCCGTGACGGGCGGTCCGGCCGACCTCTTCGATGTCGTTGGTGCGGATGCACTTCTGCACGTCGGCGATCCGCGGATGCGGCGCGGGAACGACGCCCGTGAGATACGGGATCATCGGCACCATGCCGGCGACCGTGAACAGCAGCGACGGGTCGTCGCTGACGAGCGAGGCCGAGGGGACGATGAGGTGGTCGTTCTTCTCGAAGTAGTCGAGGTAACGCTGCGCGATCTCCGCAGTTTTCATAGAGTGCCGGGTGTCCTTGCGTGAAGATGCCGCGCCGGGGCGCTGCTGCGGTGGTTCAGTTGTCGCCCGGCTCCGTGAGCCGTGCCTCCTGCTCGCGGTAGGCGTCGCCGAGGATCGCGGTGAATCCGTTGATCCTGGCGTCGACCTCGGCGAGGATGTCGTGACCACGCGGGTCCTTGTTCATGAAGTGAGCCGCGACGAAGCCGCCGATCACACCGATCAGGAACCACAGCACGTTCTTCATGTCGCCATCCTTGCCTTTGACCCGCGAAGGCGCGGTGTCACCATCGTATGCGGAAACGACAGGAGGCGTCGGGAATCCCGACGCCTCCTGCCCGATTGCTCTTTCGCTGGATCAGCGAGCTGCGTAGTACTCGACGACGAGCTGCACTTCACAGGTCACGGGGACCTCGGCACGCTTCGGACGACGGACAAGACGCGACTGGAGCTTGTCGAGCTCGACCTCGAGGTAGCCGGGAACGGGGGGCAGGACCTCGGCGTGACCGCCGGCTGCTGCCACCTGGAAGGGCTCGGTGCCCTCGCTCTTGGCCTTGACGTGGATGAGCTGACCCGGCTTCACGCGGAAGGACGGGCGGTCGACGAGCTGGCCGTCGACGAGGATGTGACGGTGCACGACGAGCTGGCGAGCCTGTGCGGTGGTGCGGGCGAAGCCCGAACGCAGCACCAGAGCGTCGAGACGCATCTCGAGGAGCTCGACCAGGTTCTCACCGGTCAGGCCGTCGTGGCGACGGGCCTCGTTGAACGTGTTGCGCATCTGCTTCTCGCGGATGCCGTACTGCTCGCGAAGACGCTGCTTCTCACGCAGACGGACGGCGTAGTCGCTGTCTGCCTTGCGCTTGGTGCGGCCGTGCTCGCCGGGAGCGTAGGGACGCTTCTCGAGGTAGCGGGCGGCCTTCGGGGTGAGCGGGATACCGAGGGCACGGCTCAGACGAACCTTGCGACGATCCTGGGACTTCGTGGTCACGAAGCTTTCCTTCCGATGACGTGGTCGCGTCTTTCACGACTCACGGACGTATCGTCCGCGTTCTGCCTTGGAGCGCACGCCGGGGCGCCAGCAAGGTGGGGTGTGAACGAGGAGATGCCCGAAAACTCGGTTTCGAGCCGATCAAGTCTAACAGATCGCGGTTTGGCCCTGCGTGAGGGCTCAGCGGTCGCCGAGGATGCGGCGGATGCGCTCGAGCCGTGCGGCGATGTCGCGCTCGGCACCGAGGTTCTTCGGCTCGTAGTAGTGCTTGCCGTCGAGCTCATCGGGCAGGTACTGCTGCGGCACCACCCCGTAGTCGCTGTCATGGGAGTACACGTACCCCTTGCCGTGTCCGAGTCGCTTCGCTCCCGGGTAGTGGGCATCGCGCAGGTGCAGCGGCACCCGACCGAACCCGCCGGAGCGGATGTCGGCGATGGCCGCGTCGATGCCCACATAGGCCGCGTTGGATTTCGCCGTGGTCGCGAGGTACACCGTCGCCTCCGCGAGCGGGATGCGCCCCTCCGGCATGCCGATGAACGCGACCGCATCCGCCGCCGCGACCGCGATGCCGAGCGCCTGGGGATCGGCGAGGCCGACATCCTCCGACGCCGAGATGACAAGACGTCGGGCGATGAACCGAGGGTCCTCCCCCGCCTCGATCATGCGTGCGAGGTAGTGGAGTGCGGCATCGGGGTCGGAACCTCTGATCGACTTGATGAACGCACTGATGACGTCGTAGTGCTCGTCGCCTTGACGGTCGTATCGCAGCAGAGCCTTGTCGACGGCCTGCGCGATGTGGTCGGCGGTGATCTCCACAGCACTCGACGACGCATGCGTGGCTGCTGCCTCGTCGCCGGTCTCACCCTCGTCGCCGGTCTCACCCACGTCGACGGTGTCGGTCGCGTGCGAGACGGCGACCGCTGCGCCTGCTTCGAGACCGGTGAGGGCGCGCCTGGCGTCGCCCGACGCGAGGCGGATCAAGGCCGCACGCGCCTCGGGGCTCAAGACCACCGCGCCGTTCAGCCCCCGCGGGTCGGTCACGGCGCGATCGACGAGCAACCCGATGTCCTCGTCGGTGAGGGGCTGGAGCGTGAGCAGCAGGGAACGCGACAACAGCGGCGAGATCACCGAGAACGAGGGGTTCTCGGTCGTCGCCGCGATCAGGATGACCCATCCGTTCTCGACACCGGGAAGCAGCGCGTCTTGCTGGGCCTTGGTGAAGCGATGGATCTCGTCGAGGAAGAGGATCGTCGTCTGCCCGTAGAGATCGCGCTGCGTGATCGCCTCCTGCATCACCTCCCGGACATCCTTCACGCCTGCGGTGATCGCCGAGAGTTCCACGAAGCGGCGTCCTGATGACCGCGCGATCGCCTGAGCGAGGGTGGTCTTACCCGTTCCCGGTGGGCCCCACAGGATCATCGACACGGCGCCCGGTGACGTCGCCTGTGGGTCAGCGAGGGCGACGATGGGGGAACCGGCTCGCAGGAGATGACGCTGCCCCGCGACTTCATCGAGGGAGACCGGGCGCATGCGCACGGCGAGGGGCGTCTGCCCGGAGAGCAGCGCAGCGGGGGACGTCATCCATCCAGGCTACCGGCGGGTCCGGACACTTCGGGCGACCGCAGGCATCCCGGTAGGCTCTCAGGCGACGTCCTGTCCTGACGTCGAGATGGGAGATCCAGGCATGGCCGCACGCGGTTCCAAGAAGGCACAGTCGCGCACGACAGCCGAGCGCGCACGACTGCACGCCGCGCGCACGCAGTGGCACGAGGGCCAGATCCGTCGCCGCGCCCGGGACAACACGATCGCCGCGATCGCCGCGAGCCTCATCGTCGTCGCCGCGATCGGCAGCCAGGTCGTGCATGCTCAGGTCACCGCACCGGAGCCTGAACCCACGCCCGCCCCCACCGTGGAACCGACGACCTCTCCCACGGATGCCCCGTCGGAGACCCCCACGCCGCTTCCCTCGGACAACCCGGCTGAATAGAACGACGGAGAGAAGCCGTCCGGGTTCCGGGATCTGATCGCTACTCGGTGACGGCCAAGCGATAGCCGCGCTTGACGACGGTCTGCACCAGATCGATTCCGTCGAGCGACTCGCGAAGACGCGCCACCGCGACCTCCACCGCTCGGCCACTGCGCTGCCCGCCCGGGAGGACTCTGCCGATCTCCGCGCGCGAGAGCACCCGACCCCCGGCGAGAAACAGCGCCTCGATGACGCCCGTGGCCCCGCGGGACAACGGGATGAAACGTTCGTCGACCACGACACCTCCGCTTCGCACCTCGAGGCGGCCGGCGTCAGTGACCAATGCGGTCTTCCCGCTGTCGTAGTGCGCAACGACACCCCGGGCGAGTACTGCGGCGCTCGATCCCTCGGTGTGCATCACGGCGAGGCCGGCGAGGCGCAGGCGCTCCGCATCCTCCTCGTGGAGTGCCCCCAGGAGCAAACGACCTGAATCCGACCGCCGACGGATGGCCTCGAGCGCTCCGATGCTCTCGGCCGTCTCGAGCCAGGGAGCTGTGGGGGCGAGGAACAGCACGGCGTCGATCCCGCCCTTCGCTGCACGCTGGACGACGCTCCGCAGCGCGGCGGACGTCCGCGCACCGCTTCGCGGCACAGCGACCCGCCACACCGCAGCCCCCACCTCCGACAGGACCTCGGCGAGACCGTCCGACCGTCCTTCACCGGCGCGCACACCGTCGCGCGGAGGATCCGCGGATCTGGCGTCATCCGACACGATGATCCTGCACCCCGCTAGCGGCGGGCGGCGGCCGCTCACCGGGGTCATGAGGAGGGACTCCCCACTCGACGCAGCGACACTCGGGGGCTCACCTCGCCGGCGCGGGCGTTCCCCGCCTTCCCCCGATGGCCGCTTCCCCGCGCGTCCGATGCGTCTCGCGATTCGCCCAGCCGCGGGAGGTCCTCGGCGACGAGGCCCACCGCGTCTTCGCCGACGCCGGGCACTGACGAGAGTCCTGCCGCGGTGAGACGGGCGAGCACGGGCCCCACATCGTCGGCATGCACGCCTCGCAACTCGATCGTCGCGCCGGTAATGCGCGGTCGCAATCCACAGTGCTCTGCGAGCTCCCCGATCGCCAGCAGCTCAGCCGGGCTGAGCGTGCCGTCAGGCATCACCGGAGCGACGACGTACGTTCCGTCCGCCAGGAGGCCGGTCCTCACCCCCCTCTGCACCCCGAGCTCCCGTGTCTGGTGCAGGAGATCCTGCTGCGCGGCGAACTGCAGGAGCACCCGCGCGATCCCCAGGGTGCAGCGACGGCAGCCTCGTACGAAGCCGTAACGGGAGCGGATCGCCGTGAAGGTCGAGCCTCCGGTTTCGCCCACGGCGGCGAGGAGGTCCTGCGGTCGCACGGCCGTGTGATCGCAGATGTCCCCTGTGTCCGCACCGCCGACCGTCGAGAGCAACCGTGCGGCATGAGCGGGACGCCAGGCTTCTGAGACGAGGGCGCGCAGCGCCGCGTACCCGCTCGTGTCGCCGACGAGGATTCCACCGACCACCGTCCGCCCGTCATCCGAGATCACGAGCTTGCGATAGATCCCGGCCCCCGGATCCTCCTGGGTGACGACTTCGACCGCAGACACCGTCGAGGCCAGCGGATCTCCGAACGTCGCGATGTCGACCCCGCCGAGCGCGACGTTCCCTCCCTCGAGGTCGCGTGGGAATCGTGCATCCCCGCCTCCCACATTCGCTGCTGCGACGTCAGCCGTGGCCCGCACCGCCCCGACGAACCCGGGGCCACGTCCCTCGAGGCGCGCCACCTCGCCGATCGCGAGGATCCCCGGGACCGAGGTCTCACCTCGCTCGTCGACGAGCACGCCGCCTTCCGGGTGCACGGCGAGTCCCGCGTTGCGGGCGAGTTCATCGCGCGCACGCACGCCGACGGTGAGCACGACCACGTCGGCGCGTTGGAACGACCCGTCCTGGAACTCCAGCGAGGCGACCGAGCCGGAATCGCCCGGATCGATTCGAGTCGTGCGGATGCCCGTGCGCACCGATATCCCGCGCTTCAGGAGCGCCGCCTGCACCACTGCTGCGGCACTCCGATCGAGTTGGCGGGGCATCACACGATCCGAGAACTCGATCACCGTGGTGTCGACCCCCATCGCGTTCAACGCCTCGGCGGCCTGAAGGCCATGCAACCCTGCACCGACCACGGTGCCGCGAAGGGGGCGCCCGCGTTGTCGGGACGCCGACTCCACGAACGTCCGGATCGACTCGACGTCTTCGACGGTGCGGTAGCCGAAGCACCCGGGAAGACTCGCGCCCTCCACGGCGATCTTCGCGCCGAAGGAGCCGGTCGCCAGCACGAGAGTGTCGTAGCCGTAGGTGCGCCGTGCCCGGGTCCGCACCGTATGACCCGAAGGATCGATCCGAAGCACCCTGTCGTCCCGGATGAGTCGGACGCGGACGTCGCGGAACACGGAACGATCCAGTTGGATCTCCTCTGCGTCGACGCCCGACAACACCTGCGCGAGCGCCGAGCGATCGTACGGACCACGGTCTTCCTCACCGATCACCGTCACCCGCACCGGAGCATCGGGATCACGGAGGACCTGCTCGACGAATCGATGCGCACCGACACCCGCTCCGACGACCAGGATCTCGCTCGTCGCGGGTGCCGTGCCGTTCATCGTGCTCCTGTCGACCGGAAGACTGTCGTTCTGGTGACGATAGGAGGGTCGTGTTTCCCGAAGATGACGCAGCGTGTTTCCTCCGTCGAACTTTCTGCTCACAGAACGGTAACGACGCGGGGCCTGAAACCGCGGCCTCAACCCCGGAGGCTCTGGCGTACTAGGCTGAGCCTCGTCCTTTCCGCCTCCCGCGGCCCTACCGCGCAAGGAGAATCACGTGTCTGCCACCGAGCCCTCGAAGCCGACTCCCCCCGTCCCCGGACCGCCCGCCGTGCCGATGCCGCGAAAGGCGCCCACGCCGGCGGCTGTCGCCCCCGTCGCCTCCGTGCCTGCCGCATCATCGACCTCCGCCGAATGGGGCCGCGTCGCCGATGACGGCACCGTAGAGGTCCGCGAGGGCGAGAACTGGCGTGTCGTCGGACAGTATCCCGACGGCACACCGGAGGAGGCTCTCGCCTACTTCGTGCGCAAGTTCGACGACATCGCCTTCAAGGTGCACACGCTCGAACAGCGCCACCAGGCCGGAGGCGCATCCGCCGCAGACCTCGTCAAGCAGGCGGGTCATTTGCTCGACGAGGCGACGGATGCCGCCGCCGTCGGCGACCTCGAAGGGCTCCGCGTCCGGCTCAATGCCCTGACCTCCTCACTCTCGGAAGCCACTGAGCAGGAGGCGCAACACGCCAAGGAGCTCGTCGACCAGGCGATCGCCGAACGCACCGCACTGGTCGAGAAGGCCGAGGCGATCGCCGCCCGCGACCTCAGCAAGGTGCAGTGGAAGCAGGTGACCGCCGAGCTCGGAGAGTTGTTCGACGAGTGGCAGGCCCAGCAGCAGAACGGCCCTCGTCTGTCCAAGGGCATCTCGCAGCAGTTGTGGAAGCGTTTCCGAGACGCACGCGCCGTGGTCGACAAGCAGCGCAGGGCCTTCTACTCGGAGCTCGACGATGCGCACAAGATCGCGCGCGACGCGAAGACACGTCTGGTCGAGCGCGCCGAGGCTCTCGCTCCGCGCGGAACGGACGGCATCCCGGCGTACCGTAACCTGCTCGATGAGTGGAAAGCCGCCGGACGCGCGGGGCGCAAGGCGGACGACGCTCTCTGGGCCCGGTTCAAGACCGCAGGCGACGCCCTCTATGCCGCTCGCGCGGAACAGTCCGCCGCCGAGGAAGCGGAGTCCGCGCCGAAGATCGAAGCGCGCGAAGCTCTCCTCGTCGAGGCGAAAGCCGTCGCCGACGAGTCGAACATCAAGCGCGCACGCGCTCTTCTCACGCGCATCCAGCGACAGTGGGACGAGATCGGTCGCATCTTCCCTCGCGAGAAGGAGCGCGCTCTCGACGACAGACTCCGCACCATCGAGCAGGCGCTCAAGGCGCGAGAGGACGTGGACTGGAAGAAGAACAACCCCGAGACCAAGGCTCGCGCGAACGACATGAGCTCACAGCTGCTCGAGGCGATCGAGAAGCTCGAGGCGGAGGTCGCCGCCGCAGAGAAGACCGGCGACAAGAAGGCCGCGAAGGATGCGACGGACGCCCTCGAGGCTCGCCGCGCGTGGCTGAGCGCTCTGGGCGGCTAATCGGTCTCTCCACAGTTCTCCGCGATCACGGCGCAGGCGGGGTGCACTACGTCAGACTGGCGTGATGCACCCCGCTTTCCTCTATGTGCCCGGCGAGCGACTGAGTGAGAGCGAGCTCAGCGCAGCGCGGATCGATGGTCATGTCGTCGAGGTGGGCGACGCCTACATCCCCGCCGACCTCGTCGCAGGGCCCGACGTGCGAGCGAGCTCGGTGTCGATGCTCGTCCAACCGGGCACCGCCGCCTGCACGCAGACGGCCGCGTGGATTCACGGTGCCGGCGACGCTCCCCCGGTCGTGCATCATGTGAAACGCTGCATCGACCGTCGAATCCGACCGATCACCAGCGCACGCCTGGTCTTCCACGACACCGTGCTCCCGGACGTCGACATCGAGCTGATCGGCGGCGTTCCGGTCTCCACCCCTGCGCGCACGATGCTCGATCTCGCCACGACGCTCCACCGCGACCCTCGTGTCCTGATGTGGATGGATCGGCTCGCAGCCGCGCTTCCCGGCACGCCGAAAGCCGCCATCGCCGCGCTGCGCGATCTCCATCGCGTGCCGGGAAGTCGGGCCGGGCTGGCGGCGCTGGAGCGGCTCGTGCTCAGGAGGAGGTGACGCGATAGACGTCGTACACGGCGTCGATGCGGCGGACGGCGTTGAGCACACGGTCCAAGTGCACCGCGTCACCCATCTCGAACACGAAGCGGCTCAGCGCCAGTCGCTCATCCGTCGTCGTCACCGTGGCGGAGAGGATGTTGACATGGTGCTCGCTGAGGACGCGCGTCACATCGGAGAGAAGCCCCGACCGGTCGAGCGCCTCCACCTGGATCTGGACGCGGAACACGCTCTTCGTGGTCGGGGCCCAGGACACCTCGACGAAACGATCCTGCTCGGATCCCAGCGCCTTCACGTTCACGCAGTCCGCGCGGTGCACGGAGACCCCACTGCCGCGGGTCACGAATCCGACGATCTGGTCCCCGGGAACCGGGGTGCAGCACTTCGCGAGCTTCACGAGGATGTCGTTGGCGCCGCGCACGAGAACACCCGAGTCGCCGGAACGCGGCTCCCTGGTCGGCACGCTGCTACCCGGCAAATCGATAGCACCGGTGGTCGTGTCGTTCGCCGCCACGAGAGCGGTGACCTTCTCCAAGACCGACTGCGTTGAGACGTGCCCCTCGCCAACGGCGGCGTACAGCGCGGAGACGTCTTCGTAGTGCATCCCCCGAGCAACCTCGGCGAACGAGTCATGACTCATCAGACGCTGCAGAGGAAGGTTCTGTCGACGCATCGCCCGTGCGATGGCCTCCTTGCCCTGCTCGATGGCTTCTTCGCGCCGTTCCTTCGTGAACCACCCGCGAATCTTGTTTCGGGCGCGCGTGCTCGCGACAAAGCCGAGCCAGTCCTGGCTGGGGCCGGCATCGGGGTTCTTCGACGTGAAGACCTCGACGACGTCTCCGCTCTTGAGCTCGGACTCCAACGGCACGAGTCGGCCGTTGACCTTTGCCCCCATCGTCCGATGGCCGATCTCGGTGTGGACGGCGTACGCGAAGTCGACCGGAGTCGCACCGGAGGGGAGGCCGATCACGCGTCCCTTCGGCGTGAAGACGTACACCTCCTTCGCTCCGATCTCGAAACGGAGCGACTCGAGGAACTCCCCCGGGTCGGCCGTCTCGGCCTGCCAGTCGGAGATGTGAGCGAGCCACGCCATGTCGGTGTCGGAGGCGCGCACCTCGGTCTTCCCGCCGCCGTTCATCCGCTCCTTGTACATCCAGTGCGCGGCCACTCCGTACTCGGCCTGCTGGTGCATCTCGTGGGTGCGGATCTGGATCTCCACCGTTCGACCGGACGGCCCGATCACGGTCGTATGGAGCGACTGGTAGAGGTTGAACTTCGGAGTCGCGATGTAGTCCTTGAACCGTCCGGGCAGCGGCGTCCACCGTGCGTGGATCGCGCCGAGGACCGCATAGCAGTCGCGCACGGAGGCCACGAGCACGCGGATGCCGATCAGGTCGTAGATGTCGTCGAACTCCCGGCCGCGGATGACCATCTTCTGGTACACCGAGTAAAGCTGCTTCGGCCGGCCGACGACCTTGCCGCGGATGCGGAGGTCGCGCAGATCCTCGTCGATCTCCTCGACGACCTGGTTCAGATACTTCTCCCGCTGGGGAGTGCGCTGGGCGATGAGGCTGTGGATCTCGTTGTAGATCTTCGGGTGCAGGACCGCGAACGAGAGGTCTTCCAGCTCTGACTTGATCGCCTGGATACCGAGCCGATTCGCCAGCGGCGCATAGATCTCGAGGGTCTCCTTGGCCTTCTTCGCCGCCTTCTCGGGCGGGACGAAGCCCCAGGTGCGTGCGTTGTGCAGGCGGTCGGCGAGCTTGATCAGCAGCACGCGGATGTCCTTCGACATCGCCACGATCATCTTGCGGACCGTCTCCGCCTGGGCGCTCTCGCCGTACTTGACCTTGTCGAGCTTGGTGACGCCGTCGACGAGCATCGCGACCTCGTCGCCGAACTCGGCGGTCAGATCAGTGAGCGCGTAGCCCGTGTCCTCGACCGTGTCGTGAAGCAACGCGGCTGCGATCGCTCGCGGACCGAGACCGAGTTCGGCCAAGATCTGAGCGACCGCGAGCGGGTGGGTGATGTAGGGCTCACCGCTCTGACGCTTCTGCCCCTCGTGCTTCTCCTTGGCGACGGCATACGCGCGCTCAATGACGGAGAAATCGCCTTTGGGGTGGTTCACACGCACCGTGCGGATCAGATTGTCGAGATCGTTGATCCGCGACGCGCGGGAGAAGATCCGGGGAACCAGTCGTCGCAGACTAGAACCCTGCGTCGACGTCTGCGGTTCCGCCATCAACCCACCTCCAGATCAGTTCATCCTACGCGTGCTGAGCGGGTCGAGCTCCCGCTGAGGGTGGCCGATCAGGCGTCGACGGACGTCCTGCTACGGGCATCACGGATGCGCGCGTCCCGTTCCTTGATCTGCGGTTCGTTCTCGCGGAAGAGCGAGTACAGCGGTGCCGCGACGAACAGCGTCGAGTAAGTGGCCACCAGAATCCCGACGAAGATCGACAGGGAGATGTCGGTGAGCGACTCGGCACCGAGCCAGAAGGCACCGATGAAGAGGACGGCGCCGACCGGAAGGGCAGCGACGACGGATGTGTTGATCGAGCGAACGAGCGTCTGGTTCACCGCGAGGTTCACCGACTCGCCGAACAGACGGGCAGACTTCTCCCCGTCCTCCGTCGTGTTCTCTCGAATCTTGTCGAAGACGACAGTCGTGTCGTACAAGGAGTAGGCCAGGATCGTAAGGAAACCGATCACCGCCGCCGGCGAGATCTCGAATCCTGCCAGGGCGTAGACGCCCACCGTGATCACGAGCACGTCGAGCAGTCCGATGATCGCCGCAGCCGACATCTTCCAGGTGCGGAAGTAGATCGCCAGAATCAGGAAGGTGAGGGCGAGGAAGATCGCGAGCCCCCACAGGGACTGCTTCGTGACGTTCTCGCCCCACGCCGGACCGATGAACGACGATGTGACGTTCGCAGCCTCGACACCATAGGCGTCTGCGAGTGCTTCGGCGACCTGCTGCGTCTCGGCCGCGCTCATCTGGTCGGTCTGCACGCGGATGTCGGCGTTGTTCACCACGACGACCTTGGTCGACGCACCGGGCACGACGGATTGGACGGCCTCGGTCGCGACGCCCTGATCGAGCGTCGCCGGCGCCTGCACGGTGAACTGCGACCCGCCGGTGAACTCGATCGAGAACTGAATGGGCCGGAACAGCGGGACGAGCGCGGAGCCGACCACGAGGGCGATCGCGATGATGAACCAGAGCCGACGCTTGCCGACGAACGGGAAGGAGGTCTTCCCCGAATAGAGATTGTTGCCGAACTCATTCATGGAAGGCATCAGGCGTCTCCCTCACTTCCGGCGGTGGTCTGTCTGTCGCTCGCGAGCGCTTCCGCACGCTTGCGTTCGGCGATGGTCTGTCGGCGTTCGGCTTCGCCGCGGGATCTCGAGTTCTTCGCACCACGCCCGGCCGAGGACGTCGAGACCTCTCGGTACTGGGAGCGGCTTCGATAGACGGCTCCGAGCGCGGCGGGATCCAGCCCCGACAGCTTGTGCCCTCCGCCGAAGAAGCGGGTGCGGGCGAGCAGTTGCATCACCGGGTGCGTGAAGATCACGAAGATGAACACGTCGATGAGGGTCGTGAGCCCCAGAGTGAAGGCGAATCCCTTCACGGTGGCGTCGGCGAGGATATACAGCACGAGTGCGGCGAGAACGTTGATCGACTTCGAGATGTAGATCGTCCGCTTCGCACGACCCCAGCCGTCTTCCACGGCAGCCGTGATGGACTTGCCGTCTCGGAGTTCGTCTCTTATTCGTTCGAAGTAGACGATGAACGAGTCGGCGGTGAAGCCGATCGAGACGATGAGACCCGCGACACCGGCGAGCGACAGGCGGAAGCCGATGCGCCAGGCCAAGATGCAGATGATGATGTAGGTCAGGACGGCCATCACCGCGATCGAGGCGATGATCACGGATCCGAGGGCGCGATAGACGATGAGCGAGTAGATCGCGACGAGGGCGAGACCGATGAGTCCCGCGATCAGACCGATCTGGAGCTGCTGGGTTCCGAGCGTCGCGGAGATCGTGTCGGAGCTCTGCACGGTGAAACTGAGCGGCAGCGCTCCGAACTTGAGCTGATCCGCGAGCGTGGTCGCGGTCTCCTGCGTGAAGCTACCCGAGATGCTGGGGCGTCCGTCGAGGATGACGCCGTTCATCCGGGGGGCGCTGATCACGTCGCCGTCGAGCACGAAGGCGAACTGGTCCCGCGGAGACAGTCCGTCGAGCCGGTACTGGTTCAGACGAGTGCTGACCTTGCCGAAGGCGTCTGCGCCCTCACCGTTCATCGTCAGCTGGACGATCCACGCACCGGACTTCTGATCGCGACCGGCGGAGGCGTCGGTGATGGCGGTGCCGTCGAGTTCGGTCGGGCCGAGCAGGAACTTCTGTGAATCATCCGGCGAGCAAGCGACGACCGGCTCATCCTTCGGTGCCCGAGCCGGGTCGTTGTCGGGGTTCGCGCAGTCGTAAGCCTGGAACTCCGCGGCGAGCTTCTCCGTGACCCACGAGAGGTCGCTCGCATCGGTCGGCGTGGCGGTCGGCGTGGCATTCAACGTCGGATCGGGCGTCGGGAACGGTGTGGAGTTCCCGTCCTCGCCGACGAACTCGGTTCCCGCGGCATCCGTGTAGAGGACGGGGCGAAGCTCGAGCTGCGCACTCGCCTGGATCCGCTCGCGCGTCTGTGCGTCAGCCTCGCCAGGGATCTGGACGACGATGTTCTGGCCGCCCTCGGTCGTGATGTCGGCCTCAGCCACGCCCGAGGCATCGACGCGCTGCCGGATGATCGCCGCGGCCTGGTCGAGCTGCTCCTGTGTGGGAGCGGCCCCGTCTTCCGTTTCGGCGCTGAGGACGATCTGGGTGCCACCCTGGAGGTCGAGAGCGAGCTCAGGGGTCCAGGAACTCGCCGGCGCCCCCTCAGCGTCCTTGAAGACGTACACGCCCAACGAGTTGATGCCGAAGAGCACGCCGGTCACGAGGAGCAGGCCGAGGAGGACCCGCCAGGCGTGACGGACGGGAGAGGATGAAGCCACGTGTGTTCAGCTTTCTGAAAGGACGGAGATCCGACGGGCCGTATCGGCCGTGGAGTTACTTGTCGTCAGCGTCCCGCTCAAGACGGGCACGGGTCTCCTCGGGGGTCTCGACGGGAGGTGCGATCGACTCATCCGTCTCCTGCTCCTCGTCGGCGTCGACGGGCGTCTCGATGACGGCGTCCTTCGGCTCGACGACGCGCAGGATCGCCTGGCTGTGGACATCGATGATCGTGCCGGGCGCGATCTCGACGAGAGCCGGAGTGTCGAGGTCCTCGGGGTCGTACGAGACGATCGTCCCGTAGATGCCCCCCTGAAGGAGCACCTTGGCGCCGGGAACGGTCTTGGTCGCCTTCTCCTCCTGCTCGGCCTTCATCTGCTTCGTGCGCTTGCGCGTGTTGAAGATCATGAAGACGAGGAGGACGGCAAGAAGGCCGAAGAGCAGGAATTCCATGGGCATGGGGAAGCGCCTTTCTCAGGTGCACGCTCCAGCCTTTGGGCGCGCGAAGGTATCCGGGAAGTCTTCAGCGATTATAGGTCATCCAATTTAAGCATTCCGTCCGGATGCGGAACGCCCAGGTGCGTGTACGCCTCGGGCATCGCCACGCGGCCGCGGGGAGTCCGGCCGAGGAAGCCGATGCGCACGAGATACGGCTCGACCACGCTCTCCACGGTCTCCCCCTCCTCCCCAACCGCCACGGCGAGTGTGCTCAGACCGACGGGGCCGCCTCGGAAACGTCGCACCAAGGCATCGAGGACGGCCCGATCCAACCGGTCGAGACCGATCGCGTCCACATCGTAGAGATCCAGCGCTGCACGCACATCGCGGATCGTCGCCGAACCGTCACCGTGCACGAGCGCGTAGTCCCTCACCCTGCGAAGCAGACGGTTCGCGATACGCGGTGTGCCGCGAGATCGTCGCGCGATCTCGGTGAGCGAATCGGTGGGCAGGTCGACTCCCAGCACCGCGGCGGAGCGCGCGATGACCTGCTCCAACTCGGATTCTTCGTAGAACTCCAAATGCCCCGTGAACCCGAAGCGATCCCGCAAGGGGTTGGGCAACAGACCGGAACGGGTCGTGGCGCCGACGAGTGTGAAAGGCGAGAGCTCGAGCGGGATGCTCGTCGCGCCCGCTCCCTTGCCCACCATGATGTCGATCCGATAGTCCTCCATCGCGAGGTACAGCATTTCTTCCGCAGAGCGCGCCATGCGGTGGATCTCGTCGATGAACAGAACTTCCCCGGGCACCAGACTCGACAGGAGGGCCGCCAGATCCCCCGCATGCTGGATCGCAGGACCGCTCGAGAGACGCAGCGGACGCTCGCTTTCATGAGCGACGATCATCGCGAGGGTCGTCTTTCCGAGCCCCGGGGGGCCCGCCAGAAGAATGTGATCCGCCGGGCGGCTCTGGAGTCGCGCCGCCTCGAGGAGCAGCTGCAACTGCCCTCGCACCTTCTGCTGACCGACGAAGTCACCGAGGCTGGTGGGGCGCAGCGCGCCTTCGATCGCGAGTTCGGTCTCGTCTGAGGGTTCGGTCGCGTCGAGCGGGTCAGACATGCGACTGGCCTCCCTTCGCCGGCCCCAACAGGGCGAGCGTGCGGCGAAGCAGTGCCGCGACGGACGCGCGCTCGGCGTCCGTCGCCTCCTCCGCCGTCTGGGCCGCGGCGTCGGCGGCGATCTTCTCCGACCATCCGAGACCGACCAGGGCGGCGGAGACCTGGGTGATGACATCTGCGCTCCCCGCGGTGACCGCCTTGGGCGCGACAGCGAACGCCTGGACCTTGCCCGCGAGCTGAAGCACGATGAGCTTGGCCGTCTTCGGACCGATTCCGGAGACACGGCGGAAGGGAGCGTCGTCCTCCGCGGTCACGGCCTCCGCGATCTGGTCGGCGGTGAGATGCGACAGCACGCCGAGCGCCGACTTCGGCCCGACGCCCGTCACTCCGAGCAGGAGGCCGAAGATCTCGAGTTCACCGCGATCCGCGAAGCCGAACAGAGACAGCGAGTCCTCCCGCACGATGAGACTCGTGTGCAGAAGCAGCTTCTCCCCCACGGTCGCCGTATGTGCGACATCGGCTGGGACGGCGACGGCGAACCCGACCCCGCCCACGTCGATGACGACCTGATCGGACGTCGCGTGCAGAACGACGCCGTGCAGAGAGGAGATCATCCTCTCAGCCTACGGCGTCGATCGTAGCTATGTTCGAGCGACACGCTCCGCGGCGGCCCACGCGCGTTGGGCGGGCGTCAGCGCATGCTGTCCGGGCGCGGCCGGTCCCCCGCGACGCCAGGCGTGGCAAAGCGCGATCGCGAGGGCATCCGCGGCATCCGCGGGTTGCGGCAGCGCTTCCAGGCGCAGGATCCGGGCGATCATCGTCTGCACCTGGCGCTTGTCGGCAGCGCCATAGCCGGTGACGGCGGCCTTCACCTCGCTCGGAGTGTGTGTGGCGGCCGGAAGCCCGGATTCGGAGGCGATCAGCAGCGCGACCCCGCTCGCCTGCGCCGTTCCCATCACGGTGTGGGTGTTCTGCTGGGCGAACACCCGCTCGACGGCGACGGCATCGGGCCGGTGCTCGGCGATCACGGCGCGGATCCCCGCGGCGACGATCGCAAGGCGATCACCGATCTCCGCGTCCTGCGACGATCGGATCACCCCGACGTGCACGAGCGTCCCCCGACGCGAGCGGTCGACGTCGACCACACCGACGCCGCACCGGGTGAGGCCCGGGTCGATGCCGAGCACGCGTAGAGAGGAGGCCACTCCCCCAGGCTAGGCGGCGACGACGACACCGTCGGTCCGGCGCGCCTAGCCTTCCTCGTTCTCCAGCTCGGCCTGGACCTCGGTGCTCAGGTCGAAGTTGGTGAAGACGTTCTGCACGTCTTCACTGTCTTCGAGCGCATCGATGAGACGGAAGACCTTGCGCGCGGTGTCTGCGTCGATCTCGACCTTGAGATTCGGAACGAACTCGACGTCGGCGGACTCGTAGTCGATCCCCGCGTCCTGGAGGGCAGTGCGTACGGCCACCAGATCGGTCGCCTCGGTGATGATCTCGAAGCCCTCAGCGTGCGGCTCGATCTCCTCGGCACCGGCCTCGAGCGCCGCCATCATGACGTCGTCCTCGGTGGTGCCCTCTGACCCGACGACGATGACGCCCTTGCGGCTGAAGTTGTACGCGACACTGCCCGGGTCGGCCAGGGTCCCGCCGTTGCGGCTGAGAGCCGTACGGACCTCTGCGGCTGCGCGGTTCTTGTTGTCGGTCAGACACTCGATCATGAGCGCGACGCCGTTGGGCCCATAGCCCTCGTACATGATCGAGAGATACTCGACGGCTTCGCCGCCGATGCCGGCACCGCGCTTCACCGCACGGTCGATGTTGTCCTTGGGGACGGACGTCTTCTTGGCCTTCTGGACCGCGTCGAAGAGCGTCGGGTTGCCCGCAAGGTCGGGACCACCGAGCTTCGCCGCGACCTCGATGTTCTTGATGAGCTTGGCCCAGGACTTCGCGCGCCTGGAGTCGATGATGGCCTTCTTGTGCTTCGTGGTCGCCCACTTGGAATGCCCTGACATAAGTCTCCGCTCGTCGTATCCGCGTGAGCTCGCGCTCAGCGCGTCGTCCATTCTAGCGAACGGCGACGAGCGCCCGAGTGGCGCCTACCGAGTCACTCTGGCGCGAGCCGGCCCCCGGGTGTAGGCCTGAGGAATGAGAGAGATGGCTCCCGACGACCGGGCCCGCGCGCTCGAGACCGCACACCACGCCGCTCTTCGCTTCCTGGATTCGGTGGCCGAGCGCCCGGTGTGGCCGAGAGCATCGCTCGACGAGATGCTCACCCGCTTCGGCGGGCCCCTCCCGGAGCACGGTGTGGACGCCGCGACGGTGGTGGAGGAGATGGCCGTGCTCGCCGACCCCGGACTCGTCGCGATCCCCGGCGGCCGGTTCTTCGGCTTCGTGATCGGCGGCACCCACCCGGCTGCCCTGGCCGCTGACTGGCTCGTCTCGGCGTGGGATCAGAACTCGGGATCGTCGACTCTCACACCCGCCACCGTCGCGATGGAACGCGTCGCCGGACAATGGATGCTCGATCTCTTCGGCCTCCCCGCGACGGCCAGCGTCGGCTTCGTCACGGGCGGGCAGCTCGCCAACTTCACCTGCCTCGCCGCCGCACGACACTCCGTGCTGGCGCGCGCCGGGTGGGACATCGCCGAGCACGGATTCCGTGGTTCACCCCCGCTCCGCTTCGTCGTCGGCGCTCACCGGCACGGATCCATAGACCGCGCCGCCCGGTTCTTGGGTGTCGGACGGGCGGAACTGACAGTCGTCGCGTCCGACGACCAGGGGCGCATGAACCCGGATGCACTCCGGCACGCACTCGCTGGGGAGGAAGGGCCCCTCATCGTGTGCCTGCAAGCGGGCGAGGTGCACACCGGCGCCTTCGACGACTTCGCGGAGTTGATTCCCATCGCGCGCCGCTACGGCGCATGGGTCCACGTCGACGGCGCGTTCGGGCTGTGGGCGGCGGCCTCCCCCGGGCTGAGCCACCTCACTGCCGGCATGGCGGATGCCGACTCCTGGGCGACCGACGCGCACAAGACGCTGAACGTGCCGTACGACTGCGGCATGGCGATCGTGCGCGACCCGGCCGACTCCATCGCCGCCTTCCGCACCGGAGGCGACTATCTGATCTATTCCGGGCTCGACCCGTGGGATGTCACTCCAGAGCTCTCACGACGCGCCCGCGGGGTTCCCGCCTGGGCCGCATTGCGCAGTCTCGGCCGGTCGGGCATCGCCGCGCTGATGGACCGTCTGCATGCGAACGCCGTCGAGATGGGCGCGGGACTCCGAACGGTGGAGCCGCTGGAAGTCATCAACGACGTCGACTACACACAGGTGATGTTCCGCCTCGATTCGGATGAAGCCACACGTGCGCTCGGCGCGGCGATCCTCGTCGAGGGGACAGCCGCGATGACGGGTGCCGAATGGGAAGGTCGTGCGGCTCTACGGTGCTCGATGTCGTCTTGGGCGACCACCCCAGAAGACATCGCCCGCACGGTCGAGGCCGTCCGCGGCCTGGTCGCCGCAGGGTCACCCGCCGGTTGACCGAGACCGTGGGCTCCACATCCGGCTGCCCGCTCCGCACATCGTTCCCTCGGACGACCGCCACGGATGGCGCAGGATGGACACATGCGCAGATCGCGACACATCACTCCCGCCTCCCGCTCTTCGGGCATGCGGAACGGCGAGCCGACGCCGGCCGACTCCCTGCGGTACCTGCTCCATCTCCCGGACGACTACGACGCCGACCCCGACCGACAGTGGCCACTCGTCCTGTTCCTGCATGGTTCGGGTGAGCGCGGTACCGACGTCGAGCTCGCCGCCGTGCACGGTCCGCCGAGTATGGCCGATGCCGGACACGAGTTCCCTTTCGTCCTCGTCACGCCCCAGTGCAGCGAATCGAGTCAGTGGGTCGCCGAGCTCTCGACTTTGTCCGTACTTCTCGATGAGGTCGTCGCCGCGCACCGCATCGATCCGTACCGCATATCGGTGACCGGACTCAGCATGGGCGGATTCGGGACCTGGAGCCTGGCGGTGCGCTATCCCGACCGGTTCGCGTCGATCGCGCCGATCTGCGGAGGACTGTGGATGCAGAGCGCTGCGCCGCTCCGCGACGTGCCCGTCTGGGCTTTCCACGGTGATGCCGACGATGTCGTTCCGTTCTCCGCCACGGAACAGATCGTCAGCGAACTCCGGGGCCTCGGTGCCGACGCACGGTTCACTCGATATGCAGGCGTCGGTCACAATTCCTGGACCGAGACCTATGAGAACCCCAAGTTGTACGACTGGCTCCTCTCTCACCGGCGCCAGGTCTGACTCGGACCCTCGGCCGGACCTAGGGCGTGTCTAATAAAGTTCGAGTCCAGGCGATGGCGGTGTTCAGGTGGGCGACCCGCCAGGGGGGCGTGTTGACATGGCGGCGGAGGCCCCGTCACAGGCGGACACTTCACCAGTAGGCGGACACGAAGCTTGCAATTTGTTCCGAAGGCAAGCGGAGCGCTCGGAGTACCTTCAACACCGTGCTGGCTCTTACGGCCTGACCGGGAGCAGTCCTCGTATGCCGTTCTAGACGCGCGTAGGTTGATACGTCGATAGCGGCAGCGAAGGCGACGGCTTCCTGGGTCATGCCACGCTCCAAGCGTGCGTTGCGTAGCCACACTCCCACCTGGACTTCCCCAGGCGCCTGGGAGCTCAATCCGGACGACATCATCCGAGGATGGCAGTTTAATCCATTCGGCGCAATAACACTCTTGGCTAGATCAGTCCAGGGCAATTGCGCCCTGTTCTTCCCCACGGTCCCCGAGTTAGATCTTCTCCGAACTCACTGACGAGCGAAACGGAGACAAGGATGGGTGCTGCTATGAAATCGTCGCGCTACATGAGGAAGGGCAGGCTTCGCCGACTGACTGGAGCGATAGCCGCGCTCCTGCTCGCGGCGGGACTGGGAGCAGTTGCAGCGCCTCCTGCCAGCGCCACGTCTGCCGGAATATGCGACTTCGGCGTGCTGCTGACAGCCAGGGGCACGGGAGCCCCAGCGGGCGCAGGGCTTGCGCACAGCAATCGAGTATGGACTACCGGTGGTCACGGTGACGAATTGCTCTCGCTGGCCTGGCACTTCAAGAGCACAAGTCCTCTGCCGATGTATGTCGCTAGTGTCAACTATCCGGCATCCGGAGATGCCAACTACTTCAACAGCGTGATGACCGGCCGAGCCAACCTCGTCAACGAGATCAACTGGCTCGTCCAACAGTGCGGCACCTACACCCCCGCGATCTTCCTCGCGGGGCACTCACAGGGCGGTGCCGTGGTACTCGACTCACTGCTTCAGGTTTCCGCCGCCCCGAATCTCTCCGCGCGAGCCAAGAGCGCGATTCGAGCAGTAGTTGTCTTCGGCGACCCTAACTTCTCCCCCAATCAGCCTTACAATGCGCCGGGATCACCTACCAACACCGACGGACTGATGGGTGGGGGCATCCAGGCCTACAACGACCAATACGCGTCCTACCGCAGTTGGGGGTGGCCGATGGGAGGCTCAGGCGAAGGATGGGTCTACAAGGTTCGATCGTACTGCTACGCCGGGGACTACTTTTGCAACCGCGGAACAGGCCCGAACGCGATGGCGATCCACAACCTGTACGGTGAGAACTCCACCACCGCCGCCCGGCAGTGGATGGAATACATGGTGAATGCGTTCTAGGGTGATGGCATGAGTTCCCCTGCCAAGACCCAGAGCGGCATGCTCAGCACGGTGCTCTGGGGTCTGCAATTCGCGGTGGCTGGAGCGCTCATCGCCTTCGTCTACTTCAAACGCATCTACATCCCTCAGTGTGATCTGCAGTGCAACTTCGTGCTGCTGGACGCGACAGGAAACATCTTCGCGATCTTCGCGGTACTGCTCTTTGTCGCAGTTGGGGTACTCCAACTGACGCTCCCCGGCCCCTCCCGATGGTGGTTGCCCGCTGGCGGAATCACACTCACGGTAGTCGGTGCGATCGTCGCAAACTACGTGAGCGAGAACGCTCTGCTCGCATGAAATGTCTGCCTGTGATTGGGCTCAACGCCCGATCACAGGCAGGCGCCTTTCAACCGCGGCAACGGCCTTGCCACCGACCTACTTGGGGTCGCGGAAGCAGACACATACGCTCTCTCCCCCGGGCGTCCCGGGCTTCGCCCCGAATAGCCTTGCCAGCCAGTTGCCGCGTGTCTTCTGAGCGATGCGCGCTAGGATGTGCCTCCTAAACGGGCGGTCCAGGCGATGACGCTGTTTAGGACGGCTGCTGCGCGGTAGACGGTGGCCAGTTTGTCGTAGCGGGTAGCGATACCGCGCCATTGCTTGAGGGTGGCAAAGCGGCGTTCGACGACGTTTCTGGCCCGATAGTCGTCACGGTCGCATCCGACAGGTCGTCCGCCTCTGGACCCCCGTCGGAGGCGATGGCCGATCTGGTCCGATGGTTGCGGAATGACGGCTTGGGTACCGCGGTCGCGCAGGTGCTGACGGATGGCTCGTGACGAGTACGCATTGTCGCCGCGGACTCGATCAGGCCGGGTTCGTGGACGTCCTGTCGGACGCGTGACCCGCAGATTCTGCAGGAGCGGGATCAGCATCGGTGACTCTCCGGCCTGGCCCGGAGTGATAGCGATCACGAGCGGCAGACCGTGACCGTCGACGAGCTGGTGCAGCTTGGTCGAGAGGCCGCCGCGGGAGCGGCCGAAGCCGTGATCAGGCGGCTCGATCAGCGGATTGCTGTAGTTCGACGGAGCCCCCCGTGACGCGGGTGATGTTTGTCGAGTGTTGATGAGCGCGAGCGATGGTGGAGTCGACCGACACGGCCCAGTCGACCTTGCCCTCCGCGTCGGCGCGAGAAAGCAGCACCGAGTGAACACGATCCCAGGTTCCGTCGCCCGCCATCCGCCGATGCCACTTCCAAACCGTCTGCCACGGCCCGAACACCTCCGGCAGATCGCGCCATGCGATCCCTGTCCGATAGCGATAGGCGATTGCCTCGACCATTGTTCACGCGTCCGAGAACGGGCGCCCCCTCCGCCCCGTTGGACCAAGCAAGAACCCGCCATTCAGATCCCACTGGGCATCCGACAGCAATCGAAATCGCGACACAGCTCCAGCATCGCCGGATCGGCCCGTTCCTTCGGCAGGCGCGGCCTAGTCAGGCTCGCCCGCTGGATTCGAGTCCGGACGGAAGACGACTCGCGCGAGGAGCGTGGCTCCGCCAAGTAAACAGAGCCACGCGACTCCCCAGGCAACGAAGCCGAGCAAGGGGTTCGGATCGATCCAGGCTTGAACCGCACTGGCCCCCTTCAGAAGCATCCAGGCCAGGAAGATTCCGACTAGAACGATGCCGCTGACAGTGAGTCCGAGCTTCTTCCCCATGCCTCGAGGTTAGCGGTGCAGTCACCACCGACTTTGGGAGACACGAACTAGGCGCTCTGCGGAGCCCTCGTGCGGTGCCGCGACTCCACCAGTGCGAGGAAGCGTTCGTGAAAGCGGCGCTCCCCCGTGATCTCGGGGTGGAAGCTCAGCCCGAGCAGGTTCCCCTGCTCCACCGCGACCACGCGCCTGTCGGGCAACGCTGCGAGCACGGTCGCGCGCGGACCGACCGACTCGACCACAGGACCACGGATGAAGGCCGCCGACACAGGGTCCCCACCGAAGGCGGGGACATCGAGCTCCGCCTCGAACGACTCGACCTGGCGACCGAAGGCGTTGCGGCGGACGACGACGTCGAGACCCCCGAACGACTCCTGCCCGTCGATCGCGTCGATGATGTCATCGGCCAGCATGATCAGTCCCGCACAGGTGCCGAGCACCGGCATGCCCGTCGCGATCGCGTCGCGGATCGGCTCCTGCATGCCGAAGATGCGCGAGAGCTTGTCGATAACGCTGGACTCGCCACCGGGGATCACGAGCCCGTCGACCGAAGCGAGCTCGTCAGGGCGACGCACCAGGGCGACATCGGCGCCGAGCTTCGTCAGCAGGGCGACGTGCTCGCGCACGTCGCCCTGCAGCGCGAGGACGCCGACCCTGGGCTTACCAGCCACGCTCGGCGAGACGGTGCGGCGCCGGCAGGTCGCTGACGTTGATGCCGACCATGGCCTCACCCAGTCCGCGCGACACCTCGGCGATGATCTTGGCGTCATCGTAGAAGGTCGTCGCCTTGACGATGGCCTTGGCCCGCTCTGCCGGGTTGCCCGACTTGAAGATGCCGGAGCCGACGAAGACCCCGTCTGCGCCGAGCTGCATCATCATCGCGGCATCCGCAGGGGTTGCGACTCCTCCGGCCACGAAGAGGACGACCGGGAGCGTGCCGGTCTCCGCGATCTCGGCGACGAGCTCGTACGGCGCCTGCAGCTCCTTCGCCGCGACGAAGAGCTCGTCTTTGGGAAGCGCGGTGAGCGCGGCGATCTCTCCGCGGATCTTGCGGATGTGCTTCATCGCCTCGGAGACGTCACCGGTCCCGGCCTCACCCTTGGAACGGATCATCGCCGCGCCCTCATTGATGCGGCGGAGGGCCTCGCCGAGGTTCGTCGCGCCGCACACGAAGGGCACGGTGAAGCCGTACTTGTCGATGTGATTGACGTAGTCGGCCGGAGAGAGAACCTCGGACTCGTCGATGTAGTCGACACCGAGTTCCTGCAGCACCTGAGCCTCGACGAAGTGCCCGATGCGCGCCTTGGCCATCACGGGGATGGAGACGGCGTCGATGATGCTGTCGATCATGTCGGGGTCGCTCATGCGGGAGACGCCGCCCTGCGCACGGATGTCGGCCGGCACACGCTCGAGAGCCATCACGGCGACGGCGCCCGCGTCTTCGGCGATCTTCGCCTGCTCTGCCGTGACGACGTCCATGATGACGCCGCCCTTGAGCATCTCGGCGAGACCGCGCTTGACGCGCGCGGATCCGGTGGTTGTCTGCTCTGCCATGGGAACTCCTGTCGGATGCACCGAAGTGGGGTTTGATCTAGGACAAACATAGCACTGTCCGATTCGACCTAGAATCACAGAGGAGGACCATGAGCGACCAGATCACCGGCACCACCGCAGCGGACATCGCCGACAGTGTGCGTTCCTTGCGCGACCGCGGAATCCTCCAGGTCGGTGCTGTCCTCCCCCCGGTACGCGAACTCGCTGCCACGCTCGGGGTGAACCGCAACACGGCCGTCGCCGCGTATCGGCAGCTCGCCCAGGCGGGCCTCGTCATCTCCCGAGGGCGCGCCGGCACCGTCGTGGCGGGTCTCGAATCGGTGGCCCAGGAGGGGTACGCGCCGGACACCGTGCTTCGGGACATCGGCACGGGCAACCCCGATCCCCGGCTGATCCCCGATCCGGCGCCCGCCTTGATGACGATCGCCTCCCGTCCGGTGCTCTACGGCGAGCCGGTGATCGACCTCGGCCTCGCGGAATGGTCCCGGGAGTGGATCTCGCCCGATCTCCACGCCGACGACTTCCGGATCACGGTGACCAGCGGCGCCGTCGACGCCGTCGAGCGTCTGCTCGCGCAGGCGCTCATGCGGGACGACGCGGTGGCACTCGAAGACCCCTGCTTCCTCGCGAGCATCCACACGGTGCGCCTCGGTGGCTACCGGGCGGTCCCCGTGCCCGTCGACGGCGAGGGCATGACCGTCGACGGACTGCGTGCGGCGCTGGACGCCGGCGTCCGCGCCATCATCTGCACCCCGCGGGCCCAGAACCCGACCGGTGCGAGCCTCACCGCGAACCGGGCGGCCGAGCTTCGTGCGGTCCTCGCCGACCACCCCTACGTGCTGATCATCGAGGACGACCACTTCTCCATGCTGTCGCAGCGGCCCTACGAGTCCCTCATCGGCGCCGAGCACCGACGATTCGCCCTCGTCCGTTCGGTGTCGAAATTCCTCGGACCCGACATGTGCCTCGCGATCGCCGCGACGGATGCCGAGACGGCGGAACGGCTCGCGATGCGCCTGAGTCCCGGCACCACGTGGGTCAGCCATCTCCTGCAGCGCCTTGCGCTGGCGCAGCTGACCGATGAGACCGTCAGGACCGAAGTAGCCGAGGCCGCCGCACACTATGCGGGGCGGAATGCGTCGTTCGTCGCGCGGTTGCGCGAGAACGGGATCGACGCGACCGAGTCCGACGGGCTCAGCCTGTGGGTCGATCTTCCGCAGCCGGCTCGTACGGTTGCCGATCGGCTCATGCGGCGCGGGTGGCTCGCGCGCACCGGCGACGACTTCGCGCTCGACGAACGCGCCGAGCCTTCCCACCACCTGCGTCTGACCGTTCACGACCTGTCCGACGATGAAGCGGAGACGCTCGTCGCTGATCTCGTCGCCGCCGCCGGACGATGACCACCACCTGTCGCGGGCAACGCCCCGCCTTGAATGAAAGGGTCGGAGAATGAAGGTCCTCTCCATCCAGTCCGCCGTCGCCTATGGACACGTCGGCAACTCGGCAGCCGTGTTCCCGCTGCAGCGCATCGGCGTCGAAGTTCTGCCGGTGTACACGGTGAACTTCTCCAACCACACCGGCTACGGCGCGTGGCGGGGACCGCTGATCGCGCCCGATGACGTGCGTGAGGTCATCACCGGGATCGAAGAGCGCGGCGTCTTCGGGGGCATCGACGCGATCCTCAGCGGCTACCAGGGCGGAGAGGGCATCGGCGACGTGATCATCGATGCGGTCGCCCGAGTGAAGGCAGCGAACCCGAACGCCGTCTACGCGTGCGATCCGGTGATGGGCAATGCCAAGTCGGGGTGCTTCGTCGCCCCGGCCATCCCCGTGCTCCTGCGCGAACGCGTGGTGCCGGTGGCCGACATCATCACGCCGAACCAGTTCGAGCTGGGCTTCCTCACCGGCACCGAGCCGGACACGCTGGAATCCACCCTCGCGTCGGTCGATCTCGCTCACGCGATGGGGCCCCGCACCGTCCTCGTCACGAGCGTCGAACGGCCCGACCGTGAAGAGGGCACGATCGAGATGCTCGCCGCCGATGAGAAGGGAGCCTGGGTCGTGCAGACTCCGCACCTCCCGATGAAGGCGAATGGTTCCGGCGACGTCACGGCGGCACTGTTCACCGCGCACTACGTCGAGACCGGGAGCGCGAAGCTCGCGCTCGAACGCACGGCGTCCAGCGTGTACGACCTGCTCAAGGCGACGCTCGAAGCCGGCGAGCGTGAACTTCAGTTGGTGGAGGCGCAGGAGTTCTACGCGAACCCGCAGATGCAGTTCACGGCGCGTCAGGTGCGCTGACCTTCTCGGTCGGCCCCTCCTGCTGCGGCCAGGCTGCTGCCACGGCGTGACGCACCTCGCCCAGCAACTGCGGCAGCGCCTTGGTCTTAGCGATGATCGGGAAGAAGTTGGCGTCCGAGGTCCAGCGCGGAACCACGTGCTGATGCAGATGCGCGTCGACGCCGGCCCCGGCCACCGCCCCTTGGTTCATGCCGAGGTTGAACCCGTCGCACCGCGACACCTCCCGCAGCACCCGCATCGCTGTCTGCGTGAGAGCACCGATCTCGGCGACCTCCTCCGCGGTCGCCTGGTCGTAGGTGCCGATGTGGCGGTACGGGCAGACGAGCAGATGACCCGAGTTGTACGGGAACAGGTTCAACAGCACGTAGGCGGTCTCGCCGCGAGCCACCACGAGTCGCTCGGCGTCCGGGAACTTGGGCGCCTCACAGAACGGACATTCCTCACGGAGAGGTTCGGGTCCTGCCTGGATGTACGCCATCCGGTGTGGGGTCCACAGCCGCTGGAACTCGTCCGGCACACCGGCCAGTCGTCCTGCATCCTCCAGCGGCTGCTCCCCCTCGGTCACGCCAGGTCCCCTGCTGTCTGCACCAGGGCGTGGCTGTCGATCGCTGCGCGGATGCGAGCCACTGCATCCGCGATCGGAACACCGTTCTCCTGGGAGCCGTCGCGGTAGCGGAACGAGACGGTGCCGGCGGCACGGTCCTGCTCCCCCGCGATCAGCAGCAGTGGCACCTTGCCGGTCGTGTGCGTGCGGATCTTCTTCTGCATGCGGTCGTCCGAGATGTCGAGTTCCGCGCGCACGCCCTGGGACCGCAGCGTGTCGACGACATCGCCCAGGTAGTCGGCGAAGTCTTCGGCGACGGGGATACCCACGACCTGCACCGGGGAGAGCCACACCGGGAAGTCACCCGCGTAGTGCTCGAGCAGGATGGCGAAGAATCGCTCGATCGAGCCGAACAGCGCGCGATGGATCATGATCGGGCGCTTCTTCTGCCCGTCCTTGTCCATGAACTCGAGGTCGAAGCGCTCGGGCAGGTTGGGGTCGACCTGCACCGTGGAGAGCTGCCAGGTGCGGCCGATCGCGTCGCGCGTCTTGAGGTCGATCTTCGGTCCGTAGAACGCGGCCTCGCCCGGAACCTCGGTCAACTTGAGGCCGGAGGCGACGGCGACGCGACGCAGGGCATCGGTCGATGACTCCCAGAACTCGTCCGTGCCGATCCACTTCGACTTCTCGTCGTCCTTCATCGAGAGCTCGAGCTCGAAGTCGGTCAGACCGAAGTCGCGCAGCATCGAGAGGATGAAATCGAGGACCTTGGCGACCTCGGTCTCGAGCTGATCGGGCGTCACGAACAGATGCGAATCGTCCTGGGTGAACCCGCGCACACGAGTCAGGCCATGCAGCGCGCCGGAGAGCTCGTTGCGGTAGACGGTGCCGTTCTCCGCGAACCGCAACGGCAGGTCACGGTAGCTGCGCGCACGCTCCTTGTAGATGAGGATGTGCATCGGGCAGTTCATGGGCTTCAGGTAGTAGTCCTGGCCCTGCTTCGTGACGTTTCCTTCGTCGTCGCGCTCCTCGTCCATCACGATCGGCGGGAACATGCCCTCCTTGTACGTCACGAGGTGGTTCGACGTGAGGAACAGATCTTCCTTCGAGATGTGCGGCGTGTACACGTAGGTGTACCCACCCTCGATGTGGCGCTTGCGGGCGTGCTGCTCCATCTCGCCGCGGATCACGCCACCGCGGGGGTGCCAGACCGAGAGGCCCGACCCGATCTCCTCAGGGAACGAGAACAGGTCGAGTTCCTTGCCGAGGCGACGGTGGTCGCGCTTGGCCGCCTCCTCCAGACGGTGCTGGTAGGCGCGCAACTCATCCTTGGTGGGCCACGCCGTGCCGTAGATGCGCTGCAACTGCGGGTTCTTCTCGCTCCCACGCCAGTACGCGGCGGCGATGCGGGTGAGGTCCCAGCCGTTGCCGATCATGCGCGTGTTGGGCAGATGCGGGCCGCGGCAGAGGTCCTTCCAGACGACCTCGCCGTCGCGGGTGGTGTTGTCGTAGATCGTCAGCTCCCCCTCGCCGACTTCGACGGACGCGCCCTCCGCGGCTTCCTTGCCGCCTTTGAGACCGATGAGCTCCAGCTTGAACGGCTCGTTCGCCAGCTCGGCACGCGCCTCGTCATCGGTCACCACACGGCGGACGAAGCGCTGCCCCTCGCGGACGATGCGCTGCATCTCTTTGGTGATCGCCTTGATGTCCTCGGGCGTGAACGGGGTCTCGACGCCGAAGTCGTAGTAGAACCCATCGGTGATGGGCGGGCCGATGCCGAGGTTCGCCTGCGGGTTGATGCGCTGCACAGCCTGCGCGAGCACGTGGGCCGCGGAGTGGCGGAGAATGTTCAGCCCGTCCTGGCTGTCGATCGTGATCGGCTCGACCTCGTCGGTCTCGGTCAGCGTCGTGGCGAGATCCTTGAGTTCGCCGTTGACGCGCATCGCGACGACGTTTCGGTCAGTGAACAGGGCGAAGCCGTCATTCGGCCGGGCGTTTTCAGGCACAGAAACTCTCCATCTGGGTCGGTACCCAGGTTACTCGCTCGGAGTCCGGCCTTCGGTCCACCGGCGATCACGTAACGTGAACGGATGGACAGAGCAGTCGCACGGTGGATCCTCGCGAGCGCGCTCGGCGCGATCGGTGTCGGTCACTTCCTCAGCACACGCGGATTCCGGGTGGTGGTCCCGGACTGGGCCACCCGCGTGACCCGGCTCGACAAGGACGCGATCGTGATCGCCTCCGGTGCCGCGGAAGTCGCGCTCGCCGCAGGTTTGCTCGCGCTTCCGAAGGAACGCCGACGCGTGGGGTGGGCGACAGCCGCGTTCTTCATCGCCGTGATGCCGGGGAACATCCACCAGTGGCAGACCAAGCGCTCGACGCCGGGGCTCGACACGGATGCACGTCGGTTCGGCCGGCTCTTCCTGCAACCCCTCCTCGTCCTGTGGGCGCTGTGGTCGACCGGCGGGCAGACGCCACGACGCGGACACCGCGGGCACCGTTGAGTCACCAACCGTGTCCGCGACCTCCGGGAGAATGAATCCATGACCTCGCCTTCGATCGTATGGTTCCGCGATGATCTCCGTCTCGCCGACAACCCTGCGCTTCGAGCCGCTCTCGAACGAGACGAGCCGGTGATCGCGCTGTACGTGCTCGACGAGGAATCGCCGCGGGTACGTCCGTTCGGGGGCGCGGCGCGCTGGTGGCTCCACCATTCCCTCGAATCGCTCGATGAGCGCCTCCGCGACCGCGGTGGCGCGCTCGTGCTGCGGCGTGGCCCGGCCGAGCGGGTCGTCTGCGAGACGGTCGCCGACGTCGGAGCGGCTGCGGTGTTCTGGAACCGGCGATACGGGGGCGCCGAGCGTGCGATCGACTCCTCGCTGAAGTCGTCCCTCCGTGCCGACGGACTCGAGGTCACATCGTTCGCCGCCTCGCTGCTGCATGAACCGTGGACGGTGACGACCGGCAGCGGTACGCCCTATTCCGTCTTCACCCCGTTCTGGCGGGCCTGCCTGTCCCTCCCGGCGCCCCGTGCGCCGCTCCCGGAACCACGAGCGGTAGAGAGTCCTCATCGTGCGCCCGCATCCGATCTCCTCGACGACTGGGAACTGCTCCCGACTCGTCCGGACTGGGCCGGCGGGCTGCGCGAGACCTGGGAACCTGGCGAACTCGCCGCACGGCGGCGGCTGCGCCACTTCCTCGACGAGGACCTCACCGACTACGACCGGGCCCGCGATGAGCCGTCAGCAGGTGCCACGTCGCTGCTGTCGCCGCACCTGCGCTGGGGAGAGATCAGCCCGTTCACGGTGTGGCAAGAGGCCGTCGGCGTCGAGGGTTCCGGCGGCTTCCTCTCCGAACTGGGCTGGCGGGAGTTCGCCTGGCACACGCTCTATCACTCGCCCGACCTCGCGACCGAGAACCTGCGGCCGGAGTTCGACGCCTTCCCCTGGCCACCGCTGGACCCTGCCCATCTCGACGCCTGGCAGCACGGCGAGACGGGTGTGCCGCTGGTGGACGCCGGGATGCGCGAACTCTGGCACACCGGTTACATGCACAATCGGGTGCGTATGGTGGCGGCATCCTTCCTGGTGAAGAACCTGCTCATCGACTGGCGGCACGGCGAGGAGTGGTTCTGGGACACCCTCGTCGATGCCGATGAAGCCAGCAACCCGTTCAACTGGCAATGGGTCGCGGGCTCCGGAGCGGACGCCGCGCCGTACTTCCGGGTGTTCAACCCTGAGCTCCAGGCGAAGAAGTTCGACGCGCAAGGCCTCTACATCCAGCGCTGGGCTGCCGAGGCGCCCACCGAGCCGATCGTCGACCTCGCGGAGACGCGAAAAGCAGCACTCGCCGCCTATGACGTCGTCAAGAGGGCGCCGAGAACACGACGCGAGGAGAACGACGGCGACCGCGATCGGTAGGCCTGGGGCTGTCGTTCTCGCCGTCCGTGCCAGACTGGAACCGTGACCGAATCCAGGAAGCCAGCCGTCATCCGCGGCTTCGCTGCGTCGTCACTCGCGATCTTCGTCGCACTCGCCGGCCACGTCACCGGCGGCGGGCAGGTGCCCGGCGCGCTCGGCATCCTCGTACCGTGGATCTTCTCGTTCATGATCTGCGTCCTCCTCGCCGGACGGTCGCTGTCAGTCATCCGGCTCGGATTCTCCGTCGCGGTGAGTCAGTTCCTGTTCCACGCACTGTTCGTGCTCGGCACCGTCACCCCCTCCGGCGTCTCGGCGCCGCACGTGCACGGCGCACCCCTCGTGATCCCCGCGGGGCCCGGGCTCACGGAGGCCGTCGCCGCTGACACCTCGATGTGGCTCGGCCATACGGTCGCGGCTCTGCTGACGGTGGCCGCACTGTATCGGGGCGAGCGTCTTCTCCTCGCTGTGCGTGACCTCGCCCGCCAGCTGAGCAGGTGGCTGCGCCGCCGTGTCGATCGCGCCCTACGGCTCCCGGCGCTCCGCCTCCTCCGCCGTCTGCGGGGCGTCTTCGATCTCGCCTGCAGCAGCGAACTCATCCTCCTCGCGACCCTCCGCGGCCGCGCTCCTCCGCTCTCCGCTGCGCTCTGATCCGCGCCCTGGACGCACTCACCGGTCCAGAGGCGCTCCACGCCGTGCGCGATCATCGCGCGCGGGTTCTGAACGCATGCATGCACGCCGCCCACGCGGCGTCTGATGAGAGGCCATCCCATGTCCCCTGTCCGCAGGATTGCGGCCGGGTTGACGTTGGCGGCGATCGCGACCCTTGCGATCGCCACACCAGCGTCCGCCCACGACCAGTTGGTATCCAGTTCTCCGGCCGCCGATGAGCAGTTGGCGGCGGCGCCGGAAGAAATCACGATGTCGTTTTCCGGCGAGCTCCTCGTCCTCGATGACTCGCTGACCGGCGCTGTCGTCATGGTCGTCGATGCCACAGGGAAGGACTGGGTCTCCGGCGACGTCACGGTCGCCGGGCGCACGGTCACCGCCACTCTCGAAGCCGGGATGCCCGTTGCGGGCTACCAGGTGCGCTGGCAGGTGGTCTCGGAGGACGGTCATCCGATCGCCGGGGTCATCCCCTTCACGGTCGGCGATGCCGAACCGATGCAGGTCCCGGTATCGGGTGATACGGCGGTGACACCCTCATCAGGCGAAGAACAGACGGATCAGAGCGCGACGGATTCGAGCAGCACTATCCGGGTGCTGCTCATCGGCGCGGGTGGGGCGGTCGCGGCCGTCCTCGTCCTCGTGCTCATCAGATTCCTTCGTCGTCCTCGGACGACAGCAGATGACCTGTGAAAGGCACCATTGTGAACACCACCAAGAACCTTCCCCGACTCGCGGCTGTGATCGCGGTCTCCCTGCTCGCGCTCACCGGGTGCGCGCCGGAGAGCGCCACGAGCGAGCCCACGACACGTCCCGCCGGTGACTCCGTCACCATCGAGGATGCGTGGGTGAAATCCGCCGAAGAGGGGATGTCCGCCGGCTTCGGCACCCTCATCAACAACGGAGACGACGATGTGACCGTCGTGTCGGTCACGTCCGAGGCGTCGACGATGATCGAGTTGCACGAGACCGTCGAGAACGAGGCCGGCGAGATGGTGATGCGCGAGAAGGCCGGCGGGTTCGACATCCCCGCCGGAGGAACGCTCGCTCTGGAGCCGGGCGCGAACCACATCATGCTGATGGACCTCAGTGCCCCGCTCACCGCCGGCAACGACGTCACCTTCACCCTGACGTTCTCCGACGACTCCACCTACGAGTTCACGGCCCCGGTGAAGGACTACTCCGGCGCGAACGAGAACTATGAGGGCGGCGAAGAGCACGAGGGTATGGATCACTGATGTCGGCGCCCGCTGAGGGCGCCCGCTCCCGCCGCACCGGGTCGACCCGGCGACAGTTCCTCCTCGGAGGCGCTGTCGCCGGTGTCGGCGCGGTCGCGGCCGTCGGAGTGGACCTCGCCCTGAACCGCGCGGACGTCGACGAGACGTCCGCTTCCGCCCCGATGAACGGTGGGGTGACCGTACCGTTCTTCGGAGACCATCAAGCAGGCATAGACACGGCTGCGCAGGCGCACGGGGTCTTCGTCGGCCTCGACCTGCATGACGACGTCGACCGCGGCGGACTCGCCCGCCTGATGCGCCTCCTGACCGATGACGCCGCACGCCTGACGCAGGGCCGGGCCGCGCTCGCCGACTCCGAGCCCGAGCTGGCGCTCGCCCCCGCGCGACTCACCGTCACGTTCGGCTTTGGTCCGCGCTTCGTCGCGCGCGCAGGCGGAGCGGGGCCGTCGTGGTTGGCCCCGCTGCCTGCCTTCGGAGTGGATCGGTTGCAGGACGAGTTCTCCGGCGGTGATCTGCTCCTGCAGATCGCCGCCGATGATCCGCTGACCGTGGCCCACGCGACCCGGATGCTGTTGAAGGACGCACGGGGCTTCGCCGACGTCCGGTGGACTCAGCAGGGCTTCCGTCGCGCGTACGGAACGGAGCGCCCCGGCACGACGATGCGGAATCTGTTCGGACAGGTGGACGGCACCACCAACCCGGAACCCGGCACGGCGGACTTCGATGAGGTCGTGTGGAGCGCGGACGGCTGGCTCGCCGGAGGTACCGGAATGGTGCTCCGTCGCATCCGCATGGACCTCGACAAGTGGGACCGGCTGGATCGAAGCGGGCGCGACGCCTCAGTGGGAAGGGCTCTCGCCAACGGCGCCCCCCTGACCGGCACCGAGGAGTTCGATGAACCGGACTTCGAGGCGAAGACATCCCTCGGCTTCCCCGTGATCCCGCAGTTCGCTCACATCCGCCGTGCCCGCGGCGACGGTGCCGAACGCATCTTCCGGCGTGGATACAACTACGACGAACGACCTTCAGGCACCTCGGTCTCGGAATCTGGCCTGCTCTTCGCCTCCTTCCAGGCCGACGTCGACACGCAGTTCGTTCCGATGCAGCGGCGACTCGACGAACTCGATCTGCTCAATGAGTGGACGGTTCCGATCGGCTCCGCTGTCTTCGCGATCCCACCGGGTTGTGCGGAGGGCGGATTCGTTGGCGAGACGCTCCTGACGTGAACCGACCGCCTCCCGCCAGGAGGCACCCCGCGGCTGCGACGGTGTGGCCAGGTCGTGCGGCTGCGTTCTCGAGGGAGCATCGCGGACGCCGGAGTGCGTCGACTCCTGCGCTCGTGCGAGCGATCGCACAAGCGCAGGAGTCGCCCGACGCTCACGGCACGGCCGTGGACACACGAAAAAACCCCCGGAAAACCGGGGGTTTCTGTCTGTGCGCGATACTGGGATCGAACCAGTGACCTCTTCCGTGTCAGGGAAGCGCGCTACCGCTGCGCCAATCGCGCCCGTTGGGGCTATTCAGTTTTCCCGTGAGGTGGCGACGGGATTCGAACCCGTGTAAACGGCTTTGCAGGCCGGTGCCTAGCCGCTCGGCCACGCCACCGTGTGGATTGACCCCACGTGCGAAGGACCTCCGAAGAAGATTCTCTGCACTCGAGCGGATGACGAGACTCGAACTCGCGACCCCAACCTTGGCAAGGTTGTGCGCTACCAACTGCGCTACATCCGCATTTCGTTCCCGGTTGTCCCGGGCACTCATGAAACATTAGCCGAAGATTTCCCTTCCACCAAACCCGTGGCGAATCTCGCGCGTGTCTCGCTGACTGGTCCGCGAGGCCTCCCAGCGTCGGGTAGTATCGGTTGACGTACCCCGCGGGTATGGGCGATTGGCGCAGTTGGTAGCGCGCTTCCTTCACACGGAAGAGGTCATCGGTTCGAGTCCGGTATCGCCCACCACGACCTCCGTCTTCACCGCTCACCGAGTGCGATGCGGATGACCCTGTCGTCGCCGGCTGCAGGGCGACCGCGGCCATCCGTGTTGTTGGTCAGAACCCAGAGCGCGCCATCCGGAGCCACCACCACATCGCGGATCCGACCGTACTCACCCGGGAAGAACTCGGTGGAGGCGGACAGGTCGTCCAGCGGCACCCGGCGCACCCGCTCACCACGGAGGTTGGCGACGAAGATCGCGCCGTCCGCGATCGCGATCCCACTGGGACTCGCTGTGTCTGGGGCCCACTGCTGCACCGGATCGATGAAGGTGCCACGGTCTCCGACGCCCTCCACCTCCGGCCAACCGTAGTTGCCGCCTGCCTCGATGACGTTCAGCTCATCCCAGGCGTCCTGGCCGAACTCGCTCGCGTACATCGTGCCCCGATCGTCCCAGGCCAGCCCCTGCGGATTGCGGTGACCGAGGCTGTAGACGGGCGAGCCGTCGATCGGGTTGCCCTCGGGTACACCACCGTCCGGCGAGAGGCGGAGGATCTTCCCCGAAAGACTCGTCTCGTCCTGCGCCCTCTCGCGATCTCCGGCGTCACCCACGGTGATGTAGAGCATGCCATCCGGCCCGAACGCGATGCGGCCTCCGTTGTGATTCGTCGCGGCCGCGAGTCCCGACAGAACCGTGTCAGGTTCACCGAGCTCGAGCGATCCCGGGGAGCCGGATAGGAGGAACCGCTGTACACGGTTCTCGTCCGCCGCCGTCGAGTAGGCGTAGAGCCATCCATCGTGGACGGCGATCCCCAGGAGACCTCCTTCGCCTCGTGGCTCCACACCGTCGAGCACCGCGATCTCCCGCACATCCCCGTCGTCCGAGACCTCCAGAACCCGCGCCGTGTCGCGCTCGCTGATCAGCGCCGCTCCCTCATGGAAAGCGATGGACCACGGCGCGGCGAGGCCTTCGACGACCGTCGAGACCTCCCCCGGAGCGCCGCCGGCTGAGCCACCTTGAGGCGTCGGCGTGCAGGCGCTCAGAGCAGCCGACATGAGCGTCACGACAAGCACTGCGTGCAGGACGGTCCGCGCCTTTGACCCCATCACCGCTCCTTCCGCGCCGTCCGCTTCTCATCGAGGCTAGGCGCACGCTCGCTCCGGCAGAAGCCCCGAACCGCCGATTCTCGGTCGCGCCCCTCCGGAGTGTCCGCCCCTGTGCGTATCCTGCCCCGGTGTCGACGCCTCACGCCCTCCCCGGTCCTTGCGCGCTCTGCGGCAGCGAAGCAGGCCTCCGCACCGACGAGCACTGGTGCTGCGCGGCGTGCGGTTGGCGCTACGGCGACGTGCCGGACGCCGACCTCCCGCTCCCTCGCATCGACATCGTCTACTACATCCGATTCGACGAACGGGTGAAGATCGGGACGAGCAGCCGACCCCGCCAACGTCTCGCCGCGCTCCGGCACGATGAGCTCCTCGCCTTCGAGCGCGGAGGACGGGCGCTGGAGCAGCAGCGCCACCGTGAGTTCGCGTCGATCCGCGAGGGCGGCGAGTGGTTCACCTTCACCCCCGCGCTACGCATGCACGTCTCGCAGCTCCGCCATCAGGGCGAACCTTGGGTGCAGTATGCCCGTTGGCTGAGCGGAGCGCTACGAGGAGACGATGACCACTGGGGCACCGACACATGACGATGCCGGGCGACTGCTTCGGGAAGTCCAGTCGCCCGGCACCGCGTATCGGGCCGTGATCAGGCCGTGGCTGCGCGTCCGCGCGCGTTCGCCGGCTCCGGCTGCGAGAAGAGGACGACGACGATCACCGCTGCACCCACCACGACGTGCGGCAGCCAGACGTTGAGCGCCTCTCCGGAGAAGCCGAAGATCCAGGGCGACAGCGCGAGGAACAGGCTCGCGACGATGTCGAACACCAGGTGCACGGGCATCGGGATGAAGCCGAACGGACCCCATTCGTACTTCGTGAACAGGCTGTAGACGATGAGCCCGATGCCGAGGACGATCGGGATGATGACCGCTGGTCCGCCCATGTTCGCGAACCCGAACAGCCAGGGCGCGGCGATCAGGGCGATGCCGACGATGTAGTCGAGAGCTCCGTGGACCTTGGTGGGGATGAAACGCATGATTCCTCCTTGTGTGGCGCCGCTGAACGCGACTCACCACTGGTTCGAAGCCCTGCGCTCATCGGATTGCCTGTCTCCCCCTCATCTCGCCGCCGACCACCCATAGCGTCGCTCGAGAGCGGCACCGACGCGGTCGTAACGAGGGCGGCCGAGCACAGCGGCTTCGCGACGGAGCCCCCGCTCGTGCACGCTGTACAACTGTTCGATGTCCACCCAGGACTCGCGTCTCTGCGTGTCCCACCCGCCTGTACCGATCGAGATGTAGTCACGGTCGCCGTCATGGGGCCTGCTCGTCATGCGCACGGCGTACACGCGCTCCGGGGATTCACGCCCGATAACGAGGACGGGACGATCCTTGCCGCGTCCGTCGTTCTCCTCGTACGGCACCCAGGTCCAGACGATCTCACCGGCATCCGGTGCCCCGTCCCGCTGCGGTGCATAGGACACCTCCAGGTCCGCGATCCGGTCCGGATCGACCCGAACGGTCTCGCTGCCGCTCCTCCGTCCACGGTCGATCGCGGAAGACGCCACCGGGCGCCTCGGAGCTGTTGTCCGAGGCGCCCGGGGTGAACCGACTGCCTTGCGAAGGATACCGACGAGTGATGTCAGGATGCTGTTGCTCTTGCCCACTCGGTCACCCTAACCGCAGTTCACGCGTCAGCGAGTGCGTAGCCCTCCTCGCCGTGGACGACCTGGTCCACGCCGGCGATCTCGTCCTCGTTGGTCACGCGGAAGCCGATCGTCTTCTGGATCGCGAAGCCGATGATGAAGGCCACGACGAAGGAGTAGATCAACACACCGAGTGCGGCGATGACCTGAACGGCGAGCTGGCGAGCGTCTCCGCCCACGAACAGGCCGGTCTCGGTGGCGAAGAAGCCGAGGTACAGGGTTCCGATGAGACCACCGACGAGGTGGATGCCGACCACGTCGAGCGAGTCGTCGAAGCCGAGACGGAACTTCAGCTCGATCGCGAGGGCGCACACGACACCGGCGATGGCACCGAGCAGCAGGGCCCAGCCGGGCGTGAGGTTGGCGCAGGCCGGGGTGATCGCAACGAGACCGGCGACGGCACCCGAGGCGGCTCCGACCGAGGTGGGCTTGCCGTCCTTGATCTTCTCGACGAGGATCCAACCCAAGATGGCGGCCGCAGTGGCTCCGAGGGTGTTCAGCCCGATGAGACCGACTCCGCCCATGTCCTCTGCGAGCCACTCCGCACCGGCGTTGAAGCCGAACCAGCCGAACCACAGCAGCGCGGCGCCGAGCAGCGTCAGCGGCACGTTGTGCGGCTTCAGGATGCCCTTCTGGAAGCCGATGCGCTTTCCGAGGACCAGGGCGAGCGCGAGTGCGGCTGCACCGGCGTTGATGTGGACGGCGGTACCGCCGGCGTAGTCGATCACGCCGATGCCGCTGTCCTCACCGAACAGCGTCGTGCCGAGGTTCATGATCCAGCCACCGCCCCAGACCCACGCGGCGACCGGGAAGTAGCCGACCGTGGCAAAGATACCCGCGAAGATCAGCCAGCTGCCGAACTTGGCACGATCGGCGATCGCTCCGGAGATCAGCGCGACCGTGATGATCGCGAAGGTCGCTCCGTAGGCGACCCCCAGGAGTGCGACGTTCGATCCTTCACCGGACGCCAGGCTGGACAGCCCGAAGTCGGCGAAGGGGTTGCCTGCGAAGGCAGTCGGGCTGTCGACGGCGCTCATCGAGAAGCCGAAGAGAATCCACAGCACGGCGACAAGTCCGATCGAGCCGAAGCTCATCATCATCATGCTGACGACGCTCTTCGCCTTGACGAGACCTCCGTAGAAGAAGGCGACGCCGGGCGTCATGAGCAGAACGAGCGCTGTCGCGGTTATCGCCCACGAGATGTTGCCGGGAGCATCCATAGGAAAACCTCACATCCGAAGTAATTGAGAGCTTCAGTGTGACGACGCGCCGTTTCGCGCATGCGTGAGGTTTGTTTCCCCGCTGTTACAGCGCGGCTCCTGGTGTGAACATCGCGTTACGCCGCCCTTCGGGGTTACGCAGAATGCGTCAAGGCGTTGAGCCGAGAGACGGCGCGCAGGTACTTCTTGCGGTATCCGCCGGCCAGCATCTCCTCGGAGAACACCGAGTCGAGCCCGAGCCCGGTTGCGATGACGGGGATCTGGGCGTCGTACACCCGGTCGACGAAGGCGACGAAACGCAGAGCCTCGGACTGATCGGTGAGCTGATGCACGTCGCGCAGCCCGACCTGGTCGAGACCCTCGATCATGCGGATGTACCGCGACGGGTGCACCTGCGCGAGGTGACGGATCACGTCCTCGAATCGGTCGTCGGATGCCATGCCTTCGGCCTTCGCCGCCGCTGCTTCATACGCCTCGGCATCCAGCACCACGGCCTGTCCGTCGATCGCCCGCTGCCGGAAGTCCACTCCGTCGATGCGCAGGGTCTGGAAGCTGTCGGACATGGCGTGGATCTCGCGAAGGAAGTCCTGCGCGGCGAAGCGCCCCTCGCCGAGTGCGTTCGGCGGGGTGTTGGAAGTCGCTGCCAGGCGGGTCCCCGTGGGAACGAGTTCTCCGATGAGGCGGGTCATGACCATGGTGTCACCCGGATCGTCGAGCTCGAACTCGTCGATGCAGAGCAGGTCCGCACCCTTGAGCAGGTCGACGGTGTTCTTGTATCCGAGTGCCCCCACCAATGCGGTGTACTCGATGAACGAACCGAAGTACTTCCGGCGGGCCGGCATCGCGTGGTAGATCGAAGCGAGCAAGTGCGTCTTGCCAACGCCGAAGCCTCCGTCGAGATAGACACCGGGTTTGAGCTCGGGTTCCTTCTTCGCGCGGCTGAAGAGGCCGCCGCGCTTCACCGCGGTGCCGCGCCCCGCGAAACGCATCAGCGTGTCCTTCGCCTCCTCCTGCGACGGATAGGCCGGATCCGCGCGATAGCTGTCGAAAGTCGCCGTGTCGAACTGGGGCGGGGGCACAAGGCTCGCCAACATCTCGGGTCCGGTGACCGTCGGCTGACGATCGGTGAGGTGCACGGTGCGGCTGGTCGTGTCGGTCATCACGGTCCTGAATCGGGTGCTGGCCTGTGTCGAAGTCTTACGATTCGGGCGCAGGGTGCTCGGCGGGGATCTATCGTCGAAGGGACGGATCAACACTACGCCGTCCGCCCTCACCCCCTCGTCCGCTCACACGCTTCGGAGATCCCATGGCCATCGAGTTCGATTCCTCCTCCCCCAAGTTCGCCGAGTACGCCGAACCCGGCCGCCTCGTGACGACGGAGTGGCTCGCCGAACGGCTCGGAACCCCCGGGCTCGTCGTCGTCGAGTCCGACGAAGACGTCCTCCTGTACGAGACGGGCCACATCCCGGGCGCGGTGAAGGTCGACTGGCACACCGAGCTCAACGACCCTGTCGTGCGCGACTACGTCGATGGCGAGGGCTTCGCGAAGCTGCTGAGCCGCAAGGGAATCTCGCGCGACGACACCGTCGTGATCTACGGCGACAAGAACAACTGGTGGGCGGCCTACGCTCTCTGGGTCTTCTCGCTGTTCGGCCATGAAGACGTCCGCCTTCTCGACGGCGGACGCGACCGCTGGATCGCCGAGGGGCGGGAGATCACCCGCGAGGCGACCAGCCGTCCGGCGACCGAATACCCGGTGGTCGAGCGCGACGACTCGGTGCTCCGCGCCTACAAGGAAGACGTGCTCGCCCACATCGGCAGCCCGTTGATCGACGTCCGGTCCCCCGAGGAATACAGCGGAGAGCGCACCACCGCACCCGCATACCCCGAGGAGGGTTCGCTACGCGCCGGCCACATTCCGACCGCGCAGAGCGTTCCCTGGGCGAAGGCGGTGGCCGAGGACGGTGGCTTCCGCAGCCGCTCCGAGCTCGATGCGATCTACCGTGACGGAGCTGGTCTGAGCGATGGCGACGACATCGTCGCCTACTGCCGCATCGGCGAGCGGTCCAGTCACACCTGGTTCGTCCTCAAGCATCTCCTGGGATTCGAGAACGTGCGCAACTACGACGGCTCCTGGACCGAGTGGGGCAGCGCTGTGCGCGTTCCCATCGTGACGGGATCCGAACCCGGCACGCTCTGAACATGTGACAATGACAGGGATGAGCACAAGCGACGTTCCTGAAGCCCTCGCCGAGATCCGCGACGGTTTCCTGGAGATTCCCGAATCCGACCGTCTCCTGCTGCTGCTCGAGTTCTCGGACGAACTCCCCGACGTCTCCGACGAGGTCGCGGCCCACCCGGAGATGTACGAACGGATCGCAGAATGCCAGTCACCGGTGTACATCCACGTCGAGGTTCACGACGACATCGTCACCATGCACGCCTCAGCGCCGCCCGAGGCTCCCACGACGCGCGGGTTCGCGAGCATCCTGGTCCAGGGACTGACCGGTCTCACCACCGACGAGGTGCTCGCGATACCGAACGACTACCCGCAGTCGATCGGACTCACGAAGGCCGTATCGCCGTTGCGCATCGGGGGCATGACCGGCATGCTCATGCGGGCGAAGAACCAGGTCACGCACAAGCGCTGAAGCCCTGAGCCTCGAGCCAGTCGGTGATCGCCGTCGTCCAGGCGACCTGGTCGTAGTTCCACAGCTTCGTGTGGCGTGCCACTGTGAACCTCGGCATGGTCACGAGATCGGGACGTGCCTCCTGCAGCGCGTGCGAGGAATCCGCCGGCACGAAACCGTCGTCGTCACTGTGCAGGATCAGCACCGGCGCGGTGAGTTCGTCCGCACGAGCGACCATGTCCAGCCGGTCGAACGGGATCGGCGCCTCCGCTCCGCTGAGGCGTGCCGTGAGCGGCATCTCCAGCGCGCCCATGGCCAATTCCGGAAGCGGCGCACGCACGCCGGCGAGCCTCGCCTGGAATCGCAGCACCGTGCGCCAGTCGACGACGGGCGATTCGAGGATGATCCCGGCGATGCGATCGCGATGGCCGGAGGTGACCGCTGCCTGGAGTGACACCGCGCCTCCCATCGACCACCCCATCAGGATGACTCGTTCGGCACCGTGTCGCAGCGCATAGGCGATCGCTGCGTCGACGTCACGCCACTCCGAGGCGCCGAGCGCGTAAGCCCCCGCCCTCGTTCGCGGGGCCTCACCGTCGTTGCGATAGGAGACGACCAGGTTGGGGAGGCCTGCGGCATGAAGCGCCGGGACCGCACGGAGACACTCCGCGCGGGTCGCGCCCCGTCCGTGCACCTGGATCACCCAGGTCGACGACGACGCCGGGAAGAACCAGGCCGGGCACGGCCCCGCGGGCGAACCGATGAGCAGGTTCTCCCAACGTAGATGAAGCTCACTCGGCGAGGAATAGTAGTAGCCGCTGAAGGATGCTGAACGGTCGACGCGAGCACCGGGCTCGATCTGAGTGAGGAGCTTGCGACGCACGGTCGCCCCATCCGCACTGAGCACGGCGCCGAGCTTGACATATCCGTAGGTGCCCGTCGTGAACAAGCCGTAGCGACCGGGAAGCTCGGTGTCCAGCGTGCGCTGCAGTTCAATCGTCTGCGCGCCGGTGTCGACGGCGAGGATCTCGGTATCCGTCGCGCGCCGCACAGGCGTGACCACTCGCCGGGCCACGGCGAACACGACGAGAGCGAACGCCGCCCCGAAAGCGAACAGGGCGGGGACAAGGAGGGTAACGGCGTGCCTGAGACTCTTCATCGCTTCCTGACTCTAGCCTGTTGCCGTGACCGCACCCCCCGAAGCCGGGACGCCCTTCGAAGGCGCCGTGGCCGAACTGCGCGAGACCGAGTTCCGCGATGACATCACGGTGCGCGAGATCGCCACACCGCAGGGCCTCGCGCCCTTCGCGATCGCCCTCGCTGCCGACGTCCGCCCGGAGAGTGACGGCGAGTCGGTGTACGGCACCGGCAGGTTCATCCTGCTTCACGATCCGGACGAGCCCGGCGCCTGGGGCGGCTCCTGGCGCATCGTCATCTTCGCGCAGGCCCCGCTCGAGACCGAGATAGGCACCGATCCCCTCCTGGCCGACGTGACGTGGTCCTGGCTGGTCGATGCGCTCGACTCCCGCCAGGCCATCTATCACTCGGAATCGGGCACGTCGACCAAGACGCTGTCGAAGGGATTCGGCGGGCTCGCCGTCGAGGGCGACGGCGCCCAGATAGAATTGCGTGCGTCCTGGACTCCGGAAGGCCCGTTCCGACCCCACGTCGAAGCATGGGCCGAGCTGGTCGGAATGCTGGCGGGGCTTCCGCCCGGCTCCGAGGGCATCGCCGTGATCGGCGCGCGAAAGGCTGTACGTGACTGAATACTCCGTGATCTCGGACGCTGAGGAGTTCCGAGCGGCATGCGCCGCGCTCGCCGCCGGTACCGGGCCCGTGGCGGTGGACGTGGAGCGCGCGTCCGGTTTCCGCTACTCGCAACGCGCCTACCTGGTGCAGGTGTTCCGTCGCGATGCCGGGGTCTTCTTGTTCGACCCTCCGGCGATCGGAGACTTCGCAGCCCTCCAGAACGCCATCGGCGACGTGGAATGGGTGCTGCATGCCGCGAGCCAGGACCTTCCTTCCCTGCGCGAGCTCCGCCTCGAACCACCGACGATCTTCGACACCGAACTCGCCTCCCGCCTGCTCGGCCACGAGCGCGTGGGACTCGGGGCGGTCGTGGAGGACACGCTGGGCATCGCGCTCAAGAAAGAGCATTCCGCCGCCGACTGGTCCACGCGCCCGCTCCCAGACTCCTGGCTCGAATACGCCGCGCTCGACGTCTTGCACCTGATCGACGTCCGCGACATCCTCGTTCTCGAACTCGAGGAGCAAGGCAAGACGGAGTTCGCCGCGGAGGAGTTCGCCGCCACCCTGACGCGCGCACCCAAACCACCGCGCGAAGACCCCTGGCGGCGGCTCAGCGGCTTGCATCAGGTTCGCGGCGCGAGGAATCTCGCGGTCGCCCGTGCTCTGTGGCAGGCTCGCGAGGCGTTCGCTCAAGACCAGGACGTCTCCCCTGGACGACTGGTGCCGGACCGCTCGCTGGTGGCTGCGGTGATCGCGAACCCTCCGTCGAAGCAGGCGCTGGCCGGTGTCAAGGAGTTCCAGGGGCGCGCCAGTCGCACGCAACTCGACCGCTGGTGGCAGGCGATCGTCGAGGGCAGGGCCTCGGAGGACCTTCCCCGCGAACGCGTGCCGAGCGACAGCCTTCCCCCTCCTCGCGCGTGGGCAGACCGGAATCCGGAAGCGGATGCGCGGCTCAAGGCTGCGCGACCCGTCGTCGAGGCGACCGCCGAAGAGCTGAGGATGCCGACCGAGAACCTCCTCACTCCCGAGTATCTGCGCCGCGTGGCCTGGGATCTGCCCGGAGAGACGCCGGAGGAGATCGGCGCTGCTCTGGCCGCGCTGGGAGCCCGCCCGTGGCAGATTGCACAGACTGCACAGAAGATCGCTGCGGCCTTTGTAGAGGCCGCTCAAACGCCCGACGCGACCCCCACGACGGCTTCGTAGGTTCGATCCAACCGATTCCTCCCGGTTTCACGCGCTTCGTAGACTGAAGCCACGCACTAACTTGGAGGCAGAGTGGCCGAGATCTCGGACGTCTTCTTCGTCGATGGAGTACGCACCCCTTTCGGGCGTGCCGGCGAAAAAGGCATGTACTGGAACACCCGCGCGGATGACCTCGCCGTCAAGGCGACCATCGGGCTGATGGAGCGCAACGCTGCCGTCCCGGCGGACCGCATCGATGATGTCGCGATCGCCGCGACGAGCCAGACCGGCGACCAGGGGCTGACACTCGGACGTTCCGTGGCGATCCTCGCGGGTCTTCCGCAGACCGTGCCTGGGCTCGCGGTGGAGCGGATGTGCGCGGGCGCCATGACGAGCGTCACGACCATGGGCGCTTCGATCGGCGTCGGCATGTACGACTTCGCCCTCGCCGGTGGCGTCGAGCACATGGGGCACCACCCCATCGGCGGCAACGCCGACCCCAACCCGCGATTCGTCGCCGAGAAGATGGTCGACCCGGGCGCGCTCAACATGGGCGTCACCGCGGAGCGGATCTTCGACCGGTTCCCGCACCTGACCAAGGAGCGCTCGGACCGATTCGGCATGCTCAGCCAGCACAAGGTGCAGGCCGCGTACGACGCCGGCAAGATCCAGCCCGACCTCGTGTCGGTGGCGACCAAGGGACCGGACGGCGCCTGGGGTCTCGCGACCGAGGACGAGGGCCGTCGCCCGCAGACCACGATGGAGGATCTCGCGGCGCTCAAGACGCCCTTCCGCCCGCACGGGCGCGTGACCGCCGGCACGTCGTCTCCTCTCACCGACGGCGCGACGATGTCTCTGCTCGCCGGGAGCGGAGCGGTGAAGGAGTTCGGACTCGCGCCGAAGATGCGGATGGTCTCCTTCGCCTTCGCCGGCGTGCAGCCCGAGATCATGGGCATCGGACCGATCCCGTCGACCGAGAAGGCCCTCAAGAAGGCCGGACTCACGATCGGTGACATCGGCCTGTTCGAGCTCAACGAGGCGTTCGCCATCCAGGTGATCTCGCTGCTCGACCACTTCGGCATCGCCGATGACGACCCCCGGGTCAACCAGTGGGGCGGCGCGATCGCGCTGGGACACCCGCTCGCGGCATCCGGTGTGCGTCTGATGATCCAGCTCGCGGCTCAGTTCGCTGAGCGCCCGGACGTCCGTTACGGTCTGACCGCCATGTGCGTCGGCCTCGGCCAGGGCGGTTCGGTCATTTGGGAGAACCCGCACTACGACGGCAAGAAGAAGAAGTGAGCGCCACTGTGACCAACTACGACGAGATCGACTTCTCCCCCATCCAGGCACTCACCGAGGGCGAGGTCATCACACAATCTCCGGTGCGCGACATCCGTCTCGCCTCCGGCAAGGTGCTCGCCCTGATCACACTCGACAACGGCCGTGATCACACGCGTCCGAACACTCTGGGACCGGCGACCCTCACGCAGCTGGGTGAGACACTCGACGGCCTCAAGGTGCGCGCGGCCGCGGGCGAGATCCACGCGGTCGGCGTCACGGGGAAGCAGTACATCCTCGCCGCGGGCGCCGATTTGTCCGACATCAGCAAGGTCGGCTCGCGCGACAACGCCCGCCTGATCGCGCAGCTCGGTCACAAGGTCCTCGGCAAGCTCGGCGACCTCGGAGTCCCGTCCTTCGCCTTCGTGAACGGTCTCGCCCTGGGCGGCGGCCTGGAGATCGCGCTGAACTCCAGCTACCGCACGGTCGACGCATCGGCCGCGGCGGTCGCTCTGCCCGAGGTCTTCCTCGGCATCATCCCCGGTTGGGGTGGCGCGTACCTGCTGCCGAACCTGATCGGCATCGAGAACGCGCTCGAGGTCGTCATCTCCAACCCGCTCAAGCAGAACCGCATGCTCAAGCCTCAGCAGGCATTCGATCTGGGCATCTTCGACGCGATCTTCCCCGCCGCGAACTACCTCGAGAACTCCCTGTCGTGGGCGGACGCCGTTCTCGGCGGCAAGAAGGTCGAGCGCAAGAACGAGCCCGGTAAGATCGAACGCCTCACCAAGTGGCCGATCGCCATCAAGATGGCACGCGGAATGCTCGAGTCGAAGATCGGCACCGTGCCGAAGTCGCCGTACGCTGCACTCGACCTGCTCGACAAGGCCAAGACCGGGACCAAGGCCGACGGCTTCGCTCGCGAGGACGAAGCGCTCGCCGAACTCGTCACGGGCGACCAGTTCGCGGCGTCCATGTACGCCTTCGACCTCGTGCAGAAGCGCGCGAAGCGTCCTGTCGGCGCCCCGGACAAGCAGCTCGCGAAGAAGGTCACCAAAGTCGGCATCATCGGAGCCGGCCTCATGGCGAGCCAGTTCGCCCTCCTGTTCGTGCGCAAGCTGCAGGTGCCTGTGCTCATCACGGACCTCGATCAGGCGCGCGTCGACAAGGGCGTCGCGTACATCCACGAGGAGATCGGCAAGCTCGAGGCGAAAGGCCGCCTGGACTCCGACTCCGCGAACAAACTGCGTGCGCTCGTCACCGGTACCACGGACAAGAGCCTCTACGCGGACTGCGACTTCGTGATCGAGGCCGTGTTCGAAGAGGTCGGCGTCAAGCAGCAGGTGTTCGGCGAGATCGAGAAGATCATCGCCGAGGACGCGATCCTCGCGACCAACACCTCGTCGCTGTCCGTCGAGGAGATCGGCTCCAAGCTGGCGCACCCCGAGCGTCTCGTGGGCTTCCACTTCTTCAACCCGGTCGCGGTGATGCCGCTGATCGAGATCGTGAAGACACCCGCGACGGACGACGCCGCCCTGTCGACGGCTTTCGTCGTCGCGAAGAGTCTCGGAAAGAACGCGGTACTCACCGCAGACGCGCCGGGCTTCGTCGTGAACCGACTGCTGGCCAAGGTCATGGGCGAAGCCGCCCGTGCGGTCTACGAGGGCACACCGATCGCGGACGTCGAGAAGGCGTTCGGCCCGCTCGGCCTCCCGATGGGACCGTTCCAGCTGATCGACCTGGTCGGGTGGAAGGTCGCCGCCCATGTGCAGGACACGATGGTCCACGCCTTCCCCGACCGGTTCTACGCCAACGAGAACTTCCATGCGCTCGCAGAACTCGACGCGGTCGTGGAGAAGGACAAGGGCGGACGTGTCGTCGGCTGGACGAAGCAGGCCGAGAAGGTGCTGAAGCCTGCTGTCGGGAAGACCCCCGCCTCGGCGGCGACGATCCTGCAGCGTGTTCAGGACGGCCTGGCGCAGGAGATCAAGCTGATGCTGGACGAAGGCGTCGTGCCCGAGGTCGAGGACATCGATCTGTGCCTGATCCTCGGGGCCGGCTGGCCGTTCATCGACGGTGGCGCCTCACCGTACCTCGACCGCGAGGGCGCGTCCGAGCGGGCCTTCGGCGGCTCATTCCACACCCCGCAGATCCGGGGCGTCGAGAACCGCTGACCTCACACCATGACGCGAAGCGCCCCACGGGATTCCCAGCGAATCCGGTGGGGCGCTTCGTCGTCCAGCGCGCCCGCACGCCCTAGCCTGGATCGATGATGTCTCGCCCCTCGCCGCGCACGGCGGAGCACCCGATGGCCTTCAGCCGGTGGGAGTTCTGGCGCGGCGCGCTCACGGCCTGCATCACGTTCAACGCGCTGTTCCTCCTCGTGACGACCGTCGTTCTCACGATCCTGTCGCGATCCGTACAGGGAGTTCTCTCGATCCTGATCTTGGTTGCCTGGTTCCAGCTGTGCTTCGTCGTGGCCTTCTCGGTTCTGGCGACCGTCATCGGCGGCGCGGCTGCTTTCATGCTGGGGAGACTTCTGCGAACGGTGACGAGCATGCGCCGACACGTTCTCTCCTTCGCAGGGCTCGGTCTCATCGTCGGAGGTGCGGTCATCGCGCTCGTCGGCGTCTGGCCGGTGAGCGCGACGTCGGAGTTCGGCACCCTGCTGGGTCACATCACCGAGCCGTACATCGCGCTGCCGCTCTCGGCGTTGAGCGGGGTCAGCGTTGCCTTCGGCTGGTACCGGACGGCGTCGCGGGCGCTGTGCGAGGATCCTGTGCGAGCGATCCCGCTCACCAAGACTCAATCCGCGGGCTGAATCGGCCTCGCATCGTCCTCTCCGCATCGAGGCCAGAAGGAAAGCGCCCGCTCCGCGAGTGCGGTGATCGTGAGCGAGGGATTCACCCCGGGATTGGCGGGCACCGCAGCACCGTCGACGACGTGGAGCCCCGGATGACCCCAGACGCGGTGATACGCATCGATGACCCCTTCTGCGGACGACGCCGAGATCACCGCGCCGCCGAGCAAGTGCGCGGTGAGCGGGATGCCGAACACCTCCGGCCAGGAGCCGCGCGGAGCCGCGGGCATCCCTCCCTCTGCCTCGACCCGTGCAGCGATCGCCTCCGTCGCCGCGTGGGCCTGGGGCAGGTAGCTCGGGTTAGGGGATCCGTGCCCCTGTGCGCTCGTCATCACCAAGCGACCGAAGCGACGGCGCAGCGAGAGCGTGAGCGAGTTGTCCGCCGTCTGCATCACCAGAGCGATGATCCCCCGCTCGCTCCAGCGGCGGAGGCTCCCCAACCGGAATTGACGCAGCGGGGAACGGAGAAACTGCGCAACGACGCTGCGCAGCCGCACCCCCAGCGGCCGCCCTCCGGGGACGATCACGGTCGCCAGTACCCCCATCAGGTTCGACCCCGGGCCATAACGGACGTTCTCGACGTGCGTGCGCTCATCGATGTGGAACGACGTCGTGATCGCGACGCCTCGGGCGAGCTGGAGCGACTCCGGGACCTTCGTGGCGACCGCACCGTCCAGCGCTTCCGAGTTGGTACGCGTGAGGCGTCCGATCGACGCCGAGATCCGAGGCAGTGCCCCGGACTCCTTCATCCGATGCAGCAACTGCTGCGTGCCCCACGTGCCGGCCGCCAGCACCACCTGCCGAGCGGTCACGGTCCTCCGCGAACGTCGGAACCACGCCCCGCTGCGCTGCGTGGTGACGGCGAAACCCCCGCCCGGGAGCTCCCGCACCTCGCTGACCGTGCGCAGCGCCTCGATCGCGACACCGCGACGCTCTGCGAGAGCGAGATAGTTCTTCATGAGGGTGTTCTTCGCGCCGACCCGGCAGCCCACCATGCAGTTGCCGCAGAGGGTGCATCCGGTGCGATCCGGGCCTTCGCCGCCGAAGAAGGGGTCCGGCGTGCGCTCCCCCGGCCTCCCGAACCAGACACCGACCGGCGCGCGCCGGAACGTGGAGCCGACACCGAGGTCGTCCGCCGCGCCGGCCATGATCCTCTCCACAGGACCGGTGTGCGGATAGCGCTCCACGACACCGAGCATCCTCTTCGCCGTGGCGTAGTGCGGTGCGAGTTCGGTCTCCCACTCCGCGATATCGCGCCACTGCGGGTCCGCGAAGAAAGCCGGACCCGGCTGATAGAGCGTGTTCGCGTAGTTGAGCGATCCGCCTCCCACACCGGCCCCGGCCAGGATCATCACATGCGGCAGTCGGTGGATGCGCTGAATTCCGTAGCACCCCAGAGCCGGTGCCCACAGGTAGCGCCGGACGTGCCAGTTGGTCTTCGCGAAGTCATCGTCCTCGAAGCGGCGACCCGCCTCATAGACGCGGACACGGTAGCCCTTCTCCACCAGGCGCAGTGCGGCCACCGAGCCTCCGAACCCGGAACCCACGACCACGACGTCTTCGTCGAACTCAGTCATCGCTCTCCTTCGGCACCATCATCGTGAGCGCTCTCGGAAGCACCGAGATGGTGCATTCCCCCTCGCCGATCCGCTCACCGTCGGCGTAGACCACGAGACCAGGGGCCGACACCGTGACCGACCGTGCGCGACGATGCGCGACCTCACCGCGCGAGAGATGCCTGCCGCGGAGCAGCAGCGGGAACAGACGCAACAGGCGCAGCCGGCGAAGCGGTGCGACGTGAACGAGGTCGAGGAGCCCGTCGTCCGGAACAGCCCCGGCACAGATCGGCATTCCGCCGCCGTAGCTCGAGGTGCTGCCTGCTGCGATGAGCGTGCCCGGCGAGCTCCTGGCGGGTTCCTCGTCCACCGCGAGGGTGAAGTCCATCGGCTGCAGTCGCATCAGCTCGATGAGCAGTGCGAGGTAGTAGCGCGGCGCGCCGTGCGGCCAGCGGAGCCGGTTGGTGCGATCGCTGACCTTCGCGTCGAAGCCCAGCGCCGCGATGGTCAGGAACCTCCGGCTGCCCTCCGCGGTGCGGATCACGCCGACATCGATCCCTCGCGGCACGCCCGTCAGGGCGAGTTCGGCGGCAGCGCGTGCGTCTCCGCGCGGGAGTCCAAGAGCCCGGGCGAGATCGTTCCCCGTGCCCGCAGCCACCAGGGCGATGGGGACAGTGGCGCCGCACACCGTCTCGAGCACGCCGGAAAGCGTGCCGTCACCGCCCACGACCATGAGGACGCGGGGGTCGTCCGTCAACGCCACCGCGGCGAGCCGCGCGGTATCCGCCGCGGAGCCCCCCACGAAGGTGCGCACCTCGACGCCGCGTTCCCGAAGAAGCCCGACGGCCGCTTCGGCCGCTCGCCCGCCCCTGCCCTTGCCGGATGACGGATTCGCGAGCACGGCGATGTGCTCCGACATGTCAGCGCGTCCGCTCGATCTCGAGCACCGCACCCGGGTTGAGGACACCGGTGGGGTCGAGTTCGCGCTTGATGGCGGAGAGGATGCGGATGCCGGTGTCGCCGATCTCCTGACGGAGCCAGGGCGCATGATCCCTACCCACCGCATGGTGATGGCTGATGGTCCCACCCGACCCCAGGATGGCATCGTTGACGCGGGCCTTCACAGCCGTCCAGATGTCGAGCGGCTCCGGACGGAGCGCCGCGAGGACGGTGAAGTACAGCGATGCCCCGGTCGGATAGATGTGGGACACGTGGCACATGACGTACGCCTTCGCGCCAACATGACTGAAACCGGCCTTGAGCGCCTCTTCGACGGCAGAACGCAACGCGTGCAGGTTCCGCCAGGTCGTCGCGGTCTCGAGCGTCTCACAGAACACCCCGGCGTCGAGCAGTGAATCCCGCAGATAGGGGCCGTCGAATCGCCCCTTTCTCCAGTCCTCCGCCGGTCCTTCACCCGCCGAGACCCCTCCGGCCGCAGCGAGCTGGACCGCGGTGCGGGCGCGCCTCTCCGCGATGTCCACGCCCTCGTACACGGTCACCACGCTCGCGCCCTTCGCGAGGGCCTTGCCGATCCTGCCGACCTGGGCGAGAGTGACCGCGGTCTCCGCCTCGTCCGCGAGCCGGATGACCGTGGGGCCGTTGCCCTGCTGTGCGACCCTGCGCAGTCCCTCGGCTCCGCTGGCGAAGTCGGGGAAGCTCCACGACTCGAACACCCGGTCACGTGGGATCGGATGCACCCGCACCCGCACCTCGGTGATCACGCCGAAGATGCCCTCGGAGCCGAGGAACACCCTGATCAGATCGGGCCCCGCGGCAGAACCGGGAGCGCGCCCGAGCTCGATGTCGCCCGTCGGTGTCGCCACCCTGATTCCGGTGACCATCGTGTCGAAGCGCCCGTTGCCCGCGGAATTCTGGCCCGACGACCGCGCCGCTGCGAACCCTCCGATCGTGGCGTAGCGGAAGCTCTGCGGGAAGTGACCGAGTTCGAAACCATGGGCGGACAGCAGCGCTTCCGCCTCGGGACCCGTCGTTCCTGCAGCGAGCACGGCGTCACGGCTGACGTCATCGAGCCGGATCAGGCCCCTGAGGCGTCGCAGGTCGAGACTCACGACGGCGTGGTGCCCGCCCCGTTCGGGATCAAGCGCTCCGACGACGCTCGTGCCGCCGCCGAAGGGGATCACCGCGATCCCCCGAGCGACGGCGATGTCGAGACATGCTCGGACCTCCTCGTGATCGGCGGGGCGGAGGACGGCATCGGGCGCGTCCTGCTCGACCTCGCGGCGCCGGAGCAGGTCGGGTGTCGAACGCCCACCGGCGTGACGGATACGCGCCTCGGCGGCGTCATCCACGTTCTCGGGACCGATCGCGGCGCAGAAGGCCGCACGGTCCTCATCGGTCAACCGCGAGGGCCTCAGCTGCACGTGTGCGAGTTCTACCGCGGGCTCGGGCTTGCGTACGCGCCCGAGCAGCATCGGAAGCAGCGCCCGCACCGCCAGCGGCAGGTCCTTGGCCTTCGCCGGATCCCCCCAGCCGTTCCATCTCATCGACGGGTCCGCTTCGACCACGACATCTCCTTGCGCCATGCGTTACAGTGTGACACATCATGGAAGAACGTCAACCGGTGTGGGATGCGACGCAGACCCGGATCCTCGATGCCGCCGACGGGCTCCTCGAACGCCGCGGTGTGCGAGGTGTGACGGTCGCGGAGCTCGCGCGTCGCTCCGAGCTGAGTCGTCCCACGATCTACCGCAACTGGGCCGACGCCGACGATGTCGTCCGCTCCGCCCTTCTGCGCAGGGTGGAGCACATCCTGAGCGCGATCCCCGCGCAGGTGCACACGCGGACGGCACTCGTCGACGACATCCTGCTGTTCTCGGGCCGCTTCCGCGACGACCCGGTCTTCGCGCGCCTGCTCGCGGATGAACCCGAGGCGTTCACGCGATACACGCTCGAACGGGTGGGGTCGAGCCAGCACTCGATCCTGCGGTGGCTCACCACCGCGATCGACACGGTTCAGACCCACGATTCCATCCGCGTGGCGCCTCCCTCGGAGATCGCGGTCATGCTCCTGCTCGTGACCCAATCCGCGGTGCTGTCGCACGGGACGGTCTCGGAGCTCATCTCCGACGACGCGTGGGAACGCGAATTGCGGGCTGCGCTCGATGGGCTGCTCCGTCCATGACCCCGGAGTCGTCCGCGCTCAACATCGCACGCCGACGCGTGGAACTGACGCGGTCCGCGGAGGAGAGCGTCGACGTCCTCGTGGTCGGCGGCGGCATCACCGGGGCGGGCGTCGCCCTCGATGCGGCGTCACGCGGTCTTCGCGTCACATTGATCGAATCAGAGGATCTGGCGTTTGGGACCAGCCGGTTCAGTTCCAAGCTCGTGCACGGCGGACTGCGCTATCTCGCGACCGGTGATATCCAGACCGCGAAGGAGAGCGCGCTCGAACGACATCTCCTCATGACGACGATCGCGCCGCACCTGATCCGCCCTCTCGGCCAGCTCCTTCCCTTCGCTTCCCGCATCGCGCTGCATCAACGTGTCGCGGGCGCGGTGGGCATGGGAATGGGCGACCTGCTTCGCATGCGGGCGCGTACGCCCCGCGCGGTGCTTCCTGCCCCGTCCATCGTGTCGGCCCGCACCGCGACCCGGTTGGCTCCTGCGCTGGACCCACGCGGCCTCCGTGGTGGCATGCTGTCCTATGACGGTCAACTCGTCGACGACGCCAGGCTCGTGACGGTCGTCGCCCGCACGGCGGCGTCGCTCGGTGCCCGGATCCTCACCCGGGTCCGTGCCGTCGCGCTGCGTGGAGACGGCGCTTCCGTCGAGGAGACGACCTCCGGCGAGCGATTCGAGATCGGCGCGCGTGCGGTCATCAACGCGACGGGCGTCTGGGCGGGAGCCCTCGATCAGATGATCCGCGTCCGGCCGAGTCGCGGAACGCACATCATCCTCGACTCGGCGGACCTCGGAAGTCCGACCGCCGCACTCACCATTCCGCACGAGGGGTCCATCAGTCGCTACGTCTTCGCACTGCCCCAGGCTCACGGCCGAGTGATCGTGGGCCTGACGGACGAGGACGCTCCGGGTCCGATACCCCGGGTCGCGGAACCCACGGAGCAGGAGATCGCCTTCCTGCTGGCAAGCCTCAATCGCGTCGTCGCCACGCCGCTCCGACGCGAGCAGGTGCGCGGCGCCTTCGCGGGGCTGCGCCCCCTCGTCGACAGTGGAACCCGCACGACGGCGGATGTCTCACGGAGACACCTGGTCACGACCGCGGATGACGGCTTCATCACGGTGCTCGGCGGCAAGCTGACCACGTATCGGAGGATGGCCGAGGATGCCGTCGACCTCGCCAGCCGAACCCGCGCGCTGGGAGCCCCACCGAGTGGAACGTCCTCGCTCCGGCTCGTCGACCGTGTCGTCCCGGGCTCCGGCGAGGTGATCGACGCACCCACCGGCCTGACCCGGGCTGAGGTGGAGTTCGCCGTGGGCGTCGAGGGGGCGCTGACGGTCGAGGATGTCATCGACCGTCGCACGCGCATCGGTCTCGTCGCCGCCGACCGCGAACGCTGCCGAGGGTTGGTCGAACCGATCGTCGCGGACGCACTCGCCGGCTTCGACTGAGAGGCGGCGCAAGACGCCTTGAGCTGACTCCCGTGCGCGAGCGCCGGTCTCAGCGGTGTTCGCGTAGCGGCAGATCGATGGTTCCGGTCTCGCCGGCGTGACGCGCCTTCGGGATGCGGGTTCCGAGCACCTGGGAGACGATGTCCTGCGCGATCTTCGGCGCCGTCAGACCCGCGTCGGCGAGAATCTGGTCCCGCGACGCGTGATCGATGAACTCGTCCGGCAGGCCCAGCTCGTCGACAGCCGTGTCGATGCCCGCCTCTCGGAGCACCTGCCGCACCCGCGTGCCGATTCCACCGACACGGATCCCGTCCTCCATGGTGATCACGAGCCGATGTTGCCCGGCCAGCTCGACGATCGACGGCTGCACCGGGATCGCCCAGCGCGGGTCGATGACGGTCGCGCCGATCCCCTGCGCCCGAAGCCGGTCCGCGACATCGAGCGCGAGCTCGGCGAAAGGCCCGATCGCCACGATCAGCACGTCTTCGGACTCGCCGCGAGCGAGGACGTCGACGCCGTCACGCAGTCTCTCGAGCGCCGGGAGGTCCGCGGACACCTCGCCCTTCGGGAACCGGATGACCGTCGGTGCGTCATCGACCTGCACGGCCTCTTCGAGCGCTTCTGTCAGTCGAGCACCATCGCGAGGAGCCGCGATCCGGATGTGCGGAACGATCTGCAGCATCGCGAGGTCCCACATACCGTGGTGACTGGGGCCGTCAGGACCCGTGACGCCGGCACGGTCGAGCACGAACGTGACACCCGCCCGGTGGAGAGCGACATCCATCAGAACCTGGTCGAAGGCGCGGCCCATGAAGGTGGCGTACAGGGCGACGACGGGGTGCAGCCCGCCGAAGGCGAGTCCGGCCGCCGACGCCACCGCGTGCTGCTCGGCGATGCCCACGTCGTACACACGATCCGGGAACCGCTCGGCGAACGGCGCGAGACCCGTCGGCCGCAGCATCGCGGCGGTCATCGCGATGACGTCCTTCCGGCGCTCTCCCACAGACACCAGAGCGTCGGAGAAGACATCGGTCCAGCCGCGCCCGCCCGACGAGAGAGTCTCACCGGTCGTCGGGTCGATCTTGCCGACGGCATGGAACTGGTCCGCCTCGTCATCACGCGCTGGCTGATAGCCGCGGCCCTTCTCGGTGATCGTGTGGACGATGACCGGAGCACCATAGGACTTCGCCAGCTCGAGCGTCTCGAGGAGGGCAGGAAGATCATGGCCATCGACCGGGCCGAGGTACTTGATGTCGAGGTTCGAGTACAGCGCCTCGTTGTTGGCGAACCGGGAGAGGAACCCGTGGGTCCCGCCCCGGACACCGCGGAACACCGCACGCCCCACCGGGCCGAAGGCTCGGAACAGCCGGTCCGACTTGCGGTGGAGATCCTTGTAGGCCGCGGCGGTGCGAACTCGGTTGAGATACCGTGACATGCCGCCGATGGTCGGCGCATACGAACGTCCGTTGTCGTTGACGACGATCACCAGATTGCGATCGTTGTCGTCGGAGATGTTGTTCAACGCCTCCCAGGTCATGCCGCCCGTGAGCGCGCCGTCACCGACCACGGCGACGACATGACGATCCTCGCGCCCCGTCGCTGTCAGCGCCCGAGAGATGCCGTCCGCCCAGCTGAGGGAGCTCGATGCGTGCGACGACTCCACGACGTCGTGGTCGCTCTCGCCGCGTTGCGGGTAGCCGGCGAGTCCGCCGCGCACGCGGAGCCCGGAGAAGTCCTGCCGCCCGGTGAGCAGCTTGTGCACATAGGACTGGTGGCCGGTGTCGAAGATGAACGGGTCATCCGGCGACGAGAACACCCGGTGCAGAGCGATGGTCAGCTCGACGACGCCCAGGTTGGGGCCGAGGTGTCCCCCGGTTCGCGACACGTTCTCGACGAGGAAGGTGCGGATCTCCGCAGCGAGTTCTGCGAGCTGATCGGTCGAGAGCGCATCCAGATCACGGGGTCCTGAGATGCTCGGAAGAATGGGCATCTGCGCCTCCTCACAGGCTTCACCGGAAGCATCGGACAGGGCGCCGACGCCAACCTGATCCTATCGCGCTCGCACGTGAGACCCCCGTGAGCGAGCACCCCCTTGACAAGACAATGGGGCTCGGATCCGAAGACCCGAGCCCCATCGTCTCTGCGATCAGACCAGCGAACGCAGCACGTACTGCAGGATGCCGCCGTTGCGGTAGTAGTCGGCTTCACCGGGAGTGTCGATGCGGACGACGGCGTCGAACTCCACCGGCTGCTTGCCCTCGGGCGAGTTCTCGCTCGGGGTGGCCGTGACCTTGACGGTCTTCGGCGTGACTCCGTTGTTGAGCTCTTCCAGACCCGAGATCGAGACGATCTCGGTACCGTCGAGACCCAGCGACTCCCAGCTCTCGCCGGCGGGGAACTGCAGCGGGACGACACCCATGCCGATCAGGTTCGAGCGGTGGATGCGCTCGAAGCTCTCGGTGATGACCGCCTTGACGCCCAGCAGGCTCGTACCCTTGGCCGCCCAGTCACGCGACGAACCGGAGCCGTACTCCTTGCCACCGAAGATGACGAGGGGCGTGCCCTGTGCCTGGTAGTTCATGCTGGCGTCGTAGATGTACGACTGCGGTCCGCCCGGCTGGGTGAAGTCGCGCGTGAATCCGCCCTCGACGACCTGTCCGTCGTTGACGGCCGCGACCATCGCGTTCTTCAGACGGATGTTGGCGAAGGTGCCGCGGATCATGACCTCGTGGTTGCCGCGACGCGAACCGAAGGAGTTGAAGTCCTTGCGGTCAACGCCGTGCTCGGTGAGGTACTGGGCCGCGGGCGTGCCGGGCTTGATGTTTCCGGCCGGCGAGATGTGGTCGGTGGTGACCGAGTCGCCGAGCGTCGCCATGACGCGCGCGCCCTCGATGTCCTTCACCGGGGTGAGCTCCATCGTCATGCCGTCGAAGTACGGTGCCTTGCGGACGTACGTCGAGCTCTCATCCCACTGGAAGATCGCGTCATCCGGGGTGGGCAGGCTGCGCCAGCGCTCGTCGCCGTCGAAGACGGTGGCGTACTGCTTGATGAACTGGTCGCGCGAGATGGACGAGTCGACGATCTCCTGAACCTCGTCCGGCGTCGGCCAGATGTCCTTCAGGAAGACGTCTTCGCCGTCGCTGCCCTTGCCGAGCGCGTCGTTCTCGAAGTCGAAGTGCATCGAGCCGGCGAGTGCGTACGCGATCACCAGCGGCGGGCTCGCGAGGTAGTTCATCTTCACGTCGGGGCTGATGCGTCCCTCGAAGTTGCGGTTACCGGAGAGAACCGCGGTGACGGCGAGGTCGTGCGAGTTGATCGCCTCCGACACCTCCTCGATCAGCGGGCCCGAGTTGCCGATGCAGATCGTGCAGCCGTACCCGACGGTGTAGAAGCCGAGTCCCTCGAGATCCTTGTCGAGACCGGACTTCTCGTAGTAGTCGGTGACGACCTTCGAGCCGGGGCCGAGCGTGGTCTTGACCCAGGGCTTCTGCTTCAGGCCCTTCTCGAGCGCCTTGCGAGCGACGAGGCCTGCGGCGATCATGACCGACGGGTTCGAGGTGTTGGTGCACGACGTGATGGCCGCGAGCGTGACGGCGCCGTTGTCGAGGATGTACTTCTCCCCCGTCGGCGTCGTGACCGGCACGGGCTTCGAGGCGTTCGCCGGAGCGCCGCTGTTGATGTGCACCGGACGCGTGGAGGGCTCTTCGTCGCCGGGCGCCTGACCGGGGTCGGAGGCCGGGAACGAGTGCTTCGACTCGAGGTCGACGATCGAGTCCGAAGTGGAAGGAGAGGCGTAGCTCAGGATGTCGTGCTCGAACTGCGATTTCGCCTCGGAGAGGAGGATGCGGTCCTGCGGGCGCTTCGGGCCGGCGATCGAGGGGACGACCGTGCCGAGGTCGAGCTCGAGATACTCGCTGAAGGTCGGCTCATGCGCGGCATCGTGCCAGAGCTTCTGCTCCTTGGAGTACGCCTCGACCAGCGCGACCGCCTCTTCGCTGCGGCCGGTGAGGCGCAGGTAGTCGAGCGTCACGTCATCGATCGGGAAGATCGCCGCGGTCGAACCGAACTCCGGAGACATGTTGCCGATGGTGGCGCGGTTGGCGAGGGGAACCGATGCGACGCCCTCGCCGTAGAACTCGACGAACTTGCCCACCACACCGTGCTTGCGCAGCATGTCGGTGATCGTCAGGACGACGTCGGTCGCGGTCACGCCGGCCGGGATCTCGCCGGAGAGCTTGAAACCGACGACGCGCGGGATCAGCATCGACACGGGCTGACCGAGCATCGCGGCCTCGGCCTCGATGCCGCCGACGCCCCAGCCGAGCACGCCGAGACCGTTCACCATGGTGGTGTGCGAGTCGGTGCCGACGCAGGTGTCGGGGTAGGCGCGCAGCACGCCGTTGACGTCGCGGTCGTAGATGACCTTGGCGAGGTGCTCGATGTTCACCTGGTGGACGATTCCGGTTCCGGGCGGGACGACCTTGAAGTCGCTGAACGCCGTCTGGCCCCAGCGCAGGAACTGATACCGCTCGCCGTTGCGCTCGTACTCGATCTCGACGTTGCGCTCGAGGGCGTTCTCCGAGCCGAACAGGTCGGCGATGACGGAGTGGTCGATGACCATCTCGGCGGGCGAGAGCGGGTTGATCTTGTTCGCGTCACCGCCGAGAGCCGTGACCGCCTCGCGCATGGTGGCGAGGTCCACGATGCAGGGGACGCCGGTGAAGTCCTGCATGACCACGCGCGCAGGCGTGAACTGGATCTCGGTGCTGGGCTCTGCCGCGGCATCCCAGGACCCCAGCGCCTCGATCTGCGCCTTCGTCACGTTCGCGCCGTCCTCGGTGCGGAGCAGGTTCTCGAGGAGGACCTTGAGACTGAAGGGGAGCTTCTCGAAACCGGGCACCGTGTCGATGCGGAAGATCTCGTAGTCGGTGCTGCCGACTGTCAGGGTGCTCTTGGCACCGAAGCTGTTCACCGTGGACACGAATCCGTCTCCTTCTATTCGGATGGAAGCGACAGGCGCCTCCATCTTGCTCGCCAGCGAGCCCCTGCGGCTAGCAAGGCGGACCTAACCAGTCTGCTCCGCAGAGGCCGCGGGCGAAAGCCTGCGATTTATCTTGATGTCAAGATAAATCTATCATGCCTCGGAGCTGTCCTCGAGCGCCGGCTGTCGCGGATGCAGAGCACGGACGACGAGCCAGGTCACGGCGATGAGGGGAGCGAACAGCGGCAACCCCATCACGAGCTTGAGCGTGCCGAGTGCGGTGACGTCTCCCGCGAGATACAGCGGAAGCTGCACGGCGAGACGCGCGAAGAACAGTGCAGCCCATGCGATCCCGAGCCAGAAGTAGGCGCGGCGCTTGCGACGATCGCCGCGCCACGTGGTGCCCTCCCCCATCAGGAATCCGACCGCGAGGCCGATCAGCGACCACCCGATCAGTGCCGATACCAGGATCACCGATCCGTACACCGCGTTCGTGATCAGTCCGGGAACGAAGTTGTCCGCCCCTCGCCCTGTCCACAGCGCGAGGGCCGCGGCCGCCACAGCAGCGATGAGGCCGCCGAGCGCTGCCGACGGCGGCGACTTCTGCACGAGCCGGACGACCGTGAAGATCGCCGCGAGGCCGACGGAGACACCGAGCGACAGGATCAGCGGTTCGGGGCGGATCGTGAAGATGATGACGAAGGCGAGGCTGGGCAGCACCGACTCGAGGACCCCCCGCCACCCGCCCATCGCGGACCAAACGACCCTGTGGGTGCTCCCGCCCGCCGTCGGATCGAGGCCTGCACGGCGGGCGGCACCGCCGAGTGCCTCACCGAGGATCTCGGACGTGCGCTTGTCTCGCTCGGGATCCTGGCCCGGGGTGCTCACGCGGAACCCGGGGTCGCCGGCATCTTCAGCGGGATGAGGTCGCGAGGGGGCATCGGTGACCCGCCGCGTACGACGACGATCGATCGGAAGAGATCCTCGACCTTCGCCCCCGCCTCCGGATCGGATGCACCTGCTCCCCCGATGACCCCGCGCAGGAACCAGCGCGGGCCGTCGATGCCGATGAAGCGCGCGAGGCGAAGACCGGAGCCCTCGCTGGCTGTGGCCGGGACTTCGGCGAGGAGCTCCTTGCCGAGCGGACCCTCACGCTCTTCGACACGACCGCCCTGCGCCTTGACCTGATCGCGCAGCTGGACGCGCGTTTCGTCCCACAGGCCTCCGGAGCGCGGTGCCGCGAACGGCTGCACCTGGAGCGAGGAGTCCGCGTAGTCGAGTCCCACCGCGACGATGCGCTTGGTCTGCTCCTCGACCTCGAGTCGGAGATTCAGCCCCTCCCTGGGGAGGATCTTGATCCCGCCGAGATCGATGTAGGGGCGTACAGGATTCGCCTCGGAGTCGTCGAACGGACCCTCTGTGGCGCGATTCTCGGGCGCTGCCTTCGGGGATATCTCGTTGTTGTCAGTCATTGGTCTGCCCTGCTTCGTTCTGGGTGCGCCCCGCCTGGTAGCCGGTGGAGCCGAATCCGCCGGCGCCGCGGACACTTTCCGTCAACTCGTCGACCGGGAGGAACGTGGCGCGAGTCACCGGCATGATGATCAGCTGTGCGATTCGATCGCCGACCGCCACATCGTACGCGCTGTGGATATCGGTGTTGATCAGACTCACCTTGATCTCGCCTCGGTACCCGGAGTCCACGGTCCCGGGCGAGTTCACGATCGAGATCCCGTGCTTGGCCGCGAGACCGCTGCGCGGGACCACGAACGCGGCATAACCGTCGGGAAGGGCGATGCGCACACCCGTGCCGACCAGGGCGCGCTCGCCCGGCTCGAGATGCACCGCCTCGGCCGCGACCAGATCTGCGCCGGCATCACCCGGATGCGCGTATCCGGGCACCGTCGCGGCGATAATGGGGATATCAACGGAATCGGTCACCCCATGAGGCTAATGCAGAACACCGGCACAGACACACGCCCGCGCTATCGCGAACGACTCGCACCCAGCCTGTGGCTGCTGGTCACCGTCGCGGTGGCGGGGCCGATGGTGTCGCTCGTCTTCGTCCCGATCGGATCGACTGTGGCACTCGTCGTCGGAGCGGCGGTCTCCGCGTTCCTGGTCCTCGCGTTCGTCGCGGCGACGCCGGTCGTCTCGGTCGACGGCACCGTCCTGCGCGCCGGTCGTGCGCACATCGATGTCGCGCATCTGGGCGATCCCGCGGCACTGACCGGGGAAGATGCGCGTCACGCGCGCGGGCCGGGACTCCCGGCGCGCGGCTGGCACCTGATCCGTGGCGGGATCGACGGCATCGTGGTCGTCCCGAATCTCGATGCCGACGACCCGGTCGATGCCTGGAGCATCTCCTCCCGGACTCCCGACCGCCTCGCCGCGGCGATCCGCGCGGCGCAGACCGGAACCTGGTCCGAGACGACAGCGCGCCCCTGACCTCGATGGTCGGGGGCGCGTGAGACGTCGCTCGAAGGGCTGCTAGGCAGCGCACTCCTTGCAGATGGGCCCGGATGCGCCCTCGTGGTCGAGCTGCGAACGGTGCTTCACGAGGAAGCAGCTCATGCACGTGAACTCGTCCTGCTGCGCGGGCAGCACGACGACGTCGAGCTCGAGGTCGGAAAGGTCGGCACCCGGAAGGTCGAAGCTCGACGGGTTGTCGGAGTCTTCGTCCCCGCTTGAGCCGGAGTTCTTGTCCGGCACACGCTCCTTGAGGGCTTCGATCGACTCGGAGTCGTCTTCGCTCTTTCGGGGGGCGTCGTAATCGGTTGCCATGCGGTAGATCTCCACTTTCATGGTGCGAGTGGGTGGTGCGCCGTCGGGTATTCGGCGGCCATAGTTTGCACGACCAGAGGTCATAACGCAAATGCTCGTCCGTGCGACAGAGGAAACTCACGGCACGCCCAGGCTATTCCCTGCCGCGCGGCCCCTCGCGTGACACCATGAACGGACACCCATCAGAGGGGCATTCGCATGGAAAACGTCACCATCGTCGGCACAGAAGCAGGAGTCCTCGTACTCGCGACCGAGTCGGGCGAGCGGTTCGCGCTGCCCATCGACGACATGCTGCAGCGCGAGATCCGCCGCGCCACCCGCCAGGCCGAACCGACCGCCCAGAAACTGGCGGCGAGTCCTCGTGACATCCAGGCACAGATCCGCGCCGGACTCACAGCCCCGGAGGTCGCCGAGCTGCTCGGCATCAGCGTCGAGGACGTCGCCCGATTCGAGGGTCCGGTCCTCGCCGAGCGAGAGCACATCATCGGACAGGCGCTCGCGGTGCCGGTCTTGATCGGCAGCGAGGTCGAACCCGATGCTCAGCCCACCTTCGGTGTCGCGGTTCGCGCCAAGCTCGCCGAGATCGAGGCGAGTGCCGAGCGCTGGGCCAGTTGGAAGGAGGACTCGGGGTGGACCATCAAGCTCGAGTTCACGGCCAACGATGTCGAGCACGACGCACGCTGGAGCTTCGATCCTCGCCGCAGCGCACTGTCCCCTCTGAACGCCGACGCCACGCAGCTCTCCCGCCAAGGCTCGCTTCCGGAGGGGCTCATCCCCCGTCTGCGCGCCGTCGAAGCCGACCGCACGACGTCGCCCTACAAGGATGAGAGCCGCTTCGACTCGGGCGCGTTCGGTCCGCGTCTCCTGCCGAACCCGGAGGTGGAGTTCGAAGATCCCTCCCTCCCTGAGCGCTCCGATCCCGCTGCGCAGGATGCCGCCATCAAGCGCGCACCGTCGACCCCCAGCACCAACCCCGAGACGGCTGATCTGCTCGAGGCTCTGCGCCGCCGCCGCGGACAACGCGAAACAGCGCCCCTCCTCGAGGACGCCGAGGACGCAGAGCGCTCCGACCCCATCTCCCTCTTCGACGCGCTGGAACAGCCGGAAGACGAGCCGGAGACGCCGCAGCCCGCATCATCACAGACCACCACTGCGGATTCGAGCGAGTCGAGTGGGCGACGACGCCGCCGGAACGCGATGCCTTCGTGGGACGAGATCGTCTTCGGTGCCCGCACGGACGAATGATCTCGAGCCGCGTCGCTGCGGCGCGGTGATCAGCGAGCGAACGCCCCGAGTCTGATCAGCGGAACCTGACGCTCCTCCGGGGTGAGCGCGCCATGTTGACCGACCATCGCCCGACCGCGTTGGTCGGCAGCCGTGCCGTCGTACACGGCCCAGGTCCCGCGCGCGATCACCAGCACATCCCCGATCCGTGATGCCGCGGCCTCGGTGACCGTGGGCCCGAAGAGGCGTGCGTTCATCGCGTCGCTCCGGGCGACGACATCCGCCATCCCCTGGAGGTCGGACCGCCAGCGCGTGACCACGTCACCGGCACCGACATCAGGCTCGAGATAGGCGTGCAGCATCCGGGGTTCACCGCCGAGATGACGGATGCCGGCGAGATGCTCCTCCTCCAGGACGACCTGGCGCTTCTGCGGTACGTCGACCATGCCGTGGTCGGATGCGACGAGGACGCCGACCCCCGGAGGAACCCGTGCCGCGAGCGCCGCATCGACATCCTCCAACGCTGCCACCCACTCGCGTGAGGCGATGCCGTGCTTGTGACCGGCCTTGTCGACCTCGGGGAGGTAGCAGTAGACGAGAGCCCCCGGGTGGGTCTGAGCGAGCGCGTAGGCGGCTTCGATCCGCGCCGCCGCGGTGTCTGCCGCGACGAACTCCGCACCGCGAAGGGTCGCCTTCGTGAAACCGCTGTTCGCGTAGGCGGAAAGCCCCACGGCGAAACTCGCGTGACCTTTGCTGCCGGCCCGCTCGAAAATCGTCGGTGCCGTCTGCCAGCTGAGCGGGTCGATGCCGTCGCTCTCCCAGCCGCTCAGCTGGTTGACGAGCACATCGCGACTCGGATCCAGCACACGGTAGCCCACGAGGCCGTGCTCACCGGGCCATACTCCGGTGGTGATACTGGTGAGAGCCGCCGCCGTCGTCGAAGGGAACACCGACTGGGCGACGTCCTTCTTCGCCATGCCCCCCGTCAGCGCACGCGCGTGGCCGGCGTGTCCGCGAAGACTGATCGCGCCGAGGCCGTCGATGACGACGAGGACGACCGATTCGGCGCGGGGAAGCACCGCGGACTCGCCACGCAGCGCGGCGAACAGGTCTGCCGCCACCCCGACGACGCTCCGGGCGCTCGACGACTCGGACGGTAGCATGAGGGACATCCGAGCCAGTCTGACACAGGCTCCCGTACGCCCTCAGGAAGTCCATGCCGAAAACTCCGCCGCCCGAGCCCGTCGAGGAGCGCATCCAGGACATCGACCTCTCCACGGAGATGCAGGGTTCGTTCCTCGAGTATGCCTACTCGGTGATCTATTCGCGGGCTCTGCCCGACGCGCGCGACGGCCTCAAGCCCGTCCAGCGCCGCATCCTCTATCAGATGGCCGAGATGGGCCTGCGCCCGGATCGCGGCCATGTGAAGAGCGCCCGCGTCGTCGGTGAGGTCATGGGCAAGCTCCACCCCCACGGCGACTCCGCGATCTACGACGCACTCGTGCGCCTGGCGCAGGAGTGGGCGCTGCGCGTTCCGCTCGTCGACGGTCACGGCAACTTCGGTTCCCTGGACGATGGTCCTGCTGCTGCCCGGTACACCGAGGCCCGCCTGGCGGCTGCGGCGCTGGCCCTCACCGAGAACCTCGATGAGGACGTGGTCGACTTCATCCCGAACTACGACGGGCAGTTCCAGCAGCCGGCAGTGCTGCCGGCCGCGTTCCCGAATCTCCTCGTCAACGGTGCGAGCGGCATCGCGGTCGGAATGGCCACCAACATGGCCCCGCACAACCTCATCGAGGTCGTCGCCGCCGCGACCCACTTGCTCGAGAACCCGGACGCCACGACGGAAGAGCTCATGGAGTTCGTCCCCGGGCCGGACTTCCCCTCCGGCGGGATCCTGATGGGTCTGGACGGCGTCAAGGACGCGTACACCAACGGGCGCGGCGCCCTCAAGGTGCGGGGAAAGACCTCCGTCGAGCCCCTCGGCCCGCGGCGCACCGGGATCATCGTCTCGGAACTGCCGTACATGGTCGGCCCCGAGCGCCTGATCGAGAAGATCCGCGATGCGGTGCAGTCCAAGAAGCTGCAGGGCATCAGCGACGTCACCGACCTCACGGACCGCAACCACGGACTGCGCGTCGCGATCGGCGTGAAGACGGGTTTCGACCCGAACGCCGTCCTCGAGCAGTTGTACCGCCTCACTCCACTCGAGGACTCCTTCAGCATCAACAATGTCGCGCTCGTCGAGGGCCAGCCGCGCACCCTCGGCCTCAAGGAGATGCTGAGCGTCTACGTCGGTCACCGCCTCGAAGTGATCGCACGGCGTAGCCGGTACCGCCTCGCCCGTCGCGAGGAACGTCTCCACCTCGTTGAAGGCCTCCTCATCGCGATCCTCGACATCGACGAGGTCATCCAGGTCATCCGCTCCTCCGACGACTCGGAGCAGGCCCGGACCCGTCTGCGTTCGGTGTTCGATCTGAGCGAGCTCCAGGCCGAGTACATCCTCGAGCTGCGGCTGCGTCGCCTGACGAAGTTCTCGCGCATCGAGCTCGAGAGCGAGCGTGACGCCCTGCTCGCCGAGATCGCCTCGCTCCGCGAACTCCTCGGAAGCCCTGTGTTGCTCCGCGCGGCGGTCGCCAGAGAGTTGGACGCCGCTGCCGACGCCTACGGCACACCTCGCCGGACGCTCCTGATGAACGCGGCCCCTCCGAAGCCACGGGCGACCAAGGGCGCGGTCGACCTGCAGATCGCAGACGCCCCCACGGTGCTCGTCCTCTCGACCACCGGCAGAGCCGTGCGCGTCGATCTCGGCGAGGGCCAGGAGCTCACCGTTCCGGCGCGCCGCAGCAAGCACGACGCCATCCTCGCGACGGTGGAGACCACGGTACGTGCCGAGATCGGGGCGCTGACCACTCTCGGACGCGTCGTGCGGTTCTCCCCCGTCGACCTCCCCTCGGTCCCGTCTTCCTCGGTGCAGCTGGCGGCCGGAACGCCCTTGCGCGACTACCTGGGTATCACCGCCAAGAACGAGCGCATCCTCGGGTTCGTGCGCTTCGACAGCGATACCCCGGTCGCCCTCGGCACCGCTCAAGGAACGGTGAAGCGCATCGTTCCCTCAGCGCTCCCCACCCGTCCCGAGATCGAGGTCATCAACATGAAGGCCGGCGACACCGTCGTCGGCGCAGCAGAGGCACCGGATGACGCCGAGATGGTGTTCGTCACGACCGACGCCCGGCTGCTCCATTTCCCGTCGTCTGCCGTGCGCCCCCAGGGGGCCCCTGCCGGCGGCATGGCCGGGATGAAGCTCGGCTCGGGAACCTCCGTGCTCTTCTTCGGCGTCGTCGACCCGATGACCGACGCGGTCGTCGCCACGGTATCCGGCGGTGAGAGCATCCTGCCGGGGACGGATCCGGGCCGCGCGAAGGTGTCGTCGTTCGCCGAGTACCCCGCCAAGGGGCGAGCGACGGGTGGCGTTCGCGCGCACTCCTTCTTGAAGGGTGAGGATCGGCTCACGGTCGCCTGGGTGGGCTCCGCTCCGGCGCAGGCGGTGGATCCGACCGGTGCGGTGCGCAAGCTCCCCGAGGCTGGTGCCCGTCGCGACGCCTCAGGCCAGCCGATCGACGGTGTGATCGGGAGCATCGGACGCACGATCGTGTGACGTCGTCCGGGAGGTCCGTCGCCGGCGGCCTCCCGGATTCCTCCGAAGCGCTCTGGTCAGGCGTCGATCGACTCGCGCGAGAGCCGATCGGAGGAGTCGATGATGAACTCGCGACGCGGGGCCACCTCGTTGCCCATCAAGAGCTCGAACATTCGACCCGCTGCCTCCGCGTCCTCCATACGCACACGACGCAGCAGACGCCCGGAGCGGTCCATGGTCGTATTGGCCAGCTGCTCGGCATCCATCTCGCCGAGTCCCTTGTAGCGCTGGATCGGCTCATGCCAGCGCTTGCCGGCCTTGCGGAGCTTGGCGAGCAGAGTCTGCATCTCCTGCTCGCTGTACGTGTAGATCGTCTCGTTCGGCTTCGAGCCCGGGTTCATCACGATCACCCGATGCAGCGGTGGGACGGCGGCGAAGACACGGCCGTCCTCGATCAGAGGCCGCATGTAGCGGAAGAACAGGGTCAGCAACAGCGTGCGGATGTGCGCGCCGTCGACGTCGGCGTCACTCATCAGGATGATCTTGCCGTAGCGTGCCGCGCCGAGATCGAACGTACGGCCCGAGCCGGCGCCGATCACCTGGATGATCGACGCGCACTCCGCGTTCGAGAGCATGTCACCCACGGAAGCCTTCTGCACGTTGAGAATCTTGCCGCGAATCGGGAGGAGCGCCTGGAACTCACTGTTGCGTGCGTTCTTGGCCGTACCGAGAGCCGAATCACCCTCGACGATGAACAACTCGCTGCGCTCGACCTCGTTCGCGCGGCAGTCGACCAGCTTCGTCGGAAGCGTCGAGGATTCGAGTGCATTCTTACGTCGCTGGGTCTCCTTGTGGGCGCGAGCCGAGACACGGGCCTTCATCTCGGAGACGATCTTGTCCAGGAGCTGCGATGCCTGGTTCTTGTCGTCGCGCTTGGTCGACGTGAAGCGCTGCGCGAGATCCTTGCGGATCACCTGCGCCACGATCTGTCGCACGGCCGGGGTCCCGAGGACCTCCTTGGTCTGGCCTTCGAACTGCGGCTCGGGAACGTTGACGGTGAGCACCGCCGTGAGCCCGGCCAGCACATCATCCTTCTCGAGCTTGTCGTTGCCGACCTTGAGCCGGCGGGCGTTCTGCTCGACCTGGGTGCGGAGGACCTTGAGCAGCTCCTGTTCGAAGCCCTGCTGATGGGTTCCGCCCTTGGGCGTCGCAATGATGTTGACGAACGAGCGGATGCGCGTGTCGTAGCCGGTTCCCCAGCGCAGCGCGATATCGACCGCGCACACGCGCTCCACTTCGGTGGCGATCATGTGCCCGTCGGCCTGGAGCACCGGGACTGTCTCCTTGAACGTCCCTTCACCCTGGATGCGCCAGGTGTCGGTCACCGGAGGATCGATCGCGAGGTAGTCGACGAACTCGGAGATGCCGCCCTCGTAGAGGTACGAGGTCTCCACCGATTCGGGGGCGGCGACGGCCGCAGCTCCCTCCTCATCGGCGACGTTCGAAACCTCGGGGGCAGCACCCGCGCGCTCATCCTTCACCACGATCTCGAGACCGGGAACGAGGAACGCGGTCTGCCGGGCGCGGGTCTCGAGCTCAGCGAGCTGGAACGCCGCGTCCTTCGTGAAGATCTGACGATCCGCCCAGTAGCGCACACGAGTGCCCGTGACACCTCGTGGGGCCTTGCCGACGACTCGCAGCTCACTCTTCTCTTCGAAGGGGGTGAACGGCGCGTCAGGACGCTTCTCGCCCGAGTCCTGGAATATGCCCGGTTCGCCACGGTGGAAGGACATCGCGTAGGTCTTGCCGCCGCGATCGACCTCGACGTCGAGCCGCTCGGAGAGCGCATTCACCACCGAAGCACCGACGCCGTGCAGGCCACCCGACGCGGCGTAGGAGCCCCCGCCGAACTTCCCGCCCGCGTGCAGCTTCGTGTAGACGACCTCGACGCCGGTCAGACCGGTGCGGGGTTCGACGTCGACGGGGATGCCGCGTCCGCGGTCATGAACTTCCACACTGCCGTCACCGTGCAGGATGATGTCGATCTTCGCGCCGTTGCCGGCCACCGCCTCGTCGACGGAGTTGTCGATGATCTCCCAGAGGCAGTGCATGAGCCCCGGCGAGCCGTTCGACCCGATGTACATGCCCGGGCGCTTGCGGACAGCCTCGAGCCCTTCAAGCACCTGGAGGTGATGGGCAGAATACTCGGCATTCACAATCTCCGAGTCTATTCTCGCCGCTCCCGCTCGGGCTGCCGACACTCCCCACGCGGAGCCAGTCGGTTGCGCACGCGTACGCGCTGAGCGAAACACGCCGCAAACCGGGCATGTACACAGGTGCAGCGTGGTTGTATTGACCAAATCACGAAGCGAAGCCGACACCCGAGGAGGCACCGAGATGAACGCAACGACCGAACGTGACACCTCCACCGTCGAGTTCCGCCTGACCGCCATGGATCGTTGTGATTCCTGCGGCGCCCAGGCGTACATCGCCGCCGAGGTGAACGGTTCCGAGCTCCTGTTCTGCGCCCACCACGGTCGCAAGTACGAGGAGAAGCTCCGTAGCGTCGCCACCAGCTGGCACGACGAGACCGCGCGTCTCCTCGAGGCGGTCTGATCGCCCGCGACGGACGAACCCTCAGTCGACGACGGCCCTGCGCACGCGCGCGGTGAGCCGGGTGAGGATCTCCTCGCCGACCGTGTCGATGCGCTCTGCGAGCGTGGTCGCGGAAGACTCCCCGTGCGCGCCCGCGCCGAACAGCGTCACCTCGTCACCCGCACTCGCTCCCGGCCAGCGCCCGACGATCGAGGTCGTGTGCCCTACGGCCGTGAGCGTCCGGGGCCCCCGCGGCGTCCCCACGCTGACACCCCGCAACGTCGATGGAAGGCCGTCGAAGCTGCCGATCGAGATCACTGCATCGTCGCCGCCGACCTCGACCACCGTCGCCACCAGACTTGCCGCAGGTCGAACACCCTCGAGGTCCGGCCCCTCCGCGGATCGGATGCCGTAGCAGAACGCGCCGATGCGCGAGACCGAACCACGCATCTCCGGACGCCACCACGAGGCAGCTGATGCGGTCAGATGCAGTGCGGGCGGAACGGGACCGGACTCCCCCACCACACCGACCGCATCCAAGAACACCGCCTGAGCATCATCATCCTCGGCATCGCTCGCCTCGGCTATGTGACTCCAGACGCCCTCCAGCTCGAGGAGGCCTGCGGCCTCCGCCGCCCGCGCCTCCGCGACGACGCCGGCCCAGTCCTCCGGCAGGATGCCGTTTCGGTGCAGGCCGGTGTCGATCTTCAAGTGCACCCGGGCTTGCGCGCCCAACGCATCTGCGCGGGCGATGATGCGCTGCAGATACTCGGCGGTGCCGACCCCGAGGTCGATACGGTGCAGCAGGGCATCGTCGACCTCCGCGTCCGTCGATGTGGCCCACGCGAACACGCGTGCGTCTCTTCCGGCGAGACGCCGAACCTCCGAGCCGCTTGCGATGTCGTAGCTCCCGAACCAGTCGATGCCCGCCTTCGAAGCCGTTTCGACCGCCCATGCCAGGCCGTGACCGTAGGCATCGTCCTTGAGCACGAGCATGAGGGTCGACGGTGCGATGCGCGCTCGAACGGCCTCGACGTTCGCGCGGAAGACGGCACTGCTGATCCGCAGCTGCGGCCGGGTCATGCCTCCCACCCCCGCACAGCGTGTGCGCCCGCAACCGTGACGAGCTCCGCCGCCTCCATGCCGGTGATCGCGCTCCACCGCGCGACTCCCGCCTGCGCCGTGCCTCGCCCTCCGAAGTAGGTGACCTCCGAGCCGACATCCAGATCGGAACCTTGGAGATCGACGACGCAGACGTCCATGGCGACCCGTCCGATGATGGGTCGCGCAACGCCGTCGACGTCGACGTGGGCCTGATTTCCGAGTGCGCGGACGACTCCTTGCGCATAACCGCCGGTCACCAGCGCCACCGTGGTCTCTGCAGGTGCACGATATGTGTACCCGTACGACACCGCGTCCCCGGCCCGCAATCGCTTGACGGACAGCACATGGCCACTGAGGCGCATCACCGGCTGCGTCGCGAGGACGCCCTGCTCGTCCGGGAGCCCGTAGAGCAGAGTCGGTTCGATGTCCGCCTCCTCCGAGGTCACCCCGACGATCCCCTCCAACCGCAGCGCCTCGATCTCTCCGACGGAGTCGACCAGCACCCGTTCGGCGCCTGCCGCGGTCACCGCCTGTGCGACCGCGAGGATTCCGTGACCCCAGGCATCGCGTCGCAGATCCGCGATACGACCGCCGACTTGTACAGCCGCCGACGCTCCTGCCGCCAACGCCGAGCGGGAGATCATCGCGAACGGCAGGGCGCTGGAAGTCGTCTCACACACGTCCTCCACCCTAGCTTCCGGCTCCCAGGTCGACCTCCGAGTCCCCCGTAGACTGGAGGAGACCCCGACCCTGGAGCCACATGTCTCGTCTTTCCCTCGCGCCCCGCATCCGCTATCTGCTGGGACGTGCACGCCGCATCGATGTCGGATCGGTGGTGGAACGGGCCAAAGAGGCATCGGAACAGCACCACAAGGCGGTTCCTGCCATCGTCATAGACATGCTCTGGTCCGCGGCACGGCACAACGTCGGCTTCCAGGACTACATCGACTACGACTTCGCCATGCTCACCAGGGCGGAGCGTGAGACGTACATGACCCACCCCGTCTCGAATCAGCTCTCGCAGCGATTCGACCACCCCGACTACCGCTGGATCTTCCAGGACAAGGTCGAGTTCGACAAGCAGTTCTCGCGCTTCCTGAAACGCGAGTGGTTGACGGTCGAGGAAGGGAACGCCGATGCGGTGCGCGAGCTGACCGAACGCCTCGGCACGATCGTCACGAAAGAGCCGGTCGGGCAGGCGGGAACCGGTGTGCATCGCTATCACGCGGCGGACATCGAGGACTGGGACGAGTTCCATCGCGGGCTGCTGGACCGCGGCGAGCTCCTCATCGAAGAGGTGATCCGCCAGCACGACGCGCTCGCCGCCGTCTGCCCCGGCACCGTCAACACGACGCGCATCACCGCGTTCTTCGACGGGGAGAAAGCGCACATCCTCGCCATGGCGCAGAAGTTCGGCCGCGGCGCCGTCAGCGACCAGATGACGTTCGGGGGCTTCTACACGATGCTCGACCAGAACGGACACGCGATCGGCGCCGGCTACGACTCCCACGGGCACGTGCACGAGACGCATCCGGACTCGGGCTTCCGCATCGCCGACTTCCAGTTGCCGTACATGGACGAGGTTCGTGCCTTCATCGATGACGTCGCGCGCGTCGTACCGCAGGTGCAGTACGTGGGCTGGGACATCGTGGTGTCGCCGGACGGCCCCGTGCTCGTCGAGGGCAACTGGGGTGCCGGCGTATACGAGAACAAGCCCAGCGTGACCGGGATCCGCACCGGCCACAAGCCGCGCTACCGCGAGGTCATCGGCTTCTGAGGCAGATGGAGAAGGCCCCGGACGCGATGCGCGTCCCGGGGCCTTCTCTCCAGGTCTGAGCGGGTCAGACTGCCCGGACGATCCCGAGCGGCGTGGACTCCAGTCCCTGACCGAGCGGGTTGTCTCCGAGGATCTTCACGAGCCGGTGCTCACCGTCCTTGTCGAGCGTCGAGCCGAGGATGTTGCCTCCGAGGTCGTTGATGTCGACCACCGCGACCTCTGCCTGTCCACCGATCAGAGCCTTCAGCCGACGGGCGACGCCATCCGGGTCCTTGGGCCCGAGCACGACCGCCTCGTTGTAGGGCGGGATCGTGTGCTTGGTGGGACCGTCGATGGCGCGCGCCTTGTCTCCGGCGATGCGGTAGAAGTCACCACGGCGACCGAACGCCTTGGTGACGGCGGCCACGGCGGACGCGAACAGGATTCGAGGCGTTCCGCATTCGCGAAGAGCCATCTCCATCGTCTCCGGCATGCCGAGTCCGATTCCGTACGGCGTGCGTGTGACGTACTTCGACAGGAAGAGCGCGAGCTTTCGCGGCGTGATCTCGTCGAGACGGTATGACCGCCCCTGCGTGATCGCCACGATCTTCTCGGTCACGAACAGCAGGTCTCCCGGCTGCACCGCATCCTTCGCATACTCCGTGATGACGGCATCCAGGTCGTCTTCGGGCATTACCACCCGAGTGCGCAGAGGGATGCGCGCATAGGTTCTGCCGTCGACGCTCGTCTCGAGTGCCTTGCCGTCATTCGCCTGGCTCATTCGAGGTAGTCCCGCAGCGACTGCGAGCGGCTCGGGTGCCGGAGCTTCGCCATGGTCTTCGACTCGATCTGGCGGATGCGCTCGCGCGTCACCCCGAACGTGTCACCGATCTGGTCGAGGGTCTTCGGCTGACCGTCTCCCAGTCCGAAGCGCATGCGGATAACACCGGCCTCGCGCTCGGACAGTGAGTCCAGGAGCTGCTCGAGCTGGCGCTGCAGCATGGTGAAGCCCACGGCATCCGCCGGCACGACGGCCTCGGTGTCCTCGATGAGATCACCGAACTCGCTGTCGCCGTCCTCACCGAGCGGCGTGTGCAGGGAGATCGGCTCACGGCCGTACTTCTGGACCTCGACGACCTTCTCGGGCGTCATGTCCAGCTCACGGCTGAGCTCCTCCGGAGTGGGCTCGCGCCCGAGGTCCTGCAACATCTGACGCTGCACGCGAGCGAGCTTGTTGATGACCTCGACCATGTGCACGGGGATGCGGATCGTGCGGGCCTGGTCGGCCATGGCGCGCGTGATGGCCTGACGGATCCACCAGGTGGCGTACGTCGAGAACTTGAAGCCCTTGGTGTAGTCGAACTTCTCGACCGCGCGGATGAGACCGAGGTTGCCCTCCTGGATCAGATCCAGGAACTGCATGCCACGACCCGTGTAGCGCTTGGCGAGCGAGACAACGAGTCGGAGGTTGGCTCCGAGCAGATGGCTCTTCGCGCGCTGACCGTCACGGGCGACCCACTGCAGATCGAGTCCGAGCTGACTCGTCTTCTCGGCCGGCGTCATCGCGGACAGCTTCTCCTCTGCGAAGAGACCGGCCTCGATGCGCATCGCGAGCTCGACCTCTTCGGCCGCATTCAGCAGAGCGACCTTGCCGATCTGCTTCAGGTAGTCCTTGACCGGGTCGGCCGTGGCACCGGTGATCTGGGTCGAGTAGACCGGGACGTCTTCGTCGTCGTTCGACGAGATGACGATCGCGCCGGTCGGCAACGGCTCCGTGAACTTCGGCTTGGAGTCCTCGTCCTCTTCGTCGCCATCCTCCGCAGCGACGACAGGCGCGTCGTCTTCTTCGACGACGTCGTCGGACTTCTTCTTCTTGACCGGGGCGCGCTTGGCCGCGGCACGCTTGGCGGCGCTCAAAGGCGCGGGCTTCTCAGACGCTTCGGCCTCGACCTGGGCGTCGACGGCGGTCTCAGCGGCAGCCTTCTTCGTCCGGGTGTTCTTCGTCGTGGCAGGAGTCACGTTTCGCCTTTCACGGGGCGAATCTCTCGCCCCGGGACATTTCGGACACTAGTAAGACCCTTGTCAAGTCCAGTGTTCGAAAACGCCGATTGACAACGGGTCAGAGTCCTAGTATCGCACACGTGTGACGATGCCGGCACATTCCGACGAAGTTGTCGTCGGATGACCTCAACCGCGGCCGGGCTTGTCCTCGTCACCGGAGGGCCGGGAGGCGAGATAACGCTCCAGTTCTGCCGCCAGCTCGTCGGCGCTGGGGAGATCGCGCTCGCTGAACCCACCCTCGTCGTAGGCGTCGTCGTCGGGATTCCGTCCCGCCATGTAGGCGTCGTATCGCCGCTCGAGGTTGTGCACCATCTGCTGGAGCTCGTCATTCCCGGCGACCTGCTCGTCGACGCGGGCGACGTAGTCTTCGCGGCGCTCCTGCACCTCATCCAGCATCAGCACGAGCCCCGCCGAGGCCATCAGTCGCTCGGCGGCAGCGATCACCGCATCCGGGTTCTCCGTCTCGGCCAGGTAATGCGGCACCAGCAGCACGAAACCCACGGCCCTGTCACCGCGCTCGACGAAACGGAACTCCAGCAGGTGCCCGGCGGTCGCCGGTACCTGGGTGCGCGGACGCCACACGGAGTGCGCGACGGTCAGCTCACGGCGATTGCCGCTGACCGTCGTGCCGATGGGCCGCGTGTGCGGAACGGGCATGGCGATCGAATGCACCCAGTGGAACCCGGAGACCTCGAATTCGGCGGCCAGCGCGAGGACGGTGTCCGCGAAGCGGTTCCATGCGAAGTCGGGCTCGTAGCCGGCGAGGAGCAGGAACGGACGGCCGAGGGCATCCGTCGCGAGCGAAAGCTCGAGCCGCGACGGCGTGAACTCGGTGAGGTGGTCCTGATCGAACGAGATCACCGGACGCCGAGCGCGGTAGTCGAGGAGAGCATCGTTGTCGAAGACGACGACGGGCTCCGGAGAGGCCGTCGCACGCAGGTGGTCGATGAGCCCGGAGACGGCACTGCCCGCGTCCGTGAAGCCGGTGAGAAGCAACACCAGTGGCAGGCCGTGCGGCACTGACGGCGCATTCGCGACGCGTTCGTGAATCTCTCCGGAGAAGGGCATGTGTCCATGCTACGAGCAGGCCCAGGCACCTGGCCCCGAGCCGTCTCGCTGAGAGCGAACACACCCATCCGACGCGCGACACCCCGCACCGGCGGAGATCCTAGGATGGAGACATGACGCTTCCCGTGCTCTCGCACACCACCGCTCAGTTCCCCGGAAGCGCTGCCGATGCCGCAGTGCTCGTCGTCGCCGCTCTCCCCGAGTCGGCGGAATCACTGGCCGGTTATCCCGGCCTCGCGGACGCCCTGGCCGGTGTCGGGTTCACCGGCTCGGCCGGATCCTTCACCCGCGTGTATGCACCCGATGTCACCTCCCTGCCGTTCGCCGTCGTCGGGGCCGGCAACGCGCCGGATGCCGCGGCGGTGCGCAATGCGGCCGGCACGGCGCTGCGAACGCTCACCGGCTTCGAGCACGTCGCGCTCGCCCTCGCCGACGGGCTCGAAGGCTTCGCCTCGGCCGCCGCGGAGGGCGCTGTGCTCGGTGGGCACAAGTTCGACGGTTATCGCACCGAGAAGGGCAAGACGCGCGCCGGCGCGATCACCCTGCACGCCGTGCTCGACGACGACGACGCCGAGCACGCCCAGGTCATCGGCGACGCGGTCGCCCTCATCAAGGACCTCGTGAACGTCCCCGCCGAATGGCAGAGCCCCGCGCAGCTCGCGCAGAGTGCGGCCGACAGCGTCGCCGATCTCGATGTCACGGTCGAGATCCTCGACGAGAAGGCTCTCGAAGAGCAGGGCTTCGGGGGAATCCTGGGCGTGGGACAGGGTTCTGACCGTCCGCCGCGTCTCGTTCGGCTCGACTACTCCCCTGCCGGCGCGGAACGCCACATCGCGCTGGTCGGCAAGGGCATCACGTTCGACACCGGCGGTCTTTCACTCAAGCCCGCCGCCTCGATGGTCGGCATGAAGTTCGACATGGCGGGGGCCGCGACGTCTCTCGCCGCAGTCCGGGCTATCGCCGCGCTCCGCCTTCCCGTCCGCGTGACGGCTTGGCTCTGCATCACCGACAACATGCCCTCCGGGAGAGCATTGCGCCCCGGCGATGTGATCCGCATCCTTGACGGCACCACGGTGGAGGTCCAGAACACCGATGCGGAAGGCCGCCTCGTCCTCGCAGACGGTCTCGTCGCCGCGAGCCGAGAGAACCCGGACGTCATCATCGACGTGGCGACTCTCACGGGAGCCATCGTGGCCGCTCTCGGCCACCGACACACAGGAGTCTTCGGCGACGTCGAGACCGTGTCCTCGTTCATCTCCGCGACCGCGCAGGTCGACGAGCCCGCGTGGCACATGCCGCTGCCGGACTATATGGAGGAGTCGCTGGAGTCGCCCATTGCGGATCTCCAGAACGCGAACATGAGCGACCGGATGGGCGGCGCATCCTATGCAGGACTGTTCCTGCGTCGCTTCGTCGGTCGCACCTCGGACGCCGACGACGCCCCCCGTATCCCGTGGGTGCACCTCGACATCGCGGGGTCCGGCGAACACGCCGGCGCACCGTACGGCTTCACTGAGAAGGGCCCCACCGGAGCGATGGTCCGATCGATCATCGCCTTCGCCGAAGCATCCCACAAGGAGGCATGACCTATGACAACCCACACCTTCGACATCGTCGTCCTGGGCGGCGGGAGCGGCGGATACGCCGCCGCATTGCGCGCAAGCGAACTCGGCAAGTCCGTCGCGCTGATCGAGAAGGACAAGGTAGGCGGAACCTGTCTGCATCGCGGATGCATCCCGACCAAGGCGCTGCTGCACGCGGCCGAGGTCGCCGAGCACGTGCGCGACGCAGCCTCCGTCGGCGTGACGGCCACGCTGGAGGGCGTCGACCCGGCAGGTGTCCGCACGTATCGTGAGGGCATCGTCGCCAAGAAGTTCAAGGGACTCGAGGGGCTCGTCAAGGCACGCGGGATCACCACGGTCGCCGGACTCGGGAAGCTCAACCCGGACCGCAGTGTCAGCGTCGGCGACGACGTCTACGTCGGCACAGATGTCGTGCTCGCTACCGGCTCGTACAGCCGATCGCTCCCCGGCCTCGAGATCGGCGGGCGCGTCCTCACGAGCGAGCAGGCTCTCGCCCTCGACGTCATTCCGGAGCGCGTCCTCATCCTGGGCGGCGGCGTGATCGGAGTCGAGTTCGCCAGCGTATGGCGTTCCTTCGGCTCGGAGGTCACGATCATCGAGGCACTTCCCCACCTCGTCCCGAACGAGGACATCGCGCTCAGCAAGGGTCTGGAGCGGGCGTTCCGCCGCCGCGGCATCCAGTACTCTCTCGGGACCCGGTTCCAGAGCGCGGTTCAGGACGATTCCTCCGTCACCGTCACGCTCGAAGACGGGAAGGAGTTCACCGCCGACTACCTGCTCGTCGCCGTCGGGCGAGGTCCCGTGACCGCCGACCTCGGCTTCGAGGAGGCGGGGGTCACGCTCGACCGTGGCTTCGTGACCGTCGACGAAGACCTGCGAACCGGGGTTCCGGGGCTCTGGGCCGTCGGCGATATCGTCCCCGGCCTCCAGCTCGCGCATCGCGGCTTCCAGCAGGGCATTGCCGTCGCCGAACGGATCGGGGGTCTCTCCCCGGTGAACATCCCCGACGTGCAAATCCCCAAGGTCACCTACTCCAGTCCCGAGGTCGCCTCGGTCGGCGTGACCGAAGAAGCGGCTGCCGCCGAACACGGTGCGGACGCGATCGTCGCCTACGAGTACAACCTCGCCGGGAACGGCAAGAGCGAGATCATCGGAACCGGCGGCCTCGTGAAGATCGTCCGCCTCAAGGACGGTCCTGTCCTCGGTGTGCACCTTCTCGGCGATCGCGTCGGCGAGCTCATCACCGAGGGGCAGCTCGCCGTCGCCTGGGAAGCGCACCCCGAGGACATCGCTCCTCTGATCCACGCCCACCCGACCCAGAGCGAGGCGCTCGGCGAGGCCTTCCTCGCTCTTGCCGGCAAGCCCCTGCACGCCCTCTGAGCACCAACCGGTGCCCGAGTCACTAAGCTAGACAAGCGTCATACAACTTCCTGAAGGAGACTCAGTCATGAGCACATCCGTCGTCCTCCCCGCTCTCGGCGAGAGCGTCACAGAGGGTACGGTCACCCGCTGGCTCAAGCAGGTGGGAGACACCGTGCAGGCGGACGAGGGCCTGCTCGAGATCTCGACCGACAAGGTCGACACCGAGATCCCCTCCCCTGTCACCGGCGTGATCGAGGAGATCCTCGTGGCCGAGGACGAGACCGTCGAGGTCGGCGCCCTCCTGGCCCGCATCGGCGACGGCAGCAGTGCGGCTCCGGCCGAGGACGCCCCGGCAGCTGCCGCCCCGGCAGCGGAAGAAGCGCCCGCCGAAGCAGCACCCGAGGCACCCGCTCCGGCTGAGCCGGCGGCACCTGCGGCGGAGACACCCGCTCCCGCCGCTGAGTCCGCACCGTCGGCGCCCGCGGGCGATGCGACCGACATCGTGCTTCCGGAATTGGGCGAGAGCGTCACCGAGGGTACCGTCACCCGCTGGCTGAAGCAGGTGGGTGACGAGGTCGCCGTCGACGAGGCTCTTCTGGAGATCTCCACCGACAAGGTCGACACCGAGATCCCCTCGCCGGTCGCCGGCGTGCTGCAGGAGATCGTTGCCGGCGAAGACGAGACCGTCGCCGTCGGCGCCGTGCTCGCCCGCGTCGGTTCGGGTGCAGCACCTGCGCCCTCCTCTGCGCCGGAGGCTCCCGCCGCCGAGGCACCCGCCGAGGCACCCGCCGCCACTCCGGCGCCGGCCGCCGAGGCACCCGCTGCTACCCCGGCACCGGCAGCCGAAGCGCCGTCTGCCGCTCCCGCTGCTCCGGCGCCCGCTGCTCCGGCCGCCCCGAAGCTCACGCTGCCGACGGAGAGCGACAACCTGTACGTGACTCCCCTCGTGCGGCGTCTGGCCTCACAGCAGGGCGTCGATCTGGCATCCGTCCGCGGAACCGGCGTCGGGGGTCGCATCCGCAAGGAAGACGTTCTGAAGGCCGCCGAGGCCGCGTCTGCTGCGCCCGCCGCGGCCGGCGCTCCCGCCCCGGCACCGCTCGAGGTCTCTCCGCTGCGCGGTACGACTCAGCCGATGTCGCGTCTGCGGAAGGTCCTCGCGAAGCGCGCGGTCGAGTCGATGCAGCAGACCGCTCAACTGACGACGGTCGTCGAGGTCGATGTCACGGCTCTCGCCGAGTACCGCGACAGCGTCAAGGCATCCTTCCTCGAGAAGACGGGCGACAAGCTCTCCTTCCTGCCCTTCTTCGCGCTGGCGACCGCCGAGGCCCTCCAGGCTTTCCCGATCATCAACGCCACGGTCGACGGTGAGAACATCGTGTACCCGGCCAGCGAGAACGTGTCGATCGCTGTCGACACCGAGCGCGGGCTGCTCACGCCCGTGCTGCGTGACGCCGCATCGAAGAACATCGCGCAGATCGCTCACGAGATCGCTGATCTGGCCGCCCGCACCCGCGACAACAAGCTGAAGCCCGACGAGCTCGCCGGGGGAACGTTCACGCTGACCAACACGGGTTCCCGCGGCGCTCTGTTCGACACCCCGGTGGTCTTCCTCCCGCAGTCGGCCATCCTGGGCACGGGAACGGTCGTGAAGCGTCCCGGTCTCGTGAAGGTCGGCGGCGCAGATGCCATCGCTGTCCGGTCGTACGTGTACCTCGCGCTCTCCTACGACCACCGGATCATCGACGGTGCGGACGCGGCCCGCTTCCTGGGCGCCGTCAAGTCCCGTCTCGAGTCGGCTCAGTTCGCCGCTCAGCTCGGCGCCTGATCCGAGAGAACTCACCCTGGCTGGTCCGCGACGTCATACACGTCGCGGACCAGCCATTCCTCTGGCGTGCGAAGAAGAACGACGATGAGATGCCCTGACGTGCCGGTCTCTTCGTCCCCCTCTCCGCCAACTTTGACGCGCACGACAGCGACGTCGCCGTACTCATCGACCAACTCGAACGTCGGTGTTCCATCCTTCGCCGCGTCGAGAGCAGCCATGACACCGGTTGCCCCCTCGGCGACGGCCTCCCGGCACAAAGCATCGCCTTGAGCCCGGCAGCCGTCGATGGCATCGAGCAGCACCGCTGCCACCGTGGCTGGGTCGGCTTCCGATGGGGCGAGTTCGTCCGGCTCGGAAGTCTCCTCGTCGGCGTCGGCCGATCCGACGGGGCGTCTGGTGTCCGCTGCCCCTTCGGATTCCGACCCGGTCTCGGAGAGGGAGACCGCCGACGGCTCCGGAGAAGCCGGACCGCCCTCGACATCCGCTGCCTCTCCGGAGTCGCCGCCACTCGGCCACAGCAGTCCGGCTGCCAAGACCACCGACGCTGCCGCACCCGCGATGATGAGAACACGCCGCCGTCGCGATGCCTCGATGCTCCCGCGGCCCCCGGCCTCCGTCGATCGGCTCGACGCGTCTGAGGGCACAGACCCCGCTCGTCCCCTCACCATGCCGCCGAGCACACGGACGAAGGCGCCCACTGCCCGCACCGGATGCGCACTTCTCGTGTCATCGCGCGAGCGGGACCTCTCCCCCCTCAGGTGTCGACGATCACGCGGGATCTCTGCCGATCGCGGCGCTTCCGCACGTCCCGCCGACACGCGAACGTCCTGCGACGCGATGGCTCGCGCGACCTCCCGAGCGCGCTCCGGGGGGTGCAACGCGAGATCGAGCGGTTCCGGGGCAGCGACGGTCAGCAGCTCCTGCTCCCACGACGCGAGCAGCTTGACCGGGAGGCGTGGCTGCGCTGCTGTCTTCTCCACGCCTCGCCCGATGCTCTCGAGCACCCGCCTGACCACCTTGTCCGGGGTGTGCTCACGCAGCCGCCCGAGGATGGCGCCGACCCCCTCGCGCGCATCCGCTCCCTGTCCGAGGACGAAGACCGGACGGCCGCCGTCGGTCACCCACCACTCCCCACTGCGGGTCTCCTCGGGGCCCTCCCCGACCTCCTGGAGACCGCGCAGCAGGCTTATGACGAGGGTGCTGCACTCCCCAGGTGTCAGCGCTGCCCCCGCAGCCGCGCGACGGACCAGGAACCCCAGCACCCGGTCCGTGCACCACGGCAGCAGTACGTCGTGCCCTCCCCGACGACGCACCACATCGATGGGCGCGGCGACATGCTCCGCCCCGGCATGACGCCATCCCACCCACCCGCTGAGTGCCGCCGCATCGACGCGCACGGCCACCCCGTCCCCAGCGGTGACGAGCGCACCGGCGAAGGGTCCTTCCGCGCCGTCGAGAGTGCGGACCACCCGGTGCGCCCCGGGAAGGAGCACCGCTCGTCGTCCGCCGCCCGCCTCGTACTCAGCCATCGCTCCATCAGAGCGCACCGCGTGGTCACGGTGTGACCTCCGGGGGCAATGTGAATGGAGTCGGCCGGTTTTCACATATGTGCAGGAGGGGTGCGATCCTCTCCGCTTCGCGCGAACGCCGACATCACGGGGCCCGTTGACTCGGTAGGCTGGTGCTCATGGCAAAGCGTGCTCCTGAACCCGAAAAGCGTCCTGGGTTCTTCTCCCAGATCAAGTCCCTCTTCCGGTTCACCCGCGAGGCTTACGCATGGCTTCCCTGGGCACAGCTCGCCATCCTGATCGGCGGCGTTCTCCTCGGCCTCGTCGCCGGCTATCTGATCCCGCCCTTCCAGGTCTGGACCCTCATCCTCTGGGGCATCACCGGCCTGATGCTGGGCATCCTCGGTGCCCTGTTCCTCATGACGCGCCTGTCGACGTCGGCCATGTACGCGAAGATCGACGGCATGCCCGGCGCCACCGGCCACGTGCTCAGCACCAGTCTCGGGCGCAAGTGGCAGGCCTCGGAGACGCCCGTCGGAATCAACCCGAAGACGCAGGAGGCCGTCTATCGTACGATCGGCCGCGGCGGCATCGTGGTCGTGGGGGAAGGTGCGCGCGGCCGACTGACCCGCCTGGTCAACGAGGAGCGCAGCAAGGCACAGCGCGTCGCTCACGGTGTCCCGATCACGGTGCTCTACGTCGGACACGGCGAAGACGAGGTCGCGATCGCCGACCTGGCGAAGACGATCAAGAAGATCCCCAAGGCGATCGACAAGGCCACCATGGCCGCCGTCATCCGCCGTGTGGAGTCCGTGTCGCAGTCGCTGTCCTCGCTGCCGATTCCGAAGGGGATCGACCCCACGAAGGTGCGCTCCCAGCGTCCGCGTTGATCTGACACCCGAACGAAGAACGCGGCCGTCCTCTTTCGAGGGTGGCCGCGTTCTCGCTCATTCCGAGAGCGGCTGACGTGGCAGGCGGCGGACCTTCGCGCGACGACGGCGTCGCTCGGGGATCATCGAACGCATCTCGTCGAGCTTGCCGAAGCAGAACAGTCTGTCGTCCGCTTCCAGCACGACGTGCTTGCGGGGATTGGGGATCACGCTGACACCACGGTGGAGCGTGAGGACCGTGATGTCACGCTCCCAGAGACCGGCTTCGCCAAGGGTCTTCCCGACCAGATCGACCGCGCCGTGCACCATGAGCTCGGCGACGCCGTAGCCCGCGGAAACGGTCAAGCGCTGCCGCACGTCGATCTCGGGGAACGCGACCTGCCCGGCGATGTAGTCGATGATCGCACCGGCGACGTCGAGCTTCGTCGCGGTCTCGATGCCCTGAAGCCCCGGCGAGGAGTTGACCTCCATGATCAGGGGCCCGTCGTCGCCCTCGAGCATGTCCACACCGGCGACGCGCAGCCCCATGATCTGGGCGGAACGCACGGCCGCACGCTCGTAGGCGGGATCGAGTTCGACGGCCTCGACGGAACCGCCGCGGTGCACGTTCGAACGGAACTCGTCACCGGCGGCCGAACGGCGCATCGCCGCGACCACACGGTCACCGACCACCAGTGCCCGGATGTCGCGCCCACGGCTCTCGGAGATGAACTTCTGGATCAGGACGTTCTGCTTCGTGGAATGCAACGTCTCGATGATCGCCTCCGCCACCTTCACCTGCGGAGCGAGGATGACGCCGATCCCCTGCGTGCCCTCCAGAAGCTTGATCACGACGGGGGCGCCACCGACCCGCTCGATCGCCGGCCGCACGTCGGCGCGGTTGCGCACGAAAGCGGTCGGTGGCATCGCGATGTTGTGACGTGACAGGATCTGGTTCGCCCGCAGCTTGTCGCGGGCACTCGAGATCCCGTTGGCGGTGTTCGGCGTGTAGACGTCCATCTGCTCGAACTGCCGCACCACGGCGGTGCCGAAGTACGTGATCGAGTTGCCGATGCGCGGCAGGATGGCGTCGTAGTCGCTCAGCTGGCGTCCGCGATAGTGGAGGTCGGGTTCGTCGGCTGTCAGGTCGATCGCGAACCGCAGGGTGTTGAGCACCTTGACGTTGTGTCCGCGCTGAAGCGCCGCGGCGCGCAGTCGCTGTGTGGAATACGCCTGCGGCGCGCGGGAGAGCACTGCGATCTTCACGGGGAGTTTCCTGCCAGGATGTATCAGGTGAGTAGGTCTACCCCCCATTCAAACACCCTTACGGGGTGGCGAGAATGGGTGAGCCTGCCCGATCTCGGGGTGGACTGGATCAAGGCCAAGATCGACACGGGAGCGCGCACCTCGTCGTTGCACGCTTTCGACATCCTGGAGTTCGAACAGGACGGCGAGACGTGGGTCCGGTTCAAGGTCAAGCCGTGGCAGGACAGCCAGGAGGATGCCGTGGTCGTGGAGTGTCCCGTACACGACCGTCGTGCCGTGCGCAGCTCTTCGGGGCATGCGCAGGAGCGCCTCGTGGTGGAGCTGATGATCCGTCTCGTGGACCGCGAAGTGCTCGCCGAGGTGACACTGAGCAACCGCGACGAGATGGGATTCCGCATGCTCATCGGGCGCGAGGCGCTTCGACAGGGATTCTCCGTCGACCCGGCGCGCTCGTTCCTCGGAGGCCGCGCGCCCCGCGAAGCGCGACGACGCAACCGCGGGAAGGCCTGAGCGCGAGACTCAGGCGCGGATCAGGATCGTCCCGATGGCTTTGTCATGGAGGCCGCGCTGATCGGTATCCCAGATGACCGCAGGTACGACGACCACCAGCAGCAGCGTGCGCACCACAGGACGCCAAAGTCCGACCCAGCTGCCGTCTCGCCGGACCAGACGCATCCCGAGGATGCGGTGGCCCGGGCTGCCGCCGGCGGTCGGAATGAAGAGGATCTGCAGCACCGCGAAGACGAGCATCGGCGCGAACTGGGTGAGACCCGCCTCCGTGGGGAGCGCGAACTGGTCATATCCGAGGAAGCCCGTCGCGATGATCGTCGCTGCGGCGTAGTCGATCAGCAGGGCGCCGATCCGCCGACCGGGGCGGGCGATGCTCCCGGTACCCGATTCCGGAAGTCCGAGTCGCTCGCCGGGGTACGTGTTCACAGCATCCGTCACTCCCCCAGCCTACCGAGCCGGAAAAGTCGCGCTGACGACCTCGCGCCTGTAACACGCCCGAAACAAAGCGGATACCGTAGAGAAATCCCCCGTCCGTACTCTGCAGAGTGGCCGTGAAGCCATCGATCCGCATTACAGGAGTCGTACATGTTCAAAGATTCGTCCGAAGTACTGACCTACATCAAGGAGAACGACGTCAAGTTCCTTGACATCCGCTTCACCGATCTCCCGGGTGTTCAGCAGCACTTCAACATTCCTGCATCGACGGTCGACGAGGCATTCTTCACCGACGGCCAGCTGTTCGACGGTTCCTCGATCCGCGGCTTCGCGAGCATCCATGAGTCGGACATGCAGCTCATCCCCGACGTCACGACGGCGTACGTCGACCCGTTCCGCGAGGCGAGCACGCTCGTCATGCTCTTCGACATCTACAACCCGCGCACCGGCGAGATCTACTCGAAGGACCCGCGCCAGGTCGCCAAGAAGGCCGAGAAGTACCTGGCATCCACCGGTATCGCCGACACGGCCTTCTTCGCCCCCGAGGCGGAGTTCTACATCTTCGACGACGTCCGCTACTCCGTCACCGCCGGTGAGAGCTTCTACAAGGTGGACTCCGAGGAAGCGGCGTGGAACACCGGTCGTGAAGAAGAGGGCGGCAACCTCGCCAACAAGACTCCCTACAAGGGCGGCTACTTCCCGGTGAGCCCGGTCGACAAGACCGCCGACCTGCGCGACGACATCACCCTCAAGCTCATCGAGTCCGGCTTCACGCTCGAGCGTTCGCACCACGAGGTGGGAACCGCCGGACAGCAGGAGATCAACTACCGCTTCGACACGATGGTCCACGCGGCAGACGACATCCTCAAGTTCAAGTACATCGTCAAGAACACCGCGCAGGAGTGGGGCAAGGTCGCGACCTTCATGCCCAAGCCTCTCTACGGTGACAACGGCTCGGGCATGCACACGCACCAGTCGCTGTGGAACGACGGCGAGCCGCTGTTCTACGACGAGGCCGGCTACGGTCAGCTCAGCGACATCGCGCGCTGGTACATCGGCGGCATCCTGGCACACGCGCCGGCGCTGCTCGCGTTCACCAACCCGACCCTGAACAGCTACCACCGTCTGGTCAAGGGCTTCGAGGCTCCGGTCAACCTGGTCTACTCGGCCGGCAACCGTTCCGCCGCGATCCGCATCCCGATCACGGGATCCAACCCGAAGGCCAAGCGCATCGAGTTCCGCGCACCCGATGCCTCCGGCAACCCCTACCTCGCCTTCGCCGCCCAGCTGATGGCCGGCCTCGACGGGATCAAGAACCGCATCGAGCCGCACGAGCCGGTCGACAAGGACCTCTACGAGCTCCCGCCCGAGGAGGCCAAGGACATCCCGCAGGTCCCGAACTCCCTGCTCGACTCGCTCGACGCGCTGGCGGCCGACCACCAGTTCCTCCTCGAGGGCGGCGTGTTCACCAAGGAGCTCATCGAGACCTGGATCTCCTACAAGTACGAGAACGAGATCCTGCCGATGGCGCAGCGCCCGCACCCGTTCGAGTACGAGCTGTACTTCGGGGTCTGACGGCTTCATAACCGCACCCAGAGGGCCCCACCGCCGCGTCTGCGACGGTGGGGCCCTCCGTCACTCTGACACCCGCTGATCTCCCGCCGTGGCGCGCTTGACCGCGTGGCATCCGGGTGATCAACTTGTGAGTCTGAGCATCGACCGGGGGAACCATGCGCCGTAGAAGAGTGACCGTGAAGAGCGACCTGCGCACCCCTCCGGACGACACCGCGGCACAGCGGTCGAACGCGGTCGCCGCGTACGCGCGGACGAACCCCTTCATGTTCGGGTTGCTGGGCGCCCTCGGTGTGCTGGTGGCCCTGGCGATCGGCGGTGTCGTCGGTCAGCTCGCCACGGTGTTCGTGTACATCGGTGTGGCGATCTTCCTCGCGCTCGGACTCGACCCCATCGTCGCCTTCATCGAGAAGAAGCTCCCCCGCCCGGCAGCCGTCGCCGTCGTCGTCGCCGCGGTCCTGCTGGCGTTCGCCGGCATCATCCTCGCCATCATCCCGCTCCTGGTCGAGCAGATCAGCAATCTGATCAAAGACGGACCGCAGATGGTCGAGGACTTCATGGCCAGCGCCTGGTACAAGGACATCAGCGGCCAGTTCGGGTCCACCATCACGGACGCCGTCCAGGGCGTCCTCGACTTCGTTCAGGACCCGGACAACTTCCTCGACATCGGCGGTGGTGTCTTCGCCGTCGGAGCGGGGATCGCAGGCGGACTGACGGGGGTCACGATCGTCCTGATCCTGACCCTGTACTTCATGGCTTCGCTGCGGAGCATGAAGCACGTGGCGGCCCGTTTCGTACCCGCCTACCAGCGGGACACCTTCAGCGGACTCCTCGAAGACGTCTCCGGCGCCGTCGGTCGCTACGTGATCGGCCAGGTGAGCCTCGCGCTCGTCAACGGAATCCTGAGTCTCATCTTCCTCAGCATCATCGGCGCCCCGGTGCCGGCGCTGCTCGCGCTCATCGCGTTCATCGGGTCGCTGATCCCGCTGGTCGGAACGCTGACCGCGTCGATCATCAACTCGCTGATCTGCCTCTTCGTCTCACCGCTGACGGCGCTGATCGCGATCATCTACTACCTCATCTATATGCAGATCGAGGCATACGTTCTCTCGCCTCGCATCATGAGCAGAGCCGTTGCCGTGCCGGGGGCGCTCGTGGTGATCGCGGCGGTGGCCGGTGGAACGCTGGGCGGCATCCTCGGAGCGCTCGTCGCGATCCCGGTCGCCGCGAGCATCATCATCATCGTGCAGAAGGTGACGTTCCCTGCACAGGACCAGAAGATCGTCCCCCCGGAGACCGCTCGCTGACCTACCGGACGAGGAGGGCGCCGGGCTCCACACGCACCTCGAAGGCGGAGACTTCCCCCATCTCCTCGCCGTCGATCTCGAACATGAGCGGCGTCGCCAGCTCGACGTCGATGCGCTCGACGGGAAGATGCCGTGTGGAGTCCGTGCTGACGGCCTCGTCGCTGGCCCCGAACAGACGCCGGATACCGTTGTCCCAGACGAAGGAACGCAGCGTGTCCAGCCATTGCAGCGCGCCGTCCGCGCTGACCATGAGCACATCGAGCTTGCCGTCGTCGAGCACGGCGTCGGGCAGCAGTCTGATCCCGCCCTGCACCATCCCGCAGTTGCCGATCAGCATGGTGTGGCCGCGCACGGCGACAGCCTTCTCTCCGTCGATGGCGAGAGTGATCTCCGTCATCTCGGTACCGGCGAGGGCACGTCCCATCGCTTCGACGTAGGCGAGCCATCCAGCCTTCGACTTGAGGTCGTCGTCGGTCTCGACCAGCATCTGCGCATCGATACCGAATCCGACCATCACCGCGAAGGCATGCTCGGCTCCGTCATACGAGACCCACCCCAGATCGATGCGACGCGCCTCGGCGTCACGGACTCTTTCCAGCGCTGCGGTCACATCGTTCAGCGGAACATCGAGGTTGCGAGCGAGAAGATTGCCGGTCCCCTGCGGAACGATTCCGAGCATGGTCTCCGAACCTGCCAGCGATTCGGCGACAGCGCGCACGGTGCCGTCTCCGCCGACCGCGATGACGATGTGCCGGTCATCCTCGCGCGCTTCCCGAGCCATGCCTCGACCTGGGTCATCCGGAGTGGTCTCCCACCAACGGACATCGTATGAATCGTCGAAGACTCCGGCGACCGCGTCACGCAGATCGTCCTGCTCGACCTTCGAAGGATTCCAGACGATACCGATGCGTGCGCGAGTCATATCGTCAGCTTGGGACACGCGCCCCCATACTGCAAACTCGCGCGGCGGATTCAACCGTAGAACAAGTCCTCGAACGTCTTCCGCGCACGTCGCGTGACGCCCAGATAGTCCTCTTCGAGCTCGGTGGCCGCACGGTCGGGATAGCCGAGAAGACGACCGATCGCATCCAGCTGCCGCCGGTCCACCGGAAGCAGATCGCTCGTCTTCCCCGTCAGCAGCGTGATCGCCGACCGGAGTCTGCTCGACAGGCGCCACGCCTCGTGCAGCCGCTCGGCATCATCCTGCGCCACAAGCCCCGCATCGACGGCGGCGTCGAGCGCGCCGAGGGTCGAGGTCGTGCGCAGCCCCGGAATCGCGTGAGCGTGCTGAAGCTGGAGCATCTGCACGAGCCACTCGACGTCGCTGAGCGTACCCGGGCCGAGCTTCAGATGCCGCCTGGGGTCCGCCCCCTGCGGCAGTCGTTCCCCTTCGACCCTGGCCTTGATGCGTTTGATCTCGCGCGTGCTCTGGAGATCGACCGACTCGGGGTAGCGGATCGTGTCCGCCAGCGCGGTGAACTTCTCGATCAGCTTCACGCTTCCCGCGACGCCTCGCGCCCGGAGCAGCGCCTGCGCCTCCCACGACAACGACCAGCGACGGTAGTACTCGGCGTATGCCTCGATGGATCGAACGACGGGACCGTTGCGCCCCTCCGGACGCAGATCGGCATCGAGGTCGAGTGGGAGCCGGTGGTCGGTGACGTGCTCGCGGAGTCCTGTGACGATCTGCGTGGCGAGCTTCTGCGCGCGCTGGGGATCGACGCCGTTCGCGTCGTAGACGTAGAGGATGTCGGCATCCGAGCCGAAACCGAGTTCTGCGCCTCCGAAGCGTCCCATCGCGATGACGGCGAAGTCCAGATCATCGTCCTCCGCGGGGACCACCTCGCGGAGGACGGCACGGAGGGCGGCTTGGATGGTCGCTTCGGTGATGTCCGTCAGCGCCGTCGCCACCTCCTCGATCGTGAGGACTCCGAGAACCGCTCCCATCGCGGTGCGGAGAAGCTCCCGGCGGCGGAGGGCACGCACGGCACGCAGGGCATCGCCGATGGTCTCGTGACGCGTCTGGATCGCCCGCGCCTCCTCGTCGAGGGCCGCGGCTCCACGGGGCCGCAGACGTCCGGAGCTGTCGAGCCAGGCGACCGACTCGGGGATCCATTCCAACAGCTCACCGATGTAGCGAGACGAGGAGAGCAAGCGCGTCAGGCTCTCGGCAGCACCCGAGGAGTCACGCAGCATCCGGAGGAACCATGGCGTGTCACCGAGGCGCTCGCTGATCCGCCGGAACGCGAGGAGGGCGTAGTCGGGGTCGCTGCCGTCGGCGAACCAGCGCACCATGATGGGCATCAGATGCCTCTGGATGGTGGCCTTGCGGCTGAGCCCGCTCGTGAGTGCCCCGATGTGGCGCAACGCTCCCGCCGGATCTCGGAACCCGATCGCAGCCAGGCGGTCGTGAGCCTGCGCGGCCGAGAGCGTGCGCTCTTCCTCCGGGAGTCCGGCGACCGCGCTGAGCAACGGCCGGTAGAACAGTCGCGTGTGGATCTCTCGCACCTCACGCCGCACGCTCTCCCACCGAGCCCAGACGGCCCCGCCGCTGTCCGCCAATCCGGTGCCGCGAGCGAGCACCCGAAGCCCCGCGGGAGTCCGCGGCATCAAGTGCGTGCGGCTGAGCTCACGCAGCTGGAGACGATGCTCCATGAGTCGCAACAACCGGTAGTCGTCGGCGAAGGTGGCAGCGTCTGCGCGTCCGATGTAGCCCCCGTCGACCAGTGCGCCGAGGCTCTCGAGCGTGCCCCGGGTGCGCAAGGTCTCGTCGGTGAGGCCGTGGACGAGCTGCAACAGCTGCACCGTGAACTCGATGTCACGGAGTCCACCGGCGCCGAGCTTCAGCTGATACGGCGCGTCTTCGGGGTCGATGTGCTCCATCACCCGCTCGCGCATGCGTTGGACGCTCTCGACGAAGTCCTGCCGCGCCGCGCTCGACCAGATCTTCGGTTGCACGGCGGCGATGTACTCCGCGCCGAGCTCCGCGTCCCCTGCGAGGGGGCGCGCCTTGAGCAGAGCCTGGAACTCCCAGCTCTTGGCCCAACGGTCGTAATACGCCAAATGGGAGGCGACGGAACGAACCAGGGCTCCTTGCTTGCCCTCGGGGCGGAGCGCGGCGTCCACTTCCCACAGCGGCGGCTCGACCTCGATGCCGCTCAGGTTGCGCATGGTCTCGCGCGCGAGTCGAGTGGCGATGTCCATCGCCTTCGCCTCGTTCACGATGTCTTCGTCGTCGGTGCCGCCGACGAAGATCACGTCCACGTCACTGACGTAGTTCAGTTCCCTGGCACCCGCTTTGCCCATGCCGATGACGGCGAGGCGCGTAGCGGCGACCTCGTCCTTGTTCAGCGACTCCTGCAGACGCGTCCTCGCGACGGCGAGCGACGCTTCGAGTGCGGCACCGGCGAGATCGGCGAGTGCAGCCGAGACGTCGGCGACGATCGTCGCCGGCGACGGATGCGTGAGATCGTAGGCCGCAACGGCCGCGAGGCTGCGGCGGTACGCGACCCTGAGCGCGACGACCGCGTCGTCGTCCCCCGTCCGCGCGAATCCCTCTCGCGCGCCGACGGACGCGAGCAAGCTCTCGCGCAGCTCTGGTGACGTGGGCAGACCGCGGATCGGCCCGTCGAGAACCGAGAGCTGCTCGGGGTGACGGAGGAAGAAGTCGGCGAGCCCTTCCGACGCGCCGAACACGCGCCACACCTGGCGCCGGGTCACCTCGTCATCGAGCAGTGCCCGCAGGGGTGCTGCATCCCGACGCGCCACTCGAAGCAACCCGCGCACCGCGGCATCGGGGTCTGCGGCATCATCTGCCTCGAGCAGTACCCCGTGAGGTCGGTCGAGGATCTCCGCGAGTTCCGCGAGGGAAGCCGCGGCCTCGCTCAATTCTGCGAAGCCGAGCCTGGCCAGCGCAGAGAGCGAGACGGAGTCGTCCGGGCGGACCATGCGCGACTCAGAGCAGCTCGAGGTTGTTCTTCAGCTCCAGCGGGGTGACCTGCCCGCGGTAGGCCTCCCACTCCTTGCGCTTGTTGAGCAGCACATAGTTGAAGACCTGCTCGCCGAGCGTCTCGGCGACGAGCTCCGACTCCTCCATGTACTCGAGAGCATGATCGAGGCTCGCCGGCAGAGCCGAATAGCCCAGCGCACGTCGCTCGGCATCGCTGAGCGCCCACACGTTGTCCTCTGCCTCGGGCGGGAGCTCGTAGCCCTCTTCGATGCCCTTCAGCCCGGCCGCGAGCATGAGCGCGTAGGCGAGGTACGGGTTCGCTGCGGAATCGAGCGCACGGTACTCGACTCGTGACGACTGCCCCTTGTTCGGCTTGTACATGGGCACGCGCACGAGTGCGGAGCGGTTGTTGTGTCCCCAGGTGATGAAGCTCGGAGCCTCGTCGCCGCCCCATAGCCGCTTGTACGAGTTGACGAACTGGTTCGTGACCGCGGAGATCTCGTTGGCGTGCTTCAGCAGGCCTGCGATGAAATGGCGCCCGGTCTTGGAGAGCTGGTACTTGGCCCCCTCTTCGTAGAAAGCGTTCTGGTCGCCTTCGAAGAGGGACATGTGCGTGTGCATGCCGCTACCCGGCTGCCCGCTGAGCGGCTTCGGCATGAACGTCGCGTAGACGCCCTGCTCGATCGCCACCTCCTTGATCACGGTGCGGAAGGTCATCACGTTGTCGGCCGTCGTCAGCGCATCGGCGTACCGCAGGTCGATCTCGTTCTGCCCGGGACCGCCCTCGTGGTGGCTGAACTCGACGGAGATGCCCAGGTCTTCCAGCATGCGCACCGAGCGACGTCGGAAATCATGCGCGGTGCCACCGGGGACGTTGTCGAAGTAGCCGGCCGAGTCGACGGGGACGGGCCCGTCCGGGCCGAACGACGACGACTTGAGGAGGTAGAACTCGATCTCGGGGTGCGTGTAGAAGGTGAAGCCCGCATCCGCGGCCTTCGCGAGCGTGCGCTTGAGCACGTGCCGCGGGTCGGCGACGGCCGGCTGGCCGTCGGGCGTGGTCAGATCACAGAACATGCGTGCCGTCGGATCGATCTCGCCTCGCCAGGGCAGCGTCTGGAACGTGGTCGGATCAGGCTGCGCGAGCAGGTCGGACTCCTGCGTACGGGTCAGCCCTTCGATGGCGGAGCCGTCGAACCCGATTCCTTCTGCGAACGCGCCTTCGACCTCGGCCGGAGCGATCGCCACCGACTTGAGCGTGCCGATGACGTCCGTGAACCACAGCCGCACGAACTTGACGCCGCGCTCTTCGATCGTCCGCAGGACGAAGTCCCTCTGCTTGTCCATGGCTACTCCGCGCCCTGGCCCTTTGCGCCGCCCTTGACGTCCCAGCCCTGTTCGACGGCCTCTTCCTCCGCCCACGCGCGGGAACGCTCCCGAAGCACCTCGGGGGCGCGGCGGGCTTCCGCCTCCGTGTCGAACGGACCGATCCGATCGATGGAGGGCGAGATCATGCCGAACTCGACCTCGCCGGTCTGCGAGTTGTACCAGTACTTGTGGTCACCGTCAGTCATGTCTGCCCCTTCTGCACGTGATGTCATCGATCCTACTGGCGTGCACCGCGGTCGCTAAGCTATCGCCCATGGCAAAAGCGATCGGCGTCGACATCGGCGGCACGGGTATCAAAGCGGGAATCGTCGACCTCGAGCACGGTGTCATGGCATCGGATCGGGTGCGGGTCCCCACTCCTGCCGGCGCATCGCCGCAAGATGTGCTGGTGGCGGTGCAGACGGTTCTCAAGACCCTCGACGTGCATGAGTCCACGCTTCCGCTCGGCGTGGCGTTTCCGGCGATCGTCAAGCGGGGCAAGACGCTCTCCGCCGCGAACGTATCGAAGGAATGGATCGACTTCGACGCGGAGCGGTTCTTCCGCGACGGCCTCGGCCGCAACATCGTGTTCGTGAACGATGCGGACGCGGCCGGCGTCGCCGAAGCGCGCCATGGTGCGGCCAGGGATGTGCGCGGCTTCACCTTGCTCACGACGCTCGGCACCGGCATCGGCTCCGCCTTTCTCTACGACGGCATCCTGCTGCCGAACACCGAGCTCGGGCACCTCAACTTCCGCCAGTACGAGTCGGTGGAGACCTACGCCGCGACCTCGGCACGCGAGCGCGAAGGCCTCAGCTGGGCCGAGTGGGCGGAGCGCCTCCAGGCGTTCTACTCGCACGTCGAGTTCCTGTTCAGCCCCGACCTGTTCGTGGTCGGTGGCGGCGTGTCGAAGAACGCCGGGGACTTCCTCCCCTTGCTCGACCTGAAGACGCCCATCGTCCCGGCGATCCATCGGAACAACTCGGGCATCATCGGTGCGGCGTCTCTCGCCGGCGACTGATCCCCTCCCGTCCCGACGCCGAAGATCAAGCCCTCCGTCCACCCGTCTCCGCGTCCGGCCGTTCCCGTCGAACGCGGGGCTTCATCGCCAGACCCGCACCTGCGGCGGCGAGTGCGATGGCGGCGAGGAGCAGTGCGGGCCCGCTTCCGAGCCGATGCGCCGCGGCACCGACCACCGCGCCGCCTGCGAGCGATCCCCACAGCAGGAGAGGGCGGCGCCAGGCGGATGCGGAACGCCCCGTGAGCAGCTCCGCGACCGCGAGCCCCAGACTCACCAACGTGCCGGTCGCATACGTGATGGCGACGCGCGCGCGTCCGTCTGACAGGTACAGGGTGTTCAGCGCCCCCATGGCGAAAGCCAGCATCCAGAACCGGACCGCGCTCGTCGGGACGACCGCAGCGAAGACTGCGCTCAGAGCGACGACGGATGCGGAGGCCGCCACCGCCCAGGCGCGCCGTCGGCCGTTCCCGCCGATCATCGCGCCGACGGCGACGCCCAGAACGAAAGCGACGACCAGCGTCAAAGGCAGAAGCGACGCCCCCAGTCCCTGCTCGAGGATGTCCACACCGGCCTGGGTCGAGTTGCCGCTCATGAAGGAGACGAAGAAGCCCCCTGTGTCGATGAACCCGATCGCATCGACGTAGCCCGCGACGCCGCTGAGCACCACGGACAAGGCCAGACCCCGTCGTGTCACATCTCTCATGGAGTAGACCTCATGGGCGTGTCTTTCCGGGCTGCATACTCCGAGCCTAGGCGGTGCGGTTCGCCGCGCGCCGGCGCTCCCTCCCCGGAAGACAACGCTCCGGGACGCCGCCGGGGGCCGGGCGGAAGGAGACCTGATCAGATCTCGTTCATGCGAATGGGCCGACCTGTACGCCGGGTTCTGTTCCGGGGTTCTTCGCCCCTTCGACGGTCATCTCTCTCGGCGACACGTTGCCGTGGCACTCTAGCGGTCTACCCGAGGACTCGGCGAGCCGCGTCAACATCCTCTGTCTGACCTTGCTCCGGACGAGGTTTACCTGGCGGGCCTTGTCACCATGGCCCCCGGTGGTCTCTTACACCACCCTTTCACCCTTACCCCTCGCGGGGCGGTCTACTCTCTGTGGCACTTTCTCGCGGATTGCTCCGGGTGGGCGTTACCCACCGTCCTGCCCTGTGGAGCCCGGACGTTCCTCGGTGCGGTTTCCCGCAACGCGACCGTCCAGTCGACCCATTCGCGTAGCCAGTCTACTTTCTCCCCGTGAGCGCTCTCGCTACTTCTCCGCGGACTCGGCCACGCGCAGATCGAGGGGCACGTCGATCGGGAACGAGCCGAAGAGTCTGGTCGTCGCGACGGCTGCGGCCTCCCGGACGGCCTCGGCCGCCGAATCCGCGTGTTCCTGCGGGACGTGCAGGATGACTTCGTCGTGGAGGAAGAAGGCGAGGTGCGGCACGCGAGCGAATGGACCGGAGGCTGTGGCCGCGGTGGACACCTCCGGGATCTGCCGCAGGCGATGACGAATCTCGGCGAGCCAGATGAGTGACCATTCCGCGGCGGTACCCTGCACCACGAAGTTGCGCGTGAACCGCCCCCAATCGCGTGCTCTTCGGCGGGCGAGCGAAACGACCGTCGGATCGGCATCCGCCCCCGTCGCCTCCGACTGCAGATGCATCCACTCCGACGACGGACGTGGCGACGATCGACCGAGCCAGGTGGACACGATCCCGCCGTCCTCTCCCGTGCGTGCCGCAGCGTCGACCAGCGCCATTGCGCGCGGATAGACCTTGCGCAAGCGCGGCACCAACCGTCCGCTGTCTCCCGTCGTCGCGCCGTACATCGCGCCCAGGACCGCATACTTCGCCTCTTCACGAGTCGCGACCGCACCGGAGGCGACGACACCCGCGTACAGGTCGCTCCCCCGCGCCGCGAGCGCCATCTCCTCGTCGGAGGCCATCGCTGCGAGCATGCGGGGCTCCAGCTGCGCCACATCAGCCACCACCAGGGCCCATCCGGGATCCGCACGCACCGCTGGACGAAGGTTACGCGGCAGCTGCAGCGCCCCTCCGCCCGCCGATGCCCAGCGTCCGGTGACGACGCCGCCGGGGATGTAGACCGGACGGAACCGCCCGTCATGCACCCACTCTGCGAGCCAGGACCAGCCATTGGCGCTCAGCAGCCGCGACAGCTTCTTGTACGCGAGCAGCGGCGCGACGACCGGGTGGTCCTGCTCGGCGAGCTCCCACCGGCTGGTGGACTCGACCTGCACCCCCACGCGGTGCAGCGCACGGAGCAGCTTCTGCTGACTGTCGAGGTGAAGCGATGCGTCTCCCAGGAGGTCGCGCACGCGGTCGCCGAGCTCGACCATCCGACTCGGCACACCTCCGGCGACCGGACGGGTGCCGAGCGTGTCGGTCAGGATCGCATCGTGCACGCTCTCGTCCCAGGGCAATCCCGCAACCCGCATCTCCTCAGCGATGAGCCCTCCCGCCGACTCCGCGGCGCACAGCAACGTCAGTCGTCCATCCGGGGCAGACGCGATCACCCGGCGCTGCGCACGGTATTGATCGAGCGTCGTCGAGATCGCATCGTCACCTCGGCCCTCCTCGAACACATCGAACAGCGAAGGCGTCGCCGTGGCCGACTCGCGACGCTCCCACTCGGGGGATGCGGGCAGCGGCGTCGCCACCGAGGCGGTGTCGCGCAAGATCGCGTGGCAGAGCACCAGGTCGTGACTGCGCGCGACGCGCACCCCTCCAGCGAGAAGAAGGGCATACATCTCCGCGGCGGACCGCATGACCCATCGCGGCGCATCGGAAGCCTCGACGGAGCGCGCCCAGTCCACGAGGTCGTCCGCACGCAACGGCGTGCGGCGTTGCTCTTCGTCGTCAGCATCGAGTTCGATCGCGACGTAGTCGCGCGGCCCGACCGAGATCAGCGCGATACGCCGTTCCACACCCGATGCCGGCGCCGTCACGAGCCGAGCGTACGGGCGCCGCTCATGCGAGCCCGGACTCCTCGGTGCGAACCAGGATGCACCCGCACTCGGGGCACGACACCACGAGGTCATCCGCCGCACGACGGATGTCATTCAGGTCGGTGCTGGGGAGCAGGATGCGGCAGCCTTCGCAAGTTCCGCGGGTGAGCAACGCCGCGCCCGCACTGTTGGCCGCGCGGCGCGTGTACTCGGCCAGCAGCTGCGGCGGCACCCCCTCGGCCACCGCCGCACGGTCGCGAGCGAGCTGACTTCCCAGATCGGTCGCCGCCGCGACATCGGCCTTCGCCTCGGCGGTGAGCGTCGTGCCCTCCGCGGTGGTCGTCGCCAGCAGCGCCTGCTGCGCGGCAACACCGGCCTCGGCCTCTTCGAGCCGGCCCATCACGTCGAGCTGTGCGTCTTCGAGATCGCTCTGCCGCTTGGCGAGACTCGCCAATTCATGCTCGAGAGCCTGCGCGTCCTTCGGATTCGTCGCCGTCGCGAGACGCTCCGCGTCGCGGTTCCGACGTGCCGCGACGACCGCGACATCGGACTCGATCCGCGCCAGCTCGGTACGCACGTCGTCACGAGTGCCGGTCAGTGCGGTCAGCTCGCGGAGCTGCTCCTGACGGATCGCGACGAGTTCGGTGATCCGGCCCGCCTGACTCGGCTTCGTTCGCGCACGCTCCGCCTGTGCGATGCGCCGGTCCAGGTCGGCGATGTCGAGCAGGGTGCGCTGGTTCTCGGGGCTGGCGTTCACGCTCTCAAATGTAGTCGCAACGGCGACGTCCGCCCATCAGCTGACATCTCCGTCGACGTAGAGCCACTGTCGCTCCTCGCGCACGAAGCGGCTGCGCTCGCGCAGTGAGCCTCGCTCCGCGCCCTGACACCAGAACGCCTCGAACTCCACGACACCCTCCCGATCGAAGGGACCGCCCGCCGAGCGGTCGAGCACGATCAAGCGCCGCCAGCGAAGGTCCGGGTCCGACTCGACCGCCCTCGGCCTCGTCGTCGGGTGCCAGGTCCGCAGCAGATACTCCTCATCCGCGAGACAGAACGCCGTGTAGCGCGAGCGCATGAGACGCTCCGCGGTCGGAGCGGGTGCCCCGCCGAGCAGAGGGGCGCAGCAGTGACCGAAGACCTCACCGGAGGAGCACGGGCATCGCGAAGAGTCCGTTACCGAGACGCCATCCGCCGCCGTGTCAGCGTCCTTTGTCATCCCTCCAGCGTACGCTCGGGGAAAACGCCCAGAAGGAGAATCGTGACCACTCGACCTGTCGTCCCCTCGTTCACTGCGCACAATGGCTTCGTCCTCCCGGCCATCGGCCTCGGCACCTATCGACTCAACGGCGATCGCGGAGCGGATGCCGTCGCCGGGGGCATCGCTGCGGGATACCGACTCGTCGACACGGCCTTCAACTACGAGAACGAAGGCTCGGTCGGACGAGGAGTCGCCGCCGCGGACGTGGACCGCTCGGAGATCATCGTCACGACGAAGCTCCCCGGCCGTCATCACCCATCGGACAAGGCTCGCGACAGCATCGAGGAGAGCCGCTCGCGGCTGGGACTCGACATCACGGACCTGCACCTCATCCACTGGCCGAACCCCAGCCAGGACGAGTACGTGCAGGCGTGGACCGCCCTCGTCGACGCACAGTCCCGCGGCGTCGTGCGGCAGATCGGCGTCTCGAATTTCCTGCCGGAGCACCTGGAGCGGATCGAAAGCGAGACCGGCGTCCGTCCGGTCGTGAACCAGATCGAAGTGCATCCCTACTTCCCGCAGGAGGAACAGCTCGCGTACCACCGTGAGAAGGGCATCCTCACGGAAGCCTGGAGCCCGCTGGGCCGCGCGAAGGCACTGCTCGACGAGGCAGTGATTCTCGAGGTCGCCGCGGCGCACGGGATCTCTCCGGCGCAGACGGTGCTCGCCTGGCACGTGGCGCGAGGGACGGTGTCGATTCCGAAAGCGTCGTCCCTGGAGCACCAGGTCGCGAACCTCGCGGCCGCAGACATCGTGCTCGAGGATGACGAGGTCACAGCCATCACGGGGCTCGGGCGTCCGGACGGACGACTGTTCGCGGCCGATCCTCGCACGCACGAGGAGTCCTGACGCCCGATCGGCTCAGACGCGCTGCGTTCCCAGCACGCGGAGGAACTCGAGCTTGCTCGCCGATTCACTTCCGGGAGCAGCGGTGAGCACGATGAGCGCCTGCGACTCGTCCTCGCTGAAGAGCGCCTGGCAGTCGACCTCGATCTCCCCCAGCTCGGGGTGCACCATCACCTTGTGCTGCTCGAAGCGCCGACCGACCACGTGCGCTTCCCACAGCTCGACGAACTCCGGGCTCCGGGCTGACAGAGCCGTGACGATCTCCCCCGCCCGCGACTGCGAGCCCGTCACACCGTACGCGGCGCGCAAGGTGCCGACGAGGGCACGGGACTGTCGTGCATGATCGGCCTCGCGATAGCGGCGCCTCTCGACCTCGGGATACGCGAACCACCGGTAGATGCCGCTCCGATCGAGTCCGGTCAGCGCGCTCGCATCACCCACGAGCGCAAGGGAGGCATCGTTCTGGACGAGCACCTCGTCGAGGGGCGAGACGACGAACGCGGGAGTGTCGTGGAGACGGTCGAGCACGCGGAGGATGCCGGGGCGCACGTACTCCGAGATGCTGGCGCGGTCCGGGGCGCTGTGGCCGCAGACACGGAACAGATAGTCGCGCTCATCCTCCGTCAGGCGCAGGGCCCGCGCCAGGGAAGAGAGGATCTGCACGCTCGGCTGCGGTCCCCGCCGCTGTTCCAGACGCGTGTAGTAGTCCGTCGACATCGTCGCCAGCTGCGCGACCTCTTCTCGGCGCAAACCCGCGGTTCGACGACGAGGTCCGGCCGGAAGTCCGACGTCGGCGGGTCCCAGCGCCTCACGTCGGCGGAGCAGGAATTCGGCCAGTGCATCACGATCCACCACTGAAGTATCCCCCTGCATCCGCGCACATTCCAGGGACCGTCGATCCCTGGATGACCGCTCTCTGGAGGGACGACGCCGAGACACCGAAGCTGATCGCATGAACATCAGCGGAAACACCATCTTCATTCCGGGCGCGACGAGCGGCATCGGCCTCGCCCTCGCTCTGCGTCTGCACGCCCGCGGCAACACCGTGATCGTGGGAGGGCGCCGCGAGGACCGCCTCACAGCCATCGCCGGCGAGCACCCCGGCATCCACACGGTGCGTATCGACACGACCGACGCCGACAGCATCCACGAGGCCTCCCGAGCCGTCCTCGCCGAGCACCCCACCCTGAACGTGCTGATCACCATGGCCGGTGTCATGCGGGCGGAGGACTGGACCACGCCCGCAGGCTTCCTCTCCACGGCCGAAGAGACCGTCGACACGAACATCCTCGGGCCGATCCGGCTGATCGCCGCCTTCGTCGAGCATCTGCGTGCACAGCCGGAGGCGACGATCATGACGGTCTCGTCCGGGCTCGCTTTCGCGCCCCTGCGTGTGACACCGACCTACAACGCCAGCAAGGCGGCGATCCACATGCTCAGCGAATCCCTGCGCCTGCAGTTCGCGGGGAGCACGGTGTCGGTGCTCGAGCTGGAGCCGCCGGCTGTTCGTACTCCTCTCATGCCCGGACACGAGGACAACGAGTCGGCCATGCCGCTCGACGAGTTCATCGACGAGGTCATGACGCTGATCGAGACGCAGCCCGGCGCCACTGAGATCCAGGTGGAGCGGGTCAAGTTCCTCCGGTACGGGGAGGCCCGTGGCGACTACGACCGGGTCGTCAGCACGCTGAACGCCACCGACCCGCACGGGCGTTGATCAGAGGCGGGGTGTCGGTCCTGCACCGCCGCCCCGCTCACGGACGCAACGACGCCGCTGCCGCCGTCAGCGCGTCCGCGGACTGCCGCAGAAGCGCCAGCTCGTTGTCGGAGAACGATGTCTTGCGGATCGGCACCGCGCCGGTCGCACTCACGATCGAGGGCACCGACAGGGCGACTCCGTCGAGACCGTGGAAGTCTCGCAGCACCGTGCTCACGGGCATCACCGCGTGCTCGTCGTGGAGGATGGCCTCGACGATTCGCGCACTCGAAAGCCCGATGGCGTAGTTGGTCGCCCCCTTGCCGAGGATGACCTTGTACGCGGCATCACGCACGTCCACCGCGATCTCCTGCAACTCCTCGAGCGTGAACCGGGGGTGTCCCGGTGTCTCCCAGTCGAGGATCGGCACGGTGCCGATGGTCGCGCGCGACCACAACGGGAACTCCGTGTCACCGTGCTCGCCGACGATGTGAGCATGGACGCTGGCGGTGGACACGCCCGCGCGCTCGGCCAGCTTCCAGCGCAGCCGTGAGGTGTCGAGCACCGTCCCGGAGGCGAAGATCCGCTCGGGTGGGAGTCCGGTCTCCTGTTGAGCGATCACGGTGAGCACGTCGCACGGGTTCGTGACGATCACGTACACCGCGTTCGGTGCGACCTCGAGCAGCTCGGGCATCATGCGGCGGATGATGCCCGCGTTGACCTCTGCGAGTTCGATGCGGGTCTGGCCCGGCTTCTGCTTGGCCCCTGCCGTGATCACGACGACGTGTGATCCGGCGGCCACCGAGATGTCGCTACCGCCGATGATGTCGCTCGAACCTGTGAACTGCGTTCCGTGCGCGAGGTCGAGGACCTCCGCGTCGACTTTCTCGGTGGCGATGTCATAGAGCGCGACGTGCCGCGCCGATCCGCGGATCAGTGCGGCATAGGCGACGCTGGAGCCCACACTGCCCGCGCCGACGACAGTGAGCTTCGAGTTCTCGATGATCTCCATGCGCTCAGTCTCGCAGTGCGGTGCCCCGCTGCGGGAGGGGCGACGCCGTCGGAAATGTCACAAAGCGGCGGCGACCGCCTGCGCGACGGTCGGATGAGTGAACACGAAGCCCGTGCGCTCCAGAGCCCGCGGCCGCACATCGGCGTCCGGGAGCAGTAGCGAATCCGCCGCGTCACCGAGAGCGAAGCGCAGAGCCCACGCCGGAGCGGGGAACCAGAACGGCCTGTGCATGCGGGAGGCGAGTTCCCGGCCGATGTCGTTCGCGGAGGCGGGCGCGGGTCCCGTGAGGTTGACCGGGCCCGCGAGCTTCTTGTCGAGGACATGGCGGATTCCCCTGACCTCGTCGTCGAGCGAGATCCAGGGCCAGATCTGCGATCCACGTCCGAGGGGGCCGGATACGCCGAAGCGGGTGAGCTGGATGAGCGGCCTGAGCACGCCGCGCCGGTGGATCACTGGGGCAGTGCGCAGCAGCGCGACCCTGGTGTGGTCCTGTGCGCGTCGAGCTTCGGCCTCCCAGCGCACGGTGAGGTCGGCGAGAAACGTCTGTCCAGCCGCGGACTCCTCCGTGAGGATCTCGCCAGGGGCGGACCCGTAGTATCCGACCGCGGAAGCCGAGACCAGTGCCGGCGCGTCCGACCGAAGAGCACGCAGGGCCGTCGTGATCGTACGTGTCGTCTGGAGCCGCGAGTCCACGAGTTCAGCACGATAGCGACGCGTCCAGGGCAGACGACCGACGCTCGCGCCACCGAGGGCGACGACGGCTTCTGCACCGGCGAGCACGTCCGGATCGAGCGGGTACTCCCCTGGCGCCCACTCCACTTCGTCCCCGGTGCGTGGTGCACGCCGGACCAGAACGGTGACGTCGATGTCAGCGCTGCGCAAGGAAGAGACGAGAGCCGAACCGATCAGGCCCGAGGCCCCGCTCACGACGATGCGTCGCGCCATATCCTGCAGCTCCCTCCCCTTCGATCGCCGAGCGTGTGGTTCGTCCAGCGTACGCCGCCTCGGCGACGCCCCGTCTACGTCAGTCCGCGCGCCGGTAGTGCAGAGCGATCGCGCCGTTGCGGAACGACGTCGACGACACCAGAGCAAGGCGTCGAGTGGCAGGCAGCCCCCGCTCGTACAGGGTGGGGCCGTGGCCTGCGATGAGCGGATGCACGAGCAACCGGTACTCATCGATCAGGTCGAGCCGGTCGAGTTCGGTCGCCAGCATGCCGCTTCCGAGGAGGACCCCATCGCGCGTCTCTTCTTTGAGCCTCTGCACTCCGGCGCGAAGGTCGCCGTCGATGCGATGGCTGTTGGTCCACGGGAAGTCCTCGCGTGTGGAGGAGACAACGTACTTGGGCTTCGCCTCCAAGGCGACGGCCCAATCCCGCAGCGCCGACGGTGCATCCGTCTCGCCCCGCGCGACGGCGGGCCAGGCATCCTCCATCAGCTCGTAGGTGGTGCGTCCCCAGAGCATCGCGCCGGACTCGTCGAGGAGACGGGTGAAATAGGCATGGGTCTCGTCGTCGGCGATCCCCACCTCATGATCGACGCAGCCGTCGAGGGTGACGTTGATGCTGAAGGTCAGAAGTCCCATGCCGGGAGCCTAGGTCCGCGGCGCGGTGACCGCTACTGTCTCACGGTTCTCTCGGTGGGCCCTGCCGGGATCGAACCGACGACATCCACGGTGTAAACGTGGCGCTCTACCAGCTGAGCTAAAGGCCCTGGTGCCGACAGTCTATCGGGAGGCCGATGCGCACCCGTGTCGTGGAAGAGGGATAGGCTGAATCCGGCGCGCGTTGTGCACAGCTGACAAGGCTGCCCGTGTCGCTTCCCGTTTCCTTGGCATGACCTGCCAGCTTGACGAAAGGTTCCCCCGTGACCGTGCACGACCAGGATCCGTACTCCCAGGGCCCCCTCGACAGCGATCCGGAAGAGACCGGCGAGTGGCAGCAGTCCCTCGACGAGCTGGTGGATGCCAAGGGCCACGGCCGAGGCCGCGAGATCATGCTCAGCCTGCTCAAGCGTTCCAAGGAACTGCACCTGGGCGTCCCGATGGTCCCGACGACGGACTACATCAACACCATCGCCCCGGAGAACGAGCCCGAATTCCCGGGCGACGAAGAGGTCGAGCGCCGCTACCGGGCCTGGATCCGCTGGAACGCTGCGATCACGGTGCACCGTGCACAGCGCCCCGGAATCGGCGTCGGCGGTCACATCTCGACCTACGCCTCGTCGGCGGCCCTGTACGAGGTCGGCTTCAACCACTTCTTCAAGGGTGCCGACCACCCCGGTGGCGCCGACCAGATCTTCATCCAGGGCCACGCCTCCCCCGGCACCTACGCGCGATCGTTCCTCGAGGGTCGTCTGACCGAGGACCAGCTCGACGGCTTCCGTCAGGAGAAGTCGCACGCGCCCAACGGCATCCCCTCCTATCCGCACCCGCGTCTGATGCAGGACTACTGGCAGTTCCCGACCGTGTCGATGGGCCTCGGCCCGATCAACGCGATCTACCAGGCGATGTCGAACAAGTACCTCGAGAACCGCGGCCTCAAGGACACCTCGCAGTCGCATGTCTGGGCGTTCCTCGGCGACGGCGAGATGGACGAGGTCGAGAGCCGCGGCCAGCTTCAGGTGGCAGCGAACGAGGGCCTGGACAACCTGACGTTCGTGGTGAACTGCAACCTGCAGCGTCTCGACGGTCCGGTGCGCGGCAACGGCAAGATCGTCCAGGAGCTCGAGTCGTTCTTCCGCGGTGCGGGCTGGAACGTCATCAAAGTCGTCTGGGGCCGCGAGTGGGACGACCTGCTCGCCCGGGACACCGAGGGGGCGCTGCTCAACCTGATGAACGTCACCCCCGACGGCGACTACCAGACGTACAAGGCCGAGTCCGGCGCGTACATCCGCGAGCACTTCTTCGGCCGTGACGAGCGTGCCGCCGCTCTCGTCAAGGACTACTCCGACGACGACATCTGGAACCTGAAGCGCGGAGGCCACGACTACCGCAAGGTCTACGCTGCGTTCAAGGCCGCGACCGAGCACAAGGGCAAGCCCACCGTCATCCTCGCCAAGACCGTCAAGGGCTACGGCCTCGGTCCGCATTTCGAGGGTCGCAACGCGACCCACCAGATGAAGAAGATGACGCTGGACAACCTCAAGACGTTCCGCGACGCGATGCACATCCCGATCACGGATGCGCAGCTCGAGGAGAACCCGTACCTGCCCCCGTACTACAACCCGGGCCCCCAGGACGAGACGATCCAGTACATGCTCGAGCGTCGCCAGGCACTCGGCGGATTCCTTCCCGAGCGCCGGTCGACCCATGTGGGTCTCTCGTTGCCGGACGACAGCGCTTACGCGCTTCCCAAGAAGGGCTCCGGCACGCAGGAGATCGCCACGACCATGGCTTTCGTCCGTCTGCTGAAGGATCTCCTCCGCACGAAGGACTTCGGCCACCGCATCGTGCCGATCATCCCCGACGAGGCGCGCACGTTCGGCATGGACGCGTACTTCCCGACGGCGAAGATCTACAACCCGAACGGCCAGCACTACACCTCGGTCGACCGTGAGCTGCTCCTCGCCTACAAGGAGAGCCCGCAGGGGCAGATCGTGCACGTCGGCATCAACGAGGCAGGCGCCGTCGCGGCATTCACCGCAGCGGGCACCTCCTACGCCACCCATGGCGAGCCGCTCATCCCGATCTACATCTTCTACTCGATGTTCGGCTTCCAGCGCACGGGCGACGCCCAGTGGGCAGCGGGCGACCAGATGGCCCGTGGGTTCATCATGGGCGCGACGGCCGGTCGCACCACCCTCACGGGTGAGGGACTGCAGCACGCCGACGGTCACTCGCACCTGCTGGCCGCCACCAACCCGGCGACGCTCTCGTATGACCCTGCCTACGGCTACGAGATCGCGCACATCGTGCGATCCGGCATCGAGCGAATGTACGGTGGCGAGCACGAGGACCCGAACGTGATGTACTACATCACGCTCTACAACGAGCCCCTCGTACAGCCTGCCGAGCCGGAGAACGTGGATGTGGACGGCATCGTCCGCGGCATCCACCGTGTGTCCGTCGGCGAAGGCGACGGCCCCCGTGCCCAGCTGTTCGCGTCGGGCGTCGGACTGCCGTGGGCGCTCGAGGCGCAAGAGCTCCTCAAGAACGACTGGGGCGTGATCGCCGACGTCTGGTCCGTCACGTCCTGGACCGAGCTGCGTCGCGACGGCCTCGCCGCCGACGAGCACAACTTCCTGCACCCCGAGGCCGAGCCTCGCACCGCGTATCTCACCGAGAAGCTGCAGGGTGCCGAAGGTCCGGTCGTCGCCGTGAGCGACTTCATGCATGCCGTGCAGGACCAGATCCGCCCGTGGGTTCCGAACCGGTTCGCCACGCTCGGCGCCGACGGCTTCGGGTTCTCCGACACCCGTGCCGCCGCGCGCCGCTTCTTCAAGATCGACGGACCGTCGATCGTGGTACGCACACTGCAGTCGCTCGCCGAAGAGGGCACGGTCGACCGTTCGCTCGCGGCCCAGGCGATCCAGAAGTACAGCCTGCACGACGTGAACGCGGGAACCAGCGGTAACGCGGGCGGCGAAAGCTGAGCCCTCGGTGACAGGATCCTCTTCTTCCGGCATGGACAAGGCCGCGACGCTCACCTGGCTGCGCCGGATCTCCGGTGACATCGCCTCGGTGACGATCAAGCGGCTGGAGGACACCCTTCCGTGGTACGCCGACATGCCACCAGCCCGCCGCTCCGCGGTCGGGCTGGTGGCCCAGGCGGGCATCACGTCGTTCATCCAGTGGTACGAGGACCCCACCTCCACCCCGTGGATCGCGGCCGATATCTTCGCCGCCGCTCCGCGCGAGCTGCTGCGCAGTGTCAGCCTCCAGCAGACTCTGCAGCTCATCCGCGTGACCGTCGAAGTCACCGAGGAGCGCGTCGCCGGACGGGGGAATGACCTCCGCGAGGCGATCCTGCTCTACTCCCGCGACGTCGCCTTCGCCGCGGCCGACGTGTATGCCAGGGCCGCTGAGGCCCGAGGCCTCTGGGATGCACGCCTCGAGGCGCTCGTCGTCGACTCGATCCTCACCGGAGAAGCAGACGAGGAGCTCCCGAGCCGTATCGCAGCACTCGGATGGCATGGTCACGGCGAGGTCGCTGTGCTCGTCGGAACCACACCCCCGCAGTTCGACGTGGATCTCGTCCGCCGAACCGCCCGGAAGCTCGCCGTCGACGTCCTCATCGGTGTTCAGGGTTCCCGTCTCGTACTGGTCCTCGGACGCGCACGCGCCGAGGGACAGGAGAGCGAGGAGGACGAGCTCGGGTTCCAGGAGATCGCCTCCCGCCTCGAACCGTCGTTCGGGCCTGGCTACGTCGTCCTCGGGCCCGCCGTGGCGGCGCTCGTGGATGCGAGCCAGAGCGCTCGCGCCGCCCTTGCCGGCTTCGCGGTCGCGCGCGCCTGGCGCGGTGCTCCGCGCCCCGTCGAAGCCGATGATCTGCTTCCCGAGCGCGCACTGGCAGGCGATCCGCTCGCCAAGCAGACCCTGATCGAACGGATCTTCCGGCCCTTGCAGGCGCACTCCACCGATCTGGTCACCACGCTCTGGAGCTACCTCGACAACGGACGCTCCCTCGAAGCGACGGCACGTGAACTCTTCGTGCACCCGAACACGGTTCGCTATCGCCTCAAGCGAGTGAGCGAGGTCATCGGGTGGGACGCCACAGGTCCGCGCGAAGCGCTCATCCTGCAGACCGCCCTCATCCTCGGTTCCATCGGCGCTGCCGAACAGGTGCGCAGACGACTGCCGCAACGACGGCCGCAGCGCTGATCCCTCACCGGTCGTCTGTACGCCACACACAAGCGTTCTTCGGAATCTTGTGATGGATCATCCACCACGCTGCCGCGATCGTTGGCAGACTGGGTGGGTGATTGTCGTCGTATGCCCAGGTCAGGGCTCGCAGACCCCCGGTTTCCTCGCTCCTTGGCTCGAGCTCGACGGAGCGGCTGAGCGCCTCGCCGCGTACTCAGACGCTGCAGAGATCGATCTTCGCGAACACGGCACGGTCTCCGACGCCGACACGATCCGCGACACGCGCATCGCGCAGCCCCTGATCGTCGCAGCCTCCCTGCTCGCCGGTGATGCCCTCGCGCAGAAGGCGGGCCGGCGCGCCGATGGCATCGCCGGGCACTCCGTCGGTGAGATCGCCGCGCTCGTCGGCAGCAACGTCCTCGACGCCGAAACCGGTATGCGCCTCGTCGGTATCCGCGGCCGCGCGATGGCCGATGCTGCAGCGCACGAGCAGACCGGCATGAGCGCAGTGCTCGGTGGTGACGAGGACGCCCTCTTGGCGCGGCTCGCCGAACTCGACCTCTCCCCCGCGAACTACAACGGTGGAGGACAGATCGTCGTCGCCGGCGCGCTTCCGGCTCTCGCCGCTCTCGCCGAGAAACCCCTCAAGGGAACCCGTGTCGTTCCGCTGCAAGTCGCCGGCGCATTCCACACGCGATACATGGCCTCCGCCGTCTCCGTCCTCCGCGACGCGGTCGACGACGTCACTCCTGCGAACCCTGACATCACGCTCTGGACCAACCGCGATGGCTCCATCGTCGCCGATGGCGCCCAGGCGTTGAGCTTCCTGGTCGACCAGGTCTCGTCGCCGGTGCGCTGGGATCTGTGCATGCAGTCCTTCGCAGACGCCGGTGTCACCGGAGTCATCGAGCTCGCCCCCGCGGGCGCACTCGTCGGCCTCGCCAAGCGCGGCCTCCGGGGCGTGCCGACTGTCGCTGTCAAGACCCCCGAAGACCTCGATGCAGCCGTCGCGCTGCTGAACGGAGAAGCCGCATGAGCGCCACGCTCGCCCAGGTGACCGGACCGGCATACACGCGCATCTACTCGTACGGTGCCGCCCGAGGCGAGAACGCCGTGCCGAACGACGATCTGATCGGCCCGATCGACTCCAGCGACGAGTGGATCCGCCAGCGCACCGGGATCATCACCCGTGTACGCGCCGACAAGAGCACGGATGCGATCGACCTCGCGACCGCGGCGGCAGCGGAGGCGATCGAGAAGTCCGGTGTGCCAGCCGATCAGGTCGACCTGGTGATCGTGGCGACCATCAGCAACCCGAAGCAGACGCCGTCCGTCTCGGCGATCGTCGCCGACCGGGTGGGAGCCAACCCCGCCGCAGCCTACGACATCAACGCCGCCTGCGCGGGGTACGCCTACGCGGTCGCCCAGGCCGATGCCCTGATCAAGGCCGGCGCGGCGCGCTACGCGCTCGTGATCGGCACCGAGAAGCTCTCCGACATCGTCGATCCCGCTGACCGCAGCATCTCCTTCCTGCTCGGGGATGGCGCGGGCGCGGCACTGATCGGCCCGAGCGACACCCCCGGCATCGCGCCGGCGGTGTGGGGCTCCGACGGCTCCAAGGCGGATGCCGTGGGCATGAATGCGACCCTGACGGAGTTCCGCGACGGTGAGGTACCGTGGCCGACGCTCCGCCAGGAGGGGCAGACCGTCTTCCGCTGGGCGGTGTGGGAGATGGCCAAGGTCGCCCGCGAGGCGCTCGACAAGGCGGGTGTGGAGCCCGCGGACATCGCGGCGTTCATCCCGCATCAGGCCAATATGCGCATCATCGACGAATTCGCCAAGCAGCTGAAGCTCCCCGAGACGACGGTGATCGCCCGCGACATCGAGACCACGGGCAACACGTCGGCCGCGTCCATCCCGCTCGCGAGCCACCGGTTGATGGCCGAGCATCCCGAGCTTTCCGGCGGACTCGCCCTGCAGATCGGCTTCGGAGCAGGACTGGTGTTCGCCGCGCAGGTCGTCGTCCTTCCCTGAGAATGCGCTGAACTTCCCTAGACTGTTCCACGGTTCCGAATACAACCCGTAAGAAAGAGGAAGACCACATGGCTTTCACCAACGATGAGGTCCTCGCGGGCCTCGCAGAGCTCATCACCGACGAGACCGGCATCAACGCCTCCGAGGTCGCGCTGGAGAAGTCGTTCACCGACGACCTCGACATCGACTCCATCTCGATGATGACCATCGTCGTCAACGCCGAAGAGAAGTTCGGTGTCACCATCCCCGACGACGAGGTCAAGAACCTCAAGACCGTCGGCGACGCCGTCAACTTCATCGTCGCGGGCCAGGAGTAATCCCGGCAGGATGCCACCCCCGCACCTCGCGGGGAGTGGCATCCTCCGCCTTGCCCTCCCCCCGTTCGACTTCGTTTCGACAAGGAACCACACCCCATGACCAAGCGCATCGTCGTCACCGGCATCGGCGCCACCTCCGCCATCGGCGGAACGGCCCCGGAGAACTGGACGAACCTGCTGGCCGGCATGTCCGGCACCCGCACGCTCGAACACGACTGGGTCCAGCAGTATGAGCTGCCCGTCACCTTCGCCGCCGAGGCGATCGTCCGCCCGGAAGAGGTTCTCCCCCGCCATGAGGCGAAGCGCCTCGACCCGTCCTCGCAGTTCGCACTGATCGCGGCACGCGAGGCGTGGGCGGATGCGGGCACCCCCGAGGTCGCCCCCGAGCGACTCGGTATCGACTTCGCCACCGGCATCGGCGGTCTCTGGACCCTCCTCGATGCCTGGGACACGCTGCGCGAGAAGGGTCCCCGTCGGGTCATGCCCCTCACGGTGCCGATGCTCATGCCCAATGCGGCCGCCGGCAACCTCTCCCTGCAGTTCGAGGCCCGCGCCTACGCGCAGACCGTGGTGAGCGCGTGCGCCTCGAGCACCGAGTCCATCATCCACGCGTACCACCACCTGCAGGACGGTCTCGCCGATGTCGTGATCGCCGGTGGTACCGAGTCGGCGATCCACCCCATCACGATGGCCTCCTTCGCCTCGGCGCAGGCATTGTCGCGCCGGAACGACGACCCGGCCCATGCCTCGCGCCCCGGCGCGATCGACCGTGACGGCTTCGTCATGGGCGAAGGCGCCGCCGCGCTGATCCTCGAGACCGAAGAGCATGCCAAGGCTCGCGGCGCCAAGATCTACGGCTACGTTCTGGGCGGCGGAGTCACGGCCGACGCGTACCACATCACCGGCAACGACCCTGAGGGCAACGGCGCAGCCCGTGCCGTCACGCAGGCGCTCGAAGAGGCGGGCATCACCGCCGACCAGGTGACGCACATCAACGCGCACGCAACGTCGACCCCGGTCGGCGACCCCAACGAGTACGTCGCGCTCAAGAAGGTCTTCGGAGACCGCATCGATGAGATCCCCGTCTCCGCCACGAAGGCATCCACCGGTCACCTGCTCGGCGGCACCGGCGCGCTGGAGGCCATCTTCTCGATCCTCGCGCTCCGCGACCGTGTCGCACCGCCGACGATCAACATGACCGAGCCGGACCCCGCCGTGCCGTTCCGCCTCTCGGGCGCACCGACGGCGCTCGGCGACGGTCCGCAGATCGCCATCAGCAACTCGTTCGGCTTCGGCGGACACAACGCGGTTCTCGTCGTCGCCAGCGCCGACTGACGCCGCCCTGTAGCGAGAGGCCCTCCGGGATCCCGGAGGGCCTCTCTTCACGCATACGTGGGAATCCGGCGGATGGTCGTCTCGCGGCTACCGGTGACGCAGACGTGCGCCGATCATGCACGTCTCGAGCGCACCTCGATGCCGGGCGGATCGCTCAGACCGCTCGCATCGCTCAGACCGGTCGCAGCGCCCCGAGTCGCCGCGAACGGGCCTCGCGCCTTCGAGTGAGATGCGGGAGGAACACCCCAATCAACGGACCGACCCCGAACGCGAAGAGCACCGTACCGACGCCCACAGGCCCTCCGAGGACGAACCCGATCACCAGGACGCTGCCTTCTATCACGGTGCGCACGAACCAGACGGCCCACCCGGTGCGCCGAACCAGACCGGTCATCAGCCCATCGCGCGGACCGGGGCCGAAGTCGGCAGCGATGTAAAGACCCGTCGCGAACGCCAACAGCACCAGCCCGAAGATGAACATCGGGGCCCCGATCCATACCGAGGAAGGTTCCGGGATCAGCAGCAGCGCGAGGTCGGCGCTCGGCCCCACCAGGAGCGCGTTCAACAGAGTCCCGAGCCCCACACGCTGACGCAACGGGATCCACAGCAACAAGACCACGATCGAGACGAGCACGGTCATGGCGCCGTAGCCGACGCCGGTTCGACCGGACAGACCGAGCGCCAGGACATCCCACGGCGCCACCCCGATACCGCCGCGGACCATGAATCCGAGCGCGACCCCGTAGAGGAACAGGCCGAAGACGAGTTGAACGAGACGCTCGACGAGGTCCCTGCGGGAGGAAGCCTGGATGGGGAGCAGGACGGCACGGAGGAGCATGCTTCCACTCTGGCGTGCCGACGCCGTGGGACGCGGAGGCCACTGGCGACAAGTGGCCTGCCTATACGAGTCCAGTTTGCGTCATGCTGGAGACATGGGATCGCGACTCGTCGAACAGCTCGGAGCACACAACGTGGCCGGTGTCGCTGCGACCGTGCTCGCCAATCGCATCCGTGCGCTGGTTCTCGACGGCCGGTTGACGGTCGGTGAACGCCTGCCCAGCGAACGCGCCCTCGCACGGGAGCTACATCGGTCGCGCTCGACCATCACCCGCGCATACGGCCTGCTGGAGGGCGACGGCTACGTCACCCGTCTGCACGGGGGCAGCACGCGCGTCGCCCTGCCCCACGATCACGCGGCCCCCGGCGTCGACTCTGACGATACGGCCATCGACCTCTCCATCGCGTCCATGGACTCCACGCCAGGGCTCTATGACGCCACCGTGCGTTCGCTTCCCCGACTGGCCGCACTACGCAGCACGAGCGGGTACTCGCTCCAGGGACTGCCGGAACTCCGGGACGCCGTCGCGCAGCGGTTCCGCGAGCGCGGAGCACCGACGGCGGCGGAGGAGATCATCATCACCTCCGGTGCTCTCAACGCGGTCAACCTGATCCTGACGGCGATCGGCCGACGGAGCGAGAGAGCGCTCGTCGAGCAGCCGACCTTCCCCCACGCCCTCGAGGCGCTGCACCGCCACGGGTACCGCCTGGTTCCCACACCGGTCGACGTCGACGGATGGGATACCCGGCACCTGAACGAGACGCTGCTGAGCGCGCGCCCTCACGTCGCCTACCTGATCCCCGACTTCCACAACCCCACCGGAGCCACCCTCCCGGACGAGGACCGGCAGCGCGTCGTGACGACCTCGCGAAACGTCGGTACCCACCTGATCGTCGACGAGACGACCACCGAACTCGACATCGACCGGGGGTGGTCCCCCACACCCATGGCCGCAAGCGGACCCAATGTCATCACCGTCGGATCTATGTCGAAGATCGCCTGGGGAGGCATGCGGATCGGATGGATCCGCGCCGAACGTTCCGTCATCGCGCGGCTGCTCGCGGTGCGCCCCTCCTTCGAACTCGGCACCGCGCTGCTCGAGCAGTGCATCGCGATGGAGTTGCTCGCCGAGATGCCCGCCCTCACCGCTCACGTACGCCGACGTCTGCGAGCAGGACGCGCCGCCGTCGAAGCAGGAGTCGCCGGCATCCCCGGCTGGCGCATGCCGCGGACACCGGGCGGACTCTCGGCCTGGGTCGACATCGGCGGCCCGCTCTCCACCGCCCTCTCGCTCGCCGCGCGCGAACGGCAGCTGATCCTGCCGCCGGGCCCACGATTCACCACGGGAGGCGTTCTGGAGCGACGGCTGCGCCTGCCCATCACTCTTCCGCCCGACCGCGCGGCCGAGGCGATGACACGACTGGCTCAGGCCTGGGACGATGTGCGCGAGGGGACGGCCGCCCGCACCGACGAGCTCGAGCACATTGCCGTGATCTGATCCGGACGACGAGGACCCCGCCTCCCTTTCCGGGGCGGGGTCCTCATCGTGCGGGGTGGGGATACGTCTTCTCAGCGTCCGGGATGATTCACCGGCATCCGATACTCACGCCTCCCCGCCCCCGGTCTCTGGCGTCGGAACTATCCGACCTTGTGGAGCCACACGACCCTCGCGTCGTCGCTCGCGTGCCGGAAGGGCTCGAGCTCCTCGTCCCAGGCAGACCCGAGCGCGATGTCGAGTTCTCGCTGCAGTTCCACTGCGCTCCCCGCGGCGATCTCCATCGCGTAGCGGATACGGTCTTCACCGATGACGATGTTCCCGGCCGCGTCGGTCTGCGCGTAGTGGATCCCGAGATCCGGCGTGTGCAGCCAGCGCCCGCCGTCACTGCGAGGGGTCGGGTCCTCGGTGACCTCGAAGCGGAGATGCTCCCAGCCGCGGATCGACGTGGCGAGGGCAGCTCCGGTGCCGACGGGACCGTCCCAGTAGAACTCGGCGCGGCGCGCGCCGTCCAGTACGGGCTGCTCGGTCCAATCGAAGTTCACTGCACGCCCGATAGCGCGACCCACCGCCCATTCGAGGTGCGGGCAGAGCGCGCGAGGCGCGGAGTGGATGAACACCACTCCGCGTGCGTAAGCCGTCGCCATGATCTCTCCGTTTCATCAGGTGCGTCTTCCCCAACGACCTGAACCACGAAGTGGCGAGAATATGCGGTTGTGCGCCCATTCTCGCCGAGTTCGCCCGAAATCACAAGCATGTCATTCACGACGAAGGCCCCGGCCACAGGGACCGGGGCCTTCGGACCTCACTCGGTCCGGAGTCTGACGAGATCAGGCCTCGCTCATAGCCTGCTTCACCTGCTGGCCCTTCGCGGCGTAGTACGCCGCCCGAGCGGCGTCCTTGCGCGCCTGCTCGGCGTATCCGAACTCGAGGGTCTCCTGGTCGACCTCGTAGTTGGGCACGTCGTCGGTGCCGTGGTACTTCTCGATGTAGGCGTCGAGCTCGGGACCCGAGGTCCACGACGTGATGAGGCAGTAGCGCGGCTCGCTGCCGTTGTGCGTCGCCGCGTGCCACAGACGCTGCGTGTCGACGATGAGCTGCGCACCTGCCGGGAGGGCGATGCGGTACTCGATGCTCGGGTCGGTGCGGTTCTCACGAAGGACGAAGTAGCTGTCCTTGTCGTCCGTCAGGTTGAAGAACCCGCGCACGACCCAGCCCGTGCCGTCGGGGTTCAGACGGTTGTTGTCGTCCTGGTGCAGGTTGTAGAGGCAGTCGCCGTAGGGCGTCGGCTGCAGCTCGATCACGCGGCAGCGGCCGACGTTGGCACCGGGCTCCTGCGCGCGACGCGTCAGGTTCGGGGCCTTCTCGATCTGCGAGTCGATCCAGACGCCGTCCTTGTCGGTGCGCGGCGGCTTGTGGTTCCAGAAACCGTTGCACTCGATGTCACCGAAAGCGCTCGCAAGCGGAGCGAACCGGGTGTCGCCCGACGACTTCCAGTCGTTGTACTCGATGTCGAGCCACTCCTTGGGGTCGAGCTCCTGGTTGTAGCTGTCGAGGACGACGAATCCCTTGTCCTCGAGGGCAGCGGACTTGATGTAACCCATGATCGAGTCATGTTCCTTTCATCGGGGGCCAGCACGTTTTAACAGGCCCTGATAAGGCAAGCCTAACAGCGAAGCCTCCGCCCCCTTCGGAGGTCGGCCGTGCATAACCGAATAGACTGTTCGTGGTGCCAGGCGAAGTCTCGGCATCCGTCGCCACGGGAGGACGAGACACCAGCATGAGCACCGCGACCAACGTCGAGGCGACAGCAGTCAACACGATCGAATGGCTCGCGGCAGATACGTCGACCATCGTGGTTCCCGTCTATCAGCGCCAATACCGGTGGGACATCGGCGGCTGCGAACGGCTCCTCTCCGATATCCGTGCCGTCGCGCGGGAGGACGACGCGCACCGTCACTTCATCGGGTCGATCCTCTCCGCGCAGGACGGCGCATCGGCGGAGCCCGACCTCATCCTCATCGACGGCCAGCAGCGCATCACGACGCTCATGCTCCTCGTGGCCGCTCTGCATCATGCCATCCGCGACACCGATCCCGTGCTCGCCTCGTCACTCGAACGTGTGCTGGTGCGCTCCGATGATCCGGAACGCACCAAGCTGCGCCCCCACGACGCCTGGGCTGAGCTCTACGAGTCAGTCGTACTCGATCGTCGCGACGACGCGGATCGGGAGTCTCGCTTCGACGACAACTACGCCTTCTTCCGCAGCCAGGTCCACGCGGACGAGGTCCCCGTGATCTGGCGGGGACTGCAGCGTCTCGAGCACGTCTCGATCACTCTCGGCGCTGAGGCGAACGCACAGCAGATCTTCGAGAGCCTCAACTCGACCGGCGAGCCCCTGCGCGATCACGAACTCATCCACAACTACATCCTGATGGGCCTCAGTCACGCGGAGCAGGTCGACGTCGAGGCGCGCTACTGGATTCCCATCGAACACCACACGGGAGAGGCGATCGGAGCGTTCTGGCGGCACTATCTCGTCCTCGTGACCGGGCGCGAGGTCGCCGCGAACGGCGAGCACGGCGTGTACAGCGCCTTCCGGCAGTCGTTCCCCCGTGTCGACGTCGCACATCTCCAGGCCGACGCCGAGGAATGGCGGCACTACGCAGAGATCTACGGCATCCTGCTGGACCCGACGCTCGATCCGGACCCGGAGATCGCTCGGCAGCTGGGCTATGTCGCCACCTTCGGCCGCGCTTCTGCCCCGTTGGTGATGAACGCCTACAGCGACCACGTCCGCGGTCGCATCGACCGCACGGAACTCATCGAGACCCTGGAGTGGCTGCAGGCGCTGCACCTCCGTCGGGCGCTGGTCAATCTCCCGGCCGAACGCCTCATCGCGCGCCTCTGTCGTGCGCGTCGCGACGGACGAGACGCACTCGCACGTGCCTTCGCTCGCATCACCCCGTCCGACGAGCGGGTCAGCGCGGTCCTGAAGTACAGTGAGCTCCCCCACCCCGCCTATGTCCTCGGGCGTCTCGAAGGGGTCGACGACGTCGACGCGTACGACATCGAGCACATCGTGCCGACCGTTCCGGGCGACGTCTGGTCAGGCGACGGTGAACGCCCCTGGAGCGAGTACTCCGAAGACGAGCAGAACAGCCACAGGGCGCTCGCGCCGACCCTCGGCAACCTGACCCTGCTCGAGCAGCCGTTGGCCGAGCGGGTGTTCGGTGCTTCCTTCCCGCTCAAGCGCGCCGAGGCCTACGCCCGAAGCGCCGTGCCCGCGACGCGCGACCTCGCAGAGATCCCCACCTGGGGCACGGCGTCGATCACCCAGCGCACCGTCGCCCTCACGTCCGAGCTCGTCCGCATCTGGGCGCGCCCCGCTTTTCCGGAGATCGACGACGACGGACTCACCCCGATCCTGGACGCGGTGCGGCGTCGCGGCTGGCCGACCGGCTGGGAGCGGGAGTTCGACTATGTCGAGTACCGCGGTGAGCGCTGGGAGGTCCCCGACGTCAAGTACCTGTTCAACCGGGTCTTCCGCCGCGCCTGGACCGACACGAGAGACGCAGCCCTGGGCTATTGCGCCGCACACGGCGGACCGATCTACCAGGACAGGGCGTGGAAGGGACAGTGGGACCAGCTCGATGAGGACCACTTCCTCTACATGGGCTGGGACTCCAACTACATGATGACCGCTGTGCAGGGCGTACTCGAGGAGTCGGGCATCGCCTCGGAGGTCTTCGTCAAGTACTCCTACATCGGGAACGTGATGTGACCATGAACACGATCGTCCGCCGGCTGCTGGACCTCACCATCGAGGACCACACCCTCACCGTCCCCCTCGTGTGGGATGACGCGTCCGACCAGCGCACGATCGACGTCTTCGCCCGGGTGGTCACCCGCGCCGGTGGTGAATCGCTCCCCTATCTGGTCTTCCTCCAGGGCGGGCCGGGCCACGAGGCTCCGCGTCCGTTCCACGCGTCGACCTCGCCCGCGTGGCTCGACGACGCGCTCGCGCACTATCGGGTGGTGCTCCTCGATCAGCGTGGCACGGGACGATCCACCCCTGTCGGAGACCACGACCTGGAACGCGGCGCGGAGGCCGTGGCCGAGCATCTCACCCACCTGCGCGCGGATGCGATCGTGCGCGACTGCGAGGCCGTGCGCGAGCACCTGGGTGCCACGACCTGGAGCGTGCTCGGACAATCGTTCGGCGGCTTCACGACCCTCGCGTACCTCTCCACCGATGCTTCCTCGCTCGAAGACGTGTTCATCACCGGCGGCCTCAGCGCGGTGGGGCGCCACCCGGACGACGTGTACGCGCTCTGCTACGACAAGATGCGCGACGCCTCGGAGCGCTACTACCGCCGCTTTCCCGAGCATCGCGACGCGATGCAGCGCCTCGTCGAGCTGGCGGACGCCGGAGACATCGTCCTGCCCGACGGAGAAGTCGTCTCCCGCTCGCGGCTGCGGTCCCTGGGATCCGCCCTCGGCACCGACGACGGCTGGCAGACGGTGTGGTCGATTCTGGAGCGTGATCCGTCCTCCAACGCGTTCCGGTACGACCTGATGCACGCGATGCCCTTCGACGGCCGCAACCCGCTCTACTTCGCCTTCCACGAGTCGAGCTACGCCGACGGGCACGCCACGCGGTGGTCGGCTGAGCGCACCGAGCCCTCCGACTTCCGCGACGACCCGACGCTTTTCACCGGCGAGCACATCCGTCGCGAGTGGACCGAGACGGTGCCCGCTTTCCAGCCATGGCGCGACGTCACCCTCGCGCTCGCGGAGCACGAGTGGCCGAGCATCTACGACGCGGACGCGATCGCCTCATCCGGAGCGACGGGAGCCGCCGCGGTCTACGTCAACGACGTCTACGTCCCGATGGAGTTCTCCCTCGAGACCGCACGCCTGCTTCCCGACGTCAAGCTGTGGGTGACGAGCGAGCACGAGCACAACGGACTCCGCACCGGACCGGTGCTGTCGCGCCTGATCGATCTGGCCCACGGACGACGTCTGCGCTGACCGGCTCCCCCTCGAGGCGGATGCCCTCGGCCCCGCCCCCGCTTACCCTGGAGCACATGGATCAGGGTGTGGGCGTGATCGTGACGGTCGGAGTGCTGCTGCTCCTGCTTTCCGCCGTGATCGTCGCGATCGCCTTCGGGTTCTCGCGGATACCGATCGAGAAGAAGTACGAGACCGGTGGCGGCGGACTCGGCGGTGCGTTCGATGCCGTCTGGTCGCTGTCTGCGCATGAGGCGGGTATCGAGCGCGACCGTCAGACGCAGCGGACGGCCCCGGCACCATCCCCGGGCGATCCTCCGGACACGATCGAGGACGGCCGGATCCGGCTCGACCTCTGACGACCGGATACGACGCGCACGACCGAACGCAAGAAGGCCCCACGCTCCGAGGAGCCTGGGGCCTTCTTCATGGCAGTCGTTACTTGGACGAGCCGCCGAAGCCCTTGAAGCGCTGGTTGAACTTCTCGACGCGGCCAGCCGAGTCCATGATGCGCTGCTTGCCCGTGTAGAACGGGTGCGATGCCGAGGAGATCTCGACGTCGATCACCGGGTACTCCACACCGTCCAGCTCGATGGTCTTGTCGCTGGTGACGGTCGAGCGGGTGAGGAACGTCTCGCCCGAGCCGAGGTCGCGGAACACGACTGCCTGGTAGTCGGGGTGAATGTCAGTCTTCATGGGATTCCTTAGTTGCTGCCCTGGATTGTGCCAGGGACGAGGGAAGTCTGCGGTGCAGAGAGCACCAAGGGTCGATTCTATCAGACGCTGATCATGCAGCTGCGCGGGCGGCGTAGCGGCCGTCTTCGCTGCTGAGCACGATGGGCATGCCGAACGCATCGGTCAGCGCCTCGGCAGTCAGCGTCTCCGCGATGGGACCTGCGGCGACGACGGAGCCTTCACGGATCAGCATCACGTGCGTGAACCCCACGGGAATCTCTTCCACATGGTGGGTGACCATGAGCATCGCCGGAGTGGTCGGAGACGACGCGTATCCGCTGAGCAGCGCAAGGAGCTCCTCCCGAGAACCGAGGTCGAGGGATGCCGTCGGTTCGTCGAGCAGCAGCAGTTCGGGATCCGTCATCACGGCGCGCGCGATCTGCACGCGCTTCTGCTCCCCATCGCTCAGAGTTCCGAAGGTGCGGTCTGCCAGGTGGTCGAGGCGCCAGTCGCCGAGAACGCGGAGGGCACGACGCTCGTCGATGTCCTCGTAGTCCTCGTTCCAGCGGCCGAGCACCGAGTAGGCGGCGGTGAGCACGGTGTTGAGGACCGTCTCGTCACGAGGAACGCGCTTGGCCATCGCCGACGACGCGAATCCGATGCGCGGACGCACCTCGAACACATCGGTGCGCCCCAGGGTCTCCCCGAGGACGGTCACGGTTCCCGAGGTCGGGTGCATGAGCGTGTCGGCGAGCTGCAGCAGTGTCGTCTTGCCCGCGCCGTTGGGGCCGAGGATCACCCATCGCTGATCGTCGTCGACCTCCCAGGTCACGTGATCGATGATGTTGCGCCCCTCACGGCGCACGACGACGTCGGTGAATTCCAGAGCACTCGGCATGGTCCCAGCCTATCGGCTCAGGCAGTCAGCTCCGCGTAGAGCGCGCGCGTCGTCTCCGCGATCGACGCCCAGCTGAACTCACTGCGCGCACGCTCTCTTCCTGCCTCCCCGTAGGCGCGCGCGCGATCCGGATCCATCGCCACCTCGGCGAGCACGGCGGCGAGATCCGCCACGTAGCGGTCCGGATCGATCGGAGTACCGGTACCGTCCTGCATCTGCTCGATCGGCACGAGCCGACCCGTGCGCCCATCCGCGACGACCTCGGGGATCCCCCCTGTCGCCGTGCCGACGACAGCGGCACCACAGGCCATCGCTTCGAGGTTCACGATGCCGAGAGGCTCGTAGATCGAGGGGCACACGAACGTCGTCGCCGCGGTCAGGACCGCGGAGAGCTCGTCACGCGGCAGCATGCGCTCGATCCAGATCACACCGTCGCGGCTTCGCTGGAGGTTGCGCACCCCCTCCTGCACCTCCGCCATGATCTCCGGCGTATCGGGTGCCCCGGCGCACAGCACGAGCTGCACCTCGGGCGGGAGGAGCTGTGCAGCCCGGAGCAGATACGGCAGCCCCTTCTGCCGCGTGATGCGCCCGACGAAGACCACGGACGGTCGTGCAGGATCCATCCCGATCGATCTCAGGAATGCCGGGTCCTGCACCGGCCGCCAGCGCGCGACGTCTATGCCGTTGTGGATCACGCGCACTTTCGCGGGATCCACCTGGGGATAGCTCCGAAGGATGTCCTGCCGCATGCCGGCGCTCACAGCGATCACCGCGGCGGCCTCCTCGTAGGCGAGGCGTTCGATGCCGCTGGAGATGGCGTATCCCCCTCCGAGCTGCTCGGCCTTCCACGGGCGCAGTGGCTCGAGGCTGTGAGCGGTGAGCACGTGCGGGATGCCGTGCAGTTGAGAGGCGAGGTGCCCGGCGAAGTTCGCGTACCAGGTGTGGCTGTGCACCAGGTCGGCATCGGCGATGGCGGACACGATCTCGAGGTCCGTCCCCAGCGTCTGTAGCGCGGGGTTGGCATCGGCGAGCTCGGTGGGCGTGCGGTAGGAGAAAGTGCCCGCTTCTTCGCGCGGCGCCCCGAACGCACGCACCCGCACATCGACGTGCTCGCGGAGCGCAGCGACCAGTTCCGCGACGTGCACGCCGGCACCGCCGTAGATCGCGGGCGGGTACTCCTTCGTGATCATTTCGACTCGCATGTCTGAACGCTAGTACAGCAGCCGTGAACGCATCTATGGTGGAGCCATGTCCGCTCCAAAGAAGGTTTTCGGGATCATCCTCGCCGGCGGCGAGGGCAAGCGACTCATGCCTCTCACTGCGGATCGCGCGAAACCGGCCGTGCCGTTCGGCGGACAGTACAGGCTCATCGATTTCGCGATCTCGAACCTCATCAATTCCGGGCTGCGACAGATCGTGGTGCTGACGCAGTACAAGTCCCACAGCCTCGATCGCCATATCTCGCAGACCTGGCGCATGTCGGCTCTCCTCGACTCCTATGTCGCCTCGGTCCCCGCGCAGCAACGGCTCGGCAAGCGCTGGTTCTCCGGCTCCGCCGACGCGATCCTGCAGAGCATGAACCTGATCAACGACGAGAAGCCCGACATCGTCGTGGTCATCGGCGCCGACCACGTCTACCGCATGGACTTCCGGCAGATGCTCGAAGCCCACGTCGAGTCGGGGGCCAAGGCGACGGTCGCAGGCATCCGCCAGCCGCTCGCTCTCGCCTCGCAGTTCGGCGTGATCGATGCGGACGCGGAATCGGGCAGGATCAAGCAGTTCCTCGAGAAACCGACCGACATCGCCGGTCTGGAGGATTCGCCGCACGAGGTGCTGGCCTCGATGGGCAACTACATCTTCGACGCCGATGCGCTCATCGCGGCCGTCGAAGCCGATGGCGAATCGCCCACCTCCGGGCACGACATGGGTGGCGACATCGTCCCCTACTTCGTCGAGCGGGGCGAGGCCGGGTACTACGACATGAAGCAGAACGAGGTTCCCGGCTCCTCGCCGCGTGACCGCTCCTACTGGCGTGATGTCGGAACCATCGACTCGTTCTTCGACGCACACCGCGACCTCATCTCGACCCTGCCGGTGTTCAACCTCTACAACATGGAGTGGCCCATCCACTCGCAGGCGGTCAACTCACCTCCGGCGAAGTTCGTCCGCGACTCCGTCGGGCGCATCGGCAACGCGATCGACTCGATCGTGTCGCTCGGCTCCGTGCTCTCGGGGACCCATCTCGAACGCAGCGTCGTCGGACCGTGGACGCTCGCCGGTGGCGGGTCGACGATCACCGACTCGGTCGTGTTCGACCACGTCCAGGTGGGTCAGGGAGCCCGCGTGCATCGTGCGATCCTCGACAAGAACGTGGTGCTGGCCGACGGCGCGACGGTGGGCGTCGATCGGGAAAGGGACCTCGCTCGTGGCTTCACCGTGACGGAATCGGGCATCACGGTGGTCGGCAAGGGCGTCTTCATCGAACGCTGAAGACGTCACGCGGCGCGTCGACCCGCCGGGCGATGGATAGGCTCGACGAGTGACTGCTGCGCGATTCCTCGTCGTCCTCGATGCCGATTCCACCCTGATCCGCAATGAGGTGATCGAGCTGCTCGCTGACGAAGCCGGACGGCGCGACGAGGTACAGGCTGCCACGGAGGCGGCGATGCGCGGCGAGGTCGACTTCGCGACGAGCCTGCGTTCCCGGGTCGCCGCGCTGAAGGGCGTTCCGGTGTCGGCGTTCGAGCGCGTGCGCGCACGGATCGAACCAACCCCCGGTGTGCGCGAGCTCACCGCAGCCGTCCACGACCGCGGCGGTGTCGTTGGCGTCGTCTCCGGAGGCTTCCATGAGATCCTCGACCAGGTGGCGCCCGACCTGGGCGTGGACCGCTGGCGGGCGAACCGACTCGAGGTGGTCGACGGCTCGCTGTCCGGCCACGTCGACGGAGACATCGTCGACGGGGCGGCGAAGGCGCGCTCCCTCCAGGAGTGGTCCGCCGAACTCGGAGTGGCACCTCACGCGACGATCGCTATCGGTGACGGCGCCAACGATCTGGCGATGATGGCGGTCGCCGGGCTCGGGTTGGCGTTCAACGCGAAGCCGGCAGTCCGGGAGGCGGCACCCCTCGTGATCGGTCCGCAGGATCTCGCCGAGGTCATCGCACTGCTGCCGTAGTCGATCTCCTGGCGATTGTCCGAGCCCACCGCTACCGTCGGCTCATGGACATCATCCTCATTCCCGGACTCTGGCTCGACGCATCCAGCTGGGACGACGTGATCCCGGTGCTCGAGAAGGCCGGTCATCGGGTGCATCCTCTGAGCATGCCCGGACTCGGTGAGAGCGCATCCGCCTCGTCCGAGATCGGCATCGCCGAGTGGATCGCCGCAGCCACCTCTGCTGTCGACGCAGCCGAGGGTGAGGTCGTGGTCGTCGGGCACAGCGGCGGGGGCAACGTCGCGTGGGGCGTCGCGGACGCTCGCCCCGCCCGGGTGCGACGTGTGATCTTCGTCGACACCGCTCCACCCGCACACGGACACGGGATCAGCGAGTTCGACGTCGTGGACGGGGTCGTCCCCTTCCCGGGATGGGAGCACTTCCCCGAAGAAGACGTCAACGATCTCGACGACGCGACTCGCGCTCGGACGGAGCCGCTCACGCACAGTGTTCCTGCGCGGGTGCCGACGGATGCCATCACCCTCCGCGACCCCGCGCGCTACCGCGTGCCGGTCACCCTGCTGATGGGCGACCTCGACGAGCAGGCATTCGAGAGAGTGATCGAGCAGTGGGGTCCGTTCGCAGAAGAGTTCCACGCGATCGAATCAGCCGAGGTCGTCCGCATCGGATCCGGCCACTGGCCGCAGTTCTCCGTGCCGGAGCGGCTGGGTGAGCTCGTCAACGCCGCAATCTCGCGGTGACGGTTCAGGGAAGGATCAGTGCCCCATCCCGAGACCACCGTCGACCGGGATGACCGCGCCGGAGATGTAGCCGGCATCGTCACCGGCGAGCCACGTCACCACACCGGCGACCTCGTCGGGCGTGGCGAAACGAGCAGCCGGGATGTTCGCCTTGTACTGCTTCTGCGTCTCCTCCGGGAGCTCCGCGGTCATGTCGGTCTCGATGAAACCGGGAGCGACGACGTTCGCAGTGATGCCGCGCGCACCGAGCTCACGCGTGACGGAGCGGGCGAAGCCGACCAGTGCACTCTTGGACGCCGAGTAGTTCGCCTGGCCTGCGGAGCCGTACAGACCCACGACGCTCGAGATCAGGATGATCCGGCCGAAGCGTGCCCGGAGCATCCCCTTCGAGGCGCGCTTGACAACGCGGAACGTTCCGCCCAGGTTGGTCGCCACGACGCTGTCGAAGTCTTCCTCGCTCATGCGCAACAACAGCGTGTCCTTCGTGATCCCCGCGTTCGCGACGACGATCTCGATGGGGCCGAGCTGCTGCTCCACCTCCGTGAACGCGGCATCGATGGCCGCCGCGTCGGTCACGTCCGCGCGGACCGTGAGCGTGCCTTCGGGGCCTTCGCCGCTGCGGGCGGTGACGGCGACGCGGTAGCCCTCGCGCACGAAGCGCTCCGCGATCGCGCGGCCGATGCCGCGATTGCCGCCGGTGACGAGGACGACGCGCTCAGTGCTCATGGGGACACTCCTGACCTGGGGCGGTGGCGCGGGGTTCCGGGCCGTCATCGATCCTACCGATGTTGCTGACGCGGGCCGCCGCACAGCATTGACAGACATCGAGCGTGCTGGGAATCTGGGCACGACGAAAGGCTTCCTCGTGAGCGACAACCGAATCCCCTTTTCCGGAGACGAGGCGCCGGTCAGTCCGCCGCCACCGCCCGTACCGTCCGCGCCGCCGATCGCTCCGCCCCCGCAGAGCGGCATCGGCCCCGCACCGTTGTACACGCCCCCCGGCGCGCTGGCCCCCGGAACCGCCCCCGCAGCGCCCTCGCTGCCCGGTTACGGCCCGCCACCCCAGGTCGGCTACGCCCCGCCGCCGCAGCCAAGATACGGCGTCGCTCCGTCGCAACCAGGATGGGGAACGGCACCGGTCCAGCCCGGCTACGGCCCTCCTGCGGCGCCCGTGTACCCCGACGTCGCATCGCGCCCCACAAGCCCCCTGGCCGTCACCTCGCTGGTCTGCGGCCTCGCCGGGATCGTGCTCTTCTGGGCGGTCATCCCGCTCCTGGCGTCGGTGGCTGCCGTCATCACCGGCCATATGGCTCTCGGACAGATCAGACGCGATCCCGGGATCGGTGGCCGGGGAATGGCGATCGCCGGGCTGATCCTCGGCTACATCGTGGTCGTGGTCGGCGTGTTCGTCCTGGTCAGCACGATCATCAGCTTCCTGTTCCTCGGGGCCTTCAGCCTGCCGTTCATCTTCGCCGGCTGAGTCCCCGAAAGGCATCCGAGGGGTCTGCACCGGCGTAGGCTGGATGCATCGTGAAGAACGCGCGTCAAGTCCCGGCCGTCACCTCACTGCCGCAGTCCCCGCGAGATGAGGCAGACCATCGTGTGCGCCGTTATGCCTTGACGATGACGATCCGCATCGTGTGCTTCGGGCTCATGGTGCTGGTTCAGCCGTACGGGTGGTACACGTGGGTGTTCGGCATCTCCGCCGCCGTCCTGCCGTACATCGCCGTGGTGTTCGCGAACGCCGGGAGCGACAGCACCGAGACCACCGCAGAGTCTCCGCTGCGGGAGATCGATGCCCCGCAGCCCGCTCCGATCGACTCCGAGCCGTCCGCCCCGCAGATCTTCACGATCCATGAAGGCCCGAAGGAACCATGAACGACTTCGAGTGCTCGCGCGCCGGTTGCCGGAGCGCCGCGACCCGACAGGTAGTGTGGCGCAATCCCCGTATCCATGCCGCAGATCGCGAGAAGATCTGGCTGGCGTGCGATGCCCACGTCGACTTCCTCCGCGACTACCTTGCGGCGCGCGACTTCCCGGTGACCGTTCGCGATGGGGTTCCCGCATGAGCCAGCGCCTGACCCGCTGGACCGTGTACGTGCTCATCGCGATCGGCTTCGCGATCGCCTGCGTCTTCCTCTCGAACTGGCAGTTCGAGCGGAATGAGACGCGCGCCGCGCAGATCGAGCTCGTCGAGCGGAACTACGACGCGGACCCCGTACCGCTGTCCGCGGTGATCGGCGAAGACGGTGCGCTCGATCCCGACGACGAGTGGCGGCCCGTCACGCTGCAGGGTGAGTATCTGGCCGATCAGCAGCTGCTGGTGCGCAACCGCCCGCACGGCGGCACGAGTGCCTTCGAAGTCCTCGTCCCCTTCCGCGATGCCGACGGGCGCATCTTCATCATCGACCGCGGCTGGGTGCCCCCGGGCGAGGGCGCTGAACCGGACTCGGTGCCGTCGCCGCCGCAGGGCGAGGTCGAGGTGACCGTGCGCCTGCGCCCGGGCGAGCAGCTTCCCGCCTCAGGGCGCGGCGCCCCCGAGGGTCAGGTGCCCACGATCAACCTGCCCTCGATCGCCGAGTACGTCGAGGGCGATGTGATCACCAGTGCCTATGGCAGGGTGATCAGCGAAGATCCGGCAGGATCCGGGTCTTTGGGGGGATTCGACTCCCCCACCGACGATCCCGGCCCGCACCTGTCTTACGCGATCCAGTGGATCCTGTTCGCCCTCATGGGGTTCGTCTTCATCGGATACATCATCCGCACGGAGATCGTGAAGCACCGGGAAGAGGTCGAGGGAGTTCCTGCGCCCGTGAAGAGTCCACGGCGCCGGGATCACGATGCCGATGTCGAGGACGAGCTGCTCGACGTGCGGTGAGGTCTGAGAGGTCGCTCAGCCCGCCTGCTCCTCGATGCGCCAACCGGCGTCGGTACGGTCATAGACGATACGCGTGTGGTGCCGGTCGGGCGCGCCCTGCCAGAATTCGACGCGGGTCGCGAGGAGCCTCCAGAGGACCCACTCCCCGGGCGCCACACCGGCGCGGGCCTCGGCCGAGCGCGCCGCGAGGTCGGCTGCGCTCTCCTCGACGGGTGCCTCGTGAGTCCGTCCGCGGACACGCACGGCACGCAGGGCGGGCTGCCACCAGAAGTTCAGCGCGGCCACCGGGTGCGCGTCGAGCTGGGTGGCCTTGCGCGAGGAGCGCGAACCCGCGAAGGCCCATCCGCGCTCATCCACGTCCTTGAGAATCAGCGTCCGGGCATCGGGGATGCCGTCGAGGTCGAGCGTCGCCAGTGTCATCGCGTGCGGCTCCGGCACTCCCCTGGCGGCCGCCGTCGTGATCCAGTCCCGGAAGAGCGGTACCGGGCCATCGGGACGTTCGACGACTTCGCCCGGAGGTACCACTCCCGTGAGCGAGGGCTGCGCGCGCAACCATGCACTCATCTCTGAAGGCCGGGATCGCTGGTCAGTCGACATGCTCCCGACTATGCCATGAGTCGCCGTGTGGATCCGGCACCGACCTGCACAGCAGCGTGAGGGCGGTCAGGCGAGCTCGATGAGATCCTGGTACTCCTGGCTCCAGATGTCCTCGACACCGTCGGGGAGGATCAGGACACGCTCCGGGTTCAGCGACTGCACGGCACCGGGGTCGTGCGAGACGAGGACGACAGCGCCCTCGTAGTGCGCGAGCGCACCGAGGATCTCCTCGCGCGACGCGGGATCGAGGTTGTTGGTCGGCTCATCGAGCAGCAGCAGATTCGCGGACGACACGACGAGCGTCGCGAGGGACAGACGGGTCTTCTCTCCACCGGAGAGCACTCCCGCGGGCTTGAGCACGTCGTCTCCCGTGAACAGGAATGACCCGAGCACCTTGCGTGCTTCGGTCTCGGTGATGTGCGGGGCCGCGGAGACCATGTTCTCCAGCACGGAGCGGCTGACGTCCAGATTCTCGTGCTCCTGCGCGTAGTAGCCGACCTTCAGGCCGTGACCGGGCTCGAGCTGCCCCGTGTCGGGCTGATCGACCCCCGCGAGCATCCGCAGCAGCGTCGTCTTTCCCGCACCGTTGAGGCCGAGCACGACGACCTTCGACCCCCGGTCGATCGCGAGGTCGACATCGGTGAAGATCTCCAGCGACCCGTAGGACTTCGAGAGCCCGCTCGCCATCATCGGGGTCTTCCCGCACGGTGCCGGCTTCGGGAAGCGAAGCTTCGCGACCCGGTCCTCCTGGCGAACCTCGTCGAGACCGGCGAGCAGCTTCTCGGCGCGGGCGATCATCTGGTGGGCTGCCGCGGCCTTCGAGGCCTTCGCGCCGAAACGTGCGGCCTGCAGCTGCAGAGTCGTCGCCTTCTTCTCCGCGTTCGCACGTTCCTTCTTGCGGCGCTCTTCATCGGCCACCCGCTGGCGCAGGTAGTTCTTCCAGTTCATGTTGTAGGTGTCGATGATCTGACGGTTCGCATCGAGATAGAACACCCGGTTCACGGTCTCGCCGACGAGTTCGACATCGTGGCTGATCACGATCAGCCCGCCCTTGTAGCCCTTGAGGAACTCGCGCAACCACACGACACTGTCCGCGTCGAGGTGGTTGGTCGGCTCGTCGAGGATCATCGTCTGCGCGTCCGAGAAGAGGATGCGCGCGAGCTCGATGCGACGACGCTGCCCGCCGGAAAGCGTCGACAACGGCTGGTCCAGGATGCGGTCGGGCAGCGAGAGGTTGTTGGCGATGGATGCCGCCTCCGCCTCCGCGGCATAGCCGCCCTGGGCTTCGAACTGCTCGGTCAGACGCGCATAGCGCTTCATCGCCTTGTCCGCCACGGCAGGATCATCCGATCCCATCTCCAGCGCAGCCTCGGTCATCCCCACGTTCAGCTGGCCGAGGCCGCGAGCGTCGAGGATGCGGGTGCGCGCGAGGTCTTCCGGGTTGCCGGAGCGCGGATCCTGCGGCAGATAGCCGAGCTCTCCGGAGCGCGTCACGCTTCCGCCGGACGGCAGGACGTCGCCGGCGAGGACTTTGGTGAGCGTCGTCTTCCCGGCCCCGTTGCGACCGACGAGTCCGATCTTGTCTCCGTCGGCGACGCGGAACGAGACGTTCTCCATCAGCAGGCGCGCGCCAACGCGGATCTCGAGGTCGTGCACGGCAAGCACAGCGGACGTCCGTTCTTTCGGGGAGGGTGTACGGCCGATCGGCCAGCCTCCCAGTATATGCGTCACAGCCGGGGTCCGCGCTCAGCAAGATCACTCCGGAGAGTGACGGGGTCGATACCGCGGAGGGATGTCGACCGGCATGCCCGCTGCATAACGTGCTCGAGTGGACATCCTCAACGAGCTCATCATGCAGGCGATCGCCTCCCCGTGGCTGTACCTGCTCCTCTTCGCGGTCACGGTCATCGACGGCTTCTTCCCGCCTGTGCCCAGCGAGACCGTGCTCGTCGCCGCGGCGGCTGTCGCCGCGTCCACGGGCGGGGGAAACCTTCTGCTGCTCGGTACGGTCGCGGCGATCGGCGCTGCGATCGGCGACAACCTCGCCTTCCTGATCGGCCGCGCGATCGGCACCACACGCTTCGCCTGGATGCGGCGCCCCCGCGTGGCCGCGGCCTTCACGTACGCCCAGCAGGCGCTCGATCGCCGCAGCGCCACTCTCCTCCTCGGCGCCCGCTACATCCCGGTGGGACGCGTCGCTGTCAACATGTCCGCCGGCGCTCTCGGCTTCCCCTGGCGACGTTTCCTCCCCCTGAGCATGATCGCAGGCATCAGCTGGAGTCTGTTCAGCATCGCGATCGGTCTCCTCGCCGGGGCGTGGCTCAAGGATCAGCCACTCCTCAGCGCCGGCCTCGGAATCGTCATCGCCCTGGTCGTCGGACTCGTGATCGATCGGATCACCGCCGTCCGTCGCCGCCGCGCCCCCGCACCGCAGCTGGCAGGATAACGGTCATGGCACGGCACCGAGGAGAGCGCACACCGCTCCGCCAGCGGATCAGCGGTCGCACCGCCGCCCTCGTGGCCTTGGGCGTGGCGGTCGTGGCGCTGTACGCGATCCTCGTCACCCTCCAGACCGTGCTCTACGGCACCCCCCTGCCCCTGTCGTTCCTCCTCGGGGCGGCACTTTGCGGCGCTCCGATGCTCGCACTCTCCCGCCCCGCGTGGGCTCTCGCTCTCTTCACCGCCGGGGCGTTGATTCTCCCCCTCGCCGTGGTCCCGGACCTGGCGATCCGGTCCCCATGGCCGTGGTCCGTCCCCGCGCTCCTGACCTTCGTGCTCTTCGTGGGGGTAATGACCTTCCTGCACGGCGCACGACTCGGCGCGTTCGCCCTGCTCCTCGGCGCGATCGCATCGCTTCTCGCGCCGGTGATCCGTCCCGAACTGGTGGCGGAGCCGGAATCGTCGGCGAATGCCACAGCGGATCTCATCGTCACGACGGCGGTGGCGTCGGCGGTGTTCCTCATCGCCGCGCTCGTCGCCGGACGCGTCCGCGTCGCCGCGGAGTTGACACGGGAGAAGGAGCACAGTGCGCTCGAGGAAGCCAGGCGCGCCCTCGTCGAGGAGCGCACCCGGATCGCGCGCGAGCTGCATGATGTCATCGCGCACAGCATGTCGGTGATCCAGGTCCAGGCGTCGACCGCGCGCTACCGTCTCCCCGAGCTGGACGAGGTGGCGAAGGCGGAGTTCGACGACATCGCCGCGACCGCGCGCAGCTCGCTCACCGAGATGCGACGGATGCTCGGTGTCCTCCGAACCGAGGATCAGACCGCCGAGCTGGCTCCCCAGCAAGGCATCGATGACATCCCGGCCCTCGTCGACAGCATCCGTCGCGCAGGTGTCGAGGTCGGCCTCGTGCTCGAAGGCGGAGACACCACGACCGCCGCACCCGCCGTGCAGATCGCCGCCTTCCGTATCGTCCAGGAAGCGCTGAGCAACGCCGTCCGCCACGCACCGGGCGCGAGAATCGCCGTGCGGTTGCACGCGGACGCACGCAACGTCCACATCCGGGTGCACAACGCGGCACCACCGCACCGCCCGGATACCCATGCCGGCGGGTACGGCCTGCGCGGCATGCGGGAACGCGCCGAGATCCTCGGCGGGAGCCTATCAGCCGGCCACGCAGAGGATGGTGGGTGGGATGTCGACGCCGTTCTTCCTGTGAGCCCCGCCACCTCAGGCATCACCATCGCTTCACCCGACAAGGAGAACCCGTGACGATCAGCGTGCTCATCGCCGACGACCAGGCCATGGTCCGCGCCGGATTCGCCGCGCTCCTCGATACCCACGAAGGGATCCGCGTGGTCGGACAGGCATCGAACGGCATCGAAGCCGTCGCCGCAGCGGCACGCCTCGACCCCGACGTGATCCTGATGGATGTGCGCATGCCCGAGCTCGACGGGATCGGCGCGACACGACGCATCCTCGGCCCTTCGTACCCGGCGGCGCACGTTCCGCGGATCCTCGTGCTCACGACCTTCGACATCGACGACTACGTGTACGACGCACTCGAAGCCGGGGCGAGCGGCTTCCTGCTCAAAGACGCGTTGCCAGAAGAACTCGTCCACGCGGTGCGGGTCGTCGCCGGTGGAGACGCCCTCCTCGCACCGAGTGTGACGAGGCGGATGATCGAGCAGTTCGCCGGACGCCGCCCTCGTGCACCGCGATCGATGACGGCGCTCGCGGAGCTCACCGATCGCGAACGCGAGGTGCTGGTCCTGATCGGCAGAGGACGATCGAACACCGAGATCGCCGGTGATCTCTTCATCGCGGAGCAGACCGTGAAGACACACGTCGGCAAAGTGCTCGCGAAGCTGAACCTGCGCGATCGTGTGCACGCCGTGATCCTGGCGTACGACACCGGCCTGGTCGAGCCGTCTTCTTGACTCACTCCCTCGTAGGGGGTCGCAACGGCACTCGGGAGTGATGCTTCGGCGGTCGCCGCGTCCATAGTCTCCTCGGACACCGCTCCCGAGGAGGACTCATGACAATCGTCCAGGCGCCGCACGCCGCCGTTCCCGCGCAGCCCCGGCATCCGTCCCGCGACACCGGGATCGACTTCGTCCGAGCGCTGTGCGTGCTCGGAGTCGTCCTCCTGCACGCGATCATGGTGGGCGTCGCCGTCGCCGATCGCGGTCCCGTCTTCACCAATGCCAGCGACGACACCGCCTGGATCGCGCCGCTCAGTTGGCTGCTCCAGGTGATGCCGCTGTTCTTCGTGATCGGCGGGTTCTCCGGGCTTCTCGCCTACAGACGGATGCGACGGAACGGAGGCAGCGCAGTCGGGTTCGTCGCCGGTCGCGTGCACCGCCTGCTGCGACCGGCTGTCGTCACGATCGCGGTCGTCGGGATGGGGCTGGCGCTGCTCACGGTGTCCGGCGTCCCCGCAGAACTCGTCGCGACCGCCGGCTTCCGCTACGGACAGCCCCTGTGGTTCCTCGGCGTCTTCCTGCTCTGCCAGGCTCTGCTCCCCCTGCTCGTCTCCGCCCATGAGCGGGCTCCGCGCCGGACCATCGCCACGCTCGCGGCAGCGTCACTCACCGTCGATGTGCTGCGCGCCGCGACCGGGGTGGAGGGTCTCGGCTTCCTGAACCTCGCCTTCGTGTGGCTGACCCTGCAGCAACTCGGCTTCTTCCTCGCCGACGGACGCATCGACGCACTCAGCAGGCGGATCCGCGCGGCCGCTGGATTCGGTGCCGTGCTCCTGCTGGTCGCGACCTTCGCGACGGGGGCATACTCCGTGGATCTCATCGCGAACATCAACCCGCCGACGGCTGCCCTCCTGCTCGTCGGAGTCGCACACACGAGCCTGCTGTCGCTGCACCGCGATCGCCTGCAACGGTTCAGCCGTCGTCCGCGCGTCGCCGCCTTCACCGGATTCGTGACGGTCCGCACCATGACGATCTACCTGTGGCACATGCCCGTGCTGCTCCTGATGGCGGGAGTCACCGCGTGCTACGCGATGCTCGTCGGCGTCACACTGCCGGCGCTCGACAGCGCGGGCTGGTGGGCAGGTCGTCCGCTCTGGCTCGGCGCCGCCGTGGCACTCACCGCGCTCGCCGCTGTGATGTTCACGCGATTCGAGTCACGGCCCGCGCCGCAGGCGACGGCCTCCCGACGCCGGGTCGCGAGCGGCGTGTTGAGCGGCCTGATCGGCATCGTGCTCCTCCTCGTGCTCGGCACCTCGGTCGCCACCGCGCTGATCTCCGTCGCACTGCTCCTCGGTGCCCTCCGCCTCGTTTCCCCGGGGACGGGTTCACCGACAGCGACAGCAGGCGTCCCCGCCCCGGCCTAGAGCTCAGCCGATGCCCCGTGCAGTCAGCGCGTCGCCCACCTCGTCCGCGTGCTGCAGCGCCAGCACGAGCAGGGGGACGACGGCGCGCACACCCAGCCGCACTCCACGCGCACGCTCCGCCTCCCGGAGCCGCTGGAGGAATCCGGCGATCACCGGGATCGTCGTGAGGGTGAGTGAGACGCTGAGTGCCTCCGCGTCAGGATCCACCCCGAAGCGGTGGAGTGGCCGGAGCAGACGACGGAGCACCGCGAGAAGATCGGACGCCCGCGTCGTGAGCGTCAAGAGACTCGCGAGGAGAAGAACGGCCACGACTCGCCCCGTGTTGACCCATGCGGCAGCGGGCGAGACGAAGACCGCGAGCGCGATGCCCAACACGACGATGATCCAGCGCAGACGCCAGACCTCGAGGAGCGGAATCCGAAGCGGGAGACCACCGAGGGGGTACAGCGCGACCACGAGGGTCAGAGATACGGCGATGCTGAGCGGGTCATGCGGGTACAGCGACAGGACGAGGGATCCGAGCGCCAGAACAGCCAGCTTTAACGTGACGGGAGCCCGATGGAGGAACCCGTCTCCGGGAATGCACAGTGCGATCATGCGCACGCCCGACGGTAGGTCTCGATCACCGTCGCGGGCTCGCCGACGGCACCGACCCGCCCCTCCTCGAACAGCACGACGCTCTCACAGCGAGCGGCCAGCTCTAGATCGTGCGTCACGACCACCACTTGGGACGGCTGCGCGAGCAGGAGATCGCCGATGCGGCGCGCGTTGCGCAGGTCGAGGAGGGTCGTCGGCTCATCCGCCACGATCAGGTCGGGGTCGGTGATGAGCACGGAAGCGAGCGCGAGCATCTGCTTCTGTCCGCCGGAAAGACCAGACGCCGGGACATCCGCGTGCGTCGCGAGGCCATGTGCATCGAGCACGGCACTCACGAGTGCGTCCACCTCGGCTTTCGGACGCCCCCGCAGCGAGAGCGCGAGATCCTCTGCCGGCGTCGGCATGAGGATCTGCGCGTCGGGGTTGGTGAAGACGAACCCCACGCGCCTGCGGACTGCCCCGCGTTCCCGCCGCGGATCGACGCCGTGCACCGACACGTGACCGCGGCTCGGTGCCACCAGCCCGTTCAACAGCCGCGCGAAGGTCGACTTTCCCGACCCGTTCGCACCGATCACGGCGATGGTCGGCGCACTCAGCTCCAGCGTGACGTCGTCGAGCACGGAACGACCGCCGAACTCCACCGACACGCGATCGATCGTGATCACTCGCCGCGCGACCTTCGGGAGTCCTGCCATCGTCGTCGTTTCCTCCGTTGCCGCGCACCGAAAACCTGAACAGTGTTCACCTGAACATCGTTCACTATAATGGGCGTATGAGCCCCGAGCCCACTTCGGCACGACATGATCGAGACGGCGTCGCCCGCAGCGCTCTCGCACTCTTGGACGAAGTCGGTCTCGCCGACCTCTCGATGAGACGCATCGCCGCTCGGCTCGAGGTCCAGCCGAGCGCGCTCTATTGGCACTTCGCGAGCAAACAGGAACTGCTCGCCGAGCTCGCCGACCGCATCACCGCGGCGATCCCCCTCGAAGGAACCGAGGTTCTGGCGACCGCCCGCGGCATCCGGGACGCGTTGTTCGCCTATCGTGACGGCGCGGAGCTTGTGCTCAGCACGTACGCCCTGAAACTCGGCTCATCGCACGCGCAGTCCGCGCTGACGCAGGCGTTGCGCGCTCAGGGTGCGATCGATGCCGAGGAGCGCGGCGCCGCGCTCCTGCACTTCGTGCTCGGACACGCCACGCTCGTGCAGCAGAGAATGCACGCCGACAGTCACGGAGTCCTGCTCCCCGCTGCAGACCCGGATGTCACAGCCGGCCTCGATCGAGTCTTCGACCTCGGCGTCCTCGCCCTCGCCGGTGAGCTCCGCGCACAGCCGACACCGGTACCTCGCCGGGGCTGACGCCGGCTGCTCGGCATTGCTCCGGTGTCTTCACCGAGCGTCGAGCGCAGCGATACGCTCGACGGCTTCGGTGAGGATCTCCGGACTCGTGCCGAAGTTCAGCCGCACGTGCCCGGCGCCTTCGATCCCGAACGCGGGGCCGTAGTGCAACGCGACCTTTGCGTCCCTCAGGATGCGGCGTGCAGGGTTCTCCCCCCACCCCAGCGCGGAGAGGTCGATCCAGGCGAGATATCCCGCGTCGGGTAGGCGATAGCGCGCGCCGGGTAGATGCGAGGCGAGCAGGTCTTCCAGGAGGACGCGATTCTCGTCCAGGGTACGCAGCAGACCGTCGAGCCACTCGTCGCTCGGTTCCGAGAACGCAGCGACGGCCGCCAGGAGACCGAACTGCCCCGTGCGCCACTCCACCTCGACCGGAAGGCCCCGGACGATCGCGCTCGTTGCATCGTCCGCCGTGACCATCAGCGCGCACTTGAGCCCCGCCAGGTTGAACGCCTTGCTCGCGCTGACCACCGCGTATCCGACCCGCCGAGCGGCGTCGCTCACCGCCAGGAACGGGGTGAAACCTGCGCCGGGTTGAGCGAGCGGCGCATGGATCTCGTCCGAGATGACCGCGGCGTCGAATTCGTCGGCCAGCTCCGCGAGGGCTGCCAGGCTATCCCGAGCATGCACGGTACCGGTCGGGTTGTGCGGATTGCACAGGAGGATCGCCGTCGCACCGTCTTCGAACGCACCACGGATCCCGTCGAGGTCGAGCTCCCATCCGAGTCCCGTGTCGCGCAGCGGCACCCTCTCCACCTCGGCGCCGGACTCGGCGACCAGGTCGTAGAAGGGCGGATAGACGGGCGGGGTCACGATGACGCGCTCGCCGGGCTGCGTCACGCGACGCAGGATCTCGACGATCCCCATGCTGACATCCGCGGTACTGCGCATGCGAGCGGGATCCGGGGACCACCCGTATCGTCGCGCGGCGAACGCGGCGAACGACTCGGCGAGGGGGGTCCGGGAAGCCACATAGCCCGTGTCGCCGGTCTCTACCGCGCGCTGCAGCGCAGCGGACACCGCGGGGGCGAGCGGGAAGTCGGTCTCGGCGACGAACAGCGGAAGCACGTCAGCCGGGTACTCGCGCCACTTCTCGCTGCTGCGCTCACGGAGCTCGGCCAGAGGCAGTGCCTTCACCTGAAGCATTCGTTCTCCCGAGATTCGACACTCGCCATCGCGGTGTCGTCCGAATCGGTGCGCATCGATGCCGCCCACCGACGACGCTCCGAGAAGATCAGATCGCGAAGCCGAGAGCGCGCATCATGTCGCGCCCATCATCCGTGATCCGCTCCGGACCCCACGGCGGCATCCAGACCCAGTTGATGCGGAAGCGATCGACGACGCTGTCCAGAGCCTGGGCGGTCTGGTCCTCGAGGACATCGGTGAGTGGGCAACCGGCACTGGTCAGTGTCATGTGGATGACGAGAGCATCGTTCTCGTCATCCCACGCGAGGTCGTAGATGAGGCCGAGGTCGACGACGTTGATCCCGAGCTCGGGGTCCATGACGTCTTTGAGAGCCTCGGTGACCGCATCGTACTTCTCGTCCGTGAGGGTCGCTGTCATGCGATCAGCCTACGCCTCGATCGGGGCTGCCGGGTCGAGGAAACGGTCGTATCCCTCGTTCTCCAGCCTGTCGGCGAGCTCCGGGCCACCCTCTTCCACGATCTTGCCCGCGACGACCACGTGGACGAAGTCGGGACGGATGTAGCGGAGGATGCGCGTGTAGTGGGTGATCAGCAGCACGCCGAGCCCGGTGGACTCCTTCGCACGGTTGACACCCTCCGAGACGATCTTCAGCGCGTCGACGTCGAGGCCGGAGTCCGTCTCGTCGAGAACCGCGAACTTCGGCTTGAGCACCTCGAGCTGCAGGATCTCGTGACGCTTCTTCTCACCGCCGGAGAACCCCTCGTTGACGTTGCGCTGCGCGAACTTCGGGTCCATGCGCAGGTTCGACATGGCCGTCTTGACGTCCTTGGTCCAGCCGCGGATCGCCGGTGCTTCACCGTCGAGTGCGGTCTTCGCGGTGCGCAGGAAGTTCGTCACCGTGACGCCGGGGATCTCGACCGGGTACTGCATGGCGAGGAAGAGCCCCGCGCGAGCGCGCTCGTCGACGCTCATCTCCAGTACGTCCTGGCCGTCGAAGGTGATCGAGCCGGAGGTCACGGTGTACTTCGGGTGACCTGCGATCGTGTAGGCCAGGGTCGACTTGCCGGAGCCGTTGGGGCCCATGATGGCGTGCGTCTCACCGGTGTTCATGGTGAGGTTGATTCCGTTGAGGATCGGGGTGGTCCCCGCCTCGGTCTCGACCGTCACGTGCAGGTCGCGGATCTCGAGAACAGACATTCTTCAGACTTCCTTAATCACAGTCGGATCGATGAGCACGTCGTCGCCGTCGATCTCGACGACGTAGACCGGGACGGGCTCATATGCGGGGAGATTCTGGGGCTTGCCGGTGAGCAGCGAGAATGCCGAGCCGTGCGCCCAGCACTCCACGGTGTCCCCCTCGACGAAGCCCTCGGACAGCGAGATGTCGCCATGGGTGCAGGTGTCGCCGATGGCGTGGATGACGCCGTCGCCGTCCTTGATCACGGTGATGGGAACACCGCTGGGCTCGACGCGCAGAGGCGTGTCCTGTTCGAGGTCGGCGACGCCGCAGACGCGTTCGGCGGTCATGCGCTCACCTCGGCGAGCTCCGCTTCGATCGCCGCCAGCAGCTCGGCCTCGAGAGCGGGGATGCCGAGGCGCTGCACGATATCGGTGAGGAAGCCGAGCACGACGAGTCGTCGCGCTTCGTCCTCTGTGATACCGCGGGCCTGGAGGTAGAACAGCTGCTCGTCGTCGAAACGACCGGTGGCGCTGGCGTGACCGGCGCCGACGATGTCGCCGGTCTCGATCTCGAGGTTCGGGATCGAGTCGGCACGCGCGCCCTCGGTCAGCACCAGGTTGCGGTTCGCCTCATAGGAGTCGGTGCCGGTGGCGTCCGCGCCGATCAGCACGTCGCCGATCCAGACGCTGTGGGCGCTCTCGCCCTGCAGCGCCCCCTTGTAGAGGACGTCGCCCTTGGTGTGCGGTCCCTTGTGGTGCAAGTACACCTGGCTCTCCAGGTGCTGCCCGGCGTCCGCGTACGAGAGGCCGTAGAGGTAGCCCTCGGAGCCGGCCCCGGCGAGTTCGACGCTCGGGTTGACCCGCACGACGCCGCCGCCGAAGCTGACCACGAAGTGCTTGAGGGTCGCATCCGCGCCCACCCTGGCCTGGTGCGCGGCGGCGTGCACGGCGTCATCGGCCCACTGCTGCAGGCTGATGACGGTGAGCTTCGCCCCGTCGCGGACGATGATCTCGACGTTCTGGGCGAACTTCGCTGAGCCGGTGTGCTGGAGGACGACCGTCGCCGAGCTGTGTTCGAGTGCTTCGATGACGATGTGCGCATCGGCCCGACGCTCGGCACCCAGACCGGTGATGGCGATGAAGACCGGCTCCGCGACTTCTTCTTCACGCGGGATGCGCACGTGCAGGGCCTCAGAGCTGCCCTGCCACGCGACGGCGGCCGCGATGTCCTCCGCGAGGAAGACCTCCCCACGGGGCGCGACGCCGATGGCGAGCGGCGCGGAGATGTACTGCTCCCCTGCGCTGTACGAGTAGCTGACGCCGTCGTTCGGCGATGCGACCTCGAACAGCGGATTGAGCTGCGCGATCGGGGTGTGCTTCCAGTTGACCTCGCGCCCGGTGGGGGCACCGAAGTCGGACGGCTCGAACGAGTGCGGCCGCTCCGAGCGGGTCTGCACCGGGACGAATCCTGCTTCGGCGACGTGGGCCGCGGGGTCGATGTGCGCGTTCGTGTGCTGCGCCTCGGTAGGCGCTGTCGTAGCGGCGGTCACTAGCCGACCGATCCTTCCATGCCCATCTCGATGAGCTTGTTCAGTTCCATCGCGTATTCCATGGGCAGCTCGCGCGCGATCGGCTCGATGAAGCCGCGCACGATCATCGCCATCGCCTCGTCCTCGGGCATTCCACGAGACTGCAGATAGAACAGCTGCTCCTCGCTCACCTTCGAGACCGTGGCCTCGTGGCCGAGCTGCACGTCATCGACACGGATGTCGATCGCCGGGTAGGTATCGGAGCGCGACTTGGTGTCGACGAGCAGGGCGTCACAACGCACGGTGTTCGCCGAATGGTGCGCCGCGGCGTCCACGCGAACCTCGCCGCGATACCCCGCACGGCCACCGCCGCGCGCGATCGACTTCGAGACGATCGACGACTGCGTGTACGGCGCCATGTGGATCATCTTCGCGCCCGCGTCCTGGTGCTGGCCAGGGCCGGCGAAGGCGACCGAGAGCGTCTCCCCCTTGGCGTGCTCGCCCATCAGGTAGATCGACGGGTACTTCATCGTCACCTTGGAGCCGATGTTGCCGTCGACCCACTCCATGGTCGCGCCCTCGTGCGCCACGGCGCGCTTGGTGACCAGGTTGTAGACGTTGTTCGACCAGTTCTGGATCGTCGTGTACCGCACGCGGGCGTTCTTCTTGACGATGATCTCGACGACGGCCGAGTGCAGGGAGTCCGACTTGTAGATCGGGGCCGTGCAGCCCTCGATGTAGTGGACGTAGCTGCCCTCGTCGGCGATGATCAGGGTCCGCTCGAACTGGCCCATGTTCTCGGTGTTGATCCGGAAGTACGCCTGCAGCGGGATCTCGACGTGCACGCCCTTGGGGACGTAGACGAAGGAACCGCCCGACCACACGGCCGTATTCAGCGCGGCGAACTTGTTGTCACCCGCGGGGATGACGGTCCCGAAGTACTCCTCGAAGAACTCCGGGTGCTCACGCAGAGCCGTGTCGGTGTCCATGAAGATCACGCCCTGCTGCTCCAGGTCCTCGCGGATCTGGTGGTACACGACCTCGGACTCGTACTGAGCGGCGACACCGGCGACCAGGCGCTGACGCTCGGCCTCGGGGATGCCGAGCTTCTCGTAGGTGTCGCGGATCTCCGCCGGAAGGTCTTCCCAGGACTGCGCCTGCTTCTCCGTGGAGCGGACGAAGTACTTGATGTTGTCGAAGTCGATCTCGCTGAGGTCTGCACCCCACGTCGGCATCGGCTTGCGCCCGAAGAGCTGATAGCCCTTGAGTCGGGTCTTCAGCATCCACTCGGGTTCGTTCTTGAGAGCCGAGATGCCCCGGACGACATCTTCCGAGATACCGCGTTTGGCGACGGCACCCGCAGCGTCCTCATCGTGCCAGCCGAACTCGTACACCCCCAGACCGTCAAGCTCCGGGCGGTCGATCAGTACATCCGACATCCAACACTCTCCTCACAGGTCCCAAACGGTGTCATCCGCCCCGGCACACCTGATCCCCGTCGAGTCTGCGGGAGCGGGTGCCGTTGGTGGGCCCTCATCACCGGCGCTTCCATCGCGCCTAAACTGTTGACGATGCTTCAGCGCGGTCAGCGCTCATCGCAACAATCCGATTCTACAGGTTCCGCCTGACAGACGGGCCATGCCCGCCGCGTCGCGCGCGGTCCGGAGGACTTATGCCCGAGACGATGATCCCCGCCTCCCCGACGACGGACACGGCGCCGCCGCGTTCAGCGCTGTGGGGCCGTGCGTTGACGGTCTTCGCGTGGTTGTCGTTCCTCAGCGAGACGATCATCATCGGCACCGGCGGGGCGGTGCGCCTCACCGGCTCGGGACTCGGGTGCTCGGATTGGCCGTTGTGCACCCCGGACTCCCTCGTCCCGATCCTCGAAGTCCAGGGCATCCACGGGATCATCGAATTCGGCAACCGCCTGATGACCGGCGTCGTCGGGATCATCGCCCTCGTCGTCGTGCTCCTGGTCCTGCATCGGTACAGCGGGAAGCGCGGGCTGGTCAGGGCGCTGTGGTTCGCCGTCGGCGGCATCGTGGGAGCCGTTCTCGCCTACTTCCTCGTGACCGTCTTCTACGGCGTGGCCGGAGCGGGACAGGCTCTGCTCGCTTTCCCCTTCGCCACGGGCGTCCTCCTCCTCGCGATCATCGCGGCCGCGGTCTCCTCGGTGCGCACGACCGCCGCACGACGCGATCTCGTCGCTCTGGCATGGATCGTCCTGGCCGGCGTCGTGGCGCAGGCCCTCGTCGGCGGCATCACCGTCCTCACGGGACTCAACCCCTTCATCGTCGGTTTCCACTACACGTCATCGCTGTTGCTGGTCTGCGTCACAGCCGCCTTCCTCGTGCGTCTGAAGACCGCTCCCGGTCCTCGCGAACGCGCGGTGCCCCTGTGGTACGCCATGGTCACCCACGTGACCGGCCTCGTCCTCGCCGTGACGATCCTGTTCGGGGTACTGACGACGGGGTCCGGCCCGCACTCCGGTGACGCCGACGTGCTGCGCCATGGCTTCGACGCGACGATCCTCGCGCACGTGCACTCCTGGCCGGGGTACATCCTCGCCGGCCTGGTGCTGTTCCTGACGATCACCGCCTGGGCTCTCCGCCTGGAACCTCGGCGCTGGCTGCTCGTGCTGGTCCTCGCGATCCTCGTGCAGGTCGTCGTCGGCGTGTGGCAGGCCCGGGAAGGACTCCCCCCGCTGCTGGTGGGTATCCACATGGTCCTGGCCTCGCTCTCGGCCGCGACCTACACGGTCGTCGTGCTGCGCCTGAAGCGTCCGATCGCCGCTCGAGACTGACGCCGCACAGGCGATCCACAGGCGCCGCATCGCCGACTCATCAGGATCTCGGCGATGATGGCCGCATGAACAAGTCACTCTCACGAAGCATCGGCTTCTGGCTCCTGCTCGTCGTCTCCCTCGCCGCGACCGCGGTGGGTGGATGGCTGATCTCCGGTCAGATCGCCACGATGACGACCACGCTGCTCGATGGCACCGCCACCGGCATCGAGGTGTACGTCGGACAGTCGCTCGTCGTCGTGGGCGCCGGCGTGCTCGGCGCCGGTATCGTCGGCATCCTGCTGACGCTCGGACTTGTCGCCGCGCGCTCGCTCGTCCCCGCCCCTGCTCCGACCGTGGTCGAGGCGATCGATTGGACTGCGGAGGCCGAGGAGGAGCCGACTCCGGCCGCGCCCGAGTCCACGCCGTCCCCGACCGCCGAGGCCACTGGCGACGTCGTCCCCACGACGGACGCTTCCGTGGCGACGGCGCCGAGCACCGCCGAGGAGGCAGGCGACGAGGAGACGGCGAACGGCCCCTCCGTCACCCGCTGACCAGTCGAAAGAACACGAAGGGGCGGCACCGAGATCGGTGCCGCCCCTTCGTGTTCGAAGAGTGATCAGAAGGGCAGCAGCGGATCCACCGCGACCGCGACGAAGATCAACGTCAGATAGGTGATCGATGCGTGGAACACGCGCATCGGACGCGGCTCCGTGCCGCGCACCGCCCGGTTGTAGAGCCGGTGCGATTCGTAGATGAACCATCCGCCGAAGACCGCGGCGGAGACCGTGTACACGAGGCCCATGTCGGCGATCGGCACGAGCAGGAGCGAGCACGCGACCGTGGCCCACGCGTAGAGGATCACCTGCAGGCCGACCTGCGAGGCGTTGCGTGTGACCCCGAGCATCGGGACGTCGACGTCGTCGTAGTCGTCTTTGTACTTCATGGACAGCGGCCAGTAGTGCGGCGGGGTCCACAGGAAGACGAGGAGGAAGAGGATGAAAGCCGGCCAGCCGAGAGATCCGGTGACGGCGGACCAGCCGATGAGAACCGGGAAGCAACCCGCGATGCCGCCCCAGACGATGTTCTGTTCGGTGCGGCGCTTGAGGATCATCGTGTAGATCACGACGTAGAAGAAGATCGCGGTCGCCGAGAGCGTCGCGGTGAGCCAGTTGGTCGTGGCCAGTAACCAGACGGTCGACGTGATCGCGAGCGTCCAGGAGAACACGAGCGCGCCGCGCGCACTGACCTCGCCGGTCACCAGCGGTCGGTTCTCGGTGCGGTGCATGTGCGCGTCTATGTCGCGGTCGAGGTACATGTTGAAAGCTGCCGCGGAACCGGCGCTGAGCGAGCCGCCGATGACGGTGGCCAGCACGAGCCAGAGGTCCGGCAGCCCGCCCTGGGCGAGGAACATCACCGGCACGGTCGACACGAGCAGCAGCTCGAGGACACGCGGCTTGGTGAGTGTCACGTAGGCCTTCACCGTGCGACCGATGGACGACTTCCTCACGGTCTGATCAGACATCGTCGAGATCTCGATCGCCTCCTCCGCGCACGTTACCGGACAACCTCTCCAGTCTATGACACGGCATGACGTCCTCCGCGCCGTCGATCCGCGTAGCACGACAGTCGTCTTCGCTATGCTGAAAGCACTCGCGCGCCCGGCGCTGCGCACTCCCTCCATTCGTCCCCGCGACGGTGCAGGATGCGCCAGGGAAGTTGCGGATGCGCCAGGGAATACGGGCGCCCTCGAAACTGTCGGAAAGGGCATGAACGTGTCGGAATTGCAGTGGGATGAGATCGATCGACGTGCGGTGGACACCGCCCGGATCCTGGCGGCTGATGCCGTCGAGAAGGTCGGTAACGGGCACCCCGGCACGGCGATGAGTCTCGCTCCGGCCGCGTACCTCCTCTACCAGCGCGTGCTGCGCCACGATCCGACCGACACCGATTGGCTCGGTCGCGACCGCTTCATCCTGTCCGTCGGGCACTCCTCGCTCACCCAGTACGTGCAGCTCTACCTCGGTGGATTCGGTCTGGAACTGGATGATCTGAAGGCGCTGCGCACGTGGGGATCGCTCACCCCGGGGCACCCGGAGTACGGGCACACCAAGGGCGTCGAGATCACGACGGGCCCGCTGGGCCAGGGTCTCGCCTCGGCGGTGGGCTTCGCCTACGCGTCCCGCTACGAGCGCGGTCTGTTCGACCCCGAAGCCGCCGCCGGCACCAGTCCGTTCGACCACTTCGTGTACGTGATCGCGGGTGACGGCGACCTGCAGGAGGGGGTGACCAGCGAGGCGTCCTCTCTGGCGGGCCACCAGCAGCTCGGGAACCTGATCGCGATCTACGACTCGAACCAGATCTCCATCGAGGACGACACCAACGTCGCCTTCACGGAAGACGTCGCGAAGCGCTACGAGTCCTACGGCTGGCAGGTGCAGACGGTCGACTGGAAGAAGACCGGCGAGTACGTCGAGGACGTCGCGGAGCTGAACGCGGCCATCGAGGCGGCTCAGGGCGAGACCTCGAAGCCGTCGCTCATCATCCTCAGGACGATCATCGGGTGGCCCTCGCCCGGCAAGCAGAACTCCGGCAAGATCCACGGCTCCGCGCTGGGCGCCGACGAGCTGGCAGCGACCAAGAAGGTCCTCGGTTTCGACCCAGAGGAGACGTTCGTCGTCGCCGACGAGGTCATCGCCCACACCCGCGGACTCGCTGACCGCGCCGCCGAGGCCCGCGCCGCGTGGCAGGAGTCCTTCGACGCCTGGGCCTCGGCGAACCCGGAGAAGAAGGCCCTCCTCGACCGGCTCGAGGCCCAAGAGCTCCCCGCCGACATCACCGGTGCGCTGCCCGTCTTCGAGTCCGGCAAGGAGGTGTCGACCCGCGCCGCGTCCGGCCAGGTCATCAACGCTCTCGCCGCCGAGCTCCCCGAGCTGTGGGGCGGATCGGCAGACCTCGCCGAATCGAACCTCACCACCATCAAGGACGCGCCGTCGTTCATCCCCAGCGAGTGGTCGACCCACGAGTGGTCGGGCAACCCGTACGGACGCGTGCTGCACTTCGGAATCCGCGAGCACGCGATGGGTGCGATCGTGAACGGCATCGTGCTGCACGGCCCGACTCGTGCGTTCGGCGGCACGTTCCTCATCTTCAGCGACTACATGCGCCCAGCCGTGCGCCTGGCGGCGCTCATGGACATCCCGTCCGTTTTCGTCTGGACCCACGACTCGGTCGCTCTCGGCGAGGACGGGCCCACCCACCAGCCGATCGAGCAGCTCGCGACCCTTCGCGCGATCCCGAACTTCACGGTGGTGCGCCCCGCGGACGCGAACGAGACGTCGGCCGCGTGGCTGGAGATCCTGCGCCGCCACGGCGGTCCCGCCGGCATCGCCCTGACGCGTCAGAACATCCCGGTCTTCGAGCGCGGCGACGGTGAGGCGTCGGGTGACGTGTTCGCCTCCGCGGACAATGCGTCCAAGGGCGCCTACGTCCTGGCCGAAGCACCGAACGGAACGCCCGACGTCATCATCATCGCGACCGGCTCGGAAGTGCAGCTCGCCGTGGGCGCCCGTGAGGCGCTGGCCACGGAAGGCGTGAACGTCCGCGTCGTCTCCGCTCCTTCATTGGAGTGGTTCGACGAGCAGGACGAGGCGTACCGTGAGAGCGTGCTTCCGACATCGGTCACGGCCCGCGTCTCCGTGGAGGCGGGTTCGGTCCTCGGTTGGCGCGAGATCGTCGGCGACCGCGGCCGCTCGATCGGCATCGACCACTTCGGCGCCTCCGCCGACTACAAGACCCTGTTCGAGAAATTCGGGATCACGACCGAAGCCGTCATAGCGGCCGCACGCGAGACCATCGCCGCACACAGCACCAAGGAGAACGCATGAGCACCCCCACCGCCCAGCTCGCCGCCGCAGGTGTCAGCATCTGGCTCGACGACCTGTCCCGCACCCGTATCTCCTCCGGCAACCTCGCCGAGCTGATCTCGTCGCGCAACATCGTCGGAGTCACCACGAACCCGACCATCTTCGCGAATGCGATCACGGACAAGAACGACACCTCCTACGATGCGCAGGTGACGGAACTCGCAGCTTCGGGGGCGAGCGCCGAGGAGGCGGTCTTCGCCGCCACCACGCAGGACGTCGCTGCCGCGCTCGATGTCTTCCGTCCCGTCTGGGAAGCCACGAACCATGTCGACGGTCGCGTCTCGATCGAGGTCTCCCCCGATCTCGCCCACGACACCGCGGGCACCGTGGCACAGGCCAAGGAGCTGTGGGCGAAGATCGACCGCCCCAACCTCCTCGTCAAGATCCCGGCGACCAAGGCCGGTCTCCCGGCGATCTCCGAGGCGATCGGCGCCGGTATCAGCGTCAACGTCACGCTGATCTTCAGCCTCGAGCGCTACGCCGAGGTCATCGACGCCTACCTCACCGGACTCGAGACTGCGAAGGCCGCTGGCCTCGACCTCTCGACCATCCACTCGGTCGCTTCGTTCTTCGTGTCCCGCGTCGACACCGAGACGGACAAGCGTCTCAGTGCGATCGGCACCGAGACCGCCGAAGCACTCAAGAGCAAAGCGGGTCTGGCCAACGCACGACTCGCATACGAGCTCTTCGAGCAGAGCTTCGCCGGTGACCGCGCCAAGACCCTGCTCGACGCCGGCGCCAATCCGCAGCGGCCGCTGTGGGCATCGACGGGCGTCAAGGATCCTGCCCTGCCGGACACCCTCTACGTGACCGAGCTCGTCGCGCAGGGCGTCGTCAACACGATGCCGGAGAAGACCCTCGAGGCGACGTTCGACCACGGCGTCGTCACCGGCGACACCATCACGGGCGGCTACGAAGAGGCCCGCGCCGTTTTCGCCGGACTCGCCGAGGTCGGCATCGACTTCACCGATGTCACCCAGGTGCTCGAAGACGAGGGCGTCGCGAAGTTCATCGACTCGTGGCACGATCTGCTGGCGCAGGTCGCCGAAGGTCTGGAGTCCCAGCGATGACATTCTCTATCCATGCGTCCGGCGCAGCGCGCGCCGCGATCGACGAGACGGTGCCGAGCCTCGTCCACGACCTCGTCGCGTCGCGCATCACGGGCGGAGATCCCACGCTCTGGGGTACCGCAGCGGAGGCAGAGGCCTCCATCCGGCTCGGCTGGGTCGAAGCCGTTTCGGTCTCGCGCCCGCTCGTCGCCGAGATCCTCGCCCTGCGTGACGAACTGCAGGCCAAAGGGGTCACGCGCGTCGTCCTGGCTGGCATGGGAGGCTCCTCTCTCGCCCCCGAGGTCATCGCGCAGACCGCGGGCGTACCGCTGACGATCCTCGATTCGACCGCTCCCGGGCAGGTGCTCGCCGCCCTCGACGAAGGGCTGACGGAGACCGTTCTGGTCGTCTCCTCGAAGTCCGGATCCACGGTCGAGACAGACTCGCAGCGCCGCACGTTCGAGGCTGCTTTCCGCGACCTCGGCATCGACCCGGTGGAACGCATCGTGGTCGTCACCGACCCGGGCTCCCCGCTCGACGCCTCGGCGCGCGAAGCGGGCTACCGCGTCTTCAACGCCGACCCGAACGTCGGAGGACGATACTCCGCGCTCACTGCCTTCGGCCTGGTGCCGACGGGGCTCGCCGGCGTCGACATCGACGAGCTGCTGAACGAAGCCGAGGCATCGTCGCTCGAAGTCGCCGTGGACTCCGCCGAGAACCCGGCACTCCGCCTCGGTGCGGCCATCGCCGCGACGAGCCCCCGTCGCGACAAGCTCGGTCTGATCACCGACGGCACGCACATCAAGGGTCTCCCGGACTGGATCGAACAGCTGATCGCCGAATCCACGGGCAAGGACGGCACGGGCATCCTCCCGGTCGTCCTCCTTCCGGTCTCCCCCGAGCTCGACCCGGTTCCCGCCGATCTGCAGATCGTGCGGTTGGTCGACGACGCGAACGAGTTCCACTTGCACGAGCGCCACGAAGGAGAGATCCTCGTCAGCGGAACGCTCGGTGCGCAGCTCATCGTGTGGGAGTACGCGACCGCGATCGCCGGCCACCTGCTGGGCATCAACCCGTTCGACCAGCCCGATGTGGAGTCGGCGAAGGTGGCGGCGCGCGGCCTTCTCGATGCACGCCCCGAGCCGACCGCTCCGGCTTTCGTCGAGAACGGTGTCGAGGTGCGTGTGTCCGACCCGGCCCTCGCCGCGTCCGGCACGGTCGAGGGTGTCCTGGATGCGCTGTGGGCGCGACTCCCCGCCGACGGCTACGTGTCGATCCAGGCCTACGTCAACCGTCTCGAGGTGCCTCAGCTCCAGGGGCTGCGCGAACTGGTGGCGGCCGACTCCGGACGACCCACCACCTTCGGATGGGGTCCGCGCTTCCTGCACTCGACCGGGCAGTACCACAAGGGTGGACCCGCGCAGGGAGTGTTCCTGCAGATCCTCGAGCGCACGGACGTCGATCTCGAGATCCCGGATCGTCCCTTCACCTTCGGGCAGCTCATCCAAGCCCAGGCGGCCGGTGATGCCGCCGTGCTCGCCGAGCACGGACGTCCCGTCGTCACGCTGACGATCACCGAGTCCTCGGACGACGTGCTCGCCCTCTTCGAAGCCGCACAGAAGTAACAGCAGGAGAATCCCCCACTGATGTCTGTTCCCATCTCGCGCGGGCACAACCCGCTGCGTGACCCCGATGACCGCCGCCTCAACAGGATCGCGGGACCCAGCGCCCTCGTGATCTTCGGCGTCACCGGGGACCTCTCACGCAAGAAGCTGATGCCCGCGGTCTACGATCTCGCGAACCGCGGGCTGCTCCCTCCGGGTTTCGCCCTGGTCGGGTTCGCTCGCCGGGACTGGGAAGATCAGGACTTCGCGCAGGTCGTCTACGACGCCGTGAAGGAGCACGCCCGGACGCCGTTCCGCGAGGAGACCTGGACGCAGCTGCTGCAGGGCATCCGGTTCGTTTCGGGTGAGTTCGACAACCCGGACTCCTTCCGCAAGCTCCGCGAGACCGTCGAGAAGCTCGACCTCGAACGCGGCACCATGGGGAATCATGCGTTCTACCTGTCGATCCCGCCGAAGGACTTCCCACTCGTCGCGAAGCAGCTGAAGGATTCCGGCCTCGTCGGGGAGAACAGCGACGATGACGAGCGCTGGCGTCGGGTGGTGATCGAGAAGCCCTTCGGACACGACCTCGATTCCGCTCGTGCGCTGAACGCGGCCCTCGAGGTGGCCTTCCCGGCCGACTCGATCTTCCGCATCGATCACTACCTCGGCAAGGAGACGGTGCAGAACATCCTGGCGCTGCGCTTCGCGAACGAGTTGTACGAGCCGATCTGGAACCGCAACTACGTCGATCATGTGCAGATCACCATGGCCGAGGACATCGGCGTCGGCGGCCGTGCCGGTTACTACGACGGCATCGGCGCCGCGCGCGACGTGATTCAGAACCACCTCCTCCAGCTCCTCGCTCTGACCGCCATGGAAGAGCCGATCAGCCTGTCGGCCGCGGATCTGCGGGCGGAGAAGGAGAAGGTGCTCGCTGCCGTCCACGTCCCGGAGGACCTCTCCCTCGCCACCGCGCGCGGACAGTACGACGGCGGATGGCAGGGCGGCGAGAAGGTGACCGGCTTCTTGGCAGAGGAGGGGATGAACCCCGAGTCGACCACGGAGACGTATGCAGCCATCAAGCTCGAGATCGACACGCGCCGCTGGGCCGGCGTGCCGTTCTACCTGCGCACCGGCAAGCGTCTCGGACGACGCGTGACCGAGATCGCCGTGGTCTTCAAGCGCGCTCCCCAGCACCTGTTCGGACGCGGCAACGCCTCGGAGCTCGGACAGAACGCGCTCGTCATCCGTGTGCAGCCCGACGAGGGCGTCACCATCCGGTTCGGATCGAAGGTCCCGGGCAGCGGATCGAACGTCCGCGATGTGACGATGGACTTCGGCTACGGCCATGCGTTCACCGAGGCGAGCCCCGAGGCGTACGAGCGCCTGATCCTCGACGTCCTCCTGGGCGACCCGCCGCTGTTCCCGCGGCACGAAGAGGTCGAGCTCTCGTGGAAGATCCTCGACCCCGTCGAGAAGTACTGGGCTGCCGAGGGCGGCCCGGTCGAGCAGTACGCGCCCGGGTCGTGGGGACCGGCATCCGCCGATGACCTGCTGGCCCGCGATGGACGAGTCTGGAGACGCCCGTGATCATCGATCTTCCCGACACCACCGTCAGCCAGGTCGCGAAGCAGCTGGTCAAGGTGCGCGAGGAGGGCGGCGCCGTTGCTCTCGGTCGCGTCCTCACCCTCGTCATCTCCGCGCGCAACGGGGTGGCCGAGGCCGCCATCGATGCGGCCAACGATGCATCCCGCGAGCACCCCATGCGTGTCATCGTGCTCACCACCGGAGAAGGCGACTCCCGCCTCGATGCGCAGATCCGCGTCGGCGGTGACGCCGGCGCGAGCGAGGTCGTCGTTCTCCGTGCCTTCGGGGATGCGGCGAGCAACGAGGAGAGCTTGATCACCGGTCTCCTCTTGCCGGATGCTCCCGTCGTGGCCTGGTGGCCCGAAGCCGCGCCGGTGGCGCCCGCACAGTCACCGCTCGGCAGGATCGCGCAGCGACGCATCACGGATGCGGCGACGGCGGCCGACGTCCGCGACCGGCTCGCCCTCCTCGGCGAGACCCATGCACCGGGCGACACCGACTTGGCCTGGACACGCCTGACGCACTGGCGTGAACAACTTGCAGCGGTGCTGGATCAGCCGCCCTACGAACCGATCACCGGCGTCGAAGTCCGCGGCGCCGCGGCCTCCCCCTCCACCGCTCTGCTGGCCGCCTGGCTCCAGATGGCGCTCGAGGTCCGTGTCCGCTGGTCGTACGAGGATCCCGCACACTGGGAAGAGGGGATCAAGTCCGTGCGTCTGACCCGTGAGTCCGGCGACATCCTGCTGGAGCGACCCACGCCGGGCGTCGCAGTGCTCACACAGCCCGGACAGCCGAACCACGACCTCCACCTGCCGCGGCGGACCCTTCGCGAGTGCCTCGCGGAGGAGCTGCGACGGCTCGACCCCGATCTCCTGTACGGTCGAGTCATCACCGAGGGCTGGGAGAAACTGGGTCCGCCCGAGACTGGAGAGTGACGTCGATGCCGGTATCGTCCGCAGAGAAGCGGGTCGTGGTGGAATCCACACCTACTGCCCTCGCCCACCGTGTCGCCGATCGTTTTCTCACGCGCGTCCGCGCGCGAACGAGGAACGGTCGGTTGGCCCACATCGCGCTGACCGGCGGATCGATGGGCGGCGCCGTGCTGCGCGCGACGTCGGAAGACCCTCGGTCAGCCGAGATCGACTGGTCGCTCGTGCACTTCTGGTGGGGTGACGAGCGATTCGTGCCTCGCGATGACGCCGACCGCAATTCGCTGCAGTCCCGGCAGGCTCTCCTCGACCACATCCCCGTACCAGCCGAGAACGTGCACGAGGTGGCTGGCCCCGACACCGGACTCACGCTGGACGAGTCGGCCGCCGCCTATGCAGCCGAGCTCGCCCGCTTCGGCACTGCCGACCACGCGTGGCCGTCCTTCGCGGTCTGCTTCCTCGGCGTGGGACCGGATGGCCACGTAGCGTCGCTCTTCCCAGACCGCGAAGAGGTCACGGTAACGGATGCGGCAGTGCTCGCAGTCCGCGACTCGCCCAAGCCGCCGCCGGAGCGTGTGACTCTCACACGTCCGGTGCTCAACTCGTCGAAACGCGTCTGGCTCGTGCTCACGGGCGCGGACAAGGCCTCCGCCCTGGGTCTCGCCCTGGCCGGTGCAAGCTACACGAGCGTGCCCGCCGCCGGCGCCAAGGGACGCAAGCGCACGGTGTTCTTCGTAGACGAGGCTGCGGCCTCCGAAGTCTCTCCGGACCTCATCGATCCTGCCTACTGAGCAGACGTCACGTTCAGAAGACCGTCTACGGCTGTTCCGCCGAACCAGAACGCCACGGGGGTTGCTGCGTCTCAGGCCCCTCGGTGGGCCCGGCGGGTCTCGGAGAGGCCGCTGACGTGCTGTCGGTGTCCGATGTGGTCGGGGCCGGTCCCGGCAAGCTGCTGCCGCGTGAGATCCCCAGTTCCTGGCTCTCGCTGAGCACCTGTGGGTGGTAGCGGGCGAGGCCGACGACTCCCCACACCGCGATGGCTCCGGCGATCACGAAGATGGCCATCACCCAGGGCGGAGCTGCCGCGGCTTCACCGAGGACGACCATGCCGATCACGACGGCGACGAGTGGATCGACGACCGTGAGCCCTGCGATGACGAGGTCGGGCGGACCGGAGCTGTAGGCGGTCTGCACGAAGTACCCGCCGACGGCTGCTGCCGCGACGAGAGCGAGCACGCAGATCGCCGTGATCCACTCGAACTGGCCGGCCTCGATGCGCTTGATCACGACCTTCGCGAGCGTGGCGACGAATCCGTAGAGCACTCCGGCGCCGATCACATAGAACAGCGCGCGCATGCGGTGGCGGAGAATGAGCCACCCACCGCCGAGGATGATGATGACGACCAGGAGCAGAGTGAGGATCACGAAGAGCTCACGGTCGGTCACCTCCTGCTCGGTCGCATAGATCGCTGCGAAGAAGACGAAGAGGAAGATGCCGCCGACGCAACACACGATCGCGGTGAGCGACTGCTTCGTCGGAGCGTGACCGGACACCCGTGCATTCAGAAGGGTCGTGATCACAAGAGCGATCGCCCCGAGGGGCTGGACGACGATCAGCGGGGCCTTCACCAGTGCCGCGAGCTGACACACGACGGCGAGTCCGAGCATCAAGGTGCCGATGAGCCAGGACGGCCGCGTCAGCAGGCGCCTGATCTGATCGAAGCTGAGTCCGGAAGCGCCGTCAGAGCCGCTGAGACGCTCGACCTTCTCCACGCCGCGGTGCTGATACTGCGCTCCCAGCGACATGAAGACGGCGCCGGCGAGAGCAAGGGGGATCCCCAGCAGCAGACCGGGGTTCTGGAAGGCACCGACGAGCTGATCGCCGACGTCTTCCACCGCGTTCATCCACACCCCAGCAGTCACGGTAAGAGCCTACCTGCCGCGTGGCGCCGACTAGGGTTGTGACGTGGCTGTACTACCGATTCGCATCATGGGCGACCCCGTCCTGCACTCCCCCGCTTCGCCCGTCGACGAGATCACGGACGAGATCCGCACCCTCGTCGAGGACATGTTCGAGACGATGGACACCGCCCCCGGCGTCGGCCTCGCCGCACCTCAGGTCGGCGTTCCCCTGCGGATCTACACGTACGCCTACGTCGATGACGACGACGAGCCCTGGCGCGGCGTGCTCATCAATCCGGAGCTCTGGATGGTTCCCCTGGAGCCGGGCGACCCCGATCCTGATCTGGAGTCGGAGGGCTGCCTGTCTTTCCCCGGCGAGCGATTCCCGTTGCGACGCTCCGAGCGCGTCCACGTCACGGCGACCGACCTCGACGGAGAGCCGGTCTCGATCGACGTGGACGGATGGCGTGCCCGCATCATGCAGCATGAGTTCGACCATCTCGACGGCATCCTGTACGTGGATCGTCTGTCCGACGGTGACTGGAAGACAGCGCAGAAGATCGCGCGCAAGCGTGGATGGGGACGCCAGGGCGCGAGTTGGATGCCCGGCGTCGACGACCTCGAAGGATGACCCGCATGAAACTGCACCCCCGCCTCTCTCTGCTGCTCGCCACCGCCGCCCTGACTCTCCCGATCGCCCTGACCGGTTGTGGCGGTTCCGCCTCCGCACCTGATCCGAGCTCGACGGCGGACGACGCGGAGATGGGGAACGCCGCGGCTCATGCCGTGAAGGTCGGCGATTGTCGGCTCGAAGGCGCCACGGGCCTGCCCGAGGACGCCGAGGTCGTCCCCTGTGCCGAGGAACACGACGAAGAGATCTTCCACGGGGTCACCGCACGGGGAGAAACGTTCAGCATCGATTCCATCGACGCAGCGACGCCGGAATGCGCGGGTGAGGCGTTCACCGCGTTCGTCGGAGTGCCGAGAGAAGAGTCGGCACTCAGCTTGTACGCGATCCTCCCCACGGCGGAGACCTGGGATCAGCCCGACGGACGCGTGGTCTTCTGCGTGCTCTTCGATCCGGCCGGCCCGGTCGTAGGATCGCTCGAGGGCGCCGCCCGCTGACCGAGGCGCGATACCCGGCGTGCAGAACGCGGGAACGAGAAAAGCCCCCTCTTTGGAGGGGGCTTTTCTCGTTGGCTCCCCGGCTTGGACTCGAACCAAGAACCTGCCGGTTAACAGCCGGCTGCTCTGCCAATTGAGCTACCGAGGAATGTGCCCGCTGCGCGGGCAACTCGACAAGCTTAGCAAACTCCCGAGGAACTTCATGACACCGGGGCCCCCTTCGCGGATGCCGGGCGTGTCGGCGTCAGTGCCGCGAATCCGACTCCGCGTTCGGCACCCAGAGCAGGTCCCTGCCGACGCCGCGGGCGACGACGTGACCGGCACGGAGCATGAGCGTCTCGGCGTTCAGTTCGCGGATGAAGTCGGCATCGTTCGTGACGAGCAGAGCCGCCATCGACTGTTCCTTGCGGCGGCGGGTGATCGCGTCGAAGACCACCGGACGAACCTCGAGGTCGAGGTTCGCGAGCACCTCATCGGCGATGAGCACCTTCGGCTCCAGGACGAACGATCGGGCGATCGCCACGCGCTGGCGCATGCCGGCGCTGAGCTCGTAGGGGAACTTCGCCGCCGTCCCGAGCGGGAGATGGAGTTCGTCCAGCAGTGTGGCGACGCGGATCGACAGCGCCTTGGTATTGACCCGCCGCTCGCGGATGAGGATCGGCTCGGCGATCACCTCGTTGACCGTGAGCCGCGGAGGAAGATCAGCGCCCGCCCCCTGCGGGACGAACCCGGCGCGGTAGGTGAGGATCCGATGCTTGCGTCCGGGGCGGCGGACGTCCACCCCGCACACCTGCGCACTGCCCCCGACGACCTTCACCGAGGGATCGGTGGACCCGGCGAGAGCGGCCACCAGTGTCGACTTCCCGGATCCTGTCGGCCCCGCGACGCAGATGAGCTCTCCGGGGGCGAGCGAGAACGTGACGCCGTCCACCGCTCGGGTCGGCATGCCGTGGCCGATCCGGTCGATCACCAGATCGGAGCAATCGATCGCGTTCGTGGGTTCGGGCCTGCGGGACATGTCTCCATCCTGCCTGGTGCGCGAAGTCGTCCGGGGTTACGACTCGGCGAAGCGCTGACGCTCGGCGTCGATGTCGCGCAGACGCATGCGGAGGGCACGACCGCCGTCGGAGTCCGCAGGTACGCGCTGCACAGCGCCGAGGAGTTCCTGTTTCTCGGATTCGAGCTGGCGCAGCACGAGCCGGCGCGCCAGGTCCGAAACGGTGGCGACGGCCCGCTCCTCGTCGCGTGCGGGGAAGGGCGTCATCAGCAGTTCGCCGGCGAGCGAGCGGTACGGCTCACGCACGGCATTCACCGCCTCGGTCACCCAGCCGGCTCTCGTCCGGTCCGGGGCGCCCACCACGGCTTCGCGCACCGCGTCCAGCCCCGGAGTGCGAAACGGCACCGCCAAGGCCCTGCCCAGCAGCGCCTGGTCGACCTGATGCCCATACTGCAGGGCCCCCATCAGGGCGTCGCGCTCGACGGCGACGTCGGGACTGCGCGGAAGGCTGGCGAGCGTGACCGGCGCGATCACGGAGACCCCCGAATCCGCATCGACCTGCTGCGGGGCCTCCCGGCGCGCCTGCGGAGGCGACGACGCGCCGCGCGCCGCACGCTCGACCTCACTCCGGACCTCGGTCGGGTCCATCCCGAGCCGACGCGCCAGCACCCGCTCGTACCCCGGCCGCAGCAACCGATCGCGGATCTCCGCCACGATCGGTGCCGCGGCCCGCAGAGCGCCGACGCGTCCCTCGACCGTGCCGAGATCGAAGCCGGCCAGCTTGCGATCAATCGCGAACTCGAACATCGGCTGCTTCTTGTCCATCAACCCGCGCACGGCGGCATCGCCCCGCTGGAGTCGCAGGTCGCACGGATCGAGACCATCGGGGGCGACCGCCACGAACGTCTGCGCGTTGAACCGGTCGTCCTCGGTGAACGCGCGCAGAGCCGCCTTCTGACCGGCCTCATCGCCGTCGAACGTGAACACGACCTCGCCCGACGCATTGTCATCGCCCATCACGCGGCGCAGCACTTTGATGTGCTCGGTGCCGAACGCCGTGCCGCAGGTCGCGATGGCGGTCGTGAGACCGGCCAGGTGACACGCCATCACGTCGGTGTACCCTTCGACCACCACGACGCGTCGAGGATCGCCCCGTGCGATGTCGCGCTTGGCGAGATCGAGCCCGTAGAGAACCTGAGCCTTCTTGTAGATCGGCGTCTCCGGGGTGTTCAGGTACTTCGGCCCGTTGTCGTCGTCGAAGAGCTTGCGCGCTCCGAAGCCGATCGTCTGACCGGAGACGTCGCGGATGGGCCACACCAGCCGCCCACGGAACCTGTCGTAGACCCCACGCTGTCCGGTCGAGACGAGGCCAGCCGTGCTGAGCTCCTCGCGGGTGAAGCCCTGCGCCGTGAGGGCCTTGAGCAGCCCATCCCACCCGCGCGGCGCGAAGCCCACTCCGAAGTGCGCGGCGGCACCCGCATCGAATCCGCGTTCCCCCAGGAAGCGCCGGCCGGCCTCCGCGTCCGGGGACAGCAGCTGCGCACGGAAGAACTCCGCGGCCGCCGTGTTCGCGGCGTAGAGACGGCTCCGACCGCTCGTCTCCGGCGCCGCTCCCCCATCTTCGTAGTGCAGGGTGTACCCGATGCGTCCGGCCAGGCGTTCGACGGCCTCGGTGAAGCTGATGTGATCCATCTCCCGCAGGAACGAGTACACATCTCCAGACTCTCCGCAGCCGAAGCAGTGGTAGTAGCCCACCTGCTGCCGCACGTGAAAGCTGGGGCTCTTCTCGTCATGGAACGGGCACAGTCCCTTGAGCGATCCCACACCCGCCGACTTGAGGGCGACCCGCTCGCCGACGATGTCAGCGATGTTCGTGCGCGCCTTGACCTCGTCCACGTCGGCCTGTCGGATACGCGGCATCAGTGCGCCCCTTCGGCGACGGGCTGCCGTTCAGCGTGTGCGCGCGCACCAGGTCGTACGTGACGGGGAGTCCAGATCCCGACCTCGGCCGGATCGATCTCCCCGACCAGGCGATTGTGCCAATCGATCGCACTCTGATCGGTGAGACTGGCGATCTGATCGACCACGACGCGCGCGCGCTGGGCATCGTCCTCGGCCGCCACGAAGTCCGCAGCGAACGCCGGCTCGAGCACATCGGAACCGGCGGACCACAGCGCATCCGTCGACCAGAGCGCGTCGGCGAGACGCTTCAGCACCCGCCGCTGCTCCTTGTAGACGCCCTTTCGCGCTTCGATCGTCACGATCGCCTGGCCCATGATCCCCTTCAACACGGCGATCTCGACCTCGACCACGCGCGGCACGATCACATGTGCGTTGTAACGCACGAGCGCGGTCGAGCCGTAGGCGTCTGTGGTGGCGGAGACCGACGCGCGGGCGAATCGGCCGATCAGGTCGCTCGTGAGGTTCTTGAGACGGGCGAGAGCCTGGCGAGAGCGGTCGAACGACGAGAGCCACATCGGCTGCGAGGCCAGACGGTACAGCGCATCGGCGAGCTCGTCACGCGTGAAGTCGTACCCCACCCATTGCTGGATGCGTCCGACGAGGGCGTCGTGCTGGCGCGGATCGGCAAGCTGTGCGACGTCGACATAGCCGTTGACGATCGCATCCTCGAAATCATGCACCGAGTAGGCGATGTCGTCCGAGAGGTCCATGATCTCGGCCTCGATGCACCGCAGCCGACCGGGCGCCCCTTCCCGCATCCAGCGGAAGACAGCCTCGTCGTCGGGGTACACGCCGAACTTCAGACGCCCGCCGGGGTCAGGCACGGGGCTGTCCACCGTCCACGGATACTTGCACGTCGCGTCGAGGCTGGCACGGGTCAGGTTCAGTCCGACCGAGCGATCATCGTCGTCGAGGACCTTCGCCTCGAGCCGGGTGAGGATGCGCAGCGACTGCGCGTTTCCTTCGAAGCCGCCGATGTGCTCAGCCCACTCGTTGAGTGCCCGTTCGCCGTTGTGACCGAACGGCGGGTGTCCCAGATCATGACTGAGGCACGCCGTATCGACGACATCCGCCGAGACGCCGAGTGCCACCGCGAGCTCCCGCCCGACTTGGGCCACTTCGAGGGAGTGGGTCAGTCTGTTGCGCGCGAAGTCCGCCGTGCTCGCGGGGCTCAACACCTGTGTCTTGGCCGCGAGACGGCGCAACGCTGCGGAGTGCAGCACACGAGCGCGGTCTCTGGCGAAGTCGTTGCGCTCGGATCGATGGGTCTCTGCGAAGAAGCGCTCGGCATCTCGCGCGTCGTAGCCGTCGGCGCGAAGTCCGACCGGGGAGTCAGCCGCCACTGTTCTCGATCTCCGCTCCACGCATCATCTCCGAGGCAGAGGACGCGAGCTCGCGTGACTCCAACCACTTCTCCGGCAGCGCCGTGCGCTTGGGGTGTCCGGCCCGCCCGCGCTGGCCCTCCGCGTCGGCACCCGGGTACGGCGCCGTGTGATCGAGACGGCTGAGCAGCTCGTCGATCTCTGCGAGGCTGGAGGCGGTGGCCAGCCCCGTCCGGATGTCACCGCCGACCGGATATCCCTTGAAATACCACGACACGTGCTTGCGCACGTCCCGGCAGCCGCGGTCTTCATCCTCGAAGAACTCCACGAGCAGCTCGGCATGTCGGCGGAAGGCGTTGGCGACGAAGCCCAGCGTCGCATCGACGGTCTTTCCCTCGCCCCCGAACGCGGTGGCGAGTTCACCGAACAGCCACGGACGTCCGAGACAACCACGTCCGACCACGACGCCGTCGCAGTCGGTCTGGGCCATCATGCGCACGGCGTCGTCGGCAGACCAGATATCGCCGTTGCCCAGTACCGGGATGCTGGTGATGGCCTGCTTCAGCTCACCGATGGCGTTCCAGTCGGCGTGCCCGGAGTAGAACTCCCCCGCAGTACGCGCGTGCAGCGCGACCGCGGCCGCGCCCGCGTCTTCAGCCGCACGACCGGCATCGAGGAACGTCAGGTGATCCTTGTCGATACCCTTTCGCATCTTGACCGTGAGCGGCACTTCCCCGGCCGCTTTGACGGCCTGGTCGACGATGTCGGCGAACAGCTTCGACTTCCACGGCAGTGCTGCTCCCCCGCCGCGACGGGTGACCTTCGGCACCGGACACCCGAAGTTGAGGTCGATGTGATCCGCGTGGTCTTCGGCGACGATGATCCGCACCGCTTCCGCGATGGTCTTCGGGTCGACGCCGTAGAGCTGGATCGAGCGCGGGGTCTCGGACTCGTGGTGCCTGATCAGTCGCATCGTCGTCTCGTTGCGTTCGACGAGCGCACGCGAGGTGATCATCTCGCTCACATAGAGTCCGGCTCCGTACTCACGGCACAGACGTCGGAAAGCGGTGTTGGTGATCCCCGCCATGGGTGCGAGGACGACCGGCACGTCGAGATCGATCGGACCGATGCGAAGGGGGCGGGCAGTGGTGGCGAGAGTCATGTCCTCTCTATTCTCCCAGACGCGGAGCCGGGAGGGATGCGGCGATCTAAGCTGTGGATATGACCGAAACCTCGCTGCGCTCGATCCCGTTCACCGACGCGAAGGGCGAGCAGAAGACGCTCGACGATCTCGGTGCCGATGTGGTGCTGGTGGTGAACGTCGCGTCCAAGTGTGGCCTCACGCCGCAGTACGAACAGCTCGAGGAATTGCAGCGTCTCTACGGTGATCGCGGGTTCACCGTGGTCGGATTCCCCTGCAACCAGTTCTTCGGTCAGGAGCCGGGCTCGGTCGACGAGATCCTCGAGTTCTGCTCGACGACATACGGCGTCAGCTTCCCGGTCACCGACAAGGTCAAAGTGAACGGCAAGAACGCCGCCGAACTCTATAAGGCGCTCAAGGAGACGCCCGATGCCGGCGGGAAGGCCGGCCGGGTGGAGTGGAACTTCGAGAAGTTCCTCGTGCTGCCGGACGGGGACGTCCTGCGCTTCTGTCCGAAGCAGAAGCCGGACGCCCCCGAGATCGTCAGCGCGATCGAAGCGGCGCTCCCCCGCTAGACCGCGGCGGCCTCCGGCTCGGTCTCCCCGCGCTTCGCCCAGAGATCCCGCAGCACGTTCTCGAACGCGGCCGGCGGCTGCGCACCGCTGATGCCGTACTGGCCGTCGACGACGAAGAACGGGACCCCCTGGATCCCATAGGCGCGTGCCTGAGCCTGATCCTGGCGCACCGCCGGAAGGTACTGCTCGCTCACGAGAGCCGCACGGGCGCGGTCGGCGTCCAGGCCGACCTCGACCGCGAGTTCGACGAGGTCGTCGATGCGACCGACATGCTTGCCCTCGGTGAAGTAGGCGGACATGAGCCGCTCCTCCATCTCGTGCTGCAGCCCCTCGGCCTTCGCGAAATGGAGCAGCTCGTGCGCCTTCACCGTGTTGGTGTGCTGCAGCAGATCGAACCGGTACTGGAGCCCCGCGTCGGCGGCCACGCCGGTCACGTTCGCCAGCATCTGCTCGACCTGGTCACGGGGCATGCCCTTGTGGCCGGCGAGGAAGTCGATCTCATCCCCGTCGAAGTCAACGGGTGTGTCGGGTGAGAGTTCGAAAGAGTGGAAGGTGATGGCGACCTGCGGCGCATCCGCATCGCCCGCGACGGCTTCGAGACCCTTCTCGAGGTTGCGCTTGCCGATGTAGCACCAGGGGCAGGCGATGTCGGACCAGATGTCGATGGAGATGGGTTCAGTCACACTTTCATCCAACCGCACGCACCTGTGAGCTATTCCGCTGCAGTGGGGACCGGCGACACGCCACATGTCGGATGATCCGAGCGACACTGTCCGACATCTGGCGTTTCGGACGGCAAAGGTGAACGATGCATGCAGCATCACCCGCGCCCGTACCCGCACCCGCACCCGCACCCGCACGCGGCATGGAAGGCAGAGAAGCCGACCTGTCGTGCGCCCAACCATTGCATGACGCTTCCGACCGACTGACACACCAGATGTCGGACCGTTCTTCAGTCCGTGTCCGACATCTGGCGTGTCGGACGAAACCGGGGATTCGTGCAGACTGCCTCCACGCCCCGGCAGAGACTCATTGCGGGATTGGCGGGATTCGCGGGAGACGGAGCGGTGGCTGCGCGCTCACGCAGAGGCGTCGGGGGTGTCGATCGCGCCCCCGAAGCGGCGGTCACGCGCCAGATAGATGCCGATCGCCCGCCACAGCTCCTCCCGCGAGAAGTCCGGCCAGAGCGTGTCGAGGAACACCATCTCGGCGTACGCCGACTCCCACAGGAGGAAGTTCGAGGTGCGCTGCTCGCCGGAGCTGCGCAGGAACAGGTCGACGTCCGGCATGTCGGGCACGTAGAGGTTGCGGCGGATCATCTTCTCGTTGATCGCCCTCGGCTTCACCCGCCCGGCGGCGACGTCTTCGGCGATCGCCCGCATCGCGTCGACGAGCTCCACTCTTCCCCCGTAGTTCACGCACATCGTGAGGGTGAGGACGTCGTTGCCGCGGGTCAGCTGTTCGGCGTACTGCAGCTCCTTGATGACGCTTCCCCAGAGCCGCGGCTTGCGCCCCGCCCACCGGACGCGCACGCCCCACTCGTTCAACTGATCACGCCGTCGGTGCAGCACGTCGCGGTTGTACCCCATGAGGAAGCGGACCTCTTCGGGAGAACGCGCCCAGTTCTCGGTCGAGAAGGCGTACACGGACAGGTGTTTCACACCGGCCTGGATCGCGCCGGCCACCACGTCGAGGAGCACTTCCTCGCCCGCCTTATGGCCTTCGATGCGATTGAGCCCGCGACGGTTCGCCCAGCGACCGTTGCCGTCCATCACGATCGCCACGTGCTCGGGCACAGCGGCGAAAGCGGGGGGATGCACACCGGTCCAGTCCAGGGGACGATACGGAACAGCGTCTTTGTGCGTGTACGGCTTGGGAGTCACCGTGCTCCTTCGGAGGGGATGTCGGACACATGCGCGAGCGAGCGGATGCCGCGCTCCAGGTGCCATTGGGCGTAGGCGGAGACGAGACCGGAGGCTGCCGCTGTGTCGGTGTGCGAAGCGGCATCGATCACGTCCCACTCCCCGGTCACGAGGGAGCGCATCAGCGCCAGCGTCCGCTCTGCGACGCGCGGGCTTCCCGCCGGGGCGCAGTTCTCGCACACGACTCCGCCCAGCTGTGCGACGAACCGACCGTGCGGGCCCGGGACACCGCAGCGCGCGCACTCGTCGAGGGATGGCGCCCACCCCGACAACGACATCACCCTGAGCAGATAGGAGTCGAGGATGCTCCGCGCGCCGTGCTCGCCGCGCGACAGAGCACGCAGTCCGCCGACCAGGAGCAGGTACTGGTCGGACGTCGCTTCGGCATCGCTCAGCCGGTCCGCAGTTTCCACCATGGCATTCGCCGCCGTGAAGCGGTCATAGTGCGCGGCGATGTCCGTTCCGTAGGATCCGAGCGACTCGGCCTGCTGCACGATATCGAGTGAGCGCCCTTGGTAGAGCTGCACGTCTGCCACCATGAACGGCTCGAGTTTGGCGCCGAACTTCGACGACGTCCGACGCACTCCCTTGGCCACCGCACGGACTTTGCCGTGCCGTCGCGAGAGCATCGTCACGATGCGATCCGCCTCACCGAGCTTGTGGGTGCGCAGGATCACCGCTTCATCTCGATAGGTGGGCACCTTTCGATTATCCTCCGTGCGCGAGAATGGACGCGTGACCGAACCGCTCTTCACCATTCCGCTGTGGGCGGACCTGCTCGGCGTCGGCCTCGGCGGGGTCCAGGGTGCGATGTTCGCTTCGGGGTTCCAGGGCCAGCGACGGCTCGACTGGCTCGGTGTCGCCATCATCGGCATCATGATCGGGATGGGCGGCGGTCTGATCCGCGACATCCTGCTCGGACAGACACCCGCGACCCTCCAGAACCAGTGGTACCTCGTCACAGCGGGAGGTGCCGCGCTCCTCGGGATGCTGCTCGCCGGCCTCTTCACCCGCCTGAACACGGCGATCGTGGTCCTCGACGCCGTGGTGATCGGGATGTTCGGCGCTTTCGGGACGAGCAAGGCTCTCGCGTTCGGGATCCCCGAGGTCCCGGCCGTGTTCATCGGGGTCTGCGCCGCGGTCGGCGGAAGCGTGCTCCGCGACATGCTGATGGGGCTGCCGACCGCGATCATGCACGTCGGATCGCTCTACGCGGTCGCGGCGGGGGCGGGGTGCACTTTCATCGTGATCGCCGTCGCGCTGGGGATGCCGATCACGCTCGCGGCGATCATCGGCATAGCGGTCACCGCCGTGATCCGCGTCCTCGCAGTCACGTTCGACGTCTCCTTGCCGGAGCAGCGCCGCATCTACCGCCGCAAGGTCGCCGCGGAGACGGGTGCGATCGCGATCGTGAAGCCGCAGGACTGACCTCCGTCGTTCGAATCGCGTGATTGGTCGCAAAAAGCCACAAGATCGGACCATTCACGCGATTCGAACGAAGGAATGGACGATCAGACCGCTGCGAGTTCGTGCTGCCGGGTGCGGATCGAGCGATTCACGCCCGAGACGATCGCCTTGAGCGACGCCGTCGAGATGTCACCGTCGATCCCGACGCCCCACAGCCGCTGGTCGCCGACCTGCAGCTCCACGTAGGCCGCGGCCTGCGCGTCACCTCCGGCGCTGAGAGCGTGCTCGACGTAGTCGTACACCGTGATGTCGAATCCCTGGCCGCGCAACACCTCGACGAACGCGGCCACAGGACCGTTGCCGTTCCCGGAGACGGCCACCTGTGCGTCATCGTCACGCAGGACGACATCGAGCACGACGTCGCCCGACATGTCGCTGCGGGTCTGCGTGGCGAGCAGCTCGAAGCGCCCCCACTTGGCCGTCGAGTCGTCGGCCGGCAGGTACTCGTCGTTGAAGATCGACCAGATCTGGTCGGAGGTGACTTCGCCGCCCTCGGCATCGGTCTTGGCCTGCACGACCCCCGAGAACTCGATCTGCAGCTTGCGTGGCAGGTCGATCGCGTGGTCGGACTTCAGCAGGTAGGCGACTCCGCCCTTGCCGGACTGCGAGTTCACCCGGATGACCGCCTCATACGAGCGTCCGAGGTCCTTCGGGTCGACCGGCAGGTAGGGAACGGCCCACTCGATCTCGTCGACCGTGACGCCCTCGGCGGTCGCCCGCGCTTCCATCGCCTCGAAGCCCTTCTTGATCGCGTCCTGGTGCGATCCGCTGAAGGCCGTGAAGACCAGGTCCCCGGCCCACGGGCTGCGCTCGGGCACGGGGAGCTGGTTGCAGTATTCCACCGTGCGCTTGACCTGATCGATGTCACTGAAGTCGATCTGCGGGTCGATGCCCTGCGTGAAGAGGTTGATGCCCAGAGCGACGATGTCGACATTGCCCGTGCGCTCGCCGTTGCCGAACAGGCATCCCTCGATGCGGTCGGCGCCGGCCATGTAGCCGAGCTCCGCGGCCGCGATCGCAGTGCCGCGATCGTTGTGAGGGTGCAGGGAGAGGATGACGTTCTCGCGGTGGTTCAGGTGCCTGCTCATCCACTCGATGGAATCGGCGTAGACATTCGGAGAGGCCATCTCGACGGTGGCCGGCAGGTTGATGATCACCTTGCGGTCCGCCGTCGGCTCGAAGACCTCGATGACCTGATTGCAGATGTCGACCGCGAACTCGAGCTCGGTGCCTGTGTAGCTCTCCGGAGAGTATTCGTAGTACACCTTCGTGTCGGGGATCGTCTTCTCGAACTTCCGGCACAGTCGTGCCCCTTCGAGGGCGATGTCGATGATGCCCTGCTTGTCGGTGCGGAACACGACCTCGCGCTGCAACACGCTCGTGGAGTTGTACAGGTGCACGATGGCCTGCTTCGCACCGGCGATCGACTCGTAGGTGCGTTCGATGAGGTGCTCGCGGGCCTGGGTCAGCACCTGGATGGTCACGTCGTCCGGAATCAGGTTCTCTTCGATGAGCTGACGGACGAAGTCGAAGTCGGTCTGGCTCGCCGACGGGAATCCGACCTCGATCTCCTTGTAGCCCATGCTGACGAGCAGCTCGAACATGACCCGCTTGCGCTCCGGCGACATCGGGTCGATCAGAGCCTGGTTGCCGTCGCGGAGGTCGACGGCGCACCAGCGCGGCGCTTCGGTGATGCGGGCGTCAGGCCAGGTGCGGTCGGGCAGGTGGACGTTGATCTGCTCGTGGAACGGCCGATACTTGTGGATCGGCATCGCGGACGGGCGCTGAGTGTTCTGCATGATGGGGCTTCTTCTCTTCGTCAAGATGAACGGGCCAACACAAGCGCCGCGACGAGGAAGGCCCTAGCTTTAGGACTCGTCGCGGCAGCTAAGAAGAAGCAGACCGCCGAAAGGCATGTGATCATGCTAGCAGGGAACCCGTATCCGAATCGACGAATCCGAGACGATCAGGACCCGGGCGACGCTCCTCTGACATGAGCACATCGCCACGTCCTCTCGCCCTCGCCGCGGCACCCGCCGTCGGTCTCCTGTTCGTCGCCGGCTGTGCATCCATCGCCGGACCCGCTGCAGCACCGACGAGCACGACTGTTCCCTCTGATCAGCGACTGGAGGAAGCACACCCCGCACCGCCAGAGGGTCGTGTGATCGGAGTGGGCATGGTGCGGGATACGGGCGGCGACGTGCAGTTGTGCCTCGGAGCGATCATGGAGTCCTACCCGCCGCAGTGCGACGGCGTGCCGGTGGACGGGTGGACGTGGGACGGCCTCGAAGGCAGCGAGAGCAGCAACGGGACGACCTGGGGTGACTATGCGGTGTACGCCGCCTACGACGGCGAGCGACTCACCGTGACCGATCCGCCGATCATGGCCGCACTGTACGACTCGATCGCTCCGGAGGATCCGACGGGAGGAGTCGACGGCACGACCTCGGACGAAGAACTCGCATCGATCCAGGACGATCTCGAGGCGCGCCTCAGCGCGGAAGTGACCACGGTCGCGACGCATCGCGGATATGTCTGGGTGCAGGTCGTCTGGGATGACGGCACGATCCAAGCAGCCGCGGATGCGGAGTACGGCGAAGACGTGGTGGTCGTCAGTTCCGCACTTCGCGAGACCGATTGATCTCCGGGATCAGAGCCAGTTTGCCTCCGGGGTGCCCCGTCGCCAGGAGGCGGTGGGCCTCCTGCGCAGCATCGAGCGGGAAGGTCCGCGCGAGAGGCACCACGAGGTCGCCGTTCTGCGCCAGGGCGATGAGTTCGCCCCGCACCTCGTCGCGGAAGCGGGCACTGGCCGGCATGGACCCCGCGATCGCGAGGAAGCCATCGGCCTCGGCGCGGCCGGCGGCCGCGATCGTGACGATGCGGCGAGGGGTGGAGACGAGAGCGAGCGACACGTCCACGGCCTCGTCCGTACCGACGGCATCGAGTGCCGCCGCGATGGGGCCGGCCGCCACCCCTGTCACGCGATCCGCGAGACCCGTGCCGTAGCGGACGGGCACGCCGCCGAATCGGCTCACCTCATCGAAGCGGTTCTCGCTTGCCGTGCCGATCACACGGATGCCCCGCAGTCGGGCCTGCTGCAGGACGCTCACCCCGACCGCGCCCGAGGCGCCGTGGAGGAGGATGGTCTCCCCCGGCGCCGCACCGGTGACCGCGAGCATCTCGGCGGCCGTGGTGCCCACGAGCAGCAGGTTCGCGGCCTCCGGATGCGAGAGGGACGACGGTTTCGCGAACACCTTCTCGGCGGGAACCGTGAGGGCCGTCGCGTACCCGCCCCGCACGCGGAAAGCGACGACCTCATCGCCCACCGCCGCCGCTCCGGAACCGATCCGTGTGTCCGGTCCGATCGCGATGATCTCCCCGGACACCTCGTAGCCGATCGGGGCCGGAAGCGTTGCGCCGGGCCGCGCGGCTCCGACGTGCTTCGCGTCGGCCGGATTGACCCCCGCGGCGCGCACGCGGATCGTCACCTGACCCGCCGTGGGAGCCGGAAGGCCGACGTCGGTGAACTCCCATGCCTCGGGCGAACCCCACGACGTCGCGATCCAGTGCTGGGCCACGAGGGGTGCCTTCGAAGACGACATCGGCAGGAGCTCAGAAGACGCAGCGCAGGTTGGTCACCGTACCGGAGACGTTCGCCCAGCTCCCGGGACTCACCGTCTTCAGGACAGTGCCCGCGTTGCGTGCTTGTACGGTTTCGCTGCTGCGCGCGTTCGCCACGGACCTCACGGAAAAGCTCGACGGCACCGCGTTGGCTCCGCAGCCTCCGAACGTGAGCGAGCTTCCCCCCAGGGACGACCCGTTGTAGGCACAGATCTTGCCGGTCGCGCAGCTCCCGACGGAGCGCGCCGTCACGCCCGACGCCGACGGCACGCTCAACGCCATGCGCAACTCCGGCCACTCCGCATGCGTCGCGTCGATGATCACGCCACCGGGCACTTCGTCGAGTACCGCCGCGACCAGCGGATCAACCTCGCGATCGTCCGGCGTGGAGGCCATCGCCGGTGCAGCACCCCACACCGCCACGACGCCGAACAGGGCGGCCGCCAAAGCCGTGCGGAGCTTCATCGGACCGTGTCCTCATCGAGATCCCACATCCGGTAGGAGATGATGGCGCCCGCAGAGAAGACCCCGTCGTCCTCCAGCACCGTGCGCTCGACGCCGACGATCCGACCGGTCTCGCGCGACACCAGGATCAGATCGCTCACTGCCCCATCCGGAGACATGACCCGGACGCCTGACACAGGGCGTCCCAGTCGATCGGTCGTCGTCCCGAGGGCATCGCCGCCGCCCGCCTCCTCGAGGAGGAGGAGCAATTGCTCGTGCTGCGCGTCGGTCAGTGTCCACTGGTCGAGGACCGTGGTCATCGCCGTCTCCACGTCGAAGGCCGACGGCTCCTCCGGCATGCCGAACGCGCGGAGCATCGCGACCATGTCGTCCGCAGTCTCTCCGGGAACGGAGGGCCACGGGGTCTCGAAGTCGCCCGCTCCCATCACCAGATCGGTGATCACCTCGCCGCTGCTCGTGACCTCGGCGGCATTGCTGGCGACCGCGTCAGCCGGGTCGTAGGGGACGCCCGCGATGATGGTCATCCGGCCGGAGCCATCGGGCTCCCACATGAGGGTCGACAGCTGGGGGACGACAGTCGTGGTCTTCGTGTCGACCTCGACCGAGAATCCCCAGGAGGCCGCCCTGACCGTGCGCGACGGAGTCGAAGGCCCCGTCGCATCCGCCAGGGCGACGCCCGCCTCGTCGACGATCTGGGCGACGGTGGTGGGGCCGCTGAAGTCGAGAGGCGACGGCGTACCTGCGACGGCCGCGCCCTGCGGCGCGAGGACGGCGAATGCCAGAGCAGTGGTGGCTGCGACGGTGGTGAGACCGCCTGCCCATGCGAAGGCGCGTGTGCGACGGCGCTTCTTGGGAGCCTCGACCGCGCGGAGGATGCGATCCCGAGTCGCACGTGCCCGCGCGTCGGGCACCGCATCGCGGGGCGTCGAGGCGGGATCCGCATCGGTCAGCATGCGCTCGAGCACGGCGTTCTCCGTCATCACCCGACATCACCCCCTCCCAGGCCCAGCTCTGCACGCAGTCGATCCTGAGCTCGCGTCAACCTCTTCCGCACGCGGAACTCGGAGAGGCGCAACAACTCAGCGATCTCCCCCACCGCGAGTCCATCCCAGTACGTGAGCATGATGATACGCCGTTGAGCCTGAGTGAGAACACCCAAAGCGCGGATGACTTCGAATCGACTCTCGCGGCCAGGCTGTTCTTCGTCGCCGGAAACCCCCTGGTGCACGGCTTCGAGCGCGCTGTACGGCGTCGACGTCCGTCCCGCACGGGCGCGCAGTCGCCGGTCGGCTGTGCGGAGCAACCAGATCCGGCCCGGAGGATGAGCGGGCCGGAGCCGGGTCCATGCACTCAGGAAGACCTCCGAGACGATCTCGGTGACCTCTCCGTCATCCGCGACGACCCCTTCGATGTGGTGCCGCACAGCTGCCCAGTGCTCGTCGAACACTCGGGTGAAGACCTCGTTTCGCAGCGGATTCGGGTCTTCGCTGCGATCGCTCATGTCGGCGGGCTCGGCGGGCATCCCGCCGCCATCGACGTGTGACCTGATCCCATGTCAGAAGCCGAGTCTGCCGAGTTGCTTGGGGTCGCGCTGCCACTCCTTCGCGACCTTGACATGCAGGCCGAGGAACACACGGGTGCCGAGCAGCTCCTCGATGCCCGCGCGGGCACGAGCCCCGACCTCGCTCAGACGCTTGCCCTTGTGTCCGATGATGATCGCCTTCTGGCTGTCCCGCTCCACCACGATCGAGGCGTGCACGTCGGTGAGGTCGGTGCCCTCGCGCAGCGCGATGTCATCGATGACGACGGCGATCGAGTGCGGCAGCTCGTCGCGCACGCCTTCGAGCGCCGCCTCGCGGATCATCTCGGCGATACGGTCCTCCTCGGACTCATCCGTCGTGATCCCTTCCGGGTACAACGCCGGCCCCTTCGGCATCAGCAGGAGGATCTCGTCGGAGAGCACATCGAGCTGATCCCGGGTGAGCGCGGAGAGGGGGATGACCGCTGCCCAGTCCTCGCGCAGCGCATCCACCTCCAGCAGTCTGGCGGTGATCTCATCGCGGACCGCGGCATCCGTCTTCGTCACGATCGCGACCTTCTTCGCCCGCGGGTGGCCGTCCAGAGAAGCCGCGATCCGTCGATCCCCGGGGCCGACCTTCTCATTCGCCGGGACGCAGAATCCGATGACATCCACATCGCCGAGCACCTGTTCCACGAGATCGTTCAGCCGCTCGCCGAGCAGGGTGCGCGGCTTGTGGATCCCCGGGGTGTCGACGATCACGAGCTGCCCTTCCGGGCGATTGACGATGCCGCGGATAGCGCGTCGGGTCGTCTGAGGCTTCTCGCTCGTGATCGCGATCTTCTCGCCGACGAGAGCGTTCGTCAGCGTCGACTTTCCGACGTTCGGCCGACCGACGAAGGTCACGAATCCGCTGCGGGTCTCCTCAGTCATCGTCTCGCTCTCCTTCATCCTCCGAGGCGACAGGTTCCCCCGCCGCGCGTTCCACGAACACGGTCGCGATGCCGCGTCCACGACCACGCGAGGCTCCGCCGGTCAGCACCAGCCCTGCAACTGTCGCCGTCGCGCCGGGTTGGGGCACCTGTCCCAGCGCCTTGCCGAGCAATCCGCCGATCGAGTCGACGTCCTCGTCCTCGAGCTCGAGGCCGAAGAGGTCGCCCACGTCTTCGAGCGAGAGACGCGCACTCACCCGGTATCGCCCGTGACCGAGATCGACGAACTCCGCGGATACCTGATCGTACTCATCCGCGATCTCCCCCACGAGCTCCTCGATCAGATCCTCGAGCGTCACGAGCCCGGAGATCCCCCCGTGCTCGTCGATCACCAGGCACACGTGCACGGCGTCGCGCTTCATCTGCTGCAGCAGCGTCTCCGCGCGCATGGACTCCGGCACGAAAGCCGCCGGACGGGCGATGGGCCGGACCGACGCGGTCCGCCAGGCAGTGTCATCGCGATACGCGAACTGGACGAGGTCTTTGAGGTACAGCACACCGACGACGTCATCCGCGTCATCGTCCACGACGGGCATCCTCGAGACGCCGCGGTTCAGGAACATCGACATCGCCTCGTCGGTGGTCGCGGTCGCGTCGACCGTCACCATCTCCGTCCGGGGCACCATCACGGCGCGGACGAACTGATCGGTGAAGTCGAACACCGAGTGGATGAGGTCGCGATCGTCTTCCTCGATGAGGTCGTTCGAAGCCGCCTCGTCGACCATGCTGAGCAGCTGATCCTCGCTGGTGAAGGAGCTGCGGCCGGTGCCCGGCGTGACCTTGTTGCCCAGCACGACGAGTGCCTGGGCGAGCGGGCCGAGGATGATGCGGAGACCTCGCACGATCGAAGCAGTACGACGGATCATGCCTTCGGCGTGCTGCCGCCCGAAAGAACGCGGACTCGCACCGACGAGCACGAACGTGATCGCCGTCATCAGCACCGCAGCGGCGAGCATAGCCCACCAGTTGTTGTCGATGAGGATCGTGAACGCAACGGTGACGAGGACGGCCGCCGTGACCTCTGCCAGCACACGGATGAAGGCGACGGCGTTGACGTGCGCATCCAGATCGGCGGCGATGCGCCGCAGAGCGTTCGCCTTGCGGCCCGCGTCCGCCATGTCGGCCAGACCGACGCGGGAGGTGACACCGTACGCGGCATCGATCGCAGCCATGAGACCACCGAATGCGACCAGGAGGACGGCTCCGATGAGCAGGATGATGGCCGTCATCGTCGACGTTCGGCCGCGGCGAAGCCCTGGATCAGTTCCTTCTGCAGTCCGAACATCTCACGCTCCTCGTCGGGCTCCGCGTGGTCGAATCCGAGAAGGTGGAGCAGTCCATGCGTGGTCAGCAGGATGAGCTCGTCCATCAGGGTGTGCTTCGCTGCCTGTGCCTGTGTCTCGGCCACCTGCGGGCACAGGACGATGTCGCCCAGCAGTCCCGGGGCCGTCGGACGGTCCTCGGAGCCGGGGCGCAGCTCGTCCATCGGGAAGCTGAGAACGTCTGTGGGACCGGGCTCGTCCATCCACTGCACGTGGAGCGCTTCCATGGCCCCCTCGTCGACGAGGACGATGGCGACCTCGGCATCCGGGCTCACGTGAAGCTGCGCGAGGTTGTAGTCCGTGAGCCGCTGCAGCACGGTCTCGTCGACGTCGATGGCCGACTCGTTGTTGATCTCGATCATGAGAGTCCTCGTTTCGGCATGCGGTCCCGCGGTCCCGGGCGCTGTGCTCCTCTGCGGTCGGCCCTGTTGGCGAACTCGGCGGCCTGCTCGCGCTCGAAGCGCTGAGCGGTGCGCTTCTCGTCGTACTCGCTGTACGCATCGACGATACGACCGACCAGCGAGTGCCGCACGACATCGGCGCTGGTGAGCCGCGCGAAGTGGATGTCGTCGATGCCGTCGAGCACACGCGTCACGAGTCGGAGGCCGGACGAGCCCTGCGGAAGGTCGACCTGCGTGATATCCCCCGTGACCACCATCCGCGTACCGAAACCGAGCCGGGTGAGGAACATCTTCATCTGCTCCGGCGTGGTGTTCTGGGCCTCGTCGAGCACGACGAACGAGTCGTTCAGTGTACGACCGCGCATGTACGCGAGCGGGGCGACCTCGATGGTCCCCGTCGCCATCAGGCGAGGGACGATCTCCGGATCCATCATCTCGTTGAGAGCGTCGTACAACGGCCGCAGGTAGGGGTCGATCTTGTCGGTGAGTGTGCCGGGGAGGAATCCGAGCCGCTCACCCGCCTCGACCGCGGGGCGGGTGAGGATGATCCGGGTGACCTCCTTGCGCTGCAGCGCCTGCACCGCCTTCGCCATAGCGAGATAGGTCTTGCCCGTTCCGGCGGGACCGATGCCGAAGACGATCGTGTTCTCCTCGATCGCGTCGACGTACTCCTTCTGGCCGAGGGTCTTGGGACGGATCACCTTGCCGCGCGTCGTCAGGATGGCCTCGCCGAGCACCTCGCTCGGACGCGGTCCGCCCTCCTGCCGCAGCATGCGAGCGGAACTGGAGACGTCGCTCGGGGCCAGATCGTGCCCGGCCCGGGTCATCGCGAGAAGCTCCTCGACCAGCGCCTTCGCCTTCCCGACCGCTTCGGCGCCACCGCTGAGGGTGATCTCGTTCCCCCGGACGAGCACCTGGACGTCCGGATGCTCCCTCTCGAGCATCCGCAGCAGACGGTCCTGGGGCCCGAGCAGCTGCACCATCGCAACGCCGTCGGCATAGATCGTCTCCACCGACTCGGGAGCCCGTCCGCCCAGGCTGCGCTCTCGCGGTTCGTGGTTCTCAGGCACCGACACTCTTCTCGGTCAATCCTCCGGCCAGCACGTGCGCGTGGACGTGGAATACGGTCTGCCCGGCACCGGCGCCGGTGTTGAAGACGAGGCGGAAGTCACCCTCGTCGCTGTGCTGTGCGGCCAGCTCCTTCGCGAACGCGACCATCTCGGCCAGCAGGGAGGGGTCACCGGCAGCAAGCTCGGTGACATCGCGGTAGTCGGCCGACTTGGGCACGACGAGGAGGTGCACGGGGGCTTGCGGAGCGATGTCCCGCAGCGCGAAGACCCGATCCGTCTCCCCGAGGATCTCTGCGGGGATCTCCCCGTTCAGAATGCGCGTGAAGATCGAGGGTTCCGTCATGCACTCAAGTCTACTGATCGCGGCATGCGTGCTCTCCTGCCGCGTCGACGCGGCAGGTCACCATCGGCCGAGGGCCACCGAGAGCACAGCGATCGCGGCCGGGCCCGCCGTCGATGTGCGCAGCACCGTCTCGCCGAGCAGCACGCGCTCGGCACCCGCTTCGGTCAGCCGGTCGAGTTCCGCACCCGAGATCCCGCCTTCCGGCCCGACGACCAGCATCAGATCACGCCCATCGGCCTCGATCTCCGACAGGCGCACCGAGGCGGTGGGGTCGAGCACGAGGACACGCTGTGAGCTCGCGCGTTCGGCGAGTCGTCCCGTCGACACCGGGGCGAGGACCTCCGGAACCCATGCGCGGTGGGATTGCTTGGCAGCTTCCCGGACGATCGTCGCCCAGCGCTCGCGACCCTTCACCGCCTTCGCCCCTTCCCACCGTGAGACACTGCGATCCGCCTGCCAGGGGACGATCTCGTCGACTCCGAGTTCACAGGCGGCCTGCACGGCGAGCTCGTCCCGGTCGCCTTTCGCCAGCGCCTGGGCCAGGATGATCCGCGGAGAGGGGGCCGGGTGCTCCGAGCGTCGGGTGATCCGCACCTCGACGCGTGTCGGCGACACCTCCTCCGCTGCCCCGGTCAGCCACACTCCTGCGCCGTCGCCGACGGTGACCTCCTCCCCGCCCCGGAGCCGACGGACGACGGCTGCGTGTTTCGCCTCGGCCCCGGTCAAGGTGACGACGTCACCGGCGACCGCGTCCGACGCCGACTCGACCAAGAAGTGCAGCGCCATGATCAGTGACTGCGGAAACGATCGCGAAGCTTCGAGAAGAGTCCCTGCTGGAACTGCGCGAGCTGCGGATCCGGGGCCTTGGTCTTCTTGGCGAAGTCCTCGATGAGAGCCCGCTGCGCGGAATCGAGCCTGGTGGGGGTGAGTACCTGCACACCCACGCGCAGATCGCCGCGCTGCGTGCCGCGGAGCGGCGTGATGCCGCGTCCCTTGATGGTCAGCACATCACCGGACTGCACCCCGGCGCGGAGCTCCAGATCGACTTCGCCGTCCAGTCCCTGGATCGTGGTCTCGGTGCCGAGGATCGCGTCTGTCATGGACACCTCGAGCGTTGCGAGCAGGTCGTCGCCGTCCCGACTGAACGCCGGGTGGGCGTTGACCGTCACCTCGACGTACAGATCGCCGTTCGGACCGCCGGCCTTGCCGACCTCCCCGGAACCGGGAAGCTGAAGGCGGAGTCCGGTCTCGACACCGGCCGGGATGTCGAGCGAGACCGTCCGGCGCGAGCGCACGCGCCCCTGCCCGCCACAGGTTCCGCACGGATGCGGGATGGTGGTGCCGTAGCCCTCGCAACTACCGCACGGCTGGGAGGTCACGACGTTGCCGAGGAGGCTCCGCACCTGACGCTGCACGTGCCCCGAACCGCCGCAGATGTCACACGTGACCGGCGAGGTGCCTTCCTGGCAGCACGACCCCTGACAGGTCTCGCACAGCACGGCCGTGTCGACCTCGATGTCGCGATGTGCTCCGAACACGACATCGCCCAGATCGAGGGACACACGTACCAGCGCGTCCTGTCCGCGCTCGCGCCGAGAACGCGGACGCGCGCCGCGCCCACCGCCCTGAGATGCGCCGAAGAAGGTCTCGAAGATGTCTCCGAAGCCCCCGAAGCCGCCGAAGTTGCCCGCAGCGCCGTCTCCGCCGCCCATGTCGTAGCGGCGACGCGAGTCATCATCGCTGAGCACGTCGTATGCGTGGGTGACGAGCTTGAAGCGCTCGGCTGCATCTTCACCGGGATTCACATCCGGGTGCAGCTGCCGCGCAAGACGTCGATACGCCTTCTTGATCTCGTCGGTGGAAGCGTCCCGGGATACCCCGAGAACCTCATAGTGGTCCGCCACAATCGCCCTTCTGCGTGTGTTCTCTCGGCAGCCGCGTCAGCGGCCGGCCTCGTCTTCGTCGAGCATCCGCGACAGGTAGCGGGCCACGGCCCGTGCTGCGGCGAGGTTGCTCGGGTAGTCCATGCGCGTCGGCCCCATGACGCCGACGCGCGCCGTGCCGCTGGGGGCGGCGTAGTTGCTCGCGACGATCGATGCCTCGCCGAGGCCGAACGGCGCGTTCTCCGTGCCGATGCTGGCTGCGAGTCCGTGCTCGTCGGTCACCATCTCGCTCATCAGTCGCAACAGCGTCACCTGCTCCTCGATCGCTTCGAGGAGCGGATGGATGCTGCCACGGAAGTCCTGTTCGCGGCGCGCGAGGGTGGCCGCACCGGCCATCACCAGACGCTCCTGCCGGAAGCCGCCGAGTTCATCCATCACGACGCCGGCGATCGAGCGCAGCACCCGGTCTTTGGCCACCTCATCCGCGGCGAGCAACGCCTGGAGCCGATCGGATGCCTCGCCGATGCCCTGCCCGGTGATCAGCGCGGACAGGCGCGCGCGCAACACCGCCATGTCGGCCTCGTCGATCGCCTCGGGCAGCTGCGCCACCCGCTGCGACACGCCGCCGGCGTCGGTCACGAGGACGATCAGGAGCCGATTCGGCGCCAGCGCGACCAGCTCCACATGCGTGACGTGTGCGCGGGCGAACGAAGGGTATTGTGCGAGCGCGACCTGGCCGGTGAGCTGGGTCAGCACGCGCACCGTGCGCACCATGAGGTCGTCGAGGTCGGCCGGCTCGCCGAGGAACGACTCGATCGCGGACCGCTGCGCCGACGAGAGCGGCCGTAGCTGCGCGAGATGGTTCACGAAGACGCGATAGCCCTTGTCGGTGGGCACCCTGCCCGAAGACGTGTGCGGCGCGGTGATGAGCTCTTCATCTTCGAGCAGCGCCATGTCGTTGCGGATCGTCGCCGCGGAGACACCGAAGGAGTGGCGATCCACGATGGACCGGCTACCGACGGGTTCATGGGTCTCGACGTAGTCCTGCACGATCGCGCGGAGAACCTGGAGTCCTCGCTCTGTGACCATCGCCTTCCCTTCCGCTGGCACTCGGACGTTCAGAGTGCCAATCCTACCCCGTGCAGCCCGGAGTTCTCCGTACCGCAGGCGGACGACTCTAGGATGACCCTCATGACCACCTCGCCCCAGGCCACCCTGACGTGCGGCATCGTCCGCGGCACCGAGGAGGGTGGGGTCGCTCGCTACCTCGGCATTCCGTACGCGCAGGCACCGTTCGGGGAGCACCGATTCCGCGCGCCACAGCCGATCGGCACCTGGTCCCGCGTCCGGGAGGCGACCGATTTCGGGCCGACCGCTCCGCAGGTGCCTTACGCGGGCCCGATCGGCGAGCTCCTTGGTTCGGTGATCCTCGACGGCGACGACATCCTGACCGCGAACGTCTGGGCCCCGACCGAGGCCTCCGATGCCCCGGTCCTGCTGTGGATCCACGGTGGCGCGCTCGAGCGGGGCACGGCCGCACTGCCGCTCTACGACGGGGCGGTGTTCGCCAGGGCGGGTATCGTCTTCGTCTCGATCAACTACCGTCTGGGGTCCGAAGGCTTCTCGATCCTCGACGGCGCTCCCCGCAATCTCGGTCTGCGCGACGCCGCTGCCGCGTTGGAGTGGGTTCACCGCGAAATCGCGGCCTTCGGCGGGGATCCGTCGCAGATCACTGCGATGGGGGAATCGGCCGGTGGCGCGATCGTCTCGGCGCTGCTCGCACGAGACGACTCCCGTGCTCTGATCAGGCGCGCGATCATCGAGTCCGGACCGCTCCACGCGCAGCCGGCGAAGAAGGCAGGGCGTGTGACCGCGCAGCTCGCGAAGCGCCTCGGCGTCCGAGCCGAGAGAAGCTCGTTCGCCGCGCTCTCGCCCGCGCAGCTGCTCGACGCGAGGAGAGAGCAGTCCGCAGGCTCCTCGCCTCTCGGCGGGGCGCCCGGCTTCCAGATCGCGATCGACCCGGACAGCCTTCCGCGTTCCCCGCACGAGGTTCTGCGCGAGATCGACACGCCGCTCCTGATCGGCAGCAACACCGACGAGTACCGATTGTGGTTCCCGCCCGAGGCCCTCGCGGGCATCAGCGAGCTCAAACTGCAGGCCGCTCGACTTCTCTCGCGCGTCCCACGCCGCGCGGTGGCCGAGTACCGGTCCGCGTTCCCCGGAGCGAGCACCGGAGAGGTGTTCGGGCAGCTCGTCACCGACATGGTGCTTCGGGCGCCGCTGAGCCGCGTGGCGTCCGCACGGCCCGAGAGCACGCACGTCTACGAGTTCGCCTGGCCCAGTCCCGTACGAGACCTGCGGGCTGCGCACGCACTCGAACTCGGCTTCGTGTTCGACAGGCTCGACGACGAGGAGGCGCGACGACTGGCCGGGCCCGCAGCGCCGCGCGAGCTCGCCGCCGAGATGAACGCGGCCTGGATCGGTTTCGTGAGCTCCGGAGACCCCGGCTGGCCTGCGTACGGCTCCGAACGTCGGACGCGACTGTTCGACGCGCCCAGCGCGACGGTACCGCAGCGGCGCACCGCTGGCATGGACCTGCTGCCGGACTGAGAACGCGACGACGGTCAGTCGGTCAGCGCCCGCACCACGGCATCCGCAAGGAGCCGCCCCTTCAGCGTCAGCTGGATACGCCCCCGGATCGCGGCCGCAGGGTCGACGAGTCCATCGGCGATGAGGCCCGCGACGCGGCTCCGGTTGGCGGCGGGCACTTCGTCGACCGCGACCCCTTCGCGGATCCGGCTCAGCAGCAGGATCCGCTCCAGCGTGCGCGATTCCGCGTCGGGGCGCTCGGTTCCCGCCGCCGGCGACTCGGATGCCGCGAGCCGCTGCGCGTACGCGGCGGGATGCTTCACATTCCACCACCGCAGACCGGCCACATGGCTGTGCGCACCGGGGCCGAACCCCCACCAGTCACTCCCCCGCCAGTAGGCCAGGTTGTGCCGCGAGCGTCGCTCCGGAGTGCGCGCCCAGTTGCTCACCTCGTACCACTCGAAACCGCCACCCGCCAAGCGGGCATCGGCCAGCTCGTACATGTCGGCCTGCAGGTCGTCGTCGGGCCTCGGCACCTCGCCACGGCGGATCTGGCGCGCGAGTTTGGTGCCGTCCTCGATGATGAGCGCGTACGCCGAGATGTGGTCGGGTTCGAGCGCGAGCGCCGCATCGAGAGAAGCCTCCCAATCGGCGAGCGACTCCCCCGGTGCCCCGTAGATCAGGTCGACGCTCACCGCGAGACCCGCGTCCTTCGCCGCAGCTACCGCGGTGCGCACGTTCTCGGGGCGATGCGTGCGGTCGAGGGCAGCGAGCACGTGAGGAACGGCGGACTGCATGCCCACCGACATCCGCGTGACCCCGGCGTCGGCGAGAGTGCGGGCGACCGCGGGAGTCACGGTGTCGGGGTTCGCCTCGACGGTCACCTCCGCCCCGTCCGCGAGGCCGAATGCTCCGGTCGCCGCGTCGAGCATGCGGGCGAGATCTCCCGCGGGGAGGAGCGTCGGCGTGCCACCCCCGAAGAAGACCGTGTCCATGGGACGCACTGTCCCTGCATCAGTCAGCACGCGTCGGGCGAGAGCGATCTCGGAGATCAACGTCGATGCGTAGTCTTCCTGTTTCGCCCCGCGCAACTCGGTCGAGGTGTACGTGTTGAAGTCGCAGTAACCGCAGCGCACGGTGCAGAACGGAATGTGAAGGTAGACCGAGAACGGGACGCCCGGTTCGATCACGAGGTCGGAAGGGAGATGCCCGTCCGTCGGTGCCGGATCTCCGAGAGGGAGTGGTCCCGCCATCAGACGGGGGTCGCGTACAGCGGTGAGATCGCCCGGAGATAGCGCGCGAACAGCTCGCGGCGACGACGCTTCATGAGAGCGGGGATCGTCCGGTAGATGAGGGCGTTCGGGGCGTCGAACGCCCTCACGGTGAACCACACCTCGTCGTTGTCCTCACGCCAGTCGACGTCGAACGACTCCTCGCCGCTGACGACGGACCCGCCGACGGTTCCGAGCACGAAACCGATGCGCCTGGTCTCCTCCGTGACGGAGATCACGCGGAGCTCGGAGTCGGCGCGCATCCCCGCGACCCGCCCGCGCAGGTGCAGCGTCATCCCCGCACCGACGAAGGGCATGCCCTCGGCGTCATAGCGCTGTTCGACGTCCCGTTTGCTCGGCGCGATCGGATTCCCCTCGGCATCGAAGCTCACGCCCGCGTATGCGGGCCCGGGGGCCGGACGCACGTCTTCGACCGAGAGACCCGCCGCACGCTGAGCCGTCCAGGACAGGAGCGCTTCACCGGCCGTCTGAAAACGCTCGACACCGCTGCCGATCCGCCAGGATTCCTCCGCCGGGATACTGCGCTCCGGCGGGTACTGCATCAGATCGGGCGCATGGGTCGCACCCACGGCCGCATAGTCCACCGTGTCGTCTCGGAAAGTCCCGCGCCGCATGACTTCCACCCTACTTCGGGTTGCCTGAGCGAACACCCCCACGCGCCGCACAGGGCCACATGCTCCCTGGGATCCCTGCGTTCTCGGGCGGGACGACGCCGCGTGCGTCTCAGTGCGGGGTCTCTGCCTCCGCTGCCCGCGCCGCCTCCTGGACGATCCGGGCATACTCGGCGTGGGTCGAGCGCTGCATCCTCCGCAGCGCAGGCGCGAGTATCCGCCAGAACCACGTCGAAGGGCGCGAGACGGAACGCGCGGTGAACACCCCCCGCTCGTCGATCCGGAACGACTCCTCGCCGTAGACCGGATGCCCCGGACGGGTCTCGTAACCGAAACCACTCGCATCGGCCCACACGACCCGCACGGGCTCCGCGAAGCGGATGCCGAAGACACGCTTGGCGAGCACGCCCTCGAGTTCGGGCATCGGTGCGCCCACGGGCACCTCGAATCCCGCCCGCCGCTTGAACTCCCACGTGCTCACCAGCGCCGCGACCGCGTCGCGTGCTGCCGGTGCCACGGTGGTCGAATTCTCCTCGCCGAGCATGCCATCGGGCGCAGCGACGAGCGGATGACGTGTCATCCCCCGCTGATACGCGGGCAGCGGCACGACTACTTCTTGTCCTTGCCTTCGACGTCTCCCGAGAGCGCGGCGATGAACGCCTCCTGGGGGACCTCGACGCGGCCGACCATCTTCATGCGCTTCTTGCCCTCCTTCTGCTTCTCGAGGAGCTTGCGCTTACGGGTGATGTCACCGCCGTAGCACTTCGCCAGCACATCCTTGCGGATCGCTCGGATGGTCTCGCGAGCGATGATGCGCGCGCCGATGGCAGCCTGGATGGGAACCTCGAACTGCTGGCGAGGAATGAGCTTGCGCAGACGCTCGGCCATCATCGTGCCGTAGGCGTAGGCCTTGTCGCGGTGCACGATCGAGCTGAACGCATCGACCTTCTCCCCCTGGAGCAGGATGTCCACCTTGACGAGGTCGGCTTCCTGTTGTCCGGAGGGTTCGTAGTCGAGAGAGGCGTAGCCCTGCGTCTTGGACTTCAGCTGGTCGAAGAAGTCGAACACGATCTCACCCAGCGGCATGTTGTACCGCAGTTCGACACGCTCTTCCGAGAAGTACTCCATCCCGAGCAGGGTTCCACGGCGAGACTGGCACAGCTCCATCACGGTGCCGACGTAGTCCTTGGGCAGCAGGATGGCGGCCTTCACCATGGGCTCTGAGACCGATCCGATGCGCCCGTCCGGGTACTCGCTCGGGTTGGTCACGGTCACCGTCTCACCGGTGTCGCTCGTGAGCACCTCGTAGATGACGCTCGGCGCGGTCGTGATGAGGTCGAGCCCGAACTCGCGGGCGAGGCGCTCCGTGACGATCTCCAGGTGGAGCAGGCCGAGGAATCCGCAGCGGAACCCGAAGCCGAGCGCGACCGAGGTCTCCGGCTCGTACTGGAGCGAGGCGTCGGAGAGCTTGAGCTTGTCGAGTGCCTCGCGGAGTTCGGCGTAGTCGCTGCCGTCGATCGGGTAGATGCCCGAGAAGACCATCGGCTTCGGGTCGGTGTAACCCGGCAGGGGTTCCGACGCCGGCTTCCGGGACGTGGTGATCGTGTCCCCGACCTTCGACTGGCGAACGTCCTTCACACCCGTGATCAGATACCCCACCTCGCCGACCCCGAGCCCCTTGGTCGGGGTCGGTTCCGGACTCGACACGCCGACCTCGAGCGCCTCGTGGTTGGCCCCGGTCGACATCATCTGGATGCGCTCGCGCGGCGAGAGGCTGCCGTCCACCATGCGCACGTACGTGACCACTCCGCGATACGCGTCGTACACCGAGTCGAAGATCATCGCGCGGGCGGGGGCATCCGCGTCGCCCACCGGAGCCGGGATGTCCTGGACCAGCCGGTCGAGCAGGTCCTCGACGCCGACGCCGGTCTTGCCCGAGACCCGCAGCACATCCTCGGGCTTGCCTCCGATGAGCGAGGCCAGCTCCTTCGCGTACTTCTCGGGGTCGGCGGCTGGCAGGTCGATCTTGTTCAGCACCGGGATGATGTGGAGATCGTTCTCCAGCGCGAGGTACAGGTTCGCGAGCGTCTGCGCCTCGATGCCCTGCGCTGCGTCGACGAGCAGGATCGCTCCCTCGCATGCCGCGAGCGATCGCGAGACCTCGTAGGTGAAGTCGACGTGACCGGGGGTGTCGATCATGTTCAGGGCCACGGTCTGACCGTCGAACTCCCACGGCATCCGGACGGCCTGGCTCTTGATCGTGATTCCGCGTTCGCGCTCGATGTCCATGCGGTCGAGGTACTGGGCCCGCATGTCGCGGTCCGAGACGACACCGGTGATCTGGAGCATCCGGTCGGCGAGAGTCGACTTGCCGTGGTCGATGTGGGCGATGATGCAGAAATTGCGGATCTGCGCAGCCGGCGTCGCGGCAGGCTGAAGAGGTGTGAGAGCGCGTGGGGACATGTCCCCACGATTCTACGGTGAGGGGGCGCTAATCCCCGATTCCGGCATTCCGGTGATAGTCTCCCGAAGTTGCCTGGGAAATTCCGTGACACCGGATCCCGCAAGCGATAAGACTCCATCACAGACCCCGTGGCGTTGTCGCATCGCAGAGTTCGGTGGATGGCGATTCCGTAATCCAACTGACTCAGCGTTGCGTCGGCTGATCCCGAGCGCGTCTGTAGAAGAGAAAGACTGACCCCTTGATCAAGTACCTCCTGCGCCGAGCACTCGGCTGGCTGCTCATGATCGTGGTCGCGACGAACCTCACGTTCTTTCTGGCGTGGGGGTTCCTCGACCCGCGCAGCAACTACGTGGGGAGACGCCCACCCCTGACGCCGGAGCAGATCGACAACGTCCTGATCCCGCGCAACCTGAGCGACACCGTGCCGCTCATGGAGCGGTGGTGGAACTGGTTCAGCGGCATCCTGTTCCGCTGGGACTGGGGCGTGAGCCCCACCGGACAGTCGGTCAACGAGCAGGTCGCCTACCGCATGTGGGTCAGCGCGGAACTCGTGCTCGGCGCGACGATCATCGCCGCCGTGCTCGGCATCTGGCTCGGTGTCTACACCGCGTCCCGCCAGTACAAGCTCGCCGACCGCATCGGCCAGGCGACGTCGATCATCACGATGAACATCAACATCATCGTCGCCGGTCTCGCCGTCGTTCTCCTCGCCATCGCGCTCAACGAGTGGACCGGGGTACGGATCTTCTACGTCACCGGCTCCTCCAGCCCGGGCGTGACAGGGTTCTTCCCGACGATCATCGATGCGCTCCAGCACGTCACGCTGCCCACCATCGCCCTCGTGCTCGTCGGATACGCGCAGTACCACTTCCTCCAGCGGTCGCTCCTGCTGGACAACATCAACGCGGACTACGTGCGCACCGCTCGCGCCAAGGGACTGACCAAGGCCCAGGCGGTTCGCAAGCACGCCCTCCGCACCTCGCTCATCCCGGTCGCGACCCAGGTCGCCTTCACGATCCCCACGATCTTCACCGGCGCGATCCTGACCGAGTCGATCTTCGCCTGGCAGGGCATGGGCCGCTATTTCCTCGACACCATCAACCAGAACGACATCAACGGCGTGGTGGCAGTCGCCGCCTTCGGCGCCGTGCTGACCGCGATCGGCGCCGTCCTCGCAGACATCGTCGTCGTCGTCCTCGACCCGCGAGTGAGGGTGAGCTGATATGACCACCGAAATGATCGATCCGCTGGTCGAGCCGTCCGCCGAGGCAACGCCGCGCAAGTCCCTCTCGAAGTGGACGCTGTACACGCGCCGCTACATGCGCAACAAGCCGGCCGTCGGGGGCGTCGTCGTCCTGCTCGTCCTGATCCTGTTCGCGATACTCGGTCCGGTCTTCTCGCCATACGCCGTCAACGACATGGACTTCCTGGCGCTGAGCACTCCCCCGTCGGCGACGCACTGGTTCGGCACGAACGGCGCCGGCAACGACACGTACACCCAGACCGCGATCGGTCTCCAGCGCTCGCTCATGATCGCGATCACGGTGTCGGTCGGAACCACCATCCTGTCGGCCCTCGTCGGCACGGCCGCCGCCTACTTCCGCGGCTGGTTCGAGCGCATCGCCCTGCTGGTCATCCACTTCATGATGGTCGTCCCCACCTTCCTCATGCTCTCGGTCATCTCGAACGACTCGGGCGGTGTCTGGTGGGTCATCGCGCTCGTGATGATCTTCGTGAGCTGGTTCTTCCCCGCCCGCATCATCTGGACCATGGCGCTGTCGCTCCGCGAGCGGGAGTACGTGCAGGCGGCGCGCTACATGGGCGTCCCCGGCACACGCATCGTGCTGCGCCATCTGGTCCCCAACATCGGCTCGCTGCTGGTGATCAACTTCACGCTCGGCATCGTCACTGCCGTCACGACGGAGACCGGCCTGTCGTTCATCGGCTTCGGAGTGAAGATCCCCGATGTCTCCCTCGGATCGCTGATCGGAGAGGGAAGCACGTCGATCACGAGCTCCCCGTGGCTGTTCTACTTCCCGGCGTTGACGCTCACGCTGCTGACCGTGTCGATGGCGTTGATCGCCGACGGCCTGCGTGATGCCCTCGACCCCACCTCGGCTGCAGGAGGCCGCGCATGAGCCCCGTACTGTCCGTCCGCGACCTCACCGTCAGCTTCGCCTCCGAAGCCGGCCGCGTCGATGCCGTGCGCGGTGTCTCCTTCGACCTGGAGGCAGGTAAGACCCTCGGCATCGTCGGCGAGTCGGGCTCCGGGAAGTCGGTCACCTCGCTGGCCGTCATGGGCTTGCTCGACGAGAACGCGAAGATCTCCGGCTCGATCCTCTTCGACGGGCAGGAGCTCCTCGGCAAGACGGACGCACAGCTCTCCCGCATCCGCGGAAACGGCATCTCGATGGTCTTCCAGGATCCGCTGACCTCGCTGACGCCGGTGTACACGATCGGGACGCAGCTGATCGAGGCGCTCACCGTGCACCGCAACCTCAGCGCGAAGGAGGCGAACGCCCGCGCGATCGATCTCCTCAAGCTCGTGGGCATCCCCGAGCCCGAGAAGCGGATGAAGGCGTTCCCCCACGAGTTCTCCGGAGGAATGCGTCAGCGCGTCGTGATCGCGATCGCGATGGCCAACGATCCGAAGCTGATCATCGCCGACGAGCCGACGACCGCGCTCGACGTCACGATCCAGGCGCAGATCCTCGACCTGATCGAGAAGGCGCAGGCCGAGACCGGCGCCGCCGTCATGATGATCACGCATGACATGGGCGTGGTGGCCCGCACGGCCGACGACGTCATGGTGATGTACGCGGGCAAGCCCGTGGAACAGGCCCCCGTGCGCGAGCTGTTCCACCAGACGAGGATGCCGTATTCCATCGGTCTCCTCGGCGCCATCCCCCGCGTGGACAAGGCCGAGAAGGAGCCGCTCACCCCGATCAAGGGCAATCCGCCGCTCCTGATCAACCTCCCCGATGCCTGCCCGTTCGCCGATCGCTGCCCGATCGTGATGGACGCGTGCCGGACGAGCGAACCGGAGCTCCTCCCCGTCCTGACCAGCGGCGGCGAGGCGCATCGCGCGGCCTGCATCCGTTCGAACGAGATCGAGGACGGCGGCACGCTCGGCGGGCTGCCGGTGTATCCGGTCCGGGAGGCACCGGAGAGCGAGTTGACCCGCCTTCCCCGTGAGGAGCGTCCCATCACGCTCGAGGTGAAGAACCTCACCAAGACCTTCCCGCTGCTCAAGGGCGCATTCCTCAAGCGCAAGGTCGGCGAAGTGCACGCCGTCAAGGGCATCAGCTTCGACGTCCGCGAAGGCGAGACCATGGCGATCGTGGGCGAGTCCGGGAGCGGGAAGACGACGACGCTGCTGCAGATCATGGACATGGTCAAGCAGGCCGAGGGCGACATCGTCATCGCCGGAACGAGCGTCAACGACATCCGCAGTCGCAAGGTCGAGCGTGCGTTGAGGCGCGACATCCAGATCGTGTTCCAAGACCCGATGGGCGCCCTCGACCCGCGCATGACGGTCGCCGACATCATCTCCGAACCCCTGACGGCGATCGGCACCCCGAAGGCGGAGGTGCACCGGCGCGTCGGTGAGCTGATGGATCTCGTCGGCCTCAATCCGGCACATCGCGATCGCTTCCCGCAGGCGTTCTCCGGAGGGCAGCGGCAGCGCATCGGCATCGCCCGCGCACTGTCGACGAACCCCAAGATCGTGGTGCTCGACGAGCCGGTGTCGGCGCTCGACGTGTCGATCCAGGCGGGCGTGATCAACCTCCTCGACGACCTCAAGGTCAAGCTCGGCCTGTCGTACCTCTTCGTGGCGCACGACCTCTCCGTCGTGCGTCACATCGCGGATCGTGTCGCCGTCATGTACCTGGGCGACTTCGTGGAGCACGGCGACGTGGACGACGTCTTCGACAATCCCCGGCACCCCTACACCAGGGCGCTGCTGTCGGCGATCCCGGTCCCCGACCCCGACATCGAGCGGACGCGGCAGCGGATCGTCTTCGACCCGGAGGCCGCCACGGGCCTGTCGAACGCCTCCTGACCGGAGACGGATCACCGTCCGATAACGGTTAGGCGGCATTCACTTTCGCCGGCGACATTCGTGTACACGGCGAACTATTCTCCCCTTATGACACGCCGAAAGGCGAAAGGAGCACCATGAAGCAGTACAAGCTGATGGGAGCGCTGGCACTCACCGGCGCTTTCGCACTCGCGCTCAGCGGGTGCGCTGCCGGCAACAGCGGCAGTGGCGACAGCGGCGACAACGGCGAGAAGACCGATGTCGAGATGGCGGACTACAACCCGCAGCCTCGCGAGAACCTCCAGGAGGGTGGCGAGGTCAACTTCGCGATCCGCGAGGTGCCGCCGCAGCTGAACGCGTTCAACAGCGATGGCAGCGCAGACACCGCCCGCATCGCCGCGTGGTACACGCCGCAGCTCATCCTGATGAAGCCGGACGGCACGCAGTACAAGAACGACAACTACCTCGACGAGTGGAAGAACGAGGTGAAGGACGGCAAGACGGTCCTGACCTTCACGTTCACCGATGAGGCCCACTGGAACGACGGCACCGACATGGACTGGACCGCCATCGACGCCACGTGGAAGGCCAACCGCTCCTACGACGAGGGCTTCAACCCGAACGCCACCGACGGCTACAAGGACATCGAGTCCGTCGAGCAGGGCGACACCGCCAAGACGGCGATCGTCACCTTCAAGGGCGAGTTCGCCTGGCCGCAGATGCCCTTCAACGGTGGCGTCATCCACCCGGCGCTCGCGGACCCGACCACCTTCAACGAAGCGATGATCGAGAACCCGCACCCGGAGTGGGGCGCAGGTCCCTACACGGTCGACGAGTACGACGCGACCAAGGGGTACATCTCCTTCAAGCCGAACCCCGAGTGGTGGGGCGACGCTCCGCTGCTCGACAAGGTCACGATGACGGGTATGGACGGCCAGGCCGGCGTCAACGCCTTCAAGAACGGCGAGGTCGACATGGTGGAGACGGGCTCCCAGGAGCTCATCGACCAGGTCAAGGACGTCGACGGCGCCAAGGTCTACCGCGCGCAGCAGACGGCCAACACGATCCTGCAGGTCGACTCGTCGAAGCCGCAGTTCGAGGACGTCAAGGTCCGTGAGGCGTTCTTCAAGGCCATCAACATCGACCAGCAGAAGCAGATCGCCTGGAACGGCCTCGGCTACGAAGAGGACCCGGCCGGCTCGCTGACCCTGTTCTCGTTCCAGCCCGGTTACACCGACTCGATGAAGGCCGCCGGCTGGGAGTTCGACGTCGAGGGCGCCAAGAAGCTGCTCGACGAGGCCGGCTGGACCGAAGGTTCGGACGGCATCCGCGAGAAGGACGGCGTGAAGCTCTCGGTGGTCTACCCCATCTGGAACGACACCGCCACCTCCAAGGCCCTCGCACAGTCGCTGCAGGCGCAGGAGAAGGAGGTCGGCATCGACGTCCAGGTCGAGGTCCGCCCCGCCAGCCAGTTCTCTTCGGACTACACCTCGAAGAACTGGGACGTCTCCGGTCTCCGCTTCACCTCGTCCGACCCGTTCGGTGCCGCCTGGTTCTGCCAGCTGTACTGCTCGGACTCGGGTCTCAACCTGTCGGGTGTCGGTGACGCCGAGCTCGACGCCGAGATCAAGGACAAGGTCGAGTCGCAGTCCGACCCCGAGGCGCAGACCGCTGCCGCGATGGAGCTCGAGCCCGAGATCTACAAGCGCTGGGGCCTGATCCCGCTGTACAACGGCCCGCAGATCTACACGGTCCAGGAAGGCCTCGCCAACCTGACGCCGGAGCCCTACGTGGGTCTCGATCTGTTCGGCATCCAGCCGGTCGAGAACGTCGGCTGGGAGAAGTAACACCCTCTGACGCTCGCGTCGAAGCGGGGCCGGCGGTTCATCCACCGGCCCCGCTTTCCTTATGCTGTCCGGGTGAGCGTCCAGATCGTCCTCGTGCACGGTATTCGCACCTCGGCCACGATGTGGCGCGCTCAGACGACGTATCTCCGAGAACAGGAGTACGCCTCGACCGCGGTCGACCTCCCCGGCCAGGGGGCCGCATGGACGAGGACTTCACACTCCACGAAGCACTCCACACGATCGATGCCGCCGTGCGCGCGGCAGCGGCGAAGGGTCCCGTCGTGCTCGTGGGGCACTCGATGGGCGGCTTGCTCTGTCTCGCGTACGTGGGTGGGGAGCAGCGACCACCGGTGGCAGCACTCGTCGCGGCGTCGTGCACCTCGCTCCCCCACGGAGCGGGACTGCGCGCCTATCGACTTTTCGCTCGGGCCGTCGACTCGCTGCCGGATCGCGGCATGTGGCTGACCGGTCGCGTCCTCGAGGCCACCATCCCACCGGAGACCCGATCCGACTTCGCCGCCGGCGGCTATGCACTGGATATGCAGGACACCGCCCTACGTAGCCTGGCCGCACTGGACATCGCCGCTGCCGTCCCCCGGATCACGGTCCCGCTCTGGTTCGTGAACGGTCAGTACGATCAGCTGCGTCTGAACGAGTCGCTGTTCCGACGTCTCGCGCCCCATGCGGAGCTCGTCATCGTCCCCCGCACGACGCACCTGGTCACGGCGATGCGCCCGCGGATCTTCAACGCGGTGCTGCAGCTGGCGATCGCGACGGTGGAAGAGGATATGGCCGGCTCATGAGCGCGCCGGCTGGCGTGCGAAAGCGGTCAGCAGTCCTCCGACCAGCGACAGCGTTGCGGCAGCGACGAAGACGAGCCAGAAGCCGCCGACGAGAGCGACCAATGCCGCTCCGAGCACCGGGCCGATCAACTGTCCCAGGGCTGCGGTGACGTTGACGATTCCGAGGTCTCTGGCGTGATCCTGCGCGTCCGGGAGCAGATCCGCCGCGAAGGCGAGACCCACCGTCGAGAAGGCACCGTAGCCCAATCCCATCAGGGCCGCAGCCACCATGGTCATCTCGAACGTGGGCACCAGTGCGATCGCGACGCCCGACGCCGCCTGGACGACGGTCGCGGCGACGGTGAGCGTGCGCCTGTTCCCTGTCCGGTCCGACACGATGCCCGTGACCACGGAGGCGGCGACCACGAACACGGTGTACACCACGATCAGCAGCAGGAGGTTGTCCTGAGCGACAGTGGTCGGCTGTCCGAGACCGTGCAGGAGGAAGAAGAGGAACAGCGCCGTGCCGAGAGCGTTGCCGATGTTCGTCACGAGGCGCCCCGAGAGCATCCAGGCGAAGTCCCGATCACGGAGGGAGGCGAGCGCTCGGCGTCGGCCGGGTTTCGGTCGCAGCGCCTCGGTGCTCGGCGGGTCGGGCAGCACCAGCGCCGCACCGGTGCCGATGACGGCGATGACGGCGGCGAGCAGCAGGTAGCCGGCACGGACGTCGAGTCCGAGCAGGACCACCAGACCGACGCCGAGCACGATCCCCACCGCCTGGCTCGACCCCACCGCCGCAGACGCGGCACCGCGCTGCGTCGAGGGCAGCTGGTCGGCGATGAGGGCGGTGAAGGCCGCGGATGAGACGGCGACGCCGATCGACACACCGACCCACCCCGCGCCCACTGCCCAAGGGCCCTCGGCGAAGCCGGTGAGGATGAGACACACGGCGGTGAGCAGAACGCCGCCGAGAGCCCAGGGGCGGCGGCGATGGCGTCCCGCGGCCGCACGGTCCGACAGCGCCCCCGCGGCCGGACCGGCGACGATGCCGGCGAGACCTCCGATCCCGAGGACGAGCCCCGAGGAGACGACCCCGCGGATCCAATCGTCCTCAGGGGTGTCCAGCTGCAGCGGTAGCAGCAGTTGCACCGGCGTGAGCTGCACCGTCCAGATAGCGAGCCACGCCAGCGTGAACACCGACATCCAGCGGGCACCCACCTTGATCGTGCCGGGGCCGGAGACGCCGGTCACCGCTCCTCCTCCGCAGCGACGGCCGCTGTGCGCGACCGCGCGATGAGGTCGCGATACCAGTCGTAGGAGGCCTTGGGTGTGCGCTCGCCCGTCTCGAAGTCCACGTGCACCAGCCCGAACCGCTGGGTGTACCCGTCGGCCCACTCCCAGTTGTCCAACAGCGACCACACCGTGTACTCCTCCACGGGCACGCCCGCATCGATCGCCTCACCGACCGCGGCGATGTGCCCCGCGAGATAGGCGATGCGGTCGGTGTCGTCCACGAAGGCAGCCTGCTCGGGCTCCGGGAAGGACGCTCCGTTCTCTCCGATGATCACCGGCGGGAGATGCGGATGCCGTGCCTGCAGGTCGATGAGCAGGTCTCGCAGAGCACCGGGCATGATCGGCCACTCGGCCCCGAATCCGGTGACGGGGACACCGGGGGTCGGGACGATGTCGAAAGGTATCGGGCTTCCCTCCTCGGCAGCCGTGACAGTCGTGGGGTTGTAGAAGTTGATGCCGTAGAAGTCGATCGATCCGCGGATCTCCTCCAGATCACCGTCGCGTACGGGCAGAAGGGCTAGCCCCAGCGCCTCGAGGTCCGGGTAGGCGCCGGCGAGGAGCGGCTCGCTGAACACACGATTGTGGATCAGGTCGTACACGGCCGCCGCCTGGTGGTCCTCGGCGGTGTCCCGGAGAGGGAGGACCCAGGTGTGGTTGTTCACCAGGCCGACGGAGGCCGCACCGTGGGCGCGCAGCACGGTCGCCGCACGCGCGTGCGCGAGGAGCTGATGGTGAGCGGTGGGCAGCGCGCCGAAGAGGAGCTGCTTCCCGGGAGCGAGCGCCCCGACCGCGTAGCCCTGCAACGTCGTCATCGCCGGCTCGTTCAGCGTGTACCACTGCTCGACGCGATCACCGAGACGGGCGGCGACGATCGCCGCGTAGTCGGCGAAGCGCTCGACCGTGTCGCGCTGGAGCCAGCCGCCGCCGACCTCGACCTCGCTGGGCATCTCCCAGTGGAACAGAGTCGGGAACGGGGCGACCCCGGCCTCGAGCAGAAGATCGACCAGTCGGGAGTAGTGGTCGAGCGCCGCGCTATCCCCTGAGCTTCGTCCGCCGGGCTGCACACGCGCCCACGGGATGGAGAACCGGTAGCGGTCGAGGCCGAGGCCCGCGGCGAGAGCCACGTCGGACTCCGGTCGCCGGTAGCTGTCGCACGTGGGATCCGCAGTCGACCCGTCGATGATCGCACCCGGCCGATCGAGGAAGTCGTCCCAGATGGATCGTCCGGCCTGTCCCGTCGGACGGGACCCCTCGATCTGGAAGGCCGAGGTGGCGGCGGACCAACGGAGCCCGGCGGGCGCAGACGGACGATCGGGGGCGGGGATCATGGGGCTCCTTGACATCGATGTCGGGACAGTCATGATTCTGCACCCGGTACCACCGAATGCGCGACCGAGTTTCGCATTCTGCTCGCCGTTTCGCGCGACCGCCCCGTCTGCTGGTAGACTCGACTCTTGGCTTGCGTGTGGGTTCTTCCCTCACGACCGCTGTGCAGCAGCCCTCTTCTGCTGCCGGCATTCCGAACACTCCTGTACAGAAAGCGTCCACACGTGGCAAACATCAAGTCGCAGATCAAGCGCAACAAGACCAACGAGAAGGCGCGCGAGCGCAACAAGGCCGTCAAGAGCGAGCTCAAGACCCTCATCCGCACCACCCGCACGGCAGTCACCGCCGGCGACAAGGCAGCAGCCGAGGCCGGCCTGAAGAAGGCTTCCGTCAAGCTCGACAAGGCCGTCAGCAAGGGCGTCCTGCACAAGAACCAGGCGTCGAACCGCAAGTCGGCTCTCGCCAAGCAGGTCGCTTCCCTCTGAGCCGAAGCTTCTCAGAAAGGCCCGTCCCGTTCGCCGGGGCGGGCCTTCTTCGTCCCGTCGGCGATCGAGCGGAGCGGAGGCCGGCTACTCCCCGAAGGGTTGGCGCGTGGCGATCACGGTGACCATGCGCTCCAGCGCGAAGATCGGGTCGCGAGCAGCACCCTTGACCTCGCCATCGGCTCTGGCCGTCGCCTGGATGGCCATTCCGAGAGACCGCTCGTTCCAGCCGGCGAGGTCGCGGCGTGCGCGATCGACCTGCCAGTCCTTCATCCCCAGACGCTGTGCGAGCTGTCGGCTGGGCTCGCGGTTGCCGGCCACGCGCGCCATCGTCCGGAGCTTCATCGCGAAGGCGGCGACCATCGGCACCGGGTCGGCGCCGGAGGACAGCGCGTGCCGGAGGGCGACGAGAGCCTCGCCGTAGCGGCCGGCGATGGCCGTGTCCGCGACGACGAACGCCGAGACCTCCACACGACCGCCGTAGTACTTCGTGACGATCTCTTCGGTGATGTCGCCGTCGACGTCGCCGATGAGCTGCTGACAGGCTGCCGCCAGTTCGGTGAGGTCATCCGCGAAGGCCGACACGAGTGCGCGAAGCGCGGGAGGGGCAATGCGCTTCTTGGCCGCTCGGAACTCCCCGGCGGCGAAGTCGACACGGTCGCTGTCGCGCTTGACCGCCGAGCACGCGATCTCGATGCCTCCGCCGGTACCGGCTCGAAGAGCATCGAGCAGCTTCTTGCCACGCACGCTGGCGCCGGTATGGCGAAGAATGACCGTCGCGCCCTCCTGAGGGTTGTCGAGGTACGACACCGCCTCCTGGATGAAGGCGTCGGAGCACTTCTCCACGCCCGAGACGCGCACCAGCCGTGGTTCGCCGAACAGAGAAGGCGAGGTGAGCGACAGCAGCGTTCCGGGAGCGTAGTCGTCGGCACGCACATCGCTGACTTCGAGCGCGGCGTCTTCTGCGCGCAGGTAATCGCGCACGCCGGCGATCGCCCGCTCGGCGCACACCTCTTCGGGCCCCGAGACGAGCACGATCGGAGCGGGTCGCGGTTCGCGCCACGACACCTGCGGGATCTTGGTGGGCTTCGCACCACTGCGAGAAGGGGTACGCGAAGCTGCCATGGTTCCAGCCTACCGGCGCTCACCGACACTGCTCCGCTGCTCACTCACCCCCGCCCTCGGGGTCTGTTCGTTCCGTCCATACCTGCACCTCGTCTCTGTGCAGACCGAGCAAGATCGTCCCCCGCTGGTCCGTGCGCAGATCGTGTGCGCCGGTCGCGGTCAGAAGGTCGAGAGTCTCGATGCGCGGGTGACCGTAGTCGTTGTCCGCACCGACGCTGAACAACGCCACCCGCGCCTGAAGCTCCTCATACAGGCCGGGGTCCTGATCCGCGCTGCCGTGATGGGCCACCTTGACCACGTCGTATGTGCCGAGATGCGCAGCACGCCGCAGTACGCGCTGGGAGGCCGCGGCGAGGTCTCCGAGGAACAATGATCGGGGCACCCCTCCCCCGTCGAACTCCATCACCACGCTCGCGTCGTTGCCCGAGGGGAAGACGGGAGACCCCTCCTGCGGCCAGAGGACACGCCACGTCGCCTCGGCGAGCTCACCCCGTTGTCCTGCCCGAGCCTCCTCGACCCGAGCGCCCCCTGCGAGGAGCGAGGCGAGGAGGCGCCGCTCAGCGTCCTCGGTGACGGGCCCGTGCAGCACCGCGCCCACCCGCCCGATGACGGCGGCGGTTCCACCGACGTGGTCGAGGTCGAAGTGCGTCAGAACGAGGAGGTCGACCCGGTCGACCCCGAGTGACCGCAGACACGCTTCCAGAGGCTCGGGCACCGGTCCGGTGTCGATCAGCGCGACTCGGTCACCCGACCGCACGACCAGCGCGTCCCCTTGACCGACATCGCACGCGGCGACGGACCATCCCTCCGGCGACGCCACGGTCGCGAGCGGACCGTCGAGGAGAAGTCGAGCACCGGCAAGGGACGACACGATGATGAGAATCGCCGCCGCCCCGCGCCGCGTGAACTCCACCGCCCGCACGGTCGTCGGTCGGCGGGCAACGTCGGCGGATCGGAGGAGGACCACCGACACGCACCCGCTGACGAGCGCCACCAGGGCCGCGCTCCCGATCCCGGCCGGAAGCAGCAGCTGGGCGCTCGGCAGCCGCGCCGTCGTCGTCGCGGTCGCGGCGATCCAGGTCGCGGGGAGCCAGGATGCCGCTGTCAGCAGGTCGGCCAGAAACGGCAACGGAGCAGCGAGACAAGCCAGCAGACCGATCACCGTGGCGATCGGCGCAGCGGGAGCAGCGAGGAGGTTTGCCGCGACGCCGACCAGGGAGTGCTGCTCGGCGAACAGGGCGATGATCGGCCCGCACGCCAGTTGTGCCGAGAGCGGGACTGCGATGGCCATCGCCACCGTTTGCGGCATCACGGTCGCCAGCCCCCGGGCAAGGGAGGGTGCGAGGAGGATCAGCGCCCCGGATGCGGCTACGGAGAGCGCGAACCCCGGTGACGTCGCCAGCCAGGGATCGACGACCAGTATCCCCACGGTGCACAGGGAGAGCATGCCTGCTCCCGCGCTCGGACGCCCGAGCAGGACGGTGAGCATCCCGACGGCAGCCATGACCGCAGCGCGGATGACACTCGGTTCCGGGGTGACCAGGACGACGAACCCGGCCAAGCCCGCGATGGACAACACGACCCTCAGCCCGCGCCCTCCTCCGCACAACGCCGTCAGCCAGAAGATCGCGCCGACGACGATCGCGCAGTTCGCCCCGCTCACGGCGGTGAGGTGGCTGAGTCCGCTGGTGCGCATGTCGTCGTTCAGCGCGTCGGTGACCGCCCGGGTGTCGCCGACCGCGAGCCCCGGGAGGAGACCGGCACCGGGCTCGGGCAGCTGCAGCGACCGTTCGACGAACGCGCTCTTGAGAGCCGCGGCGACGCCGAAGACACCGGAGGCGGGCGAGACGACCTCGGCATCGTCTGCGAAGACGACCAGAGCGGACCTCTCACCCTCCTCTGTCGCCTGCACCTGTCCAACGACTCTAACCCGGGCACCGAGATCGAAGCCACCGCCCGACTCGACGCCGATACGCACGGGCGCAGACAGCACGGCTGGATGCTCACGCACCCCGATGGTCATCGTCTGCGCGTCGAACCACAGTCGCCCGTCCTGACCGATCGATACCGACGAGGCCACCGTCGCAGTGACTTCCGCCACGCGCCCCGACCACTCAGCGGCGCGCTCACGCGCGGGGAGCGCGAAGGCCGCAGAAAGGGCGGTGGCTGCTATCGCGGCGAGCACCAGCACGGCGAGACCTCCACCGCCCGGAACCCGTCGGACAGTTCGACGACGCGACGCGAGCAGGAGCACGACCACACCAGCGGCACAGCCGCCCACCGTCCACCACGAACACGCCGGGAGGGAGACACACAGCAGTGCCCCCGCCCAAACCGCTCCCGCCACCGGCAACAGCCGCAGATCACGGCGCCTCACACGCGGGCACCATCGCGAATGCCGGCGAGCAGCTTCTCCCCGATGCCGGGGACGGCGAGAAGGTCGTCCACGGACCGGAAGCGACCGTTCTCCTCCCGCCAGGCGATGATCCGTGCCGCGAGTGCGGGACCTATGCGCGGAAGGGTCTCCAGCGCGGCCTGGTCTGCACTGTTGAGGTCGATGCGGTCGTCCCCCGATGAGGCGACGCCCGACGCGTCGGGGCCCGCGCCGACCGTCGGCACGGTGATCTGTTCTCCGTCTTCGAGCACCCGAGCGAGATTGACCGCCGCGAGATCGGCGGCGTCCGTGGTCCCGCCGGCGGCCGCCAGCGCATCGACGAGGCGCGCACCCGGATCGAGCACGTAGAGACCGGGGGTCGCCACCGCGCCGAGCACGTGGACGTAGAGCTCTCCGGTGGTGCCGACGACCGCCTCGTCGTGCGCGAGCGACACGGCCTCGGCGGGTGGCGCCTGGCCCCGAAGGATGCCCCATCCCACGGCTGCGGACAGGACGGCGAGCCCCAGCACCACAGCCGCGCCGATGCTCAGGCGCAGCCGCCGACGGGGAGGTGGAGGAGATGGTGCCTGCGGGGAGGATGCCATCCGGCCAAGCTAGGCGAGCGCGTGGAGCTCCTGCGCACCCCGAGACATCCCCGGTGGACAACCCTTCGCGGGCGTCCACCGTGGAGGGGAGCCGATCAGCCCTTGACGACGAAGCTGACGATCTTGGGCGCCCTCACGACGACCTTCACGATCTCGCGGTCTCCGATGGAACGGATCACGCGCTCATCCGCGCGGGCGAGCTCCTCGAGCTCGGACTCGCCGATCCGTGCCGGCACCTCGAGCTGCGCCCGCACCTTGCCCCCGACCTGCACGACGGCGGTGACCGTGTCCTCGACCAGAAGCGCCGGGTCGGCGGAGCGCCACGTCACGAGGCCGACGGACGGCTCGTGGCCGAGCATCTCCCACATCTCCTCCGCGGTGTGCGGCGCGACGAGGTCGAGCATCACGGCGATGGTCTCCGCCGCCTCCCGCACGGCCGGATCCCCCGCGCCGGCCGCACCGTCGATCGTCTTGCGGGTGATGTTCACGAGCTCCATGAGCCGCGCGACGAGGACGTTGAACTTCGTCTGCTCGACGAGTGCCGGCGCTTCCGAGAGCAGCTTGTGCGTCGCACGGCGAAGCGCGGCGTCCCCGCCGTCGAAGACCACGTCGACCGGGCTCGACACCTCGCCGGCGACGCGCATCGCACGTGCCAGGAACTTCTGAGCACCGGTGGTCGACACGTCGGCCCAGTCCTTGTCGTCCTCCACAGGACCGGCGAACGCCAGTCCCACGCGGAGGGCATCGGCGCCGTGGGCGTCGAGCTCCTCCTGGAAGAGCACGAGGTTCCCCTTGCTCTTGGACATCTTCTGCCCGTCGAGCAGCACCATGCCCTGGTTGATCAGGTTCGAGAAGGGCTCGGTGAAGTCGATCAGCCCCATGTCGAAGAGCACCTTGGTGATGAAGCGCGCATAGAGCAGGTGCAAGATCGCGTGTTCGACGCCGCCGATGTAGGAGTCGACCGGCGCCCAGCGAGCGGCCTGTGCGGGGTCGAACGCCACGGTGTCGCTGTTCGGCGAGAGGAAGCGCAGGAAGTACCACGAGCTGTCCACGAACGTGTCCATCGTGTCGGGGTCGCGCAGCACCGGATCGCCCGTCTGCGGGTCCGTCGTGCGAACCCAGCTCTCGGCGCCCCCCAGCGGCGAGGTCCCCTTGGGCTTGAGGTCGAGTCCCTCGACGCTCGGCAGCTTCACGGGGAGCTTGTCCTCGGGAACCGGGATGATGCTCCCGTCCTCGGCGTGCAGCATCGGGATGGGCGTTCCCCAGAACCGCTGACGCGAGATCAGCCAGTCACGCAGACGGTAGTTCTTGGCGGCACGGCCGGTGCCCGAAGCCTCCAGCTGCTCGATCGCCCGCGCGATGGCATTGCGCTTGGACAGACCGTTCAGAGCGCCCGAGTTGATCATGCGGCCCTCGCCGGTGAGTGCGACGCCGGTGGCCGCGGGGCTCTGCTCCTCCAACGCGGCGCCGGTGTCGATCGGCACGCCGTCTTCGTCGACCTCGATCACGGGCATCGCGCCGGTGACGGGAGCCGTCGTGTCGACGACGACCTTGACCGGCAGATCGAACGCGCGGGCGAAGTCCAGGTCGCGCTGATCGTGCGCCGGCACCGCCATGACGGCACCGTGTCCGTAGTCGGCGAGCACGTAGTCGGCCGCCCATACCGGCAGCTTCTCGCCGTTGACGGGGTTGATCGCGTAGCGCTCGAGGAACACACCGGTCTTCGGGCGGTCCGTGGACTGCCGGTCGATGTCGGTCTCCTTCTGCACCTGCTCCAGGTAGGTCTGGAAACGCTGACGCACGTCCTCGGAGGCACCGGCGGCGAGCTCGGACGCCAGGTCGGAGTCGGGTGCGACCACGAAGAACGTCGCGCCGTGCAGCGTGTCAGGGCGCGTCGAGAACACGGTGACCGGCTCTTCACGACCCTCGATCAGGAAGTCGACGTCGGCGCCCACCGAGCGACCGATCCAGTTGCGCTGCATCTGCAGCACCTTGTGCGGCCAGAACCCCTCGAGCTGGTTCAGGTCGTCGAGCAGACGGTCGGCGTAGTCGGTGATCCGGAAGTACCACTGAGTGAGCTTCTTCTTGACGACCTCGGCCCCGCAGCGATCGCAGCGCCCGTCGACGACCTGCTCGTTCGCCAACACGGTCTGATCGTTCGGGCACCAGTTGACCGGGCTCTTCTTGCGATAGGCCAGCCCGCGCTCGTAGAGCTTCAGGAACAGCCACTGGTTCCAGCGGTAGTACTCGGGGTCGGACGTGTGCAGCACCCGGCTCCAGTCGAACGAGACGCCGTACGCCTCGAAGCCCACCTTCTGCTGGGCGATGTTCTGATAGGTCCAGTCCCGAGGGTCGGCGCCCTGGCGGATCGCGGCGTTCTCAGCCGGCAGACCGAACGAGTCCCAGCCGATCGGGTTCAGCACGTTGTGCCCACGGTGGCGCCAGAAACGGGCCACGATGTCGGAGTAGAGGTAGTTCTCGGCATGTCCCATGTGCAGGTCGCCGGACGGGTACGGGAACATCGCGAGCACGTACCGTCGCGGGCGGGTGTCGCCGTCGCCGCCCGTGAGGAAGGTGCCGTTCTCCGCCCAGTACTTCTGCCACTTGCTCTGGATGGCGTGCGCCGACGGGGCCTCGTCGTCGGCAGGAGCGGAGGACAGGTTTTCAGACAACGAACGCACGACCAATCTGAAGGGAAAAGCGGGATCAGTTCAGGATATCGGAACGCCAGGACGCGGGCGTTTCCGCACCGAGCGCCGCTAGTGGCGCCCGTGCCTTGGTCGCCACCTCAGCGACCTCGGCGGCCGCGACCGAGCCCCAGGTGATTCCGCCACCGGCGCCGACCACCGCCTGATCCCCGTCGATGAGGATGCTGCGGATGACCATGGCGAGGTCGAGTACGCCATCGACGCCGACGTAACCGAAGCACCCCGCGTACACTCCCCTCGCGCCCCCCTCGAGTTCGTGCAGCCTGGTCATCGCCGAGAGCTTGGGCGCGCCCGTCATGCTGCCCGCCGGGAAGGTGGCGTCGAGGAGGGAGCCGACCGTCGTCCGCGCCTCGGCTCTTCCGCTCACGGTGCTCACCAGCTGGTGCACGGCGGGATAGCTCTCGACCACCCAGAGCCCCTCGACGCGGATCGTCCCCGGCACGCACACCTGCGAGAGATCGTTGCGCATCAGATCGACGATCATGACGTTCTCCGCGCGTTCCTTGCGATCGGCCGCGAGCTCCGCGGCGAGCGCGGCATCCTCGAGGAGATCGGCGCTGCGGGGTCTCGTTCCCTTGATGGGACGCGTGCGGATGACGCCCCCTGCGGCGTGGAGGAACTGCTCCGGGCTGGCGCTCAGCAGGGTGCGTCCGCCGATCCGGACGAAGCCGCCGTGGTGCGCGGGCGTGGCTCCTCGAAGGCGGTCGTACACGGCGACCGTGTCCTGGACGCCGGAGACGGTGAAGCGGGTGGTCAGGCACAGCTGATAGGCGATGCCCGCACGGATGAGGTCACGGCAGCGCTCGATGAGCGCGGCGTACTCGTCCGGGCTGTGTCTGGCCTCCGCGACGTGCGGGGAGCGGGCCCGGCTCCCGGAGGCGTCTTCCGCACCGGGGGCGTCCACGGCCGCCGTCGCTGCGCGGATGTCATCTGTCCAGGGCCCGAGGTCATCAGGGGCGGAGAGCGCCCACGTGCGACGGCGTGCATGGTCGAACGCGACGACGTGAGTGGCGAGCAGCCAGGCCCCTCCGAGCGCGTGCTCCGACGGGGCGACCGGTGCGCCCGACGCAGATGCCCCGCTCTCGTAGTCGAGCCAGCCCACCCATCCTCCGGTGAACGGCGGTCGCGCGGGATCGCCCGAGGGAACGTCGAGAGACACGTGCCGCGGGAGGGTCGAACGATTCCCCGTTCCGACGAAGCTCCACCCTTCCGTCGCCCGCGCGCCGGCGTCGAGCCAGAAGAGGTCGATACCGCGGGCTTCGAGCATCCGGAACACGGACGAGGGCTCGACCCAGGAGGGGAGCAGTCGAGCGTTCAGCTGTTCGGGCACCTTTCCAGCCTAGGACCGGGATGCTCCCGTATCCTCGTGGGGTGGACGACCTCCTGATCTGGCTCCTCGACACCGTGCAGTCGGTCGATCCGGTCGCCCGCACCCTGATCGCGGGACTCGCCGTCATGCTCGAGACGAGCATTCTGATCGGCTTGGTCGTCCCGGGCGACACCATCGTCATCATCGCCTCGATGGGGGTCGCGACGCCGTGGGAAGGCATCGCGATGGGCATCGCGGTCGTGATCGGCGCATTGATCGGCGAGAGCATCGGATTCTGGCTCGGGCGCTGGCTCGGACCCCGCATCCGCGTGTCGTGGCTGGGACGCCGAATCGGTGAGCACAACTGGGTGCGTGCCGAGAACTACCTCGAACGCCGCGGTGGCATCGCCATCTTCCTTTCACGCTTCCTGCCGGTCCTGCATTCACTGGTGCCGCTGACCGTCGGCATGAGCGAGTACCCGTATCGCAAGTTCCTCGCCTGGACGACACCCGCGTGCATCCTCTGGGCGAGCGCCTACGTGAGCGTCACCTCGCTCGCGGCGGGCAGCTTCCGGGAGCTCGTCGACCGCGTGCACTTCGCGGGGTACATCTTCGTCGGCGTGATCGCGGTGTTCCTGCTGCTGATCTATCTCGGCAAGAAGCTTCTGCAGCGGGCCGAGTCCCGTCATCTGAAGGCTCCGGAGACAGAGGCCGACGCCGACGTGAAAGACTGAGGCAATGGCATCCGCTCCCCCGGCGCCCCGGATCCACTGGTTCGCCCGACTCGAACATCGCCTGCACGTCTGGCGTGAAGGTCGCGCGCGCCGTCGTGGCCGCGTCGCGACGATCCTCCCGTTCCCCGGATACGGCGGGCCCGGGTGGGTGCGGGTCGTAGGCCGTGTGCTGATCGTCCCGCCGCAGCGCCGCACACGCGACGGCGAGCCCGCGAGCGTACGCGGCTGGCGCAGCTTCGTCGGGATCCCCGTGGGCTTCGCCGCCGTGACCGTGCAGATCGGCGGCACCACGCACCAGGTCGTCGCGGACCGTGGAGGTGTGGTCGACTCGACGATCCACGTGGACCTGGAACCGGGTTGGCAGACCTTCTCGTTCTCCGTGGAGGGACAGGAGCCCGTCGAGGCACGGGTGTTCGTCGTCGCCGAGGGCACGACGTTCGGGGTCGTGTCCGACGTCGACGACACCGTGATGGTGACGGCGCTGCCTCGTCCGTTCATCGCGTTCTGGAACTCGTTCGTGCTCGACGAGCACGCACGCCTGCCCGTGCCCGGGATGGCCGTCCTGCTCGACCAGCTGCTGAGACAGCACCCCGGCGCCCCCATGGTGTACCTCTCCACCGGGGCGTGGAACGTCGCCCCGACGCTGTGGCGCTTCCTCGGCCGCCATCTGTTCCCCGCAGGTTCCATGCTCCTCACCGACTGGGGACCCACGCACGAGCGCTGGTTCCGCAGCGGGCGCGAGCACAAGCTCACCAATCTGCGACGTCTGGCGACGGAGTTCCCCGATGTGAAGTGGCTGCTGATCGGAGATGACGGACAGCACGACGAGGCCATCTACTCCCAGTTCATGGACGAGCACCCCGATTCGGTCGCCGGGGTCGCCATCCGTCGCCTCCTTCCCGCCGAGGCGGTGCTGGCCGGTGGCCGCGCCGGCCGCGAGCCCCATTCCGAAGACGTCGCTCCCTGGGTGAGCGCAGAAGACGGTGCCGGGCTGCGCGATCTGCTCGGCGAGGCCGGCATCCTGCACTGACATGTCCCTCGCCCGTCAGGACTGGCAGCTCCGCGAAGACGCACATCGCGAGCGTGCCGATGCGCTCACCGCCGCCCACCGGGATCGTGCGACCAGAGCAGAGAAGCACCCGGTGTGGGATTTCCTCTTCACGTACTACTCCTACAAACCCGCGCAGCTGCGTCGTTGGCACCCCGGAGCCGGTGTCGTTCTGGCCGACGCCGTGGAACGCCTGGACTGGCGCTGGTACTCCCCCGGACGATCCGCCGGCAGCGCTGTGCCCGATGCCGGCGCCTTCGGCCGGGAGAAGCCGGAGCTGGCGGCTCTCATCGAGAAGATGCTCCGCCGCACGGCGTCGCGGCCCGGGCAGTTCGGCTGCTTCGGTCTGCACGAGTGGGCGATGGTGTATCGCGCTGACGAGCATCGACACGCGGTGCCGTTGCGGCTGGGACAGGCCGGCACGGATGCCGTGGTCGAGGCCCATGACCTCCGCTGCACCCATTTCGACGCTTTCCGCTTCTTCACCCCCGAGGCAGTCCCCCGAAATCGCACCTCGTTGAGTCGCGACCAGCAGCCCCTGTTCGAGCAGCCCGGCTGCCTGCACGCGGGCATGGACCTCTACAAGTGGGCGACGAAGCTCGGACCCCTCGTCCCCGGCGAGCTCCTCCTGGATTCGTTCGAGCTCGCTCGCGACATCCGCCTTCTCGACATGCAGGCGGCGCCGTACGACCTCTCCGGGTGGGATGTGGTTCCCGTGCCCATCGAGAGACCCGAGGGAAAGGCCGAGTACGTGCGCCGACAGCGAGTGTTCGCGGAACGCGGGGCCACCCTGCGCACCGCCTTGCTGCGCGCCTGGCTCGGCGACGGAGCACGCGAGGCGGCCTGAGCAGCGGTCAGCCGACCGGCTCGCACTCGTCGCAGACCGCCCACGGAATCGTCGACGCCGCGAGTTCCAGCCGCAGTGCGACGACCCGTGTCGCTGCGTCCTCAAGCCGCTCGGCCGGCAGGGTCCCCTTCTCTACCGCCGCGGCGATACCGGCCGCCATCGATCCCGCCGTGCGCGCATCGGAACCGGCGATCATCAGTACGAGGTCGTTCCCCGCTGCGATCGCGGCCACTCCGTTCGCCACCGGGTCCGCGTAGGCGGGGTCACCGGAAGACAGCAGCATGCCGAGATCATCTGTGACGGCCACGCCGTCGAACCCGAGCTCGTCTCGGGCGATCTCGTGCCACGTCGCGGAAAGCGACGCCGGCGCCGCGTCGACCGCCGTGTAGGCGAGGTGCCCGTACATCAGCAGGGATGCCCCGGCGTCGATCCCCGCGGCGAAGGGCACCGCCACCGTGTCGCGCCACTGGTCGAGACCCATCGTCGTGCTCGGGATCGCGTGATGCGAGTCACCGGGCGCGGCACCGTGCCCCGGGAAGTGCTTCAGGGTGGAGGCGACGAACTGCTCCTGGGCGCCGGTCGCGGCCGACACCCGTTCCGCGGCGCTCGTCGGATCGGTGCCGAGAGCGCGGCCGAAGATGAAGGATCCCGGGTCTGGCGTGAAGTCGGCGACCGTTCCGAAGTTCACCGTGATCCCCGCACCCCCGACCAGCGAACCGCGAGCGGTGAACGCCGCCGCCGTATCGGCGACCGGGAGGTGCTTCAACGACGAGGACGCCGGGTAGTCATCACCGTGCAGGCGCGACACGATGCCGCCCTCCTGGTCGACGGCGATCAGCGGAGGCAACTCGGGATCCACCGTCAGAGCGGTGGTCAGACTCCGCAACTCGCCCTCGGTGGCCGGGATGTTCGCCCCCATGAGGATGAACCCGCCCAGCCCGGACTCCATATAAGCACGGAGCGCGGCAGGGTCGGTCCCCGCCACGTGCCCCATGACCACGGTGGATGCCTGCTCCGCCACCGACATTCCCCGCACGAGGACGGTCGCGCGCGCGGTCGGGTCACCGCGCTCGGCACCTGCTGCAGCGGCAGTCGGAACCGTGGTCGGCACTCCGCTCGATGCGGCAGCTGCCGGCGAGACGCAGAGCGCTGCTGTCGCGGCGACGGCGAGGGCGCCGAGCGTCCATCGGCGGGGTCGGGGCATGGTGACTTCCGTGCTGTGCCGCCGTATCAGCAGCCGAGCGCTTCGCTGATGGGTACTGCCGACGCCGGGTCGCCGTTGCCGAAGCGGATCGTCCGGCCGATCGTGCACGGCGCGTGCAGCGACGCGGCGATGACGGCCGACACGTCGGCCCGCGACACCGCGCCTCGTCCCGCGGGGTCGATCTGGATCCGCGAGGTCGGTTCGTCGAACGTGAGCGTGCCCGGTGCGAGGATCGTGCCGTCGAGCCCGCTCGCGCGCAGGTGCTCGTCCGCAGCCCACTTGGCATCGGCGTAGGGGAAGAAGGAGTCGTCCTCCGGAACACCGTGGTCCGCCGTCGAGCCGAGCCACGAAACCATCACGTAGCGCCGCACGTCGGCCCGTTCGGCGGCGTTCATCGATCGCTCCGCGGCATCGCGATCGACTGCGTACGTGCGCTCAGCGGACCCGCCACCGGCACCGGCGGACCAGACGACCGCGTCATGACCGTGGATGATCTCGGCGAGTGCCTCGACGTCCATGCTCTCGACATCGGCGACCAGGGCCTTCGCCCCGCCCGCCTCGACGTCGGCGACATGCGCCGGGTTGCGGATCACCCCCGTGACCTCGTCGCCTCGCGCGACGAGCAGAGGAGCGAGCAGGAGCGCGATGCGACCGTGGCCGCCGAAAACGAGGATGCGGGACATGCCCTCACCCTACGCGCCCGAACTGACGTCGGCGCGACTCGTGGTCGCTGACCCGGAACATCCGATCCTCTACACTCGAGGCGAAGGTGCCGGCTCGAACGGCATCCGCACACCAGGACGATGATGCCCACACCGCTGATCGAGCGTGAGATCACCCGACGCGTCTCCCTCACCACTGCAGAGGGAACGCTGAATCCGGGTGCCCTCGGGTGGTCACGCACACCGCTGCACGACACCTCCGGCATCCCCGGCCGCCGACGCTGGGGGCGCAACAAGCGCTGGGAGTACTGGAACGTGATGTCGCCCTCGCACATCATCGCGTTCACGATCTCCTGCGTCGACTACCTGTCTCTGCACGAGATCTGGGTTCTGGATCGGGCGACGGGCGAGGACATCGGATCCACCGTGATCTCCCCGGGCGGACGCAGCGCGATGCTGCCGTCGTCGCTTGGGGAGGGATCCGCCGCCGCGCGCACCCGCCGCCTCAGCCTCGAGGTCGATGACGCCGTCGAGGGGACGCGTCTGCGTGGCAGTGCTCCGCGGCTCTCGTTCGACCTGTACGCGGCACGCCCCGCGGGCCACGAGTCGCTCGGCGTGGTCGTGCCGTGGCGGCGAAGAGGGAGTACCCGGAGATTCCAGTACACGGTGAAGGACGTGGGTCGGCCCGCGTCGGGAACCGTCACGGTCGACGGCATCGCGCACGAGCTGCCGTCCGGCAGCTGGGCCGTGCTCGACCATGGTCGCGGTCGCTGGCCGTACCGCGTGCACTGGAACTGGGCGGCCGGAAGCGGCATCGTCGCTGGGCGGGTCGTGGGGTTGCAGCTCGGCTCGAAGTGGACGGACGGCTCGGGAGCGACGGAGAACGCCGTGGTGGTCGACGGACACCTGTCGAAGATCAGCGAAGAGCTGGTGTGGGACTACGACCCCTTGGACTTCCTGCGTCCGTGGCGGGTGCACGGCGAGACGGCCGACCTGACCTTCTCTCCCTTCTACGACAAGCGGGCCCGTACCAACGCCGTCGTCATCGCGAGCAGGACCGATCAGTTGTTCGGCGTCTGGACGGGGTGGGTGCTGGACGACACGGGAACGCGGGTTCGCGTGGACGGCATCGAAGGTTTCGCCGAAGAGGTGCTCAACCGCTGGTGACGCGTGTGTCCGCCGAGCGCAGTGCCCGCTGCACGCCTTTCGCTGCCGCGCGGCCGGCACGATTCGCGCCGATCGTGCTCGCCGAGGGTCCGTAGCCGACCAGCTGCACACGAGGATCGACCACGGTGGTCACGCCTCGCCCGTTCCGGTCGAGCTGGATGCCCCCGGCTGCGCTGCGCAGATGGAGAGGGGCCAGATGAGTGATCGCGGGGCGGAACCCCGTTGCCCAGAGGATGACGTCGACGCGCTCGAAACTGCCGTCGGCCCAGCGCACACCGTCGGGTTCGATCCGCTCGAACAGCGGTCGGCGGTCCGCGTACGCGCCGAGCCGCTCGGCCTCGCGCTCCTGCGGGCGGAGCATGAGCCCGGTGACGCTGACCACGCTCTGCGGAGGCAGCCCGGCGGCGACGCGCTGCTCCACGAGGGCGACCGCTGCGGCCCCTGCCTCGGGGGTGAAGTCGTCCTCCCGCCAGACCGGTGCCCGGCGGGTGACCCACAGCGTCTCGGTGATCGGCGCGAGCGCTCCGAGGAACTGCACCGCAGACGCGCCACCCCCGACCACGAGCACGCGCTTGCCGACGAAGTGCTCGGGCCCCGGATAGTCCACGGTGTGCAGCTGCTCCCCGACGAAGGTCTCCATGCCGGGGAAGTGCGGCAGGAATGGCTGCGACCAGGTGCCGGTCGCATTCACGAGGGTGCGGGTCATCCACTCCCCCTCCCGGGCTCGCACGACGAGCGATCCGTCCCGGTCTTCCACTCGCTCGACGTGCACAGGGCGGAGCACCGGAAGCGCGTGCGTCTTCTCGTATCGGGCGAAGTAGGCCGGCACCGTGGCGTTCGCGCGGGCCCCGTCGCGAGGCGGTGGAGTGTCGCCCGGAAGCTCCGCGACACCGTGCACGTCGCGCATCGTCAGCGCGTCCCACCGGTGCTGCCACGCACCGCCGGGCCGCTCGTCGGCATCGAGGACGACATGCGAGATGCCGAGCCGCGAGAGGTGGAACGATGCGGAGAGCCCGGCCTGCCCTGCGCCGATCACCAGACTGTCGAGGATGCTCACGCCGCTATCAACATCCTCGACGGTGCGCTTGTTCCTGCACGCCTCACCCCGCACGATGACGCGCCCGGGATGGCTACTCGGATTGGTGCTCGCGCCGATTCGTGTAGTACTCTTTTCAAGTTGCTCCGACCGGTTCGGAACAGCGTCTGGGCCTGTGGCGCAGCTGGTAGCGCACCTGCATGGCATGCAGGGGGTCAGGGGTTCGAGTCCCCTCAGGTCCACCGAAAAGCCCCCGGTTCTCCGGGGGCTTTCCCCGTCTGCGGATCCGCCCTAGCGTGCGTGCTCACCAGCGTCAACCCGGTTCGGCCCGCGCACGGCGCGATCTATCGTGAACGCATCTCGACGAAAGGATGCGATCATGTCGAACCCGATCATCCCCCCGATCCCGCCGATCCCCCACGACGACGACCGCGAGGGAGCACCCACCCAGGAAGTGGACGGGGAGCGCATCCTCGACCCGGATGTGGATGACGCTCTCATCGACAGCGCCGAAGCGGACCGCGTCGCAGCCGGAGCCGACGACGAGGACGACACCGAGGTCTGAGCCGGACGCACGCCCGTAGACTTACTCCCATGGCACCGGCGGCGGCGACGTGGTCCGGGAGAAGCTCGTCCAGCGTCTTCCGGGGTCTCCTGTCTGCGGTGCTGCTCGTCGCCGCACTCATCGTCGGGCTGCTCGGCATGCACACCCTGAATCTGCACGGAACCGCAGCAGCGGACAGCCCCGCAGCGGTGGCGACGTCCGCGGACGAATCCGCATCGGCGCACCATGGCGCAGTAGAGGCACACCCGTCCGGAACCCCCACCGGCTCGGCCGAGACGTCCTGCGCGGGCTGCGGCACCGATGACCATTCAGGCATGGCGATGATGTGCGTCCTCGCGCTCCTGCTCGCCCTCGTGCTCCTCTTCGCCCCGGGAGTGCTCCGAGGCTGGACGCAGCCTCTCCTCCGGTCTCCCCTCCTCGCATTCTCCCGCGCACGGGTTCTGCCGCGCGCCCCCTCTCTTCACGTTCTCTGCATCAGTCGCACCTGAGCCGCCGCGGAGCCCGCGTTCTTGCGTTGACGCTCCCGGTATCTCACTTCGCGTGCCGCCGTCCGGCGTGCACGCAACGACCATGCGTATTGGAGAACACCCATGAAGATTCGTGCTGCGGCGTTGGCCGCACTCACCCTGTCCGCCGCCCTGCTGCTGTCCGGTTGCGGGGCCGGCACCGACGAGGTTTCCATGCCCGGTATGGGCCATCGCTCGACGTCGTCCTCGTCCGGCGTCGACGAAGTCGACGTCATATTCGCTTCGATGATGATCGTCCACCACGAGCAAGCGATCGAGATGAGCGATCTCGTGCTCGATGCGGAGGGCGTCGACCCCGCGGTGGTCGACCTCGCCCAGCGGATCAAGGCCGCCCAGGGCCCGGAGATCGATCAACTCGAAGGCTGGTTGGACGACTGGGGCATCCGCTCGGACGACCGCGACGCGAACGGGATGGACCACGGCGACGGGATGATGAGCGGGGACGACCTCGCGCAGCTGCGTGCTGCTGACGGTCCCGAAGCGTCGCAGCTGTTCCTCGAGCAGATGATCGTGCACCACGAGGGCGCGGTCGAGATGGCGCAGGTGCAGATCGACAACGGAAAAAGCCCGGAAGCGATCGCACTCGCCCAGAAGATCATCGACGCGCAGAACGACGAGATCCAGGAGATGAAGGATCTCCTGGCCGCTCTCTGATCCCGGTGGGGCCGGGTGTCGACGTGCCCCGTACGACACCGGCCCCGCCTCAACCCACCCCACCCGAAGGACCTCACCGTGAACCACTCCCTCCGCCCCATCACACCCGTGCTCTCCGCTCCGCCCCGCCGAAGGAGACTGTCGGCAGCGATCGCCGCACTGGCCGTCGCCGCCATCGCGCTGGCGGCATGCACGGGGCCCGACTCCCCCGCCGGTGCCGCCTCGGGGGCGCAGGACCTGCTGGAAGCCCACGACCTCGCCGGTCTCGACGTCGTCGAGGTGATCGAACGACTAGACGCGATGCCCGTCGCGGACAGGCCGACCGATCTCCTCGCGTCCGTCGAACCCGATGCACTCGTCCTCCGCGACGCGGACGAGCGGGAGAGCCGGATGCCGCTGCCCGAAGATGCGGTGTACATCTCGGTAGCGCCGTTCCGCGAACAGACCCACGAGTGCCACTTCCACAGCCTCACGACGTGCATCGGGGAACTCTCCGACGCCGAGGTCCGGATCACCCTGACCGCCACCGACGGAACAGTGCTCGCCGACGACACGCGGCGCACTATGGACAACGGCTTCACAGGGCTCTGGGTACCGCGGGGCATCGAGGCGACGCTCACCGTCGAGAGCGCGGGGCTGACCGGCACCGTGCCGATCTCGACGACGTCGCCGGAGGACCGCACCTGCATCACCGATCTGCAGCTGCTCTGACCTCCGCGGTCTCGTCTAGGTCGCCAGCAGCGGCGGCCGACTCGGGATGGAGATCGGAGGTGTCGCGCGGTTCGAGTCCCGCAACTTCTCGACGTCCTCGAGCACCTCGAAGACCGTCCCGTAGCGGGTGGCGAGCGGCAGGTCTCGCAGCCACGTCACCTCCACTTCGGTGGCCGCGAGTTCGTACACGCACGCCACCACATGCCGAGGATCGTTGGGCGAGTAGCGGAGGTCGTTGATCACCCACTCCGAGGCCGTGATGCGGTTCAACATGAAACGCGGATCCGGAAGTTCAGACATGTGGGGCCCTCCAGGACTCTCTCTTCCAAAAGAGTGCGCCACGGAAGGGCGGGACGGAAGCCCCTTGACACTGCGCCCCGAGGGTGCCGTCGGAGGGTCGACCGCCTACGCCCCTGCTTCGACGGCCCCAGCCGAGGCCACCTGTGCCCTCCACCACGGAGTCTCGATGAAACCGCGCTTCATGAAGACGAGCTCCATCGCGGCGTTCCAGCCCCTGACCCCCTTGAGGTGGGCGATGGTCCCGGTGAGGAAGTCGTGCAGCGTCTCGGTGCTCGGCAGGATGATCTCGCAATAGAGCGAGTTCTCCTCGAGCGCGGCCGCGAGGAATCGCACCGACACGTGGTGGGCCAGTGTCTGCGCGACGGAAGCGATCCGCGACGGCTCGACCCGCAGGATCAGAAGTGTCTCCGCGCTCATGCCCAGCGCCGACGCCGGCACCATGGTCACCGTGGTCAGGCACCCGGCGTTGCGCATGCGCTCATAGCGACGACGCACACTGCTCTCGTTCATGTCGAGGGTGTCGCCGATCGACTGGAACGACGCGCGCCCGTTGTGGCGCAGCTCCTCCACGATCGCCCGGTCGGCGTCGTCGAAGTGCGTGGGGTCGCACGTGTTCGGCGCCGGCATGTACGACTGCGGGTCGCTCGCGGCCTCGGCGTGCGCGTCGTAGAGCTGTCGTCCCCAGTCGAAGCTCACCTTGTAGGTGTGCACGACCAGGTCGCTGCGCCAGCGCTCGACGCCCGGGATCGCCTGGAGATCCGTGAGCACGTGCGCGTACGTCGCGGAGTCTCCAGGGATGACGACCTCGGCGAACACGTCGAACTTTCCGGTGACCAGGGTCACGAACCGCACGTAGGGCGAGCCGATCAGCGCCTGCGCGACGGTCAGCTGCGCCCCAGGGGTGCAGTTGATGCGCACGAAGAAGGTCTCGACGTGGCCTTCGCTGCCCAGGGTCGGCACGATCCCCACCCGGACCAGCCCCTCGGCCAGAAGCTGCTGTCCGCGACGGGTCACTGTGGAGACGGGGGCTCCCGCGAACTCCGCGATCGATGTCCAGCTCGCCCTGCCGTCCTGCTGCAGTGCGACGACGATCCGTCGATCGAGATCGCTGACTTCCCTGGTCGGATGAACGCTGCTCATCGGGTCGGCGGGTACACCCGGTGCAGGAACGAGCGCACGGTCTTCGTCCACGCCTCTGCCTCCTCGATCTGCGGGGAGTGCCCCGATTTCTCGAACACCACCATCTCGGAGTCCGGGATGAGATCGGCGATCGTCTGGCTACACGATACTGGCGTGATCCAGTCCGTCCGCCCCACCGTGATGAGTGTCGGCACACCGATCTCGGGCAGCCGCGGCTTGAGGTCGTAGTTCGGGAGGTTCACGGAGAAGGCGTAGTTGTGTGCGCGATAGCGATAGGGCGTCGCCTGCACCTTGCGCTCGGTCGCCTCCGGATCGTAGACGAAGTCGTAGAGCGGAAGGATCTCGCGCCAGCAGTCCTTCAGATCCTCGTCGTCGTGCACCTGCCCGACATCGATACGGTCGAACTTCTCCATGTCGATCGTGACGCGGTCGGAGGCCAGGGCATTCTCACGCGCGAGATGCGCGTTGGAATTGTCGGGCGACGTATCACGCAGCACGATCGCCGACACGCGCTCCGGGTACCGCAGGGCGTACTCCATCGCCATGAAGCCGCCGTACGAGCCACCCGCCATCGCGATCTTGTCGGCGCCGATCCACTCCCGCAGACCGTCGATGTCCGCCGCCCACTGCTCGTGGCTGTACGTCCCTTCGCCCTCGCTCACGCCGCTGCCGCGCGCATCGAACACCACGACCCGGTACTCGTCGGCCAGGCGGCCGAAGCTGGCCCGGGGTTCGGCACGCGACCCGAGCCCCGGGGCGCCGTGATGGGTGATGATGACCGGCGCACCCTCGGGTCCGAGCACCTCGACGGCCAGGTGATTCCCGTTGATCTCGACCCATTCGTGGTCACTGGTGGCTGCGGCGAACTCCGGGGATACCGGCGGGGTGGATGTCATGTTCTCTGTCTCTCTCTCGAAGTCCGGGGCGTCAGAGCGCGATGGTGCAGTCGTCGAGGCTGCGGGGGAAGGAGGTCAGTGGCTCGGCACCGGCGTCGGTCACGAGCATGCTGTCGCTGATGCGGTATCCCGCATGCCCCGGCACGTAGATGCCGGGTTCGTTCGACACGACCATGCCCGTTTCCAGCATCGTCGGATCACCGTCCTCCAACCAGGGAGCCTCGTGCATGCCGAGGCCGATGCCATGTCCCTGGCGGTGCCGGATGAACTCGCCCAGCCCCGCGTCGCGGATCACGTCGAGGCACAGCCGATTCGCCTCGCGGCATTCGAGCCCGGCGCGGATGGTCTCACGTCCGCGCAGCTGCGCCTCGTGGATCGTGTCGTGGTAGCGCCGTTGCTCCGCTGTGGGCTCGCCCAGCACGAAGGTGCGTTCGCCCTCGATGAAGCGGCCGCCGACCGCGCAGCCCAGCGACAGCATGAACGTGTCGCCTGCCTTGAGACGGTTCACGGAAGGAAGCCCGTGCGGGAAGGCGGAGTTCGCCCCCGAATAGACGAGTCCTCCTGCGAGCAACGACGCCACCACCACGTTGCGATGCTCGGCGTACATGATGCCGGTACCGGTCGCCGTCACATGGCGTTCGAGTTCGGCCTCGGTCGGCAGATCTCCCCCGGCGCCGACCGCCTCCGCCACCAGCGCCACGCCGGCGTCGAGCATCCGATCCGTGATGCGCGCGGCCTCACGGTGCAGCACGATCTCTTCGGGGAACTTCACGAAGCGGGTGCGCGTCACCAGGTCCGACGCGACGAGGTGAGCGGCGGGCATCGCCTCTCGCGCAGCCGAGAGACGCGAGTACGGCATCGTCGAGGCGAAGCCCACGCGTCCCCGCGGTGTCACCGCACGCGCCAGGACCTCGAACGGCGAAACGACGCCGGGGAACTCGAAGAACGACACCGGCTCCGCCCGGGAGGACTGCGACTGGGCGTATTCGCGCTCCAGCTCGGGCAGCAGCATCACGGCCCTGCCCGTCGCTTCGAGCCAGATCGCCACCGGGCGCTCGGACGGGTGGTGGAAGAAACCGGTGAGGTAGGCGATGTCCTCCGGGCTGTCGGTGAGGAACGCGTCGAAGCCCTCCTCGACCATGCGCTCACGCAGCCGTGTCTGCACGCGGTCGAAGAACTCGGGCGCGAGTCGCTGATCGAACTCGATCATCACAGGCTCCTATCGGGCGAGGTGGCGCGGGTTGCGCGCGTCGTTGTAGGCGATCGACAGCAGCGTGGCGGAGAGCACCAGGATCAGGATCGCGATCGAGGGGAAGAGCGTCAGCCACCACGCGCTCACCATGGCACCGGCCTGCTGCGCCTCGTAGAGGATCCGCCCCCAGGACCAGGTGGTCGGGTCCCCGAGGCCGAGGAAGGCGAGTCCCGCAGCCGAGAGCACCGCGCGCGACGCCGTCACGACCACCGAAACCACCACGACGGGGGTCACGGCGGGGAGGATGTGCTTCGTGATGATCCAGACCGGTGAGGTGGTCATCAGGCGCGAGGCGTCGACGTAGGGCAGGCCGACGACGGTCAGCGCTTGCGAACGCACGAGACGGGTCACTTCGGGCCACGAGAACGCCGCGACGACGAAGATGATCGTCGACGTGCTCGGCCCCACGAGTGCGGCGATGAGGATCATGAGCGGCAGCACGGGCAACGAGAGCGTCATGTCGACGATCACGCTGATGAAGCTGTCGAGCTTGCGGAAGTAGGCGCCGAGCACGGCGATGATCGTGCCGAAGACGATGGCGATCACTGAGGCGGCGACCGCGACGAGCACGCTCTGCTGCGTCCCCCAGATCACCTCGGAGAACACGTCGCGTCCGAGGGCGTCGGTGCCGAACCAATGGTCGCCACTCGGCGGCCGCAGCACATCGGGGCCATAGCTGGCCGGGTACGGGGCGATCAGCGGAGCTGCAAGCGCGACGACGACGAGCAGGATCAGAAGACCGAGCGAGATCATGCCGAGGGGGTCGCGACGGAACGCACGCCAGGTGTGCGCGCTCGCTCGCTCGCTGCCCGTGGCGGTCGGATCGCTCGGGGCGAGGGTCTCGGAGGAGGGCATCGGAGCGGTCATGAGGTCTTCACTCTCGGGTCCAGGTAGCCGTAGATGATGTCGGTGATCGTGTTCGCGACGACGACGGTGATGGCGAGCATGAGGAACGCGCCCTGCAGCACGGGGAAGTCGAGCTGCGTGACGGCCTCGTAGATGCCACGGCCGATACCCGGATACGCGAAGACGGTCTCCGTGAGCACCGCACCGCCGACGAGGAAGCCGAGCTGCAGGCCGATCAGGGTCGTGGTGGGAAGCAGCGCATTGCGCAGCGCATGCTTCCAGAGAATGCGACTGCCGCGGAGACCGTTCGCCTTGGCCAGGAGGATGTAGTCCTCGCCGAGCGTCTCGATGAGGGTCGACCGCATCGTGAGCACATACGAGCCGACCTGGATGAGCATGAGCGACACCGCGGGGAGGACGAGATGCTGCGCGACGCTGAGATACCAGTCGAACCCGTAGGTGTTGTTGGTGTACGCGCCACCGATCGGGAACCAGCCCAGGTTCAGCCCGAACACGAACAGCAGGAGGATCGCGACGCTCGGGACGAACAGCGACTGCCCCGTCACCCCGAGCACCTGTACCGCCCTGTCGATGAACCGTCCCTTGTGCGAAGCCGCGGCGACGCCGAGCGGGACACCGATGAGGATGGTGAGCACCAGGGCCGTGACCGTCAGGAGGAGCGTCCAGGGCAGTCGCTGCATGAGCACGTCGGTGACCGGGATCGACTGCGTGAACGAGATGCCGAGGTTGCCCTGCAGCAGCTGCCACATGTAGAGCCCGTATTGCACGATGAGGGGCTGGTCCAGCCCATACTGCTCGAGGATGGTCGCCCGGATGTCGTCCGTCATGTTCGGACTCGCCAGCGCCAGCGCCGGGTCGCCGGGAAGCAGACGCAGGAGCAGGAACGTCACGGTCACGGCGAACCAGATCGTGAGCAGACCTCGACCTGCGCGACGGAGAATGAACGATGCTCGGGACACCCGGGCGACCTTCCTCGAGAATGCAGTGGTTGTTACTCGACCGGGTACGCGCTCGCGAGCGAGAGCGGGTTCACGATCGAGAGCAGCTCGCTCGGCTTCGAGATGAAGCCGGCCCATTCGTCGCTGGCCGCGAAGAACAGGTTCTGCGTGTACATGATGTTGTCGTAGACCTGCTCGTGCACGATCTTGTTCGCGTCACGCATGATCGAGATCTTCTCGTCCTCATCGAAGGTGACCATGCCCTCCTCAATCAGCGCGTTCAGGTCCGGATCGTCCACGTGGGTGTAGTTGATCGCTCCCCCGGGGAGGTACGACAGCGCGAAGTTCGTCACCGGGTCGTCCATGATGGCGAAGTTGCCCGCGTAGATGTCGTAGTCGCCCTCGTTGGTCATCGAGAGGTAGGTGTTGCGCTCCGTGCCCTGCAGCTCGATCGTGATGCCGGCCTCCGCCGCGCTGTCCTTCACCATCTGCGCCCACTGGCTGGTCACACTGTCCTGCAGCGAGTAGATCAACCGGAAAGAGAGGGGGAACTTCCCGCTGGCGTCGGCCGTGTAGCCGGCCTCTTCCATCAGGGAACGCGACTTCTCGGGGTCGAACTCGTACTCCGTCACCGAGTCGTCGTAGTACTTCGCGAGCACGGGCATCAGCGCGCTCGATCCCGTCGAGACGGCCTGTCCCTGGAGCACCACCGTGCGGATGGCGTCGTAGTCGACCGCATGGGCGAGCGCCTGGCGCACCTCGGTCTTCGCGAGGTCGGGCTTGTCCATGTTGTAGACCAGGTGGGCGTAGCCGAGACCAGGTGCCTCGATGACCTGCAGGCCGTCGGTGCTTCCGAGCTGTTCGACCTGTGCCGGTGGCAACGCGTTCGCGATGACATCGATCTCGCCGCTCTGCAGCGCCAGGATCTCGGTGTTCACGTCGGGGTACACGCGGTAGACGACCTCGGCGGGTCCGGGCACACCGCCCTCGACGAGCGGGTAGTCCTCCACCCGCTCCAGGGTGTAGTGCTGGCCGACCTGGAAGTCCGTCATGATGAACGGCCCCATGCCGACCCAGCCGCCGTCGCTGCCGTCGTTCGCGAACTCCGCGATCGACCCCTGCGGGTCGAACACGTGCTTCGGCACGACGACGCCCCAGAAGCCGATCTCCTCGATGATGGACGAGTCCGGCTGCGTCAAGGTCAGCTCGACGCGGGTGTCGGACACGGCGGTCGCGGTGTCGAGGTTGCCCAGCTGCCCGTAGAACGTACCGGGAGCCTGGTCGCGCTTGACGGCGTTGAGGGTCCACGCGACGTCCTCGGCGGTGAGCGGCTCGCCGTCGCTCCACGTCAGATCGTCGCGGATCTCATAGAAGCCGGTCGTGTCATCCACGTAGCCCCAGTCGGTGGCCACGTGCGCTTCCTTGGTGCCGTCGTCGCTGATGCTCAGCAGGTGCGGGTACATCAGATTCGTGATCCACGAGTCCGTGCGACTGTTGCCGAGCACCGGGTTGAAGTTCACGACATCCGTCGTCGTGCCGATGCTGATGGTCTCGTCGCTCGGGCCGGCGGAGCCGGATGACTCCCCCGGTTCCGGCGCCGAAGGGGCGCACGCGGCGAGACCGACGGCGAGAGCCGCGGCCGCGCCGAGGGCGAGGAACTTGCGGTATTTCATCAGACCCAGACCTCCTCGAGTACGCGCAGGGTGTTCCCACCGACGACGGCGCGAATCTCGTCGTCGGAGTAGTCGTGCTTCACGAGCCAGCCGATGATGTTGTAGAAGGCTTCGGCCGGGTTCTCGATGCCGTCCACGTACGGCTGCTTCTCGTAGTCGACGTTGGCGTGCGCCTGGCCGAGCGACAGGTTCGACGAGAAGGCATCGTGCAGACCGACGTGGTCGCCGAACAGCGTGTCGGGCCCGAAGCTGACATGCTCGAGTCCGACCAGGTCGACGCAGTACTGGAAGTGGTCCATGACCGATTCCAGCGAGTGCTTCGGGTGCTGGGGCGAGATCGTCGTATGCGGAGCGGCCTCGATGCCGATCACACCGCCCCGCTTCGCGCACTCGATGATCGTCTCATCGGTCTTCATGCGGTTCGTCGGCCACAGCCCGCGCGCACCGGCGTGCGTGATGAAGACCGGCTTGGTGGAGTGGGCGATGACGTCGAGACACGTCTGATCTCCCGAGTGGGAGATGTCGATCGCGATGCCGAGCTTGTTCATCCGCTCGACGGCGCGCTCGCCGAAGTACGTCAGCCCTCCGTCTCCGCGTTCCTTGAGCCCGCCCCCGAGCATGTTGGCCTCGGAGTAGGCGATGCCCATCTGACGCACCCCGAAGCCGTAGAGGACGTCGAGACGGTCGACCTCGTTCTCGATCATCGTCGAGGCTTCGAGCGCGAAGATGTGCGCCACACGGCCGGTCTCCGCGGCGTGGCGGATGTCCTTGATCGACTCGGCCTTGATCACGAAGTCCTGGTGCGCGAGATCTGCCATGCGCACTCCGAGGTCGAACAGCACGTCCTGGTACTTCCACCCGGCATCGCTGGAGATGCAGCACGTGCCGTCCATGCCGTTGTCGAACACGGCCGTCAGCCCCGACCGGGCGAGGCCCTGGTAGGCGGTGGGTTCGCGGCCCTGGCGGATGTGGTCGCGCAACTCGCCCATGTCCTCGGGGAACACCTGCACGTGCTCGTGCAGGGAGATCACGGTCTCCTCGCGGAGCAGACGCTCGGTGCGTTCCTGCTGAGCGTCGCTCAACCCGAGGTCGTAGGCGGGCACGCGGCCGATCTGCGCGGCGTAGCGGAACTCGCGGTAGTCCTTGCCGGCTTCCAGATAGTCGTACGCGGTGTAGCCGGTGTACCGGCCAGCTTGTTCGAGCACGAATGCGCTCCTTCGGTTCGATGATGCGGGTGCCACTCCCGATCGACGAGCGGGAGATTCCTCTGAATCTGGAGGATTTCGGCACAGATGTCAACCCTGGTGATTATCTTCGGCTGAAATGTTTCCTGTTCGAAACATTTCAGAGCCAGGATGCTGGCATGATGGCATCCATGGAGAACACATCCGCCCCCCAGAACGCCGTGGTCCTGGACGTGAAGGGACTCACCGTCACCCTCACCGGCGAGGGACGCCGCCACCGCGTGGTCGACGACATCGATCTCGTCGTGCGACGCGGAGAGGTGTTCGCGCTGCTCGGTGAGTCGGGCTCGGGCAAGTCGATGACCGCACGCGCGATCATGGGCCTCCTCGGCGACGGGGATGTCGAGGCTTCGACGATGTCTCTGAGCGGCACCGACCTCCTCTCCCTCTCCTCCGAACAGCATCGACGTCTACGTGGTGTGCGCGTCAGCCTGGTCATGCAGGACGCCCTTTCCGCGTTGAATCCGGTCCTCAGCATCGGCGACCAGATCATCGACCTCATCCGCGCTCATCGCAGCGTCGGCCGTCGCGCTGCCGAAGCGCGCGCGGTGGAGCTGCTGACACTCGTCGGTATCCCCTCCCCCGACAAGCGTGTGCACGACTATCCGCACCAGTTCTCCGGCGGTCAGCGCCAGCGCATCCTGATCGCCATGGCGATCGCACTGGATCCTGATCTCATCATCGCGGATGAACCGACGACCGCGCTCGATGTGACGGTGCAGGCGCAGATCCTCGATCTGCTGCTGTCCTTGCGCGACCGGCTGGGGATGGGCATCCTGCTCATCACGCATGATCTCGGCGTGGTGATGGAGGTCGCCGATGAGGTCGCCGTGATGCGCACCGGACGCATCGTGGAGTCCGGCTCCGCCGATGAAGTGCTGACGAATCCGCAGCATCCGTACACGGTGCAGTTGCTGAACTCGATGCCGCGGGAGGTGAGCGCCGCCGCAGACGACGACGGTGGCACCCCCATCCTCGAGGGCCGCGCCCTGGAGCGCACGTTCCGCTCCGGCAGTGGACGTCGGGCGCATCGCGTGGCCGCGGTCGCCGGTGTCGATCTCGAGCTCCATCAGGGCGAGATCCTCGCCGTGGTCGGCGAATCAGGCAGTGGCAAATCCACACTGGCGCGCATGCTCGTGGGTCTGGATTCACCGGATGCCGGCACCCTGCGCTACCGCGATCAGGACGTGACCAGGGGGCGACTGCGCGACAGGAAGATCCTGCGACGCGGCGTGCAGATGGTGTTCCAGGACCCGTACCTGTCACTCAACCCGCGGATGACGGTGCAGCAGATCATCTCGGAACCACTCGCCGCCACGCACACCGGGACACCGGCGACCCGACGCGCACGGGTCGCGGAGCTGCTCGAACTCGTCGGGCTCACGGCCGAGATGGGCTCCCGCTTCCCCCACCAGTTCTCGGGCGGTCAACGTCAGCGGATCGGCATCGCGAGAGCGCTGGCGCTCGACCCCGATGTCCTGGTGTGCGACGAACCGGTGTCCGCACTGGACGTGTCCATCCGCGCCCAGATCATCGATCTGCTGTGCGATCTGCGTGCACGCCTGGGCATGTCGATCGTCTTCATCGCACACGACCTGTCCCTCGTGCGCCATATCGCCGATCGCGTGGCGGTCATGTACCTGGGCAACCTTGTCGAGATCGGGGCCACGGAAGACGTCTACCGTCGTCCCGAGCACGCGTACACGCGGTCGCTTCTCTCGGCCATCCCCCCGCAGACGCGCGCCGATCGCGGCATGCTCGCCCGTCGAACACGGCTGACGGCCTGATGTCGAGCCGGCGCCGGGTCAGCGGCCAGGTCGCACCGTGAGGTCGGTGATCTCCGCGTCGCGCGGGAGGTCGAGTGCGGTCAGGATCGTCGTGGCGACCGACTCCGGCGTGATGAAGCGCTCGGCGTCGTAGTCCTGCCCTTCCTGTTGATGCACGCGCTCCTGCATGGGAGTGGCCGTGCGCCCCGGGTAGATCGAGGTGACCCGAACGCCGTGTTGCGCCTCCTCGGCGCGCAGCGCATCGGCCAGAGCCTTGAGCCCGTGCTTCGATGCTGCGTAGGCCGACCAGCCGGCGTTGGCGCGCAACCCCGCGCCGGAGTTCACGAAGACGATCTGCCCCTGGGACACACGGAGGACGGGAAGCAGAAGACGCGTGAGCTCGGCCGGAGCGACGAGATTCACCGCGAGCTGCCGCTCCCAGAGCGCGGCCGGCAACTCGGCCACCGCGCCGAGATCGACGACGCCTGCGACATGGATCAGCGAGTCGATCCGATCCGGGAGCTGTTGCTTCGACAGCGCCCACGACAGACGACCCGGTTGCGCGAGGTCGCCCACGAGCACGCCTGCTCCTGGAAGCGCCTCCGCGACCTCCTTGGCGCGCCCGGCGTCGCGAACGAGCGCGACCACGTCGTCACCGCGATCCCTGAGGCGACGGGCGAGGACGGCTCCGATCCCGGACCCTGCACCGGTGATGAGGTGCGTAGGCATGTCAGCTGGGGTCTGTAGCGGGCTCGACCACGTCGATCGGAACGACGGGGCAGTCCTTCCAGAGGCGCTCGAGACCGTAGTAGACGCGCTCTTCCTGATGGAAGACGTGCACGATCAGGTCGCCGAAGTCCAGCAGGACCCACCGCGCCTCCGCACGGCCCTCTCGACGAACGCGCTTGTGCCCCGACTCGATCAGGCGGTCTTCGATCTCGTCGGCGATAGCGGCGACGTTCCGCTCGCTGTTGCCCGTGACGAGCAGGAAGATGTCGACGAGCGGAAGGGGCTCGGAGACGTTGAGCGCGACGAGATCCTCACCGCCCTTGTCGACGGCGGCTTGTGCTGCGAGTCGCAGCATCTCTTCGGCAGTTTCAGGTGATTGCATCAAATCAATTTCGTGGTGAAGGCGATGACGAGAACGACGCCGATCGCGAGGGCCAGGCCGCCGGCGATGATGGCGAGGGTCACCATGAGCCGGTTCCCCTTCTCGGGGGCAGGAGGTCGGATGACCTCACCCGCGGGCTTGATGGTGCTGATCGCCGAGCTGGCGGCGATCGGCGTGGGCGAGGACGCCGGCGGCAGCTCGCCGTCGATGAGGACGGAGTCGATGTCCTTGCCATCGGTCGTCCCGAGCGCGTGTCCTTGCGAGCCCATGCCCTGCGGGAGCTCGTAGGAACCCGTGACCAGGATCTCACCCGTGGACGCCACGGGCCCCGAGAGCGACCCCTCGCCCGGAGACGGGGTGAAGATCAGTGCGTTCGGAGCGGAGTGCTGCGAGCCGGTCGAGTCGCCGACGGCGAGGAGCTCGTCGAAGGACGGGCGGAAAGGCGCATGCGTCTCGGGGGCATCCGCGAGCAGTCCCTCACCGAACGCGGAGTTGACCGTGGGACGCTCGTCGATGGCCTCGTCGTCCGAGCCCACATCGGCGAGGACGTCCTCATCGGCCGCCTCCCCCTCGCTGTCGGTCGCGAGACCGAGGACGGCGTGGACGTCGTCGTTCACCGGCTGTTCGACGGGCTCTTCCGTGGCTTCGGCTTCGACGTCGGTTTCGAGGGGAACCTCGCCCACGGCATCAGCCGCGACGGACGCACTGACCGGCGCCACCGCGACTGCATCGTCCACGTCGTCGTCGGCGTCGCCCGCCTCTTCATCCACGGAGACGAAGGTCGGGATCGCCGACACGATCTCCACCGGATCTTCCGTACCGGCCGTCGTGTCCGACGGCTCGTCGGTCTCACCCTCTTCCGAGACCTCCGCCTCGACGACGGGTACCGACGCGGTCCGAACCTTCTCGAGCTCGCGCGCTTGACGACGGGTCAACGGGGCTTCGCCGCGCGTGGCGTCGGCGCTGTTCCCTCCGTCGGCCACGGGGGCAGACCGGGGTGCAGCGTCCGATCCCGCCGTGGCGGACTCCTCGGCCCCTGGGGGTGCGGCGACAGGCGGCAACGGCGGCGCGGGCGGTGCCGCCTCGACCGCCGCAGCGGCCTCCGCCTTGGAGATCACCGGGGTGGAACCGGTCAACCGGATCTCTCGCAGTTGCTTGCGCGTCAGCGGACCCTGCCCCTGCTGATCCGATGTACTCATGCCTTGCTCCGATACAGATGATGCTTCGCGATGTACTGTACGACCCCATCAGGGACCAGATACCAGACCGGCTGATCGTCGCGAACGCGTTCACGGCAGTCCGTCGACGAGATCGACAGCGCCGGCACTTCCAGTTGGCTGACGTTGTCGCTCGGGAGGCCGTCTGTGCTCAGGACGTGTCCTGGTCGAGAGACCGCGACGAAGTGGGCCAACTCCCACAACTCATCATGGTCCCTCCAACTGAGAATTTGCGCCACGGCATCCGCACCGGTGATGAAGAAGAGGTCCGCATCCGGCCGATCCTTCTTCAGATCGCGCAGAGTGTCGATCGTGTAGGTGGGGCCCTCGCGGTCGACATCGACCCTGCTGACGGTGAACTGCGGGTTCGACGCGGTGGCGATCACGGTCATCAGGTAGCGGTGCTCGCTCGGTGAGACGCCCGACTTCTGCCACGGGTGCCCCGTGGGCACGAAGATGACCTCATCGAGGCCGAAGGAGTTCGCGACCTCGCTCGCTGCGACCAGGTGGCCGTGATGGATGGGGTCGAACGTACCGCCCATCACGCCGATGCGCGGGGTGCGCGGGGTCGCAGCTTCACTCATGGGGGCCTAGTGGCCGTGTCCCGCCTCGTGGCCGTCCTTGCCGTGCTTCGCCGCCCAGGCCTCCGCCTTCGCCGAGTGCCGGTTGGCGACGTTCTTGTAAGACAGGGTCACCAGCGCGAGGAAGGCGAACACGATCGCGGCGATGACTCCGAAGATCACCGTTTCGAGCGCGACGTTGCCGTGGTGCTCGGTTTCGGCAGCGGCCATCGCGATCTGTGCGACGAGGTTCATCCTGACTCCGTTTCGTGGCGTGCTGTTCGGGATCCTGTGAGGTACAGCGTCCCCCAGTCTAGCGCTCAGCCGCGGGTCTGCCCCGATCCACGCGCAAGCCATTTCGTGCTGGTGAGTTCGGCGAGGCCCATCGGTCCCCGCGCATGCAGCTTCTGGGTCGAGATCCCTACTTCCGCGCCGAAACCGAACTCGCCGCCATCGGTGAATCGGGTCGATGCATTCACCATCACGACGGCCGAGTCCACCTCTGCGAGGAAGCGCTCCGCGTTGCGTGAATCCGTGGTGATGATGGACTCGGTGTGACCCGTGCTGTAGCGACGGATGTGGTCGAGTGCCTCATCGAGCGAGTCCACCACCTTCATCGCGATGTCGAGACTCAGGTACTCGGTGGCCCAGTCCTCCTCGGTGGCGGGGATCACGTTCGACATGAGACCTGCCACCACATCGTCGCCGTGGATCGCGACACCCTCGCTCTGCAGGGCACTGGCCACCAGCGGCACGAGCCGCGGCGCTGCCTGTCGGTGCACGAGCACCGTCTCCACCGCGTTGCACACGCTCGGCCGCTGCACCTTGGCGTTCACCACGATGTCGCGCGCCCACTCGTCGGGGGCTGTCTCGTCGAGCACGATGTGGACGTTTCCCGCTCCTGTCTCGATGACCGGCACGGTGGACTCCGTCACGACGGCTTCGATCAGCCCGGCGCTCCCCCGCGGGATCAGGACGTCGATGAACCCGCGACCGTGCATGAGGGCCTTCGCTCCCTCACGCCCGAAGTCGTCGACGGTCTGGATCGCCTCCGCTGTGAGTCCTGTGCGCTCGATCGCTCCGCGCATGACCTCGACGAGCACGGTGTTCGACTCGCGTGCGGCACTGCCGCCACGCAGCACCACAGCGTTTCCGGAGCGGAGAGCGAGAGCTGCGATGTCGACGGTCACGTTGGGACGCGCCTCATAGATCGCACCGACCACGCCGAACGGCACCCGCACCTGTTCAAGGGCCACTCCGTTGGGCATCCGGTGTCCGCCCACCACACGGCCCACCGGGTCGGGAAGCGCAGCGACGTCACGCACCGCCGCTGTCAGAGCGTCGACGCGCTTCTCGTCGAGGCGCAGCCGATCGATCAAGGACTCCCCGATACCGTCCGCCCGTCCGCGTTCGATGTCGCGACCGTTGGCCTCGATGATGCGCGGCGCAGCTTCCTGGAGCGCGACGGCGATCGCTTCGAGCACCCGAGCCTTCTCGTCGCTCGTGAGGGCAGCGGTGGCTCGGGAGGCCTCTTTGGCGCGCTGCAGGCGCACCTGCGGGGTCTGGTCGGTCATCCGCCCAGTTTAGGAGGTGGCCGGCTCGAACCAGGTCCCTATTTCCGCACCGGCGAGTGCCTGATCCACCAGGTCGGCACTGGTGACGAGGACGCCGATTCCCGAGGCCGCGGCGAGCCGCGCCGCCGAGACCTTGGTGGCGGCGCCGCCGGTGCCGACGCTGTTGACCACGGTGGATCCGAATTCCAGGCCCGTGAGGTCGGCGTGGGGAGCGACGATGTCGATCGGCTCGGCATCGGGGTCCGTCGGAGGCTTCGTGTACAGCGACTCGATGTCGCTGAGCAGGATGAGCGCGTCCGCCTCGATCAGCTGGGCGACCAGAGCACCGAGGCGGTCATTGTCACCGAATCTGATCTCCTGCGTGGCGACCGTGTCGTTCTCGTTCACGATCGGGAGCGTGCGCAGTCCGAGCAGACGCTCCATCGCGCGACGCGCGTTGGAGCGCGAGGTGGGGTTCTCGAGGTCTCCGGTCGTCAGGAGCACCTGGCCCGCGACGATGTCGAACGGGCGCAGCGATTCCTGATACCGGTACAGGAGGATGTTCTGCCCCACGGCCGCCGCAGCCTGCTGCGTCGCGAGGTCGGTGGGCCGTGCCTCCAGCCGGAGGAACGGAAGCCCGGAAGCGATCGCCCCGGACGACACCAGCACGACCTCGGCACCGCGCGCGTGGGCGGCGGCCAACGCCTCCACGATGACGGGAATCCGCCAGGACGACTCACCGCTGATCGACGACGAGCCGACCTTGACGACGATGCGGGACGCGGTCGCGAGATCCGCTCGGGTTCGTGCGGTCACTCGCCGTCCTCGCGATAGGCAGCCAGACGCTGCGCCTCCACCTCGGCACGCGCTTCCGCCTTGGCGTCCATGCGCTCGTAGTACTGCTCCCGACGCTCCGACGTCGTCCGCCGAGCGTTGGGGGCGAGGCGGGGGTCTGTTCCACGAGGAGCGGTCATCAGCTCCGCGGCAGAGGACATGGTGGGCTCCCAGTCGAAGACGATGCTGTCGCCCTCCCCGATCACGACGGTCGAGCCCTGAACCGCACCGAGGCGGAAGAGCTCATCTTCGACGCCGAGCTTCTCCAGGCGGTCGGCGAGGTATCCCACGGCCTCCTCGTTCTGGAAGTCGGTCTGCTGCACCCACCGCACCGGCTTCTCGCCCAGGATGCGGTACACGTTGCCGTATGTGCCGCCCTCGACACGGATGGCGAAGTCGTTCTTGGAACCGCGCGGCCGGATGACCACACGCTCCGGCGGCGTCTCGATCGCCGCTTCCGCCCGATGCTTCTCCACGAGCTCACCCAGCGCGAACGTGAGGGGACGCAGCCCCTCATGCGAGACCGTGGAGATCTCGAACACACGGAAGCCGCGGGCCTCGAGGTCGGGGCGCACGAGTTCGGCGAGATCACGGGCTTCGGGGACGTCGACCTTGTTCAGCGCGACGAACTGCGGACGCTCGAGCAGGGGGGTCTGCCCTTCTGGCACCTCGTAGGCGCCCAGTTCGGCGAGGATGACGTCGAGATCGGAGATCGGGTCGCGTCCGGGCTCCAGCGTGGCGCAGTCGAGCACGTGCAGGAGCGCAGAGCACCGCTCGACGTGGCGGAGGAACTCGAGACCGAGCCCTCGCCCCTCGCTCGCCCCCTCGATGAGACCGGGCACGTCGGCGACCGTGTAGCGGAAGTCGCCGACCTGAACGACCCCGAGGTTCGGGTGGAGCGTCGTGAACGGGTAGTCGGCGATCTTCGGGCGGGCTGCGGAGATGGCACCGATCAGGCTCGACTTGCCCGCCGACGGATAGCCGACGAGAGCGATGTCGGCGACCGTCTTCAGCTCGAGGACGACGTCGCCCTCGTAGCCGGGAGTGCCCAGGAGGGCGAAACCGGGGGCCTTGCGCTTCGGGGTGGCAAGCGCGGCGTTGCCGAGCCCGCCCATTCCCCCCTTGGCGACCACGAAACGCTCACCGGGGATGATCATGTCGATCAGGACCTCGCCGGCGGTGTTCTTCACCACCGTGCCGACCGGGACGGTGAGCTCGAGCGTCTCGCCCAGGAACCCGGATCGATGATCGCCCATACCGGGACCGCCGTTCCCGGAGGAACGGTGCGGCGAGTGATGGTACGACAGCAACGTGCCGGTCTGCGGGTCGGCTACGAGCACGATGTCGCCGCCGTCGCCGCCGTTGCCGCCGTCCGGGCCGCCCAGCGGCTTGAACTTCTCGCGGTGCACGGAGACGCAGCCGTTGCCGCCCTTGCCCGCACGAAGGTGCAGTGTGACGGTGTCGACGAACGTGACCATGTCGTGGTTCCCCTGGGTTCCTGTGGTGGCGGTGTGCAGATACACGGACGGGGCGAGCCGAAGCCCGCCCCGTCCGGATGACTAGTGTCGCGCTGAGATCACTCAGCTGCGGCGACGATGTTGACGACCTTGCGGCCGCCCTTCGCGCCGAACTCGACCGCGCCGGCGGCAAGAGCGAACAGCGTGTCGTCGCCACCACGGCCGACGTTGACGCCGGGGTGGAAGTGCGTGCCGCGCTGACGGACGATGATCTCGCCTGCGAGGACCTGCTGACCGCCGAAGCGCTTCACGCCGAGGCGCTGAGCGTTGGAGTCACGACCGTTACGGGTTGAGCTTGCGCCCTTTTTATGTGCCATGTCCTAGTCCCCTCGGGCTTACTTGATGCCGGTGATCTTGACGCGCGTGAGCTCCTGGCGGTGGCCCTGACGCTTCTTGTAGCCGGTCTTGTTCTTGTACTTCTGGATGACGATCTTCGGGCCGCGGAGGTTGCCGATGACCTCAGCCGTGACCTTGACCTTCGCCAGCGAGTCAGCGTCGGTGGTCACCGTGGCGCCGTCGACGAGCAGCACAGCGGCCAGCTCGATCTTCTCGCCCTGGGCAGCCTTGACACGGTCGAGCTGAACGATCGTGCCGACCTCGACCTTCTCCTGCCGCCCACCGGCGCGCACTACTGCGTAAACCACTTCATACCTTGTTTCGTTGGGGAGCACTCGGCTCCGAGAATGTCACGGGAAGACTGTTGCTTGCATGCGTCGCAGGACGACGGGCGCGAACGCAAGGCTCTCCGCCTCAACCGACGAGGAAGACGCGGCATACGCACCAAGGGACTACTTTACCGGATGCGGGTCGGTGTCGCAAAGCCACGCCGACTCGGGCGGCTCCTGCGCACGCTCGGCGTCCCGCCCCGGCCGCACGGTCGTAGGCTGACCAGGTGACCGTGCTCGTCGACGCCCCCCTCTGGCCCGCTCACGGACGCCTGTGGGCGCATCTGGTGAGCGACGAGAGCCTCGATGAGCTGCACGACTTCGCCCGAGCGCACGACGTTCCGGCGCGCGCCTTCGACCTCGATCACTACGACGTGCCGGAGGAGATGATCCCTCGGCTCGTCGCCGCCGGCGCCGAGCACGTGCAGGGCAAAGAGCTGGTTCGCCGACTGATCGCGTCAGGACTCCGAGTCCGCGCCCGCGATCGGCGCTGACGGCTCCGAGTTCACCGACACCGGGGTGCCGGTCAGCGCTGCCGTGCTCACTCGACGGCGTCCTCGACCCTGACCCGGTGCCTTCGGCTCGGGAAGCGCGTCGAGAACCGAGTCGAGAAGCTCTTCCGCCGGGCTCTTGGGCCCCTTGCGGTCCCCGCCGCGCTTCTTTCGGGCCTTCTTGGGGCGCTCCGTTGCCGCAGGCGCCTCGTCCGGCACGACCGCCGCCGGTGTCTCCGCGACCCCGTCCGTCGTCGGAGCGATCGTCGACGCCGCGATCTGAGCCAGCGCGGATTTCGCGCCTTCGGTGATGCTGTGGGTGACGTGCGGCGTTGCCGGAGCACTCTGGCTCTGACCGTTCCCGCCGTTGCCGCCGCGCTGGCGACGACCGCCCTGGCCGTTGCCGTTGCCGCCGGAGCCGTTACTGCCGGAGCGGTGCTTCACGACGGGGTCGTGGTGCACGATGACACCGCGACCGGCACAGACCTCGCAGGCTTCGCTGAAGGTCTCCAGCAGGCCGAGGCCGAGCTTCTTGCGCGTCATCTGCACGAGGCCGAGCGAGGTGACCTCGGCGACCTGGTGCTTGGTGCGATCCCGGCTGAGGCACTCGATCAGACGACGGAGCACGAGGTCGCGGTTGGACTCCAACACCATGTCGATGAAGTCGACGACGATGATGCCGCCGATGTCGCGCAGACGCAGCTGGCGGACGATCTCCTCCGCAGCCTCGAGGTTGTTCTTCGTGACCGTCTCCTCGAGGTTTCCGCCCGAACCGACGAACTTGCCGGTGTTGACGTCGACGACGGTCATCGCCTCGGTGCGGTCGATCACGAGCGACCCCCCCGAGGGCAGCCAGACCTTGCGGTCGAGGGCCTTCTCGATCTGCTCCGTGATGCGGAAGGCGTCGAACGGATCCGTCTCGTCCTCGTACGCCTCGACGCGCTCGAGCAGGTCGGGGGCAACGCTCTCGAGGTAGGCGCGGATCGTCTGCTGCGCGTCCTCGCCCTGGATCAGCATCTTCGTGAAGTCCTCGTTGAAGACGTCGCGCACGATCTTGACGAGCAGGTCCGGCTCCGCGTGCAGGAGCGCAGGCGCCTGCTGGCTCTCGACCTGCTTCTGGATGTGCTCCCACTGCGAGGTGAGACGCTGCACGTCGCGGGTGAGCTGCTCTTCGGTCGCTCCTTCCGCCGCGGTGCGGACGATAACGCCCGAGGACTCGGGGAGGACCTCCTTGAGGATGCGCTTGAGGCGCGCGCGCTCGTTGTCGGGGAGCTTCCGGCTGATGCCGTTCATCGAACCACCGGGGACGTACACGAGGTAGCGGCCGGGCAGGGAGATCTGGCTCGTCAGGCGGGCGCCCTTGTGGCCGACCGGATCCTTCGTGACCTGCACGAGCACGCGGTCACCCGGCTTCAGTGCGAGTTCGATGCGCCGCGGCTGATTGCCCGTCTCGACGCCGTCCCAGTCGACCTCACCGGAGTACAGCACGGCGTTGCGACCGCGCCCGATGTCGACGAACGCGGCCTCCATGCTCGGGAGCACGTTCTGCACACGGCCCAGGTACACGTTGCCGATCAGCGACGCATCCTGATTGCGGGCGACGTAGTGCTCGACGAGGACGCCGTCTTCGAGCACACCGATCTGCGTGCGACCGTTCTTGGAACGCACGACCATCTTGCGGTCGACGGACTCACGGCGTGCGAGGAACTCGGCCTCGGTCACGACCGGACGACGACGACCGGCATCGCGCCCGTCACGACGACGCTGCTTCTTCGCCTCGAGGCGGGTCGAACCCTTGATCGCCTTCGGCTCGGTGATGTACTCGACGACGCGCTGACGCTGGCGCGGCTCTTCGCGCTGGTCATCCCCGTCGGAGCCGCCGCGACGGCGACGTCCGCGACCTCGCGGTGCGGAATCGTCCTGCGACTGATCACGATCGGCGCCGCGATCGCGGCCCGGACGCGCCGGCAGCGGCACGATCTCCGGGGCGTAGAAGTGCAACTGGGTGGAAACCTGCGAGACGAACACCTCGGGAAGCAGGCCCAGCGACACGGCGGTCACCGGAGCCGGAGCCTCGGGAGCAGCAGCCTCCGGCGCAGCAGCGGGCGCTTCCTCGACCGAGGTTTCGCCCGTCGAGGGCTTCTCCTCCGCAGACTCCGTCTTCGAAACCTGCTCATCGGCGGCGGCCTCGGCCACGGCGCTCTCGGCAGCATCGGAGGACTTCCCGGAGTCAGTGCTCTCGGACTCGCTCCCGTCGCGTGCCACGTCGTGGTCCACCGCGGCGGTCTCTGCCGCGTCTGCGGTGGCCTCGGTCGCCGCTGCGTCGTCGCTCGAAGACGCGGTGCGCTCGTCGGCCTCGGGAGCAGCAGGCTCCGTCAGCGCATCCGCGGCGTGAGCCGGGAGATCGAGGGTAGGTGCGTTGTTGTCATTGTTCTCATCGGCCATCTCTGGCTTGCTCCCTGCACGGATCACTGGGTGCTCCGTGAAATCTCATGCGGTACCCGCAGGTTCCGCGAACTCACTCGGTGTGCGACCGGCTCATGGCTCTGATCGCGTGGGGCATGGGGCCCCGAAGTCTGCGTCGACGCGTGTCGCGGCAGGGCCGTTCATCGCGTCACAGGCCATTATCGCACCAAGTCGCCCCGTTCACGGCATCCGGTCGTGACCAGCGCGTTTTCTCCGGCCTGTTCTCGCCCCATCCATAGCCGTCGCTGAGATAATCGCCGGTATGAGCGAGCAGCGCACCCGCCCCGTGTTCTATGCCGTGTGGTTGATCATCGCGAGCGTGATCGGGTGGTTCGCCGCTTTCGAGTTGACCGTCGAGAAGTTCGCGCTGCTGGAGAACCCGTCGGAAGCACTCTCCTGCGATCTGAGCCCCTTCATCCAGTGCAGCACGAACCTGGAGTCGTGGCAGGGATCGGTCTTCGGCTTCCCCAACCCGATCATGGGGCTCACCGGCTGGATGGCCCCCCTGGTGGTGGGCGTCGCGATCCTCGCCGGTGCGCGCTTCCCCCGCTGGTTCTGGGCTCTTTTCGGCCTCGGCATCACGTTCGCCTTCGGCCTCGTGTGCTGGCTCATCGGCCAGAGCCTGTACGACCTCTTCGTCCTGTGCCCGTGGTGCATGGTCACGTGGGCGGTCACGATCCCCACGTTCTTCGCGACGATGGTCCACCTGACCCGCAACGGCACGTTCACCCGGAGCGAGAAGGTCAAGTCCCGTGCAGAGAAGCTCATGCCGTGGGTTCCGCTGGCCACGATCGTCGCCTACGCGCTGATCATCATGCTTGCGCAGCTCCAGGGGCTCGACTTCCTGGGCGAGATGAGCCGGATCCTCTTCTGATCCTCACCCGTCGCACGACAAAGCCCGCCCGCCGAGACTCGGCGGGCGGGCTCTTGCTTGCGTGCGGACGGAGCCTCAGTCGAACCAGATGCCGAGCTCGCGTGCAGCCGACTCGGGGCTGTCCGAACCATGCACGAGATTCTGCTGCACGGGGAGACCCCAGTCGCGGCCGAAGTCTCCGCGGATCGTGCCGGGCGCTGCGGTCGTGGGGTCGGTGGTCCCCGCGAGCGAGCGGAATCCTTCGATCACCCGATTGCCCGCGAGCCGGATCGCGACAGACGGACCGGAGAGCATGAACTCGAGCAACGGCTCGTAGAACGGCTTGCCCTCGTGCTCCGCGTAGTGTTCGGCGAGAAGGTCGCGGTCGGGCTCCACCAGGCGGATGTCGACGAGGGCGTATCCCTTCGCCTCGATGCGGGCGAGGATCGCGCCGGTGAGGCCGCGGGCGACGCCGTCGGGCTTGACGAGGACGAGGGTTTCTTCGGTGGCCATGTCATTCACTCTCTGTCTGAGTCTCGGTCGTGGGCGCGGCGGGACGTCGTGCGTCCAATCGAGCCCCTCCGATGGTCGCATACGCCCACATGCCGCCGAAAATCAGGACGACCAGAAGAACCGCCGGCACGAAGAACGCCGACAGGGCGACGAGAGCCTGCACGACCCACCCGGCGGTGAGCGCCCACGGCTTCGTGATCATGCCGGCGATGATGATGCACGCGAGCGCGAGGACCGCACCGCCGACGATCCCCCACCACTGTTCGATGCCCTCGGGAAGCTGCCGCAGCCCGAAGATCGTGAGCCCGACCAGGAACACCACGATCGCCTCGAAACCCAGCACGACGGGCGCGAGCTTCTGCACCAGGGTGCGCGGCGGCCGAGGTGAGCGTGGGGCCGGTGCGTTCGCGGTCATGCGCGCCACCCCGATTTCCAGTCCTCTTCCTCGGCCAGGGCGATCGCCTCTCCGGCCAGCACGACGGAGCCCGCGATGATCACGGCGCGACGATCGGAGGATGCGGCCCACTCGCGCGCTGCGTCGGCGGCATCGGCGAGCGAGTGGTGCACGGTGGCTCGCTGCCCGGCCTGCTCGACGAGGTCGGCGATCGCATCCGCGTCGCTCGCGCGATCGGAATCCGGCGCGGTGGCGAACACGTGAGCGGCGCCGGGCGCCAGCTCTGCGACGATGCCCGCGGCGTCCTTGTCGGCGAGCACGCCGAGCACCAGGCCCCACTCGTCGAAGTCGAAGCTGTCGTCCAGTGCCTGCGCGAGCGCCTTGGCGCCGTGCGGGTTGTGAGCGGCATCGACGACCACGGTCGGCGCGATGCCGAGCAGCTGCAACCGGCCGGGCGACGTCGTCCCCTGGAGCCCGTCGGAGATGATGTCAGCGGCGATCGCCTGAGACGCACCGCCGATCAGCGATTCGACGGCGGCGACGGCGAGAGCGGCGTTGTGCCCCTGGTGAGCCCCGTACAGCGGCAGATACTCCTCGGCGTACTCCCCCGCCAGCCCTCGGACGCTGAGCAGTTGCCCACCCACCGCGAGCTTCTGCTCGGTGAGTCCGAACTCCTCGCCCTCGAACGCGATGGTCGCATTGCGCTCAGCCGCCACTCGGCGCAGGACCTCGGCGGCCTCCGGGGGCTGCTGAGCGGATACGACCGCGGCCCCCTCCTTGATGATGCCGGCCTTGATCTGCGCGATCTCCGCGATCGTCTCGCCCAGGCGGTCGGCGTGGTCGATGTCGATCGGCGCGAACACCGCGACGTCGCCGTCGGCCGTGTTCGTGGAATCCCACTCGCCGCCCATGCCCACCTCGAGCACCAGCACGTCGACCGGAGCATCCGCCACCGCGACGAAGGCCAGCACCGTGAGCAGCTCGAAGAACGTCAGCGGCGCGTCTCCCGCGGCCTCGAACTCGGCGTCGACGATGTCGACGAACGGCTCGATCTCGTCCCACGCATCCGCCACCGCCTCGTCGGAGATCGGCTCTCCGTCGATCATGATCCGCTCCGTGAAGCGCTCGAGGTGCGGGCTGGTGAACAGTCCGGTCCGCAGGCCGTGCGCGCGGAGGAGGCTCTCGATCATCCGTGCCGTCGAGGTCTTGCCGTTCGTGCCGGTGAGGTGCACGACGCGGTAGGTGCGCTGCGGGTCGTCGAGGAAGGCGAGGATGCGCGCCGTGCGCTCCTTGCGCGGTTGCACCCACCGCTCGCCCGCCCTGCTCAGCAGTGCCTCGTAGACGGCATCCGCTCGATCCCTGTCGCTCATGCCCCTGCTCCGATCCGGGTGACGGCGATCGTGAACGCCGCACGATTCGCGTACGTGCCCTTCGCGATGTCCGCGATGAACTCCGCCCCCGCGACCGGGCGGTCCTCGCGATGCAGCGAGTGCTCCAGCGCGAGGGTCTCCCCTGCCACATCGGCGATCTCGAAGGCGGAGGCGACGGCATCCGCATCCTCGTCGCTGGCGAAGCGGAGATCGAGGCGGATGCGGTCGCTCACATCGAAGCCGGCGTTCTTGCGCGTCTCCTGGACGGCGCGGATCACATCGCGAGCGAGTCCCTCCGCCTCCAGCTCGGCCGTGGTGTTGGTATCGAGCAGGACGAAGCCGCCGGTCGGCACGATCGCCAGCGCCTCGCCTTCCGGACGGCCGCTGGTCTCGAGCACGAGCTCGTACTCCGCAGGCTCGAGCGCGATACCGCCTGCGGTGACGACTCCGTCGGTCTCACTCCAGTCCCCCGCGCGCGCCGCCTGGATCGCCTTCTGCACGTCCTTGCCGAGGCGCGGACCGGCTGCGCGGGCGTTCACGCTCAGTCGGTGGTCGATGCCGTACTCGGTCGCAGTGCTATCCGTGAGCGGCACGAGTTCGACGGACTTGACGTTGAGTTCCTCGCGCAGAATGTCCTCGAACTGTCCGAGAGTCCCTGCGAACGGCGACACGACGGTGAGGCGCGCGAGCGGCAGCCGCACACGGAGCTTCTCCTTCTTGCGCAGGGCGTTGCCGACGCTGGAGAGTTCGCGCACCGCGTCCATTGCATCGCGGATCTCGTCCGCGGCCGGGAACCGCGCGTCGTCGGGCCAGTCGGTCAGGTGCACGCTGCGCCCACCCGTGAGACCCTGCCACACGCGCTCGCTGACGAGCGGCACGAGCGGCGCCGCCACACGGGTGAGCGTCTCGAGCACGGTGTAGAGCGTGTCGAAGGCCTCACGGCTCTTCGGGTCGTCGGTCACACCGGTCCAGAAGCGATCACGGGAGCGGCGGATGTACCAGTTGGTCAGCACCTCGGCGAAGTCACGCAGACGCGCAGACGCCGTGGTCGAGTCGAGACCCTCCAGATCCGCACGGACCTCGCGGACCAGATCGCCGAGTCGGGCGAGGATGTAGCGGTCGAGAACATCCGTGGAATCCGTGCGCCAGGATGCCTCGTAGCCGTCGGTGCCGGAGGCGTTCGCATACGTGGCGAAGAAGTACCACGAGTTCCACAGCGGCAGCAGGAACTCACGAACACCCGAGCGGATGCCCTCCTCCGTGACCGCGAGGTTTCCGCCGCGCAGCACCGAGCTCGACATCAGGAACCAGCGCATCGCGTCGGAGCCGTCGCGGTCGAGCACCTCCGACACGTCGGGGTAGTTGCGCAGCGACTTCGACATCTTGTATCCGTCGCTGCCGAGCACGATGCCGTGGCAGCTGACGCCCGTGAACGCCGGGCGGTCGAACAGCGCGGTCGACAGCACGTGCATGACGTAGAACCAGCCACGGGTCTGACCGATGTACTCCACGATGAAGTCCGCCGGCGAGTGCGAATCGAACCACTCCTGGTTCTCGAACGGATAGTGCACCTGCGCGTACGGCATCGACCCCGAGTCGAACCACACGTCGAAGACGTCCTCGATACGGCGCATCGTGCTCTTGCCCGTGGGGTCGTCCGGATTCGGACGCGTCAGGTCGTCGATGTAGGGCCGATGCAGATCGACCTCGCCCTCGGGATTGCGCGGCAGCGTCCCGAAGTCGCGCTCGAGATCCTCCAGCGAGCCGTAGGCGTCGACGCGCGGGTACTCCGGGTCGTCGCTCTTCCAGATCGGGATCGGTGAGCCCCAGTAGCGGTTGCGGCTGATCGACCAGTCGCGGGCGCCCTCGAGCCATTTGCCGAACTGACCGTGCTTGACGTTCTCGGGCACCCAGGTGATCTGCTCGTTGTTCGCGAGCAGATCGTCCTTGATGTCGGTCACCCGGATGAACCAGCTCGAGACGGCCTTGTAGATCAGGGGGTTCCGGCAGCGCCAGCAGTGCGGGTACGAGTGCTCGTAGCTCTGCAGCCGGATGAGACGCCCGTTCTCCCGGATCAGCCGAACCAGCGGCGTGTTCGCTTCCATCCAGAGCTGACCCGCGACGTCGGTGACGCTCGGGAGGAACCGGCCACCGTCGTCGAGCGAGAGGATCGTGGGGATGCCCGCAGCGCCCGCGACCCGCTGGTCGTCTTCACCGTAGGCCGGAGCCTGGTGGACGATGCCGGTGCCGTCGCTCACGGTGACGTAGTCGTCGACCAGGATCCGCCAGGCGTTCTCGGTGCCGTAGGTCTCGGTGTCGGCGTAGTAGTCGAAGAGGCGGTCGTAGGTGATGTCCTGCAGCTGCGCGCCACGCACGGTCGCGTCCACCGCGGAGAGCGCGTCCTCCGTGCTCTCGTAGCCGAGATCCTTGGCATAGCCGCCGAGGAGCTCGCGGGCCAGCAGGTACCGGTGCGCGGAAGACTCCACGGCGGCGTCCTCGGTCCCCGCGGCCTGATGCACGTCGGCCGCACCGGCGGGACCGGCCGGCAGCACGACGTACTCGATGTCGGGTCCGACGGCGAGCGCGAGGTTCGTCGGCAGCGTCCACGGCGTCGTCGTCCACGCGAGGGCGCGCACCCCGGTGAGCCCGAGCGCTTCGGCCTTCGCGCCGGTCAGCGGGAAGGTGACCGTGACCGACGGATCCTGTCGCGTCTGATAGACGTCGTCGTCCATGCGCAGTTCGTGCGCGGAGAGCGGGGTCTCGTCGCGCCAGCAGTACGGCAGGACGCGGTAGCCCTCGTACGCGAGGCCCTTGTCGTACAGGGTCTTGAACGCCCAGAGCACGCTCTCCATGTACCCGAGGTCGAGCGTCTTGTAGCCACGATCGAAGTCGACCCAGCGTGCCTGCCGCGTGACGTAGTCCTGCCACTCGCGCGTGTACGCGAGCACCGAGTTCCTCGCCTTCGCGTTGAAGACGTCGATGCCCATGTCCTCGATCTCGGACTTCTCGGTGATGCCGAGCTGCTTCATGGCCTCGAGCTCGGCCGGCAGACCGTGGGTGTCCCATCCGAAGACCCGATCGACCTTGTGGCCGGTCATGGTCTGGAAGCGCGGGAACACATCCTTGGCATAGCCGGTCAGGAGGTGTCCGTAGTGCGGCAGGCCGTTCGCGAACGGCGGACCGTCGTAGAACACCCACTCCGGTGCGCCCTCGCGCTGCTCGATCGAAGCGCGGAAGGTGTCGTCGGACTTCCAGAACGCGAGCACCTCCTCCTCGATCTGCGGGAAGCGAGGGCTGGGCGCGACGGAATCGGCGGCGGGGCCGAAGGAGGAACGGGGGTAGGTCATCGTGTCTCGCAGTGGTCGTCGTGGTGGATGCTCCTGCGAGGACGACCCTCACGGACCGCGGTACCACCTCGCGTGCCACGCCTTGCGACGCGACCACTCTCACTGCGGCTGTGACGGGCCTGCCCCGCTCGGTTCTACTGAGCGCCGCCCGGGGGCCGCGCCGTTCTTCCGAGAGCTCCCCGGTGATGCCGGATCGATGCTCGTCCCTCCAGTGTACGCGGCAACGGCGTCCCGAAGCTGTCCGTGGCTGCACCTACCCTCGAAGGATGGCCCGCACCTCGGAATCACCCGCCCCGCCCCGCGTGACCGCTCCCGACCTCCCGGCCGTCCTCGAACCCGCCGCTCCGGCGCGCGGCGGCGACATCCTGGGGTCGGAAATCGAACTCACCGGCACCGTCGATCTCGCCTACGCGACGCTCGAACAGTGCGTCGTGCGGGCCGACGCCGACGCGGTCGATCTCACCGGAGCGACCGTCGTCGACGTCGACATGTCGGGCGCGCGGATCGCCTCGCTCCGCATGCGCGACGCGGGTGTGCGGCGGGTGCGGATCAGCGGGGGCCGCATCGGCACGCTCGATCTGAGCGAGGCGCGCATCTCCGAACTCGACCTGCGCGATGTGCGTATCGACTACCTGAACCTCGGTGCGTCCAAAGTCACCGACCTCGAGATCTCGGGATGCACCATCCGCACGATCGACATGCCGCAGTCGGAGCTCACGCGCGCGCGGTTCGCCGACACGTCGACCGAGGAGGTCGATCCCCGAGGCATGCGGGCGAAAGACCTCGACCTGCGTGGTCTCGACGCCCTCGCCTTCCTCGACGCCAACAGCCTGCGCGGGGCCACGCTCACGTCGTTTCAGGTGCAGCAGCTCGCTCCGGTGATCGCAGCGGGCATCGGCATCCAGATCAAGGACTGACGGGCGATCAGCGACCCCCCGCGCCACCGGCGTCGAGCAGCTCCTGTGTGAACCGGTGCTGAGGAGCCGCGAACACCGCCGCAGTGGTGCCCTGCTCGACGATCCGGCCGTCCTTCATCACCAGCACCTCGTCTGCGACCGCTCCGACCACATCGAGGTCGTGGGAGACGAAGATCATCGTCAGCTGCCGTTCCTGCTGCAACCGTGCGAGCACCCGCAGTACCCTCTCCCGCACCGACGGGTCGAGTGCCGAGACGGGTTCGTCGAGCACGAGCACCTCGGGGTCCGCAGCGAGCGCCCTGGCGATGGCCGCCCGTTGCCGCTGCCCGCCGGAGAGCGCGCTCGGACGCCGCTCGGCGAGCTCCGGCGAGAGGTCGACCTCGCCGAGCAGCCGGGCGACACGCGCAGACCGCTGAGAGCGAGGCACTCCCCCCGCTTCCAGCGCCTCGCGCAGCGAACGACCGATCGTCCAGCGCGGGTCGAAGGCCCCGAGCGGGTTCTGGTGAACGAGCTGTACCCGGCGCGCCGAGGTCCACTGCACAGTCCCGCTGTCCGGGGCGTCGACGCCGACGATCATGCGGGCGAGGGTCGTCTTGCCCGACCCCGACTCCCCGACGATGCCGAGCGTGCGGCCGTCCTGGAGCGTGAAAGACGCTTCGACGACCGCCGGGACCGCCTCGAAGCTCCGGGACACGTTTTCGGCGATCAGCACCGGCGGGGAGTCGACGGGTACCGAAGATCGTGGTTCGTGGATCGTCGCTGCGATGAGCTGCTTCGTGTACTCGTGCCGTGGGTTCTCGAGCACTGCGGCCACCGGCCCGGACTCCACCACGACGCCGCGCCTCATCACCAACACGCGATCGGCGATCCGGCGGACGGCCGCGAAGTCGTGGCTGATGAACACGAGCGCTGTTCCCGCATCCGTGATCTCGCGCAGCAGCCCGAGGATCCGCGCCTGCACGGTCGCGTCGAGAGCGGTCGTCGGCTCATCCGCCACGAGCACGGCCGGAGCCGCGGCGAGCGCGGAAGCGATGAGCGCTCGCTGCCGCAGACCCCCGGACAGTTGATGCGGGCGCTGGCGTGCGCGTCGGTCGGGCTCCGGCATCCACACTCTCCGCAGAAGCTCCCGTACCCGAACCGCCCGCGCCGCGCGTCCGCGGACGAGTCGATGAAGCTGCAGCGGCTCGGCGACCTCGGCCGCGATCCGTCGCAGGGGATCCAGCGACACGAGCGCGTCCTGGGAGATGAGAGCGATGCCGGCCCCGCGCACGTCTCGCCACGCGCGCTCGGAGAGGCCCACCGCGTCTCTCCCGTCCAGGACGAGCTCGTCCAGCGAGACGTCGGCATCCGCGGGGGCCAACCCCAGCAGCGCCCGAGCCGTGAGGGACTTGCCCGCGCCGGACTCCCCCACGATCGCGATGCACTCGCCTCGGTCGACGGTGAAGGACACGTCTTCCACGACCGGTCTGCCGTGGAAGGAGATCCGCAGACCTTCTACCCGCAGTGCATCGCTCATGCCGCTCTCCCCTCACCGCGGGCACGCAGGATGCGCCCGACGATCGTCGCCGCGACGACGGTGAGGGTGATCGCGATCCCGGGGAACACCGAGATCCACCACGCCTGGCCGAGCACGTTGCGACCGCCCGCCAGCATCAGTCCCCACTCCGGTGTCGGCTCGGACGGCCCGAGTCCGAGAAAGCTGAGCCCCGCAGCGGCGAGGATGCTCGAACCGATGCCGATCGTCGCCAGCACGCTGAGCGCGCCGAGCACACCGGGAGCCACATGCCGCAGGAACGCCGTCGTCCGGGGTACGCCGAGGATGCGTGCGGCCTCCACGTGCTCGGCCGCCCGGAGCGTCTGCGTCTGAACCCGCGCCAGCCGGAGGTAGACCGGCAGGGCCGCCAGCGTCACCGCGATCGCGATGTTCACCGTCCCCGGGCCGAGCACTGCGACCACGACGAGCGCGACGAGGAACTCGGGAAAAGCCATCAGGATGTCGTTCGCCCTCATCACGGTGGCGTCGATCCCTCGCGGAGCGACCCCCGCGAGGGCTCCGAGGAGCAGACCGATCGTGAGAGCGACGACGGTCGCGAGCAGTCCGATGCCGAGGGAGCGTCCGGCTCCGTACACGACACGGGAGTACACGTCGCGCCCGCTCTGGTCGGTGCCGAACAGATGCTCCGCACTCGGAGGGAGCAGAGCGGAGCGCACCTCCGTCTGGAGAGGGTCGTGGGTCGCGAGGGCGGCCGGCCACAGCGCCGCGAACGCGATCACGGCGAGGGCGGCGACGGCGACCCAGAGCAGCACGCGCTGCGCCCGCGTCATCGGGGGCCTCGAGACGACGCCGCTTCCGCCCGGGGATCGATCAGCGGATGCACGAGCTCGACCACGAGGTTCACCATGACGAAGACCAAGGCGCTGAGCAGGATGATGCCGGTGATGACGGGAAGGTCGCGGTCGTTGATCGCGGCGAGCGTGACCCGGCCCAGTCCAGGGCGCGCGAACACGGTCTCCACGAGCACAGCGCCCCCGAGGACGGATCCCGTGAGGTATGCGGTGAGAGTGATGCCGGAGGCCGCGCCGTGGCGGAGCCCGTGCCGCACCGTGAACCACGAGGGGCTCGCACCACGGGCTCGTACCGTCTCTGCGAACGGCATGCGCTCCGCCTGCACGAGCCCGTCTCGCAGCACCTGGCTGAGCAGCGCGGCCACGGGAAGGGCGAGAGTGACCGCCGGCAGCACGACGGTGGCGGGATTGCGGGCACCGGACACCGGGAACCACCCCAATCCGAAGGCGAACACGCTGAGCAGGACGAGCCCGATCCAGAACACCGGCGAGGAGAGCACGACCAGCTCGATCCCGGCGGCGACCGTGCGTCCGAGCCGACCGCGGACGAACACCGCCACGGCGAGCGCGAGGACGACGGCGATCAGCAGCGCCAGCACGGACAGCTGCACGGTCGCACCGAGTTGACGCCCGATCACCTCGGTCACGGGCATCCGCAGCTGGTACGACTCTCCCAGGTCTCCCCGAGCGAGTTGACCGATGAAGCCGAGGTATTGCTCGAACGGTGGTCGATCGAGCCCGAGGTCGGCCCTGATGCCGTCCTTGACCGCCTCACTCACCTGCGCCTGGGGTCCCAGCATCACCGACACCGGATCACCGGGGATCACCCGGAACGCGAGGAAGGCGACGGTCGCCGCCCCCCACAGGACGAGCACGACAGAGGCGGCGAGGCCGGCGATACGGACGAGAGCAGTCTTCACCACTCGTGCCCTCCGCTCAGCCGGTGGTTCAGCCGACCGTCACATCGTAGAACAGCGGCCGGCCGTAAAGGTCGTACTGCAGGCCCTCGACCCGGTCGCCGACGGCCGTGATCGCCGACGGGCTGTAGAGCGGCACGATGGCCGTGTACTCGGCGTTCCACTGCTGCAGCTGCCTGTACAGGTCATTGCGCGCGTCCTGGTCGCTCGTCGCGACGGCCTGCTCGAGCAGTGCGTCGATCTCGGGATCGCTCACCTGCGACGCGTTCTGGAACCCGTCGGTGTGCAGGTGGCTGCGCAGCAGGTCGGGGTCGACGCCCGAGAAGCCCCAGTCGGTGAGGTCGAATGTCTTCGGCTCATACTGCTCGTTGTACGCGCCGGGCTCGAGAACCTCCCGCTCGACCTCGAAGCCGATCCCCTTGAGGTCGGACTGGATCGCGTTCGCGAGCGCGGCACGGTCATCCGGCACCGGGGTCCAGGCGATCCAGCGCACGGAGAGCCGCTCGCCGTCCTTCATCCGGATGCCGTCGGTGTCGCGCGAGGTCCAGCCGGCCTCGTCGAGAAGCGCGTTCGCAGCGTCCTGGTCGAACGGCCAGCTGCCCTCGAGCGACGCGTCGTAGCCCGGGGTCGTCGAACCGAGGATGCTCCACGCGCGCGGGAACTGGCCGAAGTAGATCTCTTCCACGGCGGCGTCGATGTCGATGCCGCGAGCGAACGCCTGGCGCACCTTCTCGTCCGCGAACACCCCGTACTTCTCGTTCAGATACAGCGAATAGGGCAGGCCGGGGTACTCGACCGAGTCGACAGTGATGCCTTCGCCGAGGTCCTTCGCGAGGTTCGGTGGGATGTTGCTGGCGAGGTCGGCCTCGCCGCTGGTCACCACGCCGGTGCGGACGGATGCCTCCGGCTGGATCTCCACGCGCAGCGTCTCGAACTTCGGAGCCTTCGCGTCATGCGGACCCCACGCGTAGTCGTCGTTGCGGGTGTAGACGATCTCCTGATCCGGCGTGTACTCGGTGAGCTCGAACGGACCGGTGCCGACGGTGACGTCGGGTCCGCCCGCCTTGAGCTGGTCCGCCGACGTCGCGAGGACCGCCGGTGAGTAGAACCCCAGCTGCGGCGTGCTGGCCGCTTGGAGGAACGGAGCGTACGGCTGAGTGAAGGTCACGGTGACCGTGTAGTCGTCGACGACCTCGGTGCCTTCGTAGAAGTCGGCGCCGAGCATGCTCGCCGCCTGCGCGGACGCGGTCGCGGGATCGACGATGCGGTCGAAGTTCGCCTTCACCGCGGCGGCGTCGAACTTCTCCCCATCGGTGAAGGTCACGTCGTCGCGCAGGACGAAGGTGTACTCGGTGCTGTCGTCCGAGACGGTCCAGTCCTTCGCGAGCCAGGGCGAGAAGGATCCGTCGTCCTCCTGGAACACGAGCGAGTCGAGCACGGCCCGCTGCACCATGCCGGAGACGTCGAGCTGGCTCACCTGCGGGTCCATGTGTCCGGCCGAGAGGTTCGCACCCTCGATGGACCAGACGAGTTCGCCGCCGCCGTCTTCGGAGCCGGGGGTGGCGCAGGCGCTCAGCACCAGGGCGGTGGCGGCGGCGAGCGCGGCGAAGGGCAGCAGGCGACGCGCGGGGTGTGCGGGCATGACGAGTCCTCAGAAAGAAGGGGTCGGGATGACTCCATCCTACGGTGAATTGTTGGACTGGGTCGATCTGTGAAGCCGGCTGCTCTCCCCGACGCTCGGTAGACTGTTCGGCACACCCACACTCAGGCACGCTCACACAGTGCCGCATACATCGCTCGAGGAGACCTTCCATGCCTGCATCCGAATCGACGCAGAACCAGATTCCCGACAAGCCCGTGCTCGAAGGCCTCGAAACGAAGTGGGACTCCGCCTGGGCGGAGCAGGGCACGTACCTGTTCGACCGCCTGCGTGCGGCACAGGCAGGCCGTGAAGGCGTGTACTCCATCGACACCCCGCCGCCGACGGCCTCGGGCAGCCTGCACATCGGCCACGTGTTCTCGTACACGCACACCGACGTGAAGGCGCGATACGAGCGCATGCGCGGCAAGACCGTGTTCTACCCGATGGGCTGGGACGACAACGGCCTGCCCACCGAGCGCCGCGTGCAGAACTACTACGGCGTGCGCTGCGACCCGTCCCTCCCCTACACCCCGGACTTCGTCCCGCCGTTCGAGGGAGGCGACAACAAGTCCAGCCGCGCCGCCGACCAGCAGCCGATCAGCCGTCGCAACTTCATCGAGCTCTGCGAGCGCCTCACGATCGAGGACGAGAAGCAGTTCGAGGCGCTGTTCCGCCAGCTCGGACTGAGCGTGGACTGGACGCAGACCTACCGCACCATCTCGGACGACACGATCCGCCAGAGCCAGCTCGCTTTCCTCCGCAACATCGAGCGCGGCGAGGCATACCAGGCACTGGCTCCGACCCTGTGGGACATCGACTTCCGCTCCGCGATCGCCCAGGCCGAGCTGGAGGACCGCGACCAGCAGGCGGCGTATCACACGATCGAGTTCCCCTTCGCCGACGGCTCGGGATCGATCGCGATCGACACCACCCGCCCGGAGCTGCTTCCTGCGTGCATCGCTCTCGTGACGCACCCGGACGGACCCCACAAGCACCTCATCGGCACGAAGGTGAAGACACCGTTCTTCGGTGCGGAGATCGAGATCCACGGTCATCACCTCGCCCAGCCCGACAAGGGCACCGGCGCGGCGATGGTCTGCACGTTCGGTGACGTCACCGACATCGTGTGGTGGCGCGAGCTGCGGACCACCGAAGACGAGCCACTGCCCAACATGACCACGATCGGCCTCGACGGCCGCTTCCTGCCCGAAGCCCCCTCCTCCGTCGAGAACGACGACGCGATCACCTGGTACACCGAGGCACTCGCGGGCAAGACGGTTTTCAGCGCACGCAAGGCGATCGTCGAGAAGCTGCAGGCGACCGGCGACATGACCGCGGTGGGTAAGCCCTTCAACCACGCGGTGAAGTTCTTCGAGAAGGGCGACCGCCCGCTCGAGATCGTCTCCACACGCCAGTGGTACATCCGCAACGGCGCCCGTGACGGTGAGCTGCGCGACAAGCTGCTCGCACACGGTCAGGAGCTGGCTTGGCACCCCGAGTTCATGCGGGTGCGGTACGAGAACTGGGTCGGCGGCCTGACCGGCGACTGGCTGGTCTCCCGTCAGCGCTTCTTCGGTGTGCCGATCCCGCTCTGGTACGCCCTCGACGAGAACGGGGAACGCGACTACGACCGCGTGCTCACCCCGGATGCGGCGATGCTCCCGATCGACCCGACGACCGATGCACCCGCCGGATACACCGAAGACCAGCGCGGCGTGGCGGGCGGGTTCGAGGCCGAAGCGGACATCCTCGACACGTGGGCGACCTCGTCGCTCACCCCGCAGCTCGCCGGCGGCTGGCAGCGCGACGAGGAGCTCTGGCACCTCACCGCGCCGTTCGACCTCCGCCCGCAGGGACAGGACATCATCCGCACCTGGCTCTTCTCGACGATGCTGCGTTCCACGCTCGAAGATGACCGGACGCCCTGGCGCAACGCCGCGATCTCCGGTTTCATCGTCGACCCCGACCGCAAGAAGATGTCGAAGTCCAAGGGGAACGTCGTCACGCCTGCCGACGTCCTCGACGCCCACGGCTCGGATGCCGTGCGCTACTGGGCGGCGTCGAGCCGCCTCGGCATGGACGCGGCGTTCGACCCGCAGAACCCCACGCAGGTGAAGATCGGCCGCCGCCTGGCTATCAAGGTGCTCAACGCCGCGAAGTTCGTGCTGTCGTTCCCCGTGCCGGAAGGTGCACAGGTGACGCACGCACTGGATGCCTCGATGCTGACGGCGCTCGACGAGGTGGTCGTCGAAGCCACGAAGGCCTTCGACCGGTATGACGCCGCACGAGCCCTGGAGCTCACCGAGGCGTTCTTCTGGACGTTCTGCGACGACTACCTCGAACTCGTCAAGGAGCGCGCCTACGACCAGACCGACGTGGGACAGGCCTCGGCGGCACTCTCGTTGCGTCTGGCGCTCTCGACGCTCCTCCGACTGCTCGCCCCGGTGCTCTCCTTCGCGACCGAGGAGGCCTGGTCGTGGTTCGAGGAGGGCTCGGTGCACACGTCCGCGTGGCCAGCACCTCTCGGTGGCGACGGCGATCCCGCCGTGCTCGCCGCCGCGAGTGAAGCACTGATCGGCATCCGCCGCGCGAAGACCGAAGCCAAGGCCTCTCAGAAGACGCCGGTCTCCCGCGCCGCGATCTCCGCTCCCGCGGTCAAGCTCGACGCTCTGCGCGCCGCAGCGGATGACCTTCGCGCCGTCGGGCGCATCGCCGAGCTCGAGTTCAGCGAATCCGAGGAGTTCGCGGTCACGGCGATCGAGCTCGCGCCGGTCGAGGCGTCCTGATGCAGCTCGGTACGCGCTGGGCCACGGGATCAGAGGCTCCCGCCTCGGTGCCCGCTTCCCTTCGCGCCGCCATCGCGGAGGTGGAATCGAAAGGTTTCACGGGCCACTGGACGCTCACGTGGCTCGAGGGCCGAGCGATCGCCGAGCTCGATGCCGGGTGGGAGGTCTTCCAGGCCGCCTCCGGCGAGATCGTCGCCCGCCCGTTCGAGGACTGACGGCGAGACCCCGCGCAGCGCCGGGACCCCCGCGCAGCGCCGAGACCCCCTGCTGGCCGCGTAGGCAGCAGGGGGTCTCGGCAGCGAGCGGGGGCATCGGCGCGCGTCCAGACAAGTCAGCGGCGGGGAGCCCCCAGCTGCGCGAGCAGGTGATCCACCGCACGGGGATCCTGTCGCCGCGTCTGCTGTTCGCGGAGGAGGTCGAGCGCGAGCACGCGCTTCTGTGCACGTCGGGCGATCCGGTGCTCCACGTAGGCGGTGAGCCGGTCGGCCAGCTTCAGCAGCCCCCGCTCGGTCTGCGTCGGCGCCACCAGGCGGAGTGTCGCACTCGTCATGATTCCTCCACAGCATCGTCGGTCGAACCCTGCACCGCGGTCGACGGCGTCGGCAGGTCGAAGAGTTCCGCGCGGAGCGACACCCGCCGCACGTCGGGTCCGGTCTGCCCTCGGTAGCGTTCGATGGCGCGCTCGACGGTCGCCTCGAGCTCCTGACGAAGGGACATCGCCTGATCGGGGGTCATGTCGAGGTGGGTCGTGATGGTGATCCCCACCTCGCGCCAGGCCTCTGGCACCTCGGACTGCGGGCGGTTCAGGTATGACATCAGGGTCTCGTGCCGCAGGCGGAAGAACTCCGAGGTCACGATCTGTGCCGCCGCGCGGTTCGCCGGCGATGTCATGTCATCGGGGCCGGGCACATCGATGCGCCCCTTGGGACGCTCCCACCAACGCTCCCGCGCGGTGCCCCGCCCCTCGACCTCGCGGATCAGGTCATGGGCGGCGAGAGCGCGAAGGTGGTAGCTCGTCGATCCGGAGGTCTCCCCCACGAGGGCCGCGAGCGAACTGGCAGTCTGCGGGCCGCGCGAGGCGAGCAGGTCGAAGATCTTCACTCGGAGTGGATGCGCCAGAGCCTTCAGCGCACCGGCGTCGAGGGTGCGCACCTGCGTCTCGTTCGTCATGTATGCAAAGATACTCTTGCAAAGACGTCTTTGCAAGCATTTCTTTGCACTCCTGTCTACGCGACGGCAGCACGAGCCGCGACGAACGCCGCGACACACCTCTCCACCTGCTCCGGCGTGTGCGCCGCCGACAGTTGCACACGAATCCGCGCCAGATCGCGGGGGACGACCGGGAAGCTGAAGGCCGTGACGTAGACGCCGCGCTCCTGCATCTCGTGAGCGATTCGCGCCGTCTTCGCGGCATCCCCGAACATCACCGGGACGATCGGGTGCTCACCGGGAAGCAGGTCGAATCCCTCGGCTTCCATCCGCTCGCGGAAGAGTGCCGCATTGCTGCGCAGACGCGATCGGAGCTCTGCCGACCCCTCCACGAGATCGAGTGCGGTCAGGGTCCCGGCAACGATCGCGGGCGCGAGCGTGTTGGAGAACAGATAGGGGCGCGAACGCTGACGCAGCAGCGCGACGATCTCCGCATGCGATGCCACGTAGCCGCCGGAGGCTCCGCCCAAGGCCTTCCCGAACGTTCCGGTGTAGATGTCGACGCGGTCGGCCACCCCGCAGAGCTCGGGCGTCCCCCTGCCGTTCTCCCCCACGAACCCGACGGCATGGGAATCGTCCACGAACACCAGGGCGTCGTAGCGCTCGGCGAGGTCGCAGATCTCCGCGAGGGGTGCGATGTAGCCGTCCATCGAGAAGACCCCGTCAGTCACGATGACTCGGTGACGCGCGTCCGACGCCGCCCGCAGCTGCTCCTCGAGGTCGGCCATGTCGCGATTGCGATAGCGGAGCCTGCGCGCCTTCGAGAGCCGGATGCCGTCGATGATCGACGCGTGGTTGAGCTCGTCCGAGATGATGGCGTCCTCCGCGGAGAAGAGCGTCTCGAACACTCCCCCGTTCGCATCGAAACACGACGAGTAGAGGATCGCCTCGTCCGTCCCGAGGAAGTCGGCGAGGCGGCGTTCGAGCTCGAGATGCTGTTCCTGCGTACCGCAGATGAAGCGGACGCTCGCGAGACCGTAGCCCCACTCCTGCAGCGCCCCGGTCGCCGCCTCCAGGATGCGCGGGTCGTCGGCGAGGCCGAGGTAGTTGTTCGCGCAGAAGTTCAACACCTCCATCCCATCGGCCGTGATCTCGGCACTCTGGGGGCCGCGAATGCCGCGCTCGTGTTTGGTGAGCCCGGCCTCCTCGATGGCCGCCAGCTCTCCCGCCACGTGGTCCTTGAAGGTTCCGTACATCACAGCTCCGTCCAGTCGAGGATGATCTTGCCCGTTCCCGCCGACTCCGCCGCGGCGAAGCCTCGTTGCCAGTCGCGCGCCGGGACGACGTCGGCGATCACACGCCCGATGGCATCGCGCAGGGTCGCGCTCGTCTGGAGCATCGCTCCCATCGCGTTCCAGGTCTCGAACATCTCGCGACCGTAGATCCCCTTGATCGTGAGCATGTGGGTGACCAGCTTGCCCCAGTCGATCTCGAAACCGCTGCTCGGCAGGCCGAGCATGGCGATGCGTCCGCCGTGGTTCATGTTGTCGATCAGAGCCGGCAACGCCGAGGCCGCGCCGCTCATCTCGAACCCGATGTCGAAGCCCTCCCGCATGCCCAGCGCCTGCTGTGCATCGCGGATGTCCCGCACCGATACGTCGACGACTTCGTCGGCCCCCATTCGGCGAGCCATCTCCAGCCGCGGCGCGCTCACGTCGGTCGCCGCGATGAAACGGGCTCCGGCGTGCCGGGCGACCGCGATCGCCATGAGTCCGATCGGTCCGCAGCCCGTCACCAGGACGTCTTCTCCGACCAGCGGGAAGGTCAGCGCCGTGTGGACGGCGTTCCCGAGCGGATCGAAGATCGCCCCGAGCTCCGGTGTCACCTCTGCGTGGTGCACCCAGACGTTCGCGGCAGGCAACGCGAGGAACTCCGCGAAGGCACCGTCCCGCTGCAGCCCGAGACCGATCGTGCGGATGCACATCTGACGACGCCCCGCCCGACAGTTGCGGCACGTGCCGCACACGATGTGCCCTTCTCCCGAGACGCGGTCCCCGACGGCGATGTCGTGCACCGAGGGCCCCACCTCGACGACCTCGCCGTAGAACTCATGACCGGGTATCAGCGGAGCGGTGATCGCCGAGGCCGCCCAGTCGTCCCAGCGGAGGATGTGCAGGTCGGTGCCGCAGATACCGGTGCGCAGGACCCGGATCACGACCTCATCGGGGCCGGCGGTCGGATCCGGACGCTCGACGAGCTCCAGCCCGGCACCCGGTGCGTCCTTGAACAGTGCCTTCATGCTTCCGATCCCACCGCATCCGACCATGTAGAGCAATCACCATCGTCTGCAGTGATCATTTAGCGAATGCTAATGTGTCGCGGTGGAACTCCATCAGTTGCAGATCTTGCGCGAACTCGGCGCGCTCGGGAGCGTCACGGCCGTGGCCGACGCTCTCCGCGTCACCCCCTCCGCGGTGTCTCAACAGCTCACGGCACTCCAGCGAGGTTTCCCCACCCCCCTCACGACACGGCAGGGTCGGACTCTCTCCCTCACCCCCGCCGGCGAGGTTCTCGCGGCAGCGGCGACCGAGGCGATCGATGCCATGGCCGCAGCCAGACACGCCGTGGAGGCGTTCGAGGACGCGCCGACCGGCGTCGTCAGCGTCAGCGGATTCCATAGCGTGGGCCAGGCGCTGTTCGGACCGTTGCTGCGTGAGTTCGCGGGCGACGAGGCCGCGCCCAGCGTGCAGATGACCGACGAGGATGTCGCTCAGAGCGAGTTCCCCGCACTGACAGCCCGCTACGATCTCGTCCTCGCGCACCGCATGGAGCATTCGGCGCCCTGGCCGACGCCGGGCATGCGGAGCCTGACGCTCGTGCGCGAGCCGCTCGACGTCGCCGTGTCGACCTCGCACCCGCTGTCCACCCGATCGAGCCTCACCCCTGCCGATGTCGCAGGGGAGAGGTGGGTCACCAGTCGCATCGGGTACTCGCCCGATGACGTGCTCCGCGCTGTAGCGGCCGTCGCCAACCGGCCCATCGAGATCCATCACCGCATCAACGACTACGGCGCGGTCTCCGCCGTCGTCGCCGCCGGCGGTGTGCTCGGGATGTTGCCGCGATACACATCGCGCAGCGTCGACGACCGCGACATCGTCCGCATCCCGCTCGAGGGAGTGAGCACCCATCGGATGATCGATCTGCTCGCGCGCCCGGAGAACCTGCGTCGGCGCTCCGTCCGCACCGTCGTGGAGGCGCTGCGACGGGTGATGACGCGTCTGAGCCGCGACGATTCCTGAGCCCGCACGGGTCGGTGGATAGGCTCGGAGGATGACCGACGCCACGAACCCGTTGCTGCAGCCGTCACCGCTCCCCTACGGCCTCCCCGACTACTCGGCGATCCGGCCGGAGCACTATCTCCCCGCGTTCCGGGCCGGGTTCGACGAGCAGCTCCGTGAGATCCGGCGCATCACGATGGTCCGGTCGATGCCGACGTTCGAGAACACCGTGGAGGCTCTGGAGCGCTCCGGTGAACTGCTCGACCGCGTCGCGCACATCTTCTACACCGTCAGCTCCGCCGACGCGACGCCCGACATCCAGGAGCTCGACGAGCAGCTCGCGCCGCTCATGGCCGCGCACCACGACGCGATCGCACTCGACGGCGCCCTGTACTGGCGGATACGGCAGGTGTTCGAGCACCGGGATTCGCTGAACCTCGACGCCGAACAGCGGTATCTGGTGGAGCGTCATCACCAGGAGATGACGCACGCGGGCGCAGGCCTCGACGACGAGGCCAAGACCCGGCTGACCGCGTTGAACCAACGACTGTCGACGTTGACGAACACCTTCGAGCGCAACCTGCTCAACGACACGAACGACCTCGCCGTCGTCTTCGACTCCGCCGCCGAACTGGAGGGTCTGAGCAGCGGTGAGCTCTCGGCAACCAGACGTGCGGCGGCCGACCGAGGACTGGAGGGGAAGTTCCTCATCACACTCCCGCTCTTCACCGGGCACCCTGCGCTGGCCCAGCTGCGCGTGCGGGAGTCTCGTCGGCGCATCATGGCCGCATCGCTCTCCCGGGCTTCCCGTGGCAACGCGAACGACAACCGCGCCGTGCTGACCGAGATAGTAGGTCTGCGCGCGGAGCGAGCCGCGCTGCTGGGATACGAATCGCACGCCGCCTACGTCACCGCCGACGAGACAGCGGGTACTCCGGACGCGGTCGAGCGGATGCTGCGACGGCTCGCCGGCCCCGCAGCGCGGAATGCGCGCGAAGAGCGGGCGGCGCTTCAGGCGATCGTCGACGAGACCGAGCCTGAGCCGTTCACCGTCGAAGCCCACGACTGGGCGTTCTACACCGAGCGGGTCCGCACAGCGCGCTACGACATCGACACCAGCGCCCTGCGCCCCTGGTTCGAGGCGGAGCGGGTCCTCCGAGACGGTGTCTTCTTCGCGGCGACCCGACTGTACGGCGTGAGCTTCGCCGAGCGTGAGGATCTCGTCGCCTACCACCCCGGTGCGCGGGTCTTCGAAGTGCGCAACGCCGATGACTCGCCCCTCGGCCTGTACGTGCTCGACCTCTACACCCGAGACTCGAAGCGCGGCGGTGCCTGGATGAACGCGATCGTGAGTCAGTCGCGGCTGCGCGGGACGGCTCCCGTCGTGGTGAACAACCTGAACGTGCCGCTGCCGGGTGACGGGGAGCCGACCCTGTTGACCCTCGACGAGGTGACCACTCTGTTCCACGAGTTCGGGCACGCCCTGCACGGACTCTTCGCGCGTGTGACGTACCCGCACTTCGCGGGCACGAACGTGTTCCGCGACTTCGTCGAGTTCCCGAGCCAGGTGAACGAGATGTGGATCCTGTGGCCGGAGGTCCTCGACAACTACGCGCGTCATCATGAGACGGGCGCACCGCTGGATCCCGCGATCGTGGAGCGTCTGCGCGCCACCGAGGCGTTCGACCAGGGCCACGCGACGAGCGAGTATCTCGCTGCGGCCTGGCTCGACCAGGCGTGGCACCGACTGGGCGCCGAAGCGGAGGTCGCCGACGTCGCGGCGTTCGAAGCTGCCGCGTTGGCGGACATCGGCCTGGATGATCCGGCGGTGCCGACGCGCTACTCCTCCACCTACTTCGCCCACGTGTTCTCCGGCGGATACAGCGCCGGCTACTACTCGTACATCTGGAGCGAGGTGCTCGACGCCGATACGGTCGAGTGGTTCCGCGAAAACGGCGGTCTCACTCGTGGCAACGGCGACAGGTTCCGCGACCGGCTCCTCGGGGTGGGAGGCTCGATGGATCCCCTCGCTGCCTACCGTGACTTCCGTGGACGCGACGCCGAGATCGAACCACTCCTGAAACGGCGTGGGCTCAACACCTGAGAAGAGACACGCGGGCGCGTCCGACACGGTCTCAGGCGTAACGGAACTCGATTTCGGCTCGCTGTCGGACGACCACGTCCACCGATTCCTCGAGAACACCGGCTGCGGAGAGTGAACTGCAGGTCGGCGATCCGTGTGTCATCGCCATCTCCACGGCGAGCCATCGACGGTGACGCTCCTGGGCTCCATAGCTACCTTCACACGCCCGTCCCTTTCACCCCGGCGAGCATCGGCCGGAACCCTCAGGCGCTCTTGCGCTTGCGCTCCATCACGATGGTCGGCGGTGCGCCCTCTTCAACGGCCGCACGGGTCACGATGACCTTGGCGACGTCTTCGGCCGAGGGGATCTCGAACATGATCGGTCCGAGGACATCTTCGAGGATCGCGCGGAGACCACGTGCGCCGGTCTTGCGTTCGACGGCGAGGTCGGCGATCGCTCGCAGTGCTTCCTCTTCGAACTCGAGCTGCACGCCGTCGATCTCGAACATGCGCTGGTACTGCTTCACCAGAGCATTGCGCGGTCCGGTGAGGATGTCGATCAGGGCGTCCTGATCGAGGGGCGACACGTTCGTGACGACGGGAAGGCGCCCGATGAACTCGGGGATCAGGCCGAACTTGTGCAGGTCCTCCGGGAGCACTTCGCTGAACAGATCGAGGTCTTTGCCCTTGTCGTGCAGCGGGGCGCCGAAGCCGATACCGTGCTTGCCGACTCGCGCCGACACGATGTCCTCCAGGCCTGCGAAGGCACCGGCGACGATGAACAGCACGTTCGACGTGTCAATCTGCAGGAACTCCTGATGCGGGTGCTTGCGTCCGCCCTGCGGGGGCACCGAGGCGACGGTGCCCTCGATGATCTTGAGCAGTGCCTGCTGCACGCCCTCGCCCGAGACGTCACGCGTGATCGACGGGTTCTCCGCCTTGCGGGCGATCTTGTCGACCTCGTCGATGTAGATGATGCCCTGTTCGGCGCGCTTGACGTCGTAGTCCGCGGCCTGGATGAGCTTGAGCAGGATGTTCTCGACGTCTTCGCCGACATAGCCGGCCTCGGTCAGCGCCGTGGCATCCGCGACGGCGAAGGGAACGTTGAGGCGCTTGGCGAGAGTCTGCGCGAGATAGGTCTTGCCGCAGCCCGTCGGGCCGATGAGGAGGATGTTGCTCTTCGCGATCTCGACTTCTTCGGCGCGCTGCTCCGCCGTCTGCAGGGTGCCGTGTGCTCGGACTCGCTTGTAGTGGTTGTAGACCGCGACCGCGAGAGCACGCTTCGCGGGTTCCTGACCGACGACGTACTCCTCGAGGAAGGAGAAGATCTCGCGCGGCTTCGGCAACTCGAACTCCGCTGCCCCGTCGGCGGACGACTCCGCCATCCGTTCCTCGATGATCTCGTTGCACAACTCGACGCACTCGTCGCAGATGTACACGCCGGGGCCGGCGATGAGCTGCTGGACCTGCTTCTGACTCTTTCCGCAGAAAGAGCATTTGAACAGGTCAGCGCTTTCACCGATGCGTGCCATGCGCGTCCTCCTATGGGGGATCAGAGATCGTTCTTCGAGCCTAACCGCTGCATGTGACACTGGGCCGCATTGGCGCGGACACGTCGGAAGCCGGACGATGATGCGGCGTCCCGCTCGGTATGCACCGGTCGAGACGCCGCATCGTTCGGAGAGATCAGAGGACGGGGATCAGACCATGCTCTTGGTGTGCCAGACGGTCTTCACCTCGGTGAAGGCGCCGATGCGCTCCGGAGAGGCGACGACATCGCCCGGCGTGAGCACGCGCTTGAGCGTGTCGGCGGCCGCGATCTGCATGTCGACCCAGTCGAGGTCGCCGGCGCCGGCGAGATCGAGGGCGTTCACGTCTTGATGCGAGGCGAGCCACGGCGCGATCTCGGCCGGAGAGCCCGTGAGCACGTTGACGACACCGCCGGGGACATCGCTCGTGGCCAGGACCTCTGCGAGGCTGATGGCCGAGAGCGGATGCCGCTCACTCGCGACGACGACGACCGTGTTCCCCGCGACCAGGGCCGGCGCGACGACCGAGACCAGTCCGAGCAGCGACGAGTCCTGCGGGGCGACGATGGCCACCACGCCGGTCGGTTCGGGGACGGAGATGTTGAAGTACGGACCCGACACGGGGTTCGCGTTGCCGGCCACCTGGGTGTACTTGTCGCACCATCCGGCGTACCAGACCCACAGATCGATCGCCTCGTCGACCTGGGTCGCCGCAGCGGACGACGAGACCCCCTCCTGCGCCACGATCTCGTCGATGAACTGCGCCCTTCGGCCTTCGAGCACCTCGGCGACGCGGTACAGGACCTGTCCGCGGTTGTAGGCGGTCGCCCCCGACCAGCCCTTCACCGCGGCACGCGCGGCGACGACGGCGTCGCGAGCATCCTTGCGCGACCCCTTGGCGGCGTTCGCGAGGAATGTGCCCTTGGGCGAGACCACCTCGTAGGTGCGTCCGGACTCGCTTCGGGGGAAGGCTCCACCGATCGCCAGCTTGTACGTCTTCGGAACGGTCAGACGCTTGCTCATGCTGCGGCTCCCTTGAGGTAGGCGGTGAGTCCCTGGCGTCCGCCCTCGCGGCCGTACCCGGATTCCTTGTAGCCGCCGAACGGGCTCGACGGGTCGAATCGGTTGAACGTGTTGGCCCAGATCACGCCGGCGCGCAGTCGATCGGCGACCGCGAGGATGCGCGACCCCTTGTCCGACCAGATGCCCGCGGAGAGACCGTAGGGCGTGTTGTTGGCCTTCGCGATCGCCTCGGCGGGGGTACGGAAGGTCAGCACCGACAGCACCGGGCCGAAGACCTCGTCACGGGCGATGCGGTGCGACGCCTCGACTCCGGTGAAGATGGTCGGAGCGAACCAGAACCCCTGATCGGGGATGGCGCAGTCGGCCGTCCACCGCTCCGCGCCCTCCGCCTCACCGATGTCGCTGAGCTCTCGGATGCGAGCGAGCTGGGCGGCGGAGTTGATCGCACCGATGTCGGTGTTCTTGTCGAGGGGATCCCCCAGGCGCAGCGTCGACAGGCGCGCCTTGAGGCGGTCCACGACCTCGTCGTGGATCGACTCCTGCACGAGCAGACGGCTTCCCGCGCAGCACACGTGTCCCTGATTGAAGAAGATGCCGTTCACGATGCCCTCGACGGCCTGGTCGATCGGCGCGTCGTCGAACACGATGTTCGCGGCCTTGCCGCCGAGCTCCAGCGTGACCTTCTTGTTCGTTCCCGCAACGGCGCGCGCGATGTCCCGCCCGACCCCCGTGGACCCCGTGAAGGCGACCTTGTCCACGTCGGAGTGGCGCACCAGCGTCGAGCCGGTCGCGCCGGCCCCGGTCACGATGTTCACGACACCGGCCGGAAGGTCGGCCTGTTGCAGGATCTCGGCGAACAGGAGAGCGGTCAGCGGGGTGGTCTCGGCGGGCTTGAGCACGACGGTGTTCCCGGCGGCGAGAGCGGGCGCGATCTTCCACGCGAGCATCAGCAGGGGGAAGTTCCACGGGATGATCTGTCCGGCGACGCCGAGTGCACGCGGATTCGCACCGAGTCCGGCGTGATCGAGCTTGTCCGCCCACCCTGCGTAGTAGAAGAACCAGGAGGCGACGAGGGGCACGTCGACGTCGCGGCTCTCCTTGATCGGCTTCCCGTTGTCGAGGCTCTCGGCGACCGCGAGCTCGCGGGCGCGCTCCTGCACGAGGCGAGCGATGCGGAACAGGTACTTCCCGCGATCGCGGCCGCTCATCTTCGACCAGGTCTTCTCATAGGCGCGACGAGCGGCGACGACCGCGCGGTCGACGTCCTCATCACTGGCCGACGCGATCTCGGCGATGTGCTTCTCGCTTGCCGGCGAGATGGTGGAGAAGGACGAGCCGGAGCCGTCGACGAACTCGCCGTCGATGAACAGGCCGTAGCTGTCCTTGAGGTTCAGGATCGCGGTGGACTCCGGTGCCGGAGCGTATTCCAGAAATGACATGTTCGTCTTCCCGTCAGTCGATCGTGACGTAGTCGGGGCCCGAGTAGTGGCCGGAGGTGAGCTTCTGACGCTGCAGGAGCACGTCGTTGAGGAGACTGGAGGCCCCGAAACGGAAGAGGTGCGGCTGCAGCCACTCCTCGCCCACTGTCTCGGCGACGGTGACCAGGTACTTCACCGCGTCCTTCGAGGAACGGATGCCGCCCGCCGGCTTCACACCGATCTTCTCCCCGGTCCCGCGATACCAGTCCCGGACGGTCTCCAGCATGAGCAGTGTCGTCGGGAGCGTCGCAGCAGGCTGGACCTTGCCGGTCGAGGTCTTGATGAAGTCACCACCGGCGAGGATGCCGAGCCAGGAAGCACGCTTGATGTTGTCGTAGGTGTTCAGCTCACCGGTCTCGAGGATCACCTTCAGGGACGCAGAGGAGCCGTCCTCGCGTCGGCAGGCCTCCTTGACCTGTGCGATCTGGTCGAACACCAGCCCGTAGCGACCGGAGAGGAACGCCCCGCGGTCGATGACCATGTCGATCTCGTCGGCTCCGGCGGCGACCGCCTCCGCCGTGTCGGCGAGCTTGATCGCGAGAGACGAACGCCCGCTCGGGAAGGCCGTGGCCACCGCGGCGACCGAGATCAGCCCGTCGTCGGGGTCGCCGTGCAGAGTGTCGAGCGCGCTGACCGCGTCGCCGACCATGTCGCCGTAGACGCAGACCGCAGCGACGCGCGGAGTCGACGGATCGGCCGCATCCGGGTTCTTGGCCTTGGCGACGAGGGAGCGCACCTTGCCGGGGGTGTCCGCCCCCTCCAGCGTCGTGAGGTCGATCAGCTTGATGATGGTGTCGAGCGCCCAGGCCTTCGAGGTGGTCTTGATCGAGCGGGTGCCGAGTCCGGCAGCGCGCTGTTCCAGCCCCACGGCGTCCACTCCCGGGAGTCCGTGCAGGAAGCGCCGGAGAGTGGCGTCGTCCGGCTCGGCGCCGAGAACATCCACCGCCGTCCTGCGGCTGAGTTCTTTGGTCGTCACTGTTCCTCCAACAATGCTCGTGCTGTGGTCTCATCGGTCACCAGAACGCCGCACAGGCCACTGGTCACGACTGTACGTGCGATGTCGTGCTTGGCGGGACCCGCCGTCACGAAGATCGCATGGGTGGCTCCGCGAAGACGGTCGAGCGAGACGCCGACCGTGCGGGCGTCCAGCTGCGAGTCGACGATGTTGCCCTCGGCGTCGACGTAGCGGCCGAGCACATCGCCGACAGCGCCGCGGCGCGCGAGTTCCTCCACGTCTTCTGCGCTGAGGTATCCGTTCTCGACATGAGCGGAAGAGGCATCGCACGGACCTGCCGTGAAAAGGAAAGCCTGGGACTCTGCGGCCTCTTCGAGCACGGCCGCGACGGTGCGGTCCGACTCGATGGCCTGCTTCGTCTCGACCCGCTCCAGGATCGCGGGACTGGGCAGCAGGGACACCTGGCCCGAGGCCCGCTGGGCGATCGTGACGGCCAGGCCCGCTGCGCCGCCCGAACGGCGGTTCAAGCTCACTCCCCCGTTGAGCTGCACCACGGTGACCCCGTTGGCCCACCCGTCGGGCAGGGCTTCCGCGACAGCGCGGAGGGTACGCCCCCAGCTCACGCCGAGCGTCCGAGGAACCGGTCGCAGCGCGGTGAGGAAGTCGGCGGCGGCCTGCGCCACGCGCTCCAACGTGCCGTCATCTCCCTCGGGCGAAGGAACGACGACGGCGTCCGTCAGACCGAACCTCTCGACGAGAAGCCGTTCGAGACCGAGGCGCCGGGCGCGGGGATGCACGATCTCGATGCGCACGATTCCGCGCTCGCGCGCCTGCGTGAGCAAACGACCGACCTTCCACCGAGAGATCTTGAGAAGTCCGCCGATCTCGTCCTGAGTCTTGTCCTCGTCGTAGTACAGCTCGGCGACGCGAACCATGAGCAGATCTTCTTCCACGGCATCCTCCTTCCTCCCCCAGCGTAGGCCCAATACCGCGTACGCGCACCTGTGTGCTCATATGCGCAGCCCACGTGGAGGACGATGCACATCCGCCGGAGACGACGAAAGGACGCCCGTCAGATCGACGGGCGTCCTTTCGAGGTCTCGACGCGCTCAGACGCGCTTGCGCGTGGTGAGCACCTGGTCGACGATGCCGTACTCGAGTGCCTCCGTGGCGGAGAGGATGTTGTCGCGGTCGATGTCGCGGTTCACCTGCTCCGGGGTGCGGTTCGTGTGCCCGGCCAAGGTCTCCTCGAGCCAGGTCCGCATGCGGAGGATCTCCGCGGCCTGGATCTCGATGTCGGAAGCCTGGCCGTGGCCCGCCTCCCCCATCGCGGGCTGGTGGATGAGCACGCGGGCGTTCGGAAGCGCGAGGCGCTTCCCCGGCGCGCCGGCCGCGAGCAGCACAGCCGCTGCCGAGGCAGCCTGTCCGAGGACGACGGTCTGGATCTGGGGCGCGACGTACTGCATCGTGTCGTAGATAGCCGTCATCGCTGTGAACGAGCCACCGGGCGAGTTGATGTACATCGTGATGTCGCGCTCCGAGTCCTGGCTCTCCAGAACCAGGAGTTGAGCCATCACGTCGTCGGCCGACGCATCGTCGACCTGCACGCCGAGGAAGATCACGCGGTCTTCGAACAGCTTGTTGTACGGGTCCTGACGCTTGAAGCCGTAGGCGGTGCGCTCCTCGAACTGCGGGAGCACGTAGCGGCTGGAGGGCAGATCACCGGATGAGCGGAAAGTGGGGGTGTACATGAGCGTCCTTTCGCTTTCCGTTACTCGGTGTCCTGGTCGGTTCCGCCGCCACCGATGACATCGGAAGCCGATTCGCGGATGTGGTCGACGAAGCCGTACTCGAGCGCCTCCTCGGCGGTGAACCAGCGGTCGCGGTCACCGTCCTCGTTGATCTGCTCGACCGACTTGCCGGTCTGCGCCGCCGTGATCTCGGCGAGGCGGTTCTTCATCGACATGATGAGTTGCGCCTGGGTCTGGATGTCACTCGACGTCCCGCCGAAGCCGCCGTGCGGCTGGTGCAGCAGCACTCGCGCGTTGGGGGTAATGTACCGCTTGCCCTTCGTGCCTGCCGTCAGCAGCAGCTGCCCCATCGAGGCGGCCATTCCGATACCGACCGTGACGATGTCGTTCGGGACGAACTGCATCGTGTCGTAGATGGCCATGCCGGCGGTGATCGAACCACCGGGTGAGTTCACGTAGAGATAGATGTCCCGCTCGGAGTCCTCTGCGGCGAGCAGAAGGATCTTCGCGCAGATCTCGTTGGCGTTCTCATCTCGCACCTCCGAGCCGAGCCAGATGATGCGGTCCTTCAGCAACCTGTCGAAGACGCTTGTCGCGACGAGGGGTTCAGCCATGTCAGCTCCTGATTCCGTGTTTCAGTGATTCGAATCTACCGGCGCGGGCGCAGCACCCAGGCCGTGTTCGCCGTCGGCATATCAGGTGTCGGCGTCGGCGACCTCGAGGGCGTATGCCGTCATCGACCGGTGGTAGCGCGGAAGGTGGGGCACCAGGGCGAGCAACGCCACCGAGAGCCCCTGCGCCGGTCGGCCCGCGCTCGCGAGGATGAGGGCGTGGACCGTGGCGACGGCGTCGCGGTACGGACCGTCGGCGGAGAGCTCCTCCTCCGCACGGATGACGGCGAGGGCGTCTTCGTACTCGCCGAGATTCCGCAGCGAGCTCGCCAGCTGGATCACGCACTGCGGTCGGTGCTCCTCGTCGAGGCCCAGCATGAGAGCGCGGCGATACAGCACGACCGCCTCTGCCGGCATCCCCGCGGAGTCGCGCGCACCTGCCCGTTCGAACTCCGCGCGGGCGTCGTCGGGGCCGCGCTCCGCAGCCAGCGCGTCGATGCGGGCGATCGTGTCAGCACCGACCTCCTCACCGGAGGCCTCCGCCCAGACCTCGTCCACGCGCTCGTCCCAGCTCTTCGTCATGGTCGTCTCCTCGATAGGAAAAGAGGGCGGATGCCGCAGCATCCGCCCTCTTCACAGGATCGTGTCGATCACTCGGCCTTGTCGGCGGCCTTCTTGGCCGGAGCCTTCTTGGCAGCGGGCTTCTTGGCGGCCGGCTTCTCGGCGTCTTCAGTCTCGGCAGCCTTCTTGGCCGGAGCCTTCTTGGCGGCCGGCTTCTTGGCGGGAGCCTTCTTGGCCGGCTTCTCCTCGGACTCGGCGGCCTCAGCCTCCGCAGCCTCGTCATCGGTCACGATGAAGTCGGACAGGTCGACGGCCTTGCCGTTGCTGTCGACGACCTTCACCTTGCCGAGCGCGATCGCGAGGGCCTTGTTGCGGGCGACCTCACCGACGAGCGCGGGGAGCTGGTTCGACGACTGCAGAGCCTCGACGAACTCCTGCGGCGCCATGCCGTACTGCGCCGCCGACTGGATGAGGTACTGGCTGAGCTCCTCCTGCGAGACCTGCACGTCAGCCTGCTCGGCGATCGTGTCGAGAAGCACCTGCGTACGGAACTGCTTCTCGCTCGCTTCGGTGACCTCGGCACGGTGCACGTCGTCCTCGAGACGGCCTTCGCCCTCGAGGTGGTTGTGGACCTCGTCCTCGATGAGCTGAGGCGGAACCGGGATCTCGATCTGCTCGAGCAGCACCTCCACGAGCTTGTCGCGTGCGGCGGAGCCCTGCGTGAAGACGCCCTGCTGAGCGACACGCTCTGCCAGGCTCTCCCGGAGCTCTGCGATCGTGTCGAACTCACTCGCGATCTGAGCGAAGTCGTCGTCAGCCTCGGGCAGCTCGCGTTCCTTGACGGCCTTGACCGTCACGGAGACCTCGGCCTCGGAGCCCGCGTGGTCGCCACCGACGAGCGCCGAGCGGAACGTGGTGTCCTCACCCGCGGTGAGGGACTCGATCGCGTCGTCGATGCCCTCGAGCAGCTCGCCGGAGCCGATCTCATACGAGACGCCCTCGGCGCGGTCGATCTCGGCGCCGTCGATCGTGGCGACGAGGTCGAGGTCGACGAAGTCACCCTTCGTGGCCGGACGATCGACCGGGACGAGCGTGCCGAAACGGGCACGCATGTTGTCGAGCTCAGCGTCGAGCGCAGCGTCATCCGCCTCGACGGCGTCGACGGTCACGGTGATGCCGTCGTAGGAGGGGAGCTCGATGTCAGGACGGACGTCCACCTCGATGTCGACGAGCAGGTCGCCGGAGAAGTCCTTCTCGCTCGGCCACTGCGTGATGTCGGCCGAGGGGCGACCGACGACGCGCAGCTTGTGCTCGACCGTGGCGTCGCGGAAGAACTTGTCCAGGCCCTCGTTCACCGCGTGCTCGATGACGGCACCGCGGCCGATGCGCTGATCGATGATGGGCGCCGGAACCTTGCCCTTGCGGAAGCCGGGGATCTGCACGTCCTGAGCGATGTGCTCGTAGGCGTGCGCGATGCTGGGCTTGAGGTCGTCCGGGGTGACCGTGATGCTGAGCTTGACCCGGGTCGGGGTCAGCTTCTCGACGGTGCTGTTCGCCATGCTGGTGTGTTCTCCTTGTGATTTCCGCGCGGTATCGCGGCTGTAAGGTCCGTGGGGCCGTGTCGGGGCGACAGGAGTTGAACCTGCGACCTCCCGCTCCCAAAGCGGGCGCTCTACCAAGCTGAGCTACGCCCCGGGGAATCCGCACGCAGATTCAGCCCCACAGAGTCTAACGGACCGGAGCATGCGCCAGAGTCCGGTATAGTCGTTGAGTCGGCACCGAGACTTCCAGAGTCCCGGATCCGGGGCTGTAGCTTAGTGGTAAAGCCTTAGTCTTCCAAACTAATGATGCGGGTTCGATTCCCGTCAGCCCCTCCGTTCCAGAAGGCCCCCACCCCGTGGTGGGGGCCTTCTTCGTCTGCTCCGCTCGGGAATCGAATACGCTGACAGCATTGATGCAGGCAGCCACCGGCCGGAAGGCCCCACAGGATGGGCACGACGTGACGATCCCGACCCCGCCACCTGTCGAAACGCCGACGCCCCTTCTCGGTGCGCACCACCTGCCCGTGGCGTTCTCATCCGCGCCGCCTCCCCTCTCCCCTCCCACACGCAGGAAGAGCCGCCGCGGTCTGATCCTGGGACTGGTCGGCGGTGTCGCGGTCGTCGCCGCGCTCTCGATCACCCAGGTGGCTGCGAACCTCGGATACGACAGCGCCGCATCGCGGTACGCGGAGGCCGCGGAGACGGCGTCCTCGGCGAAGACGGAGGTTCGCAGCGACATCACCGACCTGCGCGACGTCACGGATGCGGCGGGGCAGGTCCTGTCCGTCGAGAATCCCGCTCTCGCTGTGGATGCGCAGCTGGGGGCCGCGCTGACCTCCGCGTTCGAGAAGGCGCAGACGACCGCTTCCTCTGCGGAGGAGATCGTGGCGACCGAGGTCCCCTCTCCGGGCGAGAAGCCCGTCTGGTTCTGGGAGCTCTTCGGATCGACGACGCTCCTGGAGCAGCACCTGACGTCCTCGAGCCGGCTCTCCGACGATCTGCGCACGGCGCGAACGGAGATCGCCTCCGCCAGTGAGGGCGTCTCAGAGAGCGGAGTGGCAGTCCTCTCGACAACGGGCGAGGCGGCCGTCGCCTTCGAGAAGGCGCATCTCTCGGCCAGGAACGACGCCGTGATCTCCTTGCGGAAGGCGGCTTCGGTGGCCACCGCCACGACGATCCTGGACGACGACGCGGCGTCGACGTATCTGTCCTTGCAAGGAGCCGCGGCCGAGGTCATCGCCACCGAGGCCGAAGAACTGGCCGAGAAGGCGGGGCCGCTGAGGGGCGCGAGACTGGAGATCGAGTCCTTCGCACGATCGCTCGCCCCCGGGGTCCTGCTGGAGTTCGACTGGGCTCCCGTGGTGAACGGCGCAGGCTACAACGGAAGCATGGGCGGCTACACGACGTGGTGGTGGGACGACCCGGACCGCGCGATCATCGAATTGTCGAATTCGGTCGCAGAACAGTGGCCCGCCGAGCGGAGCAAGGCCCTCGTCGCGCACGAAGTGGGCCACGCGATCAGCGTGAAGTGCGAAGACATGTACGACGCCTCCACGCAGGACAGCATCGAGAAGTGGGCGACCGCCTGGGCGATCAGCATGGGGTACACCGATGATGCCAACGGAGTCTGGGCGTACGGCTACCCGCCGCAGGAGTACATCGATGCCGCCGCGGGGTGCCGTTGAGACCCCGCGCCCTTCCAGAGACGGAAGAAGCCGCCGCGATCACTCGCGGCGGCTTCTTCCGATGTCAGGTCGAGGTCACTGGCCCCGACGCTCACGCAGCTGGGCGAGGGCGTCGTCGAGCAGCTGGACGGCTTCCTCGTCCGTACGCCGCTCCTTCACATAGGCGAGGTGCGTCTTGTACGGCTCCGCTTTCGCGAGAGCGGGCGGGTTCTCCTTGTCACGACCGGCCGGCAGACCCGACTGCGGGTGGTCGATGATGTCGGGGATCTCTTCTTCCGGGAGACCGGCCGCGAAGTAGCGCACGGTCTCGTTGCCCAGCCCGTCCCAGTAGGACACCGCGATGCGGTCGGCGTGGTAGCCGTGGTCCTGCTCCCCCATCGGGCCGGAGCCCACGCGGGTGCCACGGATCGCGTTTCCACCGGTAGCCATCAGATGACCTCGAATTTCGTGATGAGGCCCAGCGCGACGATGGAGACGAACCACGTCAGCGCCAGGACGACGGTGAAGCGGTTCAGGTTCCGCTCCGCAAGGCCGGAGGAGCCGACAGCAGACGTCATGCCGCCACCGAACATGTCGGACAAGCCACCGCCGCGACCTTTGTGCAAGAGGATGAGGAGGGTCAGCAGGACGCTGGTGATACCCAGCACGACCTGCAGGACGAACTCAAGAATTGCCACGAGAAAGAGCCTTTCGATGGGGCAGGAGCGCCCCCGTAACGGTCAAGTATACGGTGCAGCGGGGCAGGAGCCCCGCTGCACTCACACGCCGACGTGCTTCTCGAAGCGGATGATCGCCGCGAATTCGTCCACGACGAGGCTGGCCCCGCCGACGAGGGCGCCGTCCACGTCGGGCTCACGCATGAAGCTGGCGATGTTCGCCGCCTTCACGGATCCGCCGTAGAGGATCCGTGTGCGCGCGGCGGCCTCGTCGCCCAGGACCTTCGCGATGACACCGCGCAGCGCGGCGCAGACGTCCTGCGCCTGCTGCGGAGTCGCCGCCTGACCGGAGCCGATGGCCCACACCGGCTCGTACGCCACGACGATGTCCGCCTTCGCGGAAACACCCTGGAGCGCGGCTTCGAGCTGGCCGGCGGGAACAGCGCTGGCGCCGAACTTCTCGAGGTCCTCTGCCGTCTCGCCGACGCAGATCACCGGGACGAGGTCGTGCTTGATCGCCGCCTTCACCTTGGCCGCCACCACGTCGTCGCCCTCGGCGTGGTACTCGCGACGCTCCGAGTGACCGATGATGACGTACTTCGCGTCCAGCTTCGCCAGGAACGCACCCGACACCTCACCGGTGTACGCACCGGAGTCATGCGCCGAGACATCCTGCGCGCCGAGGGCGAAGGGGATCTTGTCCGCATCGATGAGGGTCTGCACGCTGCGGATGTCGGTGAAGGGCGGGAAGACCGCCACCTCGACGGACCCGTCCTCGTGCTTCGCATCCTTCAGCGTCCAGTGCAGCTTCTGCACGAACGCGACCGCCTGAAGGTGGTCGAGATTCATCTTCCAGTTTCCCGCGATCAGCGGGGTACGGGAGTTCACGCCCATCCGAGGACCTCCAGCCCAGGTAGTTTCTTGCCTTCGAGGAATTCGAGGCTTGCGCCGCCGCCGGTCGAGATGTGACCGAACTGCTCGTCGGAGAAGCCCAGCTGACGAACTGCGGCAGCGGAGTCTCCCCCGCCGACGACGCTGAGGCCGTCGACCTCGGTGAGCGCCTGCGCCACCGCCTTGGTTCCGGCCGCGAACGCCGGGAACTCGAACACGCCCATGGGGCCGTTCCAGAACACGGTCTTCGACGCACGGATGACCTCGGCGAAGCGTGCAGCCGTCTCCGGGCCGATGTCCAGTCCGATACCAGCGGCGCCGAACGGCGTCGACTCGATCGCGTCGGATGCAGCGACCTCGTGGGCGGCGTCCGCGCCGAAGGACGCGGCGACGATGACGTCGGTGGGCAGCACGAGCTCCACGCCGCGCTCGGCCGCTTCGGCGATGTAGCCGCGAACGGTGTCGAGCTGGTCCTCTTCCAGGAGGCTGGAGGCCACGGCGTGGCCCTGTGCCTTGAGGAAGGTGAACAGCATTCCACCACCGACGAGGATCTTGTCGACCCGCGGAAGCAGGTGCGAGATGACGCCGAGCTTGTCGCTGACCTTCGAGCCTCCGAGCACGACCGCGTAGGGGCGCTCCGGGTTCTCGGTCAGGCGGTCCAGCACATCGAGCTCGGCGGCGATCAGCAGACCGGCGGCCGACGGCAGCAACTCGGCGAGTTCGTAGACGCTCGCCTGTTTGCGGTGCACGACCCCGAACCCGTCGGAGACCAGCACGTCGCCGAGCTCCGCGAGCTCTGCGGCGAAAGCCGCACGCGTCGCCTCGCCCTTCGAGGTCTCCCCCGGGTTGAACCGCAGGTTCTCGATGACGACGACTCCGCCGTCCTCGAGCGACGCGACCGCTTCCGTGGCCGACTCGCCGACCGTGTCCCGTGCGAATGCGACCGGAGAGCCGAGCAGCTCGGAAAGGCGCTGAGCGACCGGCTCCAGGCTGTACTGCGGGTCGGGCGTGCCGTCGGGCCGTCCGAGGTGGGAGCACACGATGACGCGGGCGCCCGCGTTGATCAGTGCGTTGAGGGTCGGCAACGAGGCGCGGACACGGCCATCGTCCGTGATGATCCCATCCCGCAGGGGGACGTTGAGATCACAACGGACGATGACACGCTTGCCCTCGAGCGACCCCAGAGTGTCCAGGGTACGCAGAGTCATGTTTCTGAGTTTAGAGGCGCTCGGCCACGTACTCGGTCAGGTCGACCAGACGGTTGGAGTAGCCCCACTCGTTGTCGTACCAGCTCGACACCTTGATCAGGTTGCCGCTGACGTTGGTGAGGGTGGCGTCGAAGATCGACGAGTGCGGGTTGTGCACGATGTCGCTCGAGACGATCGGGTCCTCGTTGTACTGGAGGAAACCGGCGAGGCGGCCTTCCGCTGCAGCCTTCTTGTACGCCTCGTTGACCTCGTCGACCGTCAGGTTGTCACGGTCGGTGATGAGGGTGAGATCGACGATCGAGCCGGTGGGAACCGGAACGCGGTAGGACGAGCCGCTGAGCTTGCCCTGGAGCTCCGGGAGAACCTCGCCGATGGCCTTGGCGGCGCCGGTCGACGCGGGCGTGATGTTGATCGCGGCAGCACGTGCGCGGCGGAGGTCGCTGTGCGGACCGTCCTGCAGGTTCTGGTCCGCGGTGTACGCGTGAGCGGTCATCATGAAGCCCCGGTCGATGCCGAACGCGTCGTTGAAGACCTGCGCCAGCGGCGCGAGGCAGTTCGTGGTGCACGACGCGTTGGAGATGATGTGGTCCGTCTCCGGGTTGTACGTGTCCTCGTTCACGCCCATGACGAACGTGCCATCGACGCCGGTGCCCGGAGCCGAGATGAGGACCTTCTTCGCGCCGGCCTCGATGTGCTTCTTGGCGAGTTCGGCCTTGGTGAAGAAGCCGGTCGACTCGATGACGATGTCGACGCCCAGCTCGCCCCACGGAAGACCGGCGGGGTCGCGCTCCGCGAAGGCCTTGATCGTCTGGCCGTTGACGGTGATGCTGTCGTCGTCGTAGCTGATCTCGGCGTCGAGGACGCCGCCGACCGAGTCGTACTTCAGCAGGTGCGCCAGGGTCTTGTTGTCGGTGAGGTCGTTGACGGCGACGATCTCAAGGTCCGCTCCCTGCGCGAGAGCCGCGCGGAAGTAGTTGCGTCCGATGCGGCCGAAGCCGTTGATACCGATCTTGACAGACACTCAGGTCTCCCTGTTTCTCGTGCGCAGTACGCGGCTTTCCAGCGTGCGTGATGCGCGGGGTTTTTTGGCTGAGAGAGCGTCCCGACGAGCCATGGCCCGCCGGGACGCAACCCGGTTACGACAGTACCAGCAGGCCGTTCGTCTGCTTACGGGCGACCTCGAGGCGCTGGGCGACGTTCTCCCAGTTCGCGATGTTCCACGCAGCCTTGACGTAGTCCGCCTTGACGTTGAGGTAGTCGAGGTAGAACGCGTGCTCCCACATGTCGAGCTGGAACAGCGGGATCGTGCCCTGCGCGGTGTTCGACTGCTGGTCGAACAGCTGCTGGATGATCAGACGCGAACCGATCGAATCCCAGCTGAGCACCGCCCAGCCGGAGCCCTGGATACCGGTGGCTGCAGCCGTGAAGTGCGCCTGGAACTTCTCGAACGAGCCGAAGTACTCGTCGATGGCGGCCTTCAGCTCGCCCTCGGGCTCACCTCCGCCGTTCGGCGACAGGTTCGTCCAGAAGATCGAGTGGTTCACGTGACCGCCGAGGTTGAACGCGAGGTCCTTCTCGAGCTTGTTGACGTTCGCGAGGTTGCCGCTCTCGCGGGCCTCGGCGAGCTGGTCGAGCGCGGTGTTCGCACCTGCGACGTAGGCCGCGTGGTGCTTGTCGTGGTGCAGCTCCATGATCTTGCCGCTGATGTGCGGCTCGAGCGCTGCGAAGTCGTAGGGAAGGTCGGGGAGCGTGTAGGTCGCCATATCGCTTTCATCCAATCCGCGCCGCGCCGCGGCGCTTGCCGATCCTCCGCGCCGCCGATGTGCGGCGTAGAGCGGACGTGATTCATCCTACTGACGACAACGCGGATGCGCCCTCGAACCTTCCGCCACATGACGAAGACCCGCCGCCCTCATGCCGGGCGGCGGGTCTTCGTCGAAGGGTGCGGGTCAGACGTCGAGTCCGACGGGCACAGCCGCTTCCGTTCCAGGGATTCCCTCCTGCTGTGCGCGCTTGTCCGCCATAGCGAGCAGACGACGGATGCGGCCGGCGACGGCGTCCTTCGTCAGCGGCGGGTCAGCGTGGTGGCCGAGCTCGTCGAGGCTGGCGTCGCGGTGCGCGAGACGAAGTTCGCCGGCCACCTTCAGGTGATCGGGAACCTCGTCGGCCAGGATCTCCAGCGCACGCTCGACACGCGCGCACGCGGCCACTGCGGCCTGTGCCGAGCGGCGCAGGTTGGCATCGTCGAAGTTCACCAGGCGGTTGACCCCGGCACGAACCTCACGCCGCTGCCGGAGCTCTTCCCACGCGATGGCCGTCTTCTGCGCGCCCATTTCGTTGAGTACGGTGCGAATCGCTTCGCCCTCACGCACCACGACCCGAGGCATGCCCCGTACTTCGCGTGCTTTCGCGGCGACGCCGAGACGGTGCGCAGCGCCCACGAGTGCCATCGCCGCCTCCGACGACGGGCACACGACCTCGAGCATCGCGGATCGGCCGGGCTCGCTCAGCGAGCCTGCCGCCAGGAACGCACCGCGCCAGAGACCGGCGACCTCGGCACGAGAGCCGGTCGTGAGGCGGTTCGGAAGTCCACGCACGGGGCGACGGCGCTGGTCGAGGAGGCCGGTCTGGCGCGCGAGGGTCTCGCCCTGGGCGATCACGCGGACGGCCCACCGCGCTCCATCGTTCGCGGTGCTCGACTGCACCTGCGCGATTTCGGGGCGCACCCCGTAGATCTCTGCGAGGTCCCGCGCGACGCGGCGTGCGAGGGTCTCAGCATCCACCTCGGCCTCCACGGCCACGCGACCGGCGATCGAATGCAGGCCACCGGCGAACCGGAGGATCGCGGTGACTTCCGCAACTCGCACCGTCGGGGGTGCATTGCGGATGCTGACCAGCTCGGCCTTGACGTCGGTGGTTAGTGCCACGACACTCCTTCACGTTCACGCGTCGGGTCGCGACGCAAACGTCCAGCTTACTCGGCCGGAAGGCTGTCTACTCGCGGCCGAGGTCCCGGTGACGGACGTTCACGGCGACTCCAGGGATGCTTGCGAGCCTGCGTGCCAGCTCCTCCGACATCGCGACCGAGCGGTGCTTCCCCCCGGTGCAGCCGATCGCGATCGTCGAGTGGCTCTTGTTCTCGCGTTGATATCCCTCGAGCACCGGAAGCAGCGCGGACGCGTAGGAATCCAGGAACTCCATCGCCCCCTCGCGGGAGAGGACGTACTCCCTGACCCGCTCGTCCTGTCCGGTGAGTCCGCGAAGCTCCTCGTTCCAGAACGGATTCGGCAGGAACCGCATGTCGGCGACGATATCGACGTCCGTCGGCAATCCGTACTTGAACCCGAAGCTGAGGAGGGTGACGCGGTGTCGGGCTTCTCCCTCTTCCGAGAAGATGTCGGAGACCTGGGTCGCCAGCTGATGGATGTTCAGGGTGGAGGTGTCGATCACGAGGTCGGCGCCCTCACGGATGGGGGCGAGCCGGGTCCGCTCGACACGAATTCCGTCGAGGAGCGTGCCTTCGCCCTGCAGGGGGTGCGGGCGCCGAACGGACTCGAACCGTCTCACCAGCACATCGTCTGATGCATCGAGGAACAAGACCCGGACAGAGCCGCGCGAGCGCAGGGCGCGCGCCACACCGGGGAAATCGTCGAAGAGATTGCCCCCGCGAACATCGACGACGGCAGCGACCTTCGGCAACGCGGTGCCGCCCATGTCGGTCAGATCGAGCAGGGGGCGCAGGATCTGCGGCGGGAGATTGTCGACGACGTACCAGCCGAGATCTTCCAAGGCGTTCGCCACCGTGGTCCGCCCCGCGCCGGACATCCCTGTGACGATGAGGAATTCGCCCTTCTCCTCGTCAGACATTGCTCAGTGCTCCTTCTCCCCCTCGGCCTCCAGCCTAGCGAGTGGACAGGTGCGTGTGGATGTTCTGGGCGAGCACGGGGCCGATTCCTTGGACTTCTTCGATCTGTGCCGGTGCGGCCGCACGAAGCGCGGTGACCGAGCCGAAATGCTTGAGCAGCACCTTGATCCGTGAGCTCCCGAGTCCCGGCACTTCTGCGAGCACCGAGGTGATGTCATTGCGCCGCTTCTTGCGCTGATGCGTGATCGCGAATCGGTGAGCCTCGTCGCGCAGACGCTGCAACAGGTAGAGCGCCTCGCTCGTGCGAGGCAGGATCACGGGAAAATCGTCTCCGGGCAGCCAGACCTCTTCGAGGCGCTTCGCGATTCCGCAGACCGCGATCTCGGTATGCCCGGCATCGCGCAGCGCGCGCGCTGCCGCCTCCACCTGGGGCTGACCGCCATCGACCAACAGGAGCTGGGGCGGGTAGGCGAAACGAGGCTTGCGACGCACGGTGGCCGTGCCGAGGTCCTCCGACACGACCTCATCCGTCGTCGGGTCTATGACTGCGGACTCCTCTTCGGGGCGGTCGAGGTAAGCCAACCGGCGGCGGAGCACCTGGTACATCGAATCGGTGTCGTCCGTGGTCTCGGCGATGTTGAACGATCGGTACTGGTCCTTACGAGGCAGCCCGTCTTCGAAGACGACCATCGACGCGACGACGTTCGTCCCGCCGAGGTGCGAGATGTCGAAGCATTCGATCCGCAGCGGAGCCTCGTCCATGCCGAGAGCTTCCTGCAGGTCGGTGAGAGCCTGAGTGCGGGCGACATAGTCCGTCGTGCGTCGGGTCTTGTGCCGGATCAGCGCCTGTTGCGCGTTCAACGTCGCCGTGCGCATCAGGTCAGCGCGCTGACCGCGCTGGGCGACCGCGATCTCGACTCTCTTGCCGCGACGCTCACGCAACCACGTCTCGAGCTCCGCGGCATCGTCGGGCAACGTCGGAACCAGGATGCGGCGGGGAATGTCCTGCGCCTCACCGTAGGCCTGCTGCAGCACCTGTTCGACGAGTTCGCCGCTGGAGATGTCGATCTCCTTCTCGATCGTCAGAGCGCGCACACCCCGCACTCTGCCGCCACGGATCACGAAGTGCTGCACGGCGGCGGAGAGCTCATCCTCCGCGATACCGAACAGATCCGCATCCTCGTCCGCGGGCAGCACGAGCGCGCTCTTTCCCAGCACGGCCTCTATCGCGGAAAGCTTGTCGCGGTACCTCGCGGCGGCCTCGTAGTCCATCGCCGCGGATGCCGCCAGCATCCGCTTCGTGAGTTCCCGGGTGAAGCGCTCGTCACCGCCGGCCATGAACGCGACGAAGTCATCGACCATCGCGCGGTGCTCCTCGATGCTCACCGTCATCGAACACGGGCCGCCGCACTTGCCGATCTGTCCGGGGAAGCACGGCCTGCCCGTCTGCATGGCGCGGCGGTAGCTGGAGTCACTGCAGGTACGGATCGGAAACGCCTTGATCATCAGATCGATCGTCTCGTGCACCGCCCAGACCTTCGGGAACGGACCGAAGTACCGCGCGCCGGGAATCCTCCGGTTTCGGGTGACGATCACGCGAGGAGCCTCGTCGGCGAGCGTCACCGCCATGAAGGGGTAGGACTTGTCGTCTTTGTAGCGGACGTTGAAGGGCGGATCGAACTCCTTGATCCACATGTACTCGAGCTGCAGGGAGTCGACATCCGTGGCTACGACCGTCCACTCGACGGAGGCCGCTGTAGTGACCATCCGTCGAGTGCGCTCGTGCAGTGTCTGCAGGGGGGCGAAGTAGTTCGAGAGCCGCTGACGGAGGTTCTTCGCCTTGCCGACGTAGAGCACACGGCCAGCGGCATCACGAAAGCGGTACACACCGGGATCGGTCGGGATCTCCCCCGGCCGAGGCTTGTACGGCAGCGCATCGGCCATCAGCTGGCCTTCCGCGCGGCGCGCCCTTCACCCAGGATCTCGCCGAGGAACAGGCCTGTGTGGCTCTCCTCGACGCGAGCGATCTGCTCCGGGGTGCCGGTGGCCACGATCTGACCGCCGCCGGAGCCACCCTCGGGGCCGAGGTCGATCACCCAGTCAGCGGACTTGATCACGTCGAGGTTGTGCTCGATGACGATCACGGTGTTGCCCTTGTCGACCAGACCGTTGAGGACCTCGAGGAGCTTGCGGACATCTTCGAAGTGCAGGCCCGTGGTCGGCTCATCGAGCACGTAGATGCTTCGTCCGTTGCTGCGCCGCTGGAGCTCCGTGGCGAGCTTGACACGCTGGGCCTCGCCGCCCGAGAGCGTCGTCGCCGACTGCCCCAACCGCACATAGCCCAGACCGACATCGACGAGGGTCTTCATGTAACGGTGGATCGCCTGGATCGGCTCGAAGAACTCCGCCGCCTCCTCGATCGGCATCTCAAGGACCTCGGCGATGTTCTTGCCCTTGTAATGCACCGCCAGGGTGTCGCGGTTGTACCGCTTGCCGTGGCAGACCTCGCAGTCGACGTAGACGTCGGGCAGGAAGTTCATCTCGATCTTGATCGTGCCGTCACCGGAGCATGCCTCGCAGCGACCGCCCTTGACGTTGAAGCTGAAGCGGCCCGGCAGATAGCCGCGGACCTTCGCCTCGGGAGTCTCGCTGAACAGGGTACGGATGCGGTCGAAGACGCCGGTGTACGTCGCGGGGTTCGATCGTGGGGTACGACCGATCGGCGCCTGGTCCACGTGCACGACCTTGTCGAGGTTGTCGAGCCCTGTCACACGCGTGTGCTTCCCCGGAACCGTGCGGGCACCGTTCAACCGCGCTGCGAGCACCTGGTACAGGATGTCGTTCACGAGCGACGACTTTCCGGAACCGCTCACGCCGGTCACCGCGGTCAGCACGCCCAGCGGGAAATCGGCCGTGACGTTGCGGAGGTTGTTCGCCCGCGCGCCGACGACACTCAGCATCCGCTTCTTGTCGATCTTGCGACGCTTCTCGGGCATCGGGATCTCGCGGCGGCCGGAGAGGTACTCCCCCGTCATGGACGCACTGTCGTTGAGCAGAGCCGAGTAGGGCCCGGAATGCACGACTTCGCCGCCGTTGACGCCGGCACCGGGGCCGATGTCGACGACCCAGTCTGCAGCTTCGATCGTCTCCTCGTCGTGCTCGACCACGATGAGCGTGTTGCCGAGATCGCGCAGCGTGAGCAACGTCTCGATCAGTCGGCGATTGTCACGCTGGTGGAGTCCGATCGAGGGTTCATCGAGCACGTAGAGCACGCCGGTGAGGCCGGAACCGATCTGCGTGGCCAAGCGGATGCGCTGTGCCTCGCCACCGGAGAGAGAGCCCGCCGAGCGGCTGAGGTTGAGATAGGAAAGGCCGACCTGCAGCAGGAAGTCGAGACGGAGCCGGATCTCCCGCAGGACCTGTGCAGCGATCTTCGCCTCGCGCTCGGTGAGGGTCAGTGTCTCCATGAATGCGCGGGCGTCAGCGAGGCTCAGGTGCGAGACATCGGCGATCGAGTGGCCGTGGACCTGGACCGCGAGCACCTCGGGCTTGAGTCGGTTGCCGTCGCACACCGGGCACGGGACCTCGCGGAGGTACTCGCCCCACCTGTTGCGCTGATTGTCGGACTCCGCCTGCAGGTACTGCCGCTCGATGTACGGCACCACGCCTTCGAACCCTGAGGCGTAGCGCATTTCCCGGCCATAGCGGTTCTTCCACTTGACGGTGACCTTGTAGTTCTCCCCGCGAAGCACGGCGTCCTGCACATCGGAGTGGAGATCGCGCCAGGGGGTGTCCAACGAGAAGTCGAGGTCGCGCGAGAGCCCCTCGAGAAGGCGCTCGTAGTACTGGAACAGCCCCTTGCCCTGCGTGGTCCACGGGATGATCACGCCCTCGCGGATCGAGAGGTCTTCGTCGCCGAGCATCAGGTCGACATCGACGGACATCCGCGTGCCTAGTCCGGAGCATGCGGGACAGGCGCCGAACGGTGCGTTGAAGGAGAACGTGCGGGGCTCGATCTCGGTGAGCGTGAGCGCGTGCCCGTTCGGACAGGCCAGCTTCTCGGAGAACGTCTGCCACGCATCGTCTCCCTCGCCGTCGACGTAGTTGATCTGCACCACTCCACCCGCGAGCCCGAGCGCGGTCTCGACGGAGTCGGTGACGCGACCGAGGATGTCATCGGACGCGACGAGGCGGTCGACCACCACGGCGATGTCGTGCTTGTAGCTCTTCTTGAGCGTCGGCGGTTCGGCGAGCTGGATCAGTTCCCCGTCGACGATCGCGCGGGAGTACCCCTTGGCGCCGAGCTCGCGGAACAGGTCGACGAACTCGCCCTTCTTCTGCGAGACGATCGGAGCGACGACCTGGTACCGGGTGCGCTCAGGCAACTCCATGAGCTGATCGGCGATCTGCTGCACCGTCTGCCGCTGGATGCGCTCACCGCACTCGGGGCAGTGCGGCACGCCGATGCGCGCCCAGAGCAGACGCATGTAGTCGTAGATCTCGGTGATGGTGCCGACTGTCGACCGCGGGTTGCGGTTGGTGGACTTCTGGTCGATCGAGACCGCCGGGCTCAGACCCTCGATGAAGTCCACGTCCGGACGGTCGACCTGACCGAGGAACTGGCGCGCATAAGCGCTCAGCGATTCGACGTAGCGACGCTGCCCTTCGGCGAAGATCGTGTCGAACGCGAGACTGGACTTCCCCGACCCGGACAGGCCGGTGAACACGACCAGGGAGTCGCGGGGGATGTCGATGTCGACGTTCTTGAGATTGTGGACGCGGGCACCGCGGACACTGAGTTTTCCTGAGGAAGCAACGGGGACGATGGGCACCAGACAAGTCTACGAGGGGCCACCGACATCGGCTCCGCCGTGGCCCCTCGTGCCCCGTCCCGACATCGGTGCGCGGGTCGAAGCGAGAGCAGGGACGAGTCAGCCGAGGTCGGGACGCCGCCCCGCGAACGGGCTGAGGCCGTCCCTGAGCGCGGCGATCTCGTCCACGCCCATGCCCACCGACTCCATGACCCGACGAGGAACGTCGACGGCTCTTGCACGCAAGGCCACCCCCGCCGGCGTCAGCGTGATCTCGAGCCGTCGTTCGTCCTCATCGCTGCGCTGTCGGGCCACCAGCCCCTCGGCCTCGAGTCGCTTGACCAGGGGCGATGCCGTCGCCGGTTCGAGTGCGAGGTCGACGGCCAGCTCGTTCAACGTCCGCGGGGCCTTCTCCCAGAGCGCGAGCATGACGAGGTACTGCGGATGCGTGAGCCCCAACGGTTCGAGGATCGGTCGATAGAGAGCGACGACGTTGCGCGCCGCTGTCACCAGCGCGAAGCACAGCTGGTTCTCCAACTTGAGCAGGTCATCGGTCGTCGCCACAGGGAAACTATACATCTGCACTAATCATTAGTACACTAACAAACATGGCCAAGGACTCCGATCGCCCACCCCTCCGCACCCGCATCCGCGAAGCCGGAGGCCTCTACTCCTGGGCGAACACGAACCTGATCCGGTTCGCGGGCCCCGCCTCCGTCGGTCCGTACGAGAAGACTCCTCCGCCCAGCCCCGCAGAACGCGCCGAGAGGGCATGTCCACTGTGCGGGTCACCCATGGCGGCGCACACGATCGATCGCTCCGGGCCGAAGACCCTCGTGCACTGCCCGTGACGTCAGTCCGACTCGGGCGCTTCCACCGCTGAACCCGTCGACTCCCTCGCGACGTCGAGCCAGAACATCAGCTCATCATCGTCCTCGATCGCACCGGGCACGACATCGAGCCATCCCGAGCTCATCGTCCGCGACCCCATCACCGCGCGCGCGACTCCCGGCCGGGTGAGCAACGTGGCCCCGCTCTCGTCATCGACCCGCACCAGGAGGATGCCGCCCGGGCGCGCTCCTAGGAGGATGTGGCCGTCGTCGAGGAACGCTCGCGTGCCGAACATGCGCCGTTCCTCGATCTCGACGTCGGCGCTCAGCAACGCCCTGATCCGGTCGGCGAGTTCGTCTCCTGCAGCATCCATCCGTCCCCGCCTCGATTACGCGTGTCCCGCGCGCTCCATCGCACGAAGCTCCTTCTTGAGATCCTGCACCTCGTCGCGCAGTCGCCCCGCGAGCTCGAACTTCAGCTCGGATGCAGCTGCGAGCATCTGATCCGAGAGATCCTGGATCGTGGCTTCGAGCTGCTGAGCCCCCTCGGCGGCGATGCCCGTTCGGCGCAGGTTGGGCGTGGGCGACTTGCCCTTGCCCGACGCGCGGCCACGACCGGACAGCATCTCGGCCGTGTCGGCGCCTTCCCTCGCCAGCACCTCGGTGATGTCCGCGATGCGCTTGCGGAGAGGTTGCGGGTCGATCCCGTTCTCCTTGTTGTAGGCGATCTGCTTCTCGCGACGCCGGTCCGTCTCCTCGATGGCCTTCGTCATCGAATCCGTCATCTTGTCCGCATACATGTGCACCTCGCCCGAGACGTTTCGAGCAGCGCGCCCGATCGTCTGGATGAGCGAGGTCCCCGAACGCAGGAAACCTTCCTTGTCGGCGTCGAGGATCGCCACGAGCGACACCTCGGGAAGGTCCAGCCCCTCCCGGAGCAGGTTGATGCCCACGAGGACGTCGTAGACACCCGACCGCAGCTCGCTGAGGAGTTCCACTCGGCGCAACGTGTCGACGTCAGAGTGCAGGTAGCGCACCCGCACACCGTGCTCGCCGAGGAAGTCGGTGAGCTCCTCGGCCATCTTCTTCGTGAGGGTTGTGACGAGCACACGCTCGTCACGCTCGACCCGGAGGCGGATCTCCTCGAGCAGATCATCGATCTGCCCCTTGGAAGGCTTGACGACGATGTGGGGGTCCACCAGTCCGGTCGGACGGATGATCTGCTCGACGACGCCGTCTGCGATCCCCATCTCGTACTTGCCGGGGGTGGCAGACAGGTAGACGGTCTGACCGATCCTGTTCTTGAACTCGTCCCAGCGCAGCGGACGGTTGTCCATTGCGCTCGGCAGTCGGAACCCGTGGTCCACGAGGGTGCGCTTGCGGGAGGCATCTCCCTCGTACATCGCACCGATCTGCGGCACCGTGACATGCGACTCATCGATCACCAGGAGGAAGTCGTCGGGGAAGAAGTCGAGCAGCGTGTGAGGCGGCTCACCCGGCTCCCGACCGTCCATGTGCCTGGAGTAGTTCTCGATCCCCGAGCAGAACCCCAACTGCTGCAGCATCTCGAGGTCGAAGGTGGTCCGCATGCGCAGACGCTGTGCTTCGAGGAGCTTGCCCTGCCGCTCGAACTCCGCCAGACGTTCCTCCAACTCCGCTTCGATGGTGCCGATCGAGCGCTGAATGACGTCGGTTCCGGCCACATAGTGCGAGGCGGGGAAGATCGGCACGGAGTCGAGCTTCTCGATGACTTCGCCGGTGAGCGGATGGAGTGAGTACAGCGCCTCGATCTCGTCCCCGAACAGCTCGATGCGGATGGCGTGCTCTTCGTAGACGGGGATGATCTCGATCGTGTCGCCGCGGACGCGGAAGTTGCCGCGGGAGAAGTCGACGTCGTTGCGGTTGTACTGCATGGCGATGAACTGCCGGATGAGTGCATCACGGTCGTAGCGCTCCCCCACCTGTAGAGCCACCATGGCCCGGAAGTACTCTTCGGGCGCGCCGAGACCATAGATGCAGGAGACCGTGGAGACCACGACGACGTCGCGGCGGCTGAGCAGCGAGTTCGTCGTCGAGTGCCGAAGCCGCTCGACCTCGGAGTTGATCGACGAGTCCTTCTCGATGAACGTGTCCGTCTGCGGCACATAGGCCTCGGGCTGGTAGTAGTCGTAGTAGGAGACGAAGTACTCGACCGCATTGTTCGGCAACAGCTCACGGAACTCGTTGGCCAGTTGCGCGGCCAGCGTCTTGTTGTGCGCCAGCACGAGGGTCGGACGCTGCACCTGCTCGACGAGCCACGCAGTGGTCGCTGACTTTCCGGTACCCGTCGCGCCGAGCAGCACGACGTCGGTCTCCCCCGCATTGATGCGCGCCGCGAGCTCGGCGATGGCTTGCGGCTGGTCGCCGGCCGGCGCATACTCGCTGATGACCTCGAAGGGGCGGACGCTACGCGTGGGTTGCATGACTCCAGCGTATGCCGCCCCTCCGACATCGAGGCCGTCAGGCGACGATCGTCGCCGTCTGCGCCGAGGGCTCGGTCGACCACGTGGTCGCGCCGCCGTCGACCAGGCTCATCGTGGCGGTCGAGGTGAGGGTGCCGGGTGCGGAACCGATCACGTTGAAGCTCAATGCATCGCCGAAGTTCGGCGGCGTCTTGGTGAAGGTGAAGGTCGTCGCGGACGACCCTCCGGCCGGCTCAGGAACCCAGGAACCGAACGACGATGCGGGATCGAGAGTGACCGGCGTGCTGAAGGTGACCACGACCACGATCGATGCACCGGCCGGAGGGTTGACCCACGGATCGGCCCGGTAGCTGATCTGAGTGCTGAACGTCGCTCGAAGCCCTCCGCTGGCGGGCACCAGCGAGGTGAAGCTCCCCTGGGCCTCCGTATCCCAGTAGTAGTTCGCCGCGTCATTGCTCGTCCCCGCGCTGGCAGCCGCCAGCGGCACAGCCACGGCCGCTGCGATCACGGGTACCGACCAAGCCGCTCCGACGACGACCGTCCGGCGTGAGACGCCATGATTACCCTGAGTCACTTTTCCACTCCTCAGAGCGCGGAAAAGCTATCCCCCAGCAGACCATCCCCTGGTGCGTCCCCACGCCCATAACCAGAATATCAGCGGCGGTCGCGCCTCCCGCTGAGAATCATCCCCGTTCCGCCGCCGTCCCGCGAAGCGCGCACACGGCTGCGAGCATCGCCACGGCGCACATGGCGACGACCGCGATCACGAACCAGGCCCAGCTCGCCGCCCCGAACACGATGCCGAGGAGCCAGCCGAACAGACTCGACCCCGCGTAGTAGGCGAAGTAGTACAACGACGATGCCTGTGCCCGACTCGCGGCACCGGCAGCGACCGGGGTCCACCCGGAGGCGATCGAGTGCGCGCCGAAGAAACCCGCGGTGAACACCAGGAGCCCGACCAGTACGACGCCGGTCACCGGCACGAGGAACGATGCCGCCCCTACGGCCATGCTCCCGGTCGAAGCGAGCAGCACGGGGAAACGTCCGATCCGAGACGCGAGCACGCCGGCTGACGGCGAGGAGACCGTGCCAGCGAGATAGGCGAGGAAGAGCAGCGTCACCACCCACGCCGGCAGCGCGAACGGCTCCGCCGCGAGGTGGAAGCCGAGGTAGTTGTAGACCGCGACGAACGCCCCCATCAACAAGAAGCCCTGCGCGTACAGCGCCCACTGGCGCGGTGAGCGCAACGGCGCACGGAGCTTCTCGAGGATGCCGGGGCCCCTGTCCGTACGCTGACGACCGGGGATGAAGCCTCGGGCGCGAGGCGTCAGCCAGAGGAAGAGCACGGCGGCGACCGCGCACATCACGGCGACGGCCAGGATTCCGGCGCGCCACCCGGCCATCTCCCCGACGATGCCCGCGCCGATGCGGCCGAGTAATCCGCCCATCGTGGTGCCGGCGATATAGCTGCCCGCGGCGGCAGCGGTGTAGCTCGCCGCGACCTCCTCACTGAGGTACGCAAGAGCCACGGCCGGAACGGCCCCCAATGCGACCCCCTCCACGAATCGCAGGGCGAGCAGAGCGAAGATCTCGCTGCTCAGGGGTGCCGAGAGACCCACGACGGTGGCCATGAGCACCCCCGCGGCCATCGCGGGTACGCGACCGATGCGGTCCGCCACCATCGACCAGGGGACCACGGCCAACGCCAGACCGAGGGTGGCCGCCGACACGCTGAGAGCGGCCGTCGCCGGGGTGACCGAGAGGTCTGACGACATCTGCGGCAGCACGGCCTGCGCGGAGTAGAGCTGCGCGAAGGTCGCGACGCCCGCGAAGAACAGGCCGACGATGAGACGCCGATACTCACGCGAGCCTCGCGCGTGACCGGAGAAGGTCACTTCGCGCTGATCCGCTCCCAGAGGGCATCCGTCTGCTCACGGGTCCGCTCCAGGGTGTCCGACGTATCGATCACGATGTCGGCGACGGCGAGCCGTCGCTCGTCAGACACCTGAGCCTCGATGCGATCCAGCGCCGCGCGTTCATCCAGGCCTCGCAGTTCGACGAGTCGACGACGTCGGACAACGGCAGGCGCGTGGGCGACCACGATGAGGTCCCAGGGGTCGTCCACGCGGGCCTCGACCAGAAGCGGAACGTCATACACGACCACGGCATTCGGATCCCGCGCGAACGCGTCGTCGAACCGTCGCTGCGACTCCTCGCGCACCGCGGGGTGCACGATCTCATTCAGCTTCGAGAGCAGCGCGGGCTCTCCGAAGACCCGCGAACCGAGCGCAGCCCGATCGAGCGCGCCGTCCTCGGCGATGACCTCGGCGCCGAAGGTCTCGGCGATCCGGTCGAGTACCTGTGTACCGGGAGCCTGCACGTCGCGCACGATCTGATCGGCGTCCACGACGATCGCACCGTGCTCGGCCAGACGCCGGGCGATGGTCGACTTCCCGGAGGCGATGCCGCCGGTGAGGGCGATGAGAGGCATGACGCCAGTCTAGGGTTCGCCCGAGCGCGGTTCAGCGTGCGAGCAGCTGCCGTCGCGAGCTGATCACGCCCGTGTCGAACCCGGCGAGGTGGAGGCCACCGTGGAAGCGCGCGTGCTCGATCTTGATGCACCGATCCATCACGACCGACAGCCCAGCCGATTCCGCGATCGCAGCCGCGTCCTCATTCCACGATCCGAGCTGGAGCCAGAGCGCCCGTGCACCGATGTCGATCGCCTCCCGCGCGACGCCGGGGAGGTCGTCGTGGCGGCGGAACACATCGACGATGTCCGGGACGACGGGCAGATCGCTCAGCGATGCGTAGACGGGCTGCCCGAGGATCTCCTTCTCACGCGGGTTGACGAGATACACGTCGTACGCCGTGCTCGAGAGCAGGTACGTCGCCACGAAGAACGAGGCGCGAGCCGGATTGTTCGATGCGCCGACGATCGCGATCGACGTCGCGCGGCGGAGCAGGGAGAACCGCTCCTGCTGGTTCGGCCCCAGCCAGCTCCGTTCCGGATGGGCGACTGCGACGCCCGGGAGCGCACACGAAACGGCCTCTGTCGCGGTCATCGGTTCGCTCCCGTCGCTGTCGTGAGTGCCTGGTCGAGGTCCCAGATGATGTCTTCGGCATCTTCCAGCCCCACGGAGATGCGGATCAGGTCGGAGCGTACTCCTGCGGCGACGAGCTGATCTTCGGTGAGCTGGCGGTGCGTGGTCGACGCGGGATGGATGACCAGAGTGCGCGCATCGCCGATGTTCGCGAGATGAGAGGCGAGTTGCAGGTTCTCGATCAGGCTCTCCCCCGCGCTCCGGCCGTCCTCCGCCGCGACGCCGAACGCGAAGACGGAGCCGGGCCCGAGCGGCAGGTATTTCGCTGCGCGCTCGTGGTGCGGGTGGCCCTCGAGGCCTGCCCAGGTGACGTAGGCGACCCTCGGATCGGCGGCGAGCCAGTTCGCCACGATGCGTGCGTTCGCGAGGTGCGCATCGATTCGCTGCGGCAACGTCTCGATCCCCTGCAGCAGATTGAACGCCGCCTGAGGGCTGAGCGCCGGGCCGATGTCGCGGAGCTGCTCCGAGCGGAGCTTGGTGAGGAAACCGTACTCGCCGAAGTTGTCCCACCATTTGATACCGCCGTACGACTCGACGGGCTCGGTCATCTGCGGGAACTTCCCGTTTCCCCAGTCGAACGTGCCCTTCTCGATCACCACACCGCCGAGAGTCGTTCCGTGACCGCCGAGGAACTTCGTCACGGAGTGGATCACGATGTCGGCGCCGTGCTCCAGCGGGCGCGCGAGGTACGGCGTGGCGAGCGTCGCGTCCACGACGAGCGGCACCCCGGCCTGATGTGCGACGGCCGCGAGGCCCTCGATGTCGGCGATCTCGCCGGAGGGATTGCCGATCATCTCGACGTAGACGACCTTGGTCTCCGGGCGGATCGCCGCGGCGAAATCAGCAGGGTCCGTCGAGGCGACGAAGGTGGTCTCGACGCCGAACCGCCGCAGAGTCACGTCGAGCTGCGTCACCGTCCCGCCGTAGAGCTGCGCCGCGGCGACGACATGGTCACCCGCACCCACGAGGGCCGCGAAGGTGATGAACTCCGCGCTCATGCCCGAGGCGGTCGCGACTGCGCCGATCCCGCCCTCGAGCGAGGCCAGACGCTCTTCGAGCGCAGCAACGGTGGGATTGCCGATGCGGGAGTAGATGTTGCCGTACTTCTGCAAGGCGAAGAGATTGCCCGCATCCGCGGCGTCGTCGAAGACGAAGGACGTCGTCTGATAGATCGGAACCGCCCTCGCACCCGTCGACGCGTCCGGGGTGCCCCCGGCATGCAGAGCTCGGGTACGGAATCCGAAACGGTGTTCTTCCGTCATGCTGTCCTCAGTTCGACGTCGGTGAGCGCGTCGGCGATGTCGCCGATGGCCCAGGGGTTCTGCAAGGAGGTGGTGTCACCGAGCGGCTGCGGCTCGCGCCCTGCGCGGCGATCCTGCTCGGCCTCCCACAACTGTGCCAGGAGTCGGCGCATGATCTTCCCCGAACGCGTCTTCGGCAGGTCGGGGACGATGATGATGTGCTTCGGCTTGGCGACGGGACCGATCACCCGAGCGACGTGGGTGCGTAAGTCCGACGGGGTCACGTCTGCACGCCCGGACGGCGTCACGAAGACCGCCACGGCCTGCCCCGTGACCGCGTCGGAGACTCCGGCAGCACCGGCCTCGCCCACCGTGTCGTGAGCGACGAGAGCCGACTCGATCTCGATGGTCGAGAGTCGATGCCCGGAGACGTTCACGACGTCGTCGAGACGACCGAGGATCCAGACGTATCCGTCCGCATCTCGGGTCGCGCCGTCGCCTGCGACATAGAATCCGCCGAACTCACCGAGCCCGGCGAAGGTGGACCAGTACGCGTCCCGGTACCGCTGCGGATCTCGCCACACCGTACGGGCCATCCCCGGCCACGGGCGTCGGACGACGAGAGTCCCGGAACGGCCGGGCGGAAGCTCACGTCCGTCCTCATCGACCACCGCTACGTCGATCCCCGGCAGCGGCAGCGATGCCGACCCCGGCTTGAGGCTCGTGATGCCGGGGAGCGGAGCGATCATCGCGGCACCGGTCTCGGACTGCCACCAGGTATCGATCACCGGGACCTCGTCGCGACCGAAATTGCGACGGAACCAGACCCATGCTTCGGGGTTGATAGCCTCGCCCACGGTGCCGAGGAGTCGAAGGGTCGAGAGGTCGTAACCGCCCGGGAGCTCAGGGCCGAACCACGTCATGAAGGTGCGGATCAGCGTCGGTGCCGTGTAGTACACCGTGACTCCGTAGCGCTCGATGATCTCGAGGTGCCGTTCACGACGCGGAGTGTCGGGTGTCCCCTCATAGATGACTTGCGTGAGTCCGTTCGAGAGCGGGCCGTAGATCTCGTAGGTGTGCGCGGTGACCCAGGCGAGATCTGCTGTGCACCAGTGCACGTCATCGGGTTTCGCATCGAAATGCGCCCAATGCGCCCAGCTCGCCTGCGCGAGGTATCCGCCGGAGGTGTGCACGAGCCCCTTGGGTTTTCCCGTGGTGCCGGATGTGTAGATGATGAAGAGCGGATGCTCGGCGTCGAACGAAGCCGCCTCATGCACCGGAGACGCCGTGTCGACGACGTCGTGCCACCACACGTCGCGACCGGGGACCCACGGCACGTCCTGGCCGGTGCGACGGAGCACGAGAACGCGCTCGAGCTCGGGAAGACCCGCAGCGGCGACGTCGGCCGTGGTCTTGACCTCCGTGGCGACTCCGCGCCGGTACTGACCGTCGCTCGTGACGAGGAGCTTCGCCCCGGTGTCCGAGAGCCGGAACCGCACCGCCTCCGCCGAGAACCCGCCGAAGACGAGCGAGTGCACGGCGCCCACCCGAGCGCACGCGAGCGTGATGACGATCGTCTCCACCAGGACAGGAAGGTAGATCACCACACGGTCACCAGGTTCGATGCCGAGGGCGACCAAGGCGTTCGCTGCCCGGGAGACGCTCTCCTGCAATTCGGCGTAGGTGACCGAGCGGCGATCACCGGGCTCACCCTCGAAGTGCAGGGCGACCTTGTCACCGAGTCCGGCATCGACGTGCCGATCGACGCAGTTGACGGCGACGTTGAGGCGCCCTCCCACGAACCAGCGCGCGGCGGGGACGGCATCCCCCGCCGGTGGGTCCCACTCGTGCGCCGTGTGCCACGGTTCAGACCAGTCGAGGCGACGCGCTGCCTCTTCCCAGAACGCGATCGGATCCACCGCGGCCCGTGCATACGCTTCTTCGGTGACGTTCACGTCGCGGAACCCGGGAGCGGCCGCGTACACACGCGACTCCTGCAATCGTGGCTCGGTCACCTTCATACCCACCGGCGCAGCAGGTACTTCTCCAGCAGCGCGAGGATACCGCTGGTCACCGTTCCGAGCAGGGCGAGCAGCACGATGGAGAGCAGGATGCGGTCGATGCGCCCGGTGCTCTGCGAGTCGGTCAGCAGGAAACCGAGGCCCATGGACGAAGCGATCAGCTCCGCCGCGACGAGGAACAACCAGGCCTGCGCGAGCGCGAGGCGAAGGCCGGACACGACCGAAGGTACGACGGCGGGTAGCTGCACCGTGCGGAACAGAGACCAGCCGCGCAGACTGAACGAACGTCCGGCCTCGACCAGGTGGGGATCGACGTGCCGAAGGGCAGAGGCCACAGTCGTGTACACCGGGAAGAAGGCGCCGATCGCGACCAACGTGACCTTCGACTCCTCGCCGATCTGCATCCACAGGATGAGGAGCGGCACCCAAGCGAGCGACGGTACGGCTCGCACCGCTGCGAGGGTCGGGCTGAGAAGCACGTCACCCCATCGGGACAGTCCGACGATGGCCGCGGCTGCGAGCCCGGTGACGGAGCCGATCGCGAACCCGAGGAGCACACGCTGCACCGAGATCGCGATGTGTGTCCAGAGCTGTCCGCTCTCGGCCAGCTCGACGCCGGCCTGATAGACCGATGCGGGCGTCGGCAGACGATAGGGCTCGACGAGACCGGACGTCGTCGTCAGTTGCCAGACGAGGAGGATGACTGCCGGCAGCAGGACCCCGCCGAGTATCCGGACGGCGGGACGGTCCCAGTTGCGGCGACTTGCGCGTTCCGAGCTCGCGACATCCCCCTTCGCGAGGTCGAGGGCATCCCGGGAGTCAGCAGGGACGATCAGTCGGTCCGGAATCGTCACTCGCCGCCGACCGCCTTCTTCGCGAACGTGTCGTTCACGATCGACGCCAGCGCCTTGTCGATGGACTCCTGGCCGCCCTGCACGTCGCCGGAGTCGACGAGCACCGGAGCGATCTTCTCCAGCACGGCAAGCTGGTCATCGCCCGGGATCCCGCTGACGTCGAGGTTCGAACGCTCCTGGATCACGGTCGTCGCGACCTCGGGGTCGATGCCTGCGACCTCGGCGAGCAGCGCCGCCGTCTGTTCGGGGTGCTCGAGAGCCCACTCACGCGCCTGCTCGTAGGCGTCCACGACGGCCTGCGCGAGATCGGGGTGGTTCGTGAGGAAGTCCTCGGTGGCGTTGAGGAACCCATACGTGTTGAAGTCCACGTTCCGGTAGATCAGCTTGTCCCCCGACTCGACCTCGGCCGCGGCCATGATCGGGTCGAGCCCGGCCCACGCATCCACCGATCCGCCGTCGAGCGCTGCACGACCGTCGGCGTGCTGGAGGTTCTGCACTTCGACGTCGGAGAGGGTCAGCCCGCCCTCTTCGAGTGCCTGCAGCAGGAAGAAGTACGGGTCGGTGCCCTTCGTTGCCGCGACGGAGGCGCCCTTGAGGTCTTCGATCGAAGTGATGTCACTATCAGGGCCGACCACGATGGCCGACCACTCCGGCTGCGAGTAGATGTCGATGACCTGGATCGGCGATCCGTTGGCGCGCGCGAGCAGCGCAGCCGAACCGGCTGTCGAGCCGACGTCGACCGAGCCCGAACGCAGCAACTCGTTGGCCTTGTTCGAGCCGGCTGACTGCACCCACTCGACGTCGACGTCGTCCCCGAGGATGTCCTCGAGAAGACCTTGGTCACGGACCACGAGGCTGAGCGGGTTGTAGGTCGCGAAATCGACGGACAATGTGTCCGAGGACCAGCCCGTGGATCCCGAGGTGTTCTCCGTGTCGGAGGCCGTGGCGTTCTCGCCGGCGACGCAACCGGTCGCTACGAGCATCATCGTCCCGGCGATCGCGATCGCAGGGATGATTCGGCGGGTGGTGATGCTCATCAGGACTCCTCGGTGGTGCGGTGGTGGGTGTCGACGCCGAGGCCTTCGAGAAGGTCGGCGCGCAGGTCGGCGAGTCCGCGATCGGCGCGGTCGCGAGGACGGATGCCCGGCACGAGGATCGTGCGGGAGATGGAAGGCTCTTCGAGGTCTTCACCGGTCAGCGTTCGCAGCAACAGCACGCGATCGGCGAGATAGAGCGCCTCTTCGACGTCATGTGTGACGAGGAGGACGGTGGTGGGCTCTGCGGCGTGGATCTCGAGGAGCAGATCATGCATGCGCAGGCGCGTCAGAGCGTCGAGGGCACCGAAGGGCTCGTCGAGCAGCAGCACGCCAGGGTTCCGGGCGAGAGCCCGGGCGAGTGCGGCCCGCTGGGCCATTCCGCCGGAGACCTCACGCGGACGCTGATCTGCGGCCTGCTCGAGGCCCACCAAGCGCAGCAGCTCCTGCACGCGCTCACGTCCGGCGCGACGGGCTGTTCCTCGTGGCAGGCCGAGTTCGACGTTCTGGGCGATCGTGCGCCAAGGGAGCAGCCGAGGCTCTTGGAACGCGACGGCAGTGCGCTCGTCGACATCGGTGACGCCGACGCCGTTCAGACGGATGGCACCCCGGGTCGGAGTGTCCAGCCCGCCGACGAGGCGCAGGAGCGTCGACTTGCCGCAGCCGGAAGGCCCGACCACCGCCAGGATCTCGCCTGCCGCGACGTCGAGGTCGAGCCCCCTGAGCACGTCTCGCCGCCCGTGCGACAGCGGGAAAGAGCGTTCTACGCTGTCGAGCTGCACGCTCTGCGCCGTCCCGGCCGCAATCGATGCGTCGGCGAGGCGCGGCGAGGGCAGCAGGGTCGTCATACCCTCATGCTGGCCGACGGGCTCCGATGTTACGAATGGGACCGTAATGTTCCGTCACGCAAGGGATGGAACAGGAATGCGGGTACGCGAAACGGGCCGCCGCACCCGCCCGAAGGCGAGGCGACGACCCGTTTCAGAGAGGTGCTTAAGCGTTGCCGCCCGAGAGCTTCTCGCGCAGAGCCGCAAGAGCCTCGTCGTCCGCCAGGGTGCCGGCACCGGCAACCTCGGTGGCGAAGGACTGTCCGCCGAAGTCTTCTCCGGCTGCAGCCTCGGCCTCGGCCGCCTTGACGACCTGAGCCTTGTGCGCTTCCCAGCGAGCCTGGGCTGCAGCGTACTCCTGCTCCCATGCCTCGCGCTGGGCGTCGAAGCCTTCCTTCCACGCACCGGTCTCGGCGTCGAAGCCCTCCGGGTACTTGTACTCGCCGTTCTCGTCGTACTCGGCGAGCATGCCGTAGAGAGCCGGGTCGAACTCGGTGCCGTTGGGGTCGACCGACTCGTTGGCCTGCTTCAGCGACAGCGAGATACGACGACGCTCCAGGTCGATGTCGATGACCTTGACGAAGACCTCTTCGCCGACCGAGACGACCTGCTCAGCCAGTTCGACGTGCTTGCTGGAGAGCTCGGAGATGTGGACGAGACCCTCGATGCCGTCTGCGACGCGAACGAACGCACCGAACGGAACCAGCTTCGTGACCTTACCCGGCGTGACCTGACCGATCGCGTGGGTGCGGGCGAAGACCTGCCACGGGTCCTCCTGCGTCGCCTTCAGCGACAGGGAGACGCGCTCGCGGTCGAGGTCGACCTCGAGGATCTCGACGGTGACCTCCTGGCCGACCTCGACGACCTCGGAGGCGTGCTCGATGTGCTTCCAGGACAGCTCGGAGACGTGCACGAGGCCGTCCACGCCGCCCAGGTCGACGAACGCACCGAAGTTGACGATCGACGAGACGACACCCTTGCGAACCTGGCCCTTGTGCAGGTTGTTCAGGAACGTGGTGCGCGACTCCGACTGCGTCTGCTCGAGCAGCGCGCGGCGGCTCAGGACGACGTTGTTGCGGTTCTTGTCGAGCTCGAGGATCTTCGCCTCGATCTCCTGGCCGAGGTACGGCGTGAGGTCGCGGACGCGACGCAGCTCGATGAGCGAAGCCGGGAGGAAGCCACGGAGGCCGATGTCGACGATGAGTCCACCCTTGACGACCTCGATGACCGTACCGGTGACGACGCCGTCGTTCTCCTTGATCTTCTCGACGTCTCCCCACGCACGCTCGTACTGAGCACGCTTCTTGGAGAGGATCAGGCGGCCTTCCTTGTCCTCCTTCTGGAGAACGAGTGCCTCGACCAGATCGCCGACTGCGACGACCTCGTTGGGGTCGACATCGTGCTTGATCGAGAGCTCACGCGAGGGGATGACGCCCTCGGTCTTGTAGCCGACATCGAGGAGGACCTCATCGCGGTCGATCTTGACGATCGTGCCTTCGATGATGTCGCCGTCGTTGAAGAACTTCAGGGTCTTCTCGACCGCGGCCAGGAAGTCCTCAGCAGATCCGATGTCGTTGATGGCGACCTGCTTGGTGGCCGGGGCGGTCGTTGCGGTAGTCATGTAGTGGGTTGTCCTTGTGAATGGAGACTCGGGCTGAGAGTCAACGACCGCGCACGGCCGACAGCATGCTTCTCAGCAGTTGGATTTTGGTTTTCTCGTCACGAGGGCATGCGTGTGCACGCCACGAGTGACGGTTAAGGCTATCAGAAGTTCGAGCACCGCAGGAGTCGGATTCGAACGCCCTCCCTGTGGAGAACTCGAACGGGCCGAACCTCATTCCCCTTACGGTGGCGGAGTGACACCGGCCACTCCCCTGATCCCTGCCTTTTCGATGCGACTCGCGGCCCTTGCGGCTTCGGTCGCGCTGCTCGCAGGGTGCTCCCCCGGCCCCGAGCCGACACCGACCCCGACCGCCGCCTTCGCCTCCGAAGAAGAAGCGTTCGCCGCTGCCGAGGCGACCTACCGCGCGTACAACGACGCGAGCAACGCCCGTCGATCTGGCGATGTCACCGCGCGACCTGACTCTTACCTAGTTGGAGCAGCGCTTGAGGCTGATCTAGAGGCCTCGGACTACTTGCGCGCCGAAGGCCTCCAGGTCACTGGAGATGTGAAGATCACGACGTTTCGCGGGCTGAGAGCGGACATCGATACCCAAAATGCGTCGCTCACAGCGCTCGTGTGTCTCGACGTGTCACGCACACGAGTAGTCGACGCGGCCGGAACCGACGTGACTCCGACCGCACGCGCGAGAACCATAGCGCTCTTCACAACCATGAGCGCGTCTGGAGACACATTCCAGGTCGAAGACGAAACGGACGCGCCGGTAGAAGAATGCTGAAACTAGCTGCGTCGGTCGTCGTTCTCCTAGCGAGCCTGCCCACGATAGTTCCGTCATTGAACGTCAATTCCGAGGGAACTCCCTGTGCTCGCGAACTTCAGATTGTTGGTTTGTGTACCGCTCAGAACGATGGCAGCCAGCTGACGATCTCCGCCACCGAGACGGGCACGTCTCCGGGCAGCGCCTCGCCTGACTCCCCCGGGGAGGCCGAGCCGCCGTCGCCGTGCACTCCGGACCCGGTGCGGGTGACCTCTTGCGGGATCTCCGCGGTCCGCGTGACGAACAACGATGGCGTGCCGCTCACGATCACCGACGTCGCGCAGTTCGCACCCGGGCCCACGACGACGGCCGGTGAGCCGGACAACGTCGGCGTCGCAGGGCTACCGGTGAACTTCGTGGCTTCGGCATCGGCGCAGAACCGCAGCGGCACTCTTCTTGGGAGACCGATCAGCGTGCGCTTCTCCCCCGTGCGCTTCGTCTTCACCTACGGCGACGGAAGCACGGCCGCCACGGCCAGCGGTGGCCACACCTGGTCCGCTCTCGGACAAGCGCCGTTCACCCCGACGCCGACGAGTCACACCTATCGCGCACGCGGAACCTTCCTCGCCCACGTGACGACGCACTACACGGCTGAGGTCGACATCGGCGGAGGCTGGTTCCCGGTGGCTGGCGAACTCGCCGTCGAAGGTCCGACCCAGCGGATCCGCATCTACGAGGCCGACACCGCGCTCGTGGCTCGCACCTGCGCTGAACGACCCGATGCCGCGGGTTGTTGACGACGAGAGCGTTCCCTTTCCGCGGGCTTGCGTCAGATCACCGTGCCAGACTGTCGTTCGTGACCGATCGACTGATGCTGCTCGACACCGCCAGCCTCTACTTCCGCGCGTTCTACGGCGTCCCCGACAAGGTGAAGGCACCCGACGGCTCTCCCATCAACGCCGCTCGCGGTCTCCTCGACATCATCGCCAAGCTCATCTCGCTCTATGAGCCGACGCATGTGATCGCCTGCTGGGACGACGACTGGCGACCGCAGTGGCGCGTCGACCTCATCCCCACTTACAAGACCCACCGCGTGGTCGAGGTCATCGCCGTCGGCCCCGATGTCGAAGAGGTCCCCGATCCTCTCGAAGCGCAGATCCCGCTCATCCGCGAGACGCTGGCCGCCATCGGCATCCCCATCATCGGCGTCGCCGAGCATGAGGCCGATGATGTGATCGGCACCCTCGCCACCAAGACCACGATGCCGGTCGACATCGTCACCGGCGATCGCGACCTGTTCCAGCTCGTGGACGATGCACGCGACGTCCGTGTCATCTACACCGCCCGGGGCATGAGCAACCTCGAGCTCGTGACCGACGCCACCGTGGTGGCGAAGTACGGCGTGCTCCCCTCGCAGTACGCCGACTTCGCCACCATGCGGGGCGACGCCTCCGACGGCCTTCCCGGCGTGGCCGGGGTGGGTGAGAAGACGGCGGCCACCCTGTTGCAGACGCACACCGATCTGGAGGGCATCCGAGCCGCGGCCGAAGCGGGTGCGGGGATGAGCGCGGGTGTGCGCGCCAAGGTGCTCGCCGCATCCGACTACCTCGATGTCGCCCCGACAGTGGTCGCGGTCGCAACCGGCCTGCCGATCACGGCACCAGATACCCCTCTACGCGTGCTCGACCCCGCCGAGGTGGACGCCGCAATCGCGCTCGCTGAGAAGTGGAACCTCGGCGGCTCGATGACACGTGCTCTCACGGCTGTGTCGAAAGCCGCCCCCGCCGCAGACTGACCGCCGGCGATCGACGGCGCATCACTCCGCCCAGGCGAGCAGCCGTTCGAGACCCCAGGTCGTCACGATTCGTGATGAGGGGACACCAGCGCGCTCAGCACGTTCGGCTCCGTGGTCGAGCAGCGAGAGCTGTCCGGGCGCGTGCGCATCCGAATCAATAGAGAACAGGCACCCTTCGGCGAGGGCGATCGCGATCAGGTCGTCCGGTGGATCCTGGCGCTCCGGTCGCGAGTTGATCTCGACCGCCACCCCGTTGTCCGCGCAGGCGGCGAAGACGGCCCGGGCATCGAAAGTCGACTCGGGGCGTGTCCCGCGATCGCCCTGGACCAGCCGCCCCGTGCAGTGCCCGAGCACGTTCACCCGAGGATGCGCGACCGCAGTGATCATGCGTGCCGTCATCGCCCGCGCATCCATGCGCAGTTTGGAATGAACCGATGCCACGACGATGTCCAGCTCGGCGAGCAGCCCGTCCTCCTGGTCGAGGCTCCCGTCCTCCAGGATGTCGACCTCGATGCCGGCGAGCAGGGTGAAGCCGCCACCGGATTCCGCGCGGACCAGCGGCATCTGCTCCCGAAGGCGCTCGGCCGACAGCCCCCGAGCGACCCGGAGGCGCGGCGAGTGATCGGTGATCGCCTGATACTCGTGTCCGAGCGCCCTGGCAGCGGCGGCCATCACCGCGATCGGCGTGGTCCCGTCCGACCAGTCCGTATGCGCATGAAGGTCGCCGCGGAGCTTCGCCCGGAGCTCCGATACCCGCTCGGGCTCGACATCGCCGCGCAGCTCGACGAGGTAGTCGGGGACCTGCCCGGCCTGTGCCTGGCGAATCACCGCGAATGTGGATTCGCCGATGCCTTTGGCCGCGCGCAGTCTCGTGGGATCACCCTGAACGTCATCCGGAAGATCTCGCAACGTCGCAGCGGCCTGACGGAAGGCCTTCGCGCGATACCGCGACGCACGCTCCCGCTCCAGCAGAGAAGCGATCTCGAGCAGCGCGTCGACCGGATCCACGGTCACTCCTTCGGCGCCGAGAGCTCGCGACTCACACCGATCCACTGGTCGAGCTTCGCCAGCGCACGGCCATCATCGACCGCGGCCGACGCCTTCTCATAGCCTTCGCGCAGGCGCTCCAGTATCGGACGCTGCACCTGACCCGCATCCTGCGACAGCTCGAACGCCACGATGCCGGCAGCGGCATTGAGGAGCACGATGTCGCGCACCGCTCCGGACTCCCCCGCCAGTGTGCGTCGGAGCACCTCCGCGTTGTGCTGGGGCGACCCGCCGATCAGGTCGGCGAGATCGGCGATCGGAATGCCCAGATCGCGCGGGTCGAGGTCATGTTCGTGGATGTCTCCGCGAGTGACCTCCCAGATCCGGCTGTGACCTGTCGTGGTGAGCTCGTCGAGCCCGTCGTCTCCGCGGAAGACGAGCGCCGTGGCGCCACGAGTCCGAAAGACACCGGTGATGAGCGGAACGCGCTCGATCTGCGCGACCCCCACAGCGTTGGCTTCCGCGCGCGCGGGGTTGCAGAGCGGCCCGAGCATGTTGAACACGGTGGGCACGCCCAGTTGCGCACGCACGGCGCCCGCGTGCTTGAAGCCGGGGTGGAAGGCACCTGCCCACGCGAATGTGATTCCGGTGCGGTCGAGGATGGTCGCGACGTCCGAGGGGTCGAGGGACAGCTCCAGTCCGAGCGCTCCGAGCACGTCCGACGAGCCCGAGGCCGAGCTCGCGGCGCGATTGCCGTGCTTGACCACGGGCACACCGGTCGCACCGATCACGATCGCCGCCGTGGTGGACACGTTCACGGTGCCGACACGATCGCCGCCCGTCCCGACGATGTCGAGCACATCCGGCGACACCGGCAGCGGCACGGCCGCCTCCAGGATCGCATCGCGGAAGCCGACGATCTCGTCGATCGTCTCCCCCTTCGCCCGCAGAGCGATGAGGAAGCCTGCGAGCTGAGCTTCGCTGACGCCTCCCTGCATGATCTGGCGCATCGCCCAGGTGGACTCCCACACGCTGAGATCGCGACGTTCCAGCAGAGAGGTGAGCACGTCGGACCAGGTCAGCGAATCAGCCATGTGTGCGATCCTATCGGCGCGCAGAAAACATGCAGGCCCGTCCGATCACGCGCTGGATCGATCACCGACCCTTGTTTCCCGCGGATTCACCGAGTATTCGCAGTGTTTTCTTAGGGTCCCCTAAGTCGCATGCGGGCGAATCGGAGGCCGCTGGTGCAAGAATCACGCCCGAGGATCGGCCATAATGGAGGGGTGACGACCTCAGCGACGTATGCCCCGGCGGCGAGAACGATCAAGCGGCCCAACCCGGTAGCTGTCGGCACCATTGTGTGGCTCGGCAGTGAGGTGATGTTCTTCGCGGGACTCTTCGCGATCTACTTCACCCTCCGCAGCACCTCACCGGAGCTGTGGGCGGACCGGACCGAGCTGCTGAACGTTCCGTTCGCCGCAGTGAACACGGCGATCCTGGTCCTGTCCTCGTTCACGTGCCAGATGGGCGTGTTCGCGGCAGAAGACCTGCAGCCCTACAAGATCGGCAAGGGGCAGAAGAACGGCGCAGGCCGCCGTCGCCTGTTCGGCTGGGGAATGGTCGAGTGGTTCTTCCTCACCTTCGCCCTCGGCGCGATCTTCGTCTCCGGCCAGGTCTGGGAGTACGCGCAGTTGGTCGCTGAGGGCATGCCGATCGGCGCCGACTCCTACGCCTCTGCGTTCTACCTGACGACCGGCTTCCACGCCCTGCACGTCACGGGTGGCCTCGTCGCGTTCCTGCTCGTCATCGGCCGCGCCTACGCCGTCAAGAACTTCCGGCACAAGGAGGCGACCTCCTCGATCGTGGTGTCCTACTACTGGCACTTCGTCGACGTCGTCTGGATCGTGCTGTTCCTCGTTATCTACTTCCTGAAATAAGAGCGGAGCTGATCCCCGAGATGGCACGAGAGAAGAAGCGCCGTTCCAGCGGTCGTCGCAGCCCTTTGGCGGCGGCCGCGCTCATCGGAGCAGGCCTCATGATCACCGGCGCGGTCTATGCCGGCGCGACCGCCGCATTCGCTGCGTCCGACACGCAGACCGCGACGACACAGCTGACCGTCGAGGACGGCGAGAAGCTGTTCACGGCGAACTGCGCCACCTGCCACGGTCTCGACCTGCAGGGAACCGCCAACGGCCCCAGCCTCTACGGCGTGGGCGAGCTGGCGACCGAGTTCCAGCTGTCGACCGGCCGCATGCCTCTGCAGATGCAGGGTCCGCAGGCGCCGCAGAAGGAGCCGCAGTTCACCGAGGACCAGATCCTCGCGATCTCGTCGTTCGTGCAGTCCACGGCCCCCGGCCCGACCTTCCCGGACGAGCGGATCCTCGACGGGGAGGGCGACGTCTCACACGGAGCCGAGCTCTTCCGAGTGAACTGCGCCATGTGCCACAACGTCGCTGCGGCCGGTGGAGCACTCACCGAGGGCAAGTACGCCCCGGCCCTGACCGAGACCAGTGCCCTGCACATCTATGCGGCCATGGTCACGGGCCCGCAGAACATGCCGGTCTTCGGTGACATGAACCTGTCCGACGAGGACAAGCGCGACATCATCTCGGCTCTGCTCTTCCAGCAGCAGTCCGTGCAGGTGGGCGGCTTCTCGCTCGGCTCTCTCGGACCTGTCTCCGAGGGACTGTTCGTGTGGATCTTCGGTATCGGCGCGCTCGTCGCCGCCACCGTGTGGATCACGGCGAAGTCCAACTGACGCTTATTCATCGAAGAGGAACGTACGAGGAGCACCATGGCACACGACGACGACTCGCAGGCTCTTGACAGGGCCTACCAGCCCTCTCCGGGGCTGGGTGTCGCAGTCAGCGATCCCGTGCAGAACCCCGGGCTTCCGCCCCATCGCGAGCGGATGACCGACAAGGACCCGCGCGCCGAGAAGGCCGCTGTCCGCACTGTCTACACGCTGTTCTACCTCTCGCTCGCGGGAAGCATCTGGGCGGTCGCCGCCTACATGCTCTTCCCGATCGAGAGCGGCGCGCTCATCGACATCCGCCAGAACAACCTCTTCATCGGTCTCGGCATCGCTCTCGCGCTGCTGGCCCTCGGAATCGGCGCGATCCACTGGTCCAAGGCGCTCATGTCCGACAAGGAGTTCATCGAGCACCGGCACCCGACTCGGGGCAAGGACTCGACGCGCGAGGCCGCCATCAAGGCGTTCTCCGACGCGAACGAGGAATCCGGCTTCGGGCGCCGCTCGATGATCCGCAACTCCCTGTTCGCCGCGATCGTCGCCTCCATCATCCCCGGGGTCACGCTGTTCCGTGGCCTCGCTCCGCACTCCACACCGGACGACCCCACCGCGGGAGACCCGGTCGCACTCCTCAAGCACACGATGTGGGAAGAGGGCAGCCGCCTCGTCCGCGATCCCGACGGCACCCCGATCCGCGCTGCGGACGTGACCCTCGGTTCCGCATTCCACGTGATCCCTGAGGAGCTGGCCACGCTCAGCCACCACGACGGGTACCTCGAGGAGAAGGCCAAGGCCATCGTCCTCATGATGCGCCTGCGTCCCGAGCAGCTGATCGAGGCCGAGGACCGCAAGGACTGGTCCTACGACGGCATCGTCGCCTACTCCAAGGTCTGCACGCACGTCGGCTGCCCCGTGGCTCTCTACGAGCAGCAGACACACCACCTCCTGTGCCCGTGCCACCAGTCGCAGTTCGACGTCACGGACCACGCCAAGGTCATCTTCGGCCCTGCGGCACGCCCGCTGCCGCAGCTGCCCATCACCGTCGATGACGAGGGCTACCTGGTCGCACGCAGCGACTTCAAGGAACCCGTCGGCCCGAGCTTCTGGGAGCGCCATTGAGCACCGCAACGCTGTCCAAAGAGGACAAGGACACCAAAGCGCCCCTCGGCGGCCGCTTCGTCGGTGCCGCGTCGAACTACATCGATGAGCGCACCAGCATCTCCGGCTTCGTCAAGGAACTCGGACGGAAGATCTTCCCCGACCACTGGTCGTTCATGCTCGGCGAGATCGCGCTGTGGAGCTTCGTCGTCGTGTTCCTCTCCGGAACCTTCCTGACGTTCTTCTTCCAGGCGTCGATGGTCGAAACCCACTACACCGGCGCCTATGCCCCGATGCGTGGTATCGAGATGTCGGCTGCGCTCGAGTCGTCGCTGCACATCTCCTTCGATCTGCGCGGCGGCCTGCTCGTCCGTCAGATCCACCACTGGGCCGCGCTGGTGTTCATCGCCGGCATCGGCGTGCACATGCTCCGGGTGTTCTTCACCGGCGCATTCCGCAAGCCGCGTGAGCTCAACTGGGTCATCGGGTTCATCCTCTTCATCCTCGCGATGGCAGAGGGCTTCACCGGCTACTCGCTCCCCGACGACCTGCTGTCGGGCAACGGTCTCCGCATCATCGACGGCATGATCAAGGGTCTCCCTCTGATCGGCACGTGGACCTCGTTCCTCCTCTTCGGTGGAGAGTTCCCAGGAACCGACATCGTCGGCCGTCTGTACACGCTGCACATCCTGCTGCTGCCGATGCTGGTCATCGCGCTGATCGTCGTGCACCTGATGCTGATGATCGTCAACAAGCACACGCAGTTCGCGGGCCCCGGCCGCACGAACGACAACGTCGTGGGCTACCCGATGATGCCCGTGTACATGTCGAAGATGGGCGGTTACCTGTTCATCGTCTTCGGCACCATCGTGCTGATCGCGACGTTCTTCCAGATCAACCCCATCTGGAACTACGGTCCGTACGACCCGTCGCCCGTCTCCGCCGGCACCCAGCCCGACTGGTACATCGGGTTCGCCGACGGTGCACTGCGTCTGGCTCCGTCGAACTGGGACGTCGTGTTCCTCAACCACACCTGGTCGTTCGGCATCATCGCCCCGGTTCTGGTGCTCGGTCTGTTCATCGTCATCGTCGCGATCTACCCGTTCCTCGAGGCGTGGGTCACCGGAGACAAGCGTGAGCACCACATCGCTCAGCGCCCCCGCAACGCGGCGACGCGTACGGCGATCGGTGTCGCGGGTGTCGTCTTCTACGCGGTCCTGTGGGCAGCAGCCTCCTCCGACCTCATCGCGACGCACTTCATGCTCACGATGGAAGGCGTGATCCACACGCTGCAGGCGCTCCTGTTCCTCGGCCCGATCCTCGGATACTTCGTCACCAAGCGCATCTGCATCGCGCTGCAGAAGAAGGACCGTGAGATCGTTCTGCACGGCTACGAGTCCGGACGCATCGTCCGCCTCCCCGGCGGTGAGTTCATCGAGGTGCACCAGCCCGTCGACAAGTACGACCGCTGGAAGCTCATCGACGTCGACGGCTACGAGCCTCTCGTGGTGCGTCCGAACGCCAAGGGCCGCATCCCGTGGACGGAGAACCTCCGTTCCTCGATCTCTCGCTGGTTCTTCGAGGACCGCCTCGCACCGCTCACGCAGGCCGAGGTCGAGGCCGCCGACGCCCATCAGCACCACGTCACGGCTCACAACGAGGAGACCGAGGCCGCGGAGATCCTGGGTGCTCACGAGCGCGCCGGCTTCCCTGACGCCCCTCTCACGGTCGACGAGACGCATGTCGACGAGACGCCGAACACTCCGAGCACCGTGATCGCCACAGAGCCGGTGAAGAAGCCTCGCAAGAAGAAGTCGGAGGACAGCGAGTAATCCCTCGCTCCTCCCCAACGAAGAAGGCCCCGCTCACCCGAACGGGGCCTTCTTCGTAACATGCCCGATGAAAGGACCAAACATGTCATCCGTCGTCAGCCTCATCCGTGCGGAGAACCTCGCCGCGACTCCCTACGCCTACGCAGCCACCGCACCGGCCGGATCTCGCCTCATCTTCCTCGCCGGCGCGTGCCCGCTCAACGATGACGGCTCGACCGCAGCACCCGGTGACTACGCGGCTCAGGCTGCGCACTGTGTCGAGACGCTCAAGGCGGCGCTGAAGGTCGCAGGAGCCGACCTGACCGATGTGATCAGCACGCGTGTGCTGGTGGCATCCACATCTCAGGCAGACCTCGTCACGGCCTGGGACGTGGTGCACGCCGCATTCGGCTCCCACGATGTGCCCAGCACTCTGCTGGGCGTCACGGTTCTGGGCTACGACGACCAACTCGTGGAGATCGAGGCGATCGCCGCCGTCGCAGACTCGTGATCATGGAAGTCTCGATCCGTCCGGCACGTCCGACCGACAACACGGCCATCGAGCGCATAGAGGTCGCCGCGGATGCGCTGTTGATCGAAAGGTTCGACGCCAGCGACTGGCCGCCGCCAACGCCTCCGCAAGAGCGAGCCACGGTGCCGGGTTTCGTTCTCGTGGCCGAACATGACGCGGTCGGGATCTCACCACTGGCCCTCGCCGGCTTCGTACACGTTCTGGAGGTCGAGGGAAGCGCTCACCTCGAACAGCTCTCGGTGCTTCCCGACTTCGGACGACAAGGGGTCGGACGGCAGCTGGTGACGACGGGGATGACCGAGGCACGACGCAGGGGTCACTCGACCATGACGCTCCGCACGTATATCGATGTTCCCTGGAATGCACCGTTCTACGCGTCATGCGGCTTCGCCGAGACGACGCCGGACACCCCGTTCCTGCGCAGTCTGCTCGGAGTCGAAGAGGAGCTCGGCCTGCTCGACTACGCGCCCCGCGTGCAGATGACAGCGCAGCTCTGACCCCGCCTGGCGACGTCGCTGACGGTTTTCGCACCCCGATCGGCAGGAATGCGGAGGGCTTCGTGCGCGGCAGCGACCTAGGCTGGACCCATGATCGACCGCGCCGACTACTACGCCGCCAAGCTCGCCTACGAGACCGACGCCAGTGACGTCCATGCTGCCCGCCAGGAGGAGACCGACATCGTCGTGGTCGACGTACGGTCCGAGGAGGCGTGGGCTCAAGTACGCGTTGCCGGTGCCATCCACATGCACTACAGCGAGATCGCGACCAGAGCACCGCGCGAGATCTCCCCGAACGCTGAGGTCGTGGTCTACTGCTGGAGCCCTGGGTGCAACGCCGGAGCGAAGGGCGCGCTCGAGTTCTCCCGCTTGGGCTACCACGTGCGCGAGATGATCGGCGGATTCGAATACTGGGTGCGTGAAGGCTACCCGGTGGAGGACGCCGATGGTACGCATCGACGCCCGGTCGATCCGCTCACCGGGGTCGCTCGCGTGAGAACCCGCGCCTGATCCCTGTCTCAGCACGAAGAAGGCCCCCGGACAGATCCGGGGGCCTTCTTCGTGTCTGTCGCGTCAGCGAGCGAAGTTGCCGCGGTAGTACTCGTACACCCAGCCGACGATCGCCACGACGAAGATCGCGAGACCGATCGGGAGCAGGAAGTGCCCGACGGCGAGACCGACGACGAAGACGCCCGCAGATGCCGCGAGCACGATCGGCCACCACGACCACGGGCTGAACTCGCCGAGCTCGGGGTCACCGTCATCGATGTCCGCGGTGAGGATGTCCTCGGGGAGCTCGCCGCTCTGCGCCTTGTGCGTGCGGTCCAGATAGAACGCGATCATCGCGGCCATGAACGCCGAGAAGAACAGAGCGACCGTACCGACCCACTCGATCCGCATGGCGAAGTTGTCTGCCGGTGTGGCCAGGATGTGCCAGCCGGTGTAGATCACGCCGACGAGGGCGAAGAACGCCGTCAGGATCCACCAGAGAATGACGTTGTCGCGCATGACTTAGTGGGCCTCTCGCTCGCCGGGTGCCGTGGTCGCGAACTCGGCGGCCTCCGGGTGGTTCAGGTCGAATGCAGGACGCTCGCTGCGGATGCGCGGGATCGACGTGAAGTTGTGACGCGGCGGCGGGCAGGACGTCGCCCATTCGAGCGAGGCACCGTATCCCCACGGATCGTTGACCGTGACCTTCGGAGCCTTGCGAGCCGTGATCCAGACGTTCAGGAAGAACGGAAGCATCGAGGCACCGAGGATGACCGCACCGATCGTGGAGACCTGGTTCTGCCAGGTCCAGCCGTCGGCGGCGGAGTAGTCCGCATAGCGTCGCACCATTCCGTCGACACCCAGCCAGTGCTGGATGAGGAACGTCATATGGAAGCCGATGAACAGCAACCAGAAGTGCACGTATCCGAGGCGCTCGTTGAGCATGCGCCCAGTCCACTTGGGCCACCAGAAGTAGAAGCCGGCGAACATGGCGAACACGACCGTACCGAAGACGACGTAGTGGAAGTGCGCGACGACGAAATACGAGTCGGAGAGCGCGAAGTCCAGCGGCGGGGCGGCCAGGATCACACCGGTCAGACCACCGAAGACGAACGAGACCAGGAACCCGAGGGCGAACACCATCGGCGTCTCGAAGGTCACGGAACCTCGCCAGAGCGTTCCGATCCAGTTGAAGATCTTCACACCGGTCGGCACAGCGATGAGCATCGTCATCAAGGCGAAGAACGGCAGCAGGACGGAGCCGGTGACGTACATGTGGTGGGCCCACACGGCCACGGAGAGCGCCGCGATCGCGATCGTGGCGTAGACGAGCGTCTTGTATCCGAAGATCGGCTTGCGGCTGAAGACCGGGAAGATCTCCGACACGATTCCGAAGAACGGCAGGGCGATGATGTAGACCTCAGGGTGACCGAAGAACCAGAACAGGTGCTGCCAGAGCAGGACGCCGCCGTTGGCCGGGTCGTAGATGTGAGCGCCGAGGATACGGTCTGCGGCGGCAGCGAAGATGGCCGCAGCGAGCACCGGGAAGGCCATCAGGATCAGAAGGCTCGTGATGAGCGTGTTCCACGAGAAGATCGGCATGCGCCACATGGTCATGCCCGGAGCACGCATCGTGATGATGGTGGTGATGAAGTTGACGGCACCGAGGATCGTTCCGAAACCGGAGATGCCGAGACCCACCATCCACAGGTTTCCACCTGCACCAGGCGAGAAGGATGCACCGGCGAGCGGTTGATAGGCGAACCACCCGAAGGAGGCGGCGCCCTGCGGCGTGAGGAAGCCCGCGACCGCGATGGTCGAGCCGAAGAGGAAGAGCCAGAAGGCGAAGGCGTTGAGACGCGGGAAGGCGACGTCGGGCGCCCCGATCTGCAGCGGGAGGATCGCGTTGGCGAATCCCGCGAACAGGGGCGTCGCGAACATCAGCAGCATGATCGTGCCGTGCATGGTGAACAGCTGGTTGTACTGCTCCTTCGTCGGGATGATCTGCATCCCCGGCGCGAAGAGCTCGGCGCGGATGACCAGCGCCATCACGCCGCCGAGGAGGAAGAACATCACCGAGGCGATCAGGTACATGTACCCGATCGTCTTGTGGTCGGTGGACGTGATCCACTTGACGACGATGTTGCCCTTCTGCTCCACCCGCGAGGAGCTCATGAGAGCGGCCTGACGCGCGGGCAGACTGGTGGGACGAGATCTGGGAGCCTCGTCGGTACGGGGAGCTTCGGTGGTCGACATGGCTTACTCCCCTCCTTCCTCGGTGTCGGTCGGGGTCGTTCCCGGGAAGTTCGAGAGACGGTCGTAGGCGTCGGTGATGTCGCCCGTGTTGCCCTTCTCTTCGAGCGTCTGGAGGTAGGCCTCGTAATCGTCCTCGGAGACGACCTTCACGTTGAAGAGCATCATCGAGTGGTATTCACCGCAGAGCTCGGCGCACTTGCCGGCGTACTCGCCCTCGCGGGTCGGGATGAAGGACCAGGAGTTGTCCTTCCCGATGTACATGTCCTTCTTGTAGAGGAAGTCGATGATCCAGAAGGAGTGGATGACATCACGCGACTGCAGGTTGATCGTGACCTTCTTGTCGACCGGCAGCACCAGCGTGGGCAGCTGCGCCTGGTCGATGTTGCCGTCCTTGTCGGGCTGGGCCTGAATTCCCATCGTCCAGACGGCGTCGGAGTTGTCCTCCTGGTCGCCGTCGTACTGGAAGTCCCACGCCCACTGCTTGGCGATCGCGGTGATCTCGACATCGGGGTCGTCCCACTTGGCTTCGATCGCGGTCTGGTCGCGAGCCGTGAAGAAGAACATGCCCAGCACGAGGATGAGGGGGACGATCGTGTAGAAGATCTCGATCGGCATGTTGTAGCGCATCTGCACCGGCAGGCCGGTCTGGCCCTTGCGACGGCGGTACGCGATCGCAGCCCAGGCCATCAGGCCCCAGGTGATGATTCCGACGGCGAGAAGCACGATCCACGAGTTCACCCAGAGCGAGGAGACGCGCTCGGTCTGATTGGTGGCCGCGGGGCCGTTCTCCACGAAGCCCGGAAGAAAGCCGTTCAGCTCGGTGGGAGAGCATCCCGCCAAGGCCAAGGCTGCCGCAACTCCCACGGGGAGGGCGGCCCAACGAAGGCTGCGTTTCGAGGGCACGATGCACCTTTCAGATCGCGAACAGAGCACACCCAAGTCTAGGGCAACCTCACACCTGATTCATGCCATCCACGCAGGTTGCCGGATGCAGAACGGCCGCCGTCACCGATCGGTGACGGCGGCCGTGGTCCGCGGAGCGGGGATCAGTGGAAGCTGTCGCCGCACGCGCAGCTACCCGCCGCGTTCGGGTTGTCGATCGTGAACCCCTGCTCGGAGATCGTGTCCTTGAAGTCGATCGCCGCACCGTCGAGATAGGGGACGCTCATGTTGTCGATGATCACCTCGACGCCATCGAAGTCGACGGTCTCGTCGCCTTCGAGGTAGCGCTCGTCGAAGTACAGCTGGTAGATCAGCCCCGAGCAGCCGCCGGGCTGTACGGCGACGCGGAGGCGCAGATCGTCGCGCCCCTCCTGTTCGAGGAGGTTCTTCACCTTCGTGGCGGCAGCGTCGGTCAGGGTGACGCCGTGTGCGCGGGTGGTCTCTGGGGAGAGGGTGGTGTCGCTCATGTCGCTCCTTGTGACGGGCCGCAGGTGCACGGCTTCTCGACGATTCTACCGCCGCAGACGCGGTGAGGCTCAGAGTTCGGTGGCATTCATCCGCGCCAGGAGCAGAGCCTCGCTCGCCACGGCATGGCGGAACGTCTCCAGGTGCAGCGATTCGTTCGGGCTATGGGCCCGCGAATGGGGGTCCTCGACGCCCGTGACGAGAATCTGCGCTGCGGGGAACTCCCGGACCAGATCGGCGATGAAGGGGATGGATCCGCCCACGCCGAGATCGATCGGAGCGACCCCGTAGCCGTCACGCATCGCGTCGCGCGTCAACGCCACGGCCCACCCGCTCGTGTCCACGAGGAAGCCGTCGCCGAGGTCGACATCGGAGAACGTGAGCTCCGCTCCGAACGGTGCATGAGCACGCAGATGGGCTTCGAGCGCCTCGTACGCTTCCTGTCCCGTCTGTCCCGGCGCCACCCGGGCGCTGATCACCACGGTCACCTCGGGAAGGAGCGTGTTGGAGGCCGCAGCCACCGTCGTGGAATCGATGCCGATGACCGTGACCGACGGCTTGTTCCAGATCCGACTGAGGATCGTCCCGTTGCCGATCGGGGTCGTAGCCGGAAGCAGTCCGGCCTCATCCCGCAGCGTGGCCTCGGTGTAGTCCGGGGTGTCGGCATCGCGCGCGGTCATTCCTTCGACGGCGACCGCCCCGTCCTCATCCCAGAGCGTTGCGAGCAGCGTGACCGTGGCCATCATCGCGTCGGGGACCGCTCCACCGAACATCCCCGAGTGGGACGCGTGGTCGAGCGTGCGCACGCGCAGCGTGAAGCGGGCGTTCCCGCGCAGCGAGACCGTGAGCCCCGGGGTCACGGAATCCCAGTTGCCGGAGTCGGCGACCACGATGGCGTCCGCGCGCAGAGCCTCCTTGTTGTCGGACAGGAACTGCGCGAAGGAGCGGGAACCGTATTCCTCCTCCCCCTCGATGAACATCGCGATACCGAGGTCGAGGTCGTCCCCCAGTACCTCGCTGACGGCGCGGATCGACGCGATGTGCGCCATGACCCCCGCCTTGTCGTCCGCCGCACCACGCCCATAGAGACGACCGTCCCGCACCGTCGGCTCGAACGGCGGCGTCTCCCACAGCGCGTCGTCACCGGGAGGCTGCACGTCGTGGTGCGCGTAGAGGAGGATCGTCGGCTTCCCGTTCCGCGCCGCGCGAGTGGCCAGCACCGCCGGCTGACCCTGCTCATCGGTGCCGGGGATCGCTGCGCGCAGTACGCGGACCTCGTCGAAGACACCGGTGTCCTCGGCCAAGGATGCGACAGCGGCCGCGCTGCGCTCCAGCTGGGTCTGATCGAACGCCGGCCACGCCATCCCGGGGATGCGCACGAGGTGACCGAGATCCGACAGTGCAGCAGGGATTCCGGTGGCCACGGCTTCGAGAACGGCAGCGTCGGACTCGGGGGGAAGAACAGGAGAGGTCATGCGAGTAATCTTAAGGTGATCCCCCGCCAGCGAACCGAGGAACTCCGTGTCCACTAACCCCGCCTCCCCTTCGACGAACGACGACGCCTCCGAGACGACTGCCGTCGGCAAGGGGCGCGCGACGCCGACCCGCGCGGAGCAGGAGGCAGCACGCCGCCGCCCCCTGGTCGCCAACACCAAAGAGGCGAAGGCGGCCGCCAAAGCCGAGCTCAACGAGCGTCGCGCGCGCGCCCAGGCCGGCATGGCCGCCGGCGAGGAGAAGTACCTCCCGGTCCGCGACAAGGGCCCGCAGCGCCGCTGGGTGCGCGACTACGTGGACGCGGGCTGGCACCCGGCCGAGTTCGTGATGGGCGTCATGGTGCTGGTCATCCTCGCCTCGCTCCTGCCGACGAACATGATGATCTCGTTCTACGCGTACATCGTCATGATGGGCTACCTCGTGATCGCGATCGGCGGCATGGTGCTGCTCGGGATGCGGGTCAAGCGGAAGGCGGCCGCGAAGTTCGGCAAGGAGCGCCTCGAGCGAGGCCTCGGCTGGTACGCCGCGATGCGCGCGCTGCAGATGCGCTTCATGCGACTGCCGAAGCCGCAGGTCAAGCGCGGGCAGTACCCCGACTGACCAGTCCCCTGTTGATCTCGCGGCCCCAGAACGGACCGCGGTACAGGAAACCCGTGTAACCCTGCACGAGCGTGGCTCCGGCCTCAACGCGCTCCTGCACATCGGCCGGGGTCTCGACGCCGCCCACCGCGATCACGCAGAACTCTGCCGGTACGGCGTCGCGCACGATCCGGAGCACCTCGAGCGAGCGCTTCTTCAATGGTGCCCCCGACAGTCCGCCGGCGCCCGCGGCCTCGATCGCCGCGGCGTCCGAGAGCAATCCGTCGCGACTGATCGTGGTGTTGTGCGCGATGATTCCGGCGAGCCCCTCGGTGACGGCCAGCTCCGCGATGGCGGTGATCTCCTCATCCGGAAGGTCCGGAGCGATCTTGACGAGCAGCGGTGTGGACCCCGACGCTTCCTTGACCGCGCGCAGCAGCGGCGCGAGCGTCTCCACCGCCTGCAGACCGCGTAGTCCCGGGGTGTTCGGGGACGACACGTTCACCGCGAGATAGTCGGCCAGTGGCGCGAGGCGGGTCGCCGAGGCCACGTAGTCGGCAGTCGCATTCTCGACCTCCACCACGCGACTCTTGCCGATGTTGACGCCGATCACCGTGTCGGGTGCTCCTCGGCGCAGTCGAGCAAGGCGACGGGCTACGGCATCGGCGCCGTCATTGTTGAAGCCCATCCGGTTGATGACAGCCCGGTCGGCCGTCAGACGGAAGAGACGCGGCTTGGGATTCCCCTCCTGCGGGATCGCCGTCACGGTGCCGATCTCCACGTGGCCGAAGCCGAGGGCCGCCAGCCCGCGGACGCCGACGGCGTTCTTGTCGAAGCCCGCGGCGACGCCGAACGGCGACGGAAAGCTCAGGCCGAGTGCTTCGACACGCAAGGACGGATCCGGGGCGGTCAGCGCACGGGTCACCCAGGAGACCGGGGGTATGCCGAGCACGCGGATCACCGCCATGGCGGCGTGGTGGGTGAACTCGGGATCGAAGCGCGAGAGGACAGCGCGGAAGAGCAGCGGATACATCCCTGCCAGATTACCGTTCCTCGGACTCCTGCTTCGTGTGGTCGGCGCGGAGGTCGGTGATCGCCGCCTCGAAGTCCTCGAGCGAGTCGAACGCCTGATAGACGCTGGCGAAGCGGAGGAACGCGACCTCATCGAGATCGCGCAGCGGACCGAGGATGGCCAGACCGATCTCGTTCGTATCGAGCTGAGACACCCCCGTCTGGCGAACAGCCTCCTCCACGCGCTGCGCCAGGATGGCGAGGTCGGCCTCGGTCACCGGGCGCCCCTGACATGCCTTACGCACTCCGGAGATGACCTTCTCCCGGCTGAACGGCTCCATCACTCCGGAACGCTTGATGACGTTCAGGCTCGCCGTCTCGGTGGTCGTGAAACGGCCACCGCACTCCGGGCACTGACGACGTCGCCTGATCGAGAGCCCGTCGTCACTGGTGCGGGAATCGATGACGCGGGAGTCGGGATGACGGCAGAAGGGGCAGTGCATCTGACCGATCCTACGCGGTGAAGCGCGCCTCGATCGCTTCACCGTGCGCCGGCAGCGCCTCGGATTCGGCGAGTGCGACGACTCCCGCTCGCACGGCTGCCAGCGCGGTCCGGTCGTAGGAGATCACCTGCTGAGGACGCAGGAACGTGTACGAGCCGAGTCCCGGTGCGTACCGCGCCTGACCGCCGGTCGGGAGCACGTGGTTGCTCCCCGCCATGTAGTCGCCCAGGCTCACCGGCGTCTGATCTCCGACGAAGACCGCTCCCGCGCTCGTGAAGGCCGCCGCGGCGCTCTCCGCATCGGCGAGGTGGAGCTCGAGGTGTTCCGGTGCGTAGGCATTGCTGAACGCCGTCGCCATGGCACGATCGTCGACGAGGACGATCGCCGACTGCGGTCCTCCCAACGACGCCGCAACGCGATCACTGTGGCGGGTGAGAGCGGCGATCCGCGCGACTTCGGTGGCGACGTCGTGAGCCAGTTCCACCGCGTCCGTGACCAGGACCGCGGATGCCTGTTCGTCGTGCTCAGCCTGGCTCACGAGGTCGGCGGCGATGAGGCGCGGATCGGCCTCAGCATCGGCGACCACCAGAATCTCGGTGGCGCCGGCCTCCGAGTCCGTCCCGACGACGCCGGCGACCGCGCGCTTGGCGGACGCGACGTAGTTGTTGCCGGGCCCGGAAACGACGTCGACAGGGTCGAGCCCGAGCGAGGAGACACCGTGCGCGAAGGCACCGATCGCGCCCGCTCCCCCCATCGCATAGACCTCGGTCACTCCCAGCAGGGCCGCCGCGGCGAGGATCGTCGGGTGGATGCGCCCTCCCTGGTCCGCCTGCGGGGGCGACGCCAGGGCGATCTGCGCCACGCCGGCCACCTGAGCCGGCACGACGTTCATGATCACGCTCGACGGGTAGACCGCCTTCCCACCGGGGATGTACACACCAACGCGGTGGACGGGCTGCCAGCGCTGTGTGATGACGGCGCCGTCGCCGATCCGGGTCACCTGCGTGGCCGGGACCTGGGCCGCAGACGCGAGCCGCACGCGGCGGATCGCCTCCTCGAGAGCGGTACGCACTTCGGGGGCGAGGTCGGCCAGCGCTTCGTCGATGTGCGCTGCGGGAACCCGGACGGAGTGTCCGGTGACCTGGTCGAAGCGTTCCGCCTGCTCACGCAGAGCGGCTTCGCCGCGGCCGCGCACGTCGTCGACGAGACGAGCGGCGGTGTCGAGTGCCTCCGCGCGCGCCTGCGTGGCTCGCGGTACGGCGGCGAGCATGTCAGCGGGCGAGAGCTCGCGCCCCCGCAGATCGATCGTGCGCATTTCAGCCTTTCGTGATGTCGGAGATGTCGTGGAGGTAGCCGATCCGTCCGTCGTCATGTCGGACGACGTAAGCACCTCCGCGGTCTTCGATCACGAGCGCCCAGGCGTTCGGCCCGATGCGGAACAACGCGTCGCCGCGCTCGTCGTGAACGTCACGCTCAGAAGGCGCGAGGATCCAGAACGGCTGCGCGACCGGAGTCGACTCGCGCGGGTTCGTCGCATCAAGGTCCGCATCTGCGAAACCCTCCACGATCGGAGCTTCCGTGTCGTCGGGGACGACAACCGTCTCGGAGGTCGCCGCGGTCTCGAGAAGGGACTCGATGCTTCCGGTATCCGAGACGATCTCCGGGTCCTGCGCCCGAGAACGCCGGGAGTACGTGGGCACGTACTCCTCCTCGTCCGCACCGTGCACCGTGCCGATGTCGCCACCGGACGCATGCGCCGTGAGTGGTACCTGGGCGGCGAGGTCGACACGGTCGACCTCATCCGTCGCGTGGGTCTCCGGTGTCTCGCCGTCGGCGTCCTCGATCGACGGGACCGCGGACTCGTCCACGGGCTCCGCGGCGACCGGCTCGGGTCGCGGGCGCGCGATGACGGGACGCACCGGGTTGGCGTTGCGGTGGGCGAGGGTGACCAGACGTCCGTGGAAGTCCTCCTTCAGCCCCGGGATGAGCGGAGCGAAGACCGTGAGCACGACCAGAGCCAGAGAGGTGACGGCCATCACCACCCCGTTCCACGGAAGCGACCAGAAGCCCGTCGCGATGAGCCCCGAGGTCGTGAGCCACACGTTCCCGGCCCAGACGACGGCTGCCACGGAGAACGCCACCGAAGCGAACTGGTCGATACCGAGCGATCCGACGCGACGGATGCCCTCAGGCGAGAAGCGGCGGAGCACGAGCAGGAACACGGCGACCGTGGGGAGACCCACCGGAAGGATCCACTGGATTCCGACGGCCCACAGTGAGGCACCCCCGGCCAGCGGGAAGAAGGATACGACGAAGGAGACCAGCCACACGCTGACGATGAGCAGCTCACGGAGGGTGAATCCGAGGATCCCGTACTCCGGAGTCACGTCTTCGTCGTAGAGGACGCCGTCGTCGTCGCCGAAGTCCGCGACTTCGACATCCGGCTCGGGGAGTTCCGTGCTCATGCGTGGTCCTTTCGTCACCGTGCTCGACGGGGGGATTCGTCGTGCTGCCGACGGCTCAAGATCCTACCCGCTCACCCCAGACAGGCGGGTCCGAGAAGGGACTTGAGGTCACCGAAGAGGTCTGCCGAGACCTTCACCGGCATGGGCACCTCGAAGACCTTCGCGGTGCCGCCTCGGTGCACGCGGAGCAGCACCTCCGTGTCGCCGTTGTGCCGGCGCAGGACCTCGGCGAGCTCCCCCATCACCCGCTCGGTGGCGCGTTGCTCCGCCAAGACCAACGACAGTGGCCCGGCGGCGTCGAACGAGCCGACGTCGGGCGCGAACGCGGACTGCGCGTGCAGGTTGAGGCCGTCATCACGCCGGGACACGCGCCCTCGAACGGCGAGGATCGCGTCCTGTTGCAGGGTGTGTTGGAACTCCGTGTACGTCTTGCCCATGAACATCACGGTGACCTCGCCGTTGAAGTCCTCGACCGTGATCATGCCGTACGGATTACCACTCGCCTTGGCCACGCGGTGCTGCACGCTGGTCACGAGCCCGGCCACGGTCACCTGATCGCCGTCCTGCAGGTCCTCGGAGTTGTTCAGGTCGTGGATCGAGATCGACGCATGCTTGGCGAGCGGCACCTCGAGCCCGGCGAGCGGATGATCGGACACGTAGAGACCGAGCATCTCCCGCTCGAAGGCGAGCTTGTCCTTCTTGACCCACTCGGGGCGCGCGGGCACCTTGGCCGGGGCGACCTCTTCCATGCCGTCGTAGAGGCTGTCGAAGTCGAACCCGATCGCTCCCTGTGCCTCGTTGCGCTTGCGGTCGACGGCTGCCTCGACCGCATCTTCGTGTACTTCCATGAGCGCCCGGCGGGTGTCGCCCATCGAATCGAAGGCGCCCGCCTTGATCAGGGACTCCACGGTGCGCTTGTTCGAGACATGCAACGGCACGGTGTCGAGGAAGTGGTGGAACGAGGTGAACCGCTCCTCCTTGCGCGCCTGCACGATCCCCTCAACGACGTTGCTCCCGACGTTGCGCACGGCGCCGAGGCCGAAGCGGATGTCGTCTCCGACGGCCGCGAAGAAGTTGATCGAGTCCGAGACGTCGGGCGGAAGGACCTTGATCCCCATGCGGCGGCACTCGTTCAGGTACAGCGCCATCTTGTCCTTGGAGTCGCCCACGCTGGTGAGCAACGCCGCCATGTACTCGGCGGGATAGTGCGCCTTGAGATAAGCGGTCCAGTACGACACGAGTCCGTATGCCGCCGAGTGGGCTTTGTTGAAGGCGTAGTCCGAGAAGGGCAGCAGGATGTCCCACAGCGCCTTGATCGCGTCCTCGCCGAAGCCGCGCTCCTTCATGCCGCCCGCGAAGCCCTCATACTGCTTGTCGAGCTCCGACTTCTTCTTCTTTCCCATCGCGCGACGGAGGATGTCTGCTTGTCCGAGACTGAATCCGGCGACCGCTTGAGCGATGGCCATGACCTGCTCCTGGTAGATGATGAGCCCGTACGACTCCTCCAGGATCTCCGCGAGCGGCGCTTCGAGCTCGGGGTGGATGGGAGTGATCTCCTGCACCCCGTTCTTGCGCAGTGCGTAGTTCGTGTGAGAGTTGGCACCCATCGGGCCCGGCCGATACAGGGCGATGAGCGCCGAGATGTCACCGAAGTTGTCCGGCTTCATGAGGCGCATCAGCGAGCGCAGCGGCGGACTGTCGAGCTGGAAGACGCCCAGGGTGTCTCCGCGCGCGAGCAGCTGGTACACCCCTGGGTCGTCGAGACCGAGGTGTTCGAGGTCGAGTTCTTCGCCGCGGTTCGTGCGGATGTTGTCGAGCGCATCAGAGATGATCGTGAGGTTGCGAAGCCCGAGGAAGTCCATCTTGATCAGTCCGAGCGACTCGCACGACGGGTAGTCGAACTGCGTGACGATCTGGCCGTCCTGCTCGCGTCTCATGATCGGGATGATGTCGAGCAGGGGGTCGGAGGACATGATCACGCCGGCGGCGTGGACGCCCCACTGACGCTTCAGCCCTTCGAGACCGAGAGCGCGGTCGAAGACGGTCTTGGCCTCCGGATCGGTCTCGATCAGCGCACGGAACTCGCTCGCTTCCTTGTACCGGGGGTGAGCCGAGTCGAACATGCCGTCCAAGGGCATGTCCTTGCCCATCACGGGCGGCGGCATCGCCTTCGTGAGCCGCTCCCCCATGCTGAACGGGAAGCCGAGGACGCGCCCGGCGTCTTTCAGCGCCTGCTTCGACTTGATGGTGCCGTAGGTGACGATCTGGGCGACGCGTTCGGAGCCGTACTTCTCCGTGACGTACTCGATGACCTCGCCGCGGCGACGGTCATCGAAGTCGACGTCGAAGTCGGGCATCGACACACGATCGGGGTTGAGGAAGCGCTCGAAGATCAGCCCATGCTCGAGCGGGTCGAGGTCGGTGATCCGCATCGCATAGGCGACCATCGACCCGGCACCGGAACCACGGCCGGGCCCGACGCGGATCCCGTTGTCCTTGGCCCAGTTGATGAAGTCCGCGACGACGAGGAAATAACCGGGGAATCCCATCTGCAGGATGATGCCGGTCTCGTACTCGGCCTGCTTGCGCACCTTGTCGGGGATGCCACCGGGGTACCGGTAGTGGAGGCCGGCCTCGACCTCCTTGATGAGCCAGCTGTCCTCGGTCTCACCGTCGGGCACCGGGAAGCGCGGCATGTAGTTCGCCGAGGTGTCGAACTCGACCTCGCAGCGCTCGGCGATCAGGAGCGTGTTGTCGCATGCTTCGGGGTGGTCGCGGAACAGCTGCCGCATCTCGGCGGCGGTCTTGATGTAGTAGCCGTCGCCGTCGAACTTGAACCGGTTCGGGTCGTCCATCGTCGAACCCGACTGCACGCAGAGGAGCGCCTCGTGCGCGTCGGCCTCGTGCTGGTGTGTGTAGTGCGAGTCGTTGGTCGCGACGAGGGGGATGTTGAGGTCTTTCGCGAGGCGGAGCAGGTCGGTCATCACCCGTCGCTCGATGGAGAGACCATGGTCCATGATCTCCGCGAAGTAGTTCTCCTTGCCGAAGAGATCCTGGAACTCGGCCGCGGCCGCGCGTGCGGCGTCGTACTGCCCGAGACGCAGGCGGGTCTGGATCTCACCGGACGGGCACCCCGTGGTCGCGATCAGTCCTTTGGAGTAGGTCTGGAGCAGCTCGCGGTCCATGCGCGGCTTGAAGTAGTACCCCTCCATGCTCGACCGGGAGCTGAGGCGGAACAGATTGTGCATGCCCTGGGTGCTCTCACTCCACATCGTCATGTGGGTGTACGCGCCGGACCCCGAGACGTCATCGCTCTTTTGCTCGGGTGATCCCCACTGCACTCGCGACTTGTCACTGCGGTGCGTGCCCGGGGTGACGTACGCCTCGAGTCCGATGATGGGCTTGACGCCCGCGGCGTTCGCCGCTTTGTAGAACTCGAACGCCGCGAAGGTGTTGCCGTGATCTGTGACCGCGATGGCCGGCATCCCGTAATCGGCGGCCGCCTGCGTCATCGCGGTGATCTTCGCCGCACCGTCCAACATCGAGTACTCGCTGTGCACGTGGAGGTGGGCGAAGGAGTCGGCTGCCATGCTTCGAGTCTACGGCGGAGCCCCGACACCGGAGGTCGGCGCCGGACCCTTCAGAGGTGCCCCCTCATCGAAGATCGAGCCTCATCAGCACCCGCGGGAACCCGTCCAGCACAGACCCGGTATCGGCCGCCTTCACGAACCCCGCGCTCTCGAAGAGCGCTCGCGTGCCGACATACGCCATCGTCAGGTTCACCTTCTCGCCCCCGTTGTCTACCGGATAACCCTCGATCGCGGGCGCGCCGCGCTCTGTCGCGTATGCGACAGCACCGTCGATCAGCGCATGGGAGATGCCCTGCTTGCGGTGACCGGGGCGTACTCGGAAACACCACAGCGACCAGACGTCGAGGTCATCGATCTGGGGGATGAGCCGATTGCGGGCGAAGCTCGTGTCGCGCCGCGGATGCAGTGCCGCCCAGCCGACAGGCTCGTCGTCGAGATAGGCGATCACGCCGGGCGGAGGGTCCTCGTGGCACAGCTCACGGACCCGGTCCGCTCGGGCGGGGCCCTTGAGCCCCACGTTCTCCTTGTTGCCGATGCGATAGCTCAGGCAGAAGCACACATTCGACGTGGACTTCTTCGGCCCGACGAGAGTCGCGACATCGTCGAAGACGGTCGCAGGACGAACCTCGATGCTCATGCGCTCAGTGTGCCGCAGCCCGCAGACATCGCATCGGAGAAGCGCGGACTACTCACCGCGGAGCACGTCAAGCGCGTGCCGGAAGTCCTCGGGGTACGGGGATTCGAACTGCACCCAGTCGCCGGTCGTCGGATGCGCGAAAGCGAGCTGATGCGCGTGCAGCCATTGGCGGGTGAGTCCGAGCCGGGCTGACATGGTCGGGTCGGCGCCGTACAGCGGGTCCCCGACGCACGGATGCCGATGAGCTGCCATGTGTACACGGATCTGATGCGTACGTCCCGTCTCGAGGTGGACCTCGAGGAGCGACGCACCCGGAAAGGCTTCGAGCGTCTCGTAGTGGGTCACCGAGGGCTTCCCGTCCGGAACGACGGCGAACTTCCAGGAGTGGTTCGGATGGCGCCCGATGGGCGCGTCGATCGTTCCCGCCAGCGGATCCGGGTGCCCCTGCACGACGGCGTGATAGATCTTCTCGACCGTGCGGTCCTTGAACGCCTGCTTCAGCGTCGTGTACGCCTGCTCGGACTTCGCGACGACCATGAGACCGCTCGTACCGACGTCCAACCGGTGCACGATCCCCTGACGCTCGGCAGCGCCACTCGTCGCGACGCGGAAGCCGGCGGCCTCGAGTGCTCCGACGACGGTGGGCCCCTCCCATCCGACAGACGGATGCGCGGCGACGCCTGTGGGTTTGTCGACCACGATGATGTCATCGTCGTCGTACACGACCCCGAGCTCGGGAACGGCGATCGGGATGACCCGCGGAGCCTCTTTCGGCGCCCATTCGACGTCGAGCCACCCGCCGCCGTGCAAGCGGTCGGACTTGCCGAGCGTCACGCCGTCCAGACGGACACCACCGGCCGCTGCGACATCCGCCGCGAAGGTGCGGGAAAACCCCATGAGCTTCGCGAGCGCGGCATCCACCCGCGTGCCGTCCAACCCGTCAGGAACCGGCAGAGATCGGGATTCCACGTCAGCGGCCTTCCGATGCAGGAGCCGCATCCTCCGAAGGCGCGTCATCGTCGCCCGCGTCGACTTCGTCCGCGTCCGTCTCGGTTGCGGCCTCGGCGGCGATCGCCGCTGCTTCCGCCTCTTCCTCGGTCTCGACCACCGCATGATCGCGCTCGCGCGTGCCGTCGAAGCGCAGGCCGAAGACCACGAGCAATGCCACCGAGATCATGCCGGTGACGATGAAGATGTCCGCGACGTTGAAGATGGCCGGCATCATCCACGGCATGGAGATCATGTCGACGACATGCCCCACCGGGAACCCGGGCTCGCGGAACAGTCGATCAGTGAGGTTGCCGAGCACGCCGCCCAGCAGGCAGCCGAGAACGACGGCCCAGAGGCGGGACTTGAGCCCGAACGCCTTCCACACGATGATCGATGCGACGACCGCGAGGGCGATCGTGAAGATCCAGGTGACCTCGGAGCCGAGTGAGAAGGCCGCTCCGGGGTTGCGGACGTAATACAGCTGAAGGAACTCGCCGAGAACAGGCACCGGCACCTGCAGCGGCAGGTTCTCGATCGTGAGGTACTTCACAAACTGATCGGCGGCCAGCACGATCGCTGCGAGAATCGCAACGATCGCACCGGCCGCCGACCGACGAAGGGGACGACGTCCTGACAAGAGGGCGCCTTACAGACCGATCGCGGAGACGGGCGTGGAGTCCGTGGACGCCGACTTCTCGTCGAGCTCGCGGAGCTGGCCTTCGATGTAGCCGCGCAGCTGCGAGCGGTAGTCGCGCTCGAAGTTGCGGAGTTCGGTGATGCGAGCCTCGAGCGTGTTGCGCTCGCGCTCCAGGCGTGCCGACTCCTCGCGCTGCTTGGCCTCGGCCTCGGTACGGATCCGGGCCACCTCGGTCTCGGCCTCGGCGATGAGCGCGTTGCGCTTCGCCTCGCCCTCGGCGACGTGCTCGTCGTGGAGACGCTGTGCGAGCTCGATGATGCCGGCAGTCGCAGTGGCGGAACCGGTCGGAGCGGGCTCTGCAGGAACCTCGGCGACAGGAGCCGGAGCCTCGGGGGCTGCGGGCGCCGCAGCGGGAGCAGCGGCCTCGGGAGCCTCACCGGACTCGTAGGCGGCCAGCTTCGCCTTCAGCTCGACGTTCTCCTCGAGAGCCTTGCGCCACTCGATGACGATCTCGTCGAGGAAGTCGTCGACCTCGTCCGGGTCGAAACCGTCCTTGAAGCGAACGTGCTGGAACTGCTTGGTGACGACGTCATCCGGGGTAAGTGCCATGAGTGGCTCCTCTTTCGATGAGTACGAATGCCAGTATCGATGTATGGCGTGGTCGTGATGTGGCGCGAACCCGGGGCGCGCACCTGGGTGCCAGCATAGCCCCCGCGCCTCGACGCCGCGATGTCGCGACACCCGGGAGCGCGAAGTCAGCGTGACGACCCCGCGCGAATCGCCGGGCGTTCACCGGATGAACAGGCGCACGATGTTCATCAGGATCAGCACGATCAGCAGAGTGAGCGTGAAGCCGAAGTCAAGCGACAGCGAACCGATCCGCAGGGGCGGGATGAGCCGCCGGAAGAACCGGATGGGCGGATCGGTGACGGTGTAGACAGCTTCAGCGGCGACCAAGCCGAATCCCTTCGGACGCCATTCCCGATTGAAGAGCGGAATGTAGTCCAAGATGAGGCGCGCGAAGAGCACGAAGATGTACAGCAGCAGCACCAGATGAAGGATGCTCGCTGCGACGGAGACCAGCTGCACGAGCTACGAGTGGTCGAAGCCCGCGGACTCAGCGTCCGCGTGCGCGATGCCCCCGTGCCCCGAGACGGCGATGTTCTCCGGCGAGAGCAGGAACACCTTCGAGGTGACCCGCTCGATGCGGCCGTACAGACCGAGGGAGAGCCCGCTCGCGAAGTCGATGAGGCGACGCGCATCGGCGTCGCTCATCTGGGAGAGGTTGATGATGACCGGGACGCCCTCGCGGAAACTCTCCGCGATCAGCTGAGCGTCGCGGTACTGCTTGGGGTGGACGGTGAGGATCTCGTTCACGGCTCCTGCAGAGGGCTGGCGGACGGCGACGGGACGACGGAGGGGCGTGACGGGAGCCGGAGCCGGCTCCTCACGGTCGCGCTCGCGCTCGCGTTCGCGGTGAGCGCGAGCCTGCGTTTCCTCCTCGTAGACCTCTTCCTCATCGGCGAGGCCGAGATACACCATGGTCTTCTTCAGCGGGTTACCCATCGTGTCCTCCGGTTCGAACGTTTCGGGCTGGTCTTTTCACAGGTTAACCCCGGTCGGGCCGGGGGCCGGTGATTGCGGAGCCGATCCGCAGGTGTGTCGCGCCAGCGGTGATCGCCTCCACGAAGTCGCCGGTCATCCCGGCGGAGATCCACGAGGCGGAGGGCTCGACGGCGCGGACACCGTCAGCGACGTCACGCAGACGCGCGAATGCGGCGCCGGGTTCCTCATCCAATGGCGCGACCGCCATGACGCCCCGAAGACGGAGCGAAGGCAGCGCCATCACGTGCTCGGCCAGCGCGACCGCGTCAGCGGGCGCCGCTCCCCCTCTGCCGGGATCGTCCGTGAGGTTGACCTGCACGAGCACGTCGAGGAGACCATCGTCATCCGCCGCGCGATCGAGAGCGTCAGCGAAGCGTCCACGGTCGACGGAATGGACGACGTCCGCGCTGCGCCGAATGGCCGCGGCCTTGTTCGTCTGACCCTGACCGATGAAATGCCAGGTCAGATCGAGGGAAGCGAGTTCCGCCCCCTTGGCCGACAGTTCCTGTTGCCGGTTCTCTCCGACGTCGCGCACACCGAGCGCGCGCAGCTCACGGACCAGAGACGCCGGGTGGAACTTCGTCACGACGATGCGGGTGATCTCGGCCGGATCCCTCCCGGCAGCGCGCGCAGCGACGGCGATGCGTTCGTCGATCGCCGTCAGGCGCGCGGCCAGGTTCGCCTGCCCCTGGCCGCCGACCGCAGTGGTCACTTCAGGAATTCGGGGATGTCGATGTCATCGTCCGCGAAAGCCGGTTCGATGCTCGTGGTCGGCACTCGCTGCTGCACGGGCTCTGCCGGTGCAGCGTCGCTCTTCGCCTCCGGCTCCTCCTCGAGAGAGACCTCGGGGAGAGTCGCCGCCGAAGGCCGGGAGACCACCATCGGGTCCAGTCGGAGCGAAGGCTCGCCTCCGTCGAACCCGGCCGCGATGACGGTCACACGTACCTCGTCGCCGAGAGTGTCGTCGATGACGGTTCCGAAGATGATGTTGGCCTCGGGGTGCGCCGCTTCCTTGACCAGGTCGGCCGCGTCGTGGATCTCGAAGATACCCAGGTTCGACCCACCCTGGATCGAGAGCAGCACGCCGTGCGCGCCCTCGATGGACGCCTCCAGCAGCGGCGATTCGACGGCGAGCTCGGCCGCCTTGATCGCACGATCGGCGCCGCGGGCGGAGCCGATGCCCATGAGGGCGGATCCTGCGCCCTGCATGACGGACTTGACGTCGGCGAAGTCGAGGTTGATCAGGCCCGGGGTCGTGATCAGGTCGGTGATGCCCTGAACACCGGCGAGGAGCACCTGGTCTGCGGTGGCGAAGGCCTCGATCATCGAGATCCCTCGGTCGCTGATCTCGAGGAGACGGTCGTTCGGCACCACGATGAGGGTGTCGACCTCTTCCTTGAGCTTCGCGACGCCCGCCTCCGCCTGGCTCTGGCGACGGCGACCTTCGAACGAGAACGGCTTGGTGACGACACCGATGGTGAGTGCGCCGATGGACTTCGCGATGCGGGCCACCACGGGAGCACCACCGGTTCCGGTGCCGCCTCCCTCACCGGCGGTCACGAAGACCATGTCCGCACCGGTAAGGGCCTGCTCGATCTCCTCGGCGTGGTCCTCCGCCGCACGGCGCCCGACCTCGGGGTCTGCTCCGGCGCCGAGTCCGCGCGTGAGTTCCCGGCCGACGTCGAGTTTGACGTCCGCATCGCTCATGAGCAGCGCCTGGGCGTCGGTGTTGACGGCGATGAACTCCACTCCGCGGAGACCGAGTTCGATCATGCGGTTGACGGCGTTGACGCCGCCACCGCCGACGCCGACGACCTTGATCACGGCGAGGTAGTTCTGGTTCTGGCTCATGGCCGGCCTCCGATTATTCGAGCCTGGAAAAGGATGAACCTTAAACCTCAAGTAGAGGTGTAAAGTATTTCCCGGTATTGCGTTCTCTTGATCGAAGGTAAGCGCCGCCTGCCCACGCGCACGCAACCCCGTGGGCGTGTCGCGCCATTCCCCCGCGAAAGCGGTCAGCCGACGACGGCGACCTCGGGAGACGTGACGTCGATGGACCCCGCTCCCGGATGGGCGGCCATCGCAGCCGAAAGCGTCAGTGCCTTGAGTCCGGACTCCTCCGCACTCCCCCAGACGACCGTCAGCCCGCTGCTCAGACGCAGAGTCACGTCATCCTGGGTGGTCGCCGTGACACCGGCCAACTGCGCCCGGATGTCTGCCGGCAACGACCTCACCACGAGGCCCGCACTGCGGAAGGCAGCGGAGTCGACCCCGCTGTCGATCTCGATCAGCGGCTGCCCCGCGGGCTGATCAGGCGTGGTCGAGAGCGCCACCCCCGCCGCGTCCACGAGCGTGAAGCCGGCATTCGAACGGATGACGCCGACAGGAGTGCGTTCGACGATGCGCACCGTCAGATCATGCGGAGGCCGCGCCTCCAGCGCGTAGGTCTCGATGAGCGGGAACGCGAGCAGCGCGGCCTTCACCTCGCTGGAGTCGACCAGAGCCAACGGTGTGCCGAGCTGATCGCTGAGCGCAGCCTCGACAGCGGAGGGGTCCAGGCTGGTCGCCCCGACGACCGTGATCTTCTCGACCGCGAACAGGGGGCTGTAGGCGGCTGCAACGCTCCCGCCGATCAAGACGAGCACGGCACCCAGGCTGCTCCACCAGATGATCCGTCTCCGCCGGGAGCGTTGGGTGAACCGACGGATCTCTGCGCGAAGCGCCTTGCGTCTGGCGCGCGCCGCTCGCCAGACATCCCGCGTCGACGTCGGCTGCGGGTCATCGGCCGACACCTCTTCCACCGGCGGTTCGCGCTCCTCCGAGGCGGCGGACGTCTCCTCCGCTCCAGCGCCGGGTCGTCGTGGACGGCGCACCATCTCCGTCGCGGCGCCCTTCTCCCCCGAAGTCTCCGGAGTGGACGGAAGCGGTGCGGGCCGACGCATCGGCTACGCCCCGTCGGTCCGGCGGAGGGATTCCAAGACCTGCGGGATGATCTGATACACGCTGCCGCAGCCGAGCGTGACGACGAAGTCGCCGTCGCGCGCCACGGTAGCCGTGTAGTCGGCAGCCTGCTGCCAGTCCGCAACGAAGTGCACGTGCGACGGGTCACGGAACGCGTTGCTCACCAGTTCCCCGGTGACTCCGGGGACCGGATCTTCCCGAGCCCCGTAGACGTCCAGCATCACGGTGTGGTCGGCGAGCTCCTCGAGGACATCGGCGAACTCCTGATACATGTGCTGCGTGCGGGAGTACGTGTGCGGTTGCTGAATCGCGATGACGCGCCCGGAGCCCGCGATGCTGCGCATCGCCTCGAGCGCCGCCCTGACTTCAGTGGGATGGTGCGAGTAGTCGTCGTACACGGTCACGCCGCGCGCGACGCCGTGCTGTTCGAGGCGGCGGACCGTGCCGGCGAACCCCTCGACGGCACGGACGGCGTCGGCGAGTGGATATCCGAGAGCGCGCAGGACCGTGACGACGCCGGCCGCGTTGATGGCGTTGTGTGCACCGGGGACGGCGAGCTGCATACGCACCTGCTCGTCACCGTGGGCGATGGTCGCCGCTACGCCGCCGACGGTCACGAGGTCGGTCACGCGCACATCCGCATCCGCCGCCTGACCGAAAGTGAGCACGTTCGGGTGGTTGATCCCCGCTCCGACGCGAAGAGCACCGGTGTCGTCGCTCGAGATCACGACGGCTTCCGAGGCGGCGTCCGCGAATCGGACGAACGCGTCGTGGAAGGCCTCGTCCGAACCGTAGTGGTCCAGATGATCGGGATCCACGTTCGTGATGAGCGCGACCGCGGTGTCGTACAGCAGGAAGGTGCCGTCCGACTCGTCCGCTTCGACGACGAAAAGATCCCCGGAACCGGTGGCGCTCGACGTGCCGAGCTGCTCGATCACGCCCCCGTTGACGAAGTGAGGATCGGCGCCGAGCTCTCGCAGCGCAGTGACGATCATGCCCGTCGAGGTCGTCTTCCCGTGAGCACCGGCGACAGACACCAGGCGACGCGACCCGATCAGCCAATGGAGCGCCTGGGAACGGTGGATCACATGCAGGCCACGTGCCTTCGCGGTGACGAACTCGGGGTTCTCGGGCCAGATCGCCCCGGTGTGCACGACCGTGTCGGCATCGCCCAGGTACGCGGCATCGTGACCGACATGGACGGTGGCTCCCGCCGCGGCCAGCGCCCGCAGGTTGTCGCTGTCGGCGCGGTCGCTTCCGGACACGCGGATCCCCGCGTCGAGGAACATCTTCGCGAGCCCGCTCATGCCGGAGCCGCCGATGCCGATGAAGTGCGCGGAGGTGATCGTCTCGGGAAGAGGGAGAGAGAGGTCGGGTCTGATCATGTCCGCTTCAGTCTACTTTTCGTTCGGTGTCGACCGCGTCAGGCCGCATGCAGCGCGCGGTCGATCAGGGTGATCACGTTCTCGGTGCCGTTGCGCGTTCCGGCCGTCTCCGCCGCGGCCGCCATCCGGTCGATCCGCTCCTTGTCGCCCAACAGGGGGACGACGATCCGACGTACCGCATCTGCGTCGAAGGTGGCGTCGTCGAGGAGCTCGGCAGCACCGGCCGCAACAGCGGAAGCCGCGTTCAGGCGCTGTTCGCCGTTGCCCACCGAATAGGGCACGTACAGCGCGGGGATCCCCAGCGCGCTGATCTCGCTCACCGTCGCCGAACCGGAGCGGGACACGATCAGGTCGGCGAGTGCGAAGGCCAGGTCCATGCGGTCCACGTACCGACGCAACGCGTACCCCTCGACCCCGGGATCCGCCAGTTCGCTGCGCTCCCCGGTCACATGCAGCAGTTGCCAGCCCGCCGCGAGGACATCGCGCCAGGAATCCGCCAGAGCCTCGTTGAGCCGCTGCGCGCCGAGCGAGCCGCCGAAGACGAGCAGCACCGGACGCTGGGCATCGAGCCCGAAGTGCTCCGCCGCCTCCGCGCGAGCTGCCGAACGATCGAGTTCGATCACCTCGCGGCGCAGGGGCATCCCCACCACTTCACTGCCGCGGAGGGGCGTGCCTTCGAACGCGACGCCGACGGCCGCCGCACGGCGGGCACCGAGCACGTTGGCCAGTCCTGGCTTGGCATTGGCTTCGTGTACCACGAACGGAACACCCTCACGACGAGCGGCCACGTACGCCGGCGCCGACGCATACCCGCCGAACCCGACGACGACGTCGATACCGTGCCGACGGATGTGCTCGCGGACTTGAGCGATCGCCCGTCGGAACCTCCCGGGGAAGGCGGCCGCCTGACGGTTCGGACGGCGCGGGAACGGAACCTTGTTCACGATCAACAGGTCGTAGCCTCGCTCGGGCACGAGCCGCGATTCGAGTCCCTCCGCCGTGCCGAGCACGAGGACCGAGTCGTCGGGGGCACGTTCGCGGAGCGCATCCGCGACGGCGAGCAGGGGATTCACATGGCCGGCGGTGCCACCGCCGGCGAGGAGATACGAGGTCACCTGGCGACCCTACCCCGCTCGGCTGACTGCTTCTCGGTCACGGGGATCGTGCGCGCGAACGCGAGCAGCACACCACAGGCGATCAGCACGGCGAGCAGTGCCGTGCCTCCCTGCGACATGAACGGGAGCGGCACACCCATCACCGGGAAGACACCGATGACGACGCCGATGTTCAGCACGGCCTGGCCGACGATCCACACCGTGATGCCTCCGGCCGCGACGCGGATGAAGGGGTCCGGGGTCTTCCTGATGATGTGGAACGCGCCGACCGTGAAGAACGTGAACAGGGCGAGGACGACGATGCAGCCGATCAGCCCGAGCTCCTCTCCGACGATCGCGAAGATGAAGTCATTGCCCGCTGCGGGCAACCATCCGTACTTCTCCTGGGAGTTGCCGAGTCCGAGCCCGAAGATCCCCCCGGATGCCATGCCCCAGATGCCATGGATCGACTGGTAGCAGTCGCCCTCGTACAGCGCCATGTCGTCGCACGTCGCGACGATGCGGCGCATGCGGTCCTGGCTGGACAGCGCGTAGGCGAGCACCGCGATGACGCCGAGAACCACGGGCAGGATGAACAATCGGAGCTTGACCCCGGAGAAGAACAGACACCCCAGAAGGATGAGGACCAGGACCATCGCGGTACCGAGGTCCTTTCCGGCGAGCACGGTGCCGATCGCGAGCGCGCCGACCGGGATCACCGGGATGAAGACGTGATGCCAGGTGCCGAGCATCGCCTGTTTGCGCAGCAGCACCGCGGCGATCCAGAGCGCGAGCGCGAGTTTGAGGAACTCCGAGGGCTGCAGCGTGAATCCGGCGATCTTGATCCAGTTCCTGTTCCCACCGTCTTCGATGCCCAGAGGTGTGAAGACGAGGAGCTGCAGCGCGACGGCGCCGAAGAGCGCGGGCCATGCCATCTTCTTCAGGAAGGCGACCGGCAGACGACTGACGAGGAACATCAGGGGGACGCCGAGCAGAGCGAACACCCCTTGACGCATCACACCGCCCATCGGGTCCTGACCGCTCGCGACGGCGGAGGCACTGGTGGCGGACAGCACCATGACCAGACCGAACAGCGTCAGGAGCAGAGCGGTGGATGCGATGAGCAGGAATTCCGTCGACACCGGAGTGAAGCGACGTCCGAGAGAGACTCGGGCAGCGAGTCCGCCGGACTCAGAGCGCGGAGGGCGGGACACCTGCGTCATCGGCGCTCCCCCGGTCGATCCAGTCCCGCACCGCCTCGGCGAAGCGGTGCCCGCGATCCGCATAACTGGAGAACTGGTCGAAAGACGCCGCAGCCGGGGCCAGCAGGACTGTGCCCTCACCGTCGACGATCCCCGACGCGATCTCCACGACACGGTTCATGACCTGACCAGTCTCGCCAGCATCCACCTCGAACACCGGCACCGTCGGCGCGTGTCGCCGGAATGCCGCGACGACAGCGGTTCGTTCCACGCCGATCACGACGGCCGCCCTGGCCGTCGTGCCGACCTCGGCGACGAGTTCGGCGATGTCCACCCCCTTGAGGTCACCGCCGACGATCCAGACGGCGCCAGGGTAGGCGCGCAGAGACGATGCGGCGGCATGCGGGTTCGTCGCCTTGGAATCGTCGACCCAGGTGATCCCCCGGTGTCGCGCGACCACCTCGATGCGGTGAGCGTCGAGGCGGAAAGACTGCAGCGCTGCGTGGATCGCCTCCGGCTCCACGCCGAAGGAGCGCGCCAGCGCACTCGCTGCGAGGATGTTCTGCACGATGTGCGGAGCCGCGAGGCCCGCCTCGTCGAGAGCGGCGACTGTCGTGAGCTCGAGCGCGCTGCGTGCACGGTCGTCCAGAAAAGCCCTATCGACCAGGAGCCCTTCCACGATGCCGAGGTCGCTCGGGCCCGGGATCCCGAGGTCGAAGCCGATTGCGCGTGCCCCCTCGACGACCTCCGCCTCCTCCACCATGCGGCGAGTGGCCTCGTCCGCCTTGTTGTAGACACAGGCGACACGAGTGTTCCGGTAGACGAGGGCCTTCGCATCACGGTAGGCCTGCGCGCCGCCGTGCCAGACCAGGTGGTCATCGGCGAGGTTGAGGCAGACGGCGGAGTACGGGAACAGCTCACCCTCGGGGCTGGACTGACCGAGGTACCAGAGCTGATGACTCGAGAGCTCGACCACCAGCACGTCAAAGCCCGCGGGATCGCGCACGGCATCGAGCACCGGCACGCCGATGTTGCCGCACGGTGCCGCCCGTACGCCTCCCGCGACGAGGAGCGATGCCGTCAGCTGCGTCGTGGTCGTCTTGCCGTTCGTCCCGGTGATCAGCACCCAGTCGGCCGGTGAGCCGTCGGCGCGGACGACCTTGTCGCGGACGCGCCACGCGAGCTCCACATCGCCCCAGATCGCCACGTCCGACTCCTGGGCCCACCGGATGAGCGGGTGCGAGGGGGAGAACCCCGGCGACGCGATGACGACGTCCGGCGCGAAATCCACCAGCACGGCGGGGACCTCAGCGAGCGGGCCGAGTTCGAGACGCGCACCGATCACCGGGAGCAGACGCTCGTACTCCTCGTCCGCGGATTCGCTGAGCACCAGGACGTCCGCCCCGAGCTCGGTGAGCGTGTCGGCCACGGAGAAGCCGGTCATGGAGAGCCCGAGAACCGCGACCCGGAGACCGCGCCAGTCGGCGTTCCAGCTGGTGAGTCCGGCGAGGCGCTCAGTCGACACGGGTGAGCCATTCGACGTAGAACAGGCCGACGGCCGATACGGCGAGCAGACCGGCGATGATCCACATGCGGACGACGATCGTGACCTCGGACCAGCCGCGCATCTCGAGGTGGTGGTGGAACGGGCTCATCAGGAACAGGCGCTTGCCACGGGTCAGCTTGAAATAGCCCCGCTGCAGGATGACCGAGCCGGAAGACAGCACGAACACCCCGGCGATCACGAGGAGGAGGAGTTCGGTACGGGTGAGGATCGCCATCGCTGTGATCACACCGCCGATCGCCATCGAGCCGACATCGCCCATGAAGACCTTCGCCTTGGGGGCGTTCCACCACAGGAACCCGATGAGGCTCGCCGCGACGGAGGCCGCGATGATGGCGAGGTTGAAGGGATCACGGACCTCGTAGCATCCGCCGAGCGCATCGGGATCACCGCCGATGCAGGGCTGCTTGAACTGCCAGAACGCGATGACGCTGTAGGCGCCGACGACGATCACGCCGGCACCGGCTGCGAGACCGTCCAGACCGTCCGTCAGGTTGACACTGTTCGACGTGGCGACGCCGATGACCGAGATCCACACGAGGTAGAGGATCCATCCGAGCACCACGCCGAAGGCGAAGAGGTTCAGCCAGGTGATGTCGCGGAAGAGGGAGATCGCGGAGCTCGCAGGCGTCTGCCCCCACTTGTTCGGGAAGTTGAGGGCGACGATGCCGAAGGGGATCATGACGATGAGCTGGCCGATGATCTTGCGCCAGCCCGACAGCCCGAGGCTCCGCTGGCTGCGCACCTTCATGTAGTCGTCGATGAAGCCGACGGCACCGAAGCCGACCATCAGCCAGATCACCAGAAGCGCCGAGAGTGCGGGGACCTCGCCGCTGACCAGGACGCCGGTGAAGTAGCCCACGATCGAGCCGAGGATGAAGATGACTCCGCCCATCGTGGGGGTCCCGCGCTTCGCCTCGTGGCTCGGATTGTGGACCGACTCGGGGGTACGGATGACCTGCCCCCAGCCCCACTTCCGGAAGAGCCGGAGGAAGACGGGGGTCAGGAACAGGGTGAAGGCGAGCGAGATCGCCGCCGACATGATGAGAGACCTCACGAGAACAATTCTCCCAGACGATCGCCGAGATGCCGGAGGCCCACGGAATTGGATGACTTCACGAGCACGCGGTCGCCGTCGCGGAGCTCGGTGCGGAGGTACTCGTACGCCGCGTCCTGGTCGGGAAGGTGCACGGCTTCGCTGTCCCAGGAGCCTTCGCCGACGGCGGCGAGATAGAGTCGCCTGGCCTCCGGCCCGACGACGACGATCCGCTGGATGTTCAGACGCACGGCGAGCAGACCGATCCGATCGTGCTCCTCCCCCGCGCTCTCGCCGAGTTCGCTCATCGCCCCGAGCACGGCGACCGTCCGCTCGTCGGGGCCCGTGATCTGGGCGAGGGTGCGCAGCGCCGCAGCCATCGAGTCCGGGCTCGCGTTGTAGGCGTCGTTGATGATGCGGACGCTGTCACTGCCGAGCGGCTGCATGCGCCATCGCTCGGCGATCTCCACCGTCTCCAGACGCGCGACGGCCTCTGCCGGAGCGACGCCGAGCACGACAGCGGAGGCGATCGCCGCCAGCGCATTGGTGATGTGATGCGCTCCGAGCACGCGAAGCCGCAGCGGCAGGCGCTCACCGCCGATCTCCACGATGCAGGATGTACCCGCTGCCGATACCTCGATATCGAGCGCGCGCACGTCGGCGACGGGGCTCTGGCCGAAGCCGACGACGTTCAAGCCGCGGGAGAGCGCGAGGTCCTTCATCGCGGCCACTCGCGGATCGTCGATGTTGAGCACGGCCGTGCCGGGCACCCGTGCGGCCGAGACGAGCTCCGACTTCGCCTTGGCCGTCGCTTCGATCCCGCCGAAACCTCCGGCGTGGGCCATGCCGACCATGAGGACCACGGCGAGATCCGGCTCCACCAGGCCCGCGAGGTGCGCGATGCTCCCCGGCGCGGCCGCGCCGAACTCGCTGACGAGGAAGCGCGTGCTCTTCGTCACGCGGAGCATGGTGACGGGGGCGCCGACCTCGTTGTTGAACGACCTGACGGGCGCGACGGTCTCGCCTTCGTCCTCCAGGATGCGCGCGAGGAAGTTCTTGGTCGTCGTCTTGCCGTTCGAGCCGGTGATGCCGACGATGCGGAGGCGGCCCTCGGCGCGGACGCGGGAAACGACTTCGCGCGCGAGGGCGCCGAGAGCCGCGACGGCGTCCGGCACCACGATCTGGCTGACGGGGACGTCGACGGTGTGCTCGACGATCGCCAAGGCGGCTCCCGCCGCGACTGCCGCGTCCACGAACCGGTGGCCGTCGGTCTCCGCGCCCGGCTTCGCGACAAAGATCGACCCGGGGACCATCGTGCGGGAGTCGGTGTCCACGATCCCGTCGACGACGGTCTCGGCGGTGTCTTCTCCGGCCACGCGCAGTTCACCGCCGACTGCGGCGGCGATCTCAGCGAGCGTCAGGGCGATCATTTCATCTCCATGCGCGGCTCTCGCCGACTATCCGAACTTGGGAAGGAGCTCGTCCATCGGGACAGTGGACGGCATCACGCGATAGGTCTTCATCACCTGCGTCATCGCCTTCTGGAAGGCGGACGCGGTGGCCGCGGACGATACAACCTTAGTCGGCTCATCCAGAGTCACCACGACGACGTACTGCGGATCGTCCACCGGGGCGAACCCCACCATGCTGGTGTAGTAGACCCCGGCCTTGTAGCCGCCGTTGCCGTCGGACACCTGCGCGGTACCGGTCTTGCTGGTCACGCGGTAGCCCGGCACCTGGATGCGGTCCGCGTTGCCGCCCTGCACAGCCACGTTCTCCAGCATGCGCGTCAGCTCGGCCGCGGTCTCCTTCTTGATGATCTGCTCGTGCTTCGGCGCCTCGGACTTCACGACGGTGCCGTCCTGGGCCGTGCAGGACTCGACGAGCGAGAGGTCGATCTTCTCGCCGTCGTTGGCGATCGCCTGATAGGCGCCAGCGAGTTGCGGGGCCGTCACCGTGAAGTACTGGCCGAAGGTCGTCGTGTAGAGGGATTGGCTGTCCCAGTCGCTGACCGGGTGGAGGATGCCCCCGACCTCCGAAGGGAAGTCGAGTGTCTTCTGACCGACCCCGAACCTTTCGAGGTAGTCGTAGCGCACGTCCGGGGAGACCATGGTGCCGAACTTCGACAACGCCACGTTCGACGAGTCGATGAGTCCGCCCGCGAGCGTGTAGTTGTAGGCGGGGTGGCTGAACGCGTCGTTCACGACGGCGCCGTTCGGGAACGTCTCCCGCGATGAAGCGGTGACCGTGCTCAGCGGCGTCAGCCCCGCGCCCTCGATGACGGCCGCGGCTGTGATCGCCTTGAACGTGGATCCCGGCTCGAAGTCCTTGTGGAAGATCTGGCTGTACCGGGTCTCCGGCGTCGAGGAGTCCAGGTCGTTGGGGTCCATGGAGGGCCACTCGGCCGCCGCACGGATCTTGCCGGTCTCTACCTCGACGACTGTGACGGTGCCGCCCTTGGCACCCTGCTTCTGCGCCTCTTCACCGATCATCTGCTGCAGATACCACTGGAGGTCGCTGTTGATGGTGAGCTTCACGGAACCGCCGTCGACCGCCTCCACCGTGCGTTCGCTGCCGGGGATCACCACGCCGTTCGATCCCCTGCGGTACGACTCCTCCCCATCGACGGGTGCGAGGCACTTCTCGCCCAGTTGCTCGATGCCGGCCTGCGCCGTACCTGATCCGTCCAGGAAGCCGAGGATGTTCCCGGCGACCGCACCATTGGGGTAGACGCGGGTCTCCCGCCCCTCCATGTGGAGGTAGGCCAGCTTCAGGTCGCGCAGCTCGATGTACTGCTCCGTGGTGAGCGAGTTCTTGAGCGGTGCGTACTGACTCTCCGAATCCCTTGCGAGCGCGTCCGACACCAGGGCCCGCACGTCGTCCCCGCTCTGACCGGTGATCGCGGCGATCTTCTCGGATGCCTCCGCCCACGGCACCTTCGGGTCCTTTTCCTCGAGCTGCATGATGACCTTCGGGTTCAGCTGCGCGTCGTAGACCAGCACGCTCGATGCCAGCACCGTGCCGCCGGAGTCGACGATCGATCCGCGTTGGCCCGGAATGGTGTTCCCCGCTCCGATCTTGGTGAGGGATTGTGCGACGTGCTCGTCGGCGCTCACGACCTGGATGTCGATCAGGCGTACGACGAAGGCCGCCAACACGGAGAGGATGACGGCGAGAGCGACGACGGTGCGTCGCCGAGGACCGCGGGTTGCTCGTGTCGTCATGCGATCTCTCCGTCGATCAGTTCGTGGTGGTCAATGCGTGGTGGGACTCGGAAGTCCGTCGGTGATGGCCGGCGGGAGGTCCGGCGTCGTCTGGCCCGTGTCGCCGTCATCGGTCACGGTCTCCGCCGGCGGGGGTTCCACGATCAGGGAATTGGCCACTGCGGCCGCCCCGTCAGGATTCACGGTCGAGATGCCCTCCGCGCCCGCTCCGGTTCCGAAGAGTGCTCCGTCGCTGAGTCGCAGATACGAGGGCGATCCGGCGACGACCATGCCGAGTCCGGCGGCACTGCTGGCGAGCACCTGCGGTGAGCTGAGGCCGGTGAGCTCTTCCTGCAGCGCGTGCGAGCGGAGGTCCAGTTCACGCTGTTGCGACGAGAGCCCGGCCAGGGTGAAGGAATCCTGGGTGATCGCGAGCGACAACCCCACCTGTGCCGCACCGATCGCCAGGGCCCCACCCAGGGCGACGAGCGCGTAGGCGAGCTTCGGCTTGCGACGGACCGTCGGCCGTGTGACGGGCTGCAACCGCCTCTGCGGCTCGTGGTTCGGCGTGAGGGGCGTCGTGGGTTTGCGGACCGCCGCGTTCAGGCTCATGCGCTCTCCCGCAGTTTCTCGGCGGCGCGCAACCGCACCGGGATCGCCCGGGGGTTGCGTGCGCGTTCGTCGTCGTCGGCGAGTTCCGCACCCTTGGTGAGGATGCGGAAACGCGGAGCATGCTCGGGCAGCTCGACCGGAAGCCCGGCCGGCGCCGTCGAGGCCGAAGCCGCGGCGAAGGCCTGCTTGACGAGCCGGTCCTCGAGCGACTGGTAGGACATCACCACGATCCGTCCGCCGACATCGAGCGCATCCATCGCTGACGGGATCGCGTCGGCCAGCACGTTGAGTTCGGTGTTCACCTCGATGCGCAGCGCCTGGAACACACGCTTGGCCGGATGCCCGGCGCGCTGCGCGGCGGCTGGAGTCGCCGCGATCAGGATCTCGACGAGCTCACCAGAGCGGGTGATCGGCTGCTTCTGCCGCGCCTCGATGATGAAGCGCGCGTAGCGACCGGCGAGCTTCTCTTCCCCGTAGCGCTCGAAGATACGGCGCAGATTGCCCTCGCTGTAGGTGGCGATCACATCGGCGGCCGTGACGCCCTTGGTCTGATCCATGCGCATGTCGAGAGGAGCATCCTTCGAGTACGCGAACCCGCGCTCGGCCTCATCGAGTTGGAGGGACGAGACCCCGAGGTCGAAGAGGATCCCCGCCGCGCCCTGCGCGTGCAGTCCGATCTCGTCGTACACCGCGTGCACCAGCGTGACGCGGTCCCCGAAGCGGGAGAGTCGCTCCCCCGCGATGCGCAATGCGTCGGTATCGCGATCCAGCCCGATCACGCGGATGTTCGCAAAGCGCTCGAGCAGTGCTTCGGAGTGGCCGCCCATGCCGAGCGTGGCATCGACGAGCACCGCTCCGTCCGCCTGAAGGGCGGGAGCGAGCAACTCGACGCAGCGGTCGAGCAGGACGGGGGTGTGGATGTCTCGGAGGTTCATGATCTTTCTCGGGGTGACCATCGGCTCTGATCCCCCTCCGCTTCTCGACCCGGCACCGGGGAAGTGTGTCGGGGCGGGAGCGGCGGGGCATCACAGCCGTGGTCAGAAGAGTCCCGGAATCACCTCCTGCTCGAGGTCGGAGTAGGTCTCCTCACCAGCGGCGAGGTAGGCGTTCCAGCTCTCCGCGTCCCAGATCTCGGCGTGGGCGCCGACACCGGTGACGATGAGCTCCTTCTGCAGCCCTGCGTACTGACGCAGGTGCGCGGGGATGGTGATGCGGTTCTGACTGTCGGGCATCTCCGCACTCGCGCCGGAGAGGAACAGACGCATGAAGTCGCGCGCCTGCTTGTTGGCGAGCGGGGCCTGGCGGATCCGCTCGTGCATCGCCTCGAACTCGGCCGTGCTGAACACGTAGAGGCACCGCTCCTGGCCACGGGTGACGACGATGCCGCCGCCGAGATCCTCGCGGAACTTCGCAGGAAGGATGACCCGCCCTTTGTCGTCCAGCTTCGGAGAGTGCGTACCCAGCAACATCGGCCATCACCCCCTCTGCGTCCGGCCAACTCGAGGTGCGCCCCACTTTACTCCACTTTCCTCCACTTACCTACGATCAATCCGGGAATTCACGGGTATGGCCCGAACGGGCATGCCGAAACTCCGCGGAATTCCGCGGTGGAGTGAAGTGGAGGCTCAGTGGAGGACGGCGGCGAACCGCGCGTTAACGGAAGAAGCCCGGATGCTCAGCATCCGGGCTTCTGTCGTGAAAGTGAGTGGGGGTCAGTGACCGTCCTGCCGACGATCCCAACGATCGTTCATGCGGTCCATGAACGATGCGGAATCCTGCCGCTTCGCACCGGAGCGCTCCCGGGGCTGCGCAGGAGCCGTGCGCCGCACCGGCGTGACGGCCACGATGACGCCGGCGAGCATCGCCACGAACCCGATCACGCCGACCACGATGCCCCATACCCCGCCGAGGATGACGCCGGCCACGAGGCCGCCGACTCCGGCGAGCAGGAGGAGAGCGCCGTAGACCAGATTTCGGTAGCTCAGCGCGCGATCGCCGGACGGCGCGCTCACGACGTCGGCATCATTGTGGAGGAGATGGCGTTCCATCTCGTCGAGCAGACGCTGCTCCTGTTCGGAGAGTGGCATTTCGTCCCCCTCGGGTATCGTGCCTCCCATTCTACGCGCGCGGAGGCGTCCGGGGCTAGCAGTTCGGCCTCCCCTTGCTTTACGTATGCTGGGAGTCGTGTCGCCCTCCTCCCCCGTCCCCGGCGCAGTCGCCGCTCGCCTCGAGCTCTTCCTCACACGGATGCGCGATGAATCCGCCGACTACGGCCCGGACGCCGTGTCCTTCGTCGACGCCGCGGCCGGCACTCTCGAGGGCGGGAAGAGGCTGCGCGCTCGGTTCTGTCATGCCGGCTGGCGCGCCGTCGCACGCTTCCAGGAGCGCGAGGCAGTCGAGCCCGAAGCGCTCTGGGACGTGTGCACCGCGTTGGAGATCTTCCAATCGGCGGCCCTCGTGCACGACGACCTGATCGACAACTCCGACACCCGTCGCGGACGACCGGCAGCCCATCGTGCGCTCCAAGCGTCACACCGCGACGCCGGGTGGTCTGGGGATGCCGAGGCGTTCGGCCGCGCCTCGGCGATTCTTCTCGGCGACCTTCTCGTCGCCTGGAGCGACGACCTGCTCGAGGCTGCGCTCGACGACCAGCCCCATGCGCGCGCCGTGCGCTCCGAGTACGCGCGGATGCGACGGGACGTGACCACCGGACAGTTCCTCGATATCGCCGAAGAGTCGGCCTGGAGCGTCAACGACGGAGCTCTTCACGCCGATCGCGCGCTGCGGGTGGCGTCTCTCAAGTCGGCCAGATACAGCATCGAGCAGCCGCTGATTCTCGGTGCCGCGCTCGCCGGTGCCGATGCCGATCAGCGTGCCGCGCTTCGCCGTTTCGGTCACCCGATCGGGATGGCCTTCCAACTGCGCGACGACGTGCTCGGAGTGTTCGGTGATGCATCCGTGACCGGGAAGCCGGCCGGTGACGATCTTCGGGAAGGCAAGCGCACCGTCCTGATCGCTCTCACCAGGCAGGCGCTCGACACCTCCGCAAGGAAGCTGCTCGACGAGCTGCTCGGAGACGTCGAGCTGACGCCGGAGCAGGTGACGTCGTTGCAGGCGACGATCACCGGCTCGGGTGCGCTCGCTCAGGTGGAGACCATGATCGCCGACTACGCGCGGGAGGCCGATCGCGCCCTCTCCGGCACACCGCTCGACAACGGCGCGGTGGGCGAACTGCGTGAACTCGCGCGCGCGGCGACGGTCCGTTCCGCCTGACGACGGAACGCCTCAGGCGAGAGTACGCGCGAGGCGGCGTACCGCACTCTTGTGCCCCGCCAGGAGCGCATCGATCGGCGAACGCCCCAAGCTCTCCTCGTCCGCGAGAAGCCAGTCGATCAGCTCGTCGTCGGTGAAGCCCGCGTCCTGCAGCACGATGATCGTTCCCCGCAGCGAGCTCAGAGGACGACCGTCCACGATGAACACCGCCGGCACGGCGAAGGTGCCGTTGCGACGGGACCCGACCAGGTAGTGCTCGTCGATCAGACGGCGCACACGACCGAGCGGCTCGCCGAGCACCTCGACGAGGTCGGGCATCGTCAGCCACTCGACGGCAGCGGCGGCAGGGGTTCCAGCAACGTTCTCAGACACGCTGCCACTATCTCATCTTCCGCCGGGATGCTGCATATCGACCCATCAGCCCCATGCGTCACTTCCTTCACTTCTGTTGACTTCCGTTAACATCCGTGTCAGCGTGAAGTGCTCGAAAAGGGGGCTCGCCTTGGGAATCAAGACCGCCACGCGTCGAACGCGCAATCTGCAGCTCGGACTGCCTGCGGCCGTCCTGGGGGCTCTGGCCGCCACGCTCACCGCTGCTCCCGCCGACGCCGCCTCGGCGACGACGACCGACTTCACGCCGATCGAGCGCCCGCGCAACGTCCCCGCGCGCACGGTTCCCGCCCAGTCCGCACCATCGAGCTATGTCGTCCAGCCCGGTGACACCGTCTCGGCGATCGCCTCACGCTTCGGGCTCCGCACGGTCGACGTGCTGTCCTGGAACGGACTCTCCTGGCGTTCGGTCATCTACCCGGGCCAGGCTCTGACCCTGCAGGCGTCGGCCGCACCGGTCGTCGCACCGACTCCTACCGCGACCTCGACATCGCATCAGGTCGCCGCTGGCGACACCGTCTACGCGATCGCCCGGAAGTACGGCACCACCGTGGACGCCGTGCTCGCTGCGAACGGCCTGACACGCGCGTCGGTGATCTACCCCGGTCAGCGCCTCGTCGTCTCCGGCTCCACCGCTCCGCAAACGGCCGCAGCACCGGCCGCCGCTCCCACCGGCGCACCTGCATCCGCAGCTGCCCACACGGTCGTCGCGGGCGACACCCTCTTCGGGATCGCCCAGAAGTATGGAACGACCACTCAGGCGCTGTTCGCCCTGAACGGACTCGGCCCGTCGTCGATCATCTATCCCGGTCAGCGACTCGCCGTCCAGGCGGCGGCCGTTCCCGCGGCGTCGAGTGCCGCGGCGACGGGGGGACAACGGTCTGCGACCCTCACCACCGAGCAGGCGTCGAACGCCGCGCTCATCATCCGCGTCGGCCGTGAACTCGGTGTCACCGATCGAGCCATCGCCCTGGCACTCGCGACCGGCATGGTCGAGTCGGGCCTGCGCAACCTCGATTGGGGCGACCGCGATTCGCTCGGCATCTTCCAGCAGCGCCCGAGTGCCGGATGGGGAACACCCGCGCAGATCATGGACGCGGAACGCAGCACGCGCGTGTTCTACGGCGGTCAGCACGATCCGAACGGCCAGACGACGCGGGGCCTGCTCGACATCCCCGGCTGGGAGAGCATGTCGTTCACCTCTGCCGCGCAGGCCGTGCAGATCTCGGCGTATCCCGACAGGTACGGACAGTGGGAGACGCAAGCCTACGCCTGGCTCGCGCTCCACGGCTGACGACATCCGGAAAACCGAGATCGCCGAGAGGTGAGCCGCTCCCCTGACTTTCAGGCAGTCCTCCATAGAATTCTGACGTGACGACCAATCAGCAGGCCGACCCCCTCATCGGGCGGCTTGTCGACGGCCGCTACCGCGTGCGTGCTCGGATCGCCCGGGGTGGGATGGCGACCGTGTACGTCGCCACCGATCTGCGACTCGAGAGGCGCATCGCCCTCAAGGTGATGCATGCACATCTCAGTGACGACTCCGCGTTCCAGAGCCGCTTCATCCAGGAGGCCCGAGCGGCCGCCCGCCTCGCGGATCCGCACGTCGTCAACGTCTTCGACCAGGGGCAGGACGGCGAGCTCGCCTACCTCGTGATGGAGTACCTCCCGGGGATCACTCTGCGCGAGCTACTGCGAGAGCAGAAGCGTCTCACCATCCCGCAGACCATCACGATCATGGATGCGATCCTGGCCGGGCTCTCCGCCGCGCACCGAGCCGGCATCGTGCACCGTGACGTCAAGCCGGAGAACGTGCTGCTCGCGGAGGACGGACGCATCAAGATCGGCGACTTCGGACTTGCCAGAGCGACGACCGCGAACACGGCGACCGGGCAGCAGCTGCTCGGAACCATCGCCTACCTCGCGCCGGAGCTCGTCACCCGAGGCACGGCGGACGCGCGCAGCGACATCTATGCGCTCGGCATCATGCTCTACGAGATGCTCGTCGGCGAGCAGCCGTACAAAGGCGAGCAGCCCATGCAGATCGCCTTCCAGCACGCCACCGAGTCGGTTCCGCGCCCGAGCGTCCGCAACCCCGCTGTGCCGGAGCAGCTCGACGAGCTCGTGCTCTGGGCGACCGAGAAGTCGCCCGATGAACGCCCTGACGATGCCCAGCAGATGCTCGAACGTCTGCGCGAGATCGAACGCGACCTCGGCGTCACTCCGATAGCAGCCCGGGCGACCGCTCCGCAGCGCAGCCCCGGCGACTCCGGCGATCTCACCAAGGTGATGCCGAGCACGATGGTCATCGCCGACCCCGCCGCTCCCGCGGCCGCACCGATCGACAACGCGACCCTTCTTCGACGGCGCGCGTCCAAGCGGCGCGCGCGCGGCGCCTTCCTCCTCACGCTCGTCCTGCTGCTGGCCGTGCTGGCGGGTGGCGTCGGGTGGTGGTTCGGCTCCGGTCCCGGATCGCTCATCGCCGTGCCGAGCGTCGCAGGCAAGACCTACGACGATGCCGCGGCCGTGCTGGTGGATGCCGGCTTCGTCCCCACGCAGAAAGACGAGTTCTCGGTCGACATCGACGCCGGAACCGTCATCGAGACCGACCCCGGCGAAGGCACCCGCCTCGACAAGGGGGACGCCGTCACGGTGATCGTGTCCGCCGGTCCCGCCTCCCACGACGTCGACAAGCTCAACGGAAGAGCGGAGCAGGACGCGCGCGACTATCTCGCCGGACTCAACGTCAACGTCGACGACGAGACCCTCATCCTCTTCTCGAACGCTGACGCGGGCATCGTCATCAACGCCTACGTCACCCCGCGCGCGGGCGGTGATGCCTATGCCTGCGGCGACGGATGCACGGTCTTCGAAGACGACTCGGTGGAACTGTACGTCTCGGCGGGAGCTTTCCCCGACGTGTCCGGCATGTCCGTCGACGAGGCGACCTCGACCCTGACCGGGAAGGACCTGGTCGTCAACGAGGAGTCCCAGTACGCCTTCAGCAACGATGTCGCCAAGGACATCGTCATCGGCGTGGCGGACCGGGCGTCCGAGGGCAACTGGCGCCCCGGCGACACGGTGCAGCTCATCGTCTCGAAGGGACCCGAGCTCTTCCCCGTCCCCGACGTCACGAACAGGACTCTGAACGAGGCGAAGCAGATCCTCGCCGACAACGGCTTCAAAGCCAGTTACGCAGCCTGGGGCGACCTGCCGGGATTCGCGGAGATGGCCACGGTCACCGGTCAGGATCCGGGCGCGGACAAGTCGCTGCCGCGCGGGGGCACCGTAAACCTCTCCATCCAGCTCACCGGCTGATCCCACAGCTCACGACAGAGAGCCGCCCTCCCGAGGTTCGGGGAGGGCGGCTCTCTTCGCGAAGGGAGGAGCTGATCAGCGCTTCTCGAGCTCCTCGGCCACCAGAAACGCGAGCTCCAGGGACTGCATGTGGTTCAGGCGGGGGTCGCACAGGCTCTCGTAGCGCGTCGCCAGAGCCGCCTCGTCGATCTGCTCGGATCCGCCGAGGCACTCCGTGACGTCGTCACCGGTGAGCTCGACGTGGATGCCGCCCGGGAAGGTCCCGACGGCGCGGTGAGCCTCGAAGAAGCCACGCACCTCATCGACCACGTCATCGAAGCGACGCGTCTTGTAGCCCGTCGGGGTGGTGATGCCGTTTCCGTGCATCGGGTCCGTGACCCACAGCGGCTGCGCACCGGAATCGCGGACCGCCTCCAGCAGGGGCGGCAGGGCGTCGCGGATCTTGCCGGAGCCCATCCGCGTGATGAAGGTGAGCCGGCCGGGCTCGCGATCCGGGTCGAGCTTGTCGATCAGCTGCAGCGCCGTCTCGGGCGAGGTCGTCGGTCCGAGCTTCACGCCGATGGGGTTGCGGATCTTGGAGAAGTAGTCGACGTGCGCACCGTCGAGCTCGCGGGTGCGCTCCCCGATCCAGAGGAAGTGAGCCGACGTGTTGTACGGGGTGTCCGTCCGCGAGTCGATACGCGTCATCGGTCGCTCGTAGTCCATCAGCAGGCCTTCGTGGCCGGTGAAGAACTCGACGCGCTTCAATTCGTCGAAGTCGGCGCCCGCCGCTTCCATGAACTTGATCGCGCGATCGATCTCGGCCGCCATGCGCTCGTAGCGCTGATTGGCGGGGTTCTGCGCGAAGCCCTTGTTCCACGAGTGCACCTCACGGAGGTCGGCGAAACCGCCCTGGGTGAACGCGCGGATCAGGTTCAGCGTCGACGCGGCCGTGTGGTAGCCCTGGAGCAACCGCCCCGGGTCGGCCGTACGAGATCCCTCGGTGAAGTCGTAGCCGTTGACGATGTCGCCCCGGTACGCCGGCAATGTGACGTCGCCGCGCGTCTCGGTGTCACTCGATCGCGGCTTCGCGAACTGACCGGCCATGCGGCCCATCTTCACGACCGGCATCGAGGCGCCGTAGGTGAGCACCACGGCCATCTGCAGCACCGTCTTGATGCGGTTGCGAATCTGTTCGGCCGTCGCGCCGGCGAAGGTCTCGGCACAGTCGCCGCCCTGGAGCAGGAAAGCCTGCCCCGAGGCCGCGCGGGCGAGCCGGTCACGGAGGTTGTCGACCTCACCCGCGAACACCAGCGGCGGAAGGGTGGCGATCTGGCGCGAGACGTCGGCGACGCGGTCCGCGTCGGGCCACTGCGGCTGCTGCTTGATGGGAAGCGAACGCCATGCATCAAGTGCTTCGATGTGGTGCGGGAGCATGCGTTCCAGCCTAGTGGTCACGGGGACCACGCAGATGCGCGCAGCAGGCTATGTGACGCGGGTGGGAAGCCGGTCCTTGACCGTCGATGCGTAGACGTCTTCGTACTTCTGCTCGCCGAGGCGCTGCAGAGCCACCATGATCTCGTCGGTGACCGACCGGAGGATGTAGCGGTCGTTCTCCATCCCGGCGTAGCGGGAGAAGTCGAGAGGCTCCCCGATGACGATCCCGACCCGGACGATGCGCGGCAACCGCCGTCCGATCGGCATCGCCGTGTCGGTGTCGACCATGATCACGGGGATCACCGGGACCTTGGCCTCGAGCGCCATCCGGGCGATCCCGGTGCGGCCCCGGTACAGCGTGCCGTCGGGGCTCCGCGTCCCCTCGGGGTAGATGCCGAGGAGGTCGCCGCCGCCGAGAACCTGGAGGCCCGTGTTCAGCGACGCCTCCGAGGCCTTGCCCCCGGAACGGTCGATCGGGATCTGCCCGGTGGCTTTCATGAAGAACTTCGTGGACCACCCCTTCAGGCCCCGGCCCGTGAAGTAGTCGCTCTTGGCCAGGAACGACATCGACCGGTCGATCATGAGCGGCAGGAAGATGGAATCGGCGAACGACAGATGGTTGCTGGCGAGGATCGCCGCACCGCTTGCAGGCACGTTCTTCCGCCCCACGATCCACGGTCGGAAGACCGCCTTGACCACAGGGCCGATCACCACGTACTTCATCAGCCAATAGAACATCGTGTGGAAGTCTAGCGCCGAGGGTCGCATCCACCCCGGTGTTCTCCGCGGCGCTTCCCGGTGAGCGACCCAGTTTCATCCCGAACGCAACTGGGTTCCATGCCCTAGACTCGAAGCCACGCCCTGCCCGACCGGTACCGAAGGAGCTGCCGTGGTCCAGTTTGAAGTCCCCGCGATCGTCCCCGCCGACCCCGACGCGAACGTCGCCGACCTCCTGGTCAAGCGCGTCGAAGCCACTCCGGATCGTGCCCTCTTCTCCGTGCCGGAGGGCGACGGGTGGCGCGACATCTCCGCCGCCGACTTCCAGACGGCAGTCATCGCGCTGGCGAAGGGCTTCACCGCCGCCGGCATCCAGCCCGGCGAGAAGGTCGGGTTCCTGGCGCGCACCACCTACGAGTGGACCCTCGTGGACTTCGCCCTCTTCTATGCCGGTGCCGTTATGGTCCCGATCTACGAGACGAGCTCGCCCTCGCAGATCCAGTGGATCCTCGAGGATTCCGGTGCGATCGCACTGATCGTCGAGTCCCCCGAGCACTTCGCCCGCTTCGACGAGATCCGCGGTGACCTGCCGCTGATCCGAGAGGTATGGCAGCTGCACCTCGGAGCCATCGACACCCTCACCGCGCAGGGGGCTTCGGTGACGGATGGAGAGATCGAGCGGCGCCGCGGCCTCGCCGTCGGGTCCGACATCGCCACGCTCATCTACACCTCCGGCTCGACGGGCCGCCCCAAGGGGTGCGTGCTCACGCACAGCAACTTCGTCGAGCTCTCCCGGAACGCGGCCAAAGCGCTGGACGAGGTCGTCCAGACGCCTGGGGCATCCACGTTGCTGTTCATCACCACCGCGCACGTGTTCGCCCGCTTCATCTCGATCCTCGACATCCACGCCGGCGTCCGCACCGGACACCAGCCGGACACCCGTCAGCTGCTGCCGGCGCTCGGCTCCTTCAAGCCGACGTTCCTCCTCGCCGTTCCCCGCGTCTTCGAGAAGGTCTACAACTCCGCGGAGCAGAAAGCAGAGGCAGGCGGCAAGGGCAAGATCTTCCGCTCAGCCGCCGACGTGGCCATCGAGCACTCGAAGCTGCTCGAACAGGGCAAGAAGATCCCCTTCGGGATGAAGCTCAAGTTCGCGCTGTTCAACAAGCTCGTCTACAGCAAGCTCCGCGAGGCCATGGGCGGCAACGTCGTGTACGCCGTTTCGGGCTCCGCTCCCCTGGGCTCACGCCTGGGCCACTTCTTCCACAGCCTGGGAGTGGTGATCCTCGAAGGCTACGGTCTCACCGAGACGACTGCTCCGGCGACGGTCAACCTGGCCGACAAGTCGAAGATCGGCACGGTCGGCCCTGCGCTCCCCGGTGTCGGACTGCGCCTCGCGGAAGACGGCGAGATCGAGGTCCGCGGCATCAACGTCTTCAAGGAGTACTGGAACAACCCCGAAGCGACGGCCGAGGCCTTCAGCGACGGCGGGTGGTTCCACACCGGTGACATCGGCAGCTTCGACTCCGAGGGCTTCCTCACGATCACCGGGCGCAAGAAGGAGATCATCGTCACCGCCGGGGGCAAGAACGTCGCCCCCGCCGCGCTCGAGGATCCGATCCGCGCGAACCCCATCATCGGGCAGGTCGTCGTGGTCGGCGACCAGCGGCCGTTCATCTCCGCTCTGATCACGCTCGACCCGGAGATGCTTCCGACCTGGCTCGCGAACAACGGTCTCGATGCCAAGATGTCGCTGGCGGATGCCTCCGCGAACCCCGCCGTCCGCGCCGAGGTGCAGCGCGCGGTCGACGCCGCGAACGACCGGGTGTCGCGCGCGGAATCGATCCGGAAGTTCACGATCCTCGACTCCGAGTGGACGGAAGCGTCCGGCCATCTCACGCCGAAACTCTCGATCAAGCGCAACGTCATCATGAACGACTTCGCCGACGAGATCGCCGCGATCTACGACGAGCCCGTCGCCACGACCAACGTCGCCATCGGCGGCTGACCCCCGGACAGCAAGAAGGGCCCCGCTCGCGCGGGGCCCTTCTTCGTCGGTCGGACGTCGGAGGTCAGAACCAGGAGCTCTCCCGCACCTCGCGCATGGCGACCTTCCGCGTCTCGGCGTCGAGTCGCGTCAGGAAGAGCTTGCCGTCGAGATGGTCGGTCTCGTGCTGCAGTGCCTGGGCGAGCAGTCCGTCGCCCTCGAGCACCACGGCATTGCCGTCGAGGTCGATCCCCTCCACTCGCGCCCACGGATGCCGCAGGGCGTCGTGCCAGAGACCGGGCACCGAGAGGCACCCCTCGCCCGTCGGCTCCGGTTCACCTCGCACTTCGGTGAGGACGGGGTTGAGCACATAGCCGATGTCGCCGTCGATGTTGTAGCTGAACGCACGCAGCGCGACGCCGATCTGCGGGGCGGCGACGCCGGCGCGCCCCGGCAGTTCCACCGTGTCGACGAGGTCGCCCACGAGCGCTCGTACCCCCTCGTCGATCTCCTCGATCGGGGCGCACACCGTGCGCAGGACGGGGTCTCCGAAGATGCGGATCTCACGAACCGACATCAGGCGGCCCTGGTCCGCAGGCCCTCGACCAAGAGCGCCGCCAGCTCGCGCGCGGCGATGCGGGTCTCCGGCGACAGGTTCGCGAACACGATGGTCCCGCCACCGGCGATCTGCGGGTCGTACGGGACGCGGACGACACTCCGTGCACGGGTGGCGAAGTGCGATTCCAGCTCGTTCAACCGCACCAACGGTGTCCCGGGGGTGGATTGGTTGAGGACCACGATCGCTTCGCGCGCCTGCTCCGCGTAGCCGTTGGTCTCGAGCCACGTGAGCGTCTCGGACGCCAATCGGGCTTCGTCGACGCTCAATCCCGAGACGATGACGATCTGGTCCGCAAGGTCGAGCGTCGCCGACATCACGGAGTGGACGATCCCGGTGCCGGTGTCGGTCAGGACCAGCGAGTAGTAGTGGGCCGCCACGCCGGCGACATCGCGATAGTCGCTGTCGCTGAACGCCTCGGCGACACGCGGATCGGAGTCGGAGGCGAGGACATCGAGACGCGTCGCGTCTCGCGCGACGATGGCGGAGATGTCGTGATAGCCCTTGACGTCATCGTGGATCCGGACGAGATCGCGCACCGACTTGCTGTGGTGCGGACGCACGACACGCTCGGCGAGGGTTCCTCGATCGGGGTTGGCATCGACAGCGATCACCCGGTCTTCGCGGGCGTCGGCCAGCGCCATCCCCAGCAGCGCGGTGATCGTCGTCTTGCCGACACCACCCTTGCGGGAGAGCACGGCGACGAAGCGCGCGCCGCCCGCGAGCGGAGCTGCGATCCGCGCCGACAGCGCCTTGCGTTCACGCGCGCGCCTGCCGTCGCCGATGTTGATGCGACGTCGGGAGATCGAGTACAGGAAGTGGCTCCATGCGCCCTCCGGCTCCGGCTTGGCCACGCGGTGCGGATCGAGCAGCCTGTCGGCGGTGAGGAGATCGGCAGACTCGCGCGAGGACTCCCCCAGGTCGTCCAGGCGCTTGGACGTCAGCGTCACGTCGGTACGCGGAGTCGCGCGCGTGGGCTGCGAGATGACGGACTTCTTCTCCTCAGGGGCGGACACGGATCTGTTCTCCTTCTCGGTGGAGGTGCGCACAGGAGCGGGTGTCGAGGGGGACGACGGCGCTTCAGCATTCGCTCGTGCGAGGAATCGTGCGGCGACGGCCGCCTCTTCGGCCCGTTCCCGAGCGTCGTCGGCGACCTCGACGACCGCGGGGGCCTCGGGCTCGTCGATCACCACGGCATCGACGACCTTCTCCGCAGCCGGCCCGACGATTCGGGGCGCGGCGACGGCGGGCGGGTCGACCGGGTCGGCGTCGGTCGCCTGCTCCCCCACGAGAGGCGGATCGATCACGAGTTCTCCGACGACCTCGCCGTCCACGATCCCGTCGTCGGCGAGATCGTCGTCGTCGTCCTTTGGCAGCGTCACACTGACCTGGGCGGTCGAGCCGAGAATGCCGATGCCTGCCGTGTCGAGTGACGCGGCTTCGTCGAGCACCCCCAGCGGGTTATCCTCGGGGTCCGTGGTGTTCTTCGGTGTCACGATGTCGCTCCAAGCCTGTGCGGGCCCCGGGTACGCACATCGTGCGCTGGCCTCGCCCGCACAAGATTAGTGCGCCGGACGGATCACGACCAAAAGATCTCCGGCGTCCACCTGCTGCGTCTCGGCGATCGCGAGACGTTCGATGACGCCGTCCACGGGGGCCGTGATGGCCGCCTCCATCTTCATCGCCTCGATCGACGCGACCGGTTCGCCGGCGCGGACGGTCGCACCCACGTCGACCTTCAGAGTGACGACCCCGGAGAAGGGCGCCGCGACCTGGCCGGGCACGGAAGTGTCGGCCTTCTCGATCTCATGCACGTCCACGACGATCGATCGATCCCTCACGAAGACGGGCCGGAGCTGCCCGTTGAGAGTCGTCATCACGGTGCGCATCCCCTTGTCGTCCGCGTCACCGATGGCCTCGAGGCCGACGTAGAGCTGGACACCGCGATCGATCTCGATCAGATGCTCCTGCCCTGCCACGAGCCCGTAGAGATAATCGCCGGTGTCGAGCACGGAGAGGTCTCCGAACAGTTCGCGCCGTTCCGCGAACTCGGCACTCGGTCCGGGGAACAGCAGGGTGTTCAGCCGTGCGCGGCGTTCGGCACTGGTCCCGGCGAGTGCGGCCTCGTCGTCTGCACTGATCTCGGTGAGGCCGACGCGCACCGTGCGTCCGGCGAGCACCTTGCTGCGGAAGGGCTCGGGCCATCCACCCGGAAGGTCGCCGAGTTCGCCCGCCATGAAGCCGACGACGGAGTCCGGGACATCGTACTTCTCGGGGTTGGCCTCGAACTCGACCGGATCCGCCTTCACCGCAGCCAGGTGCAGAGCGAGGTCCCCGACGACCTTGGACGACGGAGTGACTTTGGGAACACGACCGAGCATGCGGTCGGCCGCGGCGTACATGTCCTCGATGAGCTCGAAGTCATCGGCGAGCCCCAGCGCCTTGGCCTGCTGGCGGAGGTTCGACAGTTGGCCCCCGGGGATCTCGTGGTGGTAGACACGTCCCGTGGGTCCCGGAAGCCCGGACTCGAACGGTGCGTACTGGCGCCGCACCGCCTCCCAATAGGGTTCGAGATCCGAGACACCGTCGAGCGAGATGCCGCTGTCACGGTCGGTATGGGCGAGGGCGGCGACGAGGGACGACAGCGACGGCTGGCTCGTCGTGCCGGAGAGGGGCGCGGAGGCGGCGTCCACCGCATCCACCCCGACGGCGCTCGCGGCGAGCAGGGTCGCCAGCTGCCCGCCGGGGGTGTCGTGCGTATGCAGATGCACCGGCAGGTCGAACCGCTCCCGGAGCGCCGACACGAGCTTCGCCGCAGCAGCCGGGCGCAGCAGTCCCGCCATGTCCTTGATCGCGAGGATGTGTGCCCCCGCGTCGACGATCTGGTCTGCGAGGTGCAGGTAGTAGTCGAGCGTGTAGAGGTCCTCGGCCGGATCGAGCAGGTCCCCGGTGTAGCACAGCGCCACTTCCGCAACCGCTGTGCCTGTCTTGCGCACCGCCTCGATCGCCGGACGCATCTGCTCCACGTCGTTGAGAGCGTCGAAGATGCGGAAGATGTCGACACCACTGGCCGCGGCCTCCGCGATGAAGGCCTCGGTCACCGCGGTCGGGTAGGGCGTGTAGCCGACGGTGTTGCGTCCGCGCAGGAGCATCTGGATGGCGACGTTCGGCAGCGCGGCGCGCAGCTTGTCGAGACGCTCCCAGGGGTCCTCGCCGAGGAAGCGGAGGGCGACGTCGTAGGTCGCGCCGCCCCAGGCCTCGACGGACAGGAGTCCAGGGGTCGACCGCGCGAGGTACGGCGCGGCTGCCACGAGGTCCTTCGTGCGCACTCGCGTCGCCAGGAGGGACTGATGCGCATCGCGGAAGGTCGTGTCGGTGATCGCCAGCGCCGTCTGCTCCCGCAGGCTGCGGGCGAATCCCTCCGGGCCGAGCTCGAGAAGGCGCTGCCGGGAGCCGGGAACCGGTTCCGAGCTCAGGTCGATCGCCGGCAGCTTGGACGCGGGATCGATCACGCCGGGGTGAGCGCCGTGAGGCTTGTTGACCGTGACATCGACCAGCCAGTTCAGGAGCTTCGTGCCGCGGTCCTTCGAAACACGTCCGCGCAGCAGTCCCGGGCGCTCGTCGATGAACGACGTGCTCACATCACCGGCGATGAAGGCGTCGTCCTCGAGGAGGGCCTGCAGGAAGGGGATGTTGGTCGCGACGCCACGGATGCGGAACTCGGCGAGTGCGCGGCGCGCGCGGGCGACCGCCGCCGGGAAGTCGCGCCCGCGGCAGGTGAGCTTGGCCAGCATCGAATCGAAGTGCGGGCTGATCTGCGCTCCCTGGTGCACGGTACCGCCGTCGAGACGGATCCCGGCCCCGCCCGGCGAGCGGTACGTGGTGATCTTCCCGGTGTCGGGGCGGAAGCCCTGCGTCGGATCCTCGGTCGTGATCCGGCACTGCAGCGCAGCACCCCGCAGATGCAGGTTCTCCTGCTGCAGACCGAGGTCGGCGAGCGTCTGCCCCGAGGCGATCCGCATCTGGCTCTGCACGAGGTCGACATCGGTGACCTCCTCGGTCACGGTGTGCTCGACCTGGATGCGGGGATTCATCTCGATGAAGACGACCTCGCCCGCGCGCTCCCCCGCCGTCTCGAGGAGGAACTCGACCGTGCCCGCGTTCTCGTATCCGATGGAGCGCGCGAACGCGACGGCGTATCCGTGCAGCGCGGTGCGGACATCGTCGTCGAGGTTCGGTGCCGGAGCGATCTCGACGACTTTCTGGTGGCGACGCTGCACGGAGCAGTCACGTTCGAACAGATGGACCGTCTCGCCAGTCTTGTCTGCGAGGATCTGCACCTCGATGTGCCGGGGGCGCACGACCGCCTGCTCCAGGAACATCCGCGCATCGCCGAACGCGCTCGCGGCCTCGCGCATGGCCTCGGCCAACGCCGGGGCGAGATCGCCGAAGGTCTCGACACGGCGCATCCCACGGCCGCCACCACCGGCGACCGCCTTCGCGAAGAGCGGGAAGCCGATGTCCTCCGCCTGCGAGACGAGCGCGTCGACATCGTCCGATGCCTCGGTGGACCTCAGGACCGGGACTCCCGCTTCGATCGCGTGGCGCTTGGCCTCGACCTTGTTCCCCGCCATCTCGAGCACGTTCGAGGGAGGTCCGACGAAGACGATGCCGTTCGCCGCGGCCTTCTCCGCGAGTTCGGGATTCTCCGAGAGGAAGCCGTAGCCCGGATAGATCGCGTCCGCCCCCGACTCCAACGCGACCCGGATGATCTCGTCGACATCGAGGTATGCGCGCACCGGATGCCCGCGCTCGCCGATCTCGTAGGCCTCATCGGCCTTGAGCCGATGCACAGACCCCCGATCCTCATGGGGGAAGACGGCGACGGTGCGCGCCCCCACCTCGACAGCCGCACGGAAGGCGCGGATCGCGATCTCGCCGCGGTTCGCCACAAGGATCTTCTGGAACATGCACACCTCTGAGAGCTCGATGCACAGCGTTTTCGATGCGCATGGGGCGGGGCTGAGTGTTCCCCCAGCCTAGGGGAAGGTAACGTGGAGTCCGTGCACGTACTCAGCGTCAGCTCTCTCAAAGGGGGCGTCGGCAAGACGACCGTGACACTCGGGCTGGCCTCAGCGGCTTTCGCCCGGGGCGTCCGGACTCTCGTCGTCGACCTCGATCCTCAGTCCGACGTCTCCACCGGGATGGACATCCAGGTGGCGGGGCGGCTCAACATCGCCGACGTCCTGGCCAACCCGAAGGAGAAGGTCGTCCGACAGGCGATCACCTCGAGCGGATGGGCGAAGGTCCACCCCGGCACCATCGACGTGCTGATCGGGAGCCCCTCGGCGATCAACTTCGACGGACCGCACCCGAGTGTTCGCGACGTGTGGAAGCTCGAGGAGGCACTCGCCGCGGTCGAGACCGACTACGACCTCGTCCTCGTCGATTGCGCTCCCTCCCTGAACGCGCTCACGCGCACTGCCTGGGCCGCGAGCGACCGCGTCATGGTGGTCACGGAGCCCGGCCTGTTCTCGGTCGCGGCCGCCGACCGCGCCCTCCGCGCCATCGAGGAGATCCGCCGGGGACTCTCGCCGCGACTCCAGCCCCTCGGCATCGTCGTGAACCGCGTGCGCCCGCAGTCCATCGAGCACCAGTTCCGCATCAAGGAGCTGCGCGACATGTTCGGTCCCCTCGTGCTCTCCCCGCAGCTGCCCGAGCGCACCTCGCTGCAGCAGGCCCAAGGCGCCGCGAAGCCCTTGCACATCTGGCCCGGGGACTCGGCGCAGGAACTCGCCGCCGACTTCGACCAGCTTCTGGACAGGATCATCCGTACCGGTCGGATCGCCGTTCCCGAGAACGGCCCGCAGAGCTGACCCGCACGACGCACACGACGAAACGGCCGCCCTCATCGAGGGCGGCCGTTCTCCGTATGACGCGGAAACTCGTGGTCAGGCGGATCGCTTCGCGCGACGAGCGGTGAGTTCGTCGACGGGGTCCGGGGCTGTCGGATCGAACGCCACCAGCGTGGACTCCACTTCACGGAGAACCTTGCCGACGGCGATGCCGAAGACGCCCTGGCCACGGCTCACGAGGTCGATGACCTCGTCGTTCGACGTGCAGAGATAGACCGAAGCACCGTCGCTCATCAGAGTCGTGCCCGCGAGGTCGCGGATACCGGCGCGGCGCAGTTCTTCGACGGCGGTGCGGATCTGCTGGAGGGAGATGCCGGTATCGAGAAGGCTCTTCACGAGCTTCAGGACGAGGATGTCGCGGAAGCCGTAGAGGCGCTGCGAACCGGACCCGCTGGCGCCCCGCACGGTGGGCTCCACCAACTCGGTGCGTGCCCAGTAGTCGAGCTGACGGTACGTGATGCCGGCCGCACGAGCGGCGACGGCGCCCCGGTATCCGACTTCGTCGTCCATGGCCGGCAGTCCGTCGGTGAAGAGGAGTTCGGGTACGAACCGCGGGTCGCCTGCGAGCTCATCCGCATTCATCTGAAATCCTCCCTGGAACGGTTTCTTCCACGGTAGAGCAGTGCCTGGGCACCGGCAATGACATCCGTGCGACCACGAAGGTGTGTCGCAATCAGTTCGTTACGAAAGCACTCGCGACAGTGCGTCTTTGACGAAGAGCGAGCGCACCTCATCGATCCGCGTCGCCAGTTCGGGCGCCAGTTCGTTGGCCTTCGCACGAGAGGTGGCGTCCGTCCGTCGCAGGAGAGCGGACATCGCTGATTCGATGAGCGCGACCTCCCGCTCGGCCCCCTGGCGCAACGACCGCAGGTGGCGCGGTTCGATGCCGTGGCGGTCCAGGGCGACGAGACCGCGCAGCAGGGTGACGGTCGATTCCTGGTAGCTCTCCTGCGCCGTGATGACGCCGGTGCTGATCGCGTCGTTGAGCAGCTGCGGCCCAGCACCGGCGGCGGCGAGCAACTCGTCTCGGCGGTATCGGCGCGGCGTGGGTGCGATCGAGGGCGGCGGAGCGAGAGCAGACGCCTCCCCACCCGCGGCAGCTTCATCGAGCTGCTCGCGGATGACGCTCAGCGGAAGGTAGTGATCGCGCTGCAGGGTCAGACCCAGGCGCAGCCGCTCGATGTCGGAGGCCGAGAACTTGCGGTAGCCCGACTCCGTGCGGGACGGACTGACGATGCCCTGCACTTCGAGGAAGCGCAGCTTGCTGGACGTGAGGTCGGGGAACTCCGGTGTGAGCCGAGCAAGGACCTGGCCGATACTCAGCAAGCCCGCGGACGCGGAACGTTCGCGGGCGGGAGTGGCCGCCATCAGTCGTTCGCCGCCGCGCGATCGTGGGGGGAGACGAAGAAGTTCAGGCGGAACTTGCCGACACGCACCTCGGAGCCGTCCACGAGCGGGCTGCGATCGACGCGTTCGCCGTTCACGTACGTTCCGTTGAGGGAGCGCTGGTCGATGATCTCGAAGGTCGACCCGCTGCGGGTGATCTCCGCGTGCCGACGCGAGACGGTCACATCATCGAAGAAGATGTCCGCCTCGGGGTGCCGCCCGACCGTGGTCACGTCGGTATCGAGCAGATAGCGCGCACCGGCGAGAGCGCCGGAACGCACCAGCAGCAACGCCGATCCCGCAGGCAGCGCGGCGATGGCCGACTGCTCCACATCGGTCAATTCCACCCCGAACGGCACGAAGGACAAGTCGGAGTCGTGTCCGAACGTCTGCGTCACGTCGTGTTTCTGCTCGCCGGAACGGTGGATCGCGGCTTCACCGGCCGGTCGGCTGTCGCTGTCTGTCACTGTGCCCTCCTGGTCATCCAGACTAACGGATGCCGAGGCGCTCGCGGGAGGTCGCATTCATACACAGCCGCCACATACGGCTCATCCATAAGCTGGGGTGGTGAAGACCAAAGCTCTGCGCCAGTCGACCGCTCCGATCGCCCTCGCCGCGACCCTGCTCGCCGCGTTCCTCGTGCTCTTCTCCCCGCTCTCGGCGTCCGCGCACGACGCGCTCGTGTCGTCGTCGCCCGCTGCCGATGAATCGGTCGAGACCGTCCCGGAAGAGCTCACGCTGACCTTCAGCGCCAAGCTCATCGACGGGGAGGGTGCGACGGAGGTCGTCGTGACCGATCCCGACGGCACCTCGGTCACCGACGGCGCGGCGACGGTCGATGGCGCGATCGTCACCCAGCCCCTGCAAGGGTCCGGTCCGGCCGGCGAGTACCACGTGATCTGGAAGGTGGTCTCCAGCGACGGGCACCCCACGTCCGGCGAGTACTCCTTCCTGGTGACCGTCGGCGACGACGGGTCTGCGACCGCGGAGCCCACGGCCGCCCCGACCAGCGCGGCGCCGACGGAAGAACAGACCACGGAGCCCGAGGTGACAACGACACCGGCGCCGATCCCCGACGATGCCGATGCCGGTTCCGCCTGGGTCTGGGTACTCGCGATCGTCGCCGTCCTGGTCGTCGCCGGAGTGGTCATCTGGATCGTCGCGAGCCGCCGCCGAGGTGGGGCTCCGACCGATTCCGACGCCCCGTCGGAGCGATAGGCTTAAGGCATGCCACACTACGACGTCGTCATCCTTGGTGCAGGTCCTGGCGGATACGTCGCTGCGGTTCGCAGCGCGCAGCTCGGTCTGTCCACCGCCATCATCGAGGAGAAGTACTGGGGCGGTGTCTGCCTCAACGTCGGCTGCATCCCCTCCAAGGCGCTCCTGAAGAACGCGGAGCTCGCGCACACCCTGAACCACAAGGCGGACTTCTTCGGGATCTCCGGCGAGTTCACGATCGACTTCGGCAAGGCGTTCGACCGCAGCCGCGAGGTCGCCGAGGGGCGCGTCAAGGGCATCCACTTCCTGATGAAGAAGAACAAGGTGACCGAGTACAACGGTCGCGGCACCTTCACGGGCCCGAAGGCGATCTCGGTCGCCAAGGCCGACGGCACGTCCGAAGAGGTCACTTTCGACAACGTGATCATCGCCACCGGCTCCAAGGTCCGTCTGCTGCCGGGCGTGACGCTCAGCGAGAACGTCGTCACCTACGAAGAGCAGATCATGACCCGTGAGCTGCCGAAGTCGATCGTCATCGTCGGCGCCGGCGCGATCGGCATGGAGTTCGCCTATGTGATGACGAACTACGGGGTCAAGGTCACCATCATCGAGTTCCTCGATCGTGCGCTCCCCAACGAGGACGCCGACGTGTCGAAGGAGATCACGAAGCAGTACAAGAACTACGGCGTCGACATCCTGACCTCCACCAAGGTGGAGACGGTCGTCGACAACGGCTCCTCCGTCACCGTCACCTACACGGGCAAGGACGGTCAGCAGTCGTCGATCGAGGCCGACAAGGTGCTGATGTCGGTCGGCTTCGCACCGAACATCGAGGGCTTCGGCCTCGACAAGACCGGGGTGAAGCTCACCGAACGCGGCGCGATCGACATCGACGACAACATGCGCACGAACGTCGAGGGCATCTACGCCATCGGCGACGTGACCGCCAAGCTGCAGCTCGCCCACGTGGCCGAGGCACAGGGCGTCGTCGCCGCCGAGACCATCGGCGGGGCCGAGACCCAGACGCTGGGCGACTACCGGATGATGCCCCGTGCGACCTTCTGCTCGCCCCAGGTCGCATCGTTCGGACTCACCGAGCAGCAGGCCAAGGACGAGGGACGCGAGATCAAGGTCGCGACCTTCCCCTTCATGGCCAACGGCAAGGCGCACGGCCTCGGCGAGCCCGTCGGCTTCGTCAAGCTGATCGCCGATGCGGAGCACCTCGAGCTCATCGGCGCCCACATGATCGGCCCCGACGTCTCGGAGCTCCTGCCCGAGCTGACCCTGGCGCAGAAGTGGGACCTCACGGCGCTCGAGCTGGCCCGCAACGTGCACACCCACCCGACGCTGTCGGAGGCACTGCAGGAAGGCTTCCACGGCCTCGCAGGGCACATGATCAACTTCTGATCCTCCTCATCACGACGGCCCGGTTCGCGTTTCGCGGACCGGGCCGTCGTGCGTCACAGCCCGCGCATCGTGAGGAGCTCTGCCGTCCAGCCGCGCAGCGGGGCCGCCCCGAGCGCGCGCATCACGATCTCTCGACCGCGCACGACCGGCGCCGGCGCGGGCGCGCCCATCGCCATGTAGAACGCCGAACGATGCTGCGCCCGGGCCGCCGAACGGCGCACTCGTCGGTCGTACGGGGCCAGGTCCGGCACCGCGCCCTTCCGTGTGCAGGCGAGTCGCTCCGCGAGGCGAACGGCATCGACCCACCCGAGGTTCATGCCCTGTCCGCCGATCGGGCTGATCTCGTGTGCGGCATCGCCCAGAAGCACCACCCGGCCGGAATGCAGGCGTCTCGCCGCATGCTGTGCAGCGAGGAACGAAACAGGGGCGTCCTCGGCGGCCGGTTCGATGCCGATCCCTGTGCGCCGTTCGATCGTCGCACGGAAGTCATCGGCGGTGTGGAGGGCCTCTGCGCTCCCCCGCACGACCCATCGACGAAGACCGCCCGGCAGGGGGAAGGACTCGACCAGACCTTCCGGCTCGCAGTGCAGGATGGCCCGGCTCTCCGACGTCGGGTCCTCGACATCGAGCATCGAATACGTTCCACGTCCGGTCCGACGATGCCATCCCGCATCGAGTTGCTCGCGCAGACGGCTCCGTACGCCGTCGGCGACGACGACCACGGCTGCCGAGATCACGCTCGGTCCCTCCGCGGATTCCACGGTGACGTGCACAGCATCCGCCTGTTGTCGGACGAGACGCACGGTGCACCCGGTGATCAGCGCCCGCTCCGAGAGCGAACGCAGCCGGTCACGCAGCAGTGCGCCGCTTCGCGGTTGCGGAAGGATCAGGACCGGACGCTCCGGGGCGAAGTCGAGTGCCGCCAGGGTACGCCGACGGCTGCGCACCTCACCGCCCTCGAGCCGAAGCGCCTCTGCGCGCACATCGTCCCCGATGCCCGCGGCGTCCAAGGCGTCCAGCCCCGGACGGTGGATGCCGATCGCTCTGGTGCGTTGGTCGACCTCGGTGCGGCGCTCGCAGACGGCCACCCGCAGACCGCGCTGAAGTAGCAGGCACCCCAGGAGCAGGCCCACCGGCCCCGCACCCACGATCAGCACGTCATGGTCGGGCATGGGCCCCGTCCCAGCGCAGCTCCACGCGGAACGGCGCACCGCCGCGCACGATCCACCCGTCCGGGACGACCGCCGCGAGCTCGGCGACGGTGTAGGAGCGGCGGATGCTGATGAGGCCGTCCTCCCGGATGAAGGAGTCGGCGAGGAGGCTGCGGGAGATCGGCCAGGTGGCCGCGTCGAAGAGGGCGTACGCGGCACGGCTGCGGGCGATGTCGTGGTGCGCCACCACCCCGCCGGGAGCGACGAGCCGCGCAGAGTCGCGGAGCACGCCCTGGAGTTCGGCGTCGTCGAGATGGTGGAGCACATGATTGGAGACGACGACGTCGTAGGTCTCGCCCGCGGCGACGAGCTCGGAGGTCAGCGCGCAGCGGTAGCGGACCCCTGCGCCGCCATCGTGGGTCGATGCCCAGCGGGTCGCACGGTCGTCGGCGTCGAGCGCGGTGACCTCCGCTGCGAGACCATCCCGACGAAGACGCCATGCGAGCAACCGGCAGAGGTCCCCTGCGCCTGCCCCCACATCGAGGATCCGCAACCGTCCGGCACGCGCCGCACGGGGTCGGATGTCGCGCCGATAGATCGTACCGGGCCGGGAGACGAGCGCGTTGACGAGGCCGAACCGTCCGTATGTCCGCGCCAGCTTCCGCGCGTCCGCGTGCGGGTCGTCCATCCGCTCGCGGACGTCCACGTCGCGCACCGCGAGATCAGCGGTCATGACCCTGTCGGCGCGATGACGGTCATCAGTGCGCTCTCGGCGGTGAGCCCTGGCCCGAACGCCATCGCCGCCACCCGCTCTCCGTCGAGGGCTCCCTCTTCTTCCAGGATGTGACGGAGCACGAAGAGCACCGTTGCGCTCGACATGTTGCCGTTTTCTCGCAAGACCTCCCGTGCCGGGTGCAATTGCGCGTCACTGAGCTGCATCCGCTCCTGCACCCGGTCGAGGATGCTGCGCCCGCCGGGGTGAATGGCCCAGTGCTGGACCCGGTCCCCCACTCTCCCCGCCTCGAAGGCTTCGGCCAGACCTCCCTCGGCGGCATACAGCGGTCTGAGGGCACCGATGATCGTCTCCCCGATGATCTGCGGAACCGATGTCGAGAGGATCATCTCGAAGCCGGAATCGCCGATCGTCCACGCCATGTCCTTCTCGCCCTCCGGTGCGATGGCCGTGTGGAAACGGTCCAGTCGCAGCGAGGACGACGGCGACGGAAGGTCACGCGCCGTAACGATGCCTGCTGCCGCCCCGTCGGCGAACAAAGAGGATGCCACGATCGTGTCCGGGTCTTCGGAGGAGCGCAGATGCAGCGTGCACAGCTCGACGCTGACGACCAGGACCACGGCGTTCTCGTCGGCTGCGCAGAACTGGCTCGCCGCACGCAGCGCCGGCATCGACGCGTAGCAGCCCATGAAGCCGAGGTGGAAGCGCTGCACCGCATCGGACAGCCCGAGCCCGCGCACGATCTCGTACTCCGGGCCCGGGGCATGGAACCCGGTGCAGGAGACCGTGATGACATGGGTGATGTCTTCGGGGCCGATCTCCGGATCGGCGTCGAGAGCCCGCTGCGCGACCTCGACGAAGAGCCTCGCCGCTTTGCGGGTGTACAGGTCGTTGCGTGCTCTCGTTCCGGGAGCGAGGAGCATCCCGGTTCGACGGTCGAAGAAGACAGGCTCGGTCGGGTCCGATTCCAGCGACAGCTCATCGATCACGGTGTGCCGGGTGTCGATGCCCGAGACGTTGAACGACGTCGTCACGATCCGCTGCGCCAGTCGTCCGAGATCAGGCTGTTGAGCGAAGACGTCGCGCACCTGCTCCTGCACGAGGACGGTATCCGGGACGATCGTCTGCAGCGATCGAAGCACAGGCGGTCGGCTCATGCTGTCACTCAAGCATGCAGCGCGCCCCGGGGGGAAGGGGTTGCATTCCCGTGCGGCCTCTGCCTAGAACCCGAGTGCGCGGGCGAGCTTGGAGCCGGATGCCGATTCACGGCCTCCCGCGAGGAAGACGGCCTGCTCCACGGCGTCGAAGAACGCAGTGCGCCACTGCTCATCGTCGAGAGCTGCTGGCCCCAACTCCATCTCCCACTCGCGCCATTCGCGCTGCACGCCGCCGCGGAGATCGGTGGCCCGCACACGGTCGTCGACGAACTCGGCCACGATCCCGTCGGCGCCGGTGAGCAGGTACGCGGTGCGATCGTTCTCGATGCGCGCGAGCGGGGTGAGCGGTGCGGTCGTCCAGTGCGCGACGGTCTCCGCGACGGCCGGAGGGAGGTCATCGCCGTCGCCGAGCGGCCAGCCGAGTTCGAGCCGACCGTCGCCGTGGCGTGGCCCCTTCACGTGCCAGCCTGCGTCCGGGCCGCCGGTGCGACGACGCAACGCCACGCCGGCACGTGCGAGTGCGCCGTCGGCGGTGTCGAAGTATCGGGCGTCCAGTGCGCGCCTCTCGCCGGGTGTGACGGCGTCGACGCCGGGGATCGCGTCCCAGCGTGGCACTGGAGTCTCGACGTCGACGTCGTACTTGCGTTCCACCTCGACGGTGCGAGACGGTTCAGTCATCGTCGAGTGTGAGGTCCTCGAGAGACTCGTCGAACCAGTAGTCGACCTCCGTGGGCCCATCGTTCGGACCGGTGTTCTGAGGCCCACCCCGGCGGTTGTACACCACCTGCGTCTCGCTGTAAGGGACGATCAGCTTGTCGTCCGCATCACCGAGGGGGATGATCTGCCCGTCCAGCGGGCCGCCGTGAAGTCGTGCGAGTGCCATGTGCTCAGGGTAGCCCGTCCTCGCGGCGTCGGCACGAGGACGGGCGGATTCAGCCCAGGACGATGCCGAGAAGGGCTCCGGCGATCATCCAGGGCCCGAAGGCGATGCGGGTCGCGCCGGTCGCTCGACGCAGGAGGATGAGCGCCAGTGCGTAGCACGCGCCAAGCACGAATGCCGCCGCGGCGCCGATCGCGAGCGACTCCCACCCGTGCCACCCGAGCACGAGACCGATCACCGCGGCGAGCTTCACGTCCCCACCGCCCATCCCCGCGCGGCTGATCGCTCGCAGCACGGCATAGAACCCGCCGAGGATCAGCATGCCGAGGAAGGCGCGGAGGAGTGCATCACCGTGCCCGGTGACCAGGGCGTCGATCGTGGTGAGAGCCGCGAGCGATGCGAGCGTCGGCAGCACGATCAGGTCGGGCAGCCGGTGCGTGCGGACGTCGATCACGATCAGCGCTCCGCCGACGACGATCAGGGCGACGTGCACGAGGGCGATGAGCGCGAACCGGATGTCCATCCCGGCAGGTTAGGAGATCGGCGGATCGCCTGCGGGGCCCCTGTGGAGAACTCGACCCGATGTCCGATGTACGAACTATCGTCATCCATGCGACTTGTTTTCTTCGTACATAACTTCGAGAATGGAGGCATGGTGATCGGGCTCGATGCGGTGACCTCGCTCTCTCCGGCGAGCGACTCCCGCGCGGGAGAAGTACTGCGACTGCGTCGCGAGATCAGCAGGATGCAGCGACGCCGCAGCGAGCATACGCTGCTCCCCCTCGACCCCGCCTTCGCAGCGCTCCTGCCGGAAAAGGGCCTGCAGGCCGGCACGTCCTACACCGTCTCCCCCTCGCCGAGCCTGGTGCTCGCGCTGCTCAGCGCCGCCTCCCGGAAGGGGCACTGGTGCGCGGTGGTGGGCATGCCCACGCTCGGCGTCGAAGCAGCGGCCGCGTTCGGCATCGACCTCACCCGCCTGATCCTCGTGCCCACCCCCGGCGAGCGCTGGCTCGCGGCGACCTCCGCGCTGGCCGAGGTCGTACCCCTGATCGCCGTCGCCCCCGGGACCCGGGCCGGAGACGCCGATGTCTCCCGTCTGAGCGCACGCCTGCGTGATCGCGGCTGCACGCTTCTGGTCACCGAGTCCCCCCACACAGGACGCTGGCCGCAGAGCGAGGGCACGATACGTCTTCACGACCCGCACTGGCACGGTCTCGGCACCGGCTGGGGGTTGCTCTCCGACTGCACCGTGACGGTGACGGCGCAGACGCGGCACAGCCCCAGCCCCTCGAGCGTACGTGTGCAGCTACCGGGAGGGCACGGCGCTCTCGAGGCCGTCGGGGCAGAGCTCACCGCACTCCCTGCACTCTCGCCGGAGAGGTCCACCCTCGCTGAATCCGCTCCCCCGGAACTGTTGCGATGGGCGGAAGCAGGATGAACGCTCCCCTCCGTGTCCTCGTCCTATGGTTCCCGGACTGGCCGATGCGAGCCGCGCTCGGCGGCGCACCCCCGCATCCGCCCACCGCTCTGGTACAGGCCAACACGATCGTCGCGTGTACCGCCTCCGCCAGGGAGCACGGCGTGCGCACCGGTCAGCGCCGCCGAGTCGCACAGGGCTATCTCTCCTCGCTCCAGGTGCTCCCGCACGACCCTGGCCGTGACGAACGTGCCTTCCTTCCCGTGCTCCAGCTCATCGAGAAGAACGCCCCGGAGGTCACCCTGCTGCGCCCCGGACTCGCGATCCTCCGCGCCAGAGGCATTGCCCGCTATCACGGTGGGGAAGCGGAGGCCGCCGCGTCACTCGCCGCCGTCCTCGGAGAAGCCGGCTTCCCCGAGGTGCGCGTCGGCGTCGCGGACGGCCCCTTCACCGCTGAGATCGCCGCGCGAGGCCCCTCCCCCTGGACGATCGTGCCGTCCGGTACCGCGCGGGAGTTCCTGGCTCCCTATCCCGTGCAGGTGCTGCGCGACGAACAGATCACCGGCCTCCTCCTCCGGCTCGGCATACGCACCCTCGGCGAGTTCACCGCCCTCGCCGCGCATGACGTGCGCGACCGCTTCGGTGAACACGGCGCCCGTCTGCACGCACTCGCCGCGGGTGCCGACTCCCGCCCCCTGACCCCGCGCCCACCCGATCCCGAACTCCTGCGCAGCATCGAGTTCGACTCGCCGCTGGGCGGGGCCGATCAGGTCGCCTTCGCGGTGCGGCAGACAGCGGACGCGGTGATGCTCGCTCTCGGTGAGGCCTCGGTCGTCTGCACGGAGGTGCGGATCGACCTGACCGACGACAACGGGGCGGTCTTCTCGCGGTCCTGGTTGCACCCCACCTGTTTCGACGCCTCCGACCTCGTCGATCGGGTGCGCTGGCAATTGGAGGCTCTGGCCGCCCACGCAGCGAAGGAACCGGTCGACGACGCCCGAGCATTCGGCGGCATCACCGCCGTACGGATCGCCCCCGCCGCTGTGGACGATGCCGCCCACCACCAACCGGGGCTCTTCGGCTCCGGCACCGATGAACGCCTGCACCACGCCGTCTCGCGTGTGCAGACCATGTTGGGTCATCAGGGCGTGGTCACCGCGGCGGTCTCCGGTGGCCGCTGGCTCGCCGATCGTCAGGTGCTCACCCCGTGGGGAGAGCGCGTCGTCCCCCCACGGGACCCGGCGTCGCCGTGGCCGGGCAGCCTCCCCGACCCCCTGCCCGCAGAAGTGTTCCTCCCCCCACGCCCCATCGGAGTGCTCGCCGCGGATGAGACCACGGTCGGCGTCGATGAACGCGGAGCCCTCTCACAAGACCCCGCCCGCATCGAGGGGGTTCCCGTGCGGGCATGGGCCGGCCCCTGGCCCGTTCACGAACGCCGCTGGGCAGCGGGGGGCGGAAAGCACGGACACCGGCTCCAGATCGTCGATGACAAGGATCGCGCATGGCTGGTGTTCCACACCGGCGAGCGCTGGTGGGCCGAGGGGAGGTATCGCTGATGGGCTGGCATAATCCACCCCTGTCCTGGAACGAGTTGGAACGCACCCTCAGCGGCGAGAAGTCTCCTCCGCCCCCGCCTGGTGCCGAACCGAAGGGCACGCGGAGCGATCCCGGACCGGTGAGCCGTCGTCGCAAGCGCACTCCCCCCGTCGGCATCCCTCGTCCGCAAGACGCCGTGCCCTACGCCGAGCTGCACGCCCATTCGTCCTACTCCTTCCTCGACGGGGCCTCGTCCCCGGAGGATCTTCTCGCCGAAGCCGACCGCCTCGGACTGACCGCCCTCGCCCTCACGGACCACGACGGCTTCTACGGTGCCGCGCGCTTCGCCGAAGTCGCCGACCTCATGGAAAGCCCCCTGCAGACCGTGTTCGGGGCAGAGCTGTCACTGGACCTGCCCGCCCCACAACGAGGTTCCGCCGACCCCGCGGGAGAGCATCTGCTGGTCCTCGCCAGGGGGAAGGAGGGGTATCACCGGCTCTCGGGGGCGATCACCGCGGCGCAGTTGCGCGGGGGCGAGAAAGGACGACCGGTATACGACCTCGACGATCTCGCTGAGCGCGCAGGCGGTCACTGGACGATCCTGACCGGCTGCCGCAAAGGCGCCGTGCGCCGCGGGCTCGAAGCAGGTGACGGCATCACCCCGCTGCGAACCCTGGTCGATCTGTTCGGGAGCGATCACGTCGTCGTCGAGCTCTTCGACCACGGCGATCCGTTGGACACCCGCCGCAACGACGCTCTCGCCGGGCTCGCACGTCGCATGCGGTTGCCGGTGGTGGCGACCAACAACGTGCACTACGCCACTCCCGCACAGGCGCCACTCGCCGAGGCCGTGGCCGCGGTCCGCGCGGTGCGCAGCATGGACGAGCTCGACGGCTGGCTGCCCGCGCACGGAGGCGCGCACCTGCGCAGCGGCGCAGAGATGTCGGCACGCTTCCACCGGCATCCCGGAGCGATCTCCTACGGGCTGGAGGTGGCGGCGGCCTCCGCTTTCCCCCTGCGCCTGGCCCGACCCGCGCTCCCGCAGCAGAAGGTGCCGGAGGGACACACGCCGATGAGCTGGCTGCGTCACCTGGTCTGGGAGGCCGTGCCGTCGAAGTATCCGCGTCTGGACGATGAGGGCCGCCACCGGATCGCACGCGAGCTGGACGTGATCGAGGAGAAGGACTTCCCCGGGTACTTCCTGATCGTGCACGGCATCGTCACCGAGGCACGCAGACGCGACATCCTCTGCCAGGGTCGCGGTTCGGCCGCGGCGAGCGCGGTCTGCTACCTGCTGGGCATCACGGCGGTCGACCCGATCCTCTACCGCCTCCCCTTCGAGAGGTTCCTCGCGACCACGCGCACGGAGGAGCCCGACATCGACGTGGACTTCGACTCCGACCGTCGCGAGGAGATCATCCAGTGGGTCTACCAGGAGTACGGCAGGGAACGGGCGGCCCAGGTCGCGAATGTCATCCAGTACCGACCGAAGAACGCGGTGCGCGACATGGCCAGAGCGCTCGGGCATTCTCCCGGCCAGCAGGACGCCTGGTCCCGTCAGGTCGACGGCTGGGGGGCCGGGCTGGAACCGGCGGAGGGGCACGATATCCCGGAGAACGTGCTCGCCTATGCCGGCGAGTTACTCAAAGCCCCGCGCCACCTCGGCATCCACTCCGGGGGCATGGTGCTCACCGCACGCCCTGTCGGCGAGGTCGTGCCGGTGGAGCATGCGCGCATGGAGAACCGCACCGTCATCCAGTGGGACAAGGACGACTCCGCCTTCATGGGACTCGTGAAGTTCGATCTGCTGGGGCTCGGGATGCTCGCCGCCCTCCAGCACTGCTTCGATCTGATCCGACAGGCGACGGGTGAGCAGTGGCGGCTCGAGACCATCCCCAAGGAAGAGCCCGCCGTCTACGACATGCTCTGTCGTGCGGACTCCATCGGTGTCTTCCAGGTGGAGTCCCGCGCACAGATCGGGCTGCTCCCCCGCCTGCAGCCGCGGAGCTTCTATGACCTCGCCATCCAGATCGCCCTGATCCGTCCCGGCCCCATCCAGGGCGGTGCGGTGCATCCGTTCGTGCGGCGGAAGATCGCCAAGGATCGTGTCGACGAGGAGAACCGAGAGCGCGCACGGCGTGGTGAGGACCCCGTGGAGTTCATGATCCCCTATCCGCACAGTGATCTGGAAGACATCCTGAAACGCACGCTGGGCATCCCGATCTTCCAGGAGCAGCTCATCCAGATGGCGACGGCGATCGGCGACTGCACCGCGGATGAGGCCGACCTGCTACGACGCGCCATGGGCTCCAAGCGCGGTCTCGAGAAGATCGAGAAGGTCAGGGGCAAGCTCTACGAGGGGATGCGCAGACGCGGGATCGATGCCGAGGCCGCCGACCGGATCTACGCGCAGATCCAGGCATTCTCGAACTTCGGGTTCGCCGAGTCGCACTCGCTGTCATTCGCCCTGCTGGTCTATGCCAGCTCCTGGGTGAAACTGCACTATCCCGCCGCATTCCTCGCCGGTCTGTTGCGCGCGCAGCCGATGGGCTTCTACTCCGCCGCGACTCTCACCGCGGATGCACGGCGACATGGCGTGGAGGTCCACCGCCCCGACCTGCACCTATCCGGGTCGACGGATTCGTTGGAGCCGCTCGACGCTGCTTCCGGTGGTGGTCCCACTGGAAGGACGGAATGCCTCGCCGACCCTCAACCGCCTGTTCTCCGCTTCGACCGAGAAGCTGCCGATGAGTCCGCTGCGCACCGCAGGGACGGTGGGTTCGCAGTTCGGCTGGGCCTCAGCGGCATCCGAGGGATCGGTGTGACGTTGGCGGAGAAGATCGTCGCCGAGCGTGATGCACACGGACTCTACCGTGACCTGCACGACCTGGTGCGGCGTACGGATGCCACCGCTGCGCAGTTGGAGGCTCTCGCCACGGCGGGCGCCTTCGACTGCCTGGGGTTGGAGCGCCGAGAGGCGATCTGGTTGGCCGGGGCCGCGGCGGACGACCGCTCACGCTTCCTCCCCGGGACCACGGTCGCCGTGCAGCCGCCCCTGTTCGCCGATCAGAGCAGCTTTGAGCGCCTCTCCGCCGATCTCTGGGCGACCGGCGTGTCCACCGATGACCATCCGATGGCGCATTTCCGGGAGGCGCTGCACACCCGAGGGGTACTCACTGCCGTCGATCTGCAAAGCCATGAGGTCGGTCGGCGCATCGAGGTCGCGGGACTCGTCACCCATAGGCAGCGACCGGCGACGGCGTCCGGGATCACGTTCGTGAATCTCGAGGACGAGAGCGGCTTGGTGAACGTCGTCTGCTCGGCAGGGGTATGGAACCGCTACCGTCGCATCGCCCGGGATTCACCGGCTCTCATCATCCGCGGCATCCTGGAACGGTCGAACGAGGGGGTGGTCAATGTGCTCGCCGACGGATTCGAGGATCTCCGTACCGGTCTCACGCACCGGTCCAGGGACTTCCGATGAGCGCCAGGAGCCCTGCACCGGTCTCGACGTCACCAGAAGCGCTCGTGCTCCTCGGGCGGCGGACGGTCGGCACCGCCCCACCGGTCGGCCTCGGCCTTCGCCGCATCCGCGGCTGCGTCCGCTCCGCGCAGCGCGCGTTTCGCTCCGGTCGCCCCCGGACCGATGGGGTCGACGAGCAGCGAGGTGTGGGCGTCGGCTCCCTCGATCGTCACGGTGCACTCCAGCACACGTCCGATCCACCGGGAGAGGTCACCACCCGGATGCTCTGCACGTCGGTAGCGGATCCCGGTATCGAGGTCGACGATGCCGAGGACGACGGGCTCTCCGGCGAGCGGATCGATCTGCTCCGTCACCTCGACCCGATGCCCGTGGGCGATGGCGACGTGCGCGGCGACGACGAGCAACCTGTCCATGAGTCCACCCTAGGCAACGCCGCCGTGAAGGCAACAGGACGTCTCTGTGAGGGAAATCCGAAAGTTTCTTTGTCCCCCAAATGGCGGACAAGGCGATTAAGCGGTACTCTGCTCACGTAGCGGGGGCTACGAGGCTGATGGACTGGGGAATCAGCCGTGAGCGCAGCGAACTTCGCCGCCTCCCCCACCGTCCGGGAAGGACGGAGAGCCCTCTCGACGATACGTCTGGGGCGGATCGTTCGGGAGGGCCACCTCAATGACACCCGCGGCCCCAAAATCGCAGTCAGTCGATCGGGATGACCTCGAGGGTGTTCGAGCGCACGGGTTCCTGCCCCATATCCGGCGCGTAGGGACTCGGCGTGTACTTGTCGAGGTACTCCGCATCGATCGCCACGTTGGTCTCTTCATCGGTGACCGGCTCGAAGCGGACGTCTTTCGTGACGCCACCGGCCGACACGCGCCCCCGCAGACTCGCGAGCGCCGGGGCGTACCACTTGCCGCCAAGGCCCGTATAGGAGCGCACGAACAGACGGCCATCCACGGCGACCGCCCAGATGCCGACCGTCTTCGGCATCGTCCCATCCGCGAGCTGCGCGGAGAGGTCGAACATCTCCGGCTCGGCGATGCGGGCGAGCTCTTCAGGGTTCCAGTTCGTCATGGGTCCTCCTCGGGGTCGATGGATGAGGCAGAGTGCATGCTACGTCAGATCGCGGGAACTCTCACGATCGCTCAGCGGGCGAGCCGCGCACGCAAGGAGTCGATAAGGAGGCTGACGCCGAGCTCGAACGTCCGATCCGATCGCGCACTCCCCCGTTCGGCTCCGTCGATGAGACGTCCCAGAGTGCGCGTCTCGCCCTCGGGCTGCCAGATCTCGTCCGGCGAGGCCAGGTCGAGACCGAAGCCGATGGCGAAGGCGTCGAGCACGGCGATCACCGAGAGCACCTCGTCTTCGGGGAACCCTCCATCGACGAGCACCGAGGCCAGGTCATCGTAGGCCGCGATCACGGTGGGGCTCGTGATCGTCTTGCCGACCAGCAACGGCACGAGCTGCGGGTGGTCGGCATACATCCGACGTTGCGTGCGGAGCATCAGGTACAGGAACTCGGGCCAGGGCTCGCCCTTCCACTCGACGCGATACTGCTCCACGAGCCTGCCCCGCATGAGCTCGACGATCCCGTCCATCCCGTCCGCATGGTTGTAGAGCGATGATGGCCGCACGCCCAACTCGCGGGCGATCGCGTTGACGCCGAACGGCTGCCCCGCTTTCGCGAGCGCGAGCCCTGCGGCCCCGATGATCTCCGGCGAGAGCAGCGGGGAAGAGGGCCTGGGCATCGTGGGCTCGCTTTCTCCGGGGACCGGACGTGAAGATCGGGGGTTCCGCAGAAACCCCCTCCTGTGCATAATAGTGAACACCATTCGTTTACGAACACCATTCGTTTATGAACTCGTGCCCACCGACGCACGCCCGCCGCCCTTCTTCTCGCGCACACCGCCGTGCCCTCTCCTTTGGAGCCTCATGACCGCTCTCGATCTCCGAACTAGGATCCCGCTCCGTCTCCCCACCGCCACCGCGACCTTCGCCATCGGTATCGCGGGCTATCTCGGGGTCAACCTGTCGCCGTACATGATCACCGCCGCACAGAGCGGCCTCGGCCTCGACGTCCTCTCCGCGAGCTGGCTGGTCACCGCGACCCTCCTGCTCACTGCGGTCACCGGCTTGGCCATCGCACCGCTGTGCGCCGGCATCCACCGTCGGACCGTGGCACGCGCCGGCCTCACGCTGGCCGTGGTCGGCTTCGCGACGGCTGCGCTCGCTCCCGCCGCCCTCCTCCCCGGACTGCTCCTGGGAGGCGTCGGAGCCGGCGGTGCCGTCGCCGCCTCCGGCGCCGCCCTCGCCGCGTTCCGCAATCCGGACAGGGTCGCCGGCTTCAACGGCCTCGCCAATCGCGGCGTCATCACCGTGGTACTCGCCGTCATCCCCCTCATCGGGCTCGCGCCGATCGATGTCTTCGGCGCCCTGGCACTGTTCAATCTGATCGGTCTGGTCGCGTCTGTGTGGCTTCCCGCCGCGCCGGTCATCGCTCCGCAGGCGGGCGCGGCCGTCGCCGAGGCGATGCCGATCGAGATCCCGCCGACCGGGACGATTCGCGTCTCCCCGGCACGGTCCAGGAAAGTCACGATCGCAGGCTTCGGACTTCTCGTCACCTTCGCGCTGTGGGCCGTGAGCGAGGACTCGCTGTGGGCCATGGCCGGTGTGATGGGTGCGGAACAAGCGGCCCTGACGCCGGAAGGCCTCGGGATCGCACTCAGCGGTGCGACCGCCGGCGGACTGCTCGGTTCGCTCCTGCTGATGATCGTCGGAGCCCGCCTCGGACGCGCTGTCCCGCTCGTGATCCTGCTGATCGCCGGTGGAGCCCTGAAGATCCTCGAGGGGTTCGTGACCGACCCGAGCACCTTCATCATCGTCTTCATCGCGTGGAACTCCGTGTATGCCATCGCGTTCATGTACTTCGTCTCGACGTCGGCCGCACTGGATGCGGACGGCCGCTGGTCGGGCCCGTTGCTGGCCGTGTATCTTGTCGGATCGGCGCTCACGCCCGTGATCGGCGCGGCGCTCGTCGGCGCCCTCGGTTACCAGGGCTTCGTCGTCGCGCTCGGGATCGCGAGCTTCGTCCTGGCCGTCCCCGCCGGAGCGATCGCCCTCGTCTCGACCCGCGTAGAACGCCTCACCGCACAGGAGAGCGACGCATGACCCGCACCCTCTACCGGAACGGCCGGATCTTCACCGGAGATGAATCACGATGGGCTGAAGCCGTCGTCGTCGAGGACGACGTGTTCATCCACGTCGGATCCGACACCGACGCGCCCGCCACGGACACGGTGGTCGACCTGGAAGGCCGCACCGTGCTCCCCGGGTTCACGGACGCGCACACCCACCTGCTGATGATGGGCGAGGCTCTCGGACAGGTGGGGCTCACCGACGCCGCCTCCCTCGAAGACATCCAGCACCGACTGCGCAGTGCGCGCAAGACGACATCCGGCGTGCTGCGCGGGCGCGGGTGGCTGTTCGACGCGATCCCGGACGGCGAGCCGACCGCTGCGATGATCGATGCGGTCGTCGACGATGTCCCGGTCTATCTCGACGCGAACGACTACCACTCCTGCTGGGTGAACACCGCGGCTCTGATCGAGCTGGGGATCACCCGCGACACCCCCGATCCCCTCGGCGGTCGCATCGCCCGTGACGCATCCGGTGAGCCGACCGGAATGCTGTACGAGACCGCCGCTCAGCTGCACGCCTGGGCGCACCTCGACGCGAACACCACCGACGCGCAACGCGACGCAGCGGTCCGGCGAGTCGTGTCCGCCTACGTCGCCGCCGGAGTGACGGGTGCTGTGGACATGGCCTTCGACGAGCTCGGGCTCGCCGCTCTCGAACGTGCGGCCGAGCGCGGCGAGCTGCCTCTGCGTGTCGCGGCACACTGGTTCGTTGCGAACACGGGCGATGATGCCGCGAACCTCACTCAGGTCGCGCAGGCCGCAGCGCGCGCCGAGACGAACACCGCAGGCTCGCGGATCATCGGGATCAAGCTCGTGCTCGACGGCACCATCGATGCGTGTACCGCAGCCATGGGAGCTCCGTACGCGGACGGGACGAACGCTGGCCCGATCTGGCCCGCCGAACGCCTGCTCCCGGTTGTCGCGGCGGCGGACGCGGCGGGGCTGCAGATCGCCATGCACGCGATCGGCGATGCCGCGAGCGCGCTCGCCCTCGACGCGATCGAGCACGCGATCGCGACGAACGGCGAACGACCGCGCCTACACCGGATCGAACACCTCGAGTACGCGGCGCCGGGAACGGCCGAGCGGATGGCGCGACTCGGCGTCACCGCCTCCATGCAGCCTGTGCATGCCGACCCGGCGATCTTCGGGAATTGGGCGGCACAGCTCGGCGACGAAAGGGTAGACCGTGCGTTCGCCTGGTCGGAATACGAAGAGGCGGGAGCGCTTCTCGCCTTCTCGACCGATGCGCCGACTGCTCCGCATCAGGCGCTCCCGAACATGTTCGTCGCATCGACTCGAGCTTCCGCTCTGGCGCCCGGCATGGCAGCCGTGCACCCGGATCTGGCGCTCCCGCTCGAACGGGCGATCGCGCATGCCACGCGGGACGCCGCTGCCTCGATCGGCGAGGGGAGCCGGCGAGGACGCATCACGGTGGGGAACGTCGCCGACTTCGCCGTGCTCGACACCGATCCGTTCGGCACCGATCCCGAGACGCTGCTGACCGCTCGGGTCGTGCGTACCGTGATCGGGGGTCGCACGGTGTTCGAGGCCTAGTCGCTAGTGCACGAGAGCCTTGAGCACCACGAACACGAGCCCGAACGACGCGGTACCCAGCGCGCCGAGAATGCGGACGAAGAGCGGACTCCCGCGGTGGAGGAAGGCGACGTAGCCGAGGAAGGCCAGGATCACGACTCCCGACCAGAGCGCGAGGTCGTTCGCGAGCCCGTCGGGGATCACCCGTGTGGTACCCGCGAGCAGGATGACGGCCGGCACGGTCGCGGAACTGAGCATGCCGAGGGAGTGCTTCACGGAGGCGGCGAACGCTGCCCGCGCCCCGACGGCTTCCCCCTGCTCTCGCTCCGCACGGTCGCTAACCCTCGCCACCGTTCCGGCATAGACATGGGCTCCCCAGAACACGAGAACGGTGACCGCGACGGTCACCAGCACCGCCAACGACGTCTCGCCGTGCGCGGAGGAGACCGCGACGAGACCACTGACCAGAATCGTGCCGTAGACGGCAGCCTCGGTCCCGAATCCCGACCTCAACGCGCGGTGGACGCGGAGGATCCCGTCGTCCGCAGCCGACCGCCGCGTCTTCCTCTCACCTGTCACACCGAACACCCTCTCAACGCTCGGCACGCAGCGGCACCTTGACGTCTCCGCCGGCTTCCTCCGTGATCCGCGCCCCCATCTGCACGAACGTCGGCGTCGAGATGAACCCGCCCGCGAAGAGGGCCTGCCCCTGCACGAACTCCGCCGATCGCCGGATGGCCTCCTCGGAGGCGAAGCCGAACACGTCGGCGAGCTCCGCGAGGTCCCGCGGCGCGTTGACGCGCATCAACGCCAGGTTGTCGCACTGCGACAGCACGTTGGGGTGGATCTTCGTCGGCCTTTGGGTGGAGAGCAGCAGCCACAGACCGAACTTCCGTCCCTCGGCAGCGATCTGCACGAGCTGCTCGGTGAGAGCCCGTTCGACCGCCGTCGTCGGATTCGGCGAGCAGAGGTTGTGCGCCTCGTCGATCACGATCAAGACGGGACGCCGCTCTTCGCGCCGCGCCCAGAGGTGCTCGAGCACCGCGAGGGCCGCGACCTTGGGTTCCGCCGGGTGCTCGAAGCCACCGAGGTCGAGGACGGTCACCCGGGGCCGCTCATCGACGACGTCGACCACGGAGCTGGCGCCACGCGACCACAGGTTCCACTCGAGCACCTGCAGATTCTCGATACGCTTCGCGAGCCGCACTTTCGCGGGGTCGGCCGATGCGAGCAGGCCCGGCACCATGCCGGACCCGTCCAGGCTCTCGGCATCCTGCTCCAGGTGGATCAGGGCGTTGTACTCGTCCGCGTCCGCGATCGGGTCCATCTGCAGCACCGCAGCCTTCGAGGCCGCCGTGAGATCGACGAAACGCGCATGCAGTCGCTCACCCTCCCCCGCCCCGGACCGGAACACCCGGATATCCGATTCCGCGACCTTCGCCGCATCCGCCTCGCTCGCTGTGAGCCGGGTCTCCTGCAACCGGGTGAAGTCGCCGTTCGGGTCGAAGACGACCATGGGGAGCTCAGTCTCCAGCAGGAGCTGCTCGAGCACCACGCCGAGCGCGTAGGTCTTGCCGCTTCCGCTCTGACCGACCCAGAACGTGTGTCGATTGAAACGCCTCGCATCCAACTCGACTGTGGCGTCGGGATCGCCGAGAGAAGTTCCGATCGTGAGGGTGGTCATCGTTCCGGTGGGCCTTTCGTTCGAGGTGCTGTGGCGATCCGATCGGATGCGATCGCTTCACCGAGGCGGTGATCGACATCTTCCTCGATTGAGCGCCCGTTCACCAGTGCGGAGGCGCGTCGACGCGACGTCGAGCCCCGGCGTTCGATACCGACGGCGCGGCGCTGCTGCTCAGCCGATACCGAGGATCCCCTTCGCCACGCCGACGGCTGCGGGGCCGTCGAGAGCGGGACGGTCACCCCACTGCCCACCGGTGATGTCGATGTTGATGCCGGGCACGCGGACGGACGTCACGGTAACCGCGGCCACAGCGGTCTCGCCGTCGAGGCCGTAGGCGATGCCTCCGGCCGCATCGAGCGCATCATCGGGGATGAGCGTCAACCCGGCCTGCTCGATGATGTCGGGGTCTTCCACCTCGCTGGTCTCACTGGGAACGATGGAGACCTCGACGGACGCGAGGTCACCGAGATCGGCGATGCCTTCGGGAGCCTCCCACTGGCAGTAGGCGCCGTATTCGTCCACGGCGTTGGTCTCCAGCGGCACGAGGCCCTCGATGTACGGCGCGACATGCGTGGCCACGGTGTCACAGCTGCCGATCCGGTCGAACACGTCGGAGACATCGGGGCCACCGTCGACGCTCATCGCCTCGCCGCCCACGGACGTGTCTTCTCCGGGCGGCTCCGGATCCTGCGCGGAACAGGCGCTCAGGAGCAGAGCGGAGGTGAGCGCGAACGGGATCATGAAGAAAGAGCGACTCATCCGAAACACCGTAGCAACACCCCACCGCGAACGGTTACAGGGCGGCGGTCCTCAGACTCATCGACACGTAGGCCGAGAATCCGGCCCGCTTGGCGAACCGCACTCGACGGCTACTCGACGCCGTGAAGCCGAGCTTTCGGTAGAGTCCGAGCGCCGGGGCGTTCGTGTCCTTGATGTCGCGAAGCACGAACTCGTCGTAGGGCAGCTGCAACAGGTGCCTCATCAGGGCCGTCGCGACACCCTTCCCCTGGTACTGCGGAGCAGTGGTCACGAACCCGATCTCGGCCAGGCCGGGGCGCGCGCCGTCGTACGCACCGAGGAACTGGCTCCGGACGATGAAGGAGCAGAAGAGCCCGTGCACGCCCCCGAGTCGGCGCTGTATCTCTCGCCGGTCCGGGGCGAAGCACTCCTGCTGCCCCTCGGTGACAGAGGCGATCGCCGCGGGCTCCCCGTCGACCAGCGCCACGTAGAAGCGATCCAGGAGGAGCATGTGCTCGAAGGCGTCGGCGAGGACCTGCGGATCCTTGGAGAAGTACTCGAAGTCTTCGGCGAATCCCCGAACGAGGACCTCGGTGATGCGCCGGCGATACCCCTCCCCCAACGTGTCACCGCGTTCGACCGTGATCGTCACGACGCTTCGTCTCTGATCAGCAGGCGGAGCACCAGGTCGACGCCCGCGTCATTCATCGCATCGGGGATGACCGTTCGCATGCCGGCGATGCCCGACAGCATCGCGAAGTAGTAGGCGGTCAGCTGCGCCGGATCGCCGTCTTCGAATCGGCCAGCGACCTGGCCTCGACGCACGAGAGCCTCGAAGGCATCCCAGAGGGGGCGCTGCGTGCGCGCCAATCGCTCGGCGGTACCGGCCGGGGTGTCGGACATGAACCCCTGGTTGATCACCAGGAAGAACTCGGCCTCGCCGTTCCCGTTCATCAGATCGGTCAGGAACACACGCGTGAACTCCCGCACCAGGACAACCGGGTTGGCCTCGCCGGAAAGCGTCTCGGACGCTGCGACCAGACCGGAGGACGCCTGCTCGAGCAACGCGTCGAACAACGCCTCCTTGCTCGCGTAGTGACGGTAGATCGATCCCGCACTGAGCTCGGCCTCGTCCGCGATGTCCTTGATACTCGTCGCCGCGAAGCCGTGCCTCGCGAAGACGCGCACAGCCGCGGCCTCGATCCGTTCGCGCGTGGTGTCGCGTAGCGCGGCGTTCTGCTCCGGCGATCTCACCACGAGCGCCCCTTTGAAATGAACATGTCTTCATTATAAAGGGCGTGACGAGACGAAGGCGAGACCCTCCTTGGTTCAGGAACGCGCGCCCTGGTGACCGCAGCGATCTACCCCGACCAGCGCCAGCAGCTGATCGCAGGCTCATCCTCGCCGTGCTCGCGGGTGTACGCGCGTGCCTCGATCCGCCGGTCGTGCAGTTCCTGGCGGAGGCCTGCGTGACGCGAGGAGGCGCCGGGTACTCGATCAAGGACGTCGATCACCAGCTGGAAGCGATCGAGGTCGTTGAGCAGGACCATGTCGAACGGTGTCGTCGTGGTGCCCTTCTCCTTGTACCCGCGCACGTGCAGGTTCCCATGGTTGTGCCGCTTGTAGGTCAGCCGATGGATCAGCCACGGGTAACCGTGGAAGGCGAAGATGATCGGCCGGTCAGTGGTGAACAGTCCGTCGAAGTCGGCGTCCGAGAGTCCGTGCGGATGGGCGTCCTCCGACTGCAGCCGCATCAGATCGACGACGTTGATGATGCGCGTCGCGATCTCGGGGGCCCGCTCGCGCAGGATCGCCGCAGCGGCCAGCATCTCCTCGGTCGGCACGTCTCCGGCCGCGGCGAGGACGACGTCGGGCTCCTCACCGTCCGATTCGGTGCCCGCCCACGGCAGGGTGCCGAGTCCTCGTGTGCAGTGCAGGATCGCCTCATCCATCGTCAGCCACTGCGGACTCTCCTGCTTGCCCGCCACGACGACGTTGACGTAGTCGATGCTGCGCAGACAGTGATCGTACGTACTCAGCAACGTGTTCGCGTCGAAGGGCAGGTAAACCCGGACGACGTCGGAGCTCTTGTTGACGACGAGGTCCAGGAATCCGGGGTCCTGGTGCGTGAAGCCGTTGTGATCCTGTCGCCAGACATGGCTGGACAGCAGGTAGTTCAACGAGGAGATCGGCGCGCGCCAGGGGATCTGCGACGACGCCTCGAGCCACTTCGCGTGCTGGTTGAACATCGAATCGACGATGTGGATGAACGCCTCATAGCTGTTGAACACGCCGTGTCTCCCGGTGAGCAGGTAGCCCTCCAACCAGCCCTGGCACTGGTGCTCGCTCAGCACCTCCATCACCCGCCCGGCGCGGGCGAGGTGTTCGTCGAGGTCGAGGATCTGCGCGTTCCACTGCTTGTCGGTCGCTTCGTAGACGGCGGGAGCGAGTCGGTTCGATGCCGTCTCGTCGGGACCGAACAGACGGAACGTGAGCGGGTTGCGCCGGATCACCTCGGCCAGGTATCGGCCGAGCACAGCGGTTGCCTGGGCGTCCGCGGCGCCGGGCGACTCGACCTCGACCGCGAAGTCGCGGAAGTCAGGGAGGTCGAGTTCCTGGCGCAGCAGGCCGCCGTTCGCATGAGGGGTCGCCGACATCCGGCGGTGGCCGTCCGGGGCGAGTGCGACGGTGTCGGTCAGGGGCGCGCCCTTGTCGTCGAACAGTTCGTCGGGGCGATACGACCGCAGCCAGTGCTCGAGCTGCTCGAGGTGCTCTTCGCTGTCCCGCGCCGACGGCAGCGGCACCTGGTGTGCGCGCCACGTGCCCTCGACGGGGAGGCCGTCCACCTCGACCGGGCCGGTCCAGCCTTTAGGGGAACGCAGCACGAGCATCGGCCACAGTGGTCGGTCGCCCCCGCCGCCTTCGCGCGCTGTCCGCTGAATATCGGCGATGCGATCCAGGGCGGTTTCGAGCGCGTGGCCGAATCGACGGTGCACGTCTTCCGCAGCATCCGTCGCCTCGAAGGACACCATGATCGGATCGTGTCCGTAGCCGCGCATCAGACTGACGAGTTCCTCTTCGGGGATGCGCGCCAACAGGGTGGGATTGGCGATCTTCCATCCGTTCAGGTGGAGGATCGGCAGCACCGCCCCGTCCGTCGACGGGTTGAGGAACTTGTTCCCATGCCAGCCGGTGGCGAGCGGCCCCGTCTCGGCTTCACCGTCGCCCACGACGCAGAACACCGTCAGATCGGGGTTGTCGAAGGCCGCCCCGTAGGCGTGGCTGAGCGAGTAGCCGAGCTCGCCGCCCTCGTGAATCGATCCGGGCGTCTCCGGTGCCGCGTGACTCGGGATGCCTCCGGGCGCGGAGAACTGGCGGAAGAGCCGCGTCATCCCGGCCAGGTCACGGGTCACGGAGGGATAGCGCTCGGTGTAGGTCCCATCGAGCCAGGCGTTGGCGACCATCCCCGGGCCACCGTGGCCGGGTCCGGCGATGTACAACGTAGAGAGATCGCGCTCACGGATCAGCCGGTTTGCGTGCGCGTAGATCAGATTGAGCCCGGGAACGGTCCCGAAGTGACCGAGCAGCCTCGGCTTGACATCGTCGGCCGTGAGGTCGCGGCGGAGCAGCGGGTTGTCCCGCAGATAGATCTGTCCCACGCTGAGATAGTTGGCGGCTCGCCACCAGGCGTCGAGCTGACGGAGCTGTTCTTCTCGCATACGGGCATCCCTACCTTTCTCGGGCTCGCGCCCGGGCGAGTGCGGATGGAGACCTCGGTCAGTCGTCCTCGTCGATGAGCGCGAGAAGGGACTTCAACGCATCTCTGATCTCCGTGTGGTCATACTGGCCCGCCCTGCTCTCCGCCGAGATCACGCCCGCCCGGTGGACCCGTCGGAAGTCGCCGAACGGGAAGCTGTAGGCCTGCTTCGTCTCGGAGTCCTCAGTCTTGTCGACGCCGAGGTGCCAGTGCGAGAACTCCGTCCAGCCGTTCTCCTCGATGAAGGCGTTCTCCTCGTCGGCCGAGGGCGCCGCCTCCGACCAGTCGTCTCGCTCGTCACGGACGACCTTTCCGGCCCGAACGAGTTCGCGGGCGTGGCGCAGTGCCGGGTTGTTCAGTTCGATCGCCATGGCGCCACGGTACGAAGCATGCCCTCGCACCGCGAAGGGGGTTGACAGCGGTCGGTCTGGGCACCCGCTCACGTGCGGAAATGACGAAGCCCTGGTGAAAGAATCCTTCCACCAGGGCGTTTCGGTCGGGCTGACAGGATTTGAACCTGCGACCCCTTGACCCCCAGGTAGCCGGATCATGCGCTTTCCGCGCTTTCTGGGCCCCTCTGCTGCGCAGAGGGCGCGTTTCATACCATGCGTTGCATGCGTCAGGTCCCGGCCAGGTCCCGGCGCTTGGTAGTGGCAATGGCGCTCGCTTTACTCGCTGGCAAGCATCCGAGGTTCATTTCGCACCTGCCTTCCTTCACTTTGTGTACGTCGCTTGCTACACACAGGTACGGGAGGCGTTCCCTTGACAGAGGCGGAACTGGTCCGCAGTCGCTCAGGTCGAGGACTGCCGGTCCTCCCGCACGAGCCGCCTGCGCTGTCGACGGAGGCGATTCGACGCCGAGGTCATGCCGGCAACACCTGCGCGAACTCTGCTCTGTTATTCGCAGCGGCAGTCGTGTCAACGCCGCCAGAATGGAGCGCTTTCGATAATCTCACAAGAGCCGTCAACGAGGAGGTGATGCCAAGGTGCGTACTCAACGCCTGACCATCTTCTTGCTGCGGGACGTCGACCAGGTCGATGACGCCATCGATGACGATGCCGGGCCGGGTCTGCAGATCAGTGAACTCGCCGACGCGTCCGGCCTTACCGGCCGCTTCTACTCCAAGAAGAACTTCCCGAGCACGCCGAGTTGGGCCAAGTACGTCGAGCCGGCCATTAAGGGCGGCATCCACGGTGTGCAGTCAGCTTCGGCCTCTGGGCTCCTCGTACTGCAGGTAGACAAGCACACCTTCGCACTTACGTTCGGCTACGGCCGGAGCTTTCTTGATCAGGCCAAGATCGAACGACGCTTCGGCCTCAAGGTTGCGCTCAACCTGATCGATGAGAAGCAGATCCGTAGCCTCGACACGAAGCTCTTCGACGAGATGGTGGTGTCGAAGAATACGCAGACCAGTCGGACGGCCGAGCTTCCAGCGTTCGGAGTGGACGTTCTCCGCGACATCGTGCGGGCGGTGACCGGGATCGCTCCTGCGGCTACGGGATACAAGGGCGTGAGCGGCGCAGACGCCTTGGTTCTCGGGGTTGCGTCACCTGTCACGGATCTCCCGAAGCTGCTTCGCGATATCTACAGTCACTACACCGCAACCAACTACCAAGCCGCGTTCGGGTGGGTAGACCATCTCGCTGAAGTCAAGGATCCCACGCTCGTGGAGCGTCTTGATGCTCAACTGGTCGATCAGCTCAGGGCGAGTGACACGAGTTCGACGCACATGGCTATGCCGGAAAACCTCGATTGGGAGGATATCGAGTACTTCCTGATCGCGCCTACCCGCCGCCAGACGCAGTTCGTCGAACTCGACCTGGACCGATACCTTCAGCAGCCGGTGACAAAGACTGCTGACACGACCGTCGGGCAGCTCAAGCAGCGGAAGGTCGCTGTCAAGTTCATCAGCAGCGCTGAAGCCGTTGACCGTTGGAGCGTGTACCAGTGCCTCGTGTCCGAACAGCGAGTCAATGACAAGCTCTATGCCCTCGTCGAGGGGCGATGGTTCGAGATCGCTAACACGCTCGTGAAGCAGGTGGACTCGGTAGTTTCCGCGATACCCGAAATGACGGTTGCACTCCCGCCTGGACGTCCCGGTGAGTCGGAAGGCGACTACAACACACGGGCAGCAGCAGGATCGGCCGAACTTGCTCTCCTCGACAGGCAATTGGTCGCGCCGAGCGGCGCAACCACGAGAATCGAATTCTGCGACCTCATCGCGACCGACGGATCACTGATCCACGTCAAGCGAAAGTCACGCTCGTCCACGCTGAGCCACCTGTTCGCGCAGGGGCACGTCTCGGCCGAAACGCTCGTCGATGGCCAGCTTCGCAACCAAGTGCGAGCGGCCATAACCAAAGCAGCCGGGTCCGCAGACGCGTCGAGCTGGCTGGCACTGGTGCCGCCCAACGGCGCAGCCGCCGAACGAGACAAGGTCATCGTCACCTACGCAGTGATCGCGAACTCGAAGGCGAAGGGCATCGAGTGGCTTCCGTTCTTCAGCCGACTCACCCTTATGCAAACAGTCCGCGACTTGAACCGGCTCGGCTTCACGAAGATCGCGCTCGCGCGCGTACCGGTCGAAGACGTCAGCTCCCCACCGACCGCGTCCTAACTGAGACCGAAGAACCGGTCGAAGAAGACCGTCAGGGCTTCGACGACGCGCCGCTTGAGGTCGCCATGACCAGCCTCGCGGTTGAAGCGAGACACCGGCGGCAGGATATGGGTGATCTCTGTGCCCGTTGTGCGGAGTTGTCCATCCCGGAAGGCCGCCTCGACGTACGCGCGGGTCTGCTCAGGCTTGAGCTTCTGCTCGACGACGATCGCCTCGAGCTCTGCCTCATGCTTGGCGGCCACGAAAGCTTGCCACTGCTCATCGACGGTATCGTCCGTCGAGACCGAGTCGACGAACGACTCGACGAGGTCGCGTTTCGAGCGGAGGCTCGGGCTCGAGTCCACCACGCGGGAGATCTGGGCGCGGACTTCTATATCTTTGCCGTCGCCGAAGCTGGCACGGTACTTCTCGACGAGCATCAGGATGTAGTCGACGTTGATCTCGACCTGCTTGACCAGCTCGATCGTCGAAGACGACATCGTCGTTGATCGAGTCGCGCTCGCTGACGATGTACGAGCTGTCTGTGGCGATGGGCCTCGAGTCGGAGGCCGTCACAACAAGGTCTAAGCCCACCTGCGCAAGCGCCACTACAGCGCTCACCGCACCGCGTTCTCCGCGCACATCGCAGCCGCGAGGACTACACCCGCACCGGTTGTGGCGCTCGGAGGCTAGTCCTCGGCGTTCGCGTAGGCCATCAGCCCAGTCCGGAGGTTGTCGTAGAGGTCTCGGAACTCTTGCTTGCCGACCCGCTGGGGCCGGGAGTGGAATCCGTAGCCTCCAATGCGGCGAACGTCTCCCTGCTCGACGCCCCACATCAGACTGGATACTCCTGGGAACATGCCACGAGCGACTGCGTCGCGTCCCCATCCGCCAGCCGTGTTTACGCAGTATCTGAATGCGCCGAGCGCGATGTCGGCTGCGCTGCTCAAGTGCGACGCGTTGTCGTTGGTCATGCCGAAGAGCTTTATCCGGTAATCAAGACGGTACGTGCGACCACCCGGGAACTGGAGCCCGGTCTGGAACAAGCTCTCCAGGTGGCCGTATCGGTCGTTGTCCCGGTCCATGAGCATCACGCCGGTCGCGCGCTCCTCCGCAAGAAGGGAGTGGTAGGCGTAGGCGAGCGTGTTCAGGGCGAAGTTCATTCGGACGTCGTAGGTCTGGTTCATACACAGGTCATGCAAGATCACGTATGTGATCATCCGGACGCCGATGTCCTGCAACGCCGCGATGAGTTCGCCCTTCGCAGCAGTCGACTCCGCAATAGAGACCTGCTCCGGGCGAGCGCGGGTATCGAACTTGAAGCTGTCGCCCTGGAGATAGCCGTGGCGCTCTCGGATCTCACGCACGGCCTGATCGACCGGCTCGATCTGCTCGGCGGTGAACACCAGGCCGCCGACGATGAAGAAGTGGTTGGCCGCGTAGTCGCGGTTTGTCTCGTCGACGATGAACCAGTGCACGAAGCACATTCTGGCGGATCGACGCGCGAATCAGGCCACGTTCACATAGACGCCGACGATTCGACCATCGTGCTTCTCCGCGTAGACCGGGGACTGGCTTGGCGTCCTCGATCCACTCGACTGTCTCGTCCTCATTCCACTCAATCACCACGAGCGCGGCCGCATCGACATCCCACCGTTCGTTCAGGTGCTTGCGGTCTGGCCAGGCGTAAAGCACTCGACGACTGGAAAGCGATCCCGTCGATAGCCCTCGCCAACTGAGATGCTGCACTCCAGGCTGCACCACCAGGCGCTTCAGGCTGTCGCCGTGGAACTGCTTCTGTGGCGTCACAACGACAACGGTCGGCCAGGCTGTTCGAGGAGCCACTTGATCGCGCGCATGTTCTGCGGCTCACGCGAGGTCTCCCCCTTGCTGAGCCTCGAGATCGAGACGGGGAACTGATATGCGTCGGAAGTCACCGTGAATCACCTCACTTCGGGTTGGAGGGCTCAGGCTAGTGGCACCCTCCATCATTGTGAGGGAGTTGGCCAAGAGGTTGGCGCACCAATACGAAGCCGGGGCAACTATGGCCGAGTTGGAGTCGAAGCAAACCACGGGAGAATGTGCACATGAGCAGCCCCAGCGAGCGGTACGAGATCCTCGGCGTGTTCGGCTCACCCACCGAGCATGCGATCGTCGGGTGCGGCCGCGATCTGACGACAGGGATTGAGTATGCGGTCAAGATGCGCCGTGGCGCGGGAAACGTCGAACGCAGGTTCACACGTGAGGTCGAGGCGATGCGGGCGGCCGCTGGTCCGAACGTAATGTCAGTGGTCGACGTCGACCCAGATGGTGAGTGGTACACGATGCCAATCGCAAGGGGTGAGCTCACCCCCGCTATTGATGGCCTCTCCTTGAGTGACCGTGAGGAGCTCGCGCTTGCTGTTGTGCGCGCGGTTGCTCATGGGCTACGCGGTTTCCATGTGGAGGGTCGCGTCCATCGTGATCTGAAGCCGCAGAACATCTTGTGGCTTGATGATGACAACGGTGCCCGATGGGTAGTGTCGGACTTCGGTGTTGCTCGTAACGCCCCTGGATCGACGACCGCAGAACTCACCCGGCAAGGCAACCTGGTCGGAACCGAGCGATGGGCCGCTCCTGAGCAACATGCCGACGCGCACTCCGCGACCCCGCGAACCGATGTGTACAGCCTCGGCGCCATCGTGGGCTGGATCATGAGCGGCGAGCTCCCTACGCCCGTGCACGTACCGCTCCCGTCCGAGAGATTTCGCACAGTGGTCACACGCGCTACCCGCCGGGCCCCGGCACAGCGATATCCGACTGTCGACGACATGCTCGAAGCAATGGAACGTGAGATCGAAAGCGGGAGCGGCCCGCTCAGCACCCAATTCGAGCGGCTCCTCACTAACCCAATCGATATCAAGGCGTTCAACGATTTCGCCCTCGCACATCGAGATAACGGCGCCTTGTTCCTTCCCGAACTTCGCCGCATCGAGCGCTCGACCGTCAGCACTTGGTTCGATATCGACCCGGAGGGGATGGCGCAGTTCGCCGAGAGTATGTGTGATCTCCTCAGAGACGGTCAGGACGTCGGCGGGCTTGAACGCGAGGGGCTCCGCCCTCCCCTGCTGTGGCTTCTCGATGTGCTCCGCCACCTGATGCGCAAACGAAGGCTTGATCTTGCGGAGTCATTGGCAAGCGCGCTGTTCGCCGCAGCGCAAGCCTGCGATCAATACCCGGTCGGCGACGCCATCGCGCGTTGGCTAAAGGCGCTGTCGCATGAAGCTGCGGCGCAGGCCATGCTCAATGCTGTCGTCGCGTCATCCACTGAGCGGTATGTTCGTTCCATCCTCGAGAACGACTGGAACGAGATTTCAAGCACGACGCTTCGCCGCTGGATGCTCTAGGTCCCGGACGTGCCGGCGATCAGGGGTTGCGCCGAGATCTCGTATTATTGCCGCGCTCAGGCATCAACCGGCTCGTCGAGGACGATCTCGTACCCTTCCACCCGTGAGACGTACCCCCGTTTGCGCAACCTGACGAGGTACCGGATCACACGGAACGCGAGCACGCAGAAGACCGCTACGCCATAAAGCACAGCCGCGCCAAGTATCAGGGCGGACAGCAGAAGTGGTGATGTTGCGAGGGTCTGCATCAGCGACCAGAAGCCTGCTTCCGGATCGGCCTGGCGCTGCTGCTCTATGAGCATGAGGATGGACGGGATCGCCGGAATCGCTGCGAATATTGCGACCGTCAACCCGAGCAGTGCGAACCTGTTCGCCGCGCGCGCGGCACGTAGGCTCGCGCGCGTGCTCGCCCTTTCACCGAGCATGCTCGCACCGTTGCGGACAACTTCGAGGATCTCGAAGGCACCCAGCGCGGTCAGGACGTGGCGAGAGATGTCGCGTGCTGTACCTGCGCGATAATGCGCGCCACGCACTTCCTTCTCGAGTTCCAACACTCTGCGATAGGTCCGCAGTATGTCTCGCTTGCCCGTCTGGAAGTCTGAGATCCGCTGTTCAAGCCGGCGCAACCGCACGTAGACAAGCCCGATTCGTTCATACAGGAGAGTGTGGTGGAGGTCCAGAATGCCGGCGCGCCAAGTGCGCAGGTGAAGCAGCAGCACAGAACCGCCGGTGGCGTGAACTTGCATACCAGCGTGAATGCTCAGGTTGGGACCGGGGTCCAATGTGACCCGATCACTACCGCGCGGAACCTTGCGAATCGCGAGGTGCACGATGTCCCGGGCGTGGTTGTCGGCCCAGTCGGTACAGCATGCTCCTGCCTGGACCATAATCATCGGATAGGTATAGGAGGCGCCGCCGACAAATGCGCCGATTCCCCGCAAGATCCGACCGACAAGAACTTCGAGCCATTCGTACAGCGATGCGGGTTCCTCGTGATCGAAGACTCGAACCCTGACCCCTCCCTCTGGCTGCTCTGCCCACTCGCCTCCGGCCCATTTCGCACCGCGCGACGCATACGGTTCGGGCACTCGCGACGAGTGGAACAGCGGTGACCCTGGGAAGGATGCGTCGATCGCATCTGCCGGCGTGCAACCTGGAGGTAGGTGCACGCCGACGGTGATCTGCACTACACCCTCACGGTGCAGCATCAGCCGAGGCTCAAGGGTGATCGACACTTCCTTGTCACCGATTCGGATGGTGTGCTGCGTCGCGCGCAGGAAGAACCGCACATAAGCGTCGAGGTCTTCTCTTTCGCTCCAGAAGAGATCAGCGTCTATCTCTTTCTCCATAAGAGTGACCTTCTGTGCGTCCACCAGGATCTTCTCGACCTCGACACGCACAGTTTCGAGCGACGAGTTTTCCTCGTCCTCGTCCGGAACGTCGTTGCGCTTTACCTTAAGCAATCGGAATACTCGGAACGCAGTCACCGGATGCGAGAAAACGCCCCTCACCAAGGACGGAAACCCGTTCAGGTTGTCGGTCCATGTCTTGAGCCGTTGAAGGCGGGTCAGGTCTCGTTCAATCCTCTCCAAGGACGGAGGCAGTCGCGCTGACCTGTCCGATGGCCACGCTGCGCTCACTGCGAGTTCAGTATCAAGGAGTTGCTTCGCCGCCTTACCGAGATCAATGGGTTTCGAAGTCGGAACGGTATGGGCGAAGTAGACAACCGCCTCTCCAAGCACCGCTTGGTGGAGGTTCTCGGACCTTGCCGGTACGGGCACGGCGTCTGTTGCGAGGTTCAGCGCTCGTCGGATCCAGTTCAGCACTCGTGCTCCCCTCTGCTTGCTCGCGTTCGCGTCGAGTCCATTCTCCCGTGGGGCGCAGACAGAACTTCTTCTCGCTCGCCCACACGCGCGGCATCCCACGCAGAGGCCCGATTGCGAGGACACCGCCCGCCGTCGCACCGCGTTACGGCATTGGGAAGTTAACGGTCCTGCGCCTACTGAAAGACACGAACGTGCCCATGCGCCGACAGCCAATCACGCCCAACCAGACTGTCCAGGCAGTCGTCCTCTACAAGGCGGGCAAGTCCTTGACGGCTGTCGCGCGGGAGCTCGGCCTCGCCCAGCAGAGTGTGCGCCTTGCGCTTCTGCGGGCCGAAGTGGCGATGAGACCCAGTGGTGGCCCACGCACAGGCCAACCGCCCGGTGATGCACCCTATGTACACAAAGTCCACAATCTGACATACTAATGGTATGGAAAGTGAGGATAGACTGAAGCCATTCTTGAACGTTCGTGAGACCGCGAAGCTCCTTGGGGTGCACGAAAACACCGTCAGGAACTGGGTCACAGCAGGCACCCTTGTGTCAGCTCGTGTTCCTGGCTCGACGCAGCATCGTTTTGCTCGAGAAGAGGTCCTGCGCCTTCAGAAAGAACGCGGCTCAAGCGCATCGTCGGTCGCACCCGCGCTCCGCACGGACGCGCCTGAGCTCATCACCGCCAGCGAACTGAACACTTGGGCTGCCCGCGATGATGCGAAGACCGCCTTTCCCGAGCTGATGCGTCGTCTTCTCGCGGTGACTCCCGGGATCAGCAATCTGCAAGTTCGTGCCCACGAGGGTGTGGCTGCCTCAGGTTGGGACGGCACCGCCACGTCTGCAGGTAGTGCGTACCTTCCAGTCGGCGAGCTGCGCTTTGAGTTCGGCACGGACGCCAACCCGAAAGGAAAGGCTCAGAGCGACTACGACAAGCGGGTGCTCGCGCTCCCCGCTGACGCGAGTTCAGCCTTTGTCTTCGCCACGCCGAGGAACTGGGCTGGCGGTATCGCGTGGGCTTCCGATCGCGCCGCCGAGAAGAAGTTCTCTGACGTGAAGGCCATCGATGCGCACACTCTGGAGAGTTGGCTCCAAGAGTCGCCGTCCGTACATCGTTGGATTTCGGAGCGATTAGGCTACCGACCGCGAGACGCACAGACCATCGAGCGGTGGTGGCAGGCTTTTCAGGGTCGCACGACGATGGCGCTCCCGGCCGACTTCTTCGCGGCTGGACGCACCGCCGAGGCCGACGAGTTGCGTGCAATCCTTACTGCTGCAGGATCCGGCGATGCGATCTTGGCCATTCAAGCGCCGTGGCGCGATGAGGCCCTTGCCTTCACGTTCGCCGCCTTGGCTGCGCAGAACGACCTTCTGTACCGGGCCATTGTTGTCACCGACAGCGCCGCCTGGCAGCGGTTGACCGAATCGCGGTCTCCTCTGATTCTCGTTCCGTTGTTTTCCGATGCGCCCGACCTCGCGGCCGCCGTCGACAACGGACATCGGGTGATCTTGATCGCCGAGCCAGGCGACATCATTCGAAACGCCAAGAAGATTGAGCTCCGCAAGGTAGACCGCGCAACCGCTCGCGAGGCGCTTAAGGCCGTCGTGTCCGACTCGAACAAGGCCGAGGCGATGGTGGCCCTCGCGCGTCGCAGTGTGCCCGCGCTCGTTCGTTCGATCGCGCGCGAGCCACGCTTCCGAGCCCCAGAGTGGGTCACCAATACCGATAAAGCCGCTATCCTCGCACCGCTCGTTCTGGTTGGTTCGTGGACGAACGCTGAAGGCGACCTCGCAGTGATCGAAAGGCTGACCGGACGATCACGCGACGATATCGATCGCCTTCTGAAAAGTCTCGCCGGCCGTGCGGATGCACCGTTCGTTCGTTCGGGCGGCACCTGGCGTGTCACCTCGCCGGCAGAGGCTGCTCTTCTCCTCCTACCGACGCTCCCTGATGGTGAACTAGCGAGGTGGGCCGAGGTTGTCGCAGATGTCCTGTTGGCACCGGACCCCTACCAGGGCATGGATGCCGTCGCTCGTCTGACCGCGAGCGCCCAAGGCACCAACCCGACCCATTCGGAGACGCTTAGGAAAGGCGTGGCGGACGGACTAGCGCTCGCCGCCGCGAGCGACGTCGAGCTTCCCGCTGACCTAACCATGCAAGGGCGGGTCAGCCGGCTCGTTCACGATCTACTTCAAGCTGCGAACGCCGACGACACAGGAACGACCTGGGCTCGACTGGCCAGTGTCCTGCCCAGCTTGGCGGAAGCCGCCCCGGAGGTATTTCAGGATGCGGTTGAACTCGACTTGGACCGCACCGACCCGATTCTTCGCACGATGTTCCAAGACAGCGGCGCGGACACTCTTTTCGGACCATCGTCGCCACACCCCAACTTGCTGTGGGCACTCGAGACGCTGTGCTGGTCGCCGACCTATTTCGGTCGGGCGGCAGCGCTTCTTGGAAGGCTGTCCGCACTGGATCCCGGTGGTCGGCTAAGCAATCGTCCGATCGAGAGCCTGCAGAATGTCGTCGCGGGCTGGTTGCCTCAGAGCGGCGCGAGCGTCGACGACAAACTCGCCGTCATCGCGCGCCTGATGCAGCGCGAACCCGATGTCGGCTGGAAGCTTGCCCTCGGCGTCTGGCCTGAGAGTCACGCAGTTGCTTTCCAGCCGCACGCTCCGACGTATCGCGACTGGTCGCCCATCCGGCAATCGGTCACCTATGCGGACTGGGGGCATTTCGTTCATGAGCTCGTGATCCTCGTCACCGCCGCTGCTGGGACCGACGCAGCACGCTGGAAAGAGCTTGTTCCGCAGATCGATGGACTACCGCGCCAGGAACGGGTCGCAGTCCTAGCCAAGCTCCGCGAGGTCATCAGCGCTCAAGAGTGGTCGCCCGAAGACGTGTATGCGGTTTGGGAAACGCTGAGCAGCGAGGCAGATCGGCACGAGGAGTACTCCGACGCCGAGTGGGCTATGCCCGCTGAGGACGTGGTCGCGTTCCGCGAACTTGCCGGGGCCCTCACGCCCACCCAGGACGGGCGACGGTTCTCCAGTCTCTTCGACTGGCGGGCTCACCTACCCAATCTCAAGCTGGGCGACGAAGGATACGACATCGAACTCGCGCGACTTCAACGCGAGGCACTCGACCACGTACTTGTGCTCGGCTCAGATGCACTGCGCTCGCTCACCATCGATGTCAAGACACCCCATGTCGTGGGACGGCTGCTCGCAGGCACGGCCAACGCACCAGATCAAGAGATTCTCGGGTGGCTGAGTTCATCGGAGCCCAACTTGAATCAAGCAGCGTTGAACTACGTGAGCGTGAAGATCCACGAAGGCGGGATGGAGTGGCTGAAGGAAGCCTTCGCAAGCCCGGCGCTTCAGGAGGCCGAAACTCGAGAGATTCTGATGGAGGCAGTTCCCCTCTCCCGCCAGTACTGGACTGAGGTGTCCTCGCTGGGCGAAGGACTCGAAGAGGCCTATTGGAAGCGAGCTCAGCCCTTCGCTGCGGCCTCTGACGATCGGGCGGAGGGTGTTCGGCGGTTCGTTCAACATGGTCGCCCCTGGGAGGCGATGGCACTTCTGAGCATCATGCTGCACGAGCATCAGGAACCGGAGATCAGTCTCGTCAAGGAGGTGTTCGACGCACTACGTCGAGGAACGGAGCCTCCCCAGAACACCACGATGAGCGGCTACTACGTCGGCAAACTTCTGGAATACATGGAACAACGGGTGCCCGACGACGACGAGCTCCCAGGCTACGAGTTCATGTTCTTTGAACTTGTCCACGACCATGAGCCTTCGGGCGCCCTCTATCGGGCGCTGAGTAAGGATCCCACTGACTTCGTCAACATGGTGAGCGCCATCTTCCGCGCGGAAGGGGAGCCCAAGCGAACGCCCACTCCACAGGAGCAGGCCTTCGCGCACCTATCCTTCTCAGTGCTCCGCAAATGGCGCACGCTCCCCGGACTCGCAAACGACGGCAGTATCGACGCCGACCACCTCACGGAATGGGTACGTGCCGCCCGCCTTGCCCTCGCGGATAGTGGGCGAGCATCGATCGGCGACGAGCAGATCGGGCAGGTACTTGCCTCGAGCCCTGTCGGGGTAGACGGGGTTTGGCCAGCTGAAGCCGTTCGCGAAGTCATCGAAAACGTTGGCAATGCACGGATCGATACGGGCTTGCACATCGGCAAGACCAATCAACGTGGTGTGACTTCGCGTGGCGTGTTCGATGGCGGCGATCAGGAACGGGTGCTCGAACAGCAGTACCGGGAGATGGCTAGCAAGATCGCCACACGGTGGCCACGCACGGCTCGCATCCTGCGGGGCATCGCGGATAGCTATCAGCATGAAGCCCGCCGTAACGACGCAGAAGCGGAACGAATGGGCGACGACGGATAAGACTCGCCTCAACAACGATGGATCACTGGGAAGCTTCCGCGATCGACTTCCGCACGACTCGATCCACGCCGGGAAGATCCCGCCGACTGGCTGGCTCCGCCAATCGGTCATGTCGCTCAAGCACTTCGATGTCGTCGAGCGTCTCGATCCACTTTCGGATGACCTCCGGGTCGGACTTGACGGGGTGCATCGCGAGGGTCTCGGCTAGTTCGTCACGTATAAAGTCAGCTTGAATGTGCTGCGACGAGCGGGTGGCCGCGGGGACATGACCGGCGGCCAAGAGGGCGGCAGGGAGGTCAACGTGCCCGACGGTGGTGTCGAGTTGGGGCGGCAATGGGTCGGCGTCGTGGTGTCCGAGAATCAAGTGCGGAATCGCGACGGTGCGTACCCACTCTTCGATCTCCCCGAGCTCCGTCATGAGAACGTGCCAGGTGCCGCTGTGCGGTCGCTGGATTGACACCTTCGGCCAGATCGAGAGCGGCACGTACTTATCACGCGGGCCGCTCGCCAGGACATCACCCGCCACCAGCGGCCGATCTTCGCCGGTCGGCAGAACAAGCGTCGGGTCCTGCCAGTCGGGGATGACGGCGCCGATCAGCGTCGCCGCAACTGCGGGCGTGCGATGTTTGGCGAGGTTGGTGTGTTCAGCGAGAACGCGTAGCGGATGCTGGTCGACGTCGCGGCGGTGGTACGGCTGCAAATCCCGAATCCTGCCAACCAGCACTGAGCCGGTACGAAATGGTTCCAGCTCGGGACGACGACGACCCGCCAGCCACTTCTTGAAATCGTCCTCCGTCAGACAGGCCGGCATCTCAATTCGCCGAGCCTCCTCCTCGGTGAGTCCTCGTCCGAGCTGGTACTCGACCTCGGCGAAGATCGTGTGCTCGATCGCGGCTCGAATCTGCGTCAGAGCGTCTGCAGCAAACCGCGCCACTGCAGAAGGAAGCACCGCGACGCCGGCCACGGTGACATGCGCGAGATCACCATCCGCAACGTTGGCAAGCTCAAGCGGTCCGGGCTTGAGGTAATCGAAGAGCACCTCCGCCGCCTGGGCGATGAGGCTATCGGCGTGGGCAAGCGTGTAGGCGACATGCTGCTGGTGGAGAGGCAGCCACGAGTAGTCAGGTTGAGCCATCTGCCGGTCAGAAAGCGAGCTACTTGAACAGATCGAGGTCGTCGAGCAACTTGTCGACCTCGCGGTCGGTCGCGGCCTGAATGAGGCGCTCTTTCTCGGCAGCGCTCACACCTTCCGGGATAGGGACCTCAAACTTCCGCTCAATCTCTTCGCTGCACATGGGTCTCGTCTCGTTGGGGTGGACTGGTTCTCGCTCAAGCATCCACCCGTCCTCCGACAATGCCGTGAGACGCGCGCGCCGCGCTATCCCTTCGGCGGATAAGGGTCCGGCTTCTTGTACGAATTGCGCTGACCGATCGTGCCGTCCTTCTTCTTGATGACGTGCTCGACCTTGCGGTCCTTTGCCATCTCTCGGCCCTTCTGCTGAGCTTCCGACTTCCTGGGCGCAGTATTGGACGCCCGCTCGTTGCCCTGCGGTCGGTTCTTCCAGACCCCGTCTTCGAAGTACGTCTCGATGTCGCCTTTGACCATCAGTCGATCCCTTCCGGTATCCATTCTCTCGCGAGAACCATTCGACGTTGAGTGGATCGATAGTGGACGAGCTGCGATCCGAACTACTTGGCTAGGAACGTGAAGATTCCGGCGGATGTGGCGGCGGGCGCGGAGCGGGCTCGTCAGGCAATCGCGGAGCTGGTCCCGGCAAAGTCGTCCTCGAACCTGCTGATCGCCACCTGGAACCCGCGCGCCTTCGCCATCGCGTCGGCGAGCTCCGCGTAGGTGAGGTCGCCACGGCCTGTGGCGAACCGCTGGGTCAGACTCCCGTCTGCTTCGCCTGCTGGATCCATGCGTCCGAGACCGGCTCGTTCTCCATCGCCATGCTCGCGGCAACCCGGTCAACCACCACAGCGAACCGCGCCTCGCGCTTCTGCTCATCGCTGAGCGCACGCCAACGAGCAAGCGACTCTGCCGCCGGCTGACTGATCTGGATCATGGTGCTCATGACGCGGCCAGCCTACTCCTAGTGTATCGGACGGCGCCGAAGTCGCGCGTGCCGCCTCGGGCTCGCGCCCCAGCGCCTCCGCGCGGCAGCGCGACTTCCCTGCCAGCTTCGAGCAGATGAACACTAACCATCGTCACATCCCTCCTATCGGAGTACACCTCACGCGAGACATAGCGAATCGCCACGGCCGATTCCGCGCTCGCGCCCGATGGTCCGACCCCACCTCACACGAACGGCGAAGTTACTCAGCCACGTTCGATCGGGAGGAAGAAGCCAGAACGTTCCTGGAACAGCTCCAGTCACGAACGCACATCGCGAGCAACCCGCTGATCTCACTCGCCGACTACATCGCCGAGATCGGGGACCGGTATCTTCGAGGACTCGATCCGTCGTCGACGGCGAGCGGGTATCGCGCCAGCATCAGGGTCCGCATTCTTCCTGCCCTGGGGCACCTGGCCGTGCGATCGATCAGCACGGCCGTCATCGATAGGACGATCGACCGGTGGGAAAACGACTGCTCGCCGTCGACACTGAAGAACACCGTGTCAGCCCTCACACGAGTGCTCGACGAAGCGGTGCGAGACGAGATCATCGCCGCGAACCCCGCACGAACACGCGCAAGACGACGGAGACGGTCGTCGACAGCCGATCTCGCGCGCAAGATTCCGACTCTCGGCGAGGTTCGAAGCCTTGCGGACGAGTGCCGTCGTGTTCACGCGGCGTATGGGGACTTCGTCCTCCTCTCCGCTCTTCTCGCCGCGCGAGTGTCCGAAGTCGCAGGTCTGGTGGTCAGCGACATCGATTGGGACAACCGCCTCGTCACCATCGCACGACAGCACTTCCCCGGCTCGAACGGGTTATGCCTCAAGCCCACCAAGAGCAGGCAAGCACGGAGGGTGCCGATCCTCAAGCCGTTGGAGCCCGTGCTCCGACGCATTACCGACGGCCGCGAACATGATCAGCCGCTGCTCCGGGGGCCCCGGGGCGGGGTCCTCACCACCGGAACGCTCTCGCGAGCAACCGACTGGACCAACTTGGTGCAAAGACTCGGGCACCCCGGTCTACGACGACACGACCTCAGACACGCTGGAGCCACATGGTTCGCGAACGCCGGCGTACCGCTTCACATCGTCCGTGACATCCTCGGACACGCCTCGATCGAGACGACCAAGAGCTACTTGCACACCGACACCACGGAGCTCACGCTCGCCGCGGAACAGACGAACCGGCATCTCAGATGGATCGGAGGGTCCTCCTAAACCACTTGACTTTGATTTGTAGGGGTCAGGGGGCGTGGGAACAAAGTGGGACCAGTTAAGTCTCTCCAAGATCCGCCGTCGGTCTCATAGGAAACACAAATCGGGACCACAGAATCAGCGGCGAGCTAAGATGGCCTGGCGAGAATCGGACATCTAGAAATCCACTCTCATCAGGCTTTTTCTGTCGGGATGACAGGATTTGAACCTGCGACCCCCTGACCCCCAGTCAGGTGCGCTACCAAGCTGCGCCACATCCCGTTGTTGAATTTTCGAGGCTGTTTTCGACCGAGTTAGCCAACGCATCCCCCAGTCAAGTGCGCTACCAAGCTGCGCCACAGCCCGTTGTTCTGCACTCTCGCGCAGGCAACTCCCCTATCTTAGCCGCATCTCGACCGCCTCCGCGAACCGAGCCGTTGCGGGTGTCGGAGGTCGCGCGTACCGTCACGTGCATGGTGACGATCACGACCGAGGTGGCAACGGCTTCCCGCTGGGATGATGTCCAGCACGCACTCACAGGCGGTGGCGACGGCGCCAGCTGTCAGTGCATCTGGCCGGTCCTGACGAACAAGGAGTGGAACACGACGACGACGCCGCAGCGAACCGAGATGTTTCACGCCGAGATCGACGCCGGGCCGCCGCCGGGCATCATCGCCTACATCGACGGCGAGGCTGCCGGGTGGATCCGGATCGGCCCCCGCATGCGGCAGGCACGGATCCCCCGCACCCGCATCATCGCCGCTGCGACGACCGAGCCCTTCGACGACGAGTCGGTCTGGGCGGTGACGTGCTTCGTCGTCCGGCGCGAGCATCGCGGGGCCGGGCTCAACCGCACCTTGCTGGACGCCGCGGTCGAATATGCACGCGGATCCGGTGCCCGCGTGATCGAGGGCTATCCGGTCGACACGCGAGGCGAGAAGCAGCGGGCCAACGACCTGTTCCACGGCACGCTCGGCACGTTCCTGGCCGCCGGCTTCACCGAGAAGTCGCCACTCAAACCGGGGCGCTCTCTCGTCGCACTCGACCTCGTCGCGTGAGCGTGCGCCGTGCCCATCTGGCGCTAGCGTGAAGGAATGACCGACTCACACCCGACCATCGACGATCCCGAACTCGGCACCCTCGCCCGCGCGACCTCCGAACTCACCGATGGCTCCGTGCTCACCCACGACTGGTTCGTCGGTACTGTCTCGGTCGGAGGCACGGAACTCGACCTGATGCTCGAAGGAACGAGCCTCGACGACGTGGCACCGCTCCTCCCCCGGCTGCGCGAGGTCGTCGCGCGACTGGACGTGCTGCGACGACTGGCGACGGATGCCGTGGTCACGAACTTCAGTACCGGCGAGCCGGAGCCGCAGGAGCTCGATGACGCTTTCGCCGACCTCGAACTCGAGACGATCGAGGCATCCTCCGATGGGAGAGTGATCCTGCACCTCACGGACAGCTGCGGCGAGCACTTCCCAGAGGGATACTGGCCCGCCGCACATCTGGGTGTCAACGACACCGTCGTGCAGGTCACCGTCGAATCCTGAGTGTCCGTGTGAAGAGTCCGACGCCTGAGCCCGCGACACCTCGCCCCTACGATGGGGAGATGCCGCAGCGCGTGCCTTCCTCGTCGCTCGCGTGGGCATTTCTGCCTTACGCCGCGGTCTCTCTCGTGCACGTGGCGCTGCTCGCCGTGGACAGTCCGCTCGCCGGCCCCACCAAGCTCCTCCTGATGCCGTTGCTGGCTCTTCCGGTGGCGCTGTCCGCTCGTCGGCTGCAACCCCCGGCGGCACTCGCCCTGCTCTTCGCAGCCGTCCTGTTCTCGTGGCTGGGCGACGGCGCGGGCGCCTTCTTCCCGGGCGCGCCGGAGCTGCCGCTGATGCTGCTCTTCTTCGGCGTCGCGCACGTGGCGTACATCCTCCTCTTCGCACGCCATCTCGCACGACGGCGCATGCCGTGGTGGGCACTCGCCTACGCAGCATGGTGGGTCGCGATGATCGCCGCGGTGGGGCCGCACACAGGCGGTCTCTTGCTCGCGGTGGCTGTGTACGGACTCGTTCTCGGCGGCACGGCGGCGTTCTCGACCCGCTGTCATCCGCTGATCGCGGTCGGCGGGGCGTTCTTCCTCGCGAGCGACACGCTCCTCGCGTTCCGACTTTTCCTCCCCGACGGTCTCCCGGCGTGGAGCAGTCCTGCCGTGATGCTCACCTACACCCTCGGCCAAGGCCTCATCGTCGCCGGCGCTGTGACCACGTTGCGGAAGCGGGCCTCCTGATGGATGCTGTACGCGTCGACAGCTGGCTCTGGGCCATCCGCATCTTTAAGACGCGGTCGGCGGCGACCACGGCATGCCGCGCGGGGCACGTACGCGTGAACGGCGACAAGGTCAAGGCGGCACAGCAGATCAGGGTGGGTGATGAACTGCGCATCCGCATCGCTGGATTCGACCGGATCCTCATCGTCCGCCAGCTTCTGGTCAAGCGCGTCGGAGCTCCCCTCGCGGTGCTCGCCTATGAGGACAAGACTCCTGCACGCGAGCCGCAGGCCGCCCTGGGCCTGCGCGACCGTGGCGCAGGACGACCCACCAAACGCGAACGCCGCGACATCGACAGACTGCGCGGTCGGAGCGACGATCGGCTGAACTGATATCCCGGCATACATCGCCTCCACACTCTCGACTGAATAGAACATATCTTCTAAACTTGAGGCATGCCCGAAGCGACCGATCTCGACCTCGACGAACGACGTCGCATCGTGGATGAGTGGGTCGTGACAAGACGTCGCATCGCCGCGCTCGAAGCGGAAGCTGCAGAGCTACTCGTCGAGCAGATCGCCCTCCACGACGCCGATGTCACCGCGAGCCCGTTCCATCGCGAGGCGATCTACCGCTCGATGATCGCGGAGTTCTCCGCCGCCGGCCATCTCTCGAAGGGCTCCGTGGAGTTCGCCTTCGCCGATGCCCGAGCGTTGCTCACCCACCTCCCCACCGTCCGCGCCTCCTTCGCGAGTGGTGCCATCAGCGTCCAACACGTACGCGAGATCGCGAGGGCCAGCGCGATCATCGCCGAGGCCATCCGGAACCAGACGGTCGATGCCGCGGTCATGGAGTTGTTCGAAACCGCGGTGCTCGTGGTCGCCGAACAAGACACGGCAGCGCGCACGAAAGCGCATGCACAGCAGGTCGCTGCCGCCCTCGTCAGCGAGACAGTCGTGGAGCGCCACCGGCGTGCCGCCGAAGAGCGATGCGTGACGGTCAAATCGCTCGATGACGGGTTGGCCGTGCTCACCGCCGTACTCCCCGAATGGATCGCCACCGCGATCGCTGACCGGCTGAGCCGCATGACTCGCGCGGTCGTGCGCGCCCGCGCCGACCGCGAGATCGTGCCGCGCCCCTGGTGGTTCGATGATGACGGCCATGGCATCGATCCCGAAGACATCTCGCTCGACGACGCGGCATTCGACCTGTTCGACAGCAGCGTGATCCACGGCGCCGAGGGTGGCACGTTCACGACCGACCCGGCCGTCGAGCACCTCCCCGTCGATACGCGGACGTGGGCGCAGACGGAAGCCGACCTCTTCACCGATCTCCTCCTGACCGCAGAACCCAGCGCCGCGAACGGAGACGGTCTCGACGGCATTCACGCCCGCGTCCAGATAACTGTCGCCGCGACCACGCTTGCAGGCGCCGATGACAACCCGGCAGAGCTCGACGGCCACGGACCGCTGCACCCCGACATCGCCCGTGATCTCGCGGGGCGGAACACCGGGTGGACGCGGCTCTTCCTCGACCCGGTCGGCATGGTCGTCGAGACCGACACGTACACACCCACCGAAGGGATGAGGCGCTACCTGCGCGCACGAGACCAGCACTGCCGGTTCCCGGGGTGCCGCATGCCCGTGCACCGGTGCGAGATCGATCACAACCACGACCACGCGAAGGGCGGGAAGACCAGGCTCGACAACCTCGGCCACTTCTGCCGGGGCCACCACACGCTCAAGCATCCGGACATCCCCGACCCGCATCGCTGGAACGCGCAGCAGGAGAAGGACGGCAGCGTCACCTGGCACAGCCCGCTGGGCCGTGACTACGCCGACCCACCGCCCCGACGCGTGATGTTCGTCTGATGAAGATGTCGGTGACGCGGGAGCGGGAGTCAGCCGTGCGTCGCGAGGAGTTGGAGCAGCCAACCGGCGGACCGTACCTTCACGGCACCGGCCTGCTCGGCTCGTTCACCGAGGCCCCGGTCGCTGGTCACCACGACGACCGGGCGCAGACCGGCGGCGCGGCGCTCGACTTCGGCGACGATCGCGTCATCGCCCGCTGCCTCGGCTCGGAGCACGACGACCGGGCTCGCTTCGTCATCGATGCCCCGCGCCTGCCCCTCGACCACCATCGTGACCTCGGGGAACCACACCTCTCCCCCGAGACCCAGATCCTCCGCGGGGACGGACAACCTCTCCAGGCGATGACGAAGGCGCGCAGCAGCTCCTGCACGGTCCTTCCACCAGCCATCGGGCACGGAGCCCACGACGTTCGCCGCGTCGACCAGGATCAGCGGCCGCACCTCGAGCAGCGCCCGCAGCGTCGGCCACGCCGCGCCGAAACCGGGGTGCAGCGGTCGCGCGTCGACCTCGTCGATAGGCACCCACTCGAGCGCTACGCTCTCCGGATCGCTGATCACCGGTTCGAAAGGCACCTGCACATCGGCGATGACCGTCGTGTAGGACCAGATGCCCAGGTCGAGCACGCTCGTGAATCGCGGACGGACAGCACCGTCAGGCACACCCGCCTCTTCCTGGGCCTCGCGGATCGCACCGATGATCGCGCTCTCCCCCTCGTGCAGCGCCCCACCGGGCAGCCCCCACGTACCACCGAAGTGGCTCCAGGAGACGCGGTGCTGCAGCAGGATCCCCCGCGCCGGGTCGTACGCGAGAAGACCAGCGGCGCCGAAACGTCCCCAGTACTTCTCGCCCGACTCCGCGATCACCCAGGCATCGCCCGGGTTCCGCGGCCCGTCCGGGCGACGCGGCTCACCAGAAGCAGGAGGTACGACCGTCACTCCCTCAGCCTTTCACAGCATCGGGGCCGTGGCCCCGATGCACGACATGCGTCGGAACAGATCAGCGCTGACGCTTCTCGCGCACCCGCATGTTGATCACGATCGGCGTGCCCTCGAAGGAGTACAGCTCACGCAGTCGGCGCTGGATGAACCGGCGGTACCCCGGGTCGAGGAAGCCGGTGGTGAACAGCACGAACGTGGGCGGGCGGGTCGACGCCTGGGTGCCGAACAGGATGCGCGGCTGCTTGCCCCCACGCAACGGGTGCGGGTGCTCGGCCACGAGCTCGGCGAGGAACGCGTTGAACTTGCCGGTCGGGATGCGGCGGTCCCAGTTCTCCAGCGCGGTCTCCAACGCGGGGACGAGCTTGTCGAGGTGACGCCCCGTCTTCGCCGAGATGTTGACGCGCGGCGCCCACGCGACGTGCGCCAGGTCCTGCTCGATCTCACGCTCGAGGTAGCGGCGACGGTCGGCGTTCTCGAGGTCGTCATCGTTCAAGCGATCCCACTTGTTGAACGCAAGCACGAGAGCACGGCCCGACTCGAGCACGAGGTCGATGATGCGTACGTCCTGCTCGCTGATCGACTCGGAGACATCGAGCACGACGACGGCGACCTCGGCCTTCTCCAGCGCGGCCGAGGTGCGGAGAGAGGCGTAGAAGTCCGCCCCCTGAGCCATGTGCACGCGACGGCGGATCCCTGCGGTGTCGACCAGGCGCCACATCTTCCCGCCGAGCTCCACCACCTCGTCCACCGGGTCCCGCGTCGTGCCGGCCAGGTCGTTGACGACGACACGTTCCTCACCGGCGGCCTTGTTCAGCAGCGACGACTTGCCCACGTTCGGGCGGCCGAGGATGGCCACACGACGAGGCCCGCCGATCTCCTGCTTCGCGACGGCCGAGACCTCGGGGAGCTTCTTCAGCACGGCATCCAACAGGTCGGCGACACCCCGCCCATGAATGGCCGAGACAGGATGGGGCTCGCCCAGCCCGAGGCTCCAGAGCGGGGCCGTCTCCGGCTCCTGCCGGGCATCATCGATCTTGTTGGCGACGAGGAACACCGGCTTGCCGCTCTTGCGCAGCAGTTTCACCACGTGCTCGTCGGTCGAGGTCGCACCGACCATCGCGTCGACGACGAACAGCACGAGGTCGGCGAGGTCGATCGCGACCTCGGCCTGCATCGCGACCGAGCGGTCGATGCCACGCGCGTCGGGCTCCCAGCCGCCGGTGTCGACGAGCGAGAAGCGGCGCTCGCCCCACTCGGCCTTGTAGGTCACGCGGTCGCGGGTCACACCCGGGGTGTCCTCCACGACGGCCTCACGGCGCCCCAGGATGCGGTTCACCAGCGCGGACTTGCCCACGTTCGGGCGTCCGACGATCGCCACCACGGGAAGAGCCGGGCTGTAGTGGATGCCGTCCTCGCCGAGCGTGACACCGGCGAGGAGCGCAGCGTCTTCGTCGTCGAGCTCGTAGTCGGAGAGGCCAGCACGCAAGGTCTCCGCGCGCTGCTCGGCGAGAGTCTCGTCGAGTTGGTCCATCTTCTCGGCGAGCTGGTCGGGGCCGCCTTCGTATTCGTCGTCAGCCACGGTGTGCTCCTTGGATTCGCTCGATCACCGCGAGCACGGCGTCGATGGTCTGGGGGAAATCGAGTTCCGTCGAGTCGACGACCTCGACGCCGTCCGCGGCGTTCAGGAAGTCGACAACGGCACTGTCTGAGGCATCGCGCTTGTGGAGCGCCGCGGCGACAGCAGCCGCGTTCTCGCCCGCGAGTTCGCCGGCGCGTCGAGCGGCACGGACGTCGGGTGCCGCGGTGAGCAGGATCCGCACGGGCGCATCCGGAGCGACGACGGTCGTGATGTCACGGCCTTCGACCACCACGGCGGGGTAGGCGGCCTCGGAGACGAGCGCGCGGAACAGCTCGTTGACCTGGGCGCGCACCTCGGGCACGCGGGCCACGCCGCTCACCGCGGCGGACACGCGCGAATCACGGATGGCCTCGGTGATCTCGGTGTCGCCGACGCGAACCGTGCGGTCGTCAGGATCCAGGCCCAGGCGCACCGGGAAGTCGGATGCCGCCGCGCGGACCGCCTCCGGGTCCGAGGTGTCGGCGCCGCGGTCGAGCACATGCCAGGCGAGTGCCCGGTAGGCGGAACCGGTGTCGAGGTATCCGAAGCCGAGCTTGCGCGCGACGGCCTTCGACACGCTGGACTTGCCTGAACCGGCCGGTCCGTCGATCGCGATGAACTTCGTCGCATCGGCCACGTGTGCGGGCGCCGTGGACGCGCTCGAGGTGTCAGTCATTGGTGTTCCCCGCAATCCGCCAGCCGCGTTCCTGGAGTCCGGTGATCGCCCCGTGCAGCGCTGCCGGGTCGACGCTGATCTCTGCGAGGCCGAACTGTGCCCCTGGCGAGTGCTCGAGTCGGAGGTCTTCCACGTTGACGCCGAGTTCGCCGAGTTCGCCGAAGAGGCGGCCGAGTTGACCGGCGGTGTCGTCGACCATGACCACGAGCGATTCGAAGCGCTGGTTCTGTCCGTGCTTTCCGGGCAGGCGGTCGACGCCGTCGTTGCCTTGGCGGATCGTCTCGGCGACGACACGTCGCGCTCCCGGCGCGCTCGGCTCGCGCAATGCGGCCGCCACTTCTCCGAGATCGGCGGCGAGAGCGTCGAGGATCTCGACCACAGGGCTGGCGTTGGCGCCCAGGATCTGCACCCACAGCTCGGGAGCCGAAGCCGCGATGCGCGTCGTGTCACGAACACCCTGACCTGCGAGGCGAAGTGCGCCCTCTTCGGCCACCGCGAGGCGGGCGGCGAGCAGACTCGCGACGACCTGAGGCACGTGCGAGGTGAGCGCGACCGAACGGTCATGTTCTTCCGGCGTCATCTCGAGCGGCATCGCGCCGACGTCGAGGGCGAGAGCCTCGACCAGTGCGAGATCCGTCGCCTTCGTGTCCTCGTCGCGGCACACGACCCATGGTCGCCCGACGAACAGATCGGCGCGGGCGGAGATGGCCCCGCCGCGTTCGCGGCCCGCAAGCGGGTGCGACCCGATGTACCGGGTGAGGTCGACACCCCGCGACTGCAGGGTGCGGAACGGCTCGAGCTTCACGCTCGCGACGTCGGTCACCACGGCCTCGGGGAAGCGTTCGAGTTCGGCCTGGATGACATCCGCGGTCACGTCCGGCGGCACGGCGACCACGATGAGCGAGGGGGTGTCGTCGTCGGTGGCGAGGCGACCGGCACCGTAGTCGACGGCGAGGCGCAGCTGCGCGGGCGAGGCATCCGTCAGGACGACGTCGACACCCTTCGACCGGAGCGCGTGGCCGACGCTCGCCCCGAGCAGACCGGCACCGACGACGCGGACGGTCCCGGAGAGACGAGGCGCGACGGCACCTGCCTTCCGCGCCGTGGGCGCACTCGTATCGGTCATTCGTTCTCCTGCTCGCCTGGCGCCTCGGCGACACCGGATTCACGGCGCGACAAGGTCAAAAGCGCGCCGAGTTCGATTTTAGTCAGTTCCCGCGTCTTCCCGGCCGGGAGGGTTCCCAGGTGGAGCGGCCCGAACTGCCGGCGCACGAGCTCCGTGACCGGATGACCGACTGCGGCGAGCATCCGCCGGACGATCCGGTTGCGCCCCGAGTGCAGGGTCAACTCGACCAGGCTCGACCCGCGTGAGGTGTCCAGCAGCCGTGCCTTGTCCGCGGCGATGCGGCCGTCTTCGAGCTCGATGCCCTTGGTGAGCTTCGAGATCGTCTGGGGCAGCACCGTCCCCTCGACCTTCGCGATGTACACCTTCGTCACGCCGAACGACGGGTGGGCGAGCACGTGGGCGAGCGCGCCGTCATTCGTGAGGATCAGGAGCCCGCTGGTCTCGGCGTCGAGGCGTCCGACGTTGTACAGGCGCTCTTCGAACTGGTCCGTGAAGCGGCGCAGATCGGGCCTGCCGTTCTCATCCTTCATGCTGCTGACGATGCCGGTCGGCTTGTTGAGCATGACGTAGCGCTTGGAGACGTCGAGCTGCACCGCGGTGCCGTCCACGTCCACGAGGTCGCGCTCGGGGTCGATCCGACGCCCGAGCTCCGTGACGATCACGCCGTTGACGCGGATCCGCCCCTCCGTGATGTACTGCTCCACCACTCGGCGCGACGCCACTCCCGCGCCGGCGAGCACCTTCTGGAGGCGCACGCCCTCGGGCGCACTCTCGGATCCTGCAGTTGCCTCGAAGCCGGTCATCGGATGGTCCCTTCGTCGAAACCGTCTGCGCCGTCATCGAGCAGAGGGGAGATCGGGGGCAGCTCGTCGAGCGAGTTGATGCCCAGGTGCTGCAGGAGTGCGTCGGTCGTTCCGTAGTTGATCGCGCCGGTCTCGGAGTCGGCGAACAGTTCAGTGATCAGGCCGCGGGCGAGCAGGGTGCGCACGACGGAATCGACGTTGACGGCGCGGATGGACGCGACCTGGCTGCGCGTCACGGGCTGCTTGTAGGCGATCACGGCCAGCGTCTCGAGGGCCGCCTGCGACAGCCGCGCGGGAGCCTGCCCGCCGACGAACGCCGCGACGAGCGTGTCGAGTTCCTCACGGACGTAGAGTCGCCAGCCGCCGCCGACCTCGCGCAGTTCGAATCCGCGGCGAGGCCCCGTGCCGTTGCCGTCGTAGTCGTCGACGAGCGTCTCGAGCGTCTGTCGCACCGCCGGCACCGGTGAGCCGACGGCGGCGGCGAGAGCCACCAGTCCCAGCGGCTCGTCGACGATCAGCAGAATGGCCTCGACGCGTTCGGAGAGCGGGATCTCGGTCGCCGCTCCGATCGCCTCGTCCGCCGTCTCCACGTCGGTGTCGATCTCGGTCAGGTCATCGGTCATAGTCGGCCCCCAAGCTCGCCAGTGTCTCGTCCGACCAGGAGTCGGCTGCCCAGCGCAGCGTGAGCTCGCCGAGCGGTTCCAGTTGTTCGAAGGTCAGCGCCGCGTGCCGGTACAGCTCCAGCACCGAGATGAAGCGTGCCACGACGATGCCGGGCTCGCTCACTCCCGCGACGAGTTCGCGGAAGCTCAGTGACTCGGTGCCGCGCAAGAGGGTGACCACGATCGCCGCCTGCTCGCGGATGCTGACCAGCGGTGCGTGCAGATGGTCGAGCCCGACATGCGGGATCTCCTTCGGCGCGAACGCCAGCAGCGCGAGTGCCGCGAAGTCGTCCACCGTGAGCGACCATACGAGCTCCGGCGTCTGCGAGCGGTGCTTCTCGTCGAGGCGCGCCGCACGCACGTGGCGCCTGTCCTCGCGCTGCAGGCAGCGGGAGAACCACGCCGAGACCTCTTTGAAGGCCCGGTACTGCAGCAGGCGGGCGAACAGCAGGTCGCGTGCCTCGAGCAACGCGACGGCCTCGGCGTCCACGAGCTCGCCCTGCGGGAGGAGCCCGGCCACCTTCATGTCGAGCAGCGTCGCAGCCACCACGAGGAACTCGGAGGCCTGATCGAGTTCCTCGTCGTTCTCGAGCTCACCCAGGTAGGCGATGAACTCGTTCGTGACCGCGCTCAACGAGACCTCGGTGATGTCCATCTCGTGTTTCGAGATGAGGTTCAGAAGCAGGTCGAACGGTCCGTCGAAGTTCGACAGGGAGACCCGGAAGCCCGGTTCGATCGGGTCGGACTCTGCGGGCGACTCCGACCCGCTTCTCGCGCCTTCGGAGGGCGCGACGTCCGAAGGCTCGACGGACTCTCCGCTAGGCGACAGCGCCACGGGCGACCAGCTCCCGCGCCAGCCGCAGGTATGCCTGAGCGGCCGCGTGCTCGGGGGCGAACTCGGTGATGGGCACGCCCGACACCGAGGCGTCGGGGAACTTCACGGTGCGGCCGATCACGGTCTCGAGCACATCGTCTCCGAATGCTTCGACGACACGCTCGAGCACCTCGCGTGAATGCAGGGTGCGCGGGTCGTACATCGTGGCCAGCAGCCCGTCCATCGTGATGGAGGGATTCAGCCGGTCGCGGACCTTGTCGATCGTCTCGATGAGCAGTGCGACACCGCGCAGCGCGAAGAACTCGCACTCGAGCGGGATGATCACGCCGTGCGCCGCCGTCAGCGCGTTGACCGTGAGGATGCCGAGAGACGGCTGGCAGTCGACGAGGATGACGTCGTACTCCCCCGCGACCTGTCGCAGTACGCGAGCGAGGATCGTCTCCCGGGCGACTTCGTTGACCAGGTGCACTTCGGCGGCGGACAGATCGATGTTCGCCGGCATGACGTCGAGACCTTCGACGCTCGACTGCACGATCGCGTCATGGGCATCGCGCTTGGTGTCGAGCAGGAGGTCGTAGATCGTCGGCACGTCGTGGGTGGGGATGCCGAGCCCGGCGGAGAGGGCGCCCTGCGGATCGAAGTCGACCGCGAGCACCTTGCGGCCGTACTCGGCGAGTGCCGCGGCCAGGTTGATCGACGTGGTCGTCTTGCCGACGCCGCCCTTCTGGTTGCACAGCGCGATGATGCGCGCAGGCCCGTGGGACTTCAACGGTTCGGGGGTCGGGAACCCGTGATACGGACGGCCCGTGGGTCCCATGGGGGTCTCGTCGGCCTTCTGCGCCTTCGCCCTGGACTTCGCCACTTTCTCAGCCACCGATTCTCCCGCTCCGTTCGTGCTTGGTCGATTGTACCGGGCGCCCCGTTCCGCAGCCGCCTCGGCACGCGGCACGGGCTCTCGCGGATCGGCGGCGTCAGCGAGCGCGCGGGTGAGAGGTCGCGTAGATGTCCCGCAGGGTGTCGACCGAGACGTGGGTGTAGATCTGGGTCGTCGCGACCGAGGAGTGCCCGAGCAGCTCCTGCACGACGCGGACGTCGGCTCCTCCCTGCAGCAGGTGCGTGGCGAAGGAATGGCGCAGCGTGTGCGGCGACACCTCCGCCGTGATCTGCGCCTTCTCCGCGGCGGCGCGGATCACCAGCCAGGCGCTCTGACGTGACAGGGGCGCTCCACGGGCGCCGAGGAACAACCGCGCGGACGCCCGTCCCTTCGCCGCGAGCGCCGGGCGCACCCTCGTGAGATAGGCGTCGACGGCCTCGCGCGCATACGATCCGATCGGCACGATGCGCTCCTTCGAGCCCTTTCCGCGCAGCCGCAGCACATCGCCGTGGGCCAGGTCGTCGACGTCGAGCCCGGTCGCCTCCGAGACGCGGGCGCCGGTGGCATAGAGGAGCTCGAGGAGAGCGCGATCCCGCACGCCGATCGGATCCTCGGGCGACGGTGCGGCGAGCAGTCTCTCGACCTGGTCGATGGTCAGCGCCTTGGGCAGCCGGCGCGGCGCCTTGGGCGGACGCAGTCTCCCGCTCGGGTCGTCGACCTCGATCCCCTCACGCGCCAGGAACCGGTGCCAGCCCCGCACGGAGGACTGCAGGCGTGCGAGCGAGGTGGAGGCAGGGGCGGGGTCTGCCGACGCACGCTCCGAGATGAAGCGGTCGACAACCGTCGGTGTCACCTCCGACGTGTCGGCGATCCCCTCCCCGGCCAGCCACTCGCAGTATCCACCGAGGTCACGCCGGTAGGCCGCGATCGTGTGCTCGCTCAGACCGCGCTCGATCGTGACGTGACGCAGGTAGGCATCGAGAGCGCGCTCCAACAGCATGGGTCAGTCCCGATCGCGCAGCCTCTGCGCCGCAGCCAGCACACCGATCGTGAGGATGCCGTTGTGCATCCGCCCGGCGAGGACGGCATCGACGGCGTCCGCCAGCGGTACCCATTCGACGCGGATGTCCGCCTCCTCGTCCTCCCGTTCGTGCGCGGAGGCGGCAGCAGTGATCCCGGTGGCGAGGAAGATGTGGATCATCTCGTCGTTTCCCCCCGGGGTGGTCCATGAGGACACCAGCGGCTCCCAGTGCGCGGCGACGAGGTCGGCCTCCTCGGCGAGTTCGCGACGAGCGGCTTCGAGCGGCGCCTCTCCGTCCACGTCGAGTAGACCGGCGGGCAGCTCCCAGTCGCGGTGACGAATCGGGTGGCGGTACTGCTGGATCAGCAGCACGCGCTCCTCGTCGTCGAGCGCGAGGATCGCCACGGCGCCGGTGTGCGCGACGTACTCGCGCACGATCTCGCCGTCGCCGTAGCGCACCCGGTCGGAGCGCACGTCCCAGACCCAGCCTTCGTAGACGAGGTCGCTGTGGAGGACCTCGGGCTCGAAAGGCTCGTCGCGAAGGTGCCCCGCCGACTCAGTCATCGGCACTGACGTCGAACAGCTCGCTCGCGCGGTGACGTTCGATCGCGGCGCCGACGAGACCGCGGAACAGCGGGTGCGGGTCGGTCGGACGCGAGCGCAGCTCCGGGTGGGCCTGCGTGGCGATGTAGTACGGGTGCACGTCGCGCGGCAGCTCGACGTACTCGACCAGGTCGAGTTCCGGGTTGAGTCCGGAGAACATCAGACCGGCAGCGGTGAGGCGATCGCGGTAGGCGTTGTTGACTTCGTAACGGTGACGGTGTCGCTCGGCGGCCTCCGGAGTCCCGTACAGCTCGCGGGCGAGGGATCCCTCGGCGAGTGCCGCCTGGTACAGACCGAGACGCATGGTGCCGCCGAGGTCGCCGCCGTCGAGGATGTCGACCTGCTCCGCCATCGTCGCGATCACGGGCTCGGCGGTCTCCGGGTCGAACTCGCTGGAAGACGCGCCCGCGATGCCGGCGACATCCCGCGCGTATTCGATGACCATGCACTGCAGGCCCAGGCACAGTCCGAGAGTGGGGATGCCCTGCTCTCGGGCGAACTTGAGCGCGCCGAGCTTGCCCTCGATACCGCGGATGCCGAACCCGCCGGGCACGCAGATGCCGTCGAGCTCGGCCAGCTGCTCCTGCGCGCCCTCGGGCGTCTCGCACAGGTCCGAGGGGATCCAACGGATGTTGACCTTGGTCTCCTGCGCGAAGCCGCCCGCCTTGAGCGCTTCGGTCACCGAGAGGTACGCGTCGGGAAGGTCGATGTACTTCCCGACCAGGCCGATCGTCACCTCGTGCTTGGGGTTATGCACGGCGTGGAGCACCTTGTTCCAGCGGGTCCAGTCGACGTCGGCCGCCTTCTGGTCGAGGCCGAGCCGACGCACGATGTACGAATCCAGGCCCTGCTCGTTCAGCGTCGACGGGATGTCGTAGATGCTCGGCAGGTCGACCGTGTTGATGACGCCTTCGACGTCGACGTCGCACATGAGGGCGATCTTGTTCCGGTTGCTCGCGCTGACCGGACGGTCACTGCGGAGCACGAGCGCATCGGGCTGGATGCCGACCTGGCGGAGAGCCGCGACGGAGTGCTGGGTGGGCTTGGTCTTCTGCTCACCCGAAGCGCCCATGAACGGCACCAGCGACACGTGGACGAAGAACACGCTGTCGCGTCCGAGCTCGTGACGGAGCTGGCGGGCGGATTCGAGGAACGGCTGCGACTCGATGTCGCCGACCGTGCCGCCGACCTCGGTGATGATCACGTCGGGGCGCGGGTCTTCGCTCGCCTGCAGACGCATGCGTCGCTTGATCTCGTCGGTGATGTGCGGGATGACCTGCACCGTGTCGCCGAGGTACTCGCCGCGGCGCTCGCGCGCGATGACCTGCGAGTAGATCTGGCCCGTCGTCACGTTGGCGGCTTCGGACAGGTTGATGTCGAGGAAGCGCTCGTAGTGACCGATGTCGAGGTCGGTCTCCGCGCCGTCGTCCGTGACGAACACCTCACCGTGCTGGAACGGGTTCATGGTGCCGGGATCGACGTTCAGGTACGGGTCGAGCTTCTGCATCACGACGCGCAGACCGCGGGCGGTGAGGAGGTTGCCGAGACTGGCTGCCGTCAGTCCCTTACCCAAAGACGAAACGACACCACCAGTCACGAAGATGTGCTTGGTCGTGTCGTTCTTGGGTGCCGCGGAAGAAGAGTTCATCACGGGCTTCGATCCTATCAGGCGGCGGGGGCGCGGAGGCTGAGAAGTTCGCGCGCGTGGGTGAGAGCAGCATCGGAATCGGCGAGTCCCGAGAGCAGTCGTGCCATCTCTGCTTCCCGCTCATCGCCTTCCAGACGCCGGACGCTGGAGGCGGTGACCGCACCGTCATTGGCCTTGACGACGGACAGGTGGTTGTTCGCGAAGGCTGCGACCTGCGCGAGGTGAGTGACGGCGATGACCTGTGACTTCTCGGCGAGTCGGGCGAGTCGCCGCCCGACTTCGATGGCGGCAGCGCCTCCGATACCCGCATCGACCTCGTCGAAGACGAAGGTCGGGACGGGGTCGGTCGCGGCGATGACGACCTCGATGGCCAGCATGACGCGGGACAGCTCTCCGCCCGAGGCGCCCTTCGAGACCGAGCGGGGCTCGGCGCCGGGATGCGGCGCGAGGAGGATCGCGACGTCATCGCGACCATGGCTGCTCTCCGCACCCTCGGAGACCGAGACCTCGAGCCGCGCATCGGGCATCGCGAGGGCGTGGAGCTCCGCGGTCACGGCCTCGCCGAGACGGGTGGCCGCATCGGTACGTGTCGCCGTCAGCTTCGCCGCGTCGGCGTCCAGTTCGGCGCGTGCCGCATCGCGCTCGGCGACGAGTCGCTCGATGCGGTCGCCGTCGTCGTCGAGCTCGGCGAGCCGCGCGGATCCGGTCTGCCAGAGAGACAAAGCCTCATCGAGGGACCCGTGAGCGCGCACGAGGACACCTAACGCAGCTCGGCGTTCTTCCACGGCAGCGAGCTCATGAGGACCGGACTCGTCGAGGTCGGCGAGGTAGGCCGACAGGAGTCCCGCAGCATCCGTGATCCGGTAGCCGATGTCAGCGAGGCTCTCACCGATCTCGGTGAGCTTGGCGTCGGCCGCGCGCTCGAGCACGCGACGGGCCTCTGCGACGAGTGCAGAGGCGTCGGGCTCACCGTCCTCGTTCGAGAGCGCCCCGTGGGCGAGCGACGCCGCGAGACGCAGCTCTTCGGCATTCGCCAGGCGCTCGGCCCGATCGGCGAGCTCTTGGTCCTCGCCCGGCTCGGGTGCCGTCGCCTCGATCAGCGCGAGCGCCTCTCGGAGACGGGCCCCCTCCTCGGCGCGACGGTCGCGGTTCTCGGTGATCTCGGTGATCTCGGCGTCCAGTGCCCGCCAGCGCGTGAAGGAATCCGCGTACTTCGCGAGCGCGTCCGCGATCGGTGTCCCACCGAAGCGGTCGAGTGCGTCGCGCTGCGCGGCGGCGGAGCGCAGACGCAGCTGCTCGGACTGTCCGTGCACCACGACGAGCGAGTCCGCCAGGGACGAGAGCACCCCTGCGGGCGCTGCCCGGCCGCCGACGCTCGCTCTGCTGCGCCCTTCGGCACTCAGCGTGCGCGAGACGTACAACTCCGCCGTGCCCGCTCCGGCGGGCTCCAGCTCACCGCCCGCGTCCTCGACGATCTCGGCGACGTCGCCGCTTTCCGGGACGATCCAGACGCCCGCGACCGATGCCTGTGCAGCGCCGGCCCTGACGGCACCCGAGTCGGCGCGCTGGCCCAGCAGCAGCCCCAGACCGGTGACGACCATGGTCTTGCCCGCACCCGTCTCGCCGGTGATCGCCGTGAACCCAGGGCCCAGCGGCAGCACCGCGTCGGCGATGACGCCGAGCCCCTGCATGCGCATCTCCTCGATCATGACGGCGCCCCCAGGGCTTGGCCGCGCCATCCTTCGACGGGGAGCTGGAACTTGCGCACGAGCCGGTCGGTGAAAGCGGTGGGGTGCAGACGCGCGAGCCTCACGGGACGGGACGATCGGCGGACGACGACCCGCGCGCCGGGCGGCAGATCGTGGGAGCGACGACCGTCGCACCAGAGGATCCCCGAACCGTCGGTGCGCTCGAGCATCTCGATCGCGACGGCGGCGCCGGGGCTGACGACGAGGGGCTTGGCGAACAGCGCGTGCGCCGACAGCGGCACCACCGCGATCGCCTCGACGCTGGGCCAGATGACCGGCCCGCCGGCCGAGAAGTTGTAGGCGGTCGATCCGGTGGGAGTGGAGATCACCATGCCGTCGCAGCCGAAGCTCGACAACGGCCTGCCGTCGATCTCCAGCACGACCTCGATCATCCGCTCGCGGCTGGCCTTCTCCACGGTCGCCTCGTTGAGCGCCCAGGTCTCGTACACGACGGCTCCGGCAGCGTCCTTCACACGCACGGACAGCGCGAGCCGCTCCTCGACCTCGTAGTCGCGGTCGATGACTCGGCGCACGGCCTTGTCCATGTCGTCACGATCGATCTCGGCGAGGAATCCGACGTGGCCCATGTTGATGCCGAGCACGGGCGCACCCGTGTCGCGGACCAACTCGGCCGCGCGCAGGATCGTCCCGTCCCCGCCCAGCACGATCGCGAGCTCGAGATCCGCGGGATCGACGGAGCGTCCGAGAACATCGGTGCCTGCGAAGAAATCGTCCACCGCAGCAAGGGCCTCGTGGTCGTCAGCGGCCAGGACCGGCCGTGCACCTGCTTCCCGAAGGGCGTCGATCACGCGTCGCGCCGCGTCGACCGTCTCGACCCGGCCGGCATGGGCGACGACCAGGATGTTGCGCTCGTTCATCGTCCTCCTGCCAGTCGATTGATGGTGTCCAACCATTCTGTCGGATTGCTGCCACGCCCCGGCGCGAGGTGCACGAGATATTCAGCGTTGCCGTGCGTTCCCAGAAGCGGCGAGGGAAGGATGCCGAGCATCCCGAGGCCGACGTCCCAGGCGCTCCACACGGTGCGCGCGACGGCATCGGCACGGGTGGCGGGGTCGGTGACCAGTCCCCCGCGCACCGCCGTCCGTCCGACCTCGAACTGCGGTTTCACGAGCAGCAGGATGTCGGACTCGGGTGTCGCGACCGCTGCGACGGCCGGCAGCACGAGCTCCAGGGAGATGAAGGAGAGGTCGCCGACCACGAGGTCCGGCGCCCCCACGACGCCCGTCGCCTCTGCCAGGTTCTCGCGCGTCATGTATCGGACGTTGAAGCCCTCGACGGTGATGACCCCGGGGTCGGTGCCGATGGAAGGGGCCATCTGGCCGTGGCCGACGTCGACAGCGAGCACGGTTCGAGCGCCGCGCTCGCGCAGCACCTGGGTGAACCCTCCCGTGGACGCCCCCATGTCGAGCGCGAGCCGTCCCTCCACCGGGATCTCGAAGCCGTCGAGCCCGGCGATGAGTTTGTGGGCCGCGCGGCCGACGTAGTGGTCGGAGCCGGCGATGGTGATCTCGATCTCATCGTCCACGGCGGTGGATGCCTTCACGACCTGACGGCCGGCGACGCTCACGAGTCCCTCGGCGATGAGTGTCGCCGCATGGCTGCGCGATCGGGCGAGTCCTCGGGCGGCGAGGGCAGCGTCGAGTCGCGTCATCGGGATCCCGACGTCTCCCGATGATCGAGCTTCGCGCCGCTCTCGAGGCGGCGGGAGAGCTCGTCGTGCACGGCCGTGTAAGCGGCGGCGCGCACGGGAAGCGGCTGCCCCTCGATCAGGCGCAGACGGCTCCACAGGCCGTCGGTCGGCTCGCTCGTCTTCTCATCACTCACGAGTTCCACTGTACGCGGCACCGCAGACGCGCGAAGGAGCCACGCGAGATGGCTCAGGGGCGATGGAAGGGATCGTCGTAGAGGCGCTCGGGAACGCGCAAGACGAACACCGGTGTGCCCGACGCCCAGATGGCAGCAGCGCCGGCACGCAGCAGGTCGATCTGCGAGTCTGACTCCGACACGATCTCGACGTCGGCCCCGGAGACGCGCACGGCGGCACCGTTCACGTGGAAGGCACCGTCTCGCTCGATGACCTCCGGATAAGGCTCGTGCAATTCGCGGAGGTCGCCGAGGATGTACGTCGGACGCGAGCCCTCGGGCGCCGCGAGGACATGCTTGGGACGATCGATTCCCGTGAGCACGAGCACCGAATCGATGCCGACACGACTCGCCCCCATGATGTCGGTGTCCAGGCGGTCGCCGATGAAGAGGGCCTTCTGCGCCCCGAAACGGGCGAGCGCCTCTTCGAAGATGGGGGCCTCAGGCTTGCCTGCCACGGTCGCCAGCCGACCGATGGCCGTATGGACGGCGGATACCAGCGTGCCGTTCCCCGGGGCGACCCCCCGCTCGCGAGGAATCGTCCAGTCCGTGTTCGTCGCGATCCAGGGGATGCCGCCCTCTTCTTCCGGAAGCTTGAGCGCGTACGCCGCCTCGGCGAGATCGGTCCAGGCGACCTCCGGAGCGAACCCCTGCACCACGGCACTCGGCGCGTCCTCCGCGCTGCGCGTGACCGTATAGCCCGCCTTCTGCACCTCATCGACGAGACCGTCACCACCCACGACCAGGATGGTCGCCGGTGCCGGCACGATCGTGGACATCAGGCGCATAGCAGCCTGGGGACTCGTCACGACCTCGGACGCCTCGACCCGGAGCCCGAGACTGCTCAGATGTTCCGCGACAGAGGCATCGGTGCGCGCCGCGTTGTTGGTGATGTAACCGAGTCGTGCAGACTTCGCTGCCTCATTGAGGCTGTCCACCGCGAACGGCAGGGCACCGGGTCCGGCGTAGACCACGCCGTCCAGATCTGCGAGGACCGTGTCGACGCCGTCGAGGGGTGTGCGGAGCGAGCGCCTGCGGGAGAAGAGCGCCACTACGCCTCCGGGTCCGTGCCGTCGGCCTCGTCTTCGCCCAGGAGCTCGCGCACTTCGTCCTCGACCGTGGGCTCCAGGGCCTCCGACTCGGCCGGAACAGGCTCGGCGGGAACAGGCTCGGCGGGAACAGGCCCGGCGGTCGTGTCGATGCCATCCTCGACGAGATCGACCTCGGTCATGCTGTCCTCGATGAAGATCTCCTCGTCGCCGGCCTCATCGACTCCCAGAGCCTCGGCGGCGACCTCAGCCCGGTGCGCCCAGAACTCGGCCTCTTCCGTGCGGCCGAGGTCCTCAAGTACGGCAGCGCGTGCAGCGAACAGCGCGGGGCTCCACTCGAAGGCGCGGTCGGGATCCAGCTCCGGGATCTCGAGCTCACCGAGCGCGAGTTCAAGGTCACCCTGATCGAGCCGAGCACCAGACATCGCAATTGCCAACGCAACGCGGACGGGCGTAGCCAGCGTCGAACGATCGACGGCCCTACCGGTCTCGAGTGCGCGATCGGAGCGCCCGATGCCGCGCTCGCTGTCGACCATCAGCGCGATCTGATCATCCTTACCCGAGATACGGCGGTACGTCCGCAACTCGCGCAGAGCGAGAGCGAAGTCCTCGGTGGCGTAGGCGGTGATGCCGAGAGTCTCTCGTACGATCGCGATACGACCAGCACGGCGCGAGGCAGCCAGTGCGTGCCGGTGGGCGAGCGCAGGGTCCTCATCGATGAGTCGAGACGCCATCGCGAGATGACGAGCGACGTGCTCGGCATTCTCCTTGCTCAGTGTCTTCAACTCATTGCGAGCCGCTCCATTGAGATCGCGAGCGGTCACGTCATCCGGGATCTGCGGCTCATCGAATCGCGGACGCTCATTCGCGGCCTGCGTGAGACGCTCGCGGCCGGCTCCCCCACGTTGCGGGAAGGACCGCGAACGATCCCGATCACCGCCCTCACGACGCGGGGCACCACCGCCACGCTTGTATCCGCCCTCACGACGCGGCGCGGCACCATCACGCTTGTATCCACCCTCACGCTTGTATCCACCCTCACGACGCGGGGCACCACCGTCACGGCTGTATCCGCCCTCACGACGCGGGGCACCACCGTCACGGCCGTATCCGCCCTCACGACGCGGCGCGGCACCATCACGGCCGTATCCGCCTTCACGCCGCGGCGCGGCACCATCACGGCCGTATCCGCCTTCACGCCGCGGCGCGGCACCATCACGCTTGTAACCGCCCTCACGACGCGGGGCAGCACCATCACGCATGTATCCACCCTCACGACGCGGCGCGGCACCGTCGCGCTTGTATCCACCCTCACGACGCGGGGCAGCACCATCACGCATGTATCCACCCTCACGACGCGACGCGGCACCATCACGCTTGTAACCGCCCTCACGCCGCGGCGCGGCACCATCACGCTTGTAACCGCCCTCACGACGCGGGGCAGCACCATCACGGCCGTATCCACCCTCACGACGCGGGGCGGCACCATCACGGCCACGATCAGAAGGCCTACCGGAGGAACGACTACCGCGCGGTCCCTTGTCGTCGTTGCGACGCGGACGGCGCTCTTCCTCTTCCGGCATGATGATCCCTATTCTCTTCGTGTGAACGCAAAATGGCCACCCAGCGTTGGGTGGCCATTTTGTTTAAAAGGAGTCCGGCGGTGTCCTACTCTCCCACAGGGTCCCCCCTGCAGTACCATCGGCGCTGTGAGGCTTAGCTTCCGGGTTCGGAATGTAACCGGGCGTTTCCCTCACGCTATGGCCGCCGAAACACTATTGATGTTTCAATCAAACACATAACAAAGTCAATGTTGTCATGCGGTTCTCGACCGTACATCGAGAACCACTCAGTGGACGCGTAGCACCAACAAACGGTGTGTTATCAAGTCATCGGCTTATTAGTACCAGT
>NZ_JAIVLG010000003.1 GCF_020524545.1 Microbacterium paraoxydans | reverse complement strand
GCGATCGGCCGTCTACCAGACCTGGATCCACGGCTACAATCACCACCGACCCCATACCGCTCTCGGAGGCCTCTCACCCATCGACCGCGTCCACAACGTCCATGGGAAGAACACCTAGGCGCCCATCGAGCACTGCAGGTGTAGTGAAACGATAGGATGCGGTGATGGCGAGAAACGAGGGCAGAAGACAGGCGATCGCGGATGCAGGGCTCGCCGTGCTCGCTCGCGAGGGCTCCCGTGGGCTGACCCACCGTTCCGTCGATGTCGCGGCCGGTGTTCCGACCGGGACCACATCGAACTACTTCCGCAGCCGCGATGCCCTGGTTGCCGGTCTGGTCGAACGCATCGGCGAGCGGCTCGCCCCCACATCGGAGGATCTGGAGCGCCGCGCCGCGGGTGAACCCGGCCGCGCCCTGTTCGCCGACTACGTGCGCGACATCGTCCGCCGTCTTGCCGACGACAGAGAGGTCACGCTCGCACTCTTCGAGTTGCGGCTCGAGAGCAGCCGCCGTCCCGAAGTCGCGGCCGTGCTCGGGGCCTGGCAACGCGCGGGGCTCGAAGAGGACGTCGCCTTCAACTCGAGAGCAGGCCTCCCGGGCGGACGGCGCGAGATCGCGCTGTTCCACTACGCGATAGACGGTCTCCTCCTGGATCGCCTGACCACGCCGATCGACCCGGAATCATCGACCGACGACATCATCGACGACCTGGTGGACGGCTTGCTGCGATGATCCGTCCGCATGCCTCGCGGATCAGTGACCGATGACGAGCATGAGGATGCCGGACACGACGGCAGCTGCGCACAGCCCGAAGCACACGTAGGCGCCGACGAGGGCCGTCGTCTTCTGCCCCTCGGTGAGCGGGCTCTTCTTCGCAGCCTTCGCCGCTTGCTTCTCCGCGCGGCGGAGCTCCTTCTCGGTGATCACGGTGATCGCGTCGGTGAACTCCGCCGGGCTCACGACCGGAGCACGTCCGCTTCGCACCAGCAGCCGGAGGCCGAGAGCGTAGAAGGTGACGATGGCAGCCGCACCGATCAGCGCCGCCAGGAACACCTGGAGGAACGCGAGCCAGTCGATCACGATGTTCATTCCGACGCCTCCTTCCGCGCGGCATCCGTGCCCTTCGCCGCGGCTCCGGACTTCGCGGCTTTGCCGTCGGACTTGGCCTGAGCCTTCTTCTTGGCTTTGTCCGCGGCGTCCTTCTTGGCCTGCGCCTTCGCCTTGTCGCGTGCTTCCGCACGAGCCTTCGCCTCGGCCTTCGCCTCTGCGATGCGCTGCTGGCGTCGCGTCGGCGGCGGGGTGTCAGGAAGCTCCACCGCACGCCCCGACTCAGCGACGTCGCTCATCGCGTTCGCATGGGTCACCGCGTTGCGACGCGAGCGCATGAACAGCCCCAGGATGATCGCCAGTGCGAGGACCGCGTCGATCGCTACGCCCCAGTTGCCGAGCCAGACCACCAGGAGCGCGGCCAGCGCGCCGACGCCGCCCGCGGCGGGCAGGGTGAGGATCCAGCCGACACCGATCCGACCGGCGGTCCGCCAGCGAACCGTGGAACCGCGTCGTCCGAGCCCCGAACCGATCACCGAGCCCGACGCGACCTGGGTCGTCGACAGCGCGAAGCCGAGGGCGCTGGAGGCGAGGATGGTGGCCGCGGTCGAGCTCTCGGCTGCGAACCCCTGCGCGGGCTTCACATCGGTGAGCCCCTTGCCGAGAGTGCGGATGATGCGCCACCCGCCGAGGTAGGTGCCGAGCGCGATCGTGAAGGCGCAGGCGACGATCACCCAGAGCTCCGGCTCGTGGTGCGCCCCGGACTGCCAACCGATCGTGATCATCGCGAGGGTGATGACCCCCATGGTCTTCTGTGCGTCGTTGGTGCCGTGTGCGAGCGCCACGAGAGAGGAGGTGAAGATCTGCCCCCACCGGAAGCCGTCTCGACCATCCGGCTTGCCGTCGTACCGACGGGTGACCGAGTACGCGATCTTCGTCGCAGCGAAAGCGATCAGACCCGCGGTGACCGGCGCGATCAATGCCGGAAGCACGATCTTCGACAGCACCATGCCGAAGTCGATGCCGCCCACACCCGCGCCGACGAGCGTGGCGCCGATGAGCCCGCCGAAGAGTGCGTGGGACGAGCTCGATGGGAGCCCGAGGAGCCAGGTGAGCATGTTCCACGTGATCGCACCGATGAGACCGGCGAAGATCAGGGCGAGGAAGAGGTCGGCACCCGCGGAGAGGATCGCGTCTTCGCGGATGATGCCGCCGGAGATGGTCTTCGAAACCTCCGTGGACAGGAACGCGCCGACGAGGTTCAGGACAGCGGCGAGGAGGACGGCGGTCTTGGGTTTCAAGGCGCCGGTGGCGATCGGAGTCGCCATGGCGTTCGCGGTGTCGTGAAAGCCGTTGGTGAAGTCGAAGAAGAGTGCCAGCGCGATGACGAGCACGACGATGAGGGCTGCGGTTTCCACCGTTCGCTTTCGGTCGTTGAGGAAGAAGGAGGTGTCGACGTGATCGACGTGATGAACGAAGAGTTCACCGTGGGTTTGACTTCCGTTAACCGGCCCCGGTAAATCCTCCCACCCTCCCCCGCGCCGGTCAACTCGACCTGGGATAGCGTGGGACGGTGACTGACGCCCCGCTCGCTGCCCGCCGTTCCACTCTCCGCACTCATCATGGCGACACCTTCGACGACCCGTATGAGTGGATGCGATCGAAGGACTCCGAGGAGGTCATCGCACACCTCGAGGCCGAGAACGCCTACACGGAAACGCAGACCGCGCATCTCGCCGGGCTCCGGACGCAGCTGTTCGAGGAGATCAAGGCCCGGGTGCAGGAGACGGACCTCTCCGTCCCCACCCGACGCGGCGACTGGTGGTACTACAGCAGGACCGAAGAGGGAGCGCAGTACGGCATCCACTGCCGCGCGGCCGCCGAAGTCGGCGAGTGGACTCCCCCCGTGCTCGAGCCGGGCGTTCCGGTTCCGGGTGAAGTGGTCCTCCTCGATGGCAACATCGAGGCCGAGGGTCACGAATTCTTCTCGCTCGGCGCGTTCGACACCTCCGACGACGCCACGAAGCTGCTGTGGTCGACCGATTACGACGGCGACGAGCTTTACACCGTGCACGTGCGCGATCTGACGACCGGAGAGACGCTCGACGACGAGATCCCGAACACGGGCGGAGCCTTCTTCACGCCGGACGGCACGGGAGTCCTCTACACGACGCGGGACGACGCGTGGCGGCCTGACACCTTGTGGCTGCACCGCCTGGGCACGGCCGTCACGGACGATGTCCGGTTGTTCCACGAGCCCGACGAGAAGTTCTGGCTCGGTGCGGGGATCACGCGAAGCCGCCGGTACCTCGTGATCGGCGTCGGCTCGAGCATCACGAGCGAGGAGTACCTGGTCGATCTGACCGGCGATCTCACCGCCGAACCGCGCCTGGTCTGGCCGCGCCGCGACGGCGTCGAGTACTCCATCGATCACGCCGTGGTGGACGGCGAGGACCGACTGTTCATCCTCCACAACGACGGCGCCCTGGACTTCGAGCTGGTCTCCGTCGCCGCCTCGGATCCTCAGGGAGAGCGGCGCCCGGTCGTCGCGCACGAGGCAGGAAGACGCCTGCTCGGCATGGACGCGTTCCGTGACTTCGCCACCGTGGAGTACCGTCGCGAAGGGCTCGAGCGCGTCGGACTGCTCGATTACCCGACGAACACCCTCGACGAGATCGCCTTCGACGAACCGCTCTACTCCGCGGGCGTGAGCGGCAACCCGGAATGGCACTCGCCGTTCCTGCGCCTCGGCTACACGTCGTTCGTCACCCCGGGAACGGTGTACGACCTCGACCTCTCGAACCGCGACCTGATCCTGCGCAAGCAGGTCGCCGTCCTGGGCGGCTACGACGCCTCGGAGTACGGCCAGCGACGTGACTGGGCGACGGCCGCCGACGGCGTGCGCGTGCCCATCTCGCTCGTGTGGAAGCGCTCGTTCGGCGAACCCGGCTCGGAGGCCCGTCCTCTGCACCTGTACGGCTACGGGTCCTACGAGCATTCGATCGACCCCGGCTTCTCGGTCGCCCGGCTGTCCGAACTCGACCGCGGAGTGATCTTCGCCGTCGCCCACGTGCGCGGCGGTGGGGAGATGGGCCGTCAGTGGTACGAGGACGGGAAGCTCCTGCGCAAGCGCAACACTTTCACGGACTTCGTCGCGTGCGCCGAGCACCTCGTCGCGACAGGTGTGACGACGCCGGAACGCCTGGTCGCCGAGGGCGGGAGCGCGGGGGGTCTGCTGATGGGAGCGGTCGCCAACCTTGCTCCCGAGCTCTTCGCGGGCATCCTCGCCGGTGTGCCCTTCGTGGACGCCCTGACGACGATCCTCGACCCGTCTCTGCCGCTCACGGTGATCGAGTGGGACGAGTGGGGCGACCCGTTGCACGGCTCGGACGTCTACGACTACATGAAGTCGTACTCCCCCTACGAGAACGTGAGAGACGGCATCGAGTACCCGCGGATCCTCGCCGTGACCTCGCTCAACGACACGCGCGTCCTGTATGTGGAACCCGCGAAGTGGGTCGCACGTCTGCGAGAAGCGGGGGCATCGGACGTGCTCCTCAAATGCGAGATGGTGGCGGGGCACGGCGGTGTGAGCGGACGCTACAACTCCTGGAAGGAGCGCGCGTTCGAACTCGCGTGGCTGCTCGACACGCTCGGGCTCACCGAGGTTTGACCCGCCGCTGCGCCTGGCTCAGCCATCACGCGAGTTCAGGCGATCACGCCGTATCAGGCTGATTCGACCACTCTCTGCCTGATGCGGTGCGATCGCCTGACTCTGATTGCAACAGTGCACACGTGTCGACTCCTCCACAGCTACTGAGCCGCGGCAACTCTTCACAGATCGAGGCGCGACGGCACAGCAGCACCCGGGACGTCGATCAGGGTGGAGCTGTGACGACGTCAGCAGAGGAATGGGTACGCCGACACGACGGTGCCGTGCACTCATCCGCCCTGCGGGCGGCCGGCTTCACGGATCATACGGTGCGTGGCGACGTTCGGAACGGACACCTCCTGCGAGTGCGTCGCTCCTGGCTCGTCACTCCCGACTGCGACCCACGACGCGTCGCCGCGGCCTCCGTCGGTGGACGCGTGACCTGCGTGAGTGCCGCGAGCCTGCGGGGGTGGTGGGACATCAGCACGGATGCGGTGCACGTTGCGCTTCCACACAGCGCGTCGCGGTTCGACCCGAACGGCATCCGCGTCCACCGAGACCGCGGTCCTGTTCCCGTGACACGACGTTCGACGGTCGAGCCTGCACTCAATATCCTGTTCCAGGTTGCTCGATGCCTGCCGACGACGGAAGCCCTGATCGTCTGGGAGTCCGCGATTCGCCGAGACGCCGTCGACCTCGATGTCCTCGAACGCGTGGAGTGGCGATCCAGCGCTGCATCACGGATCGCGGCACTCGTCGGTGGGAGGTCCGACTCCGGACCCGAGACGGCATTCGTCGCCCTGATGCGTGGGATCGGAGTCGAGATGCGGCAGCAGGTGTGGGTCGACGGGCACCCTCTCGACGCGATGATCGGCGAACGGCTGGGCATCCAGATCGACGGGTTCGCGCACCACAGCTCAGCGCGAGATCGCCGCCGCGATATCCGAGCTGATGCCCGTCTCGCGCTGCGTGGCTACACGATTCTCCGTTTCGACGTACACCAGGTGATGTACGACGCCCCGTACGTTGAACGGACCGTACTCACCGCGATGGCGCAGGGCCTGCACCGGCGACGCACGCCGAATCAGGCACACACGCCGAATCAGGCAGATTGACAGAAGAAGTGCCTGATCTGGCGCGAATGCCTGTTCCCGGGAGGTCGATCGGGAGCGCAAGAGGGGCGCAGCCCACGAAGGGGTGTTGCGATCAGCCGAAGAGCGCAGCGGCCTCGTCGTAGCGGTAGCGGGGCACCGTGTTCAGCTCGCCGAGCGCGTCGGCGAAGGGCACCCGAACGATGTCGGTGCCCTGCATGGCCACCATCTGCCCCCAGGCGCCGTCGACGAGCGCATCGGCGGCGTGCAGTCCGAGTCGCGTCGCGAGCACCCGATCGAACGCCGACGGCGATCCGCCGCGCTGGATGTGGCCCAGGATCGTCGCGCGCGTCTCGATACCGGTGATCCGCTCGATCTCCGGAGCGAGCATGTCACCGATTCCACCGAGCCGGGGACGGTTGAAGGCATCGAGTCCCTTGTCGCTGTATGCCTCTTCCATGCCGAGGAGCTTGAACCCCTCGGAGACGACCACCAGCGGCGCGCGTCCGCGGTCGTGGGCACTGGTCACCAGCTCGGTGATGTCATCGATCGACATCGGAACCTCGGGAATGCAGATGACGTGAGCACCGGCTGCCATACCCGCATGCAGGGCGATCCAGCCGACGTGGCGGCCCATGACCTCGGCGACCATGCAGCGCTGGTGCGAGTCACCCGTCGTGCGGAGGCGATCCATCGCATCGGTCGCGATGTTCACTGCGGTGTCGAAACCGAACGAATAGTCCGTGGCCCGCAGGTCGTTGTCGATCGTCTTGGGCACGCCGATGACCTTGATCCCGTCTTTCGCCAGACGATCCGCGGCGGCGAGCGTGCCCTCGCCGCCGATCGCCACGATGCCGTCGATCTTGTGACCGTACAGCGTCTTCGCGATGTTCTCCGCGCCACCACGCTCGCCCTCGTAGGGGTTCGTGCGACTGGTTCCGAGGATCGTACCGCCGACCTTCGAGAGGCCCTTCACCTCGTGGCGCGTGAGCGGCATGAAGTCGCCGTCGACGAGCCCCCGCCACCCGTCTCTGATGCCGACGAACTCCAGGTCGTACGTGGTGGTGCCCTTGAGCACGATGCCGCGGATGACCGCGTTGAGGCCGGGGCAGTCGCCGCCGCTCGTCAGGATGCCGATCTTCATTCTGGTGCCTTCAGACGTTCGGGTGATGGGGGAACAGGCGACGCTGCCTTCGATCGACACTAGTGCCCCAGCGCACTCGCGCGCCATTCGACGTCGACGAAAACCCCCGATCTTGACGCGCGCAATCGGTGATATCGGCGAACTTCCCGGCTGCGGACCCTATCGAGCACATCCGTGGCGTTAAGAACAGCTGTTCTTGACGACTATGCGGCACCAAGAGCTTGCCGGAGCAGGTGCATGAGTGCTGCCAGCTGCACCGGTTCCGCAGCCGACTCCTCCACGGCTTCGCCGTCGAGCGCACGCGCCGCGAGCCCCTGCTTCTGGTCGATGAGCTCGGCGATCTTCGTGTCGATCGTGTGCGCGGCGATGATGCGCCAGGCGGTGACCGGCTCATCCTGCCCGATACGGTGTACGCGGTCGATCGCCTGCGTCTGCTCTGCGGCCGTCCAGGACAGCTCGGCGAGCACCACGTTCGATGCCGCCTGCAGGTTGAGCCCGACGCCGGCCGCGGTGAGCGAACAGACGGCGATGCCCACGGAGGGGTCGCCGTTGAAGTCGTCGATCGCCTGCTGTCGCGTCGTCGACGACTGGTCGCCGCGGATCGACACCGCTCGGATACCTGCGGCAGCGAAGTGCGCCTCCGCCTGGTCCATCACGTCGATGTGCTTGGCGAAGAAGACGACCTTGCCGACGGAGCGCTGAAGCTGCGCCGCGTAGTCTGCCGCCAGCGGAGCCTTGGCCTGGCCGATGCGCCTGACCATGGTGAAGACGTTGTCTCCCCCGGTGCCGGCGGCCTTCGACTCCTCGAGTTCGTTCTGGGCGACGAGACGCACGATGTCATCGTCGATCTCCCCTGGGACAAGCCCGCGATCACCCCGCGCCTCGATGATGCGCCGGTAGCGTGCTGCGAGCCTCTCCCCCAGCTCGCGCTCTGCCTGACGGATACCGCGTCCGAACTCGTCGTCGAGCTGCACGGGCAGGTCGGCGATCAGCTTGTCGGGGAGGTCGGCGGCGACATCCTTCTTCTTGCGCCGCACGATGCCCATCGAGATGACGGCGTCACGCGCTTCGGGGTAGAACGCCTTGTCTGCCGGAGTGAATCCGGTCGCATCCAGCTTCTCCATGAGCTGAGGGCCGGGCTTCTCGCCCGTGGTCCAGCCTAGGAAGCGCCAGATCGCGTCGAAGTCCTCGACATCGTTGATCAGCGGTGTCCCGGTGAGCGCCAACATGAGCGGATCGTGGCCCGGCGTGCGCTCGCGCACCTGAGCGGCCAGCGACAGGACGTTCTGCGAGCGCTGGGAGGACAGGTTCTTGATGAAGTGCGCCTCGTCGACGACCATGCCGCGCAGACCGATCGAGGCGAGCCACGACATGTGCCGGTCGAGGATCTCGTAGTTCACGATGAATACGTCTGCGAAGGCATCGATGTCATCGCCGTCGCCCTGAATCACCGTTGCACGACGCTGCGGCGTCCAGCGCTCGACTTCGCGCGCCCAGTTCATCTTCACGACGTTGGGCACCACGACGAGGAGCGGATAGGCACCGGCGACGGAGGCGGCGAGCACGGACTGCGCCGTCTTGCCCAGACCCGGCTCATCCGCGAGCAGGAAGCTGCGGTGCCCCGCCTTGACCGCTTCGAGGAAGCGGGACTGGTGCACCATGACCTCGAGACCCTTGGGCGATACGTGGTCGAACTCCGGCGCGGGCGGGAGGTCCATCGATGCGGCGGATCCGCCGGCGCCCGTCTCGAAGGCCTTGTACAGCGGGCCCATGAGCTCCCAGCCGTCGAGGCGGCGACGCGGTGTCGACGTCGATCGAGGCGTGAGGTCGGGCGCGAGGAACGGGTTCGCCAACTGGCGCGCCTCGACCGAGGGCGGGGTGACCTGTCGTTCCGCGATCGCCGCGGGCACGACCGAGACCTGCACCGGCGCCGCATCAGCGATGATCAGGTCTTCCGGAGCGAGTTCAGCGCCGGATTCGAGCAACCAGTCGCGGCGCATGCGCTTGGCCACCGGCGACGTCGCCTGATCGGCTTCCAGCAGCTGGATGAGTGACGTGTCGCGGGCAGCGGTCTTCGCGAGGATCGTGGCGACACCATCGAGCCGCTTGAGCAGCTCAACGCGTGCAGGATCCCCGATCTCGGCGTCGGCCTTGACCCGTGCGCGCTCTTCGCGCACGAGGAAGGCGATCACCTGGAACTTCACCCGGTTCGTCGGGCCGAGCTTCCCTCGCTGCGACTTGGCCTCGATCTCACGCACCTTGCGCGCGAGGATCGGGATGAGGGGTGCCTCGTCGTCGCGACGGGACGTCTTCTTTCGCCGCGTGGCGGCGGTTGCCGTGGTCGGCATGCTCCTCCTGAGCGTGAAGGCCCCGGCTTCCCCAGGAAGCCGCCGGCCGTTCTCGTTGTCCGCGTGTGGCGTGAGCCAGGACCGTACGAACAGTGGATCTTCTTCCCGTCGAGGCACGCGAGAAGCGTGAGAATCGGCGAGAGCCGTTTCCCATTCTATGTCATGGCGCTCGCGGCGCGGAGATTTCAGCCGATCAGGAAGTCACGTCGAGCACGCGAGCAGCGTCGGTGACGTCGGCGGCCATCTGCGCCATGAGCTTCTCGATCCCCTCGAACGCGACCATTCCCCTCAGCCGCTCGACGAACTCGACGGTGACATCGTGTCCGTAGAGCTCCAGTCCGGTCTCGCCGAGCACGTGAGCCTCCACCTGCCGTACGAGAACGTCGTCGAAGGTGGGATTGGTGCCGACCGAGATGGCGGAGGGGTGCCGGATCCCGGTGTCATGATCCACGAGCCATCCCGCGTACACACCGTCGGCCGGGACGAAAGCATCGACGATCGTGGAGAGGTTCGCGGTCGGAAAGCCCAGTTCTCGCCCGCGCTTGAGCCCGTGAACGACCTCGCCCCGGACATCCGGGTAGCGGCCGAGCACGGTCGCCGCCGTCGCGACATCGCCTTCCATCAGCAGTTCCCGGATCCAGCTCGACGACACGCGCCGTGCGGAACCGGGAAGGTACACGTCGTCGACGACCTCCACGGAGAAGCCGTACTCGGGACCGAGGGCACGAAGGAGGTCCGGCGTACCGGCCCCCTTGTTGCCGAAGCGGAAGTCCTCGCCGACGAGGACCGTGGAGACGTCGACCGCACCGACGAGGATGTCGGTGACGAAGTCATGAGCGCTGCGGGCAGCGAGTTCCTCGTCGAAGGTGAGCACGAGAGTCGCATCGATGCCCAGCTCGCCGAGCAGTTCGAGTTTGCGATCGACCGTGACGACGTTCTCGGGGCATCGGTCCGGACGAAGGATCGCGAGGGGGTTGCGGTCGAAGGTGACCGCGACGGCGCGGCTGCTCGTGGCAGCAGCTGCTTCGTTCAGCCTCGCGATGACAGCCCGATGACCGGCGTGGACGCCGTCGAACTTGCCGATGGCGACCGCGCTCGGTCCGAAGCCGTCCGGGATCTCCTCCGGGCTGCGGAACACGATCACGCGTGGACCTCGGCCGATGTCACGGCTTCGACCGGTCGGTGCGTACGCAACCACCAGACCCCGAAGATCGGGAGCACCAGCGGTACGAAGAGGTAACCGCGCCCGAACAGCGACCACACGGTCTCGTGCTGGAACAACGCTGGCATCAGGACGCTGAGCAAGCCGACGACGAGCACTCCGGTCAGTTCGAAGATGATCGCGACCCATGCCACCGTGTACCAGCCGCGACGTCGGGCGAGCACGAGAGCGAGAGTGGCGAGGATGTACACCACGGCCGCGAGAGCGGACAGCGAGTACGCCAGGGGGGCTTCGTCGAAGCGACGGACGATCTGCACGAAACTGCGCCCGGTGGCGGCCAGCGCCATCACGGCGTAGACGATCACGAGGACGCGACCGATGCCGGTCATCCGAGTGGGGGGTGCGGTGGAGCTCATAGCGCATTCCATCCTAGAGCCGCGGGAGACGGCGGGAGTCTCCCCGACGCCTCACCTCACGCGATCTGGACGGACCAGATGACCTGCATGCGCCACAGCATGATCGCGATCGCGAAGGCCGCGACACCGAGGATCACGGTGCTCCACCGGCTGCGCTCCATGAGCGCCCACAGCACGGCGCCGACGGGGAGCAGTGCGGCCGACACCAGGTAGACCCAGTACTCGAGAAGGTCGCCCGTTGGCGGGTTGCCCGCGAGTGGTGCGACGATCGCCACGATGACCTGGACTACCAGGAGGAGCTCCACGAGAGCGAGTGCGCCGACGCTGAAGTCACTCGGCCTGCGCCCGATGAGCCCGGCGACGACGCAGAAGACACCCGCCGCGACGGCCACTACGACCTGGGCGATCGTGAACCACAGGATCATCGCACGGCCTCCGGCATGTTCATCGCGCTCTTCAGATCCGCTCCGCGCTTCTCGACGATGCCCACGAGGACGCCCGCTTCGTCGATGGCTGCTGCGATCGGGCCGTCCAGGCGCGCGGCTTGGCCGATGAGACGTTTGCCGTGCCGCAGGTCCCGCGCTTCGTCGACTCCCATATCCAGGGTCGGGAGGATGCGCCGGGCAGCCTGAGCGGCCGTGAGCGTGGGAGCCCCTTCGAGCGCGTCGACGTCGACCGCGTCGCTCACATCGAACGGGCCGACCCGCGTGCGTCGCAGCGCGGTGAGGTGGCCGCCGACGCCGAGGGCTTCACCCAGGTCGCGAGCGAGCGAGCGGATGTACGTGCCGGACGAGCAGTCGACGATCACGTCCAGATCGATCGCGCCGTCGCTCCGACGGCTCTCGACGCGGTCGAAGCGGGAGACGACGACATCTCGGGCGGCCAAGACGACTTCTTCCCCGGCACGGACACGGTCGTAGGCACGACGACCGTCGACTTTGATGGCGGAGACGGAGCTGGGCACCTGCGAGAGCTGCCCGGTGAGGGCCGCTATCCCCGCCGCGACAGCATCGTCCGTCACCGCGGCCAACGCGTCCGAAGCAGCGGTCGCGAGGATCTCGCCCTCAGCGTCATCGGTTCCGGTGGTCTGGCCGAGGCGGATCGTCGCCGTGTAGGTCTTGTCCGCGCCGACGATGTAGGTGAGGAGCCTGGTCGCTCCCTCGAGGCCGATGACCAGAAGCCCGGTCGCCATCGGGTCGAGCGTTCCGGCGTGACCGACCTTCCTCGTCCCGAACGCACGCCGCGTGCGCGCGACGACGTCGTGGCTGGTCAGCCCTGAGGGCTTGTCGACGAGAAGGATGCCGGGCGGGACCATCCCCCCAGCCTACCGACGGCGCGATGATCAGCCGATCCGGGAGAGCACGGGTGGCACCGTCGGGGGCGCGACCTCGGGCTCCCGTAGGCTGAAGGAATGCGCGTATCGCAGGCCCCACCCGACGTCGTCGCGCGTCTGCCGGAGTGGTATCGGGCGACGGCGCGCGACCTCCCGTGGCGCCGGTCCGCGTTTCATGACGAGTTCGGCGCGTGGGGTGTCCTCGTCAGCGAGTTCATGCTGCAGCAGACCCCCGTCTCGCGGGTCATCCCCCATCTGGAGGCATGGCTGGCACGATGGCCGAGACCGGAGACGATGGCCGCGGCGACGACGGCGGAGGTGGTGAAGCAGTGGGCTAATCTGGGCTACCCTCGGCGTGCTCTCTGGCTGCACCGCGCCGCGATCGAGATCACAGAGCGGCACGACGGCATCGTCCCGCGCGACGTCGACGCGCTCCTCGCTCTCTCCGGTATCGGCGACTACACGGCCAGGGCCGTCGCGGTCTTCTCCTACGGGGACCGGCATCCGGTCGTCGACACGAACACGCGGCGGGTGCTGGCCAGGGCCGTCGAGGGCCGCGCCAACCCCGCTCCGCCCTCGCGCCGAGACCTCACTCTGATGGACTCGCTGCTCCCGGCTTCAGTGCCCGAGTCCGTGGTCTTCAACGCCGCGGTGATGGAACTGGGCGCCACGGTCTGCACTGCTCGAACTCCGCGCTGCGAGCAGTGTCCTCTCTCCGGTTCCTGCGCCTGGCTCGTCGCGGGCCGCCCCGACACCGGGGACGACCGTCGACGCCAGGCTTCCTATGAGGGATCGGACCGCCAGGCCCGTGGCCTCGCGTTGCGCCTTCTGCGGCAGGCCGCCCCCGACGCGGTTCCCCTCATCGCCGTCCTGCCCGACTGGCCTGATTCCGCTCAGCGCGACCGTGCGATCGACTCGCTCATCGCGGACGGACTCGCCGAGGCCGATGGAGAAGCCCTGTCACTGCCTCGGTGACCATCCTCAGAGGTGATGATCGGTGCGGTGTGCGAGCACCGTGAGTTCGACGCGGCTGCGGACGTCGAACTTCGTGAAGATGCGCCCGAGGTGCACTTCGACCGTGCGGACCGACACGTTCAGCATCTCCGCGATATCCCTGTTCGGAGCTCCGCCGACGGCGAGCATCGCCACCTCGAGTTCCCGCGCCGTGAGTGCGAGCGACCACGCGGCGCGGCACGCGGCGAGCGGATCGGCCGCCGGGACGAGACTCCCTTCCCTGGCGTCGAGGCGGTCGATGCGGTCGCGGATGGATCGCGCCCATGCGGTCGCGCCCGAAAGCTCGAAAAGACGCTCCGCATGGTGGAGGTGGACCCTGGCTGCGGCATGATCATCGTGGATCGCGTGCTGGGTCCCCAGCATGGTCTCCACTCTGGCTCGCGTGAACGGAGAGGTGAGCGTGCGTGCCGCTTCCGCGACGGCATCACGCTCGGAACGCCACCGGGCGTCACCGGCCGTGGCGATGCGCACGCGCAGACTCTGCGCGAGGGCGATCTCCGGCGGCTCGATCGAACCGACCGTCATCGGGCGCGCTTCGACCGTGAGAGCGAGTTCATCGAGCGCCGGCACCGACATGGTCGTTCGCGGAGACCCGAGCTCGGCCCAGAGGCGCACCGCGGTGGCGGCGTCGTCGAAGGAACCGGCGAGAAGCGACTGTATCCCCCGGTCGACGAGCACATCGATCCGCGCCCCGTTGGGCAGGGCGGCCGTGAGCGAAAGCGAGAAGGGACCGAGTTCACCGAGCACGGCGAGATCGAGTCGACGCGCGAGGACCACGCCCAGTCCCGCGAACGGCAGAGCGATCGGCAACACGAGCGCGGCGTGGATGAGTCGCTCCCGCGCAAGACCGATGTCTCCTCGCCACACGAGCAGCAGGACGTCGATGATCCGGCGGTACGCCTGGATGATCGGGCTCCGCTCGTAGCCGGGCACCAGCGGGTCTGATGCGCGCCCGATCGCCGAGTCGTCTTTCGCGAGGACTCGGCGTGCCCGATCGATGTCGCCGTGCAGTGCCGCGTGCAGTGCGCTCAGCAGTCCGCCGCTCACCGGACCTGATCCCACGACGTCGTCGACGTCGCGCTCTCCGGCGATGAGCCAGCTGAGCGCGGTCACCGGATCCCGCAGTTCACTCTCCGCACCGACGCGAGCCGCTCCTTCCCGGAGCGCATCGAGCCAGACCCGCATCCCCCGTCGATCGCCTCGCTCGGCGCACATCACCGCAGCGAGAGCACTCGCGCGCGTCCAGTGACGCCACTCCTCCGGGTCATCCGACCCCGGACGCAGCGAACTCGGGTCGATCTCGGGTACGGCGCCCTGCGCGAGCGTCTGGGATGCGAGAAGTGCGGCGAGGGCTCTGGGCCTCCGATGCGAGGACGCCTGCGCGTAGAACGCGTTCAACCAGTCCGAAGCCTCGAAGGCGAATCCGGCGGCGAGCGACGACACTCCTGCGATCATCCGTGCGTCGTCCCGGTCACTGCCGGTGGTGTGGTCCGATGCCTCCCGCGCGAGCAGCAACGCGCGCTCGGGGAAGCCCGCCGCATTGAGCTGTCTGGCGATGTCGATGAGCTCCGACGCAGCCGCGGGGTCGCTTTCGAGGGACGCCCGCGCATGGTGCCAGTCAGCGCGCATGTGATCGCCGCGCGCCCGGAAGACGGCGCTCAACCGCTCGTGGACGAGCGCGGTGGCCGACGCCGAGGATGTGGCTCTGATCCAGATCGAGAGGCGGGCGTCGACGAAACGCACGCGACCGGCATGCATACGCAGACGGTCGCCCACCGCAGCGACCGCGAGCTCTGACGCAGATCTCCCATCGAACGCGAGCAGAGGTTCGAGATCATCGTCCAGACACACCGAGAGCGCGAGCAGCAGCTGACGATCGCGCGAATCGAATTCCGCGGTGTCGAATCTTCGAGCGATCGACGGGACGAACGGGAGCGGCGATGGCAGTGGCCGCTGACCGTGTCGCTGCTCGGGCGTCAGCCTCTCGACGACCTCCCGGACCGTGGGGGCATGCGCGTCGAGATCGACGACGAGACCGGCGAGCACGTGCGGCGCGCACGCGAGGTCCCGCTCGAGCAGCTCCTCGAGGACGAGCCCCACCACCGCCGGCGCGACGAATCGCCCCCGCGCCATACTCCGACCCACGATCCAGCCCCCCAGCTTCGCGGGATGCGGTCCCGCGAAGCCGAGGGTATCAAAAGGCGATCACTCCGCGTCGTCGTCCGTGCGGTACGGGTCGGCGTCACCGGCATGCGACGCCGAGGAGGCGAGCTTCGCGACGTCCGCATCCCGCTGCTGTGCTTCGCGGAGCAGGGCGCCGATGTGATCCGCATTCTCCGGAAGCGCATCAGGGATGAACTCGAGCGTCGGCACGAGCCTCGTGCTGAGCTGCCGGCCGACCTCGCTGCGCAGCATTCCGGTAGCCGACGTGAGTGCGGCACCGCTGGAGATGCGCTCCTCCTCCGTGCCCAGCACCGTGTAGAAGACCGACGCGTGCTGGAGGTCTCCGCTCACACGGACGTCGGTGATCGTGACGAAGCCGAGGCGCGGGTCACGCAACCCCTTCTCCAATCGTTCAGCCAGGATCACGCGGATGCGGTCCGCGAGCCGAGCCTGTCGTTCGCCTGCCATTGTTCTCTCCCTGTCCGGAAACCTCAGGGCGCCCTCCGCTCCGCACCCCGAGAGGAGCGGGGCGAAGGACGCCCGAGAGGTTGTTCGAATCGATCAGCCGCGAGGCTTCTCGACGAGCTCGGTCGTCTCGATCTCATCACCGATCTGGATGTCGTTGTACTTCCCGAGACCGATACCGGCCTCGTAGTCCGTACGGACTTCGGTGACGTCGTCCTTGAACCGGCGCAGCGACTCGATGGCGAGACCATCGGCGACCACGACGCCATCGCGGATGACGCGAGCCTTGGCGTTGCGCGTGATCGTTCCCGATCGCACGATGACACCGGCGATGTTTCCGAACTTCGAGGAGCGGAACACCTCGCGGATCTCGGCCACACCCGACTGGACCTCTTCGTACTCCGGCTTGAGCATGCCCTTGAGCGAGCTCTCGATCTCGTCGATCGCGTTGTAGATGACGGAGTAGAAGCGGATGTCCACGCCCTCACGGGAGGCACGCTCGCGCGCCTTCGTGTCGGGGCGGACGTTGAAGCCCACGATGATCGCGTTGTCGATCGTCGCCAGGTTCACGTCGGATTCGGTGATCGCACCGACACCGCGGTGGATGATGCGCAGCTGCACCGAGTCGTCGACCTCGATCTTGAGCAACGACTCCTCCAGCGCCTCGACGGCACCGGAGACGTCACCCTTGATGATGAGGTTGAGCGACTCGACCTTGCCCTCTTCGAGAGCACGGGTGAAGTCCTCGAGCGAGATGCGCTTGCGGGCCTTGGCCAGCTGGGCGTTGCGCTCGACCGCTTCACGCTTCTCAGCGATCTGGCGAGCCATGCGGTCTTCCTCGGTCACGATGAAGACGTCTCCGGCACGCGGAACGGAGTTCAGACCCTGCACCTGCACCGGACGCGACGGGTAGGCCTCGAGGACCTGCTCGCCGTTCTCGTCCGCCATGGCGCGCACGCGGCCGTACGCCGTGCCCGCGACGATCGCGTCGCCGACCCGGAGCGTTCCGGACTGGATGAGCACCGTGGCGACCGAACCGCGGCCCTTGTCGAGCTTGGCCTCGATGGCGACACCACGAGCGGCCTTGTTCGGGTTGGCGGTCAGGTCGAGACCTGCGTCTGCGGTGAGCAGCACGGCGTCCAGCAGTTCCTGGATACCGGTACCGGCACGAGCGGACACGTCGACGAACATGACATCGCCACCGAACTCCTCGGCGACCAGACCGTACTCGGTCAGCTGCTGACGCACCTTGGAGGGGTTCGCGTCAGGCTTGTCGACCTTGTTCACCGCGACCACGATCGGCACGTTCGCCGCCTGGGCATGGTTCAGCGCCTCGACCGTCTGCGGCATGATGCCGTCGTCGGCTGCGACCACGAGGATCGCGAGGTCGGTGACCTGCGCACCGCGGGCACGCATGGCCGTGAACGCCTCGTGACCCGGGGTGTCGATGAAGGTGATGGCGCGCTCGATGCCCTCGTGCTCGGTCCAGACCTGGTAGGCACCGATGTGCTGGGTGATGCCACCGGCTTCGCCCTCGATGACGTTGGTCTGACGGATCGCGTCGAGCAGTCGCGTCTTACCGTGGTCGACGTGACCCATGACGGTGACGACCGGCGGACGGATCTCGAGGTCGTCCTCGCTCTCCGCCTCGAGCTCGGCCTCGAGGTCGAGGCCGAAGCCCTCGAGGAGCTCCTTGTCCTCGTCCTCGGGCGAGACCATCTGGATCTTGTAGCCCAGTTCTTCGCCGAGCACCTCGAAGGTCGCCTCGTCCAGCGACTCGGTGGCCGTGGCCATCTCGCCGAGGTTGAAGAGGATGGTGACGAGGGTTCCCGGCTGGACCGTGTAGCCGGTCAGCGTCTCGATCTTGTCGGCGAAGTCCGCGATCGACGCACCGCGACGCATGCGGATGGTCTCTCCGTTGCCGCGGGTGACGTTGACGCCACCGACGACCGGAGCACTCCGCATCTCGAACTCTTGCCGCTTCGCCCGCCGCGACTTGCGCTGCTTGCTCTTTCCGCCGCCCTTACCGAAGGCACCTGCGGTACCGCCACCGGGACCACGGCCTCGACCGCCGCCCCCACCGGGACGACCGGCGAAACCGCCGCCGGGACGCGCACCCGGACCACCGGCGCCGCCGGGTCCGCCGCCACCGGGACGACCGGGACCACCCGAGCGCTGCTGGAACGGAGCACCCGGACGCCCGCCCTGACCACCACGAGGGGCGCCGGGACGCGGCGAGCCGGGACGCGGAGCGCCGGGACGGGGAGCGCCGGGGCGCGGAGCCTGCGGACGCGGGATGTTGCCGGGTGTCGGGCGCTGCCCCATACCCTGAGCAGACGCGAAGGGGTTGTTGCCCGGGCGGGGCCCGGCCGGGCGCTGTCCCATCCCCTGCGCGGAGGAGAACGGGTTGTTACCGGGACGCGGAGCCCCGGGAGTCGGTGCGCCGCCGTCAGCGGGCTTCGCCGCCTCGGGAGCGGCTGCGGCCGGAGCTTCTGCCGCGGGCGCAGGCGCCGGGGCAGAGGGCGCGGGAGCCGCGGGGGCCGGAGCCTCCGGGGCAGGCTTGGGACCGGGCTTGGGGCCCGGGGTCGGTGCCGGCTTGGCACCGGGCTTCGCCGCACCGGGCTTCGCCGCAGCCGGTTTCGCGGCGGGAGCAGTGTCCGCCGCGGCCTTGAGCGAGCCGTCGGCCTCGATCGCCGCGCGCAGCTTGCGCGCCACCGGCGGCTCGATGGTCGAAGAAGGGCTCTTCACGAACTCGCCGAGTTCCTTGAGCTTTGCAAGTGCGACCTTGCTGTCGACGCCGAGTTCGGCGGCGATCTCATGTACGCGTGGTTTACCAGCCACAATTCTCCTGTCTGAGTCGGTCCACCCAGACAGGGCAGACCACTAGTCGCGGACGGGTCTCATTTCGAGCCGTTCACTTTGTTTCCATAGCTGTTCAGCCTTTGTTTCTTGGTGGATGCTGTTCGAAGGTCCGCGTGTCCAGCTGAGTGGATACGCGCAGTGCTCGTCCGAATGCGCGGCGTCGCAGAGCGGCATCCATGCATTCCCGTGTCGGATGGACCCACGCGCCTCGCCCCGGCAGGACAGCACTCTCATCGACGATGAGGGTGTCATTCTGGGACACCACCCTGAGCAGGGTGGAGCGGGGAGCACGCGTGCGACAACCGACGCACGTTCGTACGGGTTCCATCTTACACCTGCGTTTCGCCCCGCCCCGCCCGCGAACGGGGCGAGCCGGGATGCCGGAGCCGTTCAGTCGAGGATGCTGTCCGGCTGGATGTCGATCTTCGCCCCCGTGAGCTTGGCGGCCAGGCGCGCGTTCTGACCCTCCTTGCCGATCGCGAGCGACAACTGATAGTCGGGGACCAGCGCGCGGACCGCCTTGGTCCCGGCGTCGAGCACGAACGAGCTCGTGACCTTCGCGGGCGAGAGCGCATGCGCGACGAAGACGGGAAGATCGGCGTCGTAGTCGACGATGTCGATCTTCTCCCCCGCAAGCTCTTCGGTGACCGCGCGCACTCGCCGACCGAGCTCTCCGATGCAGGCGCCCTTGGCGTTGATCGAGGGATCGTTCGCCTTCACCGCGATCTTGGTGCGGTGTCCGGCCTCGCGTGCGAGCGCGACGATCTCGACGAGGCCGGCCGCGATCTCCGGTACCTCGAGGGCGAAGAGCTTGCGCACGAGTCCGGGATGCGTGCGCGAGACCGTGATCTGCGGCCCCTTGAGTCCCTTGGCGACGCTCGTGACGTAGACGCGCAGACGCGACCCATGCGTGTACTCCTCGCCGGGCACCTGCTCCTCGGGGGGCAGGATGGCTTCGACGGTACCGAGATCGATGTGGATCATACGAGGGTTCGGCCCCTGCTGAACCACACCGGCGACGATGTCGCCTTCCTTGTCCTTGAAATCACCGAGCACCACGTCGTCGGCGATATCCCGCAGACGCTGGCTGATGACCTGCTTGGCGGCGAAGGCGGCGATGCGTCCGAAGTCGTCAGGGGTGGCGTCTTCTTCGCCGATGACGGCGCCTTCCTCGTCCCGGACGACCTGGAGCACGGCGACATGCCCGGTCTTGCGGTCAAGGTCGACGCGGACGCCCTCGGGGGTCGCACCGTCCTCGGAGACGTGCTTGGAGTACGCGGTCAGGATCGCCTGCTCGATGATCGCGACGAGTTCGTCGAAGGGGATCGCCTTCTCCTTCTCGATCCCTCGCAGAAGACTCAGTTCGATGTCCATGACGGCCTCTCTATTCAGCTCTCGTCGCGCCTGTTCGCACGCGCGACATCCGTACCACGATACCCTGTGCCGACCGGACCCTGCCACGACGGCAGCGGAGTCACCCCGGACCCGGACGAGGAGGACCACGTGAGCGCATTCGACACCATCGTCATCGGTGCGGGCATGTCGGGGCTGACCGCTGCCCGCATGCTCGCCGACGCCGGGCAGCGTGTCGTCGTCCTCGAGGCACGCGACCGCATCGGCGGGCGCATGCACACCGACCGGAGCGCGGGGTTCCCCGTAGACCTCGGCGCATCGTGGATCCACGGGATCGACGACTCTCCCCTGTGGGACTTCGTCCAGGCGCTCGGGGTTCCGACCATCGAGTACACGGTGGGCAGCTTCCAGGTCGGCGGGCGACCGATCGACAACTTCGACGGCCAGGGGCGGGCGATGGATGACACTGCCACCGCGCAGTGGATCGCCGATGTCGATGAGGCCGACCGCCTGCTCGCCGCGGAGATCGCGGCCTCGATCCCCGGGGACACCTACCTCGACGTCACCGAGCGCGCCCTCGATCGTTCCGGACTCTCACCAGAGCGCATCGATGAGATCCGCGAGTTCTTCCGCCACCGCGTGGAGGAGCAGTGCGGCGCCTGGATCGGCGACCTGGATGCACACGGCCTCGACGAGGACGCCATCGAGGGCGACGAGGTGATCTTCCCCCGCGGGTACGACGAACTCCCCCGGCGCATCGGTGCAGGGCTCGACGTTCGCACCGAGAGGCCGGTTTCGCGCGTGAATCGGGCGACGGATGGCGTCGTCGTGCACGCGGGCGACACCGTGTACACCGCCGACCGCGTGATCGTCACCATCCCGCTGGGCGTCCTGAAGGCGGGAACGATCGAGTTCGTCCCTGCTCTGCCGGACACGGTCGCGGGACCGATCGACCGGCTCGGCATGGGGGTGTTCAACAAGATCTTCCTGCAGTTCCCCGCGCGCTTCTGGAACGAAGGGAGTTACGTCATCCGCGCTCTGGGCGAGGCCGGGGAGCACTGGCACTCCTGGTACGACGTGTCCGCCGTCAGCGGACTGCCCACGCTCCTGACGTTCGCGGCCGGCCCCTTCGGGCAGCGCATGCAGGAGCTTCCGGACGAGGAGGTGGTCGCCGACGTCCTGCGCGCGCTCCGCGGCCTGTACGGCGACGCGGTCGGCACGCCTCGCGCCCACTGGATCACGCACTGGGGACCGGATGCGTTCTCGAACGGTTCCTACTCGCATCTGGCGGTGGGATCGACGCACCACGACCATGATGCCTTGGCCGGTCCTGTGGATGATGTGGTGCATTTCGCGGGAGAAGCCACCTGGGGCGACGAACCCGCGACGGTCGGTGCCGCGTTCTATTCCGGGCACCGAGCAGCGGAGAGGATCCTCGGCCGCGCGGTCGACCTCGCCGAGTTCGCCGCCGGGATCACCGCGCGGGAGCGGATGGAAGAGCGTTGATCGCCCCGATCAACCGGAACAGGTTTCCGACCTGACGCTGATCCAGGTGGAGCACCAGTCGGGGCAGTTCGAGTCGGTCGTCGTCGGCGATCTCCGGCTGCCGCGGATTCGTCTTCTCGATACGCCCCGAAGCCAGCATCGTGGCGAACTCCTCGTTGAGCGCGTCGACCTCGGCATCCGTCGGCTCTTCCCGCAGCCGTAGGATCAGCGCATCGCCGACCCAGCGCAGCGAGTCGTAGTTGTGCCAGAAGCCGGTGATCTCCGCGCGCGCCGCATCCACGGAGTCGGTGATGACGACGCGGTCGAAGTCCCCCTCGGAGATGACACCTGTGGGAGCGAGGTGATCGTCGATGAAACCGCGAAGGCCCTGCCAGAACGTCCCGCCCGGCTGATCCAGGAGCACGATGGGTGTCGGCTCCGCCTTGCCGGTCTGCTGGAGGGTGAGCAGCTCGAACATCTCATCGAGCGTGCCGAAACCGCCAGGGAGGCAGATGAAGCCGAGCGACTCCTTGATGAGCATCAGTTTGCGGGTGAAGAAGTACTTCATCGCGACCACATGATCCTGACCGGTGACGAAACCGTTCGGCTTCTCCTCGAAGGGCAGCCGGATCGACACGCCGAGCGAGAGCGCGGGCCCCGCGCCCTCTGACGCGGCCTGCATGATGCCGGGACCTGCACCGGTGACGACCATCCATCCATCACCGGCCAGTGCCGCGGCGACGTCCCGAGCGGTCACATACAGCGGGTCATCCTGCCTGGTGCGCGCCGAGCCGAACACGGTGACCTTGGGGACGCCGCGGAAGGGGGAGAACAGCAGGAACGCGTCGCGCATCTCCGCCAGCGCCGCAGAGGCGATCTTCAGGTCGAGACGGTCCGCCCCGTCCTCCCCCAGCAGGATCGCGGTCCGCAGCATCCTCATCACCAGTCGTCGATCGGCGTGCACACCCGCGTCGTCGAGGACGGTGTTGATCTCGGCGCTGAGCGCTTCCGGCAGAGGTTCGTCGTTCATGTCCCCAGCGTGGCATGCGGCGGGAGGACCGGGGGTCGCAACGCCGGTCACCGTCGCGACGCAGTCGATCGTGCTGTGATCACGACACCGCGGTGGTGTCAATGCCCGTGACGGCCCGCACGGCGGGCGGCACGCTGATGTCATGACGGAGATCACAGGAGCCGAAGCCCTCGCCCGCGTCGCCGAGCTCGTGAAAGAGATCGACATCACGATGCTCACCACGACCGATGAGGACGGCAACCTCGTGAGCCGACCGATGTCGACCCGACAGATGGACGACGCCGGAGACATCTGGTTCTTCACGGCCGAGGACACCGAGAAGGTCGATGAGGCGCGACAGAACCGCGACGTCGGTCTCGCCTACTGCGATGCCAGGGGAATGCGCTACGTTTCCGTCGCCGGTACGGCCGAGATCGTGCACGACCGCGCCAAGATGGAGGAGCTCTACTCCCCGTCGCTGGAGATCTGGTTCGCCGACGGCCTCGACACACCCGGCATCGCGCTTCTCAGAGTCACGCCGACGGTGACGGAGTTCTGGGAGCCCGCCAAGGGCAAGCTCGCTCTTGCAGCCGGGGCGCTCAAGTCCCTCGTCACCCGCGACACACCGGATGACGACATCATGAACCACGGCCGCATCGTCTGCTGACGACGCGGCCGCGGATCTCACCGCGAGGCCGTGAGGCGCTCGACGACGTCGTCGACCGAGATCGCGTCCCGATCTCCGGTGGCACGGTCCCACAGCTCGACCTGTCCCTCGCCCGCGCCGCGTCCGACGATGACGATCTTCGGTACGCCGACGAGTTCGGCGTCGCCGAACTTCACTCCGGGCGACACCTTCGGGCGGTCGTCGTAGAGCACGTCGAAACCGGCGCCCTCGAGCTCAGCGGACAGGCTCTCCGCGACGTCGAAGGCGACCTGGTCTCGACCGGCAGCGACGACCTGGACATCGAACGGCGCGATCGATGCCGGCCAGATGAGACCCTTGTCGTCGTTGTTGAGCTCGGCGATGATCGCCAGGATGCGGGTCACACCGATTCCGTAGGAGCCCATCGTGACGGTGACAAGCTTGCCGTTCTCGTTCAGCACCTTCAGGCCCAGCGCCTCGGCGTACTTGCGGCCGAGCTGGAAGACATGGCCGATCTCCATGCCTCGGGCGAGCTCGACGGGGCCGGATCCATCGGGAGCCGGGTCTCCGGCACGCACGTTCGCGATCTCCACGATGCCGTCGACGGCGAAGTCACGCCCCGCGACGACAGAGTGGGCATGCTTCTGGTCGATGTTCGCACCGGTGATCCACGCCGTTCCCTCGCTCACGCGCGGATCGACGAGGTAGCGGATGCCGGTCGCGGATTCCTCACCCAGCACGGCGCCGGTGGGTGACCACGGCCCGATGTAGCCCCGCACGAGCAGCGGATTCTTCTCGAAGTCCTCGGCCGTCGCGGTCTCGACCTCGGCGGGAGCGAACGCCACCTCCGCGCGCTTCTCGTCGACGTCGCGGTCGCCGGGGATGCCGACGATGACCAGCTCACGGGTCCCGTCGAGATGCGTGAGAGCGAGAACCACGTTCTTGAGGGTGTCCGCGGCCGTGTACTCGCCGTCGAGTTCCCGGTTGCAGTGCGCGACCAACGTCTCGATCGTCGGGGTGTCGGGCGAATCGAAGATGACCGGGGCCGCATCGGCGTCGAAAGCGACGGCGTCGGGGACCGCGGTCGTGAACGCCTCGACGTTGGCGGCGTAGCCACCCGCGCTGCGCACGAAGGTGTCCTCGCCGACAGGCGTCGGGTGCAGGAACTCCTCGCTTCGGGAGCCCCCCATCGCGCCGGCATCCGCCTGGACGATCGCGTACTCGAGACCGAGGCGCTGGAAGATGCGCTCATAGGCATCGCGCTGCGCCTGGTAGCTGATGTCCAGCCCCTCGTCGGAGGAATCGAACGAGTAGGCGTCCTTCATCGTGAACTCGCGGCCACGGAGCAGGCCCGCACGCGGACGTGCCTCGTCACGGTACTTGTCCTGGATCTGGTAGATCGTGAGCGGGAGGTCCTTGTAGGACGAGTACAGGTCTTTCACGAGCAACGTGAACGCCTCCTCGTGCGTGGGGGCGAGAAGGTAGTCGCCGCCCTTGCGATCCTGGAGACGGAACAGCAGGTCGCCGTACTCCTCCCAACGGCCGGTCGCCTCGTACGCCTCACGCGGCATGAGGGCAGGGAAATGCACCTCCTGAGCGCCGGCTGCGGCCATCTCCTCGCGCACGACGGACTCGATCTTCGCCTTGACCCGCAGACCGAGTGGCAGCCACGCGAAGATCCCGGCGGCCTGCGGTCGGATGTACCCGGCCCGGATCAGCAGCTTGTGGCTGGTGACCTCTGCGCCTGCAGGGTCTTCACGGAGCGTGCGGAGGAAGAAGTTCGAAAGACGAGTGACCACGGAGCAAGTCTAGTGAGCCGTGGTCACTCGTCTTCACGACGTCAGTTGAGCGCCGGGAGGTTCGCAGGAACGACCCCGCCGGCGTACAGGTCGGCCGCGAGTTCCTGCAGGGCGGTGAGCGCGACCCGCTGCGGAAGAGGACCGTAGGAGATGCGGGCGACGCCGAGCTTCTCGTACTCCGAGGCGGCAAGCGCTCCGGGGAGGCCGATGACGCTGACCTTGCGCTCACCGATACCGTCGACGAGCTGGCGGGTGACGTTCATGTCGAGGATCCCGGGAACGAAGACCGCGGTTGCTCCGGCATCGAGGTAGGCGCGACCGCGCTGGATGGCATCGGCGACGCTCTCCTTCACAGAACGCCCGCCCGCACGAACGAAGGCGTCGGTCCTCGCGTTGAGCGCGAACGGCACGCCTTCGCTTTCAGCGGCCCTGACGATCGCCTCGACGGCGGCGACGGATTCGTCGAGCGGCTTGAGACGATCCTCGACGTTCGCGCCGACCACACCTGCTGCGATGGCGAGACGCGCGGTCTCTCCCGCGTCCCCGTAGCCGTCATCGAGGTCGGCGGTGACGGGAACCTGCACAGCGGCGGCGATCCGTCCGACCATGTCGATCATGACCTCCCGCGGCGTAGCGCCGTCCTCGTAGCCGAACGAGGCGGCGATGCCGTGCCCCGCGGTCGCGAGTGCTCTCGTCTCCGGGAGCGCGGCGACGGCCTTCGCTGAGACGACGTCCCACACGTTCACGACGCGGAGGATCTCCGGAGCGTCATAGAGTCCGACAAGAGTCTGGGCCTTGGCTGCAGTGGTCATGTACCCACGGTAACGCGGCCCGCGGACGGTCGGGCCGGCTTCGGCGGATCCGACCTCGCGCAGCCGCGGAGGGAGCCAGCATAGTGTGGAGACATGCCGCAGCGCCGATCGCATGTGTCCTCCTCCGCCACGCGGAGCGAGCTCGCCGCCGCCCTGGCCGCGCTCCGGGAATCCTCCGAGGCGTCGCTCGAATTCCCGCCCGAAGCGCTCGCCGAAGCCGCAACCAGCGCCGTGACCGTCCCGGATCTCGACCTCAGGGACGTGCCGTTCGCGACGCTGGATCCGAAGGGTTCGCGCGACCTCGATCAGGCGTTTCACCTGACACGCGCGGGCACGGGCTATAGGGTGCGCTACGCGATCGCTGATGTTCCGGGATTCGTCGTGCCCGGTGGAGCGGTGGACGCCGAAGCGCGGCGCCGCGGGCAGACCCTGTATGCGGCGGACGGCTCGATCCCGCTGCATCCCCGAGCGCTGAGTGAGGACCGTGCCTCGCTGCTCGCGAATGCGGACCGCCCGGCGCTGGTGTGGACCTTCGATCTCGATGCCGCGGCGGCGGTCCGGGACTTCCGCCTGGAGCGCGCACTCATCCGCTCTCGCGCCCAGCTCGAATACGTGACCACGCAGCAGGCGCTGGATCGCGGCGACGACGGACCGGCCGCTCTGCTGCCGGAGATCGGCGCGCTGCGCCTCGAACAGGAACGGTCACGTGGCGGGGCGAGCCTCAATCTCCCCGATGAGGAAGTCGTCCGGGCCTCGGACGGCACCTACTCGATCGAGCGCCGCAGCCCTCTTCCCGTCGAAGAATGGAACGCGCAGCTCTCACTCATGACGGGTATGGCAGCGGCGTCCCTCATGCTCGAAACCGGCGTGGGGATCCTCCGTACGATGCCCGAACCCGATGACGCGGCGTTCAGTGCGTTCCGTCACCAGACGGCGGCACTCGGACGACCGTGGACGGCGGGCACCTACGGTGATTATCTGCGGGAACTCGATCGCACCGACCCGGTCACTCTTCCGGTGCTCGAGGCCGCGGCGTCGCTCTTCCGCGGCGCGGGGTACGTCACCTTCGATGGATCCCGTCCGAAGGACACCGTGCAGGCCGCGATCGCCGCGCCCTACGCTCATGCGACCGCTCCCCTGCGTCGGCTCGTCGACCGCTGGAGCCTCGCGATCTGCCTCGCGGCGTCGAGTGGAGTTCCGGCTCCGGAGTGGGCGCGCGCCTCGCTCGCCGAGCTCCCCGCCCTCATGCAGGAATCCGGTCAGCGCGCGTCACGGCTGAACTCCTCGACGATCAACACCGTCGAGGCAGCTCTTCTCGTCCCCCTAGTCGGCACGACGATCGATGCGACGGTCATCGAGTTGCGCGGAGAGCGCGCCAGCGTACAGATCGCCGATCCCGCGGTCACGGCGACCGCACCGGTGCCCGCCGAGGCGACCCCGGGAGACATCGTGCGCCTGAAGGTCGTCCGAGCGGATATCGCCGAGGGCGAGGTCGAGTTCGCCGTCTGAGAGCCACGCCTTGAAGTGTGTCACCGTATTGGCACATAATGTATCAATGCAGTGACACGCTTTGGGAGGCAACGATGTTCCTGTTCCTGCTCCTGGTCTGGGGGCCCAGCGTGCTCGCCGCGGTGATCGCGCTCACGCTGCGGTTCACCCTCCTTCGCGGACAGCCGCGGCTCGCGACGAGAGACGCGGTGGTCACCGCCCTCGCCGGCGGAGTCCCGGTGATCGTCTTCCTCGCTCCCCTCGCGGGGGACTTCGGCGTCGGACCGCAGCTCTGGTGGGACCTCGGGACCAGGGCCGCCCTCCCGCTGATACTCGGCGTCGTCAGCGTGATCCTGCTCTCGCTCCCCTCGCGGTCCGCACAGATGGACGCCTCGGCACAGCTCGTCCCGCGCACAGTCCGAGCATTCGTCCGGCCGAGACAGCCCATCGTCCTCGGCATCCTCGCAGTCGTCGCCGTCACGCTCGCTCTTGCCGCCGGAGCCGCCTCGGAGACGGATGAGCGGGGGCAGTACACACGATTCTCGATCACCTTGGGATCCTCAGGCACTTCGGCCTCGACAGGGATCTACGGCTGGCACTACTCGCTGCCAGCGCTGGCGCTGCTCGGCGTGCTCCTCCTCTCCACCGCGATCGGCTGGCTCCTGCTCCCCCGTCCAGCCTGGAGCTACGACATCGACCGCGATACCGCGATCCGGCGGCTCCGAGCCACCAACATCGCACGGATCGCATGCGGTGCCGTCCTGCTGCACCTCGCCGTCGTGTTCAGCTCGCTCCGCGGCACCGCATCGATGATGCTGTCGGCACAGGCTGGGCCCCTCGGCATGGTGTCCCTCGGCACGCCGTTCGCCGCGATGGAGCCTGCTCTGTTCGTGGCGTGGGCACTCTCCACCACGGCAGGAATCGCGCTCTGGCTGCTCGCCGCCCTCAGCGGCGTCCCGATGAGCGCACGGACACCGCGTCTGGCGCACACGTCATGATCATCACGATCCACCGCGACAGCGGAGAGTCGCCGGCCGAACAGGTCCACGATCAGATCCGCGGGTTGATCACGACCGGCCACCTCCTGGCCGGCGACCGGCTTCCGTCCGTGCGTCAACTCGCCTCCGACCTGTCGATCGCCCCCGGAACCGTGGCCAAGGCGTATCGGCTTCTCGAGGAAGACGGGCTCGCGACATCGCGGATCGGCTCCGGCACGCGCGTGAGCGACACGGCCAGCCCCGTCGCGGGCGGTATCGCCGACGCCGCCCACGCACTGGCCGACATCGCCCGCGGGGAGGGCCTCACGCTCGCCGACACGCAGCGCGTCCTCCGCGCGATCTGGTGACCGTTCGCCGAAGCGAGGTCGCCAGACTCGAGCACAGTTGGCGGATACTCTGACCGCATGGATCATGCTGAACTTGCTGAGCGATTCGTCGCGGAGACCTATCCCCGCGCGCGAATCGCGATCGTTGCCGGAAGCACAGCCCGTGAAGAGCGCACGGCAACCAGCGACACCGATCTCCTCCTCATCGGCGATCCGCTCTTCGATGACCCGATGCAGGCGAGCGAGGCGGCCACCTACGAGTTCGAAGGCGAGATCTTCGAGGTGTTCGCCTACACTCCGGAAGGCTTTGCTTCGTGGGCGGATCGCGGGATCGAAACCCATCGCCCCGTCATCGTCCACATGCTCGTGGAAGGAATCCCGATACGGGATGACGGGTCGCTCGATGAGCTCCGTGCGCGCTGGAGCAGCCCGCTGCTTGCCTCAGACATCGAGCGATTCGCCGCGCGTGTAGAGCACGAGCTGCAGCGAGCGGGTGGTCGCGTTCAGGCCGGATTCGTCCGCTGATATCAGATCGCCGGAGTCGCGGTCGTGGTCATCACGAGGAGCTGCGGGTCGCTCAGATCGAGCTCGACCACGATCGCGGAGAACGCCGTGAGGCTGTCGACATGGGTGCCGCCGCAGAGGATCGCGGCGTCACCCTCCGGGAGCTCGCAGTGCCAACGCCGACGGTCGACGATCGTGGGCCCGTCCGTCTCGACGCGGCTGGCTGCGCCGGACGCCACCCACATGGCGAGCCGACCGTTGATCCGCTCCTCGCGTTCGGCGAGCGTCGCAGCGAAATTCTCCGTGTCGAAACCTGCTCTGCGCAGGCTCTTGCCGAGACGGTACTCGTCGACGGCGCCGTTCTCATGGATGCGGCTGGACTGGTTCGCACGGCCTTCGAAGTCGGGATTCCCGAGCGCATCCCCTCCAGGATCCTTTCGCCACAGATCGGCGACGGCGAGGTCGAGCGCGAGGGAGGCCAGGTGGCAGGCGGTGTGACCGCGGCTGAGTCCGGCTCTGCGCGTCTCGTCGACGGACAGCCTCACCCGGGCACCCTCGATCAGCCAGTCCGGGATGTCGGCCTCGATGCGGTGCCCGACCAACCAGGTCCACCCGTCGGCGCCGCGTTTGACCGGGATATCACTGCCCACGGCGAAGGCTCCGTCGGCGGAGGCTGCCACCATCACGGCCTCCGCCACCGGAAGAACCCGCTCGCCCGACGCGATCTCTCCGCTGTCGCCGGGCTGATCCGGCCAGGTGTGGTCGACGGGGTGGAAAGGAGTCGCGTCGACCACGACCACGGCCCCCTGCGGCCCGAGCTCGACGCGAGAGACGATGCCGTCACCGTCTACAGTGCCGTCGGCGAAGGTCACGATGGTGGGCGTCGACATGGATCTCCTCGGATTCGACGGTGCTGTTCGGCGTGCGATTGACGGCCTGCGCGCGAGGGCTCAGTGCGACGGCGGGATCGTGAAACTGGCCAGCTTGTCGCCCTCGACCACGAAGATGCCCTCGGACTCGCCGTTGAAGACGCTGCTGGACCAGGCGAAGCGGGTGCGGGTGGTGTCGCCCTCCGTCGTCGCCGAGAGAACCGTCATCTGCGCGCCCGCTCCGATCGCGTCGCTGTCCGCCCACCCGCGCACGCCGTCTGGGCCGGCCTTGACGGTGCCCCAATCGTTGACGAATCCTGCCGGTGTGAACGCACGGATGAACGCCTCCGTATCGGCGGCATTGATCGCATCGATCATCGCTTGAACGGGAGCGGGGAGGGCGGGCTCGGTCATGTTCGTGCTCCTCGGGGACTCAGGCGGTGACGACCTGCGCGGTGCCGAGGGGCGCTTCCGGCCCCATCTCGGCGGCGATTCGGGTGGCCTCTTCGATCAGGGTCGCGACGATCTCCGCCTCCGGAACCGTTTTGATGACCTCGCCCTTGACGAAGATCTGGCCCTTGCCGTTGCCCGAGGCCACGCCGAGGTCGGCTTCACGCGCCTCACCCGGTCCATTCACGACACAACCCATGACCGCGACGCGCAGCGGCACCGTCATGTCCTTCAGGCCTTCGGTGACGTTCTCGGCGAGCGTGTAGACATCGACCTGGGCGCGTCCGCACGACGGACAGGAGACGATCTCGAGCTTGCGTTCACGGAGGTTGAGCGACTGCAGGATCTGGTGCCCGACCTTCACCTCTTCTGCCGGCGGCGCCGAGAGGGACACGCGAATGGTGTCACCGATCCCCTCACCGAGCAGGATGCCGAACGCCGTGGCGCTCTTGATCGTGCCCTGGAAGGCCGGCCCCGCCTCGGTCACGCCGAGGTGGAGAGGCCAATCGCCGCGCTCGGCCAATTGCCGGTAGGCCTTGACCATGACGATGGGGTCGTTGTGCTTGACCGAGATCTTGAAGTCGTGGAAGTCGTGCTCCTCGAACAACGACGCCTCCCAGACGGCACTCTCGACCAGGGCCTCGGCCGTGGCCTTGCCGTACTTGGCGAGGATGCGGCGGTCCAGCGATCCGGCGTTGACGCCGATGCGCAGCGAAACGCCCGCCGCCTTGGCCGCCTCGGCGATCTTGCCGACGTTGCCGTCGAACTCCCGAATGTTGCCGGGATTGACGCGGACAGCGCCGCACCCGGCGTCGATAGCCGTGTAGATGTAGCGCGGCTGGAAGTGGATGTCGGCGATGACCGGGATCTGGCTCTTCATCGCGATGATCTTGAGGGCATCGGCGTCGTCTTGGTGCGGCACGGCGACGCGCACGATCTCGCAACCGGATGCCGTCAGTTCGGCGATCTGCTGGAGGGTCCCATTGATATCGGTGGTCTTCGTGGTCGTCATCGACTGCACACTGACGGGAGCGTCGCCGCCCACGAGAACCTTGCCCACCTTGATCTGCCGGGACTTCCGGCGCGGGGCGAGGACTTCGGGGATCTTCGGCATTCCGAGATTCACTGCTGGCACGCCTCAAGCCTACGCCGCCCGGATGCGAGAGGGCTGGACGGACGCACCGACGCTTGCGGCGGCAGCCTCTGGTGAGCACCCGCCGCTCGGGCGGACACCCCGCGATGTGGTAGTTTCAGCCCATGCTCGCGAACTTCACCTGGTGGCCCGCCTTCTAGGCGGTGTGTTCGCGTTCCCACGAATCCAGACCGCCTCCGGGGCGGTCTTTTCGTTGCGCCGAGCCGGAGCACTGCACAGGAGACATCGATGACCCTCTCACGACTCGCCGAGCTCAGCGCTGACCCGACGGCATCCTTCGTGCTGATCGCCCGCGACGGTGCCGACACGGTCGAGCTACTCAGTGGCGAGGTGGTCGATGTCGATCTGCTCGCCGACATCCCGCTCACGCTCGAGGGCACCCCACGCGAGATCTTCGCCCTGGTCCCCTACCGCCAGGTGCGTGAGCGCGGTTTCGTCGCACAGGACGACAGCGCGCCGTTGCGGTGCGTGATCGTCGACGAGCACCTCCACCTTCCGACGTCCACGCTGCTCGAGCAACTTCCTGACACCCCGGTGCCTCTTCGCGACGACGGCTTCGACATCGCCGACGACGCCTACGCGGCCATCGTGGAGAAGGTCATCGCCGAGGAGATCGGGCGCGGCGAGGGCGCGAACTTCGTGATCCGCCGTGACTTCACCGCGAACATCGATGTCGACGACCGTACGGCAGCGCTCACCTGGTTCCGCGCGCTCCTCACTCACGAGCGCGGTGCGTACTGGACCTTCGCCGTCTTCACACCGGGACACATCGCTGTCGGTGCGAGCCCGGAAGCGCACGTGGTCGCGCGTGAGGGCGTCGTCACCATGAACCCGATCTCCGGCACGTTCCGCCACCCCGCGGGCGGTGCGACCAAAGACACGCTCACCGATTTCCTCGCCTCCGCCAAGGAGACCGAGGAGTTGTTCATGGTCGTGGACGAGGAACTCAAGATGATGAGCGCGGTGTGCGCCGACGGAGGGCGCATCACCGGCCCGCATCTGAAGGAGATGTCGCGGCTCACGCACACCGAGTACATGCTCCGAGGACGCAGTGCCCTCGACCCACGCGACATCCTGCGCGAGACGATGTTCGCCCCGACCGTCACCGGCTCCCCCATGCAGAACGCGTGCGCTGTGATCCGTCGTCACGAGGATCAGCCGCGGGGCTACTACTCCGGCGTGGCAGCACTGTTCACCCCGAATACCGACGGGGGGCATGATCTGGACGCCCCCATTCTCATCCGCACCGTGTACCTCCAGGACGGCACCCTGCGCGTTCCTGTCGGAGCGACCCTGGTCCGCCATTCCGATCCTCTGGGCGAGGTGTCGGAGACGCACGGCAAGGCGGCAGGCGTGCTCGGAGCGATCGGTGCGATCGATCGCGACCGCGTCGCTGAAGCCCGGAGCGATGCCGATGCGCCGGGCGGAGAGCGTGCTCTCGCCGATGACCCTGCGATCACCGCGCTGCTTTCTTCGCGCAACGCCCGCCTGGCCGAGTTCTGGCTCAACCCTCAGGGCGAGGACTTCACCGGACCGTTCGCCGGGCACACGGCCGTCGTCGTGGACGCCGAGGACCGTTTCACGACGATGCTCGCCCACCAGCTGCGCCACCTCGGTCTCGCCGTGACGATCGCGCCTTGGGCTGAGGTTCAGGACACGGACCTCGACGCCGCCGATCTCGTCGTCGCAGGCCCGGGGCCCGGCGACCCGCGGGACGCAACGAGCGCTCGGATCTCCCGGATGCGCGAGATCGTCGGCCGCCGGCTCGACGCCGGAGCACCGCTGCTCGCGGTCTGCCTCAGCCATCAGATCCTCGCCGATCGGCTGGGCATCGCCCTGACGCCGCTCGCCGCACCGCACCAGGGGCTGCAGAAAGCGGTCCCGGTATTCGGAGAGGACGCATCGATCGGCTTCTACAACACGTTCACGGCGCGAGTGACTCCAGGGACGACGACCGTCGGATCCGCCGAGGTGTCCGCAGACCGAGCCTCCGGCGACGTGTACGCCCTCCGCGGCGCCCGCTTCGCTTCGGTGCAGGGGCATCTCGAGTCGATCCTGTCGCGCGACGGAATCCACACCCTCGAACGCCTCGTCTCCCACGCTCTGTCCTGAGCGACGGAGTTCGACTCAGGAGAGGCCTCGAGAGCGGAGAAGCCGCCGTTCCGCCTCGTTCGTCGTGAGGTCGTGCGCGGTGCGGATCGCGCGGATCGCTTCGTCTTCTCGGCCGAGTTCGCGGAGCAGCTCCGCACGCACGGCGTGCCAGAGGTGGAAGCGACCCATCTCTCTTTCGAGCGCTTCAACCTCGACCAGAGCCGCCGACCGCTGACCGCCTTCCCCGAGGGCGACCGCCCGGTTCAGACGGACGATCGGTGACGGGTCGTGATCGAGCAGCATGTCGTAGAGGACGATGATCTGCCCCCAGTCCGTCTCCGCGAACTCACGGGCATCCGAGTGGCACGCGGCGATCGCCGCCTGGAGCTGCCACCTCCCCGGTCGCCGGAGCGCGGCCGCTGCAGAGAGCGCCTGGTGCGCCTGTGCTCGCAGACCGACGTCCCAGCGAGAGCGATCCTGATCAGCGAGGAGCACGATGTGCCCGCCGAGCGAGCGCGCAGGCTCGCGGCTGCGATGGAACTTCAGCAAGGCCACGAGTCCGAGCGCCTCGGGCTCTCCGGGAAGAGCGTGAGCGACCACATCGGCGAGCCAGAGCGCGTCCTCGGCGACGTCGCGATCAGCCTCCGCGCCCCCGCCGGCAGGGAGATGGGCCTCGTTGTACATCACCGAGATCACCGTGAGCACCAGGTCGAGGCGCGGTGAGCGCTCGGCACCCATCGGAACACGAAGCGGGATTCCGGCCGCGCCGATCTTGCGCTTCGCCCGGACGATGCGCTGCCCGACCGCCGTCGGGGTGCTCATCGTCGCCCGGGCGATCTGCTCCGTCGTGAGTCCGCACACGGCGCGAAGGGTGAGTGCGAGCTGTGCCGATTCGGTCAGCGCGGGGTGACAGCAGCCGAACAACAGCGACACCCGCTCATCGATCGCGCTCTCGGAAGGTGCCGGTGCGGTGGCGAGGAGTTCGAGCTTTCGGCGATACCGCTGGTCCCGTCGCAGCCGGTCGAGCGCGTTGTGCCGGGCTGCGACGGTCAGCCAGCCACCCGGGTTCGGAGGCACGCCGCTCTCGCGCCATGACACGAGTGCCTCGGCCACCGACTCGGCCACCGACTCCTCCGCGAGATCGAGGTTGCCCAGCGAGGCTGTGAGCGACGCGACGATCCGCGCTGACTCCGCGCGGACAACGCGTTCGAGGGCACGATCGGATGCCGCGCCCGACGGCGACGCGGCATCCGATACGGTCACTGCTCGAACTGGCTGTAGTCGGTGACGATGGGCCGGACTTCCACCGAAGTGCCCTCCATCTCCAGCATCGGCCAGCTCTTGGCGAGAGCGATCGCCGCATCGAGTTCAGGCACGTCGATGATGCTGAATCCGCCCACCGCCTCACGGGCTTCGGTGAACGGCCCATCGACGACGACCGCTCCCCGTGCCCCGTGCCGGACGGTGGTCGCCGTTTCGACCGGCTGCAACTCGGCGCCGCTGTCGTCGATCACATCCGCGTTGTCCTGGAACCACTGGAACACTCGCCCGTAGACGTCCTGTGCGACCTCCGGTGCGACGGCAGCGTCGAGCTGCGGAGTCGAGGTGAACATGATGACGTACTTCATGAGGTTCGTCCTTTCGTCTTGAGAACCGTTTCACCCCCACAGCGAACGAGCAAGGACGAATTCGACACGTCAACCGAGAAGATTCACCGGGTTGAAGAGATCGGCGATCAGAAGCAGCGCACCCATCGCGATCAGCAGCACCGCGACCACCACGGTCAGCGGCACCAGTTTCGTCGCATCGACCGGCGCAGGAGGGGGGCGTCGGAAGAGCTTCGCCCAGGTCCGCTTGATGCCATCCCACAGAGCGACCACGATGTGTCCGCCGTCGAGCGGGAGCAGCGGGATGAGGTTGAAGACGAAGAGCGCGACGTTGAGCGAGCCGAGCAACCCGAGCAGGACGGCGAAACGGTTGAGGATGGGTGCATCCGTCGCCGCGACCTCACCCGCGAGACGCCCGACACCGACCACGCTCAGGGGCCCGTTCGGATCCCGCTCACCCCCGGTCACCAGCGAGACGCCGATGTCCCAGAGCCGCACCGGGAGCGTGACGATCAGCGAGCCGACCCTGGCCACGTTCTCGGCCGCCAGCTGCGGCCCCGCGCTCAGCGGTTGCTGCACGTACCCCATCTGCGACCCCATGCCGACGTAGCCGACCTCCTTGACGACGGGGTCACCGGCATCATCGAGGACAGGCTGGCCCGCGGCGTCCGTGATCGTGCGCTCGGCGGCCACCGGAGTGATGCTCAGGGTCTGCTCGGCGCCGTCCCGCAGGACCACCAGATCGAGCGTCTCACCGGGCGCCGCCTGCACGATCGCCGTCGCCTCCGCGAAGTCCGACACGGGCTGCCCATCGACGGAGACGATCACGTCCCCCGGCTTGATCCCGGCTTCCGCCGCGGGCGACTCCGGGTCGTCCGCGGTGCACTCGGTCTGGGTGGACCCTGCGGGGACGACGCACTCGGTCACCGAAGCGATCGTCGTCGTGCCCTGCAGGACGCCGATGCCTGAGACCAACACCGTGAAGACCACGGTCGCCAATATCAGGTTCATCAGCGGACCGCCGAGCATCACGATCACACGCTTCCACACCGGCAGGCGGTAGAAGACGCGGTCCTCCGCTCCTTCCGCGATCGTCTCATCGTTGGCCGAGCGGGCGTCCTGGATCAGCGAACGGAACACGCCGGACGCGGGGCCGGTGCTCTTCGACGGCGGGTACATCCCGGACATCGAGATGAAACCGCCGAGGGGCAGCACCTTGAACCCGTACTCGGTCTCTCCGATCCGCTTCGACCAGAGGCGCGGCCCGAAGCCGATCATGTACTGGCCGACGCGCACGCCGAAGAGCTTCGCGGGGACGAGATGGCCGACCTCGTGCAAGCCGATCGACAGTCCGAGGCCGATCAGCATGAAGAGGATGCCGCCCAGATAGAGCAGGAATTCCACGTGCCAACGCTACTGCCCCGAGCTAGGAATCCGCCCGGCGTGCCCGTCGCGACTAGGCTGTGAGCGTGAATGCCCGGCAGCTGCGACTCGTACGCGCTGCTGCGGTCTCTTCGATCGCGACGTTGATCGCCGGTGTCTCACACACGCTCGGTGGAGGAACCGCGCCGCATCCGCTGCTGATCCTCGCGGTGGCCACCCTCCTCACGCCTCTCTCTGCTCTGCTCGTCGGTGCCCGCCCCTCGCGCGGTCGGGTCGCGGCGGCCGTCCTGCTCGCTCAGGCGGTCTTCCACGTGCTTTTCCAGGCGCTGGGCTCACCAGTCGCGGCCTCCTCCCCCGGCGTCCTCGGCCACGTCCACCACATCGATCTCGCGCTGCTGGTCTCCGCGCCGTCCGCGTCATCCTCCGGTGCTCCGATGCTCGCAGCGCATGTCGTCGCCGCCGTCCTCACCACACTCCTGATCTGGCACGGTGAGACCGTCGTGCGCGCAGTGGCCCGGTGGTTCGAGGCCCTTCTCCGGCACACCGTCACCGCGGCACCGACCGATCACCGCATGCCTCCGGGGCTGCGCTCTCTCGATCATCCTGTTCTCGAAGTCGCGTTCGCGGCTGCCGTGACGCGGCGGGGTCCACCCGCCCTCACCAGCGGCTGATCTGCACCGATCCGTCGCACGGAGCCGGCTGCTCGTTCCCGAGCGGCATCACCTTACGCGGATGCGCGCCGTCCGGCGCGCCCGCGCTTCGAGCACCAGGAGATACACCATGTCCCGCAACACCCCCTTCCGCACGCGCCGCACCGTCATCGCCACCACCGGCCTCCTCGGCGGCGCGCTCCTCGCCCTCGCCGTTCCGGCCATGGCCAGCGCCCACGTGGGAGTCAGTCCCGATGAACTCGTCGCCGGCGATCACGGCGTCCTGACCTTCTCCTTCTCGCACGGCTGCGACAATTCCCCGACCACGGCTCTGCGCATCACCATGCCCGAGGGCCTCGCCTCCGTGGCGCCGACGATGGACGGCGACTGGGACATCGATGTGGAGCGCGGGGATGACGGCCTCGTCAGCGCCGTGACCTACACCGCGATCGCACCGGTACCGAACGACCTTCGCGGTGCGGTGAGCATGTCGGTCGGACTCGACGAGAGCACCCCCGACACCCTGGCGTTCCCCGTCGTGCAGGAGTGCGTCGAGGGGTCGACCGAGTGGACGCAGCTCGCCGGGAACGGGGAGGACCCCCACAGTCTCGACGCACCGGCACCGGTCGTGTCCGTCACGGAGGCCGCAGCGTCTGGTCACGACGAGCACGACGCTGCCGAGGCCGCGGAGGACAACGGCCCGGCCGTCGCGGGCGACCCGGTGGGAATCGCCCTCGGCACCGGCGGGCTCGTGGCCGGTGTCGCCGCGCTCGTCGTCGCCGTCCTCGCTTACCGCCGCAAGGCCTGACGCCACGCACGACTCCTCGCGCGCCGCGATTCCGGGTGCGCGGGGAGTCGTGCCGTACGAGGGTTCGCAGCGCCGCCGTGAGATCATGGAAGCGACATGTCGATTGAACAACAACCGAGCCTGCCTCCCGTGCTCCGCCCCGCGAACCCGCCCCGGCGTGAGCTGTCCGAACTCGCTTCCCGTTTCGCCCGCTCCGTGCGCGGCGACATCGACGGGATCACTCTCTCCGGCATCACCTTGGCCACGGCGGATCTTCGTCCGGGTGAGGCGTTCGTGGCGATTCAGGGAGTCAACCGTCATGGCGCGGAGTTCGCACTCGCCGCTGCCGAGAAGGGAGCCGTGGCCGTCATCACGGACGAGCCGGGCGCGGCCATCGCAGATTCCGCGGGGCTGCCGATCATCGTGGTCGACGATCCCCGCGCCGTCCTCGGTGACCTGAGCGCCTGGGTGTACGGCACGGGCGCCGAGGATCCGCTGCCCTTGCTGTTCGCCACGACGGGGACCAACGGGAAGACGAGTGTCTCCCACCTTCTCGAGGGGATCCTCGACCAGCTCGGGGTCGTGACCGGTCTCTCCTCCACCGCCGAGCGCCACATCGCCGGGGAGGTCATCGTCTCCCGCCTGACGACCCCCGAAGCATCCGAGATGCATGCCCTCCTCGCGCTCATGCGAGAACGAGAAGTCGAAGCGGTGGCCGTCGAGGTCAGCGCACAGGCGCTGTCGCGGCACCGCGTCGACGGCCTTCGTTTCGACGTCGCGGGCTTCACCAACCTCAGCCACGATCACCTCGACGACTACGCCGACATGGAGGAGTACTTCGAGGCCAAGCTGCCGCTGTTCCGCCCCGATCGCGCGAAGCGCGGTGTCATCTGCCTGGACTCGCCTTCCGGTGCGATCGTGGTCGAGCGCGCGGAGATCCCCGTGGTGACCGTCGGAACGCCGTCGATCGCAGCCGATCCCGCTGCTGCCTCCGCGGCGGACTGGGTCGTCGTGATCGATGACGAGCGAGCTGCCGGCACCACGTTCACCATGACCGGACCGGCAGGCTCCCTCACCACGACGGTTCCCGTCATCGGACCGCACATGGCCGCGAACGCCGCGCTCGCGATCGTCATGCTCCTGGAGGGCGGTTACGCGTGGGACCGGATCGTCACGGCGCTCACCCAGGACGACGGCATCCGCGCCTATCTCCCCGGCCGCACACAGCTCGTCTCCGGCGAGCGGGGCCCCGCGGTGTTCGTCGACTTCGGACACTCCCCCGATGCGTTCGAGAAGACGCTCGCCGCTGTCCGCCGCGTCACCCCGGGGCGAGTATTGATGCTGTTCGGCGCCGACGGAGATCGCGACGCGAGCAAACGGTTCGACATGGCGCGCACCGCGGTGGAAGGCAGCGACATCCTCGTGGTGACCGACCACCACCCTCGGTTCGAGGATCCCGCCTCCATCCGCGCCACGCTCATCGCCGGCGCGCGCCGGGCACGGCCCGACGCCGAGATCCACGAAGCCTCACCACCGGAGAACGCGATCATCACCGCCGTCGGACTGGTCGGCGACGGCGACGCGATCCTCTGGGCCGGACCTGGCCACCAGGACTACCGCGACATCCGCGGCGTCCGCACACCCTACTCCGCTCGTGAACTCGCCCGTCGCGCGTTGCGCGCGGCTGGATGGCCTGTTCCCGAGCCGCGCTGGCCCGTGCCCTACCCCGACGAGGATTGACGCCGTCGGAGCGGTGAAGGCCGCTCCGACTCCGCTCTCAGCCTGCCTCGATCATCCGATCTGCCGTCTCGCGCGCCCAGGACTCCGCCGCTGAGAGCGTCTCGACGGTCAAGGCATCAGGAGCGTCATGGGCGTCGATGACACCGGCGATCGTGTCGACGATGCCAAGGAAGGGCAATCGCCCCTCGTGGAAGGCATCGACAGCTTGCTCGTTGGCCGCGTTGTAGACCGCGGGGAACGTCCCGCCAGCGCGACCGACCGCCTTCGCCAGCGCGACCGAGGGAAACGCCTCTCTATCGAGCGGTTCGAAGCTCCATGACGTCGCCTGCGTCCAATCCAGCGGCCGTCCGACTCCTCCGACGCGATGCGGCCAGTCCAACCCCAGCGAGATCGGCAGGCGCATGTCGGGCGGCGACGCCTGCGCGATGGTCGAGCCGTCGATGAACTCGACCATCGAGTGCACGATCGATTGCGGATGCACGACGACCTCGATGTCGTCGTAGGCGATATCGAAGAGCAGGTGCGCCTCGATCACCTCGAGCCCCTTGTTCACCAGGGTCGCCGAGTTCGTCGTGACCATGCGCCCCATGTCCCAGGTCGGGTGCGCGAGCGCCTGCGCCGGGGTGACCTCGGTCAACTCGGCGCGGGACCGTCCACGGAATGGACCACCGGATGCAGTCACCACGAGGCGCCGGACCTCGGCATGGGTGCCCGCGAGGAGCGCCTGTGCCAGAGCTGAGTGCTCGGAGTCGACGGGGACGATCTGCCCAGGTGCGGCGGCGGCCAGCACCAGGTCACCGCCGACGATCAAGGACTCCTTGTTCGCCAAGGCGAGCGTGCGACCGGCCTTCAGCGCGGCGAGCGTCGAACCGAGACCGATCGAGCCGGTGATCGCGTTGAGGACGACGTCGGCCTCGACATCGCGCACGAGCTGCTCAGCGTCGGCGGCGCCGAGCGCGGTGTGCTCGACCCGGAACTCCTCGGCTTGCGCCTCCAGCATCTCGCGGTTGGACCCCGCCGCGAGACCGACCAGTTCGAATCTCCGAGGGTTGGCGCGGATGACATCCAGCGCCTGGGTGCCGATGGAACCGGTGGAGCCGAGGACGATGATGCGACGCATGACGCCAGCCTAGGACACGTCCCGGGTACCGCCCGCGCTACTGGACAGGAGTGGTGGCGAGGATGTCGACGACGAAGACGAGGCTCTCCTTCTGGAGCTCGTGGCCCTCACTCGCGCCGTACCCATCCGACGGCGGCATCACGACGATCACCTGCGAGCCGACCTTCTGCCCTTCGAGCGCCTTCTGGAAGCCGGCGACCACGCCGGTGGTCTGGAACTGAGCCGGGACAGCGTCGCGGCTCCAGCTGGAGTCGAATTCCTCGCCGTCCGACCACTTGACGCCCAGGTACTGCACGACGACGAGGTCACCGGACGCGACGGTCGCTCCGTCGCCCTGCTTGAGGACGGCGACCTCGGTCTCGGCCGGCGCGTCGCCCTCCGGGATCTCGATCGACGGCTTGCCATCGTCGTCGAGCGTGACCGTCGGCATGCCGGGAGTCGGGTCGACGGGAGTTCCGTCGGCGACTTCGGGGAGCTGCTCGACGGCCTGCGCGTAGACGACCACGTTGTTCGCGCCCTCGCCCAGCGCGCTGCCGGGCAGCGAGAGCACGATGCGCGAGCCGAGGGGCTCGCACTCGAGCGCGGCGACGAAGAGCGAGGACTGGTTGGTGTCGAGGAGGACAGGCAGTACCCCGCCCTCACCACGCGCGGAGGAATCAAGCACCTCGTTGGTGGTCGCATCCACGATCTGGTACTCGACGGAGACGAGGTCGTTGACGAACACGTCGTCCCCGTCGCCTGCCGAGACGACCGTGCGCTCGACACCCGCGAAGGCCGCATCCGACGGGACGGTCACCGTGGTGTCTGCGCCCTCTCCCTCGACGACGACGGCATCAGAGGTCTCTCCCGGCTGCGCGTCCAGAGCACACGCACTCGAGGCCGAGGGGCTCGGCGTGCCGGAACTCGACGGCGCGGAGCTACCGGAACAGCCCGCCAGCAGCAGGGTCGCCGCGGCGACGGTGGACAGGACGATGAGCGGACGCTTGCGCACAGTGAGACCTCGGGATCGCGGGCGGGACACCCTATCCTCCCCCATACCCCTTTGCCCCGGCTGGGAGGCGCGGCGAAACTCTTCATTCCCACGCCGGCATGGATCCGGGAGTAACCTGCTCTGATGACCTCTGAGCAGTCCGTCGAGCCCGAATCCTCGCCCGCAGAGGGATCCTCGCCCGCAGAGACTGTGAAACCGCGCCATGCCGGCTTCGCGTACACGCTCGGCCGTAGCCTCATCACCCCGCTGGCCCGACTCGTGTACCGACCGCGGATCGAAGGCCGCGATCACGTGCCGCTGACCGGCCCCGTCATCTTCGCGAGCAATCACCTCTCCTTCATCGACTCGATCGCGATCCCCGTCGCCGCGCCGCGTCCCGTGCACTTCCTGGCGAAGTCCGCATACTTCGAGGGCACCGGGTTCCAGGGATGGATGAGCAAGACGTTCTTCGAGTCGATCGGAGCGATCCCGGTGCGACGCGGAGCCGGCCAAGCAGCATTGGACGCGTTGGATCTTCAGCGGCAGCTCCTCGACGAAGGCCTCGCGGTGGCGCTGTACCCGGAGGGCACTCGCTCCACTGACGGCCGACTGTACAAGGGACGAACCGGCGTCGCGTTCCTCGCCCTGCAGACGGGTGCTCCCGTGGTCCCGGTGGGGCTGATCGGCACGGACAAGGTGATGCCCGTGGGCGCCAAGATTCCGACGCTCTCTGAGCGCATCACGGTGCGCTTCGGCGAACCCCTCGATCTGTCACCGCACGGTCCCGCGACGAGCGGTCGAGCCCGTCGCGGCGCCACCGACGAGATCATGGCTGCGATCCATGGGCTCTCCGGCCAGGAGCTTGCAGGAACCTACAACGAGGCACCGGCCCAGGGCACCATCGAGAAGATCAAGCAGGCGCTCCCCCACGAGCGTCGCTGACGACGCGGCCGCCGCGCTACGCGGGCGTTCTGATCGTCGCCTGGTGGCGCACGGGGAAGTTCATCGAGTTGGCGATGAAACACCATTGGTTGGCCAACTCGTGGGCGCGCTCAGCAGCTTCGATCATCGATGCCTCCGCGACGACCACGTCGGGGCGGAGCATCACCTCTGCGAAGGCACCTCCCCCCTTCCCGTCCTCACGCATCATGCCGCTCGCCTCGTCCCTGTATGACACGACGACGACGCCGAGCGTCACGCACGCGTGCAGGTAGGAAAGCAGGTGGCACTCGGAGAGGGACGCGAGCAGCAGATCTTCCGGGTTCCACCGCGACGGGTCTCCGCGGAAGGGCTTGTCTGCCGAGGCCAGAAGCTCCGGCTTACCGCTGACTTCGATCGTCACGTCGCGGCGGTAGTCGCGGTAGCCGGATGTGCCGGTTCCGCGGTTACCGGTCCACGTCGCCGTGAGCGCGTAGTGGTGTTCACCGAGAACGCGGGGAGTCGACTCTGCCATGCCGCCAGTCTGCCAGCTTCGTCCCACATCGGCTGAGCCACCGGAGGTCCGGCGATAGAGTTGACGGGTGCTGGAGACTCTCACCGTTCAGGATTCCGTGGAACTCGCCGTCGTCGAGCGGAGCGGGTTCGTCGAATCACGTCACATCGGAGCTGCGGTCGTGTTGTCTTCCGACGGTGACGTCGTCGCCCGCCACGGCAACACCGATGCTCTGGTCCTCCCCCGTTCGAGCCTCAAGCCTCTGCAGGCCGTTGCCTGCATCACCGCCGGTGCCGTCTTGGACGGCGAGCAGCTCGCGATCTCCACCGCCAGCCATATCGGCACCGACCGACACGCCTCGGTGGTGCGCGACATCCTCACCGCAGACGGGCTGACCGAGGATCACCTCGGCTGCCCGGCATCGTGGCCGACAGACTCTGCCAGCCGGGACGAGCTCGTCCGCGAGCACGGTGAACCCTCGCGCGTGCGGATGCCCTGCTCGGGAAAGCACGCCGCGATGCTGCGTGCCTGCGTGGCGACCGGTTGGCCGACCGACGGATACCTCGACCCCGCTCATCCCCTGCAAACGCACATCCGCGATGTCGTCGAGCGCCTCACGGGCGAGAAGGTTGCACACACAGCGATAGACGGATGCGGCGCGCCCGTCTACGCGATCACACTCACAGGCCTGGCGCGTTCGATCCATCGCATCGGCACGGCGTCCGACCGATCGCCGTTCGCCCTCCACCGGGTGGCGGGCTCTCTGGTGCGCGCCGTCCGGGAGAACCCCTGGGCGATCGAGGGGCCAGGACGGCCGGACACGATCGCCATCGAGACGCTCGGAGTGTTCGCCAAGTTCGGCGCCGAGGGTGTGATGGTGATGGTCGCCCCGAACGGCACGACCGTGGCGTTGAAGGTGCTGGACGGAGCGAGCCGCGCGACGACGATCGTGGCCGCGACGCTCCTCGCCCGCGCAGGCGCCCTGAACGACACTGACGTCGCGACGCTCGCGGAGTCTCTGCCCCTCGGCGTCTCCGGCGGGGGATCGATCGTCGGCGCCCTTCGCCCGAGCACGCTTATCTGACGCGCGGACGGTCGGCGCCCGCGCAGCCGGGCTGCGCTGATCTCACGGCATCAGCTCCGACAGGATCGCTCTGCGCGGCGACTCGGCTCCTCGCACGGTCCAGGCCCGTCCTGCGTGCGCCCGCGCGTACGGTGGGAGTTCGCGGACCCCGGCCAGCTGCCGCAGATCGGCCTGCTGCTCCGCTCGGATCACGACCTCTCCTTCGGCGCGGATGCGCTGCCACGAAGACCAGTTGCGTTGCCAGGTCTCGGCATCGGCCACAAGAATTCGGTTGCTGTCCGACAAAGTCGGCTCCGCACCGACGAGAACGACCTCGAAGCCTGCGTGCGCATCGCGCAGCCGAGCTGCAGTCGCCCTGGCCCCGGCGCTGACGATCGCCGTGACGGGGCACGACGGCGACCACGTCGCCTGCGAACGCGGGTAGATCGGCTCCCCCACTGCGTCGTCGAGCCAGGCGAGCTGGACCTCACGATCGCCGATACTCGCACGACCTGGCCCGCGGTCGCGAAGGAAGGCAGCTGCCTCGCCCCCGGCCGCGAGGTGTTCGACGCGAGTCGCCGTGCGCAGCAATGCGCGGCGGGGCAGCGTGTCGAGCACACGTCCGAGTGCTCCCGTCGATCGGCCCGCGGTCACCACGAACGTCGTCCCTGAGCCGGCTCGGAGCAGGCGTTCCCAGCGGTGAGCGAACTGCTGGCCGTACTCCGGCGGGAAGTCCGACACGAGCGTGTCGAGATCGTCGCAGAGAACGAGCGAGGGGACGCGCTCGTTCCCGCAGGTCCATATGTCGATGAGGTCCCATGCTGCCTCGAGGTCTCGCGGTACCCACACCGTATCCGAGTCGGATCGCTGAGCCGCGAGGACCCGCAGGGCCGTAGTCCGTCCCGATCCCGGTGCCCCGAGGAGCACCAGCCCCCGCTCCTGCCCGCAGCGCAGGGTCTCCAGCGGCTGCACCTGCTGCGCCGGCTCGTCAGCGCGGCCGAGGATGAGCGCGTCCCCCGGGGCATGATCTGGCGCCCTGAGCAGATCGCCGAGCGGAAGACACGAGGGAAGCGCCGGGAGCCAGGGGCTGCGTGGAGGCGCCGCTTCCGCCCAGCGCACCCCGATGCCTCGCAGCTCCGCCGCGCCGGTGAGCGCGACACGCATGGCGATCGGCTCCGAATCCGCAGGACGCCGTACGAGCCCGACGCCACGGGAAGCCGCTCCTCCAGGAAGCTCGGCTGCGGCATCCGTTCCGATCATCGCCCTGCTGTCGGCGGCGTCCGCCACCCGCAAGCTGAGGCGAAGCGGACAGTTGGCGGCAAGTGCGTCTCGAACCACCCCGGTCGCACGCTGCGTACCGAGGATGAGGTGCATTCCCAAGGCCCGACCTCGGGCTGCCACATCGATGAACACCGCCCCGAGGTCGGGGTGCTCGGCCAGAAGCGCCGCGAACTCGTCCACGACGATGACCAACCGCGGTATCCCGACGTCACGCACGTCCCGGGCTCCGGCAGCCGCCAGGAGAGCCTCCCGCCGGCGGAGCTCTGCGGTGAGACTGGAGACTCCACGCCGTGCACCTTCGTCGTCGAGATCCGTGATCACGGCCGCGACCTGTCGCAGCGCCCGCAGCGGTTCGAAGGCTGTGCCGCCCTTGAAGTCGGCCAGGAGGAACGTCACCCGGTCGGGGCCGTGGTGCGCAGCGAGCGCCGTGACCCAGCTGACCAGGAGCTCGCTCTTGCCCGTGCCGGTCGTGCCGGTGACGATGGCATGCGGGCCGTCCTCGACGATGTCGATCATCACGTCCCCGTAGGCGCTCCGTCCGACCACCGCAGCCAGACCTTCGCCCAGGGGCGGCTGCTCGAGCTCGTGCAGAGACAACACCTCGGGGAGCACTTCGGCGCCGTCGCCCAGCGCGGCATGCTCTTCTGCGACCTGAGCCGCTTGGGCGAACGACAGGCACTCGACAGCCAACGTCGATGTCCCGTTCGGCGTGCGGAGCCTCGCCTGCCCCGGTTCGACGACGTCGATCACAGTGGTGATCCCTTCAGGCACCTCGGCGTCAGCGGGGGTGAGCCAGATCAGAGAGTCCGCGTCCACGCGGCCGGACTCGTGCGTCCCGACGCCGAGTCGAAAGCCGCTGCGACGAGAACGTCGCGCGTGTGGCATGGCGTCGAGGCCGCATTCGTCGAGAGCCGTCCCGACCAACGACAGCTGGGCGGCGCTGAAGCGCAGGCCGAGTTGTACCACCAGTGCCCGTGCGACTGCGAGGATCACCGGTCGCGCGCCGCGAATACAGACGCCGCCACCGAGTGGAACCACGGTCGGAGCGTCTTCGAGGAGGCCGGAACGCCGGCGGAAGTCCCGGCTGCGGCTGTCGTCGCCCCCACTGCAACCGACTCCGCTCGCGACGCTGCCGGCACCCACGACGAGCGAGGTCTCGGCATCGGGCGGCTCTGCACCGCGGAGAGGTGGTTGCGTGAGGCAGACGGAGGCGTCGGGCAGACGGAGCCACAGTGCGTCACGCTCAGCGCGGTGGCGGCGGATCAGCTCTCCTTCGGCCACGGCCCAGTCTCGCTCCGCGTCCGCCTCGGCCCGACGTCTTTCGCGACGGCGGGTTCGGGCAGCATCGAGGAACGACGCACCCATCATGAGTGGACCGAGTGCCGCGAAGCAGAGCGCGAACACCGATCCGGTTATGACCCACAGGAGCACGCCCCCGATCACCGGGACCGCTGCCGCCAGGAACGGCAATGGTGCGCGACGAGACGGCGGGGCGGCGGCGGGGAGCACGATCGGCAGAGAGTTCATGCCACCCAGTGGACCGCATGGCCCGCCGACCGAGGGCGCTCTCCACAGCGCCGAGCGACTATTCCGTCGTGTCCTCACCTGGGGAGGACGAGTCGTCGTCTTCCTCGATCTGCACGATGATGAGCGTCACGTTGTCTCGTCCGCCGTTTTCCAGGGCAGCCGCGAGCATGGCGTCCACGCCTGCGGCCGGATCGCTGTTCTCCCGCAGGAAGTGCTGGATGCCGTAGTCGGTGAGCTCCTTCGTGAGCCCATCGGAGCAGATCACGAACCGATCGCCCGCGCGCACGTCGACGCTGACGTAGTCCGGTGGCGTGAGTTCGCTCGCCCCCACGGCCCGTGTGATCACGTTGCTGTAGGGGTGACCTTCAGCCTCCTCGGGGCTGAGCTTGCCGGCCGCGATCAGCTCCTGGACGACGGAGTGATCCGTCGTCACCTGCACGAGACGATCGTCCCGGAGCAGGTACACGCGCGAGTCCCCGATGTTCAGCGCGACCCAATGCGCATCCTCGCCGTCGCCGACGAGGAAGACACCCGTGAGCGTCGTCCCGGTGCCCTCATCGGTCGTCTCCGGATGCTCGGCGATATCGCCCACGGCCAGCTCGAGTGCTTTCTCGATCGCAGGGCCGTTGACCTCTCCTGCAGCGACCACGGCCTGGAGCCGGGCGACCGTGCTGCTGCTCGCGATCTCCCCGCCGGCGTGCCCGCCCATGCCGTCCGCCACGATGAAAAGTGGGAACTCGGCGAGAAACGCGTCCTGATTGATCTCGCGGCGGCGACCGAGATCGGTGGCCCCTGCCCACGACAGGAGCAGCGGGCGCTGCGCAACCGTGACGCGATGCGTCTTCGTCTCAGCCACGTACTGCCTCCGATGGGCCTGCGACGGATCGGGCGACCGCAGGATACTCACACATCGTAGTAGAACTCCCCCGCGCTGCGATCACACTCGTGCGCCCGGGTCGGCGGGCAGCGGGAACAGCCGGTCGATGATCTCGAGATCCGAGGCATCCGGACGCCACGCATCGCCAGCGGCCGCGTTCGCTTCGATCTGCTCCGCAGATGTCGCGCCGGCGATGACGCTGGACACCGCCGGGTTCGCGAGAAGCCACCCGAAGGCTGCCTGCAACATGGTGATGCCGCGTTCTTCGCAGAAGCCCCGGAAGGTCTCGAGTGCCTCCCAGGGCGCGTCTTCCCAGACGTGCCTTCGCGCGGACATGATCCTGCTCGATGCGGGCCCGCCGTCGCGCGTGAACTTCCCGGTGAGGAGACCGTTGTGCAGAGGGAAATAGGGGAAGAAGCCCAGTTCGTACCGCGCGACGGCCGGAAGGACTTCGCGCTCGGCGGCGCGGGCCAGCAGAGAGTAGTGGTTCTGCGCGGAGACGAACCTTCCGGACGACCGCGCACGGGAGGTGAACTCCGCCTCGGCTATCTCCCAGCCACGAAAGTTCGAGTGTCCGAAGTAGCGGATCTTCCCCTCGCGTACGAGCTCGTCGAGCGCGTCCGTGGTCTCCGCGATCGGCGTTTCCCGATCAGGCAGATGCAATTGGTAGAGATCGATCCAGTCGGTGCGCAGGCGACGCAGGGACTCCTCGACGGCGCGACGGATGTACCGACGAGAGCCGCGTGCTGCGGGGAACTCGTACCCCATGTCGCGTTCGTGGCCGAACTTGGTCGCGAGCACGACACGATCGCGCCGCCCTTCGAGCGCTTCACCCATGAGGGTCTCGCTCGCGCCGGCCACCGCACCATACATGTCAGCCGTGTCGAAGAACGTGATTCCGTTCGCGAGCGCCGCGTCGATCACCTCTCGCGTACCGGCAAGAGTCTCGGTGGCCGTCCCCGCACGCCCGAAGTTGTTGCAGCCGAGACCGGTGGCAGAGACGAGAAGACCGGATGCGCCGACTCGGCGCTGCGTCAAGACCATGTCTCCACGTTAGCGTCCGCTGGAACCAGGAGACCAACGCACACAGCACAGAGCCCCCGACCGAAGTCGGAGGCTCTGTGTCAGATGGTCACGCCGGAGGCTGCGTGGGATCGTTGGGCGATGCGGGCGGAGCCGCCGGAGGTGCCGGCGGCGCAGCGGGCGGTGCCGGCGGGCCAGCGGGCGGTGCCGACGGCGCGGCGGGCGGTGCCGGCGGGCCAGCGGGCGGTGCCGACGGCGCGGCGGGCGGTGCAGCCGGGGGCGCCGGAGGCGTCGTCGGCGGAACCGGGGCTCCTGTCGCGGGCGCCGCAGGACCGGCAGGCGGTGCGTATCCGGGCTGGGCAGGCGGTGCGTATCCGGGCTGCGCGGGCGGGGTGTATCCCTGCGGCGCACCGTAGCCTGGCTGCGGGGCTGCCGCAGCCGGCTGGACCGGCACCCCGTTCCAGACCGTCCGGTCTCCGAGGAAACCGTTCGACGCCCACGACGCCGGCTGGATGTTCGGGTTCCAGCGAGACTTGTCGAAGGCGTTGATACCCAGCCACACGATGCTCAGGAAAACGTAGAGAACGACCCAGACGGCGTCCTTCTGGAGCTTGAGACCGACACGCCAGGCGGCGATTGCGGAGAAGACGGCAAGAGCCAGCGAGAAGGCATAGCCGATGCCGATCCAGCTCAGCAACGCGGCACCGCCGATTCCGTAGAGGACGAGCCACGGGCTCAGGTCACCGAGCTTGAAGAAGATCATCGCGTTGTAGACGGGCACCCACGCGCGCCACTTGCCCTCGACGCCTGCTTTGTCGAAGATCTTCATCAAGAAGAGAGAGCCCAGCACGTATCCGGCAAGACCGATGATGACGCTGAAGATGATGATGCCGAAAAGTACGGCGAAGTATCCCGTGTCGTAGTAGGAGTTCATGATCCCCTCCGGATCTGAATTTACGGACGCGATTCACGCCGCGACACCACACTAGCGGTGCGCGTGACTCCCGGGCAACGAGGTGCGCGCACGCGCGTCAGCGGCGAGGAGTGCCCACTATTCCGCGACGACGAGCTCGACGATTCCCGCCTGATCGCCATCTCGTAGCGTGAAACCCTGGGACCGCGCCCACGTACGAAAGCCGCGGAGAGACGTGCTTCGGGGCCGGTCCTCGGCGAGGGCGCGTACCAGCAGTCCCTTGGACTTCTTGTTGAAGTGGTTCAACGCCCTGCCGCGCGCTGTGACGACCCGCACATACACCGAGGGCACGCTGTCCGGAACAGGCCCCAGAGCGACGTACGCCTCACTGCGGAGGTCGAGCACGAATGACGGCGCCGCGTCCGCGAACGCTGCGGAGGTCATCTCGGCCCAATGACGACGCAGAGCGGGTAGGCCGGGGAGTGAGGTGCCCGCGGCGAGACGATACGTCGGTATCGGATCCAGAGCGCCGACCGGACCGAACGGAGCACTGTGGATCCAGACGTGGTCGCCCACCCACCGGCGGGAGGCCTTCGAGAGAGAGGAGGCCGCGAGTGCATCGAACAGGACACCCGTGTACCGATCGACCGCCGGCATCGTGGGAGCCGTTCGCAGCCGACGGTTGTGCGCGACGTCGCCCGCCTGCCGCTCACTCAGCTTCAGCACCCGCCGCGACTCTTCCTCGTCGGCAGCGAGATCGACGAGCGCATCCAGCACAGCCCGCCGTTGCGTGGTCAGACCGGGCAGCGCCAGCGAGTGAAGGTCGAGCGGGGTGCCGATACCCCCTTCTCGCTTGGTCTCGGACGGAGGGAGCAGGATCTTCATGGAACCTCGGTGGATGCAGACGCGTCCGCCTCGGGACCCACAGGGGTTCCGAGGCGGACGCGACGAAAACGAGAAACTAGGCGATGAGAGCCGCGTTGCCGGCCACGATCGTCAGGGTGTCCCCCTCCATCGAGAGGAACCCGTCCTGCGCGTTGGCCAGTACCTTGGTGCCGTCCGACTGCGTGATGCGGACCTGCCCCTCGGCGAGGATGGCCAGCACCGGCTCGTGGCCGGTCATGAAGCCGATCTCACCCTCGACGGTCTTGGCGACCACGAGGCTCGCCTCTCCCGTCCAGACCTCCGCATCCGCGGAGACGAGGCTGACGTGCAGCGCCATGGTCAGCCGTTCTCCTTCTGGATCTTCGCCCACTGCTCTTCGACGTCGGAGATACCACCGACGTTGAAGAACGCCTGCTCGGCCACGTGGTCGAAGTCACCGCGGGTGATCGCGTCGAACGACTCGATCGTGTCCTTCAGCGGAACCGTCGAACCCTCGACACCGGTGAACTTCTTCGCCATATACGTGTTCTGCGAGAGGAACTGCTGGATGCGGCGAGCACGCGACACGACGATCTTGTCTTCCTCGGAGAGCTCGTCGACGCCGAGGATCGCGATGATCTCCTGCAGCTCCTTGTTCTTCTGGAGGATCTGCTTGACCGTCGTGGCCACCCGGTAGTGGTCCTCGCCCAAGTAGCGGGGGTCCATGATCCGCGACGTCGAGGTCAGCGGGTCGATTGCCGGGTACAGACCCTTCGAGGCGATCTCACGCGAAAGCTCGGTCGTCGCATCGAGGTGCGCGAAGGTCGTCGCCGGTGCCGGGTCGGTGTAGTCGTCGGCCGGCACGTAGATTGCCTGCAGCGACGTGATCGAGTGGCCACGCGTCGACGTGATGCGCTCCTGCAGGAGACCCATCTCGTCGGCGAGGTTCGGCTGGTAACCCACGGCGGAGGGCATGCGACCCAGAAGCGTGGAGACCTCGGAACCAGCCTGCGTGAAGCGGAAGATGTTGTCGATGAAGAGGAGCACGTCCTGCTTCTGCACATCGCGGAAGTACTCCGCCATCGTCAGAGCCGAGAGGGCGACACGCAGACGCGTCCCCGGCGGCTCGTCCATCTGGCCGAAGACGAGCGCGGTCTTGTCGAAGACGCCCGCCTCCTCCATCTCGTGGATCAGGTCGTTGCCCTCACGAGTGCGCTCACCGACACCCGCGAACACCGACACACCACCGTGGTCCTGCGCGACACGCTGGATCATCTCCTGGATGAGCACGGTCTTACCGACACCGGCACCGCCGAACAGACCGATCTTTCCACCCTGCACATAGGGGGTCAGGAGGTCGATCGACTTGATGCCGGTCTCGAACATGGTGGTCTTCGACTCGAGCTGGTCGAAGTTCGGGGCCTTGCGGTGGATGGGCCAGCGCTCCGTGACCTCGATGGTCTCACCGGGCTCGCCGTTGAGGACCTCGCCGATCACGTTGAACACCTTGCCCTTGGTGATGTCGCCGACGGGCACGGAGATCGCCTCACCCGTGTCGCGCACCTCCTGACCGCGGACGATGCCGTCGGTCGGCTTCAGCGCGATGGCGCGAACCAGGTCGTCACCGAGGTGCTGGGCGACCTCGAGGGTGATCTCGGTCGACTCCTCGCCGATGACGATCGTGGTCTTCAGCGCGTTGTAGATGTCGGGGATCGAGTCATGAGGGAACTCGATGTCGACAACCGGACCGTTGACGCGTGCGACGCGCCCGACGACCGCGGTCGCCGGCTTGTCAGCCGTGGCGGTGGTGGTCATTTTCGTCTCTTTCCTGAGGGTCTATTTGCTCGACGAGAGGGCGTCGGCGCCGCCGACGATCTCCGCGATCTGCTGCGTGATCTCCGCCTGGCGCGCGTTGTTGCGCAGACGGGTGTAGTCGGTGATGAGCTTGTCGGCGTTGTCGCTGGCCGACTTCATCGCCTTCTGCGTAGCCGCCTGCTTCGCAGCAGAGGACTGCAGGAGCGCGTTGAAGACGCGGCTCTGGATGTACACCGGCAGGATGGCGTCGAGGACGGTCTCGGCATCCGGCTCGAACTCGTACAGCGGGTAAACGGTGTTGCCCGCCTCCGACTCATCGGCTTCCGTGATCTCCAGCGGAAGCAGACGCACGGACTCCGGCGACTGCGTCATCATGCTGACGAAACGGTTGTACACGAGGTGGATCTCGTCGACGCCGCCCTCGTCGCCGCCACGGGAGAAGGCCTCGAGAAGAGTCTGCGAGATCTCCTCCGCCGTGTGGAACGACGGGGTGTCGGTGTCGCCGGTCCACTCCGCGGCCGACGCGATGCGACGGAACTGGAAGTAACCGACTGCCTTGCGGCCGACGAGGTAGAACACCGGCTCCTTGCCCTGCTCGCGCAGGAGCTCCGCCACCTCGAGGCCCTCACGGAGGATCTGCGAGTTGAAGGCTCCCGCGAGACCGCGGTCCGACGAGAAGATCACGACCGCGGAGCGGCGGATGTTCTCTGGCTCACGGGTGAGCGGGTGGTCGACGTTCGAGTGCGTCGCGACGGCGGACACAGCCCTCGTCACGGCCCGCGCGAAGGGGCTGGACGCCTTGACGCGTGCCATCGCCTTCTGAATGCGCGAAGCCGCGATGAGTTCCATCGCCTTCGTGATCTTCTTGGTCGTCTGAGCAGAAGAGATCTTCTGCTTGTAGACCCTGAGTTGAGCGCCCATATGTCAGTACCTCACGCGATTACGCGCGACGACCCTTGACGATCTTCTCCTGGTTGACGTCATCGGCCTCGGCCGCAGCGTGCTCCTCGTGGCCAGGGGCGCCGATGGCGTGGCCCTTGCCACCCTGGAACTCCAGGATGAAGCTGTCGGTCTGCTTGTCGAGTTCCGCAACCGTGGCGTCGTCGAGGACGTTCGTCTCGCGCAGCGTGTCAAGCACCTTGGTGTTCCGACGCAGGTAGTCGAGGAGCTCGCGCTCGAAGCGCAGCACATCTTCGACCTCGATCGTGTCCAGCTTGCCGTTGGTGCCGGCCCAGATCGAGACGACCTGCTCCTCGACCGGGTACGGCGAGTACTGCGGCTGCTTGAGCAGCTCGGTCAGGCGCGCACCGCGGGACAGCTGACGACGCGAAGCCGCGTCGAGGTCGGAAGCGAACATCGCGAATGCTTCGAGCGAGCGGTACTGCGCGAGCTCGAGCTTCAACGTACCCGAGACCTTCTTGATCGACTTGACCTGCGCGTCGCCACCGACTCGCGAGACCGAGATACCCACGTCGACCGCCGGACGCTGGTTGGCGTTGAAGAGGTCGGACTGCAGGAAGATCTGGCCGTCGGTGATCGAGATCACGTTGGTCGGGATGTAGGCCGAGACGTCGTTGGCCTTCGTCTCGATGATCGGGAGACCCGTCATCGAGCCGGCACCCAGTTCGTCCGACAGCTTCGCGCAACGCTCGAGAAGACGCGAGTGCAGGTAGAAGACGTCACCCGGGTAGGCCTCGCGGCCCGGCGGACGACGCAGGAGCAGCGAGACGGCACGGTAGGCCTCGGCCTGCTTCGACAGGTCGTCGAAGATGATCAGGACGTGCTTGCCGCCGTACATCCAGTGCTGACCGATGGCCGAACCGGTGTAAGGGGCGAGGTACTTGAAGCCCGCGGGGTCGGAGGCCGGAGCCGCCACGATCGTGGTGTACTCCAGGGCGCCGGCCTCTTCGAGCGCGCCCTTCACCGAAGCGATGGTCGAGCCCTTCTGGCCGATCGCGACGTAGATGCAGCGAACCTGCTTGCTGACGTCGCCCGACTCCCAGTTGGCCTTCTGGTTGATGATCGTGTCGATCGCGATGGCCGTCTTGCCGGTCTGGCGGTCGCCGATGATCAGCTGACGCTGGCCACGACCGACCGGGATCATGGCGTCGATCGCCTTGATGCCCGTCTGCATCGGCTCGTGGACCGACTTGCGCTGCATGACGCCCGGGGCCTGGAGCTCGAGCTCGCGCACGCCCTCGGTCGCGATGGCGCCGAGGCCGTCGATCGGGTTGCCGAGCGGGTCGACGACGCGGCCGAGGTAGCCGTCGCCGACGGGCACGGAGAGGACCTCACCCGTGCGGGTGACCTCCTGGCCCGCTTCGATGCCGGTGAAGTCACCGAGCACGACGACACCGATCTCGTGCTCGTCGAGGTTCAGCGCGAGGCCCTTGGTGCCGTCGGCGAAGGTGACGAGCTCGTTCGCCATCACACCGGGCAGTCCTTCGACGTGCGCGATGCCATCGGCGGCGTCGATGACGGTGCCGACCTCGGTCGCCGCGGCGCCGGTGGGCTCGTATGCTGCGGCGAAGTCCTTCAGCGCGTCACGGATGACGTCGGGGCTGATCGATAGTTCTGCCATTGTCTTCCCTTTGTATCTGGGTGCGCGGTTCCCCGCGCGAAGTCGTGTTAGCCCGCGAGCTTCTGGCGAAGGTCGGCGAGTCGTGCGGAGATGCTGCCGTCGATGACGTCATCGGCGATCTGCACGCGCAGACCTCCGACGACAGCGGGGTCGATGACGACGTTGAGCGAGACCTCGCCGTCATAGCGGCGCGAGAGAGCGTCGCTCAGACGGGTACGCTGCGCATCGCTCAGCTCGGAAGCGGTGTGGACGGTAGCGACCACGAGACCGCGCTGGCTCGAGACGATACGGATCGCCCGACTCAGCAGTTGACGAACCCGACGCTCGCGCGGCTGGCGCACGAGCGACGAGATGATCAGCGCTGCGGACGCGCTGGTGGAGCCGCCGGCGAGAAGACGCTCGACCAGAGCACCCTTCGCCTCGTCTCCGCCCAGTCGGCTTCCGAGTGCGAGCTCGAGCTCCGGGTTGGCCGCGACGAGGCGGGAGAATCCGAAGATCTCGCCCTCGATGTCGGCCGCGGGATCCGCGATCGCGGCCGCGCGGATCGCGAGTTCCTCGATCCCGTCGACGAGCTCGTCAGCGGTGGACCAACGCTCGGCGACAGCCGAAGCCAGCACGCTTTGAGCGCCGGCGGAGAGGGAGCCGAAAACTGCGGAGACGACCTTCTGCCGTGCCGCGACCGACGCCGCGGGGTCAGCGAGCGCGCCGCTCAGCTGAGGCGACTCCCCCGCAGCCCGCGCGGCGACGAAGAGCTCGCTCGCGGTCTCGAGGGTGACGCCCTTCGCTGCGGCAAGCGCCTGAGTGGATGCCGCGAGTGCCTGAACGGTCGCGCTTCCCATTACTGGGCCGCCTTCTCGGATGCCTCGAGCTCGGCGAGGAAGCGGTCGACCACGGCCGTCGCACGAGCGTCATCGGAGAGCGTCTCGCCGACCACGCCGCCGGCGAGGTCGAGGGCGAGGGTTCCGACTTCGCTGCGCAACGAGACGAGAGCGGTCTGGCGCTCGGCCTCGATCTGCGTGTGCGCGGTGGCAGTGATGCGTGCGGCCTCAGCGGTCGCGGCGTCCTTCGCCTCGGCGACGATCTTCTTGCCGTCCTCACGGGCGGCCTCTCGGATCTCACCGGCTTCGGTGCGTGCCTCTGCGAGCTGGCGGGTGTACTCCTCGAGAGCAGCTTCCGCCTGCTTCTGTGCCTCGTCGGCCTTCGCGATGTTGCCTTCGATGGCGGCCGACCGCTCGTCGAGCATCTTCGTCAGCTTGGGAAGGGCGACCTTCCACACGACGACGAGGATGATGATGAACCAGAAGCCCGACCAGATGATGTCGTACCAGGCGGGGATGAGGGGGTTTTTGGCCTCCCCCTCTGCCGCGAGGTTCGTGACAAGAGCGTTCAGCATCCTGTCTCCTTCAGAAGTCGGTGGGGATTACGCGGGGAACGGGATGAACGCGACGGCGATGCCGACGAACGCGAGCGCCTCGGTGAAGGCGATACCGATCCACATGAGGACCTGGAGACGACCGGCCAGCTCGGGCTGACGAGCGACGCCCTCGATGGTCTTGCCGACGACGATGCCCACACCGATGGCCGGGCCGATCGCTGCGAGGCCGTAGCCGACCGCACCGATGTGACCGTTGATTTCAGCGAGAACCGTAGTTGCGTCCACGGGGTTTTTCCTTTCGTTGGGTGGGAAGGCAGTTGCCTAGCCCGCTCAGTGCTCTTCTGCGACCGCGAGCTGGATGTAGACCGCGGTGAGGACGGTGAAGACGTAGGCCTGAAGGACGGCGACCATGACCTCGAAGAGGGTGAAGGCGCCGCCGAAGGCGAGGGTTCCGACACCGAGGGCGGCCCAGCCGCCGCCCGCGGTGAAGAAGAAGAACTGGGTGGCCGCGAACGCGAGCACCAGGATCATGTGCCCCACGACGAGGTTCATGAGAAGACGGAGCGTCAGCGTGACGGGGCGCAGGATGAAGGTCGAGATCAGCTCGATGATCGCCACGATCGGAAGAGCGAAGCCGGGGACGCCCTGCGGGAAGAGGGAATTCTTGAAGAACCGGAGGCCGTGGCGCTTGATGCCCGCGTAGATGAAGGTGACGTAGCTGACGATGGCCAGCGTGAGTGGCACGGCCACGATCGCAGTACCCGGCATGTTCAGGAACGGGATGATTCCCGTGATGTTCATGAACAGCACCATGAAGAAGATCGTGGTGAGGATCGGGAGGAACCGATCGCCGTCCTTGCGGCCGAGCAGGTCGTGGGCGATGTTGCCACGGACGAGCCCGAGCCCCATCTCGACCAGACTCTGGAAGCGGCCGGGGACGACCGTCATACGGCGGGTGCCGAGCCAGAGGATGAGGACGACGGCGATGACCGAGAGGAACTGGATCAGGTGGATCCGGTTTACCGGAATGCCGGCGATCTCGAAGAGCGTCTCCGGGAAGAACTCATCGATCGAAGGTCCGTGGAACTCGCCGTCGGAGGCCAGTCGGGGGGTCAGGGTCGCAGCAAGATTAAACAGCGCGGGCTCCAGCTTCGGGGCACCGGTCTAAACCGGGGCGACGATGGTCGGTGTGCTACACAGCGCAAGCGCTCGCGGGCGAGCGGCGGGCACGGTTCAACACTATCAGAATCTGAGGGTCCCCTAAGACCGCGGAGCCTCCTCGCCGGGCCCTTCTCCCGCATCGTCGGCCCGGCCGGGGGCACGATCCTCGGGAACCTCGGTCGGAAGCGCGATATCGCTGACGTTGGGCAGCCTCATGCGAGTGAGGACGATGACGTCGACCGCGAGAGACATCAACACTCCGGCGACGATCGAGAGGAAGAAGACCATCGGATGCAGCCACGGCTGCCCGGCGAGCAAGATCATCGCCACCACGAACAGACCCAGCTTGAGCAGCCATCCCCCGAGGACGATGGCGAAGAAGAGCTGCACGTAGATGGGATCGCCGTACCAGCGGTTGGCGACGAGGATGCTGATACCGGTGATCGACAGGAACACCGCGGCGAGCAGCACGCCGAGCAGGCCGCTGATCAGCCCCTCGCCCTGGGCAACGACGTAGCCGATACCGCCCGCGACGATCGCCAGCACGGCGGTCGCCACCCCTGACGCGATGAGTGTGCGCCGGAGGATCGGCGTGCTGGAAACGGGGCTCGGGCTCATCAGGACTCCACGGGTGTCGTGTCGGGTTCGGCGGCCGCGGTGTTCTTCCGACGGCGGGTGGGGCTCAGGGTGACGACGAGGCAGGCGGCGATGCCCACGATGCCGAAGCCGACACCCGGCAGGTATTGTCCGAGCCAGTCCTCCCGCGCCCCGACGTACATCAGCAGGACGGCGATCGAGATGACGGCCGTCCACGCATAGAAGATGAGGACCGCGTCACGGTCACGGTGACCCAGGTCGAGCATCCGGTGATGCAGGTGCTTGCGGTCGGGCGAGAACGGCGAACGCCCCGCGCTCATGCGACGCAGCACCGCGAGACCGAAGTCGAGGAGCGGCAGCAGCACGACGAGCAGGGGCAGCAGGATCGGCAGGAAGGCGCCGACCAGCTGCGAACGTCCGAGACGTTCGGGATCCAATGCGGACGGATCCATCTGACCGGTGATCGCGATTGCCGAGGTCGCCATCAGCAGGCCGATCACCAGGGCGCCGGAATCGCCCATGAAGAGCTTCGCCGGGCTCCAGTTGAGCGGGAGGAAGCCGAGGCAGGCGCCGATGAGCACCGCAGCCAGGAAGGTCGACAGATTGAAGTAGCTCGAGGCGCCGGAGTCGCGCGTGAAGATGTACGAGTAGGCGAAGAAGACGCCGTTGGAGATGAGACACACGCCCGCGACGAGACCGTCGAGCCCGTCGATGAAGTTCACCGCGTTCATAACGATCACGATCGCGAACATCGTGATCGTGATGCTCAGCCAGCTCGAGACCACGATGAGGTCGCCGAAGGGCAGCGAGAGGATCTGCAGCCCTCCGCCGACGGTGATGACACCGGCTGCCAGGAACTGCGCTCCGAGCTTGATCATCCAGTCGATGTCCCAGAGGTCGTCCACGACTCCGATGACGGCGATCAGCAGCGACGCCCCGAGAATCGACCACATCGTCTGCGGCGGAATCCAGATGCTCTGGAAGAACGGGTTGATCGCGGAGAACCCGAACGCGGCCGCGATACCGAGGAAGATCGCCACCCCGCCGAGTCGCGGCGTGGGAGTGGTGTGCACATCACGCTCGCGGATACCGGGATACAGCTTGAAGCGAAGGCTCAGTCGCCAGACCGCCCAGGTCAGCGCGAAGGTGATCGCGGCGGTCAGGATGATCGTGGCGAGATACTGCTTCACGAATCCGCGTCCTGCTGCTCCCCCGCGTGCTCGTGCCCCTCCTGCGGCTCCTCGGGTTCGAGAAGGTCGCCCAGCACGTCGTGCAGCTGCTCACGCGTCACCGCTCCGTCGCGGAGGATGCGCACCGTTCCGGTATCGGCGTCCGTGCCACGACGCACCAAGGACGTGGCATCGACGATCGTGGAGGCGATGCCGTCCCTGCTCAGCCCGTCAGCCAGATAGACGGCGACGCTGTCGCCCAGCATCTTCTCCGCGTCGAGCGCGGAGATCGCCGCCTCCCGCCCGGTGAGGTTCGCGCTCGACACCGCGAGCGGTCCGGTCTCGGCGAGGAGCTCCAACGCCACGCGACCCTCCGGCATGCGGACGGCGACGGTCCCCCTGGTCTCCCCGAGGTCCCACACCAGCGAGGGCTGGGCGGGGAGAACGATCGTGAGTCCGCCGGGCCAGAACGCCTCGACCAGCCGTTCCACCGGCTCCGGTACCGATTCGGCGAGAGCGGCGAGGGTCTCTTTCGTACCGATGAGAACGGGCGGCGGCTGATCGCGACCCCGCCCCTTCGCATCGAGGAGCCGCTGAACGGCGGCCGGTGAGAAAGCGTCGGCAGCGACGCCGTAGACGGTGTCGGTGGGCATCACGATGAGGTCGCCACGGCCGATCGCCTGGCGCGCATGGCGCATGCCGGCGAGCAGCTGCGATTCGTCGCGGCAGTCGAAGATGGTTGACATGTCGTTTCGATTCTATGCCGCGCAGGTGCGTCGGATGCTCGGAGGCTGCTGATCAGGGCCTGAGTGCCGTGGTCGTCCGGTCGCGCAGGGTGAGATCGCGATGCGTCGCCGCGCCCCGCCACCCGTCCGCAGCCAGGATGTCGCGGATGGGCTCACCCTGCAACTCGCCGTGCTCGATGACCAGAAGCCCACCGGGATGCAGCAGACGCAGCGCACGCGCGCTGAGCGCCCGCACGACGTCGAGGCCGTCCTCGCCCCCGTAGAGGGCCAGGGCGGGGTCGAAGAGCCGGACCTCGGGGTCGCGCGGTATCGCCTCATCGGGAACGTACGGCGGATTCGAGATCACGACCGTCGCCGTGCCATCCAGCTCGGTGAAGGCCTCCCTCAGGTCGGAGAGCACGAGCGTCAGGTTCTCGACGCCTTCGACGTTGCGCCGCGCCCAGGCGTGAGCGTCTTCGGAAACCTCCGCGGCGAAGACACGTGCGTGCGGGACTTCACTGGCCATCGCCAGAGCGATGGCGCCGCTCCCCGTGCCGAGGTCGACGCCGATCGGTGCCGGCTCGGGAGAACTCAGCAACGCGTCGATCGCGTACTGCACGACGGTCTCCGTCTCCGGTCGAGGCACGAAGACGCCGGGCCCGACAGCCAGTTCGAGGTGACGGAAGGGCGCCGAGCCCGTGATGTGCTGAAGCGGTTCGCGTGCGGCCCTGCGCGTCACCACGGCGTCCAGAACCGCGGCCTTCTCCTCGTCGAGGCCGTCTCCCCGGACGATGCCGGCCTGCACCTCCCCGCGTCGACGACCGAGGACATGACCTGCGAGCAGTTCGGCGTCGACAAGGGGATCCGGGACGCCGGCATCGGCCAGGCGCTGGGCTGCGGCACGGACGTGCGCCGCCAGAGAGGTGTCGGACATGCCTTCCAGCGTAGAGCGCAAGCGCCTGTCACATAGGCGCCGTCGACGCCCCGCTCCCTTAGGCTGGTCCGGCAGCGATCCCGCACAGGAAGGCTCCTCATGCCCGGCATCCACTCCGACATCACGACCGCTTTCGGCAACACGCCCCTCGTTCGTCTGAACCGCGTGACCGAAGGCCTGGGAGCCACCGTGCTCGCCAAGCTCGAGTACTACAACCCTGCGTCCAGCGTGAAGGACCGCATCGGCATCGCGATGATCAACGCCGCCGAGGCCTCAGGCGAGCTGAAGCCGGGTGGCACGATCGTCGAGTCGACCAGCGGCAACACCGGCATCGCTCTCGCGATGGTCGGAGCGGCACGTGGCTACCGTGTCATCCTCACGATGCCGGCTTCCATGTCGAAGGAGCGCCGGGTCCTGCTCAAGGCGTTCGGCGCCCAGATCGTGCTCACGGACCCCACCAAGGGCATGAGCGGTGCCATCGAGGAGACCAAGCGCATCGTCGCCGAGACACCGGGCGCGATCTGGATCCGTCAGTTCGAGAACCCGGCGAACCCGCAGATCCACCGCGAGACCACGGCGCAGGAGATCCTCCGCGACACCGACGGCGAGATCGACGTCTTCATCGCCGGGGTCGGAACCGGCGGAACCGTCACCGGCACCGGACAGGCTCTCAAGGCTGCGAAACCCGGCGTACAGGTCATCGCCGTCGAACCCAAGGACTCCCCCGTCCTCAGCGAGGGGCACCCCGGTCCGCACAAGATCCAGGGCATCGGCCCGAACTTCGTCCCGGATGTGCTCGACCGCGATGTGATCGACGAGATCATCACCGCCGAGTTCGACGAGTCCCTCCGCGTCGCCCGTGACCTCGCTGCGAAGGAGGGTCTGCTCGTCGGCATGTCCTCCGGCGCCGCCGTGTCCGCGGCGCTGAAGGTGGCCGCCCGCGCCGAGAACGCGGGCAAGACGATCGTCGTCGTCGTCCCGGACACCGGTGAGCGCTACCTGTCCACCGCGCTGTTCGAGGATCTGCGCGAAGACTGAGACATCCGATGAGCATGATCGGACGAATGCGCGAGGACATCGCGGCAGCCCGTCTCCGTGATCCGGCCGCACGCAGCGCCGTCGAAGTGGCGCTGCTGTACCCGGGCCTCCATGCGATCTGGGCGCACCGTGTCTCGCACGCGCTCTGGCGCCGCAGATTCCGCCTGCTCGCGCGCGCCGGATCGCAACTGTCACGCTGGATGACCGGGATCGAGATCCACCCCGGCGCGAAGATCGGGCGTCGTTTCTTCATCGACCACGGCATGGGTGTGGTGATCGGCGAGACGAGCGAGGTCGGTGACGATGTGATGCTGTATCACGGCGTCACCCTCGGCGGACGCACGCGCACCCCGGGGAAACGCCACCCGACGCTCGAGGACGGCGTGGCCGTAGGCGCCGGTGCGAAGATCCTCGGCCCGGTGACGATCGGCGCCGGCTCCGTCGTCGGCGCGAACGCGGTCGTCACCCGCGATGCCCCCGCCGACAGCGTGCTGGTCGGAGTACCCGCCAAGCCACGACGGCGCGACGTCGGCGAAGACACCCGCGCGCTGCTCACTGCACCGGACTACGCGATCTGATCAGCGGGCGTCGCCGCACATCTCAGCGTCGGGTGCCCTTGACCGACTCGACCTTCTTGCGCAGGAAGATCAGCGGCAGCAGGACGCTGCCCAGCGCGGTGATCAGCCACACGATCACCGCGCCGAGAAGCCAGCCAGTGAGATCGGTGATGCGGAGGCCGCCGATCGGCAGCAGCACCACGATGATCAGGGAGATCAGGGTCGAGAAGATGCCGATGCCGCCCATGAGCACGGGGGTGTAGCGGTTCGCCATCTTGCCGACCCACGGCGCCAGAACGCTCTGCAGGATCGCGAAGATGAGAATGCAGATGACGAAGCCCCACCACTTGTCCCATTCGATCCGGAACCCTTCGAGGGCGAGATCGGCGACGATCAGGCCTATGCCGGCCGACACCACGTACATGAGACCGCGGAACAAGAGTGTGATCACGGCCCGAGCCTAGCGCTCGACGACGCTTCCGCGCGTCAGGACTCGGCGCCGAGTGCGGCGAGCCGCGCTTCCTCATCCGCGGTGATCGCGCTCTCGATCAACGGATCCAGCGCGCCGTCCATCACCTGATCGAGGTTGTACGCCTTGAAGCCCGTACGGTGATCCGCGATCCGATTCTCCGGGAAGTTGTACGTGCGGATGCGCTCGGAGCGGTCCATTCCGCGGATCTGCGAGCGTCGCGCGTCGGAGGCGGCGGCGTCGAGCTCCTCCTGCTGCCTCGCGAGCAGTCGGGCGCGGAGCACACGCATCCCGGCCTCGCGGTTCTGCAACTGCGACTTCTCGTTCTGCATCGACACGACGATGCCCGTGGGAACGTGGGTGATGCGTACCGCGGAATCCGTCGTGTTCACCGACTGTCCCCCCGGGCCGGATGAGCGGAAGACATCGATCTTCAGATCGTTCTGATCGATGTGGATCTCCTCGGGCTCGTCCACCTCGGGGAAGACCAGCACGCCCGTCGTGGAGGTGTGGATGCGTCCTTGCGACTCGGTGGCCGGTACGCGCTGCACACGATGCACACCACCTTCGTACTTCAGATGCGCCCAGACGCCCTGCGCGGGGTCGGAGGACGAACCCTTGATCGCGACCTGCACGTCCTTGTAGCCGCCCAGGTCGGACTCGTTGCGCTCCAGGAGCTCCGTCTTCCAGCCCTTGGAGGCGGCGTACTGGATATACATGCGCAGCAGATCCGCCGCGAACAGGGCGGACTCCGCACCGCCCTCACCGGCCTTGATCTCCATGATCACGTCGCGGGCGTCGTCCGGGTCACGCGGGATGAGCAGACGACGCAGGCGCTCCTGGGACTCCTGCAGTTCCTCTTCCATCGCCGGAATCTCTGCGGCGATGGACTCGTCCTCCCGAGCGAACTCGCGAGCCGTCTCCAGGTCGTCCGTCGCCGCGACCCACGCTTCGTAGGCGGCGACGATGCGCGACAGCTCCGCATAGCGACGGTTGACACGCTTCGCGCGTGCAGCATCGGCGTGCACCGCCGGGTCGGAGAGCTCCTCCTGCACCCGGCGGTGCTCGTCGATCAGAGTCTGGACGGACTCGAACACGGCTCGGCCGCTCAGCGGATGTTGTTGTCGTGCCCGTGCGCGCCCGAGGGGAGCGTGGGGATCGACTTCTGCATCTGCACGAGGAACTCGACGTTCGAGTTGGTCTCCTTGAGCTTGCCGAGGACGACCTCGAGCGCCTGCTGCTGGTCGAGGCCGGCGAGGGCGCGACGCAGCTTCCACGTGATCTTGACCTCATCGGCCGACAGCAGCATCTCCTCGCGACGGGTGCTGGACGCGTTCACGTCGACCGCCGGGAAGATGCGCTTGTCTGCGAGAGCGCGGGACAGACGCAGCTCACTGTTGCCGGTGCCCTTGAACTCCTCGAAGATGACCTCGTCCATCTTCGACCCGGTCTCGACCAGAGCGGTGGCGAGGATGGTGAGCGATCCACCGTTCTCGATGTTGCGCGCAGCTCCGAAGAAGCGCTTGGGCGGGTAGAGAGCCGAGGCGTCGACCCCGCCGCTGAGCACGCGACCGGAGGCCGGCGCCGCCAGGTTGTAGGCCCGGCCGAGGCGCGTGATCGAGTCGAGGAGCACGACGACGTCACGGCCGAGCTCGACCAGACGCTTCGCACGCTCGATCGCGAGCTCTGCCACCGTGGTGTGGTCTTCGGCAGGGCGGTCGAACGTCGAGGCGATGACCTCGCCCTTGACCGAGCGCTCCATGTCGGTGACCTCCTCGGGGCGCTCGTCGACGAGCACGACCATGAGGTGCACCTCGGGATTGTTCTGCGCGATCGCGTTCGCGATCTGCTGCAGCACGATCGTCTTCCCTGCCTTGGGCGGAGCCACGATCAGCCCGCGCTGCCCCTTGCCGACCGGGGCGACCAGGTCGATGATGCGCTGCGTCAGCTTCTCGGGCGCCGTCTCCAGGCGCAGCCGCTCCTGCGGGTAGAGCGGGGTAAGCTTGCCGAACTCCACCCGCGTGGCCGCATCGTCGATCGACAGACCGTTGATCGAGTCGACCTTGACGAGCGCGTTGTACTTCTGACGGCCCTGCTGCTCACCTTCGCGGGGCTGCTTGATCGATCCGACGACGGCGTCGCCCTTGCGGAGGTTGTACTTCTTCACCTGTCCGAGCGAGACGTAGACATCGCTCGGACCGGCGAGGTAGCCGGTCGTACGGACGAACGCGTAGTTGTCGAGGACGTCGAGGATGCCGGCGATCGGGATCAGGACGTCGTCCTCGCCGATCTCGGTGTCGAACTCGTCGGCGGGAGCGCCGTTGCGGCGCTTGTTGCGCTGGCGGTTGCGGTTGCTGCTGCCACCGGCCTGCTCGTCATCCCCGGCCTGCTGAGCCTGCTGCTCCTGCGACGAGTTGTTCTGGCCACGTCCACGGTTGCGGCTGCGGTTGCGGTTACGACCACGTCCGCCCTGCTCCTCGCCGCCGTCTGCGGAATCGGCGCCGGAATCGCTCTTCTGAGAAGCCTCGGCGGGAGCGGTGTCCGGTCCTGAGTCCGCCGCCGGAGCCGCTGCAGGCGCCTCATCGTCGGGCGTCGACTTCTGCGCACCGCGGCGACCGCGTCCCGTCGACTTCGGCGCGGATTCCGCGGCGGGTTCAGCCGGGGCGGCGTCTGCTGCGGGGACGTCCGACGGGGCGGCATCCGCAGCGGGGGCCTCGGCGTCCGCCTTCTTCGCTCGGCTCCGACGCGGTGCCTTGGCCTTCGGCGCCGTCTCCGGCGTCCCGGCGTCGGTCTCCGCAGCTGCCGCCTCGCTCTTCTTCGCGGCAGCCGTCTTCGTCGTCCTCGCCTTCGTGGTCTTGGTCGCCGCCGGCTTCTCGACCTGTTCGGCGTTCTCGGCATTCTCGGCCTTCTCCGCGGTCGACGCGGTGCTCGCGCGACGCGGTGCGCGCTTGCGTGCAGGCGCCTTCTCGGTGGTCGAGTCGGCGGTCGCCGCAGCGGCTTCCGCGGCCGGAGCCGACGAATCGTTCTGGGTCTCGGAGAGGTTCTCCACGAGTACTCCCTTATATGTCATGGGGAATGAGCGTTGAACGCGCACAACGGGTGCTGCGCACGATCGCACGGGCCGACGCTCAGCGCCAGCCAGCCTCGGCACTTGTGCCTCAAGGGTTTGCGTGCGGGTCTTGCAAGAGTTGCAATGGGGCCAGATTCACGTCGTTACGTGGAGCCCTCCGCTCGAGTCCCCACTGTACCACCACGAACGTCGACTGCGAGCAGGAGCGCCTCCCACGGGGTGTCCGTGACCTGGTCGGCCAACTCCACCGCGTCCTGACGGCTCCCCGGCCCATCCGCCAGGACGAGAACGCTCGGACCGGCACCGGAGACGACCGCCGCGAAGCCTGCCTTGCGCAGCGCCTGCACGAGCCGCTGGGTCTCCGGCATGGCCCCGGCCCGATAGTCCTGATGGAGCCGATCGGCAGTCGCATCCAGGAGCAGTTCCGGGCTCTGCATGAGGGCGGCGATCAACAGGGCCGAACGCGAGACGTTGAACACCGCATCGGCCGTGGACACCTGCGGCGGCTGCAGCGAACGCGCCTGCGATGTCGACATCGTGTAGGCCGGCACGAGGACGAGCGGCGAGACACCACGGTGCACGAGCAGCTTCTTGTGCTGCGGCCCGCGCTCTCCCATCCAGGCGATCGTCAAGCCGCCGAAGAGCGCGGGAGCGACGTTGTCCGGGTGCCCCTCGATCTCGGTGGCCAGGCGCAGCAGATCGGTGTCGTCGATCTCGACGTCGCCCGCCAGGAGACCCTTCGCCGCGAGCACTCCGGCGGCGACGGCAGCGCCCGAAGAGCCGAGGCCGCGGCCGTGCGGCACGCCGTTCTCGGCGACGATGCGCAACCCGGGCACCGGTCGGCCCGCATCCGCGAAGACGTAGGCGATCGTCCGGACGATGAGGTTCGACGCATCCCGCGGGATCTCCGCTGCACCGGAACCCGTGACCTCGATCTCGAGCTCGCCGGCGGGCAATGCTGTCACCTGGAGCGTGTCGTAGATGCTCAGGGCAAGGCCCAGTGTGTCGAATCCTGGACCGAGGTTCGCACTGGTCGCAGGAACCCGCACCTCGACGGTGCGCCGCTCGACGGGTGTCTCGTCGACCGGGGGCTGCGCTGACGCCACCGTCATTCGCCTTCCACGCGGAGCACCGACACGACACGCGCCACGACCGCGCTGTCGGCGAGGGCGTCGACAGTGGCGCTGAGCGCCTGCTCCGTTGCGCGGTGGGTGCCGATGATCAGTCGCGCGGTCGGCTCGTCCTCGCCTTCGACGGTCTGCACGACCGTCGCGACCGAGACTCCCCCGTCACTGAGGATGCTCGCGACCGTGGCGAGCACACCCGGCGCATCCGAGACCTCGAGCGTGATCTGGTAGCGCGTGGTGACGTGCCCGATGGGAACGACCGGAAGGTTCGCGCGCGTCGACTCGCCCACGCCGACGCCGCCTGCGATGTGGCGACGCGCCGCCGAGACCACATCGCCGAGCACGGCGGACGCGGTCTGCACGCCACCGGCACCCGCGCCGTAGAACATGAGCGATCCGGCGGCCTCGGCCTCGACGAACACGGCGTTGTTGGCGCCGTGCACCGATGCCAGGGGGTGGGAGTTCGGGACCAGCGCCGGGTACACGCGCACCGAGATCGACTCGGCGCCGTTCGCCTCGATCCGCTCGCACACGGCGAGCAGCTTGATCACGAAACCCGCTGCGCGCGCTTCCTCGATCATCGACGGTGTGATCGACGTGATGCCCTCGCGGTACACGGCGTCGAGCGGCACCGCGGTGTGGAAAGCGAGGCTGGCGAGGATCGCGGCCTTCTGCGCGGCATCGTAGCCTTCGACGTCGGCGGTCGGGTCGGCCTCGGCGTAGCCGAGGCGCTGCGCGTCGGCAAGCACGTCGGCGAAGTCGGCGCCCTCGCTGTCCATCCGATCGAGGATGTAGTTCGTGGTGCCGTTCACGATGCCCATGATGCGCACCACACGGTCGCCGGCCAGCGAGTCGCGCAGGGGTCGGATGATCGGGATGGCTCCTGCTGCCGCGGCCTCGTAGTACACGGAAGCGCCGACGCGGTCGGCCGCTTCGAAGAGTTCAGGGCCGTGGGTCGCCAGCAGCGCCTTGTTGGCCGTGACCACGTCGGCACCAGCGCCGATCGCCTGCAGAATCGTGCTGCGGGCCGGCTCGATGCCGCCGATGAGCTCGATCACGATGTCCGCGCCGAGGACCAGCGACTCTGCATCCGTGGTGAACAGCTCTGCGGGGAGATCGACGTCGCGCGGCGCGTTCACATCGCGCACGGCGATGCCGGCGAGCTCCAGCTCGGCACCGGCCCTGTCTGCCAGCTCGTCACCGTGTCGCAGCAGGAGCGCCGCGACCTGGGAGCCGACCGCTCCCGCACCCAGCAGTGCCACACGAAGTCGTCGGTAGTCAGTCATGGTTACTCCTTCGGAGGTGGATCATTGGTCTCGACCGGCGGCCTGTGCCCCGTCGATGCCCGCGTCTCGGGCCAGCACATCCTCGATGGTCTCGCCCCGGACGATGACCGTCGAACGCCCGTCCCGCACGGCGATGACCGGCGGACGCGGAACGTGGTTGTAGTTGCTGGCCAACGAGACGCAGTACGCGCCGGTCGCCGGTACGGCCAGGAGGTCCCCGGGCACGAGGTCCTCGGGCAGATACTCGTGGTCGACCACGATGTCGCCCGATTCACAGTGCTTGCCGACGACGCGGCTCAGGCGCGGCTCCCCCGTTCCTCCCCGCGATGCGAGGCGTGCGGAGAACTGCGCGCCGTACAGAGCGGGGCGCGCGTTGTCGCTCATCCCGCCGTCCACGCTGACGTAGCGGCGCACAGCGCCCGACTCCACCGTCACGTCCTTGGTGGTGCCGACCTCATAGATGGTGACACCGGCGGTACCGACGATCGCGCGGCCGGGTTCGAACGACAGAGCAGGCATCGGGATCCCGCGCGCGGCGCAGCCCTCAGCGACGGCGGCGATGATCTCGCCGGCGAGTTCCTCGATCGGCGTCGGATCATCGACGCGCGTGTAGGCGATGCCGAAGCCGCCGCCGAGGTTGAGCTGCGGCACCGGGCCGTCCTGGAGCAGAGTGGCGTGCAGGTCGAGCACGCGCGACGCCGACTCGCGGAAGCCCGCGACGCCGAAGATCTGCGAACCGATGTGACAGTGCAGACCTGCGAACACCAGGCCGGGAACCTCACGGATACGGGCGACGGCCGCCTCCGCGTCGAGCAAGGGGAAGCCGAACTTCTGATCCTCGTGGGCCGTGGCGAGGAAGTCGTGGGTCTCTGCGTGCACACCGCTGATCACGCGCACCAGCACACGCTGCGTGGCGCCGGTGCGGGCGGTGATGGCGGCGAGCCGTTCGATCTCGATCGTGCTGTCCACGATGACCGTGCCGACTCCGACCTCGACGGCACGCTCCAGTTCGGCGACCGACTTGTTGTTGCCGTGGAAGCCGAGGGATGCCGGGGCGACACCCGCGGCGAGCGCGACCGCGAGCTCCCCTCCGGTGCAGACGTCGATGCGGAGCCCCTCATCGACCACCCACCGCGCCACAGTCGTGCAGAGGAACGCCTTGCCCGCGTAGTAGACCTGGGCCGTGGTGCCGTTGTCGGCGGCCGCTCGATCGAACGCCTCACGGAACCGTCGCGCGCGCCCCCGCACCTCGTCCTCATCGAGGACCAGCAGCGGCGTGCCGTAGGTACGGGCGAGCGCGGAGGCGCTGACGCCCCCGATGGCGATCACACCGTCATCGTCGCGCATGGCGGACTCGGGCCAGACGCCGTGGGCGAGATCGTTCGCGTCCTCGGGGACGACGAGCCAGTCCGGGGCGAGCGAAGCGGCAGGGGGAAGCACTGATCACCAATCGTGGGAAGGATCTCGGGCGAGCGGGCGCACATCGAGGTTGTCCCGATTCTAGGGCACCGGCCCCGCCACCCTGGTCAGAGTGACGCTCGACGTCAAGCCCCCTGTGATGAGCGGTTCCCGCCTCCTAGGGTGGGGGCGTGGCGAACACCGAATCATCGACAGACTCCCCCGCCCGCCCCGGACTGGTCGCACGCATCACGGGCCCGCTCATCGCCTGGGCGCTGGCTCGACGCCCGGTGCGCGCGGCGCTGCTCTACAGCGAGCGGCGCGGGCCGATGCTCGCCGACAGCATCACCTACCGCGCGTTGTTCAGCGTGTTCGCGGGTGTGCTCCTCGGATTCTCGATCGCTGCGCTGTGGCTCGCGGGGAATCCGGCCGCGTGGCAGGCGATCGTCGACGCCGTAGAGACGGCCGTGCCGGGATTGATCGGAAAAGAGGGGGTGATCGATCCGGACGCGCTCCGTACGCCCGCCTCCTTCTCCATCGCAGGGATCATCTCCCTGATCGCCCTCGTGGGTGCCGCATTGGGCGCCATCGGCTCCTTGCGCACGGCGGTGCGCGTGCTCGCCGGCACGCTGCAGGACGACATCCTGTGGATCTGGGTCATCCTGCGCAACCTCGCCCTCGCACTCGGCATCGGCTTGGCATTCGTCGTCTCTGCGGGGCTCACGTTCGTCGGACAGCTCGGAGTGACCTGGATCGCCGACCTCCTCGGCCTCCCGTCCGATTCCCCCGTTGCGGCATGGGGCGTGCGTCTGCTGTCGCTCCTGGTCGTGTACGCCCTCGACGTGGCGCTGATCATCGGTGTCTTCCGCCTGCTTTCGGGAGTGCGCCCCGCCGCCCGCTCGCTGTGGTCGGGCGCTCTGCTCGGCGCCTTCGGACTCCTGGTCCTGCAGGAGCTGTCCGGACTGTTCGTCGGCGGTGCGACGAGCAACCCGCTCCTCGCTTCCTTCGCGACTCTGCTCGCGCTGCTGATCTGGCTGAACTTCTCCGCGCAGGTGATGCTGTTCGCGTGCGCCTACATCGTCACAGCCGAGGAGGAGGCGTCGGACCGCGTGCATGCGCGCTACGCGGCGACCACCTTCGCTCAGCGGCGTCTGCAGCGGGCCGAGGTCGAAGTGCGGATCGCGACCGCGGAGCTGCGTGCCGCGCAGGAGACCGCAGCGGAGGAGACGTCGCACTGACACGACACCGCGACGCTCGCGGTACTCAGCTCGGGCAGACGCCCTTGTCCTGCAACGACGCGTCCGTGACGATCGCGCCATCGACGTCGACGTCGATCACCGCTGCACCATCGACGATCTCGAGCCTGGTGAGGGTGAGGCCGGCGGGGAGCTGATCGGCGATGCACACCCGCTGCGGTTTCGTGACCTCCTGGCCGAGCGATCCGAGTGTGGAGCCGACCTGATCGAGGTCGATGTCGAGCCCGCCGATGCTCGCGGCCACCGGGGTGAGTTGGAGGTCGCCATCGACGACGCCCGGAGTGACGGTCAGCGAGAGCGGCACAGCCGCACCGAACACGTTGATCGATCCGCTCACGGTCGCGTTCGGAGCCTCGAGCTCGACGGACTCGATGGGCAGATCCGTTCCTCTGAGAAGGCCGGTGAACTGCTCCTGATCGACGCGGATCGTCCCGGATGCGCCGCCGAGCTCGCCGCCGCGCAGCGGGACACCGGTCGCGGTGACGTCAGCCGCCCCCGTGATGCCTTCGAGGGTGACCGAATCGGTCGACAGATGCAGAGACTCCAGCGTTCCGCCGATGAGCTGCGGGAGCACCAGGCCCTCCGTCTCGACATCGAGCTGCTGGTCTGCAGGAAGATCGAGCTGCTCGACGACGATCGACCGCACGATCCCGGGAAGCACCGCGCGCGCCACGAACTCCGCGGCGACGACGAGCGCTGCCAGAACGATCACCACGATCAGCAGCACCCACGGCCAGCGACGTCTCCGGGCCGCCCCCTCGGTTGCTTGTGAGGACGAAGAACCGGGGATCACGAGCGTCGGGTGCTCGGCACCGGCTTCGGGATACGGCAGGGTGTGGTTGTCGTCGCTCATGATGCGGCCTTCACATGCGCTCGGGGGCGCTCACCCCGAGAAGGTCGAGCCCGTTGCGGAACACCTGACCGGCGGCATCGTTCAACCACAGCCGGGTGCGATGGACCGCCTCGATCGGGTCGTCGCCCTGCGGAATCACGCGGCAGTTGTCGTACCAGCGGTGGTAGAGACCCGCGAGCTCCTCGAGGTACCTCGCGACACGATGGGGCTCTCGCACCTGGGCCGCGAACGCGACGATGCGAGGGAACTCCTGCAGCGCCCCGAGGAGGGCGGCCTCGGATTCGTGCGTGAGGGTCTCCGGAGCGAACTCGGAGCGGTCGACACCCGAGTCGGCGGCGTTGCGGGCGACGTTGTGCGTCCGGGCATGGGCGTACTGCACGTAGAACACCGGGTTGTCGTTGGTGCGCTTCTGAAGCAGTTCGGGATCGAGATCGAGCGGCGAGTCTGCGGGCGAGCGCTCCAGCGAGTAGCGCAGCGCATCCGTGCCGAGCCAGTCGAGCAGATCGTCCATCTCGATGATGTTGCCGGCACGCTTGCTGAGACGGGCGCCGTTGATCGAGACCATCTGCCCGATCAGCACTTCCACGTTCTTCTCCGGGTCCTCCCCCGCGGCGCCGGCGACCGCCTTGAGTCGGTGGACGTAACCGTGGTGGTCCGCGCCGAGCAGGTAGATCTTGTTCTGGAATCCGCGGTCACCCTTGTTCAGGTAATAGGCGGCGTCGGCGGCGAAGTAGGTGTACTCGCCGTTCGAGCGGCGGATGACACGATCCTTGTCATCGCCGAAGTCGGTGGTGCGCACCCAGACCGCACCGTCTTCGTCGAACACGTGGCCCTGCTCGCGCAGACGATCGACGGCCCGGTCGATCAGACTCTCCCCCGACGCATCCTTCGCGTGCAGTGCGCGCTCGGAGAACCACACGTCGAAAGGGACGTTGAAGCGGCCGAGGGAGGACCTGATCTCGGCGAGCTGGAACTCGTAGGCGAGCTCCAGCGCCACGGCCAGCTGCTCATCGTCAGGCAGCTCGAGCAGATCGGGGCGCGCATCGAGGACGCGACCGGCGAGCGTCGTGATGTACTCGCCCGGATAGCCGCCCTCGGGGGTGGGCTCGCCCTTCGCCGCGGCGAGCACGGAACTCGCGAAGCGGTCCATCTGCGCGCCGGCATCGTTGATGTAGTACTCCCGGACGGCTTTCGCACCGCTCGCGAGGAGCAGGCGGACGATCGAGTCGCCGAGCGCGGCCCACCGCGTGTGCGCGATATGCAACGGCCCGGTCGGGTTCGCCGAGACGAACTCGACGTTGACGCTGACGCCTTCCTGAGATGCGTTGGTGCCATAGGCGGAGCCCGCGTCGACGATGACCTGCGCCAGGGCACCGGCTGCGGCCGCGTCGAGGCGGATGTTGATGAACCCGGGACCGGCCACCTCGGCGCTCGCGATCCCCTCGATCTCACCAAGGCCCTCGGCGATCTGCTGGGCGAGCTCCCGCGGGTTCGTGCCGAACGGCTTGGCCAGGCGCATGGCGATGTTCGACGCCCAGTCCCCATGGTCGCGGTTGCGCGGACGCTCGAGAACGATGTCGGCGGAGGTGAGCTCCAGCGGCTCGCCGGGACGTCGTTCCTCGGCGATCGGTGCGAGGACGGCAAGGACGGCGGCGGCGAGCGATTCGGGGTTCATAGCCTTCTCAGTTTACGGGGCGCGGTGGTGCCATCCGGTGGCACGGAGCGAGGGGAATTCGCAATCGGCTCGGCGTGATCTACTCTCGTCCCATGAAGGCCTCCGTCCCCCGCCGCCGGCTGCGCCGCACAGGAGTAGCCCTCGCCCTCCTTCTCGCCGTGGCAGCAGGCATTCTCGGCATGTGGCGGCCATGGGTCCCGCTTCCCTCTGCGGCACCGGTGGGCGCCGCAGACAACGGCGCAGACACCGCGGCCGAAGCGATCGCGCCCTCTCCCCTCACCTTGCCCGAGCACCCGACCGTTCTGGTCTTCGGCGACTCCTGGACCTTCGGCTCAGCGGCGACCGTGCCGACCCTCGGCTACGCCTACGTCCTGGCGAGCCTGATCGACGGCGAGACGATCGTGAACGGCGTCCGCGGCAGCGGATACCTGAAGCCCGGCATCGACGGCCCGACCTTCGGCGAGCGCATCGCCGCACTCGACCCCGCCCTCTCCCCCGACCTCGTGATCTTGCAGGGATCCATCAACGACCGGAAACAGGGCGTCGCCGGCTACCGCGAGGCCGTGTCCGCCGCCTGGGACGCGATGGCTGCGAAGTACCCGGAGGCGGCGATCGTCGTGCTCGGCCCGGCACCGCATGAGCTCCCCGTGGGCGCGACGACCGCTCGCATCGACACGGATCTGGGTGAGCTCGCCGCGGCACGAGGCTGGTGGTACATCTCACCCATCGCCCAAGGCTGGATCACCGCACAGAACTATCTCGACGTGATCGATGTCGACCTGGGACGCCGGCATCCTTCGACGGCCGGACACCGATACCTTGCCGAAAAGGTCGCCGCCGCGCTCGACGAGATGCGCGCCGCGCCGGTCACCGAGGCGGGCGGGTCGGAGACCACCCCCGACGAGTGATATTGTCGATCGGTACGCCTCCGTAGCTCAGTGGATAGAGCGCCGGTTTCCGGTACCGTAGGTCGCAGGTTCGACTCCTGTCGGGGGCACAACATGCGGAAGACCTCGCCCCTTTCGGGCGGGGTCTTCCGCGTACTACGCGTCCTCGGTGCGCGGTTCCTCCGACCGAGCGCGCACCGTGGTCGAACCGAGGGACACGGTTGCCAGGAGACCGACGGCGAGGAAACCCGCGGCCGTCCACGCCGCATAGCGCGTCCCCGCCGAGAACGCGGCCTTCGCATCCTCCGCGGCACCGACGGTCGCAGGATTCGACTCGAGCCCGCCGATCGCCGCGCCCGCACTGTCCACCACGGCGGACACGATCTGGTCACGCTGCGCGACGGGAACGCCCCGCTCGTCGAGGGATGAGGCGAGGATGCCAGCCGTGCTGCTGAAGAGCACGGTTCCCAGCACCGCGACACCGAGCGCGGCACCGATCTGCCTCGACGTGGACTGCGTCCCCGATGCAGCCCCACTGTCCGTGACCGGGACGTCGGCGAGAACGACCCCGGTGAGCTGGGCGGTGGCGAGCCCCACGCCGAGCCCGTAGACGAACAGGAACGGCACGAGCGGCCCCCACGTGGCGTCCGGCCCGATCACGAAACCCACCCCGGCAACGCCGACGATCTCGGCGATGAGTCCGCCGCGCACGACCCACACGGGCGCGATCCTCCCGCTTGACGCCCCGGCCACGCCGCTGGCCAGGAACGATCCGCCCGCGAGCGCGAGCAGGAGCAGCCCGGTCTGGACGGCTTCGAACCCGAGCACGAACTGCAGCCACAGCGGCAGCGCGAGGATGATGCCGAACTCTCCGAGGGACACGACCGCGGCCGCGATGTTCCCGTTGCGGAAGGAGGGGATGGAGAACAGGCGCAACGCCAGAAGTGTCGAGCGTCCCGCTCGTTCGCGATGCCGACCCCACAGGATGAATCCGACGACCGCGAGCACGGCGACGGCGAAGAACAGCGGTATCGGCGACAGCTCCCAGGGCCAGACCCATCCGGCCACCTGCGGACGGGTGTCGACGACCCACCATCCGTAGGAGCGTCCCTCGATGAGCCCGAAGACCAGGGATCCCATCGCCACGATCGACAACAGCGCTCCGACGACGTCGACGCGCGCGATGCGATCGCTACGGGACTCCGCCACCGTCAGCAGCACGCCGATCACGATGATGACGCCGAGAGGGATGTTGATACCGAACGCCCATCGCCACGAGTACTCGGTCGTGAGCCACCCTCCCAGGAGAGGACCGACGGCCGCCATCCCGCCGATCGTGGAACCCCACACGGCGAACGCGATACCTCGCTCCTTCCCGCGGAAGGTCGCATTGATGATCGAGAGCGTGGTGGGCAGGATCATCGCCCCGCCGACGCCCTGCGCCAGACGGGAGAGGATCAAGCTCCCTCCGTCGGGCGACAGGGCGGCGAACACCGAAGCGGCTGCGAAGACAACGACGCCGATGATCATCACCCGACGCCGACCGAAACGATCGGCGAGGCTTCCGAACACCAGCAGCAGCGACGCGAACACCAGGGTGTACGACTCCTGCACCCACTGCACCTCCGTCGAGGTGATCCCGAGGTCCTCGACGATCGCCGGAATCGCCACGTTGACGATCGTCGAGTCGACGATGATCAGCGAGACCGCGATGCTGATGAAGACGAGTCCGAGCCAGCGCCAGCGCACGTGCCTTTCCATGATCGCTAGCCTAGTTAGCTAAATGAGTCTGCGCGAGCTTGAGCTCACCCGTTCCCGGCCGGGCGTACTCTGAGGACGTAGATCACGACGAATCCCGAGGACGGCCGCCATGAACGTCAGCGATGCGCCGCGCGGAAGCCTCCTCTATGTCGAAGACGATGCGGAGATCGCCGCCTTGACAGTCGAGGTACTCGGCGACGTCTACGACGTGGACCACGCCTCCGACGGCGAGAGCGCACTGCGGCTCGCCCTGAGCAGGCGCTATGACGTCATGGTCGTCGATCGGCGACTGCCCGGCATGGACGGCGTCGCTTTCGTGCGCGCGGTGCGGACGGCGCACATCACGACACCCATCCTGATGCTCACGGCCCTCGGCACGGTCGACGACCGTGTGACCGGGCTCGATGGCGGGGCGAACGACTACCTCGTGAAGCCGTTCGACTACGAAGAGCTGCTCGCGCGCCTTCGCGCCCTGCGCAGAGCCTTTCGCACAGAGAGCGCACGAAGGCTGCTGGGCGAGTGGGTCTTCGTGCCCGACTCCCAGGCGATCTATGACCCGTCCGGATTCCGCGTGGCGTTGACCACGACCGAGAGCGCGCTCCTCGAGCTGTTATCGGGCAGCCCGGAGCACGTGTTCAGCCGGGAGGAGATTCTCCGAGCAGTGTTCCACGAGGGCGACACGAACAGCTCGGTGGACACGTACGTGCACTACGTACGGCGCAAGACGACGCCGGAAGTGATCGAGACGATCCGTGCGCGCGGCTACCGTGCGGGGACCCCCTCATGAGCGACGACGAGGCACGCGTCCGCCGGACCGCCCTGTCGATCGGGCTGTGGGTGGGAGTCGCGTCCGGCGTGATCGTCGCGATCGGTATCGGGATCCTCATTCTGGTGGTCCTCTCGACCTCGCGCCGAGAAGGCGAGGAGCACGGCGGTGGATGGCTCGGCGGCCCGCCGGGGACCCGCGACGACTTCATCGTCGATATCGACGTCATCGTGCCGACCGTGATCGTGCTGGGAATCATCGGCGTCGTGCTGCTGGGCGGCGTCGCCGCCATCGCCGCCCGCCGATCGGTGCGACCCCTCGCCGAGGCGCTGCGCCGACAGCGCAACTTCGTCGCCGATGCCAGCCATGAGCTGCGCACACCGCTGACGGCCTTGACCAGTCGCGTCCAGGTTCTGCAGCGGCGCGTCGATCGCGGCGAGGACATCGCGCCGGGGATCGTCGAGCTTCGACGCGATGCCGACGCGATGAGCGACGTGCTCAACGACCTGCTCATCGCGGCCGAGAGCGAATCCCGCGCCGAGGGAAAGGCGGACGTCGCCCAGGCGGCATCCACGGCTGTCGCCGCGATGTCGACGCTCGCACACGAGTCGGACGTCACCCTCACGGTGACCGTCGACGACGATGCGGAGGTCATGCTCCCGTCGGTGACGCTGGTTCGCATCCTCGTCGCCCTCCTCGACAACGCGGTGCAGCATTCCCCCCACGGCGGTACCGTCACCATCGGCATCGACCGAGATGCCCGGAATGCCCGGGTGCGCGTGGCCGATCAGGGAACCGGGATCGACAGCATCCCGCCCGATCAGGTCTTCGAACGGTTCTCCCGTCCCGCCGAGAGCGGGCGCCCACGCGGCTTCGGCCTGGGGCTCTCACTCGTGAGAGACGTGGCACGACGGGCCGGCGGCTCGATCGTGGTCGAGAGCTCGACCACGATCGGGACGACCTTCCTCCTCACACTCCCGGTGCACCGCTGATCTCATTCACGTCGATCACCGTCGAACCGAGCCAGCGCGTCACCGCCCCGTCGTCACCCACGACGATGCCGGTACGGGACGCGGAGGCGGCGATCCACGAGCGATCCGCGGCTCCCGCGACGACGGCGGCGGTCGCCCAGACGTCCGCGTGCGCGAGCCCATCCGCGACGATCGTGGCGGATGCGACTCCGACGGCCGGTTCACCCGTGCGGGGATCGAGGATGTGGCGCCCGCGCTCGGCGGTGCCCGACGTGGCGACCGCACCGTCCGCGATGTCGAGGGTGGCGATGGTCCGAGCACGGTGACGCGGATCCGCGATTCCCACGTGCCAGCGTCGATCCGCCCCAGGGGCAGTGAACAGCTGCAGGTCTCCCCCGGCGTTCATCCCGACCGCGAGCGCCGAGTCGAGAAGAGGCGCGAGATGGCGACGACTCGCCTCCTCCACTGCCCAGCCCTTCACCCAGCCCGTGGGATCGAACCACCCGTGGCGGTGGGCCGAGAACAAGCCCGCAGTCTCCTGCTCCGCGCGGTCGCAGGCGCTCACGGACGCCAGCACTCGCGGATCGGCGTCGAGGAGAGCCAATTCTCCGCGGCGGATGCGGTTGATGTCGGACTCCGGCCGATAGGTCGAGAACACACCGTCGAGCTCGTGCAGTTCGTCGAAACATGCCCGGACCGCCTGTTCGGCGCGCGCGTCGTGCTGCGTCGAGGGGGAGACGAGATGAACGCTCATCGGGATACCCATGACCTCCTCGACCCACACGCGCTTCGTCTCCTGTGCCGCACGCATCAGCTCTGCGCCTGGTCGAGAGCGCTCTGCAGCGACGACCGGTACCCGTCGCTCGTATAGGTCGCGCCCGAGACCATCTGGATCTCGGCGCTCTGAGCCTGCAGCGTCTCCGACACGAGTCGCGGGATCGCGGTGCCGTTGATCTGGCGGTCCCGTCCGTTGCCGTCGGGGTAGTCGATCGCCTGCACATCGCTGATCCGTCCACCTGCGACCGTGATCTGCACCTGGACCGGCCCGTACCTGGTCTGCGACGAGGTACCGGTGTACGTGCCGTCGGTGAACCCGCCTCCCGCGGATGACCCGGAAGGAGACGCGTCGGAGGCGCTGGCGGTGGTACCCGAGGCTGGGACGGTGGCCGTCGGCATGACTGCTTCGACCGACGTGCGGTAGCTGAAAAGCAGCACGAGACCGCTGATCGTCGCGAGAACGGCATACAGGATCTTCTTCATGGTGAGCTCCCCGGTCAGATCGTGAAGGATTCGGAGTGGATTCGGTGTGCAGGGAATCCTGCACCCTCGAGGTCCCGCTTGAGGTCCTTCATCCACGCCTCCGTACCGCAGACGAACACGTCGTAGCTCGCGGGGTCGGGGATGAGATGGCGCAGGAGGTCGGGTCCGCTCCAGGCGCCATGGCTCGCCGCTATCCACCTCGACGCGCCGGAGGATCGAGGGCCGACGAACGGTAGATAGCGCACTCCTCGACGGGCGACGAGGTCGGCGATCGCCTCTCGGCGGAGGGTGTCCTCGGCGACCGAGTCGCGAGTGAGGAGCGTCGCCTCTCCCGGCGCATAGTCCTCCGCCTCCAGCAGCGAGAGAAGCGGGGCGACTCCCGCCCCGGCACCGATCAGGAGCAGCTTCGTCCCGGTGCGGCGCTCCCCCGTCATCTCGCCATAAGGTCCTTCCACGATGACCCGCGTGCCCGCCGTGAGCGTCTCCAGCCGACGTGTGCCATCGCCCACCACCCGGGCTGTCAGGGTGAGCTCTCTCCCCGGCGCAGCCGAAAGGGAGAACGGATGCCCGCGCATCCACCCCGGCCCGTCGAGGAAACGCCAGACGAAGAACTGCCCGGCGCGGGCGCCCAGCGTCTCGATGTCTTTCCCCGCGATGCGGATGGTCACCCCACGCGCTCCGTCCGGTTCGACGCTCGCCACGCGCAGGCTGCGACGCGTGGAACGCAGCACGGGCATGCCGACCCGGAAAACGAGGACCGACGCCGCGGCGATCATCCAGAGCGACCACCAGTAGAGGGTGGCGAACGGCGAAGAGAGGAAGTCCGCCCCCGTCCACAACTGGTGGGGAAGCGCCAGCCCGACTCCGAGGTAGGCGTAGAGGTGCAGAAGATGCCACGACTCATAGCGCAGACGCCGACGCGCCCGCCGGATCGACGTGGCCACGACGAGCAGGATCAGGAGTGTGCCCGCTGTCGCCAGCAGCATGCCCGGGTAGTCCCAGACGAAACTCCACAGTTGGCCGAGCGGGTCGGTGCCGGCGGTGATCGCGTACCCCACGGCGAGAAGCGCGATGTGCGCACACATCAACCAGAACGACCAGAACCCGACGAAGCGATGCATGCGCGTGATGCCGTCACGACCGAATCCGCGTTCGAAGAGCGGCACACGCGCCATGAGCAGGACTTGATACAGCAGCAGATTCGCAGCGACCAGACCGGTCAGTCGCCCCAGCGTGGTGACGGTCTCCCCATTGACCCCGAGGACGGCGGCGATGCCTCCCCCCGATACCCAGAGCGCCACAACGAAGAGGCTCGTCGCCCAGATGACGGTGATCGCCCCCGCCCGCCATGCCTGGGCACGGCGCCGGCCCGAGCGCGCCGAGGCGCGGGGCTTCGAGGGGACGGATGCTCGGGGTCGTGCCGTCAGTGTGGTCATGCAGCAATCGTGGAGATGCGGCTCTGAGACAGCTCTAAGGAAGGCTGACCCCTCGCGGACTCACAGGGATTCCATGGGATTCCCCGAGCAATGCCGCGCCTCAGTTGGCACCGAGCGCCTGTTCGCGGGAAGCTGAGGCATGAGGTTTCTCCGCCTGCTGTGGCGCTATCCGGCCATCACGATCACCGTCCTCGTGTTCGTCGGGGTGCTGTTCCTCCATGCGAGCGACACGGCGGACCTCGGTCGATGGATCGCGACCGCCTATGTGGCGGTGTTCATCGCGTGGACCCTGGTCGGGATGGTGCGCGATGTGCTCCGCGGCCATGTCGGCCTCGATATTCTCGCCGTGGTGGCGATGGTCGCCACACTCGCGGTCGGTGAGTACATCGCCTCCCTCATCATCGTGCTGATGCTCTCGGGCGGAGAGGCTCTCGAGGACTTCGCCGGGCGCCGGGCGAAACGTGATCTGTCGGCGCTGCTCGACCGCTCCCCGCGCATCGCACACGTGCTCCTGCATCCGGAGACGACGGAATCGGACGAGGTCAGGGACGTCCCCGTCGATCAGGTCGCCGTCGGCGACGTCCTCCTGGTGCGACCGTCCGAGATCGTCCCTGTCGACGGATCGCTGTTGGGCGGAACGGGCACGTTCGACGAGTCCTCGCTGACGGGCGAGAGCATGCCCGTGACCCGAGACGCCGGTGGAGAGGTGCTCTCCGGAGCGATCAATGGAACCCGAGCAGTGCGGATACAGGCGGTTCGCAGGAGCGCCGACAGTCAGTACCAGCAGATCGTCGCGCTCGTGCACGAAGCGGAGGCCTCCCACGCCCCGGTCGTGCGCTTGGCCGACCGCTTCGCGATCCCGTTCACGGCGGTTTCGCTCGTGCTCGCGGGCAGCGCCTGGGCGATCTCCGGCGACTCGACGAGGTTCGCCGAAGTGCTCGTGCTCGCCACGCCGTGCCCGCTCCTGATCGCGGCTCCCGTCGCCTTCCTCGGGGGCCTGTCGCGCGCCGCGAAGGCCGGGGTGATCATGAAGGGCGGCGCCGTCCTCGAACAGATCGCGCGCGTGCGTTCGGCCGCATTCGACAAGACCGGCACGCTCACTCAGGGCCGGCCGGAGCTCGTCGATGTCCGCCCCACGAGCAGCTTCGACGCGGACGAGATACTGCAGCTCGCCGCCTCGGCGGAGCAGTACTCGACGCACGTCCTCGCCGAGGGCATCCGGCGCGCCGCCGAACAGCGTGGTCTCCCCCTCCATGCCGCCGAGGAAGCACGCGAGGAGGCGACGAACGGCGTCGTCGCCCGCATCGCCGGACGAGTCGTGGTGGTCGGCAAACCGGCGTATGTGGCTGCCCACGCGCCCGACACGGTGCGCGCGACGCTCGACGTCAGTCAGGCCGCTGCGTACGTGTGCGTCGACGGACGCTTCGCCGGTGTGCTCGTGCTCGCCGACCACCCCCGACCGGAAGCGGCGGCGGTCATCTCGTGGCTGCGCGAGAGCGGCGTCGACCGGATCTCGATGCTCACCGGCGACGTGCGGTCGACAGCGGAGTCCGTCGCCCACCAGGTGGGGATAACGGAGGTCCGTGCGGAGCTGCTCCCTCCCGAGAAGGTGCGTCTCGCCGCCGAGCTCCAGCCACGGCCGGTGATGATGGTCGGCGACGGGGTCAACGATGCCCCCGTGCTCGCCGCTGCCGATATCGGCGTCGCCATGGGGGCGAAAGGCGCGACGGCCGCCGGGGACGCCGCCGATGTCGTGATCCTCGTCGATTCCCTGGCGAAGGTCGTGGATGCGTTCTCCATCGGCCGGCACACCCTGCGGGTGGCGCTGACGGCGATCTGGATCGGGATCGGACTGAGCGTCGGGCTCATGATCGTCGCGATGACGGGTGCCATCCCGGCGGTGGTCGGAGCCCTCGTCCAGGAGCTCGTCGACCTCGCGACCATCCTGTACGCGCTCCGGGCACTGAGCGGTCCGACCGCGGCTCTCCCGCTCGCGACGGCGGGGACGGGCCCCGGGGCTGCTCAGAGCGCTCACCCGACAGGGGTGACGAGCCACGCTGCCACGCATGACGGGGATGCCAGCATGGAGCCGTCGACTGCTGACCGATCGAGAGGCGAGGAACCGAGATGACCGAGAACGCCGCCCTGCCGTCATGGCGGGACACCCGCACGCGGCGAGCGATCGAGGACTTCGTCGCTTCCGTCACCGACGGCCCGCACGCGGTGCCGGTCGCTGAACGGGTCGCCGTGTTCGACAACGACGGCACCCTGTGGTCCGAGAAGCCCATGATCACGCAACTGCACTTCGTGGTGGAGCAGTGGCGTGTCGCTGCCGAGCGCGATCCCGAGCTGGCCCAGAAGCAGCCGTACCTCGCCGCCGTGAGCGGCGACTTCGCTTGGCTGGGCACGGCCATCGACAAGCACTACGGCGGAGACGACTCCGATCTGAAGGTCATCATCCAGGCTCTCGTCGGGCTCACCGACGGCATGAGCGTCGAGGACTACGCCCGCTCGGTCGCCGAGTTCTACGAAGTGGCTCAGCATCCGACCCTGAACCGCCCCTACGCCGAGACCGTCTACCAGCCGATGGTCGAGCTGCTCCGGTACCTCGAGCTGCACGGCTTCACGTGCTACATCGTGTCGGGGGGCGAGCGCGACTTCATGCGCCCGATGACGCAGGCGAACTACGGCATCCCCCCGGAACGCGTCGTCGGATCGGCCTTCGGGCTCGCCTGGGACGACGCGGAGGCGACCGTTCGCTACTCGCCGTCGCTGGCGTTCTTCGACGACGGCCCGGAGAAGCCCGTCCGGATCTGGACCCGCATCGGTCGCCGGCCGCTTTTCGTCGGGGGCAACTCCAACGGTGACGCGGCGATGATGGACTTCGCGCGCCGGGGACCTCGCTCCGGCTTCGCGCTCCTGGTCCACCATGACGACCCGGCGCGTGGCGACATCCCCTACGACGCGGGTGCCGAAAAGGTGCTCGCGGATGCCGCGGACAAGGGGTACACGGTGGTCAGCGTGAAGGACGATTGGGAGACCGTGTTTCCCCCGCCTGCCACGGGGGAAACACGGTCCTGACGACGTCCGACGTCCGTCTATTCGCGCGAGAGCATGGCCGCTGCCTCGAGTTCGAGGTCGAGATACTGCTCCGAGCTGACATCGATTCCGACGCCCAGCAGCCTGCCACCGGTGAACGGGAACGGGTTGCCGTACTCCCGGCTCACCGGATCGGCACTGTCCCATCCGACGCAGAGCCCATCACCGCACAGAGTGAACTTGCCGACCTGCGCCCGCATCGGTCCCGAGGCGACGGCCCGGTCGTCGACGTACAACGTGGCGGTGCCGACGGATTCCCCATGCTCTCCCGCCCCTTCGCGGACGAACTCGACGCCGAGGGTATGCGGCCCGACGGTGAGCGGCTCGGAGGCGAACGACTGTTCCGGGGGGATGCCGAGGAAGTTGTAGACGTAGTGGAGACGGTTGTCCTTGATGAACAGCGAGTGGCCGCCGAACCTCGATCCGTGCGCGAACAGCACGCCCTCCGCTCCGTCTTCCAGGATGACGTCCGCGATGATCTTGTACGAGCGTCCGCGCAGGTTCACCGCGACGCTCTCGGGCACCGCGGCGGTGTCCGGGTAGTACACATACCTCTCCCTCGGAGGCTCGGCCTGTGGACGCTCGACCGTGAGGAGCTCTCGCGCCGAGCGGTCGTCGAGGGGAAGCACGAAGTTCTTCTCGGCCTCCTCGAACCACGCGGCGATGAGTTCTCTGAGCTTCTCAGGGTGGCTCTCGGCGAGATCGTTCGACTCCGAGCGATCCAGAGCGACGTTGTAGAGCTCCCAGACGTCGTCCTCGAAGTGGCCCTTCCCGCTCAGCGGCGCATGCACGGCGGCTGCCTTCCAACCGTCCGCCCAGATTCCGCGCGTGCCGAGCATCGAGTAGTACTGCACCTTCTTCTGCGTCTGACCATCGGGCTCCGCGTCGAAGCTGTACTTCATCGAGACACCGTCGAGCGGATGTTGGGTCACGCCGCGGAACGTGGTCGGCATCTCGATGCCGATGACGTCGAGGACCGTCGCGACGACGTCGACCGAGTGGTGGTACTGGTGTCGCAGCTCGCCCTTGGCCTCGATGCCCTTCGGCCAGTGGATGACCATCGGGTCGCACGTGCCGCCGGCGAACTGGGAGTACCTCTTGAACATCTGGAAGGGTGTGGAGAAGGCCGTCGCCCAGCCGGTCGGATAGTGGTTGTAGGTGTCGGCGGATCCGAGCCGGTCGATCATCGTCAGGTTCTCGGCCAAGTCGTCCGGGTAGCCGTTGAAGAACTTGTTCTCGTTGACGGAGCCGTCCGGGGATCCCTCCCCCGACGCACCGTTGTCGGCGCAGTAGAAGACGAGGGTGTTGTCGAGCTGCCCGGTCTCCTCGAGGTAGTCGACGATGCGTCCGACCTGCGCATCGGTGTACTCGGAGAAACCGGCGAAGACCTCGGCGAAACGGGCGAAGAGACGCTTCTCGTCATCGTTCAGCTCCTCCCACGGGCGCACGTGATCCGCAGGATTGGCGACATCGTCGGGGAGAGGATTGATCGGCGTCAGCGCCGTGTCCTCCGGCATGATGCCCTTCGCGATCATGCGGGCGAGCACCCATTCCCGATACGCGTCGTACCCGTCGTCGAACTTCCCGCGATACTTCTCGATGTACTCCTCAGGGGCGTGATGAGGAGCATGATTCGCGCCGGGGCAGAACCACATGTACCAGGGCTTCGAGGGGTTGGACGCCTGCTGGTTGCGGATCATCTTCAGCGCCTGGTCGGCGAGATCCTTGGAGAGGTGATACCCTTCCTCCGGCGTAGCGGGCGCCTCGATGAAGTGATTGTCCTCGACGAGGTCCGGGTACCAGTTGTTCGTCTCGCCGCCCAAGAAGCCGTAGAAGCGGTCGAAGCCGAGCTGCACGGGCCACATGGACCGATCGCCGCCTGGAGCGTTGTCCTCTTCCGGGACGTTGTGGTCCTTGCCCACCCAGAACGTCGAGTACCCGTTCTGCTGGAGCACCTGCCCGATCGTGGCGCACTCCGCCGGAAGGCGACCGGCGAAACCCGGGAACCCGTTCGTTGCCTCCATGATGACCCCGGCGCGATTGACGTGGTGATTCCGCCCGGTGAGCATGGTCGAGCGTGTCGGTGAGCACAGGGCGGTCGTGTGCCATTGCGTGTAGGTGAGCCCACCGGCAGCGAGCCGATCCATCGTGGGCATGCTGATCCGTCCACCGTATGGGGACCACGAAGCGAGGCCGGTGTCGTCGTAGAGGACGATCAGGACGTTGGGAGCCCCGTCCGGCGCGGCCTTCAGCTCGTATGGCGACCAGTCAGGGACTGAGTTGCGCACATCGAGCTCGATCTCCCCTGCGAAGTCCGAATTGAACGCCGGCATCTGCACTCCTTCGATCGGGGGCCAGGCGGCTGCCAGCCACGTGTCGAGTATCGCTGGCCACGGTCGGCGTGGAGCCTGCCGCTCACCTGCACGGGGTGAGCCCGTGTGATCGTTCAGCGACTCACGGACCGAGCGGCACCGTGGGGACCGGGATATCCGTGTCGTCATCCGCCAGTTCGGCTGCGGGCACCGGTGCCGGACGGCGCAACAGCTCGACGATGACGAGGAAGACCACGAGTCCCACCGACACCCCGATCACCGAACCGAACGAGACCGGTCGCGTCATGATGAGGATGAGCAGGGCGAGCGCCATACCGGCGATGACGATCGGGCCGTGGAAGCGGTCGACCGCAAGGCCGAAGCGCCCCGTGGAGACCCCCCGACGTTCCCAGGTGCTCCTCATCGCGGCGAACCCGCTCGCGAGAGCACCCCGGAGGGCGACCGCGCTGCGGCTCGACCCCGCGATCCACGCCCACACCGCCACCAGCACTCCGACAAGGGCCAGCGCAGCGATCGTCGAACTCAGCAGCGACGTCACCTGATCGAACAGGGATTGCGCCGCAGCGGCCGTCATGATGGACGGACTGACCGCACCGATGAAGAAGACCCGTCCGATGCCCATCCCCGCGGCCAGGAGGAGGAAGGCGACGGCGAGCGCTGCACTGGTCCAGAACAGCGCGCGTGGGCGGTTACGGGCGATCAGGATGCCGCCGACCACCAGGCCGAGCACGACCCAGGGCAGCCAGAAGCCCGCGGCCACCGCGATCTGGTAGACCGTCCGCACCAGCACCAGGGCATCGGCCTGCGCGATGGGGATCGACCGATCGATCTGCGGGATCAACTCCGCGAATCCGACCCCGCGTTCCGTGAGCACCGCCTTGACCCGCTCGACCACGAGACCGACATCGATGGACAACACGCCGTCGTCTGCGAGCTGCAGCGCAGTGTCCGGGCTGTTCTGCATGATCGCCACTGCGCGCTCATGACTGAAACGCAGCGACTGCGCCCAGATGTCGGCGAACTGGTCCGAGGCGACCACATCATGGATCACGTTGTCGACGAGGGAGGTCAGCCCGCTGGCTGCCGGGGCCTCCAGGAGGCTGAGGGCGGAGGACGCACGAGGGGGAAGATCCAACTCCCGCAAACCGTCGAACACCTCGCCGACGACAGCGTCGAGGTCGACCTGCTCGTGGATCGCGGTGCTGACCTGATCGGCGACGAAATCCTGAACATCGGGGTCTTCGGCGAGCGGTGCGAATGTCGCCACGAACCGATCGGCGTCCACGAGCTGGAGGCGCGCCCAGGTGCCCATCGCCGCGATCGGTGCCATCAGCACGGCGACAGCGAGCACGATCCCCGCGACGATGCTCCTCGCCACCGGCTGCCTGCGCGACTTCTCGGGCGAACTCCTGAGCGTCTCGTTCTCCTGTTCGAGGAGAAGAACGCGGGCGCGCAGATCCTCCAGTTCGCTCATTCGGCTTCCTCCTCCGTGTCCCGCCCGTGTGCACCGGATCCAGTGCTCACCGGTTCGTCAGCTCAGCAGCTTCTGCTTCGCCGCGACGAACTCCTCCTGCGACAGCACACCCGATTCCTTCAGCGCCGCCAACTGCTGCAGCTTAGCGACCATGTCATCGGGTGCCGCTGCCGCGGGCGCGGGGGCGGCCGCGTATTGCGCTGCGGCGTTCTGCGCGGCCGCGTCGATCTGCGCCTGCTGCTGTGCGGCTTCGTACTGCTGCTGCTCGTACTGCCCCTGAGCCCGCTGCTGCTGGTTTCGGGACATGGCACCGCCGACGGCCGAAGCCGTTCCCGCCACCACGGCTGTCCTGGCGGCCAGTCCGATCAATCCGGGGCGACCGAATCTTCTCATGGGCATGTCATCAACCTTCCTGCTCGAGGATGTCCATCATGGCGTTCACGACGGGAGCGGGGACGCGCTCGCTCCGGAGCACCTGCCCGCCTGCCGCAGCGAGGCTCTGCGCCAGAGCGCGCGCGAACGCGAGCTCCAAGACGACGACGGCTGCGGACTGCCCCGGATCGAGCGCGGCAGCGAGAGCCTCCACGTCCTCCTCACCGGCGAGCCCGGCGGCGATCGGCTGGAAATCGTCCAGCCCGAGGTCGCCGTCATCCGCATCGAGTTCGACGATCTCCACCTCACCGCTGGCCGACTTCGACAGCACGACGAAGTCGAGCAACCGGACGACGCCGCTGTCGACGAGGTCGGTCAACGCCCGGAACGTCGCCGGGTCGGGACGCTCGCCCTCGAAACCCACGAGGTAGAACTCGGCGGGGCCGAATCGGAAGTCATTCATGGATTGTCCTTTCTCACGGTGACGAACCGTGCGCTCATGCTCGCATCGCTGCCGGCGCGAAGGTCCGCATTCTCACCCCAACCGGGTGAGCGGTCAGCCGTCCGGCGGTTCGGTCCGACTGTTCTGGCGCGGAATCCACACCTTGCGGACGATGATGAGGATCGACGCGGTCAGCGGAATCGCCACGAGGGCGCCGAGCAGGCCCAGAAGCGTGGCGCCGATCATCGCGCCGATGATCACGAGCACCCCGGGCACCGCGGCAGCCTTGCCCATGACCCGCGGGGTGACCACGTAGGCCTCCACCTGGATGTACACGAGGTACGCGATCGCAAAGATCAGCGCGGCCATCGGGCTGACGAACAGCGTCGCGACACCCCCGATGAGCAGGAACACCAGTGACCCGATCATCGGTACCAGCGTGACGAAGAACGCGACGATCGCCATCACCGCGGGGATGGACGAGCCGACCGCGAACTGGATCACGAGCACGACCAGCGCATTGATCGCCGAGAGGGTCACTCCACCGGCCACCACACCACCCACCGACCGCGTGACCTCATCCAGCAGGTCGGCGAAGCGGGCTCGTCGATACTGCGGAACCAGAGCGGCGACCGCGCCCTTGATGCTCTGCAGCGAGGATACGAAGTACAGAGTGAGGACGACCACCATGATGAAGCTCGACACCGCTCCGATCACACCGAACCCGGCTTTCAGCACCCCTCCGGAGATCGCCAGGAAGGAGGAGAGCGTGGTGAGCGAATGGAGGCCCTCGGCGACCACGGACGAGAGATCGACACCGAGGTTCGCCTCCAGGGAGAGGTACCACTCGCTCTGCTGCACTGCCGCGATGGTTTCCGGCGCCGCCTCGATCGCGGCGGAGATCTGGCGGATCGTCATCGGTACGAGGACGAGGAGGATCACCGCGACGACGGCGAGGAAGACGGCGGCGACGACCGCGACGCCCGCCGCGCGCCCCATCCCCCGGCGCTCGAGGGCACGCACGGCCGGGTCGAGTCCGAGCGCGAGGAACATTCCCAAGAAGATCGAGACGAGAACGGTCGAGATGCCGGCGATCGTCGCGGCCAGAGCGATCGCGAGCAGGACGCCCACCGCGACCGAGAAACCTGACAGCAGCGGCTTCGCCGGGAGCACGAGCTGCAGGCGCGACAGACGTCGACCGCTCTTCCCCTCCGTCTGCGCCGAAGGCTCCGTCTCGTCCACGGAGTGCACGTTACGCGCACGGCTCGAACCGAGCGGCCACCGCCTCACCCGTTCCTGATGACGGCCGCGGGGTCGCCCGCTAGGGGTGAGCGGGACTCCTTCCCTCGCGGTCACGCTGTCACTATCGCGGTACGCAGTAAATCCAATGAAAGGGGTCCGACGTGTCGATTTGGACAAGCTTCTGGGACATCATCTGGTGGTTCTTCTGGGTCTTCGTGTTCATCTCCTACCTGATGGTGCTGTTCAACATCGTGGCGGACCTGTTCCGGGACCACGCCCTGAACGGATGGTGGAAGGCCGTCTGGATCATCTTCCTCATCTTCGTGCCGTTCCTCACAGCGCTCGTCTACTTGATCGCGCGCGGCCAGGGCATGGGCGAACGCAGCGCTTCCGCCTACAAGGAGCAGCAGCAGGCCGCGGACTCCTACATCCGCAGCGTCGCCGGGGCCAGTCCCAGTGACGAGATCGACAAGGCATCGAAACTCCTCGCCGCCGGCAGCATCACCCCCGACGAGTTCGCTGCCATCAAGGCACGCGCGCTGAGCTGAGATCGTGGCTGAGGCGGTCGGTGTGACCCTGCAGGCACTCGGTGACGTCGAGTTCGTCGTCGTGCGCCTGGAGGACGGCCGCCTCAGCCCGAACATCCTGGAGGCTGTGCTCCGGCAGGTGGACAGTGGGGCCATACGCCTCCTGGACTTCCTGATCATCCATCGTCGAGACGACGTCGAGTGGCGACTGATCGAGATCGATGCCGACGAGTTCGCGCTCGCCGGACTCGGGCTCGACACCCCCGGCCTCGTCAGCGAGGACGATGCGCGGCACTTCGCCTCGCATCTTCCGGTCGGCACCATCGCGGCGCTGATGCTCGTCGAGCCGACCTGGAGCGAACGCTTCTCCCGCGACGTCGATCGACGAGGGGACAGTATCCTCGCGATGCAACCGATTCCGGCCGCGATCGCGAACACGATTCTCACCACGGCCCTGCAGCACCACTGAATGTCCCGGCGTCGCCGGAAGCGCGGCGCTCAGACCGTGGTGCGCACCGCCTCGCGCCGCGAGGACACTCCGAGCTTGCGATATATCGCGCGCTGATGCGTCTTGACGGTGTTGATCGACACCGCCAACTCGCGAGCGATCTCATGCAGTGTCCGCGCGGTCTGCAGCTGTTGGAAGACGTCCCGCTCTCGCTCCGAGAGCGTCTCCACCAACGAACCCGCGGCGTCGTTCGCGAGGCAGCGTCCGATGAAGTCGTCGAACTGCGTGCCGAAGTGGACGTGCTCACCCAGCAGCTTGCGCACCGCCGTCTCGCGGGGGCCGAAGGGAACCCGGATGTTCTCGCCGGAAGCGACCGCGACCGCGGCCTCGCACAGATCGTGCGCCTCGTCGTGATGACCGCCGTGCCGCCGCAGCACCGCGGCCGTGATCAGCGTCGCCGACTTCACGTAGGAGATCTCGCTGAACTGCCGGAGCGAGCGCAGCATCTCCAGCGCCGCGGAGTACTCACCCGCCCGGCGCAGCACCCCCGCGAGTGCGACGTTGACGACGGGGAGGTCCGGGCACTGGATGTATTTCCTGGCGATCCGCATCGCCCGATCCTGACGCCCGACCGCCTCCTCGAGCAGAGCGACCGACGACTCCCGGAACGCCGGCCAGGAGATCCCCTGGATCACCTCGAGGGGAATGTCCTGGATACCGATCGCCGCGCGACGGCACGCAGCGACGTCACCCGTCTCCGCCGCCGCATAGGCGGTCATCATGCGCGCCACGCTCGTGAAGGATCGGTCGGAGCCTCCATTGGCGATCACCGTACCGAACGCCCGGATCGCCTCGGCGAACTCGCCCGACCAGTACGCGACATAGCCCGAGGCGGTCGCTGCGCTCCCTCCGGCGTAGGTGCTCCAGGGGAGGGAGGCATCTTCGACCTGGTACGCGGCGGCGAGGGACACCCGGGCATCGGTGAGACGCCCGGCCCAGGTCTGCCCGAAGGCGAGATGCCCCAGAGAACGCTTCGCCAGTTCGCGGTCACCCGATGTCTGTGCCTCCCTCGCGGCGACCGAGAAGTACTCGAGAGGGATCATCGGGTTGCCTCGATGACGGATCTCGGTCCAGCCGAGGAGGTAGTTGAGCGCCGCGCGATCCCCGAGCTCGGTCGAGTCCTCCTCGAGGAGCATCCGGCGCACTCTGGCGCTGGCATCGGCGACTTCGGCGCGTTCATCCGCGATGAACAGCCGAGCGATCAGCAGGACCGCGGGTTCGGCGCCCTCGCACGTCCTGATCACCGTCCCCTCGGCGCGACGAAAGAGCTCGCGGGCCACACGGTGGTCGCCGAGGACGTCGCTCGCGCACGCGCGGACGAGGAGCACCTGCGCGTCATCCGGGGACCGGTGCAGCATCTCGATCGCCGTGCGCTCGACCTCGGCGGCACTGGTGCCCACGACGAGGCCCAGCCAGTGGCGTAGCAACGTGTCCCTCGCGGTGACGGAATCCCCGGCCCGGAGCGAATGCATGATCGATGCGATGGGGTCCGTCGTCTCGAGCGCGGTCGCGGCTCGGCGATGGCAGGCGGCGGATCGCGCGGCATCGAGACGCACGATCTCCGCGCACTGGCGTGCGAAGGATGCGTGCCAGCGGTACACGACCCCGTGTGCCCCGTCGAATCGGTCGAGGAAGAGTCCGAGCCGCACACACGTCTCGAGCAGCTCGGCCGCTTCGGGACGCTTCGTGACCGCGATGGCCAGCTCCGGAGTCAGCTCACCGCACACACTGGCGTCGAGCACGAAGTCGGCCACGCCCGGTGGCAACGCGCCGAGAACATGCTCGCGCACGTAGGCGCCGAGGAAGCCGGAAGCGCTCTGAGCCGCGGGATCCGGTCGAGCCCCACCGATCATCATCAGGCGGACGGCTATCGGCCATCCCCTGGTCTCCTCGAAGATCGTCTCGGCAGCGAGACCGTTCGCCGCCGACGCGTGCAAACGCTCCACCTCCGGCGCCGTGAAGCTGAGGGTCTCCGCGCCCACGAAGGCGCCCGGGTGCGTGATCCGATGCCGGGAGAGCGTGACCTCGAGCAGCGTCGTCCCGACGAGGACGATCCGCAGGTTGTCCGGAGCCTGCTCAGCGAGCATGCCGAGGAGGCCCCGACGCCAGTCCTCCCCCGCACGTTGGGCATCGTCGATGATCAGATGCACGCGGTCGTCGACTTCCTCCAGGGCGGCGCAGATCTCCTGGTACGCATGGCTCGGGTCATCCAGATCCCGCGCGAGGGCCAGCGAGCACCCTGCTCTCTCGGCTCCGACCAGCAGAGCGTGCACGACTCCCTGCGTCAGCCGCGAGGGGTCGCAGTCGAACGAGCTGAGGCCCAGCCAGGCGACCTGCTCGAGCCCGGAAGCCCAGTCGGCGACGGCAGTGGTCTTGCCGAATCCGCTGGGGGCACTGACCACCACGAGCGGGTTCGTCGCCGCGGCCGCCCCGAGCGCTTCGCTCACGCGATCGCGGCGGATGGCGCCTGGTTGCGGTGCCGGCGGTCGGAAGCGCACCGTCGGTCCCGGCGTCGTCGATCGTACGGGGGGCGACATGGCACCAACGTAATGGCGCGGCAGTCATTCCTTCAAGGGCATTTCCTTCACGTGTTCACCCCGGCCTCCGTGGTCTGACCCACGTCGCGCTTGAGCGCATCGGCGGTGCGGATGAAGAGGATGATCCAGGTGAAGACGACCGTCCCCGCCACCAGCTCGACCGCGGTCAACGTGTAGTAGCCGACGGCGAAGAAGGACGAGAGCAGCAGGATCAGCAGGAGGAACACGTAGCCCAGGAGCACGAAAGTGCGGGACACACCGGGAATCCATCGGCGCACGGCCACCACGAGCACGGCGTACGCGACGACCATGCCCGAGGCCACGCCCGTGTGCAGCGCGAAGTGCTGATCGACCGGGAACACTCCGACGAGACCGAGGAAGACGCCCACGATGACCAGACACGTCCGCACCGAGGCGACCCCGCGTGGATGGGTGGTCGGGATGCCCCTCGTCGCGTAGCGGGCCAGTGTCGTCACGAGGACGCCCGCGACGATCAAAGTCAGATTGAAGGCGCGCGCCGAGAGGTCGTCGGTCATGCCGAGAGCGCTCAGGTTCTCCTTCCACCACTGCGGGTCACTCGCCGTGAGCATGCTCGCGAGCACTCCGAGCACGAGGAAGACCGCGAGCACCGTCGCCAGCAGCTGCAGATCGAGGTGGGTCGCGGAGTAGTAGGTCATGTATGCGGTGAGCGCCGCGGCGGCTCCCGCCAGCATCAGCACGGGTATCGGATACACCACGGCTCCGAGGAGTCCCTGCTCCATGATCGTCGCCGCCAGCGTCCACCCGAGCAGCGCGATCATGGCGTGGGCGAACGCGAACGCCGCGATGTCGATGATGTCGAGCACGCCGAGACGCTTCCCCCGGGCGGGATCGGCGGCGATGATCCGCCCCAGCACGAAGACGACGATCGCTGTGACCGCAGACATCAGTGCGACGAACTGGCCGAGCGAGTCGGGGCCGGAGATCGGGGCCGCGCGCAGCCCGAAGACGGGAAGGGCCACGAGCGCCGCGAGGATGAAGGCGAAGATCGAGATCTGGAGCCCGATGGCCTCCCGCGCGCGCTCCCTCGTCGCTCCGTGCGAGCGGGCGGCCGTCAGCAGGTCCGGCATGGGCGGAGTCGTGGACATGTGCCAAGTGTCCTGCTCCGTCCCGCGCCCCCGCACTCTCGATTCATCCGTCACGGGTGAGCGCGCGCAACGGAGCCGACACGCCGGACTCACCCGCGCGGGGTGACCGCGACGCACGCGCGATGACCGCGTCGATGCATCCTTGTCGTATGAGGCGGACGACCCGGACGAGCCCGAACGTGCCACGATCGTGACGCTGGACGACCTGTTCCCCGACGGCCTCTCCGCCCTCCAGATCGCGCTGGCGGTGCTGTCCGTACTCGTCGGATGGCTCCTGTCCCGGTTCGCGCGCAAGGGCGTCCTCACGCTCACGAGCCGGACGCCGGGCATCTCGGACTCCGTGGCGCAACTGGCCGCGCGGTTCGCGCAGTATGCCCTGCTCCTGGTCGGCATCGGGGTCGGCTTGGCTTTCCTCGGCGCGAACGTGCAGCCGCTGTTGGCGATGACGGCCATCGCGGTCGTCGTCCTCGTCCTGGTGCTGCGTGGTGTCGCGGACAACTTCGCGGCCGGCGTCCTGATCCAGTCACGCCAGTCGGTCAAGATCGGCGAGGAGATCACGATCGACGGCCCCGACGGGGAGATCCGGGGTACGGTGCAGGAGCTGAACGGGCGCGCGGTGATCCTCACCACGGTGGACGGCCGCACCGTGCACGTGCCGAACGCCGCACTGCTCACCGGCGTGCTCGTGAACAACTCTCGGCACGGGTCGCGGCGAAGCGCACTGGACGTCAGGATCGCTCGATCCGACGGTCTCGACCTGGACGAGGTGATCGGGATCCTCACCGACGCGGCGACCACCGTCGACGGAGTGCACACGCGCGAGCGTCCGCGTGTGCGCATCACCTCCGTGTCACCGACGCGGTGGATGCTGAAACTCCAGGTCTGGCATCACCCGCTGCATGGCTCCGCGGTCGTCTCCGACACCGTGCGCGTGGTCGCCGAGGCGTTGGAAGCTGCCGGGCTTCGTACGGTGGTCGCGCCGGAGCAGAGCACACCGCCCCTCGTCCCTCCGGAGCCGTACTGAGCGCCGGCGCCCGTCCGCGGCACCATCCGCGAGGCGAGCGCGATCCCTCGCGAGCGGCGGCTACGCTGGCCGCGTGACCACCTCATCGACCCCCGGAGGCTCCTCCGATCGGATGCTCTCGCCCAGTCTTCGAGTGCTCCTGGTGCTCGCGGCGAGTGTGGTCACGCTGGCCGGTGTGTACTTCGTGCGTGATCTCTTCGGACCGCTCGCGCTCGCGATCGTGATCGTGATCATCTGCGAACCGCTCCGTCGTCCCCTCGACCGTCGCGGATGGCCGCGGTGGGCGAGCACGACCGCCGTCATCGCCGTCGCCTACCTGATCCTCCTGGTGATGGGCGCCCTGCTGTGGCTCGCCGGCACGCAGTTCGCACGGCTCGCCGGCGAACTCGTCTCGGAGGGAGGTCTGGCGAACACCGCTGACGAGTTCATCGCCTGGCTGCAAGCCCTTGGCCTGGATGGGCAGGCCTCGGATGCAGCAGCCTCCGTGTTGGATCCCACCACGTTGCTGGGCATCGTGCGCAGTGTCGGCGGCACGGTGCTCAGCGTCGCGACCGCGCTGTTCTTCGTCTGCGCCTACATCATCTTCATGGCGGCCGACGCGGCGCGCTACCGGTCGGCCCCCGCACTCTTCGGCGCCTCGAAGGGTGCGGTGATCGCGCGCATCACCCGCCTCGGCTCCGGGATCCGCCGCTACTACATCGTCAACGCCACCTTCGGTGCCATCGTCGCGATCATCGACGGCCTGGCCTTGTGGTGGATGGGCGTTCCTGCCCCCGTCGTCTGGGCGATCCTGGCATTCGTGACGAACTTCATCCCGAACATCGGGTTCGTGCTCGGACTGGTACCGCCGGCGATCCTCGCGTATGCGGTCGGCGGCTGGCCGCTCCTCCTCGGCGTCGTCGCGGTGTACTGCATCGTGAACGTCGTCCTTCAGGTCCTCGTGCAGCCGAAGTTCGTCAGCGACGCGGTCGACCTCAGCCTCACGCTGAGCTTCTTCTCGGTGATCTTCTGGACCTTCATCATCGGGCCCCTCGGCGCGATCCTCTCCATCCCGCTCACCCTGTCGGCACGCGCGCTCGTCCTCGAGGGCGACCCGGAGACCACCTGGCTGCGGTGGCTCTCGGGGGACCGCACGGCCGTACCCGCGGTTCCCGACCCCGAACCGGATCCCCCGCCCCGTGGCCGTCGGCGGCGACGGGCTCGGCGGAGCGCCTGAGCCACCGCGACAGCGTTGCCCCCATCCCCCTGGCATCACCCGGGGGAGGTTAGGCGCGGGTTGTGGCCGTCGTCGCCACCTAGTGGGATGGTGGACGCGAACGCGCCCGAGCGGGTGCGACTGAGGGAGGCGACGTGCAACGGCCACTCGCGGGGCTCACCGGGCGGAACGTCATGACCGAGCTGACCGCGGGTGTCACGCTGCTCGCGATCGCCATCCCCCTGAACATCGGATACGCGCAGATCGCCGGTCTCCCGCCGACTGCGGGACTCTACGCCCTCGTGGTGCCGACGATCGTGTATGCCCTGGTCGTCTCCTCACGGCAGCTCGTCGCGTCTCCGGATGCCGCGGCCGCCGCGCTCGTCGCCTCGTCGATCGGTGGTCTCGCCGCCGCCGGCAGCGCCGATTACGCCACGCTGGCACTCGCGCAGGCGATCATCTGCGGCGGGATGTTCCTGCTGCTGGCCGTGTTCAAGCTCGGCTTCCTGGCGAACTTCCTCTCGAAACCGATCCTGGTCGGTTTCGTCGGCGGCCTCGCGCTCGACATCATGGTGAGCCAGGTGGCGAAGATGCTCGGCGTCAAGATCGACTCCGGCAAGGAGTTCACCGGCAAGATCGCCGATCTCGTCGGAGGCTTCACGACCCTCAACGGCTGGGCCGTCCTGATCTCGGTCTGCTCGGTGAGCGTCCTGCTGCTGGGCCGCCGCTTCCTCCGAGCGGTCCCCTGGGCGCTGATCGTGCTTGTCGTGACGACGCTCGTGGTGGTGCTGGCCGGACTCGACGAGCGAGGCGTGGATGTGCTCGGCGAAGTCCCAGCGGGCCCGCCGGTACTCACGTGGCCGATGATCGACTGGTCGCTGTGGCTCGCGCTGGTGCCGTCCGCGATCGCGCTCACGCTGGTGACGACGGCGGAGGGTCTGCTCGTCTCGCGCTCCTATTCCGAGAAACACGGCTATCCGTTCCGCGCGAACAGGGACCTCTTCGCGTTCGGCATCTCCAACATCGCCGCAGGGGCTCAGGGCAGCTTCGCCGTCGGCTCTTCGACGTCCCGCACCGCGGCGATGGATCAGGCCGGGTCCCGCACGCAGTTCCCCGCGCTGATCCTCGCCGCCGGAACCCTGCTGCTCCTCCTGTTCGGCACGGCACTGCTGGCCGACATCCCCTCTCCCGCCATCGGAGCGATCGTCGGCGTGGCCATCATCCCGCTTCTCGGCATCCGCGACTTCATCGACCTGTGGCGCAAGGACCGGTTCGAGTTCCTGATCGCGGCGACCTGCTTCCTCACGACGCTCTTCGTCGGTTCGATCGCCGGCATCCTCGTCGCCTTCGTGCTGGCGCTCGTCAACCTCGCGAAGCGGGCCTCGCATCCCGCGATCGACGTCCTGGAGTCCAGCGGCGACCCGGGCGAGTCCCTCCTCGAAGATGCCCCCGCGGGCAACGTCACCGCCCCGGGCGTGATCGTGATCCGTCTCGCTGCGCCCCTGTTCTTCGCGAACGGCGCGGTGTTCTCCACAGCGGTGAAGGAGGCGATCCGGTCGGCCGGAACGGAGACGGTCCGCCACCTCGTCGTGGACATGGAAGCCGTCACCGACGTGGACGTCACGGGAGCGGAGTCGTTCCTCGCGCTCAGGGAATGGCTCGCGTCGCAATCCATCTCGCTCGCGTACAGCAGGGTCCGTCCGAAGACCCTGCACCGTCTCACCAGCCTCGGGTTGCTCGACACGGAAGAGGTCTTCGCGACCAACCGTGCAGCGATCACCCGACTGGCCCCCTCGTCGGCGGAGCCCGCACCTCCGGAGAAAGCAGGTCAATGATGGGCAGCGTCATCGGGGAGATCCTCCCACTCGCTCTCGGTGTGGCGATCAGTCCGATCCCGGTCATCGCGGCGATCCTCATGCTGCTCTCGCCGAAAGCGCGGATCACGAGCGTGGGCTTCCTGCTCGGCTGGATGATCGGGATCGTCGTTGCCGTGACGGTGTTCTCCCTCCTCTTCTCGATTCTCCCGGAGCACGATCCCGATGCGTCCCGCCCGATCCGCGGCACGGTGCAGCTCGTCCTCGGGCTCCTCCTCTTCCTTCTCGCCTTCGTCCAGTGGCGCAAGCGCCCGAAACCGGGCGAAGAGGCCGCCCTCCCGAAATGGATGAAGGCCATCGACACGTTCACCTTCCCGGTCGCGTTCGGACTGGGGTTCATGCTCGCGGCCGTCAATCCCAAGAACCTCACGATGGCTGCCGGTGCGGGCACGGACATCGGCGTCGCGGCTCTCCCTGCGGGCTCGACGACCCTGGTGGTGATCGTGTACGTGCTCGTGGCGTCTTCGACCGTGCTCGTCCCGGTGGTCGGGTACCTGATCGCGGCGGAACGTCTTCGTGCGCCGCTGAATGCACTGAGCACGTGGCTCACCTCCGAGAACACGGTCATCATGGCCGTGTTGTTCGTCGTGCTCGGGACATCGATGATCGGAAAGGGCATCGGCAGCTTCTGACCGGGAGGTGACGCCAACGCGAGGTCGCCCCCTGCGCCCCACTGCCGTCATCTCGTTCCGGGTCCGGTCTCCGCTGACTCCATGCCCTGCCGCACAGAGGCATGCACGCGCCCTGTGCCGGAGAGCTCCATGAACCACGGAGAGTGTTCGGCAACCGCCGTCGCCGGCGCCGGAAGGGCGGCAAGGTGCAGGACCACGCCGCGCTGCGCGAGCTCCCGGTCGAGGTCTTCGAGGGCGTCGAGCACCGTGACCGTCATGACCTCCTGCTGTCTCATCCCGAGTACGAGCGCCCAGACGGGGACGGTCTCGCCATCGACGATCTCGAGGAGCTTGCGCTCGTTCGCCAGCGCGTTGGCCGTGTAGAGACCGCGTTCGAGGTGGACGCCGAGCACGCCGGCGCTCGCACCCACCACGCGCACTTTGGGCACGTTCAGCTCGCGCAGCACGAGGATCAGCGTGACGACGACTCCGACCGCGACCGCCGGGAGCAGGCCCGCCGTGAGGCCGAGGAGCGCGACGGACAGCGCGACCCAGAAGTCCACCCGGCTGATCCGGGCCCACCGCACCAGCTCCGGGATGTTGATGAGTCCGGCGACCGCGACGAAGACCATCGCCGCCAAGGTTGCCTCGGGCAGCAGGCTGAGGACGGGACCGAAGAACAACGACACGAGGATGGCGAGCACCACCGTGACGACCGTGGCCAGCTGCGACCTGGCGCCTGCGCTCTGATTCACCGCGCTCTGTGAGAATCCGCCTGCCGCAGGCATCGTGCCGAAGAACGCGGCGACCGCGTTCGCGGCACCGGCGGCCAAGAGCTCCTGGTCACTGTCGATCTGCGGGTCGGTCACTGCGCGAAGGGTCCGAGCGACAGCTGCCGACTCGAGGAACGCCATGACCGCGATCGCGAGAGCACCGGGGAACAGCGCCGGTATGCGGGTGAAGTCGGGAGCACCGGGAACGGGGAGGCCGCCGGGGACCGAGGCGATCAGGCGCACTCCGAACTCATCGATGCCCGCGAGCCAGACGAGAAGTATGCCGCCGACCACGACGACGAGCGTTCCCGGGACCTTCGGGGCGACCCTTCTCAGGATGACCAGCATGGCGATCGAGCCGATCGACAGGGCTACTGTCGGCCAGCTCACGCTGTCGAGCGCCTGCGCGACGGCGGCAAGCGAGCGGAAGAACCCGTGGCCGGTGAAGTCGTCGCTCTGGCCCAGCAGCTTCGGCAACTGCCCCACCGCGACGGTCGCCCCGACGCCGATCTTGAGCCCGAGAACCGTCGCGCCGCTGATGTTCTCCACGAGTGAGCCGAGTCGGCACAGCCGCGCGACCAGGAGAATCACCCCGACCAGCAACGTGAGCATCATGAGGGAGCCGATCGCATCATCAGACGACGCTGCCACGCCCGCTGATACGAGGGTCGTCGCGGTGAGAGTCGCGATCGTCGATGTCGTGGAGACGCTCATCGCGCGGCTGCCGCCGAGGATCGCATAGACGAACATCGGCAGGATGCAGGTGTACAAGCCCACCTGCACGGGGAGGTCGGCGATCGTCGCGTACGCCATCGCCTGCGGGATCACCACCGCGCCCGCCGAGAGACCCGCGACGACGTCGCGCGTGATCGCGCGGCGCTGGTAGCCCTCGAGCGTGCTGAAGAACCACGGCGGTCTTCTCACTGGGCTCACCTGCCTCCGGCTGTCGGTTCGATCGAGGGTACTGGGCCCGGTTCCCCGGCTGTGGACCCCCTCACCCCGCGCGGGTGGCCCATCGTGGTGAGGCATGGATGCCCTTCCGGTTAAATTGTGCACAACCTAATTGTGTGCCATCATTCATGCATGGCCATGACCGACGAGATGGTGTGCTTCTCCCTGTATTCCGCCGCACGCGCCACCACTCAGGCGTATCGGACGCTGCTCGCCCCGTGGGGGCTCACCTACCCGCAGTACTTGGTACTGGCGGCACTGTGGATCGACGGCGAGCAGACCGTCGGGTCGCTCGGGGAGGTGATGCGCCTCGACTCGGGCACCCTCTCCCCTCTCGTGCGACGCCTCGAACAGGCCGGTCTCGTGGAACGATCCCGCAGCCGGAGCGATGAACGCGTCGTGACGGTGAGGCTCACCGAGAGGGGGAACGGCCTCCGCGACGAGGTCGCCCCCGTTCACGCCGCCGTCGCCGACGCCGCCGGCCTCCGGGACGGTGACCACCGTCGCGAACTCATCACCGAGTTGCGGGACATCACCGACCGGCTCCAGCGGGTGACCGCCGGCCTCGCCGACACGCACGACCCACGTTGAATTCACTCCCTCACGAACGGAACCCCATGCGCGCACTCATCCACCACACGTTCGGCGAACCCGAGCAGGTCCTCGGGATCGAAGACCGGCCCCTCCCGGAACCGGGCGCGGGCCAGGTCCGCCTCCGGACGGTGCTCTCCCCCATCCACAACCACGATCTCTGGACGGTCCGCGGCACCTACGGCTTCACACCCGAGCTCCCCGCTGCGTCCGGCACCGAGGCGCTCGGCGTCGTGGATGCGCTCGGGGCCGGCGTCGCCGGTCTCGTCGTCGGGCAGCGGGTCGCCACGGGAGGCACGTTCGGCGCGTGGGCGGAGTACTTCCTCGCGGACGCCGCCGGCCTCATCCCGGTCCCCGACTCGCTCTCGGACGAGAGCGCCGCACAGTTGGTCTCGATGCCGTTCAGCACGATCGCTCTGCTGCGCTTCCTCGATGTGGAGCCGGGCCAGTGGATCGTGCAGAACGCGGCGAACGGCGCTGTCGGTCGGATGCTCGCCCAGCTCGGGGCCGCCCGAGGTGTCCGCGTTCTCGGCCTCGTCCGTCGGGGAGCAGGGGTCGAGGAGCTGCGGGAGCAGGGCATCGAAGACGTGGTCGCCACCGATCAGGACGACTGGCGGGAGCAGGTCGCGCACCTCACCGGTGGAGCGCCCATCGTCGCCGGCGTGGACTCGGTCGGGGGCGCCTCCGCGGGCGATGTCCTGTCCCTCCTCACTGAGAGAGGCACCCTCGTCGCCTTCGGGGCGATGAACTCCCCGATCATGGAGATCGCCTCCTCCGACGTGATCTTCAAGCAGGCGACGGTGAAGGGCTTCTGGGGAAGCAAGGTCATTCCGCAGCTCGACCCGACCGTCCGCGGCGAACTGTTCGGTGAACTGATCCAGCGCGTCGGCGACGGCAGCCTGACGCTTCCCGTTTCGGGAATCTTCGACGCGGGAGACATCCGCGCGGCGGTGCAGGCGAGCAACACCCCCGGGCGCGTCGGCAAGGTGCTGTTGCGCTTCTGATCACGCCCGCGTGTTCGGCGGCGGAGTCAGATCCTCCCCCGGACCGGCGTGCGTTCGGCGCCGTCCGCGCCGTCAGGCATCGTCATCTCCGCCCGCACACCGAGAAGACGGACCTCGCGCTCGGCATCGAGAGATGCCGCAAGCTCGAGAGCCGCCGCGACGAATACTGCCGGGTCCTCGGTCGGCTCCGGCAGCTTTCGTCCGAGCGTCTTCGTCTCGAAGGGCGCGTACCGCACCTTCAGATGCACCCGGACGACCGGCCTCCCTTCGGCGGCGCAGTCGTCGAAGGCGTGGACGGCGAGTTCGTGGACCGCTCGCTCGATCTGGTCCGGCGTCGTGAGGTTCTGCTGGTAGGTCGTCTCCCGGCTGTGGCTTCGAGCGACCCATGGCGTGTCATCGACGACGGCGGGCCCGCGCCCTGATCCGAGTCCGTGGTACCAGACCCCCATCCGCGGCCCGAACTCCTCGACGAGAACCGCCTCGTCGGCATCCGCGAGTTCCCGGACGGTCGAGATGCCGTGCGCAGCCAGACGCTTCTGCACCTTCGACCCGACTCCCCAGAGGTCTCTGGTCGGTTTGTCGCCCATGACCTCGAACCAGTTCGCTTCGGTGAGTCGGAAGATCCCTCGAGGTTTGCCGAACTCCGTCGCGATCTTGGCGCGCACCTTGTTGTCGCCGATGCCGACCGAGCAGTGCAGTTCCGTCGCCTCACGCACCGCCTCCTGGGCAGCCCGCGCCACGCCCTCGGGGTCGTCCGTGGTGACACCGAGGAAGCACTCGTCCCATCCGACGATCTCCAGCACGACCTCCGGCAGCGCACGAAGCGCGGCCATCACCTCCGCGGACGCGATCTCGTACGCGTGGTGGTCGACCGGGAGGAACACGGCGTCCTCGGGTGCCTTGCGCGCCGCGATCTTCAGCGGCATCCCCGACCCGATGCCGAAGGCCCGCGCTTCGTACGACGCCGTCGAGACAACGGCTCGCTCAGTGGGATCACCGCGGCCCCCCACGATCACCGGGCGTCCCGCGAGCTCGGGCCGTCGCAGCACCTCGACCGCGGCGATGAACTGATCCATGTCCACGTGCAGCACCCAGTCGGCCATGAATCGAGTGTGCCGGGTGGGAGAGCGCCTGTCACCCCGTCCCCGGGGCACGAGTCAGGAGATCGAGACGCCGACCGCCGTCACGATCACGGCGAGCAGCGGCAGCGCCCCCTGCATCGTCGCGGCACGAGCCTTCGTGCGGTCCGCGAGCACCAGCACGAGCGCGGCGGCGAGCATCATGGCCGTGCCCGCGAACACCAGCGTCAGACCGACCGTCTCCGCTCCCACGATCACGAGACCGATGCCGAGCAACGTGGTCAGCGCCAGGAAGAGGTTGTAGAAGCCCTGGTTGAAGGCGAGTTGCTTCATCGTGACGGCGTCCGCCTCGCTGGCGACGCCGAAGATCTTCCTCGTCTCCGGCTCGGTCCACCTCAGCGACTCGAGCGCGAAGATGAACACGTGGAACGCAGCAGCGGCTGCGGCGAGGACGAGACCGACGATCAGCATGGGCTGATTCTCTCGTTCGCAGGCTCGCGCGGCAAGCCGAGGCCGCGCGGGAGCGCGCTCAGACCAGGAAGATCGGGAGCAGCCCCGGGTTGTGTGCGTGGACGAGCACCGCGAACACGACGGCATCGAACAGCAGGTGCACGGTGACCACGTACGCGAGCGAATGCGTGCGCAGGAAGATGTACCCCTGCAGGAGCGCGAACGGGATCGTGAGCAGCGGCCCCCATTCCCGGTACCCCAGTTCCCACAGGAACGAGACGAACACGACGGCCTGCAGCAGATTCGCGATCACGTTCGGGAAATGGCGGCGCAGCAGAGCGAACACCGTGCAGATGAAGAACAGCTCGTCCCAGATGCCGACGGCACCCACCCCGACGAAGAGCCGGGCGATGAGATCGGGAGTGTCGACCACGGGCCAGTTCTGGTAGACACCACTGGTGATGAAGTAGAACGGGAGGATCAGCCATCCGAGGACGAGAACGGCCACCAGCCACCCCCACTGCAGCACTCCCCATCGGCGATGCGTTCGCCACGGGAAGCTGATCGCACGATCGCGGTACACGAAACGCGAGATGAGGTAGGGCACGGCCACCGCGCCGCCGAGAGCCAGCGTGAAGCGCAGCATCGCGAGGTTGTCCAGCTCGGCGGCCAGCGGGATGACGCTCACGATCAGCAGACCGACGGCGATCAGAGAGAGGTCGCGCACGAGCGAGGGAGGGCGTTGTTCTCCTGCGCTCACGACCGGTCCGTCGTATTGACGACGGCGCTCGATCGTCCAGGCGGCTCCGAGTCCCAGGGCGAGCAGCACCCAACCGAGCCACGGGATCTCCGCCACGAAGAACGCCGGAGCGGCGGCGCAGACGAGCCCGGCGGGCACGACGCCGGGCCACCTCGTCGTCGCGCGCCGCACCTCGGTCACGGGCGGATCCGGCGCCGGTAGACGAGATCGCGGATGTCACGCCCCTTGGCGATCCCCTTGCGTTCGAACGCCGTCATGACACGACCGTCGAAACGCTCTGCCCACTCTCCGTCGAACGCACGCTCGAACAGCGGTTCGGCATCGAGCACCTCGCGCATCTGCAGCGCGTAGTCCTCCCAGTCAGTCGCCAGCCGCAGCAGGCCGCCGTCGCGCAGCGCTCTCGCCGCGGTGTCGCCGAAGCCCGGCCGTACGAGCCGCCGCTTGGTGTGCCTCTTCTTGTGCCAGGGGTCGGGGAAGAAGATCCACACCTCGCGCGCCGCCCCCTCGGGCAGATACGACGACAGCACCTCCGGCGCGTTCGCCTCGACCACGCGGAGATTGCGCGCGCCCTCACGGTCGGCATCGAGCATGGTCCGGGCGAGCCCGGCGCGGAACACCTCGACGGCGAGGAAGTCGTCACTCGGACGGGACGAGGCAGCGGCGACGATCGCGTGCCCCTGGCCCGATCCGATCTCGACGTACAGGTCGCCGTCGCGACCGTACTCCGCCACGGGATCGAGACGTGCCTCCGGGTGCACCGAGGTCCAGGCGACGTCGCGTGGGACGTCGAGCAGGTAGTGCGGACCGAGTTCGGTGAAGGCGCGTTCCTGCGCCTCGGACATCCGTCCGCTGCGGCGCACGAAGGACACCGGCTCGTCTCGGAAGGTTCGGGGTTCGGGCATGATCCCAGGGTAGTCGCCGCCTCCGCCGCCACCGGCTCGCGGGCCGCAGCGCGTTCAGTTCGCCGGGACGGTCACGAAGTCGATGAGCTCCTCCACGCGCCCGAGAAGCGCGGGCTCCAGATCCCGATACGTGGTGACTTTGGAGAGGATGTGCTGCCACGCGCGTCCGGTATCGCCCGGTGTCTCGTGCGGCCAGCCCAGCGCACGGCAGATCCCCGTCTTCCAGTCGGTGCCGCGCGGGATCTCCGGCCACTTCGCGATACCGAGGGCGCGTGGCGTCACGCACTGCCAGACGTCGACGAAGGGATGCCCGACGATACGGAGGTGCCGGCCGTGCGGACCGCGCGCGATCGCCTCGGCGACTCTGGTCTCCTTCGATCCCGGCACGAGGTGGTCCACCAGCACGCCGTAACGTCGGGTCGCCGTGGGCGGCTCGGCGGCGAGCAGATCATCGAGGAGGTCGATCCCCTGGAGGAACTCGACGACGACGCCCTCGACGCGCAGATCCGCGCCCCAGACCTTCTCCACCAGTTCGGCGTCGTGCTTGCCCTCCACGAGGATGCGGCTGGGCAGGGCGACACGCGCCCGCTGGTCGGCGACGGCGAAGGAGCCGGACGCCGTCCGTCGGCGTCCCTGCGCGTGGACGGACGGACTCACGAGACGCACGGGGGCACCGTCGATCAGGAAACCCCCGCCGAGCGGGAAGAGCCGGCGACGTCCTCGTCGGTCCTCCAACTCCACGTTTCCCGCCTGCACGCGCGTCACCGCGCCACAGAACCCGTCATCGGCGACCTCCACGACCAGATCAGTCTCCGCCGCGACCTGCGGCACCTGCTTCGCGCCGCGGTCGCGCCAGCCGGTCGCCAGCACATCCGAACCGTACATGTCGTCCATGCCTTCCAGCGTATGTGCCTCCGCTGACGGCGAACGGCGAACCGGCCGCCGGTGCTGTCGCGTGTCGTTGTCAGTGCATAGACTCGACGCATGGGGCTCGGCTGCCGGTCGGAGGGAACACGATGACGAAACGGTGGCTCGTGCGGATCGGACTCCTGGTGGCGATCGTCGCAGGAGCGCTCGCCCCGTCCGCTGCATTCGCCACCGATCCGGTCACCCTCGACGCAGGGTTCGTCACGGACCACGCCGACGTGCTCAGCGCTGAGGAAGAGGCGACGGTCGAAGCCAGGCTCCAGGAACTCACCGAGAACTCGAACGCCGACCTGTTCGTCGTGCTCGTCGACGAATTCACCGATCCCGCCGACGATGCGCAGTGGGCCGACACGGTGGCCGAGACCAACAACCTCGGCACCGAGCAGTATCTGCTCGCGATCGCCGTCGACGGCCGGAGTTTCTACATCTCCGCGGCTGCCGACGGGCCGCTGAGCTTCAGCCAGCTCGACAGCATCGAAGACAAGATGGTCCCGTTCGCCGCAGACGGCGACTGGGTGGGGGCGATCACCCTCGCCGCCGACGAGATACAGGGAGACGGGGGTGCCGGCGCGCTCCGTGTCGGACTGATCGTCGTCGCCGTCGTCGTGGTGGCCCTGCTCGTCTGGCTCGTCGTCGCGCTGGCACGGCGTGCGCGACGCAGGGCCGGGATCCGCGAACGCGGCGCGATGCCGGAGACCCCCGACCCCGCCGACGCGTTCTCGACGCTCACCGATCAGCAGGTCGAGACGCAGGCCGCACTCGCCCTCGTGCAGGCGGACGACGCCATCACCTCCAGCCGAGAAGAACTCGGCTTCGCGGTCGCACAGTTCGGGGAGGGCGCCACCGAGGAGTTCACCCGGGCCATCGACGCTGCCAAGGCCAAGATCGCGGAGGCATTCGACCTCAGGCAGAAGCTCGACGACGAGATCGAGGACTCGATCCACGACCGCCGCGCCTGGCATATCCGCATCATCCGGATCGCCGAGGAGATCGACGATGTGCTCGACGACAACACCGAGTCGTTCGACGCGCTCCGCAAACTCGAGCAGAACGCCGCGAAGGAACTCGAACGGGTCCGCGGAGAACGCGCGGCACTGATCCCCGCAATCGCCGCCGCGGCGCCGGCTCTCGCCGCGCTCGCGGCAACGTACGATGCCGCAGCGCTCAGCACGATCGCCGACAATCCGGCGCAGGCGCAGGAGCGAGCGGAACTGGCGGACCGATCGATCGAGGCCGCCGCGCAGGCGATCGCCGCGGGCAGGTCCGGTGAAGCAGCCTTCGCGATCCGCACGGCCGAGCAGTCCGTGGCGCAGGCGGCCCAGCTCGCCCAGGCGGTGACGGCCCTCGGCACCGAGTTGTCGGCGCTCGAGACGAAGGCGCAGGCTCTGGTGTCCGAGCTGCAGGGAGACCTCATCGCGGCCCGGCAGCTGCCGGACACGGACGGATCGATCGCCGCCGCGGCCTCGGCGACCGCCCAGCAGGTGCAGCGCGCGCAGGTCGACCTCGCCGGGGATGCCCGCAATCCGCAGCGCGCACTGGAGGCGCTCACCGCCGCGAACACCCAGATCGACGGCGCCATCGCCCGAGGGAGGGAAAGCGTCGAACGCTCGCGCCGCGTGCAGCAGATGCTCGAGCAGACCCTCGCACAGGCGAACTCCCAGATCCGCGCGACTCGAGACTTCATCGAGACCCGTCGCGGCACCGTGGGCTCGACCGCCCGCACACGTCTCGCGAACGCGGAAGCGAGCCTGACTCATGCCCTGAGCCTGCGGGCCACCGATCCGGCTGCCGCACTGGCGGAGGCGAATCGAGCCCTCTCCCTCGCGGGGCAGGCGACGGCGGCCGCACAGTCCGATGTCCAGGCCTACGCCCCTCCCTCTGATCAAAGCGGCTTCGGTGGCCTCTTCGGGAGCTCCGGCTCCTCGACAGGCGGCTCGGGCATCGGCGGCGACATCCTCGGCGGGATCATCGGCGGCCTGATCGCCGGTGGGGGCGGCAGATCCTCGAGCCGCGGCAGCCGCAGCGGCTGGCGCTCTTCCGGGGGCGGCGGCTTCCGCAGCTCCGGCTTCGGCGGCGGCGGGGCTTCCCGCGGCGGCGGGGGCCGCAGCGGCCGATCCGGAGGTAGACGCTTCTGATCCGCCACACAGATTCTTACGCCAAGCTCACGAAGACGCCCTCTGAAAGGAACCACGCATGACCAAGCAGTCCATCTTCGGACGTATCTCGACCCTCGTCCGCGCGAACATCAACTCTCTGCTGGACTCCGCGGAAGACCCGCAGAAGATGATCGACCAGCTCGTCCGCGACTACACGAACAGCATCGCCGATGCGGAGTCCGCGATCGCGGAGACCATCGGCAACCTGCGCCTGCTGGAACGCGACCACGAAGAAGACGTCCAGGCGGCCACCGAATGGGGCAACAAGGCTCTGGCCGCCAGCCGCAAGGCAGACGAGATGCGCGCCAGCGGTGACGCCGCCGACGCCGACAAGTTCGACAACCTCGCAAAGATCGCGCTCCAGCGCCAGATCAGTGCGGAGCGCGAGGCAACCGGCGCCGAGCCGCAGATCGCCGCGCAGACCGAGATCGTCGACAAGCTCAAGAGCGGCCTGAACGGCATGAAGGACAAGCTCGTCGAGCTCAAGAACAAGCGCAGCGAACTTCTCGCGCGTGCGAAGGTCGCCGAGGCGCAGACCAAGGTGCAGGACGCGGTCGGCTCCATCAACGTGCTCGACCCCACCAGCGAGCTCGGCAGATTCGAGGACAAGGTCCGCCGTCAGGAGGCCATCGCACAGGGCAAGATCGAGCTGGCTGCGTCCAGCCTCGACGCGCAGTTCGAGAGCCTCGAGGATCTCGGGGAACTCACCGAGGTCGAGGCTCGTCTCGCCGAGCTCAAGGCCGGCGGCAGCGCCCCCCGTCAGGCCCTCGAAGGCTCCTGACACGACCAGCGGGTGCCCCGGACCTCGCGTTCGGGGCACCCGCCTTCTCCCTCGGAGGCACCCATGGTGCGTTTCCTGGTCATCCCGCAGTGGCAGGGCTCGCCTGCACCACGAGCGATGCTCCTCGTCGACGGCGCGTCCGCGATCGCCGGGGATCTGCCCCGTGCTGCCACGACGGTGTTGGAAGTTCCGGTCGAGGCCGGTGAAGCGCTCGGCACGGGCGTACGACGGCTGAGTGCGCTGCTCCGGACGCGGGAACTCATGCACGGTCATGTCGGCGACGACGTCGTGGTGATCGGTGGCGACTGCAGTGTCACCGTCGCCGCCCTCGATGCGCTTCCCGGCGGCACCGAGGGCCTCGCGGTCGTGTGGTGCGATGCGCACGCGGATATGCACACCCCCGAGACGTCCCCGTCGGGTGCCTTCTCCGGCATGGCATTGCGCGCGCTTCTCGGCGACGGCGAGGAGCAGTTGGCGCTCTCTCCGGCGATCCCTGCCGACCGCGTCGTGACCGTCGGGATGCGCACGCTCGACGACGCGGAGATCGCACCCCTCGCCCCGCTGACGAACCTCACGGTCGCCGATGTCGAACGCCCGGATTCACTGCTCGACGCCGTGCGTGCGACCGGAGCCTCACGAGTATGGGTCCATATCGACGTGGACGTGCTCGATCCCTCGGAATTCGCCGGCGTCTCCTCCTCCGTCCCGTTCGGCCTCTCCCCCGCTGCGCTGAGTGCCGCCCTCCGCACCCTTCGCGGCGAGATCCCGCTCGCCGGAGCCACCATCGCCGGCTTCGCTCCACGATCCCCGGCCGACGCCGTCGACGATCTCGGCGCGGTGCTGCGGCTGATCGGAGCGGTGGCATGACGTCGGATCGGGGATGGCAGGCGGCAGCCGAAGACGTGCTCGTTCGCGGGCGGCGCGTGGACAGACGCATCCCCTCGTTCCTGCTGCGCTCTCCGATCAGCCGACTCGGCTACGCCTGGGGCACGGCCGTCGGCTGGCTGTGGGGCGCGCTGTGGAGCACAGGGCCCGTGGAGCGACGCTCCGGGCTCTGGGTCTTCCGGGGTATGCCGTCATGGACCTTTCGGCGCGGTGGGGTCTGCGTCGGAGGCTGTTTCCTGACCGGCGACGCTCGTCCGACCGAAGCCGTTCTGCGCCACGAGGGCGTGCACAAGGCCCAGTGGCTCCGCTACGGCTTCCTGATGCCCGTGCTGTACCTCTTCGCCGGGCGCGATCCGCTGCGCAACCGCTTCGAGATCGAAGCGGGCCTGGAAGACGGGAACTACGTGCGGCGCACTCCCTGAGAGAGCTGGTTCAGCGCTGCGCGGGCAGCAGGCCGAAGCGCTCTGGCGTGCGGATCTGTGCCGGAGAGATCGCCAGCGATTCGGTGAGGTGCTCGACGATGTCGGCGGTCCCGAGGTAGCCGCCCAGAAGCGTGACGTGCGTCTCGATCTCGCTGTCGTACATCATCTCGTCGGCCCACGCGCACGTCGCCCGCGCCAGGGCCTGCCCCGGTGCGCACGAGCGACCACTACCGGGCGCGCCGGTGCGCTGCTCGCGAGCGAGCCACGTCACCGTCATGCGGCCCGGGGCCTCGATCACGCCGACATCCGCGACCTCGGGGACCTCGATGAAGATCCGCCCGGAGGCGCACAGCGGCAGCGTGGTCAGGAACACCTCGAGCTCGGCGAGCGACTGCTCGTCGGCCGTGATCAGGTAGTGCGCGCGCTGACGAGCGGCGCGACGTTCCGCACGCGTGCTGCGAGTCTCGAGCGAGGTGTTCATGATGACTTCATCGTACACCAAGTGAAGGCTTGCCTAACCTCGCTTCGGGTGCGAGAAGTCCCGCGTACGCTACCGGTCGGACTCGACGAGCGCCTGCGTCAGCGCGGCGATCTCCCCCTCGGTCATGCCGTTGGCGCGCAGGTATCCGCCGGCGGAGCCCCAGCGCTCATCCACCTGCGAGAGCAGGCGCCGCATCACCGGCGCGGGCGACTGCGTCGCGAGCGCGACGGCGTGCACGGCTTCCGGATGCTGCGATCGCAGATACTCGGCGATGCGCCGCGTACGCTGAGCGGGAAGCTGCGATTCGGTGAGCGCGTAGTCGGCGATCACGGCGTCTCTCTCCGCACCGACAGCGGAAAGGGCCAGAGCGACCGTCACGCCGGTGCGATCCTTGCCGACGGTGCAGTGCACGAGGGTGCGCTCCCCCGCGGCGATGATGCGGATGGCCTCCACGAGTCGGTCGCCGCTCTCCTCGAGGAGATGCAGGTACAACCCGTCGAGACTGATGTCGGTCTCGAAGAAAGACCTCACCGAGCCCAGGAACAGAGGAAGGTGGGTGGTCTCCGGTCCGTCGATCTCCGTCGGCTCCGCCGCGACCTCCTCCCCATCTCGAAGGTCGACGATGTGCTGCACGCTCTGACGGAGGAAAGCCGCACCGACCGCGGTCGCGCCGGAGAGCTGTCCTGACCGCAGGAGGGCGCCGGCACGGATCCGACCGCTCGCCGCCGGCATGCCGCCGACGTCGCGGATGTTCGTCACCCCATCGACGTCGAGGACCGTCATGCCTGCGACCCGCGCGCGGGCACCGGGTAGCGGCCGGCGATCACGATGCGGTTGAACGCGTTAATGGAGACGCACGCCCAGCTCAGAGCGGCGTACTCCTTCTCCGTGAAGACGCTACCGACACGGTCGTACACGTCGTTCGAGACCCCACCGTCCGAGATGAAGGTGAAGGCCTCGGCGAGTTCGAGCGCCGCGCGCTCCCGCTCGCTGAACACGCCGCTCTCGCGCCAAGTGGGAATCTGGGTGAGCACGTCGGTGTCGATCCCGGCCGCGACGGCCCGATCGACGTGGATCCGCACGCAGTACGCGCAGCCGTTGAGCTGGGAGCAGTGGATCATGACGATCTCCTTGAGACGATCGTCGATGCCGTTCGCCGCGCAGATCTGCCCGACCGTCTTCGAGAACGCGTCGAGCGCCTGGTACGCGGCAGGCTCGGTCTTGGACAGGTGCACACGCGTCTCGCTCATGACTCCATGATATTCGTCGCGCGCCCACCGAGCCTTTCCGCAGCCCGGAAGCGCGAAATGCAGATAGCGAAGCATTTGCGGCGGGAGAGCATCAGAAGTGCAAGCTTATTAGCCATGCTGCTTGTCTTTATGCTCCCGCATTTCTCCGACTCGGGGCGGAGGGCGCAGAATGTGGACGTGGCGATCGACATCAGCGAGTTCAGCTATCTTCCCGCACAGGCCGATGCGCTCGGCGTCCCGCTCCCCCCGGTGGAGCGTCTCGCCCTTTCCCTCGAGGACGGGCGTGTGGTGAGCGCTGTGCGCTTCGGGACCGATGCGCCTCGAGTCACGCTCCTGCACGGCGCCGGTCTGAACGCGCACACGTGGGACACGACCGTCCTGGCTCTTCAGCAGCCCGTGCTCGCGATCGACCTCGCCGGCCACGGCGACTCCTCGTGGCGTGAGGACGCCGACTACTCCCCGCGCACACTCGCCGGGGACATCGCCGCGGCCCTCGACGCGTGGGCTGTCCCTTCTCAGGTCGTCGTCGGCCAGTCCCTCGGCGGGCTCACGGGGGCAGCACTCGCCGCCGGACGCCCGGATCTCGTTTCCGAGCTCGTGGTCGTCGACATCACTCCGGGCATCGATGTCACCGCCGGCCCGGCAGCGCTGCGCGAGTTCTATGCCGGTCCGACCGATTTCGCCACCCGAGATGAGCTGGTCGACAAGGCGATGTCGCTCGGGTTCGGGGGCAGTCGCGCCGAAACCGAACGCGGCGTCTTCCTCAACACCCGCGTGCGCGAAGACGGCCGCGTCGAGTGGAAGCACCACTTCGCGCATCTCGCCGCCCAGGCGCTCGCCGCCCACGATCCGGGCTCGGAGGCAGCGCCGTCCGTGTTGCACGAGACAGGATGGAACGATCTCTCCGCCGTCCGGGCGCCGATCACCCTGGTCCGCGCGCAGCGTGGATTCGTCAGCGAAGCAGACGCCCTCGAACTGCAGCGTCGCGTGCCCACCGCCAGACTGGTCACGCTGGACGCGACCCACAACGTCCAGGAGACCGCACCCGCCGCCCTCGCCGCACTCATCGCGTCCGCCGCCGTATCCCACGGAATATGACGCTTCGTTCCATACCCGACCCGCACCACCCTACGCATCTCTAGGCTCGATCCAACGGCACACAGCAACTGCCGCACCGAGAGGAAACGCCCATGCTCCGACGTACCCGACGTCTCTCGCTGATCTCCGCGCTCGCGGTGACCGCCGTCCTGCTCAGCGCCTGCGCCGGCTCACCCGAGCCGGCAGTCACCACGGACACCGGCACCCCCGACCCCGACGCGACCCTGCACGTCGGCCTGGTCCTCGAACCGACCAACCTCGACATCCGCCACACCAGCGGCGCCGCCCTCGAGCAGATCCTCATCGACAACATCTACGAGGGACTGGTCAGTCGGACGCAGGACAACGAGATCGAAGGGCGCCTCGCCTCGGACTACACGGTGTCCGACGACGGCCTGACGTACACCTTCACACTGAACGAGGGCATCCAGTTCCACGACGGCACCGCCCTCACCGCGGCTGACGTGGTCTCCTCGTACGAGACCGTGCGCACCGACGCCACCGTGCAGGGCAATGCGGAGTTCGCCAACGTCTCATCGATCACCGCGCCGGATCCGACCACGGTCGAGATCGTGCTCTCCGAGCCGAACCAGAACTTCCTGTTCGCGCTGACCGGCCCCGCTGGGCTGGTGTTCAAGACCGACGACACGACCGATCTGAAGTCGGCAGAGAACGGCACGGGCCCCTTCACGCTGACGAGGTGGAACAAGGGCAGCACCATCACCTTCGCGCGCAACGACGACTACTGGGGCGAGGCTGCAGGCGTCGCACAGGTGGAGTTCCAGTACATCCCGGACTTCACCGCCGGGGTGAATGCCGCACTCGCCGGGGACGTCGACGTGCTCACCGCCGTCGATCCGAACCTCGCCTCGCAGCTCGAGGACTCGGGCGAGTTCGCTCTCACGAAGGGACGGACGACCGACAAGGCGACGCTGGCGTTCAACAACGAGAAGGCTCCTCTCGACGATGTCCGCGTGCGCGAAGCGCTCCGACTCGCGATCGACCACGACGCGCTCATCGAAGCCGTCGGTGCGGGCACAACCATGTACGGCCCCATCCCGGAGCTCGACCCGGGCTACGAGGATCTGTCCGACGTGATCTCCTACAACCCGGAGAAGGCGAAGACACTGCTCGCCGAGGCCGGCCAGGAGGACCTGGAGCTCACCCTCACCATCCCGGCGTTCTACGGGACCACGGTGCCGAAGGTGTTGATCTCCGACTTCAAGAAGGTCGGCGTCTCCCTCGAGGTGAACTCGGTGGAGTTCCCGACCTGGCTCGAAGACGTGTACACGAACCACGACTACGACCTCAGCTTCGTACTGCACGTCGAGCCGCGCGACTTCGGGAACTTCGCCAACCCGGACTACTACTTCGGCTACGACAACTCCGAGGTGCAGAACCTGTATGCCGAAGCCCTGGCCGAGGTCGACCCCGACAAGTCCGCCGAACTGCTCGCACAGGCCGCACGCATCGTGTCGGAGGATCATGCCGCGGACTGGCTGTACAACGGCGAGACGATCACGGCCGTGAGCCCGTTCGTCGCAGGCTTCCCCGAGGACTCGATCAACTCGCGCATCAACCTCGCCGGTGTCACCGTCTCCACCGACGAGTAGCGAGCGGTCACCCGTCCGTGATCCGCTACACACTCACACGAGGAGCCCTGCTCATCGCAGGGCTCCTCGTGTCGAGCGTGCTCATCTTCCTGACCCTCCGCGTCTTCCCCGGGGATGTCGCGCAGCTGATCGCCGGCACCCAGGCCTCGCCCGCCGAGGTCGACGCGCTGCGTGAGTCGCTCGGCCTGGACCGTCCGTTGTTCGCCCAATACACCGACTGGATCGGCGGCATCTTCCGCGGCGACCTGGGCACCTCCCTCCTGTCCGGCGCCTCGGTCGGAGAGGAGCTCCTGCTCAAGGCACAGGTCACGGTGCCCCTCGGCATCATGTCGCTCCTGATCGCCGTGCTGATCGCGGTGCCGTTCGGCATCCTCGCCGCACTCCTGCGCGGTCGCAGCGGAGGCACGGCTCTCAGCGTCGGCGCTCAGGCGCTGGCCGCCGTTCCCGTCGTCTGGGCCGGCATGATGCTCATCGTCATCTTCTCGGTCTGGCTGGGCTGGCTGCCCCCGCAGGGCTTCCCCCGTACGGGATGGTCGACGCCATGGCGCGCGATCGAGTCGCTGCTGCTCCCCGCATTGACGATCGGCATCGTGGAGGGGGCGATGCTGATGCGCTTCGTCCGCAGCGCCACGCTCCAGGCCGCGGGACAGGATTTCGTGCGCACGGCCGCCGCGAAGGGCCTCACTCGCACACGAGCGCTCATCCAGCACGGCATACCGGCGGTCGGGCTCTCGATCATCACCGTCCTCGGGCTCCAGGTCGCCGGGATCATCGTCGGATCGGTCGTGATCGAGCAGCTCTTCACCCTCCCCGGCATCGGACGGATGCTCGTCGCCGACGTCGGGACGCGCGACCTCATCAAGGTGCAGAGCGAACTGCTCGTGCTCACCGGCTTCGTTCTGGTCGTGGGCTTCCTCGTCGATCTCGCGCATCGTGCGATCGATCCACGCCAACGGGAGGCCGCATGACTCCGCGCTGGCTCGCCCGGCTCTGGCAGACCCCGACCGGGCGGTTCGGACTCGTCGTCGTGGCCGTGATCGCGGGCACGGCACTCGTCGCGCTGTGGTGGACCCCGTTCGACCCCCAGGACTCGAACATCGGCGAGCGGTGGCTGTCCCCTGGCTGGCCGCACCTGCTCGGCACGGATGACACCGGCCGCGACATCCTGAGCCTGCTGATGGCGGGGGCACGCACGACCGTGTTCGTGAGCCTCGGCGCCGGTGTCGTGGCGACGGTCGTGGGGGTCTCCCTCGCCGCGCTCGGTGCCCTCACCGCTCGCTGGGTGCGGGAGACCGTCGCGGTGCTCGTCGACATCCTGATCGCCTTCCCCGTCCTCCTGATCGCCATGATGATCTCCTCGGTCTGGGGCGGCTCGCTCTGGGTCGTGATCTGGGCCGTGGGGATCGGGTTCGGTGTGAACATCGCCCGCGTGACACGGCCGGAGCTGCGGCGCGTACAGCAGAGCGACTTCGTGCTGGCAGGTCGTGCCGCGGGGCTGACTCCGTCGCAGAGTCTGGTCCGCCACCTGCTGCCGAACGTCGCCCCCGTGTTCATCGTGCAGCTCTCCTGGTCGATGGCCGTCGCCGTCCTCGCCGAGGCGGGCCTGTCCTACCTCGGGTTCGGCGCCTCGGTGGTCGAACCGAGCTGGGGACTGCTGCTCGCCGATCTCCAGCGCTACATCGGGGTGCATCCGCTCTCGGTGATCTGGCCGGGTCTCGCGATCACGATCACCGTGCTCGCGCTGAACCTCCTCGGCGATGGCTTGCGCGAGGCGACCGACCCGACCCTGCGGCATCGATCCGCCGAGACCCATACTCCGGGGGTGGTCGCATGACCCTCTCCGTGAATGACCTCGCGATCGAGATCGACGGGCGCCGCGTCGTCGACGGCATCTCGTTCGAGGTTCCGGACGGCGCGCGCCTCGGCCTGATCGGCGAGTCCGGGTCGGGCAAGTCGCTCACCGCTCTCGCCGTGCTCGGCCTCCTCCCCGACGGCGCGACCGCGTCCGGCAGCATCCGCTGGAACGGCGCGGAACTGATCGGAATGCCCGACCGCGAGCTGGCCCGTTTGCGCGGCGACGACATCGGCATCGTGTTCCAAGAGCCGCGCACGGCGCTGAATCCCATCCGCACCGTGGGGAGGCAGATCGCGGAATCGATCCGCATCCACGAGGGAGTGGGTCGCCGCGAAGCGAGACAACGCGCGATCGCCGAGGCCGCACGCGTGCGTCTGCCGGATCCGGAGTCGATCGTGGACCGGTATCCGCATCAGCTCTCGGGCGGTCAGCGGCAGCGCGTCGCTCTCGCCATGGCACTCGCCTGCCGTCCGCGACTTCTCATCGCCGACGAGCCGACGACCGCACTCGACGTCACGATCCAGGCCGAGATCCTGTCCCTCCTGCTCACGCTCGTCGCCGAGGAGGGCATGTCGCTCGTCTTCATCACCCACGATCTCGCCGTGCTCGCTCAGGTCGCGACCTCAGGCGTCGTCCTCGAGCATGGGCGCGTCGCGGAGACGGGGACGGTGTCGGCCCTGCTCTCGGCACCCTCCTCGCCGATCACGCAGGGGCTTCTGCGGGATGCGACGGCGACGCTGTGGCGCCCGAACGGCGGTGACTCATGAACCTGATCGAAGCCCGGGGACTCGGAAGGGACTTCCGTCTTCCGAAACGGTCCCTGTTCGAGCGCCCCCGGACTCAGACGGCGTTGTTCCCGACCGACCTCGAGGTCGTCGAGGGTTCCTCCGTGGGGATCATCGGCGAATCGGGATCGGGGAAGTCGACCCTGGTCCGGTTGCTGCTGGGCCTCGACCGAGCGACGTCCGGCACCGTCACCATCGATGGACGGCCGGTGGAAGCGGCGGCATCGGCGAGGTCACTGCATTGGCTGCGCCGCGAGACCGGAATGGTGTTCCAGGACCCGTTCGCCTCCCTCGATCCGCGCATGACGGCCGGGCAGATCATCCGGGAACCGCTCTGGGCGCTCGACGTCGAGGGCGATCACCGGGCGAGGGTCCGCGAAGTCCTGACCCAGGTGGGGCTGGAGCCGGAGATGGGCGATCGCTACCCGCACGAGTTCTCCGGTGGCCAACGCCAGCGGATCGCGCTTGCACGGGCGATCGTGCACCGCCCTCGCATCCTCGTCGGGGATGAGCCCCTCTCCGCGCTCGACGTGACGGTGCGCGCGCAGATCCTGGACCTGCTGATCGAACTCCGCCGGACGACAGACCTCACGCTCCTTCTGGTGTCGCACGACATCGGTGTGGTCCAGAACCTGTGCGACAGCGTCGCGGTGATGAAGGACGGCCGCATCGTCGAACAGGGGTCTACCGATGAGGTCCTCCTCCACCCCACGCAGGACTACACGAAGTCCCTGCTGGCCGCGATCCCGGTGCTCCCCCGCCCGGACGGCGACTGAGCGCGCACCGTCGCCGCGGCTCTCCCTGGTTCAGCGACGCGCGCGGAACAGGCTGCCGCGCCGCCGTCCTGTCGGGCTGAGCACGCGCCGCATGTACACGGTGCCCAGGTCTCGCCCGAACTTGTAGCCGACGCGCCCCATGCGCCCGGCCTCGACGAAGCCGAGTTTCTCATGGAGCCGTATCGAGGCCTCTGCGCCGCGATCACTGATGACGGCAACCATCTCCCGGAGACCGATCTGCTCGCACGCGTCGATCAGCGCCTGCAGCAGTGCGGCTCCGAGCCCCTTTCCACCGGCACCCGGGCCCAGGTAGATCGAGTCCTCGACGGTGTACTTGTAGGCGTTCTTGCCCGCCCAGGGTTGGGCGAGCGCATACCCCATCACGACGCCGCCCGGGGAGACGGCGACGAGGAAGGGCAGCTCCAGTCGTGTGAGCAGCGCGTACTTGTCGCGCCAGTACGGGATGCTGCTGCGTCGCTCATCGAGCGTGACAGCGGAATTGCTCACGAAGTGGTTGTAGATCTCACGCACGTGGGGCAGGTCGGCCGGGCGGGCGGCACGGATCGTGTAGGAGAAGATCTCGGGCACGGTCAGCGGGCGAAGGTGGCGCGGGAGGACACGGCGACGGTCCCCCGGTTCGAACTGCATGTGCTCAGCTTAGAGACGGAGCGGCTTCGCCTTCCACCCTCCAGTCCACCGCTGCGGCGCCCTGTTCCGCCAGCAGGGCATTCGCACGCGAGAACGGGCGGGAGCCGAAGAACCCCCGGCTGGCCGACAGCGGAGAGGGGTGGGCAGAGGCGATCACCGGGGTGGGCCCGAGCATCGGCTGCAGATTCGCCGCGTCCTTGCCCCACAGCACGGCGACGAGAGGCTGATCGCGAGCGACCAGGGCCCTGATCGCGAGTTCGGTGACCTTCTCCCACCCCCAGCCTCGGTGCGACGCGGCCGCCCCCGGACGCACGGTCAGGACACGGTTGAGCAGGAGCACGCCCTGGTCGCTCCACGCGGTGAGATCTCCGTGCGGGGCGGGCGGGATCCCGAGATCGCTCTCGCGCTCCTTGTAGATGTTCGTGAGGCTGCGTGGCAGCGGCCGCACCTCGCGGTCCACCGCGAACGAGAGACCGATGGGGTGACCGGGCGTGGGGTACGGGTCCTGCCCCGTGATCAGCACACGCACGTCCGCGAGGGGCCGCCGGAAGGCCCGGAGGACGTTCTCACCGGAAGGCAGATAGCCGTGCCCGGCCTGCTGCTCCGCACGGAGTCGGTCGCCGAGGCCGGTTATCGTCTCCTGGGCCGGGGCGAGCGCTTCCGCCCAGTCCGCAGCGATGAGGCCGTCCGCAGCGAGTTCGGCCAGCGTCCGCGCCATCGTCAGTCGAGCGACCGCACGCGCAGCGGTCCGCGCGCGAGCAGGTGCTGTGCGGACTGGGCCACCGGGCGCATCGTGACGAGGTCGAGGTTCACGTGCCCTGGTGCCCCCAGCGCATACGCGATGACATCGGCGACGTCCTCCGCGAGGAGCGGTGCATCGACGCCGGCGTAGACGGCCTCCGCCGCGACGGCGTCACCGCCGAGCCGATTCAGTGTGAACTCCTCGGTGTGCACCATGCCGGGCGCGACCTCGACGACCCGGATGGGCTCACCGTTCAGTTCCTGTCGGAGCACCTTGACCAGCATGCCCTCGGCAGCCTTCGCGGCGTTGTACCCGGCGCCCCCCGCGTACGCCGACTGGGCGGCCGTGGAGGTGACGAAGACCGTATCCGCGTGGCCGTCCGCCTCGGCAGCTCGGCGCAGCAGCGGGAGCAGTCCCGCCACGAGGCGCTGTGTCGCCAGCACGTTCGCGTCGAACATCCACTGCCAGTCCTCGACGGAGGCGTCTTCGATGCGATCGGTGCCGCGAGCACCGCCGGCCACCTGCACGAGCGCGTGGACCGGCCCCGATTCTGCGAGCGTGGCGACGAGAGCGTCGACGGCGGCCGGTTCGGTCAGGTCGCAGGCGATCACCGAGGCTCCGGTCTCCGCGGCGAGCGCGGACAGACGGTCTTTGCGCCTGGCGACCCCGACCACATCCCATCCCATCGAGCGGAGTGCGCGCACCGTCGCCGCACCGATCCCCGAACTCGCACCTGTCACCACTGCACGTCTGTTGACCATGCCTCCACCGTACGATGTTCCACACGGATTGCGGAGTCCCCGACGGGCGGTCGCGGATCCCTCGGTCGTGCGACTGCGACCGAGGCTCTTCTGTTACGTCACATTTCTCCCTCACTGTTGACACCGAGCGATATTCCGTACTCTCGCAACAACGGCATCCGCCATCCGACCTTCCGACCACTCCTGGGGGAATCACATGTCCGCACCTGAGTCCTGGCGCTTCGAGACCAAGCAGATCCACTCCGGCGCCGCCCCCGACCCGGTCACGAAGGCGCGTGCCACGCCGATCTACCAGACCACCTCGTATGTGTTCGACAGCGCGGACCACGCGGCCAACCTGTTCGCACTGGCGGAGTTCGGCAACATCTACACCCGCATCCAGAACCCGACGCAGGACGTGCTGGAGCAGCGGCTCGCCGCCCTCGAAGGCGGCACCGGCGCGCTGGTGCTCGCCAGCGGACAGGCGGCCTCGACCTTCGCCATCTTGAACATCGCCCAGGCGGGAGACCATTTCGTCGCTTCGAGCTCGATCTACGGCGGCACCTACAACCTCTTCAAGTACACCCTCGCCAAGCTCGGCATCGAGGTCACGTTCGTCGAGAACCAGGACGACCCCGAGGAATGGCGTCGCGCTGTCCGCCCGAACACGAAGCTCTTCTTCGCGGAGACGATCGGCAACCCGCAGATCAACATCCTCGACATCCGCACCGTCGCCGACGTCGCGCACGAGAGCGGTGTGCCGCTGATCGTCGACAACACGATCGCCACCCCGTACCTGATCCGTCCGTTCGAGTTCGGCGCGGACATCGTCGTGCACTCGGTCACGAAGTTCCTCGGCGGCCACGGCACGACCATCGGCGGAGTGATCATCGACGGCGGCACGTTCGAGTGGTCCAAGAACGTCGACAAGTTCCCGGGTCTCACGGTTCCGGACCCCTCCTACCACGGCGCGAGCTACACCGCCGCCGTCGGCGACCCCCTCGCGTACATCATCAAGGCCCGCGTGCAGCTGCTGCGCGACCTGGGTTCCGCGATCGCCCCGCAGAGCGCGTGGAACCTCATCCAGGGCGTCGAGACGCTGTCGCTGCGCATCGAGCGTCACGTGCAGAACGCTCAGGAGATCGCCGAGTGGCTCGACGGCCGTGACGATGTCGCGACCGTCAACTACTCCGGACTTCCGTCCTCGCCCTGGTACGCCAAGGCCAACGAGTACGCGCCCAAGGGTGTCGGTGCCGTGCTGTCGTTCGAACTGAAGGGTGGCGTGGAGGCCGGGCGCGAGTTCGTGAACAGCCTGTCGCTGTTCAGCCACCTCGCGAACATCGGCGACGTCCGCTCGCTCGTCATCCACCCGGCATCGACCACCCACGCGCAGCTCACGCCCGAGCAGCAGCTCACGGCCGGTGTCACACCGGGTCTCGTGCGCCTCTCGGTCGGCATCGAGAACATCGAGGACCTCAAGGCCGATCTGGACCAGGCTCTCGCCGCGGCACGAGCCGTGTCGGAGGCCGCCCGCGCCTGACTCCGCTGGTCCGGTCGACACCCCGTCTGGCCGTCGACGCCCCACCTGAATCACGTCTCTCAGGTGGGGCGTCGACGCTGTGCGGGGGCGTCGACCGGATCTTGGCTATCGCGCGAGCGTAACCTGCCGCCGATGCGTCCCCGGCCACGCGACAATGGAGGGATGGACTGGCAGACGACCTCCGAGGACACGGTGCCGTCTGCACCCGTGACGGAGGCCGACGTGCGTCTTCTCCGCGCCCGCCCTCCGGCGACCGGAGCATGGCGCGACGGCGACCCTGTCGGCGGCAGGCGCTTCGCCGCCTTCGGACCGTTCGCCACGGAGAGCGGTGCGGAGCTGCCCGGCATCCGCATCGCCTACGAGACCTGGGGCGAACTCAACGCCGCCCGCGACAACGCGATCCTCGTCCTCCATGCGCTCACGGGCGACAGCCACCTGCGTGGGACGGCGGGCGCCGGCCATCCGACCGCGGGCTGGTGGGAGGACATCACCGGCCCCGGCGCACCGCTGGACACCGAACGCTGGTTCGTGATCGCGCCGAACATGCTGGGCGGCTGCCAGGGATCCACCGGCCCGGCGAGTGTCGCCCCGGACGGATACGAGTGGGCATCGCGATTCCCCTACCTGACGATCCGCGATCAGGTGGCGGCGCAGGTGCGGCTCGCGGATGCATTGGGAATCGACACGTGGGCTGCGGTCATCGGCGGCTCGATGGGAGGAATGCATGCCCTGGAGTGGGCCGCCACCCACCCCGCGCGCGTGCAGCGACTCGCCGTCCTCTCCTCCCCGCCGGTGACGACAGCCGACCAGATCGCGCTGAACACCGTGCAGCTGGAGACCATCCGGATGGATCCGCGTTTCCAGGGCGGCGAGTACTACGACCTCTCCGACGGCGACGGCCCCCATCGCGGTCTCGCTCTGGCACGACGCATGGCTCTGCTGAACTACCGCAGCCCGATCGAGCTCAATCAGCGCTTCCAGCGGTCATGGCAGTCCGACGTCTCCCCGCTCGGTCACGGCGGGCGCTTCGCGGTCGAGTCGTACCTCGATTTCCACGGCAACAAGTTCACCCGCCGCTTCGACGCCAACAGCTACATCACCCTCGTCGAGGCCATGAACTCGCACGACGTCGGGCGCGGGCGCGGGGGCGTCGAAGAGGCGCTGCAAGCCGTCACGGCGACGACGCTGGTGCTCGGGATCGACAGCGACCGTCTCTTCCCCGTCGACGGACAGCAGCGCATCGCCCGCGGCATTCCGCACGTCATCGACGATGAGGCCGTGGTGCTCACCAGCGACTTCGGACACGACGGGTTCCTGATCGAGACCGAAGCGGTCGGCTCGAACCTCCGCCGACTCCTCGACAGCTGAGACTGCCGCGCCCCTCAGCCTGCGACGAACCTCCACGGCAGCACACCGGCTTCGAGACGGCCTTGCTCCCAGGCGAAGACACGGCCGTCCTCGGTGTCGAGGACACGCGTCTGGAACAGCTCCGCCGCGCCGCCACGGGACATCGCCGCAGCAGCATCCGCGAACGCGGAAAGACGGTGCAGCGTGACCCAGGTCGGGGGGTACAGCGCCCACTCCCCCGCACCGTGACGCCCGAGCGCTTCGGACGGTCGCACCCAGGCCAGCTCAGCGACCTCCTCCTCGGCGGGTGACGGTACCGCGTCCGATGCCGCGGCGAGGAAGAACCAGGTACGGATGCGGGTGGGAGCCTCGGTCGGCGGCCGCCATTCGGAGAGCGGGACCAGATCGTCGACCCGCAGCCCCACCTCCTCGAAGGTCTCCCGGATCGCGGCACGGCGCGCGTCGTCGATGTCTCCTGCGCCGTCGCGCCGGTCCTCGGGCTCGACCTTGCCGCCAGGGAACACCCAGGCTCCCGCGAAGGAGCCACGGTCCGGTCGACGCAGCAGCAGCACCTCGAAGCCGGACTCCGAGGATCGCAGCAGCACCACGGTACCTGCGACGGGCAAGGATTCCTCGGGGGCACTCATCCCGTCACTCTACGACGCGACGAGCTCCGTCGTCTGTGGGCGCCGCGCTTCGAGGCGGTACGACAGCAGTGCGATCAGGAGCCCGGCTACGGCGAGCGCTGCTCCGGTCCAGGCCGGCGCGGTGAATCCCCACCCCACGGCGATCACGACACCGCCGAGGAACGCACCGAGGCTGTTCCCGATGTTCAGCGCGGAGTGGTTCATCGCGGCCGCGATCGACTGATTGTCGCCGGCCACATCCATGAGCCGCGTCTGGATGGTCGGGCTCAGCACCGACGAGACGAATCCGACGACGAGCACCGTCAACCCGAGGCTCACGATCCAGAACGAGAGGAAGGCGAGCAGGGCGAACACGATCGCCATCGCCGCGAGTCCCCACAGCAGCGTACGGCGCAGATCGATGTCGGCGAGATGGCCGCCCACGAGGTTCCCGCCGGTCATGCCGAGCCCCATCAGCACGAGCACGATCGGGACCGCCCACTCGGGCGCCCCCGCCACCTCGGTGACCAGCGGCGCGATGTAGCTGTACACCGCGAAGAACCCGCCGAAGCCGATCGCGCCGATCCCGAGCGTGAACCACACCTGGGCCCGGCGGAAAACCCCGAGCTCCTGGCGCATCGTTCTCCCGGGATCCCCCGGGTGCTCGGGGACGAACAGTGCGATGCACAGCGTCGCGAGCGCGAACACCAGTGCCACGACCGCGAACGCCGCCCGCCACCCCCACTCCTGACCGAGGAAGGTCCCCAGCGGCACCCCGATGACATTCGCGACGGTGAGGCCGGTGAGGATGAACGCCACGCCCTTGGCACGGTTTCCCGGCCCCATCACATCGGCGGCGACGAGGGCACCGATGCCGAAGTACGCGCCGTGCGGCAACCCCGCGAGGAATCGCGAGGCGGCGACCAGCTCGAACGTCGGAAGGACTACCGTGAGGGCGTTGAACACCGTGAGCGCGAGGGCGAGCACGATCATCACCCGGTGACGCGGGTAGCGTGCCACGAACCCGGCGATGGTCGGGGCGCCGATGACGACACCCAGCGCGTACAGCGAGATCAGCCATCCCGTCTGGCTCAGCGCTTCTTCCGGGCGGGTCGCCCACAACGAGGGCAGCAGGTCGGCGGCGATGTCGGGCAGCAGGCCCATGACCACGAACTCGGTCATGCCGATGCCGAAACTGCCTATGGCGAGAGAGAGGAGCGCCCACTTCGCCGCACCCCTCGATTGCGTCGAGGGATTCACCGGATCAGCTTAGCGGTCGCCGGGGCGTGCAGCCGCCTCCTCGATCGCCGCCTCGAGCCGTTCGATCTTCGCGTCGAGCTCTCCCGAGTACCCGGGACGGATGTCGGCCTTGAGCACGAGGGAGACCCGTGACCCGAACGGCATGACCGCTTCGGTCGCGCGCTTCACGACGCCCATGACCGAATCCCAGTCTGGCCCCTCGATCTCGGTGAACATAAAGGGGGTAGGGGAAATGGGTGCTTTTCGAGCCGTATCGCGACCGCCGTCCGCGGAATTACGCGGATCTCGGGGCCACCATATCTTAGACGAGCGATGTGAGATCACATCGAGGGGGCATGGTCGAGCCGGACTCTTCCGCTCAGTCAGGAGGGTCTCGTGACGCAAGACGGGCATCACAACGGCGTGCGCGGCGGCACACGGGGCGTCTAGCGATGTGGAGGTATTCACGCCGCTGACCCGCGCGTCCGCGACACAGACCGGTCTAACTCAGCGAGGTTCCGAGTGCACGGCGAGGAGGCTCGAGGCGGACACGCCGAGCTGGTGAGCCAGCGCATCAATGGAGTCGAGAGTGAGGTTCCGCTCTCCCCGCTCGATCCCGGCCAAGTACCGCGGAGTGACGCCGAGCTTCTCTGCCAACCCCTCTTGCGTCAGCCCCTCCGCGAGCCGAAGCTCTCGCACGCGCGCGCCGAGAACAGACTTGAGGGGAAGTGCCACCCCTCAAGCGTCTTCACCGGGACTCATCGCTTCCAGGTACTTATCGCTTCCATAGAACCCGGCATCACGTCTAAGATCGCCATGACTCTCTTGAGAGAGCGAGGCGATGATCATGGTCGACGAATACCCGAGGATGCAACGCCGCCCGAAACGAAAGACGGTCGCCGTGATCCTCGACGACGAGTCGGAGGCGGCATTGGCTCTACTGACCGCCGACACGACCTCCAAGTCCGCCGCCATCCGCTCGGCGATCATCGAAGCCGCCGTGCGCCTCCCTGAGCGTCCGCCTGTGCCCGGGCACCTGAGGCATCTCCCCTACGCCCAGGCCATCGCAATCCATAACTCGGTCATGAAGACGGTGGCCGGCTTCCCGCCGCTTACCGCGGACCAGCGCGCGCTCATCTCTTCCCTGTTCCGCGACTCACGCGTCTTCAGAAGAAGCTCACCGGACGCTTCTGCTGCTCCGCCCACCGGTGATCTCCGTGACTGCCGCGGACGACGAGATCCAAGCGTTGCTCAATGGGTACCGGCAGCTCAGCAGCGACGTCCCGTCAACCCTCCTTTCTCGAGGATGGACGTGTGTGAACGTCGACGCAGCCGACGACGATGCGCTTGAGTGGGTCTGGCCGCCGACCGCGCCGATCGGATATCGAGGCCTGCGGGAGTGGGTCCCTCCGGGAGCCCGGGCAAGGCCGGGGATGCATGTGCCGCGCCGCACGCCATGGACTGCGCCAACCCGGTTCCTCCAGCATCCCGGCGCTGTGTGGGACCTCAGATACGGCGAAGCACTGGCGCAGCAGCCAGACGCGCCGAAGCGTTTCACCGCTGATGCGGAACTACTCGATGACCTCGACCGGATTGAATCCTGGCCGATGAGCGTCGAGGAGCGTCGCAGAGAAGAGAGAAACCGGCTCTGGAACACCACGGTCGCCGACGCACACAACGATCACTACCTCGGGATGCCGATCACGGAACCCTACGGCTCCTGGCTCGACGAGATCGACGCGCGCCTGGAAGCACGCGACGGTCGAGTCGACGACGCTCACTCATCCGAACTGGAGTTCGGAGACCTTCACGCGCAGCGGAGGCTTGTCGATGCCGCGGCGTGGGCGTCGGCCCACCGTACTGCACGACTTGGAGGGCCCGGGTGGAGCTCGGACGGACCAGATTAGCCGCCGCGCGCGCCACCACCGACAGGTGAGAAGAAGCCAAGCACGGCTCTGTGACGGATGGGGACGAGCGAGTTCCGGCGTGGATCGACCTCTCGTTCGACCGAACCATGTAGCGTCCGAGCCACAGGCTGCGAGGAAGCGGTCGGTCGGAACGATTCGCCGGAGGGGCGAGCAGGGGCGAAAGCAGGGCCGCTAAGTGGACGTGCTGATCAACGGAGAACGTGTCCCAATCGATCGAGCCGTCTTCGAGGAGTTACTCGAGAACTCCGTCGTCAACGGCCGGGCGCCGTACCACCACGCTCTCGATCGGCGCGAGCTCTACTACACCGAGCTCGTGGACCTCGCACGGAAGGCAGAAGTGCCGCACCCGCTGTTCTTCGCCCCGCTCGCGCTCGTCCAGGCGCAGGTTCGCGCGAAGACGGAGAAGCTGCTGCAGGGCGTAGCCCCGGACACGTTCACCGTCAACACGAGGACCACGATCAAGCTCCGCGACGTGGAGCTGATCATCAAGGACCTCCTCCGGAAGCAATCGCTCGCGAAGAAGCACGACCCGTCGCTCGTCAAGAACAAGATCGTCGGGCTCCTGCGCCGGCCAGGTGCGACGGTGCACGCGGATGCCGAGAAGCTCGTCGCGGCCCTCGGGCTCGATCTCGACGCGATCCGTCGAGCGAGGACGAAGGACATCGCCCTCGAGATGCTCATCGAGCGCCTCGAGGCGAACCAGGTGCTCGTTTCTCGGAGCGTGCGCGGCTACATGCCGCAGATCCTCGACGGCGTGCACTTCAGTGGTATGACGGTCCGGGACTCGAATGTGCCCTACATCTTCCTCACCGGCGGCGACCACGGCGACTTCCAGGAACCACCAGGGCGGCAGATCTTCACCCTGATGCTGATGACCGTGCTCGTCGCGCGCGGGATCTTCGCACCCGTGACGTATGACGCGAACAGCAACGCGCCAGACGCCGGCGGCGAGTACGACATCGTCGGCGAGATCCTCATGCCTCGCCACGAGCTCCAGGACCTCGACCTCGACAGCCTCGACGCGGTCAAGCGCGCCGCTGACACCTTCAAGGTCACCCCGAGCGCTATGGCCGCGCGCGCGATGCGGCTCGGCAAGCTCAGCGTCGAGGGCGCCGCCGAGTACCTCGGTGAACTCGAGACCGAGTTCCGGCGCCGTCCGAAGCCTGGGCCGCGAAGTCAACCGAAGCCCGTCAACGCGATCCGGAAGTACAGCGGGCGAGCGCTCACCGCGCGGATGCTCCGCGCCGTCGAGGAACACCGACTCACCGAGCGGGAGTTCTGCCGAGTTGTCTGCCTCAATCGCCTCTCCCCCGCCGACCTCGGCGAGCTGAAGGCGGCGCTGCGATGAATGAAGAGCTGTACCTCCTCGACAACAACGCCCTCTCGCACCTCACCCGTGCCCAGCGCGCGAGCGCGTTCTTCCACGATCGCTGCGCACTCCCATCGGAGATCATCCACGAGGCGGACGGGTACCCCGATGCCGCATCGTTCAAAGACGTCGAGTACCCGACCACCGCGAATGTCCTCAAGCACCTCGGCACCGTGATGGCTACCGTGTCGGTCGATGACACCACGCTCGTGAACCTCTACGCGAACAAGGGCGCCGCCGACCCGATGCTCATCGCCTGCGCACTCGACGGCATGGAAGAAGCAGCCACGGCCCTGTGGGGCCCGACCTGGGTGATCGTCTCGAACGATAACGCGGTACGCGCCAAGGCCGCGGAGCTCGGCGTCGAGTCCTGCTCCAGGGAGGGGTTCCTCGCCCGGACGGCCGGGGTTTGGGAGGAGTGATCACGATTTTCGCTGCCGGGATACAGGGGACCTGTGTCGGACCTGTATGTCAGGCTTCTGAGAGACCCAACGATTCAGGAGCCAACCTCATGATGTTCACGGCACTCTCACTTCGGCGGTGACGACATGCAGGAGCTCTACGAAATGGCGTTCGCCAGACACGAACGTGCAGCCGCTAAGCGGGGCGAGTTCGCGGCGGCCTGGGGCACGTATGTCGATGGGCACCCGTGGGACATCGACATTCGAAACGTCGATCCATGCACGCTGGAGATCCTGGCCGTCATGCGGGAGCCCGCTCCGGTCGAGATGGCGCTGATCTTCTCCGAGTGGCTGGCCGCCCTCCGGGCTGCGCTTGACAACGGCCTGTACGCCCTGGCCGCGACACTTTCTGGACGGAATCCGCCGCCGCAGGCTGAGCGAATCCAGTTTCCAATCTGCACGACCCCTCGAGAGTTCAAGCAGCAGTCGAATCGCTTGTCGATGCTGCCGACGCATGTCGTCGAGGCACTCGAAAAGTCACAGCCCTACCAGTCCCCCTACGGGCCCGAGAGCAACCTGACCTATTGGATCCACGAACTCGCACGCACTGACCGGCATCGCTCCCTCCACGTCGGGCTCGGCCGCGTCGACGCCCATCGCATCCGCATTGCTGTGCTGCCCGGCGTGAAGATCGAATTCGACGAGAGCGTAACGCCGTATCGCCATATCGAGGGCGAACTCGTCCTCGGACGATTCACCTGCAGCCGACCGATCGCTCCACGAGAGGTTCAGGCGGACCTGCGCGGGGTTGCGATCGCGCCTGAGATCCAGGCATGGGCCGGCTTCACATTGAACGGCAGCAGGCAATCACTGCAGGACCGAATGATCTACACCGAGATCTTCACGCGCAATCACCTGGAGAACTTGGCCGCGATGGGGAACGTGACTCCAAAAGGCGGATTCACGACCATCGATCCGGCTCCAAGAACGACGTATCGCAAGTCCGAATAGCCAAGTGAGCGCGTGGGCCTGACCGAGCACCAATGAAGAGTCCGCCGCTGCGGTTAGGTAATCACAGCTGGTCGATGCGTTCGCACCTGAGTCAGAAGATTGCCACGCGAACGAAACACGACAGTGGGCATCCGGACTCAACCCCGCCCCAGACTGACCTTGGCCTACCTTTGGCGGAGACTCACTCTCAACCTGCCAGTTCTGTGCGGAGTGTACTTGGAAACCACACCTTCCGTCTTGAGCTTGTCCAGGATGACTCGCGCGGAAGGGGTATCCGCAACCTCCTTGAGCCCAAACCCGGGATCGGCGATCTTCTCCCATGGACTGTTGAGCATTCGCAATAGCCTCCTGAGCTCATCTCCCGTCAGACGATCGATAAACCTGGCCGTGAGTTCCAAGGTCATTCTCTCTCCCACGCCGCCTTCCAGGGCCATCCGCACCCCACCGAAGTTCAGCTTCCATTCCCCGCCCATTGCGCCCTCGGCAAAGGCCTCATACGCATCGCGCGGGAGATCGGAATATGCCGAGAGAACCTCGACCACTGGATAGTGGTGCTTCTTGAGTTGGTTGTCGCGTAGTAGGCGGGAGACATATCTCGCACTCAGTGAGTCAGGGCCCACGAACGAGCTGAAGTTGTCCGAGAGAGCGATCGTCGATGCCTGTGTTGGCCAATCGACCATGAGTCGAGCAGAGAAGGCTTCCTCATCGTCCGCAATGATCTCAGCCCTAATTAGTTCGCCGATAAGAGAACCGGAGCGGGGCGCGATCGCGGAGGTCGGCAAGGTCCCGGGCTCCAATGACTCGGCCAACTGAACGCGATGCTCAGCTTCCAAAAGGTCCGACGGTGAGTTGATGACGGCCACCGCAACCCGCGCCCTCGCCACATCATCCAACTCGTCTGTCTCACCTAGCTCCGCTACCGCCGCGAGCGCGGCCGCGAGGTTATCGTCGACTTCGTCGTATTCATCGAGGTAGTTGATGGCGTTGCTGGCCGTCATCAAAGCGTGCTGCGTACGAACGAGTGCCGGCCATGTCTCCACCGGAACCCGCTGCAAGTCATCGACGACGCAGTCCGAAGCCGCACGCGTAATGATCTCCGCAATTGCGTCGGAACTCTCGCCACCGGCCTCGCGAAGATATGCCACCAAGAGAGGGGCTGACGCCACAGAAGCTTGAGTCGCCGATTCACGCAACGCGGAAGCATAGTCGCTCGGCCTCGCCGCAATGTGAGAGAGCGATGCCTTCCCTGATCGGGCGACGGCATCGAGCGAGATGTCATTTGAACCCGTAATAACCTCGAGGTTCTTGAGAGTGATCGACCAGGCATCAGTCTCGCGAAGCGCAACGACAGCGTGTGGCCCGATACCGCGCAAGTCCGGTAGCACTGCCCCGACCGCCGCGAGGAACTGAACGACGTGTCTCGCGGATGTCTGCTCCGCCGTTGCACCGAGCGACGGCATGCTGAAGTAACGCGATTCAATGAGTGAACGAACTTCGGGAACGACCACGAAACTGACGCCCCGCCCTCGATTGTTGATTGCGACGTCGACGAACTCCGCCTTCTCATCGGGGCTAAGCGTCGCGTTGCTTGCGAGCATGGCGAGGGTATCCGACATGACCGATGCCATACACGCCGCAAAGGACTTCCTCTCGACGCCAACTTCGAAGTAGCGCTCTACAAAATCCGAAACGGACACGTCCCCTGCGCCCTGAGCTGAGCGGAAGGCGGTTTCTGCGTCTTTGAATCGCGCGGCGAGCAGGTGATCGAAGATCCCAACATTCAGCATGCTGCGCTCACCGAGTACTGTGCTGCCCTGGTCCTTCAGAATCGCTTCGACGTCCTCGGAGTCCAGCGGGTAGTCCATGTCCGCGAGACCGTGCTCGACGTATCGCATGACATAGGTCATCGCATCCGGCCGGATCAGCTTGCCGTAGAAGGATGACACGTGAAGCGCGAAGTATGACGTGATGTAGCCGTTGATCACCAAGTCCGCGGCGAGCCGCGACGGCATGAGATCCTTCGTCCAGCTCTGGAAGTTCTTCGCCTGCTCGCCAGGTTCGAGCGCATGTCGAAAGTTGGGCTCGCCGCAAAGGCGCTCCCAAGTGTGCCGTCGAAGCATGCTGATCTTCTCTTCGTTCTCCTCCAGTACCTGCCTGCTTGCTTCCTCAGCCTCAAAGGAGAACTTGTCTGCCGCAAGCGACAGCCCCAATAGGTCCTCCAACACGGAACGCGTGAAGCTCATGTCGCGGACCGTGTAGTTAACGCTCACCTGGACTTGAAGCCCCGGGTCCTTGAACTCCTGCCAGAACTCAACAGACTGCAACTGATCATCGGTCACCAGGTCCCCGCCGTACCTGATGTGTGCGGCGCTCAGGGTTGTTCCGGGTGCGTTCGCGAGAGCCGTGAACCGCGTACGCACAGCCTTTCCAACCGCCTTGGCGTGATCCTTGGCGCGCTTCTCGGCGTTGATACTCGCCCGCAAGGCACGGTTTTCCTCGCGGATTGACGCGATGTTCGCCCGGACAAAGACACGCCAGAAGCTCCACAACTTATCAAGAGAACTGGACCCAAGGCGGATCTTCTCGAAATCGCCCATATGCGCGTTCTTGAACAAGATCATCGCAAACAGTCTGTCGGGGTCGAGTTCCGGAACCGGAGTTGCGACATCCAGCAGACGATGCTTGAAGACTGCGTACTCATTGATGATGTTGTGGATGAGGCGCATGTCAGCGACGTGGCGCGCAGCAAGGTCGATGAGGTCTTTCGAGATGACAAGTCGCCTTCGCTCGAGTAGGTCCGCCATCAGATCCCGTGCGTTCTTGTGAGTGATGAACGGCACCACGGGTACGACCAGTTCGAAGAACTTCGTTCGATTGGCGCGGACCAATTCGGCATGTGCTTCATCATCGATGCCTGTGCTGGCGCCCCGCCCGAGTCGCTCAAAGACGCTATCGCGGACCGCATAGATGAACCTGAAGTTCCGTCCATCGAGCTGCTGCGCGGCGTTCAGCAGGCCGTTCAGAGAGCGGAGAGCCTCAAAGATGTGGGGGTCATCGAAGCGATCCAAGTCTTCAATGATGACGATGTCACGCCTCTTGTTGACCTCGAAGAAGTAAATGATCTCGTCGAGGTACTCGTCGAAGAAGCTCGTCGAGCGCGATGGAAGAGTTATCGTTGCGGGTCCTGCCGTGACTTTCTCTACCCCCACACGCCCTCGCACTAAGGCTCGGAGCGCAAGCGTGATGGAACCAGTCAGCAAAGCAACGGCCAACAGTAGGAAGCTCAGAGGTACCCATTGCGGCCGATCGGCAAACGTCACCGCGATCGATGGCTGAAGTGTTACATCAAGGCCGGCCAAGAGCGCGATCGCGACGGCAGCCAAACTCACGCTCGCCGCGATTCCGAGCTCGGGCCACCAGCGGAATCGTATGATGCGGCGGAACCGCGACTCAGGAGCGCGTGTTGGCCGCTGCTGGTAGAGCAGTTGCTTGACGATCTCTTTTTGGATGCGGTTCGTCGTCGTTGCGGCTGCTGGATTGGAATCATCGGGCAGCCCCGTAGCGTCGGGTTGCTCACCGAGCGTGAGAAGCGAGAGTTCCACCACGCGACCCTCGTAGGCCTTCGCGACTTGACGGAGGACGCTGCTCTTCCCCGTCCCATACGTGCCCGCGAGCGCAATGTTCGCTACCTTGGGCTGCGTATCGATCGTCTTCTTGAGGATGCTGAAGTACGTTCCATGGCGCTCAAATGCGTAGTCAGGAGCGAGGCTCGAGAGCTCGGGAGCCGTTGCATCTACCTGAACCTCCGGTCCTGAACGACGATTGAACACCGCGATCCTCCATGGCAAAGGGCTGGAACAACGCCGGGACAGGCGGCTGTCTATCCAGATCCTATGAGTTGAGGCACCCAACGGCGGAACCAGTGTGGTCGGTGGCGCTTCCGTGGGTTCGTCCCAAGTTCGCATATGCATGAGCTGCCGCCTCACGTAGTACCGCGGGAGCACACGCGCCGTTTGCCCGGTGGTGTTCAGCGAGCCGCTGCGCCAGCCGGCTTCGACGACGATGGTCGCGTCGCCCAGGGCCGCAATGAGTCTGTTGCGCGCACAAACGTCAAGTTGCGATCGTTAGCTTGTCGCCCTGCAGGCAGGCAGGTTATGCAGCCCACGTCTTTCGCGCTGACGCGGGTGCGTCAACGGTGCTCGAGGTCCCTGGAGTTGTCCCGCGGCGGGTGATGGTCGCGAACGCGTTGAGCCGGTGTTCGTCGAAGCGGAGTCCTGCTCCGGGGTACGCGGTTGTCCCTGCGGAGTCGAGGCGAAACGCCAAATGCCATCCTGATCTTGCTGTCTCGAGCTCGCGAAAACGGAGCCCTACAGCGCTGAGACAACGACGCGGCGCATTCGGAACTCATCATCTTGAAATCAGTGCCACAAGATACTCCGGAGCACCAAGCTCCAGCACACGGAACACCACCGCTGGCGGTGACACGCGGCCAGTGTCGCCCCTGGGACACCAGTACTCGTCCTCGGCGGGAAGCGATGCATCATTTCGCGCGATCGACATAGGACTCACGCATCGTCGAGTGGTCCGACGTCCCCACTAGCAGACGTCCTGCGGTGAGCTAAAGGCGGGCGGGTGTCTTCATCGCTGTCGAAGCCTCACTCCTCGATTTCGTCAATCGCCCGCTCCAGCCGCTCGATCTTCGCATCGATCTCGCCCTCGTAACCAGGCCGGATGTCAGCCTTGATCACGAGCGAGATCCGCGAACCGAACGGCTCCACCGCCTCGGTTGCGCGCTTGACGACATCGAACACCTCGTCCCAGGTGCCTTCCAACTCCGTAAACATGCTCGAGGTCCGCGACGGAAGGCCAGAGTCGCGGACGACTTTCACCGCGGCAGCGACCGCGTCATGGACGGAACCGTCTGCACGACCAGTACCTGACGGAGCGACGGAGAATGCAATCAACATGATGAGGTCCTCTCTCAAGCGGCGGCGCGGTCGAAATCCGAACCATGCCTTAGACGATCCATATTCGTGAACATGCTCGTCGTGCGGTGCGGCAGCCCCGATTCACGCACGACACGCACGGCTGCGGCCACCGCATCGTGAACGGAGGCGTCGGTGCGCTCGGCACCTTCGGCGGGGGTGCCGCTCGGGGCGACGGAGAAGGCGATCAACATGGGTTCACTCCTGGATGTTCGGATGACGGACGGGCACACGCACGAGAGCGCGGAGGCCCAGGACGAAGAGGACGAGGAGAAGGACGTTGCGCATCGTGAGGACGCCGACGGCGAGGGCATCGGCCCGCAGCAGTGCGTCGTAGCCGATCGGATAGACGAGGCAGGTGAGCAGACAGAGCGCGAGGACGACGACGGCAGGAACGCGCGCTCTGACCCGGTCGAGCACGAACCAGAGGATCACCGGGGCGATCAGCCAGGTCTGGAACTGCGGCGAACCGACCTTGTTGGTGACGATCAGCAGCGTGACGAGCGTCAGGGCGAGCGGAGGGAACAGCCGGGGGAAGGGCGCTCCGCGGACCGCCTTCAGCGCACCAATCACCGTCACCGCGAGGACCGAGAGCGCCATCAGGGGGGTGAGCGCGGCGGCGACGGTGTCGACCCCGGGAGCGGTGATCTGGAAGGTGAGGATCTCGAAGCTGTACTCGATACGCGCGGCTCCGGCGGCCGCGAGCCAGAGGAACGGCGTGGCGGCCACGGCCTCGATCTGCAGCCCCCGCCCGGTCTGCTCGGTCAAGAAGCCGAGGATCTCCGCGTCCGCACCGAGCAGCAGCAACGTGGCGACGACGCCGGCCGTGACGACCACAGCGCCGAGAAGCACCCTCATCCGTGCCCGGAGCGCGACGAGGGCGGCCAGGACGAGCGCTCCCGGCCAGATCTTGATCCAGGCGCCGACCGCGAGCAGAGCGGCACCGATGGTCGGCCGAGACACGAGCCAGAGCCCGCCGACCACGGCGATCGGCACCGTGATCGCGTCGATCCGGTAGAGCGCGATGGGACCGAGCAGAAGAACTGCGGCGCACCAGAACCAGGCGGCCACGCGCCGCGCGTGCGACGGTGAGCGGCGCACGAGCACACCGAAGGCGACCGCGTCGAGGACGATCACGAGCGTCGCCCATCCCACCAGATACGCGCTGGAGACGCCGAGCAGGGGAACGAGCGGCGCCGACAGAGCCGCGGCGATGAGCATCGGCACGAGTGCGAGCTGCGGGTAGACCCACGTCTCGTCGATGCCGACGACCGGTCCCCCGCTGAGCGCAGACGTCGCCCAGGGCTCGTACACGAGCACGACATCGCCCATCGGCTGACTGGGGTACACCCACCCGAGCCAGGCCGTGAGTAGATGCACGAGGAGGAAGACACTCCACAGCACGACGACGACGCCGCTCGATGCGCGCCTCACGCGAGGGCGTCCGCGATCGCGTGCGGCAGTGCGGAAGCCACATCCATCGCCACGATGGGATGCCCCGTGCCGCCATCGATCACGTCAGCCGCGATGCGTGCCGCGTGACCGTGCAGCCAGGCGCCCGCGGCGGCGACCTCGGCGAGCGGGGCATCGGGATTCGCGGCGATCACCACGCCGAGCACGCCGGCGAGAACGTCTCCGGTTCCGGCCGTCGCCAGCCACCCCGTGCCCGCCTCGACGGCGAATATCTCCCCTTCCGGGGAGCTGATCAGCGTGCGAGCCCCCTTGAGAAGCACAGTGCCGCCGACCTTGGCGGCGACCTGCCTGACCGCCTCCACGCCCCCGCCGGGCTGCAGGCGCAAGCGCTCCTGGAGCCGGGCGAACTCGCCCGCGTGGGGAGTGATGACGAAGGGGGCGCGCGCGCCGGGCGCGAGATCCAGCGCTCCGGCGTCGATGACCACCGGCACGGTCCCGGCGAGCACCTCCCGGAGCGCGACGCTCTCCTCCTCAGACCGGAGAGCCGGATCGGTACCGGATCCGATCACCCAGGTATCCACGTGCGCGCGGCCCGGATCCGCTCCGACGACGGTCTCCGGCCGCCGGGCGAGCACGGCATCGGACACCCGCTCCGCTCCGGCGTAGCGCACGAATCCTGCACCGGTCCGCCAGGCGGCCTCGACACCGAGTACGGCGGCCCCGGGATACGCGGTCGAGCCGGTGCGGAGGGCGACCACCCCGCGACTGTACTTGTCGTCTGCGGCAGTGGGCGCACGGACGTACCGGCTCGTATCGCTGCGTGTCCACTCGCGCACCTCGAACATGACTCCACGTTAGTGCGACGCTCCTCCGACCGCGTGATCGGGGTAGCGTCGAACGGTGAGCCTTCTCTTCTCCCCGCTGAGCATCCGTTCCGTCACGTTCCGCAATCGCCTCTGGGTCTCGCCGATGTGCATGTACAGCGCCGTCGAAGGCCGCGCACAGGAGTGGCACCACACGCACCTCGCGCAGTTCGCTTCTGGCGGCGCCGGACTGGTCGTCGCCGAAGCGACCGCTGTGGTGCCGGAGGGCCGTATCTCGCCGCGCGACGCGGGCCTCTGGAACGACGAGCAGCGCGACGCGTGGGCGCCGGTCGTGCACGCGATCCACGACCGCGGCGCGGCCGCCGGCATCCAACTCGCCCACGCGGGCCGGAAGGCGTCGACCTGGTGGCCGTGGGCGCCTGAGCGTGGCTCGGTGCCATCCGCCGAGGGAGGGTGGACGACGACAGCGCCGTCGGCGATCGCCTTCGACGGCTTCGACTCGCCGGTCGCCCTCGACGCCGCAGGCATCGAGCACGTGGTGGAGGCGTTCGCCGCAGCCACGCGACGCGCTCTCGAGGCGGGCTTCGACGTTCTGGAGATCCACGGCGCGCACGGCTACCTGCTGCACCAGTTCCTGTCCCCCCTCTCGAACCGGCGCGACGACGAGTACGGCGGCTCGCTCGAGAACCGCGCGCGGCTCCTGCTGCGCGTCGTGGAGACCGTGCGCGAGACGGCGGGTTCCGAAGTGCCGGTGTTCGTGCGGATCTCGGCTACCGACCATGCCGAGGGCGGATTCACCCCCGACGAGGCCTCCACCGTCGCCGGCTGGGCGACGCAGCGCGGCGCCGACTTGATAGACGTCTCGAGCGGGGGTCTCGTGGCCCATCAGCGGATCGACGTGTTCCCCGGGTACCAGGTCCCCCTCGCCGCGACCGTCCGCCAGAGTGGCCGTATCCCGGTGTCGGCGGTCGGGCTGATCACCGCGTCGGCGCAAGCGGAACAGGTGCTCGCCGACGGCGCGGCGGATGCGATCTTCGCCGGACGCGAGTGGCTGCGCGACCCGCACTTCGCCCTCCGCGCCGCACATGAGCTCGGCGCCGACGTCCCGTGGCCCCCGCAGTACGAACGCGCACGCTGGCGTTGACCGGCCGGAACCGCGGAGGCCGCCCGCTCCTCAGGAGCGGGCGGCCTTCGTCCGCGGGGGCGGCCTCAGCGTCCGCGGAAGCGGCGAGTCGCGTCCTGCACCTCTCCGACGAGTTCTTCGAGGATGTCCTCCAGGAACAGCACCGCCGTGGTGTTCCCCCGCGCGTCCCGTACCTTCGCCAGGTGACGCCCGGCGCGGCGCATCACGGCGAGGGCGTCCTCGAGATCCGTGTCCTCCTGGACCGGCACCATGTGGTGGATGCGCTTCGCCGGAACCGGTTCGATCATCTTCACCTCGGCGTCGGGCCCCTCGGATGCCCGGAGGATGTCCTTCAAGTGCACGTAGCCGATCGGTACGGACTGCTCATCGACGATCACGTAGCGCGAGAACCCGTAGCGCGCGACCGCCTTCTCGATGTCGTCCGGCGTGGTCGACTGCGGAAGCGTCACGAGGTCGCTCAGGGGCACGGCGACGTCCCTGGCCTTCTTGTCGGTGAACTCCACTGCGGCAGCCACCGTCCCCGCAGTGTCCATCAGCAGTCCCTCGCGCCGAGACTGGCTGACGATGGTGGCGACCTCGTCGAGCGTGAAGGTCGACGCCGCCTCGCTCTTCGGCTCCACCCGGAACAGCCGCAGCACGCCGTTGGCCGTCGCGTTGAGCACCCAGATCACCGGCATGAACACCTTCGACACCCACACGAGGGGCGGGGCGAGGATGAGCACGGCACGGTCCGGCACCGAGAACGCGAGGTTCTTCGGCACCATCTCTCCGAACACCACGTGCAGGAACGACACGATCACCAGAGCGATCGCGAACGACACCGCGTCGACAGCGCCATCCGGCCAGCCGAGCGCATGCAGCGGTACAGCCAGCAGATGGTGGATCGCGGGCTCGGAGACGTTCAGGATGAGCAGCGAGCAGATGGTGATGCCGAGCTGCGAGGTCGCGAGCATCAGTGTCGCGTGCTCCATCGCGTACAGCGCCGTCTTGGCCGCGCGCGATCCCTGATCGGCACGGGGCTCGATCTGCGACCTCCGCGCGGAGATCACCGCGAACTCGCCGCCGACGAAGAAGGCGTTCGCGATCAGAAGCACGACGAGCCAGGCGAGTCCTCCCCAATCGCTCATCGGGTGGCCTCCTCTCCCTCGCCGAGCGGATTCGGCACGTAGCGGACGCGGTCGACGCGTCGACCGTCCATGCGCACGACCCGGAGCGTGCCGCTCTCGAGCGGCACCTCGTCGCCGACCGATGGCACGCGCTCGAGCACGCTCATCACGTACCCGCCGACGGTGTCGTAGACATCGCCCTCCGGTACATCGACTCCGGCGCGGCTGCGCAGCTCGTCGGGCCGCAGCTCTCCGGGGAAGGTGATGCCCTCACGGTTGCGGATCACGCCGGCCCGTGTGCGGTCGTGCTCATCGGCGACCTCTCCCACCAGCTCCTCGACGAGGTCCTCGAGCGTCACGAGCCCCGCCGTTCCGCCGTACTCGTCGACGACGACGGCCAGCTGGTAGCCGCGCGCACGGAGTTCCGAGATCAACGCGTCGACATGGACCGTCTCCGGAACGCGGAGGGGCTCGGTCGCCAGGGCGCCGACGGGCACCTCTGCTCGACGCTCGCGCGGCACGGAGATCGCTGCCTTCAGGTGCACGACGCCCATGATGTCGTCGAGATCGTCGTCATAGACCGGGAATCGACTGTGCCCGGTGCGACGCGCGAGCTGGATGACATCATCGGTGGAGTCGCCCGCGGCGATCGCGTGCATGCTCGGGCGGGCGGTCATCACATCCGCCGCCGTGAGCCGGGAGAACGTCAGGGTGCGGTCGAGGAGCGTGGCCGTGTCGGCCTCGAGCATGCCCGCACTCGCGGAGCGCCGGACCAGCGAGGAGAGCTCCTCCGCGCTCCGGGCACCGGAGAGCTCCTCCTTCGGCTCGATCCCCATGCTGCGCAGCACGCCGTTGGCACTGCCGTTGAGCACTACCACCGCCGGCTTGAAGACCGTGGTGAAGGCGATCTGGAACGGGACCACGAGCTTCGCGGTGGCAAGGGGCAGCGCGAGCGCGAAGTTCTTCGGCACAAGTTCGCCGAGGATCATCGAGAGCACGGTGGCGACGAACATCGCCACGACCGTCGCGATGGGAGACACAGCCGCTTCCGGGATGCTCCAGGCCAGGAGCGTCGGCCGGAGGAGGTTCGACAGCGCCGGCTCCATCGTGTATCCGGTGAGCAGCGTCGTCAGCGTGATGCCGAGCTGGGCCGCGGACAGATGGGTCGAGGTGTGCTTGAGGGCGCTGATCGTGAGCGAGAGCCGGGACTCGCCCCGGGCCTGTCGCGCTTCGAGGTCGGCGCGGTCGAGATTCACCAGCGCGAACTCGCTCGCGACGAAGAGGCCGGTGCCGACCGTGAGCAGGAGCCCCACGCCCAACATGATGTAGTCCATCAGAGGTTCCTCTCCGGTGAGAGAGGCGGACAGTGGGGCGATGTTCTACAACTGGGAGGGTCGTCCATTATGGAGACGATTGTACCGAAGACGGCGGCGTGCGCGCGTAGTCACCAGCTGACCGGCAGCGCCTTGCCCTCTTCGTATCCCGCGGCCGACTGGAGGCCGACGAGCGCGCGGTCGTGGAACTCCGGCACGCTCGACGCCCCCGCGTAGGTGAACGACGACCGCACGCCGGACGTGATCATGTCCAGCAGGTCCTCCACGCCGGGCCGCAGCGGGTCGAGGTAGATCTTCGACGAAGAGATGCCCTCGGCGAAGAGTTCCTTGCGCGCACGCTCATACGCGTCGAGCCGGCCGAACCGCGCTTGCACCGCCTTGGTCGACGCCATGCCCCAGGACTCCTTGAAGAGACGCCCGTCGCCCTCGTGCTGCAGCTCGCCCGGAGCCTCGATGGTTCCCGCGAACCAGGAGCCGACCATGACGGAGGCCGCGCCGGCGGCGAGCGCGAGGGCCACGTCACGGGGGTAGCGCACCCCGCCGTCCGCCCAGACGTGTGCGCCGAGCTCCCGCGCGGCCTGCGCGGTCTCGAGGACCGCGGAGAACTGCGGTCGGCCGACCGCCGTCATCATGCGGGTCGTGCACATGGCTCCTGGGCCGACCCCGACCTTGAGGATCGAGGCGCCTGCGTCGACCAGGTCGGCGACGCCGTCGGCCGTGACGATGTTGCCTGCGACGATCGGGAGCCCCAGGTCGAGATCGGCGACCGCACGCAGAGCCTGCAGCATTCCTTCCTGGTGTCCGTGCGCCGTGTCCACGACGAGCACATCGACACCTGCTCCGGCAAGCGCCTTCGCCTTGGCCGCGACGTCGCCGTTGATGCCGACGGCCGCGGCGACCGCCAGGCGACCCTCCGTATCGAGCGCCGGCCGGTAGAGAGTGGACCGCAACGCGCTGCGTGCGCTCAGCGTGCCCACGAGGTGGCCGTGGTGGACCACCGTGACCATCTCGACCCCGGCGTCGGTGATGACGTCGAACGCGTGCCGCTCGGAGCCGATGTCATCGGCATCGATCGACGGCGTTCCGCGGTGGACGAGATCGCCGAGTTGCGCATCCGGCAGCGCGGTGGCGAGCCTGACCGCGGGGAGGATCCCGAGGATGCGTCCGACCTCGATCGGCGCGTCGCCGCGGGCCACGACGATGCCATGCCCACTCGTCGCGGGAAGGAGTCGGAGCGCATCGGCGACCGACGCCTCCGGCGGAAGCACGATCGGGGTGTCCCAGAGGACGGGCTGCGCTTTGACCTCGCGGATCGCGGTGTCGAGGTCCTGCAGCGGGAGGTCCTGCGGCAGGACGCCGAGGGCGCCGCGGCGGGCGAGGACCGCCGCGATGCGCGGACCCGTCACGGAGTTCATGTTGGCGGCGACGATCGGCAGGGTCGCCGGAGTGCCGTCGAGGGGCGCGAGGTCGACCTGAAGGCGGCTGCTCACGGCCGATCGGCGTGGCACGAGGAACACGTCTGAATAGGTCAGATCGACAGCCGGTTGCGCTCCTGAGAATTCCATGTCTCCACGGTACCCAGATCGCCTCGCCACGGGCGCACGGCTTCGACGAATCCCCGGGCGAAACACGTTAGGCTTGTTGGTCGAGAGCGTGCGGGCCCGAACGCATCCTGCGACCACGTCCGCACCAGAGAGCTTCAGCGATGAAAGAGGGCGATCGAGCGTGTCGAACCAGGTGACCGGCGTCAACGGCGACGGGGGGTTCGGAGCCAATTCCTGGCTCGTTGAAGAGCTCTACGAGCAGTTCAAGGTGGACCGCGACTCCGTCGACAAGGAGTGGTGGCCGATCCTGGAGAAGTACCACTCCGACGCGACGTCCGCAGCCCCCGCCACGAACACCGGCACGCCTGCTCCGCAAGCGCATCCCGTCACCGCCCCGATCCCGGTGATCGGCTCGCAGCCCGTGGCACGCACGACGGCCAAGCCTGCCGCGACGGCGCCGATCCCCGCCCAGGCACCCAAGCCCGCGCCGAAGCCCGAGGCGAAGGACACCACGGACGTCGTCGAGGAGGACAAGGTCACTCCTCTGCGCGGCCTGCCGAAGACCTTGGCAGCGAACATGGACGAGTCCCTGACCGTCCCGACCGCGACCAGCGTGCGCACCGTGCCCGCGAAGCTGATGATCGACAACCGCATCGTCATCAACAACCACATGTCGCGCACCCGTGGCGGCAAGATCAGCTTCACCCACCTCATCGGCTGGGCCCTGATCCGGACGCTCGACGAGTTCCGCAGCCAGAACGTGTTCTACGCGGAGGTCGACGGCAAGCCCTCCGTGGTCGCCCCTGCGCACGTCAACCTCGGCATCGCGATCGACCTGCCCAAGCCCGACGGCACACGCGCTCTCATGGTGCCCAGCATCAAGCGTGCCGACACCATGTCGTTCACCGAATACCTCTCCGCCTACGAAGACCTGGTCACGCGCGCCCGCGGGAACAAGCTGACGGCCGGTGACTTCCAGGGCACCACGGTCTCGCTCACCAACCCCGGCGGCATCGGCACCGTGCACTCGGTCCCGCGTCTGATGAAGGGTCAGGGGTGCATCATCGGCGCCGGTGCCCTCGAGTACCCGGCCGAGTTCCAGGGCGCCAGCGAGAAGACCCTCAACGAGCTCGCGATCGGCAAGACCATCACGCTCACCAGCACCTACGACCACCGCGTCATCCAGGGTGCCGGATCCGGCGAGTTCCTCAAGAAGGTGCACGAGCTGCTCATCGGCCAGCGCGGCTTCTACGACGACATCTTCGCCGCGCTGCGCATCCCGTACGCGCCGATCCGCTGGAACCCCGACATCGCGGTGGACCTCGCCGAGCGCGTCGACAAGCAGTCCCGCGTGCAGGAACTGATCAACTCGTTCCGCGTGCGCGGTCACCTGATGGCCGACATCGACCCGCTCGAATACGTGCAGCGCTCGCACCCCGACCTCGAGATCGAGAGCCACGGCCTCACGTTCTGGGATCTGGACCGCGAGTTCGTCACCGGCGGATTCGGCGGCCGCCGCGTCGCGAAGCTCCGCGACATCCTCGGTGTGCTTCGGGACTCCTACTGCCGCACGCTCGGCATCGAGTACATGCACATCCAGGATCCGGAGCAGCGCCGCTGGTTCCAGGAGAAGGTCGAGGTCAAGTACCAGAAGCCCGGCCACGACGAGCAGCTCCGGGTTCTCCGCAAGCTCAACGAGGCCGAGGCGTTCGAGACCTTCTTGCAGACAAAGTTCGTGGGGCAGAAGCGCTTCTCCCTCGAGGGCGGCGAGTCTCTGATCCCGCTCCTCGACGAGATCCTCCAGGGCGCAGCCACCGCCGGGCTCGAGGGCGCGGCCATCGGCATGGCCCACCGCGGCCGCCTCAACGTGCTCACGAACATCGCCGGCAAGACGTACGGTCAGGTGTTCCGTGAGTTCGAAGGCACGCAGACCCCCGGCAACCAGCGCGGCTCCGGCGATGTCAAGTACCATCTCGGCACCGAGGGCACCTTCGTCGCCGATGACCAGTCCGAGCTCCCGGTCTACCTCGCCGCCAACCCGTCGCACCTCGAGACCGTCGACGGAGTCTTGGAGGGCATCGTCCGCGCCAAGCAGGACCGCAAGCCGATCGGCACCTTCGCCTGGCTGCCGATCCTCGTGCACGGTGACGCCGCCTTCGCCGGGCAGGGCGTGGTCGTCGAGACGCTGCAGATGTCGCAGTTGCGCGGCTACCGCACGGGCGGCACGATCCATGTGGTCGTGAACAACCAGGTCGGCTTCACCACCACGCCGAACGACGGTCGCACCTCGATCTACTCGACGGATGTGGCCAAGACGATCCAGGCGCCGGTGTTCCACGTGAACGGCGACGACCCCGAGGCCGTCATCCACGTCGCCCAGCTCGCGTTCGAGTATCGAGAGCGTTTCCACCGCGACGTCGTGATCGACCTCGTGTGCTACCGCCGACGTGGGCACAACGAGGGTGACGACCCCTCGATGACGCAGCCGCTCATGACCGACCTGATCCAGGCCAAACGCTCGGTGCGCCGCCTGTACACAGAGTCGCTCGTCGGCCGCGGCGACATCACCGAGCAGGAGTACGACGAGGCCAAGGCCGACTTCCAGAACCGCCTGGAGATCGCCTTCGCTGAGACGCACGCCGCCGAGACCGGCGCCCTGCCCGTGACCCCGGATGCACCGCCCGTGGATGACACGGTGGGAGCGCCCGACGTGACGGGTGTACCGACCGAGGTCATCCAGCTGATCGGTGACGCGTTCGTGAACAAGCCCGGCGGCTTCACGGTGCACCCGAAGATCCAGCAGCTGCTGGAGAAGCGTCTCGACATGAGCCGCAACGGAGGCATCGACTGGGGCTTCGGCGAGCTGCTGGCATTCGGGTCGCTGCTCGTGGAGGGCACTCCGGTGCGACTCGCGGGCCAGGATGCGCGTCGCGGCACCTTCGTGCAGCGCCATGCCACCCTTCATGACCGCGCGAACGGCCAGGAGTGGCTGCCGCTGTCGAACCTGTCCGACGCCCAAGGGCGCTTCTTCGTCTACGACTCGCTGCTCAGCGAGTACGCGGCACTCGGCTTCGAGTACGGCTACTCGGTGGAGGCGCCCGAAGCCCTCGTCCTGTGGGAAGCCCAGTTCGGCGACTTCGTGAACGGAGCGCAGTCGGTCATCGACGAGTACATCTCGGCGGCGGAGCAGAAGTGGGGCCAGCAGTCCAGCGTGACCCTGCTGCTCCCCCACGGGTATGAGGGCCAGGGGCCCGACCACTCCTCCGCGCGTATCGAGCGTTTCCTGCAGCTGTGCGCACAGGACAACATGATCGTGTCGCGCCCGTCGACCCCCGCGTCGTACTTCCACCTGCTGCGCCGCCAGGCTTATGCCCGTCCGCGCAAGCCGCTGATCGTCTTCACGCCGAAGGCGATGTTGCGTCTGCGCGGCGCGACGAGCCCGGTCGAGGCGTTCACCCAGGGCCGGTTCGAGCCGGTCATCGACGACGACCGCGGTCTCGACCGCACCGCCGTCAAGCGCGTGCTCGTGCACTCGGGCAAGGTGCACTGGGATCTGCGCGCCGAGCTCGAGAAGAACCCGAACCCCGAGGTCGCCCTCGTCCGGCTCGAGCAGCTGTACCCGACCCCGATCGACGAGCTCAAGACGATCACCGATTCCTACCCCGACGCCGAGCTGGTCTGGGTCCAGGAGGAGCCGGAGAACCAGGGCGCCTGGCCGTTCCTCGCTCTCGCCTTCGCAGACGTCCCGGGCGACCGGTCGTTCCGTCCCATATCGCGTCCCGCTTCCGCATCGCCGGCGACGGGCTCGTCGAAGGTGCACGCGGCCGAGCAGGCGGAATTGATCCACGCCGCCGTCACACTCGACTGATCCGTAGAAGAGAACGGGCGCCGCGACCGGAGTCGCGGCGCCCGTTCTCTTTCTCCTCAGCCGGACCGCTTGCCCGTCCCCTGCGGAGCGATCCGGCTCCGGTCAGTACCAGATGTCGAGCGAGGGCGACGGGAACGAGACGAGCGCCTTGTCGAAGGCGGCGACGGCGGCAGGATCGCCGTCGAGACGGCCGGCGGCGTGCAGCGACGAAGCCCGGAACCCACCGGCGTAGAGCGAAGACAACGAGGAGACGTCGAGTTCGATGTCGGCGGAGTCTCCGCGGGCCTCCTCGACGGTCGCGACGCCGGTCTCGTCCACGCGCAACCGCCAGTCCCCGGCAGTGAATCCCAGGGGATCCGCGACCCTCAGGACCGTGTCGAGCGGCGCCGCATAGCGCCTGGCTGTGAGAGCGGTCGGGAGGTCGAGGATGCGCAGCCAGCCGTGGTCATGAACCTCCTGCTTCACGCCGCGCGGATCGGCGACGAGCCAGGGCAGCGGGTCATCCACGGGTCGAAGGTCGGCGACGACCTCGTCGACCAGGTCGTGCTGCAACACGAAACGCCAGAGCGCGGTCCGTGCGTCGGACGTCTCGGCGACGAGCAGACGCACGTCCATCCGGAAGCGGAAGGTACCGCTGGCCTCGCTCACGGTGTAGGCCAGCACACCGCGGAGCGCACCGTCCTCGTCGAGATAGCGCACTCCCCTGGCCTGGTCCCGATCCGGTGTCGGCGCGACTCCCGAGTACCCTTCCCATCGGCCCTGCCAGCCGGGGATCTGCCCGGGGACGTGGCGGCGCGCACGCTCGTGCACGGTTCCGAGGTCGGCGGCCAGCGTCTCGCGGTCGACGTACTCGAGGCGTCCGGGTGGCGTCGCACCACCCCATCCGGCCCGGCGGGTGCTCACGGTGAGCCGTGCCACCGGGATCGCGGAGCCGAAACCGTAGCGCCCGTAGATCGTCGCCTCGGAGACCGTGAGGCCTGCCACGGGCACGCCGGCCGATGCCGCGGCGCGCAGCTCGCCCTCCAGCAGAGCCCGCGCGATGCCACGGCGCCGATGCGTCGCCGCGACGGTGACCGCGCTGATCGCCCACATGTCGACCTCACCGCCTCCGGGGACCGTGAGAGGGGTGATCCACGCGTTCGTGGTGGCCACCGGAAGGGTCGTATCCACCGCGTTCGGCTCGAAGACGCCCATGTTTCGTCGTGACGCGAAAGTCTTGGTGACCTGCCCGATCATGTCGCGTGCCGGCTCGGCCGCGAGGAATCCGCGGTCAACCGCGCGTTGGAATGCCGCCGAACGGCTGTCGTCCGACAGATCGACGACGCGGTACTCGAGCCCGGAGGTCGCCAGACGTTCGGTCGAAGTGGGGTCTGCGGTCACGTCGCGCGCATCGATGGAACTCATCCGTCCACACTACCGAGGCGGTCGGACGTGCCGTCAGTGCTGCGCGGCCTGAGCCTCACGCAGACGCGCGAACACCTGATCGCGCAGCTCCTCCGGAGCCGTCTCCTTGCACGCGCGGGCGATGACCTCGGTGAGGGTCGTCGCCACGAGCGCCTCGTCACGACAAGAGGGGCAGTTCTCGAGATGCTCGCGAATCTCGGTGTGCTCGGTCTTGCACACCTCGTTGCGAAGGTACTCCTCCAGATCCTGACGCGCTTTCTCGCAGCCGCAGTCGCTCATCCCTTGCTCCTCGTGTCAGCCGCGGCGATGCCCCGCTCGACGGCGTAATCTGCCAACAGCTCCCGCAGCATCCGCCTGCCACGGTGCAGGCGGCTCATCACGGTGCCGATGGGCGTCTTCATGATGTCCGCGATCTCCTGATACGCGAAGCCCTCGACGTCGGCGAGGTATACCGCGAGGCGGAAGTCCTCCGGTACCGCCTGAAGCGCGTCTTTGACGACCGAGGCCGGCATCCGGTCGATCGCCTCCGCCTCCGCAGAACGGCTGTGCGACGCGGTCGTCGATTCGGCTCCGCCCAGCTGCCAGTCCTCGAGCTCGTCGATCGTGCCCTGGAAGGGCTCGCGCTGCCGTTTGCGATAGATGTTGATGTACGTGTTGGTGAGGATGCGGTACAGCCAGGCCTTGAGGTTCGTCCCCTGCGAGAACGTCGACCAGGAGCCGTACGCCTTCACGAACGTCTCCTGCACGAGGTCTGCGGCGTCTGCCGGGTTGCGCGTCATGCGCATCGCGGCGGCATAGAGCTGATCCATGAACGGGATCGCCTGCTCCTCGAACTCGCGCCGAGGGTCGCCGACGGTGTCTGCGGTTGCGGTGTCATCCATCACCGGCCAGTCTAGGCCGCCGAGGTCGATCACCTCGCGCTCCAACGTCGCCGGCATTCTCTCTCCTTCGTCTCAGGAGCCCGCGTCTGTCGCGCCGAAGCTTCCTGCGTTTACTAAGGTGAGAACCGATGAGCGCCAACAGGTATTCCCCCATCCGCGTGCAGGGTGCCTTTCCTGCGCCCACCACCGATGTGCCCGTGCATGCTGAGCTCACGATCCCCGGCTCGAAGTCGCTGACGAACCGCGAGCTGATGATCGCCGCGATCGCCGACGGTCCCGGGCGGCTGATCGCTCCGCTGCACTCCGACGACTCGGCCCGTATGGTCGATGCCCTTCGCGCACTCGGCGTCGGCATCGAGGAGGTGGACGCAGGCCACGAGTTCGGGCCCGACCTCGTCGTCACGCCGGCGAAGCTCAGCGGCGGCACGACGATCGACTGCGGCCAAGCCGGAACCGTGATGCGCTTCATCGCTCCGCTCGCGGGCCTCGCCGAGCATGACGTGCATCTCACCGCCCACGAGACTGCGCTGCACCGGCCGATGGGCGGACTCATCAGCGCCCTCCGCGACCTGGGCGTCGACATCGACGACGAAGGAACCTGGGCACTCCCCTTCACCATTCGCGGACATGGCCGCATCCGCGGCGGTCGCGTGGAAGTCGACGCCTCGGCATCGAGCCAGTTCGTCTCCGGTCTCCTGCTCGCCGCGCCCCGATTCGATGTCGGACTGCACCTCGTCCACACCGGCGAGCACCTGCCGAGCCTTCCCCACATCGACATGACCATCGAGGCGCTGAGCCGCCGCGGCATCCGCATCGAGCGCCCCGCCGTCGGTGAGTGGCTCGTCGAGGCAGGCGTGCCGCGCGCCAAGGAGCTCGCGATCGAACCCGATCTCTCCAACGCGGCGCCGTTCCTCGCCGCAGCCCTCGTCACCGGCGGTTCGGTGGCCGTCACCGGGTGGCCGGCGCACTCCACGCAACCCGGCGCTATGCTGCCCGACATCCTGCAGGCCTTCGGAGCCCACGTCGGCCGCCACGGCGGCACCCTCACGGTGCGAGCAGGATCGAGCATCCGCGGCCTCGATCTCGACCTCTCCGCAGCGAGCGAACTCACCCCGACGCTGGTCGGCCTCGCCGCCTTCGCCGAGACTCCCACCACGATCCGCGGCATCGGCCACATCCGCCTCCACGAGACGGATCGGATCGCCGCGTTGATCGGCAACCTCCGCGCGCTCGGCGGGGAGGCCGAGGAACTCCCGGATGGGCTGCGGATCATCCCGCGCCCGCTGCACGGAGGAGAGTGGGCGGCGCATCACGACCACCGCATGGCCACGACCGGTGCGCTCATCGGGCTGCGCGTTCCCGGCGTCGTGATCGACGACATCGGCACGACCGCCAAGACCCTCCCGGAGTTCACGATGCTCTGGGAGCGGATGCTGCGAGGCTGACGGTGAGCTGGCTCGACGACACGGACGACCTCGACGACGACTTCGAGGACTACGACGAGAGCTCCATCCGGACCCGCCCCAATCCGAAGGCCAACCGCCCCAGGACCAAGCGTCGTCCTGCCCACGAGGACGCCGAGATCGGCAGGGTGCTCGGTGTCGATCGCGGGCGATACTCCGTCCTCGTCGGCGAAGGCACCCCCGACGAGCGGATGATCACCACGACCAGAGCCCGGGAGCTGCGGCGCATGCCGATCGTCACGGGCGATCAGGCACGTGTCGTCGGTGACACCTCCGGCGACGAGGGCACGCTCGCACGCATCGTCGGCATCGTCGAGCGCACGTCCCTGCTCCGGCGCAGCGCCGACGACACGGACCAGGTGGAGCGGGTGATCGTCGCGAACGCCGACCAGATGCTCGTCGTCGTGGCTGCGGCGGACCCCGAGCCACGTGCGCGTCTGGTCGACCGGTATCTCGTCGCGGCGCTCGATGCCGGGATCCGCCCTCTCCTGGTCGTGACGAAGACGGACATCGCGGATCCGACGGAGTTCCTCACGCATTTCGACGGCCTCGACCTGCGGGTGTTCACGAGCGCCCAGAACGAGATGCCGGTCGACGAGATCGGCGCCGCGCTGATCGACCACTCGACCGTCTTCGTCGGGCACTCCGGCGTCGGCAAGTCCACGCTCGTCAACGCACTCGTCCCGACGGCGGGCCGCGCCACGGGGCATGTGAACCAGGTCACCGGACGGGGCCGACACACGTCGTCGTCCACGGTGTCTCTCCGCTACCAGGGTGCCGAAGGCACCGGCTGGGTGATCGACACCCCCGGGGTCCGCTCCTTCGGGCTCGGCCACGTGGATCCGACGAACATCCTTGCGGCCTTCACCGAACTCGCCGAGATCGCTCAGGATTGCCCGCGCGGGTGCACCCACCTGGCGGACGCCCCCGACTGCGCGCTCATCGAAGCCGCCGACCGTGGGGAGCTGAGCGAGACCGGACGCGCACGCCTCGACTCTCTTCAACGACTGCTGCAGACCTTCGCGGACAAGGCGGAGCAGGCCCCCGGCCGGTAGGCTGGAGGGGTGACCCAGCGCCTGGAACCCGGTACCGCAGCCCCCGACTTCTCCCTCCTCGACCAGGACGGGAGCCTCGTCCGCCTGGCGGACCTGCGCGGCGAGAAGACCGTACTGTACTTCTATCCGGCAGCGATGACGCCCGGATGCACCACCCAAGCGTGCGACTTCCGCGACAGCATCTCCTCACTCCAGGGTGCCGGCTACCAGGTCGTCGGCATCTCCCGCGACGATCCCGCGACCTTGGCGAAGTTCCGCGAGCGGGACGCCCTCACCTTCCCGCTCCTCAGCGACCCCGACCACTCCGTTCATGTCGCCTACGGGGCGTGGGGCGAGAAGATGAACTACGGCAAGGTCGTCGAAGGAGTGATCCGTTCCACATTCGTCCTCGACGAAGACGGCAAGATCGACATCGCCCTCTACAACGTCAAGGCGACGGGCCACGTGGCGCGCCTGCGCAAGCAGCTCGGCATCGACGCCTGACCCCGCACCGGGAACCGCACGGAACTCACTCCGGTACGCGGTGCTCGCCTTCTCGTCGCGCGCTCATGATGAGCAGGACGAATCCGAGCAGCGCCGGGAGTCCGACGCCGAGAGTGAACGTCCAGGACACCGGGTGAACAGTGAGGGACGCCAGGGCGAGCGCCACGGCGAGGACCTGGAACACCACGCCCCCGGACCGCGCCCAGGACTTGCCCGCCCGTGTGCCGAGCGCGAACGCTCCGAGTGCGGCAGCGCCGATCAGCGTGAGCACGATGAGGGCGATGGCAGTCGGCAGCGACGACGCATCGCCCGCGCCGAGCCCCGCGAGCTCGATGATCGCGAACACCACGAGCGCCACCGCTTCGAGAGCGAGGACCCCTGTGGCAGCGAGGGCGATTCCGGGTGCGCGCACAGTGTCTCCCAAGGATCGGATGAGGAGAAAACCCTTGATTTCAGGGTATTCATGTAACAGAATAGAGAAAGTCATGTGCTCCCACAGCGGCGTGGGGCGGGCGTTCACGCTCGCATCACAATTCGCGGCATTCCGCCGCATCTCAACAGGGTAGCCGAACCCGAACAGCTACCCGAATCCGAGAAATCGCACCGCGACATCTCTTGAAATCCACACCGAGGAGCCCCCATGGACTGGCGCGATAAGGCCGCCTGCCTGACTGTCGACCCCGAACTCTTCTTCCCCGTGGGGAACACGGGCCCGGCCGTCGACCAGATCGAGAAGGCGAAGACCGTCTGCGCCACCTGTACGGTCACCGAGATCTGCCTGCAGTACGCTCTCGAGACCAGCCAGGACTCTGGCGTCTGGGGCGGCCTCTCCGAAGACGAGCGCCGTGCTCTGAAGCGCCGCGCTGCTCGCGCCCGCCGCGCCTCCTGAACTTCCGGAAGCGGCCCGAGATCGACTCTCGGGCCGCTTTCGTGTGTTCCGAGAGCGTCCGCCTTCAGCGGTCGAGCCAGCGGAGCGGGATGTCGATGACCACCTCGGTGCCCTCGCCGTCGCTCCCCCGCCACTCGATCGTGCCACCGAGTTCACCCTGGATGAGCGTTCGGATGATCTGAGTCCCGAGCCCCTGGCCGATCCGGCCTTCGGGCAGGCCGGATCCCGTATCGCGGACGGTCACGCGGAGGTTCTCCTGCGTACGCTTGGCGTCGATGGTCACGATGCCCTCTTGTCCAGCCAGTCCATGCTCGACCGCGTTGGTCACGACCTCGGTGAGCGCGAGCGCGAGAGGCGTCGCATACTCGCTCGGAAGCACACCGAAGCGCCCGGTCGACTGTGTGCGGGCACGCGTGCTCGGCGCCGATGCCACCTCGGCCACGAGCTTGAGTACCCGGTGGAAGACCTCGTCGAAGTCGACCTTCTGGGTCAGCCCCTGCGCGAGCGTGTCGTGCACCACCGCGATGGCGTCGACACGGCGCATGGCCTGCGTGAGGGCGTCCCTGGCCTCGTCGGAGTGCGTGCGGCGGGCCTGGATCCGCAGCAGCGAGGCGACCGTCTGCAGGTTGTTCTTCACCCGGTGATGGATCTCGCGGATCGTCGCATCCTTGGTGATGAGTTCCTGTTCCTGGTGACGCAGCTCAGAGACGTCGCGGCACAGCACGATGGCCCCGATGCGCGTGCCGTGATCCTTCAGCGGGATCGCCCGCAACGACACCGTGACGCCCCGCGCCTCGATGTCGGTCCGCCATGGAGCGCGACCGGTGACGACGACCGGGAGCGACTCGTCGACCTGCCGCGAAGGCGGCACCAGTCGCGTGGTGACCTCGGCGAGGGACTCCCCCTCGAGCTCATCGTCGAACCCCATCCGGTTGAAGGCTGACAGAGCGTTCGGACTCGCGAACGTGCTGATCCCGTCCACGTCGATGCGAATCAGCCCGTCCGACGCGCGAGGGGCGCCTCGTCGCGGCGAGGTCGGTGCGGCGAGGTCGGGAAAGCTCCCGTCCGCGATCATCCGGAACAGGTCGTTCGCGCATTCGTCGAAGGTGATCTGCTGGCGCGACGGTGTCCGCAACTCGCCCAGGTTGGTGTGTCTGGTGACCACGCCGATCGCGACGGGTGCTGCGTCGGCGTCCCGGCGTTCGGGCACGATCGGTACGGCTCGGACCCGTGTCGGCGTCTCCTCGAACCAGTCCGGCGAGGAGGAGTCCACGATCTCGGCCGATTCGAAAGCTCCCTGCACCTGCGTGCGCCACTGCGGACGCACACGCTCCCCGACGATGTCGCGGTAGAACAGCGTGGCCGCGCCACTCGGTCGCGCGTGCGCGACCGCGATGAAGGATCCGTCCTCGGTCTGGATCCAGATGACGATGTCGGCGGATGCGAGATCGGCGAGGAGCTGCCCGTCCCCGGCGAGTCGATGGAGCCACTCCACGTCGTTTTCGGTCAGGAGGCCCTGGGCATGGGCGAGATCGCTGAGGGTTGACACCCTTCCAGCCTACGGTCAGATCGGTCAGAGAATCGCCAGGGACGTCGCGCGCCAACGCCGATCGATCCCGTCGAGGCGTACGGCGACCGCTCGCGTACGCCCTGGTCCGGCCACCACGACGACAGCTTCGATGACGCCGTCGATCGGAGCAGTCACGCGCAAGGATCGGATCTCGAACGTCGGGCGAGCGGGAGCGACTCCGCGCGCACTCCGCGCCCTCGCCGAGAGGTTTGCCCGGGTGACCACGCTGCGGAACGCGTCCTCGCTGAACCACCGCGCAAGCTGATCGACTTCGCGGACACCCGCGAGCACTTCGAGCACACCGCGGGTGAGGCTGCGCAGGAGCGGCGCAGGATCGGGAAGCTCGCTCGTCGGTGTCGGCTGCGGAGCGAAGTACTCGTGAGGCGTCATGTCGATCTCTCGGTCGGGGTCTGCGAGGTCGTCAGTACAACATCGACGGTCGGCGCCCCGAACGCCGATCGAGAAAGTATGTGGATAACTCGTACGTCGGAGATCGGCCTCGCCTACGCTCGATCGGGTGCACTGGGACCGACTGTTCGAAGACCTCGAGGGACAGCTGACCTCCGAGTGGGAGGCCGAACGCGCCGTGCTCGATGCGGAGTCCGAGAGGCTGCGCATCGCCCGGCTGGACCTGCGGACGCGGCTACGGGCCCTCAGCGATGCGTGCACGGATGCCACGATCGACCTCGTGAACGGGCGACGCCTTCCGGTCACGGTACGCACTCTCGGGGCCGACTGGCTCGCTGCCGAGACACGGGGCTCCGGAGACGTCGGCCGTGCACCGGCGGCGGCTCTGCTCGTCCCGTTGCACGCCATCGCGGGCGTCGCCGCCGACCACGGCATGATCCTGGCGAGCCTCGACGAAGCCCCCGCCGCCGAGCACGCGCTCCGGGAGAGGATGACATTGGGCTTCGTGCTGCGTGACCTCGCGCGCCGCCGCGTCCCCGTGCACGTCACCACCCATGCGGGTGACACGCACGGCACGATCGATCGCGCCGCCGCGGATCACCTGGATCTGGCGGTACATGACCCGGGGCAGGCACGGCTCGCCCGTGCGGTGCACGGCTTCCGCATCATCCCGTTCTCCGCGATCGTCACGATGCGGACCACAGGAGATCAGTTGCCGTGAGCCGAGGAGATGCCCCACACTTCGGGAAAGCTCGCCACCTGCGACTGTCTCCACAACGCCATGCGGCGAGACGTCTCCGATTCATCGGCCAGATAGTCTTCCAGGCTCGATTCCTCCACGCGCCAGCGCGGTGGTGACCCGAGCTGAGCTCCTCGCAGTCTGCCCTCCTGCACGAGATCGATCACCTCGCCCACTCCGAGGTTCAGCAACTCGGCGACCTGCGCCGGGGCGAGGAATCGCGGCGCACGCGAGGTCGGGGCTGGCATCCCCCCATTCTCCACGACGCGCTCCCCGGGAGCGGATCCGACGGCACCCTGTGGATAACCGAAGAGGTCCCGAAGGGATCTCTGTGACGATAGCGCCATGCCTTTCCTCTCCCGACCTCGGCGCGCGTTCTGGGTCGACCTGCGGTTCCTCACCGGCATCGCCCTGGTCGCGCTCTCGATCACCGCCGTCTGGCTCATCATCGACGCAGCGGACGACGTGGAGCCGGTACTTCGAGCCGACCACACCATCGTGGAGGGCGAAGCTCTCACCGCAGACGACTTCCAGGTCGTGGAGGTGGGGCTCGGGCTGTTGAGCGAGGACTACCTCGGGCCCGGGGACCTTCGACAGGGCCAGATCGCGGCGCGGACGATCCGGAGGGGCGAGCTCGTGGCGGTGTCGGCTCTGACCGATGCGGACCGGAACCGACGGACCACGATCGTCATCGAGAGCAGCACCGGGATTCCGGAAGAGGTGGAGCCCGGCACCGTCGTCGAGGTCTGGCACGCTCCGCCGGTCGACGAGGGGCGCTCCCACGATGTGCCACGTATCCTCGTCGCCGATGTGGTCGTGCGCGACGTGATCGATCCAGAGGGGGTCCTCGCCTCAGCGGGCCCCCGTCTCGAGCTCGTGATCGACCGATCCGACGCCGCCGAGATCCTCGCCGCGATCACCGGCGGATCCGCCCTGTCGGTGCTGCCTGTCGGCGGCGGCTCATGACCGCGGTGGTCGTGGCCATCCCCCAGCCCCGTGCGAGCGCACTGGCCGCGGAGCTGGAGCTCGAGGGGATCCACGTCCTGGCGATCCTGGTGGCGGCTCCTCCCGTCGTCGAACTGCCTGCCGGCACCGAAGCACTCATCGTCCCTGCCACCCGCGCCGTCCTGACCACCGAGCTGATCTCCACCTGTGATCGTGCGGGAGTACGCGTGATCGCCCTCGGCGGAGCGGACAGCCGTCTGCGCGGGCGCCTCGGTTTGTCGGCACCGCTGCCCGCCGAGGCGACCGGGTGGGAGGTCGCCGCGGAGCTGGTGTCCGATGTCGCCGAGACGCCGGTGCCGCGGGCGCCCGACCCCCATCGCATCATCGCGGTGTGGGGGCCGCACGGCGCGCCGGGGCGCTCGACCGTCGCCATCCAGCTCGCGGTCGAGCTCGCCCGGTCCGGCCGACGCACAGCCCTGGTCGACGCCGACACCGTCGCGCCGTCGATCGCCCTGCTGCTCGGGCTCAGCGACGACGCTCCTGGAATCGCCGCCGCCTGCCGTCGCGCCGAGCGAGGCGCCCTCGACGACGCCGAACTGTCCCGCCTGTCCGCACGAGTAACGAGCGGCGGCCAGGAGATCGAGGTGCTCGCCGGGATCAACCGCCCGAGCCGTTGGCCGGAACTGGCATCAGCGCGCCTCCGCACAGCCCTCCACGCGTGTCGAGAGTGGATCGACGAGACCGTCGTCGACGTGGCAGCCTCCTTCGACGCGGACGACGAGGTCACCTACGATCTCGCCGGCCCCCGGCGACACGCGGCGACGTCGGCGACGCTGGCCGAGGCGGACTTGATCGTCGCCGTCGCCGCGGCGAACCCTGTCGGCATCAGCCGGTTCCTGCGCGACCACGCCGAGCTGCGCCGCCTCACCGCGCCGACGCCTCTCGTCGTGGTCGTCAACCAGGTGAGGCCGGGTCCGCTGGGCGTCGATGCGCGCGGTCAGGTGCGTCGTACCCTCGAGCGATTCGCGGGCATCACGGAGGCCACGTTCCTGCCCTTCGACCAGCGCGCCGCGGATGCCGCACTGCTGCACGCGCGGCCGATGACGGACGTCACACCGCGTTCTCATCTCGTCGCCGGCGTGAGACGGTTGACGGCTGCCCTGTCTCCCGCCGATGCGGAGGCTTCTACTGCCGGTAGCTCGAGAGGAAGTTCCCGAGTCGTTCGACGGCTTCGCTCAGCACTCGCGGCTCGGGCAGCGTCACCAGCCGCAGGTGATCCGGAGTCGGCCAGTTGAAGCCCGTGCCCTGCACCAGGAGGATGTGCTCGGAGACGAGGAGGTCGTACACCAGCTTGGCGTCGTCCCTGATCTCGTGCACGTTCGGGTCGAGCCGGGGGAACGCGTACAGGGCGCCCTGCGGCTTGACGCACGATACCCCGGGAATCGACTCGAGCCCTTCCCACGCGATGTCCCGCTGCTCGCGCAGGCGCCCGGTCGGAGCGATCAGCGCCTCGATGGACTGCACACCAGAGAGAGCGGCCTGAACCGCGTGCTGCGCGGGGACGTTCGGGCACAACCGCGTCGACGCCAGCAGCGTGATGCCCTCGAGGAAGCCCTTGGCGTGCCCCTGAGGTCCGGTGATGACCATCCAGCCTGAGCGGTAGCCCGCCACGCGGTAGGTCTTGGACAGCCCGTTGAACGTGAGGCAGAGCAAGTCGGGCGCGAGGGTCGCGGTCGGGATGTGAACCGCATCGTCGAACAGGATGCGGTCGTAGATCTCGTCGGAGAGGAGCAGCAGCTGATGCTCCCGAGCGATCTGCACGAGACCCTCGAGGATCTCGCGGGAGTAGACGACGCCTGTCGGGTTGTTCGGGTTGATGATGACCAGTGCCTTGGTGCGGGGCGTGATCTTCGAGCGGATGTCCTCGAGATCCGGCTGCCACTCGTCGTCCTCGTCGCACAGGTAGTGCACGGGCGTGCCTCCGGCGAGACTGGTCATCGCGGTCCACAGCGGATAGTCGGGAGCCGGGATCAGGACCTCGTCGCCCTCATCGAGCAACGCCTGCATCGTCATCGTGATGAGCTCGGACACGCCGTTGCCGAGGTAGACATCGTCCGGGTCGAAGCGGGGGAAGCCCTCGATCTGCTCGTACCGGCTCACGACCGCGCGACGGGCGGAGACGATGCCCTTGCTGTCGCTGTAGCCGTGGGCCGTCGGCATGGCGGCGAGCATGTCGTGCACGATCTGGTGCGGTGCGTCGAAGCCGAAGATGGCAGGGTTGCCGGTGTTCAGCTTGAGGATCTTGTGGCCCTCCGCCTCCAAGCGCGCCGCCTCGACGAGGGCGTTTCCGCGAATCTCGTACAGGACGTTCTTGAGCTTCGACGACTGGTCGAAGTTGCGCGTTGGGGTCATCGACCAAGCCTACAGCGACGAAAGGAGGGCCAATCCACACGGACTGGCCCTCCTTGTCGCAGAGAACTGTTACTTCTTCTTCTTGCCCTGTGCCCGACGCTGCTCGCGGTTGCCGGCGGCCGGAGCCTCAGCGTCCGTACGCTGCCCGAAAGCACCACGGGGCGCCTCTTCGGGCTCGACCTGCGATGCCTGCGCACGGACGGCGGCCTGACGGACGCGATCCGTCGCCGCCTGCTGAACCTGACCGCGGTCGTTGCGCACCTCGACCTCGCCCGCGTCGTTCGCGGCGGAGTACTCGAGACGCTGTTCGCTCGCCCCCGCTGCGAGGCCCTTGGCCTCGACCTCGGTCGTGTCCGAGTCGGCGGCACGGCGCACCTCGACCTCGAGGTTGTAGAGGTAGCCGACCGACTCCTCCTTGATCTGCCCCATCATCGACTGGAACATCGCGTACCCCTCGCGCTGATACTCGATCAGCGGGTCGCGCTGCGCCATGGCACGCAGACCGATGCCGTCCTTGAGGTAGTCCATCTCGTAGAGGTGGTCGCGCCAGCGGCGATCGAGCACCTGCAGCACGACACGCCGCTCGAGCTCACGGGTGGCGGCCTCGCCCAGCGACTCCTCGCGGGATTCGTAGGCGATCTTCGCGTCGGAGAGCAACTCGCGCGTGAGGCCCTCTGCGGTGATGCCGCCCTTGCGGCCCGCCGCCTCGGAGACGACCTCGTCGATGGTGACCCCGACCGGGTAGAGCGTCTTGAGCTCCGTCCACAGCGCGTCGAAGTCCCAGCTCTCGTTGTGGCCCTCGCCGGTGTGGTCGCGGACAACGCCGGCGATCGCGTCCTCGATGAAGTGCTGCACCCTGTCGGCGATGTCGTCGCCCTGCAGGATGTGCCGACGGTCGGCGTAGATCGCCTCGCGCTGACGGTTCAGGACGTCGTCGTACTTGAGCACGTTCTTGCGCATCTCGGCGTTGCGCGACTCGACCTGCGACTGCGCACTGCGAATGGCGCGGGACACGAGGCCCGACTCGATCGGCACGTCGTCCGGGAAGTTGGTGCGCGCCAGGATCGCCTCAGCGGCGCCGGACTGGAACAGTCGCATCAGGTCGTCGGTGAGGCTCAGGTAGAAGCGGCTCTCGCCGGGGTCACCCTGACGGCCCGAGCGACCGCGGAGCTGGTTGTCGATACGGCGCGACTCGTGGCGCTCGGTGCCGAGCACGTAGAGTCCACCGGCCTCGATGACCTTCTCGGCTTCCTCGGCCACGACGCTCTTCATCGCCTCGTAGGTCTCGTCCCAGGCGGTCTCGTACTCCTCGGGGGTCTCGACCGGATCGAGGCCCTTGGCCTTGAGATCCTGCACCGCGAGGAACTCGGCGTTGCCCCCGAGCATGATGTCGGTGCCTCGACCCGCCATGTTCGTGGCCACCGTGACCGCGCCAAGGCGCCCCGCTCGTGCGACGATCTCGGCCTCACGCGCGTGGTTCTTCGCGTTGAGGACCTCGTGCTTGATGCCCTTCTTCGCGAGCAGACGCGAGAGGTACTCGCTCTTCTCGACGCTGACGGTACCGACCAGCACGGGCTGTCCCGATTCGTGCCGCTCGGCGATGTCTTCGACGACCTGGGCGAACTTCGCGGTCTCGTTCTTGTACACGAGATCCGCCTGGTCCTTGCGGATCATGGGCTTGTTGGTCGGGATCGGGATCACGCCGAGCTTGTAGGTCGACATGAACTCGGCCGCCTCCGTCTCAGCGGTACCGGTCATGCCGGCGAGCTTGTCGTAGAGGCGGAAGTAGTTCTGCAGGGTGACGGTCGCGAGAGTCTGGTTCTCCGCCTTGACCGGCACACCCTCCTTGGCCTCGATCGCCTGGTGGATTCCCTCGTTGTAGCGGCGTCCGACCAGGATGCGGCCGGTGTGCTCGTCGACGATCATGACCTCGTCGTTCATCACCACGTAGTCGGTGTCCTTCTTGAACAGCGCCAGCGCCTTGATCGAGTTGTTGAGGAATGAGATGAGCGGAGTGTTCGCCGACTCGTACAGGTTGTCGATGCCGAGGTAGTCCTCGACCTTCTCGATCCCGGGTTCGAGGACGCCGACGGTGCGCTTCTTCTCGTCGACCTCGTAGTCCTCCCCCGCTTCGAGGGTGCGCGCGATCTTCGCGAACTCGGCGAACCAGCGATTGGCCTCGCCGGAGGACGGCCCGGAGATGATGAGCGGCGTCCTGGCCTCGTCGATGAGGATGGAGTCGACCTCGTCGACGATCGCGAAGAAGTGCTCGCGCTGGACGAGGTCCTCCTTGCGCCACGCCATGTTGTCGCGCAGGTAGTCGAACCCGAACTCGTTGTTCGTGCCGTAGGTGATGTCTGCGGCGTACTGCTCGCGGCGGATCGCGGGCGTCTGGCCCGAGACGATGATGCCGGTGGTCATGCCCAGGGCACGGAACACACGCCCCATGAGCTCCGCCTGGTAGCTCGCGAGGAAGTCGTTGACGGTGATGACGTGGACGCCCTTGCCTGCGATCGCGTTCAGATACGCGGGAAGGGTCGCGACCAGGGTCTTGCCCTCTCCGGTCTTCATCTCGGCGATGTTCCCGAGGTGCAATGCCGCGCCGCCCATGATCTGCACGTCGTAGGCACGCATGCCGAGCGTGCGCTTGGCCGCCTCGCGTACGGCGGCGAACGCCTCGGGCATCAGCTGGTCGAGCGTCTCGCCCTTCTCGAACCGCGCCCGCAGCTCCGTCGTCTCGTTGCGCAGTTCGTCGTCGGTGAGCTTGGAGATGTCCTCTTCCAGTGCTCCCACTGCTTTGACGACCTGATTCAGGCGGCGGATGACCCGCCCCTCGCCCGCACGCAGCAGCTTCTCAAGAGGATTGGCCACGGATGTCATCTCCCTGTCAGTGGGTAATTCGCCGGACATCGATGGACCCGACGCCAGGCATACTTTGCCATGTTACCGGCCCGTGACCTGCACGTCGCCTGCATGGCGGTGCCGCGCGTCTCGACGAGTCGGTGCCCGGTATCCATATACTCGGTATCGCATTCGGCCCGATCGTAAAAGGAGACGCAGATGTCCGTACGCCAGAGCATGCTCGCCCTCCTCGCCCAGGGAGCCTGCTACGGATACCAGCTGCGGCACGAGTTCGATCGACGCACGGGTTCGGTCTGGCCGTTGAACGTCGGCCAGATCTACAACACGCTCGAAAGACTCGAACGGGACGGCCTGGTGCAGCGCGGCCACACCGATGAGCAGGGGCACGTGTACTGGCAGATCACCCGCGCAGGAGAGGCGGAGGCCGCACGGTGGCTCGCCTCCCCCATCGCACCGGCCACCGGGACCCGCGATGAGCTGGCGATCAAGCTCGCCGTCGCCGCGACCCTCCCCGGCGTCGACGCAGCGGCCACGATCCACGCCCAACGCGCGGCATCGCTGGAGCAACTCGAGACGCTGCGGCACATGCGACGGACGAAGCGCGGTGAGGACGGCCCCGAAGGACTGGCCTGGTCGCTGGTGATCGACTCGATGATCTTCTCCGCGGAAGCCGAGGTGCGCTGGCTCGACCACGCTGCCGAGCGCCTCACGGGACACCCGCAGCACGCGATGGCGCTCGAACTGACCGCCGAGCGCCCGAAACGCGGACGCCCCGCGAAATCCGCGACCGAGATCTCGGAGACCGCACCGGCGGCATGACCGCATCGGGGCGAGACGACACGGAACGACTCGTCCGATCGTCCTCGTTCGCCCGGAGCGGATGCTCAGCCGGCTCATGCGCCGGGGAAACTAGGATCGACCCATGGCTGGATTTTGGGGCAAGCGCAAACGCGAACAGGAAGAGATCGCCGCACGGGACGCCGATCTGGCTCGGCGTGCGGAGCAGGCCCTCGTCGGAGCGGACGAGCGGATCCGCACCACGGCCGATGAGCTCTCCTTCGCCGAGGCCGAACTCGGCGAAGGCCTCACCGCCGACCTGCGTACGGCACTCACGGCGGTGCGCACCCATCTGCGCGAGGCGTTCCAACTCCACCAGCTGAACCACGACGAGATCCCCGACACCGACGAAGAGCTGCGCACCCGCAACGCGCGCATCCTGCAACTGTGCGAGTGGGCTCAGGACCTCCTCGACGAGAAGACCTCCGTGCTCGCGGAGTCCGTCGCCAAGGTTCGGCGCGCGCCCGAGGTCATCGCGCAGGTGCGAGCGCAGGCCGCAGCGCTCAGCGACCGCATCCCCCAGACCACTGAGACGGTCGCGCGGCTCTCCGCACGCTACGCCGATTCCGCGATGCACCAGATCACGGCCAGCGCTGCCGAAGCGGAGCAGCTCATCAGCTTCGCAACGCACAGCGCCGACGTGTCGGAGCGCCGTCGAGCGGCGAAGCAGAACGAAGAGGCCAACGTCGCACTCGAGACGGCGACGGAAGCGACCAGGCGAGCGTCCGCCCTGCTCGACGCGGTCGAGGACTTCGAGATCGAGGCGCTGCGTGCCGAGTCCACCCTCGCCGAGGTCGTGGCCGACTCCCGCAGCGACCTCATCGCCGCACGCAACGCTCCCGCGGTGCCGGCGGTGGCTTCGGCCGTCGCCGCCCTTCAGGACGCACTCGCTGCGCTGACGCCTTCGGGACAGCCCAACGACCCGTTCGCCGAGCTCTCCCGGTTGCGTGACGCCAACTCGGCGCTGGACGACGCCATCGCGAAGGCCCGCCACCGCGCCGAGAACCCGCTCCCGAGCATCTCCCAGGTGCAGCACGCGATCGACGATGCCGATCGACAGCTGGGGGTGGCACGCGGCCTGATCGCCGGTCATCGCGGCTGGATCGGAGCGGACGCCCGCACGCGTCTCGCGGAGGCGGAACGGCTTCGTGTCGACCTCTCCGACCTCCTCCCCGCCGAAGACACCCGCGAAGCCGCTCTCGTGCAGGCACGGCGGGTGGCGCACCTCGCTGCCGAGGCTCTGCAGCTCGCGCAGCGGGACATCGATTCCTCCCGCCCGCAGGACGAGGGCTGGGGCGGCGGCGGATGGGGTGGCGGCGGACGACGTGGCGGGGGCGGAGACCTCGCGTCCGGCATCCTCGGCGGCCTCGTGATCGGCAGCCTGCTCGACGGCATCTTCGACTGAGTCCGGGCTTCCAGGTCTCCCGGACGCCGGAACGGCCCGGTCCCGTTCGGGACCGGGCCGTTCCGCGACGGGGGTCAGGAGGCGAGGGCCTCGGACGGCGGAGCCTGGGTGCTCAACGCGATCACGCCGTAGTCCCAGCCCTTTCGCCGATAGACGACGCTCGGGTGGTCGGTGCGAACGTCCACGAAGAGGAAGAAGTCGTGTCCGACCAGTTCCATCCTGTCGACGGCCTCCTCGACGGTCATCCACTCGGCATCGAAGCTCTTCGTGCGGATGACGACGGGCGAGTACTCCTCCTCTTCCGCCTGCTGCACCGGTACGTTTCCGGTGGCCACGGCATGCAGGACGTCGGCCGACGCCGGCTGGACGTCTATGCCCGTGAGTGCTCCGCTCTCCTTCTCGAAGTGGGCGCCGCGCGGGTGCTGTCGTCCATCGACCCGCTTCTCCTTCGCGCGGCGCAGCTGTTCGGACATCTTGTCGACGGCGAGATCGAGAGCGACGAACTTGTCTCCATCCGTCGCTTCCGCGCGGACGACGGGGCCCTTGCCGATCAGCGTGAGCTCGACGGTCTCATCGGGTACATGACCGTTGCGATACACGCGATGGGTGACCTTCACATCCAGCCTCTGCGCGCGAGACGCGAGCATCTGGATCTTGGCGATCTTCTCTTCGACAACGGTTCGGAAGCGATCGGTGATACCCACTCCGACGCCAACGATGCTTGTTTCCATTGCTGCCTCCTTGTCCCGGTCCTCCCGGCCAAGGGCGGACCGTGGTCGCCTTGTGTCCCCCCACCGTAGTCCGCCCGTCGGCGGATGTCACGAGCTGGTTCTCCTGTGTCTGCGGTGGGTTGCCGATGAGGTTCATCCGAATCCGCCGTGAAGCGGCGTGGCGGCGAGCGCGACGGCCGCGACGACACGGAAACCGGCCGCGGTGAGGGTGCGTGCGGCCTCGTCGAGCGTCGCGCCGGTCGTGACCACGTCGTCGACGACGACCGCCTGGGCTCCCCCTCCTCGACGCCGGGCACGCATCGTTCCTCGGACGTTCGCCTGGCGTGCGCGCGCGCCCAGCCCGCGCTGATCCGGGCGCGCTCCCACCGTCGCGAGCACGGCATGCGGATCGGCGCGCGCACGGCGGACGAGCAGGTCGGGGACGCGATAGCCCCGACGCCGGAATGCGGAGCGACTCGTCGGGACGGGCACGACCCACGTCGCCGCTGTCACCAGCGGGGTCAGGACGCTCGCCAGCGCCGCACCGAGCGGGCGTGCGACGAGAGTGTCGCCCTCCCCCTTGAGTCGTCGGATGCAGCGCGCCGCGACCCCGTCGAACGCGAGGGCGGATCGGACGGGCAGCCCCGCCGGTGTCACCGACTCCTTCGGTCTCGGCGCCAAAGCACTCCGACACCCTGGACACAACAGGAGACCGGGCTCACCGCAGCCCGCACAGCTCGCAGCGAGCAGGAACGCGGCGGCCTCTGCGCCGATCTGAAGGAGGCGGGAATCTTCCTGCATCCGACGAGTCTGCGGCTCGTCGCCTCGGCCGCACCGTCGTGCCGCCGATGATCCTCAGAGCTGCCGGACGAGACCGTGACGTGCAGGAAAGGTCATTCCCCTGCGCGGGTCGCGAGGACGGAGATGCCGGACGCGACCTCACGCCACGCCGTGCCCGCATGTGCGAACAACTGACCGTTCGCTCCGAGGATGCGCACTCCCACTGTCGTCCGTGCGCCGGCAGCGGAGATCGCGTCGCCGGGAGCAGCCTCCGACGTACCCGGTCCCCCCACCATCTGGGTGATGAGCTTCGGGCTATTCGGATCCATCAGCACGCCCAGCTGATCGGGCCCCAACCACACCAGACTCGTCGCCGGCTCTGAGAGCTGTATCAGCTGCTTGGCATCGCCCAGCTCGATCGGAACCCCCTCGGTGTCGCGGACGATGCCTGCCACGACCACCCAGTACTGCTTGCCGACCGTGATGACCGCAGCCACCCGGCTGCCGTCCGCGGCGACCCGCAGATCCGAGATCGCGGACGCATTCGGCCAGGCATTCCCCACCGCATGCGGGACCACCTCGGTGTCCCGAGCCTGCACGGCGGACGGGTCGCCCCCCGGCACCGTCCAGGTGTAGCCGTACGGGTCGAGCGAAGGCTCGATGAGACCCGTACGCGAATCCAGCTCGATACGACTGTCCTCGCGGACGAGATAGACATGGCCGTCGCCGAGTCGCGCCGCGACCTGTGACTCGTCGGCTGCCACATCGAGGGAGAGGATGGGTTGAGCGATCGCGGCGATCTCGGCGCTGACTCCCGGAAGCGGCGAGATCTCATCTCCCACGATCCTGCCGAAGACTCCGTCCTTCAGGACGAGGGTGCCCACCTCGCTCGACGGTTCGATCACCTCGACCACTCCGGCATCGAGATCTCGGCCGTCCACGGTGAACTGCACGCGGGTGATGGCGACGCCTGCGGCCCTCAGTGTCGCCTGCAACTGGGTGCGCATCCGCGCGAGCGTCGTCGCGTCGAGTGCGACGGCCGGACGGGTGAGCGCGACTTCGGCCACCTGCCCGGTGATGGGAACCGCGTCCTGGGCCAGCTGCACATCGGCGGGGAACGAGTTCTGCACGACGGGATCCAGCCAGACGCTCGGCGCGCCGCCGATCAGAGCGCGCGTGACGGTCGTCGCCGGGCTCTGGCGCCGGGGGAACCACCTCATGTCGGGCACGAGTCTGGACCAGCCGAGGTCGAAGTACTGCAACGGGTACGCGTCGTACACCTTGTCGAAACGCGCGTCGTCGATCACGACGCCGTCGAGTGCCTCCGTGATACGCCATTCGCCGTCCTCCATCCGCTCGAGGGTGAACGGCATGGTCGAGGCACCGGGCGCGTCCGCATAGGCACCGGCCTCGTCGACGCTCGCGACCAGATCCAGCTCGACCTGCACCTCCGCCGACTCCGCCTCCTCCACCAACTCATCGGGGACCGTGGAGGTGATGGTGCGGGATTCGGTTCCCACGTCGACGGACACGCCCGAAGCCGGTCGCCAGGTCCGCTGCAGCGCGGGCGAGAGGAACTCGCGCGCCGTCGCCCAGTTGTCCGAGGTGGTGATGCCGGCCTCCAGGAAACCCTCCACGATCCGCTCCGGTCCGGCGCCCTTGATCGGGCCCGAGGCGACCGGGAGGAAATCGATGTCCTGCGACGACTCGCCGAGTTTGAGACCGACCGTCACGTCACCGCTGGTCGGAAGCCCTGCACACGCGGGCAGCAGCAACGCCGCGAGCGCCAGAGCCGCAGCACGCAGCCGTCTCCTCGATCGTTCGCGGATCATGATCCCTCCCCCTCGTCGAACAGATCGATGCGACTCTCGGCGAGGGAGATCGGCTGCGTCGCGTCGCCGAGCTCCGCCAACGGTTCCTGCGGCTCGACGGGGATCGGGCTGGGACCGTCCAGCGTCCCCTCGTGGCGAGGTATGGTCAGCACGAAGTTCGTCCCGACGCCGAGTTCCGACCAGACCGCCAGCGTTCCTCCATGCAGGGTGGCGTCTCCGAGGGCGATCGACAAGCCGAGCCCCGTGCCTCCGATGGTGCGCTGCCGCGACGGGTCCGCCCGCCAGAAGCGATCGAACACGCGCTCCGCGTCACCCGGCTCCATCCCGAGACCGAAGTCGCGCACCCCTGCGGCAACAGCGTGTTGGTTGCTGTCGACGGTGATGACGACCGGGCGACCCTCCCCGTGCTCGATCGCGTTGCCGATCAGATTGCGCAGTACGCGGCGCACCCGTCGGGGGTCCATGTCCACGGGCGAGTAGCCGCCCGGCGCCACCAGCCGCAGTTCGGTGCCGTGTCCGTCCGCGAGCGGCCTCATCTGTTCGATGACGTCCTCCGCCAGGTGCGCGAGACTCGTCGCCTCCAGCTCGAGCTGCACCGATCCCGCGTCGTAGCGGCTGATCTCCAGGAGGTCGGAGAGCAGGGTCTCGAACCTCTGCACCTGCGCGTGCAGCAGTTCCGCCGCGCGTGCCGTGGTCGGCTCGAACTCCGTGCGCTGGTCGTTGAGCATGTCCGCGGCGAGCCGGATGGTGGTCAGCGGCGTGCGCAGCTCGTGCGAGACGTCGGAGACGAAACGCTGCTGCACCATCGACAGTTCGCCGAGCTCCTTGATCTGCGCCTCGATGCTGTCTGCCATGGCGTTGAACGAGCGCCCGAGGATGGCCAGCTCGTCCTCGCCGTGCACATCGATCCGCACGCCCAGATCTCCCGCGGCGAGCCGCGCGCTGGTCTCGGCGGCCTGGACGATCGGTATCGAGACCGCCCGCAGGACGACCCAGGAGATCGCCGCCACGATCGCCACCAGCCCGATACCGGCGATCCAGAGCGTGCGCTGGACGAACAGGAGAGTCTGATCGGCGTCACCCAGGTCATAGGCGAAGTAGATCTCGAAGGGTCCCGCCTCCGGAACCTGGAGCTGCTGACCGACGACGATCCCCGGGACCACACCGCCGTTCTCCACCGGCAGCGCAACCGACTGCCACTCCTGGCGGTCATCGAGCTCGACCACGCGCCTGCGCAGTTCGGGGCTCAGCAGGCTCTCGCTCAGGCCGGCCTCGAACCCGTTCAACGGCGAGGTGTCGGCATCGGTCTCGATCTTGTACCCCGCGAGCTGGTCGGTGCTGGACGTGCGCGCCAGTGTGTCCCTGATGCCGTCCCAGAGCGTGCTGAGCGCAGCCGGGTCGTCTCCCACCTCGGCCACATCGAGGATGCGCTGCGCCTGGTCGACCGCCCGACGTGCGTCTTCGAGGGCGACGTTCTTCCGAGAGATGAACAGGTCGTTCTGGATCGCGAGGGCCATCGTCACGCAGGTGATGAAGATCGCCAGCGAGGTCGCGAGCAGCGTGATAGAGAGGGTGCGGAACCGGAGGGACCGCCTCCACAGGAGGCCGAGCATCGTCGGCCAGCCTCGCCAGTCGCGCAGGACGGCGACCGTCGTCGTGGTCGCTGTCGTCGCAGCCATCGTGCTCCTAGCCCACACTCCCGGCGCGGTAGCCCACACCACGTACCGTCATCACGATCTTGGGATTGTCCGGGTCGAGCTCGACCTTGGCGCGCAGGCGCTGCACGTGCACGTTGACCAGCCGCGTGTCCGCCTTGTAGTGGTATCCCCACACCTGCTCCAGGAGCATCTCCCGCGAGAACACCTGTTGCGGCTTCGAGGCGAGAGCGACCAGCAGTTGGAACTCCAGTGGCGTGAGTGCGATCGGATCGGCGCCCCGACGCACCTCGTGCGCGTCCACGTCGACCGTGAGGTCGCCGACCCGCAACTGCTCACTCGTGGCCTGCGGCGTCGGCCGGAGACGGGTCCGGATCCGAGCCACGAGTTCCTTGGGGTTGAACGGCTTGACCATGTAGTCGTCCGCACCCACTTCGAGCCCACGGACGACGTCGGCCGTATCGCTGCGTGCCGTGAGCATGATGATCGGCACCCCGGATTCGGCGCGGATGCGAGTGCAGATCTCGATCCCATCCATCCCGGGCAGCATGAGGTCGAGCAACACCAGATCGGGCCGCTGCGTGCGCCATTCCTCGACGGCTCGTGCTCCGTCCGCGCAGAAGACCGGCTCGAAACCCTCAGTGCGCAGCACGATTCCGATCATCTCGGCGAGTGCTGTGTCATCGTCGACCACGAGAATGCGTGAGGTCATAACTGTTACCTTATGGCACCCAGTCCCACCGGCCCCAGGTCTGCGCACCACGTCGTGGATATGACACGATGGGACCGCACGATGGAGGGAGTGCCTTTTGAGTGGCCAGACGTGGACGCCCGCCCCGAAGAAGGGGATCATCCCTCTTCATCCGCTGACATTCGGGATGCTGTTGGGGAAGGCTTTCGCGGCGCTCCGACACAACCCGAAGGTGCTGTTCGGCTTCGCGGTCGTCCTCCAGCTCGTCGTGGTGCTCGTCACGGCGGGGGTGATGGGCGTCGTGCTGTTCACGACGTTCTCCCGACTGGAGACGGTCGCCCCCTCTTCCCCGGACTTCGAGGCGGTGCTGGCCGGCACGGTCGGGATCAATCTCATCGCCGGGATCGCCGTCGGTCTCGCGACGATCGCGTTCACCGCGATCATGCAGGGCGTCGTCGCCGCCGAGATCGGCTACGCAGCCGTCGGGGTGAAGGCCACGCTCCGGATGCTCTGGCGCAGGATGGCCCCGTCATTCTGGCGGCTCGCCGGCTTCGCATCGCTGACGGTGGCCGCGGTGTTCGGGCTCTTCGCGATCGTCGCGGCGATCATCGCCGCGTTCGTGGCGGGCGGTCTGGGCGGCAGCGCCGAGCTCATCGGGCTCGTCGTCCTCACGGTGATCCTCATCGTTCTCGCCGCGATCCCGCTGTTCGCGTGGCTGACGACGAAGCTGCTGCTGGTTCCGTCGATCCTCGTCCTCGAACGCGCACGCTTCCGCGACGCACTCATCCGCTCCTGGCGCCTCACCCGTGGTCGCTTCTGGGTCGCCTTCGGGGTGATGTTCCTCATCAGCGTGATCATGGGCGTGGCTATGCAAGTGGTCAGCATTCCGTCGACGCTTCTGAGCACACTCCTCACGCCCGTGATCGCGCCCACCGGGGCCGTGGAGCCGGCGGCGGTGGTCGGCTTCGTCCTGGCTGTCCTCGCCCCGCAGATCCTCATCCTCGTGATCCAGGCGATCGCCGCGGTGGTCCAGAGCACCGGTGCCGCGCTCATCTACGTCGACTGCCGCATGCGGTACGAAGGCCTGGATCAGACGCTCATCGCGTATGTGGAACGCCGGGACCTCGGCTGGACGGACGAGCAGCAGAGTGATCCGTTCCGGGTGGATCCCGCTCTCGCCGTCAGTTCCGCGCCACCGCCCCGCCAGGTACCGGAGCACGTGCAGATGACCCGGGGGTACGCCTCTGCGCCGTACGGCACAGCGCCCTACCCTCATCCGGGAGCGCCCACGTACTCGGGGCAGCCTTCGCCGTACCCCTCCGCACCGCCCGTGTCGCCGCGGAGCACGGGCTCCCCCGCGGCCACGCCGGCAGTATTCCCGCCACCGCCACCCCCCTCGCCAGCGCCGACCGCCCCGCAGGAGACCGGTTGGGCCGCGCCCGGCGGCGATGACACGGCATGATCAGACCGCTCGACGACCTGTTCGTCCCCGACGGCGACGAGGCGCGACGCTGGGCCGAGGAGGAGCTCGCCAATCCGCGCTATGCCGACGCGAAGCCGACGTGGTTCGACCTCCTCGCCCGCGACGTGGGCCGGTTCCTCGCCGATCTGTTCAGCGCCGACAACAGTGCGGGCGTGGGGCCCGCGGCCCTCGTGATCGTGATCGCCATCATCATCGCGGCACTGATCGCGGCCCTCATCATCTGGGGCCGTCCGCGTAGCTCCCGCGCCGTCCGCCGCGGGCACACGGATCTTCTCGGGGAGGCCGATGACCGCTCGGCGTCCCAACTGCGCAGCGACGCCGAGCGCCGTGCACGCGAGGGCGACTGGGACGCAGCGACGATCCTTCGATACCGCGCCATCGCCCGCGGTCTGCTGGAGCGCGATCTGATCGATCCTGCCCCCGGCGCCACCGCACAGTCCATCGCACGCGCGGCGATCCGCGTCTTCGCGGAAGAGGAGGAAGCGATGCGCCGCGCGGCCACGACCTTCGACGACGTCCGCTATCTCGGGCACTCCGCGACCGAGCAGAGCTATCGGGAACTCGCCGACACCGACGCCCGGCTGATGGCGCGTCGCCCCGTGGAGGTGCCCGCGTGAGCGTGACCGAGCGAAGCGCGTCGGTCCCGTCGACCGCCGAACGCGGACCGCGCCGGACGAAGACGATCCTGGGCTGGCTGATCGTCGCGGCGCTCGTGGTCGTCGTCGCTTTCGTCGCGCTCCGCGTCAGCGCGACACCGCCGGGAGCTCGGGGAGCCCTCGACCCCGAGGGCCGTGACGACTCCGGCGCGCTCGCCCTCGCCGAGATCCTCCGCGACCGAGGAGTCGACGTCGAGGTCCAGCGTTCCCGCACGGCGGCACGAGCGGCGATCGGCGACGACACGACCCTCGTGATGGCGAACCCCTACACGTTGACGGATGACGCCTTGGAGACGCTCCTGGCACCGGCGGCACGCGTCGTGTTCCTCTCCGCGGGGACGCATCTCCTGAGCGCACTCGACATCGGTGAGAACGCCCCGGGAACGCTTCCCGCGGTCTCCGCCGAGTGCGAGGCCGCCGAGTTCGCCCGGGTGGGGACGATCCGCGCCGACCGGCTCTTCTCCCCTGCGCCCGGAGTGACGGCCTGCTTCGGCGGCACGGACGGTGCCGCCGTGCTCGTGGATGACCGCACGGACGACCGCCGTGTCGTCGTGGAGGGCACCAGGCTGTTCGGGAACGCCTACCTCGCGGAGAACGGCAACGCCGCACTGGCCCTCGCCCTGCTCGCTCAGACAGACCACGTCGTCTGGTACGTCCCGAGCTTCGTGGACTCCGACATCGAGGGCGAGTCCGTCGACACGCTCGGCGCCCTCACGCCGCCCTGGGTCACACCGGTGATCCTCCTGCTGCTCCTCTCGGGAGTCGCCGCTGCTGTCTGGCGCGGTCAGCGCTTCGGTCCTCTGGTCGCCGAGACCCTGCCCGTGACCGTCCGCGCCTCCGAAACCATGCATGGTCGTGCGCGTCTGACGGCCAGGGCCGCAGACTCGGCGCACGCCGCGGAAGCTCTCCGCGACGGCGCCCGGCGACGTCTCGCGCGCCGGCTCGGACTCGCCGCACGCGCCGAGGCGAACGAGGTCGCAGACGCAGCCTCCGACCGACTTCGGATCCCGCGCGGAACCCTGCAGGACCTGTTGGACGGGCCCCCGCCCGCCGATGACGCCTCCCTGATCGATCTCGCACGCCGTCTCGATGACCTCGAGACGGCTGTGGAGGCGAGCACGCGCAGCGCGAGGAACGACGAATGATCGAACGAACCGACCCTTCCATCCACTCCAGAGAAGCCGAGGGAACCCCGTGACCGTTGAGAATCAACCCGCCGACGACGCCGCGCTTCGGCAGGCGATGCATCGGGTCCGCACCGAGGTCGACAAGGCCGTCGTCGGCCAGGCCGGCACCGTCACCGGACTCCTGGTGTCCCTGCTCGCCCGGGGACACGTCCTCCTCGAAGGCGTGCCCGGGGTCGCGAAGACGCTGGTGGTCCGATCCTTCGCTCGAGCGCTCGGCCTCGACACGAAGCGCGTCCAGTTCACACCCGACCTGATGCCGGGCGATGTCACCGGTTCGCTCGTGTACGACGCCCGCACCGGCGAGTTCGACTTCCGGGCCGGCCCCGTGTTCACCAACATCCTGCTCGCGGACGAGATCAACCGCACACCCCCGAAGACGCAGGCGGCGCTCCTCGAAGCCATGGAGGAGCGCCAGGTGTCGGCCGACGGCGTGAGCCGTGCGTTGCCGGACCCCTTCCTGGTCGCTGCAACCCAGAACCCGATCGAGCACGAGGGCACCTACTCGCTGCCCGAAGCACAGCTGGACCGCTTCCTGATGAAGCTCGTCGTCGGCATGCCGGAACGTGATGCCGAGGTCTCGGTCCTCCGCCGACACGCCGACGGTTTCTCCCCCCGTGAGCTGACGGGCATCGACCCGGCGGTCTCGCCGGACGAGATCCGTGCCGCCCAGCAGCGCGCCGCAGCGGTCGAGGTCACCGACGACGTCCTCGGCTACGTCGTCGACCTCGCGCGCGCGACACGACAGTCGCCCTCGGTCGAACTCGGCGCCAGCCCCCGTGCCTCGACCGGACTGCTCGCGGCCGCCAAGGCCTGGGCGTGGCTCAACGCCTCTTCCGCGGTGACCCCCGACCACGTGCAGACCATGCTGGTGCCGGTCTGGCGCCACCGGCTCCAGCTGCGACCGGATGCCCAGATGGAGGGGGTGTCGGCCGACGCGGTCCTCACCTCCGTGGTGCAGCAGACGCGGGTGCCGATCTAGGTGTTCGTCACCGGCCGGCTCGCGATCGCCCTCGCCGTGGGTGTCCTCCCGCTCGTCCTCCTCGGGCTGGCGGGCTATCCGGCGTACCCCGCGCTCGGGGCCTGGGTCGGCCTGTGTGTACTGCTGGTCGCCCTGGATCTGGCCCTCGCCGCCAGCCCGGCCTCGGTGACCGTGAGCCGCGGGGTGCCGAAGCGTTCACGTCTGGGCGAGCAGGTACTGGTGAGCGTCGCCGTCCACAACCGCGGATCCAAGACCCTGAACGCCGTGATCCGTGACGCCTGGCAGCCGACGGCCGGGGCCCCCGCCGAACGCCAGCACCTGCGGGTGCCGCCCGGGGAACGCGCCCGCGCCTCGATCGCACTCCGGCCTCGGCGGCGCGGCGAACTGGTGAGCGAGTTCGTGATGATCCGCTCGCGCGGCCCGCTGGGGCTCGCCGGCCGGCAGGCACGGCATGCGGTCCGCGGCGCGATCCGGGTGCTGCCGGCCTTCTCCTCTCGCAAGCACCTGCCCTCACGCCTGGCGCGGCTGCGCGAGCTCGACGGCAACACCAGCATCCAGGTGCGCGGTCAGGGAACCGAGTTCGATTCGTTGCGGGAATACGTGAGGGGTGACGACGTGCGCTCGATCGACTGGCGGGCCACGGCCCGCGCCGGGACGACGATGCTGCGCACCTGGCGTCCTGAACGCGACAGGCACGTCGTCATCATCATCGACACGGGGCGAACGGCCGCCGCCCGCGTCGGCGACGGGACCCGCGTCGACGCCTCCCTCGAGGCCGCTCTCCTCCTCGCCGCGCTCGCCTCGCGCGCCGGCGATCACGTGCACCTGCTCCTGTACGACCGCGTCGTCCGTGGCAGGGTGACCGGCATCGATGGCAGCGCGCTGCTCCCGGCGATGACGGACGCGATGGCCCCCGTGCATGCACGCCTTGTCGACACCGACTGGCACGGTGCGTTCGCCGCTGTCCGCTCGCTCACCACACGGCCGTCGCTGATCGTGGCGCTGACCGCGCAGGACGCCGCGGAATCGGCCCGTGGTTTCCTCGGTGCCTTCCCGCGAGCGTCACGGGCGACGACCGTTCTCGTCGGTTCGGTGACGGACGACGGCATCAGTGCTCTCGCCCGTGAGCGTGGTTCCCGGGAAGCGGTGTATCTCGCCGCCGCAGCCGAACGCACTCTCCGTGACGCAGAGAACGTCGCCGACGCGATCCGCAGAGCCGGTGGAGAGGCCATCGCCGCCGACCCGGAGGAACTCCCCCCTCGCATCGCGGATCGCTACCTCGAGTTGAAGGCCGCGGGACGCCTCTGAGCCGACCGGGCCCTCAGCCGTAGGCGATCAGCCGGCGACGAGACGCGGCGTCCCCGCCTCGTACTCGACGAGGTCGCCCGTCTCCCCCTCGCGATGAGCACGCCCGCCGACGACGAGCATGTAGATCAGGAACACCGCGAGCGCAGCAGCACCGATCCCGATCTTCACCGGCCAAGGGAGACCCCAGCCGGTCACGAAGCCCTCGACGAGCCCCGACAGGAACAGCGCGAAGACGAGTCCGATCGCGACCGTGGCGAGGGCTCTCCCCTCCTCGGCGAGCGCCTCCCCGCGGGTGCGGTGCCCCGGGGCGACCCAGGCCCAGAAGACGTGCAGCCCGGCCGCACCGGCGACGAAGATGCAGGTCATCTCGAGCATGCCGTGCGGGAGGATGTACAGCACCATGAGATCGGCTTTGTCATGCGCCGCCATGACCGCGCCGGCCGTGCCGATCCCCATCGCGTTCTGCAGGAGCATGTACACGGGCCAGACCCCCGTGACGCCGAACAGCACGCACTGCATGGCGATCCAGGCGTTGTTCGTCCACACGATGCCCATGAACGCGGCTGCGGGGTTCTCGGTGTAGTACCCCGTGAAACTCTCATCCGCGTACTGCTCGAGCGCGTCCGGTGGACCGAGGGTCGCGATGAGCGCCGGATCGCTCGCGATCCAGGCGGCCGTGCCGACCGCGACGGCGATGAAGGCGACCGCGATCACCAGGGTAGTCCACCGCAAGCGGTAGAGGGCGGCGGGCAGCTGCAGCCGGAAGAACCGGGCCGTCTGGGTGAGGATGCTGTCGGACGCGCCGGTGAGGCGGAGCCGTGCTCGCACCAGGATCGTGGACAGATACGCTCCCTGCGGAGAGTCGCCGACCGAGGTCTTCAGCTCGGCGAGGTCGGCTGAGGCAGCGCGGTAGCGGACGATCAGGTCATCCACCCCGGCACCGTCGAGGCGGCCGCGGCTGAGCTCGTCGAGCCGTTCCCACTCCGCCCGGCGTGCATCGGTCAACGCGTCGGCATCCACCTGATTTACTGTACTCATGTCCACCCCGATCGTCGTCTCCGACGAGGTGCTCTCCGGCGAGGCCGTCGCCATCGACGTGCAACCGGTCGGCTTCCTCCTGCGCGCGCTCGGAGCCGCCATCGACATGCTCCTCGGCTACGCGGTCTTCGTCCTGTGGCTGTTCCTGCGCATCTGGCTGCTGAACGCGGGCGTGCTCGACGACGCCACCGACCGCATCGCGATGGTCGCGGCGATCGTGGTCAGCTTCGTCGTGCTGCCGATCACGATGGAGGTCGCGCTCAAGGGTCGTAGTCTGGGTAAGCTCGCGATCGGCGGACGCATCGTCCGCGTGGACGGAGGTGCCGCGGGGTTCCGTCACGCCTTCATCCGAGCGCTCCTCGGCGTCCTGGAGATCTACATGACGTTCGGCGGCATCGCTGTGCTCGCGGGCGCCTTCACGGCGCGATCCCAGCGCCTGGGTGACCTGGTCGCAGGGACCTACAGCCAACGCGTGCGCACTCCGGCACTCACCTCGCACGCGCCGGCGCTGCCCCCGGCACTTGTCGGATGGTCGCAGATCGCCGACGTCGCGCGGATGCCCGACCGACTGGCTCGGCGCATCTCGCAGTTCCTGGTGAGTGCTCCACGGATGCTCCCGGCAGCGCGGATCCGTGTCGCGCACGAACTGCTGGCGGAGGCGACGCCGTACGTCTCGCCGGTGCCGCCCGTGTCCCCCGAGCAGGTTCTCATCGGCATCACCGTGCTGCGCCGCGAACGGGAGCGACGGGCACTGGAGAACGCCGATCGCCGAACCGAACTCCTCACCGGACGCCGCGTCGGCGTCTGACCCCTGTCCGGGGCGCGTTCAGTAGCGGTAGTGCTCGAGCTTGTACGGCCCGTCCACCGGTACACCGATGTATGCCGCCTGCTCGTCGCTGAGGGTCGTCAGCTGCACCCCCAGCGCGTCGAGGTGGAGGCGGGCCACTTTCTCGTCCAGGGACTTGGGGAGCACGTACACGCCGGTCGGGTACGCCTCGGTGTTCGTGTAGAGCTCGAGCTGCGCCAGCACCTGGTTCGTGAAGGACGCGCTCATCACGAAGGACGGGTGGCCGGTGGCGTTGCCGAGGTTCATCAGGCGGCCCTCGCTGAGCACGAGCACACTGCGTCCGTTCGGCAGACGCCACTCGTGGACCTGCGGCTTGATCTCGACCTTCTCCGCGCCGTCGAGGTCTTCCAGACCCGCCATGTCGATCTCGTTGTCGAAGTGTCCGACGTTGGCGACGATCGCCAGGTGCTTCAGCGCCAGCATGTGCTCGGTCGTGACGACGTCGCGGTTGCCGGTCCCCGTCACGACGATGTCGACCTCACCCGCGATGTCGAGCAGACGCGCCACCTGGAAGCCGTCCATCGCGGCCTGGAGAGCGCAGATCGGGTCGACCTCGCTGACGATGACCCTGGCTCCCTGTCCCCGGAGGGCCTCTGCCGCCCCCTTGCCGACGTCGCCGTATCCGCAGACGAAGGCGACTTTGCCACCCATGAGCACGTCGGTCGCACGGTTGAGCCCGTCGGGAAGGGAATGGCGGATTCCGTACTTGTTGTCGAACTTGCTCTTGGTCACCGAGTCGTTGACGTTGATCGCCGGGAACAGCAGATCTCCGGCTGCGGCGAGCTCGTAGAGTCGGTGCACACCCGTCGTGGTCTCCTCCGTGACTCCGATCAGCCCCGCGGCGAGCGCCGTCCAGCGATCGCTCGACTCCACAACGGAGCGGCGCAGGAGGTCGAGGATGATCGAGTACTCCTGCGAGTCGGTCTCCGTCGCCGCAGGGACCTCTCCGGCCTTCTCGAACTCGACGCCCTTGTGCACGAGCAGCGTCGCATCGCCGCCGTCGTCGAGGATCAGGTTGGGTCCTTCGAACCCGCTCGACGTCCAATCGAAGATCCGCGCCGTGCAAGCCCAGTACTCCTCGAGGGTCTCCCCCTTCCAGGCGAAGACGGGCACACCCGCGGGGGCGTCAACGGTGCCTTCGGGGCCGACGACGACCGCAGCGGCCGCCTCGTCCTGCGTCGAGAAGATGTTGCAGCTCGCCCAGCGGACTTCGGCGCCGAGGGCCACGAGGGTCTCGATGAGGACGGCGGTCTGCACCGTCATGTGGAGCGAGCCCGCGATCCGGGCGCCCCTCAGCGGCTGAGCAGCGCCGAACTCGTCCCGCAGCGCCATGAGTCCCGGCATCTCGTTCTCCGCGAGCCGCAGCTGGTGGCGGCCGGCTTCGGCGAGGGACAGATCGGCCACGCGGTACTCGAGCTCAGGCATGCCCTCATTCTTCCACCCTGTCGACGCCTCGCGTCCGTGTGTGTCAGAAGCGGATCGCGTCGATCACCTTCACCCGCAGCGCGACCAGCGCGGGGATGAACCCCGACACGGCGCCGACGATGACCGAGGCGATCAGTCCGACCAGTGCCGCCCTCATCGGGAACGGCGGGACGTCCTGGATCCCGGAGAACATCGTCGTCACGATCACGTCCGAACGCAGGACGGCGACGACGATCGCGATCCCGATGACTCCGGCGACCGTCGTCGCGACGAGACTCTCCAGGAAGACGGAGAAGAAGACCCGGCCCGAACTGGCACCGAAGGCGCGGCGCACGCCGATCTCCCGCACGCGCTGCCGCATCGCCACGAGCTGGATGTTGATCAGGCTGAGCGCGCCGAGCGCGAGGATCAGCGCCGCGATGCCTCCCGTGATCATCTCGAACGTCGCCTGCACGTCCATGGCCCCCGGCTGCGCCGCCCAGTCGGTACGACTCACCGAGATCGTCTGTCCCTCCGGCAACCCGGCGCGCAGATCCATCGCCAGCACCGGCCCGATCTGATCGACCTGGCCGACCCCGACCCACACCTCGTACTGTGTCGAGGCTTCCGCAGGCAGAGCATCCACTCGGTCGCGGTAGTCGTCGTAGAGCAGATCGACGCGCAGCTCCTCGTCTCCGAACCCCTGTCGGGGGACGATTCCGATCACCTGATAGGTGCCGCCTGCCGGCCCGCCGAACTGGACGGTGGGGTGTTGCGCCAGCGGTGCCCTCCCCAGGCGGTCCCAGAGCGCCTCCGTGATCACGGCCGGAGGCGCCAGAGCCTCCACATCGGAGTCGAGGAACCAGCGTCCCTCCAGGAGTTTCTCGCGATGGATCTGCGGGTACGCCGGGTCCATGATGCGCGCGGGAACCGGGGTGATGCCCTCGGGCAGATGCGCATCCAGCATGACCCCCTGCGCGATCCGGGTGGTGTGACTGAAGCCGAACCGTTCGGACACGCGTGTGAACCGATCGTCGAAGTCGTCGGCGTCGATCGGTGTGCCGTCGGCCGTGTTGGCGGAGACGACGATGGTCGCGGCGCGTCCACCCCACCGGTCGGACTGCTCCGCCTGGAACTGACGCTGATACTCCGAGATGGCCACGACCGCGGTGAGCGCGCCGACGGAGACGGCGATGCCGATCAGGCTGAGCAGCACACGCAGCTTGTGGACGCGGATCTCCGCCCAGGCATCGGAGAGCGCGCCGAGAAACCCGGTCACGAGACGGGCTCCGCCAGCGCGGTGGGCGTCTCCGAAGGCACGGACGCCGCAAGCGTCGAGGCCTCGAAGGCGCGGCCGAGATCCACCGGGTCCAGGCGTCCGGCATCCAGGCGGTAGTGCCGACGTGCGCGCGCGGCGACATGCAGGTCGTGCGTGATGGTGACCAGTGCGGCTTCGGTCTCGGTGGCCACCTCGTCGAGAAGCGACATCACGGACGCCCCCGTATCGATGTCGAGGGCACCCGTGGGCTCGTCCGCGAGAATCAGGACCGGTTTACGCACCAGAGCCCTGGCGATCGCGACCCGCTGCTGTTCACCGCCGGAGAGCTTGTCGGCGATCTGATCGAGGCGATGCCCGAGGCCCACACGCTCGAGCATGTCGGCCGCGATCTGTCTGCGGTTCCAGAACGTCCGCCCCTTCGCGTGCCCGAGCGGCATCATCACGTTGTCGAGGGCGGTGCGCCCCGGAAGCAGGTTGAACTGCTGGAAGACGAAGCCGACGTTGTCGCCGCGCAGTCGATCGAGGCGTCCCGACCGCATCCGAGCCACCGCGCGTCCTTCGAAGGAGACGGACCCCGATGTCGGCGCATCCAACATCCCGAGGATGTTGAGCAGTGTCGACTTCCCGGAACCCGAGCGCCCGACGATCGAGACGTGGTCCCCAGGCCCGACCTCCAACGTGATGCCGCGCAGGATCTCGAGCCGCGAATCGTCCGGGAGGAGAACGCTCTTCGCGACGTCGTGGAGAGCGACGAGGCTCACCAGCTCATCCCGCTGTCGCACTGTTCGACCCCCGGTGAGACTTCGTAGCAGAACTCCTCGACGGGGGCGACGAATCCGGGCACGAACTCGCGGACGCTGTCGCCTTCCGTCAGGCCTTCCGTGACCTCGACGATCACCCCGTCGTTGACACCGAGCTTCACCGCGCGCTCCTCGGGGTCGGAGCCGTCAGCCGCGTCCACCCAGACGGTTCCCGATCCGGCACCGCCCTGGACCGCGGTGACCGGAACCACCAGTGCGTCGTCGACCTGACCGAGGGCGAGGTCCATGGTCGCGGGAAGCCCCGCGAAGACCGTCTGGTCGCTCGGAACGGCGCAGCGCACGCTCGCTGTGCCCTCTGGCGACACCTGGACGCGCACGCCGGTGCACGCGAACGGGGCCGGTCCGCCCGTGATGGTGATCATGGCCTCGCTCGGCGCGTTCACGAGACGATACAACTGGACGGGTTCGACGGTCGCCAGCAGATGGTAGCGCGCGGGCGTGAGCTTGTACGTCTCGGCTCCGACGGATGTCATCTGCCCCTTCACGAGAGCGATCTCCGATACGTCTCCCGCCTCCGGGGCGACCACGTCGATGTCCTTCCGGGGATACTCCTGGCGGACGGTGAAGAGCTTCTGACCGGCACTCACCGCCGCGCCTTCGCTCACGTGGACGGCGGTGACCGTACCGTCGAGTTCGCTGCGCACCCCGAACGTCTCGTCGCGCGCGACATTACCGGTCAGCGTCAAGGCATTGACGACGGAACCGCGCTCCACGGCGACGATCGGGTCCGTGATCCCCGCATCCGGGCTGACGATGGTCTCCGCCCTGTCCGGGAAGAAGGCGATCTTGACGAGCGCAGCGGCGCACGCGCCGAAGATCACGACGAGAAGCAGGGGGAAGATCCAGCGACGCCAGACGATCACGAATGCCTTTCCGGCAGCGCCGCCCTGGCACGCCTCGGGACAGCGTATCCAGGCTCACGCGTTCACCTCGCGCGGCTGACACCGCGTGTCTGTCCCCCCGAGAGCACGCGCCGTCAGACGCGGAGGGCTTCGTGGCGAACGACGAGCCAGCCGGCCGGCACCGAGAGTCGATCCGCGTGCGGCGAGCAGAGGTCGTGGGCCTGAGGGTCGTTCGCGGCGCCGAGCGGGCCGAGCGCCGCCATCTGGTCGCCATAGTCATACGTGAGGGTGGCCACGGCTTCTCGCGCGCAGCCGACCTTCGAGCACAGTCGTCCGTCCATCTCCGCCAGAGTACGTCTCCCGCACATCGACGTCGGGGATGCCGCGCCGCAGACACGGACACCACCTAGACTTTCGTCATGCCTCGTCGCCGTGCCGCCCACGCCTCCGCCACCCCTCGGCGCGGCGCCCGGCACGGACGTCACGGACGTCTCGGTCGCAGCGAGGTCGTTCGGCCTCCCCTGGCGCCGCTCGACGGGCGCCTGGACCGCTTCGACCTCACCGTCGGCACAGCGGTCGAATTCCTGCGCGGCACCTGGCCGGAGCTGCAGGACGTCCGGTTCGAGATCGGGGCGATCCCGGGTTTCGACGCAACCGACGAAGTCCCGCGCTGGCACCTCGACCGCGAGATGCGGCGCATCGTGCTGTTCCGTCTGCCCATCGAACGCCTGCTTCCCCCGGGCCACGACGATGCGCCGCATCGGCGAATGGCGATCGAGAGCGCCGTCTTCCGGGCAGCGGCCGAATACGTCGGCCGCGAACCGTGGGATCTGGGTCACGAGCACTGACCTCACCCGACGGAGAGATCACGGGTAGACCGTGATCGCCTTCTCCACACCCGCACTCGCCTGCACCGGCAGCACTGCTATCGCTCCCGGGGCGGTGAGCGCCAGCGCGGCATGCACCGGGCCGTCCGTGCGCATCCGGTAGGTCGCCCCCGCGTCGACCTCCGCCCCGAGCGTCTCACCCGCGGCGATGACCAGTTCCGTGGGCGGCGCCCCATCGAGCGTCTCGAGCGTCACGGTCACGGACTGATCCGACGTGTTCGCCAGCTGGAGCCGCGGCTCCGGTCCCGACGGCACGGCGAACAGGACATCGCCCTCGATCTCGGGGGCCGGGGTGATCCAGGCGAAGTCGGAGTCGCGCCCGAAGCCGTCCTGCTGCCGCAGCGCGGCCAGCACCGGCACATCCGCCACCACATCGACCGTGTACGAGCCGGGCGCGAGGCCCGTGAGCGAAACCTGCGCGGGCAGATCGGCTTCGACAGGGACCGAGAACTCATCGACCACGGCGGATGACCCCTCGGCCCGCACCTGGACCTGCACCCGGGCATCCACTCCCGGCGACAGCACTCGGAGGACGGCCATCTCTGCATCGTCCCCCGCGGAGGAGAACACCTGCACCCCCGCGATCACCAGCTCCTCCTGCGGTCCCGCAACGGCGTCCTGCAGGTCGATACCCGCCGGGTCGAGGACCTGCACGAGAGAGGACTGGAGGACGGCACGGACGGGTGCCCCGACGGCGCCGACACGCACCACCGGCGTCGCGCTCCCCGCTGCGATCGACGTCAGCGGAATCGCGGTCTGCGTGCGAGCCGGCACGATCACGGTGCGCGCGCTCCTCGTCTCTCCGTAGACCGACAGCGTCACGGTCGACGGCACCTCGGCCGCGTTGGTCAGGACAAGGATGTCTTCGGTGCCGGTCGCTGTGCTTCCGCCGACGAGCCACGAATCCAGTTTCGGAACACCGCACGGCGCAGCCGCATATCCGGCGAGGTCATCCGTCGCGATGCTGACCGACTCGGCGGCGGCGATCAACGGAGCTGTGCGTGCCTCGACAGCGCCGGTGAGCACGCGGACCTCGCCGGCATCCGGTATGTCCTTCACAGCGAGTTCCTCGGCCGCGGGGTCTCCCGACGTGCCGCCGACGGTCAGGCTCGGCGTCGCGGCGGACGACATGTTGAGCGGATCGATCGCGTCACGGCCGAGTGCACGCAGGTCGCCGTTGCAGACGAGGACGCTGTCGCCGGGCAGCGGCGTGACCTGCACCTGCGCCGCGTCGTGACGGATGGTCGGCCAGGGCGCGTGCACGGCTGCAGCGATGCCTGCCACACAGGCGACGATGACCACGCCTCCCGTGACCAGGCGCGCACTGGTGGCGGCGACGCGGAATGCGCGTGAGCGGCTCATCGGTCCCCCTCCGCGGATCTGTCCGGTCTCTCCTCATCGACGCCCGACGGCGGCGCGGCGCCATCGGCTGCAGAGGATTCCTCAGCTTCTGCCTCGGGCTCCGACTCGGCAATCGGCATCAGGGCCTCATCGTTGAGAGCGGCGGCGTCTTGCGGGTCCTCGAGAGCGCCGACCGGGCTCTGGTCCTCGAGATCGTTCCGGTCCTCCGCGTGCCGCGGAAGCACCAGAGGCTCATCCGGCGCGCGCCCGACGATGCGGGACTGCGCGCGGGCCGCCCGGCGCGAGGCGCGCGTCGGAATCGACAAGAGCAGCGCAGCGAGCACCGCCAGCAGCTGGACCGTGAGGACGAGCCTGGCAGTGCCCTGCTGAGCGGCGCTGAGCGCCGGCGAGGTCGCGGCGTCAGCCTCCAGCCGCCACAGCACGCCGCGATCGGTCCGGCCCGCATGCACGAGTCCTGGGCGCTGATCGATCGAGGCAACGGCCGTGGCGCGGAGGGCACGAGCCTTGTCTCCATCGCTGCCGGCGCCCTGGGCGACCAGCACGTAGCTGATTCCCTTCGCCGCCAGCTCCCCCGGGGCGTCGAACTCACGGGCGGACAGCAGATCCACCGCGAGAGTCGAGACGTCGTCCCCCTGCGGGGCCGTAGCGGTGGAGATCATGGTCGTCTGCGAACCCAAGGTGTCGCTCGCGCCTCGGATGACCTCGACGGCGAGTCCCCCGTCGTTCTTCGGTGTGAGGACGAGCGTCGCGACATCGCGATCACCTGCCGCCTGCGCCGCGACGTAGGCGGGGAGCGTCGATTCGGGGCCGTTCGTCAGGACCGAACGCCCTGCGTGGAACGCCGTGAGTGCCGGAGCCGCGCAGATCGCCAGAGACAGGGCCGCGACGGTCGCCGCCAGCACCCTCAGGCGCGGCGCCGTGATCGCGGTGTCCAGCGTGACGAGCGCCGCACCGAGCACCCCGATCCAGGCCAAGCTGAGTCCTGCACCCGGCCAGATCGCCACGCCTGCGCCCTGATCGAAGCTCACGGTGATGCCGACGGCGAAGAAAGCCGTGGCGAAGCCTGCCAGCGCCACCACGAGGAGGGTGATCCCCGCTCGCCACCGCGGAGCCAGGGCGGACCCCAGTGCGAGGAGGGCGGTCGGCGCGCAAAGGACCCAGACCCAGGGGACGATCGCTTCGGGGGCGAACGAAGCCCACCCGGCGAGGTCCGTCGTCGGGAAGCCCATCGCGAGCGCCAGCCTCCCCGCGGCGTCGGCGGAGATCTGCGAGCCGGCCCGGATCAGCCCCGGGTCACCCAAGATGCCCAACGGCGTCCCGTGGGCGAACTGCCAGAAGACGAGGGGGGCGAACAGTGCCACCGTCGGCACCGGCAGCCACAGCAGACGGCCGGCCCCTCGGAACTGGGCGGTGCCGAGCACGATGCCGAGGGCCACGACCCACAGCAGGACGAGTGCCGGCGCGAGCGAGGGGGCACACGCGAGGACGGCCGCGAGCAACAGCGACGCACTGCCGGCGGCACCCCATGACCGGTGCGCGACCACAGCGGTGTGGAAGAGCCAGGGAAGGAGGAGGTGTACGAGGACGGCGCTCGGGCGACCTTCGACGAGCGCGGTCAGGAAAGGAGGGGCGAGTGCCCAGGAGATGCCGGCGAAGATGCGCAGACCCGACCTGTCGGTCACCCGCGTCGCGGCGAACCATCCACCGAGGACCGCGAGCGGGAGGGCGAGGATCCACAGGAGCACCATCGCGAACGACGGTCCGGCAGGCCACAGGGTGCCGAGCACCGCGACGATCGCCGCGAACGGGTCCGCCGGCCCGATGAGATCGACGGCTGCGCCCCGCAGACCCCAGGCCGCATCGCTCCAGAGCGCCGCGACGGTCTGACGCAGCGGGAGAAGCCCGCCACCTCCGAGCGCTGGCCAGGCCAGGAGAGTCGTGAACGAGGCGATGCTGACGACCAGCGCTCCCAGCACGGCCCACGCACCCCCGCCGGAGAAGAAGCGGAGTTCGCTGACCGCGCCGCCCTCGCTGCCGTGCCCGTCATCGAGATGGCGACGCAGATCCGAGGATGTGATGCGCAGCGGCGCGATGCTCGCCCAGGAGGACGTTCGGAAGGCGCGGATGCGAGACCTCGAACGGGCGATCGCTCCGAGCCGGATCATCGCGGTGAGCGCGGCCCCCCATTCGGCCAGCACGGCCTCAGGCCGTTTGCCGATGAGGTGGGTGATGGAGCGCCACAGGGCGAGCGGAAGCAGGCTCAGCCAGTGGAACGGCACCGCCGCAGCGGGAGCGTAGGCCAGACGTCGATGCAACTGGGCGAGCCGGGTGACATAGGCCCGGCGTGATCTCCCGGACGGCAGCGCGGCAGGACCGCCGGGAGCCGCCGAGATCCGCGCGCTCGGTGCGAGCACGACACGTCCACCGCCCAGGCGTGCGCGCACACCGAGGTCCAGTCCCTCATCGGCACCCGCGAGGGCAGGGTCGAGACGCAGGGCGTCACGGACTTCCCCGCGGATGAGGATTCCCCGCACATCGGATCCGAGGGCGTCATCCATGCGGTCGTGCTGGCCCTGGTCGAGTTCACCGGCCGCGAGTTCGACCGAGCGTCCGAGGGCCGTCATGGTCACCCCGAGGGACACGATCTCGCGGTCGTTGTCGGTCGCGACGAGCTTGGGGGCGATGATCGCGGCGGAGGGCGACCGTTCCAGGGTTCCCCGGAGACGCTCCAGTGCGCGCGGATGCGGGGCCGTGTCCTGGGCGAGCAGCCAGATCGCCGAGCCCTCGGGCACCCGCGGGCGGGCGAGGTCGACCGCGTCGGCGAAGGACGTGCTCGCGCGGGCCTCGATGATGCCTTCGACGGTCGCGGAGACCGCTTCGCTCTCGCGCATCGAGGACGAGTCGCCGCAGACGACGAGCGTCACCGCATCGGCGGGTGCGGTCTGGGATCGCACGGCGTCGAGAGTGCGGAGGAGTTGCGCGCGGGAGGCGGATCCGGGGCGCGCGACGATGATGGCGTGAACTCGGGCTGGCATGTCCTGGTCAGCCTATGCGCGGGTGGGACGGCTCTGGAGCAGTGCACGCGGCGCGCCCGCGAAGCCATGCCGCGCGGAGAGGATGCGGTCGATCAGCTGGCGCGACGCTTGAGCTTGCGGCGTTCGCGCTCCGAGAGGCCGCCCCAGATGCCGAAACGCTCGTCGTTGTTGAGCGCGTACTCGAGGCACTCGCTGCGGACGTCGCATGTCGTGCAGATGCGCTTGGCGTCCCTGGTCGATCCACCCTTCTCGGGGAAGAACGCCTCCGGGTCGGTCTGCGAGCAGAGCGCGTCGCTCTGCCAGGCGAGGGCGTTGTCGTCGTCGGATGCATCGGTCCGTCGAACCCCGGGAACACCGAGGTTGATCGGATCGACGAACCAGTTCTCCGGTACGTCGGAACGGTAACCCGTCATCTCGATCTCCAACCCTGTCTCCGCCCCCCGGCGGGCCGTGCTCATGACTAATTACACCCGTGTCATTCGCTCCGGTCAAGTCGCGGATCGTAAACCCTCAAGCGGGTCTTTAAGGTTCTTGGGGGTCGATCGGCGTGTCGCACGGCCGTGTCAGCGCCCAGGGCTCGCGACGAAGACCTCGCCGACTCCGGAGACGGTGACGGCGCCCTCGTCCGCGCTCGCGAACGCCACCGCACCGACGGCGACCTCGACGCGTGCGCCTCCCGCAGAGGCGACGGTGACTTCTCCGGCGGTCGCGAGCACCATCGTCGGCCCGGACACGTCGACAGCGACGGGCGTCCCATCGAGCTCGATCCTCGTGAGCGCGAAATCGGGGACCGGAACCGGGTAGGGGGTAACCCCACCGTCACCACGGGCGCGCAGCACCGGCACCTCACCGGGAGTGGCATCGAGGACGGCCAGCAGTTCGGGGACATCGATGCGCTTGGGCGTGAGCCCGCCCCGCAGGACGTTGTCGCTCGCCGCCATGATCTCCACCCCGAGCCCGGACAGATAGGCGTGGAGCAGACCGGCGCGCAGGAAGACCGCCTCGCCCCGACGCAGAACGAGATGGTTCATGAGCAGGGCGACCACGACACCGGGATCGCCGGGGTAGGTCTCGGCGATGCTCGCGATCGCGCGGAGCGTCGTGCCCCACTCCCCCGTGTCTGCGGGCTCGGAAGCAGAGACGACCGCAGAGATGATGTCGTCGACGGCTGTGTCGGCACCGCCCCCGAGCAACCACCCGATCGTGTCCCGCAGGGCGTCGTCTCCCCCGCTGAGCCGGTCCCGCAGCTGGGCGACCCCCTCGTTGTCTTCGAGCACTCCCAGCAGCGTGAGCGTCTTCTCGACAGGACGAAGACCACTCAGCGACTCGAATCGCTCGCTGAGAGCGACGATCAGCTCAGGCTTGTGGTTGTCGTCGCGGTAGTTGCGCCGCGGATCGTCCGCGGCGAGATCGCTCTCTCGCTCCCAGCCCGCGCGCGCCTGCGCGATGGTCGGATGCACCTGGATCGAGAGCGGACGCCCGGCCGCGAGGAGTTTGAGCAGGTACGGCAGGGTTCCCCCGGTGACCTGATCGAGAGTTCCCCCTCCGGCGACGTCGGCAGGATCTCCGGGGTGGTCTCCGAACCACACCTCGGCCTCGGGTGAACCCGTCGGTGTGCGTCCTTCGAGTCCGGCGAGGAGGGAGTCGGATCCCCACGCGTAGTCGCGGGGAGCATTCGTGAGGCTCAGCAGCATGGTCCCAGCGTAGGGCGCACTGCGGCGTTCAGCGACGCGCCGAGCGCGGCGCGGTAGCCTGAACGCGATGGCCCAGTACACCAAGCACCCGGTGGCAGCCCCGCCGACACCGCCGGAGCGCGAGTCGACGGGGCATCTGATGCTGCGCGGCTACGTGATCCTCGTGCTGATCGCCACCTTCGCGCACACTGCGGTGTACAACCTTGTCGGCATGGCGGGGGCCGGTGCCGTCCTCGTCGTCTTCACGCTCACGACGCTGGCCATCGGCGTCCCGATGCTCGCCCGGAATCACCCGCAGCCGTTCCGCTGGCGACGCCTGCCCTGGGCCGCGATCGGCTACACGGCGTTCGCTCTTCTCTCGGTCGCCTGGTCGCAATGGCGCGGACCGACGCTGATCACCTGGTCCCTCCTCGCAGCGGTGACCGTGAACGCTCTGTTCATCGCACACGTGCTCACGTGGCATGAGATCGTGCGCGCCCTCTCCTCCGCGTTCAAATGGATCCTCGGCCTTTCGCTCGCCCTCGAGCTCTGGGTCTCGCTCTTCCTGCACGGTCCGCTCCTACCGAACTTCGCGACGCTGCCGGACGGCCGGATCGACCCGCAGCTCTACTGGGTGCGCGACAACCTCTTCGACGGCGGCAGAATCCAGGGGATCGTCGGTAACGCGAACGTGCTCGCGATCATCTCGCTGTTCTCGATCATCACCTTCGGGGTGCTGTTCGTCGCCCGCGCACGCTGGCGCACGACGCTCGCGCTGTGGATACTCCTCGCGGCGTACTTCCTGTTCCGCACCTCCTCCATCACCGCGTTCGCCTGTGCCGCGGCGGCCGCGGTCGTCCTGGTGGTCGCGCTCCTCATGCGTCGAGCCCGCACCCCCGGCGCACGCACGCGCATCTACGTGATCGCCATCGGCGGGACGGCGCTGGCCGCCGCGACGGTCTGGGCGCTCCGGGAACCGCTCCTCGGCCTCGTCGGCCGCACCTCCGACCTCACCGGACGCTCCGACCTGATCTGGTCGAAGGTCCTGGAGCGGGTGGGCGAGCACCCGATTCTCGGCAACGGGTTCTCCAGCCCCTGGATTCCCACCGACCCGTCCTTCGATCACTGGATCATCGACCACGGCATCACCGTCTTCCACGCGCACAACATGTGGCTGGACGTCCTGTTCCAGCTCGGCGTCGTCGGCGTCATCCTGATGGGCGTGGCCTGCCTGAGCCTGCTGTGGCGCTCCTGGTTCTTCGCGGTCGACCGTCCACGTTGGGACCTCGACTCCACCCGCCCCTTCTCCCCGTTGACCCTGCTCCCCAGCCTGTTCACCGTGGTCCTTCTCGTGCAGGGCTTCTCCGAGTCGACGCCGATCATGCTGTGGGGGTGGATGCTCGTGGTGCTCCTGTCGTTCAAGCTGAAGTCGGTGCCGCTGGTCGGGATCGGTGAGCGCGATCTCGTCTTCGAGCGCGGCACACGACAACGGCGGGTTCCGTGACGTCGTCCCGCCCTCTGGTGCGACTGCTCGGCTCAGCGGAGTTGGCTCGCGCCTTCGCCCTCGCCGCCCTCACCGCGGTCTTCAGCTCGTACGCGATCGAGCGGATGACGTCGAAGGTCACGCTCGCGACCGTCATCGCGATGCTCTGCCTCCTGGGGGCGGCGATCCTGTGGGTGCGGCGGGACGAACTGTCCCTCCTTCGGATCGCTCCGTCGTCGCTCATCGCATTCCTCGGCTGGGCACTCGTGAGCCTGGTGTGGACGACCGACCGCTCCGACACGCTCTTCGGCTGGATGTCGCTGTTCGGCTACGCGTTCCTCGCGATCACGATCGGCCACATCCGGGACACCCTGCAGACCGTTCGCGCCATCGGCGACACCCTGCGCGCCCTCCTGGCCGTGTCGCTAGGGCTCGAGATCCTGTCCGGCATCCTCCTCGATCTCCCGTTCACCTTCCTCGAGATCCAGGGGAACCTGGCGGAGGGCGGGCCGATCCAGGGCCTGTTCGGCAGCCGCAACATGCTCGGGTTCATCGCGGTCATCGCGCTCATCACGTTCGTCATCGAGTGGCGCACGCAGTCCGTGAACCCGCCGCTCGCCGTGGTCTCGATCGGCCTCGCCGGATCCCTTGCCTTCCTCTCGGCATCACCGACCGTACTCGTGCTCGCCGTTGCCGTCGGCACCGTCACACTCGCGCTCACGATCGTGCGGCACACATCACCCGCACGACGCAACATCGTCCAACTCGTCCTCGGCATCCTCGTGACCGTGACGCTGGCGATCGCGTTCGCGCTGCGTCACCAGATCATCGCGTTGCTGGACGCCGGATCAGACTTCTCGATCCGCGCATCACTGTGGAACACCATCCTCGACTTCGTCGCCGTGAGGCCGATCAACGGGTGGGGATGGTTCGGCGAGTGGGTCCGAGGCGAATACCCCTTCACCTACATCAACTTCCAGCTGGATGACCATCACCAGAGCGCGCTGAACGCCTTCTTCGACGTGCTGCTCCAGCTCGGCGCGGCCGGATTGGTGCTGTTCCTGCTGCTGGGCGGCGTCGCGCTGATCCGGTCCTGGCTGGTGGCCAGCGTCCGACGATCCGTCGTCTACGCCTGGACACCGATCATGCTCGTCACGCTGGCCGTCGACTCCATGTTCGAGAGCTTCACGCTGGTCGGCGCCGGGTGGTTCATGCTGGTGCTCTGCGCACTGCGCGCGGGTCAGTCACGCTCCTGGCGCGAGAACATCGACGCGGTGCACACGGGGGCGATTCCGACGCTGCGCCCGCAGGAGTGACCGAGGGCGCCGCGACGCACTCAGCTCAGCGAGCGCAGTTTCTCTGTCCAGGCGATCGCGTCGCGCACACCGTCGTCGATCGAGCGCTCGGCACGCCAATCCAGCACCTCGGCCGCGCGGTCGACGATCGCGAAGGCACCCGCCTGGTCACCGGGGCGGCGATCGGTCTCGACCACTGGGAGAGGCTCGCCGGTGACACGTTCGAACGCGGCCACGAGCTCGCGGACCGTCACACCGTCACCGGTGCCGATGTTGACCACCTCGTACGGCGACTCGTGGGTGGCGACGTCGTCGAATCTCTGGACCGCCGCGACATGCGCCAGAGCGAGATCCCAGACGTGGATGTAGTCGCGGAGACCCGAGCCGTCGCGTGTGGCCCAGTCGGTTCCGGTGATCGCGAAGGGCTCTCCGGACGCCCTGGCCTGCATGATCTTGCCCAGCGCGTGCGAAGGGGTCGGATTCTGCAGGCCGGTGCGCAGCTGCGGGTCGGCCCCGATCGGGTTGAAGTAGCGGAGCGCGATCGCGCGGAAGTCCCCGGCGTGTGCCGCGTCGTCGAGGATCTGCTCGACCATCGCCTTGCTCGTGGCGTACGGGCTCGCCGGCGCCAGTCGGCCGGATTCGTCCACGCCATCGCCCGTCTCACCGGCGTAGACCGCGGCCGAGGAGCTGAACACGATGCGAGGGATGCCCGCGTCCCGCAAGCGCTGGAGAAGGACGACCGTCTTCCCCACGTTCGTCTCGTAGTACCCGAGCGGGTCGGCGACGGACTCCGGGACGACGATGCGCGCTGCACAGTGGATGACCGCATCGATGTCGGAGTGATCAGCCAGCAGCCGATCGACCACGTCGACGTCGGCGATGTCGCCGACGTACAGCTCGCGCCCCTCACCGAAAGACCGGAGCCCGCGCGAGAGGTCATCGAGAAGGACCACGTCGAGACCCGCCTCGATGCACGCCGTCGCGATGGTCGAGCCAATGTAACCGGCGCCGCCGGTGATCAGTACCTTCATCGCGGTCAGTCTAGTCAGGGCATGTGAAGCGCCCGCAGGAGACTCTCCGGAGATGCAGAGGTCATCGACGGTAGGCTACTCACTGCTCGTCGAGTCCCGCGCTGTCCGCCGACAGCGGCCTGCGGCATCAACATCGGAGAACCTCCCAGTGGCCCACGTCCTTCAGAACGTCGTCTTCCCACTCGATCGCGACCCCGACCTCCTTCCGCTGTATGCCGATCCGGAGACGTGGTCCGTGATCGAGGACGAACCCGTCCGCGTCTCGAACCGCGCCCACCTGGGGAACATCCTCGGCCGGAACCGCGCCCGCATCGTCGCTGGACGGCGCGTGTCGATGGGGACGTACTTCAATGCCTTCCCCGCGTCCTACTGGCAGCACTGGACCAGCGTCCGCGAGGTGCAGCTCACGGTGCGCACGACCGGGCCGGCGACGATCCTGGTGTACCGCTCCAACGGGTCGGGCGTGCGTCAGCGGGTCGCCACCCGCGAGGTGACCGGCGAGTCGTCGACCTCCTTCGACCTCGCGCTCACGCAGTACAGCGACGGCGGGTGGATCTGGTTCGACATCGTCGCCGATGAGAAGCCTGCTGTCCTCGAAGGCGCGGAATGGACCACCGAGCAGGATCCCGCCCGCGGGGGCAAAGCGTCCCTCGGCATCACGACCTACAACAAGCCGGACTACTGCGTCGAGACCCTCCGCGCGCTGGCCGCGTCGCCGGACGCGCTCGAGTTCATCGACCGCATCTTCTTGATCGACCAGGGCACGCAGCTCGTGGCCGAACAGGACGGCTATGACGACGTCGCAGAGAGCCTCGGAGAGACGCTCCAGGTGATCCGCCAGGACAATCTGGGCGGCTCGGGAGGGTTCGCCCGGGCGATGCACGAGACGCTGCAGCGCCCGGAGAGCGACTTCGTCCAGTTGCTCGACGACGACGTCCGCCTCGAGCCGGAATCGCTTCGTCGCTCCATCGTCTTCGGCCGGTACGCGACCACGCCGGTCCTGGTCGGCGGCCACATGTTCGACCTGCTCGACCGACCGAAGCTGCACGGCTGGGCCGAGGTCGTCGATGAGGGTCCGTTCATGTGGCGCAACCTCTACCAGGAGAAGATGCCGCATGACTTCGGCGTCTCGAACCTGCGTCAGTCCGCTCTTCTGCATATGCGCATGGATTCCGACTACAACGGCTGGTGGATGTGCCTGATCCCCCTCGATGCGATCAGGAAAGTGGGCCTGTCGCTCCCGGCCTTCATCAAGTGGGACGACGCCGAGTTCTGCCTCCGCGCGGGCGAGGCCGGCTTCCCCACCGTGTCGATGCCCGGGGTCGCGCTGTGGCACGTCTCCTGGGTCAACAAGGACGACACGATCGACTGGCAGGCCTACTTCCACGCGCGCAACCGTCTCGTCGCCGGGCTCCTGCACTCCAACGCTCCACGCGGCGGACGGCTGCTCCGACACAGTCGACGCGTCGACCTGAAGCACCTCATGATGATGCAGTACTACCCCGTCGCCCTCCGCGCACAAGCACTGCGGGATGTGTTGTCCGGTCCGGACCACATGCGTCGGAACCTGGCGACGGCCATGCCCGCCGCCCGCGCCCTCGCCGCCGACTACCCCGAGACGGTGGTGCATCGGGATCCGACCACGGTCCTCCACTCCCGTCGCGGTCGCCAGGTGTACAAGCAGCTGTCGAAGAACGATTTCGACAGCCCCAAGGGGCTCCGTCTTCGCTGGTTCACCCTCTCCACCCTGGCCTCACATTTCCTCCACCGTCCGGACCCCGTGAACATCGCGCAGCCCGAGGTCGAGTTCGGGAAGGAGGACGCGCACTGGTGGCGCGTCCCCGCGTTCGACAGCGCCCTGGTGAGCGCAGCCGACGGCTCCGGCAAGAACATCTATACGCGCGACCGCGCGAAATACCGCCGCATGCTTCGTGACACGATGCGACTGCACGAGGAACTCCGTCGCCGATGGCCTGAGCTGCAACAGGAGTACCGTCGGGCACTCCCCGATCTCGTCTCCCCCGAATCCTGGCAGAAGATCTTCGAGGAGAAGGCATGACCGCGGCGCCCGCTGCATTCGACCCGAAGGCCGCCACGATCGTCATCGTGACCTTCAACCGCTCCCACCTTCTCTCGGGCCTGCTCACGAGCATCACTGCGATGGATCCCAAGCCCGGTCACGTCGTGATCATCGACAACGCCTCGGTCGATGACACCACCGACGTCGTCGAATCATTCCGGGAAGACATCGGCACTGAGATCGTGTACCGACGACTCGAGACGAACACCGGTGGATCGGGAGGTTTCAGCGAAGGAATGCGCACCGCGTACGACCTCGGCTCCGAGTGGATCTGGATGATGGACGACGACGTCGAGGTCCTTCCCGAGGGGCTCGCGCGCATGGGGGCCTGGAGCAGCCGGTTCAAGAGCATCCAGGGTCGTCGATTCGACTACGACGGCAGCGAGTTCTACTGGCAGTACCGCATCGCCGAGCGCATGGGCATCCCGATCCCGTTCGCTCCTTCCGCCTTCGACGAGAGCGGATACAAGGAGATGAACAGCGGTTGCTTCGAGGGCATGTTCATCCACCGCTCCCTGGTGCAGCAGATCGGTCTGCCCGACCCGCGGTTCTTCATCTACTGGGACGACCAGATGTACGGCTGGCTGGCATCGCGTCTGACCACCGCCGTCATCGTGGACGAGTTCGTGTTGCGGCGCACGCGCGAGATCAAGCAGTGGGACATGGGCATCCGCCACATGAACGCCTCGAGCAACGCGTACCGCTACTACATCATGCGCAACCGCGGCTTCATCAAGCAGTACTACCGCGTTCACGGTGTCTACAACCCGATCCTCTTCGGCCTCGGCACCACGGCGACGTTCTTCAAGGAGCTCATCCGCCTCTTCTTCGTCGAGAGGACCGTGCGCGGGACGAGCAACCTCTTCCGCGGGATCCGTGACGGCGGCAAGGTCGGCCGTGACCGCAGCTGGCAGCCGATGGCACCGCTGGAGGCGTGACGATGGACGAACCGCAGCCGGAGCTCCGCTGGGCGCCGTTGCCCCCGCAGCCGAAGAAGACCGGCAAGGTCTGGCTGGTCGTCGGGCTCGTCGTCGCACTCGCCCTCATCGGCGGTGTGCTGTTCTTCCTGGCCCAGCGCGGCGATCGCATGCCGAGCACGAGCTCTTCGCCGACGTCATCGTCTGACGCAAGCGGGACGGGTGCTCCGAGCACCGCACCCGAACAGAGCGAGGTGCCAGCCGCCACCGCGCCGCCCCCTCCGAGTATGGAGGTCTTCCGCGAACATGTGACCGGCTGGCTTGATGATGCCGGCCAGGGGCTCGAGATCGCTGCAGCGGCGAGCGGTCAAGACGCCATCGCCGTCGTCGACTCGTTGCAGCAAGACGCGCAGCGTCTGTTCGACGCCCAACCGCCGTCCTCGATCGCGACGGACTGGAGCGACGGCGTGTCGCGCTACGAGCAGCGCCTCGCACAGTTGCGCACCGCAATCGCCGAGGACACCGCGACCACGTCGCATATCGAGGATGCACAATCCTCGGTGGATGAGCTCCGCTCACTCGTCGGGCTCTGAGCCACCGCTACACCGCGTAGTCGGCGTTGTAGCGGTCCAGCACCTCACCGATCGGTGCATCGAGAGCGAGCTCGCCCTTGTCGAGGTAGAGCCCTCGCGTGCAGAAGCGACGCAGATCACGCTCGTTGTGGCTGACGAAGAAGAGCGTGCGTCCGTCCGCGAGCAGCTCATCGATGCGCTTGTAGCACTTGTCGCGGAACGCCTTGTCACCGACCGCGAGGACCTCGTCCACGAGCAGGATGGGCTCGTCGAGCTGCGACACAACGGAGAAGGCCAGACGGACTTTCATACCGTTCGAGAGATGCTTGTAAGGCGTCTCTTCGAACCCCGCCAACTCGGCGAACGCGATGATGTCGTCGTAACGACGAGACACCTCGTCGCGCGACATCCCGTGCAAGCCCGCTGTGAGGCGGACGTTCTCCCGCACGGTGAGGTCCCCCACGAAGCCTCCGGTGATCTCGATCAACGGAGCCACTCCGCCGTTGACGCTGACCGTTCCCTCGTCGGGGAGCAACACCTTCGCGACCAGACGAAGCAGAGTGGACTTGCCCTGACCATTGCGTCCGACGACGCCGATCGACTCTCCGGGCTGCACGGTGAAGGAGACATTGCGCAGCGCCCAGAACTCCCCAGGCCGAGACCTGCGGGAAGCGCCGGCGAAGAGATCCTTGAAGCTCCGGCGCCCGCGCCGGTTCCGCCGGAAGTGCACACCGAGGTTCGTGACTTCGATCGCCGCAGCCATCACAGCTCCTTCAGCACGGGTCGCTCCAGGCGTCCGAACGTCCACATCCCGAGCGCGAGAATGCCCGCGCACATCACCGCGCTGATCAGGATCGGCATCGGATCCCAGAGGTCGGCGAAGAAGCCCACACGATAGAGGGTGAAGATCCCGGCGAGCGGGTTGAAGGCGCCGATCACGTCGAACGGCGCCGGAAGGTCCCGGAAGCTGTAGATCACGGGCGAAGCGTAGAAGAGTGCCCGCAGGATGAGCGCCGTCGTCCGCTCCAGATCGGTGTAGAGCGCGCAGAGCGGCGCGACCAGGAGCCCGAGCCCGACCAGAAGCATCGTCTGCAGGAGGACCGCCACCGGGAACCACAGCAGTAGCCAGTTCACGTGCGCACCGCTGAACACGGCGAAGAGCACCAGGACCGGCATCGAGAAGAGGAACTCGATGCCCTTGCTCAGCACGATGCGGTTGACCCAGATGGAGCGCGGGATCGCCGTCGAACGGACGAGCCGTGCGTCCTTCTTGAAGGCGCGGGTGAAGTCGGACACCGAGGTGTTGAACCATACCCACGGCAGCAGCGCGACGATGAGGAAGACGATGTAGGGGTCTTCTCCCACGCTGCGTCGGAAGATCTGAGTGAACACGAACCAGTAGATCGCGCTCATCACCAGGGGGTCGAGGATCGACCACAGGTATCCGAGCGAGCTCGTGGCGTAGCGCACCTTGAGGTCGCGAGCCGAGAGCAGCCACAGCGAATGCAGATAACGCCGGGGCGTCCCGGGCGCCCCGACAGCAGCGTGACTCACGATGTCGAGTCTAGGAGAGAGTGTTGTTCCAGAGCGACAGCGCCGAGCCGATGGCCATGTGCATGTCGAGGTACTGGTACGTGCCGAGGCGCCCGCCGAAGTGCACGCCGTCCTCCCCCTTCGCAAGCTCGCGATAGGCCAGCAGTCCCTCGCGGTCGCTCGGGGTGTTGACGGGGTAGTACGGCTCATCCTCGCGCTCGGCGAACCGCGAGAACTCCCGCATGATGACCGTCTTGTCCGCGTCGTACACGTCCTTGCGCTCCGGGTGGAAGTGCTTGAACTCGTGGATGCGCGTGTACGGCACGTCCATGTCGGGGTAGTTCATGACGCTCGTGCCCTGGAAGTCGCCCACGTTGAGCACCTCCTGCTCGAAATCGAGCGTGCGCCAGCTGAGCGCTCCCTCGGCGTAGTCGAAGTACCGGTCGACCGGGCCGGTGTAGACGACGGGGACCTGCCCGACGGTCGCCTTCTTGCTGAGCGGCTGGGCGTCGTCGAAGTAGTCGACGTTCAGCTTCACCTCGATGTTGGGGTGATCCGCCATGCGCTCCAGCCAGGCGGTGTAGCCGTCCGTCGGAAGCCCCTCCCACGTGTCGTTGAAGTAGCGGTTGTCGTACGTGTAGCGCACCGGGAGGCGGCTGATGATGTCGCCCGAGAGCTTCTGCGGGTCGGTCTGCCACTGCTTCGCGGTGTAGTCGCGGAAGAACGCCTCGAACAACGGGCGCCCCACGAGGGCGATGCCCTTCTCCTCGAAGTTCGAAGCCGTCTTGACGTCGAACTCCCCTGCCTGCTCCTTCACGATCGCACGCGCCTCGTCGGGCGTATAGGCCGACTGGAAGAACTGGTTGATGGTGCCGAGGTTGACCGGCATCGGGAAGACCGTGCCCTTGTGCGTCGTGTAGACGCGGTGCACGTAATTCGTGAAGCTCGTGAAGCGGTTGACGTACTCCCATACCGTCGCGTTCGAGGTGTGGAACAGATGTGCGCCGTACCGGTGGACCTCGATGCCGGTCTCGGGCTCCGCCTCGCTGTAGGCGTTCCCTCCGATGTGGTGACGGCGGTCGATGACGGTCACCTTGCGGCCGGCTTCCGCGGCGCGCTCGGCGATGGTGAGGCCGAAGAAACCCGACCCGACGACGAGAAGATCCATCAGGCTGCCGTTCCGACGACGATGCGGGGCGTCCCCGCCCACACGGCCGCATCGGTCGCGGCGCGTCCGTCGACGAGCAGCTTCACACCGGGGAGCTGCTCGGGACCCAGCTCCCGGTAGTCGGCGTGGTCGGTCTGCAGGATCGCGAGGTCCACCTCGCCGCCGATCGCGTAGGGCTCGAAGCCGAGCCCGCGGAGCTCCTCGTCGGTGTACAGCGGATCGTGCACGACGACCTCGGCGCCGCGATCCTTGAGCGCCTTGACCGTCGGGAAGACGCCCGAGAACGCCGTCTCCTTGACGCCACCGCGATAGGCCGCGCCGAGCACGACCGCACGCTGACCGCTCAGGTCGCCCAGGATGCCTTCGGCCTGCGTGACGAGACGTTCCGGCATGGAGGCGTTCAGCTGTCGTGCCACACGGACGATGTCGGCATCAGGATCGGTCGACAGGTACAGACGCGGGTACACCGGGATGCAGTGTCCTCCGACGGCGATACCCGGACGGTGGATGTGGCTGTACGGCTGCGAGTTGCAGGCTTCGATGACCTTGTACACATCGATGCCGTGCGAGGCGGCGAACAGCCCGAATTGATTCGCGAGACCGATGTTCACATCGCGGTAGGTCGTCTCGGCGAGCTTGGCCATCTCGGAGGCCTCGGTCGTGCCGAGATCCCAGACCCCGTTCGGGCGCGGAAGATCGGGGCGCTCGTCGAACTGCAGCACCGCCTCGTAGAACTCGCGTGCGCGACGGTTGCCCTCGTCGGAGAGCGCACCGATGAGCTTGGGGTACTTGCGGAGGTCTGCGAACACCCGGCCGGTGAGTACGCGCTCGGGCGAGTAGGCGAGGAAGAAGTCCTCGCCCTCGACGAGTCCAGACCCTTCTTCGAGCATCGGCTTCCAGCGGTTCCGCGTGGTTCCGACCGGGAGCGTGGTCTCGTAGGAGACCAGTGTGCCCGGCGTCAGGTGCTCTGCGAGCGAGCGGGTCGCCGCGTCCATGTACTTGAAGTCGGGTTCCCAGGTCTCGTCGTCCACGAAGACAGGGGCGACGAGGACCACGGCATCCGCGCCGGGGATCGCCTCGGCATAGTTCGTCGTCGCGCGCAGGCGACCAGACGGGATGAGCTCGGAGAGTCGCGCTTGCAGCTCAGCCTCCCCGGGGAAGGGCTCCCGCGCGGCGTTGATCGTGTCGACCGCCTTCTGATTGACATCGACACCGATCACGTCATGACCTGAAGAGGCGAACTGGACGGCGAGAGGGAGCCCGATCTTTCCGAGGGCCACGACGGCGATACGCATGGGGTCCAGTCTACGGGTCCGTTCCTGCGTCGATGCCGAGCAACGAGGCGAGAGTCGGCTCGAGTGCGGGCTCGAGATAGGAGACGAACGTCGAAGTCATGTGGTTGATGTCGCGATACACGAAAATGTCGTCGACGATCACCGGGCAGGTGTCGGCATCGCAGAGGAAGTCCGTGAGGTCGGCGTACGCGGCCCCCGCGGCCTCCGCCGCGTCACGCTCCTGCGCCGTGCGGGTGGCGTCCAGCACGCTCGCGCGCTCGCCCTCGCACGCGGAGACGTCCAGGACGTTCGCCGACACGCATGTCGCCGGCGCAGCCGTGAACCGCGGTGTATCCGCGATCACCAGCACCTCGCTCCCGGCCGCGCGAAGACGCGCCACCGTGCGCTCGACGCCCTGCTGCCACGCGAGCGAGCGGGCTTCCTCCGACGGGGCGCCGTCGAGCGCATACCCCGCGTAGCTGGAGAACACGACCAGATCCGGCGGATCGGCCACCAGGGCGGCAAGGACGCTCGCCCGCCACCGATCACAGGATGCATACGGGACGTCCTTGTCCAGGACGGTCACCTCCACCGCCGGACAGGACGACTTCGTGTAGGCGTCGACGCGAATGTTCCCCCTGCGCTCGGCGAAACCCTCGACGGCCGGGAACCACTGGGCCGAATGCGAATCGCCGAACACCGCGATCACGCGGTCACCGTCCACATCGGCGTAGTGGCACTCCTGCACGTCTTCGCGCTTCACGTCGTAATGGCAACCGTCGCCGTACATGGGCGCGACATCGTCGGCGACGGCCTCCAGGGAGGGAGTCATGTTGCGCGGGACGAAGGGCGTCGCATTCGGCGGGGATGCCGGGAAGTCGGGCGCGACCGCGACGACGCCTCCGGTGCCGACCTCTCGCGTCGCAGCCCACTGCACCGCTCCCAACGTTCCCGCCACGAGCACGACGGTCAGCGCGAGAGTCCCCCACAGCGTCGCCCTCGGACGCCGCGCGGCGAGGAATCGCGGGGCGCGCAGCGGCGTCTCGATGAATCGGAACAGGAGCCATGCGAGCGGCAGCGCAACCACGATGCCGACCAAGACCTTGATGCTCAGACGAAGGGGGTTCTGCTCGCCCACGGCTGCCTGCGTCACGATCAGCAGCGGCCAGTGCACGAGATAGAGCGAGTACGAGATCAAGCCGATGAACTGCATCGGCCTGATCGAGAGCAACCGGGTCGGACCTGCGGATGTCGCCCGCGCCCCGAACAGGATCACGAGCGCAGTGCCGAACACAGGCAGCATCGCGGCCGTGCCAGGGAATACCGTCTTCTCGTCGTAGAGCAGGGCGGAGCTCAGGATCATCGCCAGGCCGCCCCATCCCCCGACCGCTGCCAGCCAACGGGGAAAGCGCGGTGCGCCGTGCAGAAGCATCGCACCCACCAGGCCACCGACGAGGAGTTCCCACGCCCGGGTCGGCAGGAGGAAGAACGCAGATGGCTGATCCACCGGCGTCAGGAGCACTCCGGCGACCAGGCTCGCCCCGGCGAGCAGGACAATTCCCGCGATGACGAGCACCCGTCGTCGGCGGACGAGCACCACGAGCAGCAGGAGGATCAAGGGCCAGAACAGGTAGAACTGTTCTTCGACGCCGAGGGACCAGTAGTGCTGATAGGGCGAGGCCGCATGGTCGGCCAGATAGTCCGTGTTCTGGATCGCGAACCAGACGTTGGGCACGTACAGGATTGTTGCGAGCGCATCCCGGAGGATGCGCTCGAGCGCCAGGGGCGGGTAGAAGATCACGGCGGCGATCGCGGTGAGAATCGCCACCACGAGCGACGCCGGGAGGATCCGCCGGATGCGTCGGGCGTAGAAGTCCGCGAAGCGGATGCGACCGTCGCGCTCCAAGGACTCCATCAGATGACTGGAGATCAGGAACCCGGAGATCACGAAGAAGACATCGACGCCGACGTATCCGCCGGTGATGAAGGGGACTCCCGCGTGGTAGAGCAGCACCAGGCCGACTGCGACCGCGCGGAGCCCCTGGACATCCGTGCGAAAATCCCTCCTGCGCCGCGCGGGCGCCAGGTCACCGGCCGCGCGGGCGATCTGCGAGTCGGTCACCCTCGACCGGTGCCGCCGCCGGCCTTCACGAGCTCCGCGATGACCCGCTCAGCCGCGTGGCCGTCACCGTAGGGCGCCTCGGATGTGTCATCGGGGCGCGGGCGGGTGACACCCGCGGAGATCTCTTCTGCAGTGTTCGCGAGTACGTTCCAGCCGAGATGGATGGTCTCCACCCACTCGGTCTCGGTGCGCACGGTCGTGCACGGCACGCCGAGGAGGAAGGCCTCCTTCTGAAGTCCGCCCGAGTCCGTCACGACACCGGCGCTCGACAATGCGGCCGCGATGAGGTCGGCGTAGGCGAGGGGTGCGTGCGCGACGAGAGATCCCTGGGTGAGGGAGATGCCGTGCGCGGCCGCCTTCGCGACGACGCGCGGGTGCGCGAGCAGGATCACCGGGCGGTCCAGACCGGCGAGGGCGCCGGCAACCTCCGCGAGGCGCGCGGGATCGTCAGTGTTCTCCGCGCGATGAATCGTCGCAACGTAGTAACCCTGCGGTGAGAGTCCCAGCTCGTCGAGCAGGATCGAGGGCGTTCCTGCGACCTCGTCACGGATCTCGAACAGGACATCGGTCATGACGTCCCCGACCAGCACCGTGCGGTCGGCGAGTCCCTCATTCGCGAGGTGGTCGACGGCGACCTGAGTGGGTGCCAGGAGCAGGTCGGCGGCGTGGTCGGTCATCACGCGGTTGTGTTCTTCGGGCATCCGCCGATTGAAGCTGCGCAGTCCCGCCTCCAGGTGAGCCACCGGAATGTGCATCTTCACCGCGCTCAGCGCCGCGGCGACCGTGGAATTCGTGTCTCCGTACACGAGGACCCAGTCCGGGCGGTGCTCGTCGAACACCGCGTCGAGCGCAGCGAGCATCGCACCGGTTTGGACACCGTGAGAACCGCTGCCCACGCCGAGGTGCACATCCGGGGCGCCGATGCCGAGCTCCTCGAAGAACACGTCGGAGAGCATGGGGTCGTAGTGCTGCCCGGTATGCACGATGACGTGCTCGACTCCCGCGGCGAGCGCCGCCTTGTGGATGGGAGCGAGCTTGACGAACTGGGGGCGGGCGCCCACGACGCTGACGATCTTCACAGAACACAATCCTAGGCCGAGCATCCTGGTGGTTCGGTTGATAGCGTGGTTCGGGTGCGCATCCTGATGGTCACCCCCTGGTTCCCGACCCTCGCGAACCCGGTCGCCGGGGTTTTCGTGGCCCGCGACGCGGCGCTCCTCGCGGAGGTCCACGACGTACACGTCATACACCTGGTCGACCCCACGCTCCTCGCGGACGGGGAGGACATCTCGGCCGACCACCCGTTCACACTCGAGCGCGTTCCGTGGTCGCGCAGCAGCGTCCGCGACACACTCTCCGCCGGGAAGCGCCTGCGGTCGTCGATGGCGGACGCCGATGTGCTCCACACTCATGCCTTCCAAGCCCTGCTCCCACTCGCGGCGCGCAAGGTCACCGTGCCCTGGGTGCACTCCGAGCACTGGTCGGGCATCGGCGATCCGGACTCGCTGAGTCAGCGAGGCCGCGCGGTCCTCCGCGCAACCGGGGGGTTCCTGCGCCGCCCCGACGTGGTGACAGCCGTGAGCAGCCATCTGTCCGAGCGGATCAGGACCTTCCGCTCAGGACCGATACGCATCGTGCCCTCAGTGGTGTCCCCCGTGACCGCGCTCGTCGCTCCCCCTGACGATGCGCATCTCATCCGCCTCGTCGCCGTGGGCAACCTCGTGGACGGCAAGGATCCCCTGCTCGCGCTCGCGACGGTCCAACGGCTCAAGGAACAGGGGCAGGAGGCGAGCCTCGTATGGATCGGGGACGGTCCGCTGCGGAGTGCTCTCGAATCCGAGTCCGCCCACTCGACCGCACTCACGCTCACGGGAAGACAAGATGCGCACGGCGTGGCACGAGAGCTCGACCGGGCCGACATCTTCATCCTCCCCACCCGAGGGGAGACGTTGTGCCTGGCAGCTCTCGAGGCCATCGCGCATGGGCGACCCGTGGTGATCGGTTCCCGCGGCGGCCAACGCGACTACATCTCCCCGGAGAACGGGCGGCTCGTGACCGACCGTACCCCCGACGCTTACGCGCGCGCGATCCTCGATCTCTGGGCCAGTAAGCGATCACGGACGCCGGAGAGCATCGCCGCGACGATACGAGACGACTACTCCCCTGAAGCCGTCTTGCGCGGCTACACCGACGCATACCGCGAGGCGGTCTCGATCCGAGGCGACTCGTCACGCTGAGCGACAAGTCGGGCCGGCGTGCCGCGATCCGTCAGCGTTCCTGTCCGGTGAGTTCCGTCGCGACCTGAGCAGCGCGTGCCACCCAGGTGTGCTCGTGCCGGATCGAGGACGCACGCTCCGCGACCTCGCGATAGGACTGCGGCTCGCGTCGGAGTTCTTCGACGAGGTCCGCGAGAGCCTTGCCGTCGTATGGGAGAGCCCAACCGATGCCGTTCTGCTCCACGAAATCAGCGGCGAGAGATCCCGCTGTCGCAATGATCGGGCGCCCGTGCCCGAGGTATTCGTAGAGCTTCAGGGGCGCGGCGAACTCACGGTAGCCGATCGGCGCCATGAAGAGGCATCCCAGCGCCGAGACATCATAGAAGGGCTCGAGGTCACTCCCGGTAGCGTGCACGACCTTCGTCGCCCCCGAGGAGAACAGCGGCTCGTAACTGCTCTTCTCGGTCTCCCATTGCGCGGCATTGGTGCACAAGATGAACGATGAGCCCTCGACGGACTCGAATGCCCGGACGGCCTCCTGCAACTGGTAGTAGTGCCCGACCGATCCCACATAGAACATCGTCGCGGGATCGTCCACCGGGCTGGTCTCGACGATCACGCACCCCGGCGGCAGAGCGGTGCACCGGGTGGGATCCGTGAACGGCATCACTTCGGCCATCCGCATCGACGGCACGAACAAGCGGTCCACGGCCGTCCGGTAGCCCTTCAGATCTGCCCGGTAGCGCCATCGCAACAGAGTCGTGTACGGCTGCCCGACCCGCTGCGCATACTCCTCGTCGCGCCAATAGATGTCGCGATAGAAGAGGCCCACGGGGACACCGTTCCTGCGGCAGAAGCGCAAGAACGCGATGTCGCGCGTCAGACTCGTCTGCCACGTCACCGGCTCACCCAAACCCGTCGGCGTCGTCGCGGCCTCAGAGTAGACGAAGTCGACGGCCAAGCCGGCGGCGATACGTCGCTTCACCTCGCGGATCTTCGCACGACGCTGCGGATGGTGGCCGGAGATCTCGATGACGTCGTATCCGGCTTCCTCGAACGCCCGGCGCATCATCACAGGACGGATGCCGCTCGCGCTCGTCGCCTCGGGATTCAACGGGAAGGGAACATGGAAGATCATGGTCGGACGGTCGGCTGCTGGCACATCTGCCATGTTAGTCGGCGGCCAGCCGCACCTCCCGCTCGCCTCGGGCGCACCGGGAGCCCGCCCATGGGAGGATTTCCTCATGGACTCTCTCCTGATCGTGTCATTCTCCCGCTTGGAACAAGACGCTCGTGTCAGGCGCCAGGTCTCTCTCTTCGGACCGGAATACCACACGATCACGGCGGCGCACGGCCCCGGCCTCCCCGAAGCCGCGGAGCACGTCGAGCTCCCCCTCCCTCCGACGGCCGGCGTGCGTCGGAAGGCACGCTTCTACGCGGAGTCCGCGCTCTTGCGCCTCCGCCTGTACCGCATGCTGTATTGGACCGACCCCACTGTGCGCGCGGCACGGAAGGCTCTGCGCAACAGGGAGTACCGACGTGTGATCGCCAACGATATCGAAGCCGTGCCGCTCGCGCTGTCCCTCGCCGGACCGGACCGTGTGCACGCCGACCTTCACGAGTTCTATCCGGGTCTCCACGACGACAACCCGCGCTGGGTCGCGTTGCGTCGGCCCTACTTCGACTGGCTGATCCGAACCTACGCGACGAGGGCGGCATCCGCGACGACCGTCGGTGATGGCGTACGCACCGCATACGCGCCGTTCAACCTGTCACTGGGGATCGTGACGAACGCGCCGGCTCACCGTTCACTCACGCCGACCGCCGTGCACGCCCCGATCCGCCTGGTGCACGCCGGCGGTGCGATGCCCGGACGCAAGATCGAGCTCATGATGCAGGCCGCCGCCCGCACCCGGACAGATCTGGAGCTCACGCTCTACCTGACCTCCAGCTCGCCCTCCTATCTCGCGCAGCTCCGTGAGCTCGCGGCGGAGCTCGGGCCGCGCATCCACGTGGAGCCGGCCGTTCCGTCCACCGAGCTCCTGGACATCCTCAACACCTACGACGTCGGGATCCACCTCCTCCCACCGACAGTGACGAATCAGGCCCTCGCGCTTCCGAACAAGTTCTTCGACTTCGTCCAAGCCCGACTCGGAGTGATCGTCGGACCCACTCCAGGCATGGCGTCGCTCGTGGAACACCACGGCCTGGGCGCCGTCACGGCGGGCTTCGCCGTCGAGGACATCGTCTCTGTCCTCGACGCGCTCTCGCCCGAGCGGGTCGAGGAGTGGAAGGCTGCTGCCGATGCCGCATCCGATGAGCTGTCCGCAGAGCGCCAGATGCCCGTCTGGGCGACCGCGATCGCCCAGCTCGGCGGTTGACGGGAGTCACATCCTGCCGTCGCGGCTATAGGACCGCGTCATCGCCCCCGACGAGTCCGGCAAGCGCCGCTTGAAGCGCGAACTCCGGCTCCGCGGCGACAACCTCGTCGAAACTTCCGGACGCCGCAACCACACCATCCCGCATGAAGAAGATCACGTCCGCGTGCCGGATCGTGGACAGCCGATGAGCGACAGTGATCGTGGTCACCCTTCCTCGGAGCTCGTCGATGGCGGTGGTCACCGCCGCCTCCGTCGCCGTGTCGAGCGCGCTGGTCGCTTCATCCATCACGAGTACCTGAGGACGGGTGTAGAGTGCGCGGGCGATCCCCAGCCGCTGTCGCTGCCCGCCCGATAGCGCGAGTCCGCGCTCGCCGATCTTGCCGTCTACCCCGCCGTCCCTCGCCTCGATCAGCGTCAGCAGCTGCGCACTGTCGAGGGCGGCGACGACTCGATCTCGATCGAAGTCGCTTCGCCAGCTGAGAGCGACGTTCTGCGCGATCGTCGCATCGAACAACGAGACCTCCTGCGGGACGTACGCCATCTGCGCGCGCCATGCGTTGAGGGCGGCGCTCAGCGGGACGCCGTCGACCGCGATCGTTCCCGATGTGGGTTCGACGAGACCGAGCAGCAGGTCGATCATCGTTGACTTCCCTGCACCGGATGCGCCGACGAAAGCGACCTGTGACCCGAACGGGATGTCCAGCGTGACACCGCGTACCGCCTGCTCAGCATCGGGTGAGTACCGGAAGCCGACGTTTCTGAGTTCGATTCTCTTCGGCGTCGCGGGGAGCTCCTGCCGGTCACCTGCGGCGGCGAGCTCCATGTAGCGATTGGAGTTCCGAACCTCCTCCAGGACGGCGCGTGCGTGCGGAGCGGAGACATTGATCTGCTGGAGCACACTCTGGAAACGCACGAGGGCAGGAGCGAGACGGAACCCTGCGAGGCCGAAGAGCGCGATCGACCCGACCGCCCCCTGCACACTCCCCGCTGTGACGAAGCCGGCGACGCCCACCAGCACGATCCCACCGATCAGCGCCACGTCGAGGACATGCCGGGGCACCTGCGCGAGGAACTGGGAGTTCGCGCGAGCACGCGTCGCGTGCGACCTGTTCTCCCGCACGACCTCGGCGACTTCGGAGGCAGTGCCCCGCAAAGTCACCTCCTTGAGCGCACCGATCATCTCGGTGATCAGCCTCGACGAGCGCAGGGAGTACCGCAGCGCGACGAGCCCAGCTTGCTTCGAGCGGCGAGATATCTGCAGCTGAAGGACGAGGGCTATGAGACCGAGGTACACGAGCGTCACGAGGCCGACCAGAGGCTGTGCGATCGCGAGCACGAGGATGAGGGAGACGAAGCTCATGAGTTCGCCGACCAGCGAGGCGCCGGGAAGCAACAGCCCTGAGATCGTGGTGCTCACGCTCGAATCGCTGATGCGCACGAGATCGGAGGAGTTGCGTCGCAGGCGCTCGACCCATGGAGCGCGGATGTAGCCGTCGAAGACACGGACGCCGAGCTCGAGCTCGTATCGGGCGAACCGGCGGGTGGCGAACCACTGCAGCGTGAGGGCAAGGATGCCCTTGACCACGATCAACCCGCAGACAAGCCCGAGCGGGATCAGGAGCTCGGGCCCCTCGAGCGTTCCCAGCAGGGGGATTGTGATCGGGCTCGAGCTGATGAGAGGCGCTATGACGACAGCGAGCAGACCGAGCGCGAGCCCGTCCATGAGTGACAGGACGCCCATGGTGCTCGCATAGAACAGCAGGAACTTCGAAGCGCTCCGAGGGAGCACCCCGAGGACCTCCCGATAGAGGTGCCAGTTCTCTTTCACTCTGCTTCCCGTTCGTCGTGCCCGCTCCGGATCGCCTCGAGGAATGCGGCGCCTTCGGACTCGGCATTGATCTTGGCCGCGACGATACGAGCATTGGCCTTCATCTGGGAGATGCCCATCGGCTCCAGTGTCTCCAACGTCTCGCGCAACGACGCAGCGGTGAACTCGGGGACGACGACGCCGTGCCCGTATTGGCGGACGAGGGGTGCCATCGTCTGCGTCTCCCCCACGACCACTCCCAGCGCCCCTTGGGCGGCCTCGAAGAACTTGTTGGGCATCGCGTACTGCAGGTTGGGTTCGTAGGGCTTGTAGAAGATGATCTCGAGGTCGTAGCCGTTGATGTGCTCCGCGATCTCGCGCATCGGCGCAGGGGGAACGATGGCGATCCGGTCACGAGCAGGGTGCGCTGCGATCACGTTTCGCAGTCGCTCGTGGACCGCGGGACTCGGCATGAGCATGAAGGTCATCGTGAATCGGGAGGGCAACCCGTCAAGGGCTTCGAGAATCTCCTCGAAGCCGCGGCGCCAGCTCGGAAGGCCGTGGAAGAGCAGACGGATCTCGTCCGGGTCCACCCGTCCCGGTTCGAGCCCAGGCACGAAAGGTGGCGCGTTGCGTACCTCCGACGGCACCGGGAAACCGAACTCGTCGGCATAGAGCTTTCCGATCGGCGTGTTCACCACCGTCCGGCTGGAGAACTTCTCCGAGCCGAGATGCCGTCGCACCCAGCGGTAGTGTGCCCCGGTGAGCCGTCCGCCCAGAGTGCGGCGACGGACGTTCGGGTTGCGGTACTCGTGCAGATCGAGGTGCAGGTTCGCTTGCAATGCTTCCGGCGTGAAATCTCTCGGATCCTCGACCCAGGGCACGAACTCGTACTCGTTGAAGACGATCAGATCGTAGTGCCCTGAACGGATCAGTCGCCGCAGTGCGATCGGCACCCGCCGCGTGAGAAGGTTCCGGAACCGGATCCGACCGGTCAGACCGACGTGGGAGACCAGCGTTCCCCACCGCCCGCGCGTCCACCACAGGGGCGGGGCGAGGACATAGTGATCACGGACAGCATCCGTCGGGTGCTCGCCGAGGCCCAGCGTGTCGACGGTCCAGCCAGCGCTCGTCAACCAATCGATCTCCCGTCGGACACGCGGATCCGTCACGATCGCCGAGTACGAGAGGACGAGCGCGGTGCCGGGGGAATTGGAGTCGGTCACGTCGGGTTCACTTTCGCGCGGGCACGATCGGCGCCTCAGGATGCGTCACAGGGATATGGCTGCGCCGGTCTGCGACGACTCGAGGGCTGCTTCGACGACGACGAGCGTCCGAAGCCCCTGCTCCATGGTGACGACGTCGGTCTTCTTCCCGAGCACGGCGTCGCGGAAGGCCTCGTGCTCGACGCGCAGAGGCTCGCGCTTGGCGAACGCGTAGCGCGTGACGTCCCCTTCCGAGACCCCGCGGAACGACGACACGGATTCCCACTCCAGAGGGATCGTGCCGTTGGCGTAGAACGTCAGGTCTCCGGTCGAGGTGTCGGCGACGAAAGCGCCCTTCTCCCCCGTGACCACGGTGACGCGCTCCTTCATCGGACTCAGCCAATTGACGATGTTGTTCACGATGACGCCCGATGCTGTCCGCCCGGTGATCGTGATCATGTCCTCGTGCTCGCGGCCGCTCTTGAACGCCGTCTGTGCGAACACCCGCTCGTAGTCGCTCTGCACGACCCAGGCCGTGAGGTCGACGTCGTGGGAGGCCAGGTCCTTCGCGACCCCCACATCGGCGATACGCGACGGGAACGGCCCTTGGCGACGTGTGGCCACCTGGTAGAGGGCTCCGAGCTCCCCAGCCTCGATCCGGCGACGAAGTTCCTGAACGGCGGGGTTGAAGCGCTCGATGTGCCCCACGGCCCCGACCAGTCCGGCAGCAGCGAAGGCGTCGACCATGCGCTGCCCCGCCTCGACGCTGTGCGCGATCGGCTTCTCGACCAGCGTGTGCACCCCGGCCGCGGCCAGCTTCAGTGCGGCGTCCTCGTGGAAGCGCGTGGGCACGGCGACGACCGCGATGTCGATGCCGACCGCGATCAGCGCATCGATGTCGGGCAGGATCTGCAGGTCACCGGCCACACCGTGCGGATCTCCGCCCGGGTCCGCGATCGCGACGAGGTCGACGCCATCGATCTCCCGGAGCACACGAGCGTGGTGGCGCCCCATCATCCCGACGCCGAGGAGTCCGGCTCGCAAGGTCATCAGGCTCCCGCCTTCGCAACGGCGTTCACCGCGGAGACGATGCGCTCGAGGTCGTCGCCGCTCAGCGAGGGGTGGACCGGCAGCGACGCGACCTCGCGCGCGGCCCGCTCCGTCTCGGGAAGGTCGACCCCGGGTGCGAAGTGCGTCAGCGAGGGCAAACGGTGGTTCGGGATGGGGTAGTACACACCCGCACCGACGTTGTGCTCGCCCTTGAGTGCAGCGACGAACCCATCCCGGTCCTCCGGGACCCGGATCGTGTACTGGTGATACACGTGCACCGCGCCGTCGGCGACCGGCGGGACGACGACGCCCTGCAGGTTCGCGTCCAGGAACGCCGCGTTGCTCTGGCGCGTCTTCGTCCAGGCGTCGACCTTGGTCAGCTGCACGCGACCGATCGCGGCGTGGATGTCGGTCATGCGTGCGTTGAAGCCGATGACCTCGTTCTCGTACTGGCGTTCCATGCCCTGGTTGCGCAGGAGCTTCACCTGGCGAGCGAGCTCGTCGGTCGCCGTGGTCACCATCCCGCCCTCGCCGCTGGTCATGTTCTTCGTCGGATAGAGGCTGAACATCGCGAACTCACCGAAAGCGCCGACGGGGCGCCCGTCGAGCGACGCACCGTGCGCCTGCGCCGCATCCTCGTACAGGGCGACACCGCGCTCCGCGGCCAGCGCCTCGAGCTCGCGCATCCGGGCGGGGTGGCCGTACAGGTGCACAGGGAGGATTCCCCTGGTCTTCGGGGTGATGGCTGCCGCGACCGCCGCAGGGTCGAGAGTGAACGTCTCCGGCTCGATGTCGACGAACACCGGCGTTCCGCCCGTCAGCGCTACCGAGTTGCCGGTCGCGGCGAACGTGAACGACGGCACGATCACTTCGTCACCCGGACCGACCCCGGCAGCCAGGAGACCGAGGTGAAGACCCGCCGTGCCCGAGTTCACCGCGACAGACGGCCGACCGGGCACAAAATGCGCCGAGAACTCCTGCTCGAAGGCAGCGACCTCCGGCCCTTGCGCGACCATGCCGCTGCGCAGCACGCGGTCGACGGCCTCGCGCTCCTCGTCGCCGATGATGGGCTTCGCCGGGGGAATGAACTCGCTCACACGATCTCCTTGGTCAGTGTTCCGTCAGTCTCGAGGTAACGCGCGCCGGTGGAAGGACACACCCAGGTGCTCTCGTCGTCACCGGCGACCAACGGCACACCCGACTCCCCCACCCAGCCGATGCGCTTCGCGGGGACGCCGGCGACGAGGGCGAAGGCGGGGACGTCCTTGACGACGACGGCGCCGGCAGCGACTGTCGCCCACGCTCCGATGGTCACCGGTGCCACGCAGGTGGCCCTCGCGCCGATGGCGGCCCCCCGCTCGATAGTCACGCCGACGGGCTCCCAGTCGTGCGCGCTCTTTATCGTGCCGTCCGCATTGATCGCGCGCGGGTAGGTGTCGTTGGTGAGCACGACGGCGGGGCCGATGAAGACACCATCGCCGAGGCGTGCCGGCTCGTACACGAGCGCGTAGTTCTGCACCTTGCAGTTGTCGCCCATGACCACTCCGGTACCGATGTATGCGCCTCGACCGACGATGCAGTTCTCGCCGAGCTGAGCCTGCTCGCGCACCTGGGCGAGATGCCAGATGGACGAGCCGTCTCCGATGACGGCGTCAGCGGACACATCGGCGGAATCGACGATCCGCACGCTTCCGGTATTCGTCACGAAACTGGCCTTCCCTCCGGTCCGGTCGGCGCATTCCGCGCCCCCATGATCTTAGTCGGCCGCGACGATCTCACCTGGGAGACCACCTCGGCCACTCGCTCCGCCACCGCGTCGAGCGACACATGCTCCCGCGCCCACATCGCTCGTCGCGGCCGGAGTCCCTCCGAGCGGCCTTCGTCCGCTTCGATCAGAAGCAGCCGCATCGCTTCGGCGACCGCGTCGACGTCGAAGTCGACGGCGACGCCGAGTTGGGCATCGCTCACGAGCCGCGATCCGGTCTCGGGGCCGGCGAAGAGCACGGGAGTGCCTACCGCAGCGGCTGCATAGGTCTTGGTCGGCCGAGCGAAGTCGTACCCGATGCCGGGCACGATGCTGACCAAGGCGGCGACCGCTCCACGGATCCACGATGCGGACTGAGCGGGACTCACCACCCCACCGAAGTCGACGCGCCCGGGAACGACCTCGTCCGCGAGAGCGCGCAGCTCGTGCTCGACGGCGCCCTGCCCGAAGAACCGGATCCTGACGTCCGGTGCTTCCTCAGCGATCTGCGCAAAGGCCCGCACGAACACATCGGGACGCTGCCACTCCGACATGGTGCCGGTGTAGACGAAGTACCGCCCTGCCACCTCAGGGAGCGGGGCTTCCGGGGTGAAGACGCCGGTGTCGATGCCGTTGCCCACTGTGGCGATGCGCGCAGGGTCGGCATCGAGGAGACGCAGACGCTCTGTCACCTCGTCGGAGACGGAGACGATCGCGGCCGCCCGACGCAGCACCGCGCGTTCCATCGAACGCATGATCGCGATGACGGGCTTCGGCGCCCCCATCGAGATCACGCCGTCGGTCCAGACGTCGGCCGCATAGTAGACCAACGGCCGGCGTCGCAGCCACGCGACGGTCGCAGCGACGATCCCCGTGGTCGGCGGTGACTCGGCGATGACCACGTCGCATCTGGCGAAGAGCAGGCGCAGCATCAGCGGCGCGTCGAAGCTCATGTATTGGATGTAGCCGCGCACGTTGCCGCCGCGATCTCGCAGCACCGGCCACCGCCGCACGTCTACACCGGGTGCGTCTGGCGTCGACGGGGCGTGGCGCGGAGGACGAGTCGTCAGCACCACGACCTCGCCGCGAGCACGCAACGCTCGGGCGAGCGCACCGAGGCGGAATGCCCCGGCGCTCACCTCCGGCGGAAACAGCCGGGAGGCGATCAGCGCGCGCGCGGGACGACTCACCGCTCTCCCTCGGGGTCGACGTCGCTGGCCTCGGCCGCGTCACGCCCGGCGAGACGCGCTTCAAGGGCTTCGATGCGCTGTTCGTTGAACGCCGTCTTCTCAGCGAGCGCACGCATCTTGTGCTCGATCTTGGTGAGTTCCGCCCCGTACTGCAGGCTCACGAGGAACAGCAGCCCGATCGCGACGAAGAAGACGAGGTTGACCGGCAGGGCGATGCCCAATACCTGGGCGCCCCACGCGAGCGTCTGCGGGAAGACGGCGATGATCAGCGCCAGCACGCCGCCGACGAACCACCACACGGCGTGGCGCTCACGGAGCGTGCCGCGACGCATCAGCTCGACGATCGCGACGAGGGCCAGGATCGCCGCGACGATGCCGAATGCGTAGGTCACCGGGTTCATCGCGGGTCCTCCACGGGAGTTCGTGGGCGCATCATCGCCAGGAGAAAGGCCGCGCATGCGCGGAAGAGGTAGACCGCGGCCTTCCAGGGGCGGTGGGAGGGCTCGCCCCCTTGCCGTTGCCGCATCGCGACGGGAACCTGCCGGATCGATAGTCCGGCTCGCGCTCCGATCACGAGAGCCTCGATCGTGTCACCGAGATACTCGGCGGGGAAGTTCTCGGCGAAAAGTGCGATCGCCCGGGGCCCTGCGGCTTTGAAACCACTCGTCACATCGGTCAGCGTCGTGCCGGCGACACGGCTCATCACCCGGGCCAGAACTCGCATCGCCCATCGACGCGGCCCTCGCACGCCGTACTCGCCCACACCGGCGAACCGGGCGCCGATCACGAGGTCGGCTCCGGACAGGGTGTCGATCAGCGTCGGGATCATCCCCGGGTCGTGCTGACCGTCGGCATCGACCTGGACCACGACGTCGAACCCGTTGTCGCGCGCGAAGCGGAAACCCGCTCGCATCGCTCCGCCGACTCCGAGGTTGTAGGGAAGTGCGAGCACGACGGCCCCGGCCTCGCGAGCGCGCCGCGCCGTCGCGTCGGAGGAGCCGTCGTCGACGACGAGGCACCGCGCAGAGGGAGCCGCGGTTCTCACCGCGTCGACAACCTCTGCGACGGAGTCTTCTTCGTTCAGCGCCGGGATGACGACGAGAACGCGGGGGTCTACCGGGCGCAGCATCACGTCGAATCCTACCGACGCCTCCTCCTTCATCACCGAGCGCACGCTGTGATTCGCCAGAGCGAGGCGTCGCCGACCTCTGCCACCTTCTCGAATCCGGGTTGCCCGGCGAAGTCCGTCATTCCCTCGGACTCGTAGCGACCCGGCGTCACATCGCCGATTCCGAAGTCGAGCACGTACTCCGGGTCGGAATAGGCCGCGAGCGCCTCGCACACGGCGGGGTCCGTCGAAGCGTCGCGCAGGCTCGCTGCCAGCACCGCCCATGCTTCGGAGCGCGGCGTGGACCAGGTGCGCGGAAAGACGTCGACGCCGCTGAACAGGTATCCGAATCCCGCGCCCGTCGAGGGATTGCTGAGGACGCGTGCACCGGGTTCCACATACTCATCGAGGGACTCGAGCAGTGTGCGCTCGTCCGGCGAGAGGAAGCTGTCGGACTCGGCGACGTACCGGGACGCCCGATCGAAGGTCCCTTCGGTGAACGACGGCATCGCGACCGATCTCACCAGCACGAGCACGAGCATGAACACGACTGCGCTGAGCAGCGAAGCGATGACCACCGGTCCTTCCGTTTCCGTGGCGCCCGCGCGCCGACGGAAGAGTCCGACGACAAAGCGGACGAGGGCGTGCAGACCGAGCGCCGCGAGGGGAACGACGACGAGCGGCGCGAGCGCGGCGATGCGGTACGGGTCTGCATACCAGGCGCCGAGGACGTTCTCCCGGATCAGGGGTGCCCCGACCGCGGCGACGAGGATGTACAGCCCCGACACCAGGAGCCAGGCGAAGACGAACCAACGCATCCGTGCGGCGCGCCACGCCACCACGAGCCCCACGAGCATGAACACACTGACGCCGACGGCGAACGGAATCCGGAGCTGCCCGTTGAGCACCACGTCGAGCAGCACCTCGAGCTTGCCGCGGAAAGGCGGCCAGTGGGAGCCGCTGGTCCCGCGCGACAGCCCCACCCACATGACGGCGAGGGCCGCCCACGCAGCCGCTATCAGTCCCCATCGCCAGTACCGCGACGGTGCGGACGCCGTCAGCAGCTGCGCCGTCGCCCACAGCACCAGGAGCGCGGCCCAGGGCAGCAGTGCCGCCGGCTGCGAGAACACGAGCGCCGCGAGCGCGACGAGCACGAACACGACGCTCCGGGCGACCGGACGCCACCGCAGCGCGACGTCGTGCCACAACGGCAGCGAAATGACGAGGGCGATGGCCGCTGGCAGAAGCGCAAGGGACAACGCATTGGGGAACAGCACGCCCCACTGGAACATCAGCAGCGGAAAGGTCTGCAGCGCACCGGAGAGGATCGCCGCGACCCCCGCCACCGCATTCGAGGCGGTGAGCACCCGGGTGAGCCAGGCGATACCGATCGGCCAGATCAGCGCGCCGATGACGATCGTGAGAGAGTTGGCGGCGATGGGGATGCTGGTGCCGGTGAGCAGGACGATCAGGGAAACGATGGCGTGCCAGGCCGCGGGGTAGAAGCCGTTGCCGCCGATCATCCCGCTGACGTGGAGCGACGACGCATCCGCGTTCTCCAGGATGAAACGCACCGCGTTCATGTGGAAGACGGCGTCGTTGGTCTGCGAGATCGCGTCCGCGTCGGCGATGTAGTCGACCAGCCGCCAGATGCCGATGGCCATCCCTGTGGTCAGCGCCGTCGGCAACACCCAGGAGCCGCCCGTCCGCGGCTCGCGGTACCTCCCCCGGAGTACCCAGCCCACCCCGCCCGCGGCGATGACGACGACGAGCATCCCCCACACCCAGCCGGACACCGACCACGGGATACCGATCGCTCCGTATGCAAGGGCGACGATCGACGTCGCTGCAACAGTGAACAGCGGCGCCGCGGCGAGCAGCGCCAGTCCGCGCAGTCCGACGACCGCGAGCGCGACGACGCCGGGCACGAAGACCACCAGGGCGACGACGAGCACCACCGGCGCCTGCGCCGCCCACGTGAGGATCACGCGTCCACCAACGCGATGGCGCCCTCGACCTCACCGTCGTAGACGACCTCGCCCTTGTTGATCACGATCCCTCGCGTGCACAACTCGCGCACCATCTCCATGTCGTGGCTGACGACGACGAGCGTCTTGCCCTCGGCGATCAGCTCCTCGAACTTGAGGCGGCACTTCTCACGGAAGGGCGCGTCGCCGACGGAGAGGATCTCGTCGACCAGGAGGACGTCGAGCTCGACGTGGATCGCCACGGAGAAGGCGAGGCGCATGAACATCCCCGACGAGTAGTGCTTCACCTCCTGGTCGATGAACTGCTCGATCTCGCTGAAGGCGACGATCTCGTCATAGCGGGCCTCGATCTCGTGCCGCTTCATGCCGAGGATCGCCGCATTGAGGAAGACGTTCTCGCGGCCGGAGAGCTCCGGGTGGAATCCCGCTCCGACTTCGATCAGGCCCGCGACACGGCCACGAGTCAGGACTTGACCGTCATCGGGCTCCATGACACCCGAGATGAGCTTGAGGAGCGTCGACTTCCCTGAACCGTTGAGTCCGAGGATTGCGACGGATTCTCCCTCGCCGATGACGAGGTCGACTCCCTTGAGCGCTTCGAATTCGCTCGTGAGAGTGCGCCGCTTGATCCAGGACACGACCGTGTCCTTGAGGGAGAACGCGTGGTTGAGCGTGAAGCGCTTGCGCACGCCGTCGATGATGATGCTGGGCCTGATGGCAGTCTGAGCGCTCATAGATCCTGCGCGAACCTTCCCTCGAGACGTCGGAAGACGAATTGTCCGACCAGCAGTGTGCCGACCGCGATCAGGAACGTCCACAGCGTGTTCCATGCAAGATCCGGCGGAAGGTCGAAGGCGGCATTGGTCACAGGGCGCCAGAAGGCGTAGTGGAACAGCTCGACGCCTTGGGTGATGGGGTTCAGTAGGTAGAGTTCGACGATCCACTCGGGCCATCCAAGCTTGTCGACGATGGCATCCTGCACCTGCGTCCAGGCGTAGAGCACGGGCGACGCCCACGTGGCGAGGAGCAGGAGCAGCTCGACGATGTTCTCCGAGTCCCGGAAGCGCACGTTGATCGCACCGAAGAAGAGCCCCAATCCCAGCGCGAACACCATGACGATCGCCATTCCCGCCGCGATAGCAAGGATCGACAAGATGGAGATGTTCGTGATCCACCCGAGCAGGAGGCACACGACCAGGAGCAATCCGACCTGCGGCAGGAAGTGCACGAAAGCGACGATCACGGCCGACACCGCGAAGAGCTGCCGAGGCAGGAAGACCTTGCGAACCAGAGGCGCGTTGCCGACGATCGACGTGGTGGCGTTCTTGAAGGCCTCCGAGAACAGATTGATGACCACGATGCCCGAGAACAAGTAGACCGCGTAGTTCGGGATACCCCGATCAAGGTTCATGAACAGCCCGAGGACCACCCAGAAAACGAGGAACTGTGCAGCCGGCCGCACATACGACCAGGTCCAGCCCAACACCGAGTTGCGATACCGCGTGGTGACGCCGGTCCTCACGAGGAGGTTCAGCAGATAGCGCCAGCGCACCACATCGATCAATCCGCGGCTGGTGCCGGGGACGTCGAACTCGGAACGCGGGACGGCGGCGAAAAGATCTCGGGTATCAGTCACAGGCCCACTCATTCGGTCGCGGTGACAGGACGCACCGCAGGCTTGAGTATCTTATGCCACCGACGCTGGGAGGCACCGTCGGCGCGCTACTTCACGGTGATCTTTCCCGTCGTGGAGTCGTACGAGACCTCACCGTTCTGGAACCGCTGCGTCGTGAGGTTTCCGGAGACGACAGCTGACGACTTCGGGTAGCCCCAGGCGCTCTCCACCCCGCCCAGACGCTTCCATTCGTTCAAGATCGCCCCCGTCGGCACCAGCACGGAACCCGTCGACGACGACCAGCCGACCACACCCTTCTGGAACGACATCGAGCACCCACCACCGGCAAGCGTGCAATCCACGACCGACGTCGGCCACCCCCACGCAGCACCCTG
>NZ_JAIVLG010000002.1 GCF_020524545.1 Microbacterium paraoxydans | reverse complement strand
ACCCGAACCGATACCGAACGACCCGGCAGGGGAATCGAACACCTTCCCCCTCGTGAACGCCTGCACCGAGCCCCCGCCATTCGCCGTGACCGCTGCCGCCGGACCCGACGGATAGCCCAAACGACCCACCCCATACCGAATCCACTCAGCACCGACCTTCGCGCTCACCAGCACGGAACCCGTCGACGACGACCAGCCGACCACACCCTTCTGGAACGACATCGAGCACCCACCACCGGCAAGCGTGCAATCCTGTGCTCCCGTGGGCCAGCCCCACGCGCCTCCTTCTCCGCCAGCGGCGAGGTAGTCGGTGAGCATGCCGCCGGCCTTGAGTCCGAAGACGCCTGCCGCGGATGACCAGATCTTGCCCTTGGTGTACTCCTGGACCTGCCCGCCCCCGGACGCCGGAGCAGAGAGAATCGCGGTCTTCGGGTAGCCGTAGACGCTCTTGACTCCCCCGGCGGCGCGCCAGAATTCCAGGAACGCACCGCTGACCTCGACGAGCCTGGTCGCGGGCGAATAGACGATCACGCCGTTTTGGAACGTCTGCTCGAAGCCTGAATCCGGTCCTGCGATGGCAGCCATCGTGGGGTATCCGAACCTGCTCGACTCCGCTCCCAGTATCTCGTAGAGGGCAGCGAAGGCGGTGGGAACGAGGACCGATGCGGTCGCTGCGGAATAGTAGACGGTGCCCTTCTGGAAGGTCATCTTGCATCCGCCTGCTGCCAACTGACAGACCGCGTCGTCCGTCGGCCATCCCCACGATCCCTTTTCGCCGCCGGCGTCGAGATAGTTGGACCGGAACGGCCCCGCGCTCATCGGATACGCGTGCGACGAGGAAGCCGGCTTCCAGATCGTTCCCTTGGCGAACTGCTGTACGTACCCCCCACCGTTGGCGGACACGTACACCGCATTCCCAGTGGGCTGTCCGTACCGCCCCGTCGCTCCGCCTTGGGCGTTCCAGGCAGTGGCGATCGCACCGGAGACGGTGTACTTCGTCGCGCCGAACCAGTCGGTGAAGTAGTTGTAGAAGTTCCGGTTGCCATAGGCAGAGCACCCGTCACCTGTCCCGTATCCCGCGCGCAGTGCCGCCGCGTTGGGCTGGTAAGGGGTGTAGTAATAGAGCGCCGCCGTCGCGGCATTGGCGATGTACACCGGAGACGACCCGCACGATCTATTCGGGTTGTAGAGGATGTTCCAGGTCTTGCCAGGTGCGTACCACTGGAACCACTTGCCCTCCATGTAGATCTGCATCTGGCGCGCAGCGCCGTAGATCTGGTGGAAGAAGCCGACATAGTTGGGGTCGCAAGGCGCGGTGTCCGGGCACCCCTGCCCCAGCGCGATGTTGTACCGCCATGCGCTCGGCCACGTGTGGGTGACGAGCCCCTGCTCCTTCTGGAGCATGACGATGAGGACGCGAGGGTTGATGTCGCACGCTTGCGCCACGCGATAGATGATGCGAGCGGCCGACTCGTTCGCCGCACCCGTGTACCCCTTGCAATAGGCGTCAGCGGGCCTCGTCACCGACGAGATCCTGAAGTCCTTCAGGCACACATACCCGCTCTGACACCTCGCCACTTTGCTGTTGAAGAATGACTGAATCTGCGCCTCGGTCATCGTGCTCTTGTCAGTGAACACGGCGTCGCTGATGATGTTGCCCGGCGTGAATCCGACGAGTGATGCCTTCGATATACCGGTTGCGGCAGGATCGACCGCGGCGCTGACGGCGCTTTGAACCGGCGCGGAGACGGAGGCCTGGGCGGCGGTGGCGGGGACCACCGTGCCGATCACCAGGGCGGAGACAGCGAGGAAACAGGTGAGGAGTGGGGAGATCCTCAGGGTGTTTCGCGAGCGTGGGGCACGTCGAGACATGTGACCAGTGTGACGGAAGTTGCGCGATGATGCCACTGTTGCGGCGTTCACGGCGCAAGTTTTCGGCGTGTCGCCCTGATGCGCAGGTGGCTCTCAGCGGATTACAGGTCGGCGTGCAGCCCCCAGAGGCGCTCCCCCGCGCTGGCCCAGGAGAACGCCCTCGACCGGTCGGCCGCGAGAATCCGGAGCCGCTCAGCCGCCGGTCCCGCCGCCTGCTCGATCGCCGCTGCGATCTCGTCCACGGCGACGAGCGTGCCGCCGTCCGCGATCACGTCACGGTGGGAGCCGCTGTCGACCGCTACGACAGGGACACCGAGCGTCATCGCCTCGACGGCCCGCCAGGGCCAGCCCGCGACCTCGCCGGTCGCGGCGAAGACCGACGCACCCGCGAGCGCGGCCGCACGATCCTCGATCGCCAGCGCGCCCCGCACATGAGTACGGCGCTCCGGGAGGCCGGCTGCGGATGCGATCTCGACGTAGCGGGGCTCCGACCCTTCCGGCGCATCGAGCACGACGGCGTCGAGACCGGCGGCCGCCGCCCCGCGGAAACCGTCCCGTAACGACGACTCCGATCCGGTGAGCACCAGGTACTCGCCGGGCAGGGACAGCGCGCTCCGACGCCGATCGGCGTCGGAGGGGACCACGAATCCCCGCGGCGGCGCCCCCGCGATCACACGCACCCGATCACCCAGACGCGCGAGCTCGGAGAGCCGCGTTGCGACGGCGTGAGAGGGCACCACGACGGCATCGGCGTGTTTGACCGCCCGACGAAGCATCGCCCGCTGCCAGGCCACTTGGTTCTTCGGCAGCAGCTCCGGCGCGTCCCACGCACGGAGATCCCAGAGAGTGACGGTCGTCTGGTCGTTGTCGTGCACACGGTCGTGCTTCACGAGGGGAGCGAACAGGCTCGGCGAGTGGATCATGCCGCCGCCGACGCCGGGGGCGATACCGAGCTGCCACGAGGCCGCCAGTTCACGGCGTGCCAGACCGAGGGTACGCACCTCTCCCACGCCGTCGACCGTGACCTCGGAGCCCGCGGGGACGATGAGGTCCACCGCGCAGCCTGCGGGTGCTGTCGAAACCAGGCCATGGGCCAGATCCACCGCAGCGGACGCGAGATCGGGGTCGACGATCTGGCCGAGTTGATCCAGAACGAAACGTAGCCGAGCTCCCATGCGCTCAGGCTATCCTCGCGCTGCCATGCCCCCGTGGAGCGCGCCACCCGTGGCGCACGAATATCAGCGTTCGCACAGTTTCCGTCCACCACCCCCACCGTCGTTCATGCTTGAATGCTCGGGTGAGCGATGGCCGACTTCCCGTCAGACGCCGATGGATCGGGTGGACCATCGGCGCTATCGTCGCGCTGCTCCTCGTCGCGATCGGCTGGGTCACCGTTCGCGGGATCGGCGCGGTCAACGACCTCCAAGACGTCGCCGACGGGGCGACGCAGCTGAAGAAGACGATCGCGTCCGGAGACCTCGACGGCGCGGAGCCGATCGCCCGCAGCGTCGCGCACAGCGCAGCATCGGCGGCCGATCTGACGTCCGACCCGGTGTGGCAGGCGTTCGGCTTCATCCCCTGGCTCGGACCGAACTTCCGTGCCGTGAGCGAGATCGCCGACATCGCCGACGACGTCTCGACGGATGCTCTCGCCCCTCTTCTCGAGGTCGCAGACGGCCTCGATCTCGCAAGCCTCGGGTTCGTGGGCGGCACCATCGACCTCGCACCGTTCGCCGAGATCGAAGAGCCGCTCGGCACTGCGAGCGACGCGCTGGCAGCCGCCGAGCTGCAGGCCAGACGCATCGATGCCGATGCCGCTCTCCCGCCGCTCGCGGAGGCGATCGATCAGATGCGCTCCGCCGTCACCGAGGCCGCCACCGCCGTGGGCGCGCTGCACGGCGCCGCCGTCCTCCTGCCGACCATGCTGGGCGGTGATGGCCCCCGCAACTACGTACTGGCAATGCAGAACAACGCAGAGCTGCGCTCGTCCGGCGGGATCATCGGCTCGGTCGCCCTGCTCCACGCGGAGAACGGAAGGATCACCCTCCAGCAGCAGGCCTCGACACGGGACTTCCCCGCGCTCGAGACCCCGTTGCCGCTCAGCGATTCGACGGTGGCGCTTTTCGAGGATCGCCCCGGTCGATTCCTGCAGAACATCACCAGCATCCCGGACTTCACCGAGGCCGGAGAGACCATCGCCGCGCGATGGACGGGACGGTTCGGCGGGACCGTCGACGGCGTCATCGCCGTGGACGCGATCGTCGCGGAGAAGCTGATGGACGTCACCGGGGATCTCACGTTCGGACCATTCACCGCGACATCCGAGAACATCACCAGCATCCTGCTCTCGGAGATCTACGCGGCCGTGCCCGACCCGGCCGTGCAGGACGAGATCTTCGCCCAGGCGGCTGGTGCGCTCTTCGGCGCAGCCCTCTCCGGCGGCGAGCCGAAGGCCCTGATCGGGGCATTGGCAGAGGCCGCGGAAGAAGGACGGATCCGCATCTGGAGTGCACACGAGGACGAGGAGGAGTTTCTCGCCGCGTCCGCTCTGGGCGGCACGATTCCCGAGGACGACGCCGATGCGACCCACGTCGGTGTGCTGATCAACGACAGCACCGGCGGGAAGATGGACTACTACACCCGCGGCACGTTCTCGACGTCCGTCGGCACCTGCAACGGTGCGCCCACCACGCAGGTGCGGGTGACCTGGACCAACACCGCGCCTGCGGATGCCGCAACATCGCTCCCTCCCTACGTCACGGGCGACGGCTACTACGGGGTTCCGCCCGGCACCGTGCGCACACTCATCGCGATATACGGCCCGGCGGGCGCGACACCCTCCCATATCGACAGGGACGGGGAAGAAGAAGGCGTGCAGACGGCCATGCTCGACGACCGCTCCGTGGTGCAGCACGAGGTATCGCTCGCTCCCGGGGAATCGACCACGATCACCGTGGAGTACCAGGGAACCGGCGCCGGGGAGCGGCTCACGCAGATCCTGCACACACCCTTGGTGGACACGCCGGACACGACACGCAAACCACTGATCTGCGCATCGTGACATTCGCCGCTCGATAGGGTACTGTCGACTCACTGGGGAATATCTGGAGCCCGTAAACCTGCCGTGGGGGCAGGGAGGCTCCACGCAGTCGGATGCAGGGGTGTATCCGGAGGCGATTCCGCGTGAAATTCTGGGGAGAAATCATGCTGAAGAAACTGGCTGCCATCAGCCTCACCGCTGGCGCGCTCGTACTCGCTGCGCCGGCCGTAGCGACGGCGGCGCCGACGCTCGCTCCGACCGCGTCGTCCAACGACTACCCGACACCTCCGGGCGTCAAGGTGAGCGACCCGATCATCGATACCTGCGAGGTCTCGACCATCGTTTTCGGAGCAGGGTACTTCCTGCCGTCCGAGAACGTGAGTGTGTCGATCTCCGGACTCGAGGCCGCACGGGCTGCGGGTTCGGGCAGCACCGCTGGCGCAGACGGCGGACTGACCTACACGTTCCGCCCTCCGGCAGACGGTGAGGGCTCCTACGCCGTCTCCTTCAACGGATCGCGTTCGTACACCGCCACCATCACGGTGTCGCACGGCCACGACGCGGCCACGTCCTGCGACCACGACCCGGGGGTGGCACCGGCGGGTACCGAGCTGCCGCTCACTGGCGGCGGGGACAACGGGACGTCTGCCGGCGGGTTCGAGCTCGCCCTCACCGGCGGAAGCGTTTCACCGTGGGTTCTGGGCGGTGGCGCCGCAGCACTCGTCGCCGGTGGCGCCCTGGTCGCCGTCGGCGCATCTCGCCGCAAGCGCGCCTAGGTCCGGCTGCCGCCTCGCGCGGTGGTCGACTGGACGACGGTGATCCCTCCCCCTCCGATCACCGTCGTCTGGTGCGTCCAGCGAACACACCGCAACCCACGGCTCCGCCTCATCGAAGGTGGTGACCGTGGGTTTCGTCGCGCGCGGATTCACAAGTCTCGCCCTGACGCGCCTCCCCGCACCGTGCGTTCGACACAGACTGCCTCAACCTACAGCTGACGCCCTCGACTAGTCTGTAGGCCAAACAGGGGACAGCGAAAGAGCCTCAGTACTCGCTACTTTGTGTCCATGAGACCACCTCCATTGAAGCGCTTGTCCGAGGTCGCAATTCTCGGGCTCTCAATCACAATGATCGCCGGGTGTTCATCGACGCTCGGCGCTTCCAATCTGGCGCCGACGTCGACGGCATCGGTATCACCGCCCAAAGAGACAGGACCTTCTGGTTCCACCACGGCCTTCACGCCTCAGGAGCTAGCGCAACTATGCGTCGACTCGACACGCTCTGCCTTCGGGGAAGGTGCGGAATTCGAGATGGCAAGCGTGCGTGTCGAGCGTCGCGATGTCGAACCTGAGTGGCTCGTTCTCGTTCCCGCCCGAGTGAATTCGTTCAACGGTCAAGCACAATGCACTATCGGGGGCACACCACGAGACTCTCTCATTGAGATGTCAAACGCCTCCATCGACCCTTTGCCAGAAGAGCAGGTGCAGAATCTCATCCGTGGGGAGAACGAAGGGGGGACGCAGTAGATGTACGAAGACAAGCGGGATACCCCTGAGGAGCGCGTGTACCCCGAGGGCGTGAGCCGTCGAAGCCTGATCATCGCATCTGGACTTGCACTTGGCGTCGCGGCGTTCGGTGTCGAAGACTCGGTGTCGCCGTCCGCTGCCTCCGCCGCGGGCACCTATCTTCGTCCCTGCGGAAACGTTCCCATTTCGGATTCCTGGCAAGGGCACAAGAATCGCAATCCACCGTCGCAAGAGCCAGGAACCGACTACAGCGTCGCGGCGGGCACTCCAGTCCGAGCGGCCACCAATGGAATGATCGTGGATCGGAAAGACTCCACGTCCGGGGCTACCGGTCGATATCTTGCGCTGCGTGGCGATGATGGGAACTACATCCGCTACCTTCATCTGAAGAGCAGCGCGATTTCACCTGGTCACCGCGTAGCCCGAGGTCAAGTCATTGCGCAGTCCGGAGCCTCGGGCTTCGGAAGTGACAACGGCTATGGGGCCCACGTGCACGTCTCATTGTGGATCGGTGGCACTCCTTTCCAAATCGGCTTCCGCAACAGTGTCGACTTCGAGAGATACGTCGGCGACCCTCCAACCACACCCCAGCCCCCGCAAAAGAAGGATGTAGTCATGCGAACGATATACAACGTTGATGGTGTTGACAGCGACGTCTTCGAGTTGCGTCGACGAGCAACGGTTGGAGAGTTCAGCTTTCAGCCATTGAGTTTCGGTGCCGCGACTCTTGAGTTCGCCCTATGGGGAGCGCCCGAGAACGTCACGCAGTCTCAATGGAATAGCATCAAGGCGATCGTCAATTCTCGTCGCATCGCCAACGGCATGCCCGCGCTCCCATGACCTCGAGCGTGTGACGGCCTCGCTACCGAAGAGGGCCGTCACACGCTGAGGACACTCGCGGTCACGGTGCGGGGGTCGGCGTCTCCGTCGGTGGATGCAGCGTCTGCCGGATCAGATCGTGGATGTAGGCGTAGTCCGGCTGGTGCTCGTCCACTCCGGAATCGGGGGTGAGCTCGATCGTCGTGACCGGCTGCTCCTTCGCCTTGAGCATCAGATCGAAGAACTCCGGCAACTTGTCCGACGGCAGATCGGTGCTGATCAACGCCGTTCCGGCGGCCGCCACCTCGTTGAACCGCGTCAGGACCGTCTGCGGTGTGAACTGCGCGAGGATCGCCTCCTGCAGCTCGCGCTGGCGCTTCATCCGATCCCAGTCACTCGTCGTGTAGCGCGAACGGGCATACCACTGGGCGGTGTCACCGTCCATGTGCTGCTCCCCCGGCTCGATCCAGCCGATAGCCCACTCGTTCACGTCGGTACCCGTCCAGCCCTCTGGAGGACCGCCCTTCGGCAGGCGTTCGGTGACGTTGATCTGCACGCCGCCGAGCGCATCGACGAGTTCGGCGAACCCGTGCATGTCGACGAAGACGTAGTAGGGGATCTCGATTCCGAGAACCCCCTCCGCCGCGTCCTTCGTCGCTTCGATACCCGGCTCGGAGCCGTTGGCCTTCGCGTCAGGGTAGAGCCCGGTCCCGCCGTCCTCCCGGCAGACCTCCGCGGCGTTGCGGACGTGGTTCATCCATCCGTTCCACCCGCAGGTCGAAGATCCGTGCCCTTCGAATCCGTTCGGGTAGAGCTCCTGCATCGGGCTCCCCTCGCTGAACGGAGCGTTCGGGAGCTCACGCGGAATGCCGGTGATCGTCACCGCCCCGGTATCGGCGTTCACCGAGACGACCGAGATGCTGTCGAAGCGCATCGAGTCACGTCCGTCGCCGCTGTCCGCGCCGAGAAGCAGGATGTTGTAGTAGCCGTCGCTCGGCTCGACGCTCGGTCCACTCTGCCCGAAGATCGCACCGATCGTGCTGCGCACCGAGCCGACCGCGGTCGCGGCATACCCGGCACCGCCACTCACGAGGCCCAGCAGCACGAGCGCCACGACCGGGATCGCGAGGCGAGAGGGCCCGGGGACCTTCACGAGCCGTACGAGCCGTAGGGCGTCGAAGGTCAACACGACCCAGAGCACGACGTACGCGATGAGAAGAACTTGGACGATTGTGAGGACCGCGGCGGAGAACAGCCCGCCTCCGATCGTGAGCCACAGGAACGCCGGGCGCGCGAAAAGGGCGAGACCCAGCGCCACCGCGACGAGCAGCCAGGCGAGCAAAGTCGCACCGAGTCCGAAGCGACCGAGCCGGCGGTTGCCCGCGAGCACCTGCGCGGATCCGGGGACCACGAGGTTCAGGGCGACCAGCCACCAGCCGCGCTTGGCCATCATGCCCGCATCCGTCACATCGGGGTGCCGCAAGGGCCGTGTCTCGATGAGCGGGCGCGGCCTCGCGCGCGGAGGCGCAAGGGTCACAACGAACCCTTCAACCGTTCGTTCTTCTCCTCGACCTGTGCCTCGAGTTCACGAGCGTACGCCTCCACCCGGTCGGCGAGTTCCGCATCCGCCGCCCCGAGGATTCGGGCAGCCAGGAGTCCCGCATTGCGGGCGCCGCCGATGGACACGGTCGCGACGGGGATCCCTGCGGGCATCTGCACGATCGAGAGCAGGGAGTCCATACCGTCGAGATACGCGAGAGGAACGGGCACACCGACCACGGGGAGCGGAGTCATCGAGGCGAGCATGCCCGGAAGATGGGCTGCTCCCCCGGCTCCGGCGATGATCACACGGATACCGCGGGACCGGGCCTCCCGCGCATAAGCCATGAGCTTGTCCGGGGTGCGGTGGGCCGAAACGACTTCGACCTCATGCGGGATGCAGAAGTCGGTGAGCGCCTGAGACGCATCGCTCATCACGCGCCAATCGGAATCGGATCCCATCACGACGCCGACCAGGGGGGCAGCGGAGGAGTGCAGTGGCTCAGTCACCAGAACAGGCTACGGTCTACCGCTGGGAGAAGCCCCGAACGGCGCGCCTCTTGTGCCGCATGTCCACCTGCACGATCGTCACCGGTAGCGGATTCAGAGGAAATGCGCGGCCGCGGCACGCGCCACATACACCGCATCGTCGAGGTCGTCGTCGGCGACGTTCACGTGCCCGACCTTGCGGCCGGGTCGTGGCGCCTTGCCGTAGGTGTGGATCTTCGCCTGCGGATGCTCGACCATCGCTGCGGGGAACCGCTCCTCCAGCGTGCCCTCCGCCGGACCGCCGAGGATGTTCACCATCACCGACCAGGCCGCACGAGGGGCCGTGCTCCCCAAAGGCAGATCGACGACCGCGCGCAGGTGCTGCTCGAACTGTCCGGTGACCGCACCGTCTTGGCTCCAGTGACCGCTGTTGTGCGGTCTCATGGCCAGTTCGTTGACGAGGATCCGCTCGTCGTCGGTCTCGAACAGCTCGACAGCGAGCATGCCCGTCACGCCGAGCCCCTCAGCGATGGTGCGCCCGATCTCCTCAGCGACCCGCACGAGACGTTCGGCCGCGGCGGGCGCCGGCGCGATGACCTCAGCGCACACGCCGTCGCGCTGCACCGTCTCCACCACGGGATACGCGACGATCTCGCCGCTGCGGCGACGCGCTACCTGCTGGGCGAGCTCGCGCACGAAGGGGACGAGCTCCTCCACGAGGAGCGCATCGTCTTCGGCCAGCCCATCGAGCCAGTCCTGAGCCTCTTCCGCGGCACGGACGACGCGCACACCCTTTCCGTCGTAGCCGCCGCGAGGTGTCTTCACGACGCCGGCACCCGCGTGGGCATCGAGGAATGCCTGCAGCTCAGCGACGTCGCGCACCGGAGCCCAGTCCGGCTGCGGAACGCCGAGCTCGGCGAGACGTGCGCGCATGACCAGCTTGTCCTGCGCGAACTGGAGAGCGTCGGGGCCCGGGTGCACGACCACACCATCGGCGACGAGGGCACGCAACACGGACTGGGGCACATGCTCGTGATCGAACGTCACGACGTCGACATCCGCGGCGAAGGCGCGCACCACCTCGAGATCGCGGTAGTCACCGACCGCGGTCGCGGCCAGCCCGGCGGACATCCCCTCGTCCTCGGCGAGCACCCGGATCTCGAGCCCGAGTTCGACCGCCGGAGCGATCATCATCCGGGCGAGCTGCCCTCCACCGATCACGCCAACACGCATGGCCATGTGCCGTCTCCCTTCGTCCGATCCCATTCTCCCGCACCTGCACGGCAAGGTCGGACACGTCTGACCGCCGGAGTCGCCGATCGCCTGCCGGGCGGGTCGGGGTCACGCCGGGTCGAGCTCATCCCCACTGGCCTGGGCGTCGCGATGCGCCAGGATCTGCCCGACCTCGATCTGGTCGGCGAGAGTCTCATGAACCAGCGTCACGTTCGGCACGTTCGCCAGACGCAACGGCGCATCGACGCCGTTGGACAGGGTGATCGTGCCCGCACCCCACAGACGCTGCAGGGGCCCTCGTCGGACGGCGATCGTGTAGCCGCGCGCGTGAGACATCTCCCGGCGCCGACGGGCACCGACACCCCGGTGGGCGATGACGCGTCTCGTCGTGACCGTCGTGCTCCGCGAGTACCAGACGACGAAGGGGATCACGACGGCGAGAAGGACCAGCGCACCGGCCGCTGAGAGCAGCATCCAGTCCGCGTATCCCGCCGGAAGGTTGCCGTAGAAGTACGCGGTTGCACCGAACGTGGCGACGAGGATGAGTGCGGACCAGAACAGTCGACGGGCGTGGCCGCGGAAGCGCGCGATCAACAGCTCCTCCGAAGGCGTGCCGGGCGGCGGCATCAGAGGCCGTCCGCCGAGCGTCACAGGCTGGGTCACCCCACCATTGTGCCTGTGATCTCCGACAAGCCCGTGCGTGCCTCGGCGTGTCAGTTTCCCGCAGGACGCACGTGTATGACGTCACCCGCGGCTATCGAGTGCTCGATGCCCCCGGAGACGACCTGCAGCCGTCCCTGCGGGTCGAGGCCGACTGCGGTGCCTTCCACCGTGCGGTCGCCCGGCATCGAGACCCGGATCGTGCGCCCCAGAGTCGCGCACCGTTCACTGACGGCCTTGTGCACGCCGCTCGCGATCGCATCCCCGGCGACGAAGAGGCCCCTGAGCTGGGTGTCGAGCACCGTCACGTAAGTGGCGAGCAGCCGATCCTCGTCGACGTCGACACCGTGAGCCGCGAACGAAGTCGCCGTCGGGACAGGGAGCTGCGCGACCGCCATCGCGGTGTTCACTCCGGCACCGACGATGATCGCGTCGCCCGCCCCCTCGGCGAGGATACCGCAGATCTTGCGGCCGTCGACGAGCACGTCGTTCGGCCATTTCACCGCGACCTCCTCGTCCGGGAGCTGCGCGGCCACGGCCTCCGCCATCGCCAACCCCGCGATCAACGGTATCCACCCCCGCGACGTCGGTTCCGCCGGAAGTGCGCGCAACAGCACGGAAACGGCGAGAGCTGCGCCGTCCGGCGCCACCCATGTCCGATCGAGCCGCCCACGACCTGCGGTCTGATTGCGCGTCGCCAGGATCGACAGGTGCGGCCACTCGTCCGCATCATCCGCATGCTCGCGAAGGTCGGCATTGGTCGATCCCGTTCGCGCCACCAGTTCCAGGCGCGGCGCGATCGCGGAAGAGCGGGGGAAGCTGATGCTCATGCGTCCTCTTCGTCGGCTTCTTCGTCGTCGTCGTCCTCGTCTTCGCGAACCGCTCCGACCTCGTGCGCCTGCCAGCGCTCCCACTCCCGCATGAGCTCGTCCACAGCGGCATGGAACTTCTCGGTCGCCACTCCCTGCGTCGTGTCGCCGAAGTAGTGCTGCACCCACATCCGCAATCGTGCGATGGCGGCCTCATCGTCCCTGACGCGATCGATCTCGGCGACCACGTCTGCCGCTGACTCGGCGGTCAGCCACTCGCAGTCGGACAGGTACCCCTGTGTGTCGACCGACGCCTGAGCATCCACCGGGCGGGTGATCATCAGCGGCTTCCCTGCAGCGAGCCGATCGTAGACCATGGCGGAGATGTCGACGATGGCGACGTCCGCGGCGGTGAGCTGCCAGCCGAGCTCGGGGCCGTCGTCGTAGACGTGCTGGGCGCCCGGGTCCGCGGCGTTCGCCGCAGTGATCGCCGCGATGATCCGTCGATGCGCGGCGCCGTAGGCCTCGTCGACGACGCCGCTGCGGGGGTGCGGACGATAGATCACCCGGTGCTGACCGGTGGCGAGCAGGCGTGCCACGAGAGTCTCGCCATGCGACGCGATCGAACCGTAGTGCGCACTGGGCCGGTCGCCCTCCCACGTGGGGGCGTACAGCACGACCGTGCGGCCGTCGGGGACGAAGGGCAGCGTCCCCGAGTAGTGATCGGCCTGTGGACGCCCGATCTCGATCGTCCGGCGATCGACGTCGTAGTCCCAGAGCGTGCGCGACAGGCGGTCTCGCGCGGCCTGGCCGGCCACGAACGCGTAGTCGTACGCCTTGTACTGGTTCGTGGTCATGTACATCTTGTCGGACTCGCCGTGGTTGATGAACACGTGCCACCGCCGCCCATACCGGAACATCTGGAAGTTGCGGGTGTTCTGATTGACGTACAGCACGATCCGGATGTCCTGGGTCGCGATGAAGCGCTCGAGGTCGCGGACCTTCGGCACGAAGGCCACCGGGGGCGAGGCTTCGTCCAAGAGCTTCTCGGTGCCCGTCGCCTGCCGCGAGAGCACGACGACCGGCCAGCGCTGGGCGAGTTCCGCGAGCGGACGGTACCACTGGCGCATCTGATACATGTTGACCGCGCCGTCGGCGAAGTACACCGCCACCTTGAAGTGCCCGGTCGGGTACGGCTCGGTTTCGGCGAGGCGACGACGCACCCGCTGCACCGCCGTGCGGGATGCGAGCGCCCGCTTGAGCAGCCGGTACGCCTTCTTCGCGTCAGACAGTGCACCCATCCCTCCAGAGTAGTTCGTCTCCGCGGGATGCTCCGGCCGGTGGACCGTCCGGGAGACGGCACGGTGACGCCGTCCCCCTCAGGCAAGCCGGTAGCCGCCGTGACATGATCGTCATGTGCCAGCCGACGAGACAGCCGCTCCCCTGCCCGGGGTGTCCTTCGTGATGCCGGTGCTCAACGAACGCGCCTACCTGGAGCATGCCGTCGAATCCGTGCTCGCCCAAGACGTCGATGTGCCCACGGAGCTCGTGCTGGCTCTCGGGCCTTCGACCGATGGCACGACCGAGCTGGCGCAGCGTCTCGCCGCGACGGACGAGCGCATCCGGCTCGTCGACAACCCCGCCGCGCACATCCCGGTCGGCCTGAACGCTGCCATCCGCGCCAGCCGCTACGCCACGGTCGTCCGCGTCGACGCGCATTCCGAGCTCTCCCCCGGCTATGCCGCCAGGGCGGTGGCGACGCTGGAGCGCACGGCCTCGGCCAACGTCGGCGGCGTGATGCACGCCGAAGGACGTACACCGTTCCAGAAGTCCGTCGCACGCCTCTACAACTCCCCCGTCGGGCTCGGCGGAGGCGCCTACCACGGAAGCTCGCAGGAGGGAGAGGCCGAATCGGCCTACCTCGGCGTCATGCGCCGTGAGGTTCTCGATGAGGTCGGCCTCTTCGACGAGACGATCCGACGCGGCGAGGACTGGGAGCTCAACCTCCGCATCCGACAAGCCGGTCACCGCGTCTGGTTCGACCCCCAGCTGTCCGTCACCTACTGGCCCCGGGAGAGCTGGGCACGGCTGGCACGACAGTTCCGCGCGACGGGGGCTTGGCGGGGTGAGCTGGTGCGCCGCTTCGGGCGACGCAACGGCGTCCGCTACTTCGCTCCCCCGGTACTCGTACTCGTGGCCGCGCTCGCCCTTCTCCTGGGGGTGCTTCAGCTGACCGGAGTGATCAGCGGCCCCGTCTCCTGGGTCGCCTCGATCCTCGTGTACGGTCCGCTCGCGCTCTACGTGCTGCTGGTGCTGGCAGTCGCTCTCGCACCCCGTGGCGGAGGCCCGCGCCAACGGCTGTGGACTCTGCTCGTCCTGCCGACGATGCACCTCTCCTGGGGCATCGGGTTCCTCGGCGGGGTGCTCCGAGGCGCACGGGACACCGTGGACGCCTCGCGCCTGGGCACGCGGAACACGCCGCTCCCCTGAGACAGGTGGCCCGCCGCGTCAGGGCGTGACGAACCCCAGGTCCAAGATACGATCGACCACCCGCGCGGCCGCACGGCCGTCGTCTCGCGAGTTGAACTGTCGGCGCCACGCCGCGTACCGCTCGGCGAAGGCAGCCTCATGCGCAGGATCTTCGAGCGCCGCTGCCAGCTCCTCCTGCGTGCGCACCAGCGGACCGGGAGCCCGTTCCGCGAGATCGAAGTAGAAGCCTCGCAGCTGACCGCGGTAGTGGTCGAGGTCCGGCACCAGGAAGTACATCGGCTTGCCCGTCACGCTGAAGTCGAACATCACCGAGGAGTAGTCGGTGATGAGCGCGTCCGCGGCGAGCAGCAGACGGGCGGTCTCCGGGTAGCCCGTCACGTCGATGACGCGCGCTCCGGCACGGTCTCGTCCTTGTTCCAGCGTCCGCGAGTGCCCACGCACGAGCACCACGGCGTTCGCCTCCCGGGCGAGACGCTCTGCGTCCACGAAGTCGACCATCTCCGCACGATCGTCACGCCAGGTCGGGGCATAGAGGAGCACCCGCTCCTCGGGTCCGATGCCCAGAGCCTTGCGGACCGCGGTGGGATCGCCCGTGATCAGCGCATCGTTGCGCGGATATCCTTCCACCCAGATCGGTCGTCCGAAGAACGCATATGCCTTGCGGAGTATGCGCTCGGAGTACGTGTTCTGGGCCAGCAGCACGTCCCATCGACGCGATTCCTTCACGACGGCGGCCATCCGACGCGGATCGAAGCCGGGACGGTGCAGTGCGAGCCGCTTCAGGGGCGTTCCGTGCCAGGTCTGCAAGACCTTCTGCCCAGGTTTACGGGCGAAGCGACGGCGCAGCCAGTCATTCACGACGAGAAGCCGGGCGGCGCCCCGCGCGTGCCACCACTGCGGGCTTCCTTCGACGACCGCGATGGCCCCGTCCGGAACCTCGACCGAGAGGTCGACGACACTCCAGTAGCGACGTACCCCGGGTGCCCGCTCCGCGAGCTCCCGGTCGATCGCCCGCGGATTGCAGCCGACGCTGCGGCCGTAGAAGCTTTCGAAGAAGACCGCGTTCTCGGTGCCGCCGGACTGCGCGACATAGCGCTCCTCCAGGGTCGATCGCCCTTCGGCGGTCTCGTACACGGGGTCGATCGGCGGTGCGATGCGGACGACGCTCCCGCTGACCGCGACGCGTACTCCGCTGAGGACGACGGGATCGATGCGCAGAGCGTCGAGATCGGCGCCGGCGATCTGCAGTTCGTACACGCCGGCGGGAAGCGGAAGCGAAGGTCCTCCCCAGCGCGATGCCTGCAGCGCGAACGTGGCCTTCCAGGTCTTCCCGCCTCCGCTGACGCGCGCCTCGACCCGCGCCCGCGGCCCGACGAGCGCCGCCGCAGCCGGACGCTGACCGGTCCCTGCGATGACCAGCGTCTCTGCCACGTCATCGATACGGGCCGTTGTCATACTGCTCCCTTCGGCGCGGGAATCCCCCGTGCGCGGATCACGCGGTACACGCGATCCGTGTTGCGACCGTCCCGATGCGCATGCATCGTCGCGCTGAGCGTAGCGGAACGTGCCGATGCCGCGTCATACGAGCCGGCATCGGACAGGAGGCGCTCCAGCTGCGCGAGCAGCGCCGGCCAGTCCGCGGCCGTCGCGGAACCGGCGACGTCTTCGAACCGACCGTAGAAGCCTCGCGTGCGCGCGTACTCCGCCGCGTCCGGAGCCAGGAAGAGCACCGGCATTCCCAGCAGTCCCACGTCGTAGACGAGCGAGGAGTAGTCGGTGACCAGCACGTCCACGGCGGCGAGCGCAGGCGTCACATCTGCCAAGGCGGAGGCGCCCAGGGCCCGGACCCTGCGACTCGGCAGCGGTGGCGCATAACCACCTGCTCCCAGGGGATGCGATCTCACCAGCAACACCGCGTTCTGCTCTTCGAGGATCCGAAGGATCGCGATCCACTCCGTCGCGGACGGCACCGCCGGATCGGGCGCTCCGTCACGCCACGTCGGGGCGTACAGGATCGTCCGGGCCCCCTCCGGAATCTCCCCGACGACGCGGCGCAGCAGGGCGGTGGCCGTATCCCGACGCCCCTCGCCCGAGCCGGCGGACAGCACATCGACCCGCGGTTCGCCGGTCACGACCACGCGATCGCCACTCAGGCCGAATGCCGATTCCAGTCGCCCTCTGGCCCGGGTCGAAGCTGCCGGCAGCACGCGGATCCGCTGTGCGGTCGCGCGGTACAGGAAGGCGATCACACGTCGGAGCAGAGATGCTCCGGGGACCTTCGGCACCTGAGTCGTCGCCGGCGAATCAAGACCGATCCGCTTGAGCGGGATCCCGTGCCAGAGCTGCACGACGAAAGCGCCGCCGACGGCGTAGCGGTTGACGTCTCCGAAGCCGTGCGTCACGACGAGAACACCCGCTGCGGCGGTCGCCAACCAGCCACGCAGACCGTTCTTCCGGACGAACCGGATACCGAGAGCGGTGGCGTCCCGCTCCTCGCGGGCGGAACCTGTGAGCCACAGGGTGTCGTGGCCGAGCGCTGACGCGTGCTGATACAGAGCGAGGGCTCCGTCGCCGATACCGGCGCCGCAGCCGAACACCCAGCGCTGACCGCGCGGGAGGAGGAAGGTACCGAGGCGTCCGACCGCGTATAACGGGATCCGGAGCAGCTTGGCCGCGTTGCCGGAGCCGAAAGAGAAGGACGCCACCTCGCGAGCCTATCGCGGGGCGGCGTCCTTCTCTGTGAGACCGGGGGGACTCAGCCGGCGAGTTCGCCGAGCGTCACCTCGATGTCGTACGACTTGCCGCCGCGGACATAGGTGAGCTGCGCGTCGCTGCCCGCTGCCGCTGCACGGACCTGCGCGGTGAGGTCGGTCGCGCTGGTGATCGGCACCCCGTTGAACGAGGTGACGATGTCTCCCACCTCGATGCCTGCTGCCGCCGCAGCGCCGCCGTCGCTCGCGTCGGCGATGTACGCACCGGCGACGGTCGCGCCCTCGACGCTCGAGGCGTCCTGGACCGACGCGCCGAGGAGGCCGTGCGTCGCGGCACCGTCGGCGATGATCTCGTCGGAGACCCGCTTGGCGATGTTCGACGGGATCGCGAAGCCGATGCCGATGGAACCGGAGTCCTCGGAGTTGCCCGAGCTCGCGATCGCCACGTTGATGCCGATCAACTCTCCCTTGCTGTTGACCAGCGCACCGCCGGAGTTGCCGTGGTTGATGGCGGCGTCGGTCTGGATCACGGCGATCGAGATGGAAGAGGAGGTCTGCCGACCAGAGTTTCCGGGGATGTCGAACTGGAAGGGGCCCTGGCCCTGATCGGGCGACTGCTGCTCAGGAGCATCCTCGGAGGACGAGTCGGGCAGAGCCGACGACGCGATCTGGATGCTCCGGTTGAGTGCGCTGACGATGCCGGTGGTGACCGAGTTCGCCAGGCCGAGAGGAGCGCCGAGCGCGACGGTGGTGTCGCCGACGTTGAGCTTCGACGAGTCCGCGAACTTCATGGGCGTGAGGCCCTTCGCGTCGGTGAGCTTGATCACGGCGAGGTCGTAGATCGGGTCGGTGCCCACGACCGTGGCTTCGTAGATCTTCCCGTCCGAGGTGGTCACCCGGATCGTGGGGTCGGCGACGGCGCCGCCCAGCGTCACCACGTGGGTGTTCGTGAGCACATAGCCGTCATCGCTGATGATGACGCCGGAGCCGCTGCCGGCCTCCTCGGAGCCCGCGACCTCGATGGTGACCACGGAGGGCAGAGCAGACGTCGCGACAGCGGTGGTCTCGTTGACCGACCCGGGGTTGTTGACCGTGACGGTCTGCGGCCCCGAGGCCGTCCCGGAGGACGGCGGATTCTGAAGACCGTTCAGCAGCGCGCCGCCGCCGAAGCCTGCGACACCGCCGACGAGCGCGGCCGCGACGATGAACGCGGCGAACTTCGCGCCTCCGCGGGACTTCTGGTCCTTGCCCTTCGCGCCGCCGGGAAGCGTGTCCGCACCCAGCGGCTGGGTGGGCTGCGTGTACGACGAAGCGGTGGGGATCCCGAACGCGGCGCCAGAGGCCGTCGCGGTCGCGGGGGTCGCGGGGGCGGCGAAGACATGCGGCACGGGCTCGACCACCGGTGCCGACGGCGCCTGCGACGTGAAGGTCGGCGGCACCTCGTGTCCCGCGACGGGGGCAGCGGGTGCCGGTGCGGAGGGAACCGGCGCCTCGGATGGTGCGGTGATGTCGGCGGCGGCATCCGCTGCCGGCTGAGCGGCGACCTCTGCTGCCTCGGTGGACGGCACGGCGTCGTTCGACGCGGGTGCCGAGTGGTCCTGGGTGTTGTCTTCGTTCATGGTGTGCTCCTTCAACGACCACTTCAGAATGACGCGTGTGTCTGTGCGTTCCTTATGTCGAAGATGAGTTTCAGCTATGGCCTTAGCCTGTTCTTCATGAGTGTCATCCCCGGCGCATGGCGCCGCACAGCGGCGGGTGCCGGTCTGCTCGCCCCAGATGGAACCGTCGCGCCCACCATCTTCGCAGAGATGTCCGCTGCCGCGGCGCGAACCGGAGCGATCAATCTCGGCCAGGGATTCCCCGACGAGGACGGACCGCCGGAGGTGCTCGAAGCCGCCAGGACCGCGATCGCGCACGGGGCGAACCAGTACCCACCGGGTCGCGGTGTGCCCGACCTGCTGCGGGCGATCAGCGAGCACCAACGCCGCTTCTACGGAATCGACGTCGACCCCGGCACCGAGGTGATCGTGACGGCAGGCGCGACCGAGGCGCTCACGGCCACGCTCCTCGCCCTGATCGACGGCCCCGACGACGAGGTCGTGGTGTTCGAGCCCTATTACGACTCCTACGCCGCGGCTGTGGCGCTGGCAGGCGCACGGCTGCGCACGGTTCCGCTCCGCGCGCCCGACTTCCAGCCTGATCTCGACCAGCTCGCGGCGACCGTGACCGATCGCACACGGATCATCCTCGTCAACGACCCGCACAATCCGACGGGCGCGGTCTTCGGGCATGCGGTCCTCACCGAAGTGGTACGGCTCGCCGCGCTGCACGACGCCGTCATCGTGACCGATGAGGTGTACGAGCATCTCGCCTTCACGGCATCCCACACGCCGATCGCGACACTGCCCGGCGCCGCGGAGCGCACGCTGACGATCTCTTCCGCCGGCAAGACCTTCTCGGTCACCGGGTGGAAGATCGGCTGGGTGCACGGCCCCGCCGCACTCATCACGGCGGTGCTCACGGTGAAGCAGTACCTCACCTACGTGAACGGCTCCCCGTTCCAACCCGCCGTCGCCCTCGGGCTCCGACTCGACGACTCCACCTTCGCCGACGCCTCCTCCGCGCTCGCCCGCAAACACGGGATCCTCGGCGACGGACTACGGGCGGCCGGGTTCACCGTGCACACGCCACAGGGCGGTTACTTCACCGTGGCCGATGCGACCGCGCTCGGCGGGAGCGACGCGGCGGCCTTCTGCCGGGCGCTGCCGGAACGCGTCGGCGTCGTCGCCATCCCGTTGACCGCATTCGTGTCAGAACCGCACCGACAGGAGTACGCGGGACTGGTGCGCTTCGCCGCCTGCAAGCGAGTGGATGTGCTGGAGGAGGCGGCGTCCCGCCTGGCGGGGTTCATCGCCTGAGCGTCTCTGAAGGATGGGATCGTCCCCTCAGCGCGGGACGACGGCGTAACGCCGCACACGGAGCGAGGGGTTCACCGTTCGCACCCGATCGATCGCGGAGCGCTCCACGACCGCCACCGCCGTGCCGGAGGCCGTGCCGACCCCGGCGAGGACGACACCCTGCGGATCGATGATCTGGGACCACCCGACCCCGATCGGCGTCGGGTGGTCCGCCGCAACCACGTACACCGTGTTCTCGATCGCACGCGCCGCAAGCAGCGTGGTCCAGTGATGCTCCTTGAGCGGACCTCGCACCCACTCCGCCGGTACGACCAGCGCATCGGTCCCTGCGTCGACCAGCGACCTGGCGACCTCCGGGAAACGCAGGTCGTAACAGGTCATGAGCCCGAACCGCAGGCCTCCGACCTCGAACGTCGATGCCTCCCCCACCTCTCCGGGCTCGATCCAGTCGGACTCGGTCTGTCCGAACGCATCGTAGAGATGCTGCTTGCGATAGACCGCCAGGACGCCGTCTCCGCGCACGGCGACCACCGTGTTGCGCACGCGGCGGTCGTCGGACGCGCGCTCCACCAGACCCGCGACGATCACGACCGCATGATCAGCAGCGAGCGCGGTGAGCGTCATGACGAAGTCGCCGTCGAGGTCTTCCGCGTTCGCCGCGAGGCTCTCATCCATCGGATCGACGAAGTAGCTCGAGTACTCGGGGAAGACGATCAGCGTGGCGCCGCGTGCCGCTGCGTCCGCCGTCAGCTCCGCGATCCTCGCGCGGTTCTCGGAACGGGATGCGGTCGGCGCGAACTGGCACACGGCGACGGGGACGGCTGCGCTCTCGGACATGCTCCCATCCTCGCGCATCGACACGCCCGGGGCGCCATCCACGAGCCCCCTCGATTCGCCGAGGCCCGCATTCCGTGATAAGTTATCTCTTGTGCCGCGGGGTGGAGCAGTTCGGTAGCTCGCCGGGCTCATAACCCGGAGGTCGCAGGTTCAAATCCTGTCCCCGCAACAAATGAAAGGCCCTCTGATCTAGAGAAATCCAGATCAGAGGGCCTTTCGCCTTTCCTGCAGCAATGAGTCGGCGGAAGAAGAATGGGCGCCCCCTTACGGGAGCGCCCATTCACGACAGTGCGAGACGAGTCACTACTCGGCTGCGGCGTCCAGCTCCAGGAGCTTCTCGACGGCTGCGGTGAGGCGCTCATCGGCCTCCGCGAACTTCGTGAGGTCACCGGACTGCAGCGCCGTCTCCCGGTCGAGCAGTGCCTGCTGCGCAGCGGCCAGAGCCTCGGCCTGCGCATCCGTCGGCTGCGTCGGCTCGGCCGGCGTCTCGCCGGCGTCGGGGTTCTCCGTGTCGGGGTCGCTCGGCTCGACCGTGTCATCGCCGCCGGTGGCGCCGGAATCACCGCCGAAGAGCGTGTCCAGAGCCTCGGTCAGCGTGTCCTCGAATGCGACGCGATCACCGAACGCGACCAGCACCTTCTGCAGACGCGGCAACTGGGTGCCCTCGGACGACTGCACGTACACCGGCTGCACGTAGAGCAGACCGCCGCCGACCGGCAGCGTCAGCAGGTTGCCGTAGATGACCTCGGACTCACCCTGCTGCAGCAGGTTGAGCTGAGGCACGACCGACGTGTCGGAGTTGTAGGTGTTCTGCACCTGACCCGGACCGGGCACCGTCGTGTCCGTGTCGATCTCGAGCATCCGCAGCTGGCCGTAGCCCTCCGCCTTCACGCCCTTCTCCGAACCGGCGTCCGAGTCCACCGCGAGGTACCCCATGAGAACGTCGCGGCTTCCCCCCGCCCCCTGCGAGGCCGGGATGAACGTCGAGAACATCGAGAACCGCGGGGAGTCCTGACCCGGCATCTGCATCGTGAGGTAGTAAGGCGGCTGCAGCATGGATTCACTGCGCGGGTCGTTCGGCGTCTGCCAGCGGTTGTCCTGCTGCGCGAAAGAGCCCGCCGTGTCGACGTGGTAGATGCCGAGGATGTCGCGCTGCACCTTGAACAGGTCGGTCGGGTAGCGCACGTGGCTCATCAGTTCGCCCGACATGTCGCTGATCGGCTTCAGCGTCGACGGGTAGATCTTCTGCCACGTCTTGAGGACCGGGTCCTCTTCGTCCCAGGCGTACAGCGTCACGGAACCGTCGTATGCGTCCACCGTGGCCTTGACCGAGTTGCGGATGTAGTTGATGTCGTCGATCGCCAGCGTCGGTGACGTGACGTTCGAGTCGGCGATCGCGTCAGACAGGCTCACGCTCGTCGAGTACGGGTAGGTCTGGCTCGTCGTGTAGCCGTCGACGATCCAGACGATGCGTCCGTCCACCACGCTCGGGTACGGGTCGCTGTCGAGCTCGAGGTACGGAGCGACCTTCTGCACACGGGTCGTCGGGTCACGATCGTAGAGGATCTGGGAGTCCTCGTTCACGAGGTTCGAGAACAGGATCTGCTCGGACTGGAACTTCAGCGCGTACAGCAGCTTCGTGAAGGTGTCGCCCACCTTCGGTCCGCCGTCGCCGGAGAACGTCGTCTTCGTCTCGTTGGAGCCGTCCTTGCCTCGCGGATAGTCGATCTCAGCGGGCTCGGATCCCTCGGGAGCACCGACGATCGAGTACTCGGGCGAGTTCTCTCCGAAGTACACGCGCGGCTCGAAGTTCTCCCGGTCCGTCAGGAACCCCGAAGACGGGATGCCGCGCTCGAGGAACACCGGCTCTCCGTCCGAGGTGCGCTGGTTGCCCGCGGCGGCCACGAGACCGTAGCCGTGCGTGTAGACGGCCACACGGTTGTTCCAGTTGTCCCCGTCGCCGAGGCCCGACATGTCGAGGTCACGCACAGACACCACCGTGTCCTGCATCTGACCGTCGATCTCGTAGCGGTCGACGTCCATGGTCGTCTGGAACTGGTAGTAGCCGCGGTACTGCTCGAGCTGGCGCACGGTCGGCGGGATGACCTTCGGGTCCATGATGCGGGTCGAGGCCGTGGTCTCGGCGTCGGCTCGCAGCTGACCGGCCTCGGCATCCGTCTTGGCCGCGAAGGGCGTGGTCTCGAGCTCCGCGACACCGTAGGCCTCCTTGGTGCCGTCGATGTTCCGCTGGTAGTACTCGGCCTGATAGGCGTTCTGGTTCGGCCGCACCTGGAAGGTCGTCACGACCCACGGGTAGCCGACGCCGACGACGAGCGCCGCGACGATCAGGAGTGCCGTGGCCGCGAGCGGGAAGCGCCACCGGCCGATGACAGCGGTGACGAAGAAGAGAATGGCCACGACGGCGGCGATGATGGCGAGGATCGCGAGGCCGGGGATCGTCGCGTTGACACCTGTGTAGGCCGCACCCGTGATGCGGTCGTCCGGCTCGACGAGGGTCTTGTACTGGTCGAGCCACAGGCTCGCCGCCTGCACGAGCAGATAAAGGCCGGCGATGACCGCGAGCTGGATACGGGCGGGCTTGGAGATGCGCAGCTCTCCCTGCCCCACGCGCACCGAACCGTACAGATAGGAGACGAGCGCGGTGACCAGGAGCGCGAGAAGCAGAACCGCCGACACGAAAGCGAGCAGGATCGAGTAGAACGGCATCGCGAACATGTAGAACCCGGTGTCGATACCGAACTGCGGGTCGACGCTGGACGTGGCGACACCGTTGGCCCAGAGCCACACCGTCTTCCACTGCCCCGCGGCGGCGAAGCCGGCGAACAGACCGAAGAAGATCGGCATGCCCCACATCGCGAGTCGACGCAGCGGCTCGATGACCTCCTGATAACGATCCAGCTGCGAGCTGAGCCGCACGTACACCGGACGCAGCCGGTACGCGAGCTGGATGGCGACGAACAACGGCACCGCCATTCCGAGGAAGCCGACCACGAACATCACCGCCGTGGCGATCCACTGCGTGGTGAGGACACCGGTGAAGCCCAGCTGGTCGAACCAGAGGAATTCGGTGTACAGGGAGGCGAACACGAAGAACACCGCGATCAGGGCGGCGATGATCACCAGGGAGATGCCGAGAATACGTCGGGACGTTCGAGGCGTGGCCGGAGTCGGAGCTGAGGTCGAGGTCACACTTCCATCCTAGGCATCGCTCACTGTGCGCAGGCTGTCATCCCGGTCACGGCGAGGTCACGGTGCCTGGTCGCAACTCAGCTGCCGGCGGGCTCACATGTCGGCAGTGCGGCGACGTCGCCGTCGTCGGCGATCACCTCGAGCGCCGCGAGCGACTCGTCCAGCGTCGCGGTGCGGATCACCTGAAGTCCGGCCGGGACGTGCCCGACGACCTCGTCGCAGTTCGCCTCCGGCGCGAGGAAGAACTCCGCACCGGCGTCGCGCGCACCGTAGAGCTTCTGCCGGATCCCGCCGATCGGACCGACGGTGCCCGCGGCATCGATGGTCCCGGTGCCCGCGACGTTCTCCCCGCCGTTGAGCTCCCCCTCCGTGAGCGTGTCGATGATGCCCAGCGCGAACATCATCCCCGCGCTGGGGCCGCCGACGTTGTCCAACTGGATGGTCACATCGATCTCGAAGTCGTAGTCGGTGCGGAGGGTGACGCCGATGAGCCAGGTCGTGACCCCGCCCTCCACGTGCTCCGCCGGTGTCACCTCGACCGTCTGCTCCTCGTCGTCCCGCAGCACGGTGAGCGTCACGGGCTCGCCCGCCGCCTCCTGGATCGCCTCGCGCAGCTGTGTCGCCGAGGCCACCGGTTCGCCATCGATCGCGGTGATCACGTCGTCGGCCTCGAGCACGCCCTCCGCCGGGGAATCGGGAACGGCATCGACCACCACGACCTGCGCGCCGGTGTCATACCCGAGTTCGTTCAGGGCGGCCGCGGTGGCCTCATGCTGCGAGTCGATCATCAGCGTCGCGTTGCGCTCGTCGCGCTGCTCGGTCGTCACGCCCTCCGGGAAGACCGAGTCCAGCGGCACGACCGCGCGGGACGAGTCCATCCAGGCCAACGCCAGCTCGAACCAGCTCGGGGTGCGCTCGCGGTTTCCCACGACCTGAACGGTGGTCAGATCCAGCGTCCCGGCCGTCTCGAACGTCTCGGCGCCGTCGACCTTGATCAGCGGTACCTCGTTGCCGTCCTTGTCCGTCGCGGTGCCGAGTGTGTCGTAGACCGGACCGGGGCGCTGAATCACGTACGGCGACGGCAGGAAGGTCAGCACGACGAGGGCGACGAGCGCGACGATCAGCGCCCAGACTCCGAGCCCGGGCTTTCCAGATCGCGTTCGATCCACAGCAGTCCTCCGTCGTTCGCGAGCGGCGTACACCGATCTGCCCGCATCGGGTTCGCGCGCAGAAACCTGTGACTAGCGTAGATGCCACGGCAAGAGATGTCCTGAGAGGCGAGCGACATGGCAGACAACGACCCGACACCCGAGGACTTCCAGGAGTTCCTCCGACGGATGCTCGCGAATCAGGGCGGTGGCGACATCGACCCCGAGGCGCTGCGAGGCGCGTTCGAGGGCATGGACGGGTTCAGCCTCGACCCCGCGATGATGCAGACGATCATGTCGCAGCTCCAGGGGGCATTCGGCGGCGATCCGTGGGAGAACGCCCTGCGTCAGGCCCTGTTCATCGCCAACCGTGACGGTCAGGGCATCAGCGACGGATCGCGCACCTCGCTCGCCGACTCCTTCTCGCTCGCCAACCTGTGGCTGGGCGAGGCGACCACGATCTCGGAGCTCGCTGCGCCCCCGACCGCGATGACTCGCGGCGAGTGGGTCGAGAAGACCCTGCCGGTGTGGAAGGAGATCGCCGATCCGGTGTCGACGAGTATCGCCGACGCGCTGACCTCCGCGCTGGACACGCAGGTCCCCGAGGAGATGCGCGGTGTGGTCCAGGGGGCCGGAAAGCTGATGCGGGGTCTGGGCGGCTCCGTGTTCGCGGCCCAGTTCGGGCAGGTGCTCGGGAACCTGTCGCTCGAGGTCGTCTCCGGCGGTGACGTGGGAATCCCCGTGCTCCCGGCCGGCACCGCCGCTGTGATCCCGCAGAACTTGACCGCGTTCGGCGAGGGCCTCGAAATCCCGGAAGACCAGATCGCCCTCTACCTCGCCACCCGCGAACTCGCATACGCGCGTCTCTACCGGCACGCGAAATGGCTGCATCTGCACGTGATGGCGCAGATCACGGACTTCGCCCGCGGCGTCACGGTCGACGTGGACGCCCTGGAAGATGTCGCGAGCAGGCTCGACCCCTCCGACCCGGAGGAATTGCGAGCCGCCATCGAGGGTGGGGCGCTGCTCCCTGTGCAGAGCGAGGCCCAGCGGGAGGCGCTGACGCGGCTCGAGAACCTCATTGCGACGATCGACGGGTGGGTGGACGTGGTCACCGCGCAGGCGACCTCCCGGCTCCCCGACGGCGCGCGCATCGCGGAAGCCGCTCGCCGACGGCGCGCTGTGGGCGGCCCCGCCGAGGACGCACTCGGCGCCCTCGTCGGGCTCAAGCTTCGCCCACGGCGTATGCGCGAGGCCTCGGCGATGTGGCAGGCCGTGACGGATGCCGTCGGCATCGGAGCACGAGACTCGCTGTGGGACTACCCCGACCTGATGCCGACCGCCGAGGACATCGACGATCCCCGCGCTCTGGTGGCCCGCCTGCAGGCCGCGGAGCGCGGGGAGCAGCCGGTCGCCGACGAGTTCGACGAGGCGCTGGCACGTCTGCTGGACGGCGACGACTTCGCGGCGGAGAAGCCCGACGAGAGCGACGGCGACGCCGCGCCGGAGGGCGACCGACCCGTCTGACCGGGTCGGCGTCGGCCGGACGTGGGCGGCCCCACTTCTCCTCCCCGGTCGCGCAGATCAGCGGAAGTTCTCCACCGAAGGCCCTGGAGGGTCACCCGCAGCCCGCGCGCCCCTCCACAATCAGAGGGATGCCGCTCACTCCGCCGATCCTTACGCGCCTGAACCCGAACGCGCCCCTGTTGTGGTGCGACGAACGCACGCTCCAGCTCGGCCACGACGGTGACCTGCGCTTCGAAGCGGACGCACCCTGGGTGGAGCTCCTCCTCAGTCGCTTGCGCTCGTACTTCCGTCGCGGATCGTTCGACGTGATCGCGCATGCCGCCGGGGCTCCGCGTGACCAGGCTCGTGCCCTGCTCAGCCGAGTGGAGCCACTCCTGGTCGACGAGCCATCCGCACCCCGCCCTGCCTGGGTCGAGAGCATCGGTCTCACCGACGGCCGATGCGAGTACCGCATGCGGGAGTCGCTCGTGGACGAGGGCATCACCCTCGTCGATCCCGCCCAGCCAGCCGCCGTCGCCGTCGTGCTCGTGCCAGGTGCCGCAGCGGCTCGCCTGCTCGCCCGTCATCTCCGCGACGACGTCCCGCATCTGCCGGTGTCGTTCGAACAGGGACGCGTGACGGTGGGCCCTCTCGTCATCCCCGGGGTGTCCGCGTGCCTGGCCTGCCGGGACGCGCACTCCACCGATCTCGACCCGTCCTGGCCTCTGCTGCACGCGCAGCTGATCGGTCGCCACCCGGGTCCGATCCGCGCCGTGCAGGTCGCCGAAGCCGGGCGGGTCGCGGCCGTGCTCCTGGGCGAGCGCCCGGCTCCGGAGAGCCGCGTCGCCCAGATCAGCGCCGACGGTTCGATCGGTTGGCGTTCGGTGACGTTTCACGAAGAATGCCGGTGCCGCGCCCCGTGGTCCCCATCTCGGCAAGGAACCGCGACGGCGACCGCTCTCCCCGCCCCGCAGTTCTCGCCCAGGACAGCGACAGCGTCCTCGCGGCGCGCGTGACGCCGACGTAGGCGAGACGGCGCTCCTCGTCCACCGATTCGAAGCTCGTCGCGTACGAGATCGGCAGCGACCCCTCGGCCCACCCGGCGAGGTGCACGTGGGGCCATTCGAGTCCCTTGGCCGCGTGCAGGGTCGACAGAGTCACCGTGCGCATCGTGGGCTCATGCTGATCCTTCGCGCGGGCCATGAGCGCGTCGCTGAAGCTGCGCAGATCCGTGTCGGGACCTGCCTCTTCCGCGAGGCGAAGAATCGCACGTCGCGCTTCCCATCCCTCACGCTGCACACCACCTGCGGCGGGCGGTTCCTCCGTGAGACCGAGCTCGCGCAGGACCCGTCGCACCGCGGGCAGGAAACCGTGCTCGGAGGGAGCCACCGCGGCCGCCCGCAGCGCCAGGATGGCTTGACGCACCTCCGGCATCGCGAAGAACCGGGTACCACCCAGCACGGTCGTCGCGATGCCCTCGGCCGCGAGCGCCTGCTGCAGCACCGCGGACTGGGCGTGCGCACGGTAGAGCACCGCGATCTCCGACGGCGATGCCCCTGCGGCGAGCTGGGCCGAGATCGAGGCCGCGATCCCCGCGGCCTCGTCGCTCTCGGAGTCGTATGCGGTCACGGTGGGGGCATCCGCGGTGAACTGCTCGCGCGCGGGCACGAGTTCGAGCGCTCCGGGCCGCCCGTGCATCAGCGCGTTCGCCACGGTCAGGATCGGCGCCTGGGAACGATAGTTCGTCTCCAACCGCACTACCGTGGCGTCGGGGTGGCGACGCTCGAACTCGAGCAGGAACCGCTGATCGGCGCCGGCGAACGAGTAGATCGTCTGGCTGGCGTCACCGACGACGCAGATGTCGTGCCGATCCCCCAGCCAGAGTTCGAGCAGCCGGTTCTGCAGGGGCGAGACGTCTTGGAACTCATCGACCGTGAAGTGCCGATACTGCTCGTGGACGGACGCGGTGACGCGCGGCTCCGTCTCGAGCATTCCCGCGCAGGCGAGGAGCACGTCTTCGAAATCGAGTTGACGGCGATCGTCTTTCAGCGCCTCGTAGCCGCGCATCAACTCGATGAGCTGACCGGTGTCCACGCCGCTGATCGGGCGTCCGAGCGCGGCGTACTGATCGATCGAGAGCATCGAGACCTTACGCCACTCGATCTCGGAAGCGATGTCGCGGAGAGTCGCCGTGCTGGGCCTCAGGCGGATCGCGTCGGCCGCCTGCCCCAGCATCCGAACCTTGTTGTCGATGATCGACGGGGCGGGCGAGCCTGCGAGCGTCGGCCAGAAGAAGTTCAGCTGCGCCAGGGCGGTCGCGTGGAACGTCCGGGCGGCCACTCCCTCGACGCCGAGCGCTCGCAGGCGCCCTCGCAGCTCTCCGGCGGCTTTGGCCGTGAACGTGACCGCCATGACGCGCGAGGGCGAGTACGCACCCGTATCCACGCCATGAGCGATTCGATGTGTGATGACGCGCGTCTTTCCCGTGCCTGCACCGGCGAGCACGGCGACGGGACCGCGCAAGACCGATGCCGCCGCCCGCTGCCGCTCGTCGAGGGCATCGAGTGCGCTCACAAGCGGTCCTCGTACCAGTCGACGATCAGCGCGCGGGCGATCGACGCGGGCCCGGGGAGCCCGACCGGCCCCCGCCCTGCCAGCGCGGAGCCGATCTCCTCACGGGAGAACCAGCGCACATCGATGATCTCCTCACCGTCGGCGAGCGCTGCGGACTCCTCGTCCACGACGGCGCGGAAGCCGATCATGAGAGAGCGCGGGAACGGCCATGCCTGCGAGGAGATGTACCGCAGCGATGACAGGCGAACCCCCGACTCCTCCTCGATCTCCCTGTGCACGGTCGACTCGAGCGACTCGCCCGCCTCGGTGAACCCGGCGAAACAGGAATACATGCGTCCGCCCCAGTTCGCGTTCGCTCCGAGGAGCAGACGCTCGCCATCACGGCTTTCGACCGCGACGATCACCGCCGGGTCGGTGCGGGGGAAGTGCTCGCGACCGCAGACCACGCATCGTCGTGACCATCCGCCCTGCCGCAGCTCCGTCCCGCCCCCGCATGCCGGGCAGAACGGTGCATCGCGGAGCCAACCGGCGAGGGCGACGGCGCTGATGAGGAGTTCGGACTCCCGACCGTCGACGCGGCCGCCGAGGTCGCGGATCCCGAGCCAGATCTCGTCGGGCGTCGCGTCGAGGGAATCGGTCTCCGGCGGGGCCGCGGCGAGGAGCAGCGCTATGCCATCGGCGTCCCGTCCGAGCAGAGCCCAGGTGGCCTCGACGACCGCTGCGGGCGGAACCCGCAGCAATGCGGAATCGACCACTCTGACGCGCCCCTCGCGAACGACGATCACGCGAGTGGCGGGGTCTTCTCGAAGCCGTTCGAGGACGTCCGGCTCGTCGCGGAGTTCGGCTGCACGGTCGAGAGACGGGCGCTGACTGGTCATCGACTCCCTCTTTCACGGGCGTGGCGGAGGCGGGACCGCCCCTGAGCCGACCTACCCTGGGGGCATGGGACGCTCTCCATTCACTCTAGCCGCGGCCGTGACCGCTGCGCTGCCCGGGGCAGAGGTCACGGGGGCGCGCCGTCTGAGCGCCGATGGCGACGGACGGTTCGACTCGGCGATCGCCACGCTCGCCGACGGCCGTGAGCTCGCGATCCGCGTGGCGGACGACGACGAGACAGCGCGGGAGCTCGCCGCCGAAGCGCTCGCCCTGCGCGCGCTGACCGATGGGGCCCGTGCCATGCTCCCCTTCCGCGCACCGGCCTACGTCGGCGAGACGCGGCTCGGCGACGGACGCGCTCTCGTGACCGAGCTCCTTCCCGGTTTCCAGATCGAGGCCGCCATGGTGCCGGCCGGACGCGGCGCCGCGGAGTCCATGGGCGCCTCGATCGCCGCCGTGCACGGTCTGCCCACCTCGGTCGTCCGCGGCGCCGGTCTCGCCACGCGCAGCGCCGAGGAGAGTCGCGCAGAGCTGGAGCGCCTGGTCGACACCGCGGCCGCCACGGGCCGCGTCCCCGCACGACTCACCGTCCGGTGGCGTGACGCCGTCGCGGACGATGAGCTGTGGCACTTCGAATCCACCGTCATCCTTGGCGGCGTGCAGGCGACCTCGTTCCTGTTCGACGATGACCCCGAGCGCGGCCCTGAAGTGGTCGGCGTGGTCGGCTGGCACGGACTCTCGGTGGGAGACCCTGCCCTCGATCTTTCCTGGTTGTCCGCGGCACCGGACGCGGCTGAAGACGTCCAGCGCGCGTACTCCCATGCGATCGACCGGGCACCGGATGCCGGCCTGGAGGTGCGCGCCCGGCTGCTCGCCGAACTGGAGTTCGCCCGCTGGCTCGTGCACGGCGATTCGATGCATCGACCCGACATCGTCGATGATGCGGCCTCGTTGCTGGAGGCACTCGCCGAGGGACTGCGCAGCGACGACCTCGCCATCATCGACGCCCGGGGTGCCGGCGTCGACTCGGCGCTCGATGCTCTCGACCGTGTGCCGAAGGACACCGTCGCCGAGATCGACACCTCGATGCACACCGACGCGTACAACCCCGAGGAGCTGTGGGCGGAGTCCGCAGACGCGGAAGATGAGGCGGACACGGTGACCGCAGCGCCCACCGACCCGACCGGTCCCGCGTCCGGCGAGCACGTCGACGACGCCGACCGTCGTGCCAGGATGCTCGACGTCGAGACCGAAGACCTCTCCGGGGTCGCCAGCCTGTTCGCGGGGACCAGCGGCCCAGCGGGCGCGCGCGAAGACTCCCACTCGCTTCGCCCGCGTTCCGGCGACGAACACGGCGACGACGACGAGAACGACTCGGACGAGGCTCAGCGGGCGGCGCGCGCGGCGCTCCAACGCTGGAAGAGCTCCTCCTCGGAGTAGACACGGTCGCCGCGGATGACCAGATCGTCCGCCACGTAGTACAGGGCCACGTCGATCGCGTCCAAGGGCACCTCGTACCGCCGATGGTAGGCGAGCCGATAGAGCGCGAGCTGCAGCATCCGCTCGTCGCGCTCTTTCGCCGTCCGCGGAGCCCTGCCCGTCTTCCAATCGACGATCTCGATGCGGTCGCCGCGATCGGCGCGCCGATACACGGCGTCGAGTTTGCAGATGACGATGTGGACGGCTCCGGCATCGGCATCCGGCAATCCGGCCCCGAGGGCGAAGTCGATCTCGATCTCCACCGCGATCGGTCGCAGTGGACCCCATTCGCTCCGTTCGAACGTCGCCTGGAGGACCGCGAGGTCTGCGGCGTCCGCCGACGCTCCCGGCCCGTCGAACGCCTCTGTCGCTCCGAACGCGAGCTCAGGCATGGCCTCGTCTTCGTCCACCTCCCAGAGCGCCTCATCCACACGAGCGCCGACTCCCACGAGCTCGGATCTCTGTTCCACCCAGGCGTGGAAGAGCGTACCCAGGCGGGTCTGTCGATACGGTCTCTCCGGCATCGGCCGCACGATCGACGACAGCGTGCCCGAGTAATCGGTCACATAGTCCTTGAACCGCGATGCCGGCACGCGTGTCGGAGCCTCGGCATCGCTCGCGCGCTGTCGGGCGGCACGTTCGATCAACAATCGCGTGAGCTCGATCGACGGCTCGGCGGCACCGCTCCGGAACGCATCGTCGACGGCCATCGCCGCGGCCGAGACGGTCGCGCGACGGGCTCCCAGCGGATCGAGCGGCCACCGCAAGGTCGACCCCGGCCCGTCGTAGGGGTTGTCGTCGGGGTCCACCGGCGTGATCGGCTCGAGTCCCAACACGTCGATCGCCTCGACCAGGTAGGGACTCGGCGTCCGAGGGGCCTTCTGCCCCGCCCAGTGCGCGCCGCTGAGCAGCAGATCGGTGCGCGCACGAGTGACCGCGACATAAGCGAGACGCCGCTCCTCTTGCTGCTGATACGCCCGGTACGCGTCCTTGAAGCGCTTGAGCGCGCCGCCCTGCGGATTCGCCTTCGTGGCACCGCCCGACAACGAGGCCTGCGCAAGCTTCTGTCGTTTCTGCGGATCCGTCTCCTCCCCCATCGCCTCGACGGGATCCCACTCGAAGCGAGGGAGCGCTTCTCGATCGCCGCGGAGGGCGAACGGGATCACGCCGAAACCGAACCACCCCGAGGTATCGGAGACACGGCTGGGGAGCTCGTCGACCACCAGACGCACGACCGCGACCGCATCCCACTCCAGACCTTTCGATCCATGGATGGTCAGCAGCTGCACGACACCCGGCTCCGGAGGTTCGGGGCGCGGCATCAGCTCGTCGGTGCTCTCGGCCTTGTCGAGCCACGCCAACAGGCTCCCGATGCTCCCCCGCTCATCGGCCGCGAGGAATGCCCGCACCTCGTCGGTGAACGCCCGTAGCTGCGTGGCGGCGATCCGGGCAGGCCCCCGCGTCTCGTTGGCGGCGAGTTCGATGTCCAGTCGGAGTTCGAGTTCGATGAGACGGATCAGCTCTGGGATCGGTTGCGACGCTGCCCTGCGGAGCCGTTCCAGCATCTCCCCTGCGGCACGGACGCGTGCGCGACCGTCCGGACTGATCGTCTCGAGCAGGCGGTAGTCATCGCGCACCGCGCGCACCACATCGACCGCATCGACGATCGACACCGCCTCATCGGCACCGCGCGAGGAACGCAACCGCGCTCGCACCTCTTCCGGGAGCGGTGCCAACGCGGTGTCTCGCTCCGAGAGCGTGCGGCCGAGGTCGTACAGGGCGGCCATATCGGCGACGCCGACCCCGAAGCGGGGGCCCGTGAGGAGGCGGATCAGCGCGGATCCTGCGGTGGGGTCGTGCACGACCCGAAGCGTCGAGACGACGTCGACCACCTCCGGTGTCGCGAGCAATCCGCCCAGGCCGAGGATGCGGTGCGGGATGCCCCGAGCGGCGAGCGCCGCCGCGAAGGTCTGCATATGCCGCTTCGAACGGAACAGGATCGCGCCCGTGTGCGGGCGAATGCTCTCCGCTGCACGGGATCCGCGCCCTTCGTGTTCCTTCCTCCGCTCAGCGAACCAGTTCGCGACGGCGGCTGCCTCGTCATCGACTGTGAACGCGTACTCGACGGTCACGGTTCCCTCTCCCGCTCCCGGACGGGGTTCGAGGGGCGGCACATCGAGTCCTGGCCGCTGCAGGGGCTCAAGCACGCGGTTGGCGATGCCGAGGATGCCGCGGTCGTTGCGCCAACTCGTCATGAGGCTGTACGTCTGCGCCGTTCCCGTGCTCGAGAACGTCCGCGAGAAGGCATAGAGGTTGTCAGCGCTCGCACCGCGCCAGCCGTAGATGGACTGGTGGGGGTCGCCGACCGCCATCACCGCGGAGTCCCGGAAGAGCTCAGCCAGGAAGCGGGTCTGAATGACCGAGGTGTCCTGATACTCGTCGAGCAGCACGACGCGGTGCTGCTCCCGAAGCTCGTCACGGACGTCGGGCGCGGACTCGACGATGTCGTACGCACCGCCGACCTGATCGGCGAAGTCGAGCACGCCCCGGCGCTCCTTCGCGGCGATGTAGTCGCGGACCAGCCGCGAGAGAGTCGGCAGGCTGAGCAGGTTCACGGCCGCCTTCTCCACATCGGCGTTGGCGCGGTACGGGGCGAACGCGTGAGCCTGCTCCCGTGCGATTCGCTCCGCCCGATCCAGGTCGACTCGATGATCGAGGGCATCGCCGGCGAGACGCTGCACGGCGTCGATGATCGTGCCGAGCGCGAACTCGATGTTCTCCAGCTCAGGAAGATCACTGCGGAGCACGACTTCGCGGGCGAGCATCCAGGAGGCCGCCTGACTGAGCATCGCGACGTCGGGATCACGACCGATGCGCGCAGCGTGCTCGCGGACGATGCCGTCCGCGAAGGCGTTGTACGTCGACACCCTCGGGCGGATCATCACGTCCTCCGCCGCGCGAGGAATCGCCGGGTCCCACCCGGTGCCATGACGTTCGGCGAGCTCGTCGAGGACGTGCCTGCGCACCACGTCACGTTGTCGACCATCGGCGGCCTCCTCGACCCGGCGGAGGGCACCGTCGGCGACGATCCGTGCCAGATGGGGCAGCAACCCCCGATGGCCGTACTCGTCGATGACCGCCAAGCGGTGGCCTATCCGCTCTGCGAGTTCCCCCGCGGCCTTGCGGGTGAACGTGAGTCCGAGGATCTCGTCGCGTCGCACGTGCCCGTTCGCGACGAGCCACACCACTCGACCGGACATCGTCTCGGTCTTGCCGCTGCCTGCGCCGGCGACGACGAGCGCCGGCTCGGGGGGCGCCTCGATGACCCGCTGCTGCGCGGGGGTGGGCGGAGGCTGTCCGAGTGCGGCGGCGATGTCGGTCGCAGAGATCCGCTCGCCGCCGCTCCAACCGATCATGCACTCACCGCCGGGACGGTGTGGATGCGGCACGGATGCACACGGCGCTGGGTGTCGGCGCAGTGCGACTCGACCTGCGCCGTGAAGCTCGATGCCGACATACCGCGGGCGGCATCCGAGACACGACGGAGGAAAGCCGCACGCGATCCGTCGTCGAGCGTGTGCTGATGCGCGATGCGGTATTCGCTCTTGGCGAGCGTCTTGGAGACGATCACGAGACGCGCGCCGGCCAACGACGCCGGCGGAGCGTCACCGACGAGACCCTGCTGGACGGCGACCTGATACGCCGCGAGCTGGGCATGCTCGCGGACACCGGAGTCCGATTCCGGGTCGTTCTTCCCGGTCTTCAGGTCGACCACGACGATGCGATCCTCCGGACCGCCGGACATCGGTTCCCAGCCGCGACCGCGTGCAGCGTCATGTTCGCCGGAGCCCGGCGGGTATGTTTCGATGCGATCGATGTATCCGTGGATGATCGCCTGGTTCGCGCGGTCTTCCCCGACCGGATGCACGGCGGGCACCGTGTCCGCCCCGGTGGCAGCGGCGACGTCGACGGCGAAACGGAACTCCGCCTCGCTGCCGATCACGCGTCCCCCTTCGCGGCGCACCTCGCCGAGGTAGGTGTGCAGGCGCTCGACGAGCAGGTCGGCGCGTCGCCGCTCCTTGCGGCCGATCCACGCGGTCTCGAAGTCGAGCTCCGGCCATCGTCCCGCGACGATCGCGCGCATCTGCTCCAGGTCGCCATCCGGAACGCGCTCCATCGCCTCGTGGACGATCGTGCCGATCCCCGCCGTCAGCGGCATCACCGTGTCTCCGCCGAGAGCCGAGACGACCCAGTTGAGACCGCACTCCTCGAAGGACTCCATCTTGGACGGCGAGACGCGCGCGCCGTCGACGGCGAGATCGCGTAGCGGTGACTCCGTCGAGGGTGCAGTGACGCCGTACCACTCGGCGGGGTCGGCTCCCGGCACTCCTTCTCTGGCGAGGATGGCGAGCTGGCCCGCCGCGTCACGCCTGAGCGCGTCCGAGTGCGCTGTGGTGAGCGTCCGACGGTGCCGGGCGACCAGCCCGCGCAACGTGAGCGGATGCTCGGCCGATGCGTGGCGCTCCGGCGGCGCCGGGGCGGGCAGGAAAGCGAAGAACGGGCTCGGAGTGAGGTCGTCGTCGTCCACCGCGGTGATCAGGAGCCGCTGCCGCGCCCGCGAGACGGCGCGCACGAACAGACGGAGCTCGTCGTGCAGCGCCGCGCGCCGCCGGTCCAGCACACCCGGCTGATCGATGCTCTTGCCGGTACGAGCGGCCTCGAGCGCATCGGCCAGGCGCCAGGTCTGCAGCAGGCCACCGCGCAAGCGGACGTTGGGCCAGATGCCGTCCTGCACTCCGGCGACGACGACCGCGTCGAACTCGGTCCCGAGTGCCGTGGCCGGGGTCAGCAACGTGACCTTGCCCGGACGGTCGGGCGTCGACAGGGAGTCCTCGGGGACTTCGCTGTCGAGGACGTCGCGCACGAATGCCTCGGGCTTCTCGTTGGGGGTGCGCTCGACGAAGCGTTTCGCCGCGTCGAAGAGCGAGACGAGCGCATCGAGTGAGCGGGCCGTTTCCGCGCCAGTCGGCAGCAGAGAGATCTCCCGCCATGCCACCTCGAGACGCCGGCCGTCGACGGCTCGTGCCTGCTCCCACACCCGCCACAGCAGATCGTGGATCGTCTCCCCCTCGTCGGCGGCGCGCGCGACCGCCTCGACCGTCTCGGCGAAGCGCTCGGCGGAGCGGGATTCCGGCGCGTCGATGAGCGTCAGATGGCTGGGGTTCGCCATTGCCTGACGCAAGAGCTCGCGCGCCGGCGTCGACCCGCCCTGCTCGAGTTCGATGTGCCGGAGGCGGGCGCGGAGACGGCGGAGCCCGATCGCATCCATCCCGCCGAAAGGGGTGCGCAGCGCCTCTTCGAGCTGCTCCGGGGTGCGCTCGTCCACCGGCGTCAGGGCCAGCCGCACGATGCCGACGATGTCGCGCACGACCCCTTCGCTGCCGAGCGGGCGTTGCACACCGGCGGCGCGCGTCGGGATCTCCCTGGCCGCGAGCTCGGTCTCCAGCGTGGTCACTTGCCGGGTGTCGTGAGCGATGACGGCCATCCGGTCCCAGCGGATGCCCTCGGACAGATGCCAGTCGCGCATGACTCCGGCGATGCGGTCGAGCTCCTCATAGGGGGAAGGGGCGACGAACGTCGACACGTGCGCGTCGACCTCGTCGAGCTCGACGGGCACCGGAGCGCGGCGATGTTCGACGCGTCCGGAAACGCCGATCGCCTGCGTCACAGTGCGAGTCAACGCAGTGAGCGCCGGATGCTGCCGGTGCGCACCGTCGAGCACATGCACCTCGCCCACGGCTCCGGCGAGCTGGGCGAAAAGCTCCGGGCTCGCGCCCCGGAACGACCCGGATGAGATGTCGGGATCACCGAAGGCCAGCACTGCGATGCCCCGGCCCCGCAGTGCCCTCACGACATCGATCCCTCCGCGGGTGAGCTCCTGCGCGTCATCGATCAGCACGACGCGCAACGGCGCGAGCGGGCCGAGCGTGGTCGCCTCGGCCGTGCGCAGGATGGCACCTGCCTCGCTGAGAAGGTCCGCGGCGTCGCGGTGCGCGGAGCGCAGCGCGTCGAGCACCGTCCGATACTCGACGAGGAAGTCCGCGGCCGCTACCCACACGTCGTTCGCCGACGCGCGGAGTTCGTCCGGCCGGGCCCGGATCTCGGTGCACTCGGCGAGGAAGGCTCGGAGCTCGGAACGGAATCCCTTCGACGCGCGCACCGAACTGCTGAGCGCTTCCGGCCAGGGGATGCGACCGTCCTCGGCATCGCCGGCGAGCAGATCCGCGATGATGCGATCCTGGTCGGCTCCGGTGAGCAGCGCCGGCGGTTCCGCCCCGTCGCGCACCATCGCCCCTCGGACCAGCTGGAAGGCGAAGGAGCCGAGCGAACGCGCCAGCGGCCCCGGAGTCGCCTGCCCGATGCGGACACCGATCCGGTCACGCAGCGCCGTCGCAGCCTGGCGGCTCGGCGTGAGGGCCAGCACCTGCTCCGGTCGCAGATCGCCGGCATCCAGCAGGTGCACGACGCGCTCGACGAGCGTCCGCGTCTTTCCGGTTCCCGGTGCCCCGATGATGACGCCCGATGCGAACGTCTCGGCGGCGATCACAGCTCGCTGCGCGGCATCCGGTGTCATGCCCTCCACGCTATCCGGGTGCGCGGACATCCTCATACGCCCGCCCGCGAGGGCAGCTCGCGGCGAGCGATCGTCCGGGCTGTGCGCTCACGGCGAAACCGACGCCGGGCGCCGATCCGGCCCGGGGCCCGCGGGGTAGAGTTGGGCCAGTCCCCGAACTTCAAGGAGCACGCGTGGAAATCCGCATCGGCATCATCAACACCGGCCGCGAACTGAGCTTCGACACCGGCGTGAGCGCGGACGAGGTCCGCACCCAGGTCACCTCGGCACTGGAGCAGAACGCCACGCACGTGAGCTTCGCCGATGTGAAGGGCAACTCCTACATCGTCCCGACGGCGAACCTCGCCTACGTCGAGCTGGGCACCGAGGAATCGCGCCGCGTCGGCTTCGTCGCCTGAGCACACGATGTACATCCTGCTCGCACTCATCGGCGCGTGTGCCCTGGGCATCGCGGTGCATTTCCTGATCTCGGGCCGCGAGCTGCGCGGAGTGGCGCTCGCCCCCGCTGTCGCCACAGCGGTCTCGGCGATCACCTATACGGGCCTGCAGTGGGCCGGCGTCGGCGAGGACGACATCTGGCTGTGGCTCGCGAGCGTGCTGGGCGCCAGCGCGATCGCCGCGGTGGCGACGGCTGCGGTCACCGCGCAGCGCAAGCGCTCCGATGCCGATGCCAAGGCGGCACTCGGCATCTGACGGCGCCTAGGACGCGAGGCCCATCGCATCCATGCGGCGTGCGTGGGCGCCCATGAGCTCGGTGTAGACCGGCTCGACGCGCTCGTCGTCGACCTGGAGCAGTTCCGGCCGCAGGGCCGAACGGCAGACCAGAATGGTGTCGCCGACGAGGCGACGTGCCCACATCGACAGCAGGGACCGCCACTCCTCATCGCTCTCGATCGTCTCCTGGATGATCGCGACGATCTCATGGCCGGCATCGTCCTCACGGAGGATCTCCGCGACCCGACGACCGGTATCCCCATAGCTCGACGCGAGCGCGAGGTAGAAGTCGTCGAGCATCCCGGCGGTGATGTAGACGGCGAGGAGCGTCTCCCGCGGGCGCGCACCGATCGTCTTCCGCCGGAACGCGTCGAGGTTCTCACGGAAGGGCAACATCACCTGCGTCGGGTCGCCGCCGCGCTCGGCGATGACCTCCACGATCCCCCGGTGCTTGGTCAACGCCGCCCCGGCCGCCCGTGACAGCGACTCCTTCTCGGAGAGCTCAGGGGTCGCCCGGATGAGTCTGGTGAGCGTCTCGAAGTAGCCCAGCTGCAGGTATGCGGCCTGACCGAGGAATCGATCGAGCTCGGGGGCGAGTTCGGCGAAGTCGACCCTCGTCGCATCACTCTGCTCTCCGCGGCTGCGCAGGGTGAGGATTCGCCGTGGCGCGTCATCGCGCTGCCAGAACCACTTAACCACGAGGTCTTCCTCTCGAGTCCGCCACGGGATTCACAATACCCGCGCGCGCCTCTCCTTCCTGGTCCGCACCACCCCTCCGGTAGGCTGGGCGTGTCCCCGCCGTCGGAGCGGGGCACCGCGCCTGTGGCACAAGAGACGGCGTGGATCCGTTTACGAGGCGATCCCCCAGGGTCGCCGGACAGGCAATCTGAAAAAGTGACAACTTTCGCCGATCTCGGCATCGATCAGGACATCGTCGACGCACTCGCGGCCAAGGGCATCGTCGATGCGTTCCCGATCCAGGAGCAGACCATCCCTCTCGGCCTTCCGGGGCAGGACATCATCGGCCAGGCGAAGACCGGAACGGGAAAGACCTTCGGGTTCGGCATCCCCGTCGTCCAGCGCCTCGGCAAAGACCCGGAGCACGGTGTCAAGGCACTCATCGTCGTCCCCACCCGCGAGCTCGCGGTGCAGGTGTACGAGGACATCGACCTGCTCACCAGCAACCGCTCCACCAGCGTGGTCGCCATCTACGGAGGCAAGGCCTACGAAGGCCAGATCGACCAGCTCAAGGCAGGCGCGCAGATCGTGGTCGGCACTCCCGGCCGCCTGATCGACCTGGCTGGGCAGCGCCTGCTCGACCTGTCCAATGCGACGGAGGTCGTGCTGGACGAGGCCGACAAGATGCTCGACCTCGGCTTCCTCGCCGACATCGAGAAGATCTTCCAGAAAGTCCCGGCCGTCCGCCACACGCAGCTGTTCTCGGCCACGATGCCCGGCCCGATCGTGGCCCTCGCCCGTCGCTTCATGTCGAACCCGATCCATATCCGTGCCAACGATCCGGACGAGGGCCTCACTCAGGCGAACATCAAGCACCTCGTGTACCGCGCGCACTCGATGGACAAGGACGAGATCATCGCCCGCATCCTGCAGGCCGAGGGCCGCGGAAAGACGGTGATCTTCACGCGCACCAAGCGCGCGGCACAGCGCCTCGTCGATGAGCTCAACGATCGCGGGTTCAACGTCGGCGGTGTGCACGGCGACATGGGTCAGGACCAGCGCGAGCGCTCCATGGCGGCTTTCAAGGCCGGCAAGCGCGACGTGCTCGTCGCGACGGATGTGGCCGCGCGCGGCATCGACGTCGACGACGTGACCCACGTCATCAACCACACGATTCCCGACGAGGAGAAGACGTACCTGCACCGCGCCGGCCGTACGGGTCGGGCCGGCAAGACCGGTATCGCCGTCACGTTCGTCGACTGGGAGGACCTGCACAAGTGGGCTCTCATCAACCGGGCACTCGACTTCGGTCAGCCGGAGCCCATCGAGACCTACTCGTCGAGTCCGCACCTGTACGAAGACCTCGACATCCCCGAGGGAACGAAGGGCCGCCTGGTGTCGGCTCCGAAGACCGAATCCGTGAAGACCGAGCGCACCCGTCGTCCCGAGCGTGCGGCAGACGCCGCCGCCGAGGGCGCCGACAAGACCGGGACGCGACGACGCCGCCGCCGCCGCAACAGCGCGACTCCGGTCGGCTCGACCTTCACCGAGGGTGCATCGGAAGCCACCACCGGCGAAGGACAGTCCGCTCCGACGGCAGACCGCAGCGCCGAAGGCGCAGGCACCCACGACGGTGCGGGCAAGGAGCACCACGACGGCAAGCCCGCGCCGGCACGCCGCCGCCGTCGTCGCCGTGGAGGTTCCGGGGCCGGCGCCGCTCCGGTCACCGGAGCCTGACGCCTCGACTTCTCGGAAGGGTGAGCGCGGTTCGACACCGGTGCCGCGTGCGAGCAATCGCGCGACCATCACGTCGGATGTGGTGTTCTCGCCTGGACGGTTCGGCTTGCCGCTGCCGTGGTAGTCGCTGGACCCCGTCACGATGAGGTCGTGCTTCTGCGCAAGCTCGCGCAGCATCCGCTTGCCCGCCTCGGTGTTCTCGCGGTGGTCGACCTCGAAGCCGCCGAGCCCGGCCGCGATCAGACGCTCGATGTACGGGATCGGCATCATCCGGTCCCGGCCGGCGGTGACCGGGTGCGCGACGATCGCCACTCCCCCGGCTTGCGTGATCAGGCGCACCGCGGTCAGCGGATCCGGTGCGTAGTGCGGCTCGTAGTAGCCCTCGCGCGGATGGAGGATCCCGTCGAACGCCTCGGTGCGGTCGCGGACGATGCCCCGTGCCACGAGGGCGTCTGCGATGTGGGGGCGGCCGACGGTCGCATCCAGAGTCGTCTGAGCGATGACGTCATCCCAGGCCAGGTCGTAGTCGCGCCCGATGTTGCGAACGATCCGTTCCGCGCGCCCGATCCGATCCCCGCGGATGCGGTCGGTCTCGGCCTGCAGAGCCGGATCATCGGGGTCGAAGAGGTAGCCGAGCACGTGCACACTGCGCCAATCGTGCTTCGCGGAAAGCTCCATCCCCGGGATGAATGTCATGCCGAGGTCGACGGCGGCGTCGCCGGCCTCCTGCCATCCGGTGGAGCGATCGTGATCGGTGAGCGCCGCGGTGCGGATCCCGTGCGCGTGCGCCTGCCTGATCACCTCCGCGGGCGACTCCGTGCCATCGGACTGGTTGGAGTGCAGATGCAGGTCGGTGGGACCGACGAACCCGGAGGACGGAGAGGCCATCCTCCGAGCGTACCGAGCGCGACCACCGGTGGACGCGGAGGCGCACGGAGACGGATGTCGAGGCAGGGACTTCACAGGCGGCGCTCCTAGGCTTGAGGTGATGTTTCGACTACTGGGGATCCTCTTCACCGTCCTGCTCGCGATCGCGACGGCGATCGTGGTGTGGCCGCAGTTCTTCCGTCTCGAGCAGACGTATCCGTTCGCGCAGCTGGTGTCCGCGCGCGGGCTGGTCCTCGGCGGACTCCTCGTGCTCGCCGTGCTCGCGCTCCTGCTGCTCTTCGCCCGTCCCCTGCGCGGGTTCGCCGCGTCGGTGCTCATCGTCGCGTTGCTGGGCGCAGGCGCCACCGGCATCATCGGAGCGACCCGCGGCTTCGGCACCACCGACCTCCCGCAGAAGACGGAGAGCAGCATCCGGGTACTGACGTGGAACACGGCGGGCGAAGCCGTATCCGCCGAGGTGATCGCGCAGCAGATCCTCGCTCAGGGTGCCGATATCGTGGCGCTCCCGGAGACCACCGAGGACGTCGGCGAACGCATCGCGATCATGCTGCGCGAACAGGGGCACCCGATGTGGGTGCACCACGTGCAGTTCCGCCCCGATGTCCCCAACGGTCCCCAGTCCTGGCACACCACGGTACTGGTCGCCCCCGACCTCGGCGAGTACTCGGTGATCGAGTCCTCGAAGGACGGCAGCAGCAACACGGGCTCCGTGCCGAGTGCCGTGCTGATGCCGATCGACGGCTCCGGCCCCACGATCGTCGCCGTGCACGCGGTCGCTCCCCGCATGGAGGAGATGCAGCAGTGGCAGAGCGATCTCCAGTGGATCGCCGACCAGTGCCCGCAGGGCGACTTCATCCTGGCCGGGGACTTCAACGCGACGATCGACCACATGGCGCCGCTCGGAGTGGGCGGTGGCGACATCGGGTACTGCCGCGATGTCGCCTCGCGCACCGGCAACGGTCTCGCGGGAACGTGGCCCAGTTCGCTCCCGCCCCTCGCCGGGGCGCCGATCGATCACGTGATGGCCTCGCCGAACTGGACGCCGACGGGCTCCGTGGTCCTGGCCGATGCCGGGGGCAGTGACCATCGCGCGCTCGTCGTCCAGCTGGAGCCGGCCGGCTGAGCTCCCGCAACCCGCCTCGCAGGTGACAGACTGGGAGGATGAGCACCGGAGAACGCGACACGATCGCAGAAACCACCGTCGAAGCGTCTGTCGAGAACAGCAGTACGAACCGCAAGCAGCCCTTCCCGCAGGGATTCCTCGACACGATCTCCACAGGGTGGGCAGAGCGTCCGGAGACCCTTCCCGCACCGCGCGCGCAAGCATCGTACGCCGCCGTCCGTCGTGCCGCGGTCTCTGCGGCTTTCCCTGGGAAGCGCCTCGTCATCCCGGCAGGTTCGCTGAAGCAGCGCAGCAACGACACCGACTACGTCTTCCGAGCGCACTCCGCCTTCGCTCACCTCACAGGGTGGGCCGCGGATGCCGAACCCGACTCGGTCCTCGTCTTCGCGCCGACCGATACGGGGCACGACGTCACGCTCTTCTTCCGTGAGCGCGCCGATCGCACCACGACGGAGTTCTATGCCGACGCCACGATCGGCGAGTTCTGGATCGGTCCGCGCCCATCCCTCGACGGTGTCGCGGCCGATCTCGAGATCGCGACCGCCCATCTGCACGAGCTCGAAAGCGTCGAGGGAGAGCTCGTGCTCGACGAGGACGAGTCGCTCACCCGTTTCGTCTCCGAGTTGCGCCTGATCAAGGACGAGTTCGAGATCGCAGAGATGCGCCGCGCCGTCGAGATCACTGCGAACGGCTTCGACGACATCGTCCGCGAGCTCCCGTCCGCGGTGGCGCACGCCCGCGGCGAGCGGGTCGTGGAGGGCGTCTTCCACCGCCGTGCCCGTGAAGACGGCAACGGCGAGGGCTACGACACGATCGCGGCCTCCGGTCCGCATGCCTGCTATCTGCACTGGACACGCAACGACGGCACCGTGGTACCTGGCGACCTGATCCTCGTCGACGCCGGAGTCGAAGCCGACAGCCTGTACACGGCGGACATCACCCGCACGCTGCCGGTGTCGGGCACCTTCACCGAGGTGCAGCGCCGGGTGTACGAGACGGTGCGCGAGGCCGCGGACGCCGCGTTCGCGGCCGCGCGAGTGGGCGTCCGGTTCCGCGACGTGCACGCGGCTGCCATGGCGGTCATCGCCGCGCGCACTGCGGAGTGGGGCCTGCTGCCGGTGACGGCCGACGAGGCGATCGACGCGGACAAGGGCGGCCAGCACCGTCGATACATGGTGCACGGAACCTCGCACCATCTCGGCATCGATGTGCATGACTGCGCTCAGGCGCGCCGCGAGATGTACTACGACGGGGTCCTGGCACCCGGCATGGTGTTCACGATCGAGCCGGGCCTGTACTTCCAGATCGACGACCTCACCGTTCCTGCAGAGCTTCGCGGCATCGGCGTCCGCATCGAGGACGACATCCTGATGACCGAGGACGGCCCCGTCAACCTCTCCGCCGACATCCCCCGCACGGCGGACGAGGTGGAAGCATGGATCGCCCGGCTCCAGAGCTGACATCGGCGGATGCATGACGGTGAGCTGGCGCTCGAGACCGAGGTCGCAGCACGCCTGATCGTACGGCGCTTCCCCGAGTTGCACGGAGAGATCCTGCGGCCGATCACGGCCACGGGGACGGTGAACAGGATAATTCGAGTGGGCGACGGCCTCGTTGCACGCTTCCCGCGCCTCGCGACGTCGGAGCCCACTCTCGTGCGCGAGGCCGCGGCGCTCGACGAGCTGGCGGGGGCGATTCCGTTCCCCGCCCCGCGACCGTACGGAACCGCCGCCGCGTCGGAGGAGTTCGACTCGGCCTGGGCGATCCAATCCTGGATCGAGGGCGAGCCGCTGGGACCCCTTCAAGCCGCCGCCTCGGAAGCACTCGCTCAGGATCTGGTCGTCCTCATCCGTGCATTGCGGTCGGTCGATGTACGCGGGCGGGTGTTCGACGGGAACGGCCGCGGCGGGCGACTCGGCGACCACGATGGCTGGGTCTCGGAGTGTCTGTCGCGGAGCGACCACCTGATCGACGTGGAGCGCACGGCGAGGCTCTGGGCGGCCCTGCGCGCGCTTCCGCCCGCAGATGTTCCGCTGATGAGCCACCGTGACCTCACGCCGTTCAACCTCCTGGTCATAGACCGCGGCGACGAGGTCCGGCTGGCGGGTGTGCTCGACGGCGGGGGCTTCGGGCCTGCGGACCCGGCGCTCGACCTCGTCGCCGCCTGGCACATCCTCGACGCCCCGGCGCGACGCCTCGTCCGCGACGGTATCTCCGTCGGCGAGGCCGAATGGCGGCGGGGTGCCGGATGGGCGCTGCAACAGGCACTGGGCCTCGGCTGGTACTACGAGAACTCGAACCCGGAGATGAGCGCGCTGGGGGTCTCCACCGTCCGCCGCGTGCTCGCGGACCCGGAGCTGTCGGTTCTCATCGACTGAAAGTCAGTCCTCAGCGCTTCCGAGGGCGAACTCGGCCACGATCGGGGCGAGCGAGGCACCGATCTGCTCCGCGGGGAGCTTGCGGCCCTTCACCTCGAACGTGTGCCCGCCGCCCTCGAACCAGACGATGCGCGCATCCTGACAGGCCTCGACCGCCTGTTCGAACTGCGAGATCGGCTGGATGAAGGGATCGTTCGTCCCCTCGACGAACAGCTGTGGCACGGTGATCGCCGGCAGGTGTTCGACCCGGGGCTTCTCCGGCCGCCCCGGCGGATGCAGGGGATAGCCGAGGTAGGCGAGTCCGTCCACGCGCAAGCCCTCCGCGACCGCCATCGATGCCATGCGTCCGCCGTAGGACTTCCCCGTCGCCCAGATCGTCGCCGCGGGGTCCGACGTGCGCGCGAACATCGTGACCGCGTTCCAGGTGGCGATCGCGTGCGCGGCCGGCCCCGGCATCCGCCGCCCCTGCTGCACGTACGGGAAATTGAAGCGGAGTGTCGAGAAGCCGATCGCACTGAGTGCCTCGACGTACCCGGTGAGGAAAGGGTGGTCCTTTCCCCCGCCCGCACCGTGGGCGACGATCACCGTCGCGCCGTTGTCGCCGCGGGTCCAGTCTGCGGACACGACGGTGACTCCGTTCGGCAGGGCGACCTCGATCTCGGCCATCAGGCGAAACGTGCCGGGATCGGCGTCAGGCCCGCTCGCCCGAGGCGCCGTCTGCGCCGGGGGTCGCGTCGGGCTCGATCGGTCCAGCGTCCCCCGGCTCCGGTGCGGGCGCCCCCGGCTCCGGGTCGGCGGCCGGTTCTGTCACGGGATCGGCGGGACGCGGGGGGATCACGGGCTCTTCGGGTGCCGGCGTAGGAGCAGGAGCGCCGGGGGGGATCCGCTCTCCGTATCGGGGCGGCTCGTCGAGGTTCACCGGGGGCCGCACCGGAGCGACGCGCGTCGCGCCGAGCACATCGCGAGCCTTGGCGAGAGAGGCGGCTTGGACGGTGACCTCGTAGTGATCCGCCGCGAACTGCGTGACGCTGGCGAAGTCACGCCGACGCCGCACGATCGCGTAGGTCACGAGGCTCAGGAGCATCCCGACGGCGACACCGATGAGAACGAAACCCACGAACAGCTGGATCGGGACCTCGGGGTTGCCGAGCACGAGGATCGCGGACAGGAACAGGCCGATCAGCACTCCGTTGATCGCGCCGGAGCGTGCCGCCGCGGCATAGCCGAGCTTGCCGGTGACACGCTCGACCGTGCGTACACTCTGCCCGACGATCGCGATGTCCCGTGCCGGAACCTCCCCGGCGATCAGCTTCGAGACGGTCTTCTGTGCGTTCTCGTAGTCGCGCGTGGAAGCGACGGTCTCGCCGGTCTCCGAGCTGTTCGCGGGGCGGTTCAGCATACTCATCCGACTATTCTTCCATGCGCATCGCCACACCGTCCGAGGCGCGGCCATCCCGCGCATGACCGTACCCGCCGACTACTCTGGAGGGGTGAGCACACAACGGGTTTTCGCCGCGCGCCTGGCCGGGTGCGCCGTCTTCGATCCCGTCGGCGACCGGCTCGGCAAGGTCCGGGATGTCGTCGTGGTGTACCGAAGTACCGCGGCACCCCGCGTGATCGGTCTCGTGGTCGAGATCCCGGGACGACGACACGTGTTCCTCTCGATCGGCCGCGTCACCTCGATCCGCTCCGGTCAGGTCATCACCACCGGGCTCATCAACGTGCGACGCTTCTCTCCGCGTGCGGGTGAGGTGCGTGTGCTCGCGGAGATGCTCGGAAGGCGGGTCAGCTTCGCCGACGGCAGCGGCAAGGCCGTGATCGAGGACGTGGCGATCGAGCCCAACCGCCTCGGGGAATGGGCCATCAGCCAGCTCTTCCTGCGTCGGCCGAAGACCAGCGCCTCGCCCTTCGCCAAGGGACCGACGACGTTCGCCGCGTGGAACGAGGTCGCCGAGGAACGTGCACCGGGAGAATCCCAGTCGGCTGAACAGCTCGTCGCCTCGTACTCCGAACTGCATGCCGCCGACCTCGCGAACACGCTTCTCGATCTGCCCCAGCAGCGCATGATCGAGGTCGCCGAAGAGCTCTCGGACGATCGCCTCGCCGATGCCCTCGAGGAGATGCCCGAGGACGAGCAGGTGCACATCCTCGACCGGCTCGGCGATGAGCGCGCGGCCGACATCCTCGACCAGATGGAGCCGGACGATGCAGCCGATCTGCTCGCCCAGCTCACACCGGACCGCCTGGAGCAGCTCCTCGAGCTGATGGAGCCGGAGGAGGCCGAGGACGTCCGGATGCTGCTGCGCTACGGCCCGGACACCGCCGGCGGTCTGATGACCCCGGAACCGATCATCCTGTCGGCCGATGCCACCGTCGCCGAAGCCCTCGCCCTGATCCGCCGCCACGAGCTGCACCCGGCGCTGGCTGCGGCGGTGTTCGTGACCCTCCCCCCGTTCGAGACACCTACCGGCCGCCTGCTCGGGCTCGTGCATTTCCAGCGGATGCTGCGCTATCCCCCGCACGAACGGCTCGGAGCGATCCTCGATGACAGCCTCGAGCCCGTTCCCGTCACGGCATCGGCAGCCGAGGTGGCACGTCTGCTGGCGAGCTACGACCTCGTCTCCCTGCCGGTGATCGACGCCGCCCATCGGCTCGTCGGCGCCATCAGCATCGACGATGTGCTGGACTATCTCCTCCCCGATGACTGGCGTTCACAGGACAGCGACGACATCGCCGCCGCCGCGAAGGAGACGAGCTGATGGCCCGCGAGTCGCGTCTGGACGCGCCGGGACGCAGCACGGGCCGCCCCCGCACCACCTCTCGCGATCGCTTCGGGCGATTCACGGAGTGGGTCGCGCGGGCGATGGGGACGCCGGCGTTCCTCGTGATCCTCAGCCTGTTCTGCGTGGTCTGGATCGTCTGGAACACGCTGATGCCCGAGGAGCTGCGTTTCGATGATGCCGCGCTCGGGTTCACGGCCCTGACGCTCATGCTCTCATTGCAGGCCTCCTACGCCGCTCCGCTGATCCTGCTCGCGCAGAACCGCCAGGACGACCGCGATCGGGTGCAGATCGAGCAGGATCGCCAGCGCGCCGAGCGCAACCTGGCCGACACCGAGTACCTGGCCCGCGAGATCGTGGCGCTGCGCATGGCGCTCGAGGAGCGCAACTCGCAAGCCGTGACCCGAGACGTGCTTCGGCAGGAGCTGAAGGCTCTGCTCGCCGAGCTCGGGGACACCGACGACGAGGCATCGAGGGGCGCCGCATCGTGACCGCGGCCGACCTCGTCCGCACCGCGGTCTCCGCCGTGACGGACCCCGAGCTGCGTCGCCCCATCGGCGACCTCGACATGGTGCGCGACATCTCCGTCGAGCACGGCCGCGCCCAGGTCGGCATCGTGCTGACGATCGTGGGCTGCCCCGCAGCGGCGCGAATCGAAGCCGACGTGCGACAGGCCGCGGCGTCCGTCCCCGGCGTCACCGGTGTCGACGTCGCGGTGGGCGTGATGACGCCTGCCGAGCGGAAGGCGCTGACCGAGAAACTCCGCGACGGCCGTCCGGCGCGGCACATGCCGTTCGGCCCCGACTCCCTCACCCGTGTGATCCTCGTCTCGAGCGGCAAGGGCGGAGTGGGAAAGTCCACCGTCACCGCGAACCTCGCCGTCGCCCTCGCCGATCAGGGTCTCTCGGTCGGACTCGTCGATGCCGACGTGCACGGATTCTCCATCCCGGGCCTCCTCGGCATCCCCGCGGGGACGCAGCCGACGCGTATCGACGACCTGATGCTGCCCCCGGTGGCGCACGGTGTGAAGACCATCTCGATCGGGATGTTCCTGCGCGACGGCGAGTCCGTCGTGGCGTGGAGGGGGCCGATGCTGCATCGCACCGTGTCGCAGTTCCTCACCGACGTCTTCTTCGGCGACCTCGACATATTGCTCATCGACATGCCTCCCGGCACGGGCGACATCGCCATCTCGATCGGTCAGCTGCTCCCGCACGCGGAGGTCCTCGTCGTGACGACCCCGCAGACGGCGGCCTCGGATGTGGCGATCCGCAGCGGGCTCGTCGCACGGCAGACCGGCCAGCACGTGATCGGCGTCGTCGAGAACATGGCCGCCTACACGCTGCCAGACGGAACCGCGCTGGACCTGTTCGGGTCAGGCGGCGGAGCGGCCGTCGCCGAGGCGCTCTCCGAGCCGGACGAGGCCGTCCCGCTTCTGGCGTCGATTCCCCTGAGCCCCGCGCTGCGACAGAGTGGAGACGCCGGCGCCCCTCTCATCTCGGGGGGAGCCACGGATGCCGCAGCCACCGCGATCCACGATCTCGCTCGCTCCCTCACACGGCGGGGGCGGGGCCTCGCCGGTCGTTCGCTGCCGATGACCGTCGGTGGACCGCGCAAGGAGGAGTGACCCGATGCCTCCCCGCTCCCTGACGATCGACGAGGGGCTGCTGCAACGAATGGCTCGCGACGCGGCGATCTACTCGTTGACCCGGCCGGCCGCCATCGTCATGTGGGTCGCGCTCGCCGGCGCGCTGACGCTCAGCATCCTGAACCTGAGCACGCCCGTGCCCAGCGGCACGGAACCACCGTTCGGCGCAGGCTGGATGCCGTTGCTGATCGTCGGCCTCGCGGTGTTCGCCGTCGTGATGTCGGTCTCGTCCGCGCGCCAGGCCGTACGGACGGCGATGCCCGTCGAGACCGTGGTGTGGGCACAGCTCGAAGACGGCGTGCTGAGGCTGGGCAGCGGCAGGAGACAGTCGGAGATCGCCTACGGAACGTTCCAGAGCATGCGCGTAGGCAGGGATGCGGTACTGCTCAAGGTGCGCGGCACGAGCGCGGCCACCGCCATCCCCCGTGCCCTCTTCAGCGACGCGGACATCACGACGCTGCGCTCACGGATCTCCTAGAGGATCAGGTGGCCTCGGAATCGAACGGAGGGCGATTCGTCGCGCTGAACTCCTGCGGGGCGGCTCGAGGGGCGATCGGCTCGGCGATCGCCTGCGTGGCCTGCATCGGCGTCGCCGGCTGAGGCTCCTCGAACAGGGCGTCGCGGATGATCCGGCGCGGATCATATTGGCGGGGATCGAGCTTTCGCCAATCGACATCGTCCAGCTCGGGGCCCATCTCCTGGCGCATCCGGCTCTTGGTGTCGCGGAGGTACTCACCGGCCTTGCGGACCATTCGCGAGAAGCTCTCGGCGGCCCGCGGAAGACGCTCAGGACCGATGATCAGGACCGCGATGAGGCCGATCAGCAGCATCTTCTCGAAGGTGAGCCCGAACGTCATCTGTACAGGCTACCGCCGCGCCTGCGGTCCTCGCGCGCGACGAGCGAATACGCTGGAGGGAATCACCGGGCAGGCAGGGAGAACAGGCTATGAGCGAGCACGACGCGAACGCGCGTTTCCTCCGCGAGTCCATCGTCGAACCGGACGCCATCGCCCGTGCCCGCGCACACGCGATCGAGCTGGGCGCAATGCCGGTCAGCACGGTCGTCGGCTCCCAGATCGCCGTGCTCGCGGCTGCGACGGGCGCGCGGTCGATCGTCGAGATCGGCACCGGCGCCGGCGTCTCGGGACTCTGGCTCCTCCGCGGTGCCCCGCAGGCCGTGCTCACCTCGATCGACAACGAGCCCGAGCACCTCGCGGCCGCGCGCCAGGCGTTCGCCGATGCGAAGGTCCCTTCCACGCGGGTCCGGTTCATCACCGGGCGCGCCATCGACGTCCTGCCTCGGATGAACGAAGCTTCCTACGACATCGTGCTGGTCGATGCCGACCCCGAACACGTGATCGAATACGTCGAACACGGGCTTCGCCTCGCTCGCACGGGCGGACTCGTCCTGGTACCTCGCATCCTCGCCGGTGGTCGCGTCGCCGACCCGGTGCAGCGCGACGAGGTCACCTCCGCTTACCGCTCGCTGGTGCAGGAGACGCAAGAGTCGTCGGCAGTGCTGGCGACGGTGTCCCCCGCCGGCGAAGGCCTGTTGCAACTCATCAGCCTTCCCGAGCGGGACTGAGCCCTCGGCTCCGGCCGCTGCGAAGACCTCGCAATCGACGAAGGGCGGTGGATCCGAGATCCACCGCCCTTCCGAATCCGCGGACGCGGACCCGAGATCGATCAGGCCGGCGCCACGACGGCGGCGAGCACGTCGTGAAGCTCCTTGGCCTCTGCGTCGTTCACGGAGACGACCAGACGGCCGCCGCCTTCGAGCGGAACGCGCACGATGATGAGTCGTCCTTCTTTCACGGCCTCCATGGGTCCGTCTCCGGTCCTCGGCTTCATCGCTGCCATCGTGGCTCCCTTTCCTCCGGTGGTATGGGATGAGTTTATCGGGTGTCACCGGGGCCTGGAGGTCACCGAGCAACAATTGGGCGGAGCTTCACGATCACGGCACCTGCCAGAACGTGTTTCCGAGCGCGTACATGTGGAAGATCCAGATCCACTGCCCGACGAGACACAGCGCCAGGATTCCGAGTCGCCAACGCCGTGACCGCGGGACGGCGACCGCGCCCCACAACGGGCTCAGCGGCAGGAGCAGACGGAACGTGCTCGACTGCGGGAAGAACACGGCGAGCAGGTAGAGGAGGTAGCTTGCGCTCCACAGTCGCAGCTCACCCCCGAGGGCGCGGACCTGCGGGGAGTACAACAGCGCGGCCGCGAACCCGACGACCAGGAGCACCAGTGCGATCGGCCCCCACCACTGCGGAAACCCCCAGAAGCCGAACCAGAACTGCGCTGCCTGGACCCAGCCTTCGAACGGGACGAAACCGTCGACCCCGCCGACGATCCAGTGACGACGCCAGGCGAGCTCGGTGGCGAGATATGCGCCGGGGTCACCGGTGACGATGCCGGCGATCACCTGCCACGCGAACCCGGTCACGCTCGCCAGCGCACCGAGCGCCAGGATGTGCGCGATCTCCCGACCGGAGAGCGGCTCCTCCTTCCGACGAATCCACCGCATGATCCCGTGCAGCCCCAGGTAGAGGGCGAAGGCGAGCACACCGGGGCGGGTGAACGCCATCACCGGGATGAGCACGTAGAGCCAGGAGTAGCGGTGTCGGGCGGTCGCGTCGAGTGCGAGGAACAGCAGCAGGAGGAAGAGGGTCTCGGCGTAGCCGACCTGGAACATGGCCGCGATGGGCCCGGCGGCGAAGAAGACGACCGCCCAGGTCGCCGCGCCGCTTCCGATGCGGTCACGGAGCAGGCGGTGCAGGGCGAGGCAGGCGAGGTATCCGGAGACGAACGAGATCAGGAGAGCCCCCACGCCCCACGAGCCGAACAGGAACCCGACCGTCTTGGCCGCGAAGGCGAACACCGGCATGAACGCCCAGGCGTTCTCGGCGACCTCGCCGGAGTCGGTCAGGGGAAGGTCGGCCGGGTACCCGGTCTCCGCGACGAGCCAGTACCACTGAGCGTCCCAGCCGAGGATGAAGTCGACGAGGCTCGCGTCTGCCCCGAACCGGGAGGCGCCGGTCGACAGAGAGCCCGCTACGAGGAAGAACGCGGTCGTGACCACCCGCGCACCGAGATAGATGAGCGCGATGCGCAGCGCGAGCGGCGCGTGCGCCCACCGGCGAGCGGTGCTCAGCGCGAAGCGAGCCATACGCGCAGGCCCCGCTCCACGGCGTCGATCTGCGCGAGCGGCACGCGCTCCTCGTCGTGGTGTGCGAGGTGGGGGTCGCCCGGGCCGTAGTTCACCGCGGGGATACCGAGAGCCGAGAACCGCGCGACGTCCGTCCACCCGTACTTCGGGCGCGGCTCCGCTCCGACGGCCGCCACGAACTGCTTCGCGATCTCGGCATCGAGCCCCGGGCGCGCGCCCTCGGCGGCGTCCGTGATCTCGATGTCGAAGCCGGCGAGGACTCCGCGCAGATGGGACTCGGCATCCGCAGCCGACTTGTTCGGAGCGAAACGGTAGTTGACCTCGACCTCGCAGGCATCGGGGATGACGTTCCCCGCGACGCCGCCCGCGATACGCACGGCGCTCAGGCTCTCGCGGTAGAGCAGTCCTTCGACGAGCACCTCCTTCGCGCGGTACTCCGCCAGCCGGGTGAGGATGGGCGCGGCGCTGTGGATCGCGTTCTCACCGATCCACGCGCGGGCGCTGTGCGCTCGGACGCCGGTCGTACGGACCAGCGCTCGAAGGGTGCCGTTGCAGCCCCCCTCCACCTCGCCGTTGGACGGCTCGCCGAGGATCGCGAAGTCCGCCTGGAACAGATCGGGACGAACGGCGGCGAGCAGACCGAGACCGTTCTTGGAGGCTTCGATCTCCTCGTTGTCGTACCACATCCAGGTGATGTCGACGGCGGGAGCGGTGAGCTCGGCCGCGAGCTTCAGCTGCACGGCGGTCCCGGCCTTCATGTCCACCGTTCCGCGTCCCCACAGGTACGGCACTCCATCGATCTCGATATCCCGGGTCGGGAGGTTGGCGTTGATCGGCACGGTGTCGATGTGACCGGCGATCGCGACGCGCTGGGCACGCCCGAGGTCGGTGCGGGCGACGATCGTGTTGCCGTGGCGGAAGACCTCGAGATGGGCCAGCGGTGAGAGCGCGGCCTCGATCGCGTCGGCCAGCGTCTGCTCGTCGCCGGAGACGCTCGGAATGTCGCAGATCGCACGAGTGAGTTCGACGGAGGACGCGGTCAGATCGAGCACCATGCGTCCAGCCTACTTTCCCCGTCATGCGTGACGTCGTCACCGGCCGGGCGCGATAGCGTGGAGGGATGAGCGACGCACGCACGGTATGGGGTATCGGACTGACCACGATCGCCGGGGACGGCACGGTTCTCGATGCCTGGTACCCGGAGGTGCGCCGTGGCGCATCGGTCGCGGACGAGGCTGCGGTCGCTGCGCTCGAGCCCCTCGTCGGACGCGACGAGCGACGAGATGTCACGGTCGAGGTCGTGCAGCTGCAGATCGACCTCGACGAGGCCCCCGCGTCCACGGCAGACGCATATCTGCGACTGCACGCGCTCTCGCACCTCGTCGCGCGCCCCAACGAGCTGAACCTCGACGGCATCTTCGGGCACCTGCCGAACGTCGCCTGGACGAACGCAGGGCCGGTGCACCCCGACGTCGCGGCGCGGCTCCGCCCGCACCTCCAGCGCGCAGGCATCCAGGTGCAGGGGTTGGACAAGTTCCCCCGTCTGACCGACTACGTCCAGCCCCCCGGCGTGCGCATCGCCGACGCGTCCCGCGTCCGCCTCGGAGCCCACCTCTCCCCCGGCACGACGGTGATGCACGAGGGCTTCGTCAACTTCAACGCTGGCACTCTCGGCGCCTCGATGGTCGAGGGACGCATCTCGCAGGGTGTCGTCGTCGGGGACGGCAGTGACATCGGCGGCGGCTCCTCCATCATGGGCACCCTCTCGGGCGGCGGCACCCATCGCGTGTCGATCGGAGCGCGCACCCTCCTCGGCGCCAACGCAGGCATCGGCATCTCGCTCGGCGATGACTGCATCGTCGAGGCGGGACTCTACGTGACGGCCGGCACCAAGATCGTCCTCGCCGACGGTCCCGCGACTCCGGACGGCGGACGGCGGACGGTGAAGGGCGCAGAGCTCTCGGGCCAGGATGGACTGCTCTTCCGTCGCAACTCCCTCAGCGGAGCGGTCGAGGCCGTGCGACGGGCGGGTGTCGGAGTGACGCTGAACCAGGCCCTGCACGCCTGATCCGCGCTCGACGACTCGCGCACGACGCGGGCATGCAGCTGACGGCATGCCCGCGCTGATAGACTAGAAGCGTTGCACGGACCGCCGGTCCCACAACATCGTCGTCGTCACGGGGTCTCTGAGGACCGAAGCGAGCCGAACCGCTCCCATCACCAGCACGAGCTGGCCTTTCGAACGGCGAATCGATGCGCAATTCCTGCGCCGTCGCCCACCTCACCCCCTATCTCGCGCCGTTCACTCGTGCGCTGACGGAGTTTCTGCATGTCTACTTTCCTTGAACTCGGCGTTCCCGCCGAGCTCGCCGATGTTCTCGCCGCCTCCGGCAAGACCGAGGCGTTCGCCATCCAGCGCGACACCCTCCCCGATTCGCTCGCCGGACGCGACCTCCTGGGCCGCGGCCGCACGGGAAGCGGCAAGACCATCGCCTTCGCCCTCCCGCTCGTCGCGCGCCTCGCGGCGTCCGGAGGTCAGCGCCGCGCAGGCCTCCCGCGCGGACTCGTCCTCGCTCCGACCCGTGAGCTCGCGACCCAGATCGCCGCGACCATCGCGCCTCTCGCCGAAGCCGCAGGTCTTCGTGTCACGACCGTCTTCGGCGGTGTCAGCCAGCGCCCGCAGGAGCAGGCACTGCGCGGCGGCGTCGACATCGTGGTCGCCTGTCCCGGTCGACTCGAAGACCTCATGAAGCAGCAGGTCGTGCGTCTCAGCGCGATCGAGGTCACCGTGCTGGACGAGGCCGACCACATGGCAGACCTCGGCTTCCTCCCCGGCGTCACCCGCATCCTCACCGCTACCCCCGCGGGCGGCCAGCGCCTGCTGTTCAGCGCGACGCTCGACCGTGGGATCGACACTCTGGCCCGCCGCTTCCTCTCGAACGCAGTCAGCCACGAAGTCGACGAGGACAGCGTGCCCGTCGGCGAGATGACCCACCGCGTGCTCGTGGTCGACTCGACCGACAACAAGACCGCGCTCGTGCGCGACCTCGCATCGGGCACGGGCCGTCGCATCCTCTTCACCCGAACCAAGCACCAGGCCAAGAAGCTCGCGAAGCAGCTCACCGCCGCAGGCATCCCCGCGGTCGACCTGCACGGCAACCTTTCGCAGAACGCCCGCGAGCGCAATCTCGGCGCGTTCTCCGCCGCCCCGGAGGACGGTGGCGTGCGCGTGCTCGTCGCGACCGATGTCGCCGCGCGCGGTGTGCACGTGGACAATGTGGACCTCGTCGTGCACGTGGACCCGCCCGTCGAGCACAAGGCGTACCTGCACCGCTCCGGTCGCACGGCACGCGCGGGAGCAGCCGGGACGGTCGTGACCGTGGTCCTGCCCGACCAGCGTCGTGACGTCAAGGACCTGCTGCGCAAGGCTGCGATCAGCGCACAGCTGGAGGACGTGACCGCGGCGGCCGTCACCGCCCTCGTCCCCGAGCGCGCACCGCACGTGCGACCGGCCCCGGTCCAGCCGGCGCAGCAGCAGCAGCGTCAGTCCTCCAAGCAGCGTCCCGCGAGCGGCGAGCGGAACGGGGCCGCCAACCCGCCGTCGCGTCGGCGCCGCCGTCCCCGCTCCAGTGGCGGCCAGGGCAGCGGCTACTCCACCCAGAGCGGTCAGTCCCGTCAGGGCGGCGGCCGGGGGCGCTGACGCGTCCCGCTCCGCCCCCTTTCACGTCGAGGCCCCCTCAGCACGTCGACGCCCCCACTGACAGTCGTCATTGCGAGGGGGCGTCGGTGGGCAGAGGGGGCCTCGACTGCTTACGGCCGGGCGCGGCCGATGGCTCAGCGGGTCGGGAAAGAGCGCTCCGACGATCCCGTGTACAGCTGCTGCGGGCGGCCGATCTTGGTCTGCGGGTCGAGCTGCAGCTCGCGCCACTGCGCGAGCCAGCCGGGCAGACGTCCGATCGCGAAGAGCACCGTGAACATCCGCGTCGGGAAGCCCATCGCCTTGTAGATCACGCCCGTGTAGAAGTCGACGTTCGGGTACAGCCGACGCTCGCGGAAGTAGTCGTCAGCGAGCGCGAGCTCCTCGAGTTCCTTGGCCAGGTCGAGAAGGGGGTCGGTGACGCCCAGCGACGACAGCACCTCATCGGCGGCGTCCTTGACGAGCTTGGCGCGCGGATCGTAGTTCTTGTAGACCCGGTGCCCGAAGCCCATCAGCTTCACGCCCTCTTCCTTGTTCTTCACCCGCTCGACGAAGCGCGACACGCTCTGACCGGAGTCACGGATCTGCCCGAGCATGGTCAGCACGGCCTCGTTCGCACCGCCGTGGAGGGGGCCGGAGAGAGCTTGGATGCCGGCGGAGATCGACGCGAACTGGTTCGCTCCGGTCGACCCCACGAGGCGGACGGTCGAGGTCGAGGCGTTCTGCTCGTGGTCTTCGTGCAGGATGAGGAGGAGCTCGAGAGCCTTCGACATCACCGGGTTGACCTCGTACTCCTCGCTGTGCACGCCGAAGTTCAGCTTCAGGAAGTTGTCCACGAAGCTCAGCGAGTTGTCGGGGTACAGGAAGGCCTGGCCGACGCTCTTCTTGTGCGCATACGCCGCGATCACCGGAAGCTTGGCGAGCATGCGGACCATGTTCAGCTCGACATGCTCGGGGTTGTGCGGGTCGGTCTGACCTTCGTAATAGGTCGAGAGCGCCGCGACCGCCGAAGACAGCACCGACATCGGGTGCGCCGTATGCGGAAGTGCGGAGAAGAAGCGCTTGAGGTCTTCGTGCAGCAGAGTGTGGCGACGGATCTTCTCGTCGAACTCCGCGAGCTCGGACGCCGAGGGCAGCTCGCCGTAGATCAAGAGCCACGCGACCTCGAGGTAGCTGGTCGATCCCGCCAACTGTTCGATCGGGTACCCGCGATAGCGGAGGATGCCCTTGTCGCCGTCGATGAAGGTGATCTCGGACTTCGTCGACGCGGTGTTCACGAAGCCGTAGTCGAGGCCGGTGTAGCCGGTCTGACGGGTCAGCGTCGAGAAGTCGATGCTGTCGTGCCCCGCCGTGCCGCGCAGTACCGGGAATTCGGCGGTCGTCTCACCGATCGTCAGCTTCGCCGTCTGGTCTGCCGCTGCACTCACGCGGACCTCCTCCTGGTGTCCGTCCCCGCTCGTCGCGGTGGTGTCGGACATGATCTTGATCAAGTCGGAACTGGCGATCTCACGGCGCTGAAGCGCCAGGTCGGGTCACGACCGAATCGCTTTTACAGCCTAGTAGGCACTCTGGCCTACTGTGACATCCGCCAAACAGACGGCTACTTCAAGGGGATAACCTACAGAGCTTCGACAGTGAGGCGTCGTGCAGCCTCGAGGATGCGCTCGGTCGGTGCGGTGAGCGCGAGGCGAACGTGCTGCGCGGCGTCGGCACCGTAGAACGGCCCCGGCCCCGCGAGGATACCCAGATCAGCGAGCCGTTCCAGTGACTCCCATGCATCCCGTTCCTCGGTCGCCCACAGGTACAGTCCGGCCTCCGAACCATCGATGCGGAACCCCGCGGCCACCAGGGCGGGACGCAGCGCATCGCGCCGGGTGCGATAGAGCTCCTTCTGCGCCGCGACATGCGCGTCGTCGCCGAGCGCCACCGCCATGGCGTGCTGCACCGGAGCGGGCGGCATCAGACCGAGATGCTTGCGCGCCGTCAGGAGGTCGCCGACCACGCGGGCACAGCCGGCGACGAACGCGGCACGGTAGCCGGCGAGGTTGGACTGCTTGCTGAGCGAGTACACGCTGAGCAGGTTCGAGCGACTGCCACCCGTCACCCTCGGGTCGAGGATCGACGGAATCGGCGAGGTGGCCCATTCGCCGTCCCAGCCGAGTTCGGCGTAGCACTCGTCACTCGCGAGCACGGCGCCGAGCTCGCGGGCGCGTGCCACGGCGGCGGCGAGCTCGTCGACGGTCCACGTGCGCCCGTCCGGGTTGCCGGGCGTGTTTATCCAGACGAGCTTGGTGCCCTCCGGCCAGTCCGCAGGATCATCGGCGGGGTGCGGTGTGGCGCCGACGACACGGGCGCCGACCTCGTAGGTCGGATAGGCGACACGGGGGTGCACCACGATGTCGCCCTCCCCCAATCCGAGCAGGGTGGGCAGCAACGCGACGAACTCCTTGGAGCCGATCGTGGGCAGCACGTTGTCGACCCGGAGGTCGGGCACGCCGCGTCGCCGCGCGTACCATTCCACGATCGCCTCGCGCAGGGTCGGCGTGCCGACCGTCTGCGGATAGGCATGGGCATCGGTCGCATCGGCCAGAGCGCGCCGGATGATGTCGGGGGTCGGGTCCACCGGCGAGCCGATGGAGAGATCCACGATCCCGTCCGGGTGCCGGGCTGCACGCTCGCGGAACGGGACGACGGCGTCCCAGGGGTAGTCGGCGAGGTCGCGGACGCTCACAGCGCGCGCCTACTCGCCCTGCGGCGGGAGCGCGGCGACGATCGGGTGGTCGAACGCGTAGACGCCGACCTTCGCCGCGCCTCCGGGAGAGCCGATCTCGTCGAAGAACTCGACATTGGCCTTGTAGTAGTCCTGCCACTCATCGGGCAGGTCGTCCTCGTAGTAGATGGCTTCCACGGGGCACACCGGTTCACACGCACCACAGTCCACGCACTCGTCCGGGTGGATGTACAGCGAGCGTTCGCCCTCGTAGATGCAGTCAACGGGGCACTCGTCGATGCAGGCTCGGTCCTTGACATCGACGCACGGGAGGGCGATCACATACGTCACCGCTCCAGTCTACGACTCACGCGACTCGGATTCCTGCGCGGCGGGCGCCTCGGTGCGCACAGGGACCCGCGAGAAGGACGGCCAGGCGATGACCAGAAGCACGATCCCCGCGACCACGTACGTCCAGATCTGGCCACTGAGCGAATCCGGCACGACCACGGATCCGCCGGGGCCCACACCGGAGATCAGCACCAGCATCCCGATCATCCCCAGGCCGGCGGCGACGGCTGCTCCCCTATCGTGAGTGAGCGCACGCACGGCGACCAGGATCGCGGCGCACGCTATGGCGGCGACGATGAGCCCGATCGGGATCGGACCCCACATCACACTGTGGGCGATGGTGCCCGCAACGCCGTAGACGCCGCCCACCAGGGCCGCAGCCACCCAGGACAACGTTCTCGACACCCAGCTCACGCGCACCCGTCGAGCTTACCGGCGCGAGCGGTGCACCGACGAGCTCCGGGAATCACACCGCGAGGCCGAAGACGCGCAAGAGAGCCGCCACCGCGGCAGCAGCGGCCACGACGACGAGGAACGACTGCCGCAGCCACAGAAGCCCTCCGGCGACCAGCAAGGCGGGCACGCGGGCATCGACGGTGATGGCTTGACCGTCACCGAGCGTCTGCACGGCGACGAGCGCCGCGAGGAGAGCCACGGTCAGCAGGTCGGAGATCCGGGCGACACGGGGCGCTTCGAGCACCGAGGACGGCACCAGATAGCCGGCCGCCTTCAACGCGAGACAGATCACGGCGGCGAGGAGGATCGCACTCCAGAGTGTCACGAGAAAGCCTCCGAGTCATCCAGCGGCCCTTCCGTCACGGATGCCGGTCGCCCGAGCCAGTTGAACCAGCCGACCGCTATCGCGACGACGGCCGCGACGAGGACCGGGAGACCCGGCATCAGGAAAGGTGTGAACGCGGCGGCGACCACGGCGGCAGCCACCCCGACCGCGACGGCCTGCCGCTGCCGAAGTCGGGGCCACAGCAGCGCGAGGAACGCCGCAGCGGCGGCGGCATCCAGCCCCCACGCTTTCGGGTCCCCCAGCACGTCGCCCACGAGCGCTCCGACGAGGGTGGTGATGTTCCAGCCGGCGAAGATGCCGATCCCGGTCACCCAGAAGCCGATCTGACGCAGCCGCGGATCGCTCTGCGAGATCGCGACCGCGGTCGACTCATCGATCGTGAAGTGCGCGGCCACCGCCTTGCGCCCGGGGCCGCCCCCGACGATCGGCGACATACGCATCCCGTAGGCCACGTTGCGCACTCCGAGAAGAGCCGCCGACGCGATCGCCGAGGGCAGGGCCGCGAGGCCGCCGGCCGTGAAGACGCCCACGAACGCGAACTGCGAGCCACCGGTGAACATCAGCAGACTCAGGACGCAGGTCTGCCAGACGTCCAGCCCGGATGCCACGGCCAGGGCGCCGAAGGAGATCCCGTATGCGCTGGTCGCGAGCACGACGCCGAGCGCCTCGCGCCAGACCTCACGCTCCGCGGTCATGACGCCGGTCGCCTCGCGGTGTTCGCTTCAATGAACGCATGTCCATAATTCTGAACACGAGGAGACGCATAGTCAAGCGAACGAACGTTTGACATGATGAACACATGGAGGATCTCCGCACACGCATCGCCCGCACCCTGCGCCGCGAACGGGAGTCCGCGAGCCTGTCGGTCTCCGAGCTCGCCCGAAGAGCCGGAGTGTCCAAGGCGACGGTCTCCCAGCTCGAAAGCGGTTCGGGCAACCCCAGCGTCGAGACGCTGTGGGCACTCGGCGTCGCACTCGGCGTGCCGTTCGCTGTGCTCGTCGACCAGCAGGCGAACGCCCCGACCCTGATCCGTGCTGACGACCTCGCGGGGGTGCCGTCCTCGGCCGCGGCCTACAGCGCGACTCTGCTATCGGCCAGCCCTCCGGGTGCGCGCAGGGACGTCTACCTGATCCAGGCGGATCCGGGGGACCCTCGCCTGTCGGACCCCCACCACCCCGGCACGATCGAGCACGTGATCCTGGTCGCGGGAGAGGCGCGGGTCGGACCCGCGGACGAACCCGTGGTCCTCCACCCCGGCGACTACCTCACCTACGCCGGCGATGCGCCGCACATCTTCGAGGCGACGACGCCGCGCACCAGCGCCGTCCTCATCTCGGAGCTGCGCTGATCCTCAGTCGTCCGCCCCGCCGGCCGGGGAGGGATCGGGGATCTCGTGCGGCCGGTACTGCGGCAGACGCGACGCGGGCAGGATCGCGAGAGCACTGACCCCGGCGAGGATGAGCAGACCGAGTTTGAGCGTCCCGAGGCGCGAGTCCTCATTCACAGCCACAGCGGCATCGACCTGGTCCGGCGTGGCATCCGTGGCCTCTAGCGCCGCACGCAGGTCGTCGTTGCTGATGAAGTTCACGTTGTCCATGTCGACCTGCGCCACCAGCGACGGCGGGATCTCGGGATGCTCGATCACCGCTCGCCCGACGCTGACGGAGAGCAGGGTTACCAGCAGCGCGCCGGCGAGAGCTGTTCCGACGGCGGAGGCGAGGTTCTGCGTCGTGCCTCGGAGGGATCCGACGTCTCCGGCCAGCTCGGCGGGCGCCGCAGTCACGAGCACGTTGAACACCAGGGTCACCAGCGCGCCCTGGCCGACGCCGAAGACGACGAGTCCCAGGATCGTCGGCAGCGTCTCCCAGTTGTTGTTCACGACCACGGAGAGCCACACGAGCGCGGCCGTCGTGAGGATGAACCCGAAAACGCCGATCGTCCGCGGTGGGTAGCGCTTGTAGAACCGCACCACGAGCGTGGCGGTGATGAAGACCGTGAGGTTGAACGGCATCATCGCCATCGAGGTGTCGAACGGCGTCCGCCCCTGGACGATCTGGATGTACAGCGGGATCGTGAAGTTCACGCACGCCTCGAGCGCGACCACGATGAACATCGCGTACACGGCCGCCCGCTCCCGCCCCGACCCGAGGACGCTGAGATCGATCAGGGGAACCTTGCCGTCGGCCATCCGCTTCCTGGTCCAGAGGAAGAACGCCTGCCCGAGCACGATGCCGAGGATGATGAAGACCGGAGCCGGCGACAGCCCCAGGATGCTGAACGGCGCAGCCTCGGTCGCCGCGAGGGCTCCCCAGCCGTTCAGGTTGTTGAAGCCGAGCGTGAGCAGCACGATCGCCGCACCGATGAGGAGCGAGGCGACCAGGTCGATGCGGATGGACGCGTCGCCGCGATCGCCGCGCAGCGTGAAGCTCAATGCGAAGACCACCACGGCGATGCCCAGGACGATGATGAACATCGGCCGCCAGCCCACCAGAGTGCCGAGCGTGCCGCCGATCAGGAACGCGCTGACGCCCGAGATCGCGCGTGCCGAGCCGATCGCGCCGATCGCCGTGGCCTGCTGGGAACCGCGGTAGTTCTCGGCGATCAGGGCGACGATCGAGGGGACGATGATGGCGGCCGCCGCTCCGGCCACCGCCTGCCCTGCGATCGCCCACCACACCGTCGGGGCGAACAGCATCATCACGGCGGAACCGGCGAACAGGGCGATCACGACGCGGAAGATCAGCACCCACCCCACACGCTGACCGAGTTTGGCACCGGTCATCACGAGCGCGGCGACCGCGAGACCGTACATCACGATCGTCGTACTGGCCACCGTTGGCGGCACCCCGAACTCGCTCACCATACCGCCGAGCGAGATGGGGAGCGCCGCGACGTTGAACGACATCAGCACCTGCGCGAGGAACAGGCTCACCATCGGCAGCCACGACGTCTTCGTTGCTACCTGCTCTGCGTGCGTCATGGGATCTCCCGGGGTGCGACGGCGGATGCGAAGAGGTTGAGGCCGAGTGCGCGGGACAGGTGGCCGATCGCCATCTGCGACCGCACGGAGTTGCCTGCCTCGTCGAGGCGCGGCGAGAAGCCGGCGGCGGCGCCCTTGCCCGGCGCGATGGCGACGATCCCGCCCGATACTCCCGACTTCGCGGGGAGTCCGATCTCGAAGAGCCAGTCGCCGGACCGTTCGTACAGCCCGGTCGAGGCGACGACCGCGAGCGTGTCGCGGCAGACCTCTGCCGAGACGACCCGCTCCCCCGTCACGGGGTTCACTCCGCCATCGGCGAGCGTCGCGCCCATGACAGCGAGGTCGTGCGCCGTCACGCTCACCGCGCACTGGCGCGTGTAGGTGTCGACGATCGCGTCGGGGTCGCCGTCGAGGCGACCATAGCTGCGCAACAGGCGCCCGAAAGCGCGATTGCGGTCGTTGGTCTCGGCTTCGGAGCGGTAGACGACGTCGTCGAGTGCCAGCGGGCGTCCGGCGAAGGCCGACAGCCCTTCTCGCACCCGATCCCAGCGCTCGGCTTCGGTGTCCCCCGAGATCAGTGCGGTGGTCGCGATCGCACCGGCGTTGACCATCGGATTCATCGGATGCCCGCCGTTGAGCTCGAGCGCGACGACCGAGTTGAACGCCAGACCGGTGTTGTTGACCCCGATGATCTCGCGCACGCGCTCGTGTCCGTGCTCCTGGATCGCCAGGGCGTAGACGAACATCTTCGAGATCGATTGAATCGAGAACGGATGCTGCGCATCACCCGCATCGTGCAGCCCGCCGCCGACCTCGATGACGGCGAGCCCGAAGAGCTCAGGGTCGGCCTCAGCCAGCACCGGGATGTAGTCGGCCACACGTCCGGAGCTCTCCGTGGCGTATCGCGCGTGCGCGGCGTGGACGATCTCCTCGACGCGGTCCCACCCGGGGAGCCCGCCGGTCGACACCTCCTGCGGAACGTCGAGCCACGCGGCCGGATCGAGCATCTGCCCTCCTGGAATCAGCGACGCCTCCCGGCGTCACTGTCACCGTAGCGCTCCCGTGCCGATCAGTACCAGTTCATCGCCTGCGAGTGCGACCAGGCGCTGCAGGGGCTCCCGTACGCCGAAGCGATGTAGCCCAGGCCCCAGGCGATCTGCGTGGCTGCACTGGTCTGCCAGTCGGCCCCCGCCGAGGCCATCTTGCTGCCGGGCAGCGCCTGCGGGATACCGGTGGCACCTCCGTCTGCGTTGTACGCCTGATAGTTCCAGCCCGACTCCTTGTTCCACAGCGACTCCAGGCAGGAGAACTCCCCCTCACCCCAGCCGTACTGACTGGCCATCAGCTGTCGCGCCGTCGCCTTGGCGCCCTCGACGGTGTTGGCTGCCGCGAGGGCTTCTGCGGCGCGTTGTGCGGCCGCGGCCTGCTCTGCCGCGATACGCGCGGCTTCCTCTGCGGCGTGCTTCTCCTGTGCCGTGGTCAGCGCTTGCCGGAGGTCGGTCGTGGCGGAGGCGACCTGGGCGGTCGCGGCCTGCACCTCGTCGGAGAGGATGCCGACCAGGAGCACGGGCATCAGACCGCGGTCGGACAGCCGGTCGATGCCGTCTTCGAGCGCGGCCGTGTCGACTGCCGTGACGGCGCCGACGTCGAGTCCCGATGCGGTCACCTCGTCGCCGAGGGTCTCGGCCGCCAGCACGGCGCCTTGCGCCGCCGCGAGGGTCTCCTTGGCGTCCTGGTCGATCGAGGTCAGCGGCTCGGCGCCGACGAAGGTCGCACCCACCGCTGCCGCGGCGTCGGAGACGGTGGCACCGACCGCAGGTGCGGAGGCAAGGCCCACGCTGAGCGTGATCCCGACGAGGGTGGCCGCGGTCGTCGCGAGGATGGTCATGGGACGGCGGGCGTGGATCGCCGCGCGGGCGGATGCCGCCGCGGAGGCGCGCCGAAGCGCACGGGTCTTCTGAAGCATGGGTCGACTTTCGGGTGGTCGTACGCCTCTGCAGGGGGCTCATCGGGAGGTCACCCCGGGCGCAAGTCAACGATTCTGCATCATCAGTCTGAGTGAAAACTTGCCCCCACCTGGGATTTTCATGAAAGAGGGCCCTGCGAGCACCGTATCGGTGCTCGCAGGGCCCTCGGGAGCGTGCTCCAGATGTCTCAGGCGTTGGCGTCCTGACGCTTCAAGCGGGATGCCTCGCGGCCGCGGATCGTCTGGTCGAGGATCACCTTGCGGATGCGCACCGACTCGGGCGTGACCTCGACGCATTCGTCGTCGCGCGCGAACTCGAGGCTCTCCTCGAGCGTGAGGATGCGCGGCGGCGTCATCGACTCGAAGTTGTCGGCCGTGGCCGAGCGCATGTTGGTGAGCTTCTTCTCCTTGGTGATGTTCACGTCCATGTCGTCGGCACGCGAGTTCTCACCGATAACCATGCCCTCGTAGACCTCCTGAGTGGGCTGCACGAAGAAGGACATGCGCTCCTGGAGGGCGATCATGGCGAACGGGGTGACGACACCCTGGCGGTCAGCGACGATCGAGCCGTTCTGACGCGTCGTGATCTGCCCGGCCCACGGCTCGTAACCGTGCGAGATCGCGTTGGCGATGCCGGTGCCGCGCGTCGTGGTGAGGAACTCGCTGCGGAATCCGATCAGGCCGCGCGAGGGGACGATGAACTCCATCCGCACCCAGCCCGTGCCGTGGTTGGTCATGTTCTCCATGCGACCCTTGCGGTTCGCAAGCAGCTGGGTGATCGCTCCGAGGTGCTCTTCCGGGGTGTCGATGGTGAGATGCTCGAAAGGCTCGTAGGTCTTGCCGTCGATCTTCTTCGTGACCACCTGCGGCTTGCCGACCGTGAGCTCGAAGCCCTCGCGACGCATGTTCTCGACGAGGATGGCGAGGGCAAGCTCTCCGCGGCCCTGCACCTCCCAGGCGTCCGGACGCCCGATGTCGACCACCTTGAGCGAGACGTTGCCGATCAGCTCCTTGTCGAGACGGTCCTTGACCATGCGCGCGGTGAGCTTGTGCCCCTTGACCTTGCCCATCAGCGGCGAGGTGTTGGTGCCGATCGTCATCGAGATGGCGGGGTCGTCGACCGTGATGGCCGGCAGCGGACGCACGTCCTCGGGGTCGGCGATGGTCTCACCGATCGTGATGTTCTCGAAGCCGGCGATGGCGACGATGTCGCCGGGACCGGCGGAGTCGGCCGGGTAGCGCTCGAGAGCACGGGTCTTCAGGAGCTCCGTGATGCGCGCGTTGCTGGTGGTGCCGTCGGCCCGGACCCAGGCCACGGTCTGGCCCTTCTTGAGCGTGCCGTTGAAGACGCGAAGCAGCGCGAGGCGACCGAGGAAGGGGCTGGAATCGAGGTTCGTGACCCAGGCCTGCAGCGGGTGCTCGTCGTCGTACTCGGGAGCGGGAACGTGCTCGAGGATCGCCTCGAACAGCGGCTCGAGGTCGTCGTTGTCCGGCAGCGAGCCGTCGGCGGGACGGTTCTGCGATGCGGCACCGGCGCGACCGGAGGCGTAGACCACCGGCACGTCGAGCAGTGCGTCGACATCGAGGTCGGGCACATCGTCGACCAGGTCGGAGGCGAGGCCCAGGAGCAGGTCGTGTGCCTCCTCCTCGACCTCGGCGATGCGGGCGTCGGGGCGATCGGTCTTGTTGACCAGGAGGATCACGGGGAGCTTGGCCTCGAGCGCCTTGCGAAGCACGAAGCGGGTCTGCGGCAGCGGGCCCTCACTCGCGTCGACGAGCAGCACGACGCCGTCGACCATCGACAGGCCGCGCTCGACCTCGCCGCCGAAGTCGGCGTGACCCGGCGTGTCGATCACGTTGATCGTGATCTCCTCGCCGCCGGCGTGCTTGCCCTTGTAGGTGATCGCCGTGTTCTTGGCGAGGATCGTGATGCCCTTCTCACGCTCCAGGTCGTTCGAGTCCATGGCACGTTCATCGACGTGGGCGTGTTCACCGAAGGAGCCCGTCTGACGCAGCATGGCGTCGACGAGGGTGGTCTTGCCGTGGTCGACGTGCGCGACGATCGCGACGTTGCGGAGGTCAGAGCGAAGGGCGTGCGCCATGCAGGTGTCCTAAACGGTGGGGGGTTTGTGCCGGGAAGCCGACGTTCCAGGATAACGCAAGCACAGAGCTTGTTCCTGAAAGCAGGTCGTAGCATCGAGATCGTGACCAGACCGCAGGCTCCGTGGGAGCTCCCCGACCTCTCCCCCGCCCCGTCTCGCGCACGACTGTGGTGGGAGATCGGGATCGTCCTGGCGCTCGGACTCGGTCAGTCCGCCGTGTACGCGATCGTTCAGCTCGCCTACCGGCTCACGGATGAGATCCCGATCGCCGATCAGGTCGCGAAGCTGAACCCCTCCCGGAGCGACCGCGAGATCTTCGACCTCATCTACCAGGTGCTCGCGATCGGCTTCTCCCTCGTCCCGGTGGTGCTGGTGTGCTTCCTGCTCTGGCAGTCCCGGCGGCCGCATCTGGCGCGGCTGGGCCTGGACGGCACCGGGCCAGGACGCGATGTGGGCCGCGGCATCCTGCTCGTCCTGGCGATCGGCATCCCCGGCCTCGGGCTCTACCTCGCCGGACGGGCTCTGGGACTCACCGTGGCCATCGACCCCGCGGGGATCGACGCGTATTGGTGGACCGTTCCCGTCCTGCTGCTGGCCGCGGCGCGCGCATCGCTGCAGGAGGAGTTCGTCCTGCTCGGCTATCTCTTCGCCCGGCTCCGCCAGCTCGGCTGGCGCCCGTGGACGATCATCGTCTCGACGTCGGTGCTGCGCGCGAGCTACCACCTCTACCAGGGGTATCCGGCGTTCCTCGGCAACCTCGCGATGGGCCTGCTCTTCGGCTGGCTGTATCAGCGCAGCGGACGCCTCCTGCCCTTCCTGGTCGCACACTTCGTGATCGACGCCGCCGCCTTCGTCGGCTACCCCTGGGCGGCTGCGATGTGGCCCGCACTGTTCGGGCTCCCCGGCTGAGTCGATCAGACCGCGGCGGAACCGGCGAGGAAGATCGCTGCGACCGCCCAGACCGCGATCACCGCGAGCGCGACGACCGCCGGTCGATCCCATTCACGTCGGATCGGAGCGTCGGACGAGGGTGCAGCATCCCAGAGGTCGCGGATGTCCGTGAGAGCCTGGAAACCGGATGACGGCTTGGGCTCGGCCTCTTCTCCGCGACCGGGGCGAGGAGGCCGGGCGCGCGCGGGGCCGCCGTAGCAGTTGAGTTCACGCCCGTCGTCCAGCGAGAACAGCAGCTGCCAGCGCAGGTCGATGTCGCGCACCCGCGCCCAGTCGAAGCTCGTGCGACGCAGCATGTTCTGGACGACAACCCCATCGGCATCCACGCGGACATGGGAGACGTAACTGATCTCGTACACGATCCACAAGGCGAGCAGCACCCACGGAGCGACGAGCAGCATCTGCTCCCAGCTTCCCCGAACGGCGGTGTCGCCGAGCAGGAACAAAGCCAGGAGAGCGCTGAAGACGAGGACGACCACGCCCGAGGGCGCGCGGTAGGTGCGCGCGCCCTCGGGTTGTTGCGACGAGGTCACGCTCCGGCGCCTCCGAGCGTGAGGGACGCACCCGGGATCGCCTGAAGGAGGCGCTCCGTGTACTCCTCCTGCGGATTCGCGAAGATCTCGTCGACGGTTCCCTGCTCGACGATCTTCCCCTTCTCCATGACACACACCAGGTCGCTCGAGACGCGGACCACGGCCAGGTCGTGAGTGATGAACAGATACGTGAGGCCCAACTCGGACTGCAGGTCTGCCAGGAGCTTCAGGATCTGGTCCTGCACCAGCACATCGAGCGCCGACACCGCCTCATCGAGGACGATGATGTCGGGCTTGAGCGCGAGCGCCCTGGCGATCGCCACACGCTGGCGCTGTCCGCCCGAGAGCTCGTTGGCGTAGCGACTGGCGAGCGCCTGCGGCAGGGCGACCTGCTCCAGCAGCTCTTTCACGCGCGCACGTTGCGACGCCTTGTCACCGACGCCGTGGATCTGCATCGGCTCGGCGATCGTGTTGCCGATGTTGCGGAGCGGATCGAGCGAGCCGTACGGATCCTGGAACACGGGCTGCATGCGTCGGCGAAGGCCGAACGCCTGCGCGCGCGACAGGTTCGACACGTCCTGGCCGTCGATCTCGATCGTGCCGCTGGTCGGATCCTCCAGCTTGAGCACCATCTTCGCGACGGTCGACTTGCCGGAACCGGACTCACCCACGAGCGCGAGCGTCTTGCCGCGCGGAATCTCGAAGGACACGTCATCCACCGCACGGAAGGCTTCGCTGCGGAAGTTCCCCTGACGGATCTTGTAGTCCTTGGTCAGCCCGGCGACTCGAACCGTCGGCGGGATCGCCGCAAGGTCCTCGCGCGTCTCGATGCCACGATCCGTGACCACGGCCTGGATTCGCTTCGATGCCACACTCGGCGCCGCAGCGACCAGCCGCTTCGTGTACGGATGCTGCGGATCCTCGAGGATCTGCCGGCTCGGGCCCGCCTCGACGATGTTGCCGCCGTTCATCACGATGATCTTCTCCGCGCGTTCGGCGGCGAGGCCGAGGTCGTGGGTGATCAGCAGAACCGATGTGCCCTTGTCCTGCGTGAGGGAGGCCATGTGATCCAGGATCACCCGCTGCACCGTCACGTCGAGCGCCGACGTCGGCTCATCGGCGATGAGCAGCTTCGGATCGGCCGCGAGACCGATCCCGATCAGCGCGCGCTGACGCATCCCGCCGGAGAACTGGTGGGGATACTGGTGCAGTCGACGCTCGGCATCGGCCAGGCCTGCCTGCTGCAGCACCTCGACGGTGCGCGCCTTCACGGCGGCGCGACCCTGGGCGATGCCGTTGGCGCGGACGGCCTCCTTGACCTGGAAGCCGATGCTCCACACCGGGTTCAGGCTCGACATCGGGTCCTGCGGCACGAATCCGATGTCGCGACCACGAACTGCTTCCATCTCTCGACGGCTGAGCGTGGTGAGCTCACGACCGTCGAGGGTGATCGAACCACCCGTCACCTGCCCCGTACCAGCCAACAGGTCGATGATCGCCGTGGCAGTCGTGGACTTGCCGGAACCCGACTCCCCCACGATCGCGACGGTTTCGCCCGGAAGCACGTCGAAGCTGACACCGTGGAGGACTTCACGAAGCCCCTCCTGCGTGCGGAAGGCGACCTTCAGGTCGCGAACGCTCAACAGGGGCACCTGGTCGGGAGTGCGTTCGCTCATCGCCGAGCCCTCGCCTTCGGGTCGAGGGCGTCTCGGATGAGCTCACCCAGGGTCACGAACGCGAGCACCGCCAGGGTGAGCGCGATCGACGGATAGATGAGCGCCATCGGAGCGACGCGCAGGGATGCCTGTGCCTTGCCGATATCGAGGCCCCACGACATGGTGTTGCTGCCGAGACCGACGCCGAGGTACGACAGGGTCGCCTCAGCCACGATCGCGGCAGCGAGACCGAGAGTCGAGACCACGAGCAGCGGCGCGAGCGCGTTCGGGATGACGTGGCTCACCAGGATGCGGAACTTCGACTGCCCCACGGCCTGCGACGCCATCACGAAGTCGGCCTGCCGGACCCTCAGCACTTCCGCGCGGACCACACGGGCTGTGGAGGCCCAGGCGAACCCACCGATAGCGAAGGCGAGCGTCCAGACGGAGCGGGAGTCCCGGAAGACGGTCATCACGACCACGGCGGCCAGGATGTAGGGGATCGCGAAGAAGATGTCACCGATGCGCGAGAGCACCGAGTCGAGCCACCCTCCGTAGAACCCCGCGAGCGCCCCCATGATGAGTCCGAGGACCGAGGCGATCACTGTGGCGATCAGACCGACCGCGAGCGACGTCTGCGACCCCCAGACGATACGGGAGTAGATGTCGCAGCCCTGGAAGGTGAAGCCCAGCGGGTGGCCCTCGGTCGGGCCGCCGTTGCTGTCCGACAGGTGGCAGTCGCTGTTCGGCGGCACCTGCGTGAACAGTGTGGGCCACAGCGCCATCAACAGGAAGACGAGCGCCAGGACCACGGAGAACCAGAACAGCGGGCGCTTGCGCAGGTCGCGCCAGGCGTCACGCCACAGGTTGCTGGGCTTGTCGGCGATGCGCACGGCGTCGACGTTGACGGATTCCGTCTCGACGGGAGCGACGTAGTGCTTCTGAGAAGTGGGATCAGGCATAGCGAATCCTCGGGTCGAGCAGACCGTAGAGCAGGTCGATGACAAGGTTGACCAGCACGTAGAGGATCACGAACACCGTCACGAACGAGACGACGGTCGGACCCTCACCGCGCTGAATCGCTTGGAACAGCGTGTTTCCTACGCCCGGGACGTTGAAGATGCCCTCTGTCACGGTCGCGCCGACGAGCAGCACACCGAAGTTGGTGGCGGAGTTGGTGATCACAGGGATCAGCGAGTTCCGCAACACGTGCACAGGGAGCACGCGATTACGCGACAGACCCTTGCTGTAGGCGGTGCGCACCCAGTCCTGGTTGAGTGTGTCGATGACGGAGCTGCGCATCAGGCGCATGCTGACCGCGTAGAGGCTGAACCCCAGAACGATCGCCGGAAGCCACAGACCGCCCCAGTCGTTGTCCGCGCCGACGGTCGGTTTGAACCAGCCGAGTTGGATCGCCAGGAAGTACTGGGCGAGGAAGGCGACGACGAAGATCGGGATCGCGATCGCCACGAGCGCCACCACGAGCGAGACGTTGTCGAAGAGCTTGCCCTTACGCAGAGCCGAGACCGTACCGATGACGATCGCGAGGAAGAACTCGATGCCGATCGCCATGACGGCCAGGCGCCCCGTCACAGGAAGTGTCGCAGCGAGAACCGCGGAGACGGGCCGTCCGGAGTACGTGGTTCCGAGATCTCCCTGGAACACACCGGTGATGTAGTACCAGTACTGCACGAGGAACGGCTGGTCCAGGTGGTATTGCGCACGCAGCTGTTCGATGACCGCCGGGTTCGGGGTCTTGTCGCCGAACAGAGCGAGGATCGGATCGCCGGGCATGGCGAACACGAGGAAATAGATGAGCAGGGTGGCTCCGAAGAAGACCGGGATCACCTGCAGAAGACGTCTCAGAATGTAACCGAGCATCCGCTTGTCCCTTCTTGAGGGCAAAGAAAGCGAGGCGAACACAGCCCATGAGGCGGTGACGAAGAATCGTCACCGCCTCATGGGTGAAGTGCCGTCAGACTTTACTCGCCGGCCTTCGTGATCTCGTAGTACAGCGGGACCGAGTTCCAGCCGAACGTCACGTTGTCGACGTTCTCGCTGAACCCACCGGTCACGTTCGAGTACCACAGCGGGATCGCAGGCAGGTCCTGGAACAGGATCTCCTGAGCCTTGGTGAAGTCCTCGAGCTGCGCGTCGGGGTCGGGGTTGCTGATGCCCGCCGAGATGAGGGCGTCGAACTCGGGGTTCGAGTAGTCACCGTCGTTAGAGCCGGCACCCGTCGCGTAGAGCGGTCCGAGGAAGTTGTACAGACCCGGGTAGTCGGCCTGCCAACCCGAACGCGCCGCCGTGGTGATGGTGCGGTCGTTGATCTTGGTGCGCAGGTCCTGGAAGGTCGGGTACGGGTCGCCCGACGCCTCGATGCCGAGCGTGTTCTTGATGCTGTTGCTCACCGCGTCGACCCAGGCGTCGTGTCCGCCGTCGGAGTTGTAGGCGATCTTGAAGTCACCCTCCCACGGAGCGATGGCGTCGGCCTCGGCCCAGAGTTCCTTGGCCTTCTCGGGGTCGTAGCTGAGCACCTCGTTGCCGGGGATCGAGTCGGACCAGCCCGCGATGACCGGGGACGTGAAGTCCGCCGCCGGGGTGCGGGTGCCGGAGAAGATCGTCTCGGTGATCTCTTCACGGTTGATCGCCATCGACAGCGCCTGACGACGCAGCTTGCCCTCCTCGCCGCTGAAGTGCGGGAGGAACTGGCCGATGGTGAACGACTGGAAGACAGCCGAGGGCTGGTTGACGGCCCGGTCCCCGAGCTCGTCCTGGAAGACGGGCAGCGAGCTGGTCGGGATCTGGTCGATCACATCGACGTCATTGCCCTGCAGGTCGGCGTAGGAGGCTTCCTGCGTCGCGTAGAACTTGATCGTCAGACCACCGTTGGCCGGCTTGCGTCCGCCCTCGTAGTCGTCGTTGCGGACGAGGTCGATCTGCACGTCGTGCTGCCATGCGTCTTCGCCGTCGATCATGTACGGGCCGTTGCCGATGGGGTTCTGACCGAACGCGTCCATGTCCTCGAAAGCGACATCGGGAAGCGGGTAGTAGGCCGAGTAGCCCAGACGCAGCGCGAAGTCCGAGGCCGGCTTGTTGAGCGCGATCGTGAACGTGTAGTCGTCCACCTGCTCCAGACCGGTGAGCTCGGAGTCCTCGTCGTAGCTGAAGCCCTCGATGTCCTCGAAGAAGTAGCTCGAGAGGTGCGCGTTGGACGCCTTCGCACCCTCGTTCCACGCCTTGATGAAGTTGTCGGCGGTGACCTCTTCACCGTTGGTGAAGGTCTGTCCCTCCTTCAGCTTCACGGTGAGGTGCTGGGGGTCTTCAGTGGTGATCTCCTCGGCCATGTCGTTGACCGGCTCGCCGTCGGCGTCGTAGTAGACCAGACCCGCGAAGATCTCGTCGAGGATCTTTCCGCCGCCTACCTCATTGGTGTTGGTCGGGATGAGCGGGTTCTCGGGCTCGGAGCCGTTCGTGGTGATGATGGCGTCGGGATCGGCGTTCGACCCGTTGCCTCCGTCACCGTTGTTGCCGGATCCGCTTGCGCAGCCCGCGAGCGACAGAGCGCCGACCGCGAACAGCGCGACGCCCGCGAGGGCGATCTTGTTGCGCTTCACTTTGTGTCCTCCTGTGGACGTGGGAATTCTGCACACTCACCATCGAGCGAGCAGGGATACCTGAGCGTAACCCGGCCCTCCGCCTCCGCCGCGCTCAGCTAACGAACCGTTACTGAGTGGTGATCATCCGTAATATCGCCGAAACACCCGCAGACACGAAGGCGGTGCCGCACCCCCACGGAGGTGCGGCACCGGGTGCTCACATGAGCACGAGGACTCAGGCGAAGGCCTCCACGGGCGGGCAGGCGCACACGAGATTGCGGTCGCCGTAGGCCTGGTCGATCCGGCGCACGGGCGGCCAGTACTTGCCTGCAACGAGGGTGTGCACGGGATATGCCGCCTCCTCTCGCGTGTAGGCGTGGTTCCACTCCCCCGCGATCAGCGAGACCGCGGTGTGCGGTGCGCGCACGAGCGGGTTGTCGTCGGCGGGCCAGCGCCCTGCGGCGACCGCGTCCGCTTCCGACTTGATCATGATCATCGCCTCGATGAAGCGCTCGATCTCATCGAGGTCCTCCGACTCCGTCGGCTCGACCATGAGTGTGCCAGCGACCGGGAACGACATGGTCGGCGCGTGGAAGCCGTAGTCGATGAGGCGCTTGGCGACATCGTCGACCGTGATGCCGGTCGTCTCCTTGAGCGGACGCAGGTCGAGGATGCACTCGTGCGCGACTCTGCCGTTCTCACCCGTGTACAGGACGGGGAAGTGAGCGGAGAGGCGCTCGGCGATGTAGTTGGCCGAGAGCACGGCCGCCGCGGTCGCCCGTCGCAGACCGTCGGCACCCATCATGCGCACGTACGCCCAGGAGATCGGCAGGATTCCGGCGGAGCCGTAGGGAGCAGCGGAGATCACACCGCCGTCGAAGGTGAAGCCGCCGAAGTGCTCGGCACGCTGCGCGAGCGGATGCGACGGAAGGAACGGGGCCAGGTGCGACTTCGCCGCCACCGGTCCGACGCCGGGCCCACCGCCCCCGTGCGGGATCGCGAACGTCTTGTGCAGATTGAGGTGCGAGACGTCACCGCCCAGGTCACCGAAGCGCGCGTAGCCGAGCAACGCGTTGAGGTTCGCACCGTCGACGTACACTTGCCCGCCCGCATCGTGCACGGCAGCCGTGATCTCGACGACCTGCTGCTCGTACACGCCGTGCGTGGAGGGGTACGTGATCATCAGGGCCGAGAGGTCCTCGGCGTGCAGGGCGATCTTCGCGCGCAGGTCGTCGAGATCGACGTTGCCGAGCTCATCCGTGGCGACGACGACGACCTTCATGCCCGCGAGCACGGCCGAAGCCGCATTCGTGCCGTGGGCTGACGACGGGATGAGGCACACTGTGCGGTGCTGGTCGCCGTTCGCGTGGTGGTATCCGCGGATCGCCAGCAGACCGGCGAGCTCCCCCTGCGAACCGGCGTTCGGCTGCAGTGAGACCGCGTCGTATCCGGTGACCTCGGCGAGCCAGCCCTCGAGCTGCTCGATGAGATCGAGGTAGCCCTGCACGTCTGAGGCAGGAGCGAACGGGTGGATGCCGGCGAACTCAGGCCAGGTGATCGCAGCCATCTCGGTGGCCGCATTGAGCTTCATCGTGCACGAGCCCAGCGGGATCATGCCCCGGTCGAGCGCGTAGTCACGGTCGGCCAGGCTCTTGAGGTACCGCATCATGGCGGTCTCGGAGCGGTGCGAGTGGAACACGGGGTGCGTGAGGTAATCGTCCTGACGGAGCAGCTCGACCGGAAGCCCCCGCAGCTTCTCGCCACCGAAGTGCCCGAAGGCCCGCTCGTTCTTGCCGCCGAAGACGCGGGTGACCTGGTGCAGCTCGCCGAGGGTCGTGGTCTCATCGACCGCGATGCCGACCGTGTCGGCGTCTGCGACGTGCAGCAGGATGCCGTAGCCGTCGTGCGCCTGCGCGGCGTACTCGGCCGCACGTCCGGGGACTCGCACCTGCAGGGTGTCGAAGAACTGGGAATGAACGATGTCGGCCCCGGCCTCAGCCAGCCAATCGCGCAGCAATGCGGCCTTTGCGGCCGTCTGCGTCGCGATCTCGCGGAGCCCGTCCGGGCCGTGGTACACCGCATACATCGACGCCATGACGGCCAGCAGCACCTGAGCCGTGCAGATGTTCGACGTCGCCTTCTCGCGACGGATGTGCTGCTCGCGCGTCTGCAGCGAGAGGCGGTATGCGGGCTTGCCGTCGGCATCCACGGAGACTCCGACGAGTCGGCCGGGCAGTTGACGCTCCAGACCGGCGCGAACCGCCATGTAGCCTGCGTGCGGCCCGCCGAATCCCATCGGCACGCCGAAGCGCTGGGTCGTGCCGACCGCGACATCGGCACCGAGCGCGCCCGGCGAGGCGATCAGGGTGAGGGCGAGCAGATCAGCCGCGGCGACTGCGAGTCCACCCGCGAGGTGCGCAGCATCGAAGACCGCCGTCGGGTCCCAGACCCGACCCGATGCTCCCGGGTACTGGACGAACACGCCGAACAGCTCGGCGGGCAGCTCCTCCCCCGCAGCGAAGTCGACGACCACGAGTTCGATACCGAGGGCCTCGGCGCGCGTGGCGAGCATCGCCGTGGTCTGCGGCATCGCGTCCGCGTCGACGGCGAACACCGCAGACGTCGACTTCGAGGCCCGACGTGCGAGCAGCATCCCCTCGACCACGGCCGTGGACTCGTCGAGCATCGACGCGTTGGCCGTGGTGAGCCCGGTGAGTTCGGCGACCATCGTCTGGAAGTTGATGAGAGCTTCGAGACGCCCCTGGGAGATCTCCGGCTGATAGGGCGTGTACGCCGTGTACCAGGAGGGGTTCTCCAGCACGTTGCGCTGGATCACCTGCGGCGTGATGGTGCCGTAGTAGCCCAGACCGATCATCGGACGGTTCACCGTGTTGCGTGAGGCGAGGCTCCGCAGCTCGGCGAGCGCCTCGGTCTCACTCGCGGCGGCGGGAATCCTCGACGGCGAGCTCCCGGCGTCGGACGACGGGCCGGTGTAGATCGACGCGGGGACGGCCTGACGCATCAGCGTCTCGACCGGGCTCAGCGCGTCGTCCGCTCCGGAGATGTCCAGACCGAGGGCGCTGAGCATGGTGTGCTGCGCGGCATCCGTCGGTCCGATGTGACGATCGGCGAAAGTGACCACTGCGCGATCAGCCCTCCGTCAGTGCGACGTAGGCGTCGCGGTCGAGCAGGCCGTCCAGCGCGCCGGCGGCGACGGAAACCTTGAGCAGCCAGCCGCCCTCGAACGGCGCCGCATTGACGAGCGAGGGATCGTCGACGGCGGCATCGTTGATCTCGACGACCGTTCCAGAGACCGGTGCGTACAGCTCGCCGACGGACTTGGTGGATTCGATCTCACCGACGACCGCACCCGCGGTGACCTCGGTGCCGACCGCGGGCAGCTCGACGAACACGACGTCGCCCAGCTTCTCTGCGGCGTAGTCGGTGATGCCGATCGTCACGGTGTCGCCGTCAGCGGCGATCCACTCGTGTTCTTCGGTGTAGCGGAGTGCGGCGAGGTCGGTCATTTGGTCCTCCGGTAGAAAGGCAGGGCGGTCACGGTCGCGGGGATCCTGGTCCCCCGCACATCAAGGAATACTGCGGTTCCCGCTTCAGCGGAAGAAGGGTGCACATAGGCCATCGCGATCGGATGTCCGAGTGTCGGGCTGAGTGCGCCGCTGGTGATCTCGCCGATCGCGGTCCCTTCGGCGTCGACCACGGCGTATCCGGCTCGCCCGGCGCGCTTGCCCTCGGCGACGAGGCCCACCAGCACCGGCGCATCGGTGGTCGCGTCCTGTTCAGCGGCGAGGAGCGCCTCCTTGCCCACGAACCGCTCCTTCGCCGTCACGACGACGCGACCGAGGCCGGCCTGCGACGGACGGGTGTCGAGGCTCAGCTCATGGCCGTAGAGCGGCATGCCCGCTTCGAGGCGCAGCGTGTCGCGCGCCGCGAGTCCGGCGGGAACGAGTCCGTGTGGAGCGCCCGCCTCGAGCAGGGCATCCCACAGAGCGGCCGCGTCGTCGGCGGCGACGAGAACTTCGAAACCGTCTTCGCCGGTGTAGCCGGTGCGTGCGAGGAGAACGGGCTTGCCGTCGTAGTTCGCGGACGCCCAGGCGTAGTACTTCTGCTCGTCCCAGGGGATGCTGACGTCGGTGATGTCCGTGGTCGCCGCGAGGACGGCTTCGGCCTGTGGGCCCTGCACGGCGATGAGGGCGTAGTCGTCGGAGACGTCCTGGACGACGAGCGGGAACCCGTCGCTGCGAGCGCTCAGCGCCGCGGATACCGCGTGACGGTTGCCCGCGTTGGAGATGATGAGGAAGTCGTCATCCGCCAAGCGGTACACGATCACGTCGTCGATGATCCCGCCGGACTCGGCGAGCAGCAGCGAGTACTTGGCCTTTCCGACCGCCAGCGCCGACAGACGACCAGCGAGCGCATAGTCGAGGAACGCTCCGGCTCCCTCGCCACGCACGCTGAACTCGGCCATGTGCGAGATGTCGAACATCCCCGCGCTCTCGCGCACCGCATGGTGCTCGGCGAGGTCGGAGGTGTAGCGGACCGGCATCTGCCAGCCGCCGAAGTCGGTGAACGACGCGCCGAGCGCTTCGTGGCGTTCACGCAGCGGGGTGTAGCGAGGATCGGACATGGAGTTCTCCCGGGCTGTGTCGGGCGGAACGGCGGCGTGCCGTCCCTCGGAACTCCCCCTCTGTCATGGGCCTGAGAGTTTCACCCGTGCACAGAGGCGGGGCTTTCACCGTCGGCGGATCCGCACGGTCGCGGGATCGCTTTTCAGAGTGGCCGGACCCGCGCGGTACGCATACCTGAGAGATTGGCGGGGAGGCTTGCTCCTTCGGTGCCCGGCTGCGTTCGCCGGGGCTCTCCCGCGTGGGTCATACGGCCTGTCTTCAGTTGTGGGTCCAGTCTAGCGGGTTGGACTCTCGGTGCCGGATTCGCCAAACGCGCGTTCGAATCGCGCAAATGGTCTCGTTCTGAGCTCGGAAGCGACCATTCACGCGATTCGAAAGCAGGGTGTCGAGCGTCAGTGCGCGAGGCCGAGTTCGGCGCGCACCTCGTCACGGAGACGGCCGAGGTTGTCGGGCTCGGGTGCCGCGCCCAGGAGAGTCTTCGTGTAGTCGTGCTGCGGGTTCAGGATGACCTCGTCCGCCGGTCCGCGTTCGACGACATCCCCCTTGTAGAGCACCATGATCTCGTCGGAGAAGTGCCTCGCCGTGGCCAGATCGTGCGTGATGTAGAGCACCCCGAGATTCTCCTCGCGCTGCAGTTCGGCGAGCAGGTTCAGCACCCCGAGCCGGATCGACACGTCGAGCATCGAGACCGGCTCGTCCGCCACGATGAACCGCGCTCCCGGAGCGAGGGCGCGCGCGATCGCGACGCGCTGCCGCTGCCCACCGGACAGCTCGTGCGGACGACGCTCGGCGAAACTCTCCCCCGGCGTCAACCGCACACGCTCGAGGAGCTCCACCGCGCGCTCCCGCACCTGCTTCCGCGACAGCTCCGGGTGGTGCAGACGCAGCGGCCGCTCCAGGTGGTGCACGATCGTGTGGAACGGGTTCAACGACGCGAACGGGTCCTGGAAGACCATCTGCACGTCCGAGCGATAGGCCTCCAGCGCCCGCCCCCCGGTCCCCGATGGCTTCCCGTCGAGAAGGATCTCTCCGCTGGTGGGCGTCTCCAGCTTCATGAGCATCCGCGCGATCGTCGACTTCCCCGACCCGGACTCCCCCACCAGAGCGACCGTCTTGCCGGCCTCGATCGTGAAGGAGACATCCTTCACCGCGTGCAGGACGCTCGTGCGGAACCCCGAACGCAGATGGAAGTCCTTCACCAGATGCCGCGCCTCCAACGTCGCGGTCCCCCCGGTCTCGGCCTCGATCGCGGCAGTGGTGTTCGCGTTCATCGGACGCCCTCCTGGCCGGCGCCGGTGCGGACGAAGTCGCCCCGCTCGCCCTTGAGCGACGGGAAGCTCGACAGCAGCCGCCGCGTGTATTCGTGCTGCGGGGTGCGGTAGATCTCCTCCGCCGTCCCCTGCTCGACGATCTGCCCTTGCAACATGATCGCGATCCGGTCGCTGATCTCGATCAGCATCGGGAGGTCGTGCGTGATGAAGATCACCGCGAACCCCAGCTTCTCGCGAAGACGCATGATCTCGCGGATGATGCCGCGCTGCACGACCACGTCGAGCGCAGTGGTCGGCTCGTCCATGATCATGACCTGGGGGTCGAGAGCCAGGGCCATCGCGATCATCATCCGCTGCCGCATGCCACCCGAGAGCTCGTGCGGGAAGCTCGTGAGCCGACTCGGATCGACGCCGACAAGTGTCAGCAGCTCCTCGGCGCGCTCCTGCTTGGCCTTCTTGGACATGCCGGGGCGGTGTGTGTCGAAGATGTCGAAGATCTGCGCCTTGACGCTGATCACGGGGTTCAAGGAGTTCATCGCCCCTTGGAAGACCATGGAGATCTTGTCCCAGCGGAAGGCCCGGAGTCCTTCGCCATCGAGACCGACGATATCGACGTCCTGTCCGTCTCGATCGTGGAACACGATCTCTCCAGCGGTCATCAACGCGGGTGCCTTGAGGAGGCGGTTCATCCCGTACGCCAGGGTCGTCTTGCCACAGCCCGACTCCCCCGCGAGGCCGAGGATCTCCCCGCGGTTCAGGGTGAGCGAGACATCCCGCACCGCCTTCACCGGCGGGTCGACCTCATACTCGATCGACACGTTCCGCGCCGTCAGCACCGGCTCGCTCATGCGGTGACTCCCTTGGTCTTGGCGGCCTTGCGCACACGACGCGCGGCTTCCGGCGCATTGCGCAGCTTCGGGTTGATGACCTCGTCGATCGCGAAGTTGATGAGCGACAGCCCTGCGCCCAGCAGCGCGATCATGAGCCCGGGCGGCACGAACCACCACCATGCTCCGCGACCGAGCGCCTGCCCTGACTGGGCATCGTTGAGGATCGACCCCCACGTGATCGACGAGTTGGGCCCGAGGCCGAGATAGGACAGCCCCGCCTCGCCGAGGATCGCGAAGATGATGGCGAAGAGGAACTGCGCGGTGAGCAGCGGGAGCAGGTTCGGCATGATCTCCACCAGGATCACGCGGAAGGAGCGCTCTCCGGCGACCTTCGAGGCGTAGACGTAGTCCCTCGTGCGCAGCGACCGTGTCTGCAGTCGCAGCACGTAGGCGGCGCCGGCCCAGGACGTGATGCCGAGCACGAATGCGACGAGCTGCCAGCTGCGCTGCGGGACGAAGGAGGCGATCACCATCACGAGCGGCAGCCCGGGGATCACGATCATCACGTTGGTCAGAAGCGCCAGCCCGTCTTCCCGCCATCCGCCCAGGTAGCCCGCCAGGACACCGAACAAGAGCGAGAGGATGATCGCGATGCCACCGGCCGTGACACCGATGAGCAGTGAACCCTGAGCACCGATCGCGAGCTGGGCGAACATGTCGTTGCCGAGCTTGGTCGTGCCGAGCCAGTGCTCAGCAGACGGCGGCTGGAGCGCCGGGTTGGCGGTGCTGCGTGGATCCTGGGTGAACAAGGGCGCGATGATGGCGAAGAGCACGATCGCCACCACGATGCTCGCGCCGACGATGAACTTGGGTGAGGTGCTGGGCAGGATCCGACGGCGCTTGCGCCCTTGCTGCGTGGCCAACGAGATCGTGCTGGCGGGCGCGGTGGTCGGTGGCTCCTGCGTCAGGAGCGGGTTCTTCGTGTCAGACATTCTGGCGAGCCCTCGGGTCGATGAAGCCATAGACGAGGTCCATGATGAAGTTGGCGGCGAGCACCGTCAGGGTGATCACGAGGAACAGCCCCTGCATGAGCGCGTAGTCGTTGTTGGTCACAGCCTGGAACATCAGCTTGCCGATGCCCGGGTACGTGAAGACCTGCTCCATCACGATGGAGCCGGCGACGACGAAGCCGAGCGTGATCGAGAAGCCCGCGATCGACGGGATCGCGGCGTTGCGCGCGGCATAGGTGGTCATGATCCGACGAGGACGCAGCCCCTTCGCCTCCGCCGTGAGCACGTAGTCCTCGGCGAGCGTGGACACCATCATGTTGCGCATGCCGAACATCCAGCCACCGACCGAGCTGATCACGATCGTGATCGCCGGGAGGATCGCGTGCGCGACGGCATCGGTGAAGAACGCCCACGTCGGCTCGGGGCCGTCCGGGTAGTCGAAGACGTCGTAGCCGCCGAAGATCGGGAACCAGCCGAGCCCGACCGCGAACACGGCGACCAGGATCAGGGCCATCCAGAAGTACGGGATCGACTGGAGGACGGTGGTGGCGGGGATCAGGTGATCGACCCAGGTGCCGCGCTTCCACCCTGCCCAGGCTCCGAGCACGACGCCGAGGACGAAGGAGATGACCGTCGCGGTGCCGACGAGGATGAGCGTCCAGGGGAGGGCACCTGCGATGAGCTCGGTGACCGGCGTGGGGAACTTGGTGACCGAGACGCCGAGGTCGCCCTGGAACATGCGTCCCCAGTACGCCAGGTACTGCTCCCAGAGGGAGGAGTCATCGCCGCCGAGCAGGAGCTTGATGTTGCGGATCGCCGTCTCGGAGACCTCACCGCCGGCCCGCTGCATCTTGGCGATCATGATGTCGGCCGGGTTCCCCGGCATGAGCCGGGGAAGAAGGAAGTTGATGGAGATCGCGGCCCAGAGCGTGAACGCGTAGAACCCGATCCTTCGTGCATAGAACTTCATGTCACTGATTCCTGACTTCCTTCTTCCCCGGCTCCTCTCTTGTTACTTGACCGGCTGCAGCTGCGTCAGGACGTAGCCTGCCGCGATCGCGCCCCAGGACGGCGGGAAGGCGTAGAGGTCCTCCTCGGTCGGCCAGCCCGTGAAGTCCTTCGTGTTGTAGAAGGTCTGCGTCGCGTTGATGACGAGCGGGATGTAGGGCAGGTCACGCACGATCTCGGTCTGGATCGTGCCGTAGAGCTCCTGCTTCTCCGCCTCGTCGTTCGTGCTGATCGCTTCCTGGATCGCGGTGTCGACCACCGGGTTGCTGTAGCGGCTGAAGTTCCAACGGCCTGCCGGCACCTCCGTGCCCACGGGGCTGGTCGATTCGACGGTGGTTCCACCGAACCAGTCGCGGTAGATCTGGAACGGGTCCGCCACGGAGGTGCCGATGACACCGCCGACGATCAGCTGGAACTCGCCACCCTGCCGGGCATCGGAGAACTCCTGCCACTGGACAGTCGAGGCCGTGATCTTGATACCGGCGGCCTCGGCCTGCTCGGCGATCAGCTTCGCGGCGTCGTTGTAGTCCGTCCATCCGTCGACCGACGTGAGGGTCAGCTCGAGAGGCACGCCGTCCTTCTCATAGATGCCGCTGGAGCCCTTGGTGTAGCCGGCCGCCTCGAGGATCTCCCCCGCCTCGGCGACGTTCGCCTCCTGCGGGCTGACCTCGTTGGCCGGGTCCGCGACCCACTTCTCGTCGCGCGGCAGCAGGGCGAACGTCGGCGAGATGTCACCGGTCAGACCGACGAACGCCTTGTCCTTGATCGTGGCGCGGTCGATGGCGACGTTGAGCGCCTGGCGCACGGCGACGTCGGTCTGCGGACCGGTGCAGCCGAGGTCGGCGTTCGAGCAGGTGTACAGGACGGTGGGGTCCTGCGGGGTGTTGATCCAGTCGATCTTCCCGTTGCCGGTCACGTCGTCCGGGTTCGGGATGAACATGCCCGTCCAGTCCAGCTTGCCCGCGGCGAGCAGGTCCTGAGCGGTCTGGTTGTTGTCGACCGCGATGTACTGGACCTTCTTGACGCCGAGCTTGTCGGCATCGCGGAAGTTCTCGTTCGCGACGAGGGTGTAGGACTCGCTCGTGGTCTTGTCGACGACGTAGGCGCCGGACCCGACGGGTTCTTCGTTCGTGAAGTTCGCGAAGTCGGTGATGTCGGCCCAGATGTGCTCGGGAAGGATGTAGGTCGAGCCCAGACGCTGGAACTCGGTCGTGTACTGCGCCGACGAGTAGGTCAGCACGACGGTGGTGTCGTCGGTGGCCTCGGCCGAGATCAGACCGTTGCCCTCGGGGTTGTTGGCCTCGTAGTTGAAGGAGAACGCGACGTCTTCCGCGGTGAGCGGCTCGCCGTCGCTCCAGGTGAGGTCGGGCTTGATGGTGATCGTGATCGCCGTGCCGTCTTCGTTGTACTCGAACGAGTCGCCGATCAGGCCGACGGGCTCCGTGTCCGCCGTCTTGTTGTAGAAGAACAGCGGCTCGTAGATCGGGCCGAGCGCCCCGTGGAGCACCGTCGGTGCGAACGGGTTGTAGTTCGCGGTGATCGGTGTCTGGCTGCCGGCCCAGACACGAAGCGCCCGGTCGCTGTCGGCGTTGTCATCGCCGCTGCCGCCGGTGCCACAGGCGGTGAGGCCCAGGGCGAGGACGGATGCTCCGGCGATGGCGGTGAGCGCGAGCTTGCGCTTTCCGTTTCGGATCATTTCTCTTGTTTCCTCTCGGTGCTGCACTGCAGGAGGGATCGCTCCGGATGGAGCAGAACCCCGTGTGTGGGGTTCGCGGGCCCCGGGAGGCGACCGGCTGGCCACCACGAAGGGGTTTGTTAGGACAGTAACCTAACAAACCCGACACCGGTGAACAAGCCTCCCTACGCAACGCAGATAACGTTTCGGACTCGGCGCGAATCCGCGTCACATGTGCGCACTAAGGGTCTGCGTGACACTAAGATCGTTCACGGAGGTTAAGGTGTCAATGACTCAAAGCAGTGACATCCGGGTCGCCGTCTCGACGGTCATCCTGACGTTGCGACGCACGGATGACGGGCGAGCGCGACTCGCCCTGCCGCTCGTCCTGCGCACCCGCGAGCCGTACGCGCAGCAGTGGGCACTTCCCGGCGGCTGGCTGACCGTCGCCGAATCGCCCGTCGACGCAGCGGCACGCACGCTCGCGGAGACCACCGGCCTCGCGCCCAGCTACCTGGAGCAGCTCTACGCCTTCGGTGCGGTCGACCGCTCCCCCACCCGAGTCGTCTCGATCGTGTACTGGGCGCTGCTCCGCCAGGACGACGTGACGGCCCAGATCGCTGCGCACCAGGCCTCCGGCCGCGCCCCCGAGAACGTCCGCTGGTTCGACGTCGACCAGCTGCCCCGACTGGCTTTCGATCACTCCGAGATCGTCGAATACGCGCTGTGGCGACTGCGCAACAAGGTCGGCTACAGCCGGGTCGCCCAGGGTTTCCTCCCCGAGGAGTTCACGCTCGCCGAGCTCCGAGAGGCCTACGAGTCGATCCTCGGCCGGACCCTCGACCCGGCCAACTTCCGCCGCCAGGTCGAGGCCGCCGGAAAACTCCTCCCCACCGACCGCTTCCGTACCGGAAGTCATCGTCCTGCACGTCTGTACCGCGACAACACCGATGTCGAGCTGGCCGACCGCGGCCCGCTCGGTCCCGAAGAAACGAGCACCCGATGAGCATCACCTTCGTACCCGCTCCCGCCGTTCCCCCGTTGGACCCCTCGGTGGACCATGCGATCCAGGCGATCGTCACCGGCGCGTCGACCGACGCCACCTGCGCCACAGACCTCGCCGCCGGGCCCTGGGACTTCGACGCGCGTCCCGGGTACGGACCCGGTTCCTCGATGGGCGACGTCATCCCGACCGGAGCGCCGCGACAGGGCGAGCTGCCCGCCGCGTACCGGGAGGCATCCGAGGAAGAGCTCGACGGACGGATCCGCACGGCCAAGGAGACGCTCGGCGACCGGGTCGTCATCCTCGGCCACTTCTATCAGCGCGAGGAGGTCGTCCAGCACGCGGACTACGTCGGTGACTCCTTCCAGCTCGCCACCGCGGCCAAGGGCCGGGCCGATGCCGAGGCGATCGTGTTCTGCGGCGTGCACTTCATGGCCGAGACCGCCGACCTGCTCTCCCAGCCCGACCAGGCGGTGATCCTCCCGAACCTCGCGGCGGGTTGCTCCATGGCCGACATGGCCGACATCGACCAGGTCGAGGAGTGCTGGGAACAGCTCGAGGAGGTCTTCGGCGACCTCGAGGCCACAGACACCGAAGGCCGGGTCCCGGTGATCCCGGTGACCTACATGAACTCCTCCGCGGCGATCAAGGGCTTCGTCGGTCGACACGGCGGGATCGTCTGCACATCGTCGAACGCCCAGACCGTGCTCGAGTGGGCCTTCGAGCGCGGCCGCCGCGTGCTGTTCTTCCCCGACCAGCATCTGGGCCGCAACACGGCGAAGGCGATGGGCGTCCCACTCGAGCAGATGCCGATGTGGAACCCGCGGCGAGCGCTCGGCGGTTCGTCCGCCGAGCAGCTCCTGGACTCTCGGGTGATCCTGTGGCACGGCTTCTGCTCGGTACACCGGCGCTTCACCGTCGGCCAGATCGAGCAGGCCCGCGCTGAACACCCCGGCGTACGTGTGATCGTGCACCCCGAGTGCCCGATGGAAGTCGTCGATGCCGCCGACGAGGCCGGCTCGACCGAGTACATCCGGCGGGCGATCGACTCGGCGACCGAGCCCTCCGCCTTCGCGATCGGCACCGAGATCAATCTCGTCCGACGCCTCGCGGCGCAGTATCCGCAGCACGAGATCTTCTGCCTCGACCCCGTCGTCTGCCCCTGTTCGACGATGTACCGCATCCACCCCGGCTACCTGGCCTGGGTGCTGGAGGAACTCGTTGCGGGCCGCACCCCGAACCGGATCACGGTCTCGGGCGACGTCGCCGACCCCGCGCGGGTGGCGCTGGAGCGGATGCTCGCCGCCAAGCCACCGGTGACCGCAGGCGCGCGATGAACGTCGTCGTCGTCGGGTCGGGCATCGCGGGACTCACCGCAGCGCTGCACGCCGCGGAGGCCGGGCACACGGTGACGGTCGTCACCAAGGGCGCGCTCGGAGACGGCTGCACCGCACTCGCACAGGGCGGCGTGGCCGGGGTCTACGGACCGGGAGACTCGGCCGGGCAGCACGCGGACGACACGATGGACGCGGGTGCAGGGCTCGCCGACCACGCGGCGGTGCGGGCGCTCGTCACCGACGGGGCAGAGCGGATCGCAGAGCTGATCCGCCGGGGTGTCGCTTTCGACCGGACGGCGGACGGCGAACTGCAGCTCGGACGGGAGGCCGCGCACAGCCACGGCCGCATCGTGCACGCGGGCGGAGACGCCACGGGAGCCGCGATCTCCGCGGCGCTCGTCGCTTCCGTGCGGCGCACTTCGATGAGCATCATCGAGCAGGCGCTCGTGACCGAGGTGATCGTCACGGATGGCGCCGCGCGCGGAGTCGTCCTCCTCATCGGCGGGGAGATCGCCGAGGTCTTCGCCGATGCCGTGATCCTCGCGACCGGTGGCGCCGGCCAGCTCTACGCGCATACGACGAACCCTCGCGGCGCGACGGGCGACGGCATCGCCGCGGCTCTGCGTGCGGGAGCGGCTGTCGCCGACCTCGAGTTCATCCAGTTCCATCCGACGATCCTGGCGACCGGTCCGGCGTTCCTCGTCTCGGAGGCAGTGCGGGGCGAGGGCGCGACTCTGATCGATGACGGCGGCCGTCGGTTCGCCTTCGACAGCCACACGGACGGTGAACTCGCTCCGAGGGACGTCGTGTCGCGCGCCATAGCCCGGCAAGCAGGGATCCAGGCGGCACCCGTGCGCCTCGACGCCACCATGCTGGACGCCGAGACACTGGCCGCGCGGTTCCCTACCATCGATCGCGTGACGAGGGAACGCGGATACGACTGGTCGAGCGAGCCCATCCCCGTCACTCCGGCCGCGCACTACCTGATGGGCGGCGTCGTCACCGATCTCGATGGCCGCACCACGGTCCCCGGGCTCTATGCGGTTGGTGAGGTCGCGCGCACCGGCGTCCACGGCGCGAACCGACTGGCCTCGAACTCCCTGCTGGAGGGAGCCGTCTTCGGCGCCCGCGCCGCCGCCGCGCTCACGACTCCCTGGCGCCCGATCTCCCCGGAACCGTCTCGCGCGGCAGTCCGCGAACCGGCGCCCCTCTCGTCTGCGCCGCCCGCCTTCACTCGCGGCGGCCTGCAACAGCTGATGTGGGAGGATGTCGGTCTCCTGCGCTCCGGCGCGCAACTCGCCCGTGCCCAGGCCACCGTGCGCGCCTGGGCCGCATCCGTCCCCGCTCCGGCCACGGCCATGGAGCATGAGGACGCGAACCTGCTGCTGCTCGCCGAGGCCACCGCGGCCGCCGCCCTCGCCCGCACCACGTCGGTCGGCGCCCACCATCGAGTCGACGCCCCCGCACCTGAAGCACTCCCGTGGTCCCGCGACCGCTCATCGATCCTGGAGACCGTCTGATGCTCACCCGCGCCACCCTGAACCGCATCGTCGGAGCGGCCCTCGAAGAAGACGCCCCCTGGGGCGACCTCACCAGCACCACCCTGATCCCGGTGGAGGCGACGGCCACGGCCGACCTCGTCGCCCGCGAACCCGGGGTGTTCAGCGGTGGTGCGGTCTTCGCCGCCGCCTTCGCCCTCACCGATGAGGAGCTCGTCGTCGACGTGCACGTCGGCGACGGCGACGAGTTCGGCGCGGGGGACGTCCTGGCCTCCGTTTCGGGTTCGGCACGCAGCATCCTGACGGCCGAACGGGTGGCGCTGAACTTCGCGCAACGGATGAGCGGCATCGCGACTCTCACCGCGACGTACGTCAGCGCGATCGAGGGGACGGATGCGCGCATCGCCGACACCCGCAAGACCACGCCGGGGCTGCGCGCCTTCGAGCGGCATGCGGTCGAGTCGGGTGGCGGGCGCAACCACCGATACTCGCTGTCGGACGCGGTGATGGCCAAGGACAACCACCTGGCCGTGCTCACCCGATCGGGCCTCGACCTCGCAACCGCTCTGCGCCAGGCGCTGTCGCGTCTTCCGCACACCACGCACATCGTCGTCGAAGTCGACAGGCTCGACCAGATCCCCGCCGTCCTCGACGGCGGGGCACACACCGTGCTGCTCGACAACTTCTCCCTCGACGATCTGCGTGCGGGCGTCGCCGTGATCGGCGGGCGGGCGACGGTCGAAGCCTCCGGTGGGGTCAGCCTCGACACCGTCGCCGACATCGCACGCACCGGCGTGGATGTGATCTCGGTCGGGGCACTGACCCACTCGGCCCGTGCCCTCGACCTCGGCCTGGATCTGCGGATCGACTGAGCGCCGTGCTCTACCTCGACCATGCAGCGACGTCTCCGGTGCGTCCGGAGGTGCTTGACGCGATGCGCCCGTACCTGAGCGGAGTGTTCGGCAATCCCTCGAGCCATCACACGGCAGGCGAAGCGGCGGCGAGCGCGCTCGACGACGCCCGCGCCCGGGTCGCGCGGGTGCTGGGGGTGCGAACCGGAGATGTGGTCTTCACCGCGGGAGGGACAGAGGCGAACAACCTCGCGGTGAAGGGCATCACGCTCGCGGCCCTCGAGACCGGGAAGCGGCATCTCGTGATCTCCCCGATCGAACACGAGTCGATCCTGGAATCCGCCGACTATCTTCGGCGCTTCCACGCGGTCGAGGTGACCGTCCTGCCGGTGGACGACGCCGGTCGGATCACACCGGAGGCGCTCGCGGCGACGATCAGAAGCGACACGGCGCTGGTCTCCGTCGGTCATGCGAACAACGAGGTGGGCACGGTCCAGGATGCGACGGCGCTGGCATCCGCAGCCCGGGCTTCTCGCGTACCGCTCCACCTCGATGCGGTGCAATCAGCCGGGTGGCTTCCGCTGAGCGATCTCGGCGCCGACGCCGTGTCCATCGCCGGTCACAAGCTCGGCGCCCCCAAGGGCATCGGTGCGCTGGCCGTGCGGGGGCGCATACCGCTGGAGCCGTTGCTGCACGGTGGTGGTCAGGAACGCGGGCGTCGGTCGGGAACGGAGAACGTCGCCGGAGCCGTCGCGCTGGCGACCGCCCTGGACCTCGCGGAGAGCGAGCGGGAGGTTGTGGCGCCCCGCGTCGCCGCGACCACGGCACGGTTCATCTCCTCAGTGCTCTCCCGCCTCCCCGAAGCAGCCCTCAGCGGCGATCCCGCGCACCGTCTGCCCGGCACGGCGAGTTTCACCTTCGCCGGCACGAGCGGCGAATCGGTGCTCCTCGAGCTGGAACGCCGAGGCGTCATCTCCTCGAGCGGGTCGGCGTGCGCGGCGGGAAGCGACGATCCCTCGCACGTCCTCCTCGCCTGCGGCGTGCCCGCCGAAGTCGCGCAGACCTCGGTCCGATTCACCTTCGGCAGGGAGGTCCTCCCCGACGGCGCGCCGGAACACCTCGCGGAACTCGTCACAGACTCCGTGCATGCGGCCCGGGGATGAAGCGCGGCCATAGACTCAGCGGGTGACTGCCTCCGACCCGATCGTGACGCTGGTCGTCCCCGGACGCGATATCGCCGCCTTCGCCCCTGCCGCGCTCGACTCCTTGCGTGGACAGACGGAGTCCCGGTGGCGGGCGCTCCTCATCGATGACGGGTCGACGGACGACACGGGAGCGATCTTCGATGCGGCCGCGGCCTCCGACCCACGCTTCACGGCGATCCATCACCCGGCGTCCCGCGGCCTCGGGGCCGCGCGCAACCTCGGAATCGAGCGGATCGACACCCGGTACCTCGGATTCCTCGACGGCGACGATGAGCTGCTCCCCGACGCGCTCGCCCGGATGACCCGGACGCTCGATCACACCGGAAGCGACTTCGTGGCCGGCGCCTACGTGCGCTCCCGCCTGGAGGGGGCCGGCTACGTCGCAGGGCGGGTGCAGCCCTGGGTGGCGGCCGCGACCTCGCCGGAGCGACTCGGCACGACCCTCGCCGCGCACCCGAAGGCGGTATCGAACATCGTCGCGTGGTCCAAGGTGAGCCGCACCGAGTTCTGGCGCGGCCTCCGATTCCCCGAAGGTGTCGCCTACGAAGACCAGGTGGTCGCGCAGCTGATGTACACCCGGGCGCGCGCTTTCGACGTGATCCCCGACGTCGTCGTACGGTGGCGCCTCCGTGCCGACGGCACCTCGATCACGCAGGGCAAGTCGCAGCTGACCGTCCTGCGCGACTACCTCGCGGCCTTGCGAGGCGGGATCCGTGTGCTGCACGAAGCGGGCGCTCGCGCATCCGTCACCGCTCGCCTCGACCTGATCCTCGCGATGGACATCGCGCCCCTGCTCGAGATCGCGCGCACCCACCCCGACCCGACCTACACGGTCGAAGTCGATGCGTTCATTGCGGAGCTCCGGGCACTCCCCGAGTTCGCCGATGCCGCCCCCGACCCCGCCATCGCCGCCGCGCTCGCGTGGTGACGCTCATCTTCCCGACCGAACAGGCACCCGCGACATGCACGACTACCTCTCCTCCCTCTTCTCCCTCGACGGTCGCACGGCGGTCGTGACGGGCGGCAGCTCCGGCATCGGTCGGGGCATCGCCACCGCCCTGGCCCGTGCCGGTGCCGCGACCGTGGTCGTCGCCCGTGGCAAGACGCGCATCGACGAGACGGTCGAGGAACTCCGCGCGCACGGCTGCCGCGTCGCCGGAGTCGTGGGCGATCTCAGCACCCGCCCGGGCATCCACGCTCTCGCCGAGGCGGCCACGGAGCCGTTCGGCGAGCCGGACATCCTCGTCAACTCCGCCGGCATCAACATCCGCCCTCCGTTCGCGGAGATCACCGAGGACGACTGGGATGCGACGATGACGGTCAACGCACTCGCACCCTTCCTCCTGGGTCAGCGGTATGCGCGCGGCATGGTGGAACGCGGCTACGGCAGGCTCATCCACATCAGCTCCCAACAGGCTCACCGCGCCTTCGTCGGCAGCGGGATCTATGGTGCGTCCAAGGGGGCCGTCGAGTCGCTCATGCGTTCGGAGGCGGAGGCATGGGGCGGCACCGGCGTGACCAGCAACACCCTGGTGCCCGGGTTCGTGCTCACCCCGCTGAACGCCCGTCTGCAGGAGGATCCCGAGAAGATCGCCGAGCTCGCCGCACGCACGATGATCGGCCGCAACGGCCTTCCGAGCGACTTCGCCGGTGCGGCGATCTTCCTCGCGGGCGCGGGCTCCGCCTACGTGACAGGGCACTCGCTGTTCGTCGACGGAGGCCTCTCGGTGCACTGAGGCCGCCACGGCGTCTCAGGACTCCGGCGGGTAGATCGGCTCTTCGGGTCGAGCCTCGCCCAGCAGGGGCACCCCTGCGGTGATCGCCTCGACCGCGTCGGCGCCCGCAGAGTCGGCAGGCGCCCGATCCGCGCGACGATCGGCGAGTGGGGCCGAGGTTCCGCTGGACACGGCCTGGTCGACGGCGGCCTCGGCGTCGAGCACGCGGGACGCCGCGACCTGTTCCGCCGCGAGTTCGGCGTAGAGCCCGCCGAACGAGAGAAGCTCCGCGTGGGTGCCCGACTCGACGATGCGCCCGGCTTCGAGGACGTGGATCACGTCGGCCCCCATCACGGTGGACAGTCGGTGCGCGATCGACAGGGTGGTCCGCCCCTTCGCCGCTTCGTCCAAAGCCTCCTGCACGACGCGCTCCGACACCGTGTCGAGCGCGGAGGTCGCCTCGTCCAGGAGCAGGACCGGCGGGTCCTTGAGCAGCACACGGGCGATCGCGATGCGCTGCTTCTCGCCCCCGGACAGCCGATACCCGCGCTCGCCCACGACGGTGTCGTAGCCCTGTTCGAACCCCGCGATGATGTGGTGGATGTTGGCCGCCGTGCAGGCCGCGATCAGTTCGTCCTCGGTCGCGTCCGGCTTGGCGTAGCGCAGGTTCTCGCGGATGGTCGCGTGGAAGAGATAGGTCTCCTGCGACACGATGCCCACGTGATCGATGATCGACGCCTGGGAGAGATCCCGCACGTCGGCACCGGCGAACATCACGGCGCCGCCCTTCGCCTCGTACAGGCGAGGAGCCAGGTAGAGGATCGTGGTCTTTCCCGCGCCGGACGGTCCGACGAACGCGACGTGCTGTCCCGGTTCCGCGACGAAAGAGACTCCGTCCAGCGTCGCGCGGGCATCGGCGGACGCATCCGGGTAGCGGAAGACGACGTCGACGAACTCGAGTCGTCCGCGCGGGCCCGGAGCCTGGTCGACCGTGATCGCGTCGGGGGCGTCCCGGATCTCGGGCACCAGGTCGAGGTACTCGAAGATGCGGGCGAACAGCGCCGACGAGGTCTGCACGTCGAGCGACACGCGCATCAGTCCCATCAACGGCATGAGCAGCCGCGCCTGCACCGTTGTGAACGCGACCACGGTTCCTGCGGTGATGGCGCCCGTGCCACCGGCGATCAGATATCCCGAGACGAGATAGATGACGGCGGGCACGCTGGCCATGAGCACCTGGACGACCGCGAAGAAGCCCTGCCCGCTCATCGCCCTCCGCACCTGCAGGACGACCTGGTTGCGGTTCTCCGCCTGATAGCGCTCCGACTCCGTGCGCTGACGGTTGAACGCCTTCGACAGCAGCATCCCCGACACGCTCAGGGTCTCCTGCGTGATCGAAGTGAGCTCGGAGAGGGACTCCTGTGTCTCGCCCGCGATCCGGGCGCGCACCTGCCCCACGCGTCGCTGGACGAAGATGAGGAACGGCATCATGACGACCGCGATGATCGTCAGGCGCCAATCGATCAGGATCATCGCGACGAGCGAGGCGATGACGGTCACGACGTTTCCCAGGATGCTGGTGACGGTGTTGGTCAGCACGCCCGAGACGCCGCCGACATCGTTCTGCAGTCGGGACTGGATGACCCCTGTCTTGGTGCGGGTGAAGAAGCCGAGCTCCATCGCCTGGAGATGCTCGAACAGCTTCACGCGCAGGTCGCCCGTCACGCTGTTGCCGACCGTGGAGGTGAGCCAGGTCTGCGCGACACCGAGCGCCGCGGAGAGCAGGAACAGGCCGACCATCGCGGCGACGAGCACGGCCAGCAACTCGAGGTGAGGGCCGCCGCCTGCCACGGGGAACAGAGCATCGTCGAAGATGCGCTGCACGATCAGCGGCGGGACGACGGCGATCGCGGCGCCGACGACCACGAGGATCCCGGTGAAGAAGATGCGCCAGCGGTAGGCGCTGAACAGCGAGACCACACGCGCGCCGAGACCGGGAATCCGGGGCGCCTCGGCGTTCAGCCTCCGCTGCGCGTCTTCGTCGACTCCGCGGAATCCACCGCGGTGCCCTCCGCCCATGCCGCCGCCCATGCTCATGGCGCCAGCGTACCCACGCACGGGGACACCACGGCCCGCTCACCCGTTCTCCACGGATATCTGTGAGTTCGGAATGAAATGTCGGCGATTGCCGTTACGCTGATTGACTCTTGCGAACTCTCGCGATATCCGTTTCATCTTCGCCCTGGAGGCCGCCCATGTCTGCCGTCGATACCGGCTCCATCCCGACGCCCCCCGCGGCGGCAGGGGGCGAGATCTCCCGCACCGATATGCGCGTGATCTGGCTGCTGCTCGTCGCTGCCTTCGTCGCGATCCTCAACGAGACCACGATGGGGATCGCGATCCCCCATCTGAATGCCGACCTGGGCATCCCACCCGAACTCGGCCAATGGCTCACGAGCGCGTTCATGCTCACGATGGCCGTGGTGATCCCGACCACGGGGTTCATCCTGCAGCGGTTCACCACCCGCCAAGTCTTCATCGCCGCCATGTCCGCGTTCTCGCTCGGCACCCTCGTGGCCCTCGTCGCTCCCGGGTTCACCGTGCTGCTCGTCGGACGCGTGATCCAGGCCGCCGGCACCGGCATCATGATGCCATTGCTGATGACGACGATCATGAACGTCGTTCCGCCGCAATCGCGCGGTCGCATGATGGGCCGCGTCGGCCTCGTGATCTCGCTCGCTCCGGCGATCGGTCCGACCCTCGCCGGAGCCGTGCTCGAGTTCGCCAGTTGGCGCGCACTCTTCGGGATCATCCTCCCGATCGCGCTGATCGCCCTTCTCATGGGCGTGAAGTGGATGACGAATCTCGGTGAGACGCGGTCCGTCCCGCTCGACATCCTCTCGATCCCCCTCGCAGCGCTCGGCTTCGGCGGAGTCGTGTTCGGACTCAGCCAGTTCGGAGCCGAAGGTGGATCGGGCGAGACCGCCGGCATCATCTCGCTGATCGTCGGTGCGCTGTCGCTGGGACTGTTCGTCTGGCGTCAGCTCGTGCTGCAGCGCATCGACGATGCGCTGCTCGATCTGCGTGTCTTCCGCTCGCGCAACTTCACGCTGTCCGTGATCATCATGTCGATCCTGGCGCTGTCGATGTTCGGCACCCTGACGCTCCTGCCGCAGTACCTGCAGAACGTCGCCGGGCTCAACCCGCTTCAGTCCGGCCTGATCCTGCTCCCCGGCTCTGTGTTGATGGGGCTGCTCGGACCGGTCATGGGCCGTGTCTACGACGCGCGCGGCACTCGTCCGTTGCTCATCCCCGGCACGATCCTGGTCTCGTCGTCGCTGTTCTTCTACTCGACGGTCGGCGAGCACACCATCTGGTGGGCGCTCATCATCGTTCAGGCGGCCATGTCGGTCGGGCTCGCGATGTCGTTCACGCCGCTGTTCTCCGCCTCACTGGGTTCGCTGCAGCGCTCGCTGTACTCGCACGGGTCCGCGGTGTTGAACACGATGCAGCAGGTCGCCGGGGCCACGGGTGTGGCGCTGCTGGTGGTGACCTACTCGACGATCCTGCATGCCGGCGAGCAGGAGGGGCTGACGACCGCGGTCGCGGGTGCTCCTGGTGCGCGCACGGCCTTCCTGATCGCGGCGTTCATCTCGCTCGCGGCCGTGGCGCTGAGCCCGTTCGTCCGCAAGCCTTCCGACGACGCCGGCGGAGCCCTCCCCGGCGGTCACTGACCGCCCGTAGACGACCGGCGATGGCGTCTGCCCGTTACTCGTTCTTCGGCGCGGGGAACTGGCAGACGCCATTGCTGCAGTAGCCCGCAGCTTCGCCCTCGAGCAGGTTCAGGGAATCCAGGAGCGGTTGCAGCCCGGCGGGCTCTTCCTGCTGCACGGAATCCTGCCGCGTGTTCTTCATCCCTCGATGCTACGCCTGTCGGGAAGGGGTGGCGCCGGATCCGCACGGCCGGACATACCCGCAGATCTACCGCGGTTCTCCCGTACGGTTGAGGGATGGTCAAACGACTCCTCGCCCGCATGTTCTGGGCGTTCAGCAGATGGACGCTCGTGAGCGAGGCAGCGCCGACGCGGCCCACCGTTCTGGTCGGCGCTCCGCACACGAGCAACTGGGACTTCGTGCTGATGCTGGCGATCGCCTGGCGACTCGGCATCGACGTGCATTGGCTCGGCAAGAAGAGCCTCTTCCGTGGATGGCGCGGTCCGATCATGCGTGGGCTCGGCGGAATCCCCGTCGACCGCGCCGACCCCGCGAGGGTGGTCAACGACGTCGTGGGCCAGGTGCACGCGGGTACGGTCTTCGGGCTCGTCGTGACACCCGACGGCACCCGGGGCGGCAACGAGTACTGGAAGTCGGGCTTCTACCGGATCGCCCGCGCGACAGGCATGCCGGTCACGCTCGGGTTCGTGGATCGGACGACCATGACGAGCGGACTCGGTCCGAGGATCGACCTGACCGGCGATGTGGCGGCCGACATGGATCGGATCCGAGCGTTCTACGCGGACAAGGCCGGCGCGCGGCCCGAGCGTCGCACCGAACCGCGACTGCGTGAGGAAGGCGCCGAGACCACGGAGCCCGACGCCGCCTAGACAGTGGGCGAGTGGGGAATCCACACTGAGACCATGACATCAGATCCTTCGGGTGGTGGGAACGGTCTCGACGGACGAGATGAGACCACGAACGAACGGGCGGATCGCAACTGGGAAGAGCTTCTCCAAGAGCTTCGCGTCATGCAGACCGGGACCCAGATCCTCACCGGCTTCCTCCTTGCGGTCGCCTTCCAGCCACGCTTCACCGACATGGACGCGCTCCAGCGCGATCTCTACGTCGTGCTCGTCGCTCTCGCGGCGGTGGCGACCATTCTCGCCCTGGCACCCGTGGGGATGCACCGGGCACTGTTCGGTCGGCGTCGCAAGCCCGAGCTGGTGCGCATCGCGGCGCGGATCGTCCGCATCGACCTCGTCGTGATCGGCGCGCTGACCATCGGCGTGACGACGCTGATCATCGACTTCACGGTCAACCGCGTCGCCGGCATCATCGCGCTCATCGCAGCGCTCATCCTCGTGATGGCGCTGTGGGCGGCTCTTCCGCGACTCGTGCGCGGCAGAGCAGCGGCACTCAGCGCCCCGCGGGACTCCGGTTCTCGGCACTGACCATCCAGGCGAACTGCTCGAGCCGTTCGATGATCGCGTGCAGGAGGTCGGCAGAAGTCGGGTCCTCCGCGTCGACCGCGTCATGCACGTCCCGAGCCGTTCCCACGGCGGCCTCCAGACGCTCCGTGACGAGGTCGATCGTCTCCGTGGTCGAGACCTCACCGGCGGGGAACTCGGGAAGCGACGTGGTCTTCGCGACGGTTGCACTGCGCCCGTCAGGAACGGCATGCAAGGCGCGCATGCGCTCCGCGATCGTGTCACTGAATGCGCGCGCATCGTCGATGATCTCGTCGAGCTGACGGTGCGTGTCGCGGAAGTTGCGCCCCACGACGTTCCAGTGCGCCTGCTTTCCCTGGATCGCGAGATCGAGCAGGTCGACGAGAACGGCCTGCAGGTTGTCCGCGAGGGTCTTCGAGGCCGTGAAGCCCTTCTCCGCGTTCTGCTGCCTGGTCGTCTTCGCCGCGCGCTTCGTCGAGTCGCCGGTCTTCTTGGTGGTCGTGCTCTTCGCCATGATGTACCTCCGGATTCTGACGCTAGTCCCGGACGCGGACGGGAGCGAGGGGGTTGACACTGCGGGGTCGCAACCCGGAATCTGACACGCGTGACTGACGCGGACATCGTGAACGAAGACCAGGAAGAAACGCGATCGGAGATCGTCATCTCCCCGATCAGCGACGAGGACGCCGGTGAGGTGCTGACGGTGCAGCGCGCCGCGTTCGTCTCGGAGGCCGCCATCTACGGAAGCCTCGACATGCCGCCCCTGACGCAGACTCTCCCGGAGCTGGAAGCGGAGCTGCGCTCTGAGTCAGGGCTGACGGCGCGCATCGGCGGGCGCCTCGTCGGCGCCATCCGCTACGTCGAGCGAGATGGGCTGCTGCTGATCGGCAGAATCGCGATCGCACCGGATGTGCAGGGCGAAGGAATCGGCAGGCTCCTGCTCGAGCGCGCCGAGAAGACGTCCGGCGCTGATGTGGCGGAACTGTTCACCGGCAGCTTGAGTGAGGCGAACATCCGCCTCTACGAGTCGTGCGGCTATGAAGAGCACGAGCGCGTACCCGACGGCGACGGCACGGCGCAGGTGTTCCTTCGCAAGAATCTGCGAGCAGGGTAAGAGTCTCCTCCGAGGACGCGCAAGGGGGTTGAGCGCATTCCCCCCGTCGGGCATCGTAGCCAGGACATGTCGCGACCGCGGCATGCCCCAACCGGAAGGAGAGTCTCGTGCTCACCCTGACCGAAAACGCCTCCGCCATCGTGACGACTCTCGTCAGCCGTCAGACGGATGCCCCGGACGCCGGGCTCCGCATCCATTCGACCGAGGCTCAGGGCCCTGAGGGCAGCGCACGTCTCGCCGTGCTCGTCGCCACCGACCCGGAGCCGCAGGACCAGGTCGTGGAAGTCGCCGGCACCCGGCTCTTCCTCGACGAGTCCGCTGTCGCCGCCCTCGATGACAAGATCCTCGATGCCGGTGTCGACGACGAAGGCTCCGTGTCGTTCGCCGTCACCCCGCAGGTCGCCTGACCGAAGGTTTCCGGATGCCGCGGCCGACTCGGTCGCGGCATCCGTCTGTCTCTACCGCGTAACCTGGAGCGTGCTCGCACGCCCGCGTGAGCAGTCGAAAGGCCATCGTGAAGATCTCACTGCTCCGTCGCTTCGTCGTCCTCGCAGACGAACTGCACTTCCCGCGCGCGGCTGAGAGGCTCGGCATCCCGCTCGCCTCTCTGTACTCCTCGATCGACAAGCTCGAAGCCGAGGTCGGTCACCCGCTCGTCCATCGCGACGGCCCCACACGGTTGACGGCGGTCGGCGAGCTCCTGCTCGTGGAGGCGCGGGCCGAGGTCGCCGCCGCGCCGGAACCGGTGCGCAGCGCCCCCGCTCCCGTCGGAGGCAAAGCCAAGGCCTCGAAGGGAAAAGGTCGGGCGCCCGCCGTGAAGGGGCAGCCGAAGCCGTACAAGAAGCGACAGGGACGCTGAACGGCTGAAGGGGCTCAATCCCAGTCGAGGTACTCCTCGATCACGACCGCGGTCTCGATCGGGTGCGTCATCGGGAACAGGTGATCGGCGCCGTCGATGCTCTTCACGCTCGCACGCTCGGGTGCCGTGGCCTGCAGCTGCTCGCCGTTGACGAACCGATTGGCGAGGTCCTTGGTGCCCTGGATGATCAGTACGGGCATCACCGGCGCAAGCGGGGTGTCGTTCTCTTCGACGCCCAGCAGTGCGAGACCGTTCACGCGGTCAGCGTGTGCCAGCGCGAAGGCGCGTGCGACCGTGCCGCCGAAGCCGTGCCCACCGATCCAGGTGTCACCCAACCCGACCTGATCGATCACGGCGAGAACGTCCTCGACTCGTTCCTCCAGCGAGACCTCTTCGCCCTTGACCTCTGCTCGGTGACCGACGCGCACTACGTGGAAGCCCGCCTCTTCGGCGAGATAGTGCGCCACGACGCCGAGGACGTCGGCCGCCAGATCGCGCTCCTGGATCAGCACGAGCTTGACAGGACCGTCGCCTTCATCGACGAAGGGGATCGCGCGGCCGTCGGGCTCGAAGATCTGGGTGTCGGTCATCGGCGTCAATCTCCTCGTGCCGTCGGTGTCAGGACTCGGGCGGCACGTCCACGGCGGACGCCAGCGACCGGACCGCGGCCGGAGCCGCCGTGTTCCAGCCTAGCCGCATGCGCTGTCCGGCCGACGCTGCCGATCACGCCTCGGTCACCTGCCCCGCCTCCACCCGCCAGTGCCGGTCGGTCTTTACGGTCTCGAGCATCCGACGGTCATGTGTGACGAGCAGCAGAGTGCCCTCGAAGGACTCGAGCGCCTGTTCGAGTTGCTCGATCGCGGGGAGGTCGAGGTGGTTCGTCGGCTCATCGAGCACGAGCAGGTTGATGCCACGGGCCTGCAGCAGTGCCATCCCCGCGCGCGTGCGTTCCCCGGGCGACAGCTCATCGACGGCGCGTGTCACGTGATCGGCTTTGAGCGCGAACTTCGCGAGGAGCGTGCGCACCTCCCCCGATGCCATCTCCGGCACGAGTTCCTCGAAGGCGACGGCGAGCGGCTGCGTGCCGACGAGCTGCGCGCGGGCCTGGTCTATCTCGCCGATCTGGACGCTCGCACCGAGGCTCGCCGTTCCCTCCTCGGGAAGCTGCCGCCCGAGCAGCCCATGCAGCAGCGTCGACTTCCCCGCGCCGTTGGGACCGGTGATGCCGATCCGCTCGCCCGCGTTCACCTGGAGCGACACCGGGCCGAGCTGGAAGGAACCCTGCCGGAACACGGCCGAGCTCAGTGTCGACACGACCGAGCTGGAACGCGGCGCGGACCCGATGGTGAACTCCAGCTGCCATTCTTTTCGCGGTTCCTCGACCTCTTCGAGTCGGGCGATCCTGCTCTCCATCTGACGCACCTTCTGCGCCTGCTTCTCACTCGACTCCGCCGACGCCTTGCGTTTGATCTTGTCGTTGTCGGGTGCCTTCCTCATCGCGTTGCGCACACCCTGGCTGGACCATTCCCGCTGCGTGCGGGCTCGCGCGACGAGGTCGGCCTTCTTGTCCGCGAACTCGTCGTACTTCTCGCGCTGGTGTCGACGGATCGTCGCCCGCTCTTCCAGGTACGAGTCGTAGCCGCCGCCGTACACGCGGTTGCTCCCCTGCGCGAGGTCGAGCTCCAGGACGCGGGTGACACATCGGGCGAGGAACTCGCGATCGTGACTGACCACGACGACACCGCCGCGGAGACCGCGCACGAACGCCTCCAGTCGCTCGATCCCGTCGAGGTCCAGGTCGTTCGTCGGCTCGTCCAGCAGTGCGATGTCGAAGCGCGACAGCAACAGCGCAGCCAGACCGACGCGCGCCGCTTGTCCGCCCGACAGCGATGTCATCAGCGTGTGGGCAGGATCCTCGCCCAGATCGAGGCCGAGGTCGGCGAGCACCGCCGGAAGCCGCTCCTCCAGGTCGGCGGCCCCGCTCGCCAGCCAGCGATCGAGCGCGACCGAGTAGGTGTCGGCGGGGTCTGCCCCGGGGGTCGCGAGGGAAGGATCGCCGAGCGCAGCCGCTGCAGCATCCATGTCTCTGGTCGCCGCCGCACACCCGGTGCGGCGTTCGATGTAGTCGACCACGCTCTCACCCGCGACGCGCTCGTGTTCCTGCGGGAGCCATCCGACGACGGCATCCGCCGGCGAGAGCCGAATCGTCCCGGCCTGCGGCTCGTCGACGCCGGCCAGCAACTTCAGGAGCGTCGATTTCCCCGCCCCGTTGGCCCCGACGAGGCCCACGACATCGCCCGCGGTGACGGTCAGGTCGAGGGAGTCGAACAGGGTGCGGTGGCCGTACCCGCCGGCCAGCCCTTGGGCCACGAGTGTTGCGGTCATCCGTCAATCCTGTCACCCGTGTGGGCGGCGCACGGACGCGGTTCCTCCGACAGTGGTGACGACGCTCGATCTCTCGAGTCGGCGCGTCAGCACGAGTGCGATCGTAAGAGGCACGGCAGCCACGGCCCCGAAGGAGATGTCGATGAGCTGCCAGCCGATCGGCAGACCGCGGATGGCTCCGGCGATCACCGCGAGCGGGACGATGCCCGCGCACATGGTGAGGCCCCAGACGGTCACCCAGACGTTGCGCACCGGATCGATGAGCGGACCGATGAAGGCCATCGCGATGGCCAGGTGTGCGAACGCCAGCCAATCCGTGCCGTAGGCCAGGAACGGATAGTCGTTCCCGCTGACGTTGAGCCCTTCCGCTACCCGCTGCACCCAGAAGGCGAAGTCGGGGAAGGTCGCGCTGAGGCCCGTGTTGTTCAGGATGTCGCGTCCGAGCGACAACTCCTCGCGGAGCGGGAAGGCGGTGACCCCACTCACCACGAGCCCGAAGATGACGATGACCAGGCAGATGCGGATGACGAGTGTGCGATGTCCCGCCTGCAGTGCGGGATAAGAATCCGACGTCTCGACCTCCATCACTGCACAGGTTGAGTTACGCAGCCCGAAGTGGCGTGATCGCCGCGATCTGCTCAGCGGCACGGTCCTCAGCGAGATCCAGTTCATACCGCGTCTGCAAATCGAGCCAGAACTGTGCCGAGACACCGAAGTACCGCGCAAGCCGCAGGGCGGTATCGGCCGAGATCCCCCGCTTGCCGTGCACGATTTCGTTGATCCGTCGCGGCGGCACACCGATCGATACGGCAAGCCTGTTCTGCGTGATCCCGAAGCCATCGATGAAGTCCTCCATCAGGACCTCGCCCGGGTGGATCGGGGGAACCTTGTCAACGGTAGTCAACGATCTCCACCTCCTTGCTCCCGAACGACCTGATCACACAAGGATCATATAACGCTAGGCGTTAATAACGCTATACGTTAAACAGGAACTCCCCCAAGTTGTGCCAGGGTTGCGGGTTGTTCGCTGCCAAGCGCGCACAATCCGTCAGGCCGGTGTCGAAATGAGCTGCGCCCGTTCGTGGTCCTGATAGCCGGGATGCAACGATTCCGGCCCGATCCGGAAGGGCCTCCTCCATGTACAACGATCCGATGCTGACGATCATCCATCACCAGGCTGAGATCCGACGGGCCATGGTTGAGGCGGAGCGACGTCGCGTTGCCGCGGAACGCAGGGCGGACGCCAAGGCCGAGGGCCCGCTGCGAAAGTCCTCCGACCGCACACCGATCCGACGGCTTTTCCGGAAGACTGTCGCAAGCTGAACGGCCCGCTCGGAACATGTGTAGCGAGGAGATGATGGCCATGCCGGAACCCCGGGACGACAATCGGGATGTCGCGTCGGTGATCACCCGCACGCATCGCGAGGAGTGGGCGCGGATCGTCGCGGGACTCACGCGGCGGTTCGGCGACCTCGACCTAGCCGAGGAGATGACCGCGGAGGCGTTCGCGACCGCTGTCGAGCATTGGCCAGCACACGGCATACCGCCGAACCCTGCCGGGTGGGTGACCACAACAGCGAATCGCAGGGCGATCGACCGGCTGCGACGTGAGGCGCGCAGAGACGAGAAGCACTGGGAGTCGCTGCGGCTGCACGATCCGGAACCCGCCGCCCCGACCGGCGTCATCGAGGATGATCGGCTTCGGCTGCTGTTCATCTGCTGCCATCCGGCCCTCTCGCTCGACGCGCGCGTCGCGCTGACCTTGAGGATTGTCGGCGGGCTCACCGTCGCCGAGATCGCCCACGCGTTCCTTGTGCAGGACACGACCATGGGTCAGCGGATCAGCCGGGCTAAAGCGAAGCTCAAGGCGGCCGGCGTCCCCTTCGCGATCCCCACGGCGGAGGACCTCCCCGCGCGCATCGATGCCGTCCTCGTTGTGCTGTATCTCGTCTTCAACGAGGGATATCTCGCTTCCGGCCCCGACACGCCCGCAATCCGGCGCGAACTGACCGCCGAGGGAATCCGACTCACCCGGCTCGCACATGGACTCCGTCCTGACGATGCCGAGGTGGTCGGTCTGCTCGCGTTGATGCTGCTCACCGACGCCCGCTCTCAGGCCCGCGTCTCGGTCGACGGTGAGCTGGTGCGGCTCGATGAGCAGGATCGTGGGTCCTGGGACCGAGAGTTGATCGCCGAGGGTCTGCAATTGCTCGGATCACGAGAGGCTGACGAGCCCTCCGGCAGATACCGGCTACTCGCGGAGATCAATGCCGCCCACGTCACCGCCCCGCATCCGCGTAGCACCGACTGGGCGCGGATCGCGAGCCTTTACTCACGGCTCGAGGAGATCGACCCGAGTCCACTCGTCACCCTCAACAAGGCCATCGCGATCTCCGAACACGACTCACCCGACCTCGCTCTCGCGATCATCGACCGACTCACCGACACGCTCGACGGCCACCACGCCTTCCACGCCACCCGTGCGGAGCTGCTGCGTGCGACCGGCCGCTCCGCCGAGGCCCGAGCGGCCTATGACCGCGCAATCGGTCTGGTCGGGAACACCGCCGAGACCGCTCACCTCATCCGCCGACGAAATCAGCTCGTACCATCGAATGGAGAACTCGCATGAGCAGCAAGTACCTCGTCATCCACATGTCCGACCCCACCGGCACCGATCTGCCCCGATCCGAGGACCAGGCGATGCTCGAACGCTGGGCTGCCGAGGGCGAAGCGGCGGGCCGTCTGGGCGAGGGGGCACCTGTAGCGGGTCCCGAGCAGGCGAAGTCCGTCGTCGTCCGTGACGGCCGCGCCTTGATCACCGACGGCCCGTTCCCCGAGTTCAAGGAGTGGTTCGCCGGCTATGACCTCATCACCGCCGCTTCGATCGACGAAGCCGCCGAGTTCATGACGAAGCATCCGGTCGCGACCCTCGGCCGCATCTACATCCTGCCGCAGGTGAGACTGCCGTGGGATCAGGAGTGATCGTCAACAAGAACGACGCTAGTTGTTGAAGCGGAACTCCACGACGTCGCCGTCCTGCATGACGTAGTCCTTGCCCTCGAGGCGAGCTTTGCCCTTGGCGCGAGCTTCGACGACGGAGCCCGTCTCGACCAGGTCGTCGAACGAGACGATCTCCGCCTTGATGAAGCCCTTCTCGAAGTCGGTGTGGATGACACCGGCTGCCTGCGGCGCCTTCGACCCCTTGGGGATCGTCCAGGCGCGGGCTTCCTTCGGGCCGGCCGTGAGGTAGGTCTGCAGCCCCAGGGTGTCGAAGCCGATGCGGGCGAGCTGATCCAGACCCGACTCGTCCTGGCCGGTCGACGCGAGCAGCTCGGCCGCATCCTCGGGATCGAGGTCGATGAGCTCGGACTCGATCTTCGCGTCGAGGAAGATCGCCTTGGCGGGAGCGACGAGAGCGGCGAGTTCGGCCTTGCGGGAGTCATCCGTCAGGACGGACTCGTCGACGTTGAAGACGAAGATGACGGGCTTCGCGGTGAGCAGACCGAGCTCCCGGATCGGCGTCAGGTCGATGCCGGCGACCGACAGCAGCACACCCCGCTCGAGCGCATCCTTCGCCGCCTTCGCGGTCTCGAGCACGACGGGCTCGGTCTTCTTGCCACGAACTTCCTTCTCGTACCGGGCGATCGCCTTGTCGACGGTCTCCAGGTCGGCGAGCATGAGCTCGGCGTTGATCGTCTCCATGTCGGAGGCAGGATTCACCGTGCCGTCGACGTGCACGACGTCGTCGTCGGCGAAGCCGCGGACGACCTGAGCGATCGCGTCGGCCTCGCGGATGTTCGCGAGGAACTTGTTGCCCAGTCCCTCACCCTCGCTCGCGCCGCGCACGATCCCGGCGATGTCGACGAACGAGACCGCCGCCGGGAGGATCCGCTCGCTCCCGAAGATCTCGGCGAGCTTCTCGAGGCGCGGGTCGGGCAGGTTCACCACGCCGACGTTGGGCTCGATCGTCGCGAACGGATAGTTCGCCGCGAGCACGTCGTTCTTGGTGAGTGCGTTGAAGAGGGTGGACTTGCCGACGTTGGGCAGGCCGACGATACCTATGGATAAGTTTGGCATGGCTATACGAGCATAGTCGGGGCGCGCACATGCACGAGCTCGCAGAACCCTATGTCAAGGACGCGCCTGGCGAGGCGCAGATCTACGGGGCGAACGAGGCGCGCACACTCGACATGCATGGCGCCGTGCCTTCGGCCTCCAGACCGATGCAGCCTCCATCGACGAGAGCACGCTCTCCGACTGCCTCGCTGAGCACAACAGTGACCGGCACCGCGTTGTTACCAAGACAGTTGGCAGCCTCCAGCTCGAGCACCTCGGCATCAATGCGAATGATCACTTCGCCCGCCTCGTAGGTCACGACGGGCGCGAGCAGCTCGCCGGTTTCCCCGTTGGCGCAGCCGAGTCGGGTCACCGCGACGTCGAGTGTCCTGCTCTCCGCTGTCACGCTGCCCGGGTCGACCAGGTCCCATGTCGCCGCGGAACCGGACTCTGCGGGCGTAGCGCTTTGCGCTGGGGCAGTCGTCATCGGACTCGGTCGCGGCGTCTGGGCTTCCGCACAACCCGCCAATGCGACGGATGCCACGAGGATCGTCCAGAGCATGTTGCGCCGACGGCTCATGGCACAACCATAGGTTCATTCGGCCCTGCAGACCAGTCCCCGGTGTCGGCTAGACCTAGCGGCCACGGACGATGCCGCTAGCGAGAGCCAGGGGGCACGAGTCACGAGTCCCTCTGGCCACAGCCCGCGGCTCAGTCCCGAGTCGCTCGGAACGCCCTGGTCACATAGGGCAGGGCGATCACACCCTCGTCGTCGAGTCCGAGCTCGTCGAAGAGTGCGTCCATCTCTCGCCGGATCCGCGCCTTCTCCTCGGCGGAGGCGGTGATCACGTAGCTGCGCGACGATGCCATCCGGTGCAGATGATCGCGCGTGATCGGACGCACCCACTCCCAGGACTCCTCCTCCAACGCCCCGAACGGCGGGGCGACCTCCGGCCCGCCCCCAGCCATCATGATCTCGGCATTGCTGCCGTGCATGATCTCGGTGAGACGATGCACCCAGGAGACCCGCTCGTCGCGGATGTTCCAGATCAGGCCGAGCACTCCCCCGCTCCGCACCGCGCGGCCGATCTCGACAGAGCCGGCGACCGGATCCACCCAGTGCCAGGCTTGCCCGAGCACCACGGCGTCGAGGCTGGCGTCCGGCAGCGGGAGGCATTCCGCCGTGCCCGCGAACGTCGGAACTCCGGGCACGGCAGACCGAAGAGCGGCGAGCATCTGCGGATCCGGATCGATCGCGACGACCTCCGCTTCCGGCGCGGCGGTCAGGACCCGGGTGAGTTTCCCCGTGCCCGCGCCGACATCGGCGATCCGCCGCGAGCCGACCGGCATCTTCTCCAGCATCCACGCGACCGCGTCGAAGGGGTACTCGGGCCTTCCGACCTCGTAGTCCCCGGCCTGCGCCCCGAACGACGTCGCCATCTCCTCAGCCATGCCGCCAGCCTACGGCGAGTCTGCGGGCCGCTCGACGCGCTCGGAGGGAGAGTGGTCCTGTGCCCTTGGACTTCACTGCGATCGATTTCGAGACCGCGAACTCCAGTCCTGCCTCGGCCTGTTCCGTCGGACTCGTCCGGGTGCGCGGGGGCGAGGTCGTCGCCAGCGCGGGGTGGCTGATCCAGCCGCCGCCCGGGCATGACGAGTTCCAGGAATGGAACGTGCGTATCCACGGCATCCAGCCGGAGGACGTGCTGTCGGCCGCCACCTGGGTCGATCAGTTCGACCGCCTGTGCGCGTTCGCCGGCGCCGATGTGCTGGTCGCCCACAATGCCGGATTCGACCTCAATGTCCTGCGCCGCGCCTCCGAGGCCACGGGGCAGAGCTGTCCCCCCTATCGTTCGCTGTGCAGCCTTCAGGTCGCTCGCAAGACCTACGAACTCGAGTCCTACCGCCTGCCCGTGGCTGCGGCCGCGGCCGGCTACGCGGAGTTCTCGCACCACGATGCCCTCGCGGACGCCCTGGCGTGCGCGCAGATCGTGATCGATGCGGCAGCCAGAGCGGGTGCCGCTGACGTCTTCGCCCTCGCCGAAGCCCTGAGCCTGCGCGTGACCGCACCGGTCGCCCCTGTCGCACCCGTTCTGGAGCGCGCGGTCGCCTGATCCTCCGCTCGCCTCTTGTGCGCGGCGACCTCGGAATGTCGGACGCCGGGCGCATCATGAACACATGGATGCACTGTCTGTCGTTCTCGTGCTCGTCGCCCTCGTTGCGGGCGTCGCGGTGGGCTGGTTCCTGCGGGCGGGTCGCGGTGCCGCAGAGCTCGCCCGCGCGGAGGCCGAGCTCGCCGCCGTCCGCGATGACCGCGACCGCCAGTATGATCTCTACCGCGATGCCGTCGAGCATGCCCGGGCCGAGCAGCGCGCAGAAGCCCAGCGGGTGCAGCAGCAGAACGCGGTGCTGACCGCCCTCGCTCCGGTCCGGGAGAGCCTGCAGGAGATGCAGGCCAAGGTCACCGCGATCGAACGGGAGCGTCACTCACAGTTCGGCACACTCGAGGAACAGCTGCGCCGCGCCCAGGAGTCCGACGAGGCGCTGCGGGCCACCACGGAATCACTCGCGGGAGCCCTGCGCTCGACCGCCACCCGCGGTGTCTGGGGCGAGACGCAGCTCCGCCGAGTAGTCGAAGCGGCCGGCCTCACCCGACACATCGACTTCGACTTGCAGGCGACGATCTCCTCTGACCGCGGGCAGGGGCGTCCCGACATGGTCATCCGCCTCGCGGGAGGCAGTTCCATCGCGGTCGACGCCAAGGTACCCCTCGACGCCTACCTCGAGGCCTCGGCGCTTCCGCTGGGCGATGCACATGAACCACAGCGCCGAGCCCACATGCAGAAGCATGTGAAGGCGGTTCGCGCGCACATCGATGCCCTGGCGAAGAAGGCGTACTGGACCGGTCTCGATGCGAGTCCCGAGTTCGTGATCTGCTTCCTGCCGAGCGAGTCGCTTCTGGCCGCCGCCATCGATGAGGATCCGACGCTGCTCGACTACGCCTTCAGTCGCCGCGTGGCACTCGCTTCACCGGTAAACCTGTGGGCGGTCCTGAAGACAGTGGCCTTCACGTGGACACAACAGGAGGTTTCGACCGAAGCCCGCACGCTTCTCACTCTCGGGACCCAGCTGTACGACCGCTTGGGGACCCTCGCCGGGCACGCCGACGATCTGCGCCGCGCCCTGGAGCGGACGGTCGACAGCTACAACCGCTTCGCGGGTTCCCTCGAGACACGGGTACTGGTGACAGCCCGACAGTTCCCCGGGGTCGACGCGAGCGCGCTCGCCTCCGCCTCCCCGTCGACCGCGGCGAACGCACGACACTTCACGGCTCCCGAGCTGCTCACCTCCGACGGTCTTCCCCACGACGCCGATCTCGCCGCGGAGCGCGCGGGGGCCGCGGCAGTCACCGCAGACGTCGGCGATGTGCGAATTCGGCTCGCGGGGAGCGATAGCCCGTCCGACTGAGCGAAAACGTCAGGTCGGGGTCGCTGCAGACGCGTCAGGCGATGCCGGGGACGCCGCTGAGAAGCAGGATGACGAGACCGCTGGTAGCGAGGAAAGCTCCGATCATCCACCACGCACTGATCTCGTGGCCCTCGTCTCGGCGGACACGGAACAGCACGTCAGCGCGACGCGCGGGATCCACCAGAGCTGCGGGCGGAGGTGTCACGGGAGGAGCGACTGCGGCGCCGGGTTCGACATCGGCGCTGACCCGGAGAATACGCCCCGTATTCGTGGTGATCATCTTCGTCGCGGCGGCCTTCGAACCGCTCGTGTGCTGCGTTGTCATCCGTTCGCCCTCCTGTGCCTGCGTTGCCTTGCGGCTCCGTCCACGGCGACAAACCCAGTCACAATTGTGACATGGCGCTCCTGAAAGCGTGGCTCACGCCACTCGGAACCGATACCGGCTCGATAACGATGGCGCGGCATGCAACGCCGTCGTCACCACGACGACGACACCACGAACCCGGCGAGAGCGGAGGAGGCGGAGGTTCAGAGCCACTTCGAGACGAGGTGCTCCGATGCGATACGACGCAGTGTTCCGGAGGCGCCACGAAGCACGACGCTCTCGGTGTACACATAGCCCCGCTCACGCCGCACGCCTGCGACGAGCTGCCCGTCCGTGACGCCGGTCGCGACGAAGATCGTGTTGCTTCCCTGCACCAGGTCATCGGCCTCGTAGACCTTGTCCATGTCGAGGCCGGCGTCGATTCCCCGCTGCCGCTCCTCGTCGTCGCGCGGCCACAGGCGTCCCTGGATGTGTCCGCCCAGTGCCTTGATCGCGCACGCAGTGACGATTCCCTCGGGGCTTCCCCCGACGCCGACGCACATGTCGGTGCGAGCGTCGTGCCGAGCGGCGTTGATCCCGCCGGCGACGTCGCCATCGCTCATCAGGCGGGTACCGGCGCCGGCATCGCGGATCTCCTGGATCAACCGCTCGTGACGCGGACGGTTGAGCACGGAGACGACGATCTCGTCGACGGGCTTGTCGAGCGCACCGGCGAGTTTGCGGATGTTCTCGGCGATCGGAAGGCGGATGTCGACGACGCCGACGCCAGCGGGGCCCGTGACCAGCTTGTCCATGTAGAAGACGGAGGAGGCGTCCAGCATGGTCCCCCGGTCCGAGACAGCGATCACGGAGAGCGCGTTCTGCCGACCGGCTGCGGTGAGGGACGTGCCGTCGATGGGGTCCACCGCGATGTCGCAGAGCGGGCCGCGGCCGGTGCCGACGACCTCGCCGTTGAAGAGCATGGGCGCGTTGTCCTTCTCGCCCTCACCGATGACGACGCGACCCTGGAAATCGACGGTGCCGAGGAACGCGCGCATCGCATCCACGGCAGCACCATCCGCGGCTTCCTTCGCACCGCGCCCGATGAAGGGCACCGCCCGGATGGCCGCAGCCTCGGTCGCGCGGACCAGCTCCATCGCGAGGTTTCGATCGGGACGAAGAGGACTCAGATCCGCTGTCAGACTCACCATGCGGTCAGCCTAGCGAGCGAGCGAGCGGAACTGCCCGGTTTTCTTCGTCGAGACCGCGAAGGAATCTCAATTCTTAACATCACCGCAGAAGCTGGCACGCGCGTGCGCCGTCACGTCTGCGGCAAGTCCGCATGCGCCCCGATAGAGTGGCACCTGTCCCGGCTTCACCTACCGCAGGAGATCTCATGCCCGTCGCCACCCCGGATCAGTACGCCGAAATGCTCGACCGCGCGAAGGCCGGCGGCTTCGCATACCCCGCTTTCAACGTCTCGAGTTCGCAGACGATCAACTCCGTCCTCCAGGGGTTGACCGAGGCCGGCTCCGACGGCATCATCCAGGTCACCACCGGGGGTGCTGACTACTTCGCCGGCCACACGGTGAAGGCTCGCGCCACGGGTGCGCTCGCGTTCGCCCGCTACGCCACCGAGGTGGCCAAGAACTACCCGATCACCGTGGCTCTGCACACGGACCACTGCCCGAAGGACGCTCTGGCCGGCTTCGTGGAGCCGCTGATCGCCGCTTCCGAAGAAGAGGTCAAGGCCGGACGCAACCCGATCTTCCAGTCGCACATGTGGGACGGATCGGCGGTTCCGCTCGCGGAGAACATCGAGATCGCGAAAGACCTCCTCCCCCGCATGAAGAACATCAACGCGATCCTCGAGGTCGAGATCGGCGTCGTCGGCGGCGAAGAGGACGGCGTGCAGCACGAGGGCTCGAACGAGGCCCTCTACACGACCTTCGCCGACGTCGACCAGGCCGTGCAGGCGCTCGGCCTCGGCGAGCAGGGCCGGTACATCGCAGCCCTCACATTCGGCAACGTGCACGGCGTGTACAAGCCCGGCGGCGTGAAGCTTCGTCCGGAACTCCTCGGCGAGATCCAGGCGGAGGTCGCGGCCAAGTACAACACGGGTGCGAAGCCGCTCGACCTGGTCTTCCACGGCGGATCGGGCTCCACCGATGACGAGATCGCCCTCGCGGTCGCCAACGGCGTCATCAAGATGAACATCGATACCGACACGCAGTACGCGTACACCCGGGCGATCGCCGACTACATGTTCAAGAACTACGACGGCGTCCTCAAGGTCGACGGCGAGGTCGGAAACAAGAAGCAGTACGACCCGCGCGCGTGGGGCAAGATCGCAGAGACGGCCATGGCCGCCCGCGTGGTCGAGTCGACCCGTCAGCTCGGCTCGTACGGTCAGTCTCAGAGCTGAGCACTTCCCGCATCGAAGCGATGCCCCGGCCCCTGAGGGCCGGGGCATCTCGTGTCTGCGGCGCGGTGCCCGCCGCACGAAGACCTATCCCTGGCGTCCGCGACGGATGCGCGTGATCCAGATCGCGACATCGATCAGCGCGTCCACCACGAGCAGTACACCCACCGATTTGCCGCGTCCGCTCGCTCGCGACGTCAGCCACATTCCGGCGCCGAACTCCGCCAGTGCCAGCGAGAGGCCGACCGTCGGCCGCCGCCGTACCGCCTGTCCGAGGCGTGCGATGGGTCGGTCCCGTCGGGTCAGCGCAGTGAACTCGCCGACGCCGGCGATGGCCGTCTCCCGCAGCGTCGCCCACGGCCCCAAAGGCAGGAACCGTCGGTTCGGACGCGCGACCCGACCATCGAACGCCGCGTCGATCAAGTCGGGCGCAATCCCGAACGCTGCCAGGAACGCGCGTTGACGGGCTTCGGCACCGACCACTCCGCCCAGCGACTCCGGCATCAGTGCGCGATGGGCCGCATCCACGTCGAGTCGCACTGTCGCGGCGATCTCCAGAAGCTCATCACGGCTTCCATCCCCTTCAGCAAGCAGCCGTCGGCAGATCTCCAGGGTCTCCGGGACGCGAATCGCTTCGAGATCGAGAACGGGGCGGGTGCCACGCTCGGCATCGATCCAGAACGGGATCGGGCCTCCCTTCGGCGCCGTCACTTCGATCCACGCGTCGCCGTCGACGCGGTTGAGCTCGATCACGGGCAACTCCGCCCGGGAGGTCGTCCAGTCCCCCGTCGGCTCCGAAGTCTCGAACTGCTGGAGAGACCATTCCCCGGACTCCTGGTGATCCACGGCCATCCGACGCATCGACGAGAGCAGGCGCGCGACGGCGGGACCACGATGCGAGAACGCGCAGACCCGGACGGTGGGGAGGACGAAGGGCGAGTCGAGCTCGTCTTCCACCTCCTCAGGATCTTCCTCGCCGTTCTCGTCGACGAGGTCGTCGAGGTCTTCGGTCTCGAGCCCGTCGTCGTCCGGATCGATGCCGCTCTCCAGCCAGAGCGACAGCCCCTGAGCCCGGAAGGCCTCGCGCAGGTCGGTGACAGAGAGCGTCGTGGCGATGCGGTCCTCCCCGGTGAGCGTCAACACCTGCCCGTCGTCCGTCACCGGGATCGCGAGCAGAGCCTCAGAGTGGTCGTCCCACTCGTCCCCCGCATCGCGAACGCCCGCCGGGACCCGCAGACCGGCCAGGATGTCGTGCGCCTGCGACCGAGGGTCGGAGCCGTCGCCGCGATCGACGGACGCAGCAGAGAGGTGGACGCCGAAGCTGTTCTGAAGCATCCTTCGACAGTACCGGGGTGTCGGCAGCGGCTACTGACCGACGGACGTCAGGTAGGCGATGAACGCCGGGTCGCTCATCATCGGCACAGCGATGCACATCGACACGATCACACCCGTCACGATCGCGCCCACGATCGGCAACCACCAGGTGAGACGCCCGCGACGCAGGCGACGGATGGAGAGCGCGGCGGTGATCGCCCACCCGGCGGCCAGGACGATCGCGCCGATGGTCCCCCAGATGCGCCCCTGGGCGAAGTTGGTGAACTCTCCGTCGATGCCGAGGATCCTCATGGTCTCGTTCATCACGTTCGGAAGGTCGAGATATGACAGCCCGGTTACGACGACGTTCACCAAGCCATAGGCGAGAAGCGCGACCGTCACGAGCCGATCCACGGGGCGCCGACGCGGAGTCGGGCTACCGCCCGACGCCGGGGCCGCAGCGGCGTCGATCGGTGCGGCGGGAGGGGCCGGCGGCGCGATGGCGACCTCGTCCAGCGGGGGCAGGCCTGCGGCACGGCGCTGCTCCTCCGGCGTTGCGAGTTCGCCGTACTGCGGACGTTGATCGGTCATCCCGCCATGCTAACCGTCCCGGCTTCGCGCTGTTCACAGCGACGCCTGCGGGCAACACGAGTGAGCAACGCGCCCGGAGACGATAGCGGCCCCGGAGAAGTGGGGACTTCTCGGGGCCGCGGACGTGAAGCGCTGGGGACGCTTCTCATCCATGTAGACCACCGGCGCTGGGGACGCTCGGGCGGTCAGTAGCGATCTCGTATGGCGCTACTCCCCCGATCATAGGAAAACGCATGCCGCTGCACCAGGGGTCGGTGTTCAGATAGTGAACTCCGGGCTTGCGTCACCATCGAGGGAGGCGGCGCCGAGCTGCAGGGACAATCGACGCGCCTCGCGCTGCAGCGTCGTGACGAGAGCACGATCGACCACGGCGCGGTCCGCGGGCAGGGAGATCGCCAAGGAAGCGGTGACCCCGGGCGCGACGACCGGCACGGCAACGCACGTCGCACCGATCGCATACTCCTCCTCGTCCACCGCCCATCCCGGTGAGTGCTCCAACTGCGTCAGGAGAGTCCGGCGATCGCTGATCGTGCGTGGAGTGAGCTCCTCCAGCCGATGACGAGAGAGGTAGTCGAGCCTCTCGTCATCCGGGAGGTCTGCGAGGATCTGCTTGCCCAGCGCCGTCGCATGGGCGCTGGACTGCAATCCCACCCACAACTCGACGCGTGGGTTCCTGACCGCATCGACGATGTCGACGAGGTGCATCTCACCATCGTGGAAGCGGGAGAGGTAGGCGGTCGCTCCGACGACCTCGGTCACGTCACGAAGCGCAGCGCGGACGCGTGCGAGGAAGACGCCCCGGGAGTCGACCTGCTGCTGGAAAGCCGGAAATCGCGATCCCAGCACCAGCCCGTCCGGTTCGGCGTTCAGATAGCCCTCATGGATCAGGGTGCGCACGAGGTTGTAGGTCGTGCCGGGCGTCAATCCGGTGATCGCCGCGAGCATCTTGGCAGGCAGCGGACGGGGAGAGTTCGCGACGATGTCGATCAACCGCAGAGCGCGCTGCACCGACCCGATGAGGGTGGGCTCCGCCTCCGCGGCGCTCAACGCTACGCGCCTCCTCCAGATGCGCGACCGCCGAGCGCCCGCTCGTCGCGTTGTCCGGCGGCGTCCTGACGCAACTCCTTGGGGAGGGAGAACATCAGATCCTCTTCAGCCGTCTTCACCTCTTCGACGTCGCGGTAACCGGCATCGCCGATCGCGTCGAGAACTTCGCGCACGAGCACCTCGGGGACGGACGCCCCGCTGGTCACGCCGATGGTCTCGACACCGTCGAGCCACTCCTGCTGGATCTCCTCGGCATAGTCCACCCGGTACGCGGCCTTGGCGCCGTATTCGAGAGCCACCTCGACCAGGCGCACGCTGTTCGAGGAGTTGGACGATCCGACGACGATCACCAGGTCGGCGCCAGCGGCGACCTTCTTGATGGCGACCTGTCGGTTCTGGGTGGCGTAGCAGATGTCGTCGGACGGCGGATTGTGCAGTTCGGGGAACCGCGTGCGTAGACGGTTCACGGTCTCCATGGTCTCGTCGACCGACAGCGTGGTCTGCGAGAGCCACACGACCTTGTTCGGATCCTTCACGACCACCGTGTCGGCCTCTTCGGGTGAGTTCACGATCGTGACGTGCTCGGGCGCTTCCCCCGCCGTCCCCTCGACCTCTTCATGCCCTTCGTGGCCGATGAGCAGGATCTCGAAATCGTCCCGCGCGAAGCGCACGGCCTCACGGTGCACCTTGGTGACCAGGGGGCAGGTGGCGTCGATCGCGTGCAGACCGCGGTCGGATGCCGCACCCACGACCGCCGGCGACACGCCGTGGGCGCTGAACACGACGTGCGCGCCCTCGGGGACTTCATCGACCTCTTCGACGAAGATCGCACCCTTCTCCTCGAGCTCCGTCACGACGTGGATGTTGTGCACGATCTGCTTGCGCACGTACACGGGCGCGCCGTAGCGCTCCAGCGCCTTCTCGACGGCCACGACAGCGCGGTCGACACCGGCACAATAGCCGCGAGGCGCGGCGAGCAGGACCCGCTTGCGTCCGACCACCGGGTTATCCTGAAGCCGCCCGGCCGCCGCCCGCACTCGAGGGAGACGGGGAATGGGAAGATGAACGGCAGTCGAAGTCACCCCTGGATTCTACCGCCGCACGGCTGTGCGGGGCCGGGGAGACTCCGGACGGGAGCGGGAGCGGATGACAGTCTTCGAAGCGACGACAGGACAGGGCGAGACGCCGCCGGCCGACTCCGTCGCCCCGCGTGACTCCACGGCGGACGCCCCGACCTCGGTCACCCGCCTCAACGCGACCATCCGCGACTTCGTCGCACGGTGGAACACCGTCTGGGTCGAAGGTGAGGTCACCTCCTGGAACGTGCGCGCCGGGAACGTCTTCGCGCGCCTGAAGGACAACCGGTCCGACGCCCAGATCTCGATCCGCGTGTGGTCGAGCGTTCGCGGACGCATCCCGTCCGACATCGGCATCGGCGATCACGTCGTGGCCGCGGTGAAGGCCGATTACTTCGTCAAGGCGGGAGACTTCAGTTTCACGGTCTCAGCGATGAAGCACGTGGGCTTGGGAGATCAGCTCGAACGCCTCGAGAAGCTCCGTATCCAGCTGCGCCAGGAGGGCCTGTTCGATCCCGCACGCAAGCAGCGCCTCCCCTTCCTCCCCCACGTCATCGGACTGATCACCGGTGAGCGGTCGGACGCCGAGAAAGACGTGCACCGCAACGCCGAGTTGCGTTGGCCCCAGGTGCGGTTCCGGACCGAGTACGCCGCGGTCCAGGGTGACCGGTGCGTGCCGGACACCCTCGCCGCGCTCGCACGCCTCGATGCCGACCCGGACGTCGACGTGATCATCATCGCGCGCGGCGGCGGCGACCCGCAGACCCTCCTCGGTTTCAGCGACGAACGGCTCATCCGCGCCGTCGCCGCCTCGTCCACGCCGGTCGTCAGCGCGATCGGACATGAGAACGACCATCCGCTCCTCGACGATGTCGCCGACCTTCGCGCGTCGACGCCGACCGACGCGGCGAAGCGCGTCGTGCCCGACGTGGGTGAGCAGCGCGCCCTCATCGCCCAGTTGCGCTCGCGCGCGACGACGCGCCTCACCCAGCGCCTCGCGCACGACATCGCGCAGTTGGAGCAGCTCCGCTCACGTCCCGTCCTCCGCTCCCCCGATCCGATCATCGACGCCCGCTCCCAGGACTTGTGGCTCCTGCTCTCACGGGGGCGCGACGCCGTGACCCGGGAGATCGACTCCGCCGGACGGCGGACCGGTGAGCTGCGCGCCTCCCTCCGCGCACTATCCCCCGCGGCCACGCTCGCTCGCGGCTACGCCATCGCCCACCTCGACGGCGGCGTGATACTGCGCGATGCCGCCGATGCCCCGGCGGGGAGTGCCCTCACGATCACGGTCGATCGCGGCTCCGTCGCCGCGCGTTCGGAGGGCGAGATCCCAGAGTCCGCCTGAGCCGGAACGCCACGTCACACGACGTAGGATGGAGGAGTGAGCGCCCTCAACGACACCCCCGTGGACACGCTGTCGTTCGAGGCAGCCCGTGACGAGCTCGTCAAGGTCGTCGCCGAACTCGAACAGGGGTCACCGACCCTCGAGCACTCGCTCGCACTCTGGGAGCGCGGTGAGGCGCTGGCCGCCCGGTGCGAGGAGTGGCTCCTCGGGGCGAAGCGCCGCCTCGAAGAAGCCAGGGCCGCGTCATCCGACGGCGAAACCCCGGGTGCGCAGTCATGAGCAAGCAGACCAGACAGCCGCCGATCAGCGCAGAGCTCGGTCGCCCGGAGACACCGGACGAGACCGCAGCGCGTAAGGCCGCCTCCAGCAAGGCGTATCGCTCGAGTCAGACTTTCCGGAACCTCATCGCCGCCCTACTCGTGACGGTCGCCGTGGTCGCCGTGATCATCCTCGCGGTCCCCCGTGGGGAGCCTGTCGAGCCCGAGCCGATCGATGTCGCCGGCATCGCCGCAGGCGTGGAATCAACGATGGACAGCCCCGTGCTCGTTCCCGAGCTGGGCGACTTCTGGCGGGCGAACAGCGCCAAGCTGCTCGGCGGTGCCACCGCCGTCTGGGAGGTCGCGCTGGCCCCGGCTGCAGACGATGAACGCGGGTTCGTCAAGGTCGCTCAGGCCTTCGACGCCGATGCCTCCTGGGCTCCGCAGCGCCTGAACGGTATCGCCCCCACGGACACCACCCGCATCGGCGGTCTCGACTGGGACGTCTACGAGCCGGGAAACGCCGATTCGAACGCCAACGTCACCTACGCCATCGGCACCCAGGCCGGCGACGACTACATCCTGCTCTACGGCTCGCGCTCGTCCGACTCCACAGCAGAGCTCGCGGAGTCCCTCATCCCGCAGATCCGTTCACTCTCGGAGGCCCCATGACACACCCCTTGACTCCTTCTGCCGCCTGGCAGCAGATGCGGGAGGGCAACCGTCGATTCGTGGCGGACGAGCCCCGGCACCCGAACCAGGACGTGGTCCGGCGCAAGGATCTCGCCGCGGCGCAGCACCCCGTCGCGACCCTCTTCGGCTGCTCGGACTCTCGCCTCGCCGCCGAGATCATCTTCGATCTCGGTCTCGGCGACCTGTTCGTCGTGCGCAACGCCGGCCAGGTCATCGGTGAGTCGATCGTCGCCAGTCTGGAGTATGCGGTCGCCGTCCTCGAGGTACCGCTGATCGTCGTCCTGGCGCACGACTCGTGCGGTGCGGTTCGCGCGGCGATCGACGGAACGGCCATCGATGCCGCTCCTCTCCCGCCCCATATCTGGAAGCTCGTCGCTCCGATCGTGCCTGCCGCGCGCAAGGTGCTCGCCGAGAGCGGCGGCGGCACGGTCGCGGACATCGACGCGGAGCTCGTCGGACGCGAGCACCTCCGCAACACGGTCCACGACCTGCTGCAGTCATCGGAGATCATCAGCGACGCCGTCGCCGAGGGCCGCCTGGGCATCGTCGGCGCGAACTACCGTCTGGCCGAAGGGACCGCCGTACCGGCGATCACGGTCGGAATCGACACCGAGGGGGACAGCCCCGTGACCAAGGAGGGTACGGAATGACCGACACCGAGTACCGGATCGAGCACGACACCATGGGTGAGGTGCGGGTGCCCGTGAACGCGCTCTACGGGGCGCAGACGCAGCGCGCAGTGGAGAACTTCCCGATTTCGGGCAAGGGGCTGGAGTCGACGCAGATCGCCGCGCTCGCCCGGATCAAGAAGGCCGCCGCGCTCGCCAACAAGGAGCTGGGCACGCTCGACGGCGCCATCGCCGATGCGATCGCCCAGGCTGCCGACCAGGTCGCCTCGGGTGCCCACGACGGCGAGTTCCCGGTCGACACCTACCAGACCGGTTCCGGCACCTCTTCGAACATGAACATGAACGAGGTGCTGGCGACTCTCGCGACCCGCATCCTCGGCGCGACCGTGCACCCCAACGACCACGTCAACGCTTCCCAGTCGTCGAACGACGTGTTCCCGACATCGGTGCACATCGCCGTGACCCAGGCGCTCATCGACACTCTCATCCCCGCGCTCGACCACCTCGCCGTCGCGCTGGAGGCGAAGGCCGAGCTCTGGAAGGACGCTGTCAAGTCCGGCCGCACGCACCTCATGGATGCGACGCCCGTGACCCTCGGCCAGGAGTTCGGCGGCTACGCCCGCCAGGTGCGCCTCGGCATCGAGCGCGTGCAGTCCGCCCTCCCCCGCGTCGCCGAGGTCCCCCTGGGCGGTACGGCGGTCGGCACCGGCATCAACACCCCGCTCGGCTTCCCGCAGAAGGTCATCGCCCTGCTCGCTGCCGAGACCGAGCTGCCCATCGCCGAGGCGAAGGACCACTTCGAGGCGCAGGCGAACCGCGATGGTCTGGTCGAGGCCTCGGGCGCACTGCGCACGATCGCCGTCTCCCTGACCAAGATCAACAACGACCTCCGCTGGATGGGCTCCGGCCCCAACACGGGTCTCGGCGAACTGCACATCCCCGATCTGCAGCCCGGCTCCTCGATCATGCCCGGCAAGGTCAACCCCGTCGTCCCGGAAGCCGTGCTGATGGTGTGCGCCCGGGTGATCGGCAATGACGCGACCGTGGCCTGGGCAGGAGCCTCAGGATCCTTCGAGCTCAACGTCTCGATCCCGGTCATGGGCACGGCGGTGCTCGAGTCCATCCGACTGCTCTCGAACGCCTCCCGTGTGCTCGCCGACAAGACCATCGACGGCCTGCAGGCGAACGTCGAGCGCGCCGCTTCCTTCGCCGGCATGAGCCCGTCGATCGTCACCCCCCTCAACAAGCTCATCGGCTACGAAGCTGCGGCGAAGATCGCCAAGCACTCGGTCGCGAAGGGCATCACGGTGCGCGACGCCGTGATCGATCTCGGCTACGTCGAACGCGGTGAGCTCACCCTCGAACAGCTCGATGAGAAGCTCGACCTGCTCTCGATGACCCACCCGGGCTGAGCTTCGAACGCACGACCGGATGCCGCGAGGACACGTTCCTCGCGGCATCCGTGGTTTCCGGCCTGCCGCGCCTTCCGGTGTGCGACGTGCAAGCCCCTTCGAGCCCCCGTGCGGCTCCGTTCTGACGCCCGCCGACACGCCAGATGTCGGACCTTTTGGGAGACCGGATCCGACATCTGGCGTGTCGGCGGACTCGTGCGCGAGGGACTGCTCCTGCCCTATGCACAGGACCTGCCCGTTGTTCACAGTCACTGTCTCGACGTCGATCCGCGTGCCGGCGTTGAGCTCAAAGTGGACGAGTGCTCGATCCAACTGTTCTTCTGACCCGACTCGGTGGCCTTGCGCGCGGTGTCGAGCTGCAGCGTTGCGGCGTGTCGCGCCCGGAACTCGCGAAGGCTGTCCAAGACAAGAGGATCGAGCGCGTCCGCCCAGGCGTGTTCGCATCACCCACGCTGGATGCAGATCTACGGCGCGCCGCACTACACGGGGGTGCGCTCACGTGTGGGCAAGCACTGCGGCTGCACGGAGTGTGGGTACTCGGCGACGATTCGCAACCCCACGTCTGGGTAGGGAGGCGGGGACGCGTCAATCCGCATGTCGGGTGCCGGTGCGTCACCCACTACTTCCGAGGCACACCAGGTCTCGGACTGGTGGACGTCGAGACGGCCCTGATTCACTTCCATCGGTGCTGCGGCGACGAGGCGTTCTTCGCAGCGTTCGAATCGGCGTGGAGGAATCGGCTGCTCTCCTCGGCAGCGAGAATGCGAATCCGCAAGGCCCTTCCGGCCTACGCAAGATGGTTGGTCGACATCGGGCGTTCCGATGCCGATAGCGGACTCGAATCCCTGGTTCGGCTGCGGCTGCATGTGCTTGGCATCTTCGTCGAGTGCCAGGTGCTGATCAGCGGCGTGGGAAGGGTCGACTTCATCATCGATGGACGCTTGATCATCGAGATCGATGGGCGGCAGAATCACGACGGCGTCTCGCACCGCCACAAAGATCTCGCCAGGGACGCGGCCGCATCCGCGCTGGGACTGGAGACGCTGCGGTTCGACTTCGCGCAGATCGTCTACGACTGGCCAGCGGTGCAGAGCGCCATCCTCACCGCTCTCGCCCGCTGCCGAGAGCACGCGTGAGCACACACGACGCATGCCGACACGCCAGATGTCGGACACGTAGACCTTCGACGTCCGACATCTGGCGTGTCGGCAGCGGTCTGCAACGGGAGCCAAACCCGCACCCGCACCCGCACCCGCACACGCACCCGCACCCGCACTCGTGCATCCGGCGCGGTCCCCGGACACACGACAGCGGATGCCGCGGGGCAGTCCGCGCGGCATCCGCTGTCGCCCGTCGTCAGCTGAGCTCTCCACCCTCCAGGAGCTCGGTGACGAGGGCTGCGATCGCCGAACGCTCGGAGCGTGTCAGGGTCACATGCCCGAAGAGGTCATGTCCCTTCAACGTCTCGATCACGCTGGCGATCCCGTCGTGCCGGCCGACGCGGAGATTGTCGCGCTGGCCCACATCGTGGGTGAGGATGACTCGCGAGTTCTGACCCATCCGGCTCAGCACGGTGAGCAGGACGTTGCGTTCGAGCGACTGAGCCTCGTCCACGATCACGAACGCATCGTGAAGGGAACGACCACGGATGTGGGTGAGCGGCAGCACCTCCAGCAACCCGCGTTCGATGACCTCCTCGATCACATTGCCGGACACGACCGAACCGAGCGTGTCGTACACCGCCTGTCCCCACGGCCCCATCTTCTCGCCCTGATCGCCGGGGAGGTAGCCGAGTTCCTGCCCGCCGACGGCGAACAACGGCCGGAACACGATGATCTTCTTCTGCTGTTGTCTCTCCAGCACCGCTTCCAGACCGGCGCACAGCGCGAGCGCCGACTTGCCGGTACCGGCCCGACCGCCGAGGGAGACGATGCCCACCTCCTGGTCGAGGAGCAGGTCGATCGCGATCCGTTGCTCTGCCGACCGCCCGTGCATCCCGAAGATGTCTCGGTCGCCGCGCACCAGTCGGTACTCGCCGTCCCCGGTGACGCGTCCGAGTGCGGAGCCGCGCTCGGAGTGGATGATCAAGCCCGTGTTGACCGGAAGCCCTCTCGCCTCCTCGCTGATCCCGACCTCGCTCTCGTACAGGTCGCTGATGTCGTCGCCGGAGAGGTCGAGCGTCGAGATCCCGGTCCATCCGGAGTCGACCGCCTGCTCGGCGAGATACTCCTCAGCACGCAGCCCCAGCGACGCAGCCTTCACGCGCATCGGGAGGTCTTTGGAGACGATCGTCACATCCTGACCGTCCTGCGCGAGGTGCATGGCGACGGACAGGATCCTCGTGTCGTTGTCGCTGAGCCGGATGCCCGCCGGGAGAACCGAGGAGTCGGTGTTCGCGAGTTCCACGCGAAGCGTGCCTCCTTCACCGACCTCGACCGGGAAGTCCAGTCGCCCGTGCTCGATGCGCAGATCATCGAGGTGTCGCAGTGCCTGACGTGCGAAGTAGCCGATCTCCGGGTCGTGGCGCTTGCCCTCGAGCTCTGTGATCACGACGACCGGAAGGACGACGGAGTGCTCTGCGAACCGGAAGAACGCCTGCGGATCGCTCAGCAGGACCGAGGTGTCGAGGACGTATGTCCGCAGATCCTGATCGGGCTCTGCGGATGATGCGCGTCTCGTCGTCTTACGGGTGGACTGCTGCGCGGTGCTGGTGGCCTGCTGCGCTGTACGTGTGGTCACGACCCACTCCCGACCCGGGGAATCCCGGCTATTCGAACGAGTCGACCAGGGGGTCACGAGTCGTCAACCTGAGGCCGACCCGACCGGGCGCCTTGCCCGATGCCTAGAACGTACGACCGCGAGGGCATGTACGCGACGCCGACACGCCAGGGCGTTCGTTACGTACTGGTGAACGTCTCGTTGCCGAACGCGTGCAGCGCCTCGTCGAGGAGTTCGAAAGTGGCAGCGTCGGTTCCCGCGTGCGGCGCGAGACGCACCGACGACCCGCGTGCCGTCACCACGAGGCCCGCGTTCGCGAGAGCTGCGGCGAGACGTGCCGGCTCCTCCGGTTCGAGGGCGACGATACCCGCGCGCTCTCCGCGCGCTCGCGGCGAACTCACCTCGATGCCGTGACGATCGGCGATCTCGATGATGGCGTCGACGTTCTCGGCGAGGCGCGCCTCGATCGCGGCGACCCCGGCGTCCCGCACATCGCGGACGCCGATCGCGAGTCGCCCGGCCGCGAGCGTGTCGGGCTGGCTGACCGTGTACGCCCGCGCCGAGGCTGCCGGTGCAGGAAGCTCATCGACGAACAGGCCCGTCGCGGCGGTCCCGGCGATCCCGGACAGCACGGGGACGATCCGCTCCCGCGCACGCGGTGAGAACCAGGCGAATGCACTGCCACGCCCGGAGCGCAGCCACTTGTAGCCATGACCCACCACGACATCGGCGGGACCGTAGTCGACGTCCATGATTCCGAAAGACTGCACGGCGTCGACGATGAGCAGGCGATCGCGGCCGATGAGCTCGCGAAGGGCAGCGAGGTCGGCCCGATAGCCCGTCCGGAAGTCGACGTGGCTCACGGCGAGCGCGACCACGTCGTCGTCGAGTGCGTCGGCGACGGCGTCGGGGGTCACGCGTCCGTCCGCCGGGGTGATCCATCGCGGCGTCACAGCGTGATCCGAGGCCGACGCGGCCCGCTCGACGGTCAGGCTGACGCTGGGGAACTCCGCCGTGCTCGCGATGACGGTGCCCTTGAGCCCGTACAGCGCGTGCATGAGCCCATGAGTCGATGACGGCTGGAGGGTGACATCGTCCGCATCGCCCCCGAGGAGCTCAGCGACGATCTCCTGGGCCTGGCCGATCCGCTCCGCGACGAGCGACAATGACGACGGGCGTCCGCTGCCGAGCAGGTCGGCGTCGGCGAACACCTCTTCGCGCACCGAGGGCGACAACGGCCCGAAGGCGGCCCAGTTCAGATAGCCGGACTCGTTGTCGAACGTGTCGACGTAGTCCTGGAAAGTGCTCACTTCGTCATTGTGGCACGGCGTCGCGCATCGCGCGGGCGGTCACCGACCGTATCTGCGGTCGCGGTCCGCGTAGTCGCGGATGGCGCGGAGGAAGTCCACCTGCCGGAGATCGGGCCCCAGCGCCTCGACGAAGTAGAACTCGCTGTGCGCGCTCTGCCAGAGCAGGAAGTCGCTGAGCCGCTGCTCACCACTGGTCCGGATGACCAGATCGGGGTCGGGCTGTCCTCCGGTGTAGAGGTGCTCGCCGATCATCTCCGGGGTGAGCTGGGCGGCGAGGTCCTCCATCGTTCCACCCGAGGCCTCGTGCTTGGTGATGATGCTCCGGACCGCGTCGACGATCTCGTTGCGGCCGCCGTAGCCGACCGCGAGGTTCACGTGGAGCCCGCTGTGCCCCTTCGTCCGCTCCTCCGCGTCCGCGAGCACGCGAGCGAGTTCCGGCGGCAGGAGGTCGGATCGTCCGACGTGCTTGACCCGCCAGTTCCCCTCCTGCGACAGAGCTTCCGCCAGCTCGGCGATGATCTCGATGAGGTCCGCGAGCTCAGCCGAGTCGCGCTTGCGCAGGTTGTCGCTGGAGAGGAGGTACAGCGACACGACGCGCACGCCGAGCTCGTCGCACCAGCCCAGGAACTCATGCATCTTCGCCGCGCCCGCCCGATGTCCCTCGGCCGGCGTGGCGAACCCGAGCTGACGCGCCCAGCGCCGGTTGCCGTCGATCATCATCGCGACATGATGCGGCACCGATGCAGGATCGAGGTGGCGACGCAGCCGACTGGTGTAGAGCCGATACAACGGCCCCCGCACCGGATTCTCGCGTGATATCACCTCCCTACGCTATCGTGCCGTTGCGTGCGCCATCGTGTGCGGACGCTGAGGATATGTGCCCTGCACGGAATGCCCCGCGGCTTAGAGTGAGCACGTGAGCACACCCGAGCAGTCCGGTCCCGATGTCCCCCAGCTGCCCCTTCTCGAGGCGGCGGCCGTGGACGCTGCAGTCGAGATCAAGCCGACGTGGCGGGGCTGGATCCACGCCGCCACCTTCCCGGTGGCCATCGCCGCGGGCATCGTCCTGATCATCGTGGCCGACGGCGCCCCGGCGAAATGGGCGTCGGCCGTGTTCATGCTCACATCACTGCTGCTGTTCGGAAACTCCGCGCTCTACCACCGGTTCAACTGGTCCCCCCGGGTGAAGGTGGTCCTGAAGCGGATCGACCACGCGAACATTCTGCTGCTGATCGCCGGGACGTACACTCCCCTGGCGACGCTGGCGCTCCCCCCGGACAAGGGCCTCCTCCTGCTCTGCGTGGTCTGGGGAGGAACCCTGCTCGGCATCCTCTTCCGCGTGTTCTGGATCCACGCGCCGCGGTGGCTCTACGTCGCCCTCTACCTGCTTCTCGGCTGGGCGGCGGTGATGTACATCGTCGACCTCATGAACGCGAACTTCGCGATGATGGTGCTGGTGATCGTCGGCGGCCTCCTCTACACGGGCGGCGCCGTCGTCTACGCGTTGAAGAAACCCAACCCGTGGCCCGGCCATTTCGGATTCCACGAGATCTTCCATGTGTGCACGGTGCTCGCGTTCCTCTGCCACTGGACCGCGTGTCTGCTCATCACTCTCGCTCCGCTGTCGCCCTCATTGGGCATGCCGTAGCCGCCGCGGACACGGGTCGTGCGACCGGGTCGAACGACGACTCAGCGTGTCGGCGGTTCTTCATCCCCGTCGCGGGCGCCCGCTCCCTCGGGCGATGAGGACTCCGGAGAGCGCGGGGCTGCCGCCGCTTCGCCCGCCGCGCGTGCGGCTTCTTCGGCGTCGAGCTCTTCTCGCACCTCGTCGCGGTAGCGCACCCGTCGGATACGGCGGTTCATGTCCCAGATGAGCAGAATCACGGCGATCACGACCACCACGATGGCGGCGAAGCCGATGAAGCCCGGGGAGACGGCCTCCGGAGCCACGGTCATCGATGGCGTCGGCATCGGGGTCTCGGTCAGAGCGAGCATGAATCGGCCTTTCGTGCGCAGGTCGCATAACCTGGTATCACCAGCCTAACGACCGGGAAGACCCACCAGTGACGACCGCACAACAGCTCGACGAACGCTATGGCCGAACCCGACGACGTCGGCTGCCGTGGATCATCGGCAGCGCTGTCGCGCTCGTGGTCATCGGCGCCTTCAGCTGGATGACCGTAGCGCAGTCGATGGCCTCTGTCGACGCCGACGACCTCGGTTTCACACTCATCGACGAGTACTCCGTCGATGTGAGCTTCCAGGTCACCGGCGTGCAGGGAAAGGACGTCGTGTGCGCACTCGAAGCGCTCGACGAGGAGTTCGGCGTGGTGGGGTGGAAGATCGTCGAGATCGCCGCCGGAGACAGCCACTCCCAGGCCCTCTCGGTCACCGTCCCGACCGTCGCGGAGGCCACCACAGGTTTGGTGAACACCTGCTGGGTCGCTTAGACTCGTGCCAGACAGACGACGCCCCGGCACCGTGCCGGGGCGTCTTGGCATATCCCCCGCAACCTTGTCGGTGGGATCCCGAAAGAAGGAGCTTCGCCATGTCCACCGATGCTCAGGTCCCCTTTCTCACGCAGGAAGCGTACGACCGGCTCGTCGCCGAGCTGGAGCACCTGTCGACCGTCGGTCGCGATGAGATCGCCAAGCGCATCGAGGCGGCCCGCGAAGAAGGCGACCTCAAGGAGAACGGCGGATACCACGCCGCGAAGGACGAGCAGGGCAAGCAGGAAGCCCGCATCCGCACCCTCGAAGGTCTGCTGAAGACCGCCAAGGTCGGCGAGGCTCCCGCCAGCCGTGGGATCGTCGAGCCCGGCACCGTGGTCACGGCACTCGTGGCCGGCGGTGAAGAGGTCTTCCTCCTCGGCAGCCGGGAGATCGCTTCCGGTGGCGACCTCGACGTTTACAGCGAGGCGAGCCCGCTGGGCCAGGCGATCCTGGGCCTCAAGGTCGGCGAGAAGTCGTCGTACGAAGCTCCGAACGGACGCAGCATCGACGTCGAGATCGTGAACGTCGAGACCTACACGGGCTGACGCACCGTCGAAGAAGCGCCCCCGCATCCTCTCAGGACGCGGGGGCGCTTCTTCGTGGAGGGCGTCCGGACGCTCGTCGCTCAATCCGGGACGAGGATGGGCTCGAAACCGGCGCGGCGCAGAGTGTCGAGCGTGTGCTCCGAATGCTCGGGTCCGCGCGTCTCGACGCTGAGCTCCAGGATCACATCGCTGATCTGGAGTCCATGTCCGTGCCGCGTGTGCATGGCTTCGATGACGTTCGCCCCGGCTTCGGCGATGAGCTCCGAGACACGGGCGAGCTGCCCCGGCCGATCAGGGAGTGGAATCCGGATCGTCAGGTAGCGGCCCGACGCCGCGAGGCCGTGGGAGACCACGCGCTGCAGCAGCAGCGGATCGATGTTGCCTCCGGAGAGGACCGCCATCGTCGTCCCCGTTCCGGAGACCTTGCCCGCCAGGATCGCCGCGACTCCGGCGGCACCGGCCGGTTCGACCACGACCTTCGCCTGCTCCAGCAGGATGAGGATGGCTCGCGCGAGATCGTCGTCGGAGACGGTGACCACCTCGTCGACGAGATCCTTGATGATCTCGAAGGGGACGGCACCCGGCCGGGCGACGAGGATGCCGTCGGCGATGGTCGGACGCGTGACGATGTCTACCGGCTCCCCCGCCGCGAGCGACGGCGGCACAGCAGCGGCGTTCTCCGCCTGGACTCCGATGACGCGGACGGTCCGGCCGAGCTCGGCGGCACGGGCTTTGACAGCCGCGGCGACGCCCGCGATGAGGCCCCCGCCGCCGATACCGAGCACGACGGTGTCCACGTCGGGCGCGTCCTCCAGCAGTTCCAGGCCGAGCGTCCCCTGTCCGATCACGACGTCGCGGTGATCGAAGGGGTGGATCAGCACGGCTCCGGTCCGCTCGGAGAACTCGGCCGCCAGGCGCAGCGATGTCGCGACGGTCTCCCCCTCCAGCACGACCTCCGCACCGTACCCGCGGGTGGCGAGGAGCTTGGGCACCGGAACACCCAGCGGCATGAAGATCGTCGCCGGGATGCCCAGGGCCTGCGCGGCGAGGGCGACACCCTGCGCATGGTTGCCCGCGGAAGCCGCGACGACCCCGCGGGAGCGTTCCTCGGCGCTCAGTCGCGACAGCCGGTAGGCGGCACCGCGGATCTTGAAGGAGCCCGTGCGCTGGAGATTCTCCATCTTCAGCAGGACCGCGCTGCCGTGGATGTCCGACAGCGCTCGCGAGGGCAGCGTCGGCGTGTGCGAGATCACCTCAGCCAGACTCTGAGCTGCGTGCTCGAACTCGGTCAGGCTGGGGACTTCGCTCATCGATTCCTCCGTCTCCGCTCACGCGGTACTGTGCTCCAGATTAGGTCTCCGCTCGGGCCGGCGCCGGTGCGCCAGGATCCCGTGCTGATCGTCACCGCCGCGACGTTGACGAAAGCTGCCAACGGCACGGCGAACAGGGCTCCGGGGATTCCCGCGATCATCGCGCCGCCCGCGACCACGAGGACGACGGCCAGGGGGTGCACCTTGACCGCCGAGCCCATCATGATCGGCTGCAGGATGTGCCCCTCGATCTGCTGGACGGCCAGCACGACCACGAGCATCCACAGTGCGATCCACGGACCGTTGTAGACGAGCGCGAGGAAGACGGCGACGGCGCCGGTCACGACGGCACCGACGATCGGGATGAAGGAGCCCAAGAAGACCAGGACGGCGACGGGGAGGGCGAGGGGCACCTGGAGCAGGAAGGCTCCGAGCCCGATGCCGATCGCATCGATGGTCGCCACGAACAACTGCGTGCGGGCGTAGTTCACGATCGTGGCCCAGCCGTTGCGCGCGGCCCCATCGACCGCCTGCCGTGCTTTGCGCGGGAAGATCTTGAGCGTCCACCGCCAGATGCCCGCGCCATCGGCGAGCAGGCAGATGAGGATGAACAGCGACAGCAAGGCGCCCGTGGCGACGTGCCCGACGGTCGTGCCGATGGCGAGAGCGCCGGTCCAAAGTGCCTGGGTCTGCTCGGTGAGGAAGTCGAGTCCCTGCTGCAGGTAGTCGGCGATCTGCGTGTCGGAGAGCTTCAACGGACCTTCGTGAAGCCAGACCTGGAACTGATCGAACGCCTCGGTCGAGCGCGCCTGGACGTCAGGGAGCTGAGCGCGCACCTGCCAGACCACCAGCCACATCAGCCCCGTGACGATGGCGGCGGTGCCGATGAGGGAGAGGGTGATCGCCAGCCAGCGCGGGACGCTGTGACGCAGCATCCATGAGAACGCCGGCCAGAGCAGAGCGGTGATCAGGATGCCGACCATGAGCGGGATGACCAGGAGCTTGAGAAGCATGACCAGCCAGATGAAGACACCGATCGCCGCCGCGATGAGCAACAATCGCCAGGCATAGCTCGCCGTGATCCGCAGCGGCAGAGGTACCGCCTCATCGGCTTCGGTCGTCACGGTGCGGTCTGTGGAGACGGGCCGCGGACGGAAGAGATCTCGCAGCCGGGGTCGCTGGTCCTCACTCATCGCCCAAGTCTACGGTCATGCCGTATGCCGTTGGACGCATCCTTCGTCGCCGCGGCACGATGTCGGACGCCGACGATACGCTGGCGACGTGACCGAATCCCTCAGCGCGACCCAGGCGCGCCGTATCGCGTTGGCCGCTCAGGGCTTCACGCGAGCGCGCCCGAGCTCGGTCGCCGCGCGCCACGTGCATCGGGTGATGGACCGGCTCGGCGTGCTCCAGATCGACTCGGTGAACGTGTTCGCCCGCTCCCACTACCTGCCGTTGTTCTCGCGTCTCGGCGACTACGAGCCGGCTCTCCTGGACAGGGTCTTCCTCTCACGCACCACGCACTACGTCGAGTACCTGGCCCACGAGGCGACGTTCATCCCGATCGATGACTGGCCCCTGTGGCGTTTCCGCATGGAGGACTTCCGGCGACGCTGGTCCGACGAGGACTCCTGGATGAGCCGCAACGCCCGCACCGTGGCGTGGGTGCAAGACGAGCTGCGCTCCCGCGGCCCCCTGCGACCGGCCGACCTCCGCGCGGATGCACCGCGCGAACGGGGCACTTGGTGGGACTGGGACGAGGTCAAGCTCGCGCTCGAGCATCTCTGGCGCACCGGCGACGTCGCCGTCAGCGGGCGCAAGGGATTCGAACGGACCTACGCGCTCGCCGAGCAGGTCATTCCCGATCCGATCCGTTCCCAGGAGATCTCGCGCGCCGATTCCATCCTCGAACTGACGCGCCGTGCCGCCCGCTCAAGCGGGGTCGCCACACAATCCGACCTCGCCGACTACTACCGGATCCGCGATCGCGCGGCCGTCGCCCGATCGATCGCCGTACTGGTCGACGAAGGGGAGCTGATCCCGGTGCAGGTCCGCGGGTGGCTCCGTGGCGGACGTCCGCTGGCCGCCTGGCGACACCGTGACGCCGTCCTCCCCCGCAGAGTCAACGCGGCGGCTCTGCTGACGCCGTTCGATCCTGTGGTCTGGTTCCGCGAGCGAGCCCTCCGCATCTTCGACCTCGACTACCGCATCGAAATCTACGTGCCGGCCGAGAAGCGTCGGTTCGGGTACTACTCCCTGCCCGTTCTCGTCGATGACCGCATCGTCGCGCGCGTCGATCTCAAGGCCGATCGCGCCGCCTCCACTCTTCAGGTGCAGTCCGCCTGGTGGGAACCTCATGCTCGCCCCGGAGACGCCGACGCGATCGCCGCAGAACTGGTACTCGCCGCACGCTGGCAGGGTCTCGAGCACGTGTCGGTGTCGGGGTGGGGTGACGCCACCTCCGCGGTTCACGGCGCACTGGTCGGGGCCGGCGGTTCCGTCCAGCGCCACACACATCTCAGGGAGGGCGTGACGTGAGTCGCGCGCGGTGGTGGATGATCGGCGGAGCCGCAGGAGTCGTGCTCGTCGCGGCCGGGCTGTGGATCTGGCAGACGACGACGCGCTCCCCGACGCCGGAGGACGCGGCCCTCAGCTATCTCCGCGCGCTCGAATCCGGCGATCCCGCCGCCGTCGAAGCCACGGGGATCGAGGTCTCCGCCGAGGCTCTGGCGGCCTTCGCGGCCGCAACCGGCGTCATCGAAGACGGCGCGGTGACACCCGCGCACGACAGTGGTACACCCGACGAACAAGCGACCGTCGAGGTCTCGTTCGTGCTCGACGGTGAGGAGCACACGGCAGAGCTGTCTCTGACCTCCGTCGACGGCCGCTGGATCATGGACGCCTCCGGGCTGGGCACGGTGACACCCTCGACCACGATCGGCTCCTTCGTCGCATTCGGTGAGCAGACGATGCCGGCCGGGGAGAAGACCGCCCTGCTCCCTGCCGCCTACACGGTTGGCCCCGCTCCGGTCGCGCTGCTCGACGGGTCGAGCCCGCTGGTGGTGCTCCCCGGCGAGGAGACGGACCTCACGGTGGAGGCCGCGCTCCGACCGGAGGCGACGGTCGCCGCGCAGAGTCAGCTCGACGAATACCTCGCGGCGTGCACAGCATCCTCAGACGCCCCGCCGGACGGCTGCGGCATCCGGATCCCCTGGGGCACCGAGTTCCGCGCGGTGTCGGAGTTCCGCTACCGCGTCGAGGAGCTGCCCGCGGTGACGCTGTCCGAAGACGAGTTCCATGCCGACGGCGGAGCACTCGTAGCCACGCTGGTCGGCATCGGTCAGGATGGCAACGCGCGCACCACGACGTACCGGACGCAGGCGTGGGGCGTTCGCGGCGACGTGTCGTTCACCGCCGAGGGCCTGGCGCTGTCCGTCTGGTGAGCGCGCTCTCCGTCAGAACTGCACGCGAGGCGGCTCGGAAATCGCGCTGCTGTCGGCGACCTCGAAGAACTCGCGCTCGGTGAAGCCGAGCCCCTTCGCGAACAGGTTGTTGGGGAACACCTTGATCTTGGTGTTGAGCTCGCGCACACCGCCGTTGTAGAACCGGCGCGCGGCCTGGATCTTGTCTTCGGTATCGACGAGTGCCTGCTGCACCTGGAGGAAGTTCGTGCTGGCCTGCAGCTGCGGGTATGCCTCGGCGACCGCGAACAGACTGCGCAGGGCTTGCTGCAGATGCCCCTCCGCGATTCCCGCCTCGCCGGGTCCTCCGGCCGAGAGCGTCTCGGCGCGCGCACGGGTGACGTTCTCGAAGACCGCCTTCTCGTGGGAGGCATAGCCCTTGACCGTCTCGATGAGGTTCGGGATGAGGTCGGCTCGTCGCTTCAACTGCACCGTGATACCGCTCCACGCCTCGTCGACGCGCACCTTGAGCTGCACCAACGAGTTGTACGTGGCCCACAGATAGATGCCGGCGAGCAGGATCACTCCGACAACGATCAGTACCGGCACGAGCCATTCCATCAGAGGCCCACCCTTCCTCGTGTTTCTCCCATCCTAGACGCGCACCCTGCACGTGGACTGGGCGCCGCCGCACTCTCGACGGATGTCGGATCAGCTCCCGAGGACCCTCTCCAGGTAACGGTTGCCGAACCGGCGCTCGGGGTCGAGCCGATCGCGCAACGCGACGAAGTCCTCGAAGCGCGGATAACGGTCCCGCAGCGTCTCCTCGGTCAGTGTGTGGAGTTTGCCCCAGTGCGGGCGACCACCGAACTCAAGCATGATCTCCTCCACCGCACCGAAGTACTCGGTCGGGTCGGCACGCCAATACCGGTGCACGGCGATGTACGCGCTCGCTCGTCCGTGGGCCGTCGACAGCCACCGGTCGTCGCTCGCGGCGAAGCGCACCTCGATCGGGAACTCGATCCGCCACCCCCGCTGGACGATGAGTGCACGCACCGCCTGGAATGCCGGCACGACGTTCTCGGCAGGGAGCGCGTACTCCATCTCGCGGAAACGCACGGTGCGGCTCTGGATCAGGACTCGATGCGAGAGCTCGGTGTATTCGCGATTCCCCGTGAGCGTGACCGCAAGCCGGCTGAACGGCGGTGTGATCGCGGGCACTGCCTGTCCAGCGGCGCAGACCATCCGGTACACCCCATTGGAGAGAAGCGTCTCGTCGATCCACCTTCCCACCACAGGCAGCGGCTGGCGCACGGTCGACTCGGGAAGGCGGCGCTGACGCTTGGTCAACGCGACGTCCGTATGGGGGAACCAGTAGAACTCGAAGTGATCGGAGGCGGAGACCCGCTCATCGAGCGTCGTGAGCACGTCTTCGAGCGGAGCCGGCTCATCGATCGCATGCATCACGAAGGCAGGCACGCACTGGAGTGTGACATCGACGATGATTCCGAGCGCGCCGAGACCGAGCGCGACCGCAGGCAGCAGCTCACTCTCACGCTCATCGTCGATCCGGAGGAACTCGCCGGCCGCCGTGACCATCGTGACCCCCACGACCTGGGTCGCGAGCCCTCCGAACCTTGCGCCGGTGCCGTGGGTGCCGGTCGAGATGGCACCGGCGATCGACTGTCGGTCGATGTCTCCCAGGTTCTCCATCGCGAGTCCGAAGGGCGCGAGCAGACGAGGGATCCGGTGCAGCCGGGTTCCTGCGAGAAGTGTCACCCGACCGGTCGCGGGATCCGCGGAGACGAGCCCCTGCAGATCGTCGAGCTCGAGCAGCACTCCGGGTGCCACGGCGATGCCGGTGAAACTGTGTCCGGCGCCCACCGCCTTCACGCTGAGTCCTTGCTTCACCGCGGCGAGCACCGCCCGCTGCACGCCCTCCGGGCTGCGCGGACGCTCCACACGCACGGGCCGCACGGACGCCGAGCGGCCCCAGTTCTGCCAGGATCCGCCGATTCTCGTCACAGGAACGCCTTTCCCTCGCCGCGATACGTCGGCAGCTCGTCGATGATCTCCTCACCCGAGACCAGGTGGTATCCGTCGATGCGCTCGGCCGGTTCCCCGCTCTTGGCGTGGCGGAACCAGACCCGATCGCCCACTCCGAGCGAGCGGGCGGCCGCACCCTGCAGCGGCGTCTGCACCTCCCCCGCAGCTTCGCGCGAGAGCGTGTGCAGTCCCTGCGGCCAGACGGCGCGGGGCTGACGCGAGGCCACGGCGGGGCCGGAAGCGATCCACCCGCCGCCGAGCACGGTGGCGATGTCCGGGGCCGGGCGTCGGACGACGTCGAAAGCGAAAGCGGAAGCGGGCGCGGGACGGAATGAGCGGTAGCCGTCGAACAGGTGCCCTCCGAGCAGTCCGCTGCCGGCGCTCGCCTCGGTGAGGGACTCGTCGCTTCCCGTGAACTCCAGCGAACCCGTCCCGCCCCCGTTGAGGATCTCGAGGGGAGTGATCGCGCCGACCGCGGCGACGATTTCCGCCCGACGCGCTCGCAACTCGTTCCGCGAGCGCGCCTGCACCATCCGGATCAGGGGCGCATCCGGACCGGCGTCGTCGCCCTGCCCGGCGATCTGCGCGTCGTACATCTGCAGACCGACCAGCCGGAAGCCCGGGCGCGCGACGACCTTGCGGGCGAAGGCGGCCACCTCTGCCGCAGAGAACAGTGCTGAGCGGCGCACACCGATGTGCCCCAGCATCGAGGAGCGCCACGAGGCGTCGACGTCGATGGCCACTCGGATCTCGGGCCGAGAGCCCGGTCCGGCGACGCTGTCGATCACATCGAGGTGGACGAGGTCGTCGATCATCAGCGTGATGCGCTGCGCCGCCTGCTCGTCGGCGAAAAGCCGCTCCAGCCCCGCCCGGTCCACGGTCGGATAACCGAGCATGATGTCGTCGTGCGTCTCGGCGAGCCAGAGCGCTTCCTCGAGCGTGAACGCGAGGATGCCTCGGAACCCGGGAAGCTTGAGCACCGCATCGAGCACGGCGCGCACACGCACCGACTTCGACGCCACACGGATCGGGAGGCCACCGGCGCGGACCAGTAGATCCATCGCGTTGTAGCGGAGGGCTTCCCGGTCGATCACTGCGACGGGCGCAGGCAACTGGCCGGTCACAGCGGAGAGGCGCGGCCAATAGCGGGCTGGGTCCTCCCACTCGGGGGCGACCGCAGGCGCGCCCGGGGCCGGGCTCAGTTCGTCGATGAGGTCGAGCACTCCCCCACCCTAAGGCCTCCTCGTACTCGGGATCACCCCCTGCGGCACCGGGTCGCATCCGCTGACCGGACTAGGCTGACGAGCGGGCCCCCGTAGCCCAATGGCAGAGGCAGGCGACTTAAAATCGCTTCAGTCTGGGTTCGAGTCCCAGCGGGGGCACACGTGAGGTCAGTCCTGGGCACGGGCGAGCTTCTTCCGCTCCCCGGCCGCCTCCCGTACCCGACGTACGATGAGCACGACGAGAGCGATCGCGATCGCCGAGTAGACCGCGTAGTCGAGGTAGCCGAGGTAGTGCTCCAGTTGCTCGTGCTGTGTGCCCAAGGCCGCACCGACGCCGAGGAGCAGCGTGTTCCAGAGCCCGCTCCCGACGATCGTGAAGAGGCTGAAAGTCACCAGATTCATACGAGCGGCGCCCGCGGGGATCGAGATGAGGCTTCGCACCCCCGGCACCATGCGCCCGACCAGCACCGTCCAGGCTCCGCTGCGCACGAACCACTGGGATCCGCGCTCGAGGTCGGAGCGGCTCACCAGGCGCGTCGCCGCGAGCAGTCGCACCGCGCGCTCCATGCCGATCGCTGCGCCGAGGCCGTAGAGCAGCAGGGCTCCGAGCCACGATGCCAGCGTGCTCCAGAAGATGAGCCAGCCCAAGTTCAGCTCACCGCTCTGGCTGAGATACCCCGCGAACGGAAGGATCACCTCACTCGGGATGGGCGGGATCAGCACCTCGAGGAAGACCAGGAGGCCGACTCCGAGATCGCCGAGAGCGACGAGCACATCGGCCGCGAAGCCGGTGAGGCCGGTGAAGCCGTGATCGGATTCGGTCGCGAGCAGCATCAGCGGGGAGAGGCTTCCCATGGTCGTGGTCCCTTCGTGGAGCGGGCCACAGGCGATCCCCGTGTCGGAGACTGCGGGGGTTTCTCGGCGGCCCGCGGTGCGGGGTGCCAAGGTCTCCTCCACCCTCGCGGGCCAGCGGGCCGGAGCACATTCCCGTGCTCGTAGTGACGACGACGCTGCAGACGGGAGTACTCCCCTTCGCGGTGACGACACTATCGGAGGTCACCTGAGCGTCGCCCCAGAAACGCGCGACCGCCGAGAACGAGGATCGGCCCCGGCGCTGAGCGCACGGGGCCGATCCTGGGACGCGGTGGTCCGACTACTTCGCCGAGGCCTCGACGGGCTCGGCGGCCTTCTTCGCAGGAGCCTTCTTCGCTGCCGCCTTCTTGGTCGCCGGCTTCTTCGCGTCTGGCTCACCCTCGGCGTCGGAAGCCTTCGCCGCCGACTTCTTGACGGGAGGCTCGGACTTCGCAGCCGGGGCGGAATCCGCCGCGGGGGCAGCGGGGGCCGCGGGACGCGGACGAGCCGCGAACTCCTCGAACACGTAGCGCGGATTCTGCACGGTCTCGAGGTTGACCAGGTCGCGGCCCAGCCACAGGTTGTTCCACCAGCCCCACAGCACGCGCCACTTGCGCTCCCACGTCGGCATCGCGAGACCGTGGTAGCCGCGGTGCGCGACCCAGGCCACGAAGCCCTTGAGCGCGATCTTGCCGGACTGGAAGACGCCGTTGTACAGGCCCAAGCCCGCGACGGCGCCCAGGTTCTTGTGGAAGTACTCCTTGGGGTTCTCCCCGCGGAGCACAGCGACGAGGTTCTTCGCGAGGAGCTTCGCCTGCCGGACCGCGTGCTGAGCGTTCGGCACGCAGAACCCACCGACGCCACCACCGGAGAGGTCGGGCACGGCGGACACGTCGCCGGCGGCCCAGGCGCCTTCGACGAACGCTTCGGGGGTACCCACGCGCAGGTCGGCGCGGGTCTGGATACGACCGCGCTCCTCGACGGGAAGATCTCCGCCACGAACCACCGTCGGGTTGGCCATGACACCGGCGGTCCAGACGATGACGTCCGTCGGGATGACCTCGCCCGTGGAGAGTTCGACGTTGCCGTCGACGGCGCCGGTGACCTGGGTGTCGAGGTGCACGTTGGCGCCACGCTTGGCGAGATCCTTCAGCACCCACTCGCTCGTCTTCAGGGAGACCTCGGGCATGATGCGCCCCATGGCCTCGATGAGGTGGAAGTGCGTGTCCTCGAAGCTGATCTGCGGGTACTTGCCGACGAGGGAGGAGGCCAGCGAGCGCAGCTCCGCGAACACTTCGATGCCGGCGAAGCCTCCGCCGACGACGACGACCGAGAGCAGACGGTCGCGCTCCGGGCCGGCGGGGAGCGAGGCGGCCTTGTCGAAGTTCGACATGACCTTGTCACGGATCGCGACGGCCTCCTCGATCGTCTTCAGCCCGATCGCGTTGTCGGCGATCCCGGGAATCGGGAACGTGCGCGATACCGCGCCGGCGGTGACGACGATCTGATCGTACGCGAACTCGTACGGCTCGCCCAGGGGCGGCGTGATCGTCGCGACCTTCTGCGCGTGGTTGATGTTCGTCACCTTCGCGGTGAGGACGTGCGTGCGCTTGAGGTGGCGACGGTGCGCGACCACCGAGTGCCGCGCTTCGATCGAACCGGCGGCGACCTCGGGGAGGAACGGCTGGTAGGTCATGTAGGGCAGCGGGTCGACCATCGTGACGTCGGCTTCGCCCTTGCGCAGGTGCTTCTCGAGCTTCCACGCAGTGTAGAAACCTGCGTACCCTCCGCCGACGATCAGAATCTTGGGCACAGTGCTGTTCTGAGGCACAGAAGAACTACTCCTCGGAGTCGGGGATTTGGCGTACGGAAACGCGCGCCGATCGGATGCGCCGGGCAGCTGCGGTGACGCCAAGCGCTATCAGGATACCAGGGACCGTGAGCGCAATGAGCGGCAGGGTACCGTAACGCAGCGAATCGGCGCTGGGAAGCAACGGTGAACCGGCCTCACTCGGCGCATCCGCCGCGGGCAGAGGCGGCACGGCGATCGGGGTGATGGTCGTCTCCGGCTCCGGTTTCGCCTCCGCACGGCGGAACCACCGGATCCACTCGGCGAGGTCGCCCATCGGATTCTCGGTCACCGGCGCGATGTCCGCGGAGATCGCCGCTGCCGCATCCACGAGCCCGTAGCCGTACAGCGGATCCCTCGGCTTGACGGCATCGGGAACCGGGATGGCGGTCTTGATGATCCGGTTGATCACGTCGATCGCCTTGATGTCGGGATGCGCCGAGCGGATCAGCGCCGCGACGCCGGCGACGATGGGCGCCGCGCCGCTCGTTCCGCGCCACGGCTGGATCGTTCCGTCCGCCGAGACGCCGATCAGGCCTTCACTGGGTGCCGAGATGCCGATGGTGATGCCCTGCGTGGAGGCCTCGACACTCGCCGTGCCCGTCTGGTCCACGCCGCCGACCGTGAGCACCCCGGGGATCGTGGCCGGCGCGCCGATGATGTTCGTTCCGCTCCCCCGGTTCCCGGCCGCGACGACGACCACGACATCATGCTCGAACGCGTACAGGAACGCGTCGTCCCAGCTCTCGTCCCAGTCCAGCGTGTTCGTCGTGAAGGACAGGTTGATGATGTCTGCGCCGTTGTCGACGGCCCAGCGCATCCCCTTCGCGACCTGCTCAGTGAAGGGAACCGCGGCCGCCGCGCCGAAACCAACGGAGATCGACAGCAGGTTCGCCTCGGGCGCCACGCCGATCATGCCGGTACCGTCGGCCGCGCCCCGTCCCGCCGCCAGCGAGGCCACCCAGGAGCCGTGGTTGCCGTCGACCGCGCCCAGGGGCGTGCGCCCGTCCGGGGTCCCGGCGCCCGACACGTCCGTGCCGCCCACCACGGCATCGCCGAACACCTGCGGCACCTTCCCGATGCCCGTATCGATCACGGCGATCGTCACGCCCTCGCCCCGCGTCGTCTGCCAGGCCTCGCGGATCCTCGCTCCATCGAGCCAATACTCCGACGCACGCGTCGGGTCGGCCGGATCATCCGGGATCGGAGGCGGGGTCGCTGAAGCCCCCAGGAGCAGCACGGAGGCCGCGACCACGACGATGGCGGCAGCGCTGCGGAACGTCCGGCGCACGGTCATTCCGGGAGAGCCGCCTCTTCGCGCGTGGCCGCACCCGGGTCTTCGCACCGGCAGACGGTCGGAGACCACGAGGACCGCGCCAAGGCGGCGTCGCCGATGGGGTTCACGCCCGGGCCTGCCGCAAGAGCGTGTCCGGCGAGCGCGTGGAGGCACTTCACACGCGTCGGCATGCCCCCGGCGGAGATGCCGTCGATCTCGGCGACCTCTCCGAACTGCGTGCGATCGGCGAGATAGGCCCGGTGGGCGGCGAGGTACGCCGCGGCCACCTCCTCGTCATCGACGAGCAGGGCGGCGAGCTCAGGCATCACCTGCGTGGCTTCGAGCGTCGACATCGCCGCCGTCGCCGCCGGGTGGGTCAGGTAGTAGAAGGTCGGGAAGGGCGTGCCGTCCGGGAGGCGGGGCGTCGTGGCGACCACCGTCGGGTTGCCGCAGGCGCACCGTGCGGCGATGCCGACGACACCCCGCGCGGGACGGCCGAGCTGAGCCGACACGACGGCGAGCTCCGTGGGAGTGGGGGCAGGGAACGGCGGCGTGGTCACCTCTCCAGCGTACGGGAGCCGCCCGAGAAGATGCTCGACGAGAACCCTCAGCGGGCCACTGCCGCCGTGTCGCTCAGGCCCGTCGAGACGAGGGTGCGCAGCAACTGCGGCATCCAGTCCGCGGGCTTCTCCTGGATGGTGTCGCTGACCGGCTCCTGCTCGCGCGGCAGCTCGGAGGGATCGAGGTCGTTGTCGATCAGATACACGACCTCACCCGGCTTCACGTAGTACAGCCGCTCCCGCGCCTGGGTCGTGATGTAGGAGGGGTCGTTCCAGCGCTCGCGCTCCGCGATGAGAGTTGCGATCTCATCCTCACTGACCTGCACGGATGCCTCGAGAGCCGCGATCTTCTGGCGCTGATCGATGAAGGTGCCGAGTGTGGGCACGAGAACCCACGCCCCGAGGACCACCAGAGAGAGCATGATGACGGAGAAGGCGGAAAGGCGGATGCCCGAGGCCCATTCGCGGACGTCCACACGCGGAGCGGAACCACGGACCGGCTTCGATGCACTCGGCGCTGAGGCCGACTTTCCCGTCGTCCGTGGAGTCTTCGGCGCGGGAGACGCCGAAGGAGGAGCCGGTCGTCGTACCACGGCTCCTCCTTCTTCGCCGCTGCCTGGCGGATTACACGTATGCCCTCCGCCGGCGAGCTCTATCGCTGTGTCTGCTGCGCTCAGGCCTGGTAGCGCGGGAACGCCGAACGACCGGCGAACACCGCGGCATCGCCCAGCTCTTCCTCGATGCGCAGAAGCTGATTGTACTTCGCCACGCGCTCGCTGCGGGCAGGCGCACCCGCCTTGATCTGACCGGCGTTCGTCGCGACGACGAGGTCGGCGATCGTGGTGTCCTCGGTCTCGCCCGACCGGTGCGAGAGCATCGCCGTGTAACCGGAGCGCTGCGCGAGGCTGACCGCGTCGAACGTCTCGGTCAGCGTCCCGATCTGGTTCACCTTGACGAGCAGCGAGTTCGCGACGCCGCGCTTGATGCCATCGGCCAGGCGCGACGGGTTCGTGACGAACAGATCGTCACCGACCAACTGCACCTTGGAGCCGAGGACGTCGGTGAGGTGCTTCCAGTTGTCCCAGTCGTCCTCGGCCAGTGCGTCCTCGATCGTGACGATCGGGAAGTCGTTGACGAGCCCGACGTAGTACTCCGTGAGCGCGGCCGCGTCCCAGTCCTTGTTGTCGAGACGGTAGACGCCGTCCTTGAAGAACTCGGTGGCGGCGACATCGAGGCCGAGGGCGATGTCGGTGCCCGGGGTGAAGCCGGCCTTCTCGATCGCCTTCACCAGGAAGTCCAGGCCCTCGCGGTTGCTGGGCAGGTCGGGGGCGAAGCCGCCCTCGTCGCCGAGGCCGGTTGCGTAGCCCGCGGCCTTCAGCTCGGCACGCAGCACGTGGTAGGTCTCGACGCCCCAGCGGAGGGCCTCGGAGTAGGTCTGCGCACCGATCGGGGCGAGGAAGAACTCCTGCATGTCGATGCCGTTGTCGGCGTGCTCGCCGCCGTTGATGACGTTGAACAGCGGAACGGGCAGCACGTGCGCGTTCGGCCCTCCGAGGTAGCGGAACAGCGGAAGATCCGCCGAATCGGCTGCGGCCTTGGCGACCGCGAGGCTCACGCCGAGGATGGCGTTGGCGCCGACGCGCTTCTTGTTCTCGGTACCGTCGACCTCGATGAGAATCTCGTCGACGATGCGCTGCTCGCTCGCCTCGACGCCCTCGAGCGCGGGACCGAGCTCGTCCACGACGGCCTCGACCGCCTTGAGCACGCCCTTGCCGCCGTAGCGGTCCTTGTCTCCGTCGCGGAGCTCGTACGCCTCGAACGCACCGGTGGATGCACCGGACGGGACTGCCGCCCGCTGCACGATGCCGTCGTCGAGGAGGACCTCCACCTCGACGGTCGGGTTTCCGCGCGAGTCGAGAATCTCGCGTGCGCCTACAGCCTCGATCAGTGCCACTGATGTGCTCCTTGCTCAGGGGGAAAACGTGGTGTGGAGCGTCGTCGATCCGCGCCCAGTCTAGCCCGGGCTCCCGACCGTCTCGGGGACTCTTTGCTCCCCGCAGGCGGAGTCAGACGACGACCGCGATCGCGAAGCCGTCCCATCCCTTCGCCCCCACGGTCTGAAGCGCCGTGGCGTCGAAGCGCGGATCCTCCCCGAGCATGCGGAGGCCCTCCCTCGTGCCGACTACCTTCGGGTCGGTGGCATCCGCGCAGACGATCTCCCCCTCGCGCCCGATGTTGTCCAGCACGATCACGGTTCCCGGGTGGCCGAGCTTCGCCGCCCAGTCGAGGTAGATCGTGTTGGACTCCTTGTCGGCGTCGATGAACGCCAGGTCGAAACCACCGACCAGGCTCGGGAGCACGTCCGCTCCCCTGCCCACCCGGATGTCGACGCGATCGCCGACGCCCGCTGCATCGATGCTCGCTCTGGCGACGGCGGCGTTGTCGGACTCCGCCTCGATCGTGACGACCCGCCCCTCGCGCCCGACCGCGCGGGCGAGCCAGATCGTGGAGTAGCCGCCGAGCGTGCCGATCTCGAGCACTCGCTGTGCGCCGCTGATGCGGACGAGGAGGTTCAGCAGCTTGCCCGCCACGGGGGCGACCTCGATCTCGGGCAGCCCCGCTTCCCGCTGCGCTGTGAGCGCGGCGTCGAGTTCGGCATCGGAGCCGATCAGGGTGTCGGCGAGGAACGAATCGGCCTGCGACCAGGCGGTGGGAGTGGAGTCCATGCCCTCAGCCAAGCCCCGACGCCTCCGCGCGTCAAGGCTGCCGTGGTGAGAGCCGGGGCGCCGGAGCGGCGAGTTCCGGCTGCGTGCGGAACTGCCCCGTCAGCGCGAGCACGACCGCGACGATGAGAAGGACGATCCATCCCGCCAGCCCCAGCGGCCCGGCGAGTGCCATGTCCGGCTGCGAGGCGGCGAAGATCAGCACGAGTCCGGCGGCGGCATTGAGCGATCCGTGCGCGATCACGGCGGGCCACACCGAGCCCGAGCGCAGACGCAGCCAGCCGAACAGCACACCCCAGGCGACGCATCCGCCGATCATGAACAGCACGCCCAGGACGTCGGTGCGCCCGAAGTTGTAGCCGAGCAGGATGACCGGGCTGTGCCAGGCGCCCCAGATCACGCCGCTCAGGATCAGGGCCGGCCAGGTTCCGAGCGGGCGCAACGCCGGCAGCAGCCATCCCCGCCAGCCGAGCTCCTCACCGAACGCGAAGATGCTGTTGATCAACGCGCCGACCGGGATCGCGGCGAGCTGCGCGAACACGAGGATGCCGACAGGGGGCAACGGCGTACCGGCCGGGACGGCTTTCTCGAGTTCGGCGGCGAAGGCGGGGAAGGTCGGGTCGAACTGCACGAACCCGAACGCCATCGCGACGAGCAGGGTCGCCCCCACCAGCACGGGCGGCAGCAGCCATCCGACGACGATGAGCCACACGACGCGCTTCGCCGGACGCAGCGGCCAGAGCCCGAGGAACCGAGCACGCCCGCCCCGGCCCGGGACCCCCACCGCGAACGTGACGATGATCGCTGCGACCGCTGGAGTGCACATCATCAGCGGAAGCAGCACGACGGTCAGCGGCTCGGCGAGTCCGTCACCGAGCCACAGGGGCAGCGACACCAGCCACGCCAGGGCGAAGGCGACGAAGACGAAGAGGAGGACAGCGGGCCAGGGCACGCGCCGCAGTGGTGGAGTGGACTCGGTCATGAGGTCTCCTTTCCGGAGTCGGTGGGCATCGTGCCCGATGTTCGCGCGCGGTCGACGTACGCCTGCAGCAGTGCCGCGGCCTCTTCTGCGCCGTCGATCGTCACGATGAAGGGACGTCGACCGCGACGTGAGACTTCGATCGCCGGGCCGCGGCGCAGAACGATGCCCGAGCGGCCGTCGACAGCGATGCGCCATCCCCATCCCCCGAACTCACCGAACGGCGAGATGTCGACGGCGCGCGCCGACTCGACCTCGTCGACCGGGATGCGAACGCGCGGCCACCCCAGGAGCGATCGCGCGCCGAAACCCTCCGGGGTGACGGCGATACGGAAGGAGGCCGTGGCCGCCAGCGCGACACCCACGACGAGCACCACGAGAGTCACGATCGCCCCTCCTTCGGTACCGGTCCCGAGCAGGTAGGCGGCGAGCGCGACGAGCCCGAGCAGGACGACGAGCAGGAAGGCGATCACGCCGCGGGGCATGCTCGTCGTGGCGATCCATACGACGCGCTCCCCCTTCTCGATGTGCACGGCGTAGCGCGGCTCGAGCGTACGTCCCCGCGGGGCGCGGACGCGAGGTTGCAGGGCCCACGCCGCTCCCCCAAGGATGAGGAAGGCGGCGAACGCGAGGGCGACGACACCGCCGATGCCCGGGGTGTCGGACGCATCGGCCAGATCGCGCTGGATCGCCAGCGACCCGATGCTCGCGACTGCGGCGAAGGCGGCCATCCCGGCAGCGAGCGCGCCCATCAGGCGGGCCGCACCGCCCCAGTGCGAACCGACCGCGAGGAGTGTCGTGACGGCGATCAGCAGCGGGAGCCCGAAGCCCGCCCCGAGGAGGAGCCAGAGATACGTGGTCGCGGGCCCGAACGCGTCAGCGCCGTTCACCCCCCAATGCGTCGCGACCTCCTCCGGCAACGACGGCAGCCACGAGAGCAGCACCACCAGCGCGGCCGCCGTGATCACGATCGGCACCAGCACGGCGACGACGGAGAATGTCCATCGGGCGCGCTTCAGGAGCCGTTGCGGGGTGCGGGTGAGGTCGTACGTGGTCACGGCGAGTCCTCCTCGCGACGGTCGGAGTGGTCGAGGTCGGAGCGGGCATCACGGTGGGAGCGCACGATGCCCGCGAGCGTATCGGCGGAGACACCGAGCGCCGTGGCACGGCGCACCAGGTCATCGATGTCATGGGCGAGTTCGGCGAGAGGCGCGGCCGACGCCGCGATGACCGCGCCCCGGCCCCGGCGCAGGTCGACGAGCCCTTCGTCGCGCAGCCGCTGGTAGGCGTGGAGCACGGTGTGCTGATTGATCGACAGCGCTTCGGCGACGTCACGCGCGGCGGGAAGCCGGTCGCCGGGGGCCAAGGCGCCGGCGAGCAGGTCGGCGCGTATCGAGGTCGCCACCTGGTCGTACAGCGGACGAGGGCTGTCAGCATCGACGCGGATGAGCATACGACGGTCCCCCTTCCGGAATCGCTAGTTATTCTATGTGAACTAGAATAACTGTCACAACCCTCCACACGTCTTTGTCTCTCTCGGCGACATCCTCCACACTGACCTCATGCGCATCACTCCCCGCCGACTCGCGATCGGCATGAGCCTGTGGATCCCCAATCTCTTCAGCGGCATCCGCATTCGCCGCTTCAGCGAAGACTGGACGCACGCCACCGTCGAACTGCACGTCAACGTCTTCACCCGCAACTACGTCAAGACCGCGTTCGGCGGCTCGATGTCGGCGATGACCGATCCCTACTTCTTCATGCTGGTGATGCACCAGCTCGGCCGCGACCACGTCGTGTGGGACACGCGTGGCGAGATCGAGTTCCTCAAGCCGGGACGAGGCGTGCTCACGGCCGAGTTCGAGGTGTCGAAGGAGAGGGTCGAGGAGATCCGCGAACGCGCACGCGGCGGAGCCAAGGTGCTCGAGTGGTTCGAGACGGTGATCACCGATCGCGAGGGAGACGTCGTCGCGAAGGTGCGCCGCGAAGTCTACATCCGCGAGAAGAAGCGGGTCACCGCCGCACGGAGCTGACCGCCGTCACCCGCCGTTCACCGCCGCATGCCACGATGACGGGATGCCCCTCGCTCGTCGCCTGACGCTCGCGGACGCCGTCGCCATCGGCCTCGGCTCCATGATCGGCGCCGGCGTGTTCGCGGTGTGGGCACCGGCGATCGGCGTTGCCGGAAGCGGAGTCTTCGTCGCGCTCGCCATCGCCGCCGTCGTCGCGTACTGCAACGCCACGTCCTCAGCGCAGCTCGCCGCGGTCCATCCTGTCGCGGGCGGAACCTACGCCTATGCGCGCGCGGAGATCGGTCCCTGGTGGGGCTTCGTCGCCGGCTGGAGCTTCGTGATCGGCAAGATCGCCAGCTGCGCCGCCATGGCGATGACCTTCGCCGCCTACGCCGCCCCCGAAGGTTGGACCGTTCCGGTGGCGGTCGCCGCGGTGGCCGCTCTCGCCATCGTGAACTGCTTCGGTGTCACGCGCACCGCGCTGCTGACGCGCGTGCTGGTCGTCTGCTCACTCCTCGGCATCGCCGTCGCGGTCGGGTTCGGGTTCGGTGTCGGCGCGACCACCGACGCGACTCCTCTCCCCGACGCCACGGCCTACGGCGTGTTGCAGGGGGCCGGACTGCTGTTCTTCGCCTTCGCCGGCTACGCCCGCATCGCGACGATGGGCGAAGAGGTGGTCGACCCCGCGCGCACCATTCCGCGTGCCATCGTCGTCGCGCTGGGCGGCGCCGTCGTCGTCTACCTGCTCGTGGCGGTCGTGGTGGTCCTCGTGCTCGGCGCCGACGTGGCGGACTCGACTGCACCTCTCGTTGATGTCCTCGTGGCCGTCGGGTGGCCCGCCCTCGCGCCGGTCGTGCGCGTGGCTGCGGCGGCCGCCTCCCTCGGAGCGCTCCTTGCGCTGCTGACCGGAATCGGACGGACCACGCTGGCCATGGCACGCGAGAGCGACGTGCCGAGGTTCCTGGCGAAGATCGATGAGCGTCATCAGGTGCCGCAGCGCGCGGAGATCGTGATCGCGATCGCCGTGATCACGATCGTCCTCATCGCTGATCTCCGCGACGCCATCGGGTTCTCATCGTTCGGGGTGCTCCTGTACTACCTCATCGCGAATGCGGCTGCCTTCCGGCAGACAGGAAGCGCTCGCCGCTACCCCCGCGCGCTGCAGGTTCTCGGGGCACTCGGCTGTCTCCTGCTGGTGAACACGCTTCCGGTGGTCGCCTCCCTCCTCGGAGCAGCGGTGGTACTCCTCGGGGTCGCCTATCGGCTGGTACGTCTCCGCGTCTTCCGATCCTGATCTCAGAGGTTCGACTCGGCGCGGTACACCCGGGGTGCGATGCCCAGGATCGACTGGAAGTCGCGGGTGAGATGGGCATGATCGGAATAGCCGAGGTCAGCGGCGATCGAGGCGAGGTCGACGCCCGGCTCGTCCCGGACACGCTGCGCCGCCTCCTGCAGACGTCGTCGCCGGATTATCGCCGCCGGCGAGATGCCCACATGACGATGCGTCATCCGCTGCAGGGTCCGCACCGAGACGGCCAGGCGCGTCGCAGCCTCCTCCGGCGTGAGCACTGCTGGATCGCCCATCAGCACATCCACCAGCGCGTTCGCCTGCCGGGCCGTCTCGCTGACGGACCCCACGCGCGCCGCGAGCCACTGCGCGAAGACCTCCGCCGCGCGTTCCCGGCGCCCCTCGCCAGAGCCCATCGCGGCCACCACGTCGTGGCGGAGCTCAGCCACCGCGGTCTCGGGTGCGGTCAGTGCGCGCTCGCCGTCGATCAGCACAGCCGGGTCTTCGATCAGCGCGGCCACCGCGGCGGGGCGCAGCAGGGCACCGACCGCCCAGCCTCGCCCTCGCAGGTCGCGGTGGGAGACGCGGGTCGTGACACCGGACAGCGTCACGGCATCGGCATCCACGACGAGGTTGAGCGCGGGGTAGGCCACCATCTCTTGCCGCGATGAGCGCCCGGCAGCGATGTCCCACTCCGGGATCCAGAACCACGCGACCAACTCCGCGACCTCCGCCGGCGCGGGCAGCCGATGGAACTCCGGGAGCCGCGCCGGATAGAGCACGCCACGAGTCGGATTCACCATGGGGCCAGGGTAGGCGCTGCCACCGACGCGCGGAGGTTGTCGCGGATCTTCAAGCCGTGGTCCGCCCGCGCGACGTACCGTGGCGACATGAGCGACGACACCTCCACGACAGCCGCCCCGACCACCGGTGCCACCGGCGCCCACACCACCGACGGCCGCCCGCACGGGGCCACCTCCCTCACCCCGTTCCTGGCGATCCGAGGCGCGAAGCAGGCGATCGACTTCTATCGCGACGTGTTCGGCGCGCGGGTCGTCGACGTCACCGAGTTCGGCGGCGTCGTCGTGCACGCCGACCTCGACTTCGGGCTGGGCCGTCTCCAGCTGGGCGAACCGAATCCGGAGTACCACCTCGTCCGCGCGCCCGAAGGCGATGACGACTGCTACTCGATGGGTCTCTATGTCTCCGACGTCGACACCGTCGTCGAGAAGGCCGTGGCCGCCGGAGCCACCGTGCGCGAAGCACCCGCACTCTTCGTCTCCGGCGATCGGTTCGCCAGCATCCGCGATCCGTTCGGCGTGCGCTGGTCGGTCATGACTCGCGTCGAGGACATCTCCGAGGAAGAGAGCAGCCGACGGGTCGCGGAATGGGCGGCATCGTTCAGCGAGGCGCCCGCCGACGCGAGCTGAGCGATCGCTCCGCCGCCCGGCACACGGCGGGTGTCAGCGCTTCCGCCGTGCGGCGGTAGCCCAAGGCGCTCGGGTGGAACCGGTCCAGGCTGAACATCCTCTCCGGCTCGTCGAAGAACATCGGCCCCACTGCGCGGCGGAGATCCACCGGTTCCGCGCCCGCCCGTCGCGCCGTCGCCCCCTGGATCTCTGCGAGACGACGCGACAGGCTCGAGGCGATCCGACGGAGGGGTTGCGGCACCGGGCGCAACGCGCCGAGGTCGGGGCAGGTGCCCACCACGACTCCGACCCCACTCGCACTCAACCGGCGGATCGTCTCCTGCAGACACTGCGCCGACAGGGCCACGGGCAGCCGATGCGTCACATCGTTGCCGCCCACCACGATCACCGCGACGTGCGGACGGTATCCGGCGGGGAGCGCATCGAGCTGAGCCGACAGGTCAGGCGACTCCGCCCCGACCACCGCCGCCGTGCGCAGGCGCACCGGTCGGTGCATCCGGCGCCCGGTCGCCCTCGCCAGACGCCCGCCGAGGGTCTCCTTGCGGCGCTCGGCCCCGAGTCCCGCGGCGATGGAGTCGCCGAGCAGCAGCAGATCGAGTGGTTCGCCGTCGAGGGCGCCACGCCAGACGCGGTCCGCATCGATGGATTCCTCCCCCAGCGGCTTGCCGATGCGCTTCCGCGCGAGCGCCGCCTGCTGCACGAGCATCACCCGGAGGGAGGCTCCGACCGCCACGACGAGCAGCGCCACGAGCATCAAGGAACGAAAACGGCCGCTCATGTCCCGATTCGATCCGATCGGCGTGAACGCGGCGTGAACGGTCTGCGCCCACTCTCAGGCCCGACGGCGTCAGGAGAGCGGCTTGACCTCCAGATCGCGCCTGCCTGCCGTGACCGTCGCGAACGCCGTGTAGCCATCGGCCGCCGACCGCTCGAGCAGCGCCTTGAGGTTCTTCGTCCGTCGCTCCAGCCGCACGCGGGCACCCTCGGCGATCAGCGCGGCCTTGTGCCGGACCAGCTCGTCCACCGGGACATCCGGGTCGTGGATCAGCACCACAGCCCGCGCCTCGGCGTCTGCTTCGTCGGCGACCAGCTCGACGAGACGCTCGAAGCCGAGCGAGAACCCGACCGCCGGAACCTGCTGACCCAGGAACCGTCCGATCATGCCGTCGTAGCGTCCGCCACCGCCGAGCGAGTAGCCGACGGAGGGGTGCGCGAGCTCGAAGATCGTGCCCGTGTAGTACCCCATGCCGCGCACGAGGAACGGGTCGAACACGAGCGGGATGTCGGACTGCCCGCGCCCCGCCGCGACCGCCTCGCCGATGCCGACCAGGTGTTCGACGAGCTCGACGGGCACCCCCTCGGGCAGCGCCTTGCGGATCTGCCGTTCCCCGAAGGCGTGGTACTCCATCGTCTGAGGACGCCGCAGGAACGCCTCGAACGCATCGGCCGCTGCGGGCGAGGCGCTGCGCTCGCGCAGCTCCGCGGCGACCCCCTCCGGTCCGATCTTGTCGAGCTTGTCGATCGTGATGAGCACTCCGGGGCGCTCCTCGGACGAGAACCCGAAACTGTCGAGCATCCAGTCCAGCACCCGACGGTCGTTGATCCGCACGGTCGCAGCGTCGAGCCCGAGCGCGTCGACGGCGTCGAGGGAGGCGACCATCAGCTCCGCCTCGGCCCGCGAGGAGTCGTCACCCATGATGTCGATGTCGCACTGGACGAACTGACGATAGCGCCCCTTCTGCGGCCGCTCGGCACGCCAGACCGATCCGATCTGGATCGACCGGAAGACGGTGGGGAGCTGGCCGCGGTTGCTCGCGTAGAAGCGTGCGAGCGGCACGGTCAGGTCGTAGCGGAGACCGAGGTCCGAGAGCGCCGCCGGGTCTTCGGCCGCGGCGCGGATCGCGTCGGCGTCGAGGCCACGACGAAGGATGTTGTACGAGAGCTTCTCGTTGTCGCCGCCGATCCCGGCATGGAGACGGTCGTAGTCTTCGACGACGGGCGTCTCGATCTCGTCGAAGCCGTGCGCGAGGTAGCGCTCGCGGATGACGGAGAGCACGCGCTCACGGCGGGCCTTGTCGGCGGGGAGGATGTCGCGCATGCCGCGCGGCGGGTTCACAGTAGCCACGGCTCCATCTTCCCAGGTCGACCCCGGGTCGATGCGCCCGCACGATCAGGATGCCGCTTCGGCCGCTCGCACGTCGTCTTCGAGTACACGCAGCCGGTCGCGCAGGGCGCGCTCCGCATCCCATCCTGCGGTGCGGGAGATCGCCACCAGCGCGAGCAGCGCCTCACCGAGCTCGGCCTCCGACGTCGGAGCGTCGATCTTCTCGCGCGGTTCGACTGCCACTTCCACCTCGGCGGCGCGACCTACCAGCTTCTGGGCGAGGGCGAGGGCCGGCATCCCCCGCGGCACGCCGTCGAGCACGCTGCGACGGGTGCGCTTCTCCGCAGCCTTCGCCGCGTTCCAATGCACGAGCACCTGCTCCGGGGTCTCGGCGACCTCATCGGCGAAGACGTGCGGATGCCGGCGCACCATCTTCTCGGTGAGAGTGCGAGCCACGTCGTCGATGTCGAACGGGTCATCGGGGTCCTGCGCGGCGATCGCCGCGTGGAACAGCACCTGCCAGAGCAGATCTCCCAGTTCTTCACGCAGATCGTCCCGGGTGCCCGTCTCCACCGCATCGATCACCTCGTGCGACTCCTCGATCAGGTACGGCACGAGGTCGTGGTGTGTGATGCGCTGCGACCAGACGCAGCGCGCGCGCACCTCCCGCATGGTCTCCGCGGCGGCACGGAGCGGATCGGCCGCTGCGTCGCCGAGCTCAGGATACGAGCTCATGCGTCCTCCTTCGATCAGAGCGGAACAGGCTCCGCGCTCAGGACGAGGCGGATGCGGTGCGACGGTACCAGCGCGCTCGCAGCGACACGATGAGTCCCGACAGCACAAGAGCGATCAACGACCCGACGAGCACACCGAGGATCGCCTGGTCCCGGATGCCGCGATCGTCGGCGAAGGCGAGATTCGCCAGGAGCAGCGACACGGTGAATCCGATGCCGCCGAGGGCACCGGCGGCGAGGATGTCGGCGAACGGGAGCGCCGGGTCAGAGCCCTTCGGGCGGATGTGCATCGCGATCCAGCCGAACAACGAGATCCCGATGATCTTGCCGACGGGCAGCGCGACGACGATTCCCCAGAAGGCGGGAGAGAGCTGCGTGGGCGAGAGCGCGGGGATCACGACGAAGGCGGCGACGAAAGCGAAGATCGGGAGGATCACGCCGTTCACGGTCGGCTCGAGCGCGTGACGGGTGCGGGCGGCCGGAACCGGAGCCATGACGAGCCCCAGCAGCACACCGGCGATCGTGGCGTGGATGCCCGATGAGGCGACGAGACCCCAGGTCACGACGCCGACCACGACCATCGCGACCGCGATCAGCGGGTGGCCCTTCGCGTGCAGGAAGCGGCTGAGCACCCAGAACACGGCGACGCCCACGACCGCCAGGCCCAGCAGGAGCCACTGCACATCGCCGGCGAAGAGGACCGCGATGAAGATGATGCCGATGATGTCGTCCAGGATCGCGAGCGCGAGGAGGAAGACGCGCACGCGCGACGGCAGGCCCCGCCCGAACATCGCCAGCACACCGAGGGCGAAGGCGATGTCGGTCGCAGTGGGGATGGGCCAGCCGGAAGAGGTCGAGCCGTCTCCCCCGGCGATGAGCAGGTACACCGCGATCGGCACCAGGACACCACCGGTCGCCGCGATCGCGGGTTGCACGGCCTTGCGCGGCGAATCGAGCTCGCCGTGGGTGAGCTCGTGGCGCAGTTCGATGGCGACCACGAGGAAGAAGACCGCGAGGAGTCCGTCCGACACCCAGTGCTCGATCGACAGGTCGAGGTCCGTGCCGGGGACGGCGAGGTGGAACTCGAGGAACGCGGCCAACGGATCGTGCGTCGGCAGGTTGGCGAGCAGCAAGCCGAGACCGGCCGCGAGAAGGAGGAGAACGGCGGGGAACTGCTGCCCGCGGAGGGGGTTCGCTGAGATGCGCATCGATCCCATCGTATGGTCCCGGCGGTCCCCGCGCTCCGGCTCCTCCCCGGCCCGGGCCCCGCGGTCACGCGTCCGTCATGCGTGCGGAACACCCTCGGTGTGCGGGATACTCTCGAAGTGTGACCCCCGCACACTCCTTCTCCGAACCCACGAACACCGAGGCGATCCGCGTGATCGGCCGCTTCGAAGCCGGCCGCGGCATCCCCGATGCCATGCGCACCGACGTCAGGATGCTCGGGCAGCTGCTCGGGCAGGTACTGCGCGAGGCCGGCGGCGACGGGCTCTTCGAAGACGTCGAAAGACTCCGGCTCGCCACGATCCAGGCCTACGACCAGGAGACCTCCGACGCGTTCGAGCGCGCCGCGGCGATCGCCGAGTCGTTCACCGTCGCCCGCGCCGACGAGGTCGCGCGTGCGTTCACCTGCTACTTCCATCTGGTCAACCTCGCCGAGGAGCACCAGCGCGTGCGCGTGCTGCGCGAGCGCGCAGGGCAGCCGGGGCGCGAGGATGCCGCGGACACCGTGGCGACCGCCTACGCGCGACTGCGGACCGAGGTCGGCGACGACGAGGCACGCCGGCGCCTGGAGGGCCTTCGCTTCCACCCGGTCTTCACCGCGCACCCGACCGAAGCCCGTCGTCGCGCGGTCTCATCGAGCATCCGCCGCCTGTCCGACCTCCTCACGCAGCACGATGCGGCGAGCGAAGGCGGCGCCGAGGAGCACCGCGCCCGCCGTCGGATGCTGGAGGAGATCGACACGCTCTGGCGCACGGCGCCGCTGCGATCGCAGAAGCCGTCTCCGACCGACGAGGTCCGCACCGTGATGGGCGTGTTCGACGAGACGCTCTTCACGACGGTGCCGCACGTCTACCGCCGCATCGATGACGCCCTCCGCGGCGAGGAGTCCGGCGCCAGCGCCCCTGTCGTTCCCGCCTTCGTGCGGATCGGCTCCTGGGTGGGCGGCGACCGGGACGGCAACCCGTTCGTCACAGCCTCCGTGACCCGTGAGGCCTCGCAGATCGCCGCCGACCATGTGCTGCGCGGTCTCGAGCGCGCGCTCGAACGGATCGGCCGGGCGCTCACCCTCTCCGCGGACGACACCCCGCCGAGCGCCGACGTCACAGCACTGTGGGACCGGTTCGCCGCGAGTGATCCCGACCTGGCCGCCGAGCTCGCGACCCGCTCACCGGACGAGCCCCACCGTCGCGTCCTGCTGGTGATGGCGCGCCGCATCGCCGCCACGCGTCAGGGCGACGGTGCACGGGCATACTCCCGCCCCGAGGAGCTGCTCGCCGATCTGCGGGCAGTGCAGTCGTCGCTCGCGGACGCCGGCGCACAGCGTCACGCGTTCGGCGGCGTGCAGCACCTGATCTGGCAGGTCGAGACGTACGGTTTCCACCTGACCGAGCTCGAGGTGCGTCAGCACTCGCAGGTGCACGCCAAGGCACTGGCCGAGCTCGACGCCGGTGAGGCTCTCAGCGCCCAGACCGAGGAGGTGCTGGAGGTCTTCCGCGCGATCGCCGACATCCAGAACGATCGCGGTCTCCGTGCCGCAGGCCGCTATGTCGTCTCCTTCACCCAGGCCGCCTCCGACCTCGCCAACGTGCATCGCCTCGCACGATACGCACTGGGTGACGACGCGCCGGTCCTCGATGTGGTCCCGCTGTTCGAGACCTTCGCCGACCTGCAGGCGGCGCCGGGCATCCTCGCCGAAGCCGTGACGTTCCCGGAGTTCCGCGATCGCATGGCGGCCACGGACAACCGTCTCGAGGTCATGCTCGGCTACTCGGACTCGTCCAAGGACGTCGGTCCCGTCGCTGCGAACCTGGCTCTGTACGAGGCGCAGGAGAAGATCGCGCGCTGGGCCCAGGAGTCCGGCATCGCCCTGACGCTCTTCCACGGTCGCGGCGGCGCCCTCGGACGCGGCGGAGGACCCGCGAACTCCGCGATCCTCGCTCAGCCACCGCACTCCGTGGACGGCCGGTTCAAGCTCACCGAGCAGGGCGAGGTCATCTTCGCCCGCTACGGCGAGCCCGCCATCGCCATGCGGCACATCGACCAGGTCGCCGCCGCGACGCTGCTGGCTTCGTCGCCCACGGAGGAAGCGCGCACCAGCCGCGCCGCCGAGCGCTACGCCGACGTCGCCTCGGTCATGGATGCGGCCTCGCGGGAGCGCTTCTTCTCACTCGTGAAGGCCGAGGGCTTCGCCCCGTGGTTCGCCACGGTGACGCCGCTGGAGGAGATCGGCCTCCTCGCTCTCGGGTCCCGCCCCGCACGCCGCGGGCTCTCGGTCGAGTCGTTGGAGGACCTGCGGGCGATCCCGTGGGTGTTCGCGTGGACGCAGGCGCGCATCAACCTCGCCGGCTGGTTCGGGCTCGGTACCGCACTGGATGCCGTCGGCGACGAGGAACTCCTGGCCGAGGCCTACCGGGAATGGCCGCTGCTGCGCACGATGATCGACAACGTCGCGATGAGCCTGGCCAAGACGGACGAGCGCATCGCCCGCCAGTACTTGGCTCTCGGCGACCGCGACGACCTCGCCCAGCTCGTCCTCGATGAGCTGGCGACCACGAGGCGCTGGGTGATCCGGCTCACCGGCGGTGAGAGCCTCCTGGAGAACAAGCCGGTCCTCCAGCGCGCCGTGCAGCTGCGCAGTCCCTACGTGGATGCGCTCTCCCTCCTGCAGCTGCGTGCGCTGCGCGCGCTGCGCTCGGCGGGCGAGGAGCCCACGGGCTCCGGAGCCGATGCCGAACAGCAGCGGCTGCTCCTGCTCTCGGTGAGTGGAGTCGCCGCAGGCCTGCAGAACACCGGGTGATCGGCGCCAACCCGCCGCGTGCTTCGCGCGTGCTGGACCGACGCTAGAGTGAAATCTCGCGCCGGATCCGGCGAAGCCTCACGCGACACGATCGCCTGCACCATCATCCCCCACCAGAAAGTCCCTTCCGCGTGACCGCTACGACTCCCGTCGACTTCCATCCGCTCACCCCCGCCGTGCAGCCCGTCTTCGACACGGTTCTCACGCGCAGTCCGCACGAGCCGGAGTTCCAGCAGGCCGTCCATGAGGTGCTGCACTCGATCGCGCCGGTCCTGGAACAGCACCCGGAGTACGTCGAGGGCGGCATCCTGGAGCGGCTCGTCGAGCCCGAGCGTCAGATCCTCTTCCGCGTGCCGTGGGTCGACGATTCCGGGAAGCTGCAGGTCAACCGTGGCTATCGCGTCCAGTTCTCGTCGGTGCTCGGCCCGTACAAGGGCGGGCTCCGCTTCCACCCCTCGGTGAACCTGTCGATCATCAAGTTCCTCGGCTTCGAGCAGATCTTCAAGAACGCGCTCACCGGTCAGGGAATCGGTGGCGGCAAGGGCGGATCCGACTTCGACCCGCACGGCAAGTCCGACGCCGAGGTCATGCGCTTCTGCCAGTCGTTCATGAACGAGCTCTACCGTCACCTCGGCGAGCACACCGACGTTCCCGCCGGCGACATCGGAGTGGGCGGCCGCGAGATCGGCTACCTGTTCGGCCAGTACCGCAAGGTCACCAACCGCCACGAGTCGGGCATGTTCACCGGCAAGGGCACCGGTTGGGGCGGCGCGGAGGTGCGCACCGAGGCGACCGGCTACGGCGCGGTGTTCTTCGCCGAGGAGATGCTCGCCGTCCACAACGATTCCCTCGCTGGAAAACGCGTGGGCGTCTCGGGCTCCGGCAACGTCGCCATCTACGCGATCCAGAAGGCCACACAGCTCGGCGCGACGCCGGTGACCGCGTCCGATTCCTCCGGCTACGTCGTCGACGACGCCGGCATCGACGTCGACCTCCTCCGTCAGCTCAAGGAGGTCGAGCGCGCCCGCATCGTCGAGTACGCCAACCGCCGCCCGAGCGCCCGCTTTGTCGAAGGCGGCAGCGTCTGGGAGGTCCCGGTCGACATCGCAGTGCCGTCAGCCACCCAGAACGAGCTCGGACTGGCCGATGCCGAGGCTCTGATCGCCAACGGCGTGCGCGTGGTCTCCGAGGGCGCGAACATGCCCTGCGTGCCCGATGCCGTGGAGGCGTTCCAGCAGGCGGGCGTGCTGTTCGCCCCCGGGAAGGCCGCCAACGCGGGCGGGGTCGCGACCTCGGCCCTCGAGATGAGCCAGAACGCCTCGCGCCAGCGCTGGAGCTTCGGAGACAGCGAGAACAAGCTGCGCGAGATCATGGCCGACATCCACGATGCGGCTTTCGACGCCGCGGAGCGTCACGGCGTCGCGGGTGACTACGTCGCGGGTGCCAACATCGCGGGCTTCGAGCGCGTTGCCGCCGCGATGCTCGCCCAGGGCGTCATCTGACCCCTTCGAATCGCGCAAACGGTCCTATCCCGGCCGGATACACGACAGTTTGCGCGATTCGAAGGGCGCGACAGGTCAGACCTCGCTGTCACCAGCGTGCCGCGCGAGTGACGTGCCGTAGCGCTCGGTGAGCTGCACCATCAGGTCGGGGGTATCCCGGTCGACCCCGAAGACGTGCCCCGGGAAGTCGAGGTCGGGCTGGGCCGCCGCGATGTCCTCCCCCCGGTCCGGCGAGAAGAGCTGCACGGGATCGCCGACGGCCACCCAGCCGATCGGAACCACCGTGCCTTCGGGCAGGACGGCGCGGCGGAGGACGATCGCGTTGACGCGGACCTCGCAGCGCGACCCCACCAGCGAACCGTTGAACAGCCGCGACCCCGATGCGAGGAACGTCTCCTCGCCCACGGTCGCGCCCGCGATGCTCGACAGCGTGCCGATCAGTGTGTGCGAGCCGATGTGCACCGCGTTCGCGGCGGTCGCCCGGATGAGCGCGTTCTCCATCACGATCACGTGCTCGCCGAGCGTGATCGCTCCCCCTTCGGCCGTGATCACGGCGCCGTGCAGCACCTGGCAGCCCGGCCCGATCTCGACGTCGCCGGAGATGACGGCGGTGGGGGCGATGACGGCGGTGTCATGGATGCGGGGCCGAGCCCCGAGGTGCTCGTACAACATGCGGCCAGACTAGTACCGCCCGCGGTCGCCGTGCGCTACTCGGCCGCGACCGGCTCGGGGAAGATCGCAGTGAACAGCTGACCGACCCACTCGAGCAGTTGCGGATCGGGCAGCGGCTCGAGACCGACGCCGACCGCAGCGGGAACCATGGGCATCGGCACGACCAGCGCCTCTCCCCCGGCCACGAGCTTCGCCTTCGGGTACAGCCGCTGCAACCGCACCTTGATCGAGTCTTCGAGCCGCGCGGGCGCGATACGCAGGTTCGAGCCCATGACGACCACATCCGTGAGCCCGGCGCGCGCGGCCCGGCGGCGCAGACGCGATACCGCGACCAGGCCCTCGACTTCCTCCGGTGGTGTGCCGTAGCGGTCGACGAGCTCCTCGATCACGAGGTCGATCGCCTCCTCCTTCGCCGTCGCAGCCGAAGCGGCCGAGAGCTTCTGATACGCCTCGAGGCGCAGGCGCTCGCTGTCGATGTAGTGCTCGGGGATGCGCGCGTCGAGAGGCAGCTCCAGCCGCAGCTCCTGTCCGGTCTCGACCTCGTCCCCACGGAAGGTCGCCACGGCCTCGCCGATCATGCGTAGGTACAGATCGAATCCGACACCGGCGATGTGTCCGGCCTGCTCGGCGCCGAGGAGGTTGCCCGCCCCCCGCAGCTCGAGGTCCTTCAGCGCGACCTGCATGCCGGATCCGAGGTCGTTGTTGACCGCGATCGTCTGCAGCCGGTCTGCCGCGGTCTCGGAGAGAGGCTTGGTGTCGTCGTAGAGGAAGTACGCGTACGCGCGCTCACGCCCTCGTCCGACACGACCCCGAAGCTGATGCAGCTGGCTGAGTCCGTACTTGTCGGCGCGGTCGATGATGATCGTGTTCGCATTGGCGATGTCGAGGCCGGTCTCGATGATGGTCGTCGAGACGAGGACGTCGAACTTGCGCTCCCAGAAGTCATCGACGACCTGTTCCAGCTGGTGCTCGCCCATCTGTCCATGAGCGACGGCGATGCGGGCCTCCGGGACGAGCTCCGCGAGCTCGCTCGCCACGCGCTGGATGGACTGCACGCGGTTGTGCACGAAGAAGATCTGTCCTTCGCGCAGGATCTCGCGTCGGATCGCGGCGGCCATCTGCTTGTCGCTGCGAGGGCCGACGAACGAGAGGATCGGGTGACGGTCCTCGGGCGGAGTCGCCAGCGTCGACATCTCGCGGATGCCCGTGACCGCCATCTCGAGGGTGCGCGGGATCGGGGTGGCGCTCATGGCGAGGATATCGACGTTGGTCTTCAGCTTCTTCAGCGAGTCCTTGTGCTCGACTCCGAACCGCTGCTCCTCGTCGATGATCATGAGACCGAGGTCCTTGAACATCACCTGGTCGGTGAGGATGCGGTGGGTGCCGATCACCATGTCGACCGAGCCTTCCAGCAACCCCTGGAGGGTCAGCCGCGCCTCCTTGTCGGTCTGGAAGCGCGACAGCGGGCGCACCTTGACCGGGAAGCCGGCGAAGCGCTCGGTGAAGGTCTCGAGGTGCTGCTTCACGAGGAGCGTGGTGGGCACGAGCATGGCGACCTGCTTGCCGTCCTGGATCGCCTTGAACGCGGCACGGACAGCGACCTCGGTCTTCCCGAAGCCGACATCGCCCGAGAGCAGCCTGTCCATCGGGATCGGCCGCTCCATGTCTGCCTTGATCTCGTCGATGGTCTGCAACTGGTCCTGCGTCTCAGCGAACGGAAAAGCCTCCTCCAGCTCACGCTGCCAGGGCGTGTCCGGGCCGAAGGCGTGCCCCTTGGCACTCATGCGCGCGGAGTAGAGCTTCACGAGCTCGACGGCGATGTCGCGGACCGCCTTGCGCGCCTTGCCCTTGGCCTGCGACCAGTCGCTGCCGCCCATCTTCGAGAGCGTGGGGGCCTCACCGCCGACGTACTTCGAGAGCAGGTCGAGCTGATCCGTCGGAACGAAGAGCTTGTCGCCCGGGTACCCGCGCTTGGAGGGTGCGTACTCGAGGACCAGGTAGTCGCGCGTCGACTTGGCGGCGTTGCGTCCGCCGGTGGACACCTCCCGTTTCGTCATCTCCACGAACCGGCCGATGCCGTGCGTCGCATGCACGACGAAGTCGCCCTGCTTGAGCTGGAGCGGATCGACGACGTTCTTGCGGCGGGAGGCGAGCTTCTTGACGACGCGCTGGTCCCCGCCGATCGTACGACCGTAGAACTCGTTGTCGGTGAGGACCGCGAGCTTCGCCTCTTCGATCTGGAAGCCCGCTTCGATCGACCCGGTGACGAGCGTCGCGACACCGGGCTCCGGCGCCTCGTCGAGCGCCTCGAGCACGCGAGCCGCCAGTCCCCGGTCTGCGAGGACGTCGCGTGCACGATCGACCAGGCCGTGACCGGCGGCGATCACGACCACGCGCCACCCGTCGGTCACCTTCGCCTCGACGAAGGAAATGGCCCCGTCGACGTTGCCATGGAAGGAGGGGATGACGGCGGCGCCGAGGTTGGTCGCCTCGGCATCGCCCTCGCCGAGGCCTGCACCGAACGGGCTGAGCCGCCACCACACGCCGCCGCGGTCGCGCACGACCTCCCGGAGCTCGGCGATGGTCAGGAAGTCGCCCGCCCCCAGGTCGATGGGAGCGGAGGCCCCGGAGGTGGCCGCGCTCCACGCGGCATCCAGGAACTCGCGGTTCGTGTCGCCCAGGGTGATCGCGCGTGCGCTCGCGCGCTCGGGATCGATGACCGCCGTCGCGCTCCCGGCCGGCAGGTACTCTGCCAGCGACTTCAACGGTCCGGCGACGGCGGGGAGCAGTGACTCCATGCCTTCGACCGGAATGCCCTCGGCCATCTTCTCGAGCATGCCGGAGATCGCCGGGAAGCCGCCGACGAGCGCGCGGGCGCGTTCGCGGACCTCTGTCGTCAGCAGCAGTTCCCGGGTGGGAGGAAGGTCGACGCTCGTGACTTCGCCCGGCAGCGAGCGCTGGTCGGCCACCGAGAACGCGCGGATCTGATCGATCTCGTCGCCGAAGAACTCCACCCGGTAGGGGTGCTCGGAGGTCGGCGGGAACACGTCGAGGATGCCGCCGCGCACCGCGAACTCTCCTCGCCGCGACACCATGTCGACGCGCGAATACGCCCGCTCGACCAGCTGCTCCACGACACGGTCGAGTTCGTGACCACGACCGCCGACCAGGAGCTCGAGCGGCGCGATCTCGCCGAGGTTTCCCGCGATCGGCTGGAGCGCTGCCCGGACGGAGGCGACCACGATCAACGGGTGATCCCCAGACCACTCGGCGATCCGGCGGAGCGTCTGGAGGCGCTGGCCCACCGTGTCGGGGCTCGGGCTGAGCCGCTCGTGCGGGAGCGTCTCCCAGGCGGGGAACGTGAGGACGTCGGCGTCTGGCATGTAGGCGTGCATCGCCAGTGCCAGGCTCTCCGCCCTCCGACCGGTGGGCACGACCGCGAGAAGAGCGGCCGGATGTCCCGCCGCGGTACGTCGGGCCAGCAGCCCGGCCAGGGTCGGCGCGTCGAGTCCGTCGACCAGGCCGAGGTCGGCGTCGGTGCGCGCCCAACTGAGGGCGTCGCGGTACAGAGACGCCTCTTCCAAGGCGCGCAGAATCCCCGGAACAGTCACCGGATAAGACTAGTCGCGCCCAGGGACACTCCCGCCGCCGTCCGCCGGCGAGCGCTCGCCTGCGTAGGCTGTCGGGATGGAATCCGTCGTGCTCACCACCGAACGTCTCGTCCTTCATGTTCCGACGGATGCCGACGTCGATGCGATCACCGAGGCGTGTCAGGACCCCGAGCTCCCCCGCTGGACCACGGTGCCGAGCCCGTACTCCCGCGAAGATGCGGAGGCCTTCGTGCGTCTGGTGACCGAGCACTGGAACGCGGGAACGGAGGCCGTGTGGGGCGTCTACGCGGACGGCGCCCTCGTCGGCATGATCGGTCTCCACAACATGGGCGACCACTTCACGGGCGCGACCGCCGAGCTCGGCTACTGGGTCGAGACCTCCGCGCGCGGCAAGGGGTATCTCGTCGAGGCGGCCCACGCCGTGATCGACTGGGGCTTCGCCGACCTCGGCCTCGCCCGCATCCGCTGGCAGGCCGTGGTGGGGAACGTCCCTTCCGCACGGGCCGCGCGCGCTCTCGGCTTCCGCTACGAAGGTCTGCAGCGCCAGGCGCTGACCAGCCAGCGCGGCCGTGACGACGGGTGGATCGCGGGGCTGCTGCCCGACGACGACCGCGCCCCGGTGGACTGGCCGGTGCTCTGAGGCGCCCTACCGGGTGACAGTGTCGGCGGCCGGTGACAGGATGAACGCATGCCGGAGATGCCGGAAGTCCAGGGTCTGACCACCTTTCTCGACGAGCGCGCCGTGGGGCGGACGATCACGCGGGCGACCGTGGCCGCCATCGCCGCGCTCAAGACCTACGACCCGCCGGTCACCGCCGTGCAGGGTCGGGCGATCACGGCGTCCGCTCGTCACGGCAAGTTCGTGGTGCTCTCCTGCGGCGACGATCTGCACCTCGTCTTCCACCTCGCGAAGGCGGGGTGGCTCCGGTGGTACGACGCGCTGCCGACCACGCTCCTCAAGCCGGGCAAGTCCCCCATCGCGCTGCGCATCGCACTCGACGACGGCAGCGGCTTCGATCTCACGGAGGCCGGAACGAAGAAGTCACTCGCCGTCTACGTGGTCCGTGATCCGCGAGAGGTTCCCGGCATCGCGCGGCTCGGGCCCGATCCTCTCGACCCCGCATTCACCAGGGAGACCTTCGCCGGGCTGCTGGAGGATCGGCGGATGCAGATCAAGGGACTGCTGCGCGACCAAGCGGTGATCGCGGGCATCGGCAATGCGTACTCCGACGAGATCCTGCACGCGGCGCGCATGTCACCGTATGCGATCGCGGGAAAGCTGGACGACGCCGAGATCGACCGCCTGTTCGCCGCTCTGCGCGCGACGCTGACCGAGGCGATCGCCGAAGCCTCCGGCAAGCCGCCGGCCGATCTGAAAGACGCCAAGCGCCGCGGGATGCAGGTGCACGCCCGTCGAGGAGAGGCGTGCCCGGTGTGCGGAGACACCGTACGCAGCGTGTTCTTCGCCGACCGCTCGCTCGAGTACTGCCCCACCTGCCAGACCGGTGGCAAGGTGCTCGCCGACCGGCGGCTGTCGCGGCTACTCAAGTGACGTCGAGCGCGAGCGGCGGGTGAGAAGTCCCCGTCGTGGAATGAAATGCGCGCAGACGCGTTGAGTACACTCAGAACAACAACGTGCTCCGGGGTCGGTGAGAATCCGAACCGGCGGTGACAGTCCGCGAGCGTCTCGAGAGATCGGGATGCCGATCCGGTGGAACTCCGGGACCGACGGTGATGCGAGGGAGACCTCGCTAGTCCGGAAGGGAGGCAGCACGAGACGCATCCGTGCGTCCGTTCCGCCATCCCCGCCTGACCTCGGAGCCTCAGAGGAGGACGACGGATGGCAGTGAACGCGGCAGAGCACGACGCGATGGTTCGCGCGCTCGACCTCGCCGCCCGCGGACCGCGCGGGGCGAACCCCCAGGTGGGTGCGGTCATCCTCTCCCCCGACGGCGCGGTGCTCGCCGAGGGATGGCACCACGGCGCCGGCACCCCGCACGCCGAGGTCGACGCGCTCTCGAAGCTCGACCCCCTCGAGGCCCGCGGGGCCACCGCGGTCGTCACCCTGGAACCCTGCAACCACACCGGCCGCACCGGCCCGTGCGCCGTTGCGCTGATCGAGGCGGGCATCGCCCGCGTCGTCTACGCGCTCGATGACCCGGGAGCTGCCTCGGGCGGAGGAGCAGATCGCCTGCGCGCGGCCGGGATCGACGTCGAGGCGGGCGAACAGGCGGAGGCCGCCCACGCCATCATCGACGGATGGCTCACGGCGCAGCGGCTCGGCCGCCCGCACGTCACGGTCAAGTGGGCGCAGAGCCTGGACGGGCGCGCCGCTGCGGACGACGGCTCGAGCAGATGGATCACGGGTGCGGCCGCGCGTACCGACGTGCACCGACGTCGCGCGGAAGCCGACGCCATCGCCGTCGGCACCGGCACCGTGCTCGCCGACGACCCCGCTCTCACGGCCCGCGACGGCGACGCCCTGCTGCCGCACCAGCCGGTCCCGGTGGTCATCGGCGCGCGGGCCACTCCGGCCGATGCCGCGCTGCGTCGGCACCCCCGGACGCCGCTGTTCCTCGACACCCACGACCTGCGCGCGGTCATGACAGAGCTGCACTCCCGAGGTGTGCAGAGCCTGTTCGTCGAAGGCGGTCCGACCCTCGCCAGCGCTTTCATCGCGGCAGGGTTCGCCGACCGTGTCCTCGCCTACGTCGCGCCCGTGCTGCTCGGCGGCCGACGACTCGCGCTGACCGACATCGGGGTCGGATCCATCGCCGAGGCCCGGCGCCTCGTGATCGACGAGTGGGTGCCGCTCGGGGACGATCTCCTCGCGATCGCGCACCCCGTGGAAGACACCGACCTGCAACCTGAAGGAGCCGCCTGATGTTCACCGGAATCATCGAGGAGATGGGCGAGATCACGGCGATCGCACCGTCCGGAGACGGCTGGCGCCTGACCGTGCGCGCGCCCCGTGCCGCCGCGGATGCGGTGCACGGCGAGTCGATCGCGGTCTCGGGAGTGTGCCTGACCGTGGTCGGCTCGACGGCCGACGCGTTCGACACCGACGTGATGAAGCAGACGCTCGATGTCTCGGCGATCGGGTCGGTGACGGTCGGCACCCGGGTGAACATCGAGAAGGCCATGCCCGTCGGCGCGCGGCTCGGCGGTCACATCGTGCAAGGCCATGTCGACGGCACCGGCGACGTGCTCGAAGTGCGACCGGGGGCCGAGTGGAGCGTGCTGCGCATCAGCCTCCCCACCGACCTCGCCCCGCTGGTCGTCGACAAGGGGTCGATCTCGGTCGACGGCACCTCGCTGACGGTGAGCGCCGTCAGCGCTCCTGCCGCCCCCTCCCCCTGGTTCGAGATCTCGCTGATCCCGGAGACCCTGACCGCGACGACCCTGGGCCTGCGCGCCGTCGGCGACCGCGTGAACCTGGAGACCGACGTCCTCGCCCGGCACGTCGAGCGCCTGCTCGCGTTCCGCGCCGCACCGGAAGGAGGCTCGCGATGAGCCTTTCCACGATCGCCGAGGCCCTGGATGCGCTGCGCGCCGGCCGCCCCGTCCTCGTCGCCGACGACGAGAATCGCGAGAACGAAGGGGATGTCATCCTCTCTGCGGAGCTCGCGACCCCGGAATGGGTGGCCTGGACCGTGCGCTGGTCGTCCGGATTCATCTGTGCTCCGATGCCTGCCGATCTCGCCGATCATCTGAATCTGCCGCCGATGGTGGCCGCCAGCGAGGACGCCCGCTCGACGGCCTACACCGTGAGCGTCGACGCCGCCCAGGGCGTGACCACCGGCATCAGCGCGCACGACCGGGCGCACACCCTGAACGTGCTGTCCGATCCGGACTCGACGGCGACCAGCATCATCCGCCCGGGACATGTCCTCCCGCTCCGCGCCGTGGACGGCGGCGTGCGCGAGCGCAGCGGTCACACCGAGGCCGCTGTCGAGCTGATGAAGCTGGCGGGACTGCGCCCCGTCGGTGCGATCGCCGAGGTCGTCGCGGAAGACGGCAGCATGATGCGTCTGCCGGGCCTGATCGAGCTCGGCGCTCGTGACGGAGTGCCGGTGATCACGATCGAGCAGCTCATCGAGCACCTCAACGAGATCGACCCCGAGGGCGCGACGCCCGGCGCGCACCGCGGTCGCCGCGTGAGCCTGCGCGCCGATGCCACGGTGCCGACGACCCACGGCAGCTTCCGGTTCCTTGCTTACAAGGACCGCATCACCGGCACCGACCACATCGCGGTCGTGTCCGGTGAGCTCGGCGAGACCGCGCTCGTGCGGGTGCACTCGGAGTGCCTGACAGGTGAGGCCTTCGGATCGCTGAAGTGCGAGTGCGGTCCGCAGCTCGACTCCGCCCTCGATGCGATCGAGAAGGAGAGCGGCGTCGTCATCTACATGCGTGGGCACGAGGGACGCGGGATCGGGCTCATCAACAAGCTGCGCGCGTACAGTCTTCAAGAAGAGGGGCTCGACACGGTCGATGCCAACCTCGCGCTGGGCCTGCCCGCCGACGCCCGTGACTACGCCGCAGCCGCCGGGATCCTCGCCGACCTGGGAGTGTCGAAGGTGCGTCTGTTGACGAACAACACCGACAAGGTCGCGCAGCTGCGCGAACTCGGCCTCGACGTCGTCGAACAGGTGCCGCTGATCGTCGGCGTCGGCCCCAACAACCACCAGTACCTGGAGACCAAGCGTGACCGGATGGGTCACATCATCGGCGAAGCGGAGCTCGCAGAAGCTCTCGCCAAGGGAGAGGATGAGAAATGAGCGGCGCTGGAGCACCCGAGACCGGTGACATCGACGGGCGTGGACTGAACGTCGTCATCGTCGCCGGCACCTGGCACGAGACGATCTCGAACGGCCTGATCGCCGGCGCCGAGCGCGTGCTGGACGCCGCACAGGCCACGCACCGACTGGTGCGGGTGCCCGGATCCTTCGAGCTCGCCATCGCTGCGCAGGCTGCCTTCGCGGGTGGCGCAGACGCGGTCGTCGCGCTCGGAGTCATCATCCGCGGCGGAACCCCGCACTTCGAGTACGTGTCGGCCGCGACCACCGACGGCCTCACCCGCGTCGCGCTCGACGCCGGCAAGCCGGTGGGATTCGGGGTGCTGACCCTCGACGACGAACAGCAGGGGGTGGACCGCGCGGGCCTTGCGGGATCCAAGGAGGACAAGGGCGCCGAAGCGGCCGACGCCGCCCTGCGCACCGCCCTCGTGACACGCGAGCTGCGCGGCTGAGGCAGCTGTCACGCCCGTCGGGAGAATGCCCGGGCGGAGGGCGGGACTGCCGTTTTCTCCCGACATCCGTGAATCCTCCCGACAGGTGTACACGGGCGCACGCGCCGCCTCCGGTGCGCTGAGGTCAGCCTGCCCTTGCTAGCGCAGAACGGCGTCGCACTCGTACGGTGAGGGCATGGAGACTCTCCGCCACATCGTGCTGTTCGTCCACCTCATCGGATTCGCCGTGCTCTTCGGCGCCTGGGCGGCGCAGGCGTTCGGGGGCAAGCGCCAGATCACGAAGATCATGGACTACGGTCTCGCCATCGCCGGTGTCGCGGGTCTCGCACTCGCCGCACCGTGGGGTATCGAGTACGACCTCAACTACGTCAAGATCGGCGTCAAGCTGGTCGTGCTGCTGATCATCGGAGCCCTGCTCGGCATCGGCTCCGCTCGCCAGAAGCGCGACGCGACGGTGCCGCCCGCCGTGTTCTGGCTGATCGGCATCCTGGCCCTCGTGAACGCGGGTCTCGCCGTCATCTGGCGCTGACCGGACTCTCGCCGTCGGCGAAGAGCTGTCTCGCGCGGGGTAGCACCCGCGCGTAGGTCCTCTTCACCTCGGCATAGGCCAGGATCTCCTCGGCATCGGCCTCGACCTCGACCTCCGTGGCAACCATCGAGGCTACCGCAGCCTCCCACGTCGGGTGCATCCCGGTGCCCACTGCGGCGCAGATCGCCGCCCCCATCCCTGCCGCATCGCGGAGAGCGGGCACCCGCACGGGTACCCCGTAGACCGCGGCGAGGATGCGCAACATGAGCGCCGAAGCACTCCCCCCGCCCGTCACGAGGAGGCGTCGTCGCGGCCGCCCCAGCGCCGTCCTCGCGCGCGAGTCCGCCGCCTCCGTCTCGATCGCAAGAGCCTCGAGGATGGCACGGTGGATGTGGAACCTTCCCTGCGTGCCGTCGAAGCCGACCAGCGCGCCCCGCCGCCAGGGTTGGTCGGCAGGTGCAAGCCAGTCGAGCGCGACGACGAGGCCCCCGGCGCCAACGGGCACGGCATCGGCCCCGCGGTTGAGTTCGTCCTCCGTGGTGGTGGCATCAGCATCGGAGAGAAGGTCGCGAAACCAGCTCACCGTCCACATCCCACGACGCACACCCCTGCTCTCGTACAGGAAACCGCCGGGTTCCGACGCGAAGTTCGTCCAGACATCCGGCTCGTCCGGTAGCGGGCGTGACCCGGGCGTCATGGTCGCGACATAGGTGCCGAGGGAGAGCAGCGCATCTTCCTCATCGCGCAGGCCGGCCCCGAGCGCCTCGACGGCCTTGTCGTTCGAGGTCGCGATCACCGGGATCCCCGCAGGGAGTCCCGTAAGCGTCGCAGCGTCCTCGGTCAGCGCCCCCAAGACCTCCCCCGGGAGCACGAGATCGAAGAGCATCGAAGGATCCAGGCCGGTGCGGAGGTAGTCTTCCGGGGAATCGCTCCACGCCCAGCGGGCCGTGTCGACCGGCCACATGCCCTGGACGTTCCCTGCGGCATCTCGCCTCTCCCCCGTGAGCCGGTGCCCGATGTAGCCCGAGGATGTCGTGACGTACACCGCATCGTCGACCTCCTTCTCGTACGGCCGCGGCAACCGCTCATCCATCCAGCTGATGACAGGCTGGGCCAGGGTCCCGTCGGCGCGCAGCACCGCGCGGCAGAAGCGGATCGTGCAGAGTCCGATGCCACGGATCTCCGCCGGGTCACCGGAGAACTCCTCCATCGCGGTGCGCGTGGCCGCGATGATCGAGTCCCAGAGGTCGTCGCCCGGATGCTCCCAGCGCCCGGGCGACGGCGTCGAGTACGGCTGGAGGGCGACCCTGGCACTCGCATGCACGACACCCCGGTCGTCGACGATGATCACCTTGGTGCTCTGGGAGCCGTTGTCGATCGCGACGACGTAGCCGGCCGCCGGGGCCTTCACCTCAGCTGCCCCGCTTCCTCGTCGTCCAACGGGTAGATGGTTCCGCGATTCATGATCCCGCGCGGGTCGAGGCCGTCCTTCAGCAATCGCAGCAACGGATAGGCGCTGCCGTGCTCCTCGTGCGTCCACGGGGTGCGGTACTTGCCGATGCCGTGGTGATGCACCATCGACCCGCCCAGGCGCAGGGCTTCCTCGACGACGATCGCGTTGAGCGGCTCGTGATACTCCGTGATCTCCTCGCGCGGCGCGCAGGCGATGTCGTAGTCGTACACGAAGTAGAGATTCGTTCCCGTCTGATAGCTGTGGGAGGAGTGCGCGCCGAGCATCGTGAGATCCGCCGCGCGCGGGAACTCCGTGCGCGCGCGCCGCATCACCGAGTCGAAGAGCTCTTCCACGCCCGACCAGTCGATCGACACCTCCGTGGTGTAGCCGAGGTGCGCCTTCTCGAGCATCTCGCGTTTCTCCGCGTCGATCTTGTCCTGCCCCCAGTTGAGGTTGTCGAACCAGTTCTCGATGACTCCGGGATCGACCTTCTCATGCGGGATACCGGAGAAGATCTCCTCGATCCCCGCGGCAGTGGCGTCGGCGATGCCCTGCGGCCCCTCCGCCACGACGACGACCACAGCCTTTCCCTCAGCGAAGTGCGCGAAATGCTGGGCCGCATCCTCCTCCGAGTAGGCTCGCGCCACCGACGGGCGATAGCCGGCGACGATGATCTCCCGGAGACCGGCGACCCCTGCGGGCAGCGAATCGACGAGGTAGCCGAGGAATCGGTTGTTCTCGGGCTGGTAGGTGAACACCTTGACGGTCACTTCGGTGATAACGGCCAGGGCGCCCTCGTTGCCGATCAGGATGTGCCGGATGTCGGGCCCGGCGGCCCGGCGCGGGACGTTCTTGACGCGCACGACCTCGCCACCCGGCAGCACCGCCTCGAGCCCCACCACCATGTCCTCGATTCCGCCGTACAGAGTGGAGAACTGTCCGATCGACCGCGTGGCGACCAGCCCGCCCATCTGCGCGAGCGGCTTGGACTGCGGTGAATGCCCTGTGGTGAGACCTCGTGCCCGCAGGGTGTCCTCGAGCAGTTGCAAGGGCACACCGCATTGCGCGGTCACCATCATGTCGACGGGATCGATCTCGACGATGGCGTCCATGCGCGAGCCGTCGAGCACGATCGAGTCCTCAACGATCGTCTCCAGCCCGCCCTCGGTCGCGGTGCGTCCCGTCCGCGGGACGATGTTGATGACGTTCTCCTGCGCGAACGCGAGGATCGCCGACACCTCCGCGGTCGAGCGGGCGTAAGCGATGGCCGCGGGGATCGGTCCGTCGTAGATCCCGTGCACCGACGTGAACTTCTTGAAACGGTCGACGCTCGCCTCGCGCAGCGCCTGCGTGTCGGTCTCGACCTGGTCCGTTCCGAGGATCTCCTGCAGCCGGGCGACGATCTCCTCGCGGGAGAGCGCTGATCGTGAAGCAACCATGGGGAATGTGTCCTGTTCGTTGTGAGGTTTCGAGCGCCGCGGTCAGCGCACCAGATAGCCGCCGTCGACGGACAGCACGTGCCCGTTGACGAAGTCGGAAGCGGGGCTCGCGAGGAAGACCGTCGCCCCCATCAGGTCGGCGACGTCCCCCCACCTCCCCGCGGGTGTGTGGTCGACGATGCGCTGGTTCGCCCCCGGGTCGGAGCGGGACTCCTCGGTGATGGGGGTGTTGAAATAGCCGGGCGCGATCGCATTGACCTGGATGCCATGGCCCCCGAGTTCGTCCGCATACGCCTTGGTGAGACCGGCGATGCCGTGCTTGGTCGCCGCGTATGCAGGCGAGCCGAGACCGCCGAGGAAGGCGAAGAGCGACGCGATGTTGATGATCTTGCCCGAGCCCTGCGGAATCATCCGCTTGGCGGCCTCGTGCGACATCTCGAATGCCGCGGTGAGATTGACGGCGACCATCGGATCCCATTGCTCCCGTCCGAACGCGGTGACATCGGCGATGCGGCTGATCCCGGCGGAGTTGACCAGGATGTCGACGCCACCGAAGGCGTCGACACAGGCCTCGACGACCCGCGCCGGTGCACCGCCCTCGGTGATGTCGACCCGCATCTCGCGGTGGCCCGCCCCCACCTCGGTGAGCAGTGTCGCCGTCTCGCCGCCGTCATCGAACAGCGTCGGGATGAAGACATCCGCTCCCGCCTTGGCGAGCGCGAGCGTGAACGCCTGGCCGAGGCCGGTGTTGCCTCCCGTCACGATCGCGCTCCTGCCCCGCAGGGAGAAGTGATCGAGGGAGAAATCGGTGATGTGCACAAGGGCTCCTTCAGGGAATGCGTCGTTCAGGCGAAGGGGTCGGCGATGCCGATGTAGGTGGTCTCGAGATACTCGTCGATGCCCTCGAGCCCGCCTTCGCGCCCGATTCCCGACTGCTTGACGCCACCGAAGGGCGCTGCCGGATTCGAGACGAGACCAGTGTTCAGACCGAACATCCCGGTCTCGAGCCGTTCGGCGAGGCGGAGGCCTCGGTTCAGGTCACGCGTGTACGCGAAGCACACCAGTCCGTACTCGCTCGCATTCGCGAGGCGCACCGCTTCGTCCTCGTCGTGGAAGGTCGTGATCGGTGCCACCGGCCCGAAGATCTCCTCCCGCAGGATGCGGGCGTCGTGCGGTACGTCGACGAGCACGGTCGCGGGATAGAAGTACCCACGACCCGAGGGAACACTGCCGCCGAGCGCGACTCGTGCACCGTCTTCGATCGCTCCGGAGACCAGCTCTGCGACCTTTTCGCGGGTCGACTCGTCAACGAGGGGGCCGAGCGTCGAGGCCGGATCGGTGCCGCGCGTGTTCACATAGCCGGCCATGCGCTCGACCAGGCGCGAGGTGAAGTCGTCCGCCACACTCTCGTGGACCAGGAATCGGTTCGCCGCGACGCACGCCTCGCCGCCGTTGCGCAATTTCGCCAGGAGCGCGCCCTCCACGGCCGCATCGATATCAGCGTCCTCGAAGACGAGGAATGGCGCGTTGCCGCCGAGCTCCATCGACACACGCAGCACTTGATGCGCAGCATCGGCGATCAAGCGGCGTCCGACCTCGGTCGACCCGGTGAACGAGAGCTTGCGCAGTCGCGGATCGGTGAGGAGCGGCCCTGTGACCGCGCCGGCGCGGCTCGTCGGAATGACGTTCACGACCCCGTCCGGCACACCGGCCTCGCGCAGCATCTCGGCGAAGAGCAGCGCCGTGAGAGGGGTGAGCGCGGCCGGCTTGAGCACCGCGGTGCAGCCTGCCGCGAGCGCGGGAGCGACTTTGCGCGTCGCCATCGCGAGCGGGAAGTTCCAGGGAGTGATGAGCAGGCTCGGTCCGACCGGCCGCTTGGCGACCAGCAGCCGGTTCCGACCGTCCGGCGCGGTCGCGTAGCGCCCGGAGATGCGCGGTGCCTCCTCCGAGAACCAGCGCAGGAACTCGGCACCATACGCCACCTCGGCCCGTGACTCGGCGAGGGGCTTCCCCATCTCGAGCGTCATGACCAGCGCGAAGTCCTCGGCGCGGGCGGTCACGAGCTCGAAGGCACGGCGCAGGATCTCACCACGGACACGGGGCGCGGTATCCGCCCAGCCGGCTTGGGCCGCCGCCGCCGCATCGAGTGCGGCCATGCCGTCCTCCGGGGTCGCATCGGCGACCTCGGCAAGCACCTCGCCGTTCGACGGGTCGTGGACCTCGAAGGTGCGACCGGATCCGGCGGAACGCCACTCCCCGCCGATCAGCAGACCGGTGGGGACGGAAGCGATGACCTCGCTCTCCCGAAGGGCGCTCATGCGGCCACCTCCCGACGCAGATCGCGGCCGAGGAGGTCTTCGTACAGGCGAACCGGTGTCATCTCGCCCGCACGGTCGCCGTAGCTCGCACGGGCGCGGCGGAAGATCTGCTCGACGAGCGAGGACAGCTCCACGGGCATGCCCACCGAGCGGGCCAGATCGACCGAGAGCCCCAGGTCCTTGCACGCGAGAGCGATGGCGAAGCCTTCGTCGTAGTCCCCGTGGTCGAGGATGGAGAGCACATCACGCGAGACGAATGTGCTGTTCGCCGGACTGGCGATGAGCGCATCACGCAGGACGCCGAGATCGACCCCTGCCGCGACACCGACCGACAGCACCTCGGCGGTGGCGACGAGATGCGAGAACCACAGCTGATTGATCATGAGCTTCACCGCGTAGCCCGCGCCGGGTCCTCCCACATGGAGGATCCGCTCCGGATCTCCCATAGCTTCGAAGACGGGGCGCAGGCGCTCGACGTCCTCCGTCGCGCCTCCCACGAAGATCTGCAGCATGCCGTTCGCGGCCCCCACAGACATCCCGCTGACGGGGGCGTCGAGCAGGTGCAGGTCGCGTCCGGTGGTCGCCGCGCGAACGGCGTCGAGCACGTCGGGCACCGAGGTGGACATGTCGATCCAGGTGCCGCCGTCCGCAAGTCCGGCAACCAGTCCGTCCGACCCCGTGGCCACAGCCTCGACGTGCTTCGGCGTCGGCAGCATCGTGATCACCAGGTCGCTGGACGATGCGACGTCCCGAGGCGTGTCCGCCCAGCGCGCGCCTCGGTCGATCAACTCCGCCGCCGACTCACGCCGGAGGTCGGTGACCACGAGCGGGAAGCCGGCAGCCTGAAGATTGCGGGTCATGCCGGAGCCCATGTTGCCGAGGCCGATGAACCCGACGGTGGGCCGGGTATCGACGTGGGTGGGGTCGAGCACAGGAGTGGGGGAACTCATCGGTCGTGCGTGTCCTTCGAGATCGAGACGGAGGGAGTGAAGAAGGGATTGCGCGGCTCGTGACGGGCTGCCAGCACCTCGTCGAGGTCGGGGAGCCGGGCGGCCCCGTTGGCGAGCGCGGTTCGGGTCGCTTCGCGGTTGTTCCGGTAGACCGCGTCGGGGTCGTCGGCCGCAGGATTCACCCACACCGCCGCGATGAGCGCGTGCGTGTCCGCGGCCTCACGGGCGATCACACCGTCGGCGACGGCGTCCGCGACACCGGCCGCGACGCCCGCCTGCGCGGGCCCCCAGATCAGGAGCCCGTGCTCGTCGCTCGCCGGGGCGGCCTTGGTGACGAACAGTGTCATCGGCTTGACCGGGAGGGATGGGCGAAGCACCGCTACGAAGGGGACGTGCCCGTGGCTGGGGCCGGCGAGGGCCGTTGCCCACGCCGTCCCCGCCGGGCCCTCGCGATGTCCGAGCACCGTGTTGATGTGCGCCGCGTTCGCGCCGTCGCCGACGAAGCTCTCGCCGAGCTGAAGGGTCGATGCCATCAGATGAGCCCCTGCTCCTCGAGCCAGTCGATGGCGATGTCTTCGGGGTCCTCACCGTCGACGTCGGCCTTGGCGTTGAGCTCCTGCATGACCTCGGTGGTCAGCAGGGGGCTCAGCTTCGCCAGCACATCGGCGATCGCCGGGTACTCGTCGAGCGTGGTCTGCTTGAGCGTGAAGCCACCCTGGTAGCTCGGGAAGAACTCCTTGTCGTCGGCCATGACGACCAGGTCGAGCGCCGGGATGCGACCGTCGGTCTGGAACACCTCGCCGAAGTTGCAGTCATCGCCCTTCTGGGTCGCGGTGTAGATGACACCCGTGTCGAGCATCGTGACGTTCGCGTCCGGCGCGTCGAAGCCGTAGGCCTCCTTCAGTCCGGGCCAGCCGTCGTCGCGCGTCGAGAACTCGCTCTCGATGCAGAACGTCTGGTCGGCGCTGGGCAGGCCCACGACGTCGCTCAGCGACTCGACGCCGAGCTCGTCCGCCGCGCTCTGACGGATCGCGAAGGCATAGGTGTTGTTGAACGGGGCGGGGTCGAGCCACGCGATGCCGTTCTCCGCGTCGGCCGCTTTGACCGCCTCGAACTGCGCTTCAGCCCCCTGCACCGGCGTGGTGTTGCCGTTGTAAGTGATCCAGGAGGTGCCGGTGTACTCCCAGTATCCGAGGAACTGATCGTTCTCGAGCGCCTGGCGCACGTTGGCGGAGCCGACGAGCTTGGTGTTGGCCTCGACGTCGGCGCCATGCGCGTTGAGCAGCTCAGCCGTCATGTAGGCGAGGATGTACTGCTCGGAGAAGTCCTTGGAGCCGATCTCTCCGGTGAGACCGTCGAGCTCGTCACCCTGGGCACCGGCACCTCCTGTGGAGCTGGAGGAGCAACCGGTGAGGACCAGCGCGCCGGCGGCGAGCGCCGCAAGCGAGACGGATGCGATGGTACGGGATTTCATTGCGTTTCCTTTCGGGAAGGGAGCGAGGGTTTTCAGAGGCCCTTGGGGCGCACGATGTCTTCCACCACACCGGCCGCCCAGTCGATGAGCACGGCGATCGCGGCGACGAGGACCGCCCCGACGACGAGAACGGGGTACCGCTGCAGTTTGAGTCCGTTGATGATCATGTCGCCGAGGCCACCGGCGTTGATGAACGTCGCGACGGTGGCCACTCCGACCGCAAAGACGAGGGCGGTGCGAAGGCCGGCGAGGATGACCGGTGACGCGAGTGGGAGCTCGACCCGGCGGAGCACTTGAGCGGGCGTCATCCCCATCCCCCTCGCCGATTCGCGGATGTTCGGGTCGACCTGCGCGAGCCCGGCGATCGTGTTCTGCAGCACAGGCAGGAACGAATAGATGACGAGGGCGAGGAGGGCGGTGGTGAAGCCCGTCTGCCAGACGATCGCGAGCAGGATCACGACGCCGATGGCCGGAGTCGCCTGCCCGATGTTGGCGATGCCGATCACGATGCCGCGGAACACCTTCGAGCGCGATCGACTCACCGCGATCCCCGCCGGGATGGCGGTCACAGCGACAAGCACCGATGCGATGATCGAGAGCAGGAGATGCTCCCCGATCCGCGACGTGATGTAGTCGGCGTTGAGCGTGCGCTGCTCGATCGAATCGAGCTCCAGACCGGCCACCCAGGCGTAGGTGAGCAGGAGCACGGCGGCGACGACGATCAGCGGCATCATCCGGCGCAGCAGCACAGGCATCCCTCGGCGCCGGACGCTCTGGGTCTGCAGCACCGTGGTCGCGGAGGGGACCACCTGTGGGCCGGTCATGATCAGGCCTCCTCGTGTCGACGGGCGGGACCCTCGAGGCCGAGCGCAGCGGAGATCGCCGCCTGATCGATCGAGCCGACGACCTCCCCGCCACGCGTCACGTTGACCCGTGGTGCGCCTGTGACGACGAGCGTGTCGAGTGCCTCACGGAGGGAGGCCTGCTCGCCGACGGTCGCTGCCGGCGCGGTCGCGTCTGCAGACCCGATCCGGGCATCGCTGACGGGGATGAGAGCGAGGCGTTTGAGTGCAGCCCCCTCGCCGATGAACGAGCGCACGTAGTCGTTGGCAGGTTCCGCGAGGATGCGAGCCGGGGTGTCGAATTGCTCGATCCGACTCCGCTCGCTGAGCACGGCGATGCGATCGCCCATCCGGATCGCCTCTTCGAAGTCGTGCGTGACGAAGATGATCGTCTTGCCGATCTCGGCCTGGAGCCGGAGGAACTCCGCCTGCAGCTTCTCGCGCGTGATCGGATCGGTGGCTCCGAAGGGCTCATCCATGAGCATGACGGGCGGGTCAGCGGCGAGCGCTCTGGCGACGCCGACCCGCTGCTGCTGACCGCCCGACAACTGCCGCGGATAGCGCTGTGCGAACGTGCCGGGGTCGAGCTGCACGGTGCGCAGCAGCTCATCGACGCGGTCGGCGATCCGCGACTTCGACCACCCGAGGAGCTTCGGCACGATCGCGATGTTCTCGGCGATCGTGAAGTGCGGAAACAGGCCGATCTGCTGGATGACATAGCCGATGTGCCGACGAAGCTCGTTGCCGTCGAGAGACAGTACATCGTCGCCGTTGATGCGGATGGAGCCCGATGTCGGCTCGATGATGCGGTTGATCATCTTCATGGTCGTCGTCTTGCCGCAGCCGCTGGGACCGACGAACATGATCAGCTCGCCCGGTTGCACACGCATCGAGAAGTCTTCGACAGCAGGCGACTGCTGCCCCGGGTACTGCTTGGTGATGTGGTCGAGCACGATGTCGACTCCGCCCTGCTGGGCCGCGAGCGAGGAGAGAACGCCGGTGTTCGTGGTGATGTCAGGCACGGAGACCCCTTGAGGTGGTGAGGCGGGCGATGAGCACGAGGATGCCGTCGAGGAGGAGAGCGAGCAGGATCACGGCGACGGTGCCGGTGAGCGCATAGTTGAGCGCGTTCTTCGAGCCGAGCGAGCTCAGCCCCTTGAAGATGTACTCGCCGAGCCCGGGGCCGGCGACGTAGGCGGCGATCGCCGCGATGCCGACCGTGAGCTGTGCGGCGATGCGGATGCCGGTCATGATGACCGGCCAGGCGATCGGGAGCTGGACGGTGAACAGGATGCGCGTCGCGCCCAGACCCATGCCTCGCGCCGACTCGAGCACCGAGACGGGCACTTCGCGCAGCCCCACGACCGTGTTTCGGACTACGGGGAGCAGGGAGTAGAAGACCAGCGCGACGACGGTCGGAAGCCAGCCGAGACCGAGCACCGGGCTCAGGAGAGCGAGAAGGGCGAGTGAGGGGATCGTGATGGCGACGGCCGCCGCCGTGAGGACGCTGGTGCGGGCGATGCGCCGGTCACGCACCAGGATGCCGAGACCGACCCCGATGATCGCTGCCAGTGCGACCGAGATCAGGACGACGACGAGGTGATCGCGGGTGAGTTCGAGGATGTCGTCCGCACGACGTGTGAGGAAGGCCATGAGGTCTTCCCAATTGAATCCGGACAAGGGGGCTCCTGTCTCGTCGCTGAGGCCGGTACCGGGTGTGAGAAACACCGTAGCGCGTGTAACCATTTCGTCAAACAGAGTTGTGACTATGGCAACATCATGGTCTAGACTCGCTGGCGTGACCACGACGACTTCTTCGCGCCCCCGGCGCAACACCTCCGGCCTCGGACGCGATATAGAGATCCTCGAGCTCCTTGGCGGCGACGACGCCCTGCGAGCCGGCGGACTCGGCGTCTCGCAGGTCGCCCACGCGACCGGACGCGACAAAGCCGTCGTGTCGCGGACGCTCGCGACGCTCGCCGAGACGGGACTCGTGGAGCGTGATGAAGAGACGCTGCGGTATCTACTCGGTCCACGGCTGTACGCTCTCGCCGCGCACACCGCCACCTCAACGCTCGTGCATGCGTCGCGCAGCATCCTCCGCCGCCTCGTGCAATCGACGCGCGAGACAAGCCATCTCTGCGTCTTGCGAGGGGGCAACGTTCTGACCCTGCTCAGCGAGCTGAGCCCGCACGACGTGCGCACGACGGGGTGGGCCGGCACGACGACAGCCGCGTGGCGCACCCCCTCCGGCCGCGCGCTGTTGAGCGACTGGGACGACGAATCGCTCGCGCGCTGGTACGACGACCACGGCCAGGACCAGCCGCTCGTCGGGCGTTTCGATCAAGCGGATCCCTCAGGCTTCCCCGTGCTCGATACGCCTCCTCCTGGCAACTCGCCGGTGGCCGACCTCGACAGCCTGCATGCCGAGCTCGCACGGATTCGCGAGCGGGGGTACGCGCTGTCCGATGAGGAGCTCGAATTCGGCGTCGTCGCAGCCTCGGCTCCCATCGTCGACTTCACGGGCCGGATCGTCGCTGCAGTGAACGTGAGCGCACCGAAGGTCCGCATCGGGCCCCGCCTCGATGCGCTTGGGGATCTCGTCTCCCGCGCCGCACGTGAACTCTCGGCACGTCTCGGCGCGAGTTGAGGCCCGTGCAGCGGGTGGCGACACGGAGGTACAGCCTTCGAATCGCGCATCTGGCTGCATCCGGGGAGGATCTGGCGCCATTTGCGCGACTCGAAGCGTCACGGTACGTACAGGGAATACTCAGGAAGGCGTAAAATCGCCCGGGTCCTCGCTGCGCGGGGCCTGATCGGAGGAGCTTCATGAGTACTGCCACTGCGCCCGCGAATCCACGCTCGCGCGTCATCACCGCGAGCCTGGTCGGCACCACGATCGAGTTCTACGACTTCTACGCGTATGCCACGGCAGCTGTGCTCGTCTTCCCGGTGCTGTTCTTTCCCACGGGCAACGACACCACCTCGCTCCTGTCCTCGTTCGCGGTGTTCGGCGCGGCGATGGTCGCCCGCCCGATCGGCGCGGTGGTCTTCGGACACTTCGGCGACAAGTTCGGCCGCAAGGCCACCCTGGTGGCATCGCTGCTGACGATGGGGATCGCGACCTTCGCGATCGGCCTGCTGCCGACGTTCCAGCAGATCGGGTGGTGGGCGGCGCTCCTGCTGCTGATCCTGCGCCTCGCGCAGGGCTTCGCACTCGGCGGCGAGTGGTCCGGCGCGGCGCTGGTGGCAACGGAGAACGCCCCGAAGGGCAAGCGCGCCTGGTACGGAACCTTCCCGCAGCTGGGCGCACCGCTCGGCTTCATCATCGCCAACTTCCTCTTCCTCACGATCAACTGGCTGCTGCCGCACTCCGAGAACCCGGCCCTGAAGTCCGAGGCTTTCCTGGCGTGGGGCTGGCGGATCCCGTTCCTGTTCTCCGCGGTCATGGTCATCATCGGCCTGTGGGTGCGACTCAAGCTCGTCGAGTCCGACACGTTCAAGAAGGCCGAGACGAAGGGCGCGATCCGCAAGCTGCCGCTCGCGACCGTGTTCCGTCACCACTGGAAGCAGCTCATCCTCGGCACGTTCATCATGCTGGCGACGTATGTGCTCTTCTACCTGATGACGAACTTCACGCTCGCGTACGGCACCAAGCCCGCGTCGCTGGAGACCGCCTCGGCCGCGGCGAAGGCGGCAGCGGAGGCGACCGGCGCACCCTTCGACCCGACCGCGTTCGCGGCGCAGTTCTATCCGGGGCTGGGCTTCGGGTACACCGACTTCGTGCTGATGCAGATCATCGGCGTGGTGTTCTTCGGCATCTTCACACTGCTGTCCGGCCCGATCGCCGACGCTGTGGGGCGCCGGAAGCTGCTGCTGTGGGTGACCGGGGCGATCATCGTCTTCGGCTTCACCTTCAACACCTTCCTGCTTCCCGCCGTCGACCCGAAGTTCACCGGTGCGCTCGCCCAGGCCTTCCTCGTGTTCGGGTTCCTGCTGATGGGGGCGACCTTCGGACCGATGGGCGCCCTGCTGCCGGAGCTCTTCCCGACCAACGTGCGCTACACGGGTTCGGCGATCGCGTACAACGTCTCGTCCATCCTCGGCGCCGCACTGGCCCCGCTGATCGCGCTGTGGCTGTGGGCGCTCGGCGACGGCGCCCCGTGGCTGGTGGGTCTGTACCTGTCTGCCATGGGCGTGCTGACGTTCATCGCCCTGATCCTGAGCCCGGAGACGAAGGACCACGACTACGACGGCGACCTCGGCGTCGCCGCCGCCGTCGAACTCTGATCAGTACGCGGCGGTGATCGTGCGCGCAGCGCCGTCCACGATCACCGTCCCGCCGTAGGGCAGGATCCACTGCGGGCGGGTATGCCCGAACGGCGGGCCGACGCAGACGACGGCTTCGGGGTTGTAGTGGCTCACGACGCCGATCACCGCGTCCCGCTGCGCCGCACGGAGCGCAGCCGCCTCCGCGGGAGACGGGTGGAACTCGAAGTCGCTCACGGGCGGGCGGGCGACGACCACCGCCGCGACGGCCGCGAGGATGCCGCGCTCCCCCAGCCCCCGCAGCCACCGGGCCACCCAGCCTGAGGACGGACGCTCCTCGCTGGTCTCGAGCAGCAGCACGGCTCCCTCGAGGTCTGCTGCGCGCGGCAAGCGGCCGGCGAAGGCGAGGCCGTCGATGACCTCGAGACAGCCGCCCCAGGTCACGCCTTCGACTCGCGACGCAGGCCCTGACCAGGTCCACGGTTCCGTCGGGACGCGGTCGCCGAACTCCACGAGCGCGCGAGGGTCGTGCCACCGTCGCCCGACGTCTTCCGACTCCCCGGGCTCGGTGATCTCGAGCACGCCCCCGGCCAGGAGCAGGGCGCGCAACGAACGCAGGTGGATGTCGTCGAGGTGCGGCCCCGGCCCGAGGTGCACGGCGGTCGATCCGCCGTAGTAGCTCTGCACCCCGAGTCCCCAGAGCCAGTTGTGGATGTTGGTGTTGTCGCTGTACCCGACGAACGGCTTCGGGTCGGCCACCGGCAGTGCCGGGTCGAGGTGCGGGACGACGAGCAGCTGGTCGTCTCCGCCGATCGTGGCGAGGACCGCGCGGATGGTCGGGTCGGCGAATGCCGCATTCACGTCCGCGGCGCGCGCCTGCGCGCTTGCTCCGAGCTCGCGTGTGGTCGGGTACTCGACCGGGATCAGCCCTGTGAGCTCCTCGAGCCGACGCATCGCCTGCGCGTGCAGGTCCGGTGCGACCGCGGGTGCCGCGAAGGAGGGTGAGAGAATCGCGACGCGGTCTCCCGGGATGAGGCGGGGTGCGGACAGCATCTGCACAGTCTGACACGTCAACAGAGATTGACAATCGCCGGCTCGTCAATGATCATTGACGCAGGAGGTCATCATGACAACGCCGACCGCGATCGCGCAGGACGACGGAAGCGAGCCCCTGGCCGCCCTGCACAGACTCGCCGAGCTGCGCACGGAGATAGCCCGCGCCGAGGAGGCGAACGTGCGCCGCGCGCGGAACCTCGGGTACTCGTGGCAGGCGATCGCCAGCGCTCTCGGCGTGAGCAAGCAGGCCGCGCATCGGAGATTCGGGCGCACCTGATCCACATACAGCCCCTCCATAGGATTCCCCCACGCACGAAGTACGGTCGAAGTACCATCTCCAGATAGAGGTCCCGCATGTCCGGTTCGGCGACAGCACGCCGCCGCGGACGTGGCGCGCGCACTGAAGGCCCGCGCGCCACCTTCCGCCAGCTCCTCCCCTTCCTGTTCGAGCACAAGCGCACACTGATCGTGGTCGCGGTGCTCAGCGTCGTCGGTGCGGCGACCTCGCTCGTGCAACCTCTGCTCGTGGGCCAGGTCATCGAAGCGGTACAGTCCGACACCGGGATCGGGATCCTCGTATGGCTGCTGGTCGGCTTCGTGATCGTGTCGTCGATCATCTCCGGCTTCCAGCACTATCTGCTGCAGCGCACGGGGACGGCGGTCGTGTACTCGAGCCGCCGCAAGCTCATCGCACGCATCCTGCATCTGCCGACGTCGGAGTTCGACGCCCGCCGCACAGGCGATCTCGTCTCGCGCGTGGGCACCGACACGACTCTGCTCTACGCCGTCCTCACTCAGGGACTCGCAGACGCCGTCGGCAGCGCCGTCCTGTTCCTGGGCGCCCTGATCGCGATGCTCGTGATCGACCCCGTGCTGCTGCTGATGATCGTCCTCGTGATCGGCCTGTCGGTGACGGTCGTCGTGCTGCTGAGCGGCCGGATTCGCACGGCCTCGACCGCGCAGCAGATGAAGGTCGGTGAGCTGGCGTCCGGCGTGGAGAGGGCGATCGGCTCGATCCGCACCATCCGGGCTTCGGGCGCGACGGAACGCGAAGCGGAGACCGTGACGAAGCTCGCCTCCGAGACCTACGGCATCGGCGTGCGCATCGCCAAGATCTCCTCGCTCGTCGTCCCGGTCTCCGGCATCGCTCTGCAGCTGTCACTCCTGGTGGTCCTCGGCGTTGGCGGGTTCCGCGTCGCCGCCGGCGCCATCACGATCGCCTCGCTGATCTCGTTCATCATGTTCCTCTTCCTGCTCGTGATGCCGCTGGCGACCACCTTCGGGGCGATCACCTCGGTGAACCAGGCCCTCGGTGCACTCGGCCGCATCCAGGAAGTGCTCGATCTGCCCACCGAGTCGCAGGACGACGAGAAGATCGCCGCGTCACTGCCCCACGCGGCCGCAGCACCGGATGCACCGGCGATCGAGTTCCGCGACGTGCGCTTCCACTACCCGGCGAACGTCGTCGCCGCCCGGCAGGCTGCCGCGAAGGAGGCACGGTCTCTGCTCGCGGATGCGCACCTGGAATCCGCTGAAGACACCGCTGCTGCTCCGCAGGACCACGAAGTGCTCCGCGGGGTGTCGTTCGCCGTACCCCACGGCTCCCGCGTCGCCTTGGTCGGCCCCAGCGGCGCCGGCAAGAGCACGATCCTGTCGCTGATCGAGCGCTTCTACGATCCGACCGGGGGGTCGATCCGCGTGCACGGCCACGACGCTCGCACCTACCCGCGAGACGAGCTGCGCGCCCACTTCGGCTACGTCGAGCAGGACGCACCGACGCTCGCGGGCACGCTCGCGGAGAACCTGCGACTCGCATCCCCCGAAGCGACCGACGCCGACTGCGAACGCGTACTGCGCGCCGTGAACCTGGGCGATGTGCTCGAGCGCAATCCACTCGGTATCGAGGCACCCGTGGGCGAGGACGGCGTGATGCTGTCGGGTGGCGAGCGTCAGCGCCTCGCGATCGCCCGCGCACTGCTCACGGACGCCCCGATCCTGTTGCTCGACGAGTCGACGTCATCGCTCGACGGCGTGAACGAGCAGCGGATGCGCGAGGCCATCGACGCCGTGTCCACGGACCGCACTCTCATCGTGATCGCGCACCGCCTGTCGACGGTGGTGGACAGCGACCTCATCGTGGTGCTGCAAGACGGTGTGGTTGTCGGCCAGGGGACGCATGCGGAGCTCGTGGAATCGACGCCTCTCTACCGCGACCTCGCCCGACACCAGCTTCTCGCCTGACGGACACCTCGTCCCCATCCGGTCTCTGTCCCCGTCCGGCATCCACGCCCCCGCCCACCGTCCACGCCCCCGCTTGTTGGCGACGATCGGGAGGGGTGTCGGCGCGCAGGAGGGGTGTCGGCGCGCAGGAGGGGTGTCAACACGAAGGCGGGACGTCGGAGACCACTCAGCCATGGGTTCGTCTCTGATGTCCCGCCTTCGCGGGTCTGCAGGGCACGAGGCCCTGAGGGTGCCGGCTCCCCCGAACCGGCACCGGTCTGGGGCTACGCCTTGTCGAGGCGGTAGCGCAGCGAGGCCAGCTCGGCGCGGAGCGCCGCGGGGACCTTGTCGCCGAAGGTGTCGTAGAACGCCTCCGTCAGGTCGGCCTCGGTCTTCCAGGCCTCAGCGTCGACGGAGAACAGTTCCTCGAGGTCTGCATCCGGGATGTCGAGGCCGTCGAGGTTGAGGTCCTCCACGCGCGGGAGGCGTCCGATCGGGCTGTCGACCGCCGGGACGTCACCCGCGATGCGGCGGATGATCCAGTCCACGACGCGGGAGTTGTCGCCGAACCCGGGCCACAGGAAGCGGCCGTCCTCCCCGCGACGGAACCAGTTCACCTGGAAGATGCGCGGCGCGCGGTCGAAGCGCAGGCCGCGGCCGACCTTCAGCCAGTGCCCGAAGTAGTCGGCCATGTTGTAGCCGCAGAACGGGAGCATCGCGAAGGGGTCGCGCCGCAGCTCCCCGACCGTGCCCTCCGCGGCGGCGGTGCGCTCCGACGAGATGTTCGAGCCGAGGAAGACGCCGTGCGTCCAATCGGTGGCTTCGACCACGAGCGGCACGTTGCTCGCCCGACGTCCGCCGAACAGGATGACGTCCAGCGGGACGGCCTGTTCCCAGTCCTCGGAGATCTGCGGGCACTGCGCCGCCGACACCGTGAAGCGGGAGTTGGGGTGCGCTGCGGGGCGACCGGATTCGGGCGTCCAGTCGTTGCCCTCCCAGTCGATCAGGTTCGCGGGCGGCGCGTCGGTGAGCCCCTCCCACCACACATCCCCATCGGGGCGGAGCGCGACGTTGGTGAAGATCGTGTTTCCCCACAGCGTCTCGACGGCCGTGACGTTGGTCGACTCACCGGTGCCTGGCGCGACCCCGAAGAAGCCGGCCTCGGGGTTGATCGCCCACATGCGGCCGTCTTCTCCCGGACGGATCCAGGCGATGTCGTCGCCGAGGGTCTCGACCCGCCACCCGGGGATGGTGGGCCGCAGCATGGCGAGGTTCGTCTTGCCGCACGCGGAGGGGAACGCGGCAGCGACGTGGTAGGCCTTGCCCTGCGGATCGATCACGCGGATCAGCAGCATGTGCTCGGCGAGCCATCCCTCATCGCGGGCGATGACCGAGGCGATGCGGAGGGCGAAGCACTTCTTGGCCAGGATCGCGTTGCCGCCGTAGCCCGAGCCGTAGGAGTAGACCTCGAGCGTCTCCGGGAAGTGGACGATGTACTTGTCGTCGTTGCACGGCCATTCGACGTCCTGCTCACCGGGAGCGAGGGGCGCGCCGACCGAGTGCACCGTCTTGACCCACGGGGCGCCCTCGGCGATCTGACGGGTCACGGCGTCGCCGACGCGGGTCATGATGCCGATCGAGGCGACGGCGTAGGCGCTGTCGGTGATCTGGACGCCGATGTGCGAGAGGGGTCCCCCGACGCGTCCCAGCGAGAACGGCACGACGTACATCGTGCGCCCGCGCATCGATCCCTCGAAGATCTCGGTCATCTTCGCGTGCATCTCGACCGGGTCGGCCCAGTTGTTCGTGGGGCCCGCATCCTCCTCGTGCTCGGAGGCGATGAAGGTGCGTCCCTCGGTACGGGCGACGTCGCTGGGGTGCGAGCGCGCGAGGTAGGAGCCGGGACGCCATTCGGGGTTGAGCTTGATCAGCTTGCCCTCGTCGACGAGGTCGCGCAGGAGGCGGTCGTTCTCGGCGCGCGAGCCATCGACCCAGTGCACGGCGTCTGGCTGGGTGAGTTCGCGGATCTCCTCGACCCAGGCTGCCAGCTCGGCCATGGCAGGAGTGTCATACGTCGGGGCCGCACCGAACGTACGCGTCGCGGCGACGGGAGACGTGCGGGGGGTGAAGACTTCGGCGATGGCCATGACATCTGCTCCTTCGAAGTATGGGCGTTGCATCCATCATCTTCTGATTCAGACGCAACTTTCGGGCGAATCGAACGGTAAGAATCGTGATTCTTTCGCTAGACTCAAGGAATGGCGTCCTCTGGCATCCACCTCACGACTCTCGGCCATCGCATCCGCCACCACCGGCTGGAGAACGGCTTCACGCTCGACGAGCTCGGCGCGCTCGTCGGCGTCGCCGGCTCGCAGCTGAGCCTGATCGAGAACGGCAAGCGCGAGCCCAAGCTGTCCCTCCTTCAGGCGATCGCGCAGGCCACGAGCACCGAGGTCACCGACCTGATCTCCGGCGAGCCGCCGAACCGCCGTGCCGCCCTCGAGATCGAGCTCGAGCGCGCGCAGGAGAGCCCCGTCTTCCGTCAGCTCGGCGTCGCGCCCGTACGGGTGACAAAGGGCATGAGCGATGAGACGATCGAGTCGGTCCTCGGCCTGCACCGGGAGCTGGAGCGTCGTGAGCGCGAGGCGATCGCGACCCCGGAGGAGGCGCGTCGCGCGAACACCGAGCTACGGCTGCGGATGCGCGCGCAGAACAACTACCTCCCCGAGATCGAGAAGCTCGCCGAGAAGCACCTCAAGGCGGCCGGTCACGTGCAGGGCGCGCTCACCCACCGCACCGTGAGCATCATGGCCGAGAAGCTCGGGTTCGAGCTGATCTACGCCAACGACCTCCCTCACTCGACGCGCTCGGTCACGGATCTCGAGAACGGACGCATCTACCTGCCGCCGGCTTCCATCCCCGGCGGCCACGGTCTGCGCTCGATGGCACTGCAGGCGATGGCGCACCGACTGCTCGGGCACACGCCGCCGACCGATTACGCGGATTTCCTCCAGCAGCGCCTGGAGATCAACTACTTCGCCGCCTGCTGCCTGATGCCAGAGACCGCCGCCGTCGCCTTCCTGCAGCAGGCGAAGAAGGACCGCAACCTCGCCGTCGAGGACTTCCGCGACGGTTTCGGCGTGACCCACGAGGCGGCCGGCATGCGGATGACCAATCTGTTGACGCAGCACCTCGGGATGTCGCTGCACTTCCTGCGCGTCGATTCGACGGGGGCCATCACCCGGGTGTACGAGAACGACGATCTGCCGCTGCCGATGGATGTGACCGGCGCGGTGGAAGGGCAGCGGGTATGCCGCAAGTTCCAGGCGCGCGCGGCGTTCACCCAGCAGAACCGCACGGTGGAGCACCACCAGTACACCGACACGCCCTCCGGCACGTTCTGGTGTTCGACCCAGACCGGGTCCTCGACCGACGGCGAGTTCTCGGTGACCGTCGGAGTGCCGTTCGACGATGCCCGATGGTGGCGCGGACGGGAGACGAACGACCGCGCGGCCTCCACCTGCCCGGATGAGTCGTGCTGTCGTCGCCCGTCGCCCGAGCTGAGCGAGCGCTGGAGCGGGCGGGCCTGGCCGAGCGCACGCGTGCACACGCACATGTTCTCGCCGCTCCCCCGCGGCGCATTCCCTGGTGTGGACGACAACGAGGTGTACAGCTTCCTCGCGCGGCATGCAGGTGAGTGATTAAGATATATTCAATTCACTCATTGAACTCATCCGAGGGAGCCCCGTGACCGAGCAGACCCCCGCCGACGACACCGCGACGACCGAGACGTTCACCTCACGCCGCCACCGCATCACGGTCGGCGGACGCACCATCGATTACACGGCCGGGGCGGGAACCGTCGTCGTGCGCGACGACGGTCACACCCCGCTCGCCAGCATGTTCTACACGTCATACGTCGCCGATCGCGAGGAGGGCGCTTCTCCTCGGCCGGTGACTTTCCTGTTCAACGGCGGCCCTGGCTCCGCCAGCCTCTGGCTCAACATCGGCGGCTTCGGCGTCAAGCGCACCCCCACGAACACGCCGAGCGCGACGCCGCCTGCGCCCTACGTATCGGGCGACAACCCGCACACGCTGCTCTCCGAGTCCGATCTCGTGTTCATCGACGCCCCAGGCACGGGGTACTCGCGCCTGCTGGGCGACACCCCGCCCGCCCAGGTGTGGGGCGTCGACCAGGACGTCGACGCGTTCGCCAAGGCGATCACCCGCTGGCTCACGATCACGAACAACTGGAACGCCCCGCGCTTCCTCTTCGGTGAGTCGTACGGCACGACGCGCGCGGCCTCGCTGGTGCACCGGCTGCAGAACCAGGGGCTCGACTTCAACGGTGTGATACTGCTGTCGACCGTGCTGAACTGGGGGGAGAGCAACCTCGGCGGCCCGCGCGAGTACATCAATCTGCTGCCCTCGTTCGCCGCCACGGCCTGGTACCACGGCAAGGCCCGCACGGAACATGCCGCACTCGAGCCCTTCCTCGCCGAGGCACGCGAGTTCGCCCAGGGCCCGTTCGCCGCCGCCCTGCTGCGCGGAGACCAGCTGCCGTCCGATGAGGAAGACGCGATCGCCGAGCGCATGAGCGCGCTCGTCGGGCTCGACGCCGATCTGCTGAAGAAGAACCACTTCCGCATCGGCATGGAGCAGTATCGCTACGCGCTGCTCGCGGACGAAGGGCGCGTGATCGGCCGCTTCGACACCCGCTTCACGGCGGAGCACCAGTACGTCGTCGGCGGCGGATCCCACGACCCCGCGACCGACGACGCCGCGACGGCCGGCGTCAACAGCGCACACCTGTCGACCTACCGCATGCACCTCGTCGACGACATCGGCTACACCAGCGAGCTCCACTACCGACACCTGCACAACATGCCCATCTCGCGGGCCTGGGACTGGAAGCACAAGGCACCGGGGATCGACGCGCCGCAGCTCGTACCCGACGTCTCGCTCGACCTCTCCGCCGCCGTGCGCCGCAACCCCAACCTGCAGGTCTTCGTGATGGGCGGCTACTACGACCTCGCGACGCCGTTCTTCGGGCCGGAGGTCGACGTGGCCCACCTCTACCTGGCCCCCTCACTGCGCGAGAACATCCGCTTCACGTTCTACGAGTCCGGTCACATGACGTTCGTCGACGAGGCGGCGGTCGTGCGCATGAAGAGCGACCTCGACGACTTCTACCGCGACGCGACAACGCGCTGATGCCGACCGGGGAGGCCACCGGCCGCATCGGAGCCCTCGAGTACACGGCCCGACTCGAAGAGCTGCCACTTCGCCGGTCCGCCGGCACCGCGCAGGGCACGCTGTCGGCGTTCAGCTACACGGTCGATGCTCCCGACCGTCCCGTGCTCTTCCTCACGAACGGCGGCCCTGGCGTCTCCTCGATGTACCTGCATCTGAGCGGTATCGGACCGTGGCGGGTGCGGATCCCCGTCGACCTGGATGACGACGGGCTGCCGCCGTACGGCATCGAGGAGAGTCCGTCGACGATCCTCGACGTCGCGGATCTCGTGTTCCTCGACGCCCCCGGTACCGGCTTCGGCACTGTTGCGGAAGGCGCCGACCGCTCCGCCTTCCGCACCGTGGAGGACGATGCGGACGCCATCGCCACCGCCATCGGCGCCTGGCGGGACCGACACGGTCGTTGGGACGCTTCGACGTTCTTCCTCGGCGAGAGCTACGGAACGCTGCGTGCAGCGTTCCTGGCGACGAACCCGCACGGCATGGACACCGCGCCGCTCAGCGGCATCGCCCTGCTGGGGCAGGCCGTGAACATCCAGGAGACACAGGATCGTCCCGGGAGCATCGTCGGCGCGCTCGCCAATCTCCCCTACAAGGCGGCGGTCGCCTGGTACCACGGCGTCGGATCGCGCGAGCACTCCTGTGTCGAGGACGCGATCGCGGCGGCGCTGGACTACGCGCACGGTGACCTCGCCGTGGCCATGCTGCAAGGCGACCAATTGCCCGCCGCCGAACGCGCCGCGGTCGCCGCGCGACTCTCCGCGATGATCGGTATCCCGGCGGACGAACTCGTCCGCGACCGGCTGTGGATCAGCAAGAGCGACTTCCGTGCGCGGCTGCTCACAGGGCAGGTGCTCGGCGTCACCGACAGCCGGTACCGCGCAGCCGCGGCGGACCGCCGCATCGGCGAGCTCGACGCCGACCCCGCCGACGTCGCTCTGTCGCCACGCTACGTCACCGGGCTCGCGCAGGTGATGCGCGAGATGTTCGCGCACGCCTCGGATGAGCCCTACAGGTTCGTCGACCCCGACGCCGGACGCGAATGGGACTGGGAGGAGCAGGGCGGTGCCGCGTTCCCCACCTACGGGCAGCCGTCGCCCTTCCACACCTACCCGTACCCTGCGCGCCTGTCTCGGTGGATGAAGCAGAACCCACGGGCGCGGCTGTTCATCGGTACCGGTGTCTACGACGCCCTCACGACCGTCGGTGCGGCGGACCACCTGCTGCGGCACTTCGACCTGCCGCGCGAGCGCACCACGTCGCACACCTACCGCGCAGGCCACATGATGTACAGCGACCCCGAGGTCGCGGCGCAGCTGAACGCCGACCTGAGGACGTTCTTGAACTCCTGAGGCCGGCCGCCGCACCCGCGGGCGGCCGACCTCGGATCAGGCCCCGAGCCGACCGAGTGCGAAGGCGGCGAGGGCTGCGGCCTGATCTGCCAGCACCGCGTCGTCGAAGACGACCGTCGGCGAGTGGTTCGGCGACGCGTTCTCGAGATCGAGGTCGACGGGTGTGGCCCGCAGGAACAGGAACGCGCCCGGCACCTGCTCGAGAACGTAGGAGAAGTCCTCCGAGCCCATCACGGGGTGTTCGGTCTCCCAGATCCTCTCCTCGCCGAAGAGACCGACGAGCGTCGCGCGCACGTGCTCGACCGCCTGGGGGTCGTTCACGGTCGGCGCGCACAGCAACGTCACGTCGACGTCGGCCGTGCACCCGTGCGCCTCGGCGATCTGCCGCACCAGAGCGGGGATCTCGGCCTGCACGCGGGCGCTGTTGTCGTGCGAGAGCACGCGGACCGACGCGACCAGGGTCGCGGTGTCGGAGATGATGTTGCGTGCGGGCCCGCCGGCATGCAGCTGCGTCACGCTGAGCACCACCGGGTCGAACACGTCGAAACGTCGTGTGACGAACGCCTGCAGCGCCGTGACGAGCTCGGCGGCCACCGGGACCGGGTCGCGCGTCAGATGCGGCGCCGAGGCATGCCCGCCCGCGCCTGCCACCGTGACCTCCACCTCGATCGCGCCCGCCATCAGGGCGCCGGGCCGGGTGGAGAACACCCCGAACTCACCGGGGACGACGTGGATGCCGAACGCCGCGACCGGTCGGGAGCCGGTCGCATCCAGCAGCCCCTCCGCGAGCATCCGCTTCGCGCCGTCGCCGAGCTCCTCGCCGGGCTGGAACATCAGCAGCACATCGCCGTGCAGCTCGTCTCTGCGCGCGGCCAGGAGTTGTGCGGCGCCGACGAGCCCTGCGACGTGCAGGTCGTGGCCGCACGCGTGCATCCGCTCCCCCGTCGCGGCATAGTCGAGACCGGTCTCCTCAGCGAGGGGCAGAGCGTCCATGTCGGCGCGCAGCAGCACGGTCGGGCCGGGGTGGGCGCCACGGATCACGGCGGCGATCGAGCTCAACCCCTCCCCGAGCACGAGTTCCACGCCCAGCGGCTCGATGGCGTCGAGCACGCGTCGCTGCGTTCGCGGCAACTCGAGTCCGAGCTCGGGATCGGCGTGGATCGCTCGGCGCAGCTCGACGAGCCCTGGGAGCAGGGCGCGCGCGTCGTCGAGCAGACTCGTCGTCGGGTGCAGCAGGGTCATCAGGCTCCGATCGTGTGCAGGAGATGGTCGGTACCGGCGTTCTGGATGCGCGGGATCGCGCCCACGAGCGCCTGGGTGTACGCGTGCTGCGGATTCGAGACGATCGCATCCGCGTCCCCGTGCTCCACGATTCGCCCCTTGCGCATCACGGCCGTCGTGTCGGCGATGTAGCGAACCGCCGCGAGGTTGTGCGTGATGAACAGCACGGAGAGCTCCAGTTCCCGCTGCAGGTCGCGCACCAGGTTCAATACTGCGCCCTGCACCGAGGCGTCGAGTGCCGAGGTGATCTCATCGGCGATGATCAGCCGCGGCTTCACCGCCAGGCACCGCGCGATCGCGACGCGCTGCCGCATGCCGCCCGACAGCTGTGCGGGGTATTGCTCCACCGTGCCGGGCTTGAGCCGGACGAGGCTCAGGAGCTCCTTCACCCCTGCCGCACGGTCGCGTGCCGACCCCGTACCGTGCAGGGCCAGCGCCTCATCGAGCGTGGCGCCGATGGTCATGCGCGGATTGAGCGACGAATACGGGTCCTGGAAGATCATCTGGACGTCACGCGCACGGGCGAGACGCTGCCGTCCGACCGCAGGACGGAGTTCCTCCCCGTCGAGCAGCAGACGGCCGGCGGTCGCAGGCTGCAACCCGGCGATCACGCGCGCGATGGTCGACTTCCCCGATCCCGACTCGCCCACGAGCCCCACGATGCTGCCGTGCGGAACCGTGAGGGAGACGCCGTCCACCGCGTTGAACGATGAGTCTCCGTGCCCGAAGGTCACGACGAGCTCGTCGACGACGAGTTCGGCCATCAGCGCACCTCCTGCGTGCTCTGCGTTGCGGAGAGCACGACCGGCTCCCCGAGGATGCCCTCGATCGGGACACCGTCCTGCGGATGCCAGCACGCGACCCGGCCGCCGTGACCGTGGGCGACCGGCTCCGGCGTGACAGCTCGGCAGTGCTCGGTCGCGAACGGGCAGCGGGGGGCGAAGCCGCAGCCCACCAAGGGCAGCGAGAGGTCGGGCGGTTCACCGGGAATCGTCGCCAGCGGCTCTGTGCGGTCGGTGTCGAGGTCGGGTAGCGACTCCGCGAGCGCTCGCGTGTACGGGTGCGCGAGCTTCTCGGGTGTGGCGAGCAGCCGCACATCGACATCCTCGACGATCCGGCCGGCGTACATCACGAGGATGCGCTGGCAGAGCTCGGCGAGCACGGCGATATCGTGGGAGACGACGATCGCTGCGGCTCCCGTCTCCTCGCACTCCCGACGCAGCAGGGCGAGCACACGCCGCTGGACCGTGACGTCGAGTGCCGTCGTGGGCTCGTCGGCGATGATGAGGCGCGGCTTCCCGATCTGCGACATCGCGATGAGCGCGCGCTGTCGCATTCCGCCGGAGTACTCGTGCGGGAATTGCCGTGCGCGCCGCTCAGGTTCATCGATCGCGACGTCCTTGAGCGCCGCGACGGCCTTGTCGTGCGCGCTGCGCCGCGCATCCTTGGCGTGGAAGCGAGGGATCTCCGCGAGCTGCGTACCGACGCGCAGCGCGGGGTTGAGGGCAGTGAGCGAGTCCTGGAACACGACGCCGATCTTCGTGCCGAGTCGCTTCTTCGCCACGGCCGGCGGCAGGTCGAGTACGTCGTCGCCGTCGAAACGCAGCTGCTGCGCGGTGACGGCGGCTCCCGCAGCGGACAACTGCGCGACCGCCATCAGCGCGACGGACTTCCCACTGCCCGATTCGCCGACCACCCCGACGATCTCCCCCGGAGCGACCGAGAACGACACATCCTGCACAGGACGCACCCATCCGGTCGGCGACGGGAACGAGACCGACAGACCGTCGACCACGAGCAGGGAATCGTCGTGATCCCTGCGCTCGCGGGGCTCGACGCGCGGCGCCGACCCCAGCTTGCGGCGAGAGAGCGCACTCCCCTTGCCGTGGCTGCGCAAGTGCGCCGCCAACGACTCCCCCAATGTGCCGAAGGCGACACCCGCGAACACCACGGCGACACCGGGTCCGACGACCGCAGTCGGGTTGGTGTACACCTGATCGAACGCCTCGCTGAGCATGCGACCCCAGTCGTAGTCCGGCGGCTGCACGCCCACGCCGAGGAAGCTCAGGCTCGACAGCGCGAGCAGTCCGCCACCGATCGAAAGGGTGACGTTGACGATGATGGGTTCGGCGATGTTCGGCAGGACGTATCGCGTGAACTGGCGCCCGCGCGAGACCCCCATCATCCGAGCGGCGGCAAGATACTCCGAGCCGCCGACACGGGAGGAGAGCGTCTGGGCGAGGCGAGCGAACGACGGCACCATCGTCAGCCCCAGCGCGATGACGGCGGACGACGAGCTGGGCCCGAGCAGGATCACGGTCAGCATCGCCACCAGGAGAACCGGGAAGGCCAGCCAGGTGCTGATGATCGAGCTGAACACGCGTTGCACGCGGGGGCCGAGCACCGAGGGCAGGGCGCCGAGCAGCAGCCCGAACACGAGACCGATCACGGTGGCGATCAATGCCATGCCGAGCGAGAGACGGGTCGCGACGAGGGTGCGGAGCAGAAGGTCGCGGCCCAGGCCGTCCGTGCCGAGCGGGTGCGCATCGCTGGGCCCCTGCAGGAGCGCCGACGTATCGGTCTGCGACGCCTGCGCCCCCCAGATCTCCGGAGCGAACAGCGCGAGGAACAGCAGCACGAGCACCATCACGGCGCTGATGGCGCCGAGCGGATTGCGCAGGAAGGTCAGGATCGAGCGCATCAGGTCGTCTCCAGAAGAGTGGTCCGCCGGTCGAGCAGCGACAGCACGATGTCGACCGCGAGCGTGATGACGAGGATGATCGCCGCGTAGACGAGAGCGAGGCCCTGCACGATGCCGTAGTCCTTCGTGGCGATGGCATCGACGAAGGCGGAGCCGAGGCCGGGCCAGTTGAACACCTTCTCGACCAGCACGCTCGATGCGACCATCGTGGACAGCAGCGTGCCGCCGATGGTCAGCGTCGCGGTAAGCATGTTGGGCAGGGCGTGGCGAAAGTAGACCCAGGAGGCCGGGATGCGCTTCGACCTCGCCGTGCGCACGTAGTCATCCGAAAGCGTGTTGAGCGCTTCGACACGGGCGATGCGAGACAGCGATGCCCACGACGCGACCGTCATCGCCAGCACCGGGAGCACGTACGACGCGGGCCCGGTTCGACCGGCGACGGGGAACCAGTGCAGCGTGACGGCGAAGATCACGACGAGTGCGACCCCGAGCAGGTACTCGGGGATTGCGGCGATGAGACCGGTGATGCCCGTGAACGACACCTCGACGCCGCGACGCCGGTTGCCCTGCGTGAGGATCGCGATGCCCAGCCCCACGGGCACGGCCACCAGCAGCACGATCACGAACGAGATACCGGCGAGCTCGAGGGTGGCGGGCAACCGGTTCTGCACGAGCTCCGACACCGACCGGCCCGTGATGAGCGAGGAGCCGAGGTCACCGTGAAGGATGCCCGTGAGGTAATTCCAGAACTGCACGAGCAACGGGTCGTTGAGGCCCAGCTGATCGCGCCGCGCCTGGACCACGGCCTCGTCGGCCGTCGCGCCGAGGGCGGCGCGAACGGGGTCACCGCCGGATGCACGGAGGACGAAGAACGCGACCGCGATGATCACGAACATCGCCACCAGCATCCGGAGTGTGCGGCGGAGGAGAAATCTCAGCCAGGGGTTGCCGTGGCGGCGTTTCCGAAGAAACACCGCCACGGTGTCCGTCCTGGCGGACGCGTGGTCCAGCATGCGGCTCCTAGCCTCGGAGGCTCGTCGGGATCAGCAGTCCGTTGGTGGTGACCTCGAACTCCACGCCCGCGCCGTAGAGCGTGCTGGTGGACTCCGCGAACGGCATCACCTCGAGGTTACCGATCGCCGACGCCTGTGCCGCCGTCCAGGCGTCGCAGCTCTCCTCGCCGGCGAGCTGTTGCGCTTCGGCCGTCAGGTCGAAGAACTCCTGGTTCGTGTTGTACGTCCAGTTGCCTCCGTTCGGGGGGAAGTCCCCGGCGAGGATGCCCGCCCAGGTGGAGGGAAGGGTGGTCGAGATCGGGGCCCAGATCAGGTCCCAGTCGCCTCCCTGGAAGATGACGTCGGTGTACGACGACGACGGGCTCGGGGTGACGTCCACGCCGATCTCCGCCAGCTGCTGCTGGATGAGCTCGATGCCGGCGACGACCGACTGCGCCTCCGTCGACGGATAGACGAAGGTCAGCGCGAGCTTCGCTCCGTCCTTCTCACGCACGCCGTCGGAGCCGACCGTCCAGCCTGCCTCGTCGAGTGTCGCGGCCGCCGCATCGGCGTCGAAGCCGATCAGCGACGTCGTCGCATCGGCGCCCGCGCACACCGCGGTGAACGACGAGACGAGCGAGGTCATGAGTTCGCCGCGTCCTCCGGTGGAGACCGATGCGACCTCTTCGCGGTCGATACCGCCGGCGATCCCCTCTCGCACGAGCAGGTCATTGGTGGGCCGCCCCTCGGCCTGGTTGAAGAACATCAGGCCGGGACGGGCGGGAACATCGATCGTGAACAGCTCACCGGTTTCGAGCCGGTCGCGATCGGTGCCGCCGACCTCAGCGACGTTGACCTCGGACGACAGGAGCATGTTCGCCCTGGTCGGCTCGGTGTCGACGACCTCGAGTGTCACCGTCTTGGGCAGTCCGGCGGTGTCACTGGTGACATCGCCAGGGCCCCACGTGTAGTCGTCGCGCAGGGCAAGCGTGTACGTCTGTCCGGGCGAGGAGTCTTCGAGCGTGTAGATGCCGGTACCGACAGGCGTGGCGTCGAGCGAGGCGGGATCGTCGACACCGGCCGCGCACACGACGGGCATCTGCCCGATGTTGCTGAGCAGGAAGCTCTGCGGCTGCTCGCTCGTGAACGTCACGGTGCGCGAGGAGTCGTCCGCCTCGACGGTCAGTCCCTCGGCGGGGAAGTACACACCCGAGTAGGGTGAGGCCGTCTCCGGGTCGGCCGCGTAGTCGAAGGAAGCCTTCACGTCTGATGCCGTGAGCTCAGCGCCGTCGGCGCAGAGGATCCCCTCCTTCAGCACGAAGGACACCTCGGTCGTCGACTCCGTCCAGCTCTCGGCGAGCAGCCCCTCGGCATCCTTGCCGTGCGCGAAGGACATGAGCGTCTCGTACAGGTACGCCGAGACCTCTTGACCTGCCTGGGTGGCGTTGGTGATCGGGTTGAGCGAACCGGGATCTGCGGCGATGGCGATGGTGGCGTTGTCCACTGCTCCACCACCACTGCCTTCTCCGCCGCCGCCGGCGCAGCCGGTCAGGGCGAGTGCCGTCACGCCGACGGCCGCGGCTACGGTGCTGCGTCTCATGGGTGTCCTCTCTCCACGGAACCACCTCGGGCGGGTTCCATCTAATTGAATGTTATGAATTGCTCTTTATTGCCTCGTGTCGGCGGTGTTTCGGATTTGTTACCGGTCACGAGAAGTCGTCGACGAGGGCAGCGGCGCCCATGACCGACTTGAGTTCGAGAAACTCCTCGAACCCGTGGACGCCGCACTCCCGGCCGACGCCCGACTGCTTGTAGCCCCCGAACGGAGCTCCCACGTCGAGACCTGCGCCGTTGATGCCGACGGTCCCCGTGCGCATGCGCAGCGCGACGTCGAGCGCGCGTCGAGGGTCACTCGACCACACGCCTCCCGACAGGCCGTACACGCTGTCGTTCGCCAGGTCGACAGCCTCATCGACCGTGGCGTACGAGGTGATCGTGAGCACCGGGCCGAAGACCTCTTCGTGGAAGATCCGCATGTCCGGGGTCACATCGGTGAAGATCGTGGGCTGCACGTAGGCCCCGCCGGCCGTCGGTTCGACGATATCGAGACCACCGACCAGCACGTTCGCGCCCTCGCCGATCGCGGTGGCGATGTGCGCACGCACGCGTTCCCGCTGCAGCGAGGAGGCGAGCGGCCCGGTGGCCGTCGCCTCGTCGAGCGGGTCACCGGGCGCCCAGGCCGCAGCGACCTCGACGGCCATCCGTCGCCACGACCCGACCAGCGCCTCCGGGACGAGCACCCTGGTCTGCGCAGCACAGGTCTGCCCGGCGTTCGCGAAGCAGGAGGCGAGAACGCCGCGCACCGAGTCCTCCAGCGGAGCGTCGTCGAGCACGATCGCGGCCGACTTGCCGCCGAGTTCGAGAGCCACCTTCTTGATCGTCGCCGCAGCAGCGCGTGCGACATGTTCGCCCACCTGGCGCGAGCCGGTGAAGGTCACCATGTCGACACCCGGGTGCGCGACGAGCGGCGCACCCACCCCGGCACCATCCCCATGGACGATGTTGACGACTCCGGCCGGAAGCCCGATCTCACGGAGGATGTCTCCGATGATCGCGGCGTTCAGCGGCGCGACCTCGCTGGGCTTGAGTACCACCGTGCAGCCGGCGAGGATCGCGGCCCCCACCTTGAGCATGATCTGGTGCAGCGGGAAGTTCCAGGGCGTGATCGCGGCGACCACACCCACCGGCTCCGCCACGACGAGGGAGTTCGAGACCGCCTCGCGCTCGACGTGCGCACGTGCAGCCTCGACCAGGCGCGCGAGATCGGCGATCGCGACCCCGACCTGAGCGGAACGCGCGAACGCGATCGGCGAGCCCATCTCCGCGCTCAACGTCTCAGCGAGAAGCTCACGGTGGCGCGCCAACCCCTCGGCGAGCGCCTCGATGTGAACGATGCGCTGAGGCATCGGCGTGGTCGTCCAGCTGCCGAACGCGTCCGCGGCCGCAGCCACCGCACGATCGACGTCAGCGGGGCCGCCTGCCACGACGGCGCCGATCACGGTGCCGTCGGCCGGGCTGACGACATCGATCGAAGCCTGCCCTTCGGCATCTTCTCTGATGCCGGCGATGTCGTGCCCGATGACCATGTCAGACCCCTGCCCGCTGGACGAGGTGGGCGTCGGGAGCGAGCGGCTGCGGACGGGGAACGCCCTCGTGGATCAGATGCCACGGCGACGGGAACTCGCCGACGGGCACGTCGATCAGGATCGGCTCGTTGGCCGGGACGGCATCGGCGAGCACGCCGGCGAGTTCGTGCGGCGTGTAGGCCTGCGCGGAGCGGATGCCGTACGCGTCGGCGAGCTTGCCGTAGTCGGGGTTGGTGAGGTCGCTCGCGAAGTAGCGCGCACCGTAGCGGTTCTTCTGGATGCGGCGGACGTTGCCGTAGAAGCCGTCATGGAACACGATCGTCACCAGCCCGAGGCCGTAGCGCTTGGCCGTCGAAAGCTCCTGGAGGGTCCAGGAGAAACCGCCGTCGCCGTTCACGGAGACGACCGCGCGGGAGGGGTCGGCGGCCTTGACACCCAGCGCCGTGGCGAAGCCGTAGCCCAGCGTGCCCTGGTAGCCGGGACCGATGTACGTGCGCGGCTGGTAGGCCGGGTAGCAGGCACTGGCGGCATAGCCGACCTGCGTGAACTCGCTGACGAACACGCCGTCGTCGGGCAGCGCACCGCGGATCGCCGCGAGGTACTCACGCTGCGGGGCGATGTCGTCGAACTGCTCGGCGAGCCAGGTGCGCACACGGGCGAACTCGCCCTCTCGGGACTCGCGTGACGGCGATCCGACCTCGGCCGCCAGTGCCGCGAGCCCCAGGCGCGCGTCGGCGTGCAGGGTCTGAACCGCAGCGCGAGGACCTTCGAGGTCGGCCGCTTCGGCGTTGAGGAGGATGACGGGCGCGCCGTTCGTGTCGACCTGGGTGCCGAACGTCGATACGAAACGCGTACCGACGGCCAAGACGAGGTCGGCTTCTTCACGGAACGCGCGAAGGGCCAGGGAGTCGAAGGCGAGGCGGTGGCGGGCGTCGAGCGCGCCTCGCCCGTTCTCTGTCATCAGGACCGGCGCTTCGATCGCCTCGGCGAGCGCCTGAAGCGCAACGGATGCGTTCGCGGCCAGCACCCCGCCGCCGACCACGATCATCGGCCGCTTGGCTGCGAGCAGGCGGGCCGCTGCGTCGCGGATCTGCTGCTCATCCGGCACGAGAGGCGCGGCGGCGACAAGCTCGGCGGCGGCAGCGCGCGAAGTGGCGGCCAGCACGTCCGGCGGCACCTCGATCGCGACGGGGCGCGGGCGCCCGCTGCGCAGCTGCACGAACGCCTCGCGCACCAGCCCGGGGATCTCCTCCGCCGAGCGGGCCGTGCCGGTCCACTTCGTCAGCCGTTCGAGGATGCCGGTCTGGTCGGGGATCTCGTGCAGAGCGCCCAGTCCGCGGCCGATCGCCCTGGAGTCGATCTGACCGGCGATGAGGAGCATGGGCGAGTTGGCCGAGTAGCCGGTCGCGACCCCGGAGAGCGCGTTGAGCACGCCTGGCCCGGGCACGACCATCGCCACGCCGACATCCCCCGTGCTGCGCGCGTAGCCGTCCGCCATGTAGGTCGTCGCCTGCTCGTTGCGGGCGCAGATGAAATCGACCTTGTCGGTGCGGGCGTAGAGGGCGTCTGCGGCGGCGTCGAGCTGGACGCCCGGAATGCCGAAGATCCGCGAGACGCCCTGGTTGATCAGGGAGTCTGCGAGCAGATCGCCACCAGTGGGGTCGGTCATCTGTTTCCTCTCATGAGCAGCTGTGCTTGAATGACTGTATTAGATACATTCAATTACTGCAAATAGAGAATCGCCCGGGTGGCAGCGCCCCGGCGAATCGCCTCCTCTTTAGGATGTGAATCATCCGCTCCCCCATACCTCGACCGAAGGATCTCCGTGGCCACCACACAGGATGAAGCGCGCACGTTCCAACGCGTCGCGCCTGCGCAGTCCGTCGCTGACCGCGTGGTCACCGAGGTCGAGGCGATGATCAAGGACGAGGAGCTCCCGCCCGGGCATCGCATCGGCACCCGCCAGGAACTGTGCGAGCAGTTCGGCGTCGCTCCCGCGACACTCGGAGAGGCGCTGCGTGTGCTCCGCGCCCGCGGCTCGGTCGACCTGCGCCCCGGGCCCGGCGGTGGAATCTTCGTCGCCGATCAGTCGCCGCTCATCCGCCTCGCCCACAGCGTGCTGCGGCTCCGCCAGACCGGCGCTCCCGTGAACGACGTCATCAAAGTACTCGACGCTCTCGATGAAGCCGTCATGCACGATGCCGTGACGCACCGTACCGACGACGACATCGCCGAGCTCGAGGCCGTCATGGCGGATCTCGCAGAGCACTGGCACGACCCGATCGAGGGGCTCCACGGCAACTGGCGACTGCACCGCCGCATCGCCGAGATCTCCCCCAACGCGGTGCTGCGCACCTTCTACCTGAACCTCGTCGACTACATCGAGGGCGAGACCGCGGGCGCGTCGGCCGAGGACGCCCTGGCCGTGCCCGGCTTCCGCCAAGACACCGACGAGCGCCTCCACATCCACGAGGCTCTGATCGATGCGATCCGCTCCGGTGATCTGAGAGCCGGCCGTGAGGCCGTCCTCGACCATCGCACCCTCGGCCGCTGAGTCGGTGCGGGATCGATAACGCCCCTCGGCCGGTCCCCGAAGGCGCGTTATCGATCTCGCACCGACCCGCTAGGCGTCCCCGACTCCCACGTGTTGCCAGGCCAGCGCCGCGAGCGCGACCGCCTGATCACCGAGCACCGCGTCATCGAACTGCGCGTGCGGCGAGTGATTCATGGGGATGTCGGCTGGGTCGATGTCGGGTGGCGTCGCCTGCAGGAAGAAGAACGCTCCCGGTACTTCCCTGAGCACGAACGAGAAGTCCTCCGATGCCATCCAGGGCGCAGCCAGCTCCTCCACACGATCATCGCCGAACTCCGCGCGCAGTACCGCCGTGGCCGCCGCGGTCTCCTCCGCCGTGTTGACCGTGACCGGATAGCCGACGATCACCTCGACGTCGGCTTCACACCCGTGAGCGACGGCTATCCGCTCGATCAGCGGCGGAAGCTCCGCCTGCGCCTGCGCGATCGACGCCTCCGACAGCGTGCGCAGCGTCGCGGCGAAACCGGCGCTCTCCGGGATCACGTTCACGATCTCGCCCGCATAGAGCGTCGTGACCGACAGCACGACCGGATCGAACACATCGATGCGGCGTGTGACCCAGGCTTGCAGCGCGAGGATCAGCTCGGCGACGACCGGCACCGGATCCACGGCCTGCTGCGGTCGGGACCCGTGCCCACCTCGACCATGGACCCGAACACGCAGCACGTTGGCCCCGGCCATGATGGTGCCGGCCTTGAGCTGGAACGTGCCGCGCTCCCCCGGGCCCACATGGATACCGTAGGCGGCCTCCACGCGCCTCCCCGCGGCGTCGAGCACGCCGTCGCGGATCATGAGCGGAGCACCGCCACCGGCTTCCTCGCCGGGCTGGAACATGAACACCACGGAACCGGCGATGCGGTCGCGCCGAGCGGCGAGGAGGTGTGCGGCCCCCACGAGCCCGGCGACGTGCAGGTCGTGCCCGCACGCGTGCATCGCGCCATTGGTCGAGGCGTAGTCGAGGCCGGTCTCCTCGGCGATCGCGAGCGCGTCCATGTCCCCGCGCAGCAGCACCGACGGCCCGTCCCCTCCCCCACGCAGGACCGCGGTGACCGAGCTCAGATCGGACCCGGTCGTGATCTCCAGCCCCAGACCGTCGATCGCTTCGAGCACGGCGCGCTGCGTGAGAGGCAGATCGAAGCCCGGCTCCGGGATGCGATGGAGCCGACGACGCAACTCCACCAGCTCCGGCTGCAATCGTGCGGCATCTTCGCGCAGCGTCATCCGTTCCCCTCTCGCGCCATCGCGGCCGCTGTGAACACCGTGCGTCCGTCGATGAGCACCTCCCGCACGGTCGAGGCGACATCGAGCGGGTCTCCGCTCCACAGAACCACATCCGCGTCTCGGCCGGGCTCCAGCGCGCCGACCCGGTCATCGATGCCGGCGATTGCTGCGGCGGACGACGTCATCGCGGCCAGTGCCGTCTCCCGGGGCAGCCCTGCCCGCACCGCCACGGCAGCCTGCATCGCGAGCATCCCGATCGGAACCACCGGATGGTCCGTGGTGAGTGCCACCCGCACGCCGGCCGCGGCGAGCGCGGCGAGGTTCGCGGGGTCGGCCTCGCGCACCTCCACCTTGGAGCGACTCGACAGGATCGGTCCGTAGATGACGGGCACGTCGCGCTCCGCGAGGATGTCGGCGAGCTTGTGCGCCTCGGTGCCGTGGTTGACCACGAGACGCAGCCCGAACTCCTCGGCGATGCGAAGCGCGGTAGCGATGTCGTCGTGCCGATGCGCGTGCTGCTCCCACGTGAGCGTCCCGTCAAGCGCCTCGGCGAGCGCCTGCTTTCCGAGATCCACGGCGAACGGCGTCCCCTCGGCGCGAGCCCTGTCCCGGCGGATGGCGTACTCCTGAGCGTCCTGCAGCGCTTGGCGGATGACGAGGGCGATGCCGAGCCTCGTCGACGGCAACTGCTTGCGCTCGCCGTAGGCCTGCTTGGGGTTCTCGCCGAGCGCCGACTTCATCCCCAGCGACGCGCGGATGACCTGCTCGTCGACCGACCGCCCACCGGCCGTCTTGACGGCCACACTCTGCCCCCCGATCGGGTTGCCGGATCCGGGCTTGACGACCACGGCGGTGATTCCCCCGGCGAGCGCGTCGCGGAAGGCCATGTCCTCGATGTTGATGGCGTCGATCGCCCGCACCCCCGCGGTCACCGGCGACGACACCTCGCTGCCGTCGAACCCCGCGGGGCCATTGGCCTCCTCGTGTGCGCCGATGTGACTGTGCGGGTCGATCAGGCCGGGCAGCACCCAGCATCCCGAGGCGTCGATCACCCTGGCACCGTCCGGCACCGCGAGTCCCGCCCCGACGGCAGCGATGCGCCCGCCGGACAGCACCACCGTGCCCCCGTCGATCTCCTCGCCCAGGCCTGTGACGACCCGTCCTCCGACGATCGCTACGGCATCCGTCATGCGTTCTCCTCGTCTTCTCTCGCGCGGCGCTCGACCAGCTCCCGCGTCTTCGCCAGCAGGTCGTCGACGTCCACGCCGAGGATGCCGGTGGCCGGATCCACTCGCACGACGATGCCATCGTCGCACTCCGGTGGCTGACCGCTCAGGTCGACGAGCGGGTCGTCCACCCAGACCCACGGCAGCTCTCCTGCATAGCGCCGGATGTGCTCGAGCTTGTCGAACTGCACGGGCAGGAACGGCCAGGGCTCCTCGGGCAGATCGAGCGGCGCGCGGAACGCGGTGTGCGCGTTGTGGCCCCATTCCGATGCCCAGACGATGTCGAAGTGCTCCGCGAGTTCGTGCAGACGTTGCGCAGCGTCGTCGGGGATGGCGACGTCGCGCACCCACCGCCCCCACGCCGACAGGTGATAGGTGCTCACCGACACAGCCGGCTCGCCCTCGATCACGACCACGTCGCTGATACCCAGCACGAGGACCGGCCGGTCCCCGCGGGGCGGCCGCGCCGTGTACTTGGCCATGTCAGTCGTCCACCGCGTCGGCGAGCAACGGCGCGTCGGGCGCGCCCTCGAAGTAGTTGCCGCCCTCGATGCGGATCAGGCGCTCAGACTCGTCGAAGAACACGCCCACGGGGTCGCCGCCGCCCGCCACGGCTCGATGCTGCTTGGCCATCATGCGACGGATCATGGCGATGCCCTGGTCGGTCGTGGTCAGATGGTCCTCGGAGTGCAGCGAGATCGGTCCCTGCGACTTCTGCGCCTCGTAGTCGCCGGGGAGGCGCTGGTGCTCGAGGTCGGTGAGCTCCTTCCACGGCTTGCCTTCGTGGGTCGAGCGCAGCTTGGCGAGGAAGTCGGGGTCGCTGTCGCGCGCGACCGTGAAGATGCGGAAGTTGGTGTCATCCATCGGCACCACCCAACCGATCATGTTCGTCTGACCGGAGGCGAGCTTGGGGCTCGCGACCACGCGCAGATTCGGGAAGATGACCTCGGTCACACGACGCAGCTGCCGCCCGTCGCCGAGTTCGCGCATCTGGATGCTGCGCACGCCCAGCGGCGTGTACTCGTACTCGACCTCGGGGATCAGCGCCATCTCCGGCGTGAACTGGTTGCCGCTGAACCGGGCGTGCAGGATCGGCACGTGGAACGGGTCCATCACGTTCTCCCAGTGCTGCAGCCAGTTGAAGTCGAGCTGCGCGGGCCCTCCGCCTCCGACGCCCTGGTCGTTCACGATGAGCTGCTCGTCGGCGGCCAACTCCTCGAGCGTGTCATAGCGAGGCAGCACAGGCTTCTTCTCGGGCGGTCCCATGTAAGCCCAGATCAGACCGTACTGCTCTTCGACCGGATACCACGGCTGGCGCACGCGGTCGCGGTGCAGCCCCAGATCCGGCTCGCACGGCTGCTCCAGGCAGTGCCCCTCGGTGTCGAAGACCCAGCCGTGGTAGCAGCAGCGGATACCCTCCTCCTCGACGCCGCCGTAGAACAGCGAGGCGCCGCGGTGGATGCAGCGCGGGTGCAGCAGGCCCGCCTTACCCTTCCTCGTGCGGAAGAGCACCAGCTCCTCGCCCAGCACGCGCAGGGAGATCGGGCGCGTCGTCGCGTCCTCGACCTTCGCGACGGGATGCCAGTAGCGGCGCAGCACCTCGCCGTAGGGGGTGCCAGGGCCCACCTGCGCGAGCTCGTTCAGCGGCTGCCCGAGGCGCAGTCCGTATGCGGTTCCGGTGTCCATGTCGCTCCGTTCGTTGTCAGATGTCGAGGACGAGGCGGTCACCGAGCGAACGGGAGACGCAGATCATCATCGTCTCGTTGCTCTCGCGCTCGTCGGGGGTCAGGATCGAGTCACGATGCTCCGGCGCTCCGTCGACGACGCCGGTCTCGCACGTGCCGCACACGCCCTCCAGGCAGGAGCTGGGCACGCCGATGCCGGCGTTCTCGAGCATCTCGAGGATGCTGCAGCCGCGGTCGACCGTGACGACGAGGTCGGACCGACGAGCGACCACCTCGAACGACTCGGCGCCCTGCGACTCGCCGAAGGTCTTCGCCTGGAAACGCTCGATGTGCAGTGCGCCGTGCGGCCAGTCGGCGCTCAGCTCCTCCAGCGCGTCGAGCATGCGCTCCGGACCGCACGCGTACACGCCGGTCTCCGCCGACGGCGCACCGATCCAGGCGGCCAGGTCGAGCCGATCCTCGAAGTCGCCGCGGACCACGACCGCGTCCCCACCCGCGTGGTGCACTGCCGGGAGGAACGCCATGCGCTCCCCGATCGAGCCGAGATATGCCAGTCGCCATGGGGTTCCCCGCCGAGTGGCTTCGTCGAGCATCGGCAGGATCGGCGTGATCCCGATGCCCCCGGCAACGAACACGTAGTCTGCGGCGGGCGCGAGTTCGAAATGATTGATGGGGACGGAGGCCGTGACGGGGTCGCCGACGCGCAGCGTCTGATGCACGTAGCGGGAGCCGCCGCGGCTGGGGCTCTCGGCGAGCACCGCGATGCGCCAGGCGGTGCGGTCATCGGGGTCGGAGCACAGCGAGTACTGGCGTTCGACACCATTCGCGAAGCGGAGGTCGATGTGCGCGCCCGGCTCCCACGCCGGCAATTCGGCGCCGGTGGGGTCGTCGAGTTCCAGGGACAGCACGTCCCGAGCTTCCTGGCGCATCGCTCGCACGCGCAGGCTGAGGCGCTGATCCAGGGAATCGACCGCTGTGTGGGGCACCGTCGCGCCGCTCCTTCCGTCGCATCCGATCACGGAAATCGGATTGACAACATTCTTTATATTCAATTGCGATAGTATGAAGTCCGCTCGAACCTGTCAAACGGACACGGTCGCAGAGGCGCACAGGAGAGAAGGGCTATCGGATGTCGGAGCTGAGACTGCGGGGGGACCTCGACGCGATCCCCGGCTACAAGCCGGGGAAGGCTGCCCCGAAGACCGAGACGACGCTGCCGGTGTACAAGGTCTCGTCGAACGAGAACCCCTATCCCCCGCTCCCGTCCGTGGTCTCGGCGATGGCCGACGAGCTCACCCACGTCAACCGCTACCCCGAGACGGCGGCGACCGCCCTCACGTCCGAGCTGTGCGCGCGCTTCGGCGTCGAGCCCGTCAACATCGTGCTCGGCAGCGGGTCGGTCGAGGTCGTGTCGCAACTGATGCGGGCCACCGCCGGTGAGGGCGACGAGGTGCTCTTCGCGTGGCGCTCGTTCGAGGCGTACCCGATGCTCGCCAGAGCGGCAGGCGCCGTCCCGGTCATGGTGCCCCTCACCGCCGACCACCGGCACGATCTCGATGCCATGCTCGCTGCCGTCACCGACCGCACCCGCCTGATCCTGGTGTGCAACCCGAACAATCCCACCGGCACGACCGTCGGCGATGCCGAGCTGGACCTGTTCCTGTCGCGGGTGCCTGCACACATCGTCGTGGTGATCGATGAGGCGTATGTACAGTTCAACGACCGCTCCGACTCACCCGTCGGGATCGAGTATTTCCGCCGCTACCCGAACGTGGCCGTCGCCCACACGTTCTCGAAGGCCTACGGACTGGCCGGCATGCGCGTCGGCTACGCCATCGCGCCCGAGCAGCTGGGCATCGCGCTGCGCAAGGTCGCCATCCCGTTCGGCGTCACGAACCTCGCCCAGACCGCTGCCGTCGCTTCGCTGGCCGCCGAGGCGGAGCTGGAGGAGCGCGTCTCCGCCCTCGTGGCAGAGCGCGAGCGCGTGGTCGCAGCATTCACGGATGCCGGGTTCACGCTGCCGGAAAGCAAGGGGAACTTCGTATGGTTGCCGCTCGGGGAGGCGACCACCCCGGCCGCCGAGCTTCTCGAGAGCCACGGACTGCTGGTGCGCCCGTTCGCCGGGGAGGGGCTGCGAGTGACTGTCGCGGAGAAGGAAGCGAATGATCGCCTCATCGTGCTGGCCTCCGAGATCGCGGCCCTCGCGATCTCGGAGGTCACCGTCTGATCAGCGGTCTCCGTCGCCCAGGAATCGCTCGAATCGCCCCAGAGCGGCAGTCACGGCCTCGGGATCGACCGGATCGTCGAAGAACTCGGGCGGCGCGTCGCGCATCGCCGTGGCGTGCGACCAGGTTCCGATCACACGACCCTGCTCGATCAGCGTCGCGCGCACCATGCCGTTCTTTCCTGGGCCGACCGCGGCCAGGCGCTCCGGAGCGCACACGACCGTGCGGTCGGCGTAGGAGATGTAGTACTCGTCGAACGCGCCGAGAGCGTGGACGGCGGGCGCATCCGTCGTCCGTCGCGGGCGCGTTCGAGAGGTGAACAGCCCCTCCCCGACCTCGACGACGCGCTCGGCCGCCCGTGCAGCCGCCTCACGGGACTGCCCCAGCGTGAGTCCGGACCACCAGGCGAAGTCCGCGACGCCGGCCGGGCCGTGTCCGTCGATGTAGCGCACGAACAGCTCGGCGAGCGGGTCGTCGGGGTGCGCGCGGTCGCGGATGTGCTCCTCGACGAGAACGAAACGCTGTTCACGCGTCACTCCGGCCCGCGGGGCGACAGGACCCTGACAGAGGAGACCGTCGATGGTGAGGGTGAAGAGCAGGTGGATCCCGCGTTGGCCCGCCGGGTCGATGCCGATCCCCTCGAGGATCTCGAACAGCTCGGCACGGGTGCGGCCGCCGTCACGCAGCGCCGGCGTCACGGCCCCCACCGTCGCCGCGATCATGTCATCGTCGATGCCGAGCTGGCGATGACGCGTGGCCGCCTGCTGCCGCTGGCGTTCGGCGGTGACCTCCAGCATCCAGCCGAGGTCGCGTGCCGGAACCGTGTGCAGCGTGCCGCGCATGGCCCAGCCCCGCACGAGATCACCGCGATCGAACGCGCGATCCACGTCAGGCAGGATCATCTCTCCCCGGGTGCGCGCGGCGAGCGCCCACCGACCGGCGGTGAAGTCCTGACTCTGCACCGCCAGCATGTGGTGCGCCGCCTCGGAGATCGTCCGCGTCGGTGCGGTGAGGCGATGCGAGCGGAGGCGCTCGGCGAGCAGGGTCGCTGTCTTCATGACCCCATCTTGCCGGGCGCCTCCGACGCCGTGCGCGCGAGGCTTCAGCTCTGCAGCGTCACCTCACGACGCTCGGGGAGCACGATCGGATGCGAGCCCGCCATGACCTCGAGCACCCGGATCACCTGGCAGGAGTACCCGAACTCGTTGTCGTACCAGACGTAGAGGATGAGGGTGTCCTCGTCGGCGATCGTCGCGAGGCCGTCGACGATGCCCGCACGGTGCGACCCGACGAAGTCCGTGGAGACCACGTCCGGACTCTCGACGTAGTCGATCTGCTGACGCAGCTTCGAATGCAGGGAGACCCGGCGCAGGTAGTCGTTGACCTGGTCCTTGGTCGCCGGACGCTCGATCGTCAGGTGCAGCACCGCGAGCGAGACATCGGGGGTGGGGACGCGGATCGAACTGCCCGTGAGCTTGCCCTCGAGCTGCGGGAGCGCCTTCGCGACGGCCTTCGCCGCACCGGTCTCGGTGATGACCATGTTGAGCACCGCCGAACGCCCGCGTCGATCGCCCTTGTGGAAGTTGTCGATCAGGTTCTGATCGTTCGTGAACGAGTGCACCGTCTCGACGTGTCCCTTCACGACGCCGTACGCCTCGTCGATCGCGGCGAGCACCGGGGTGATGGCGTTGGTCGTGCAGGAGGCGGCGGAGACGATGCGGTCGGAGTCGACGATCGTGTCGTCGTTGATCCCGTGCACGATGTTCTTGAGCGGGCTCTTGCCCGGAGCGGTGAGCAGGACGCGGGCGACGCCCTTCGACCTCAGGTGCTGCGAGAGACCGGCCTCGTCGCGCCAGCGGCCGGTGTTGTCGACGACGATCGCGTCATGGATCCCGTGGGCGGTGTAGTCGATCGTCGCCGGGTCGTCGGAGTAGATGACCTGGATACGGGTGCCGTTCGCGACGATCTGCTCCGCGTCTTCGTCGACCGTGACGGAACCGGCGAAGCGGCCGTGCACGGAGTCGCGCAGCAGCAGGGATGCCCGCTTGACGAGGTCGTTCTCGGAGCCGCGACGCACCACGATCGCACGCAGGCGCAGACCGCTGCCGCCGCCCGTGTGCGCGATGAGGATGCGGGCGAGCAGCCGGCCGATGCGCCCGAAGCCGTAGAGCACGACATCGGTGGGTTCGGCGGCGACGGCGCCCATCGCCGGCGCGAGCACGTCGGCAAGATACGCCTCCAGAGGCTCACCGCTTTCCGCATGGCCGGCCACGAGGCGCGCGACATCGAGCGACGACGCGCCGGGGGCGAGCGCGTGGATCGCCTCCAGCACGGCCAGGCTGTCTTCGATCGGGAGGCGCTCATGTCCGAGCTGTGCCACGCGCTCATGCACCTCGACGAGCCCGGTCGCCGACAGGCCGAGCAGGCGGTGTCCGTGGAGGGAGGTGACCACGTCGTGCTCGCGTCGAAGCGCCCCGATGAGCGGGATCATCCGCTCCGCCAGTTCTTCGCTCGCGGTCCAGTCTTCGCGGTGTGCCGCGGAATCGTTCATCTGCGTCCTTGCATGTGTGAGCGCGCACCGAGGTCACCGGCGCGCGGGTTGCCGGGTGATCGGGGGATGGCTCCAGCGTACAAGCCCCGGAACCGCGCGCCGAATCCGGGTCTTCCCCGTCTCACCGCGGGTCGAGTTTTACGTCTACACTGGTGGAATAATGAGCGAGACACTTCCCGGCGACGACGCCGACCTGATCATCCGCGGCGGCCGCATCCACACCCTCGACGGGCGGGATACGGTCGCCCACGCCCTCGCCGTGCGCGACGGCATGATCGTCGCGGTGGACGAAGCCGTCGCATCGCTCAGAGCACGCTCCACTCTGGAGCTCGACGGGCGCACGGCCATCCCCGGCATCAACGACGCCCACCTGCACGCCGCGTGGCTGGGCGCACGCTGGCCGCACCTGTTCTTCTCCGACACGCCCGCCGAGGAGCAGCCGTCCGGGCGTCTGGTATCGAGCGCGGACGAGCGGCGCGCCGCTCTCCTGCGTGCCTGGCGCCTCCTCGCCGAACGCGGCATCACGAGCTACACCGAGCCCGGGATCGGTCCGGGAGAAGACGCGGGCGAGACCGGCTGCTTCGGCACGGCCATGCTCGACACCTACGGCGAGCTGCACCGCGAAGGCGCCCAGACCTCACGAGTGACCCTGCTACGGCTGTTCGGCACGATCGACGGCGAGAGCACCCTGGACGACTTCGAACGCGGCATCCGCACCCCGGCCCCGATCCACGACCCGCGGTGGCTCGCGATCCCCGGGGTGAAGATCTTCGCCGACGGCATCCCACCGATGGCCACCGCCTGGGTCGAGGAGCCCTACACGGACGGCAGCACGGGCGCCCTGCTCACACGGGGAGGGAACGATCCGCTCTCCGCGTTCCAGCGGATGGTGGAGCTCGCCGCATCCCGCGGCCTGCAGATCGCCGTGCACGCGACCGGTGACCGATCGATCGCGGAGTTCCTCGCCGTCCTGGAACGCCTCTCCGACGCGCCCCGGCCGTCCGCGCCCCACTACGTCGTCCACGGAGACCTGGCCACGCCCGAGCAGATCGCCCGGATGCGCGGAGTCGACGCCGGCTTCGCCGTGCAGCCGCTGATCGCCGCGCACACGCACTCCTGGGCAGCGCTCCAGCTCGGCGAAGCACGTCTGGCCACCGCCTGGCCGCTGGCCGCGATGCTCACCTCCGGCGCGCTCACGACGGTGACGAGCGACTCGCCGATCGCGAGCCCGGACTGGCGGCTCGGCCTCGACGCCTCGCTCGGCCTGCTCTCCGATGCCGGCTTCACGGACGACGCGCCGTCCCGCCGCCGCCTGGTGCGCTCCATGACCGTGGATGCCGCGAGACAGGACGGCGCTTCCGCTTGGAAGGGATCGCTCGAAGTCGGGAAGGTCGCTGACCTGACGATCCTCGATGAGGATCCACTGACTCCCGGCCGCCCGTTCTCCTCCCTCGAGGTCGAGCGCACGATGGTCGACGGCCGCACGGTGTTCACCCGCGGCTGACCTCTCGCGCGACCGAACGCCGGTGCGCACGAAAACGGCGGGCGGCATGTTCACGCATGCCGCCCGCCTCTGATCCCCCTCGGACCAGTCCATCTCCCCGGCAGCGGACCCCCGACGCCGGGGCGGCCTCACACCGCGGTCGCCACGAGCACCCGCGGACTTCCCGGCAGCGCGACCTTCTCGCGCACTGCCCAGCCGGCGTCGCTCAGCCACTCGCGCACCTGGGCCTCCGGGTACACGACGGTCCCATCGATCACGAGGTACTCCCCCGCATGCAGGGCATCGATCCCGCGCTGCGCCGAATCGTCATCGAGGAAGAAGTCGAGCACGGTCAGGGTCGCCCCCGGCGCCGCCGCCGCCCGCAGGTTGCGGAAGATCCTGGCGTTCTCCTCGGCCCCGAAGCGGTGGATGACGTGGTTCGCGAAGATCGCATCGTAGGCGCCCTCCGGTTCGGCCGTGGCGGTGTCTGCGACCTCCACGACGGCCCGATCGGCGACCCCGGCCGCTTCGACGGCCTCGGCGATCCCGTCCTCGAAGCCGGGCGCGTACAGGAACGTCGTCCGCAGTTCGGGATTGCGCGCCATCACCGAGAGCGCGAACTCGGCGGAGAGGCCGCCGAAGTCGAGCGCCTGGGTGGCGCCGGTCAGGTCGATGTGCCGGCCGAACTCCTGCGCGTGCAGGCGGTTGTACGTCATGACGCCGGCCATGAACGTCGCCCAGCGGGCGTCGTCCATCTGCAGGTCGCCGGGCTCGGTGGTGTCGACCGTGCGCGCGAACTGGAGCCAGTGCGGGTAGCTGATCTCATCGAGGAAGGTCAGGAACGGCGCGAGGTCGATCGCCGCATCGGCTCCGGTCAGGTAGGCGGCCGCATCCGGGGCGAGGGCGTAGCGTCCGTCCGCGCGCGTCAGGAGCCCCTTGGCTGCCATCGCATCGGCGAGCAGACGGGCGATGCGCTCGCTCACCCCGCACGTCTCGGCGATTGCCGCGAACGTGTCCGCTCCGCCGTCGACGGCACGGAACAGGCCGATACGACTGGCATGGAAGAGCTGCTTCGATGCCATGTACCCGGTGGCGATGTCGAGGATCCGGGCGGCATCCGCGGTGGGCGTTTCGGTCATGTGTTGGCCTTTCATTATATTTCTACGAACGTTGGATTTAAAGGACAGGGGTGGGCCCGAGCGAGGTCGTGTCTCAGTCCGCCAGGAAGTCCCGCACCGCAGCACGGAACTCCGCCGTGTGCAGGGCGGTGAGGTGATCGCCGGGCACACGCTGTGCACGGGCATCCGGGAGCATCCGCGCGAGGTCGTCGATGCCGGCCGCCATCGGGTCGCCCGTGCCGCCCAGCAGCAGGACGGGCACGGCGATACCCCCCGGCCGCGGGTCGAACGGCTCTGCCGCGAGGCCCTCGATCACGTCGATCAGGTCGCGCGGACGGTTGCCCGGCGACGACACCATGTGCACGATCATGCTCGTGAGAGGATCCGTCGGCATGGCCCCGCCGTCGACCGCGGTGCGCGCTGCGGCGAGATCGACCTGCGCGAACGGCTCTCCCGCGCTGAGCCCTCCGAGCACCAGGCGGCGCACGGAGACGCCCGGATGCGTCGCCAGATCCCACGCCAGGCGGGCCCCCAGCGAGTATCCGACCAGGTCGATCTCGGCGCTGCCGACGGCTGAGGCGAGTGCCTTCACCACCACGGAGGTGGGTGCCGCGCCGAGCGCCGGACTCCCGCCGTGCGCCGGGAGGTCGACCACGACGCGAGGACGGTCGCCGAAGACGCCGGCCCACTCGTCATCCGGCCAGTCCTGCGCCCCGCGTGACGCGAGACCGTGCAGGAACGCGACGGGACGCCCGGCACCCGGGTGCCGCTCGACGAACAGGGATGAGGTCATGACGCGCCGTCCTCTCGGGCCCGGCGCGCGGCGCTCAGCGCAGGCGTGCCAGGAACTGGTCGATATAGGTCTCGTAGTCGGCGATCCGCTCGCCGTCGGGGTACATGAGGTTGATCACGGTCGCACCGACCGCCGCCGAGATGTACTCGTTCGCGAGCGGTCCGTAATCCTGATCGCGAATCGACCCCTCGTCGCGCGCCGCCTCCATCCGCTCGATGAGGGAGGTCCGCCAGGAGGCCAGGTGTCCGCGGTACAGCTCGGCGAGCGCATCGTTGGCCATGGCGTACTCCCATAGCGCGAGCAGCACCCGCCCCGCGGCGATCTGCTCCTGGTCGCGAGGGATCGTCGCCTCCAGGAAGCCCCGGAGCGCGGCCTCCGCGGAGGTGGGCTCCTCCCCTGCGGCCTGCACACCCTCGGACATCTGCTGCAGGATCGTCTCGAACGTCGCCGCGACGATGCTCTCCTTGCCCGGGAAGTAGTGCTTCAGCGCACCGTTCGCGAAGCCCGCCTCGGCCGCGATGCTGCGCATGGTCGCGGCCTCGAAGCCACCCTTCAAGATGATGCTCTTGGCGACTTCGACGATGTCTCGTCGGCGCTGGTCGTGATCGATGATCTTCGGCATGAGGTCCTTCCGGCCGATTCCGAGGCGTGGAGTGATCGGGCCTGGAGCTACCGTACCGCCGCATCGCGCACCTCCCGCAGAGCCAGCCACTGGGCACGTCGCTGACGTTGCGCCACCGGATCGGCGACCGGCGAGGCGAGGCGCAGCCGCTCGGAGTACGGATGCTGCGGGGCACGGGTGACCTGCTCTCCCTCCCCGACCTCGACCAGTTCGCCGTGGTACATGACCGCCACGCGGTGACAGACGCGGCGCACGACGCCGAGGTCGTGCGAGACGAAGAGATAGGCGACGCCGGTGTCGCGCTGGAGCTCGATGAACAGGTCGAGAATCGTCGCCTGCGTGGTGAGGTCGAGGGCGCTGACGGGCTCATCGCACACGATGAGGCGCGGTCCGCGGACGAGGGCGCGCGCGATGGCGATGCGCTGACGCTGACCACCGGAGAACTCACTCGGATAGCGATCCATGGCAGATTCCGGCAGGCGCACGCGGTCGAGCATCTCGCGCACCTTCGCCTCGGCGGCTCTCGCGCCGATCCCGGTGGTCAACAGCGGTTCGGCGAGGATGTCGCCGATCGTCATCGCGGGGTTCAGCGATCCGTACGGGTCCTGGAAGACGACCTGTACGTCGTCCGCGAGCGCGCGGCGCGCGCGGCCGCCGAGCCTGCTGATCTCCTTGCCGTCGAAGCGGATGCTCCCGCCGCTGACCGGTGCGAGGCCGAGGATCGCCTTGCCGAGCGTCGACTTCCCCGAGCCGGACTCCCCGACCAGGCCCAGGCACTCGCCCGGCGCGATGTCGAGGGAGACACCGTGCAGCGCGCGGAACGCGTGCCGACCACGGCCGTACTCCACGACCAGGTCCTTCACTTCGAGCAGGGCGCTCATGCGGTCACCTCCGATCCGGCGCGGTCGAGTTCGGCGCGACCCTGCGCATCGTCCAGGGAAGCGGCGATCAGTTCGCGCGTGTACTCCTCGGCGGGCGACGCGAACAGCGAGTCGACGGGTCCGGACTCGACGACATCACCGCCACGCATCACGATCACGCGGTCGCAGATGTCGGCCACGACGCCGAAGTTGTGCGTGACGATCAGCAGGGCCATGCCGTACTCGGCCTGCAGCTCGCGCAGGAGCTCGAGCACCTCCGCCTGCACCGTCACGTCGAGCGCCGTGGTCGGCTCGTCCGCCACCAGCAGGGACGGCTTTCCCGCGATCGCCCCGGCAATGAGGACGCGCTGCGCCATGCCGCCCGAGACCTGGTGCGGGTAGCTGCGCATGACCCGGTCCGGATCGGTGAGGCCGACGCGCACGAGCATCGCCCGTGCGCGCTCCCTGGCCTCCGCCTTGCGGAGCCCGTGGGTTCGACGCAGCGGCTCGATGAGCTGATGGCCGATCGTGTACGACGGGTCGAGGTTGCTCATCGGCTCCTGGGGCACGTAGCCGATCTCACGGCCGAGCAGAGCGTGTCGCTGCTTCGGCGTCGCCGCCGTCACGTCGGTGCCGCCCACCCAGACGGCGTCGGCGATCGCGCGCCCCGTGGAGGGCAGCAGGTCGAGCACCGAGAACACGGTCTGGGACTTGCCCGATCCCGACTCCCCCACGATGCCGACGACCTCGCCGGGCGCCACGTCGAGGGTGACGCCGTGCACGACCTCGGTCTCACCGGTCGGCGTGGCGTGCACGACCCGGAGGTTCTCGACGCGCAGCGCGGATTCCTCCGCCGTGTGCTGGGCGTTTCCGGTCGCCGGGGCGTGCGGTGTCGCACTGATGGCCGTCGCGGCGGCAGACCGACGGGAGACGCGCGGTGTGCGCACCTGCACCAGCTCGGCGAGCGTGGAGCCCATGATCGCGAGCACCGCGATCGTGAGGCCGAGAGCGGCCGAAGGCCACAGCAGCATGAGGGGGTAGGTGAGCATCAGGCGGAAGCCCTCGAGCATCATCGCACCCCAACTGGGCACGTTGGAGTCGCCGATGCCGAGGAACTGGAGGCCCGCCTGCATGCCCATCGCGATACCTGCGGTGAGCGCCGTCTGGATGATGACCGGCGGGTACACGGCCTTGATGACGTGACGGAAGATGATGCGGCCGTCCGACAGTCCGGAGACGCGGGCGGCATCGATGTAGGGTTCGCCGCGGACGGCGAGGGTCTGCGAGCGCGCGATGCGGAAGTACCCGGGAACCATGAACACACCGACGGTCGCCATCAGCAGCTCGAAGTTGTTGCGGCTGCCTGCGGCGACCACCAGCAGGATGATCATTCCGGGGATCGACTGGAGGGCGTCGCTGATCCAGGTGGCGATGCGGTCGAACGTGCCGCCGAAGTACCCGGCCGCGACACCGGACGGTACACCGATCACGAGCGCGGTGACGATCGTGATGAGCGCGCCCCACAGGGTGGTCCGCGTGCCGTAGATGAGTCGACTCAGGATGTCGCGCCCCGTCGAGTCGCCGCCGAGGAGGTGCTCGGGCCCGGGAGGGGCCTTGGCCGCGGCGAGATCGACGAAGTTCGGGTCCATCGGGGCGAGCAGTGGCGCGAAGACTCCGACGAGCACGATGAGCAGGAAGATCGCCAGCGGGACGTAGCCGCCGGGGTGGCGGAGGAAGCGACGGTAGAGGCTCGAGCGTCGCTTCTGCGCCGCGCGGTCGAAGGCGACCCGGATGTCTGTGGTGGTCATGCGACGCGCACCTTCGGGTTGATCCAGCCGAGCACGAGGTCGAGCAGGAGATTGATGAGGACGACGAAGACGATCGAGATGACCGTGATGCCGAGGAGCATCGGGATGTCGCCGTTCTGCGAGGACTGGTTCGTGAGCTGCCCGAGACCGGGGAGGCTGAAGATCTGCTCGACCACGATCGCGCCGGAGAGCAGCCCGACGAACATCAACGCGATGACGGTGAGAGCGGCGGGCGAGGCGTTGCGGAGGATGTGCAGGTTGACGCGAGCGGCGGAGAGACCCCGGCTGCGGAGCGTGCGCACCCAGTCCTGTCGGCTCTGCGCGATCACGGCGTTGCGCAGCTGCTCGGCGACGGCGACGATGCCACCGAGGGCGAGCGAGATCGCCGGGAGGGTGATGGAGCGCAGCCATCCGTCCACCGATTGCGTCGGCGGCACGTAGCCGACGGCCGGGAACCACTTCAGCTGCACCGCGAGCCACATCACCAGCACGAGGCTCACCCAGAAGCCGGGGAGCGCGAAGAGCACGACCGAGATGCCCTTGATGACGCGGTCGAACCAGGTGCCGGGGCGCAGCCCGGTGATCATCCCGAACGTGACACCGACGATCGCGGTGATCAGCGTCGCGAACGTCACCACCGACAGGGTCACGGGGACCTTGATGGCGAGTTGTTCGCTGACGGGTTGGAAGTTGCGCCAGGAGACGCCGAAGTCGAGGAGCACCGCATGCGAGAGCCAGTCCCAGAACTGCACGAGGAGCGGACGGTCGAGGCCGATCTTCTCGGCGAGCGCCTCCTGCTGGGCCGGACTCGCCGTGGTACCGAGAAGCGAGGCGGTCGGGTCACTGATGGCGAGATGGGCCAGGAAGAAGGTGCCGATCGAGACCGCGACGAGCAGGAGGATGCCGGACAGCACCCGCTTCGCCGTGAACAGGAACATGGGGGCCTCTCGGAGGATGGGGTCGGAGGGGGAAAGGATGCCGGGGCGGCCGGTGTCGCGGCCGCCCCGGCGGGCATCAGCCCTGGGTGATGTAGCGGAGCGTCGGGAACATCATCCCCACGACGGGCTGCAGCTGAATGCCGGGCGCCGTGTAGTAGATGTTGTTCGCCTGGTACCAGACCGACCACCACGCCTGGTCGACGAGGGCCTTGTTGAGCTCCTTGACGGCGTCGGTCTGCGCGTCGCCGCGCTCGGTCTGCACCTTCTCCACGAGCGGAGCGATGACCTCGTTCTCGGCGTAGTCGGGCGCGGGGTTGAACCACTGCACGCTGGTCACCTGGCGGGCGACGGTGGCGACGTCATTGCCGTCCATGGCGAGGAACGAGATGAACATCGGATAGTTCGGGGCGTTCAACTGGTAGTCCGGCATCTGCATGTTGTCCCACGTGACCTTCACGCCGAGCTCGTTGAGCGCCTGTTCGGCCGAGGGTTTCCACATCTCGAAGATGGGCGACATCGGCATCGAGATCGCGAAGCCGTCGGGGTAGCCGGCGTCGGCCAGCAGCTGCTTGGCCTTGTCTATGTTGACGGCGTAGGTGTCGTTGAGGGAGGGATCGTTGATGGGTCCGCCGTCGGGGAACACCTGGTTGGTGGCGACGCCCGCTCCGCTGCCGACGGCGCCCAGGATCGCGGCACCATCGAAGGCGTAGTTCAGAGCCTGACGCACCTCGAGCTTGCCGAGCGGCTCACTCTTGACGCCGGTGTGATCGGTGATGACGAGCCCCGCCCACCCGGACACGCGTTCTGCGGTGTTCCAGCCCTGCTGCTCCGCCTGCTCGAGGTTGGCGACATCGCCGTACTGCACGTTGATCTGGCCGCTGAGCATGGCATTGTGGCGCGCCGTGGCGTCGGTGATCGGGAATATCGCGAGCTCGGAGAAGGGATACGCGTCGGCGTCCCAGTGGTCTGCGGTCTTGGTGAAGTGGTACTCCGCACCGGCGACGCTCGTCGTACTGTCGAGCACGTAGGGGCCTGAGCCGATGGGCTCGCTGCCCAAGGTGCCCGCTTCGATGGCGGCCGGGGAGGCGACGTAGCTGCGTCCGAGGCCCATGAAGTACAGGATCGTGTCGTCGCGCTGCGTGAGGGCGATGCGGACGGTGTCGTCGTCGACCTTCTCGAAGGAAGCGACGTTGACGTAGGCCTCGCCGGAGCGCGCACCCGCCTTGAGGTACTCGAGGCTCGTGATCACGGCGTCGACATCGACCGGCGTGCCGTCGCTGAACACGGCGTCCGTGCGGATGTCGAGGTCGATGCTGAGGTCGTCGTCGGCGACGGTCCACTCCGTGGCGAGTGAGGGGATCGGATCGCCGTCGGCGTCGAGGGCGATCAGGGCGTCGTAGACGGCGGAGAGGTACGGACCGTCGAAGCCGATGTCGGCGAGCGAGGGGTCCCACGACGTGACGTCGAGGAAGTTCCCGATGTTGAGGGCGTCGGGGCTGTCGACCCCGCTGCCGTCGGACGGCGAGGGGGTGGCGCCGCCGCTGCAGCTGGTGAGCGCGAGGGTCGCGGCGACGGCCGCGGCGAGCGCGAGGGGCATTCGTTTCATGGTTCCTTCTCTCGGGTGCAGGGGGTGGTGAAGAAGGGTCGAGGTGCCGCTGACCGGAAGCCGTATCCGACGTCACTTCGATGTGTCGTGCTGGTTAGTCTACATGCGTGGAAAAAGAGCGCAAGGGCATTTCCTCGCCATACAGCGCCGCTTCATGCCTCGGGGTGCACCCGGCTTGTCCGAGCGCGCAGGCATCGCGGCATGGGGTCTCAGCGATCGGCGCGAGCCCTCCGAGAGCGGAGCCCACTCAGGCAACCAGCTCAGGCAACCAGCTCAGGCAACCAGTCGTAGCGCGCCCTCCCGCCCAGACGCGGACGGCGCTCGGGATCGACCGAGTCCGGCGGGATGAACCATACCCGCCCCACCGAACCGCCCCCATCGATGCGAATCTCCCACCCGTTGTCATGCACGCGGTGATGGCAGGTCTCGCACAACAGCACCCCGTTCGACAGATCCGTCGGCCCACGGTCACGGCTCCACCACCGGATGTGATGCGCCTTCGTCATCTCCGGCGGCAACCCGCACATGGCACAGCCACCATCCCTCTCCACCAACGCCAACCGTTGCGCCCTGGTGAACAGGCGCTTCTCCCGCCCCCAGTCGAGCACTTCGCTCGCAGCACCGAGCACGCATGGAATCACACCTCCACCGGCTGCCATCCGTCGCGCGGCCCCGATGCTGATCGGCTGCTCGATCCCATCGATCACTGCCAAGCCGGCGTCGGCCTCGAGGTCATCGAGGCCCATTCTCACCACGATCGTCGCACCAGCCAGCGGCACCCTCGCTTCGCAGCCGAGCACGTGGGCAGCGAACACAGCGAGCGCATCAGCCTGCAGCATCGGCACGGTGCGACGGTCGGCGTCGGGCGCGTCGGGCACGGCCGCATCTTTCCGTGCGGCGAACGCAGCCGTCACGTAGCCGCGGATCGCGGTCATGACAGGGGCGGCCGTCTCGACGTCGAGGACCGCGTTCAGATGCACCATCCCCTCACGCTCGTGGATGATGAGGGATCGACGGGAACGCTGCTCCTCCAGTCGCGGCTCCACTCCGTCCGGGTCCAACCACGCCTCCGCCCGCACGACCAGCTTGCGCACCTCGTCCAACGAAAGCCCGACCGCCTGGTCGACCAGGACGCGCTCGGCCTCAGCGACTCGAAGCACGCCCACTGCGACCCGGCATCGATCCAAGAGCGCGATGATGACGGCCGCGGCCTGGGCACTGAGCAGCCCTGCGCCGAGCGACTCCCGCACGACCGGATACCTCGCGGGCAGAGGCGCACCGAGCAGGTCAGCACGCGGCGCGACTGCTTCTCCGACCTTCACGAGCCGCGTCGCATCACCTCGCGACACCCCGACGGTCGCCGCGATCAGCGTCGCCGGATTCCGGAACCCCTGCTGCTTCGCGAGGCTCTCGGCCCCCAGCTCCGGACGAGACTCGCGGGCGATGCACGCGGCCACCTCGACGTGCACGGCATCCAGCCGCCGCTGGAGCACCCCGAGCGATACACCGACCGCGATGAGCTGTTCTCGCGACAACTCCTCCGAATCGTCGGCGTCAGCCCACGCCGCATCGAGACGGGACATCGCCTCGTGCAACACGGCCAACTTCGACATGACCCGATTCTACCGAAGAACGGAGTGACATTAGAAGTTTTGTTCGATCAGATATCGGAATATCGCAAGGGTTGCGGCCGGGGTCGTCAACGGCCCGTCCGACGCGAGCGGCGCGCCTCCTGTTGCAGCGTGCATCCCCCAGAACCCCCGGCCCTCCTCACCACGCCCCGTCGGCCCGCACTTCCCGGTCGACCCAGCATCCGGCGAGCGCAGCCCGCACCTCGGCCCCGTGCTCGCTCGCAAGGGCGAGCGCTGCATGATTCTCCTCGAGCTGCGCGAGACGTGAGGCACCGAACAGCACGTTCGCGGTAGCGGGGTTCGACAGACAGAAGGCGACTCCGAGCGCGGCCGGCGTCACCCCGAACTCTCCCGCGACCCGCGCGACCTCGGGATACACGGCGGCGATCTGCTCGCGGATACCACCCACGTCGGCACCGATCTTCCGCTGGGGCGTGCGTCCGATGGCGAGAATGCCGCCCTCGAACACGTCAGAGGCCTGGAGCGTCAAGGTCCCGTCCGCGAACAGCGACCCATAGGCACCCCCCTCCGCCATCGATCGGCGCGCGATCCCGTACTTCAGCTGCGCGAACACCGGACCAGCCGCACCCTGCTCGGCGGCAGCGGCGAGCGCCTCTCGCGTGTCCTCGATCCGCCAGTTGTTGATCCCCCAGGAGCCCACCAGCCCCGCGGCGATCAGCTCGTTCACGTCGGCGACGAGGCGCGGCAGGTCCGGAGCGTCGAGGTAGTCGCCCACGACGAGGGTGTCGAACCGGTCGAGACCGGCGCGCTCCAGCGACTCGACGAGCTGGGCCCGGAATCCCTGATTCGGCCAGTCCCATAGCCAGAGCTTGCCGCACAGCATGATGTCATCGCGGTCGACGCCGCTGGCCCTCAGAGCCTGCCCGAAGAGGATGTCGGTCTTCGAGTTCTCGGCGTGCGGACCCATGTTGTAGTACGCGACGTCGAAGAATCCGGCGTCCAGCTCGACCGCCCGACGGATCACCGCGACCGCATCGTCGGGCGCCATCCGATCCCAGGTGTTCCACGATCCGAGCGCCAACGGAGGCACCGGCTCGCCGCGGGGATCCAGAGGCTTCCGGGGATATGTCGTTTCGAGCATGAAGACTCCTTCGCCGTCTCAGGACACGGGGTTGTGTTTTTCTATGTTTGTAGAATATAACGGAGGCATCCCGTCAGAACAGCCGTCAGTGAGGACGAACATGACCGCATCCCCCCGCCGCATCCTGGTCACCGGTGGCGCGTCCGGCCTCGGCCGCGGCATCGCTACCGCGTTCCGCGCCCAGGGAGACGAGGTCTTCATCGGCGACGTGAACGCGGAAGCCGCCTCGGCGGTCGCCGCCGAGATCGGCGCCACCGCGCTCACCCTCGACATCGGCGAGGAGTCCTCCGTCCTCGCCGCCGCCGAACGGCTCCGTGCCGACGGCGGCATCGATGTCCTGGTCAACAACGCGGGCATCGTGGCCGGCGGCGGCACCCTGCGGGAAGTCCCGGTCGATGTCGTCGACGCGGCCCTGCAGGTCAACGTGCGCGGCACCTTCCTCATGCTCCGGGTGTTCGGCGCGCTGCTCGCCGACGCGGGCCGCGGCGCGATCGTCAACATCTCGTCCATCGGCGCACGACAGCCCACTCCGGGTCTGGGGCACTACGAGGCAACGAAGGCCGCGGTCGACGCCCTCACCCGCACCGCAGCGATCGAGCTCGCCGCTTCAGGCGTCCGGGTCAACGCGGTCGCCCCCGGGCCCGTACTCACCCCTCTCACCGCGGACTTCGCCTCGAACCCGCAAGCCCGTGCGGCATGGGAGGCCCGCATCCCGCTCGGCTCCATCGCCGAGGTCGACCAGATCTCCCCGCTCGTCCTGTTCCTCGCGAGCGACGCCGCCAGCCACATCACCGGCGTCTCCGTCCCCGTCGACGGCGGACAGCTCCTGATCTGACGCGGGATCGATTTCACTCCCTCCCGCTCCCTCCGAGGCCCCTTTTCGATCCGCCACCCGCCCCACCGCCACCCGCCCGCGACTGGAGAACCGCATGCCCCTCCCCACCCGCACCACGGCCGCTGTGCTCACCGCGCACGGCGAGCCGCTCACCCTGCAGGAGCTGCCGCTCCCCGCCGAGATCGAACCGGGCGCGGCGCTCGTGCGCATCGCCTGCACCACGCTGTGCGGCACCGACATCGAGATCTGGGAGGGCCGGATGACCTTCCCCGGCATGCTCCCGATGGTGCTCGGGCACGAGATGGTCGGGGAGATCGTGGCCACGGGCGCCGACACGAAGGACGCCCTGGGCCAGCCCCTCGCCCCCGGCGACCGCATCGGCTGGTCCGAGTCAACCTGCGGCGAGTGCTACGGCTGCGTGGTGCTGCGCGAGCCCGTGGCCTGCACCCGTCGCGGGTACGGCTTCCTACAACGATCCGACGTGCCTCCCTTCGCCACGGCAGGACTCTCGGAGTACGCCTACGTGACCCCGAGGGCGGCCAAGCTGCTGCTCCCGTCATCCGTCAAGGACACTTGGGCCTCGATGGCCGGATGCGCGGCCAAGACCGTGTTGCGGGCGTTCGAGCGGGCAGGGCGCATCCGCCCCGGCTCGACCGTGGTCGTGCAGGGCGCCGGAGCGCTCGGCATCTTCGCCACCGCCGTCGCGAAGATCTCCGGCGCGGGCCAGGTCATCACGGTGGGCGCCCCCGCGTCGCGGCTGGAACTCGCGGGGCGCTTCGGCGCCGACGCCGTCGTCGACTTCCGCGACGGGCCGGTGGTAGATCAGGTCCTGGCGCTCACGGGAGGGCGCGGCGCCGACCACGTGTTCGACTTCGCCGGCGCGCCGAGCGTGGGACCCGACGCGATCGCGATGGCAGCCCAGCGCGGCACGGTCACGATCGTCGGTTCCACGGGCCCGGCGGGCGACGGGTTTCCGCTCAGCACGATCATGGGCAAGGAGCTCACGGTGGTCGGCTCACTCAACGGCGACATCTCCGACTACTCCCGGGCGATCGACTTCTTCACCGCGTTCGCCGATCGCTTCCCCTGGGACGACCTCTTCAGCACCCCGGTCGGCCTCGCCGAGGCCTCCTCGAAGATCGCCCACATGCACCACCTCGATGAGGTCAAAGCCGTCATCGACCCGAGACTGTGAGGACTCCATGACCACTCCCCTCCTGCCCCGCCGCGAAATCGGCCGCAGCGGCATCGACGCCGCGCTGTTCTCGCTCGGCTCCTGGCACACCTACGACCGGATGGACTTCGCCGACGCGGTCGCGATGCTCCGTGAGGCCGTGGATCGCGGCGTGAACCTCTTCGATGTCGGCGTGTACTCCGCCCCGGGCGCCCCGCCGGTGTTCACCGACGTGATCTTCTCGGCGATGGTGCGCGCTGCGGGCCTCCGACGCGACGACTGGCTGCTCTCGTCGAAGCTGTGGCTCGAAGCGTTCGGAGCCGACGGATTTCGCCCCCAGCTCGAGAACGCGCTGATGCGAGTCGGCGTGGAGCACGCAGACCTCGTGATCCTGGGAGACCTGCGCCGCGACGACCTCGACCTCCGCGACCTCGTGCTCGACCTCGCCCGACTCACCGAGGCGGGCCTCATCCGCACCTGGGGCGTGAACAACTGGTCGGCGTCGAGCATCCAGTCCCTGATCGACCTCGCCGCGGCAGAGGGAGTCGCCGGACCGCAGATCGCCCAGTTGAAGTACAGCGTCTCCCGGCGCTCGATCCCGGACGGAGCCCCCTTCGCCCGGTTGTGGGAGCAGGGGCTCACGCTGCAGGCCTCCGACTGCCTCGAAGGCGGTGTGCTCGCCGGCAAGATCAACGGCGACCGGCAGATCGGCCGCGACCCGGGCGACATCCGCGAGCGGATCATCACGGATGTGCCCGCCTTCACCGCACTCGCCTCGTCGCTCGACGTCTCACCGGCGCAACTCGGAATCGCGTTCACCCTCACCCATCCGGCGCTCACCACCACGCTGTTCGGTGCGTCGAGCGTGGAACAGCTGCGCGCCAACCTCGACGCCGCAGCCCTGGTCGACCGGGTCGGCGGCGATGAGCTGCGCCGTCTGGTCGAGCCGTTCTGGGCCGATCGCGGGGTCGTCGCCCCCGAAGGCCCCTGACCCGCTGCTTCCTTCTTCCATCCTCAAGGAGAACCATGACCGCCACCGCCGCCGGACACCCGACCGTCACCCCGGTACCCTTCGATCCCGAGGTGCAGGCCGTCCTCGACGAGCTCGCGAAGAACCCGCAGCCGGCCCTCACCCGCGACGCCCTTCCGCGCGAGGGCGTCGACCGGATGTTCCCCGACAACGACGCCGTGATCGCCGGGCGCGACATCGAGTGGGAGGACCGTGTCATACCCGGCCCTCCCGGAGCACCAGACCTGGAGATCACGGTGTTCCGCCCGACCGGCACGCGCGGCGACGTGCTCCCCGGATTCGTCAACATCCACGGCGGCGGCATGATCGTCGGCCACCGCTCCTGGGAGACCGGCCGTGTGGTCGACATCGTCGACGAGCACCGGGTCATCGCGGTCAACGTCGAGTACCGCCTCGCTCCCGAGGACCCCTACCCCGCGGGCGTCGAGGACTGCTACGCGGCCTTCGTGTGGGTGCACGAGCACGCGGCCGAACTCGGCATCGACCCGGAGCGGCTCGTCGTCGGAGGCGGCAGTGCGGGCGGCGGGCTGACGGCCGCCGTCGCCCTGATGGCGCGCGACCGGCAGGGGCCGGTCATGGCCGGGCAGCTGCTGCTGTGCCCGATGATCGACAACACCAACACCACGATCGCGAGCCGCCAGTACGACGGCATCGGCACCTGGCAGCGCGAGCTGAACCTGCTGGCGTGGTCGTGCGTGCTGGGCGACGACCTCGCCTTCGATCCTGACGCTCCCGCCTACGCCGCCCCCAGCCGCGCGGCCGATGTGTCGGGGCTCCCGCCGGCCTTCATCGAGGTGGGCGAGGCCGAGGCCTTCCGCGACGAGGACACCGAGTACGCCCTGCGCATCTGGGCGACCGGAGGACAGGCCGAGCTGCATGTCTGGGGCGGCGGAGCACACGGCTTCGACATGTACATGCCCGAGGCCGAGATCTCCCGCGCCGCTCTCGCCGCTCGTGCCTCGTGGCTGCGTCGCATCTGGCGGGCGGACCGATGACCGCGCCGTTGCCGGTCCCGTACGACCCGGAGCTCGTCGCCGGCCTCGACGCTTTCGTCGGGATGGTGGAGATCATCCCGCTGCGCGCCGACACGATCCACGCCAACCGCGCCCACTTCGCGACGATCATCCCGCCCCTGGCGGCACAGGCCGCGGGGCGGGAGGTCGTCTGGGAGGACCGGGTCATCCCCGGACCGCTCGGGGCGCCGGACATCGAGATCACGATCGTCCGGCCGGCCCGCGCGGCTTCCGTGCCCGCACCCGCCGTCCTGTCGATCCACGGCGGCGGGATGGTGCTCGGCACCCGGTTCTTCGGTACCGCGGAGCTCATCGATCTCGCCGAGCGGCACGGCGTCGTCGGTGTCGCCGTCGAGTACCGGCTGGCGCCCGAGCATCCCGGTCCCGCGCAGGCGGAGGACTGCTATGCGGCACTGGAGTGGATGGCCGCCAACGCGGAGGAACTCGGCATCGATCCCGACCGCATCATCGCCTCGGGGATGAGCGCGGGTGGGGGCCTCTCGGCTGCCGTCGCCCTGATCGCCCGGGATCGCGGCGGTCCGCGCCTGGCCGGCCAGTTGCTCGGCTGTCCGATGCTCGACGATCGCAACGAGACCGCATCCAGTCGTCAGTACGACGGCTTCGGCGCGTGGGACCGCAACAACAACGACACCGCGTGGGATGCCATCGCCGGGGAAGACCGGTTCACCGATCGCGTCTCCGCGTACACGGCGCCCGCCCGCGCCACGAACCTCGCCGGCCTCGCACCCGCATTCATCGAGGTGGGTGCGGCCGAGACGTTCCGCGACGAAGCCGTCGACTACGCCCTGCGCATCTGGGCGACCGGCGGACAGGCGGAGCTGCACGTCTGGGCCGGCGGCTATCACGGCTTCTCTGGGTTCTCGCCGGAGGCCGAGGTCTCGAAGGCCGCCGTCGCCGCGCGGGAGAGCTGGCTGCGCCGCATCCTGCGCCTCGGCGGATGAGTCTCCCCGTTCCCGAGGAACCGGCTCGACCGCGTATGAGCGCACTGCGGGCGATGCTGGTGCTCGGGATGCTGGAGGCATTCGGGCCGTTGTCGATGGACCTGTATCTGCCGCAGCTGCCGCAGCTCGCCGCGTCTCTGGGCACGACGGAGGCTCTGGCACAGGTCACCATGTCGGCGTGCATGATCGGTCTCGGCCTCGGGCAGCTCGTCGCGGGGCCGCTGAGCGATCGACTCGGACGACGGCTGCCGTTGATGGTCGGCGTCTCGGCCTTCGCGGTGCTGTCGCTGGTGTGCGCCCTCGCCCCGAACATCGAGCTGCTGCTGATCGCCCGTTTCCTGCAGGGACTCGCGGGCTCGGCAGGCATCGTGATCTGCCTGGCCATCGCACGAGACCAGTTCGAAGGCGTCGAGCTGTCACGGATGCTGTCGCTGCTGTTCCTCGTCTCCGGCACCGCGCCGATCATCGCTCCGGTCGTGGGCGGACAGCTCGCCCGCATCATGGACTGGCGGGGCATCTTCGGGGTGCTCAGCGCGGTCGGAGTCGTGCTGCTCCTCATCGTCGTGTTCGCCCTGCCCGAGACGCTGCCCACCGCGCAGCGCCACGGCGGCGGCCTCGTGGTGCTGCGGAGTCATGCGGGTGCCGTCGTCCGGGACCGGCTCTTCATCGCGGTGCTGTGCGCGGCCGCGGGGGGCGGCGTCGCGTTCTTCACCTACCTGTCGATGTCCTCCTTCGTCCTGCAGGATCAGTTCGGTCTCACGCCGCAGACGTTCAGCCTCGCGTTCGCGGCCGGGGCGCTGGCGAGCATCGTCGGCAGCCAGACCAGCCGGCTCGTCGTGCGGCGGTGGGGACCGCTGCGCGTGTATCTGGGCGGCATCACGGCGACGCTGCTCGCCACGACGACCTTCCTCGTGCTGACGCTGACCGGCACCGGGGTCTACGGAGTGATCGCGGCGCTCATCGGCTTCATGCTCTGCTCGGGCGCGGGCGGCCCGAACGGTCAGACCCTGGCCCTCGCGCACCACGGCAGCCGCGCCGGCACGGCCTCCGCGCTGCTGGGCATGGCGACGTTCCTGTTCGGGCCCGTGGTGGCGCCCCTCGCCGCCGGAGTGGGCGGTACGAACGCGGTCACGATGGCCGTCACCATGACCCTCGCAGCGGCTGGCGCCGCGGTCGCGGCCTGGGCGTTCGTGCGGCCCGCCGCAGCGCCTCAGTGAGGAGAGCCCTCAGTAGCGCGCCGAGAACGCGCCGTCCGACTGGAGCAGCTGACCGGAGATCCAGCGCCCCTCATCCGACACGAGGAACTCCACGACCGCCGCGACATCCGCCGGGCGTCCCAACCGCCCCAGAGGGGTCATCGCCCCGAGCGAGGTCCGCGTCCCGTCGTCCATCCAGCCGGTGTCGATCGGTCCCGGGTTCAGCACGTTCGCGGAGATCCCGCGAGGACCGAGCTCACGCGCCGCCGAGATCACGAGCCGGTCGAGCGCGCCCTTCGATGCGCCGTAGGGCAGGTTCCCGGTGACGTGGTCACTGGTGAGCGCAAGGATCGCTCCCCCGTCGTCGCCGACCTGGCGCGCGAAGGCGGCGATCAGCAGCAGACTCGCCCGCGCGTTCACGGCGACGTGCGTGTCGAAACTCGCCGCGGTGGTGTCGAGGATGCCGGACTCGACATCGTGGGCGTGGCTCAGGATGAGCGCGGTGATGGGCCCGTGGGCGGCGACCACCGCGTCCACGAGCGCGCCGGGGCCGTCGGGGGTCGAGAGGTCGGCGAGGTGGTCGGCGTCGTGGAGATCGCTGGTCACGACCGTCCATCCGGCCGCACGCAGACGAGGAACGATGCCGGCGGCGATGCTGTTCGCCCGCGCAGCGCCGGTGATCAGAGCGAGGGGCATCCGGCCACCGTACCGGAACGCACACGCGTCCCGCTGCGTTCAGAACCCCAGGCACATGACCGCGACGCCCGCTGCCATGGCCCACGACTCCGCGGCCAGCAACCGCGCCGTCCTGCCGCGATGCACCGAGGGCACGAACCACTCCACGACGACGGTCCACACGACGACCCCGGCCACCCCGACCAGCATCACGACGGAGAGGACGCCGTTCATCCCGTGCCCACCGTGTCCCGATGCCGCGATCTCCGCGCCTGCGCCTGCGCCTGCCGACGGCACCCCGCCCGTCGACGCGCTCTGGAACGCGCAGACGGCCATCACGAGCGATCCGAGTGCGCGATGGCAGCAGGCAGCGGCCGCAGGAGTGCCGCGAACGCCCATCGTTCCGAGCATCGACGAGACCAGCAGCACCGCCCCGAGCAGGAGTCCCACGAGCGCGTCGCCGGGCGAGACCGCGAGCGCCAGCATCGCGGCCGCCATGATCAGGGCCGCCTGCCGTCCCTGCCACGGCACCGCACGCCACGCACCGATGCAGGCGATCGCAGCGACGATCGCCGCCACGGCCATCAGCCACGGTGCTGCGGGAAGGAGGATCTCCACCCGGGCAGTATATTGATCGATCGCTCAATAACGCTAGACCCGGCACCGATGCGACAAGATGGGCACGTGCCCCGCATCGTCGACCATGATGAGCGCCGCCGGCAGATAGCCGAGGCGCTGCTCGCCGTCGCCGCCCGCGACGGGCACGAGAGCGTCTCCTCGCGCGCCGTCGCCAAAGAACTCGGCGTCGCGACCGGCTCACTCTGGCACTACTTCGACGGATTCGACGAGGTCGTGCGTGCCGCCGCCGCCGAGGTGACGCGCCGCACCGACACGCGCATCGCCGCCGCCACCGAGGGCCTCCGGGGCCTGTCCCGGCTGCACGCGCTGATGCGCGAGGTCCTTCCGCTGGACGACGACACCCGCACGGAAGCACACGTGGTCGTCGGCTTCTGGGGGCGCCTGGCAGCCCTCGCACCGACTCCGGACGCCGGCGCCCCGACCCTCGCGACGTGGCAGGACAGCATCCGACTCGCCCTCACCGAAGCCGTGGACGACGGCGAATTGCGCGCCGACACCCCCACCGAGGCCGTGATGGCGCTGCTGCGCTCGATCACGTACGGGCAGCAGATCGTCGAGGTCACCGAACCCCAGCCCGCGGCGGCGCATCTCGCCGTCCTGGACGGCGTCCTCGCCCCCTGGCGCGCCTGAGCCCAGGAAGCGGTGGTTGTGGACCTCCGGTGCGCCGTCGTATCATCGTCGCAACCCGTTTATTGAGCATCTGCTCGAAAATAGTGAGGTCGATGATGTCCCACCACGCACCGCAGCCCGTCTCCCTCGAGAAGATCGCCGCCCCGCACCCGCACGATCCGCTTTCGGGGGAGGAGATCGCCGCCGCTCGAGCCGTCCTCGATGCGGCCGGACTCCTGACCGGGACCACCCGCGTCCCGATGCTGCTGCCCGATGAGCCCACGAGGCAGGAGCTCGCCGCGTGGAGCCCCGGCTCCCCCATCGACCGCCGCGTCGACGTGACGCTGCTCGACACGGCGACCGGCGTGGCGACCGAGGCCATCGTCTCCATCACCCGCAGCGAAGTCGTGCGCACCGAACGCGTGCCGAACGATGTGCCGCCCTACGGCCAGCCGCAGTACCTGTTCGAGGAGTACGAGCGCGCCGAGGCTATCGCGAAGGCCTCCCCCGAATGGCAGGCGGCGATGACGCGACGCGGCCTCGCCGAGCACATGGATCTCGCCTTCTGCGGACCGCTCGCCCCGGGCTACACCGGCCGCGCCGATGAAGTCGGTCGCCGCGTGATCCGCTCGCTCACGTTCCTCAAGTACGACGAGCAGGACTCACCGTGGGCGCACCCCGTCGAGGGCCTCGTCGTGCACATCGACCTCACCTCGAACAGCGTCATCCGCGTCGAGGACCACGCAGATGTGCCCGTTCCCGCGGGCCACGGCAACTACTACCCCGAGGTGCAGGGCGCAGCGCGCACCTCGCTCAAGCCCATCGAGATCACGCAGCCGGAGGGACCGAGCTTCACCGTGACCGGCTCGCTCGTCGAGTGGGAGGGCTGGGCGATGCGCGTCGACTTCAACGCCCGCGAGGGACTCGTGCTGCACGACGTCACGTTCCAGGACCGCTCGGTCCTCAGCCGCGCCAGCGTTCCCGAGATGGTGGTCCCCTACGGCGACACGGCTCCCGGACGGTTCTGGATCAGCTACTTCGATGCGGGCGAGTACCTGCTCGGCAAGAACGCCAACCACCTCGAACTCGGCTGCGACTGCCTCGGCGTGATCCGCTACCTCGACGGCTACGTGGCCGACGACCACGGCAACCCGGTGCGCATCCCGAACGTGGTCTGCATGCACGAGGAGGACGACGGGATCCTCTGGAAGCACACCGACCTCGCAGGCCGCGCCGACGTGCGCCGGTCCCGCCGGTTCGTGGTGTCGTACTTCTCCACGATCGGCAACTACGACTACGGCTTCTACTGGTACTTCGGCCTGGACGGTTCGATCGAGGTCGTCGCCAAGGCCACCGGCATCGTGTTCGTGGGCGGCGGCGAGCCCGGTGTCCGGCAGAGGCACGCGACCGAGCTCGCTCCCGGCGTCTTCGCCCCCGTGCACCAGCACCTCTTCTGCGCGCGGCTCGACGTGGCGATCGACGGCGACCGGAACAGGCTCGTCGAGGTCGACGCGCAGCGCGTGCCGATGGGGCCGGGCAACCCGTTCGGCAATGCGTTCAGCTGGTCCGAGACCACGCTGACGACCGAGTCCGCCGCGCAGCGCGACGCGGACACCTCCGTCGCGCGCGTCTGGGAGGTGCAGAGCACGTCGCGGACGAATCACGTCGGGCGGCCGACCGCGTATCACCTCGTCCCGGAGCCCACCGCGCTTCTCATGGCCGATCCGGAGTCCTCGGTCGCCGCGCGCGCCGCGTTCGCGACCAAGCATCTCTGGGCGACGCGCTACGAGCAGGGGCAGATCTGGCCGGCCGGCCGGTACCCCAACGCGCACCAGGGCGGTGCCGGACTCCCCGCGTACACGGCGGGCGACCGGTCGATCGACGGCGAGGACATGGTGCTGTGGCACACCTTCGGTCTCACCCACTTCCCGCGAACGGAAGACTGGCCGATCATGCCCGTCGACACCGCCGGGTTCCGGTTCAGGCCCAACGGCTTCCTCGACCAGAACCCCGCGATGGATGTGCCCGAATCCTCACAGGCGCATGCGGTCTCGTCCGGCAGCTGCTGCGGCGAGGAAACCTGCACCTGCGGGCACTGACCCCGGCGGCAGCGCCCGAGCGGACGGAGGTCAGGCCAGAGCGGCGATGGCGTCGCGAAGGATGCCGCCGGCACCTTCGAGGGCCGATGCCGCTGTCTGCGCAGACGCACCGCTGGCGAGCATCAGCAGGGCGAGCTTGACGGAGCCGTCCGCCGCTTCCAGGGCGGCCGCGGCTTCGTCGATCCCGACACCGGCGAGTTGCGAGACCGTGCGGATCGACCGCGCGCGCAGCTTCTCGTTGGTCGCGAGCAGGTCGACCATCACGCCGCGGTAGGTCTTGCCGAGGTTGATCATCGAGAGCGTCGTGAGCATGTTCACCACGAGCTTCTGCGCGGTCCCTGACTTGAGCCGCGTGGAGCCGGAGATGAACTCGGGCCCGGTGACGACCTCCACCGCGATCTCCGCGACGGCACCGATCTCGGACGCGGCGTTGGAGGCGATCGCGACCGTGAGCGCTCCGATGCTGCGGGCGTACTCCAGGCCGCCGACCACGTAGGGCGTGCGTCCGGAGGCGGAGATGCCCACGACGGTGTCGCTCTCCGACAGGTCGAGGCCGCGCAGGGAGAGGCTCGCCGCTTCGGCATCGTCCTCGGCGTTCTCGACGGCGGAACGGATCGCGGACTCCCCGCCGGCGATCAGACCGACGACCAGCGAGGGGTCGGTACCGAACGTGGGCGGACACTCGCTCGCGTCGAGCACGCCGATGCGCCCCGCGGTACCGGCTCCGATGTAGATGAGTCGTCCCCCGCGCCGGAACCGTGCGGTGATGCCGTCGACCGCGGCGGCGATCTCCTCGGCTCGCTCGGCGACGGCCTCGGCCACGCGGCGGTCCTCGGCGTTCATCCTCCGCACGAGTTCTGCGGTGCCGAGAAGGTCCAGGTCACCGCGCTCGGTCGTGGAGGCCTCGGTGTCGAGGTTCTCCAGCACCGAGAGGAGAGCGGTGAGGCGAGGGGTGTCATTCGGCACGGTGCACGAACCTTTCGTGGAGGAGATCGGTGCGGCGCGCGAGCAGCTGCGCACCGTCGAGGGCGTCGCCCGCGGCCGGCACGACACGGCGACCGGCGGCGAGGAGGGAGGATCCGAGGGCGGCGCGGAACCAGGAGTGCTCGGCGAGGCCTCCGTGCACCACCACGTCGGTCGCCACGGCCGAGGCGGCGACGGCCGTCGCCGTGAGCAGTCGGACACCCTCCGTCACGATGCCCACGGCGACGGGGTCCTCCGCTTCCGCCGCATCGAGCACCAGAGGCGCCAGCGTCGCGAGATGGCGCGCCAACGGCGCACTCCGGGCGAGCCAGCCCTGGATGTCGGATGCAGCGCCGACCCGCTCCGCGAGCGCCGCGGTGAGCGCCGTCTCCGGGGCGAGCCCGTCGTCCGCACGCAGCACGGCCCGAAGACCTTCACGGCCGAGCCATGATCCGCTGCCGAGATCTCCGAGCTCGGGACCCCAGCCGTCGACGAGCCGCGCGCCGTCGGCGTCGATCCCCAGCGCTGCGGCGCCGGTTCCGGCGATCAGGAGCACCCCCTGCCTCCCCTCGAGCGCACCGGCGTGGGCGGTGACGACGTCGGAGGCGACGGCGACGCGTGCGGCGGTGGCCTCAGCCAGGCGCACCGCGAGCATCTGAGCGGCTTCCGGCGCGAGCCAGCCCCCGGCGGCACCGACCCCGATCCTGCCGAGGCCCGGCGCCTCGGCGAGCAGCGGGAGGATGGCATCGAGAGCGGCGTCCACTCCGCCCGCCGCGGCGAGCCCGGGCGCTCCCGTCCCCGAGCGCTCGATGCGCGTAGCGTCGTGGATGATGACGCGGCACCGCGACTTGCCGAGGTCGACGGATGCGGTCGTCTGCGCGGTCATCGGCTCTCCTCGGGTTCGGTGGGGACGCAACGAAAAGAGACTACATGCGACATAGACTCTCTGAAAAGAATTTACCACCCTCGTCGTGGGCCCCGTCACGACATACTGAGAATCCCACACCCCCGGAGGACTGATTGAGCATCCAGTCGACGATCGAAGCCGCCGCCTCGACCCTGCCGCCGTCACTCGCGCGCATCGCGACGGTGGTCCGAGAGAACCCTTCGATCGTCATCGACAAGACCATCAACGAGCTGGCGGACGAGTGCCGGACCTCGGTCGCCTCCGTGGTGCGCTTCTGCCGGGCGATCGGATTCAGCGGCTACGCCCCGCTGCGCATGGCTCTGGCGACCGAGCTCGGCAAGGAAGCCGCCCAGTTCTCGGCCCGCGGCGCCTTCGGCTCGGAGATCTCCGATGAGGACACCCTGGAGGAGGCGGTCTCGAAGCTCGCAGCACTCGAGCTCCTGGCCATCGAGGAGACCGTCGCGAAGCTCGACTTCGACGTGCTCGAAGCGGCCATCGATGCGATCGACGGCGCCGACCGCATCCTCCTCTACGGCATCGGGGCGAGCCAGTTCGTGGCCGAGGACCTCGCGCACAAGCTGCTGCGTGTCGGACGCAACGCTCACGTGCTCTCCGACTCGCACGAGGCGGTCGCCGTCAGCGTGCTGCAGTCCGCCCCCACGGTGGCGATCGGCTTCTCGCACGCCGGTTCGACGATCGAGACCGTCCGCTTCCTCGAGACCGCCCGCGCCAACGGCTCGGCCACAGTGGCGGTGACCTCGGCGAAGGACTCCCCGCTCGCGCGCGCGGCCGACCACGCACTGTTCACCGAGGTACGGGAGTCGACCTTCCGTGCCGGAGCGATGGTCAGCCGTATCGCGCAGCTCGCCCTCGTCGACTGCCTGTTCATCGGCGTGGCGAAGCGGCGGTTCACAGAGACCGTCGACGCCCTGCACCGCACCCGGGAGGCGACGCGGGCACTGCGCGACTGAGGCCCCTCGCCCACCGTCTGCTCAGGCGCTCGCGGATCCGCCGATCGAGCCGGCAGTACGGAGGAACACGATGATCCAGCTGAAGATCAGCACTGCGGCGATCAGTTCGACGGCGGTGAGGTTGTAGTAGCCGACCGCGAAGAACGAGGCGAGCAGGACGATCACGAGCACGTAGGCCCACCCCAGCCCCACGAAGACCCGCGGGATCGTGCGGAGGAACCACGGCAGACCCACCACGACGACCGCGAACACCACGCACATCCCGGTCGCCACCGTGTTGTGCAACAGGAAGAACTCGTCGACGGGGAAGAGCCCGACACAGGCGAGCAGGATCCCGAGCAGGATCAAACCCCCTCTCACCATGAACCGGCCGCGGCGATCCACCTGGTCCTGCGCAGGCAGACCCGCCGTCGCGTACCGCGAGATCGTCGTCACCATGATCCCGGCGATGACCAACGTCGTGTTGAACGCGATCGAGGAGCTGTTGCTGCTCATGCCCAGCGCCGAGAGGTTGTCGCGCCACCAGTGCACGTCGCTCGACGCCAGCATGCTCGCGAACGCCCCCACGACGAGGAACACCGCGAGGACGAGGGAGAGCACCATCGGGGTGAGGGCGACCGCGCTGAGGAACGACACGTACCCGGTGAGCGCGAACGCCACGGCCACCAGCACGGCACCCGGGAATGCGTAGACCGGGGCGTCCGTGAAGCTCCGCTCCAGGAGTTCCGCGACACCGAGCCATCCGAGGTAGGCGATCGCCGCGTGCGCGAAAGCGATCGCGGCCAGGTCGTACCAGCGCAGCCGATCACCCGGAACGCTGAAGCCGTCGCGCGCGGCTCCGGGGTCGACCTCCTCCGGACGCACGGCCAGGCGTCCGAGCGCGAAGGCGATCGACGCGGCGAGCGCACCCCCGAAGGCGGCGAAGACACCGATCGATCCGGAACCGCTGATCGCCAGCTCGTGACCCCAGAACACCGGCAGCGCCACCAGGAACCCGACCACGAGGAACGCGCTGCCCACGATGAGGGCCGTGGCCTCGAACACCGCATCGGCGGTATCGGGCCCGCGGACCTGTCGCAGCACCTGCATCACACGGTCGGCGAGCACCCTCATCGGTCTTTCGTTCACGGTCCACATCCTAGAAGTCGCCCACTCGGGCTGAGCCGGTGATACCATCGCGGAACGGATCGTATACAACGTCGTCGTTCCACCATCCCGAGGTGATCAGTCATGAACGGTGCCCCCGTCGCCACCGCAGAATCGGTTTCCACGCTCGTCGCGCGCAATATCAGCGATTTCCGCGCCGCCGTCTCCGAATCGTTCGTCCCCTTGCAGGTCACGACTGCGGGCCCCGACCACTTCCGCGGCGTGATCCGCGGCGCCTCCGTGGACGAGGTGCACGTGAACGACGTGCGCGCGACCTCGCATATCGTCGAGCGCACGCCCGAACTCATCGCCCGCGGTGACCGCTCGTACTTCAAGGTCAGCCTGATGCTCGCGGGCACCGGCCTGCTGATCCAGGACGACCGGGAGGCCGTGCTGCAGGCGGGAGATCTCGCCGTGTACGACACGGACCGCCCGTACTCCCTGGTGTTCGACGAGGACTTCCGCACCATGGTCGTGATGTTCCCGAAGCACCTCATCAGCCTTCCGGCCGACATGGTCGGACAGCTCACGGCGGTGCGGATCTCGGGCCACGAAGGACTCGGGGGCATGGTCGTGCCCTATCTGACGCAGCTCGCCGGCAACCTGGACCAGCTCGCGGGCACGACCGGCGCGCGCCTGGCGCACAGCGGGCTCGACCTGGTGACCACCGTGTTCACGCGCGAGCTGGGACTCGATCAGGTCTCGGCCGACCCGCACCGCGCGCTCGTACAGCGCATCCGTGCGCACATCGACCGGAACCTCGCGTCGACGGACCTCGGCCCCGCGTCGATCGCCGCCGCGCACTTCATCTCGACCCGGCACCTGCACGGGCTCTTCCAGGAGCAGGGTGTGACCGTCTCGACCTGGATCCGCACCCGCCGCCTCGAACAGTGCCGCCGGGATCTGCTCGACCCCATGCTGGCCGACCGTCCGGTCGCGGCGATCGCCGCCCGATGGGGGTTCGTGGACGCCGCGCACTTCAGCCGGGCGTTCAAGTCGACCTTCGGCGTCTCCCCCAGCGAGTACCGCGCGGGACACTGAGGTCCCCTCCGGCTCGGTCCCCGTGCGGGATCGAAAACGCTCCTCGGCGAGCGCCGCCGCGCACGTTTTCGATCCCGCACGTGACTTGCCCCGGAGGGCACGCCGGTTGACTCTCGGCGCGCGATGGCGGCTGCGGCCTTGAGGGGATGACGGGCGCGGACACAGCATGAGGCAAGCGCACCGCGATGACGCGGTGCCCGGGGCGATGCGGCCCCGCCGCGTGCGACGTCAGGATCCCGATGACCGACACCTCCGCCGACCCCGCCCTCGACCAGTGGCGCACCTACGACGAGTTCGCCGCGGGCATCGACACGTTCCGGCTGCCGAACACGTCGCTCGCCGGAACCGACCTCGCCCTCACGCTCGACGACGCCTCGACGCTGACCCTGAGGTTCGCCGACGACACCGTCTCCTGGGCCGGGGTCGAGGCGGCCGGAACCGATCCCTACGATGCCGTGCGGGTCCGCGAGGACGTCGTGTTCGTCAACATCCCGATGCAGAGCCGCCCGCGCGAGGCCGTCACCGTCGTCTTCTCGACCGCGACGAATCGGGCCACCGTCATCCGCTCCCGCATCGCCGCCGAGCCCGTCGAGGGAACACCCCAGGTCGGCCAGGACTTCTGGGCCGCGACGATCGACGGGCTCCCGGTCAGCGGCGAGACCCCCGGCCCGAGCCGCGACCTCATCGGCAAGCGCAACGTCTACCGCTACAGCCCGCACCACCTGTACGAGCACGTCTACATCTCCAGCCAGCGCTACGCGTGGCAGTGCTTGGAGGGAGTGCAGCGCGGCCACGGAGACATGGACCTGTCGACCGTGTGGAAGTTCGCCGACGGCCTGTACCTGTTCTGCTTCCGCGAGTTCCGCATCGCCGTCGCGAGCGTGTGGCTGCACGACCTCGGGTATCAGCTGATGACGACCGGGGTCTTCCTCGGGCTCAACGGTGAGGGCGACGCCGAGCACTCCCGCGGCGGCGGCCACATCTACCCGCTGGGCTCGGTCGCGTACCCCGACGCGCAGCCCGTCTGACCGTCCGGCATCCGAGGAGACCCCATGAGCAACGCCGACCTGATCCGTCAGCACTACGCCGCCAACGACCGCGGCGACCTCGACGGCATGCTCGCGCCGTTCGCCGCCGACATCCGCTGGACGGAGGCCGCCGGGTTCCCCTACGCCGGCACCTACATCGGTCCGGACGCCGTGGCCCGGAACGTCTTCGGCCGTATCCAGGAGGAATGGGACGACTACACCGTCGCGATCGACGAAGTCGTCGACGGCGGTGACGTGGTCGTGGGGATCGGCACCTATTCCGGCACGTACAGGCAGACCGGACGGTTCTTCGCCGCCCGCGTCGCCCATGTGTGGCGGGTGGCCGACGGCGAGGTCGTCGCCTTCGAGCAGTTCACCGACACGGAGCTCGTGAACCGCGCGCTGCGCACCTGAGCACAACACCGAACGCACACAGCACGACCCGAACACGAGAGGCAGGAAGCACATGAACAAACGAGCATCCGGCACTGCGGCGCTCCTCGCCGTGGCCGCCCTCACCCTCGCCGGCTGCGCCGGTGGAGACGGCGGCGCGGGCGGCGGCGGTGGCGACCCGATCGTCGTCGGCTCCGTCAACACCATCAGCGGCCCGGCGACATTCCCGGAGGCGTCGCAGGCGGCCGCCGCCGTGTTCGACGCCTTCAACGACGCGGGCGGGCTCGACGGCCGCCTGATCGACTACAAGATGCTGGACGACAAGGGCGATCCGGCCACGGCCACCGCCTCCGCCCGGGAACTGGTCGGCAGCGACGGCGCGGTCGCGCTCGTCGGCTCCGCCAGTCTCATCGAGTGCGAGATCAACGCCAAGTACTACGAGCAGGAGGGCATCCTGTCGATGCCGGGCATCGGGGTGGACACGGGCTGTTTCGCCAGTGACAACATCTCTCCGGCGAACGTCGGCCCCTTCAACGACATGACCCTCACGCTGCAGTACGGCTCCGAGGTGCTGGGGATGGACGACATCTGCATCCTGCTCGAGATCGCCGGCTCCACCCGCCCCACCTACCAGGCCGCGATCGACAAGTGGACCGAGATCACCGGCAAGGAGCCGAAGTACGTCGACGACACCGTCCCGTACGGCGCGTCGGACTACACGCCCTACATCGTCAAGGCGCGCGACCAGGGCTGCAAGGCGCTGGCGATCAACCCGGTGGAACCCGATGCGATCGGACAGGTCAAGGCCGCGAACGCCCAGGGGTGGGATGACGTGACCTGGCTGTACCTCACCAGCGTCTACAGCGAGAACTTCGCCGACGCGATCGACAACGCCGGTGCGGGCATCTACGTGCCGGCCGAGTTCTACCCGTTCACCGACGACAACGAGATCAACGCCGACTGGCGCGAGCTGATGGAGGCCAACGACATCCCGCTCACCTCGTTCAGCCAGGGTGGCTACCTCGCCGCGAAGTACTTCATCGAAGTACTCGAAGGCATGGACGGTGACATCACTCGCGAAACCGTCTCCGAGGCGCTCAAGGGCATGGACCCGATCGAGAACCCGATGGTCGGCACGCCGTATGCGTTCGGCACGCAGAACACCGCGGGTTGGCCCATCGTCCTCGAGTCCGGCACGAACGCCTGGGAGAAGGTCGCCGACGACTGGCTCCGCATCGGCGAGTAGCCGCCCCTTGCCTGCCGCCGGGCGCATTCCCGGCGGCAGGCCCGACACCTCGGAACTGAAAGGACGCCTCATGCTGCAAGGCGCCATCGCCGGTCTCGCCGCCGGCGGCCTCTACGCCGTGCTCGGCGTGTGCCTGACGTTGATGTCACGCCTGGTCCGGGTGGTGAACTTCGCCCAGGCCGCGACCGGGATGTTCGGCGCCTTCACCGCAGTGTGGTTCGTGCGCGAGCTCGGCCTGCCGATCTGGCTGGGATCCGTCCTCGGCGTGCTGGTCGCCGGACTCCTGGCCGCGGCGATCGGATTCATCGCGGCCACCTGGCTCTCCGAGGCATCCACCACCACGCGCTCGGCGATGACTGTGGGTCCGCTCCTCCTGCTGATCTCGATGTCGTTCATCCTGTTCGGCAACAAGCCTCAGCCGTTCACGCCGATCATCGCCGGCCCGGCGTTCTCGTTCGGCGGCGTCGTCATCAGCCAGGTCACGGTCGCGACCGTGGCGATGGCGATCGTCACGGCCGTCGTGGTCCGCGTCGTCCTGCGCCGCACGAGGGTCGGCACCCAGCTGCGTGCGCTCTCGGAGCGCCCGACCACCGCCGAGCTCCTCGGCATCCGCTCCCGCCCGTTGTCGATCGCCGTCTGGTTCGTCACGGGTGTCATCAGCGCGATCGCGATCATCATCGTCGCCCCGTCGCAGTCCAACGACGCGACCAGCCTGGCGATGCTCATCGTCCCCGCCGCGGCGGCCGCGCTGCTGGGTGGCTTCCGCCGACTCGACCTCGCCGTCGTCGGCGGCATCGTGCTGGGCGTCCTCGGCGGCCTCGTCGCCCAGATCGACGAAGTGGCGCTCGTGCGCAACTTCCTCCCATTCCTGTTCATCGTCGTCCTGTTGCTCTGGACGCAGCGCAAGGAGGTGTGGGATGCCGCTCGCTGACCGTCCCTGGTTCCGGATCACCTGGCCGTTCGCGGTCGCCCTCGCCGGCATCGGCGTGGGCGCGATCCTCAGTGCCGTGCTGCCGGGTTACTTCGTCTTCCTCGCGATCAGCGCCGTCACGGCCGCGATCGCCATCCTCGGTCTCGGCATCGTCACCGGCTCGGCCGGGATGATCGCACTGTGCCAGCTCACCTTCGCCGCCGTCGGCGCGTGGATCGTCTCGTTGCTGAACGTCCTGCAGGCGCCCGGCGGGTTCATCGTCTGGCTCATCCTCGGTGGCATCGCGGCCGGCCTCGTCGGGATCCTCGTCGGTCTCCCGGCGCTGCGATTGCGTGGTGTGAACCTCGCCGTCGTGACGCTGGGGTTCGCTGCGGCAGCCGGCGTGACCCTCGTGCAGATCCAGTTCCCCGGCTCGGCCGACGGGATCGCGATCGAACGGCCGGAGATGTTCTCGAACGACCGCCAGTTCTTCTTCCTCTCCATCATCGTCCTCGCGGTCTGCGCGCTCGGCGCGTTCTTCCTGCAGCGCGGACGCTGGGGATCGAGCTGGAAGGCCGTCGCCTTCTCCGAGCGAGGCACGGCCGCCGCAGGGCAGAGCGTGCAGACCGCGAAGCTCACCGCGTTCGCGGTCTCGGCCGCACTCGGCGGCGTCTCCGGCGGGCTGCTCGCCGGTCAGGTGCAGCTTCCGTTCGCATCGAGCTTCACCCCGCTGCAGTCGCTCGCGCTCTACGTCCTCGCGATCATGTCGGGAGCCCATCTGATCGACATGGCGATCTTCGGCGGCATCCTCTGGGTGCTGGTTCCCGAACTCCTCAAGCGCTGGGGCGTCCCCCAGGATTGGGGCTTCGTCGTCTTCGGCGTGCTCGGCGTGCAGGCGCTCACCAGCGGAACGAACCTGGGACAGGGCATCCGGAACCTGATCTGGCGTCGTGCGGACCGCAGAACGGCTGCGGCCGCGCTCTCGGCCCTTCCTCCGGACGCCGGGCCCGATGCCACGGCGATCACCACCACGACCACCGCCACGGTCGACGAAGCGTTGCTCGACGGCTCGCCCGTGCTGAGCGTCGAAGGTCTGACCGTGCAATTCGGGGCTCTCAAGGCTCTGGACGACGTCTCCCTCCAGGTTCCACCCGCGTCGATCATGGGGCTCATCGGACCGAACGGTGCCGGGAAGTCGACCTTCGTCGATGCGATCAGCGGCTTCCTCCCGAAACACGGCGGTCGGGTGCTGCTCGGGGACCGCGACCTCGCCGGCCTGTCCCCCACCCGGCGCGCACGCCTGGGCCTTCGCCGGACGTTCCAGCAGGACAGGGTGCCTCCGTCGCTCACGGTCGGTGCCTATGTGAGATTCGTGGCGCGACGCCGACTCGCGGCTGCGGACATCGACGAGGTGCTCGAGTTCTTCGGCTGCCCGCCCGCACGGGCCCGACTGTCGAGCGTCGACGTCGGCACCCGGAGGCTCGTGGAGGTCGCCGCGAACCTGGCCTCGCGGCCCCGGCTGCTGATCCTGGACGAACCCGCCGCCGGGCTTTCCCACGAAGAGCACCTGGCGCTCGCGGCGCGGTTGCGGGAACTGCCGGCCCGCTACGGCGTCGCGCTGATCATCATCGAACACGATCTCGATCTCGTCCGCTCCGTCTGCCCGACGCTCACGGTGCTGGACTTCGGCCGTGTGCTGGCGAGCGGACCGCAGGCCGAGGTCCTCGCGAACCCCGACGTCGTCAAGGCGTACATGGGAGAGACGGAGCTGCTGAAATGAGTGAACTCGTCCTCGATGGAGTGACCGTCCGTCGCGGTGCCGGTCCCGTCATCTCCGATGTCTCGCTGCGCGTCACCGGTGGCGAGGTGCTCGCACTCGTCGGCCCCAACGGCGCGGGCAAGACCAGCCTCATCGAGTCGGTGTCCGGGGTCACCGCGCACTCCGCAGGCACGATGTCCCTCGACGGTGAGCCGATCGACAAGCTGTCGCGCGTCACGAGGGCCCGCCGAGGGATCGTCCACATCGAACAGGGGCGCGCCGTGTTCCCCTCGCTGACCGTGCGCGAGAACATCTCCCTCACCGCACGCACCCCCGGCGAGCTCGACGCCGCACTCGCGCCGTTCCCCGAGCTCCAGAAGCGCATCGACGCACCGACCGCGCTGCTGTCCGGTGGCGAGCAGCAGATGGTGGTGCTCGCGCGGGCGTTCGCCGCGAAACCGCGCATCCTGCTCATCGACGAGATGTCGCTCGGCCTCGCGCCCGTGGTGTTCATGCGGCTGATGCCGATCGTGAAGTCGATCGCCGAATCCGGCGTGGGTGTGCTGCTGGTCGAGCAGTTCACCCAGCTCGCGCTCGGTCTCGCCCGGGAGGCCGTGGTCGTGGCCGGCGGCCGGGTCTCGTTCCAGGGCACCTCGGACGCCCTGCAGGCCGACCCGGAGCTGCTGCACCGCGCCTACCTCGGCGGCTGACCGTGTGCTCGCGGAACGGTGCCGGGGGTTAGCCTGAAGAGGTGACCCAGACCTTTTCCGCCCGCGCCGCCCTCCTCGACATGGACGGCACCCTCGTCGACTCGACCGCGGTGGTGGAGCGGCTGTGGCTCGCGTGGGCGGAGCCGCACGGGATCGCCCCGGAGACCGTCCTCAGCGTGGTCCACGGCCGACAGGGGCACCAGAGCATGGCGATCATGCTGCCGGAGCGCGACCACGAGATCAACCTCCGAGAGAACGACATGATGCTGGCGACCGAGGCCGACGACGTGGACGGCGTGGTCCGGATCGCCGGCGCCGAAGCCCTGCTCGAGGCGCTGCGCCCCCACCCGCACGCGATCGTCACCTCCGCGAACGTGGCCCTGATGACCGCGCGCATGGGAGAAGCCGGGCTCACGATCCCCGAGCTCGCTGTGACCGCCGAGAACGTCACGGCGTCGAAGCCCGACCCCGAGGGCTTTCTCCGCGCGGCGGAGCTGCTCGGAGTCGACCCCGCCGACTGCGTCGTGTTCGAAGACTCCGGCGCGGGGATCCAAGCGGGTCTCGCCGCAGGCATGCGGGTGATCGGAGTGGGCCACCACGCTGCCGCTCACGGGCCCACCTACCGGGTGGACGACCTCACCGCGGTGACCGTCGTCCCGACCGCCCAGGGCTTCGACCTCACCATCGCGTGACTGCTCCCCGGGGTCACATCCCCGCGTGATCGAAGGCGATGGTCGGCACATCGACCACGTGGGAGCCCCCGTCGGCGACGATCACCGCCCCGGTGATGTACGACGACTCCCCCGAGCCGAGGAACCGCACGACCGATGCGATCTCCGCAGGACGCGCCGGTCGACGCAGCGGCACGTCGGCGGTGACCGTGGCGTAGGCCTCCTCTCGGGAGTCGAGCCCGGCGTGCGAGGCGAACTCGTCCATCTCCTCGTCGGCCATCGGCGTCTGCACCCAGCCGGGGCAGATCGCGTTCACGCGGACGCCGTGGCGACCGTAGTCACGAGCGAGCGTGCGGGTGAGCCCGACCAGGGCGTGCTTGCCGACGGTGTAGCCGGCCACCGACGGGCCGGCGAACAGCCCGGCGAGCGACGAGACGATCACGATCTGTCCCTTCGCCTCGATCAACGCGGGAAGCGCCTCCCTCGCCATCGTGAAGGCCGTCGTGAGGTTGGCGCGGATCGCCGCGTCCCAGCTCTCGTCGTCGGTCTCGCCCACCGGGGAGAAGCCGTGGCCCCCGGCGTTCGCGACCAGCACGTCGATGCGGCCGAACCGCGCCAGCACCTCGGCCACGGCGGCCTTGGCGGAGTCCGTGTCGGCTGCGTCGGCGATGATCGGCAGGGCTCCTACCGCGCGCTCGACCTCGTGCAGCGGCTCCGGACGGCGTCCGACGACCACGACGTGCGCGCCCTCAGCCGCGTATCGTTCGGCGATGGCGGCGCCGATGCCCGTACCGCCCCCGGTGATGACGACGACGCGTCCGGAGACGCTCGATCCGACCACGAGTCCCATGTGTGCTCCTGTGTGTTGTCGCGCGCGTGCGCGGTGGCTGCCCGATGCGGTCGCGTCAGGCGGGGAATCCCGAACGGGCGGCGTACCCGAAGTCGCTGAGGATGCTGGTGCCGTTGACGGCCCCGGCCCTGGGCGACACGAGGTAGGCCACGTGGGCGGCGACCTCCGCGGCGCTCTGCACCGGGAAGTCCGGCTCATCGAACGCGTCGGCGCCGAGGTCGCCCCGACTCATCGGGGTGTCGACGATCGACGGCGCGACGGCGTTGACCCGGATGCGGGTGTCGGCGAGGTCCACCGAGAGCGCACGGCCGAACTGCAGCAGCGCCGCCTTCGACGTGCAGTAGGGCACCATCCCGGGTGACGCGACGAAGGCCGAATCGCTCGCGAGGAGCACGACGGACGCGGCCGCCGCCTCGCGCAACGCGGGCAGCGCGTGCTTGAGCACCAGGAACGCACCGGTCACGTTGACGGCGAGCACCCGGTTCCAGGCGTGGAGCGCGGTGTCTTCGAGAGACGAGCCCACCGGCCCGGACACCCCGGCGCAGCAGACGACGGCGTCGAGTCGGCCCAGCGCCGCGACGCCGGAGCGTACAGCGGCCTGCACCTGCTCCTCGTCGGTGACATCGGCCTCGAGGAGCACCGCATCCCGGCAGTGCTCCGCCACGTCCTGGAGCGCAGCTGCGTCCCGGTCGAGGAGTGCGACCCGGACTCCCTCGGCGGAGAGCGCGAGCGCGGTCGCACGGCCGATCCCACCGGCCGCCCCGGTGATGAGGGCGGTCGTGCCGCGCAGCTGCAGATCCATGTCGCCCTTCAGGCGCCGCCCGGCACCCGGTGGTGCAGCGAGAAGACGGCGGTGTCGTCTCGGTCATCCTGCTCCCCTCTCTCCGTCCGTGCGAACCTCCGTCCACGGGCTGTGCACGGTGACACCACCGTCTTTCGCTCAGGGTCAAGCGCAGCGGCGGCGGCGCGAGCAGACTCGCTCTATCGACGATTCCCCTCGTCGTCGATGCCGTGTCCGCACGGCCGTCACCCAGCAAAGGAGCCGACGTGGCAGAACCGACATCTACGTCCACGACGACGCAGAACCACACTTCCCTCCGCCCCGGCGCCCTCGGCGTCGCCGGCATCGTCTTCCTCGTCCTCGCCGCGGTCGCCCCGCTGACCGGCATCGTGGTCGTCGCCTCGCTGGCCATCGCCCTCGGCAACGGCGGCGGCACGCCGATGTCGTTCTTCCTCGTCGCAGCGATCCTGCTGCTCTTCGCCATCGGCTATGCCCAGATGTCGAAGCAGCTGGTCAATGCGGGCGGCTTCTACGCCTTCGTGGTGAAGGGGCTCGGGCGCACCGGAGGACTGATCGCCGGACTGATCGCGACGCTCGGGTACAACTTCTTCGTCGTCGGCACGATAGGCACGAGCGGCTTCTTCATGCAGACGATCATCCGCGACCTCACCGGACTCGACGTGAACTGGCTGATCTGGGGCCTCCTGTCGATCGTGGTGTGCTTCGTGCTCGCCCGGATCGGCGTCGACTTCAGCTCCAAGGTGCTGGGTGTGTGCCTGGTGCTGGAAGTGCTGATGCTGGTCGTGTTCGACATCTCGGTGCTCGTGCAGACCGGGTACGACGTGGCGGCGTTCAGCCCCGAAGCCGTCTTCTCCGGGTCGCTGCCGATCGGCCTGCTGCTCGCGGCAACGGGATTCCTCGGGTTCGAGGCGACGGCGCTGTTCAGCGAAGAGGCGAAGCAGCCGCTGCGCACCATCCCGCGCGCCACCTACACCTCGATCATCGCGATCGGCGTCATCCTCGGAGTCACCACGTGGGCCGTGGTGAGCGCCACGGGCGTCGCGCAGGCGCAGGCCACCGCTCTCGAGCATCTGCCCACCGGCGACCTGATCTTCTCGCTCTCGCAGCAGTATCTCGGCAGCCCCCTCACGACCGTGATGATGATCCTGCTGCTGGTCAGCCTGTTCGCGGCGATGCTGGCCTTCCACAACTCCGCGACCCGCTACCTCTACTCCCTCGGGCGCGCCAGGATCCTCCCCCGGGCGCTGGCCCGCACGCGTGCGAACGGTGCCCCGCAGCTCGCAGGGATCGTGCAGGCGTCGTTCGCCGGCATCGTCGCGATCATCTTCGCGCTCGCCGGCGCGGACCCGATCGTCACCCTCGTCCCCGCGATGCTGGGCTTCGGCACCCTGAGCGTGCTCATCCTGCAGGGACTGGCGGCCATCTCGATCGTGGTGTATTTCCGCAGACACCGCGACCCGCGCTGGTGGAGCACGTTCATCGCCCCCGGCATCGGCTTCCTCGGCATCGCCGCGATCTCGATCCTCGCCGTCGTGAACTTCGACATCGTGGCCGGGTCCGAGGAACTGGCCATCCGACTGATGCCGCTGCTCCTGGTGGTCGCCCTCATCGGCGGCATCGTCTACGGCGCCTATCTCAAGCGGTCCCGGCCCGCCGTGTACGAGGGCCTCGCCACCGACCTGGAGAAGTTCAGCGACCGCTGACCCCTCCCCGCACCCCTCCCCGACCGAAGGAACGAACGACACCATGACGACCCTGAACCCCGCCGACACCTCCACCTGGCTGCCGCTGGAGGGCCTCGCCCCCGGCTTCGATGCCAACAAGGCTCCGCACAGCACTGCGCTGAGCGGCCGCGAGATCACGGTCGTCGACGGCCGAGGCACGCGGATCGTGCACCGTTTCGCCGATGACACCGTGACCTGGGACTACCGACCGGGGGCGGATGACCCGACGGAGGCGGCCTCCGACACCGATGACTACGAGGCGTTCGAGGTCGATCGCGACCTCTACTTCGTGCAGTTCCACCACCGCTACCTGCCGAACGAGGCCGTCTCGCTGATCCTCGACCTGCGCGATGGCCGCGCACTGGCTGTGATCTCCGACATCCTCCCCGCCCCTGAGAAGGGACGCACCCGGGTGCAGCACCACTTCGCGCCGGGAGTGATCGAGGGCATCGAGGTCTCCGGCACCGAACCCGCCCCGACGACGACACTCATCGGACGCCGCGTGGAGTGGGTCTACAGCACGGAGCACGCGTACGAGCACGTCTACCTCTCGCCGCGGTGGTACTCGTGGCAGTGCCTCGCCGGCCCCGAGCGCGGACTGGCCGACACCGACGAGAACAGCGTGTGGGAGGTGCGCCCCGGCATCTACGTGTTCGCCTGGCGCGAGAAGGTGATCCCGTGCGCCTCGGTGACGATCGCCGATCACCGCGACGTCAACGCGATCCGCTCCCACGGTGTGCTCTTCGGCCTCGACGAGAGCGGCGAGGTGCCCACGCACTTCACCTTCGGCGCGCACGGGCGTCTGCTCTCGACCACCCTGCACACTCCGGAGCTCGAGCCCGCGACGTTCGGAGACCGTTGACATGACCGACGTCGCCGACCTCATCGTCACCGGCTCCGTGATCCGCACCGCCGATCGAGCGAACCCCACCGTCGAGGCCTTCGCCGTGCGCGACGGGCGGATCCTCGCGGTCGGATCCCGTGCCGACATCGAAGCGTTCCGCGGACGCCGGACGCAGTCGCTCGAGGTCGGCGACGCGGCCGTGTACCCCGGCTTCGTCGATGTGCACAACCACCATGCCCTCGCCGGCCGCACCGAACTGTTCGAGCTGTCGCTGGCTCCCTCGCTGACGCTGGACGAGATCCTCGACCGGGTCAGGGCGAAAGCCGCCGAGCTCCCCGAAGACGCCTGGATCGTGGGCGGTGCCGTGGCCACCACCCTGCTGCCGGCCCTCGCGAACACCGCGAGCCGACTCCGTCTCGACGAAGCCAGCGGAGGGCGTCCCGTCATGCTGATGGAAGACTCCCGCCACAACCGCTGGGCGAACAGCCGCGCACTCGAACTCGCCGGGATCACCGCGGATCGTCTGCCCCCGTCCGGTTCGGCGCTTCTCGACCCGGATGACGGAACACCGACCGGTGTGCTGTTCGAAGCAGCGGGCATCCCGGTGCAGGAGGCCTACGACCGCAGCGGCGGACTCACCCCCGCGCAGCACGCGGCCGCGTCACGCCGCGGAATCGAGATCCTCAACTCCTTCGGCGTCACGGCCTTTCAGGACGCCGGGGTGTCGGTCGAGATCCTCGGCGCGCTGGCCGACCTCGACCGGGAGGACGAGCTCGACGCCTGGGTCGTCTCCTCCCTGCTGATCAACGACGAGATCTTCGGCTTCGACCCGATCGGCGAACCGCTGCTCGACCGCGGCGAGGAGTTCCGCACCGCGCACCACCGTCCCGATTTCGTGAAGATCTTCCTCGACGGTGTCCCGCCGGCCCGCACGGCGTCGTTCCTGGAGCCCTATCTGGAGGATGCCGCGCACGGCGCACACTTCCACGGCGAGACCACCATGACGCTCGATGAGCTCACGGGGTGGCTGCGCTCCGTGGCACAGCGCGGCCTCGGGGCCAAGGTGCACTGCACCGGTGACGGCTCCGCCCGCCTCGTGCTCGACGCCACGGAGCAGTTGCGCGCCGAGGGCTTCACCACCCCGGTGCAGATCGCGCACGGCCAGTTCCTGGCGGACTCGGACATCCCCCGCCTGAAGTCCCTCGATGTCTCGGCCGACATCTCGCCGTTCATCTGGTACCCGGGAGTCATCCCGCAGGCGCTGACCGAGGTGCTCGGAGAGCGCGCGGAGCACTCCCAGCCGAACCGGGCGCTGATCGACGCAGGAGCCCGGGTCGCCGGCGGCTCGGACTGGCCCGTGAGCGATTCGCCGAACACGCTGGAGGGTCTGCAGGGTCTCGTGACACGAGCCGACCCGCTCGGACGAGCCCCGGGCACCCTCTGGCCCGAGCAGGCCATCACCCCCGAGGAGGCGCTGGAGGTCTTCACGATCAACGCCGCGGCCGCGATGGGGCTCGACGCCGAGACCGGTTCGCTGACGCCGGGGAAATCGGCGGACTTCGTCGTGCTCGCCCGCGACGCCATCGCCGGCCCGGCGGACGAGATCGTGCACACCGCGGTGGTATCGACCTGGTTCGCCGGCCGCCGCGTCCACGGCGACTGACGCATGCCACGCGGATACGATGAGGCGATGAAGCGGTTCCCGGCATCCGTGTACTCCGTCGGAGAGGAACCCGATCCTCGTTTCTCGCTCGCCAACGAACGCACGTTCCTGGCGTGGACGCGGACCGGCCTGGCCCTGATCGCGGGAGGAGTCGCGCTCGAGGTCCTCGGCCTCGACCTCCACCCCGGGTTCCGACTCGCCGCGTCGCTGCTGCTCATGGTCGCGGGGACCGCGGTCGCACCGCTCGCCTGGTGGGAGTGGATGCGGGCGGAGCGGGCGCTGCGCCGATCGCGACCGCTCCCCGGGGCGTTCTCCGCCGTCCTCCTCGCCGTGGTCGTCGTCCTGGTCGGACTGCTCGTGCTGGCCGGCGTCCTGTGGCGCTGACAGAGCCCCGACCATGAGGAGACGTCCGGCCGCCGAGCCCGACCGTCTGTACGACCCTGGTCTGCAGCCGGAGCGCACGGAGCTGGCCTGGCGCCGCACGGCTCTCGCGATCGCGGTCGGCTCCCTGATCTCGCTGCGGATCTTCCCGTTGGTCCTGCCCAGCGGCGCCGGGGGCTGGGGATTCGTTCCCGGCGCGATCGGACTGGGTGCCGCGTGCCTGCTCTGGTTCGCCGCACGTCGCCGCCAACGGCGGGTCACCGCCGTGCTGACCGGCGCGGCATCGGGTGCGCCCCCGGGTGGCGGGCTGCTCGTCGTGCTCGCGGTGTTCGGCACGGGCTTCGGCGTCGTCGCCCTCGCGCTCGTCGCGATCGCGCTGCGGGTGGGCGGCTGACATCGGCGACCCCTCAGACACCGACATCAGCCGCTCACCGGATCAGTCGGCGACCGCCAGGACCGCCCGTCCGACCGCGCGCAACACCGTCGGGTCCTGAGGCGAGCGCGCACCGGGGAGGTAGCGCACGCGGTGCAGTCCACCGCCCCGGAACGGGAACGTGCGATGCTGCTCGTGCAGCTCCCAGTCGACGGGTCCGCCGAAGTCGTAGCCCACGCTGATGCCCGTGAACGGGGACATGCCGATGAGCATCGGCACGCTGCCGATCGCCGCCACGCGTTCCCCGTCCACCTCGACCGTCAGTCGCCAGCGCAGCCCGGGGTGCTCGTCGACACGCAGCACGAGCCGGTGCTCCCCCGGCGACAGCTGCGCCCCGCGGGCACGGTGCATCGCGCCGTAGGCGTTGTAGACGACGAGGGGCGCCCCGCGGTCGATCGCCAGCAGATAGCCTCCGCCCTGATCCCCGTGGGCCACGATCACCCCCGCCACGTCGGTCTCCGTCGTGAGATCGACCTCGACCGCGAACGAGCGCAGTACGGTGAGCTTCGCCGAACGGAACCGCTCCAGCGGAGGACGGAAGGGCACCAGGTCGATCGCCGCGGAGAACGGTTCCTCGGTGTCGGGTCGCAGGCGGAACAGCGCACCTTCATCGTCGAGGGGGAACACGGTGTTGCGCCAGGCCTCCGCCTGCCAGCGCGCCGCCATCGCCGCGACGCGTTCCGGGTGATCGGCGGCGACGTCCTCGGTCTCGGTGGGGTCGGCCGCAAGGTCGTAGAGCTCCCAGACGCCACCCGCGGGGCCCTCGTCCTTCGTCGGAGGAACGGTCGAGAGGGCCTTCCACCGTCCATCGACGAGCGCCCGTCGCCCGACGCACTCGAAGTACTGGGCCTCGCGGCCCGGCGCCGTGGGGCGGGCGAGCACGTCGACGACGCTCCCGCCGTCCATCTCGAGCGCCGGACGCCCGCGCCGCTGAGCCAGGGCCGGCACACCGCACAGTTCCAGGAGGGTCGGTGCGAGGTCCGAGACGAAGACGAACTGGTCGCGAAGGCCTCCCGCCATCGGGGCGTCCGGCCACGAGATGATCAGCGGGGCGTGGACGCCGCCTTCGTACGTCGTGGCCTTGAACGAGCGGAACGGCGTGTTCGAGACCCGCGCCCATCCGGTCGGGTACTGACCGAACACCTGCGGACCACCGAGGTCCTCCACCGGGCGCGGCACGTCGGTGATCCACCCCTCGGGCATCGCACCGTGCGCGCCGAACTGGGCGAAGTAGCTCCGCGTGCCGGTCGGTCCGCCCTCGGCCGTCCCGCCGTTGTCGCTGGCGATCACGACGATCGTGTTCCCGCGCTCGCCGCTGCGGTCGAGCCGATCGAGCAGTCGCCCCACACTCTGATCGATCTCGTCCACGGCCGCGGCGTAGACCTCCATGTGTCGCGCGAACAGCCGTCTCTCCTCGGCGGAGAGGTCATCCCACGCGGGGATCTGGTCGCCGTCGGCGATCGCGTCCCCGGGGAGCTCCGCGTGGTCGGGGACGATGCCGCGCTCGCGTTGACGGGCGAACCGCTCGGCCCGCAGGACGTTCCATCCGGCCTCGTAGCGGCCTCGGTACTTCTCGATATCGACGTCCTTCGCCTGAATCGGCCCATGCACGGCGGTGTGCGCGTAGTACAGGAAGAACGGTTTGTCCGGATCGTTCACCCGCAGGTCGTCGATCATGCCGATGGCACGGTCCGTCAGCTCGTCGGTGAGGAAGAAACCCTCGGGGTACTCGCGGAGGTCGACGACCGAGTTGTCCTGCACCAGACGATGCGGATGGTGCAGCGACGTGAAGCCGTCCATGCTCCCGAAGTACCGATCGAATCCGCGCTGCAGCGGCCAGGTGCTGCGGTCGGCACCGTCGTGAAGGCGCGATTCGAGCGTGAGGTGCCACTTCCCGACCATGAACGTCGCGTAGCCCCCGGCACGCAGCGACTCCGCCAGGGTCGGGGCGTCCTCCGGGAGCTCGCAGCTGAACCCCGGATAGCCGGGGTCGATGTGCGCGACGAAGCCGAAGCCCGCCCGGTGCGGATTCAGTCCGGTGAGCAGCGCCGCCCTCGCGGGCGAGCACATCGGCGCGGTGCGGTAGTTGGTGAACACCCACCCGTCGTCGGCGAGGCCGTCGATGCGCGGCGTCTCGATCTCGCTGCCGAACGGTCCGAGGTCACTGAAACCGAGATCGTCGATCAGCATCACGATCACGTTGGGGGCCTTCGCGCCCGGGCGCTGCGGCTGCGGCCACCAGGGCTCGGAATCGGAGGTGAACTCCGCGGCGTGCCCCGCGAAGTGCTCATAGCCGCGCGCATCCATCGGCATCGACATCTAGCCCGCCTTCCGGATCAGCCCGAAGATCTCGGTGCGCAGCTCCGCGAACGCCGGGAGCGCACGCGTGGTCAGCTGGTCCCGCGGCGCCCCGAAGTCGATCTCGACGATCTCGGTCACCTTCGCCGGACGCTCCCCGAGCACCACGACCCGGTCCGACAGGTACACCGCCTCGTCGATGTCGTGCGTCACGACCACGATCGTCATGCCGAACTGCTCGCGGATGCGCAGGCAGAGGTCCTCCAGCTCGAACCGGGTCTGCGCATCGACCGACGCGAAGGGCTCGTCCATCACGAGCACCTCGGGCCGATAGGCGATCGCGCGCGCTATCGCCACGCGCTGCTGCATCCCGCCGGACAGCTGCCACGGGAACTTGGACTCGGCTCCCGCGAGCCCGACGGCGGTGAGTGCCGACGCCACCCGCTCCTCGCGTTCCGCAGCGGACAGGCGCAGGTGCTTGAGCGGCAACCGCACGTTCTTCTCGACCGTGAGCCAGGGCATCAGCGACCGGGTGTACTCCTGGAACACGAGAGCCATCTCCTCGGGCGGTCCCTCGATGACATTCCCGTCGATCGCAGCGCTGCCCGCGGTGATGCTCTGCAGCCCGGTGAGGCACTTCAGCAACGTGGTCTTGCCGATGCCGGATGGCCCGACGATGCAGCACACCTCCCCGACGCGGACATCGAAGGTGAGGTCGGCGATCACGGGGACGAGGCCGTTCTTCGTCGGGTAGGACTTCGCGAGGCCGCGCACGCTGAGGCGGACGGGGGCCTGTTCGATGGTGGTCATGCGTTCTTCTCCTGTTGCTGGGAGGCGATGTACCAGCGCAGCACGCGGCGCCGGAAGAGGGTGAACACGGCGGTGGCCGCATAGCCGATGACCCCGAGGACGAGGATGCCCGCCCACATGTCGGGGATCGCGAAGGACTGCTGGGCGAGCAGGGTCGCGGCGCCGAGCCCGGTGGAGGATCCCAGCATCTCGCTGGCGATCATGACCACGAACGCGGTGATGAGACTGACCTGCATCCCGGAGAGGATGCGCGGGCTCGCAGACGGCAGCACCACGGAGAACAGCCGCTCCGGGCCGCTCAGCCGATAGACGCGGCTCACCATCTCGAGCGTCGGCTCGCCGGCGCGCACACCGTCGATCGTCGAGATGAGGATGGGGAAGACGGCGGCGAGGGTGATCGACAGGATCCGCGTCTCGTTGCCGAATCCGATGAGCGACACGAAGATCGGCACGAGCGCCACGGGCGGAATCGCGCGGAAGAAGTGGATGGTCGGCTCCACCAGCCAGCTCAGCGGACGGATGAGGCCGAGCACCAGACCGAGCAGGACACCGATCACGGTCGCCAGCAGGAAGGAGACCACGAGGTTCCCGACCGAGGAGGCGACGTCCACCAGGAAGGCGGGTGTCTGCACCAGCTGCCACAGCCGCTGCAGGATCACCTGGAGCGGCGGGAAGAAGGCGTTGGTGGACGCGGCGGAGACGAACCACCACAGCGCCAGCAGCAGGACGGGGACGGCGATCTCTGCCCCCACGAGGACGCCGCGGGGAAGCGTGCCCTGCCCGCGGCGGCGCGCGAGACGTGCAGGGGTCTGGATCGAGGTGGTGAGCGTCATCAGAGGACCTGCTTCCGGTATTGCGGATGCCAGTGCAGCAGTCGCCGCTCGCCCCACTGGCTGAGCCCCTGGACGACCAGGCCGAGCGTGCCGAGGATGAGCACGTAGGCGAAGAGCTGGGCCTGGTTGCCGGAGATCTGCGAGAGCAGCAGGCTCTGTCCGAGTCCGGGGCCGCCGCCGAGGAGTCCCGCGACGACGGCGACGACGAGCGAGGTCGGCGCGGCGACGCGGATCGCGGTGCCGATGTAGGGCAGTGCACTCGGCAGCACGATGCGCCCCAGGATCTCGGCGCGTCCCATGCCGTAGGACCGCCCCGTCGCCCGTGCGACGGGGTCGGTGTCGAAGACGCCGGCGGAGGCCTGGACGGCGATCGCGATGAAGCACCCGAAGAACACCAGGAAGATCCCCATGGCCTGCGTCGGGCCGAGTACCAGCACGACGATCGGCAGGATGACGATCGGCGGGATGGGCTTGAGGAACTCCAGCGGCACGCGGGTCGCGTGCATCGCCAGCGGGGAGGTGCCGATGGCGACCCCGAGCACGACACCGATGACGATGGCGAGCAGCAGCCCGGTCAATGCCATCGTCAGGGTGTCGCCGACGGCTGTCCAGGTGGCCGAGGTCCCGAGCAGGCGCACGGCCGCACCGATCGCCTCGGTCGCCGCGGGGAGCGGTGACCCTGCGAGCGGCCCCGTCGTCGCCGACCACTCCCAGAGGGCCAGCGCCGAGAGGACGCCGACGGCCCCGATCAGCGGAGGAAGGAGCGTGGAACGGATCATGGTGTTCACTCCACGCCGACGATGACGCCTTCGAGATCGACCGGCGCAGGCAGGTAGCCGAGGGCGACGAGCTTCTCGTTGACCCGGTCGAGGTCGATCGATGCGACCTCGGCGGGCCAGAAGGGCAGCTTCACGTCGTCGACGCTCAGGGTCGAGCCGGTGGCGTCGATGCCGGCCTGGATCGCTTCTTCCGGGTGCTCGTTCGCATAGGCGTTGCTCTTCGCCACCGCACGCTGGAACCCGGCGATCGCATCCGCCTTCGCGGCGATCGTGCTGTCACCCGCGGTCCAGAGTCCGACGGCACCTTCTTCGAAGAATCCGACCGACGGGGCGGCGAGGAAGACGGCTCCGGCGGCGTCCGCCTCGCCCGTGAACGGGCTGACCAGACCCGCCGCATCCACGTTCCCGCTCTGGAGCGCGGCCACGGCCGAGGTGAAGTCGAGCACGACCCACTCGACCGAGGCGGGGTCGACGCCTTCGCGATCGAGCGTGTCGGAGATGACGACCTCGAGCTGCGCCTTGCGCGCGGGCACCGCGATGGTCGCGCCTTCCAGATCGGCGACGGAGGTGATGCCGCTCGCGGCGGACGCATACAGTCCGGTGTCATCGATCGAGGCGGGGTCCTCCCCCTCCGCGGCCCCGCCCACGAAACCGTCTGCGGGGGCGATGACCTTCAACGGGACGCCGCTGGAGAGCGCGTTGAGCAGCGGGATGCTCGGCGCATACGCCACATCGACCTGTCCGCTCTGGGCCGCCGCGAGGCCGGCAGGCGGATTCGCCACGACCGAGGTCTCGAGTGCGATCCCCTCCTCCTCGAAGAACCCCTGCTCCTGGCCGACGATCAGGGCGCCGTCGGAGACGAGGCCGATCGTCGCCACTTTGAGCGTCGTCAGCTCTCCGTCGCCGCCCGAGGGCGAGGAGGCGGGTGCAGACGTGCAGGCGGCGAGAGCGAGCACGCCGGCCGCCACGGCGACTCCGGATGCCCGACGTGCGAGACGTGTGACGTTCATGAGAATTCCTCTGCGAGTTAGTCACCAGTTGGTGATTTTAAAGATCGTAGTCTTGCTTTGCTTTTGATTGATCACGATCGGGTTACATTAGTCACCAGTTGGTGACTAAAAATGGCAAGCGGATAGTGTGAGTTGCGAGGGGGAAACAGCATGCCGAAGATCGTCGACCATGAGGAGCGGCGCACGCACATCGCGGACGCTGCGACGCAGGTGATCATCCGGGTGGGGTTCGACAGCCTCACGATGCGGGAGATCGCCACGGAAGCGGGCTATGCCCACGGCGCGATCGCGCGATACTTCCCCGACAAGAGGAGCATCCTCACCGCCGCGTTCCTGCGCCTGTACACGCTCGCGAACGACCGCATCCACGCCCGCATCGAAGGCGTGCGCGGACTGGAGGCGCTCGAGCGGATGTGCCGCGAGATCCTCCCCTACAGCCCGAACGGCCCGCTGTACGCCAAGGTGGTGATCGCCTTCTGGGACCACGCATCGCAGGATGACGAGGTCACCCGCATCCACCGGGTGAACAACCTGCACTGGCGCGACCTGTTCCGTCAGTGTCTGGCGGAGGCGCGTGACGACGGCGAGCTCGCCGACGACATCGACATCGAGACCGCGGTCAACGAGATCGCCGCGCGCAATGCGGGCTGGCAGATGGTCTCGGTGCTGATGCCGGACTCGGCGGGCGACGGCCGGCTGAACGACGGACTCGACGCCCTGCTGACCACCCTCCGCCGCCCGGCTGTGCCGCACTCGAGCTGAGCGGTCGACGCCCCCGCTCATCGTCGGCACCCCGTGGTGCGGACGACCGCGACCGGGGGTCTCGACGACGAACGGGGGTCTCGACATCGCCCTCAGCCCTCCAGGAGGAAGTGAGCGCCGCGCTCTCCGATCATCGCGGCGGGGGCGTTGGTGTTGCCGGTGGGCACGGTCGGCATGACCGACGCATCGATCACGCGCAATCCCGCGACGCCGTGGACGCGCAACTGCGGATCGACCACGGCCTCGGCATCGGTCCCCATGCGACACGTGCCGACCTGGTGGTGGTAGGTGATCGCGGTGCGTCGCACCCAGTCCTCGACACCGTCGTCCGACACCTCGGGACCGGGGTAGACCTCGACCGCGCCCCAGTCCTCGGCGAGCGCGGGGCGCGCTCCGATCCGGCGTGCCTGACGCACGGAGGCGGCGAGGGACGCCACATCGCGCTCATCCTCCAGCGCCGCCAGATCGATGTCCGGCAGATCGGCGAGTCCGGGGCCGGTGAGCCGGAGGGCACCACGGCTGTGCGGTGTCACCAGCCCCGCCATCAGCGTGAACCCGTCATCGCCCCGCGGTTCGAGCTCCCCCCACATCGGGACGGAGAAGTGGATCGGCTGCGTGTCGGGCTCGGCGAGATCGTCGCGACTGCGCCAGAAGAGGTGGGTCTGGGTGACGGACACCCCTGGCTGCGGGGGCCCGACCGGACGCCCCGTCGTGAAGATCACCGGTGACAGCAGATGGTCGTGCAGGTTCCGTCCGACTCCGGGCGAGTCCTGCACGACCGGAATCCCGAGCGCGGTGAGGTCGGCCGCTGGACCGATCCCCGAACGCAGCAGGATCACGGGCGAGCCGATCGCACCGGCCGCGAGGACCACCTCATCGGCGAGGACCTCCTCGGAAGCGTCCCCCTCCCCCAGCTGCACACCGACCGCCCTGCCGTCGCGGACGATCACCGAGTGCACCTCGCGGCCGGTGAGGATCGTCATCCGATCGGCGACGGGCTGCGCATAGGCCGTCCAGGTGTTGACCCGGCGCCCGTCGCGCATGGTCACCTGCTCCTGCGAGACCCCGTCGAGCGTCCCGCCGTTGTAGTTTGGGTTGTGCGGGAGCCCTTCCTGCACCGCGGCGTCGATGATGGAGGCCTGGATGGGCGACAGCGCATAGTCGTCGGTCACAGGGAGCAGGTCGTTCTCGATCGCGTCGTAGACGGGTTCGACGTCGGCCCAGCTCCAGCCGGTCGCACCGCTGCGTTCCCAGGCGTCGTAGTCGGACGCCGCCCCGCGCACCCAGATCATCGCGTTCAAGGCGTGCGATCCGCCGGTGACCTTGCCGCGCGGCAGGTGCAGTCGGCGGCCGCCCGCGTGTTCCTGGGGGACGGTGTAGTAGTCCCAGTCCTCGGCGGAGTGCCACAGCTCCCCTGCCCGAGAAGGGTCGTGGATGGCCGGGTTCGTGTCGTACCCGCCGGCTTCGACCAGGGTCACCGCGACGCCGGCGTCTGCGAGACGACGCGCGACGATGGCTCCGGAGGTCCCCGCTCCGACGACGATGGCAGAGCGCACGGGTCAGCCCTTCCGGCCCGGCCCCGAGACGACCTGGGTCACGGCGACGGATTTGAGCCCCTCGACGCCGAACTCCAGCCCGTAGCCCGAGCTCTTCACCCCGCCGAACGGCACCATCGGGTGCAGTCCACCGTGCGAGTTGATCCAGACCGTGCCGGACTGCATGCGCGAGGCCGCCTCACGCGCCGCCTCCGGGTCGCTGGACCAGACCGAGGCGCCGAGTCCCACGTCCAGCGAGTTCGCCCAGGCGAAGGCCTCGTCCACGTCGGTGTAGCGGATGACCGGGAGTGCGGGACCGAACTGCTCCTCCTGCACGAGCGCCGCGTCGTTGTCGATGTCGGCGACGATGGTGGGGCGGTAGAAGAGCTCGCCCAGCTCGGGGGCGGACTCGCCGCCGGTGACGATACGGGCACCGCGGCTCTTCGCATCCTCGACCAGGCGGCTGACGATGTCGAACTGTGCGCGGTTCTGCAGCGGCCCGAGGACGTTGTTCTCGTCGAGGCCGTTCCCCATCGGCACGGATCCGGCGATGGCGGCGAGAGCTGCGACGACCTCGTCGTAGACCGAGTCGTGCACGTACAGACGCTTCATCGCGGCACAGGTCTGCCCCGTGTTGATGAACGCACCCCAGAAGAGGTCCTCCGCGATCGCCGCCGGGTCGGTGCCGGGGAGGACGATGCCGGCGTCGTTGCCGCCGAGTTCGAGCGTCAGACGCGCCAGGTTGCCGGCGGAGCTCTCGATGATGCGGCGGCCGGTGGCGGTCGAGCCCGTGAACATGATCTTGGCGATGTCGGGGTGTGAGGCGAGCCGGGCACCGACCTCGCGATCACCGGAGACACCGATCAGGACATCGGCGGGCAGCACCTCGTTCATCACCGCGATCATCGCGAGCACGCTCAGGGGCGTGTATTCGCTCGGCTTCGCCACGACGGTGTTGCCCATCCGCAGCGAAGGTCCGATCTGCCAGACGGTGATCATGAGGGGCCAGTTCCACGGACCGATGGCACCGACGACGCCGGCCGCCTTGTACACGAGCTCTGCATGCAGGGTCTCGTCGTCCACCAGCACCTGCGGCTCGAGCGCGGTGGTCGCGTTGGTGCGCAGCCAGGCGGAGCAGGCGCCGAGCTCGAAGCGGGCGTTCGGGCCGTTGAGCGGCTTTCCCTGCTCCCGGGAGAGCAGGTAGGCGAGACCTTCGGCGTTGGCGTCGATGGCATCGGCCGCGGCGAGGAGCAGCGCACTGCGCTCCTCGTGACCGAGCGCCTCCCACGCCGGCTGGGCCGCCTTGGCACGAGCGATCGCGGCATCGAGGTCGTCGACGGTGGCGACAGGGGCGCGGCCGATGACCTCCCTGGTCGCGGCATCCGGGATCTCCCTGCCTGCGCCTTCCGGTGCCTGGATGCGGTCGAGCAGCGCGGCGGCTGCGGAAGCGGCGGAATCGGACATCGGGGACTCTCCTTCGAGCGTGACGCGGGCCAGCGACGGTCGAGAAGCTGGTCGTTCCCTCATTCTCGACCGGCGTTCCTCCCGGCACTTGTCGCGGAGCGCGCCGCAGATGTCCGAGTGCGAAGGAAGCCGTGCCCCGGAGCGGCTCTCATGACGAAGGAGAACTCTCGTCTCGAAAGAGCATCCACCGAATGCGGTCCTTCGAAACGTGAGTTCTCCTTCACTCCAGGTGGCAGGGCGGGGTGGCGGGGCGGGGTGGCAGGGGCGGGACTCAGGCGCGCGGGTAGTCCTCGAAGATCAGCGTGGTCCTGGTCGAGCGGATCGACGGGATCGCCTGGATGTCCTCCAGCACGATGCGGCGCAGGTCGCGCGCGTCGTTCGCCCGCACGAGCAGGATCACGTCGAAGTCGCCGCCGACCAACGCCATGTGCTCGATCTCCGGGATCGCGCGCAGCCGTTCGCTCACCGCCTGCCAGGTCGCCTGCTCGATGGCGAGGGTGACGTACGCGCTCGCGTGGTGCCCGAGAAGGACGGGGTCGGTGCGCACCGCGTACCCGATGATGACCCCGGCGTCCGTGAGGCGTTTGATCCGCGCGTGCGCGCCGGCGCGAGAGATGTGCACGGCGTCCGCGATCGCGGTCATCGAGGAGCGCGCGTCGCGACGCAGCTCCTCGAGGATCGCTCGATCCGTGTCGTCCAACGTGATCATGTGCCCCCCCTTCCGACGGCCAGAGAATACTGACACTTCGATCAAGAATGCACCATTCGATGCGCTTTCATCCAGGATTCGACGAATGATCTTGGATGACTGTCGCGCACGGAGGCATGCTTTCTCCAACGAGTTCGGCAAGGAGGGCGAGCGAATGCAGCACACCGACCTGCTCCCGCAAGACACCGCGGTGCAACTGATCGATGAGAACGGCACGCCCGTCGCAGACGCGCAGTACCGGATGCCCGACGGCGAGACGCTGCTGGCCGCCTACCGGGGGCTCGTCGAGGGACGACGGATCAACGATCAGGCCGGTGCGCTCGTACGCCAGGGCCGTCTGGCCGTCTATCCCTCCTCGCAGGGCCAGGAGGCATGCCAGGTCGCCGCCGCGATGGTCCTCGGGGACGACGACTGGCTCTTCCCGACGTATCGCGATTCGGTCGCCGTCATCGCCCGCGGTGTCGAGCCCGCCGACGCGCTGGTGCTCCTCAAGGGCGACTGGCACTCGGGGTACGACGTCCGCGCCCACCGAGTCGCACCCCAGGCGACTCCGTTGGCGACCCAGCTCCTGCACGCCGTCGGCTTCGCGCAGGCTGCGAAGCACCGCGGCGAGGACACGGTGGTGCTCGCCCTCTGCGGCGACGGGGCGACGAGCGAGGGCGACTTCCACGAAGCCATGAACTTCGCGGCCGTCTTCCACGTCCCCGTCGTGTTCTTCGTGCAGAACAACGAGTTCGCCATCTCCGTCCCGCTCTCGCGGCAGACCGCCGCTCCTTCCCTCGCGCACAAGGCGATCGGCTACGGGATGCCGGGGCGGCGCGTCGATGGCAACGACGTCGCCGCCGTGCTGGCCGTGCTCGGCGAGGCCGTGGAGCGCGCCCGCACGGGTGGAGGCCCCTCGCTGGTCGAGGCCCACACCTACCGGATGCAGGCGCACACCAATGCCGACGACGACACCCGCTACCGCGAGCGCGAGGAAGTGCAGGCCTGGGTCGCCCGCGACCCGCTCGCCCGGTTGCGGGCGCACCTCACCGCCACGGGCGACCTCGACGCGGACGCCGAGGAGCGCTTCGCGGCCGGCGCGGAGGAGATCGCAGCAGCCATGCGCACCGCTCTGAACACCGACGCCGATCTCGATCCCGAAGACCTGTTCCGCCATGTGACCGCGACCCGCTCGTCGCAGCTGGACGAGCAGTGGCACCTGCTGCGCGACGAGATCGAACGTTCACGACTCGCCGACGCTGGCACCGCGACGAACGGAGATCACCGATGACCATCGCGCAGGACGACACCACGACGCGAAACGACGTCGGGACGACGGCCACGATGACGATGGCCGCTGCCCTCAACCGTGCTCTCGCCGATGCGATCGAGTCCGATCCGGACGTCGTGGTCTTCGGCGAGGACGTGGGGGCGCTCGGCGGCGTCTTCCGCATCACCGACGGCCTCACTGACCGCTTCGGCGAGGATCGCTGCTTCGACACCCCGCTCGCCGAATCCGGCATCGTGGGCACCGCCGTCGGCATGGCGATGAACGGCCTGCGGCCGGTCGTCGAGTTGCAGTTCGACGCCTTCGCGCTACCCGCATTCGAGCAGATCGTCAGCCACGTCGCCAAGCTCGGGAACCGCACGCGTGGCGGCTTGCGGATGCCCCTGGTGATCCGCATCCCGTTCGGCGGCGGCATCGGCGGCGTCGAGCACCACTGCGATTCCTCCGAGGCGTACTACGCGCACACCCCCGGCCTCACGGTCGTCAGCCCCTCGACGCCGCAGGATGCGTACTCGCTGCTGCGTGCGGCCATCTCCTCCCCTGACCCCGTGATCTTCCTGGAGCCGAAGAAGCTGTACTGGTCCAAGGGCGAGGTCGACACCGCGCAGACCGTCGAGCTCGGCACCGCCCGTGTCGCCCGGGACGGCACGGATGTGACGCTCCTCGCCTACGGATCCTCGGTCCCCCTCGCGCTGGAGGTCGCCGACGTCGCCGCCGCGGAAGGACGCAGCGTGCAGGTCGTCGATGTCCGCTCTCTCTCGCCGTTCGACGACGCGACGGTCACGGCGGCCGTGAAGTCCACGGGTAGGGCCGTCGTCATCGCCGAAGCCCCGGGCTACGTGAGCGTCGCATCCGAGATCCAGGCGCGCGTGTTCGAGCGCTGCTTCGAGTACCTCGCGGCACCCGTGCGCCGGGTCACCGGCTTCGACACCCCCTATGCGCCTCCGAAGTTCGAGCACTGGTATCTGCCCGACGTCGACCGCGTGCTCGACGCGATCGACACGCTGCACTGGGAGGACGAGGCATGAGCACGCCGACGAAAGCCGTGCGGACCGGTCAGGTGTTCCGTCTTCCCGACCTGGGCGAGGGGCTGACCGAGGCGGGGCTGGTGCAGTGGCTCGTCGCGGTCGGCGACACGATCGTCACCGACCAGCCCATCGCCGAGGTGGAGACGGCGAAGAGCGTCGTCGAGTTGCCGTCGCCGTTCGCCGGCGTCGTGACTGCCCTGCACGGCACTGTCGGCGACACGATCGAGGTCGGTGCCCCGGTGCTCGAAGTCGTCGACCCGGCGGCCGCGCCGCAGCCGCCCAGCGCCTCGGGCGAAGCGCAGAGCGACGCGCCGTCGGAGATCGAGCACGAGGCGTACCGCGAGGAGGAGCGCGCCGGCTCGGGGAACGTACTGATCGGCTACGGGACCACCGCACCTGCAGCCACGGGGCGCCGCCGCCCGGCCGCGGCCGCCGCCAGGGCCACCGCTCCCCCCTCCCCCGCCCCCGAGAGCGCTGTGGCCCCGCCCCCGAGCGCACACCGCCCCGTCGCCGTGCGCTCTCCGATCGTGCGCCGACTCGCACGCGATCTGGGACTCGACGTCCACACGATCACCGCGACGGGCCCGGACGGGGCGATCACACGCGCCGATGTGCTGCAGGCGGCCGTCGAGAACGCGGTCGACGGTGCCGCAGCGCATCATCGCGCGGCCACCGGGACCGGCGAGAGCGTGGACGGGTTGGGCGTGGTGTCACGCGAGCGGATGTCCGCCCTGCGCCGAGCCGTCAGCGCGAAGCTGAGCCGCAGCAGGTCCGAGATCCCCGAGGCGACGGTCTGGGTCGATGTCGATGCGACGGAGCTGTGGGACCTCCGCGCCCGGATGGCACCGGAGGGAGGAAGAGCCCCGTCGGTGACGGCTCTGCTCGCGCGCTTCGTCCTGCTGGCGCTCGAGGACTTCCCCGTGCTGGCCTCGCGGCTCAGCGAGAACGGCGAGGAGGTGATCTCGTTCGACGGCGTGAACCTCGGAATCGCCGCCGACACCGAGCGCGGCCTGCTCGTCCCGGTCGTGCCCCGCGCGCACACGCTGACCGTGGAGCAGCTGGACACCGCTCTGCGAGAGCTCGCCACCACGGCCAGAGCCGGATCGATGCCGCCGGAGCGTCTGCGCGGTTCGACCTTCACCCTCAACAACTACGGCGGCCTCGGCGTCGACGGCTCGGCCGCGATCATCAACCACCCGGACGTCGCGATCCTCGGCATCGGCCGGATCATCGAGCGGCCGTGGGTCGTGGAGGGCGCGATCGTCGCGCGGCGCATCGCCCAGCTCTCGCTCGCGTTCGACCACCGCGTGTGCGACGGCGGGTACGCGGCGGGGTTCCTCCGGCGAGTGACGGAGCTCGTGGAACATCCACTGCGCGCGTTCGGGAGGGTCTGAGCCGGATTTCCGGCGCACCGACGCGGCGAGCCCCGCGATGCGATACGCTCGGCGATTAACTGACCGACCATTCGGTCATGAATACTCGTCGGCACCCGGCCGTCGAGCTCGACTCGCAGAACAACGGAGTTCGCATGACATCAGCAGTGTCCGAAGACATCCAGAAGGCGCGGATGCCCGCCGAGGAGCGACGGGTACTCGCCGGCACCCTCGTCGGAACCTCGATCGAGTGGTACGACTTCTTCATCTACGCCCAGGCCGCTGGACTGGTGCTCGCCCCCCTGTTCCTCGCACCGATCGCCGAGGAGAGTCCGGGCTTCGCCCAGGTGCTCTCCTTCGCCACGATCGGCATCTCCTTCCTCTTCCGGCCCTTGGGCGCCATCGTCGCGGGACACCTCGGCGACAAGCTGGGCCGCAAGAAGATGCTCGTCTTCACGCTCATCATGATGGGACTGTCGACCTCGCTGATCGGCGTCCTCCCCACCTACGCCGCGATCGGGGTCGCAGCTCCCATCCTGCTGATCCTGCTCCGCATCCTGCAGGGCTTCTCCGCGGGCGGCGAGTGGGGCGGCGCGGCGCTGATGGCCGTGGAACACGCCCCGCGCGGGCGTCGAGGCCTGTTCGGCGCCTTCCCGCAGATCGGCGTGCCGGTCGGCATGATCCTCGCGACGTTCACACTGTGGGTGCTCACGAGCTCGATGTCGCCCGAGGCGTTCCTCGAGTGGGGCTGGCGCATCCCGTTCCTGCTGTCGATCGTGCTGATCGGGGTCGGCTACGTCATCCGCCGCGCCGTCGATGAGAGCCCGATCTTCGAGGACCTGGTGCGTCGCCGCAAGGAGGCCTCCGCCCCGCTCGGCCGGCTGTTCCGCCAGAACACCAAGCAGGTCATCCTCACCGCCGTCATCTTCATCGCGAACAACGCCGCCGGGTATCTGCTGATCGCGTTCTTCGCCACCTATGCGGTCACGGCGCTCGGCATGGATCGTCCCCCGGTGCTGCTGGCGACGACGCTCGCCTCGTTCGGCTGGCTGATCTTCACGCTCTGGGGCGGGCACCTCTCCGATCGACTCGGTCGCATCCGCACGTTCCAGATCGGCTACGTCGCGCTCGCCCTGTGGGCGGTGCCGATGTGGTTCCTGATCGACACCGCGAACATCCTCTGGTATTTCGTGGCGCTCTTCGTGATGACGTTCGCACTCGGTCTCTCCTACGGCCCGCAGGCGGCGCTGTACGCCGAGATGTTCCCGGCGAACGTGCGGTACTCGGGTGTCTCGATCGGGTATGCGCTCGGAGCCATCCTCGGCGGAGCGTTCGCTCCGATGATCGCCGAGGCGCTGTTGAACCAGTTCCAGGCGGCGTGGACGATCGGCGTCTACATCGCCGTCGCATCGGTGATCTCGCTCATCGGGGTGTCCCTGGTGAAGGAGACCAAGGGCGTCGACCTGTCGGTCTGAACGCGCACCGGCCCGCCGGCATCGCGGTGGACTCTGCGCCTGTGCCATAATTACCATACGATCGGTCAGTAATTCGCTGACCGATCGTATGGGCACGGCCAGCACCGAGACGACGCAGTCAGGAGATCCGCATGACCGAGGCATTCCTCGTCGGAGGTGCTCGCACCCCCGTCGGGCGATACGGGGGCGCTCTCGCGTCCGTCCGCCCCGACGACCTCGCAGCGATCGTGGTCGCTGAAGCCGTGCGTCGAGCCGGCATCAACGCCGCGATCGAGATCGACGAGGTGATCCTCGGTGCGGCGAATCAGGCCGGTGAGGACAACCGCAACGTCGCGAGGATGGCGGTGCTGCTCGCCGGACTCCCCGACACGGTCCCCGGCATCACGGTGAACAGGCTGTGCGCCTCGGGGATGTCCGCCGTCACGATGGCCGCGCAGGCGATCCGCGCCGGCGACGCCGACATCATCGTCGCGGGCGGCGTCGAATCCATGACACGGGCGCCCTGGGTGCAGGCCAAGCCGGAGAAGGCCTGGTCCAAGCCGGGCGCGGCGTTCGACACCTCGATCGGCTGGCGCTTCCCGAACCCCCGACTCCAGGCGCGCGACAAGGCGACCTTCACCATGCCCGAGACCGCGGAGGAGGTCGCCCGCGTCGACGGGATCACCCGCGACGAGGCGGATGCGTTCGCCCTGCGCTCACAGCAGCGCGCCAGCGCTGCGATCGCCGCCGGGCGGTTCGCGCCCGAGATCGTCGGCGTCCCGGTCGGCACCGGCGAGGTTCTGGTCGACGAGGGGCCGCGCCCGGAGACCACCCTCGAGGCTCTCGCGCGGTTGCGCCCCGTCGTCGCCGGGGGCACGGTCGTGACCGCCGGCAATTCGAGTGCGCTCAACGATGGAGCCTCGGCTGTCGTGGTGGCCAGCGCGGCCGCGATCGAGAGATACGGTCTCGTACCGCGCGCCCGGATCGTCGTCGGCACGAGCGCCGGGCTCGCCCCCGAGGTCATGGGCCTCGGCCCGGTTCCGGCGACGCAGAAGGCGCTTCACCGCTCCGGCCTGTCGATCGACGACATCGGATCGATCGAACTCAACGAGGCCTTCGCGACGCAGTCGATCGCATGCGTCCGTCGGCTCGGACTCGACGAGGCGCGGGTCAATGCCGACGGTGGCGCCATCGCCCTCGGTCACCCGCTCGGATCCTCCGGTTCCCGGCTGCTGCTCACCCTGCTCGGACGCATGGAGCGCGAGGGCTCTCGGCACGGACTCGCGACGATGTGCGTCGGCGTGGGCCAGGGCGCCGCCATGATCCTGGAGAAGGTCTGATGCCCCACGAAGCCGACGCCGAAGCGCCGCTTCTCATCGAGCGTCGCCCTGACCGGGTGATCGCCACACTCCACCGTCCGCACAAGCGGAACGCGATCGACCAGGCGACCATCGACGCGCTGCACCTCCTGTGCGCCGAGCTCGAGGAGTCGCCGCGGACCCTGATCCTCACCGGGGCAGACGGCGTGTTCGCCGCGGGCGCCGACATCGCCCAGCTGCGCGACCGCCGGGCTCCCGATGCGCTGCGCGGCATCAACGCGAACGCCTTCGTGCGCATCGCGGAGCTGCCGATGCCGGTCATCGCGGCGATCGACGGCTACGCGCTGGGGGGCGGCGCCGAACTCGCCTATGCCGCAGACATCCGGATCGCGACGCCCGCCCTCGCGATCGGCAATCCGGAGACGGGCCTCGGCATCATCGCCGCAGCCGGCGCGAGCTGGAGGCTGAAGGAGATCGTCGGCGACGCCAGAGCGATCGAGCTGCTCCTCACCGGACGCACCGTGAAGGCGGAGGAGGCTCTGCGCATCGGCCTTGTCTCGGCGATTCACGAGAGTGCCGAGCTGCTGACCGCGGCCGAAGCGGTCGCCGACCGGATCGGCCGCAACGACCCCGCAGCGACCATCGCGACGAAGCGGGTGTTCCGCGCTCCCCGCGACCGCCATCCCGCCGTCGACCTGGAGGCCCAGGCCGAGCTCTTCGAGAGCCCGGAGAAGTTCCGACGGATGACCGACTTCCTGGAACGGAGAGACCGATGACCGAGAGCAGCAGCAGCGCTCCCGTCCACGTGGGGGTGCTCGGCGGCGGGCGCATGGGCGCCGGGATCGCCCACGCGTTCCTCCTCGCAGGTTCCCGGGTGACCGTGATCGAGCGCGATGAGGTCTCCGCCGACTCCGCCGCCGCGCGCGTGCTGGCGTCCGTCGACGCGTCCATCTCCCGCGGCACCGCGAAAGAGGCCGACGACGCCTATCGGGCGCGCTTCGAGGCCGGGACGGACACCGCGCTGTTCGCTCCCTGCGACCTCGTCGTGGAAGCCGTGCCCGAGGATCTCGCGCTCAAGATCGATGCGCTCACCCGCGTCGAGGCCGTGATCGGCCCCGAGACCGCACTCGCCTCCAACACCTCCTCCATCTCGATCGATGAGCTCGCGGCGACGCTGGACCGCCCGGCCCGGTTCCTCGGCATGCACTTCTTCAATCCGGTGCCGGCCTCGACCCTGGTCGAGATCGTCCGCGGCGCGATGACACCTCCCGCAGTGGCGGACTCCGCCCGCGGCTGGATCCGCGCACTCGGCAAGACCCCGATCGTGGTGGCTGACGCGCCCGGCTTCGCGTCGTCGAGACTCGGCGTGGCCATCGGGCTCGAGGCGATCCGGATGCTGGAAGAGGGAGTCGCCTCCGCCGACGACATCGACGCCGCGATGACGCTGGGCTACAAGCATCCCGTCGGCCCGTTGCGCCTGACCGACATGGTCGGACTCGATGTCCGGCTCGGCATCGCCGAGTACCTCGCCGCCCACCTCGGCGAGCGCTTCGAGCCACCGGCCCTGCTGCGGCGCCTCGTCGCTGACGGACACCTGGGCCGCAAGAGCGGGCGCGGCTTCTACGAATGGGACGCCTGATGAAGGGAACAGACATGACCGAGATCCTCCCCAGCTATCTCCAGGGAGCCTGGTGGACGCCCGGCGCCGATGCCGAAGCGACCGAGGTGCGCGACGCATCGACAGGTCGGGTCATCGCCCGCGTCTCGACCGAGGGCATCGACCTCGAAGCGGCGCTCGCGTATGCCCGCCGGGCAGGACAGGCCTCGCTGGGCGAGCTCACCTTCCATCAGCGCGCCGTGCGCCTCAAGCAACTCGCACTCGCCCTCACGGCGCGCAAGGAGGAGCTGTACGAGATCTCGAGCCGCACCGGCGCCACCCGGCAGGACTCCTGGGTCGACATCGACGGCGGGATCGGGGTGTTGTTCGCGTACTCCAGCAAGGGCCGCCGGGAACTGCCGAACGCGAAGGTCTACGTCGACGGCGGCGTCGAGAATCTCTCCAAGGACGGCTCCTTCCTCGGCCGACACATCTACACCCGGCTCCCCGGCGTCGCGGTCCAGATCAACGCATTCAACTTCCCGGTCTGGGGAGCGCTGGAGAAGTTCGCCCCCGCGTTCCTCGCTGGCGTGCCCACCGTCGTGAAGCCGGCCACCCCGACCGGGTATCTCGCAGAGGCCATGGTGCGGATTATGGTCGAATCGGACCTCCTGCCCGAAGGCTCGCTGCAACTCGTCTCCGGTGGTGTCCCCGGGCTCTTCGACACGCTCCGGTTGGGAGACCTCGTCGCTTTCACCGGGTCGGCCTCGACCGCCGAGCGTCTGCGCGCCCACGATGCCGTGCAGACCGGGGGCGTGCGCTTCACGAGCGAGACCGACTCGATCAACGCCTCGATCCTGGGAACGGACGCGGTGTCCGGGACGCCCGAGTTCGATGCCTACGTCAAGCAACTCGTCGCCGAGATGACCACGAAGGCCGGACAGAAGTGCACCGCGATCCGTCGCGCGATCGTGCCGGCCGAGGTCGTCGACGACGTCATCCGCGCCGTGCAGGCCCGACTGTCCGAGCGCGTCGTCCTCGGCGATCCGCGTGCCGAGGGCGTGACGATGGGGCCGTTGGCCTCAACCGCACAGCGGGACGAGGTTCTCCGCCAGGTGGCCCGGCTGCAGGACGGCGGCGGTGAACTGGTGGTCGGGTCGACCGACGCACCCGACGTGCGTCACGACGACGGCAGCCAGGGACCGGCCCCGGACGGGGCCTTCGTCGCGCCGATGCTGCTGCGCTTCACTGATCCAGAGAGCGCCGCCGTCAACGAGATCGAAGCGTTCGGCCCGGTCTCGAGCATTCTCGGCTATCGCACCCTCGACGAGGCGAGTGCTCTGGTCGCCCGCGGTGGCGGCTCGCTGGTGACCAGCGTCGCGACGCACGACCCCGAGGTCGCCGTCGCCCTCGCGTCCGGGATGGCCGCCTACAACGGTCGCGTCCTGTTCCTCGACCGCGACGATGCCCGCAGTTCGACGGGCCACGGCTCACCGCTCCCGACCCTCGTCCACGGCGGCCCCGGGCGGGCCGGCGGCGGCGAGGAGCTCGGCGGCATCCGCGCGGTCCTGCATCACATGCAGCGCACCGCCGTGCAGGGCTCGCCCACCATGATGACGGCCCTGACCGGGGTGTGGCATCAGGGGGCGGATGCGCGTCCCTACCAGGAGAGCGGCGCGATGCACCCGTTCCGCAAGTCCTTGGCCGAGCTGAGCATCGGGGACCAGGTCGTGAGCGGTTCCCGCACCGTGACCCTCGACGACATCGAGACCTTCGCGGCCTTCACGGGTGACACCTTCTACGCGCACATGGACGAGACCTCGGCGGCGGCGAATCCGTTCTTCCCCGGTCGCGTCGCCCACGGGTACCTGCTCGTGTCGTGGGCGGCGGGGCTCTTCGTCGACCCGGCGCCCGGACCCGTGCTCGCGAACTCCGGGCTGGAGAACCTGCGGTTCGTGACGCCGGTCTCCCCGGGCGACGAGATCCGTGTCGAACTCACCGCCAAGCAGATCACTCCGCGCGAGACCGACGAGTACGGCGAAGTGCGCTGGGATTCGGTGCTGAAGAACCAGCGCGATGAGATCGTCGCCACCTACGACGTGCTCACCCTCGTCGCGAAGGAGCCGGTGGAGACTGCCTGAGAGAGCGCCGACGCCCCCGCCTGCCGTCCAGGCCCCGTCTGACAGACGTCGCCTGGGCGGGGCCCGGACGGTAGGACGGGGTGTCGGTGTGTCGCGAGCAGCGCGGGGCTCAGCGGCGGCGAAGTCCGTCCAGCGCGACGGCGACGACGTCGTCGGCGAGGCGATCAGCGCCTTCCTGCCCTCCCGGGCGATACCACTCGACGATCGAGTTGATCATGCCGAAGACCAGGCGGGCTACGACGCTCGCATCGACATCGGATCGCAGAGCACCCTCGGACTGCGCCTCCGACACGAGGGCCGTGATGCGCCGGTCGAAGGCACGACGCCGTGTCAGCGCCCGACGCTCGACCTCGGTGTTTCCTCGCACGCGCAGCAGCAGCGTGACCGTGGGCAACTGCTCGACGAGCACGTGGACCGCGCCGCGCAGCACATGCTCCAATCGCGCGACCGCGTGCCCATCGGCGGTGGATGCCGCCGCGGGTTCCGACAGAGGGTCCTCGACGACGGCTTCGAGTCCGCTGAGCGCCGCATCGAGGGCGAGGTCGAGGATCTGATCCTTGGAGCCGAAGTGGTGGTAGATCGCCGACTTCGACAGTCCGAGCCGCTCCGCGAGCATGCCGATCGAGGTGGCGTCGTACCCGTGCTCGTTGAAGGCGGCGACGGCGACCGCGAGGATGCCCTGCTGGTCGTATCCCGGGCGGCCTCGACGTGTGCTCTGCATCTCTGACATCATGCACAGTCTCGCATCCGATCATGCCGTGGGACGGGAGCGGTGACCGCGAGGCGTTCTCACCCTCCGCTCCCCCGGGTCAGCGCAGGTCGTAGACGCGCTTGTACTTGCCCTCGCTCCGCGGCAGCGCGCCCGGTTCCTCGAGTCGGACGGCGACCGTGGACCCGACGAACACCTTGATGCGCTGCGCCAGCACCTCCGCCGCACTGGTGCAGGTCTCGACCGAAAGCTCGGGGTGCCTCTCGATGCGCACGGTCATCGTGTCCATGCGGCCTTCCTTCGACAGCTCGAGGATGAAGTGCGGGGTCAGCTGTTCGATGCCGAGCACCAGCTCCTCGATCTGCGTCGGGAAGAGGTTCACGCCCCTCAGGATGATCATGTCGTCGTTGCGGCCCGTGACCTTCTCCATGCGCCTCATCCCCGGGCGGGCGGTGCCGGGCAGGAGTCGGGTGAGATCGCGGGTGCGGTAGCGGATGACCGGGAACGCCTCCTTGGTGAGCGAGGTGAACACGAGTTCTCCCAGCTCTCCGTCGGGAAGCGCGGCCCGGGTCTCGGCGTCGATGACCTCCGGCAGGAAGTGGTCTTCCCACAGGTGCGGGCCGTCCTTGGTCTCCAGGCACTCGTTGCCCACACCCGGTCCCATGACTTCACTGAGCCCGTAGATGTCGAGGGCGTCGATGCCGAGTCGCAGCTCCAGCTCCTGCCGCATCTCGTTCGTCCACGGCTCTGCTCCGAGCACCGCGACGCGCAGGGAGGTCGAGCGCGGGTCGACACCCTGAGCGACCATCGCGTCTGCGATCGTCAGCAGGTAGCTCGGCGTGCAGAGGATCGCGTCCGGTTCGAAGTCGCGGATGAGCTGCACCTGTCGCGCTGTCTGACCGCCGGACATCGGGATGACCGTGGCTCCGAGCGCCTCGATGCCCGCGTGCGCCCCCAGCCCGCCGGTGAAGAGGCCGTAGCCGTAGGCGTTGTGGACCTTCATCCCCCGGCGGATGCCACTGGCGCGCAGGGAACGCGCGACCAGCGACCCCCATCGATCGAGGTCACCGCGAGTGTAGCCGACGACGGTCGGTCGTCCGGTGGTGCCGCTCGACGCGTGGATCCTCGCGACCTCCTCCATCGGGACGGCGAACATGCCGAACGGGTACGTCTCGCGCAGATCGTCCTTGGTCGTGAACGGCAGCCGTTCGACATCGGCGAGCGTGCGGATGTCCTCGGGATGCACTCCGGCGTCATCGAACTTGCGCGTGTACAGAGGCACATTCGCGTACGCGTGGCGCACGGTCTGCTGCAGGCGAGTGAGCTGCAGGTGCTCGATCTCCGCCCGGCTCATGCGCTCCTCGGCGTCGAGCTCGTCGGCTGAGGGCGGGTGGATGCGGGAGGATGCTGCGGTCGTCGTCGACACGGGAGACTCCATCGGCTCGGAGGTTCAGAAGGTCTGGTTGGTGGTGCGCGAGCGACCGCGGAACTCCGCGACCGTGTCGCCGAGTTCGTCGGTCACCGTCACGTCGTAGATGCCGGAGCGGCCGGTGCGGGTGCGGCGGACGGCCGTCGCCGTCAGCGTCTGCCCGGAGACGGTGGATTTCAGGAAGGAGATGTCGGCACCCGCGGCGACCGTGACCCGGTCGTCCTCATTGCAGGCGATCGCGAAGGCGGTGTCGGCCAGGGCGAACACGAAGCCGCCGTGCGTGATGTGGAACCCGTTCGTCATGTCGTCGCGCACGCGCATGGAGACCACAGCGTGACCGGGGTCGTCGCGCTCGACGACGAGCCCGAGCGAGGCCGAGGCACGATCGCGCTCCATCATCGCGCGGCTCGCCGGCACCGCCCCGGTGGCGTGCGTCATCGCTTCCGTCATCGTCGACCTCCTCGTCGCGTGATGCCGCGGCAGCGGTGCCCCGACGGGCCCATACTAACTGAACGATCGGTTAGTAATGAAGCCCGGTGCGAAGATCGATCGTCGGAAGCGCCTCAGCCGAAGATCAGCGCGGTGCGCAGGGTGGCATCCTCCAGCGTGATCCCGGTGATCACGGCGCCATCGTCGCCGACCGAGTCACGATCGAGACGGAACCGCAGCGTCACGCCCTCGCGGGTCGACCACTCGTAGAAATACTCCCCCGACGACACGATACGAAGAGCCGTGCCCTGCGGGAATGCAGCGACCGCGGCGGACACCGGATCGCCGACCCTCACTCCGTCGGCGGACGGAAGTACTGCTCCGTCATCGGCGCGATCGCCTGCGATGTTCGCGATACCGACCGTGACGGCCGCGAGCAGAGTCCCCCCTTCCTGAGTCTCGAGCAGGAGCGACGCGGACTCATCCGCGGCGATCAGTCGTGTCGGTCCACCCTCCCACCCGGGTTCCTGGATGCGGGCTCCGGGGACCGTCCCGATGGCCTCGTCGAGTTCGACGCCCAGCCGCACCGGCCCGACGCCCACCGGCGTGATCTGCCATTCGCTCCACGGCGCGGCCGCATCGGCCGCGGGCGTCTCGACGGGCGCAGGAGGATTCGCTGTCAGCTCGTCGATCAGCATCCCCCGAGCCTCGGCTGCGCGGTCGCGCAGCAGCGCCGCGGCGGCTGCGGTATCGAACACCGGCTCACCCGTGAACGGCTGCCACACCTCGACGATGACGTTCCCAGCCGAGGCGTAGCCCTTGTAGAGGCTGTGCCCACCACCTGTCGGATAGGTGAGGATCAGAGATCCGGCGACAGCCCGGACCTCGCCCTCGCCCTCTGCGGTCGAGGATGCGAAAGTGGAAGGTCCGCCGAACTCGAATTCGCCGCACTGCGCCGCGGCGTCGACGTACTGATCCATCCTGACTTTCGCGGACTCTTCATCGGCGAATTGGAGGACGTTGAGCCAACCGTCGCGTCCCTCGGGAGCGGCGTTGCTCCACGTGACGGAGCGCGCGCCGATGGATCCGAGCGACGTCTCCGCTGCCAGCGCGCTGCAGATAGCAGGCACCGGCTCGTACCCACCTCCGTCGGAGACCTGGATCAGCGAGGAGACGGCCGGGCTCACCTCTCCGACGTCGGGGAGCATGGCCGCGATCTCGTCGGCACTCAGCAGGAACCAGTCCAGCTCGTCTCCGACGAAGGAGATCGGACCCGCATAGGGATCGGGCGTCGGAGCGACGGGAGAGGCACTAGGCCTCGGCGTCGCCTGAGGTGTGGGTGCGCAGCCGGCGAGCGCCACCACGGCACTCACCGCCAGAGCACCGATCACGCTCTTTCCGACCGACCGCTTCAGCGACATGTCCCCTCCGATTCGTCTTCGGCGTCGGCTCCGACACCCCCGTGAATGCCGAGCCTACGGAGGAGTCGCCGCCCCGCACGGAGTGTCCGGCATGTCGAGATCGGAATGAGATGAAGAACATGCCGCACCGGACATGCACGCGGCGATCACGCGTCTTCGGCGTGGCCCGCCACCGCGCGCGCCTCCGCCACGGTGGCAGCGGCGAGCACCGCCTTCGCCGCGCGCCGGCACTCGTCCTCGCTCATCTCGGAGAGAGCCGCGGCAACGCGGCCGAGCGAGCGGGGAGTCATCGACAACGACGTGGCACCCAGCCCCACGAGCACCGGAGCGAGCGCGGGGTCGCCCGCGGCCTCCCCGCACACCCCGACGGGTTTCCCGGCGGCCCTCCCCGCCTCCCCGACGATGCCGATCAGGCGCAGGACGGCGGGCTGCCACGGGTCGTTCAGGTCTCCGAGGTCGCTCAGCAGCCGGTCCGCGGCGAGTGTGTACTGGGCCAGGTCGTTCGTGCCCAGGCTCACGAAGTCGACCACCTCGAACAGCTCCGCGGCGAGCAACGCGGCCGCGGGGGTCTCGATCATGATGCCCGCACGCTCGATCCCCGCGGCGCGAGCCTGCTCGGCGAACTCCCGCGCCTCTTCGACCGTCGCGACCATCGGTGCCATCACCTCGACGTGCGCCGCTTCCGCCCGCGCAGCCCGGGCGAGCGCCCGCAGCTGGTCGTCGAGGAGCTCCGGGCGACGACGCGCGATCCGCAGCCCGCGCACACCCAGCGCCGGGTTGTCCTCGTCATCGGCGTTCGCGAACGGGAGGGGCTTGTCGCTCCCGGCATCCAACGTCCGCACGACCACCTTGCGGCCGGAGAACGCAGCGAGCACACCCCGGTACGCAGCCGTCTGCTCGTCCACCGATGGGGCATCGTCCCTGTCCAGGAAGCAGAACTCCGTGCGGAACAGCCCCACGCCCTCCGCATGGGCCGCCGCCGCGTTCACGGCGTCTGCGGCCCCGCCGACGTTCGCGAGCAGCGGGAGGTGGTGACCGTCGGCGAGCCGCCCGGTCCCGTCGAACTCCACCGCGTCGGCAGCCGCCGCTTCCGTGACCCGTGACTGCGGCGGATCGACCTCGACCGTGCCGCGTCCGCCGTCGACGAGAAGCGTCGCGCCGACGGGGATGCCGACGGCGCCGACCACGCCGACCACGGCGGGAAGCCCGAGCGAGCGGGCGATGATCGCCGTATGGGAGGTCGGGCCCCCCTGCTCGGTGACCAGGCCGACGCAGCGCCCCTCACCCAGGGTCGCCGTGTCGGCAGGAGACAGATCGGTCGCGACCAGCACGAACGGTTCCTCACGCTCCGGCACTCCCGGCATGTCGACTTGGAGGATCTCGGCGATGATCCTGTCGCGGACGTCGCGGATGTCCGCCGCCCGCTCCGCCATCCGACCGCCCAGTGCTGCGAGGCCCTTCTCGTGCGCCAGGCCGGTCTCCCACACGGCGCGTGCGGCGCTTCGGCCCTTCGCTCGAACCAGTGCGGTCGCCTCGGAGACCAGCTCCGGATCGGACGCGAGCAGTCGCGACGCGTCGAGGATCGCCCGCGCCTCCCCGGTCGCCTGCGCCGTGCGGGTCCGCAGCTGATCGGCCACGGCCACGGCCGCCCATTCGATCGCCGAGACTTCGGCATCACGCTCGTCCGCCGCGACGACGGTGGCCGCGTCGGGCTCCGCCACGGGCGGCGCGAGATGGACGACGGGTGCCGCTACCCGACCGGGGCTCACCCCGCGTCCTCGCAGCACGGCTCCGGGGGCGATCACGACAGGCGACGCCTCGTCATCGGCGGGACTCTCCGTCAGGGCGGCCGAGGCGGGTGCGGGTGGTGCCGCCTCCGTTCCCTCGCCGAACCCGTCGTGGAACAGCGCCGTCAGTCGGTCGAGCACGGTGGCGGACTGCGCGCCCCGCACGGTCAGTTCGATCTCGTCGCCCTGCCGCGCCCCGAGGACCAGCAGGCGAGAAAGACTCGCGGCCGAAGCATCGGGCCCGTCGGGAAGACGTCGCAGACGCACCTCCGCCCCTGCGGAGGCCTCGGCGATCAGAGCAGCAGGACGCGCGTGGAGTCCCTGCGGATTGCGGACCCGCACGCGGCGCACGAGCGCCTCCCCGACGTCCTCGCCCTCTGCGGACGGCACGGCGTCCGACGACTCCGGAGCAGCCGCCGGTCCGTCACCGTCCGTGACGCCGAGCTGGCCGGTCTTCGCCCCGAGCGCGGCGGACGCCTCTGCGGCCACCGTATCCAGGTCGCTCCCCGCCGCGGCGGAGACGACCGCGGCGAGCAGTCCCTCCACGAACGGCGCGGGAGCGAGCCGGACGGGCACGTCGCTCGTGCGCAGTTCGAGCGCGAGTTCGGCGCTCAGCACCGCCGAGCCGAGGTCCATCAGGATCAGGACTCCGTCGCAGTCGGCGGCGAGCTCATCGATCGCGGCGGCCACGGCCACGGCATCCGTTCCGAGGACCGGCACGCCCTCGCCGTCCACGCCCGCACCGGCGGCGACCCGCACGCGCACTGCCGGTCCCTGGACCATCTGCAGGGCAAGCTCCAGTGCCGCCTCCCCGAGCCGTGCGCTGTGGGAGACGGCGACGATACCGATCATCAGGCGCTGCCCGCGACCGCCGCGGCGAGCGTGTCGAAGAGGATCGCGGTGGAAGCCGCCCCGGGGTCGAGGTGGCCTGCGCTGCGCTCCCCGAGGTAGCTCGCGCGCCCCTTGCGTGCGACGAGCGGCAACGTGGCGTCACGCCCCTGTTCCGCGGCTTCCGCGGCGGCGGTGACGGCAGCCGCGACGGTCGAGCCCTCGGCGAGCGCTGCGTCCATCGCGTCGACGGCCGGTGCCATCGCGTCGAACATCGTCTTGTCCCCCGCTTCCGCCTTACCGCGCGCGACGATGCCGTCGAGCCCTGCACGCAGCGCGGCCGCCAGGGCCGGACCGTCGAGCTCGGACACCGCTCCGGCCGTCATCCCCATCCGCAGGAAGAAGGTCCCGTAGAGCGGTCCGCTGGCCCCGCCGACCGAGCTCACCAGGGTCATGCCGACGGTCTTCAGCAGCTCGTCGATCGTTCCGGGTGCGCCCGCAGCGAGCTTCTCGCCGACGGCGCTCATCCCTCGGGCCATGTTCGCGCCGTGATCCGCGTCGCCGATGGCCGAGTCGAGTTCGGTGAGCCAGTCGCGCTTGTCGGTGACGACCGTGCCGAACCGGGCGACCCAGTCGGCGAGGACGGCGGTGTCGACAGCGGCCATCAGGCGCCCCACCGCAGACCCGGGGTGTTCACGGGCGCGTCCCACAGACGCAGCAGCTCGTCGTCCGCCTTGAGCACGGTGACCGAGCAACCCGCCATGTCGAGCGAGGTGATGTAGTTGCCGACGAGGTTCCTGGCGATCTTCACCCCGGACTTCTCGAGGATCGCCGCCACCTCGCCGTACATGAGGTACAGCTCGATGAGAGGCGTCGCCCCCATGCCGTTGAGCATCACGATCGACGGACCGCTGGCGTCGAGGTCGGCGAGGATCGGCTCGACGAGCTGCTTCGCGATGTCCGCTGCGGGAGCCAGCGGTTCACGGTGACGACCCGGCTCGCCGTGGATGCCGATGCCGATCTCCATCTGGTCGTCGGGCAGGTCGAAGGTGGGCTTGCCCGCCGCGGGCACGGTGCAGCTGGTGAGCGCCATGCCCATCGAGCGGCCCTGTCCGTTGATCTTCTCTGCCAGCGCCACGGCGGCGGCGAGATCGCGGCCCTCCTCCGCGGCGGCGCCCACGAGCTTCTCGAGCAGCACCGTCAGACCGACACCGCGACGCCCCGCCGTGTACAGGGAGTCCTGCACCGCGACGTCGTCGTCCACGGTGATGCTGCCGACCTCGATCCCCTCCATCGAGGCGAGCTCGGCCGCCATCTCGAAGTTCAGCACATCGCCGGTGTAGTTCTTCACGATGTGGAGCACGCCGGCCCCACGATCCACGGCCTTGGTGGCCACCTGGACACGGTCCGGGGTCGGGGAGGTGAAGACCTCTCCGGCGACGGCGGCATCCAGCATCCCCGTCCCGACGAAACCGCCGTGCAGCGGCTCGTGCCCGGAGCCACCGCCCGAGACGATCGCGACCTTGCCCTGCGCCTTGGGCGTCGCCCGAGTGATCACGTGGTTCTCGAGGTCGACGGAGAGCTCGGGATGAGCGAGCGCGACACCTCTCAGAGATTCGACGAGAACATCTTGCGGGGCGTTGATGAGCTTCTTCATCACTCGATCTCCTTTGATCCTTGGGGTCTGGTGCGCAAAATCCGAAAGGAATTCGTTAATGTCGAATATGCTCGGAGCCAGTCGGGTTGTCAAGATCATTCGTGAAGGCCGGCTCGACCGACACCGGCTCGACGACGCACCGGAAGGAGGACTCCCGTGATCCAGGCGATCGACCGCGCGGCGAAGATCCTCGAACTGCTCCAGGGAGCACGCCATCTCGGCATCACCGACCTGTCCGCGGCGCTCGGCCTGCCGCCATCGACGGTGCACGGGATCGTCAAGTCGCTGCGTGCGCATGGGCTCGTCGCGAAGGAACGCGGCGGCCAGCGATACATGCTCGGCCCGACCCTCCTGCGCCTGAGCAACGTCTACCTCGACACCCTCGATGTGCGTGCGCGGGCGATGCGATGGACGCAGGAGCTCGCACGTCGCACCAACCTCTCGGTGCGACTGGGCGCCCCGCACTTCACCGACGTGCTCGTCATCCACCACAACCTGCGCCCCGACGACAGCCAGCAGATGCTGGAGACCGGGGTCGCGATTCCCGCGCACGCCTCGGCGATGGGCAAGGTCCTGCTCGCCTACGATCAGGGCTTCCAGCAGAGCGTCTTCGAACAGCCGCTGCGCAGCCTCACCGGCGACACCATCACGGACGTGGCGCGCTTGACGTTGGAGCTGCCGTCGATCGCCGAACGCGGGACCGCCGGCGAATTCGACGAAGCCGTGCTCGGGGAGTCCTCCCTCGCCGCCCCCGTCGCCGACGCCTCGAACGACATCGTCGCGGCCGTCGCCGTGGTGCTTCCGACGTCGCAGACCCCGGCCTCAGATGCGATCCTCAACGCCCTCAGGGAGACGGCCCGCAACATCTCACGCGAGCTCGGCGCCACCAGCTGGCCGCCGCGCGTCGCACCGGCCGACGACTGACAGCCGCCGACGGGCCCACGTCAGCCGCGCAGCGCCAGCGCGAAGGGCAGCACCTCGGTCGCACCGGCCTGCCGGAGCACACGGGCCGCGACCGTCATCGTCCACCGGCTGTCCACCAGATCATCCACGAGCAGCACCGGCCCCGACGGCACCTCGAGATGCTGAGCACTCAAGCGATCCCAGAGTCCGGCGAGACGGAAGACACTGTTCCCGCCCGGTCCGCCCGAGGGACCGCCGCCGATGGGCTCGAGGGCACCGAGGTACGGCAGGCGCCCGACCTGGGCGAGACCGCGCGCAAGCGAGTCGACCGTCAGCGGGTGCGAGCGCGAGGGCGTGGCCACGACGGCCACCGGCCGCTCCGCCCACCCCCACCCCGCGAGCACGCGGATGCACGCCTGCAGCAGCTGCGGGGTCACCTCGGCGTCGGAAGCGCCCGCGGCGAAGATCTCACGCAGGGTACCTCCCCACCCCAGATCGGTGAGTCGCGCCAGCGCCCGGCCCTCGCTCGCCTGCTCGTCGACGGGGATCCGCCCCTTGACCGGCACCTCGAGCCGGTCGGCGCCGGTCGGCCAGGCACGACGGGGCTCGATCGGAACCCCCACCCGGTCGAGGGATTCCGCGGCGTGCGAGCTCGCGGACTCCCCGACCTCACGCGGGAACCATCCGCCTGCGCAGTTGTCGCACCGCCCGCAGGGCGCAGCCGTGTCATCGTCCAACGCCCGCTGCAGGAACTCCATGCGGCACCCGTCGGTCTGCTCGTACTCGATCATGTGCTGCTGCTCTGCGATCCGCTCGGCGGCGATCCGCTCGTAGCGCTCCGCGTCGTAGTTCCAGGGCTCGCCGGTCGCGACCCACCCGCCCTGCACACGCCGGACCGCACCGTCGACGTCGAGCACCTTGAGCAACAGCTCGAGAGGAGTGCGGCGGATGTCGACCATCGCCTCGAGCGCCGGTGTCGAGATCGGGGTGTCGCCGAGGGCGCCGATGACCCGCTCCGCACGCTCACGGTCCGGCATCGACGCCGTGGCGAAGTAGTGCCAGATGTCGCGGTCCTCGGCCCCGGGCAGCAGCAGCACGTCCGCACTCTCGCTCGCACGACCGGCACGACCGACCTGCTGGTAGTACGCGACGGGCGAAGACGGAGCACCGAGGTGCAGCACGAAACCCAGATCCGGCTTGTCGAACCCCATCCCCAGCGCGCTCGTGGCGACCAGTGCCTTGACCTCGTTGCGCTTGAGCAGCCCTTCGGACTCCGCGCGCTCCTCGGTGTCGGTCTGGCCTGTGTAGGCGCGCACATCGTGACCGCGCTCACGCAGCAGACGAGCGGTGTCGACCGCAGCTGCGACCGTGAGCGTGTAGATGATGCCGGAGCCGGGGAGGTCGTCGAGGTGACTCAGCAGCCAGGCGAGACGGCTCGTCGAATCACGCAGGCGCAGCACCCCCAACCGCAACGACGTGCGCGCGAGCGGTCCGCGAATCGTGAGCACCGGTTCGGCGGCTGCTTCCCCGGAGGGCTGCAGGACACCGAGCTGCTCGGCGACATCGGCGACGACGCGACTGTTCGCCGTGGCCGTCGTCGCGAGCACGGGCACATCGGCGGGCATCTGCGCGATCAGGTCCCGCAGGCGTCGGTAGTCGGGACGGAAGTCGTGCCCCCAGTCGCTGATGCAATGCGCCTCGTCGACCACGAGCATGCCGATGCGACGAACCAGGGCCGGAAGCTGCTGCTCCCGGAAAGCGGGATTGTTGAGCCGCTCGGGAGAGACCAGCAGCACGTCGACCTCGTCGCGGTCGAGCTGCGCGAGCACCTCGGCCCATTCATGGGCGTTCGTGGAGTTGATCGCGACGGCCCGGACACCGGCTCGTTCAGCGGCGGCGATCTGATCGCGCATGAGTGCCAGCAGCGGCGAGACGAGCACGGTCGGCCCGGCTCCCTGTCTGCGCAGCAGTAGCGTCGCGACGAAGTACACCGCCGACTTCCCCCACCCCGTGCGCTGCACCACGAGCGCCCGGCGGCGACCCTCGACCAGCGCCTCGATCGCTTCGTACTGCCCGTCGTGGAAGTCGGCATCGGGGCGGCCGACGAGTTCGCGCAGTGCGGCGAGTGCGGCCTCGCGGGTGGCGGAGACGGGATAGGACATGCCCTCCACTCTGCCCCACCCCGCCGACACGTCGGACTCCTCCTCGACAGCACGCGCTGCACACCGTCTTGAATCCGGTGCTTCGGTGTGCCAGAATTACCTAACGATCGGTCAGTAAAGATGACCTGACGCCGAGGAGTCGACGATGACCAGTCCCGCAGACCTGTCCCTGGTGAGCGAGCCCTCCGACGAGGAGCGTCTCTTCGACGAACTCATCGCGAACGAGCAGCGCATCGAGCCGCGCGACTGGATGCCCGACGCCTACCGCAAGACCCTGGTCAGGCAGATCTCCCAGCATGCGCACTCCGAGATCATCGGCATGCAGCCCGAGGGCAACTGGATCACGCGCGCCCCGAGCCTGAAGCGCAAGGCCATCCTGATGGCGAAGGTCCAGGACGAAGCCGGCCACGGTCTCTACCTGTATTCCGCCGCGCAGACCCTGGGCACCACGCGGGACGAGATGATGGATCAGCTCATCACCGGCAAGGCGAAGTACTCCTCGATCTTCAACTACCCCACCCCGACCTGGGCCGACATGGGCGCGATCGGCTGGCTCGTCGACGGTGCCGCGATCTGCAACCAGGTGCCGCTGTGCCGCGCGTCGTACGGCCCCTACGGCCGCGCGATGGTGCGGGTGTGCAAGGAGGAGTCCTTCCACCAGCGGCAGGGCTTCGAGATCCTGCTCACTCTGATGCAGGGGTCCGAGGAGCAGCGTGAGATGGCCCAGGACGCCGTGAACCGCTGGTACTGGCCGAGCCTGGCGATGTTCGGACCGCCCGACGACCAGTCCCCCAACTCGGCGCAGTCGATGAAGTGGAAGATCAAGCGCTTCTCCAACGACGAGCTGCGCCAGCGCTTCGTCGGGATGCTCGTGCCCCAGGCCGAGATCCTCGGGGTGACCCTGCCCGACCCCGACCTGCGCTTCGACGAGGAGACCGGCCAGTACGTGATCGGCGAGATCGATTGGGACGAGTTCTTCGAGGTCGTGCGCGGCAACGGCCCGTGCAACGCCGAGCGCCTCGAACGGCGACGTACCGCGCACGAAGAGGGCGCGTGGGTTCGCGAGGCCGCGGCGGAGTACGCACGCAAGCAGGCACGGAAGACGAAGGCGGTGGCATGATGGCGACGCCGGGGGCGGACGAACGGGAGCCCTGGCCGCTGTGGGAGGTGTTCGTCCGGGCGAACCGCGGACTGAGCCACGTGCACGTCGGGTCGCTCCACGCGCCGGACGCCGAGATGGCGATCCGCAACGCCCGCGATCTCTACACGCGCCGCGGTGAGGGCGTCTCGATCTGGGTCGCACCGGCGGACGCGATCACGACGAGCGACCCCGACGCCAAGGGCGCCTACTTCGAGAGCCCCGCCGGCAAGAACTACCGGCACGCCGTGTACTACACGGCTTCCGAGGGAGTGCCGCACCTGTGAGCGCCCCGTACTCGGAAACCGCGCACGAGGACATCGACGTCCACGGCGACGTCTCGGTCGATGAGCTCCGCCTGTCGCAGGAGCTCTCCGGCACGGGGGCGGTCGCCGCATCCGCCGATATCGCCGAGTACGCGCTCCGCCTCGGCGACGATGCGCTCATCCTGTCGCAGCAGCTCGGTGCCTGGATCTCCCGAGCACCGGAGCTGGAGGAGGATGTGGCCCTGGGCAACATCGCCCTCGATCTCCTCGGCCACGCGCGGTCGTTCCTCCACTACGCGGGGTCGTACGACGGCCGCAGCGAAGACGATCTCGCCTTCTTCCGCGACGAGTCCGAGTTCCGCTGTGCATGGATCGTGGAGCAGCCCAACGGCGACTTCGCCCAGACGATCGCACGGCAGTTCGTCGTCGCCACCTTCATGTTCGAGCTCTACTCCGCGCTACGCGCCAGCAGCGACGAGACCTTCGCGGCGATCGCCGAGAAGTCCCTCAAAGAGGTCGACTACCACCGCGATCACGCGGTGCAGTGGGTCCTGCGCCTCGCCGGCGGCACGGAGGAGTCGCGCACCAGGATCATCCGGGCGCTCGGAGACGTCTGGCCCTATGTCGATGAGCTGTTCCGCGACGACGACCTCATCGACCGCCTCGGCGCTGCCGCCGTGCGTCCGTCGGCTCTCCGCGCCGGTTTCGACGGCGTGGTCGACACCGTCTTCGCCGAGGCGGAGCTGTCGGTCCCCGCGGTCATGTCGTCATCGGCCGGCGGGAGGCAGGGAGCCCACGCCACCCCTCTCGGTCACATCCTCGCCGAGATGCAGGTTCTCGCACGACGGCATCCGGGGGCGACATGGTGACCCTCACTCCGACGCAGGCCGCCTGGCGCATCGCCGCCGCCGTGCCCGACCCCGAGGTGCCCGTCCTCACGATCGAGGACCTCGGCGTGCTCCGTGCGGTCGAGGCCGATGGAACCCGTGTGCACGTCGACATCACCCCGACCTACAGCGGTTGCCCCGCGGTGGACACGATCCGCGACGACGTGGTGCTCGCCCTCACGGCTGCCGGCTTCGCCGAGGTCGAGGTGCGCCTGGTCCTCTCCCCCGCCTGGACGACGGACTGGATGACGGAGGCCGGCAAGACCAAGCTCGCGGAATACGGGATCGCCCCGCCGTCCGGTCGTGCCGCCGTGTCGACCGGCCCCATCCGGGTCGCGTTGAGCGTGCGCTGCCCCCGATGCGGCTCACTCGACACCCGCGAAGTCTCCCACTTCGGCTCGACCTCGTGCAAAGCGCTGTTCGAGTGCCGCGCCTGCCTCGAACCCTTCGACCACTTCAAGGTGCACTGAGATGTCGCTCTTCACCTCCGCCCCGTCACCCGCGCCTCGTACGGCCGCGCCCCGCGAGGCCGCTGCTCCGCGCAAGCGCGCCCGATTCCACACCCTCGTCGTCGAGGACGTGCGTGCGCTCACCGACGACTCCGTCGAGGTGACGTTCACCGTGCCCGCGGCTCTTGCCGACGAGTACGACCACCTTCCCGGTCAGTACGTGGCGCTGCGCACCACGCTCGACGGCGCCGAGGTGCGGCGCTCGTATTCTCTGTGCCGTGCGCCGGAACATCGGGACGACGGACAGGACACCCGACTGAGCGTCGCCGTGAAGCGCGACGAAGGCGGGCTCTTCTCGACCTGGGCGCAGACCGGCCTGCACCCCGGGTTCGAGATCGAGGTGATGAGTCCCCAGGGCACCTTCACCTCGGCGCTCGACCACCTCGACGACCGTCATGTGGTGGGAATCGCCGCCGGTTCCGGCATCACACCGCTCATGGCGCTCGCGCACACCGTGCTGTCCCGGTCGGACACGTCGCGCTTCACCCTGCTCTACACGAACCGAGCCACACTCGACGTGATGTTCCTGGAAGACCTCGCCGACCTCAAGGACCGCTACCCGACCCGACTCGTGCTGCACCATGTGCTGTCCCGCGAACAGCGCGCGGCGCCGGTGCTCTCCGGGCGGATCGACGAGGAGAAGCTCCGCACGATCCTCGGCACGCTCATCCCTCCGTCGACCGTCGACGAGTGGTTCCTGTGCGGACCGCTGGCCCTGGTCGACCTCTGTCGCGAAGTGCTGGCCGACGTCGGGGTCGACCGCTCCCACATCCGGTTCGAGTTGTTCACGACGGGTGACGAGCCCCGACGCGCCGCGCGCCCGGTCGAGGTGCGCAAGGGCGAGAAGACCGTGCGCATCGAAGTCACCCTCGACGGGGTCTCCTCCACGGTCGAGAGCCCGGTCGACGCCCACGAGTCCGTGCTGAACGCGGCGCTGCGCGTGCGCCCCGACGCCCCCTTCGCCTGCGCCGGCGGGGTCTGCGGCACCTGTCGAGCGCGGGTGATCGAGGGCAGCGTGACCATGACCGAGAACTACGCGCTGGAGCCGGACGAGCTCGAGCGCGGATTCGTGCTCACCTGCCAGTCCCACCCCACCAGCGACCGCGTGGTCGTGGACTACGACGTCTGACCTGGAGGATCCATGATCGACCTCGCCATCGCCGATGACATCGCCACGATCGTGCTGAACGCCCCGTCGAAGCTGAATGCACTCGACGAACGGGCGCTCGCGGACGTGGAGGCGGCATATGTCGAGGCGGAAGCCGCGGGCGTGCGAGCGCTCGTGCTCCGCGGTGAGGGACGCGCCTTCTGCGCCGGTCGCGACATCTCCGGGGTCGATCCCCGGGACGACGACGTGCTCGGCTACCTCGGGGGCCTCGTGACGCCGCTGCTGCAGCGGATGTCCCGGTTCCCCGCGCCGACGTTCGCAGTCGCTCACGGCGCCTGCCTCGGCGTGGGGCTCGGGCTCCTGATCGCGACCGACGTCGTGTACGTGGCCGAATCAGCGAAGATCGGCTCCCCGTTCGCGGCGCTCGGGGCGACGCTGGACTCCGGCGGCCACGCACTGTTCCTCGACCGGCTCGGAGCCCATAAGACGCTCGACCTGATCTACACCGGCCGTCTGATGAGCGGAGCTGAGGCCGTGGCTTCCGGCCTCTTCTCGCGTGTCTTCCCCGATGACGAGGTCGTGCAGGCGACGGCCGACGCTGTGTCCGCGGCAGCCCGTGGCGCCACCGCAGCCTTCCTCGCGAGCAAGGACCTGATCGCCCGCATCCGCGACGAGCGCCTCACCCTGTGGGACGCGGTCGGCATCGAGAACGCCGCACAGGCCGCGCTCTGCGACACCTCCGACTACCGCGAGGGGTTCGCCGCCTTCCAGGAGAAGCGGAAGCCGGAGTTCCACGGGCGCTGAGCGCGCCGGACGCACCTGCCGCTCCCCGGGCCGAGTGCGCCGAATCAGGCAACTCCGCCACATCAGGCCGTTCCACTCAGACAAAGCCTGATTCGAGGTGACGGCCTGATTCGAGGTGACGCCCCGTGCGCAACCCGGTGCCGGACGTCGGTCGCCGGTGCGAGAATGCCGCCATGATGCTCTCCGAGGTCGTCGCTACGACCGAAGCGGTCGCCGCGACGTCGTCCAGGCTCGCCAAGATCGACGCCCTCGCCGTCCTACTGGGGCGCGCGGATCCATCCGAGCTCCCCGCGCTGATGGGCCTCCTCCTCGCCTCGCCGCGGCAGGGCCGGCTCGGCGTCGGATGGCGCGGACTCACGGCTCTCGACATCACGCACGCCGACAGCCCGACCCTGTCGGTCGGAGACGTCGATGCCGCACTCGACACTCTCGCCGCGACTTCCGGTTCCGGTTCGGCCGCCGCGCGCACCGGCGTTCTCGTCGACCTGGCAGAGCGTGCCACGGCGTCCGAATGGGACTTCCTGGTCCGCGCGATGCTCGGCGAACTGCGCACCGGTGCACTCTCCGGAGTGCTCCTCGATGCGATCGCGCGGGCCTCCGACCGCCCGGCCGCCGTCGTGCGCCGCGCGGCGATGCTCTCGGGCGACCTCGGGGAGACCGCCCGCATCGCCCTCACCGGAACCGCAGACGACCTCGAAGCCGTCGGACTGCAGGTCGGGCGGCCCGTGCTCCCGATGCTGGCGGCGACAGCGGCAACCCCGTCCGCCGCGCTGGAGATCACGGGGATGGCGTCAGTCGAGTACAAGCTCGACGGTGCCCGCATCCAGGTGCACCGCCATGGGGACGACGTCGGCGTCTACACCCGGAGCCTGGCCGACATCACCCACCGCGTCCCGGAGCTCGTCGAGATCGTGCGTGCGCTTCCGGTGAACGATGTCATCCTCGACGGTGAGACGCTCTCGCTCGATGAAGACGGAGGGCCGCGCCCCTTCCAGGAAACCATGTCGCGGTTCGGAGCCGAACTCTCGCGGGACCTCGTGCTGCGGCCGTGGTTCTTCGACGTGCTGCACGTGGACGGGCGCGACCTGCTCGACGAGCCGCTCTCCGTGCGGCTGTCCGAGCTGGAACGCGTGGCCGGCGACTGGCGGATGCCCGGACTCGTCACCGCCGACCCGGCTGCCGCCGAGCGGCTCTCCCACGAAGCCCTCGCCGCGGGCCACGAGGGGGTCGTGGTCAAAGCGATCGACGCCCCCTACGCGGCCGGTCGCCGCGGCAAGTCCTGGGTCAAGGTCAAACCCGTGCTGACCTTCGAGCTGGTGGTCCTCGGCGCGGAGTGGGGGTCCGGCCGGCGCCGCGGTTGGCTCTCGAACCTGCACCTGGGCGCCCGCGATCCGGACGGCGAGTTCGGCGACCCCGGCGGCTTCGTCATGGTCGGAAAGACGTTCAAGGGGCTCACCGACGAACTGCTGAGGTGGCAGACCGAGCACTTCCCCGAGCACGAGACGCACCGCACGGCGTCGACGGTGTTCGTGCGTCCGGAGATCGTCGTGGAGATAGCGATCGACGGTGTGCAACGGTCCCCGCGCTATCCGGGTGGTCTCGCCCTGCGCTTCGCACGGGTGAAGGGGTACCGAGACGACAAGACGCCGGGTGAGGCCGACACGATCCAGCAGCTTCGCGCACTGTTGCGCGGGTGACGCGCGGTCAGGCAGAGGGGGTCAGCCCGAGGTCCTCTTCACGCACGGTGCCGCGGAACGACCACGGGAAGTTGATCCAGAGGTCGGTGTCCTTCCAGGCGAAGTCGGGCTGGATGATGGTCGACGGCTTGGTGTAGATCGTGACGGACCGCACGTCGGCGCCCTTGTCCTTCAGCAGTTGCACGGCGAGCGCGAGCGTGCGCCCCGAGTCGGCGACGTCGTCCACGAGCAGCACCCGGCGTCCGTCGAGGTACGCCATGTCGAGCTCCGGAGGAAGCACCTCGGGCGCATCGAGCACCGTGCCGATGCCCGTATAGAACTCGACATTGATCGCACCACAGTTCTTCGCGCCGAGACCGTAGGCGATGGCACCGGCCGGGAGCAGACCGCCCCGCGCGATCGCCACGACCACCTCCGGCTCGAAGCCGCTGGCGAGGATGACCCGTGCCAGATCACGCGTCGCCGCTCCGAAGCCGTCCCAGGTGAGCGTCTCGCGCTCGATCGATGCATCTGTCATCTGAGCATTCTCCCGCATCGGCCTGCACCGCTGCGCCGGTAGAATGGGCGGGTCCGGCCACGCCGGTGCCTGAAAAAGAGGCACGAAGCACTCCACGACGACGCGGAGGCGAGACACATACGGATCCCGCAGTTCCTCCGTCCCTGTCTCGAAAGGCTTCCGCATGCCCACCGTGTCCGCGCACGTCGCCCTCACCCTCGCCCAGCACATCGACGCCGTCTTCGGCGTGATGGGGAACGGCAACGCCTACTTCCTCGATGCCCTCGAGAAGCAGACGGAGGCGACGTTCACCGCCGTCCGCCACGAGCAGGGCGCCGTGGTCGCCGCCGATGCCCACTTCCGCGCTTCCGGACGGATCGCGGCCGGCACGTCGACGTACGGCGCCGGTTTCACCAACACGCTCACGGCCCTCGCCGAGTCGGTACAGGCGCACGTGCCGCTCGTTCTCGTGGTCGGCGATGAACCCACCTCGGGGCCTCGCCCGTGGGACGTCGATCAGATCGCGCTCGCATCGGCGGTCGGTGCGCGCACCTATACCGTCGGTCGTGCGGATGCCGCCGCGACCACCGTGATCGCGATCGAGCACGCCCTCACGTATCGGGTCCCCGTCGTCCTGGCGATCCCGTACGACGTGGCCTCCCTCGATGCCGGAGAGGTGCCGCCCGCGCCGTCACCGCGCGTCCCCGCCCCTCTCGCCCCCCGCGGGGAGTTCGCCGACGGGATGCTCGACGAGATCGCGACGGCCCTGGCCGGTGCTGAACGCCCGTTCCTGCTCGCCGGCCGCGGTGCCTGGCTCGCGGGGGCGAGTTCGGCGCTCGGCAAGCTCGCCGCGGCGACCGGCGCCCTGACTGCGTCGTCAGCCCTCGGCCGCGGAGTGTTCCCCGACTCGCAGTACGACCTCGGTGTGACCGGCGGCTTCGGCGCGGACGGTGCCATGGAACTCATCCGCACCGCCGACGTCGCCGTGGTGTTCGGCGCCTCGCTGAACCAGTTCACGATGCGGTTCGGCGAGCTGTTCGCTCCCGGCACGCGGGTGTTCCAGATCGACATCGCGCCCGCGGCGACGCACGCGCATGTGGGCGGCTTCGTCCGCGCGGACGCGCTCGTCGCTGCCGAAGCACTCGTGGACCGCATCGGCAGGACCGAGACTGCGACGCCCTGGCGGGAGAGCGTCGATGTCGCCGCCGCCCGCACCTACGATGACGGCGACGAGCTCGCCCCCGACGGACGCCTCGACCCGCGCTCCGCCGCCCGCCGTATCGCCGAGCTGCTCCCCGACGACCGCATCGTGGTCTCCGACGGCGGGCACTTCATCGGCTGGGCGAACATGTACTGGCCGGTCGCGGCCCCCGACCGCATGATGATGGTCGGCACCGCGTTCCAGTCGATCGGTCAGGGCTGGCCGAGCGTCGTCGGGGCCGCTCTGGCGCGGCGCGAGTCGACCGTGGTGCTGACCTCCGGGGACGGCGGCGGGCTGATGGCGATCGCCGACCTGGAGTCCGCGGTCCGCGCCGCCGGGGGCCGGGGTATGGCAGTCGTGTGGAACGACGCCGCGTACGGGGCCGAGGTGAACCTCTACGGCCTCAAGGGACTCGCGGAGGGACCGATGCGCATTCCCGAGGTGGACTTCGCAGCGTTCGGAGCGGCCGTCGGCGCGGAAGGTGTGGTCGTGCGCACGCTCGCCGACCTCGATCGACTCGCGACGTGGGCTGCCGAAGATCCGTCATCGCGCCGGTTCCTGCTCCTCGACCTGCGCATCTCCGGCGACGTCATCGCACCGTACCAGCAGGAGATCATCCGCGTGAACTCCTGACTGCGGCGGTCCAGTAGGCTCCTCGCCATGCCCGATCACACGCAGATCCTGCGCTACAGCGCCTTCGCGGCTGCGCCCGGCGGAGGAAACCCCGCCGGCGTCGTCCTCGACGCGTCCGCCCTCGACGACGACGCGATGCAGCGGATCGCCGCCGACGTCGGGTTCTCCGAGACGGCCTTCCTGGTGGGCGGCGGCTCGCACGAAGGCGCACCTCGGGTCCGGGTTCGGTACTGGTCTCCGGCGGCGGAAGTGCCCTTCTGCGGTCACGCGACCGTCGCGACCGCTGTCGCCCTCGCCGAACGGGATGGGCCGGGAACCGTGGTCTTCGACACCGCGGCAGGCCCGGTGACGCTTCGCTCGGAAGTGGATGCGAACGGCACCGTCACCGTGTCCTTCACGAGCGTGGAACCGGAGGTGCGAGATCTCGACGTCGGCGTACGCGACCGGCTGCTCGGGCTTCTCGGCCTCCTCCCCTCCGACCTGGATCCGCGGTTCCCGGTGCAGGAAGCGTTCGCGGGCAACTGGCATCCGATCGTCTTCGTGGCCGACCCGGAGCTGTTCCATCAGTTCCGCTTCGCCCCCGCCGACGTCGCCGGCCTGATGCGCGACCAGGGCTGGCTCGGGACGGTGACGGTGCTCCATGCCGACGACCCCGCCGAGATCGAGGCGAGGAACCTGTTCCCGGTCGGCCGCATCACGGAGGACCCGGCGACCGGATCCGCGGCGGCAGCGACGGGAGCGTATCTGCGGCACCAGGGCGTCCCCCTGTCGGTGACGCGCATCCGCCAGGGCGCGCACGTCGGGCGTCCCAGCGAGCTCCTGGTCACGATCCCGAGCAGCGGTGGCATCGTCGTCTCCGGAGGCGCCACCCGCATCGGATGATCCGGCACTCTGACAGACTCGGAAGATGCCGGGATTCCATCACGTCGAGCTGTGGATCGCCGACCTCGATGCCGTTCGGTCGGAGTGGGGCTGGATCCTCTCCAGGCTCGGTTTCACGAGGGCGGACGCGTGGACCGAGGGGGAAACCTGGACCGGCGGGGACGCCTACCTCACGCTCACGACCTCGCCGAACCTCTCCGCTGCGGTGCACGACCGCCGACGCGCGGGACTCAACCACCTCGCGTTCCAGGGTGGCGACCGGAGCGATGTGGACGCGATCATGGCTGAGGCAGCCGACCGCGGTTGGCACCCGCTCTACGCAGACCGCTACCCTCACGCGGGCGGAGACCAGCACTACGCCGGATGGCTCGAAAACGCGTCCGGCTTCAAGATCGAGGTGGTCGCGGAACGCTAGCTGCGACCCGGATCGTCAGATCCACCCCTTGTCGAGGGCGATCCGCACCGCCTGTGCACGATTCGCTGCGCCCGTCTTCCCGATCGCAGCGGACAAGTGGTTGCGCACGGTGCCCGCCGAGAGGAACACCTCCGCAGCAATCGCCGCGGCCGATCGGCCGTCCGCCGCGAGCCTGAGCACCTGCCGCTCTCTGTCGCTCAGCGGGTTCGCCCCGTCGAACAGGCTGTCCGCCGCGAGCACGGGATCGAGCACGCGAAGCCCCGCGTGCACCCGACGCACGGCCTCCGCGAGCTGTTCGGCGGGAGTGTCCTTCACGATGAAGCCACTCGCGCCGGCGTCCAACGCCGAACGCAGATAGCCCGGCCGCGCGAACGTCGTGACGACGAGAACCCGCGTCCCGGAACTCGCCTCACGGATGCGTCTGGTCGCCTCCACGCCGTCCATCCCCGGCATCTGGATGTCCATCAGGCACACATCCGGCCGCAGCTCTGCCACGAGCCGGACCGCCTCGGCACCCTCGGAGGCCATGCCGACCACCGCGAGATCGGGCTCCAGGTCGAGCAGGGCTCCGAGGGCACCGCGCACCAGCGCCTGGTCGTCGGCGATCAGCAGGCGGATCGTGCTGCCGTCGTGCGACGCGTTCACCAGGTCACCTCCACGCGAGTGCCCGGCTCGCCGGACGAACCCGCCGGACCGATGAGGAACCCCGCTCCTCCAGCCGCCGCGCGCTCCCGCATGCCGTGGATGCCGTTGCCCTCGTCACCGCTCACGCCCACCCCGTCGTCCTCCACGATCATCCGTCCCGGCGCGAACAGCACCTGCACCCGACGTGCCTGCGAATGCCGGAGCGCGTTGGTGGTCGCCTCCCGCAGGATCCAGCTCGCGGTGAGGGCCTGAACGGGAGACAGAGCGCCGGGCTCACCGTCGACCCGCACCTCGATGTCGGCGGCACGGAAGGAGTCCCGTGACGACGCGAGCTGATCCACGAGCGTCGTCGCACGCGCTCCGGCCACCGTCGAGCGCACCCCGGCGATCGCTTCGGCGGTGAGTCGCTCGATGTCGGCGAGCTCGGCCTTCGCCCGGTCGGGATCGGAGTCGATCAACCGCCGCACCAGTTGTGCCTTGAGCCCGACGACCGTCAGCGAGTGGCCGATCAGATCGTGCACGTCGCGGGCGACGGCTTCGCGTCCTTCGCTGGTCGCCAGCTCGAGTCCCAGACGCTCCGCCTCCTGCGAGCGGATGATGAGCCAGGTCGACACCGTGTTCACGACACCGAGCAGCACCACGATCGCGAGCACCGACAAGTAGGTGGAGCCGCCAGGGATGAGGAAGACGCTGAGCGCGGTGACCACCACCGCAACGATCGTCGTGATCCAGTGCACGAGGCGGGTCAGCCCGTACGAGGCGAACGACATGATGAACGGCAGGAAGCTCAGAGCCGAGCCGCCCTCCGCGGGGATGGAGGTCAGCGCGCAACCGATCAGTGCCGCGAAGGTCGCCCACTGTCGTCTCGACGGCGGACGCCCCAATCCCCCGCCTCCTCGCATGCCGTGCATGAAGCCGGTGACGTAGAGCACGACGAAGGCGACAAGGGCCACCCAGCCGACCACCACCCACACCGGTGCCGCCTCGGAGCGCACGAGCGCGATCACCGGATAGACCAGGAAGACCAGCCAGACCACGGCCATCAGCCAGCCGAACCGCGCCCAGGGGTCCTTCCCTGCGGCACGGCCGGCCATGCGTGTCGAGTGCTGCGTCATCCGTCCAACCTACTGTCGGTGCGCGCCGCTACTGGCGCGCCCGCGAGCGCTTGATCCCCATCGTCACCAGCAGGACGAACAGCGCCAGCCAGACGGCGACGTTGAGGAACAGCATCCACAACTCGTCGGTCTGCCCTGTGGTGAGCACGCCTTCCGTCAGCGGCCAGCGGCTCAGCGCGACGAAACCGTAGAGAGGAGTGAATCGAGCGATGTCGAGCATCACACCGTCGAGCGGCATGAAGACGTTGCCGAAGAAGGCGAAGAACGTCATCGAGATGGAGGCGAGCGCCGCCGCGGAGTCCGAGCTGAAGAACAGACCGACCCCGAGTCCGAACAGCCCGTAGATCAGGCCGATCCCGAGGATGATGCCGGCGGTCGCGACCCAGCGCCAGGCATCTTCCACCTGCGCTCCCGTCATCATGCCTGCGGCGAAGACCGCCAGCAACGCCAACGTCGCGAAGGAGACGGCGGTGAGCAGCTTCGTCAGCGCGTAGCCGGCGGTGGTGAGCGGGGTCATCGCCAGTTGCCGCCCCCAGCCCTGCTTCGCTTCAGTCGCGGCAAGGGAGGTGAGCGAGCTCATCGCCACGGCGGTACCGTACGCTGCCATCGAGGTCATCACGTAGAACGAGACGTTGCCGTTGCCTGCCGAGAGGGAGCCGTAGCCCATCCCGGCGCCGAACAGCAGGTACATCGCGACCGGCATGGCCAGGGTGAACGCGAGCGTGTAGGGATTGCGCAGCTGGCGGACGCCTTCGATGCGCAGCATGGTGGGTGAGACGAGCATGTCAGTTCTCCGTGAGCGCCGTGAAGGCGGTTTCGAGGGTGGGAGCGGCGATCTCGAGATCGTGAGCGCCGTGGTCGAGGAGGAGGCGGGCGACCGCGTCGGAGTCCGCCGCACGAAGGCTCACCCGATCACCGTCCAGACGCACGTCCGCGATGCCCTCCGTGGTCGTCAGCGTCGCGACGAGTGCCGTCGAGGACCCGGCGACCGTCGCCGAGACGGTGCGCTCGCCGAGGCTTGCGCGCAGCAGAGTGGTGGGCGCGTCGGCGACCACGGTGCCGCGGTGCATCACCACCGTCCGGCGCGCGAACTGCTCCGCCTCCTCGAGGTAGTGGGTGGCGAAGATGATCGTGCGCCCGGCATCCGCATCCGCCCGCATCACGTCCCAGAAATGACGACGAGCGGTGACGTCCATGCCCGCCGTGGGCTCGTCGAGCACGAGGATGTCGGGGTCGGAGACCATCGCGAGCGCGAACTTCACGCGCTGCTGCTCGCCACCGGAGCACTTCGCGACACGGCGACGCGAGAGGTGAGCCAGATCGGCGCGCGCCATGACCTCGGGAACCCGCGCCAGCGCGTCCGATCCGTGCAACGAGGCGATGAGGCGCACGGTCTCCCCGACGGTCAGGTCGCCGAGCAGGCCGCCGGTCTGCAGCACCGCTCCGATCGCCCCGCTCGACGTCGCGCGTTCGGGCGTGACACCGAGCACCCGCACGGTACCGCTGCTGGGCTCGGTGAGTCCGAGCAGCATGTCGAGTGTCGTCGTCTTGCCTGCACCGTTGGGGCCGAGCAGTGCGACCACCTCACCGCGCCGGATCGACAGGTCCACCCCGTCGACGGCCTGCACGCGGCGGTCACCCACGCCGAAGTGTCGCTTCACGGCGCTCAGTTCGAGCACCACGGGATCATCGTTCGGGGCCTCGGATGCCGGTCGCGCGGTGACCCGCGTCGCCGACTCGTCCACAGCGGAGTTGTTCATGCCTCCAGCCTCGCCCCTCGCTGCAGCGGCTGCCGGAGGGCGGTGTCATCTCCTCGACGTGACACGTGTCATGTCGCCACGCCCGCTCTGCTCCTTCATCCGGTCGCGTTCCCCGTTGCTGTCCCCCGCTCCCGCTCCCGCGGAATGCAGGAGAACTCACGGAATGAAGGAGCAGTTGGGCGGCGAAACGCTCCTTCTTCTCGCGCGTTCTCCTTCAGGATGAGAGGCCCGGCCGGCTCAGCGCGCGGGAAGAAACGCGCCTTCGAGGAAACCCGCCAGCTCGGCCGTGTCGTCGAGCGGGAGGATGGCCGCCACATACTGGTCGGGTCGCACGACGACCACCGCCCCTTCGCGCGACAGCTCCCGCGCCTCGAAGATGTCGGTCTCGCACCACTTGCTGGGGCCCGCCGCATAGACCTTCTCCCAGTCCGTGAGCCCGAGCGGTCCGGTCTTCGGCTGGAACAGCGCGGGAGCAGAGGTGACCTCGACCTCTTCAAACGGCTGCTGGTAGACCGCCTTGATGTCGAAGACCGCGTCGACGTCGGCATCGGCCGGGGTGAAGCGGGCGAACAGCGGCTCGGCTTTCTCCGCCCAGGCGGCAAGCGCGTCGCCGGTGCGGTCACCGAACGCGTAGACGCGCCAGCGGCCGTCGGCCTTCGCGTGGTGCCCCAGATGGATGACGTTGCCGTCGCCGACCCGCACGACCTCGGCCGACTTGAAGCGCTTGCCCAGCGGATAGCCGGCTGCCAGGGCCTGATGGGTGCCTGCCCCGGTGATCATGGACGAGGTGTACTGCGTCATGAACCCGGACGGGAACTCGGCCGTGGCGAGGTAGTAGGTCGCCAGTTCGTTGGGGTCGGAGATCTCCTCCGGCTTGCGTGCCATCAGGCTCGACCACTCCCGGTCGAAGTCGATGAGCTGCTGTGCCACCGGTCGTCGTTCCGCGCCGTACGTCGCGAGCAGCGTCTCGGGGGCGCGGCCGGTGAGGACCGAGCCGAGCTTCCACCCGAGGTTGAACCCGTCCTGCATCGAGACGTTCATGCCCTGGCCGGCTTTGGCGCTGTGGGTGTGGCAGGCGTCACCGGTCAGGAACACCCTCGGCGTGCGTCCCGATTCGTCGAACACGTCGTCGAAGCCGTCGGTGACCCGGTGGCCGACCTCGTACACGCTGTGCCAGGCGACCTCACGCACGTCCAGCGTGTACGGGTGCAGGATCTCGTTGGCTCTGCGGATGATCTCCTCGATCGGCGTCTGCCGCACCCGATGGTCATCGTCGTCGGCGACTTCACCGAGATCGATGTACATGCGTGAGAGGTAGCCGCCTTCACGCGGGATGTGCAGGATGTTGCCCGCTTCGGAGTTGATCGCGCACTTGGTGCGCCAGTCCGGGAAGTCGGTGTTGACGAGGACATCCATCACGCCCCAGGCATGCGCGGCGGACGCTCCCACGTGCGTGCGCCCGATCGCCTGGCGCACCCCGCTGCGAGCGCCGTCGCAGCCGACGACGAACCGAGCGCGGATCGTCCGCTCCTCGCCTGCGCGCTCTCCCACGACGTAGCGGATGCCCACTTCGACCGGGTACGCACCCTCGTCATGGACGGTGAGCCCGGTGAACTCCACGCCGTAGTCGGGGACGATCCTGCCCGGTCCGTGCGCAGCGGACTCGGCGAAGTAGTCGAGCACCCGCGCCTGATTGACGATCAGGTGGGGGAACTCGCAGATGTCGTAGGCATAGTCGGACGTGCGAGAGGTGCGGACGATCTCGTCGCGCTTCTCCGGGTTCGGACCCCAGAAGTTCATCCACCCGATGTTGTACGCCTCGGCGATGATCCGCTCGGCGAAGCCGAACGCCTGGAACGTCTCGACGCTGCGCGGTTGGATTCCGTCCGCCTGGCCGAGCGGGAGACGTCCGTCGCGCTTCTCGATGATGCGCGTGGCGATGCCGGGGTACTGCGACATCTGAGCGGCGAGCAGCATACCCGCGGGGCCGGAGCCGACGATGAGGACGTCGATCTCATCCGGGATGTCGGTGGGCCGGTCGGCGCCGATTCCGGCGGCGTCCTGCACGCGCGGGTCAGCGGAGACGTATCCGTGGTGGTGGAACTGCATCGTCGTCGATTCCTTCCGGACTTCTTCGTCGGTCTTGCCTGGGGTCTTGCGCCGTCACACAGATTGTTCTATATTCGAACAAGCTGTTCTACTATTGAACACAGCGTAGCCCGCGGCGCCGTACATCGCAAGGGAGCACCCGCATGCCCGAGACCACGACGAGCTCCCCCGCCTCGCAGACTCTGAGCCGCGGCATCCGTATCCTCGAGGTCCTGGCCGACGCACGGGGTTCGCTCACGATCGACGAGATCTCCACGCGTCTCGGCGTGCACCGCTCCATCGCCTACCGCCTGGTGCGCACGCTGGAAGACCACCGCCTGGTGACGCGCGACGCCGCAGGGGCTGTTGGTCTCGGTGCCCGGATGGCAGCGCTCGCAGCCGGCGTCGCACACGACCTCCAGGCCGAAGCACTCCCCGAGATCACCGCGATCGCCAACGAGCTGGGCATGACGTGCTTCCTCGCCGTGCTCGACGGCGGAGAGTGCATCACGCTGGCGAGCGTCGAGCCCCGCCATGCGGTCGCCAGCGTCGCACAGCGCCCCGGCGCCCGGCATCCGGTGACCGTGGGCGCACCCGGCAAGGCCATCCTGGCGCAGCTTCCGCGGAACGAGTGGCCGGCCGGCGCCCCGTCCTCACTCCCTTCGGACGTCGAGACGACCAGGGCCCGCGGCTTCGCGACCAGCCACGACGAAGTCATCCCCACCGTGCAGTCGGTGGCGGTACCGCTCGCCCTGCGGGGTCAGCGCCCCGCTGCGATCGCCGTCGTGCACGTGGCGACCGCGCTCGACGACGCCGCGATCGCCGCACGCCTCCAGCGTTCTGCCGCAGCCATCCGCGACTCGCTCGCAGGCTGACCTCCCCTCCCGCCCACACCAGCGTGTGCGGGATCAAAAACGCACCTCTACGCGTGGGTAGAGGTGCGTTTTCGACCCCGCAGCGCGAAGGGGGGCGAAGGGGTGGGAGGGTCAGGCCTTCGCGAGCCCGTAGATCGGGCTGACGGACTGCTCCTCCTCATGATCCGGGCCGAGCGGGATGCCGGAGCGATCGCGAAGCAGGAGCGTGGCGATCAGTCCGAGAACGGTCATCCCGGCGAGGTACCACGTGACGGCGTCCGTCGAACCGGTCGCACTCACGATGGCCGTGGCGATCGTCGGCGCGAAGGCCCCTCCGGCGATCGCACCGATCGCGTACGAGATCGACACTCCCGAGAAGCGGATGCTCGCCGGGAACAGTTCGGCGTACAGCGCCGCCTGCGGGCCGTAGGTGAAGCCGAGGCCGATGGTCAGAATCGCGAGACCGGCGAACAGCAGACCGATCTCGCCGGTGTTCACGAGCGGGAACAGCGTGAACACGCCGATCAGTTGCAGCACCCAGCCGGCGACGTAGGTCGTGCGACGGCCGATGCGGTCGGAGAGCCATCCGGCGATGAGGGTCGTGAGCAGCCAGGTGACCGCGGAGCCCGCGACAGCCCAGAGGACGGGTCCGCGCTCGAGGCCGATGGGACCCTCGGGGTTCGTGGCGTACCCCTGGATGTACCCACCGGTGGTCATGTAGCCGACCGCGTTGTTGCCCGCGAAGACGAGCGCGGCGACGATCACGAGGAGCAGGTGCTTGCGGAAGAGCTGAGCGATCGGCATCTGCGCCTTCTCCTTGCGCGCGGCGAGTTCGGTGAAGACCGGGCTCTCCTCGACCTTGCGACGCACGTAGTAGCCGACGAGGATCAGCACCACGCTGAGCAGGAACGGCACACGCCATCCCCAGGCGATGAACTGCTCACCGGGGGCGATCACGGTCATCAGCGCCATCACGCCCGAGGCGAGAAGCAGACCGAGGGGGACGCCGATCTGCGGTGACGCACCGAAGATGCCGCGCCTCTTGCGCGGGGCGTGCTCGACGGCCATCAGCACCGCGCCGCCCCATTCACCGCCCGCGGAGATGCCCTGGATGATGCGGAGCAGCACCAGCAGGATCGGAGCCGTGATCCCGATCGTCTCGTACGTGGGCAGGAGTCCGATGAGGGCGGTCGCCGCGCCCATCAGGATCAGCGTCCACATGAGGACGGCCTTGCGCCCGAGCTTGTCGCCGTAGTGGCCGGCGAGGAACGCGCCGAGCGGGCGGAAGAGGAAGCTGACGCCGACGGTGGCGAACGCGACCAGCGCGCTGTTCGCCCCCAGCGGCTCGAAGAACAGCTGCCCGAACACGAGCCCGACCGCTGTGGCGTAGATGAAGAAGTCGTACCACTCGACGGTGGTCCCGACGACGGTGGCGAAGACGACGCGGCGCCGATCCGCCGATGTCGCGATGGTTCCGGTGGGCGTGAACCCATCCTGTGACTGCCCGCTCATGGGGTGTCTCCTTCTGGTTGTGACCGCATTGTCACGGCGCGCAGCGGAACGGATCCAAATGCTTGCCGAGGGGTGAACCGATGATATATGATTTCGAATACGACGCACAAGGCGTCCCGCACGACAACGCAGACGAGCGCGAGGAGGCGCCCCCGTGACGGAACCCATCGACCGCCCCGGCAAGATCATCGCGATCCATTTGAGCTACGCCTCCCGTGCCGATCAGCGCGGCCGACGACCCGCCTCCCCCTCCTACTTCTTCAAGCCGACGAGTTCCGTCGCTCCCTCCGGAGGCACCGTCGAACGCCCCGCCGGCACGGAGTTGCTCGCGTTCGAAGGGGAGATCGCCCTCGTGATCGGCACCTCCGCGCGCAGGGTCCCGCTGGACGAGGCCTGGTCCCACGTCGGCGGCGTCACCGCCGCGAACGACCTCGGCCTGTACGACCTCCGCGCGAACGACAAGGGCTCGAACGTCCGCTCCAAGGGCGGCGACGGCTACACCCCGCTCGGCCCGGACGTGATCGACGCCCGCTCGGTCGACCCCGAAGCCCTCCGCGTGCGCACCTGGGTCAACGGCGAGCTCCGCCAGGACGACACGACGGCGGGACTCATCTTCCCCCTCGCGCAGCTCGTGGCCGACCTCTCCCAGCACTTCACCCTCGATCCCGGCGACGTGATCCTCACCGGCACACCCGCCGGTTCCTCGGTCATCGTCCCCGGCGATGTCGTCGAGGTCGAGGTGGACGCCCCCACCGCTCCCGGCGCCCCGACGTCGGGCCGGCTCCTCACCACCGTGACTCAAGGCGATGTCCCCTTCGACGGCGACCTCGGGTCGCTGCCCGCGGTGGACGACCTGCAGCGCACCGAAGCCTGGGGCTCGCGCGCGGAGGCGGGTCTCGCGCCGATCCAGAGCACCCGCCTGTCCCCCGAACTGCGCACGCTGCTGCTGGAAGCCCCGACCGCCGGGCTCTCGGCTCAGCTCCGCAAGCGTGGTCACCACTCCTGCTTCATCGACGGGGTGTCGGTCAACCTCCCGGGTCGCAAGGTCGTCGGCACCGCGAAGACGCTGCGGTTCGTGCCGTTCCGCGAAGATCTCTTCGCTGCGCACGGCGGCGGGTACAACGCCCAGAAACGCGCCTTCGACGCTGTCGAGGAAGACGAGGTCATCGTCATCGAGGCGCGAGGCGACGCCACGACGGGCACCCTCGGCGACATCCTCGCGCTCCGCGCGAAGACTCGAGGGGCGGCCGGCGTGGTCACCGACGGCGGGGTCCGCGACTTCGATGCCGTGGCCGAGATCGGCCTGCCGGTGTTCTCCCAGGGCGCGCACCCCTCGGTCCTCGGACGCAAGCACGTGCCGTGGGACGTGGATGTGACGATCTCCTGCGGCGGCGCGACCGTGCAGCCGGGCGACATCATCGTCGGCGACAGCGACGGCGTGATCGTCATTCCCCCCGCCCTGGCCGAAGAGGTCGCCGCGGATGCGGTGGCCCAGGAGATCGAGGACGCCTGGATCGCCGAGCAGGTCGCCGCCGGGCACCCGGTCGACGGGCTGTTCCCCCTCAACGCGGAGTGGCGTGCCCGCTATGACGCCGCCGTCGCCGACCGGGACCCGCGATGACCACGGTCGCCAGCGCCAGCAAGTCGGAGCAGGCCTACGTCTGGATCCGCTCCCGCATCTCCGCGCACACTTTCGGGCCCGGGTACCGCCTGGTGCTCGGCGCGATCGCCGAGGAGCTCGACATGAGCGTGGTCCCGGTCCGGGAGGCGATCCGCCGTCTCGAGGCGGAGGGGCTCGTCACGTTCGAGCGCAACGTCGGCGCGAGGGTGACGCTCGTCGACGAGAGCGAGTACGCGCACACCATGCAGACCCTCGGGCTCGTCGAGGGCGCGGCCACAGCGCTCTCCGCTCCCCTGCTCGACGCCGACGCCCTCGCCGAGGCCGCGGAAGTGAACGAGCGCATGACGCGACTGCTCGACCACTTCGACGCACACAGCTTCACGGAGTTGAACCGCCAGTTCCACTCGGTGCTGTTCACCCCGTGTCCGAACCCGCATCTGCTCGACCTCGTCCATCGGGGCTGGGCCCGACTCTCCGGCATCCGCGACACCACTTTCGCCTATGTCCCGGGGCGCGCCCACCACTCGGTCGACGAGCACACGCAGATCCTCGAACTCATCCGCGAAGGGGCCGACCCGCTCGAGATCGAGCTCGCCGCCCGCAACCACCGTTGGCGCACGAGGGACGCGTTCCTCGATGCACTGCACACCCGTACCGCTCACGCGACAGGAGAACCGTCATGACCGATTCGCGCATCCCCGCCGACCTCCCCGACCACATCCAGCACTACATCGACGGCGCGTTCGTCGACTCGGTCGACGGCGACACGTTCGACGTCCTCGACCCGGTCACGAACGAGACCTACACCACCGCCGCCGCGGGCAAGAAGGCCGACATCGAGCTCGCGGTCGCCGCGGCCAAGCGCGCGTTCGACGAGGGCCCCTGGCCGCGGATGCTCCCCCGCGAGCGCTCGCGCGTGCTGCACAGGATCGCCGACATCGTCGAGTCCCGAGACGCCCGTCTGGCCGAACTCGAATCCTACGACTCCGGCCTCCCGATCACTCAGGCTCTGGGCCAGGCGCGTCGCGCCGCCGAGAACTTCCGCTTCTTCGCTGACCTCATCGTGGCGCAGTCCGATGATGCGTTCAAGGTGCCCGGTCGCCAGATGAACTACGTCAACCGCAAGCCGATCGGCGTCGCGGGCCTCATCACGCCGTGGAACACTCCCTTCATGCTCGAGTCCTGGAAGCTCGGCCCCGCGCTCGCGACCGGCAACACCGTCGTGCTCAAGCCGGCCGAGTTCACACCGCTGTCCGCCTCGCTGTGGGCCGGCATCTTCGAAGAAGCCGGCCTCCCGCAGGGCGTCTTCAACCTGGTGAACGGCCTGGGTGAGGACGCGGGTGACGCGCTGGTCAAGCACCCCGACGTTCCCCTGATCTCCTTCACGGGTGAGAGCCGCACCGGACAGATCATCTTCGGCAACGCCGCGCCGTTCCTCAAAGGCCTGTCGATGGAGCTCGGCGGCAAGTCGCCGGCCGTGGTCTTCGCCGACGCCGACCTCGAAGCCGCCGTCGACGCCACGATCTTCGGTGTGTTCTCCCTCAACGGCGAGCGCTGCACCGCGGGGTCGCGCATTCTCGTCGAGCGGTCGATCTACGAGGAGTTCGTCGAGCGCTACGCCGCACAGGCGCAGCGCGTCAAGGTCGGCTACCCGCACGACCCCGCGACCGAGGTCGGGGCCCTCGTGCACCCCGAGCACTACGACAAGGTGATGAGCTACGTCGAGATCGGCAAGACCGAGGGCCGCCTGGTCGCCGGTGGCGGACGCCCCGAAGGATTCGAGGAGGGCAACTTCGTCGCACCGACCGTGTTCGCCGACGTGTCCCCCGACGCGCGCATCTTCCAGGAGGAGATCTTCGGGCCGGTCGTCGCGATCACGCCGTTCGACTCCGACGACGAGGCGCTGTCGCTCGCGAACAACACCAAGTACGGGCTCGCCGCCTACATCTGGACCAACGATCTCAAGCGCGCGCACAACTTCGCGCAGTCGGTCGAGGCGGGCATGGTGTGGCTGAACAGCAACAACGTACGCGACCTCCGTACCCCGTTCGGCGGTGTGAAGGCCTCGGGCCTCGGCCACGAGGGCGGCTACCGCTCGATCGACTTCTACACCGATCAGCAGAGCGTGCACATCACGCTCGCGGCCCACTCGCACAACCCGACCTTCGGCAAGAACTGAAATCCCTGAGCAAGGACGCTGACATGACCGACAAGACCGCCAAGACCCTGACCTCCTCCGGCTACTACGTGAGCCAGGAGGCGCCGATCCAGAGCGACAACCCCGTCGCGACGCCGAAGAGCACTCCGCCGGACATCCTGCGCTGCGCGTACATGGAGATCGTCGTGACCGACCTGGCCGCCTCACGCCAGTTCTACGTCGACATCCTCGGCCTGTACGTGACCGAGGAGGACGACGAGGCGATCTATCTCCGCTCGACCGAGGAGTTCATCCACCACAACCTCGTTCTCCGCAAGGGCCCGATCGCCGCCGTGGCGGCCTTCTCCTACCGGGTGCGCACTCCGGAGGACCTCGACCGCGCCGTCGCGTTCTACTCCGAGCTGGGCTGCGACGTCCGCCGCAACGAGCACGGCTTCGTGAAGGGCATCGGCGACTCCGTCCGTGTCGTCGACCCGCTCGGCTTCCCGTACGAGTTCTTCTACGCCACCGAGCACGTCGAGCGTCTCTCCTGGCGCTACGACCTGCACACCCCCGGTGAGCTCGTCCGTCTGGATCACTTCAACCAGGTCACCCCCGACGTGCCTCGCGCTGTGCGCCACTACCAGGACCTCGGATTCCGGGTCACGGAGGACATCCAGGACGAGGAGGGCACCGTCTACGCCGCGTGGATGCGCCGCAAGCCGACCGTGCACGACACCGCAGCGACCGGCGGTGACGGCCCCCGGATGCACCACGTCGCCTTCGCCACGCACGAGAAGCACAACATCCTCGCGATCTGCGACAAGCTCGGCGCTCTACGCCGGTCCGACGCGATCGAGCGCGGTCCTGGTCGTCACGGCGTCTCGAATGCGTTCTACCTGTACCTGCGCGACCCCGACGGGCACCGCGTCGAGATCTACACGCAGGACTACTACACGGGCGATCCCGACAACCCCGTCGTCACGTGGGACGTGCACGACAACCAGCGCCGCGACTGGTGGGGCACCCCGGTCGTGCCGTCGTGGTACACCGACGCCTCGCTCGTACTCGACCTCGACGGCAACCCGCAGCCCGTGGTGGCCCGCACCGACTCCAGCGAGATGGCGGTCACGATCGGCGCCGACGGCTTCTCCTACACGCGTGCCGACGAGGGAGAGAAGTCGATGCCGGAGTACAAGCAGGGCGAGTACAAGCTGGGCCACCAGCTCTAGGGGGCACGGATGCTGTCAGAGGAGACGATCACTCGGATCGCCGCGGAGCTGGCCGAGGCCGACCGCACCCACGCTGTGATCCCCCGGATCACGGCACGGTACCCGGAGGCCACGGTCGAGGACTCCTACGCGATCCAGGGTGTCTGGCGCGACACGCAGATCGCTGCGGGCCGCCGCCTCGTGGGGCGCAAGATCGGGTTGACGTCGAAGGCCATGCAGCAGGCGACGGGCATCACCGAGCCGGACTACGGCGTGATGTTCGACGACACCGTCCACGAGTCGGGCGCGGAGATCCCGGTCGATCATTTCTCGAACGTGCGGATCGAGGTCGAACTCGCGTTCGTGTTGAAGAAGCCGCTCGAAGGCCCCGACTGCACCCTCGAGGATGCCCTCGAGGCGATCGACTACGCCGTCCCCGCACTCGAGGTGCTGAACTCGCACATCGAGCTCGAGGGCCGCACGATCGTCGACACGATCAGCGACAACGCCGCCTACGGGGCGATGGTTCTCGGCACGGTGCACAAGCGGCCAGATGAGATCGACCTCCGGTGGGTCCCCGGGGTGCTCTCCCGCAACGGCGAGATCGAGGAGACCGGAGTGGCGGCGGGCGTGCTGGGCCACCCGGCCACGGGAGTCGCCTGGCTCGCGAACAAGTTCCATCAGCACGGCGCGCGATTGGAGGCGGGCGAGATCATCCTGGCAGGATCGTTCACACGCCCGATGTGGGTGTCGCGCGGCGACGAGGTGCTGTGCGACTACGGACCGATGGGAACCATCACATGCCGCTTCGTCTAGAACCGTCGTTCCGCGAGAAGCTCACCGCCTCCGACCGTCCCCTCGCCGGAATGTGGGTGTGCTCGGGCAGCCCGCTCCTCGCGGAGGTCGCCGCGGGGTCGGGACTCGACTGGCTGCTGATCGACATGGAGCACTCGGCGAACACGCTCGAGTCGGTGCTCCAGCAGCTCCAGGCGGCCGCCGCCTACCCCATCACGCCGGTGGTGCGCGTCCCCTCCAACGACGTCGTCGCGATCAAGCAGGTCCTCGACCTCGGCGCGCAGAACCTGATCGTCCCGATGGTGTCGTCCGCCGACGAGGCGCGGACAGCGGTCGCCGCCACCCGCTACCCTCCGGCGGGAGTCCGCGGCGTGGGCAGTGCGCTCGCACGCAGCGCGCGGTGGAACCGCATCGACCGCTACCTCCAGGAGTCCGCGCAGCACACCTCTCTCACGGTCCAGATCGAGACGAGCGCAGGAGTCGAAGCCGCGGCCGAGATCGCCGCGGTCGACGGTGTCGATGCGGTGTTCGTCGGCCCCTCCGACCTCTCCGCGTCGATGGGCCTGCTCGGTCAGCAGACCCACCCCGATGTCACGGCTGCGGTGAAGACCGTCTTCGACGCCGTCACGGCAGCCGGGAAGCCGGTGGGTGTGAACGCCTTCGACCCCGCCGCGGCGGACGCCTACCTCGCCGCGGGCGCCGACTTCGTGGCCGTCGGCGCGGACGTGGCGCTGCTCGCCCGCGCCTCCGAGGCCCTCGCCGCACGCTTCATCCGCGCGGACGGCATCACCCGCGCCAGCTACTGACACTTCGAATCGCGCAACCGGCTGCTCCGGCGGCCTGGATGGGACCATTTGCGCGATTCGAAGGTGTCCGCCGTGGCAAGATGATCGGATGCGCACGAGCGAGCCGGTGAGATGATCCGCGGCCTCGCCGCGATGCAGGACCGGAACTTCCGCTGGTTCTTCCTGGCGCGCGCGATCACGATGATCACCGGCTCGATGTCGTCGATCGCCCTCGCGTTCGCCGTGCTGGAGATCGACAACGATGCCCGCTCCCTGTCCTTCGTCCTCACCGCCTTCACCGTCAGCAACATCGTCTTCGTGCTGTTCGGCGGCGTCATCGCCGACCGCCTGCCGCGTGCCCTGATCATCCAGGCCTGCTACGTGGTGGACATCCTGTCCATCGGCACGATCGCGGTGCTCCTGTTCACCGGCAACGCGACGATCCCGCTGCTCATCCTGCTCTCGATCGTCAACGGCGCATCGACCGCTTTCGTCCTCCCCGCGATGCAGGGCATCATCCCGCAGCTCACCACCCCGGAGCACCTGCAGCAGGCGAACGCGATGCTGTCGTTCGTCCGATCCGCCGTCACGATCGGCGGTCCGGTCCTCGCCGGGATCCTCGTGGCCACCGCCGGCCCCGCCTGGGCGATGGTGGTCCAGGCCGCGGGCTGGACGATCGCGATCCCCGTGCTCGCTCTCGTGAGGCTGCCGCCGCCGTCGCACGCCGGCGGCACCGGGATGCTCCACGATCTCAGGATCGGGTGGCAGGAGTTCTGGAGCCGCTCCTGGTTGTGGACGGTCGTGCTGGCCTTCATGGTGATGAACGCGATCCACATCGGCGCCTGGGGTGTCGTCGGCCCCTACATCGCGAAGAACAACGACCTCCTCGGTATCACGGGCTGGGGATGGGTGCTCAGCGCCGAGGGCGTCGGCGTGCTGCTGATGACGCTGCTGCTGATGTGGTTCCCGCTGCGGAGGCCGCTGCGCTACGGCATGATCGGCATCGCCGCGTTCGCGATCCCGGTGACGATACTGGGCGTCCATCCCGCCGTGGTCCTGCTCGCGATGGCCGCGTTCATCGCGGGCGCCGGCGCGGAGATCTTCAGCACCGGATGGAACCTCGCGCTGATGGAGAACGTCCCGGGCGAGAAGCTCTCCCGTGTCGCCAGCTACGACATGCTCGGCAGCTTCGTCGTGATGCCCGTCGGCACGCTGATCTACGGCTGGCTGATCGCGCATGCGGATCCTGAGACCGTGCTGGTGACCTCGGGCATCGTCTACGCGTCCGTCGCGCTGCTCACCCTGATGGTGCCGAGCGTGTGGCGGATGGGGCGGCCGGAGGCGGTCACCAAGCCCTCCTCCGAACTAGCGGATTCATAGCATCTCCGACGAGACTGTCGGCATGACCTACGTCGCCCTCCAGCCCCTCGCCGACCGTGCCGCTCTGTTCGTCGCCCTCCGTCAGGACGCGCTCTCCGCCGCCGCCGATGCCCTCGGCGAGCACCGCTGGGACGCGGACATGGCGCAGGGAACGCTCACCTTCACCGCGAACGACGACCCCTCGCGTCAGCTCGTCACACGCGCACACCTGATCGCCACGATCGCGCCGGGGCCCCGCTCGCTGCTGTGGGCGTGGGCCCATCCCAGTGGTGACCCGCAGGGAGTCGCGACGCAGCTGCACGCCTACGGGACCGAACACGGCATCATCGAGCTGACCACGCCGGAGGTACCGTTCCCCGCCGAGGCCTCGGGCGACGACGAGTGGATCGCGCAGGCCGCGCACACGATCGGAGGCGCCGCGGTCGAGCTCACCGGGCGCTCACCGTACTACTCGGCACCCGTCGGCAACGGCACCCGGGCGGTGTTCCTGCTCGACGCACCCCTGGCACCGCTCACGGTCGCGGTCGCCGTCGTCGCGCTGCCTCGCGTGCTCTCGGGACTGGACCTCTCCGACGCCCGCACGGCGGTGTGGGACCTCGCGCGGCTCGCGGGCTGGACCCTCACCTGGACCGACGAGTCCTTCTCGGGCGCGATCGTGACGGATGCCTCGGGGACGGCGACGTTCCGCTTCGACGAGCAGGCCCGCATCAGCGGCATCGAGAGCACGCTCAACGCACAGGCCTGACACCCGCGCGCCGTCGCGGCCCGTCGGCAGGTCATCGCCGTCGGGGCACCACCATCGGTGTCGCCGTCTCCGGATCGTCGATCACCGTGCATTCGAGGTCGAAGACCTGCGTCATCACCTCCGGTGTCAGCACCTCGGCGGGGGCACCGGTGCGGACGATGATGCCGTCTCGCATCGCCACGATGCGGTCCGCATACCGAGCAGCCTGGTTGAGATCGTGCAGCACGGCCACGACCGTCGTCCCGTGGTCGCGGTTGATCGCCCGGAAGAGGTCGAGCATGTCGAGCTGGTGCGTGATGTCGAGGAAGGTCGTCGGCTCATCGAGCAGCAGCACCTCGGTCTCCTGCGCGAGCGCCATGGCCAGCCACACGCGCTGACGCTGCCCTCCCGACAGCTCGTCCACCGGTCGGTCCGCGAGCGCGGTGACCGAGGTGCGCTCCATGGCGTGGCGGACGGCGTGCTCATCGGCCTCGCTCCAACTCGCGAAGGGACGGCGGTGCGGGTAGCGACCGCGGGCGACGAGGTCGACGACCCGCATACCGTCCGGCGCTTCGGCGGACTGACTGAGCAGGCCCACCTCTCGTGCCAGCTCCTTCGCGCCACGCGTGCGGATGTCACGGCCATCGAGCAGCACCGCACCGGCGAGAGGTGGGAGAAGGCGGGCGATGGTTCGCAGGAGAGTCGATTTCCCGCAGGCGTTCGGCCCGATGATGGCGACGAAGGAGCCGCGTGCGATGGTCAGGTCGAGATCCACCGATACCGGGCGCGCGTGCGGGTGTCCGGCGGTGAGTCCGCGGACGTCGAAGATGTCGTCCGTCACAGTCCGTTCCTCGCCAGCAGATCGTCGACCATGTCCCGCTGCGTCTCATCGTCGCCGCCGTTGTCCCAGATCGCGGCGATGCGTTGCTCCAATCCGGGGTGGCGTGCGAACTCCGCCGCCCAGCGCTCCTCGTCACGACGCCAGTAGCCCATGGTCATGTACCGCGACCGCGGCCATCCGAGCGTGTGCCTGACGTGCCGTCTGATCTGGCGCATCAGGGAGGACTCCCCGGAGAACCAGAGGTAGCTCGACGCATCGAAAGCCGCTGTGGCGGTCACCGTTTCGGCGAGCATCTCCTGCGCCGGTACCCACCGCACCTCGTCTCCTTCCCGGAACGGCAGGCGCTGCCGGTCGACCGGGTCGTCCACCGTGAGGATCGCCGACACCGGAGCGTCGTGGGGTGCGCGCTCCTCGAGGATCCGCCCGATCGCCGGGAGCGCGGTCGCGTCTCCGACGAGGAGCACCCGTTCCACGCCCGTCGGCGGCGCGTAGTGGCCGCGCGGGGCGTCGAAGGCGACCTGATCGCCGACCACGGCCTCTCGCGCCCAGCCGGTCGCCGGGCCGTGCGCGTGCACGACGAAGTCGATGTCCAGGCGACCGCTCGCCCGATCCCAGGCCCGCACCGTGTAGTAGCGCTTGACCTCCCGGCCCTCCGAGTCCCGCAACCAGAGGCCGAAGAACTCGTCCGATCGCCCACTGGACTCGAAGGGAACCCCCTCGGCGGTGCGCGCACCGCCGAGGCTTATCCGCAGCATGTTCGGGGTGATCACTGCGCGCGACACCACCTCGGCCGTGTACAGGGGGACATCGGTGCGCATCAGCGCCTCCTTCGATTCGCTCCGGAGAGCATCCACGCGAGATAGAGCCCGCCGATCCCGATCGTGACGAGTCCGGTGGGCAGGACGACGGGTGCGAACAGTCGCATCGCGAGCAGATCGCTGACCATGAGCAGCACGGCACCGGTCATCGCCGCGGCTGCGAACGGCATCGGACCGCTCCTCCAGAGTCGTCGGGCGATCTGGGGGGCGGCGAGGGCGATGAATGCGATCGGCCCCGCCGCTGCGATCGTCACGGCGAGCAGCACGACGCCCGCGATCATGGCGAGAAGCCGCAATCGGGACGGCGTGACCCCGAGCGACACCGCGCGGTCCTCGCCCAGCTCATACAGGGCGAGAGCCGGTCGGAGCACGGCGACAGCCACACCGCCGAGGGCGAGAGCGCCGAGGATCACCGGCAGCCATCTGCCGTCGATCCCGTTCAGCGAGCCGGCTCCCCAGATCGCGGCGCTGCGAGCGACGACGTCATCGGCGGCGATCTCGATCATGGTGTTGACGGCCCCGAGCAGGGCCGTCAACGCGATACCGACGATGATCAGCCTGGTTCCGCTCGCGCCGCGCCAGGCGGCGAGCGCGAACACCAGGGCCGCGGCGAGGATGCCGCCGCCGATCGCGCCCGCCGTGAGCGCGACGGTGCTCACGGATCCGCCGACGATCACGATCAGCGCCCCGGTATAGGCACCCGCCGAGAAGCCGAGGATGTCCGGACTGCCGAGAGGGTTGCGCGTGAGCACTTGGAACAGAGCCCCGGAGAGGGCGAGCGCTGCGCCGATCGCCGCGCCGAGGACGACCCGCGGCAGCCGCCAGCCGACCACGATGAGCCGCGTTCCCGGATCTCCACCACCCACGAGCGCGCTCAGCGCGTCCGCCGCAGAGATCGGCGCGTCCCCGAGCATCAGCCCCGCGAGACCGATGCCGGCGAGGGCGAGAGCGGAGACCGTCCAGATCACGACCGTGCGCGAGCGCATCGCGGCCGGTGGGGCCACGATCGATGCGCCCGTCACGAGGGCGCTCCATCGGCCTGGACGCGGCGGGACAGCACGAGGGCGACGAGCAGCGGAGCGCCCAGGAAAGCGGTCATCACGCCGACGGGGATGGTTCGCGGCGCGATGATCATGCCGCCGAGGAGGTCGGCCACCAGCAGCAGGATGGGTCCGGCGAGAACGCTGTAGACGAGCAGCCGTCGGGTGTCGGGGCCGAACACTGCGCGCAGGGCGTGCGGGACCAGGAGCCCGACGAAGGCGATGGGTCCGGCAGCCGCCGTCGCCGCGCCGCACAGCACGGCGATCACGATGAAGCTTCCCAGGCGGATGACGCCGACGTGTCCGCCCAGCGCTCTGGCGGTGTCCTCTCCGAGGGCGAGCAGGCCGATTCCCGGGGCGAGGACGGCCACGAGCACGAGTCCCCCCGCCACGACGGCCAGCGTGAGCAGCGCCGCCTCGAGAGAACGTCCGCCGAGCGCTCCCGCTCCCCACAGGCGCATTGCCTGGTAGGACGCGGGATCGATCAGGCTCAGCGCAGATGTCGCCGCGGAGAGCACCGCGGCGACCGCCACGCCCGTGAGCGCGAGGCGGCCTATGGAGGCTGCGCGCCCGACCCCGCCGAGGAGAGCGACGACCGCACTGGCGATGGCCGCTCCGAGGAAAGCGAACCACATCGTCGAGGCGAAGTCGCCGATGCCGAGCACCACGATGGCGATGGCGACCGCGAACGAGGCCCCGGCGTTGACGCCGAGAAGGCCGGGTTCGGCCAGGGGATTGCGCGTCAGCGTCTGCATGATCACGCCCGCGACCGCGAGGGCGCTCCCCGCGGCGATGCCGATGAACGTGCGCGGCAGACGCACGTCCCGCACGATCAGATCGGCTTCGGTGCCCGTCGGTGTCGTGAATGCGCGGAGCAATTCGTCCGGGGAGAGCGAACGCGGACCGACCGCGATGCTCACCGCCACCACGGCGACCAGGAGGGCCAGCACGATCGGCAGCACGATCGCGTCGGGGGGACGACGTCTGCGGTGTCGTCCCCCCACGGTGATGCTCGTCACTGCGAGAGCGGTTCGAGCACCTTGGCGGTGAGCTCGTCGATCCACTCCTCGGCGCTGCGGTAGTCGGTGACGTTCGCGACGAGCCCGAACACGTTGCCGGTCTCGGCGATCTCGAGCTGCTGGAAAAGGCTGCTGTCGATCACGTCCTGGATCGCGGGCATCTTCGTGCCGTCGGGGTTCTCGTACGTGAGCCCCACGGTGACGCCGTCGAGAACCTCCCCGATCCGCTCCAGCGGGAAGGACACGTAGCCGGCACCGCCCTCCCCCGCTGCCGGGATGCCGTCGCCGTACGCGAGACCCATCTCGTTGACGATCAGGTTGCCGGTGGATCCTGTCGGCAGCTGGATCGAGAACTGGCCGGGCTCATCGCCGAGGGAGAAGTTGGCCCAGGTGTTCGCGGCGATCACGTCCGCGTACTGCTCCTTCACCTCGTCGCGACGGGCCTCGTACGATGCCTTCGCCTCCGCCCAGGTGTCGTGGGCTCCGAGCGCGGAGGCCAGATCCTCGGTGATCGTCTGCCAATCGCCGCGCTCGTCTCCGCCGACGATCACGGTGGGGGCGATCTCGCTGAGACGCTCGAAGGTGGCCTCGTCGACTTCGTAGGCGTCTCCGACGATCACGTCGGGCGTCGCGCCGGCGAGCGCCTCGAAGTTGACCTCGCCGTAGGTTCCGACCTTCGCTGCGTCGGCGATGTAGGCCTGCTGCTCGTCGGTGTACCCGTCGATCCACTGGCTGTAGTCGATCGCGGCCACGACGGGGATGTCCAGCGACATGACCTGCCAGGGGGTGTCGTACGAGATCGCGGCGACGCGCTCCGGGTCGGCGGGGACGGTGACCTTCCCGTAGACGGAGTCGACCACCAGAGTGTCTCCGTCGCTCGCCGAGCCGTCGGGCGACGGATCGGAAGAGCAGGCGGTGACGACGAGGAGCGGGACGATGGCAACTGCTGCGAGACTGATTCGCAGACGCGATGATAGGCGCACGGGTTCTCCAATTAGGCAAGGGTTACCTAATTATGTCCGGCTGAAGTGCCCGATTCGATGCCAAGACTTGCGCGGATCGGTCGACTATGCGCGCGAATCGGTCACGAACCCGTGAGAGCGCACGAAGTCACGCGGAGAGACGCCCGTCCGTCGCCGAAAGGCTGCGGAGAACGCGGCGAGAGACTCGAAGCCCACGGCGCGAGCAGCACGCCCCACCTCGGACCCGTCTGACAGCATCGACATCGCGATCTGCAGTCGCAGCTCGGCGCGCCACCGCGAGAACGCCATCCCCGTCTCGGCGGCGAACTGCCTCGTGAACGTGCGCACGCTCACCGCCGACGCCGCCGCCCATGCGTCGACCGTCCGGCGGTCGGCCGGATCCGCGATCAGCGCGTCCGCGACGGCGCGCAGCCACGAGCTGCTCGGGGTGGGCAGTCCCGCCTCGGCTTCCCGTGAGTCCGCGAGCAGGTCGAGCGCGAAGGCCTCGGCTCGTGCACGCCGCGCAGGATCCGTGTAGCGCACCAGCTCGGCGAGCACCTGGTCGAGCAGTGGCACGACCCTGGTCACCACGACGCGACGGGTGAGCTCGACACCCGCTTCCGGCTCGAACCAGGTGCAGCGCATGCTGTTGCCCGGTGCCGCGGTGACCTCGTGGACGACGCCCGCCGGTATCCAGATGCTCGTCCCCCGCTGCGCGATGTACACGGCATCGGGGGTGACGACCGTCACCGAACGGGTGATCGCCGAGAGCAGCTCATGATCGTCGTGCGAGTGGGCCGGCCAGCGAGCTCCGTCTTCGGTCGTCAAGATGTCGATCGAGTCCAGGAGCGGATCGGTGTCGAGTGTCATGACGTGTGCCTCGAGCGGCTCCGGTTCACCCGGCCGCACACGGTTCCGTGTGCCCGAGCGGTCGAGTGTGGGAGTCTGATCGGATGAAAACGGTACTCGTCCGGTTCGCCGCGCTCTACGTGTTCGACGTCGCTGTGCTGCTGCTGATCGGCGTGCTGCTCCCCGGTGTCTCCGTCGGTCTCCACGCCCTCTGGGCATCCGTCGTCTTGACTCTCGCCGCTCTCTTCGTCAAGCCTCTCCTGGCCGGCGCGTTCCGCAGGTCGGCGGCGAAGTCCGCCGCCGAGCGCACGAGGGCCGGCGAGAAGGTCGTGCAGTACGCGCTCGTGTACCTCGTCGAGCTCATCATCTGGGTGCTCACGGTGTGGCTGAGCGGCGTGCGGGCCTCGGGATTCTGGGGTTTCGTGCTGCCGCCGGTGGCGCTCCTCGTCGGCTGGGTGATCTACGACCGGGTCGATGACAGGATGCGCGCCAAGGCCGGGGAGGTCTATGACTCCGTGCAGGCGAAGGTGACCGGCCGCAGCAGGTCGACCCCCGCCCACACCGCAGACACCTCGGCGTCGCCGGAGACGGCGGCCGCACAGGAAGAGCTCCGTGACGGCCTGACGCCGGAACAGCGGCGGATGCTCGACGAACTCGGCTGACATCGCACGAAGCGGGCTCACCCGCGTCAGACGAGACGTTCTGCGGCCTCGACCACGTTCGTCATGAGCAACGCGACCGTCATCGGACCCACGCCGCCGGGATTCGGGGAGAGGTATCCGGCGACGTCTGCGACGCCGGGCGCCACGTCACCGAACACCATGCTCTTCCCCGTCTCGGGATCGGCCTCGCGCGTCACCCCGACGTCGAGCACTGCCGCTCCGGGCTTGACGTCTTCGGGGCGGACGAGGTGCTTGACCCCCGCGGCCGCGACGATGACATCGGCCTCCCGCAGGTAGCGCGGCATGTCGACCGTGCCGGTGTGCGTGAGCGTGACCGTGGCGTTCAGGTCACGGCGGGTGAGCAGAAGTCCGATCGATCGGCCGATCGTGACCCCGCGGCCGACCACGACCACGTGCTTGCCCTTGAGGTCGTAGTCGTTGCGGAGCAGCAGCTCGATCACGCCGCGCGGGGTGCACGGCAGCGGTGTGTGGATCGGGCCGTTGACGTTGAGCACGAGACGCCCGAGGTTGGTCGGGTGCAGGCCGTCCGCATCCTTCGCCGGGTCGATCCGTTCGAGGACGGCGTCCGTGTCGAGGTGCTTCGGAAGAGGAAGCTGCACGATGTACCCGTGGCAGGCGGGGTCCGCGTTGAGCTCGTCGATCAGCGCCTCGACCTCGGCCTGCGTGGCATCTGCCGGGAGTTCACGCTGGATCGAGTTCATCCCGATGCCCTCGGACTGCCGGTGCTTCATTCCCACATAGAGCTGGGAGGCGGGGTCGGCCCCGACCAGCACCGTCGCGATCCCCGGCGTGATCCCCTTCGCCTTGAGCGCGGCCACCCGCTCGGTGAGCTCGGCACGGATGGCAGCCGATGCGGCCTTCCCATCCAGGATCTTCGCGGTCACTGCTGCAGGTCCGGGTAGAGCGGGAACGCTGCGGCGAGCGCGTCGACCCGGGCACGCAACGCCTCCACATCCGCGCCGGGGAGCAGCGCGAGCGCGATGATGTCGGCGACCTCGGTGAACTCGGCGTCCCCGAAACCACGGGTCGCGAGGGCGGGCGTGCCGATGCGCAGACCCGAGGTGACCATCGGCGGGCGCGGGTCGTTCGGGACCGCGTTGCGGTTCACGGTGATGTGGATGTCGTGCAGGAGGTCTTCGGCCTGCTTGCCGTCGATCTCGGCGTCACGCAGGTCGACCAGCACCAGGTGCACATCCGTGCCACCCGAGCGCACGGCGATGCCGGCGTCCTTCAGGTCCTGCTTCGACAGGCGCTCGGCGATGAGAGCGGCACCGCGCAGCACGCGCTCCTGGCGCTCCTTGAACTCGGGGGTGCCTGCGAGCTTGAACGCGGTCGCCTTGGCGGCGATCACGTGCATGAGCGGCCCACCCTGCTGGCCCGGGAACACGGCGGAGTTGATCTTCTTGGCGATGTCGGCGTCGTTGGTGAGGATGAAGCCCGAGCGCGGCCCGCCGATCGTCTTGTGCACGGTCGACGAGACGACGTGCGCGTGGGGCACCGGGTTCGGGTGCAGGCCCGCGGCGACCAGCCCCGCGAAGTGCGCCATGTCGACCCAGAGCAGCGCCCCGACCTCGTCGGCGATCTCGCGGAACGCCGCGAAGTCCATCGTGCGCGGGTAGGCGGACCAGCCGGCGATGATGACCTTCGGGCGGTGCTCGATCGCGAGACGGCGCACCTCCGCCATGTCGATCGTCGAGGTCTCCGGGTCCACGCCGTAGGCGACGATGTCGTAGAGACGACCCGAGAAGTTGATCTTCATGCCGTGCGTCAGGTGGCCGCCCTGGTCGAGGGAGAGGCCGAGCAGGGTGTCGCCGGGGCGGGCGATGGCATGCAGGACGGCGGCGTTGGCGGAGGCACCGGAGTGCGGCTGCACGTTCGCGAACTCGGCGCCGAACAGGCTCTTCGCCCGCTCGATCGCGAGGGACTCGGCGACGTCGACCTCTTCACAGCCGCCGTAGTACCGACGGCCGGGGTAGCCCTCGGCGTACTTGTTCGTGAGCACCGAGCCCTGCGACTGCAGCACCGAGACCGGCACGAAGTTCTCGGACGCGATCATCTCGAGGAAGGTCTGCTGGCGCTTCAGCTCACGGTCGAGGACCTGAGCGATCTCGGGATCGACTTCGGCGAGGGGGGCGTTGAAGTAACGGTCGGTCATGATGACGTGCTCCTTTGACGACGGATTCGAAAGGGGTGTTCCTATCGGCCCAGGCGCGCGGTCGAGTTCCGTGGTCAGTCGCTCCCCGGTGGTAGTCCACCCAGACGCCAGTCGCGACGGTTACGAGCATAGCCGATGCCGGAGCCGACGCACGCGGTCGGGTCATCGGCTCCGCAGAATCGTTTCGATCCCCCATTCCCTCCTACTGCGGCGACCGGTAGGTTTTGTTCATGGTCCTTCCTCATACGCTTCCGCTCGTCCCCGCGCCCGTCTCCGCCGTCGCACGGGAAGGACGGATGCCGCTCACCGCGACGACGCGTGTGCTCGGCTCCTCCCCCGCCGCCGTCCAGCTGATCGAAGCGATCGAGCGTCGCACCGGAATCCGTCTCCCTCTCGTCCACGACGCGTCCGCCGAGATCGAGCTCCTCGTCGATCCCACCTCCTCGGCCGCCGAGGGCTACACACTCGAGATCGGCGATCGTGCCGTCATCGTCGGCGCCGACGAAGCCGGGCTCTTCTACGGCGTCCAGACGCTGCTGCAGCTGCTGCGCCAGGACGACTCCGGCTGGGCACTGCTCGGCGCCGACGTCGCCGACTCCCCCCGCTTCGCCCGACGCGGCGTCATGCTCGATGTCGCCCGGCACTTCTTCGGTGTCGACGACGTGAAGAAGTTCATCGACAGCGCGAGCGCTCTCAAGTTCAACCACCTGCATCTGCACCTGACCGACGACCAGGGGTGGCGCGTGCACATCGATTCCTGGCCGCTGCTGACCGAGCTTTCGGCAGGCACCTCCGCGAACGGCGATCCCGGCGGCTTCTACACGAAGGACGACTACCGCGAGATCGTCGCCCACGCCGCCGCGCATCACATGATCGTGATCCCCGAGATCGACCTGCCGGGCCACACTCATGCGATCGGCGTCGCCTACCCCGAACTCGTCGAGGCACCGGTGCTGAACGACACGCTGATCGCGGAGTCCGCACGCCTCGGCCAGCCGCTGCCCGTCGCGGGCGAGACCTACCTGGGCTGGGGCGTCGGGCACTCGAGCGTCCGCATCCACGAGGAGCGCACCTACGACTTCGTGCGCGACGTCGTCCGCGAGCTCGCCGAGATGACTCCGGGGCCCTACATCCACGTCGGAGGCGACGAGTCCCTCGGTACCCCGCAGGCAGACTTCGACCTGTTCGCCGAGCGTGCCACCGCGATCGTCGTCGAAGCAGGCAAGACCCCGGTGGCCTGGCACGAGATGGGCTCCGCCGCGCGGATCGCCGAGGGGACCGTCGGGCAGTACTGGGGCAAGACCACGCCCGAGGGCGCACACGCCGAAGAGGCCGCCCACTTCGTCGAGCGCGGGGGCGCGCTGATCATGTCGGCGGCGAACGTCACGTACCTCGACATGAAGTACTCCGAGGACTTCCCGCTCGGCCTCACCTGGGCCGCCATCATCGACGTCCGCTCGGCGTATGAGTGGGAGCCGACAGCCGTCCTGGATGTGCCGGAGGCGGCGATCCTCGGCGTCGAAGCCCCGCTCTGGTCTGAGACCACCCGCACCCTCGACGAGGTGCAGCAGCTCGTCTTCCCCCGTGCCGCCGCCCAGGCCGAGGTAGCCTGGTCGCCGCAGGAGGGCCCGGCGCGCACCTGGGACTCCTTCCGCGTCCGTGTCGGAGCACTCGCACCGCTGTGGAAGGCTGAGGGGATCGACTTCCACCCTGCAGAAGAAATCCCCTGGAGCGAACGTTGAGCACCCACTCCTCCGCGACCGGCTCGCTGGTCATCCATTCGGCGCGCGTCGTCGACGGCGGCACCATCACCGAAGACGCCTGGGTCCGGATCGAGGACGGCACCGTCGCGATCCGCGGCACCGGTTCGGACTGGACACCGGCGGATGTGATCGTCGACGCCTCGTCCATCGCCGGCGCCGGGGCGCTGCTCACCCCGGGCTTCGTGGACATCCACGGGCACGGCGGAGCGGGAGCGTCGTTCGACGACGGCGTCGACGCCATCCGGATCGGTCGCGACCTGCACCGCGCGCACGGCACCACCCGTGCCGTGGTTTCCCTCGTGACGGCGTCGGTGGATTCGCTCGCCCGGAGCGTCGCGACGATCGCCGATCTGACCGAGACGGACGCCGATATCCTCGGGTCGCATCTCGAGGGCCCGTTCCTCGATCCCGGTCACCACGGCGCTCACGAGCCGACGCTGCTGCGCCATCCGGTCGCCGCGGACGTCGCCCGTCTGCTGGACGCGGGACGAGGCACGGTCCGCCAGGTGACGATCGCGCCCGAGCTCCCCGGCGGACTCGACGCGGTCAGGCAGATCGTGGCCGCCGGCGCGGCGGCCGCGGTGGGCCACACCGACGCGGATGCCACGACGGCGGTCGCCGCGTTCGAGGCCGGCGCGTCGATCCTCACCCACGCCTTCAACGCGATGCCGGGCATCCACCATCGCGCGCCGGGCCCGGTGCTGGCCGCGGCGGCGGATCACCGCGTGGTGCTGGAGGCGATCGCCGACGACGTGCATCTCGATCCGCACGTCGTCAAGCTCGTGTTCGACGCGGCCCCTGGTCGGGTGGCGCTGATCACCGATGCGATGGCTGCGGCAGGAAGCGCGGATGGCCACTACGACCTCGGAGCGGTCGGTGTGACGGTGAAGGATGGCGTGGCCAGGGCGGACGACACGGGCTCGATCGCCGGCTCCACGCTCACCCAGGACGTGGCGCTGCAGCGCGCAGTCGCTGCCGGGGTGCCCCTCGAAGAAGCCGTGCGGGCGCTCACCGAGACCCCGGCGAGGGCGATCGGACGCGGCGCTCTGCTCGGCGGCCTGCGCCCCGGAATGCTCGGCGACATCGTGCTGTTGGACGCGGAGCTGCGCGTCGCGGGCGTCTGGTCGGGACCCCGGCTCCCCTAGGTCCTGTGTCGCGCGCGACGCACGGCTCTGTGCTCCGGTCGTGCCTGTGCGGGACGGGGGGCCGCCGTTCCCCAGATCGGCGGCCCCGTCCCCTCCGGAGACGGGCGGCCGGGATCTCCTCCCCCGAGGGTCCCGACCGGCCCACCGGTGCATTTGCCCCTCGCACCAGTGCCTGAACTCCGCCCCCCGGAGGAGTTCGTCTTGGCTGTCTCTCAGTGATGAGACGACCGTCTCATCGATTCATTACGCGACTTCGTGAAATTCTTCGAGAAATTCCTTCCATCGCTCATCCGACGCGGGCGGGAGGCCGCCGTTCCCCCGAACGGCGGCCCCGCTCCGTCTTGACACGGACGGGCGGGATACCTCCCCCGAGGCCCCGGCCCGCCCTGCCGCACGCGAGCACAGCTCACCTGCAGCGCCTGGACTCCGCCCCCGGAGTCCTATTCGGCTGTCCTATGGATGAGACGTCCGCGCCCCGGAATCATTACGCGTGTTTCCGAAATTCTTCGAAGAACAGTGGCTCGGCGCTCGGAGGCCGGCCGAATCATCCGCCGCGCGCCCCGGGATTCTGCGTACTTCATGGGAAAAGGTGGCTTCCCTGAGAGATTCGCGAGAGGATGGGAAAGTCGCGTAATGAGCGGCGCCTCCCCGCGTCTTCCCCTGTAGAGGCGTAATCGCGCCCCGCGACAGATGGATGATTGTGCACGAAGAGACCTCGAGCCACGACGAACTGATCGGCGATGCCGACCTGATCCTCCGCGCCCGTTCAGGCGACACGGGGGCGTTCGGGGAACTCTGGCGACGCCACTACCCCTCGGGCATCGCGGTCGCCCGATCCATCACGTCCTCGATCGACCCGGACGACCTGGTGCAAGAAGCGTACACACGCATCTACCAGGCGATCGTCAAGGGTGGCGGACCGAACGGCTCGTTCCGCGCCTACCTGTTCACGAGCATCCGCAACACCGCGGCCGGCTGGGGACGGGCGCGACGCGAGACCACGATCGACGAACTCGACACCGTCGTCGATCCCGAGACCACCGACCAGGCGGCGAACGAGGCGCTCGACCGGAGCCTCACCGCCCAGGCGTTCCGCAGCCTCCCGACGCGCTGGCAGGAAGTGCTCTGGTACACCGAGATCGAGCAGATGAAGCCGCAGGAAGTCGGCCACCTCCTCGGGATGAAGTCCGGTGCCGTGTCGCAGCTGGCCTTCCGTGCCCGCGAAGGGCTCCGCGAGGCGTGGATCCAGGCGCACCTGCGCAGTGCTGCCGACGGTTCCGACTGCCGATGGGCCATCGAACATCTGGGCGCCTACTCGCGCGGCAACCTCAGCACGCGCGATCACAAGAGACTCGAGCTGCACCTCGACGACTGCGCACGTTGCATGATCGTCGCCGCAGAGGCCAAAGACGTCTCCCAGCGCCTCGCCCTCGTCCTGCTTCCTCTCGTGCTGGGGGTCGCCGGAGCCTCGGGCTACCTCGCGACCTTGCAGGGCGCAGGCACTCCCATCGTCGCGCTCGCTGCGATGCCATCCAGCATTCCGGGTGCCGTCTTCGGCGGCGACGGAGGGGCCGGGGCCGTCACAACCGGCTCCGCCGCTTCGGGCGGTGGCGCGGGGTCCGGCAGCGGTGCCGGTTCCGGTGGTGGCGCCGGCGCCGGAGGTGCGGGTGCCTCCGGCGGAGTGTTCACCGGGATGGGCGCGCTCGTGGGAGCGGGTTCCGCGGCCCTGGTCGTGGCCGGGGTCGTGACTGCGGCGACGATCCTCCCCGGGCTCGCCGGAGCGAATCCGGAGACGTCCCTGCCCAGCGCCGGGGACACCGACCCGTCGTCGATCACCTCCGATGTCGGACCGGATGCGTCGATGACGCTCGAAGAGCCCGTCGTGATCGACGAGCCGGTCGCCTCGCCGCCCGCACCCGCCCCGCCCGTGGAGGAGAGAAAGACGCCGGCCGCGGACGAGGCTCCGCCGGTCGAGACATCTCCCGTGACGCCGGTGACACCGGTGACGCCTCCCGAGCCGGTCGACCCCGCACCGCCGGTCGACCCCGTACCTCCGGTGGACCCCGCGGACCCCGAGGTCGGGGACTATCCCGTGATCATCATCGGAGCGCCGGGCGCGACCGTCGTCGGCCTCCTCGACGACAGCGCGGAGGGCGGCGACACCATCGTCCTCGATGAGTTCGGCCAGGGAACACTCGTGTTCTCGCCCTCAGCCGCACAGAACGCCGATCCCGAGGCGACGAAGGTCACCGTCCATCACACGCTGCCCTCGGGGTACCCGGCGGGATCGATCGACCTCACGCTCCTGGACTTCACCCGCGAGGGCGGCTACATCGGGATCAGGTTCCTGGGCGACTGGGAGGTTCCGGACCCCGAGGACCCGAACACCGAAGACCCCAACACCGAAGACCCCAACACCGAAGACCCCCCGGCAGAAGAGACATCCGACACCGAGCAACCCCCGGCAGAAGAGACACCGGCAGAAGAGCCTTCGAACGATACGGCGCCCGCGGATCCCTCATCTGAGGACCAGGGCCCCGCGGAGTCCACCCCGCAGGAGACCGATCCCGCAGAGGTCGAACCTGCGGCGACCACGGCACCGGAGACGGCTCCGGAGGCCGCCGCGCCCGACACCGCAGAGGATTCGCAGGAGCCCGACACCGCGGCCGCAGATGGCGCCACGGCTCCGACCGAGGACGCGCCCGTCGGCGAATAGACTGGATCCATGCCCTCGGATTCCGCCCCTGTCCCCGGTGTCGACCGCCCGAACCTCTCCGCCCTCGACATCGTCCGCGCCGTCGTCCTCGTCGTCGCCGTGGCTTCTCTCGCGCTGTGGGGCTTCGCCAGCTGGGACCTCCCGTGGAACATCATCATCGGGATCGGCGCACCCGTCATCGTGGTCCTGATCTGGGCACTGTTCCTCTCGCCACGGCCGGTCCTGCGCGTGCACCCGTTCCTTCGCGCCGCGGTCGAGCTGCTCATCTACGTCGGAGTGACGATCGCCTGGTGGTCGATGGGACAGGCCCTGATCGGCACGGCCTTCGCGCTCGTGGCCGTGGTCGCCGGGGTCCTCAGCGGTCGGCGCTCACTGTCGTGAGGGTGTCGTCGTGAGTGTCCTGACGCTTCTGCGGGAGTCGCTCGGCGGGCTCATCGACACCGACGAGGACTCGCTCGAAGAGGCCAGAGCCGATCGCTCGGGTCACGCGTCCGCCGGACGCCCCCTCGCCATCGTTCACGCCGAATGCGTCGAGGATGTCCAGAAGACGATGCGCATCGCCACGACCACTCGCACGCCGGTCGTCATCCGCGGCGCCGGGACCGGCCTCGCCGGTGCGGCCAACGCCGGCAGCGGCGAGATCGTGCTGTCCCTGCGACGCATGACCGCGATCCATGAGGTGCGCCCCGACGACCTGCTCGCCGTCGTCGAGCCGGGTATCCTCAACGCGGACCTCAACGCCGAGCTCGCACGGCACGGGCTCTGGTGGGCGCCGGACCCCGCGAGCCGCGACATCTCCACGGTCGGCGGCAACATCGCCACCGGTGCGGGCGGCCTGCTGTGCGCCAAGTACGGTGTCGTACGCGATGCCGTGCTCGGCGTCGACCTCGTGCTCGCCGACGGCAGGCTGCTGCATCTCGGGCATCGCAGCGTCAAGGGAGTGACGGGCCTCGACCTCACCGCGCTGGTCGTGGGCTCCGAAGGCACACTGGGTGTCGTGGTCGGAGCGACCTTGAAACTGCGCAGGATCGTGCCGGGCGAGACCTGCACCGTCACCGCCACCTTCCCCGGCGTCCGTGCCGCCGCGGCGGCCTCAGCCGCGGTGACCGCCGCCGGCGTGCAACCGGCGATCATGGAGCTGATGGACGCCGCCAGTCTCGGGGCCGTGCACGCGTTGCTCTCGCTCCCCTCCCCCACGCCCGGGGCAGCCCAGTTGACCATCCAGACCGACGGCCCCGCCGCCGTCGCCGAAGCTGAGACGATCGCCGAGATCCTCCGCACCCACGAGGGGACGACGCTCGTCTCGCGCGATCGCGCCGAAGGGGAACGGCTGCTCGCGATCCGTCGATCCATGCACGCCGCGATGGCGTCGCTGGGCACCACGCTCATCGAGGACGTCTCGGTGCCACGCAGCGCGATGCCCGCGATGTTCGACGAGATCGCGCGGATCGAGAGGGAGTACGCACTGGCGATCCCGACCGTGGCGCACGCCGGCGACGGGAACCTGCACCCGAACTTCGTCTTCGACGGCCCAGACGCTCCACCGGAGGTCTGGGCAGCGGCCGACGAGTTGTTCCGCGCAGCGATCCGGCTGGGCGGAACCCTGACCGGTGAGCACGGCATCGGGGTCCTCAAACGCCGCTGGCTCGCCGAGGAGCTGGGCGACGACCAGTGGCAGCTCCAGCGTCAGATCGCCGCGGTGTTCGATCCGCTCGGTCTCCTCAACCCCGGGAAGGTCTTCACCCCCGATGCCTGACATCCACGTGAGCGCCGCCGTGATCGCTGACGACGAGGGCCGAGTCCTGGTCGTGCGCAAACAGGGGACGACCCGGTTCATGCAGCCGGGTGGCAAGCCCGAACGCGGCGAGACGGCGGCACAGACCCTGATCCGCGAGCTGCACGAGGAATTGGGGGTGCTGCTCGACGAGTCCGACCTTCGTCCTCTGGGCACCTTCATCTCCGCGGCCGCGAACGAGCCCGGTCACCGTGTCGTGGCCGAGGCCTTCGCCGCCTCCATCGACCCCGGGTCCGTCGCGGCACAGGCGGAGCTCGCCGAGTTGCGCTGGATCACCCCCACCGACGTCGCGACACTTCCGCTGGCGCCGCTGAGCATCGAGCACCTGCTGCCGATCGCCTGGCCCTCGCTCGCCGGCTGACGGCCTCCTCCGGCGTCAGATGCCCTGCCAGTCCGGCTTGTTGGCGAAGGTGTAGCGGTAGTAGTCGGCCAGAGCGAGGCGAGACGCGGCGGCCTCGTCGACGACGACCGTCGCGTGCGGGTGCAGCTGGATCGCGGACCCCGGGAGGAGCGCGCTGAGCGGTCCCTCGACCGCGCGGGCGACCGCGTCGGCCTTCCCCTCGCCGAACGCGAGCAGGACGAGGTGGCGCGCCTTCAAGATGGTGCCGAGCCCCTGCGTGATGCAGTGCATCGGGACATCGTCGATCGAGTCGAAGAAGCGGGCGTTGTCTTCACGCGTCTGCTCGGTGAGGGTCTTCACACGCGTACGCGAGGCGAACGAGGAGCCCGGCTCGTTGAAGCCGATGTGTCCGTCGGTGCCGATCCCGAGGATCTGGAGGTCGACGCCACCGGCCGCGTCGATCGCAGCCTCGTAGTCGTCCCCGGCGTGCTGGATCGTCGCAAGCGCACCGTTGGGCACATGGATCCGCTCCGGATCGAGACCGAGCGGCTCGACGACCTCGCGCGAGATGACCGACCGGTAGCTCTCCGGGTGCGCGGGATCGATACCGACATACTCGTCCAGGGCGAAACCTCGCACCTGCGAGAGATCACGGCCCGCGAGCTGGGTGCGCAGGGCCTGGTACACGGGCAGCGGAGTCGACCCCGTTGCGAGACCGAGGACGGCATCGGCACGACGCTCGATCAACTCCACGATCTCGGTGGCGACCAATGCGCCGGCGGCCTCGGCGTTCTCGACGATGACGACCTCAGCCATGCGGGACGATCTCCTTCTCGGTGATGGAGGCGCCGACCAGAGCGGCGCCGAAAGCGGCAGCGGGGGATCCCGCAGGGAGCAGTTCGATTCTCTCATCCAAGCGGAGCGACCGCATGAACGGTGACGCTTCCGCGCCCGCGTGGAGCGCCGCGCGGACACCGGTCTCGAGACGGTCACCGAGCGCGGTGAGTCCGCCCCCGATGATGACGGTCTCGACATCCGCCGAGAGCACGAGCACACGCACCGCGGCCGCAGCGCCGTGGTACAGATCGTCGCGAAGGGCGCTCGCCAGGGGGTCGCCCGCGTCGGCCGCGTCGAAGATATCCCTGATCGGCAGCGCCCCCGGTCGCCCCCAGGCCTTGGCGAGAGCGCCGCCACCGCAGAAGGTCTCGACGCAGCCGCGCTGCCCGCACCCGCAGAGCCGCCCGCGCGGATCGACCGAGATGTGTCCGACTTCACCGGCCGTGCCCCGGGCACCACGCCAGATGCGCCCGTCGAGCACGATCCCGGCCGCCACGCCGGTACCGAGGTTCAGATACGCCATCGACCCGGTGACCCCGCTGAGCACAGCGGCCCCGAGAGCAGCCGCCTTCACGTCGTTCTCGACGCGGAAAGGCACCCCGAGGGCGCGCTCGGCGCGATCCGCGAGGTCGAGCGACTCGACGCCGAGGTTGACCGCGTGGAGGACGCGCCCCGCTTCGGCGTCCACCAGTCCCGGGATGCCGATGCCGACGGAGCCGATGCGCGAGATCGGAACGCCGGCCTCGTCGGCGAGAGCGGTGACCGAGGCCACGATGCTCTCGACGACCGCGTCCTCGCCCCATCCGGTCGGTCGGCGGAGGCGACCGATGATGTCGCCGGAAGCGTCGACGGCCACCGCGTCGATCTTGGTGCCGCCGACATCCAGGCCCACTCGAATCTGCCGACCGGCTCGGTCGGCGGCTGCTGCACCCTTCATCGGATGCAGTTCCCCGCGGTGTCGGTGTCGGTGGACCTCACGACACTCCCAGCTGCCCGGAGAGCACCATCACCGCAGCACCGCGCAGGACGATGTCCTCCTGGTGCGTCAGTCGCACGCTGACGTCTTCGAACACGCCCTCGAGGGTGCGTGCGTGGAGGGTCTCGATAGCGGCGTCGATCAGGATGCCGTCGAGCAGATCGGCTGGTCCGGACAGGACGACCTCGGACAGATCCAGCGCGGCGACGATGGGGGCGATGGCGATCGCCATGCGCGTCCCGGCATCGCGGAGGATCTCGTCACGGGAGCCGGGATCGGCCGCGATCGCAGCACCAAGGCGGCTGACGCTCAGCCAGGCCTCGAGGCAGCCGTCCTTGCCGCAGGCGCACCGCGGTCCGCCGTCGGTGCCGACGACGACGTGTCCGATCTCGCCCGCGGCGAAGCGGCTGCCGAGCAGCGGCTGGCTGCCCGTGATGAGACCGGCGCCGACGCCGCGTCCGATCTTGATGAGCATGAAGTCGGCTTTGGCCTCACCGAAGGTGTACTCGGCCAGCACCGCCGCGTTGGCATCGTTCCTGGCGAGGACGGGAAGGTCGAGATCGACGCCGAGCTTCGCCTCCAGCGGGAAGTTCGTCCAGCCGAGGTTCGGCGAGCTCAACACGACCCCGTCCGGCCGCACCACGCCGGGGGTGCCGATCCCCACGCCCAGCAACGGCTGAGTGGAGGCGGCGATGAGCGTGCGGGCGAGCTCACGCAGCGCGGAGTAGGCGGCTTCACCATCGGGCGACTCCGGGCGCGGCACCTCACGGCGCTCGAGCACGTCGCCGTCGAGGCTCAGGACGGCACCGGTGAAGGCACTGGGACCGGAGAGATCGAGACCGAGGATCTGGTGCCCGAAGCGGTCGATGTCGATGAGGATCGGTGGCTTGCCGGGACCCACGGCCTCGCGGACGCCCATCTCGATGACGATGCCGTCTGCGATGAACTCGGCGACGAGGTCGGAGATGGTCACCCTGGTCAGTCCCGTCTCGCGAGACAGGTCAGCGCGGCTCATGGCTCCGGCGTGGTACAGCGTCTGCAGGACCAAGGCGCGGTTGTGGCCGCGCGCGTGTTCCGGAAGCACTTTCGAGCGCGACCGCAGGTGGCGCCCCGGGCCGAAGGCATGCGTGTTCGCGCCGAGGTACTCCACCGGCGAGGCGGGGCGCTGTTCATCCGAAACGGACATGTTTGTTAGTAGACCTTACGAACAAAATTTGTGCAACCTCTCCCCGCAGACGCGCGGGGAGGGTTACCGAAACGTTACATTACTTTCGATGCTCGACGGGAGCGCTCTCCGTGCGCTCCCTGAGACGGGCGACCAGGCCGGCGACGATCCCCTCCCTGGCCTCGATCGTGAGGGGCTTGCCGGGCACTCCGGGGCGACGCTGGTCGGGCGTGGGCCCATCCAGGGGACGATACCGCACCCCCGCGGCGCGCAGACGGCGCAGGTGCGTCGGGAGCCGCCGTGCGAAGTCGGCGTACGGTGCCGGCTCCCCACCCTCCCAGAGCCTCTCGGCGATCGCCGAGAGCCGCGGGAACATCGCGAAGTCGACACGGTCGCGCGTGGGCAGATGCTCGCTCCAGACGTTGGCCTGGCCGCCGACCGCGCCCTCTTCGACCCGAAGCGTGTACGCACGTTCTATCGTCAGCGGCGGCCCCACCCTGATCGGCTCCTCCTCCGACTCCGACTGGGGGTAGTCAAGGTACGCCTCGAGGTCGGGGCAGGCCACCACGGGGATCCCGCGCGACAGGGCGGCGCGCATCGCCACCGGGCCCCGCCAGGCGAGGATCCGCACCCCTTGCGGGACCTCACCCTCGAGCACCTCGTCCCACGCGAGCGCTGTGCGCCCCCTGGCCCGGACGTGAGCGACGAAGTGCGCCGTGAACCACGGCTGCACGTCGTACGGGGTCGCGAGTCCGAGCTCGGCCATCCGCGCGGCGGCCGCGGGACTCTCCGCCCACTCGGTCACCGGGACCTCATCGCCGCCGATCCCGATCCACTCCGACGTGAACACCTCGCACAGCGCATCGATCGCCGCGCGCCCGAACTCCAGCGCGGCCTCCGTCGGCGCGAGCGTGCGGGGGTTGACGCCGAAGCGCTCCCACGCGGAGACGGCGGGTTCAGCGACATCGACGTTGCCGAGTCGCGGGTAGGCGGCGAGCGCGGCCTGGACATGACCGGGCAGCTCGACCTCGGGCACGAGCGTCACGAAGCGATCAGCCGCGTGGGCGACGAGGTCGCGCAGTTCGGTGGTCGTGTAGAACCCCTCATGCACGCCCGGTTCGACCGTCGCGAGCGGACCGTGACCGCGTTGCGTCGCTCCGCGGCGCGAGCCGACCTCGGTGAGCAGCGGGTAGCCCGGAACCTCGAAGCGCCATCCCTGGTCATCGGTGAGGTGCAGATGCAGCACGTTGAGGTGGTGATCGGCGAGGAGGTCGATCACCCGACGCACCTCGTCCACCGGACGGAAGTGGCGAGCCACATCGAGCATGACCCCGCGCCAGCCGTATGCGGGCGACCCCTCCCACACGCCGGCCGGGATCCGCGCCGATTCCGCATCGGGATCGCGGAGTTGTCGCAGCACCGTGGCGCCCCGGAACACGCCGGCAGCACTCGCTCCCCGCACCTCGATCCCTTCGGCGTTCACCCGCACACGGAAGGCCTCGTCGGCGATGCAGCCACTCGACGCCGCCTCCGCGCCGAGGTCGGCGTCGATGAGCAGCCGGATGGGGGCGGCAGCGTCGTCGTGCCCCCCGCCGCCGAGCCGGGCGACCGCGGCGGCGACCTCCGGTGACCCGATGATCGGTGTCCCGCTCGACCAGGCGAAGCCGGGCTCCGCGTGGTCGATGTGCGCCGCGACCCGGGGCAGCGTCGATCGATGCGCAGCCGGCGGCATCCGCAGCGCCCGCCCCGGCGTCGCCCCCGTGACCTCGCCGTCGGAGACCACGGCCACGCCGCCGACCAGCACCTCGACGATGCCCTGCGGAGCGGTGAACGGGCTGTCGAAGGTCGCGCCCGCGGCGATCGAGTCCGGGTCGAACAGCACCAGGTCGGCGATCGCGCCCGAGCGGATGACGCCCCGCGGCGCATCGCCGCGGTCGAGGCCGAGCCGCCGCGCCGGTGTCCCGGAAAGGTGACGGACAGCCTCCTCCAGCGTGAGCACGCCGAGCTCACGCACGTAGTGCCCGAGATAACGCGGGAAGGTGCCACGGCCGCGCGGATGCGGTCTGGCACCGATCAGGATCCCGTCGCTTCCCCCCGAGTGCTGCGGATGACGCATGATCGTGCGGACGTTGTTCTCATCGCCGATGTGCATCAGGATCCCCGTGGCACCGGCATCTTCGAGCACGGTGTCGAGCACGACATCGACGGCCCGTCGTCCGGTCGTCTCGGCGATCTCGGCGACGGTTCGGCCGACGAGATCTGCGAGCGCGGGGTTGGCCGTGCCGGAGATCTGGATCTGGGTCCAGTCCGCCGTCTCGCCGTGGAAGCCGTCGCAGCCGATGTCCTCCAGCTCCACACGCACGGCTTCGCGGCCGGCGAGGTCGAGGTCGGAGATGGCACGCAGCAGATCGCCCGTCGCTGCCAGCCTGCTCGGCAGCAGAGCCGCGAGCGTCGTCGCACCGGGCAGGTAGGGGTAGGTGTCCAGGGTCACATCGACGCCGTCGGCGATGGCTCCGTCGATCAACGCCAGCAGTTCCGCCGCTCGCCCCCGGTTCGGGGCGAAGTTCATGGTGGCGTGTGTGAGATGCACGGGGCAGCCGGTGCGACGGCCGATGTCCAGCGCCTCGCGGTAGGCGTCTAGTGCTCCCCCGCCGTAGCTGCGGGTGTGCGGCGCCCAGTATCCGCCGCGCTCGGCGACGACCCGGCACAGTGCCTCGAGTTCGGCCACGTCGGCGTACATCCCCGGCGTATAGGTGAGGCCGCTCGACATCCCGAAGGCGCCGGCGTCCAGGGCCGCACCCAGCAGCTCCGTCATCGCGGTGAGCTCCGCGGCGGTCGCCGGGCGATTCTCATGCCCGACCACCATCATCCGGAGATTCCCCTGCGGAACGAGGACGGCGGCATTCGCCACCGTCGCCGCGTCGATCGCGGAGAGGAGGTCGTCCATGGTGCGCCAGGGGCTGTCGGCGGGCATCCCGTTCCACCCGGCGATCTGGCCGGGGATGACGGCGGCGGTGGCGTCGTCGAGCGGTGCATAGCCGAGGCCGTCCTGACCGAGGACCTCGGTCGTCACCCCCTGGCGGATCTTCGCGTCGTGGGCGACGCCGCTCAGCACCGCGAGCTCGCTGTGGGCGTGCATGTCGATGAAGCCGGGCGCGAGCACGAGACCGTTCGCATCGATCTCGATCGCCCCCTGCGGAAGTTCGAGAACGTCGTCCGGCTCCGCGGCCGGGAGGACACCGACGACCCTCGTCCCCTCGACCGCTACATCGGCGACGAAGCGGGGGGCGCCGGTCCCATCGACGACTGTCGCCGCGCGATACACCCGCACCAGCCCGACCGCGGACTTCTCCGCACTCAGAAGCATGTCGCGACCGCTCCGATCACGCGAGGGTCGGCCGCGTCCGGGTCGTCGATGACCGCGACCACCCGCCACTTGTCGAACGCCGTGCACGGGTGCGAGAGGCCGAGCCGCACGACATCGCCGACGGCGACCGCGGCACCGTCCGCGATCCGAAGGAAGGCGTGCTGATCGTTCAACGCGGTGATATCGCCCTCGACGGACTGCGGCACAGGCAGATCGAGGTCGAACGGCACATCACGCCGCCCGGCATCGAGAAGGGCGAGGCCGTCCTCCGGCTGCGAGACGACGCGAGACCAGGCGTGCATCGCGGAGCGGAGCGGGGCGGTGCCGGTCACGGGGCCGAACGGGGACATCCGCGAATAGAAGCCGTCGTCGTGGATCTGGAACGCGCCGGAACGCAGGACGACGTCAGCCGTGGCTCCCGCGGTCGCGAGCACGGCCGCGGCACGGTCGGGAAAAGCGCTGCCGCCCGCACTGAGCACCGGCCGCAGGCCGTCGGGGTACTCCAACCGCGCGTGCAACGAGACCAGGGTCTCCAGGTAGGCGTCGACGGCCTCGATCGACGCGTCGCTGCGATCCGGTCCGAACGGTCCCTCATAACCGGTGACACCGGCGAGCCGAAGGCCTGGGGCATCCGAGATCGCGTGGGCGATCCGCTCTCCCTCCACCACGGTCCGCGCCCCCGTGCGCCCCCGGGCGCCGCCCAGCTCGACGAGGACGTCCAGCGGACGTGCCGCATCGCGCATCCCCGAAGCCAGGATCTCGACACCGGCGAGCGAGTCGGCCCAGCACAGGACACGCAGGCCCTCGTCGGCGGCGAGCAGGTCGCTGAGGCGCTGCACGGCGGCGAGATCGGTGACGGCGTTGGCGATCAGAACGGTCGGGACGCCCGCGTCGACCGCCACCTCGGCCTGCCACGGCGTGGCGACCGAGATGCCCCACGCACCCGCCTCCAGGAGCCGCTGCCAGAGCGCCGGCGCCATCGTGGTCTTGCCGTGGGGGGCGAGCCGCACCCCCTGTTCCTTCGCCCAGGTGAAGACCGTCTCCTCGTTGTGCGCCAGCGCGTCCTCGTGCACCGTGAGCACCGGGGTGACCAGATCGGAGAGGCGCAGGCCGGCGCCGGGCACCTCCGAGAGACGGAGTCCCGCGGCACGTGCCGGGAAGCCCTTCGTCCAGGCGCCGATGACGGGATCCGGAATTTGTAGAGGCATCTAACAAGGCTACTAGGCTGGCGGCATGACCGCGAAGATCCGAGTTTCCACCGACGCCGCCCCCGCCCCCGCACACACCTTCTCCCAGGGGATCCGCAAGGGTCCGTTCGTGCAGGTCTCCGGGCAGGGCCCCGTCGACCCGCAGACGAACGAGTACCTCTTCCCGGGTGACGTCGCCGCCCAGACCACGCGCACCCTCGAGAACGTCAAGGCGATCGTGGAGGCATCCGGCGCGACCTTCGACGACGTCGTGATGCTGCGCGTCTACCTCACCAAGCGCGAGGACTTCCCGATCATGAACGACGCCTACGGCGCCTTCGTGACCGCGCACACCACGAACGGGGTGCTCCCCTCGCGCACCACCGTCTTCACCGGGCTGCCGCGGGAGGAGATGCTCGTCGAGATCGACGGCATCGCCATCATCGACTGAGCCGAGGAGCGGGGGGTGACCATATCACGACCGTTGCCTCCCCGTTACCTCCCATCCCGTACCATTGATCCCCAGGACACGTTTGAGAACCGGGGGGTGAAGTTCGTGACCGATCTGATTTCTGCACCGGGCGCGGCCGAGACGCACGGCGACGACTCCGCCCCGACCGCCGTGCTCACCCCGGCGGACGCTCAGACCGACACGGCACCGCCCACCACCGGTGAGCAGCCGCTGGCCTGGGCTCCCATCGAGCCCGCCTCCAAGAAGCGTCACCTCGGCCTCTGGATCGGCATCGGTCTCGGCACCATCGCGCTGGGCGCCGGGGCCGCGTCCCTCGTGCTCATCGCACCGGGTACCACCGTCGCCGGGATCCCGGTCGGATGGATGACCCCCGGTGCTGCGGCCGAAGCCATCAGCACGCAGATCGCACAGACCGAAGTCACCCTCACGGGGCAGGGCGAGGGCGCCGTGCTCACCGGCACGGACCTCGGCGCCACGGTGGACGCCACAGCGCTCGCCGACACCGCGTTCGCGGAACGTCCGCTCTGGAATCTCGGCACCTGGATGGGTGATCCCGTTCCCGGCGAGATCACACTCGACGCCGCCACGGCTTCGGCAGCGCTGCGCAGCGCGGTCCCGACGAGCTTCGACGACCCGGTCGACGCCGGGGTCGTGTTCGACGCGGCCGGTGGCACCTACGTCATCACCCCGTCCGAGGCGGGCACGGGGATCGATGTCGATGACCTCAACGCCGCGTTCGCCGATGCGGTGGCCGGTGGGAGCACGACGTTCGAGTACCCGGGCGGTCCCGCAGAAGCCCTGCCCGCTGTCTCGGATGACGACGCGACCGCCACGGCCGCCTCGCTGAACACGATGCTCTCGACCATCGGCTTCTACGTCGGCGACGAACGCACCGTCCCGGTCGCGCCGGCCGTCGCGGCCAGTTGGCTCACCGTGCTCGACGACGACGGCCAGCTGCGCATCGAGGCCGATCCCACCACCATCCAGGCAACGGTCGACACGCTTCCCGGACTCGTCGACCGTGCCCCGGTCAACGCCACGAACATCGTCGACTCCGGCGGCACCGTGCTCCGCGCCGAGCGGGAGGGGGCCGCGGGCCGCGCGCTCGACGACACCTCCGGCGTCGCCGAGGCGTTCGCTCAGCAGCTCGCCGCAGGCGACGGCGTGTACGAGCTCTCCGTCAAAGAGACCGCCTTCGAGACGGTGAACCTCTTCCGTCGCATCGAGATCAATCTGAGCCAGCAGCGCGCCTACCTCTTCGAGAACAACGAAGTCGTGAAGTCCTGGGCCGTCTCCACCGGTCTGCCGGGCACCCTGACCCCGACGGGCAACTTCCGGGTGTTCGCGCACACGGCGATGCAGGACATGGGCTGCTTCGAAGGCGCGCCCTACTGCACGAAGGACGTGCCGTGGATCACGTGGTTCGCCCCCAACATCGGTTTCCACGGCACCTACTGGCACAACAACTTCGGTCAGCGGATGAGCCACGGCTGCGTGAATCTGCCGATCGATCTCGCCAAGTACGTCTACGACTGGTCCCCCGAGGGCCTCGAGATCTCCGTCTACTACTGATCCGCGTGCCAAAACGGAGAGCGGATGGCTCCCCGTCGGCGTGTCTGTGACGGGCTCGCCGTGCGGTGAGACTGTCGTCTGGGTTTCGGCCGGTGCGCAGTGCGCAGACCGAAACCGACCGGAACACGAAAGGGGCGGATGCCGTAGCATCCGCCCCTTCTCCTGCCTCAGCGCAGTGCGTCGACGATGCCGTTCAGCGTCGCGGAGGGACGCATGACAGCGGAGACGAGTGCGTCATCCGGACGGTAGTAGCCGCCGATCTCGACCCGCGCGCCCTGCACCGCGTTGAGCTCGGAGACGATCTTCTCCTCGTTCTCGGTGAGCGTCGCAGCGATCGGAGCGAAGGCCGCAGCGAGTTCGGCGTCCTTCGTCTGCTTCGCGAGCTCCTGCGCCCAGTACAGGCCCAGGTAGAAGTGGCTTCCGCGATTGTCGATCGTTCCGAGCGCGCGTCCGGGTGAACGGTCCTCCTCGAGGAAGGTACCGGTCGCGGCGTCGAGCGTCTCGGCCAGCACCCGTGCCTTCTCGTTGCCCGTGCGGTCGGCGAAGTGCTCGAGCGAGGCCGCCAGCGCGAAGAACTCACCCAGCGAGTCCCAGCGCAGGTAGTTCTCCTCCACCAGCTGCTGCACGTGCTTGGGCGCGGACCCTCCCGCCCCCGTCTCGAACAGGCCGCCGCCGGCGAGCAGCGGCACGATCGAGAGCATCTTGGCGCTCGTGCCGACCTCGAGGATCGGGAACAGGTCGGTCAGGTAATCACGCAGCACGTTGCCCGTCACCGAGATGGTGTCCAGACCGTGGCGCATGCGGGCGAGCGTGTAGCGCGTGGCCTCCTCGGGCGCGAGGATCGTGATGGTGAGCCCCTTGGTGTCGAGCGTCGCGAGACCCTGGTGCACCTTGGCGATGATCTGCGCGTCGTGCGAGCGGTTCGCGTCGAGCCAGAACACGGCGGGAGCGCCGGTGGCGCGGGCACGCGTGACCGCGAGTCGGACCCAGTCCATCACCGGGATGTGCTTGGTCTGCGTCGCGCGCCAGATGTCCCCCCTGCTAACCGTGTGCTCGATGACGACGGTGCCCTCGCTGTCGAGCACCTGGACGATGCCGTCCGCCGCGATCTCGAAGGTCTTGTCGTGGCTGCCGTATTCCTCGGCCGCCTGCGCCATCAGACCCACGTTGGGAACGGTGCCGATCGTCGCGGGGTCGAGCGGGCCGTTGGCGATCACGTCGTCGATCACGGCCTGGTAGACGCTGGCGTAGGAGGAGTCGGGGATGACGGCGAGCGTGTCCGCCTCTTCCCCGTCCTTGCCCCACAGCTTGCCGCCGTTGCGGACGAGAGCCGGCATCGACGCGTCCACGATCACGTCGCTCGGGACGTGCAGGTTGGTGATCCCCTTGTCGGAGTTCACGTACGACAGGCGCGGCCCCTCTGCGATGGCCTTGTCGAACGCCGCGGCGATCTCTTCACCCCCGGCGACATTCGCGAGTCCGCCGAGGATCGATCCGAGGCCGTCGTTCGCGCTGAGCCCGGCAGCGGCGAGCTGATCGCCGTACTGCGCGAACACGTCGGCGAAGAAGGCTCGCACGACGTGGCCGAAGATGATCGGGTCGCTGACCTTCATCATGGTGGCCTTGAGGTGGACCGAGTACAGCACGTCATCGGCCTTCGCCGCCGCCAGGGTTTCGGCGAGGAACGCGTCGAGCTCCTTGGCCGAGAGGAACGTGGCATCGATGATCTCGCGCGGCAGGACCTTCAGGCCCTCCTTGAGCACCGTGACCGTGCCGTCCTCGGCCGTGTGACGGAAGCTGAGCACGTCATCGTGGGCTGCGACCCAGGAACGCTCGTTGTGTTTGAAGTCGTCGTGACCGAGGGTCGCGACGCGGGTCTTCGATCCCGCGGCGAACGGCTTGTTGCGGTGGGGGTGCTTCTTGGCGTAGTTCTTCACCGCGAGAGGCGCACGGCGGTCGCTGTTGCCCTCACGCAGCACCGGGTTCACGGCGGACCCCTTGATGCGGTCGTACCGGGCCCGGACGTCCTTCTCCTCGAGCGACGCCGGCTCGTCCGGGAAGTCCGGGATGTCGTAGCCCTGTGCCTGCAGCTCGGCGATCGCGCCCTTGAGCTGCGGGATGGACGCCGAGATGTTCGGAAGCTTGATGATGTTCGCTTCGGGGAGCGTGGCGAGTCCGCCCAGCTCCGCGAGCGCATCGCCGACCTGCTGCTCCGGCGAGAGCTTCTGCGGGAAGGCGGCGAGGATGCGACCCGCCAGCGAGATGTCACGAGTCTCGACCTCGATGCCCGCCTGGCCGGTGTATGCCTGGATGATCGGCAGGAACGAGGCGGTAGCGAGCGCCGGCGCTTCGTCAGTGTGGGTGTAGATGATGGCGTCGTCGGTCACCAGGTGGTTCTCCGCTCTCATAGTCAATTTGTCTCGACACCAAGATACCTGAGTGGCTCTGACCGTGTGGCCGAGCCGCCGCCGGGGACGCGCTCCGAGAGCAGACGGGAGCCCACGCCTCGGTGAAATGTTCCCCGAGACGTGTGCGTCCGGTCCGGAGGGGTTAGCCTGGGTGCATGTCCGAACTGCGCATGGTCGAACTCTCCGCTGCGACGATCGTCGCCGTGAACAACCTGTCGCTCAAGCCCGGACAGGAGCAGTTCCTCGCTCCCGTCTCGTACGGGATCGCGGCCACGGTCATCAATCCGAAGACGTCCTGGCAGCGGGTGATCCTCGACCGCAACGAGGTCGTCGGCTTCGTCAGCGCGAACTTCGACGCCGAAGCGCCGGAGGAGCATTTCCGCTCGGTGCTGTGGCGCATCAACGTGGACGCCGACGATCAGGGACGCGGCGTCGGCCGGTATGCCGTCGAGTCGCTCATCGAAGAAGCCCGTGCTCGTGGCGTCGATCACGTCAACGTGATCTACGAGGCCGGAGAGGGCGGCCCGGAGACCTTCTTCCACCGCGTCGGATTCACCCCCGTCGGGGAGACCGCCTACGGCGAGGTCATCGCCGAGATCCGGGTCACGCCCTAAGACCGGCGGCGGGGTCTCGAATCCCCTCCCCCATCGAGACCTCGTCGCCCTCGGCACGGGATCGCTCCCACGCCCCGCTCAGGGCCGCCTGTGCCTCGCGCCATCAGCGATCGTCGCGGGGCGGATCCCCGCGGCGCCCTCGTGATGCCCAGTGGGTCAGAGCGGAGGCCGCGGAGGCCGCGGCGCGCTCGATCGCCTCGGTCGATCGAGCGATGGCGTCCTGAGCCGCGTCCTGCCAGGCGGGTGCCGCCGGCACCTCCCCCGCCTTCACCCGAGCGGTGTGCTCGGCGACCTCGAAGGCACTCGCGAGGGCCGCCACCGCATCACGGTAGGCGGCGAACTCGGCGGGCGTCGGCCGATCCCCCAGCCCGCGCCGGAGCTCGCTCGCCCGTTCTGACGCACGCAGATACGCGACCGTCGCCGGCTGCTTCACGTCTGTCATCTCGGGATAGGCGATCTGGCGCGCGGGGTCGGTCTCGTAGAGCATCCATCGAGCGACCACCGCATCGTGCGCGGAACGCAACCGGTCGAGAGGACGAGGAGCCGACGCCGCGGGTACAGCCGCCCGTGCCGCCTGGAGCCTGGCCTGTTTGGCCTTGACATCGGCGGCACACGCTTTGGTGTCGCGCTCGACGTCACGCAGCATGCGGCGGGAGCTCGCCACCTGATCGGGGGAAGCCCGTCTCGCGGCCCGCTCCGCCACGACCCTGGCATGATCGGCGCGGGCGACCTTGAGCGCCGCACGCCGTTCGACGAGAGCTGCCTGCGCCATCCGGAGGTCGTGACGCGCGGCATCGACCTCGAGGCGCCGCCCGCTCACGGTGCTCCGCCTGCGCAGGCCGATCCATCCGACCGTTCCTGCGGCGACCGCGGTCGGCGCGATCCACCACCACTCGGCGGCGAGCAGCAACGGGTCCATGACTCGATGCTACCGAGCCTGCGCTCCCGCCGAACCGCTCGCACGAGGGTCCCGCGATGCGCTCCCCCCGCTGCGGACGCGGGGGATGCCCACGTCCGCAGCGGAGGGAGTGACGTCGTCATCAGACCAGTGTGCCCTGCCACGCGGCGTGCAGCTGGGCGAACTTGCCCGTGCCTCCGATCAGCGCGTCGGGGCTGTCGTCCTCGATGATCTTCCCGTGCTCCATCACCAGCACCCGGTCGGCGATCGCGACCGTCGAGAGGCGGTGGGCGATGATGATCGCGGTGCGGTCTTTGAGCAGGGTCTGCAGAGCGTCCTGGATGAGACGCTCGGACGGGATGTCCAGTGATGCCGTCGCCTCATCGAGGATCAGCACCGCCGGGTCGGCGAGGAAGGCCCGCGCGAACGAGATCAACTGCCGCTGGCCCGCGGAGACCCGTCCGCCGCGCTTGTTCACGTCGGTGCCGTACCCGTCCGGCAGCGACGAGATGAACTCGTCGGCGCCGACGGCCTTGGCAGCCGCACGGATCTCCTCGAGCGAGGCATCGGGCTTGCCGAGGGCGATGTTGTCGGCGACCGTGCCGCTGAACAGGTAGGCCTCCTGCGTGACCATCACGATCGCGCGACGGAGATCCTTCGGGTGCAGCGAGCGCAGGTCGACGCCGTCGAGCGTGACGCGTCCCTCCGAAGGGTCGTAGAACCGTGAGATCAACTTGGCGAGCGTGGACTTGCCCGCACCCGTCGTGCCCACCAGGGCGATCGTCTCCCCGGCCGGGATGTCGAGGGAGAAGTTCGGGAGGATCGTCTTCTCGCCGTTGTAGCCGAAGGTCACCTCGTCGAACCGGATGTGACCGCGCGACTCCCAGAGATCGACCGGCTTCTCGGGATCGGGCACGGTCGGCACCTCTTCGAGCACACCCGACACCTTCTCCAGCGCGGCCGTGGCCGACTGGTAGGAGTTCAGGAACATCGCGATCTCCTGCATCGGAGCGAAGAAGTTGCGCACGTAGAGCACCGCCGACAACAGCACGCCGACCGTGAGCGCTCCCTCGGAGACACGGATTCCACCCCACAGCACGACGATGCCGAGAACCAGTGCGGCGACCCCCATCAGCCCGGGCTCGAACGTCCCGAACAGCAGCATCGACCGACGGTTCACGTCGCGGTAGTCTCCCGCGATCTCCTGGAACGCCTCATCGTTGCGCGGCTCCTTGCGGAATGCCTTCACGGCGCGGATACCGGTCATCGTCTCGACGAACTGCACGATCACCTTCGCGCTGATCACGCGCGACTCGCGGTAGACGAGCTGCGAGCGGGAGTAGAACCAGCGCATCAAGTAGAACAGCGGCACGCCGCCGATGGCGAGGATCAGTCCCGACTGCCAGTCCCAGATGCAGAGGGCGATGAAGGTGAAGATACCGAAGAGCACGCCCGAGACGAGCTCGTTCAGTCCGCCGTCGAGGAGTTCCTTGATCGAGTCGAGATCACTGGTCTGGCGCGAGATGATCCGGCCGGACGTGTAGGACTCGTGGAACTCCAGGCTCAGGCGCTGGGTGTGCAGGAAGATGCGCTTGCGCAGGTCGAGCAGCACCGCCTGCGTGAGCTTGGCGGCGATGATCACATACCAGGCGATCATCACGGCGGCCAGCGCTCCGGCGAGCAGGTACACGCCGCCGATCAGGAAGGTCGGCATCCAGTCGGCCTGCTTCACCGCGGCCGGGAGCGCACGGTCGAGCCCGATGCTGATCAGGATGGGGCCGGCGACCTGCAGCGCGGTCGAGATGATCAGCACCACGGCGGCCAGCACGATCTGCAGCTTCAACGGGCGCACCAGAGAACCGAGCAGTCGGAGGGACCGACGACGGATCTGCCTGCTCTCTTCGCGGGTGTACGCGGAACGGTCCTCGTTCTGGGTTCCGGTGATGGCGGAGCTCATCGCTGCACCTCCTTCTCGATGATCGGGTCTTCGTCCGCGGCCTGCTTCGCGAGCCCCTCACGCACCTCTTCGGCGACCGCCAGCTGCTCGTCGCGGATGATCGGGATCGCTCCGGTCCGCGCAGCCTCCTCCGCCTCCAGGCTGGAGATGACGTGCCGGTAGTGCCGACTCGTCTTCAGAAGCTCGGAGTGGGTGCCGACCGCTGTCACGCGCCCGCCCTCGAGGAGCGCGACCCGATCCGCGAGAGCCACCGTCGACGGACGGTGCGCGACGATCATCGCCGTCGTGTCGGCGAGGACGTGCCGGAGCGCCTCCTCGACCAGCGCCTCGGTGTCGACGTCGAGCGCCGACAGCGGGTCGTCGAGCACGAGCACCTTCGGCTTCGCCGCCACCGCGCGGGCGAGGGCGAGCCGCTGACGCTGACCGCCCGAGAGACTGAGTCCCTCCTCGCCGATCACGGTCTCGACGCCCTCCGGGAGCGCATCGACGAACGATGCCTGAGCGACCTCCAGGGCTTCGCGCAGCACGCGCTCACCCTCCTCGCTGTGCACGTCGAGTTCGGCGCGCCCGAGCAGCACGTTCTCCCGGACGGTCGCCGAGAACAGCGTCGCGTCCTCGAACGCCATGGCGATGTGCTGACGGAGCTCCGAGAGCGGGAGGTCGCGCACATCCACGCCGTCAAGCGTGACCCTCCCCCCTGTCACGTCGTACAGACGCGTCGGAAGCGTGGTGAGCGTGGTCTTTCCGCTGCCGGTGAGCCCGACCAGCGCCATGGTCTCGCCCGGACGCAGCACCAGATCGATGCCGTCGAGCAGATCCCGCTCGTGCGAACCCGCATCCTGGTAGCGGAAGTGCGCGTTCTCGAAGGCGAGCTCTCCGCGCGGCTGCGTGATGTGCACCGGGTTCTCCGGATCGGTGATGGTGTTGGTCTCGGAGAAGATGTCGAACACGCGATCGGTGGCCGTGCGGGCATCGAGCATGAACGAGAACAGGAAGCCGATCGACTCGATGGGCCAGCGCAGCACGACCGCCATCGCGAAGAAGGCGAACAGCTGAGCCTCGTCGATCTGCCCCTGGGAGATCAGCCAGATACCGGACATCAGGCTGAGACCGAACGCGATCTGCGGCATGAGGTCGAGCCAGAACCAGATGGACGCGATCGCGCCGGCCTTGCTCATCTCGGTCTCGCGCAGCGTCTCGGCCTGGCGGCTGAAGCGGCTGAGCGCGTGCTTTCCGCGCCCGAACGCCTTCAGGACGCGGATGCCGTGCACGCTCTCCTCGACACTGGTCGCGAGATCGCCGGCCTGATCCTGGCTGCGACGGGTCAGGGCGCCGTAGCGCTTCTCGAACAGGTAGCCGCGGATCCACAGCGGGATCGCGGTCACCAGGAAGATCGTGCCGAGCAGCCAGTGCCACCGGAAAAGCAGGATCGAACCGATGATGATCGTGAGCACGTTGACGACGAGCAGGACCAGCCCGAAGGCGAGCCAACGACGGATGAGACCGATGTCCTGCATCATGCGGCTGAGCAGCTGGCCGGAGCCCCAGCGGTCGTGGAACGACACCGGAAGGGTCTGCAGGCGCGAGTAGAGCTCCGTGCGCATCTTGTACTCGACCTCGGTCGAGGGATTGAGCACGAACTGGCGACGCAGCCAGACCATCAGCGCCTCGCCGAGCGCGAGCGCGAAGACGGCCGCTGCGCCCCAGACGATCGCGCTGATCTCGCCGGACCGGACCGGACCGGAGATGATCTGTTCGAGGACGATCGGGATCATCAGCGCGATGAGCGCGGCGATGAGGGCGCTGGCCGCACCGCCGGCGAGCCGCCAGATGACGGGCTTCACGAAGGGCTTCAGGCGCCACAGTGCGGCCGGGGTGGAAAGAGGGGAGGACGGCGAGGAGTTCTGCGCGGAAGGCGAGGAGGACATGTCTCTCAGATGAGTTTCGTAGGGAAAGCGAGTGCGAAAGGGGTCGGATGCGAGAGCGGACTCCTGGAGTCCGGCATCCGGTGCGGGAGGGGCGGGGCGGCGCTAGAGGAGCGGCCGTGCCGGGTTCGAGCCGAGAGCTGCGATCCGCGCGGTGGCGATCGATGTCATGGTGTCCTCCTCAGGGCTCGGCGGTGTCGTCCGGTCGGCGCGACAGCCCACCAGCCTATTGCTGTGAACCAGCTGAAAGCAAGAGTCATTCCCGATTCGTCGAGGGAGGTTCGACGAATCGGGACGATTCAGCGACCGCGGTCGGCTCAGTCGCCCGTCGACTCCCGCGCCAGCAGGCTCTCCTTCACGCGCAGACCCCAGGCGAATCCGCCGAGGCTTCCGTCCGTGCGCAGCACACGATGGCACGGCACGAAGAGCGCAGGGGCATTTCGCGCGCAGATCGAGGCCGCAGCGCGGACGGCGTTCGGGTTGCCGAGCCGGGCGGCGAAGCCCGTGTAGGTGAGTGGCGCGCCGGGCTCGATCGAGCGCAGGGCCGACCAGCCGGCGAGCTGGAGTCCGGTGCCGGTCTGCGCGACCGGCACCGCGTCGATCGCCGACAGGTCGCCGCCGTAGTAGGACCGAACAGCGGCGGCGGCAGCGGTCTCGCCTTCCCGGAGGTCCACGGGACGGTTCGCCGCCGGGAGGCGACCGAGGATCGCCTCGACATCGGAGGTCCACCCGGAGGCGAGCACGCGCTGCCGGTCGTCTGCGAGGATCGTGAAGGCCCCGTCCGGGGTGTCGATGGTCTGGATGACGGCGGTCATGAGGTCTCCTTCGAGGTCGAGTGCTCCGTGCGAGCGGCACGCGGCCCGGAGGCCGTGTGCCGGGATGCTGAGGGGCGCACCGGCGCGGCGCGCCAGAGGTGTGCGCTGAGGTAGCTGCGCCAGGGAGCCGCACGCTCCGCCCAGGCGGTGAGAGCCCGCGCCTCTCCGGGAATGCCGGAGGCCGCCGCGCCTGCGCGCAGCGCGACATCACCCGGAAGAAGGATGTCGGGGTCGCCGAGCACCCTCATGCGCACGTAGTCGGCGGTCCAGGGTCCGATGCCGGGCATCGCCAGGAGACGTTCGCGCTGCCGCGGGCCGTCGTCACCGACGGTGAGGGTGAGCGAGCCGTCGGCGAGAGCGGCAGCGGCGCCCGTGATGGCCCGGATACGCGCGGCCGGACCGCGGAGCACCGCTGCGCCGTGTTCAGCGATGGCCGCCATCGTCGGGAACAGCAGTCCGTCATCGGTCCGCTCCCCCAGTGCCTCGGTCAGCGCCGTCAGAGCCGTGCGGGCGGCGACCACGGTGATCTGCTGCCCGACCATGGCGCGGATGAGCATCTCGTGCGGGTCAGCCGATCCGGGAACCCGGATTCCCGGCGTCCGGGTCACGAGGGGGGCGACTTCGGGATGCGTGGACAGTGCCTCGTCGATCGCCAGAGGGTCGGCGTCGAGGTCGAAGATGCGTCGCACGGTCGAGACCAGCGGAGCCAGGTCGCCGAGTCGGGCCACCCGAGCACGCAGATGCAATCCCGACCGGCCGTCCTGTCGCACTTCGAACCAGGCCGCGCCTCCTGCCATGCGCAGATGCCGCGAGAACGACGCCTCGCCGACAGTTTCGACGCCGGGCACCGCGCGCGCCGCCATCCACGCGAAGATGCCACCCGCGTCGAGCGGACCACGGTACGGCAGCACGAGATCGATGGTTCCCGGTGCCGCCGTGGCGGGTGTGCGCCGTCTGGCGCGGAGCTCCCCCGGTGTGAGGCCGAACACGTCACGGATCGTCTCGTTGCATTGCCGGATGCTGGCGAAGCCCGCCGAGAAGGCGACGTCGGAGACCGGCATGTCGGTGCCGACCAGGAGCATCCGTGCCGTGTGCGCCCGATGGGCCCTGGCGAGAGCGAGGGGTCCGGCTCCGAGCTCGGCGGTGAGCAGACGGGTGAGATGCCGGCTCGAGTATCCAAGACGCGCGGCCAGTCCGGGGACGCCCTCCCGTTCCACGACGCCGTCGGAGATCAGCCGCATCGCCCGCGCCGCGGTGTCCCCGCGGAGGTTCCAGGCCGGAGACCCGGGAGCGGCCTCCGGCAGGCAGCGCTTGCACGCCCGATAGCCCGCTTCGTGCGCGGCTGCACTGGTCGGATAGAACGTCACGTTCTGCGGTCGGGGCGTGCGCGCAGGACAGCTCGGGCGACAGTAGATCCCGGTCGAGCGCACGGCCGTGACGAACTGCCCGTCGAAACGGGTGTCCCGCGCGCTGATCGCACGGTAGCGCTCGTCGAAGTCGGTCACGGGGAAGCTCATGCCTCCACCCTGTCACGTCCCAGCGACCTCGACTGGCGGAAATCGGACATGGCGGTGCGCGCTCTGATGCCGAGACCCCCGCGCAACGCCGAGACCCCCGCCTGCACACGTCGGCAGGCGGGGGTGTCGGCAGGGAAGGGGGGTCTCGGCGGGAGACAGCTGCTCAGTGGAAGAAGTGGCGCTCTCCGGTGAAGAACATCGTGACGCCAGCCTTGCGCGCGGCGTCGATGACCTCCTCGTCACGCACCGATCCGCCCGGCTGCACGATGGCGGTGACGCCGGCGTCGATCAGCACCTGAGCACCATCGGCGAACGGGAAGAACGCGTCGGAGGAAGCGACCGAACCGGCAGCCCGATCGCCCGCACGCTCGACGGCGAGGCGGCACGAGTCGACACGGTTGACCTGCCCCATGCCGACGCCCACCGTGGCGTTGTCCTTCGCGAGCACGATGGCGTTCGACTTCACCGCGCGGCAGGCCTTCCACGCGAAGATCAGATTCTCCATCTCCGCCTCGCTCGGACGCTCACCCGACACGAGCTCCCAGTTCTTCGCGACCGATCCGATGTCGTCGGGGAAGCGGTCAGCGTCCTGGAGAAGCAGCCCGCCCGAGACGAGACGCACATCCATCCGCTCCTGGCGCCAGTCCTGTGGCAGCTGCAACAGGCGCAGGTTCTTCTTCGCCTTGAAGACCTCCAAAGCGGCCGGCTCGAACGACGGCGCGACGATGACCTCGGTGAAGATGTCCTTGAGGTTCTCGGCCATCTTGAGGGTCACCGTGCCGTTCGCGGCGATCACTCCGCCGTACGCCGAGACCGGGTCGCACTCGTGCGCACGCAGGTGGGCGCTGGCGATCGGGTCGAGGGCGTTGGGGGCGGTCGTCGCGATGCCGCAGGGGTTGGCGTGCTTGATGATCGCGACGGCGGGCTTGATCATGTCGTAGGCGGCGCGCAGCGCGGCATCCGCATCGACGTAGTTGTTGTACGACATCTCCTTGCCCTGCAACTGCGTGGCCTGCGCGATGCCGTGGCCACCGGCGCGGGTGTAGATCGCGCCGCGCTGGTGCGAGTTCTCGCCGTAGCGGAGGGTCGCGAGGCGCTCAGCCTGGATGGTGAGATGCGCGGGAAGGTCGCCCGGGTCGGTGAGCGTCCCCTCGGCGAACCACTGGGCGACGGCGGTGTCGTAGGCCGCGGTGTGAGCGAACGCGCGGGCGGCGAGCTCCCGCCGCTGGGCGACGGAGGTGCCTCCGGCCTCGATCGCCGAGATGATCGCGGGGTAGGACTGCGGCGAGACGACGATCGCGACGTTGGCATGGTTCTTCGCCGCGGCGCGCACCATGGCGGGGCCGCCGATGTCGATCTGCTCGACGACGTCGTCGCCGATCGCGCCCGAGGCCACGGTCTCGACGAACGGATACAGGTTCACCACGACGAGCTCGAACGGCGCGATGTCGAGCTCCTCGAGCTGACGCTCGTGCTCCTCGAGGCGGAGGTCCGCGAGCAGGCCGCCATGGACCTTCGGGTGAAGCGTCTTCACCCGGCCGTCGAGCATCTCGGCGACACCGGTGACGGCAGCCACGTCTGTCACGGCGAAGCCGGCGTCACGGATGGTCGCGGCGGTCGATCCGGTCGACACGATCTCGATACCCGCGCCGGCGAGCGCCTCGGCGAGAACGAGCAGGTCGGTCTTGTCGCTCACCGAGACGAGCGCGCGCCGGATCGGCACGGTGTCGCGGTCGCGGTAGAGCGTGGGGTCGTGGCGGGGGCCGGCCATGATGGGCTCCTTCGTGCGGGGGCGTCGGGTGGAGGTCAGGAGGAAGATGTCAGGGCGAGGTCGCCGGTGGCGATGCCTCGGACGACGTCGATGAGCAGTCGACGTTCGACGGGTTTGATGCGCTCGTGGAGGCTGTGCTCGGTGTCGTCGGCGAGGATCGGCACGCGCTCCTGGGCCAGGATCGGGCCGGTGTCCACCCCGTCATCCACCACGATCACGCTCGCGCCGGTCTCGGGAACTCCCGCGGCGAGCGCGTCCCGGACACCGTGTGCGCCGGGGAACTCCGGCAGGTACGCGGGGTGGGTGTTGATGAGGTTCGGCGAGTACCGGGCGACGAGTGTCGGCGGCAGCAGACGCATGAGGCCGCTGAGCACGATGAGGTCCGGCTTCCAGACGTCCAGTTGCCGGGCGAGTTCCTCGCCCCAGGCCTCACGACTCTCGTGCTCGTGCCACGGCACCGTGAAGCTGGGGATGCCGAACTCCTCGGCGTGGGCCAGCCCGTCTGCTTCGCGGTCGGCACCCACGACGATGATCCTGGCAGGAAAATCGGGATGACGAGCGGCCTCGAGGAGGGCGCGAAGGTTCGAGCCGGTGCCCGAGATGAGAACGGCGACCATGAGCACGCGCCCAGTCTACCGGGGCGCGCGACCGGGTCTCTCCCGGCGCCCGCGCCCGAAACGGGCCCTTCAGTCGCGCTGCTCCGCTGGCTCGTCCCTCGGCCGTTCGAATCGCTTGAGGTCGTCGAGCGGTGCCGTGTCGTCGAGCTCGGGTGGGCCGGTCCATGGGCCCGCGGCGGAGCCCCCCTCGACGCCCACCGATGTGGGCGCCGGATCGTACGCGGTCATCTCGGCGATCCACCGGTCGGTCCGCTCTTCCGCGAGCTCGTCGCGGTGCCGCGGCGAGAGCAGCAGTATCGCGGCGCCGACGAGGACTTCCGCACCGAGGGCGAGCATGAACGGGACCACCGCCGGTCCCACCACCGCCAACTTGCCCGGCCCCATCGACCCGTTCGCCAGGTCAGCGGCCAGCCCCGCGATCCCCGCGGTGACCGCGGCGATACCGAATGCGATCACCGCGCGCTGCGGCATGCGCAACGGCGTGCCCTCCCACACGAGGCGAGAGCGCACCGCCCAGCCCGCGAAGGCTCCGGCGGCGACGGGGATGAGCACGACGATCAGCATCCAGATCGAGCTGTTCTCGGGCAGCAGGCCGAACACCGGGATCCCGGGCACCACACCGAGCTGCGTGCCGGCGGGAGACACCGCCGTCCCGAATCCCACCGCGAAGCCGGGACCGGCCAGCCAGGAAGCCGACCACACGATCAGCGTCGGCAGATAGGCGAGTTGCGCGAGCGTCAGCACGGTCGCGCCGAGCGCGTCGACCCTGGCGGCCTGGAACAGCGCCACCACCTCGCCGCCGCGGAGCAGGGTCGTGACGGCGAGCGCCAAGGCGGAAGCTCCGGCCACGGCGACGAGCGCGATGGCCGTGCCCCGTACGATCGCGGCAGGAACCGGTGCCCAGTCCTCGCGAGCGTCGATCAGGTCGTGCAGACGGTCGAGGATGCCGCCGTCGCCGTCTTCCCAGGCGATGCGCACGGCTCCGCAGAGCGCGCCCACGAGGTAGACCGCCGTGGGGAGGACGATGCCCAGCGGCAGCGAGGTCTCGGCCGCTTCCAATCGGGTCGTCAGTGCGACGCCGGTGGAGATGACGGCGAAGACCGCGGTGCCGGTCAGTGGCCCCAGCAGCCATGCGCCTGCCTTCGCCGCTCTTCCTCCCGAGCGCGCGGCGAAGAGAAGCGTGAAGATCAGGAAGGCCAGCGGCGTGATCGACACCGCGAAGCGCGCGGCCTCCGAGGGGATGGCGAGAGCCACGAGGAGCGCATCCGGAATCGTGACATCGAGCGGCACTCCGTGGCCGAACTGCCAGAGCGTTCCGGTGAGCGGCCAGAGCGCGCCCCAGTCCGCGGTGACGCCGAAGGCGAGCGTCCACAGCAGCGTCAGCGGCGCGAGCAGCGCGACGAGACCGACCGCAGCGGCGATGGCGGCGTCGAAGGCGGCGAGGAGCGCGACGAGGAGGCGTTGCATAGCGATTCGAGACTACGACGAGTTGCCGACGAAGCCCCCGGGGCGCGCGTGAGGTCGGCGACACGATAGCGTTTCTCCGGAGGTTTCCCGATGACAACTGCCCCGCCCGCCCCGGCATCCACTGAACCCAAGAACGCCGTGGACCGCTTCTTCGAGATCAGCAAGCGCGGATCCACGATCGGCACCGAGATCCGAGGGGGTCTGGTGACCTTCGTCACGATGGCCTACATCGTGATCCTGAACCCGATCATCCTCTCCGGCAAGCCGGACGTCGCCGGCAACGTGCTCGAGTTCAACGCCGTGGGGGCAGCGACCGCGCTGACCGCCGGGGTGATGACGATCCTGTTCGGTCTGGTCACGCGACTGCCGTTCGGGTTCGCCGCGGGACTGGGCATCAACGCGTTCGTGGCGTTCTCGGTCGTGGGTCAGGTGACCTGGCCCGAAGCCATGGCGCTCGTGATGATCAACGGTGTCGTGATCGTGCTGCTCGCCGCGACCGGCCTGCGAAAGGCGATCTTCGACGCCGTGCCCTTCCAGCTGAAGATCGCGATCACCGTCGGCATCGGCCTGTTCATCGCCTTCATCGGCTTCGTCAATTCCGGCTTCGTCACCGCCACCGGTGCGTCGTCTCCCCCGGTCGGACTCGGTGTCAACGGCTCGGTCGCGACGGTGCCGAGCCTGCTCTTCGTCATCACGCTGCTGCTCACCGGCATCCTCGTCGCCCTCAAGATCAAGGGCGGCATGCTGATCGGCCTCATCGGCGGCACCGTGCTCGCCGTGATCGTCGAGGCGGTCTGGCACATCGGACCGCGTGGTTTCGACGATGAAGGCAACGTGATCAACCCGGGCGGCTGGGGTCTCACCGTGCCGGCCCTCGACGGATCACCGATCGGCGTCCCCGACCTGAGCCTGATCGGCGCCGTCGACTTCGGCTTCGACCTGAGCAAGGTGAGCCTCGTCGCGATCGTGATGATCGTCTTCACGCTGCTCTTCACGAACTTCTTCGACGCGATGGGCACCATGACGGGCCTCGCGAAGGAAGCGAACCTCGCCGACGACAAGGGTGACTTCCCGCGCATCAAGTCGGCGCTCGTGGTCGAGGGCGTGGGAGCGATCGCCGGTGGTGCGACGTCGTCGTCCTCCAGCACCGTCTTCATCGAATCCGGTGCGGGGATCGGCGAGGGCGCACGCACCGGCCTTGCGAACGTGGTGACCGGCGTGGTGTTCCTCATCGCGATGTTCCTGACCCCGCTGACCTCGATCGTCCCGACCGAGATCGCCGCCGCGGCCCTGATCATCGTCGGTGCCATGATGATGGCGCAGATCCGACACATCGACTTCTCGGACTTCCGCGTGCTGCTCCCCGTCTTCCTCACGGTCTCGGTGATGCCGCTCACCTACTCGATCGCCAACGGCATCGGCGCGGGCTTCGTCAGCTGGGTGCTCATCCACGCGTTCTCCGGAAAGGCGAAGACGATCAGCCCGCTGCTCTGGGTCGTCGGCGCCGGGTTCCTGATCTTCTTCGCGCGAGGCCCCATCGAGGCGCTCTTCGGCGTCGGGATCTGACGAAGATGCAGAGGGGGCGGATGCTGTGGCATCCGCCCCCTCTGCGTCTTCCGCCCTTCCTGCACCACGGTCGCAGCGCGCCGTCGCAGAAGCCATGGCGCGGCGCCCGGCGCTCTGGTAGACCGGAGGCATCCTGCAGGGAGTGACCTCATGTCCGCATCATCCGCGGCCGGGGTCCGCTTCGTCACCGACGGCGGACTCGAGACCGACCTCATCTTCCACCACGACGTCGACCTGCCCGATTTCGCCGCCTTCGTCCTCGTGGAGAACGCTCACGGCATCGAACTGCTGCGCGACTACTACCGCGGCTACGTCGACATCGCACGACGACATTCCGCCGGATTGCGCCTGGAGTCGGCGACCTGGCGAGCGAGCAGCGACTGGGGCACCCGGCTCGGGTTCTCTGCGCAGGACCTGGATCGCGCCAATACCACCGCTGTGGACGTGCTGCGCGACGTCGCGACCGAGTGCACGGACCTGCCGGCCGTGGCGCTGATCGGCATGATCGGCCCGCGCGGCGACGGCTATCGCTCCGGCGCCTGGGACGACGACACCGGCGCGGACGAGGCGCTCGCCTACCACCGCGCGCAGGTGAGAACCCTCGCTGCGGCCGGCGTCGACGCCGTCGCCGCGTACACGCTCACGGATGCCGCAGAAGCGATCGGTATCGTCCGCGCCGCGCGGGAGGCGGAGGTCCCGGTGGAGATCGCGTTCACGGTGGAGACCGACGGGAGACTGGCATCCGGACGATCGCTCGCCGAGACCATCGAGCTCGTCGACGCCGAGGCATCGCCGGACGGCTACCTGCTCAACTGCGCGCATCCGGACCATCTGTCCCGCGCGCTCGATCCGTCGGTCGTCGATCGCGTGATCGGGATCCGTCCGAACGCCTCGCGCCTCTCCCATGCGGAACTCGACGAATCGGAGACCCTGGACCAGGGCGATCCGGTCGACCTCGCGACCCGGACGGCGGAACTCGCCGCTCGTCTCCCCGCGCTCCGGGTGATCGGTGGATGCTGTGGCACGGATGCCGTGCACGTGGCCGAGATGTGGGCGCGCCTGGATCCGGGGGCAGTCCCTCAGGCATAGGCCGCGGCGAACTCCGGCGACGGCGCGATCGGCTCGATCACGTCGATGAGCACGCCTCCCGGCGCCTCCACGATGAAGTGCCGCTGCCCGAACGCCTCATCGCGCAGCGTCAGGCGTTCGGGAAGCCCCCTTTCCCCCACCAGGCGCGCGTGCTCGACAGCCGCGTCCGGGACCTCCACGTTGAGCAGCAGTCCGCGTACCGGCTCGCGGAAGCCCTCCGGAATCGTCTCATGCGCCCGGTCGAGGATGGCGAGCTCGCCGCCGTCGTAGCGCAGGCTCACATACCAGTCAGCAGCGAACGTCGTCTCGAACCCGAGTTCCTCGCGGTAGAACCGTGCCGCTGCCGCGACGTCGTCCACCATCAGCACCGGATAGAAGCTCGTGATCTCCATCATGCCCTCTTTTACATGCAGTGTGTTTGTATCGGTTCGGCTAGGATACATACACATCGCACGTAAAGGAACCCCATGCCTCGAGCTTCTGCCGCAGACGCCGCCGAGACCGCACGGCGAATCCTCGACGCCGCCGCGACGCACTTCGCCGAACAGGGCTACGCGGCCGCCTCGGTCGACGAGATCGCCCAGGCCGCGCAGGTGACCCGGGGCGCGGTCTACCACCACTACTCGTCGAAGCCCGGCCTGTTCACCGCCGTCGCCGCCGCACAGCAGCAGCGGATCGCCGGGGCCATCGTGGCCGCGACAGTGGAGAGCGACCCGCGCACGGCGCTGCACGACGGCAGTCACGCGTTCCTCGACGCGATCACCCATCACGCCACGGCGCGTATCCTGCTCGTCGACGGGCCCGCCGTGCTCGGCGGGGAGGAGTGGCGCCGGCTCGACGCGGAAGGACCAGAACAGGAGCTGCGCACCGGTCTGCGGGAGGCCGGCGTCTCCCCCGCGCTTCTGGACCCGCTCACGGCCGCTCTCTCCGGGGCGATGAACGAACTGGCCCTCTGGCTCGCCGCCCGCCCGGATGAGGAGGATGCCCGGTCGAAGGCGCACGCGGCCCTCGACCGTGTCCTGGACGCCGTGGCTCTGCAGATCTGAGCCCCGGACGGCGCTCTCCCGACCGAGCACCCTCCCCGGGCAAGACGAAGGCCCCGGGGTGGAGCCCGGGGCCTTCAGATCAAGCGTAGCTCAGATCAGAGCGCCTCGATGATCGCGCGCATCAGGTCAGCGGTCTCGGACGGCGTCTTGCCGACCTTGACACCGGCGGCCTCGAGGGCCTCCTTCTTCGCCTGCGCGGTACCCGCCGAGCCGGAGACGATCGCGCCGGCGTGACCCATGGTCTTCCCCTCGGGAGCCGTGAAGCCTGCCACATAGCCGACGACCGGCTTCGTGACGTTCGCCTTGATGTAGTCGGCCGCGCGCTCCTCGGCGTCGCCGCCGATCTCACCGATCATGACGATCGCCTTGGTCCCGGGGTCGGCCTCGAACGCGGCGAGCGCATCGATGTGGGTGGTGCCGATGACCGGGTCGCCGCCGATGCCGATGGCGGTGGAGAAGCCCAGGTCGCGCAGCTCGAACATCATCTGGTAGGTCAGGGTGCCCGACTTCGACACGAGGCCGATCGGCCCCTTGCCCGTGATGTTCGCCGGCGTGATGCCCACGAGCGCTTCGCCCGGGGTGATGATGCCGGGGCAGTTCGGGCCGATGATGCGGGTCTTGTTGCCCTTGCTCTGCGCGTAGGCCCAGGCCTCGGCGGAGTCGCCGACGGGGACGCCTTCGGTGATGACCACGAGCAGAGGGATCTCGGCATCGATGGCCTCGATCATCGCGTCCTTGGTGAAGGCACCGGGCACGAAGGCGATCGACACGTCGGCGCCGGTCTCCTTCATGGCTTCGGCGACCGAGGCGAAGACGGGCAGCTCGACGGCGTTGCCGTCCTTGTCGGTGTGCGAGACCGTGGTGCCGGCCTTGCGGGCGTTGACGCCACCGACGACCTGGGTGCCGGCCTTGAGCATCAGCGCGGTGTGCTTGGTGCCCTCACCGCCGGTGATGCCCTGGACGATGACCTTGGAGTCCTTGTTGAGGTAGATCGACATTCTTCTCGTCCTTCAGTCTCAGGCGTTGGCGAGCTCGGCGGCCTTGTCGGCGCCCTCGTCCATGGTTGCGGCCAGGGTGACAAGCGGGTGCGCGTACTCGGCGAGGATCGCACGCCCCTCGTCGACGCGGTTGCCGTCGAGGCGCACGACGAGCGGCTTGGAGGCCGTGGCGCCCAGCGTCTCGAGCGCACCCTTGATGCCGTTGGCGACGGCGTCGCACGCCGTGATGCCGCCGAACACGTTGACGAACACGCTCTTGACCTGCGGGTCGCCGAGGATCACGTCGAGACCGGCAGCCATGACCTCGGCCGAGGCGCCACCACCGATGTCGAGGAAGTTGGCGGGCTTCACGCCGTTGTGGTCCTCACCGGCGTAGGCGACCACGTCGAGCGTCGACATGACCAGTCCTGCACCGTTGCCGATGATGCCGACCTCGCCGTCGAGCTTCACGTAGTTGAGGCCGGACGCCTTGGCCTTGGCCTCGAGCGGGTCGGCGGCGTCCTTGTCCTCGAGCGCCTCGTGCTCGGGGTGGCGGATCTCGGAGGCGTTGTCGTCGAGGGTCACCTTGCCGTCGAGCGCGATGATGTCGCCCTCTTCGGTACGCACCAGCGGGTTGACCTCGACGAGCGTGGCGTCCTCGCCCTTGTAGACGTCGTAGAGCTTCACGAAGACGTCGGAGACCTTCTCGACGAGGTCCTCGGGGAACTTCGCGGCGCGAGCGATCTCCACCGCCTTCGCCTTGTCGATGCCCGTGAGCGGGTTGACCTCGACGCGTGCGAGTGCCTCCGGGCGCTCGACGGCGAGCTCTTCGATCTCCATGCCGCCCTCGACCGAGCAGAGGCTCAGGTACGAGCGGTTGGCACGATCGAGCAGCACGGAGAAGTAGTACTCCTCAGCGATGCGCGCACCCTGTGCGACCATGACGCGCTTGACGACGTGGCCCTTGATGTCGAGGCCGAGAATGGCCTTCGCTGCCTCGTACGCCTCGTCGGGCGTCTTGGCGACCTTGACGCCGCCCGCCTTGCCGCGGCCACCGGTCTTCACCTGGGCCTTGACGACGACGACGCCACCGATCTTCTCGGCTGCCGCCCTCACCTCTTCCGGGGTGTCCGCGACGATGCCGGCGAGGACCGGCACTCCGTACTTCTCGAAAACGTCTCGTGCCTGGTACTCGTACAGATCCACTGTGGTTCCTTCACTGGGCTGCTGTCTGGTAATTCTCTCGATGTCGAGACATCGACCAGTCCCCCAGCCTACTACCTCCGCCTGTGCCCACCTGCGGCACCGGCCGCTCGGACGATCATCGGAGCGTCGGCACGCCCGGCCGACGCTCCGGCAGCGCGACCAGGCGGAGCTGCCGCGAGATCACGAGGGGAACGAGCACCAGCGCCGTGCCCGTGGCGACGATCACCGGGCGGATCACGACCACCGGGAGCGCGCTCCACAAGGCGATGAGGATCGAGCCGACGAGGACGGCCACCAGCAGGAGCTCGGTCAGGATCAGCTGTCTGCGCACAGCCCTGCTGTGCTCCGCGAGGGTCGTCTCCCTTCCGCGCACCGAGATGCGCTCGGTCCAGCGCGTGCCGTCCCACCAGCGACGGGTGCCGCGGCGCCGTGTCTGGAACCATCCGGCCGCTCTCCCACGTTCACTCACGCCCTCATTATGACGCTCGTCCACCGACGCCGGCGGCCGCCGAGGTCTAGGCTTTCGCCATGCACGAATCCGCAGAACTGCGCACGGGCGTCGTCGCCGCAGCGCTCGAACTCTTCAGCGCCCAGGGGTTCGATCAGACGTCGGTGGAGCAGATCGCCAAGGCTGCGGGGGTTTCCCGATCGACCTTCTTCCGTCAGTTCGGCGGCAAGGAAGACGTCGTCTTCGCCGATCACGAGGTACTCCTCGAGCACCTCAGGGAGTTCCTCGACGCGGGGCACGACGACCCGTGGGCTGCAGTGTGCGCCGCCTCCGAATCGGTCTTCGCGCATTTCGCGCACGATCCGGAGCTCGCACGCCGCCGCTACCAGATCGTGCGCCAGGTGCCGGTACTGCGTGAGCGCGAGATCATCACCGTCTTCCGCTACGAACGACTGTTCGACGAATACCTGCGCGGGGCCCTCCCCGGCGTCGATCCCCTCGACGCCGTCGGATTCGCCGCCCTCGTGACGGCCGTGCACAACCACGTCCTGCGACAGCTGCTGCGCGGCCGCAAGAAGGTACCGCTCGCGACGTTGCAGACGGCTCTGGCCGACGTCCGGCGCCGCTACGGCGTCGCGGGCGATGAAGCGGCCGACGCGCCGGACGACATGGTCGTCGCGGTGTTCCCGCGATCCATGCCGATCGCCGAGGTCAGTCGCAGGCTCCAATCTCAGCTGGACTGAGCGCCCGAGGGTCGTGAAACCGAGTGTCGAGGAGTACGATACTCAGGTCCACGAAGGAGCCCCATGAGCATCGAAGCCGCACCGTTCCCCGGCGAGCGTGTCTCGTCCTACGACATCACCGGACGTCGAGACAGCGACTACTACGCCGTCTTCGCCGACATCCCCACCGCCGACCGCGAGGCGTGGGATCGGGCGAAGTCCTACACCGACGAGGTCGCTGCGCAGATGGCGGACGCGTGGGATCGCGCGGAGTACCCGCTCGACGCCGCTCGCCGGATGGGCGAGATGGACCTCGTGGTCGACGGCATCCAGCACCCCGCACTCACGCGCCTGTCCCCGCTCGCCGCCGGCCTCGTGAACATGGAGATCTCGCGCGGCGACGGATCGCTGGGCACGATCCTCGCGGTGCAGGGCGGCCTCGCGCTGCGGACCCTCGCCCTGTTCGGCTCCCCCGCCCAGCAGGACCGATGGCTCACGGCACTCGCCGACGGCTCTGTGCTCGGCTCGTTCGCGCTGACCGAACCCGACCACGGCTCCGACTCGGTCTCGCTCGAGACGGTGGCCCGCCGCGACGGCGACACCTGGGTCATCCGCGGCACGAAGAAGTGGATCGGCAACGGCGCCTCCGGCGGGATCACGTTCGTGTGGGCACGCGTCGACGACGAGGGCGCCGCCGAACACGGCGCCGTGCGCTGTTTCCTCGTCGAGCAGGAGACCCCCGGGTACACGGGCAGTGTGATCCGGGGCAAGGCCTCGCTGCGCGCGATCCACCAGGCGCACATCGTCCTCGACGACGTTCGGGTGCCGCTGGATGCCGTCCTGCCGGGGACCACGAGCTTCAAGGACGCATCGACCGTGCTGTACGCGACCCGCTCGGGTGTCGCGTGGTCCGCGCTCGGACATGCGACGGCCTGCTACGAGGCGGCGCTGGCCTACGCCATGCAGCGGGTGCAGTTCGGGAAGCCGCTCGCGAAGTTCCAGATGGTGCAGGAGCGGCTCACCCACATGCTCGAGGACCTCACCGCCATGCAGTTGTACTGCCGGCGGATGGCCGACCTCGAGACGGCGGGCGAGCTGCGCCCGACCCAGGCCTCGCTCGCGAAGTTCCACAACACCCGTGCCGCGCGACGCATCGCATCGACCGCTCGCGACCTGCTCGGCGGTAACGGCATCCTGCTCGAGAACGGTGTCATGCAGCACATGGCCGACATCGAGGCCATCCACACGTACGAGGGAACCGAGAGCGTCCAGGCACTGCTGCTCGGCCGCGACATCACCGGGATGAGTGCGTTCGCCTGAGGCCCCAGCTTTCGAATCGCGCAAGTTGCCCGTTTGACGCCGATTTCGGAGCCCTTTGCGCGATTCGAAGCGGCGTCACGCTCAGCCGCAGCCGCAGCCGCCGGACGGGGTCTTCACCATGAAGCACTCGTCGCACACGCCGTAGTCGCGTTCCTCGACCGGCTTCGGTGCCTTCTCGGCGCGGGGCGCCGCGACGCGTGGAGTCGTCGTGCGCTTGGCGGCGCGCGCCGGCGAGAGCGGGATGAACTCGCTCGGGTGGCTCACGTAGAAGTACGGCGCGCGCCCCTCGCTCGGCTGCAGGCGAAGAGGCGCCGCGCCCACCACGATCCGCTCATCTTCCGTGAAGCCGTTCGTGTACGTGCGACCGATGTGCAGGGATGCGCCCTCGCCGCGACGGATCGCCTCGATGTAGCGCCCGCGGTCGATGAACGAGCTGATCCCGATCGCCTCGACGATGGCCGTGATGAACGCATGGTTCGACGGGTCGATCCGGTGCGCGCGCAGCGCTTCGGGGAGGGAGCGGTAGGGACGGGAGGTGCCTGCGGGGGTCGGCCCCTGAACTTCTTTCATCTCCTCCAGGATCGCACGCCGGGAGAGGAGTTCTCGACCGTGTCGGCGGTGGCGGCGTGCCAGACTGGCGGAATGGCGCGGGCGACGATCATCGGTTCCGGTCCCAACGGGCTCGCCGCCGCGGTGACCCTCGCGCGCGCCGGGTACGCGGTGCAGGTGCTCGAAGCGGCCGACACGGTCGGGGGCGGCCTCCGCACGGCCGAGTCGACGCTTGCGGGGTTCCGGCACGACGTCTGCTCCACCGTGCACCCGACCGCCCTGGCCTCACCCTTCTTCCAGGCATTCGGTCTCGAACGGCGTCTGGAGTGGCTCCGCCCCGAGGCCTCCTATGCGCACCCGCTCGACGGCGGAAGGGCGGCGATCGCCTGGCGCGACCTCGACCGGACGGCGACCGCGCTCGGGGCGGACGGCGATGCCTGGCGCACCCGCATCCGGCCGTTGACCGCGCACATCGACGGCGTCGTGGACTTCACGGGCGATCAGCTGCTCCGAGTCCCCCGGGATCCGTTGACCGCCCTGCGCTATGCGATCCGGATGCTCGAACAGGGCACTCCGCTGGCCGCTTCCTCTTTCCGCACGGAAGAGGCTGCTGCGCTCCTGGCGGGGGCCGTCGCTCACGGCAACGCGCCGCTCCCCTCCCTCGCGGGGGCCGCGGCCGGCCTCCTGCTGGCTGCCCTGGGGCACGCCGGAGGCTGGCCTCTTCCACGCGGTGGTGCGCAACGGATCGCCGATGCCCTGGTCGCCGACCTCGAGGCGCACGGTGGGGCCGTCGAGACCGGTGCGCGGGTCACGGACCTCGAGAGGCTGGACTGGGGCGACCCGCGGCGGGGCGACCTGCTGATCCTGAACACATCTCCCCGACTCGCCCTCACGCACTCCGACGTTCCGCCGAGCTATGCCCGGGCCATCGGCACCTATCGCTACGGGCCCGGTGCGGCGAAGGTCGACTTCGCCCTGGACGGCCCCGTTCCCTGGACGAACCCCGAGGTCGGACAGGCTGCTACCGTGCACCTCGGCGGCACCAGAGCCGAGGTGTGGGCGAGCGAGAACGCGGTCGCGGCCGGAAGGGTCAGCGAGCGTCCTTTCGTCCTCGCCGTGCAGCCGTCCGTGCTCGACGACTCCCGTGCGCCCACGGGCAAGGCCGTGCTCTGGGCGTACATCCACGTGCCGCCGAGCTCCGACCTCGATCCCACGGAGCTCATCACCGCGCAGGTCGAACGGTTCGCCCCGGGGTTCCGCGACCTCGTCCTCGCCCACCACGCGGTGCCGGCGTCGTCGCGCGAGGCGATCAATCCCGCGGAGATCGGCGGCGACATCTCCGGCGGGATGTTCGACATGCGTCAGGCCCTTCGTCGACCGATACTCTCCCCTGCCCCGTGGCGTACCCCGATGCCGGGCGTCTACCTGGCCTCCGCCTCGACTCCTCCGGGCCCGTCCGTCAACGGCATGGCCGGTTGGCATGCCGCCCGCACGGCGCTGCACGACGCCGGCTCGACCGCGACACTGTCCGATCTGTTCGACTGAGCACGTTCACGACTCCTCAAGAACGGGACGCGCTGCCCCCGTAGCCCTGAGAATCATGGGGGAACCGCCGCAATCATCATCGGTTTCTGCGGAGACGTGAACACCCACCCCACTCTTCCGCCCCGCACCGCCGAGGACCAGGATGGGAGCATGCGCTACGAGATCCCCGCGCCGATGCTCGCCAAGGCGGTCCCCACGGTTCCTCCTCCGGAGAAGGTTCAGGGCGGACTCCTGTACGAGCCGAAATGGGACGGCTTCCGCGGGCTCATCGCCTGGGACGGCGAGACCGTCGAGATCGGCTCACGCGGAGCGAAGCCTCTCACGCGCTACTTCCCGGAGCTGGTCGAGGCCATCCCCGAGCTGCTCCCCGGTCCGTGCCTGCTCGACGGCGAGATCGTCGTCGCCACCGGCGCGCCGGGATCCCAGCGCCTGGACTGGGAGGCGCTGAGTCAGCGCATCCACCCCGCAGCCTCCCGTGTCGCCACGCTCGCGGCCTCGACCCCGGCGATGTTCATCGCCTTCGACCTGCTCGCCGCCGGCGACGACGACCTCCTCACCGAGCCCTTCGAGTCCCGGCGGACGCGCCTCGAGGCGCTCCTGGCATCCGTGGAGCATCCGCTTCACCTCACCAGGACGACGAGGGATCACGATGCGGCCGTCCGCTGGCTCGCGGAGTTCGAAGGCGCAGGCCTCGACGGGGTCGTCGCCAAGCCGCTCGCGCAGCCCTACGCCCCGGGCAAGCGCACGCTGTTCAAGGTCAAGCACGCGCGCACCGCCGACGTGGTCGCACTCGGCTACCGCGTCCACAAGTCGGGTTCGGGGGTCGGTTCACTGCTGGTGGGACTGTACGGAGACGACGGTGTGCTCCGTCAGGTCGGTGGCGTCGCGGCCTGGACCGACGTGCGACGGCACGAGCTCGTCGAGGAACTCGCCCCCCTGGTGGAACGTGACGACGCGGGCGAAGCGGTGACCGCGGAGGGTGAGCGCTCGCGATTCAGCGGTGGAACGGATGTCTCGTTCGTCCGGCTGCGCCCGGAGCGTGTGCTCGAGGTGCGCTACGACCAGCTCGAAGGTGCCCGCTTCCGTCACACCGTGCAGTTCGAGCGCTGGCGGCCGGATCGCGACGCCCGCTCGTGCACATACGACCAGCTCGACACCGTCGCAGGCTACGACCTCGCCGACGTCCTCCGCTGAACGCGCTCACCCCTTCTCGGCAGGAGTGCCGTCGTCCTCCCAGTTGGCCGCGACCTTCTTGCTGGGCTGCACGCGAGGCGGCTCTCCCGGCATCTTCGGGAACTCCGGGGGAAACGGCAGCTCCCCCAGCCCGTTCTCCTTGTCCCGCTCCCACCAGGCCAGCAGGGTGTCGATCCGGCCCGCTGTCTCCTGCATGGTCACCCAGGGATCGCCGATCTCATCCAGGCGCTGCGGAATCGTGCGCACCGTGAACGTCCGCGGATCCAGCCCGTCGAGTTCCTCCCAGGCCACCGGCGTCGACACCGTCGCTCCCGGCAGCGCGCGAGGGCTGTAGGCACCGGCCATCGTGCGGTCGCGGTTCGCCTGGTTGAAGTCGACGAAGATCCGCTCCCCGCGCTCCTCCTTCCACCAGTTCGTCGTGACCTGATCCGGCATCCGACGCTCCAGTTCACGCCCCGCCGCGATCACGGCATGACGCACATCGAGGAACTCATGGGTCGGCTCGATCGGCGCGAACACGTGCAGTCCGCGGTTGCCGCTGGTCTTGGCGAACGCCTCCAGGCCCGCCTCACGCAGCACTTCACGTAGCGTGTGCGCGGCCGTCACCGCGTCCGCGAAATCCGTCCCCGGCTGCGGGTCCAGGTCGATGCGCAGCTCGACCGGGTCGTCGGCGTCGGTCGCGAGCGATGCCCAGGGGTGGAACACGATCGTGTTCATCTGGACCGCCCAGACGATCGCGCTCGAGCGGTTCAGCACGATCTGCGGATGCCGGCGTCCGCTGTTGTAGGTCACGGTCACCGCATCGACGTAGTCCGGAGTGCCCTTGGGCGGGTTCTTCGAGAAGAATCCCTCCGCCTTCGGGCCGCCCGAGGGACCGACGCCGTCACGGAAGCGCTCCAGCGACACCGGCCGGTTCCCGTTCGCCGCGAGGAAGGGCACCGAGACTTGCTGCACGTAGTCGGCGAGCTCGGCCTTCGTGATCCCGAGGTCCGGCCACACCACCCTGTTGGGACTGGAGAGCGCGACCTCCCGCTCTCCGTCCGAGTCGACCACGGTCAGGGTCACACGTTCTGAGGCCATGCTCCGACCCTAGAGCGATGCTCAGCCGGACGGAACCCCGCGCCCGCCCGCAGGAGCGACGGTGCCGGTCAGTCGCCGAGGTCGACCGCGAGCACCAGGACCGGCGTGAGGGCATCCCGCTCGACGATGATCGACGGGCCCGCGGGGTCGACGATCACGCCACCCATCTCGGAGTGACTCGTGAGGACCTTCGCGAGCTGCGTCGGCTCGAACGGGAGCGGACGGTCACCCCGGCCGAGCGCGATGACCTCGAGCGGGTGCGAGAAGAGCTGAAGGAACCGTCGCCCGTCGGGGGTCCGGGCCTCGGCGATGCCGACCTGGCCGCTGCCGGAGCCGTCGTTGACCGCCACCCACATGCGCTTGGTCGCCAGGGCCTCTCCGACCTTGACAGCCGAATCCTGGGCACGGGGCGCTGCCAGGATCGACTTCACGGTCATGTCGACGTCGGCCTGGTCGAGCGTCTTCTGCAGCAACTCGGTCGGGAAGACCACGCGGTGAGGGGCGGACGCGTTGTCGACGATGAGCCCTGCGAAGTCCCCCGCCACGACCTGCTGCAGCACCGACGTCACGGGCTGCGCGACGGCGGAGGTCGCAGCCGGGTCCGGCTCGAGCTGCACGGAGTCGCGGACGGCGGACGCCGAGCTGAAAGCGAGCATGAACTGGCGGTCGTCGTTGTCGCGGACGACGGCGACGGAGAGGGGCTTGCCCTCGCTGATCTGCGCGCGGGCGTCACCGTTCACGCGGATGTAGAGGTGTCCCTGGAGCGCCTGGCGCATCACGCCCAACAGCTGCTCGTTGGTCGCCCCCGCTTCGATCTCGGTGAGCGCCTCCCGGAGCAGGACGTTGTCCTTCATCCCGGCGACGGTCTCGGTCTGCTCCGGCGGCAGCGGCGACGCAAGGGGCAGACGTCGTTCCTGGGGCTCTTCCTGTGGCGCCGTCGGGGCCTGCGGTGCGCGAGGCGCAGCAGGGGCCGCCGCGGGCGCCGTCTCGGCGCTGGGCAGCGCCACCTCCGGACCGGCCTCGGCGCCGACGCCGCGGAAGGCCTGCACGGAGATGCCGATCGAGGGGGCGTCGACGGCACCGGCGTCGACGGCACCGGCGTCGACGGCACCGGCGTCGACGGCACCGGCGTCAGCCGAGGCTTCGTCGGCGACCACGGCGTCGGAGTCGAGCGCCCCTGCTTCCGTCTCGACGGCGTCGGCGGTGGGGGCGACGGCATCGTCACCGGACTTCTTGCGGCGGGAGAAGAGGGCCATATCAGCCAGCCTAACCGGCAATCCGGTCAGTGTTTCGCCGGGGACCGGAGGTCAGATCTTCTCGATCGGTGCGACCTTGATGAGGAGCTTCTTCTGCCCTGACGCGTCGAATCGCACATGAGCGATGCGCTTCGCGCCCTCGCCCGTCACCGCATCGACCCGCCCCTCGCCGAAGTCGACGTGACGGATGCGGTCACCGGCGGCGAGCTCGAGATCGCCGTTGTCGCGCATCTTGGCCGTGACGCGATTGGGGAACTTGTCCATCGCCGTCGACAGCGGCTTGAGGGAATCTCGACCGGGAAGCGCCTTGACGGCGAAGCGATCGCCCGATCCGGAGCCCGAACCGCCGAATCCGCCCTGGCGTCGCGCGTTGAGGGCGCGGGACTGCATCCCCCCGCGCGAGTTCACGTCGCCGGGTGACTGACGCCAGTCGATGAGTCCCGAGGGGATCTCCTGCAAGAAGCGACTGGGCATCGCGACGGTCACTTCGCCGAACTGGGCCCTGGTCATCGCGAGCGACAGGTGCAGCCGCTTGCGCGCTCGTGTGATGCCGACGTAGAAGAGCCGACGCTCCTCCTGCGGTCCGCCCGGCTCCCCGGCCGAGATGCGATGCGGGATCAGGTCTTCTTCGACGCCCGTGACGAACACGGCGTCGTACTCGAGACCCTTCGCCGTGTGCATCGTCATGAGCGAGACCGAACCGGATTCGTCGTCGAGGTCATCGGCGTCCGACACCAAGGCCACTTCGGTGAGGAAGTCGACGATCGTGCCTTCGGGGTTGTTGCGTGCGAAGTCGCGGGCCACCGCCACGAACTCGTCGAGGTTCTCGACGCGCGCCTCGTCCTGCGGATCACGACTCGCGCGCAGGGCGTCGAGGTAGCCGCTCTTGCCCAACAGCAGGCTCAGTCCGTCGGCGACGGCCGTGGGCGGTGGGAGCTCGCCGCTGGCCGGGGTCAGGATCGCACTGGCTTCGGCCAGTACCGCATCGAGCTGTCCGATCGCCGACTGGATCTTCGGTCCGACGCCGAGCTGAGCCGGCATCGACAGCGCGTCACGGAAGCTGATGCCCTGCTCTTCGGCGAAGCGAGCGATCGCCGTCTCGGTCACGTCGCCGATGCCTCGGCGCGGCTTGTTCAGGATGCGGCGCACCGACATCTCGTCGGCCGGATTCGCCACCGCGACGAGATAGGCGAGCGCGTCCTTGATCTCGGCGCGGTCGTAGAACTTCGTGCCGCCCATGATCTTGTACGGCACCGCCGAGCGGATGAAGATCTCCTCCAGCGCACGGGACTGGGAGTTGGTGCGGTAGAACACCGCTATCTCGGAGTAGGGCATGCCCGCACGGTGCAGGGCCTCGACCTCGTCGGCGACGAACTGGGCTTCGTCGTGCTGCGAGTAGCCGGTGAAGCCGATGATCGGATCGCCGTCGCCCTTGTCGCTCCAGAGCTTCTTGTCTTTGCGGTCGAAGTTGTTGCCGATCACGGCGTTCGCGGCGGAGAGGATGTTCTGCGTCGAACGGTAGTTCTGCTCGAGAAGCACGACGCGGGCACCGGGGAAATCGCGTTCGAACTCGCTGATGTTGCGGATGTCAGCGCCGCGGAAGGCGTAGATCGACTGGTCGGAGTCGCCGACCACCGTGAGCGAGGCACCGGACTCACCGGCATCCGCAGCGGGCGCGGGATCGGGCTCGAAGATCATCATGCCGTTCGAGGCATACGGTTCGGGAGATGCTCCGCCGGCGCCCGACACGGGCCTGGTCAACTCATGGATCAGCGCATACTGCGCGTGGTTGGTGTCCTGATACTCGTCGACCAGGATGTGCCGGAAGCGACGACGGTAGGTGTCGGCGACCTGCGGGAACGCGCGGAACAGGTACACCGTCTGACCGATGAGGTCGTCGAAATCGAAGGCGTTGGCCTTCTGCAGCTGCCGCTGGTAGTCGGCGAACACCTCGACGAACACGCGCTCGGCGGGATCGCTCATGTTGGCCTGGCGCGCATAGGACTCGGCGTCGGACAGCTCGTTCTTGAGCTTCGAGATGCGCGACTGCACCGAGGCGGGGGTCAGTCCGTAGGCGTCCGCCTCGTGCTCCTTGACCAGTCGCTTGAGCAGAGCGCGCGAGTCGCCGGAGTCGTAGATCGTGAAAGACTTCGTGTAGCCGAACTGCTGGGCTTCGCGGCGGAGGATGCGGACGCAGGCGGAGTGGAACGTCGAGATCCACATGCCCCGGGCGGCGTCGCCGATCAGCCCTTCGACGCGCTCGCGCATCTCGCCGGCTGCCTTGTTCGTGAAGGTGATCGCGAGGATCTGGCTCGGCCAGGCTTCGCGTGAGCGCAACAGCGAGGCGATACGTCGCGTGAGCACGCTCGTCTTGCCCGACCCCGCTCCCGCGACGATGAGCAGGGCAGGACCGCGATAGGTGACGGCCTCGAGCTGTTGCGGGTTCAGGCCGGCGAGGAGTTCGTCCTGTCCCTCCGCCTCGGAGGTGCGGGGGCCGGCGGATCCGGGGACGATGAGAGGAGCTTCGGTCATGGCCTTATGAGTCTAGGCGTCGGCACCGACACCACGGCACGGGGTGCCGGGACGCACCCCGTGCCGGCGTGCTCAGGCGTCGCGTCTCCGGCGGCGGACTGCCACCGCGCCGGCCGTGAGGAGCATCAGCGCCAACGCGACGGCGGCGAGAGGGAGCTCGGAGCCGGTCGTCGCCAGTCCACCCGCCGCTGCCGCTGCCCCTGCCCCTGCGCCCGCCGCGACACGGAGGTCCGCCCAGCCGAGGAGTCCACCGCTCGCATCGAACACGGCGATCCGGTGGGCGCCGAGGGGAGCGTCGGCCGGGATGGTCGCCGTGATGGCCCCCGCGGTCGTGAGCGTTCCCGAGGCGATACGCATCGGCTCGGAGTACATCCACACCGCCACGTCCGTGCCCGCGCCCGCGGAACCGACCGAGATCGTGACCTCCTGCCCACGAGTCGCGACCGACGGGTTCACCGTCAGCCCGTTGCGGTTGTCGTCCGTGAGATCCGTCCCCGGGAGCGGCGGGGTCTCGCCGCCGGGCGTACCACCGCCGGCACCCGGGAGCGTGCCGGTGCGCAGCGCCTCGGAGGCGAAGCCGTCGGCGAACCACCACACCGGGCGCTGCCCGTCGACCGACAACGAGGCCGGTGCGGTCGCGAAGCCCTCGTTGTTGATGTCGGGCAGACCGACGGCACGGGCATAGTGCGCGATGTCCGGCTGTGCGGTGCCGTTCAGCGTGATCTCGGCCGAACGTCCCTGGCAGCCGTCGTCGCACATGGCCCACAGGGTGTTGCGCACGGTGTCGTAGTCGAGCGCCATGACCCCGGGAAGGCCGGGAGCCATCTCCGACACCAGCGTCGCCGAACCGTCGGATGCGAGCGCGAAGGCGTAGACGTGGCCGTTGTCCTCGACCGCGACGAAGAACAGCCCGTCGCCGTGACCTGCGTAGTCGTCCGGGTCATACGCCGCGCCCGACACGTCGTCGAAGAGCTTCCCGGCGAGGGCGGTATCGGGAACCCACTGCACGGCCTCCATACCGAGGTTCGCCCCCACGGCAGGGAGCAGCATGGTGAGATCCCACTCCTGCTGCGCGAGGAGGTCGCCGTTCGAGGCCTCGGGATCGACCTTGAGCACGACGTTCTGATTGACGCCCTTCGCACTGTTGTCGCGTTCGGATGCCACATACACGAAGCCGTCTCCGTCGACCGTGATGCCCTCGGTGTCGGGACCCGCGGCACCCGGATTCGCAGCGTCCCTCTGGAAGCGCACGCGCTTGCCCGCTTCCCAGCCGTCGACCATCTCGACCGAACCGTCGGCATGCGCCTCGAGCTTCCAGATACGCCCCTCGCCGTTGTCGACCGCCCACAGGAACGCACCGTCGGCGGTCTCCTGCACGTCGAGCCCGGAGCTGTCCTCGAGGAACGTCGGGATGCTGTCCACCACGCGCACCTCGGCGGAACCCGGCCACGGTGACACGGCGACCTCGCCGGCGCACACATTCGGTGCGCCCTTGGTGGACTCCGCAGTGACGGCGAACGTCCCGGTCGTGTCGGGGCAGCGCCCCCAGGTGGTGGCGGCGTGATCCTCACCCCACGTGGTCTCGTCGATGAGCAGGCCGCCGTCGAACAGACGCACCGCGTCGCCGGCACCGAGACCGAACCCGAGCTGCGCCCGCTCGATCACGAGGTACTCCCCTGCACCGATGCGGGTCCCCGCCGGGATCGCATACGCATGGGAGTCATCGTCGTCCTTCACCACGACACCCGACACGTCGAGCTCGGTGCTCGTCGGATTCACGAGCTCCACCCAATCGTCCGGCGAGCCGCCGTCTGATTCGACCTCGTTGATGCGCACCGGGTTGCCGCAGGCGTTGCGGAGCCCCTTGGTCGAGACCGCGATGTCGACGAAGTCGCCGGTGCCGTCCGCACAGCGGGCGAGGACGCCTGCGGCATGCGCGACGTAGACGTGCTCGTCGACCGTGTTGCCGTTCGCATCACGGATCGTCACGGTGTCGCCGTTGCCGAGCCCGAACACGAAGTTCGCCGGCTGGTCGAAGACGAAGTAGCCCCCGGGCTGCAGCATCGTGCCGGCGGGGAGTGGCGTTGTCTCGTCCGCGTGTCCGGTCGGATCGCTGTCCATGACGGTCCACCCGGAGAGGTCGACCGCGGTGCTGCCCGTGTTCACGACCTCGACCCAGTCGGTGGCGTCGCCGTTCGACTCGATCTCGTTGATCACGATCTCGGGCATGACACACGAGTTCGCGGCACCGGGGGTCGAGTACGCGAGCACGAAGGAGCCGACGCCGTCGGGGCAGCGAGCGAGGGTGGCGGCGGCGAGGTCGCCGTCGATCGCCGCATGCCCCTGCCATGGGAGCGTGTCGTCGATCAACGCACCCGAGGCGTCGTAGAGGCGGATGCGGTCGGCGCTGCCGATGCCGATCGGCTCCCGGAAGGCGACCTCGACGCCTCCGGAGAGCCCGATCGTGCCCTCTTCGACGACGAGGAACTGACCCGCCGCGATCTGCGTTCCCGGCAGGAACTGCCACCGGTGGTCGTCGGAGTTGTCCCGGATCTCGTAGCCCGAGATGTCGAGCGCCTCGGTTCCGGGGTTGTGGAACTCCACCCAGTCGGCGGGCTGCGAGTCGACTTCGTTGATGACGATCGAGCCCGCGATGGGAGCGACCGCGCAGTCATTCGGAGCGCCGGGAGTCACCGTCGTCGCCGGCGCCCATGCGCCCGTGCCGTCAGGACAGCGCGCCCACACGGACAGCGGCGCGGTGTTCTCGTAGGCGTAGGAATCGACCTCGGTGCTGCTCGGGTCGAAGAGCACGACCTCGTCGCCCTTGCCGAGTCCGAAGTCGAAGTCGACGTCCTTCACCAGTACCAGGAACTCACCCGGCGCGAGCGAAGCGCCCTCCGGCGCGGCCCCGAAACTGTCGCGCTTCTCATCGGCGATCGTCCACCCGTCGAGGTCGACGGTGTCGGTGCCGGCGTTGTAGATCTCGACCTGGTCGGCGAGGCCGGTCGCCGCGTCGTCGTAGACGATCTCGTTCAGGACGAGACGGGGAGCGGTCGAACCGATCGCGGTGGCGGGGGTGGCGAGCAGGGCGGCTGCGCTGAGGGCGCACACCGCCGTGACCGCCGCTGCACGGTGCAGGCGGGGCATGGAGACTCCTGGGGCTCAGTCGGGTACCCGAACAGACCACCGACCCCGCGTGGCCGCGGAGAATCCCCCGGGTGCACAGCAGGTGAACGGGGGATGGCGATCTGCCACGACCGCCATCCCCGGCGTCACGCCGTGCCGGTGTCAGGCGATGCGGGTACCCGGCGGGAGGCGCCGGGCAGGCGTCCGTGTGCGCGCCCATGCGCCGGCGAACAGCGAGCCGGCGATCACGACCTGCACCCCGAGACCCACGAACCAGCTCGGCACCGACGACTCGATCACCTCCTGCGGTGTGGGATAGCCGCCGCCGTCCCGGTCACAGTCGTCCCAGCGCTGCTCGAGCGGCGACTGCTGCGCCCCGCGCACGCCGTACTTGATCTGGCCGAACAGGTCGACCGGATATCCCGACGGGGAGAACTCGGTCGGCGTCGCATCCGCGAGCACCACGAACGGGTTCGCCGCGAGCGCCCACCACACCAGGTCGAACCGGGGAACCTCGTACATGGTGCTGACCTGCCATTCGTCGCAGTCGACGTTGCCGTTCGCGTCGTACGGTCGCGAGTAGCTGGTCCCCTCGCTGCGCACCGCCATCCCGCCCAGCCCGAAGGCGATGAGCGTGCCGAACACGAGGGCGGCGACCACGAGGTACGTCGCCGCGACCGAGAAGAGCGGGCGCGCGATGAGTCCGCTCAGCCCGACGCCGATCGCGGCGACCACGATGATCTCCGCGGCGAGCACGAGCAGCGAGACGAGCAGGACGAGGGGGTTCGTTCCCCCACCGAGCAGCGACAGGGCGAGGAACGGGACGGCGACGAGGAGGAACGCGCCGCCGGTCGCGACCGCGGCGAGGAGCTTGCCGAGCATGATGTCGCCGGTCGAGGCCGCGGTCACCTGGATCGCGCCGAGAGTGGCGGCATCGCGGTCGCCGTTGATGGCGTTGCCGCTGAGCGTCGGCGACACCAGCACCACGAGCAGAAGGACGATGTTGACGACGATCGAGGAGACGCCTGCGCCGATGAAGTCGCCCCAGGAGTACACGGCGAACGCGAGCCCGGTGACCCCGAGCAGGATGAGGGCGAACACCCCCAGCAGGACGTACCACCCCACACTCCGCAGGCGCTGGGTCAGTTCGAGGCGGGCGATGATCCCGATGTTCGCGAGGCTCATGCTCCCGCCTCCGTTCCGGTCGGCGCCGGGGGCGCGGGTGGTGCCGGCGGTGCGGCTGGTGGCATCGGCGCCTGCGGCAGATTCAGGAACGTGTGCTCCAGGTCGCTCTGCGCGGGGGCGAACTCCGACACCGCAAGGCCCGCATCCACGAGCCGGCGCAGCGACTGGGCCGCAGCGTCCTCACCGGCGAACCCGACCAGCACCGCGCCGCGGTCGCTGACGAGCGACTCCGGAGCGAGCCCCAGGTTCGAGGCCACCTGCCAGGTGTCGGCGTTCATCCGTTCGGGCGTCGCTCCGGCCAGCCGGACCCGCCACGGTCGCACTGTGCTCTGGGCGGGCGCAGCCTCCACCACGGACCCCGCGACGAGGAACACCGCGTCATCGACGACCTCCTCCAGCTCGGAGAGGATGTGGCTCGAGATCAGCACGGTGCGCCCCTCCGCGGCGAAACGACGCAGCAGACCGCGAAGCTGCACGCGCGCTTCCGGGTCGAGTCCGGATGCCGGCTCGTCGAGGAGCAGCACCTGCGGGTCGTGCACGAGCGCGCGGGCGAGGCCCAGCTTCTGCTTCTGCCCGCGGGACAGCACCTTGGCGGGTGAGTCGGCCAGCTGGGCGAGTCCGACGAGTGCGAGCAGCTGTTCGGCGCGGGCCTGCGCGTCCGGCTTCTCGATGCCGTACAGGCGGGCGGTGGTGACGAGGGTCTCGCGGGCGGTGAGCGACGGCCAGGCTCCCAGCGAATCGGGCATCCAGCCGAGCATGCGTCGCGCGGCGAGCGGATCGATCGCGGGATCGACGCCCCCGATGCTGATCGTCCCGGTGTCGGGGGCGAGGAGCGAGGAGAGCATCAGCAGCAGAGTCGTCTTTCCCGCCCCGTTCGGCCCCACGAGTCCGGTCACCCTGCCGGGGTCCGCGCGGAGGGAGGCCGCTCGCACCGCCTGCACCGTCCCGAATGCTCTGCTGACGTCTTGCACCACGATTCCGGTCATGCGGTCAGTCTGGCATCTGGAACACCGAGCACCCGGAGCTCGCGGCGGATGCTCAGTCAGCACGTCGCGCGAGTGACACAATCAGCTCATGCGCACGATCCTCAACATCATCTGGATCATCCTGGCCGGCTGGGCACTGTTCCTCGGGTACGTCCTGGCCGGCATCCTGCTGTGCATCCCGATCATCACGATCCCCTGGGCGATCGCCTCGTTCCGCATCGCGGCCTACGCGATCTGGCCGTTCGGACGTGAGGTCGTCAGCAAGCCGACCGCGGGCGTCGGGTCGTTCCTCGGCAACGTCCTCTGGGTGATCCTGGCCGGCTGGTGGCTCGCCATCGGTCACATCGTCTCCGGCATCCTGCTGTGCGTCACGATCATCGGCATCCCGATGGGCATCGCCGACTTCAAGATGGTTCCGATCTCACTCATGCCGCTGGGCAAGGAGATCGTCTCGACCCGTCGCGGCGCCTTCGACCGCACGCTCTGAGCCACGACTCCGAGCGTCGAGCCCCGTGGATCAGCCGCGGAAGAAGGCGACGCCGAGGTCGGGGTGGTCGACGAACACCCCGTCGATACCCTGCCGCGCGAGGACATCCCACTCCGCCTCGTAGTCGCCGTACGCGCCACGGCCGCCCGCACCGCGGAACTCCGCTGCCAGGAAGGCATTCTCGGGACGGCAGGTCCAGGTGTACACGAGAAGACCGCGTTGATGGGCGTCGGAGACGATGGTGTTGCCACGATCGAGCAGCAGTTTCTTGCTCACGCTGATGCCGTCGACGAGACCGACGAGGCCGTCGAGTCCCTTCGAGGTGACGGTCGCCCGGTAGGTCAGCGCCTTCGTGCCCTCGACCGCCAGGCGGTCGTACGGCCGCCCCGCCGCCTCGATCAGATAGATGTAGGTCGCGGCGATACCCCGTTCGCGGATCTCCCCGAGCACGGTCGACTCGAAGGACTCGATCACGAGAGGCAGCTCGCCGTCGGCCCATCCCGCCGCGCGCAGTTCCTGCTCGATGAGGGGCGCGAGCGCAAGGCCGATGCTCGCGAAGTACGTGGCGTGTTTGACCTCCAGCACGACACCGATCTCGCGGCCGTGCTCGACAGACCCTTCCCGCACGAGGTCGAGCACGTCGCGGAGACGGAGGATCGCCTGGGAGCCGTCGAAGCTCGCGCTCGACGCCCGCACGTCGGGCAGCCGCTCACGGCCACGCAGGGTCGACAGCTCGGCCCACGTGAAGTCCTCCGTGAACCACCCGGTCAGCGCCTGCCCGTCGACGCGCTTGGTCTTCTTGCGGTCCGCGAACTCCGGATGCGCTCCGACATCGGTCGTCCCGGAGATCTCGTTCTCGTGCCGGACGACCAGAACACCGTCCTTCGTGGCGACGACATCGGGCTCGACGGCATCCACCCCCATCGCGAGCGCGAGTTCGTAGGAGGAGCGGCTGTGCTCCGGGCGGTAGCCGGGCGCACCGCGATGCCCGATGACGACGGGTGATTTCCTGGGCACGCTCTCAGCGTAGAACACCCCGGGAGGGGTGCCTCCCGAGTATCGTAGAGGCAAGAGACCTACTACCCACCTTTGGAGTGAGGCCCACCAATGAGCAACTTCGCTTTCAACAACCCTGCTTTCCAGCAGCAGGATCCGCGCAACGTCGCGACCTACCCGGGCGGACCTCAGGCTGCTCAGGGCGCACAGAGTGCCTCGCTCCAGCACGGGGCGATGGACGCCGCTGCCAACGCACAGCTCGAGGGCATGTACGCCGCGCCGCCCGCCGGAGCCATCGAGACCGATCGCATGTCGGTCGAGGACACGGTCTGGAAGACCGCGGGTCTGTTCGGCATCCTGCTCGTCACCGCGGCCATCGGCTGGGTCTGGACGCTCGGCGGGGTCGATGTCCCGGCCTACAACCCGCAGAGCACCTTCCAGCCGAACATGCTCCCCTGGATCCTCGGCGCGCTCGGCGGCTTCGTGCTCGCCATGGTGATCACGTTCACCTCGCGCAAGAAGGTGCGCCCCGCGCTGATCTTCGCCTATGCCGCCCTCGAAGGCCTCTTCATCGGTGGTATCTCGGCGTTCTTCGAGGTCATCTACCCCGGCATCGTCTTCCAGGCGACGCTCGCCACCGTCTCGGTCGTCGGCGTGACGCTGGCGCTCTTCGCGAGCGGCAAGATCCGCGCTTCGAAGAAGGCGACCAAGATCTTCATGATCGCGATGATCGGCTACCTGGTCTTCTCGCTGCTCAACGTGGTCCTGATGTGGACCGGTGTGCTGCCGCAGGACCAGGCGTTCGGCATGCTGAGCGCCACCATCATGGGCATCCCGCTCGGCGTCATCATCGGCGTCCTCGTCGTGATCATGGCGGCGTACTCGCTGGTGCTCGACTTCGACCAGATCCAGCAGGGCGTCCGCAACGGCGCACCGCGCAAGTACGGCTGGCTCGGAGCCTTCGGCATCATGGTCACCGTGGTCTGGCTCTACGTCGAGATCCTGCGCATCATCGCCATCGTCCGCGGCAACAACTGACCGCTGTTCCTCGAAGTGGCCCGTCTCCCCAGGGAGGCGGGCCACTTCGCGTCTCCACGACGGCTCAGGTCGCCGCTCCGCTCGCCTTCCGCTCCAGCAGCGACCTCTCGCGATCGTTGCCGGCGAGACCTGCGGCCACCGCGAACTCGCTCCGCGCTTCTTCTTCGCGTCCGAGCCGTCGCAGCAGCTCACCTCGGGTGGCGGGAAGCAGGTGATAGCCGCGCAACGCTCCGGACGATGACAGCTGATCGATGATCCTGAGCGCGGAGGCCGGGCCCGTGGCCATCGCGACCGCAGCCGCGCGGTTGAGTTCGACGACCGGCGAGGGGGCGATCCGGCCGAGCGCCTCGTAGAGCAGCACGATCCGGTCCCAGTCCGTGTCTTCCACGCTCGCAGCCACGGCGTGACACTCGGCGATCGCCGCCTGGAGACAGTACGCGCCGCGTCCGCGCCCGACAGCATCAGCCGTCGCGAGCGAGGCACGACCGCGGGTGATGCGTCCGCGATCCCACCGGCGCCGGTCCTGGTCGGCCAACAGCACCGGATCGCCGTTTCGATCCACGCGCGCTCCGAACCGGGCCGCGGTGAGCTCCATCAGTGCGAGCAGACCGTGTACCTCGGGCTCTCGCGGCATCAGCGCCGCGAGCACCCGGCCCAAGCGGATCGCCTCATCGCTCAGCTCCGGTCGCATCCAGTCCGGACCGGTGCTCGCGGCGTGCGCCTCGTTGAAGATCAGGTACAGCACGCCGAGGACCGCCCCGAGCCGCTCCGCCCGCTCTTCACGCGGCGGTATCTCGAAGGGAGCGTTGGCGGCGCTCAACGTCTTCTTCGCCCGCACGATCCGCTGCTGCACGGTCGCCGTCGGCACGAGGAACGCCCGCGCGATCTCTTCGCTCGACAGCCCGCCCACGACCCGCAGCGTCAGCGCGACCTGCGCCTCCTTCGAGAGCACGGGGTGGCACGCGATGAACACCAGCCGCAGAACGTCGTCGTCGACCGCATCCGGATCCCACAGCAGCTCGGGCGCGGCGGCCCGATCCTGCTCCAGGTCGTGCGCGAGTGCCGCGACCCTGGCGTCCAGGCGCTCCGCACGGCGCCATCCGTCGATCGCTTTGCGCTTCGCGACCGCGGTGAGCCAGGCCCCGGGATTACGCGGGACTCCCTCCACCGGCCACTGTCTCAGCGCATCGACCAGTGCCTCTTGAGCGAGGTCCTCTGCGAGCCCGAAGTCGCCGACCGTGCGCGTGAGCGTGCCGACGATGCGGGCGGATTCGATGCGCCAGACAGCAGCGACCGCGCGTTCCACCGCCCCGTCTTCGGGGGCGGAACGCGGAGGCTTCCCGCCTGCGGAGGCGTCCATCGCCGCGTATCCCTGCCGTCACCGCTGGGCGCGTCTGGCCTGCTCTTCGCGCCAGCTGGCTTCCTTCTCGATCCACTCGTTGTCGGCCGGGAAGTCCTCGACGCCTGTGACGCGACGCACCTCGAGGAACGAACCCGCACCCAGGGGCGCACGGCTCGCCCACTCCGCAGCCTCTTCGCGCGACGACACCTCGATGATCCAGAACCCGTTGAAGAGCTCCTTCGTCTCGCCGTAGGGGCCGTCGGTGATCAGGGGCTTCTCCGCGCTGAAATCCACCACGAAACCCTCGGCAGCGTCGGTCAGCCCCTCCCCCGCGACGAGCACACCGGCCTTCATCATCGACTCGTTGTAGGTGCCCATGGCCTCGATGACCTGTTCGAACGGCATCTCCTTGTATGCCTCGACGGCCTCGTCGTTCGCACGCATGATGAGCATGAACTTCATGATGTTCTCCTTGTTCGCAGAGCCGCCTCTCGACCCTCTCACCTCTGACGTCGAACGGGAATACCCCGGATCGACATCCCCCGCCACTTTTCGTCAGGCGCGACGGGGCGGAGCGGCGACCGCGGCTCCGATCGCGGCGGTGAGTGCGTCGAGGGACGATTCGGGGCTCCAGGCCGCGGCGACCGAAGGCGCCTCCGCGCGCAACGCCGCGAGACGCTCGGAGTCGGTCAGGAGCGCGCGCACCGCATCACCGAGCGCATCGATGTCGCCGCTCGGCACCAGGATCCCGCCACCCTGTTGCAGCACGTCACGGATGCCGTAGCGCACGTCGTAGGAGATGACGGGCGTCGCGTGCAGCAGCGCCTCGACCACGCCGAGCGGCTGGCCTTCGAAAGCCGTGGACGTGACCAGGACGGACGCCCGGTCGAGCACCGTCCCCGGGTCGTCGGAGTACCCGGCGAGCACGATGCGATCCCCCGCGCCGAGCTCATCGATCAGCGCCTGCAGACGCTCCTGCTCCGGTCCGCCGCCCCAGATCTCCATCCGCGCATCCGGAACGTCGGCGGCGAGGAAGGCGCGGATCGCGTGGTCGACGCGCTTGCCGGGAGCGAGACGCCCGAGCACGACGACGAGGCCGTCCTCCCGCAGATCCGAGCGCGGAGAGACAGGCGCGATCGGGTTCGGGACGACCGTGTGGAAAGCCGAGTCCCCGAACCGCGCGACCACATCGTCGCGCTGGGTCGTCGTCGGCCAGATCACGGCGTCGAATCGGTCGGCGAGCCGGAACCAGCGCGTCCAGAGCGTGTTCATGGACGAGTCCGGGGTATACGGCGCTTCGACGTGCATCGTGTGGATCGTGTGCACGATGCGCACCCGCGGATCGGACCAGTCCGCGATGAGCTCACCGAGCTGGCGGGACTCGCAGATCACGACGACGGGCCGATCGCCGAAGGCAGCGGTGACGTGGTCGAGCCAGGCCCGGTACAGACCGCGGAATCCGTGCAGGGCTCCGGCCACCTCGCCTGTGGTGTCGAACACCAGCACCGGCTCGTCCGTCAGGTGCCAGTCCGGGTTGCCGGGGATCACCGGGAGCGCGACGAAGGGACAGTCTTCGTCGTCCCGGAGAACCCGGTACTCGACTCCCGGGTCGGCAGCGACCGCGGAGTCGGCCGCTGCCCGCAACCATCCTGCCGCTCCCCCGCGGAGGTCCACCGCTTCATCGAACAGGTTTCGCAGGCGCGCCGGATCCCCGAGCGCGCCGTTCTCGACGAACGTACGCCGATGCGCGGCGTGATCTGCGGTGGTCCCGGGATCGAAAGTCAGCAGCTGGGGTCCCGCCCCGTCGGCCACTCCGGCCCCGGCGAGCTGCCGAGCGCGCGCGAGCGTGGCGATCGTGTACCCGCCGTCCAGCCCCGGGATCAACCGGCTCGACAGCACCAGGTACTCGGCGTCGGGGAGTGCCGACGCCGCCTCGGGGAGCACGGAGCCCCCTACTCCCACTCGATCGTCCCCGGCGGCTTCGACGTGACGTCGAGCACGACGCGGTTGACGTCACGGACGCCGTTCGTGATGCGGTTCGAGATCTTCGACAGCACGTCATAGGGCAGGCGCGTCCAGTCGGCCGTCATGGCGTCTTCGCTCGACACCGGGCGCAGCACGATCGGATGGCCGTACGTGCGACCGTCGCCCTGCACGCCCACCGACCGCACGTCGGCGAGAAGCACGACCGGGCACTGCCAGATCTCCTGGTCGAGTCCTGCCTTCGTCAGCTCCTCACGGGCGATGGCGTCGGCCTCACGCAGAATCTCGAGACGGTCAGCGGTGACCTCACCGATGATCCGGATACCGAGACCGGGCCCCGGAAACGGCTGGCGCCCCACGATCGCCTCGGGGATGCCGAGTTCGCGGCCGATCGCCCGGACCTCGTCCTTGAACAGCGCGCGCAACGGCTCGATCAGCTCGAAGTCGAGGTCGTCGGGGAGGCCGCCCACGTTGTGGTGCGACTTGATGTTCGCGGTGCCCGCTCCGCCGCCGGACTCGACGACGTCGGGGTAGAGGGTGCCCTGCACGAGGAACTTCACCGGAGCACCGCCCGATGCCTTGGCCTCGGCGACGAGGTCGAGCTGCACCTTCTCGAACGCACGGATGAACTCGCGTCCGATGATCTTGCGCTTCTCCTCGGGGTCGGTCACGCCCTTCAGGTGTCCGAGGAACGTCTCCGCCGCGTCGACCGTGATCAGCCGCACACCCGTCGACTCGACGTAGTCCTTCTCGACCTGTTCGCGCTCCCCCTTGCGGAGGAGGCCGTGGTCGACGAAGACCGCGGTGAGCTGGTCCCCGATCGCCTTGTGCACGAGGGCGGTGGAGACCGCCGAGTCGACGCCGCCCGAGAGCGCGGAGATCACGCGGGCATCGCCGACCTGCTCGCGGATGCGCTCGACCTGCTCGGCGATCACGTTGCCGCTGTTCCAGTCGGAGGCGAGGCCCGCCCCCTTGTGGAGGAAGTTCTCGAGCACACGCTGGCCGTGGTCGGAGTGCTTGACCTCGGGGTGCCACTGCACACCGTAGAAGCCGCGCTCCTCGTGCGCGAACGCGGCGACCTTGGTCGCCTCGGTGGTCGCGAGCACGTCGAAGCCCTCGGGAGCCTTGGCGACCTGGTCGCCGTGACTCATCCAGACGTTCTGCTCCGCAGGCTGACCGCCCAGCAGGGTTCCGCCGTCGCCCGTGACGACGGCATCGGTGGCGCCGTATTCGCGCAGACCGGTGTTGGCGACCTCGCCGCCCAGGGTCTGCGCCATGTACTGGAAGCCGTAGCAGATGCCGAGAGTCGGGACACCGAGCTCGAAGACCGCGGGGTCGAGGCGCGGAGCACCCTCCTCGTACACGGACGAGGGCCCACCGGAGAGGATGATGGCGACCGGGTTCTTGGCGGCGATCTCCGCGGCCGTGGCGGTGTGCGGCACGATCTCGCTGTAGACACCCGCCTCACGGACGCGGCGGGCGATCAGCTGCGCGTACTGCGCGCCGAAGTCGACGACGAGCGCAGGACGCTGCTGGGTCTCGGACTGTTCGGTCAACGGACACCTTCCGGGGCGGGGGCGGAGGCCTCGGCGGCCTCTCTGGTGGCGAGATAGGTCTTGACCTCACGGGCGACGACCGCCTCCATGAAGAACGACAGCAGCGGCACGACGCCGCCGAGAGCGAGCATGATGAAGCGCGGGAAGCGCCAGCGCATCAGGCTCCACATGCGGAAGCATGCGAACAGGTAGACGACATAGAACCAGCCGTGCGCCACGAGGATGAACAGCGACAGGTTGAACCCGTCGCCCAGTGAGGTCATCTCGCAGGAGTTGGTCATCGGGGCGAAGAGCGACCACCACTGGCAGTCGGGCCCGGCGAGCACGCCGGCGAACCAGAGCGGGCCTCCGGAGCCGCCCAGGAACAGCTCGAGGTGGATCGGCGTGTACTTCAGCACCATCTCGGTCAGCAGCAGGAGCAGCATGACTCCTGTGATGATCGACGCGATCTGGTAGAACTTCAGCGCACCGCGGATCGCCGGAAAGCTGGCGACTTTCGGTTCGGGCATGCCTCCAGTCTAGTCGGCGTCGATGAGGACCCGAGTCGTCACCGGATCGCCTTCACGCCGCGGGCGGGCGCGCGATCAGCAGTTCCCCGGCGCCGCTCACCTCGACCCGTCCCGCCGCGGCGGGGACCAGGATCGTCGCCCCCGCGGGATGGGTGCTGCCGGCGATGTCGACGACGCCATCGACGACGACCACGATCGCGAAGCCGGGTTCGAGCACGGCCGCTCCGTGCAGCGGCAGCCGCTGCAGGCGGAAGTACTCGTCGGCGGCACGCGGGAACACCGACCCCGACCCCGGGGCGGCATGCACGAGGGTGGCCAGCTGCGTCGTGCTGCGCGCCGTCGTCGTCACCGCGCTCAGTGCGAGATCGAAGCCGATCCCGAGGTGTCCGTCTGCCGCGCCGTCGAGGGCGAAGCCTTCCCATTCGAGAAGGATCGAGAGGTCCTCGGGCTGCTGGAGTTCGAGCAGCAGCACACCCTCGCCGATCGCGTGCAACTCCCCCGGCGGCACCCAGACGACATCGCCCGGTGCGACCACGACCTCATGCAGCAACCCCAGGAGCGCCGCGACGTCTTGCCGGGACACGAGGTCGGCGAGCACCGCCACCTTCACGTCCTCACGGAGTCCGACGTGCACCGTCCCGCCCTCGAGGATGTACCACGCCTCCGCCTTGCCGTGCGCGCGACCAAGGTGCGCGGCGGCGAAGTCGTCGTGCGGGTGAGCGTGCACGGGCAGTCTCTGACCCGCGTCGAGGAGTTTGACCAGGAGGCGCGCGTCGGCGCCCCAGCGTTGCGCGTGCGCTGCGCCGAGCCACGCGACCGGATCCGCCGCGATCGCATCGCGCAGCAGCGTCCCGTCGGGGAGTCGCGTGAGCCCGAGCGCGCTCTCGCCGCGCACGGTCGTCGTCGAACCGACCCAGTCTTCGGGCTCACGCGACGCGGAGGCCGCGTCGCCTCGGAAGGCGGAGATCCGCGCACCACCGCGGTAGAAGCGCTCGGCCGGCCGGTTCGCCGGAAGTTCGATGGGCCTCATTCGAACCGCTCCCCTCGGGCATGCACCGCGAGGAAGCCGCCGACGAACGTGTCTCCGAGACCGATCGTCGTCGGATGTTCGACGTCGAGCGCAAAGGCGGGCACCCCGACGACCTCGGCTCTCGCGTGCTCGACTGCTGCGACCAGCGCCGCACCGCGCTCGTGCCGTGCGAGCGCGGAGGTCTCTTCGGCCTGAGCCGCCGTGAAACCGTCGCCGAGCCGGTAACGTGTCGCCGCGGCCCTGACGGCGCTCTCCAGAGCCGCGCGATGGCGTTCGGCCGCGGGCCCGACCGCCATCGCCCAGTAGCGGGAATGCAGAACGAGCGCGGGCACCGGGATGACGGCCCTGATCTCGTCGAGCGCCCGGATCACGGCTGCCGGATCGAGCAGGTCGACCGTGCGCCCGAGGTACTCCTGCAACTCGTCCTCGTTCATGCTGTACACGTCGATCCGCGGCAGCAGCCGCGCGCGGACGGTCTCGGAGAACGCGCGCGTGTAGAAACCGGCGTCCTCGTAGAACACGAGCGCGTCGTCGGGCAGGCTCTCCATGGCGTGGACGAGCTCGTCGAGGCGGCGCTCCAGCAGAACACGGTCCTGCATCGTGTTGAACCCCGAGACGAGGAAGACGGAGGCCGTCGCCAGCTCCTCTCCGAGTTCGGCCGCGAGATGCATGTCGCGATTGGGAGGGTCGTTGGCGAAGATGAGCCGGTTCGCGGACGGTGCGAGGATCTCGGCGTCGATCAGACGCACCCGCGCCCCCACCGGGTACTGCACGATGAGATGCGGATCGAGGGTGTCGCCCGGCGCAGAGCACACGTACGACACCCCCGGGGGCAGCAGCCTGCGCACGTTGTCGTCGATGCTGACCAGGTGCTGCAGGCTCGGGATCCCCAGGCTGTCGAGCACCAGGCCCGCGCGCACGCCGGTGCCGCCCAGCGTCACGTCGTAGTCGAAGTGCGCGCTGAACGCCTCGATGACGTCGGACGACGCGACGAAGCGCTCAGCGCCCGTGCCCGCCGCGACGAGCGCCAGGATCGCGACGAGCAGCGACCTTTCGTCGACGATCGCGTTCGCTGCGGTCAGTTCGTGCCGACGCACGCCGTGCACGCGGGCGAGCCGGTCGAACACGGCGGAGTCCCACCGCAGCTCGTAGTCGACCGTGCCGCCGAGCCCGAGCACGAGCTTGCTGTCAACGACTGCGCTCATCCGTCGCTCGTCCGCCCTTCGAGGTCCGTCGCCCGGTCAGTACAGGTCGGCCTTGCCGTCTGCCCCGAACAGCTCGATCTTCTCAGCCGCCGTGGCCTTGAGCGCCGCGATCGGCTCGGGCTGGATCGCGTTGGGCTCGCGCAGACGCTCATCGGTGCCGAGGATCTCGCGCATGCGGTTGTGGTACGAGACCTTGATGTCGCTGGAGATGTTGATCTTGTTGATGCCCAGCTCGACCGCGCGTCGCAGCTCGGCATCAGGGTTGGCCGAACCGCCGTGCAGCACCAGCGGGATCCCGACGGCGGCCTTGATCTCCTGCAGGAGGTCATGACGCAGCTCGGGGTTCTTCTCTGCGGGGTACAGGCCGTGCGAGGTGCCGATCGCGATGGCGAGGCTGTCGACGCCGGTCTCCTCCACGAAGCGCACGGCGTCGGCCGGGTTGGTGTAGATGATCTCCGCAGCACCGGACTCTCCGTAGCTGTCGTTCGCGCCGATCGTGCCCAGTTCACCCTCGACCTGGATGCCGACGGCGTGTGCCGCCTCGACGACCTTGCGCGTCAGCGCGACGTTCTCCTCGAAGGGGAGCAGCGACGCGTCGATCATGACCGACGTGAAGCCGGCCTTGATCGCGGTGATCATCTGCTCGTAGCTGCCGCCGTGGTCCCAGTGGATCGCGACGGGCACGCTCGACCGATGCGCGCGGGAGTGCATCGCGGCGATGAGGTCGGTCGTGATGTGCGCGACCTCGTCCGGGTGGATGGCGATGATGACCGGAGCGGCCTTGTCCTCGCTGATGTCCATGATGCCGTTGAACATCGCCCAGTCGCTGATGTTGAACGCCGGGATGGCGAAGTTGTTCGCGTTCGCGACATCGAGGATGGATTTGCCGGTGTAGAGCACGTGAATCTCCTGTTTCGTGGTGGTCGGAGCCCCGGGTACGGGACGGGTGTCAGCTCTTCACGGAGCCGGCCGTGAGGCCGCTGATGAAGTACCGCTGGAAGAAGAGGAAGAGGATGAGCACGGGGATCGAGCCGAGCACGCTCATGGCCATGATCTGGTTCCACTCGTAGGAGTGCTGCCCCATGAGGAGCTGGATGCCGATGGGTACCGTGCGCATGTCGATGGTGCGCGTGAGCGTCAGCGCGAACAGGTACTCGTTCCACGCGATCATGAACGTGTAGATGCCGACGGAGACGATTCCCGGGACCGAGATCGGCACGAGGATGCGCCAGAGGGCGGTCATGGATCCGGCGCCGTCGACCCGCACGGCCTCGTCGAGCTCCTTCGGCAGCGTGTTGAAGTACCCCGTCATCATGATGATCGCGTAGGGCAGCGTGAAGACCATGTAGGTGAGGATCAGGCCGGCGTAGGAGTTGTAGAGGCCGAGGGCGACCATCAGCCCGAAGTACGGGATCAGCAGGGTGATCGGCGGCACGGCCTGCACGCTCACGATCACCACGTTCAGGATGCGCTTGCCCCGGAACTCGAAGCGGCTGAACGCGTAGGCGGCCTGGATCGCGACGATCAGCGTGAGGACGGTGACCGAACCCGCGACGATGTAGCTGTTCAGGAAGAACCGCATCGTCTCCGGGTTCGTGAAGATGGCGACGTACGCGTCGAAGGAGAACGTGTCGGTGAGCAGACGCGGCGGCAGCTCGAAGATCTGCGTGTTCGACTTGAACGAGCTGGACAGCATCCACAGCACCGGCCCCGCGGCGAAGACCGCACCGATGAGGAGGCCGATCATGAGGCCGGTCTTGCCGACCCGGCGCTGGGTGCGAGCGGTGAGAGCCATGGTCAGTCCCTCGCTTTCTGGTGACGGACGTAGAACACGGCGAGCACCATCGACATGAGCAGGACCAGCACGGCAGAGGTCGACGCGAGCGAGAAGTCGTACTTGGCGAAGGCCAGCTTGTAGGTGAAGGTGCTGAGCACCTCGGTGACGTCGATCGGGCCACCGCCCGTGGTCATCCAGATGAGGGCGAACTGCTGCGAGGTCCAGATCAGGTCGAGCAGCACCAGGCTGACGATGATGGGCCGCAGCTGCGGGATCGTGACGTTCCAGAAGCGCTGCACCGCGCTGGCGCCGTCCACGCGTGCGGCTTCGTGCAGATCGGCGGGGACTCCCTGCAACCCTGCCAGGAGGCTGACCATGAAGAACGGGTAGCCGGCCCAGATGTTGATGAAGATGATCGTGCCCAGCGCGAGCTGCGGCGAGGCCAGCCACTCGATGTCGGTGTTGAGCAAGAAGTTGACCACGCCGTTGGGTGCGAGGAGCATGCGCCACAGGACGGCGATGACGGCGACGGTGAACAGCCAGGGAAGAACATACAGAGCCCGGAAGAGCGACCGCGAGACCCGCCCGAGCAGCGGACTGTTGAGCATCATCGCGAAGGCGAGCCCGAGCACGAGGTGGGCGGCGACGCTCGTGACCGTGAAGAGGATGGTGTTGCCCGTCGCCTTCCAGAAGCGCGGGTCGGAGAGGACCTCGACGTAGTTCGCGATGCCTACGAACTCGGGTGACTTGTTCAGGATCACGTTGTCCTGGAACGAGTAGCCGATCACCATCACGATCGGCACGATCATCAGTACGAACAGCAGGATGACCGTCGGCGAGAGGAAGGCGTAGGACTCTGTGGTCTTGCGCAGTTGCCGTCGCCGCCGCGAGAGGGCTACTCCGGTGACGATCACCTCGGTGTCGTCGGACGTTCTCAGACTCATGGAAACACGAGCTCCTTGGTTGGTCGGGTGCCGCATCGCGCCCGCGATGCGGCACCCCGTTCAGGCGGGGAGGCGGGTGCTCAGAACTCCGCTTCCCAGGAGGCCTGCGCGTTCTTGAGCGCGTCGGGGATCGACTGCTGCCCATCGAGCGCGGCCTGGAGCTGCTCCCCGAACTGGCGCATCAGATCCTCGGCGACCGGGAGCCCCGTGAACTCGTTCGCCGGGTATCCCGCCTGGTAGATGTCGAACGCCGTCTTGAAGAGCTCATCGTCGTTGACGAAGTCCGGGACCGAGGTCGAGTTCCCGGGGAAGGCCTTGGCCATCGTGGAGAGCTCGGAGTTGGTCTGCTCGCTCATCAGGAACGACACCAGTTTGAACGCCGCTTCCTTGTGCTCGGAGTTCTCCGCCACCCCGATGCCCCACGAGGCGTAGGGAATCCCGCGTTCGCCGTCGTAGCCGTCTTCGGCGGGAATCGCCGAGATCGAGAACTTCAGGTCGGGGTTCGTCTCACGGATCAGGTTGATGTGCGCGAGCGAGTCGATCATCATGCCCGCGCGACCGTTGGTGAACTCCTCCACCTTGTCCTGCTCCTTCATCGTGAAGGAGCCCGAAGCGATGACGCCGTCGTCCCACAGTCCGCCGATGTACTCGACGGCGGAGGTGACGTCGTCGTTCGTGAGGTCGGGCTGCCCGTCCTTGAGCATCGAACCCCCCGAGGCCCACACCCACGACATGACGTCGTTCTGCACGCCGTTCGGCGACTCCAGCGACAGCGGCAGCACCCAGCCCGAGACGTCGCCGCCGAGAGCCGCCACCTTCGACGCCGCGTCTGCGAACTCGGTGCGCGTGGACGGTGGTGCGCTCACGCCTGCCTGGGCGAGCAGGTCGTCGTTGGTGAACATCGGGTAGACGAAGTTGACGACCGGGATCATGTAGGTGCTGCCATCGACCTGGATCTGGCTCGCCAGCTCGCTGTCGTCGTAGTCGTACTCCTGCATGAGCGCGCTCAGGTCGGCGATGACGCCCTGGGAGGCGAAGTCGTTCACCCACGCGCCGTCGAGGCCGACGACGTCGGGCATGGTGCCGGAGGCCGCTCCCGCGAACAACTGCTCCTTGGTCGACGCGTACGGGCCGCTGACCAGCTCGACCGTGATGCCGGGGTTCTCCTCCTCGAACTGGTCGATGAGTGCTCGGAACTCGCCGTCGGGCAGCTCCGGCTCCCACCACTGCGCGAATTCGATCGTGACGTCCCCGCCATCCCCGCCGCTGTCGCCGTCCGTGCCGGGCGCGCAACCCGCCAGGGCCAGAAGGGTAACCGCCGCTGTTCCGGCGCCGACGATCTTTCGGGTCCGTCGCTGCCCGCGTCCCACTGTGCTCATCGCTTCTCCTCGTTGAGATAATGCCGCATCACGCGCTTCAATGCTTGTTCATGCGGTTTTGAGCCATGTTATGCCGTGATCTGCCGAAACGTCAAGCATCAGATTTCCTGTAATCGCCGGGATTCCGTGTCGGAGAGTCGCTCCAGGCCGAAGGACCCGTGGCCATCTATCTGCCGTTTTGTGCATGAGTCTGCCGCGTTCTTCGCGTTCCTGTGCTAAAGATGTCTGCATGGACGCATCAGCAACCGGACAGCGACGCCGACTGCCCGCCGGACGGAAGGCGGATCTCGCGACGTACGTCGAACAGACCGGCCAGGTGACGGTGAGCGATCTGGCCGAGCACTTCGCGGTCTCGATCGACACGATCCGGCGCGACCTCGATCAACTCGATCGTGAAGGCGTACTGATCCGCACCCATGGCGGGGCGGTCAGTGCTGCGAACGGACAGCTCAAGGATCGGGCCCTGGACGTGCGACTGCGCATGCAGACCGAGGAGAAGGAGCGCATCGCCCGTGTCGCCGCCGGTCTCGTCGAGGACGGCTCGGTCGTGATGCTGAATGCCGGCACCACGACCCTCGCCGTCGCCCGCGCTCTGCGCAACCACCACGACCTGACGATCGCGACGAACAATCTGCGCATCCCCGGCGAACTCTCTCCCTCAGCGTTCCGCGATCTCTACGTCTTCGGCGGAGCCGTGCGCTCGATCACCCAGGCCACGACCGGACCGGTGACCTTCACGATGACGCCCGGTGGCCCGGAGGTCGACATCCGCTGCGATCTCGCGCTCATCGCGGTCGGTGCCGTCGACGAGGCGGGCTACTCGACCTCGAACCTCGGAGATGCCGCGATGATGTCGGAGATGATCCAGCGCGCCGAGCGCACTGCGATCCTCGCCGACTCCACCAAGCTCGGACGGCGCTTCTTCGCCCAGATCGCACTGCTCGAGCGGGCGGATTACCTGATCACCGACGCTCCTCCGCCCCCGCGCATCGCTGCCGCACTCGCGCAGGCCGACGTGCAGGTGCTGACTCCCTGACGTCCACGTCCGCACATCGATCAGGATTCGAGAAGCGGCCCGCGCCGAGCCTCCGTAGCGTCTCCTGCATGAACACCACGATCGATTCCCTCACCCTGGACGTCCCGGACGTGGACGCCGCCCGTTCCTTCTACGCACAGGCATTCGGCCTCGGCGATCGCCTGCACTTCCGCACCGCGGACGCCGAGAGTTCCGGCTTCCGCGGGTACACGCTGTCGCTCGTCGTGTCGCGGCCGGCGAACGTCCATGCCCTCGTCGACGCGGCAGTCGCCGCCGGCGCCACCCTGATCAAGCCCGTCGCGAAGTCCCTCTGGGGCGTCGGCGGCACCATCCAGGCGCCGGACGGCGCGATCTGGAAGGTCGCGACGTCCGCGAAGAAGGACACCGCTCCCCCGAGCCGCACCGTCGACGAGATGATCCTCCTGCTCGGCGCGGCGGATGTGGTCGTGTCGAAGAACTTCTACACAGACCGAGGAGTCCCGGTCGCGAAGAGCTTCGGCCGCAGCTACGTGCAGTTCGATACGGGTGCGAGTCCGATCGGCCTCGGCCTGTACCGGCATGCCTCGCTCGCCAAGGATGCGGGTGTTCCGGCGGGAGGGTCGGGCTCGCATCGGCTCACGGTCAACGGTGCGCTCGGCGCCGCCGTGGACCCCGACGGGTTCGTGTGGGCTCCGGTCACGGTGACCGCCTGAGACGACGCGTTCACCACCCGTGATGGCGAGCGCGCTCCTCGACGGCCTCGACGAGCCGATCGGCGTAGGCCAGTCCGTCGTCGTCCGCCAGGAGATCGGCGCGCGCGGACGCGAAGGCGGCGGCGACCCCGCCGCGGATGCGTTCGACAGCATCCCCCGCCGTCTGCGCCTCGACTCCGAGTGTCTTGGCCGCTTTCAACCAGTGCGTCATCCCGATGCGTGCCATCACGCGTTCGCCTCCGATCGACACCGCTGAGGGCATCGGCTGATCCCCTCTGTAGAGCGCATTGCTTCCGAGATCGTAGAGCGGCGCCAACCTCATCTGCGTCCCCGCGTGGATGACGGAGTAGTTCTTGGCATGTGCATCGGTGTTCGCCGCGGCGCAGGTGAAGACGAGTGCTTCGAACAGCTCGTTCGCCGCGCGCCGCTGCTCGGACGGCGCGAACGCCCGCACAACGCGAGCGAACTTCTCCAGCCCGGGGCCGCCGTCGGATTGGTACTTGAGCGCGGGGTCGACGCTGAGCGCCTGCGCAAAATCCTCCTGGTGGAGCCGGTGGAGCCGACCGCCGGCTTGGACACGGTCATAGCGCTTCGCGACGAAGACGAAGTCGCCGCGATCCGTGACCATGAGCCCGTGGTCGGCGACCCGCAGCCCCAGACGACGCCCGGCTCTCATCGTCAGGAACTCGTTGATGTCGTGGCGGCCACCACGCGCTGCAGGCTTGAGTATGTGGGTGGTCGGCGTCGAATCCCGCGGCACACCCCATCGGCCGTCATCTGAGCGGTACAGCGCGAGTTTCGGTTGAGCTCCGGCGAGACTCCAACGGAACTCGTCGTACCTCTCGGACCAATCCCCTGCGGAGTCGACGACGGACGCGACGAGTTCGCCGAGGTCGTCGACGTAGTGCACGTCACCCGTGCGCGCCGCAGCGTCGTCGGATGCTTCCCCCGGAGGCAACAGCTGAAGTGCACCGGCCGTGTCACGTCCGATATGTCGGAGGAGACCCATCGGGTTCCGGGGACTCGTGTGGTGCGCGGCAGCGATGGCCTCCAGAGTTGCGGGGTTATCGCTCAACAGCCCTTGCAGAAATGGTCGTGCTATCCGGTTGCCGTACTCCGCACCGGCCACGAGGGGCATCGAGATCGAGAGCGGCGTCGCCAGGGGCGACAAGTCGTCGTCATACGTGAAGCTGATCGCGCCGTGCGCGTTTTGAGTGAACAAGCCGGTGCGCTGACCATCGACGAACGCGACCAGATCGCCCTGCGCAGAGGATGCGGCGTTCATCTCCCGTCCCCCTCCTCGCTCCACAACGTACTCAGATCGAACGAAGAGTCCTCCTCTGCGGGCTCCTGGACGCTCAGCTGCAGTCCGAGCGACTCCACCACGTGCAGAACGCGGCGAAGCGTCGGGTTCTCGAGGCGCCCGGTCTCCAGCTTCACCAGCCACGGCCTGTCGACGTCCGCCCGCTCAGCGAGCTCCGTCTGACTCCAGCCTTGGCGCAGACGCGCGGTTCTCAGAACGGCCCCGAGCTGTCGCGCTGAGCGGAATGGTTGACTCTCCATGACGCCTCCATAGTGTGCGTTTAAACAAACTATCGCCTCTGTGTCATAAAAGTAACACGAGGCGTCGTGTGTTTAAACGCACTTCTCGGCCTGTGGTCTGGAACACGCAACCGGGCGAAAAGCCGACGAAGGCCGTCGGGATCGCTCCCGACGGCCTTCGTGCGTGTCACCCGCTAGTGGATCAGAACCATCGGGTGAGGAGTTCCCAGAGCCAGTCGAGGATCGCACCGATGATGCCGCCGGCACGGTTGACCTTGACCGTGGCGGTCGCCTCGTCACCATCGGCCTGAGAAGCCGCGACGGTGTACTTGCCCGAGGGAGCACTCTTCGGCACCGTCACCTGCGTGCTGAACGTGCCGTCCGCGGACACCTGGACCGTTCCGACCTCGACCGGCTTGCCCTTCTTCGGGCGCAACTCGATCGTCACCGTCTCACCGGGCTCATACCCCTGGCCGGTGACCTTGAGGGACTTGCCCGCCGACACCTTGGACGACCCCAGGGCGATCGTGCCTGCGAACTCCTCCTCGCCGGCGATCGTGAACGGCACCGTCACGGTCGTTCCCGTCCCGGCGACCGAGACGGTCAGGACCTGCTCGCCGAAGACACCCGACGGAACCGTGAAGGTCAGAGCGGCACGACCGCCCTCATCCGTGGTGTCGACGATCGTCGGGTCCACCGCACCCGCCGCCAGGACGGTGTCGCCCAACGACAGCGACACCTCTCCCGGAGCCGGCTCGCCCGCGCTGAACGCCAGCGAGGAGAGCGATACCGTGACCTGGTCGCCGGCGCGGTACCCGTCGGCATCCGCCGGGCTGACCGACACGCCGACCGCGCGCTGGGCGTAGTCAGGGCTGGCGGTCTTGTTCGCGTCGAACCAGTCGACCATCGACTGCAGGTCGATCTTGCCGGTGTCGCGCTTGTCCGCGCCCTCCTTGAAGGTGGAGAAGTTGTCTCCCCCCGCAGCGAGGAACGAGTTGGCGGCGACCGTGTAGCCCGCTGCCGGATCCACCGGCGTGCCGTTGAGCGTCATCGAGGTGATCCGCGAACCCTGTGCCGCTGCGGGGTCGTACGTGTAGACCAGCCCCTTCGACACCCCGAGCTTCAGGAACGGACGTGCCGAACCCACCGGCTGCCACTGCTCCTCGAGCACGCTCTTCAGCTGCGCACCCGTCAGTGTGAGCGTCACGAGGGTGTTGGCGAACGGCTGGACGGTCGCCGCTTCTCGATAGGTGACGTTGCCGTCGGGATCGGATGCTCCGGAGGACGCGTACGTGAGGTTCGCGCGGATACCGCCCGGGTTCATGAGAGCCAGGTCGGCCCCGGTGGACGACTGCTGCACGTCGGCGACGAAGTTGCCGATGGTGGACTCTCCACCGCGGTTCTCCGAGCCGTTGGTCTGACGTGCGCGGTTGAAGTCCGCGGTGATGTCGCCGACCTTGACGGCGCCCAGCACGTCGGCCTCGGCCTTCGCCTTGTCGACGATCGTCTGGACCTCGGGCACCGCCGGGTAGAGAGGCGCGCCTCCCGCGGTCAACGGCTTGATCTCGTTGGTGATCGAGATCAGGTCCTTCGTGGTGGCGTCGACCTGGATGTTCATCAGGCCGAGGTTCTCGCCGTACTGCCCCGCGGAGACGACCGGGCGTCCGTCGATCACGTGGTTGTAGGCGAGGTGGGTGTGGGCCGACACGATGGCGTCCACGTCTTCATCGACCCCGTACACGATCTCGCCGAGCGGCGAATCCGGCGTGATGCTCGACAGCTCGACGCTGGAAGCGCCCTCATGCACGAGCAGGATGATGACATCCGCCTCACCGTTGGACTCGTCGCCGTCACGCAGGTCGTCGGCCACCGCGTTCACGGAATCGGCGATGCTCCGGACTTCGAGGTCCGCGATGCCCTCCGGCGAGACGAGCGAGTCGAGGTCTTCAGTGACGGCTCCGATGAAGCCGACCTTCACACCGTCGAGTTCCTTGACCCATGCGGGGGCAAGGGCCGGCTCGCCGGTCTCGGTGACGAACACGTTCGACGCGATGTACTCCCAGTCCGCGCGGTCCTGCACGCGGTCGCGCAGGTCCTCCCAGCCCTGGTCGAACTCGTGGTTGCCCGCGGCGCTGACGTCGAGACCGGCCGCGTTGAGGGCGTCGATCGTCGGGTTGTCGTCGTTGATGAACGAGGTGAACGTCGAGGCGCCGATCAGGTCGCCGGCACCGGCGAAGATCGTGTTCGGGTTCTCCTCACGGAACTGCTTCACGGCACCCGCCAGCACCGCGGCTCCTGCGGCGGCGCCGTCGGCTTCGATCCGTCCGTGGAAGTCGTTGACCGTGACGACGTCGATGCTCACCGGCGGGATCTCCGCGGAGACGCCGACGATGATGGGGTCGTGGTCGCTGGAGCGATACGGCGTGCCTTCCTCGGTGGCTCCGAACGCGTAGCCGCGGTCGCTCCACTCCGGAGAGTTGATGCCCCACACGCCGGCACCCGTGATCGACGAGGCCAGCGACGGCGAAGCGATCACGTGGTCGAGGGAACCGAGCTCACCGTCGAACGTGTAGGTGTACTGTCCCGATGCCGTGTCGGCAACGAGGTCGCTCCACCCCTGCGAGGTGAACACGTCGATCGGGTCTTCCTCGCTGTAGGCGTTGAAGTCACCGATCAGCAGCATGTCGCCGCTGCCGGTCGTCTCCTCGAGGTCCTCCGTGAAGGCGAGGATGGCCTGCGCCTGCTTCACCCGGTCGGCGTTGAAGAAGCCCTGGCCATCGGCCGGCTCGGCGCCGGCGCCCTGGGGCGGCGACTTCGACTTCAGGTGGTTGGCCATGACCGTGACCACACGTCCGTCGATGTCGAAGGCCTGGGCGATGGGCTCGCGGGCGTTGCCCCACACGCTCTCATCGGTCACGGTGGCGCTGTCACCCACCGTCGTGACGGCATCCTTCTTGTAGATGATGGCGTTCGTGATGTAGTCGGTGGTGGCTGCATCGTTGAGCGCCTCGGGCGTGGGCACGTAGTCCCACACCTCGGCGCCCGCGTCCTCGTTGAGGCCGGCGACCAGGTCCTCGAGCGCCGAGTCGATGGGCTTGCCCAGCTTCACGGAGTTCTCGATCTCCATGAGGGAGACGATCTCGGCATCCAGGCCGTTGATGGCCGCGACGATCTTGGACTTCTGGATCGCGAACTGGGCAGCGCTCGCCGCTCCCCGGGCGTTCGAGTCCTCGCTCTTGAGCGTCGTGAAGTAGTTGTAGACGTTGAAGGACGCGACCTGGACGTCGCCGCCCACCTCGGGCGCCGACGCGGTGCGCGGGTTCGTCGCCTCGAACCCGACCTTGAGATCGGCCGAGGAGGAGTCGTCGATCGGCACGACCGGCTGCAGACGCCAGTCGTCGAAGCCCCACTGGAGCACGTAGCCGTTGTCACCGAAGTCCACGACGTCGCCGTTGCGCACGACGGTGTCCTTCGTGAAGTACGGCTGCTCGCCGGGGTGCCCGCTGTTGGACACCTGGATGGACCAGCCGTCGTCGAGCAGGATGCGGTTCGCACGGTTCGCCGCCGCGATCGCGGCAGCCTCGTCACCGGGACGCGTGGTCTCGGTGCTCTTGACGGCGAGATCTTCACCGGCGTTCAGCCAGAGGGTTCCGTAGTTGTACAGCTGGTGGCTGGAGGCCAGGCGGTAGCTTCCCTCCGGGGCCACGTACATGTTCTCGTACTGCTCCCGATCGGCACCGCGTACGGAGTCCGGAAGCGGTGTGACGGCGGGGACGCCGACTCCCGCGGTCAGCACCGCGATGTCGCCCGCAGCGGCCGGGGTGATCTGAGTCTGTCCGAAGTACTCGCTCACCGCACCCGTGACCGAGACCAGGTCTCCGATCCCGAGTGTCGGGGACAGCGCGTTGAGGAAGACGAACACACCGTCGGACGCGCCCGGCGTGGCGTCCGTCGCGCCGCCGGAGCCCTCGGTCTGGATGACGATGCCCTTGTAGCCGCCCGTGCGGTAGTCGGCCGTGACGACGCCCTCGACCTTCACCGTCTCACCGTTCAACGGCGAGACGTCGGTCGTGCCCTGGACCTCGGCGATCGTGGCGGCGATGGGATCCTCGCCCGGATCGGTCCCGGGGTCGGTGCCACCGGAGTTCTGCGGGGTGATCGTGGCCGAGAGCGCGAAATCCGCGCTGTTGTCGTCGGTGTCGATCCCGTCCGTGCGGTTGAACGACTTGACGTCGGTGTTCCCTGCCGGCGACGTGGCCGCCTTCGTCTCGAACGTGTTCGACGTGCCGTAGCCGAGCAGATCGACCACACCGTCCACCCCCACCGTCGAACCCGGCGTGAGAGTGACGGCGGCCGTGCCTTCGACGAGGGCGAGGGTGCCGTTGGTCCCGCTCGGCGTGAGCGTGGTGACGGCATCCGGCGCGGGGAGCTCGGCACCGTTCGCGCCGTTGCTGTTGCCCTGCACCAGGTAGTAGCCGCCCGCCGGGATCTCCCCGGTGAGGGCGGCGACACCGTTGAACGCACCTGTTCCGCTGGCGGAACGGTACTGCAACGACATCCCGTCGAGGGCGATCGCGGCGGACGTCGGGTTGTACAACTCGACGAACTTGTTCTTAAAGGCCGCCCCCGCGCTGCCCCCGGAGAGGTACGCCTCGTTGATCACCACCCCCGTGCCCGTGGTGTCGGCTGCGGCGGGGACGGCGGCCAGCGAGCCGAAGCTCAGCGCGGCGACGCAGGTCACGGCGAGAGCGCCGATGCGCCCCCGACTTCTACGGTGCGAGACGGGAACCATGCGGTTCCTCTCGTCTGGGGCGGACATCATCGGTGCTGTCTCCTCGGTCGGGTTCGACACTTCTCAGGACTGTCACGGCACACAGGGGAAACTCCCAGCGCGCTCACATGGTGCGAGCATACGGAGCGGTCAGGACATCCTCAACGGAGTTTCCCGATTCGTCACCGAGCGCTCACCGGATGGCCCGAGGGACCCCTGACGAAGGTCCCTATCGCCGCCCGGGAGCGCACAATTGCGCACGGCTGCGCGCGCGGATGCGCGCGATGATCAGGTGGTTTCCCGACCGAGCGCGTCTTCGAACTCCTCGACCTCGCGCTCCCAGGCGTCTTTCGCCAGGCGGTACCAGAGGTAGAAGGCGAAACCCGCGAAGATGGCCCACTCGACCGCGTAGAAGACGTTCAGCCAGTTGACCGGCGACATCTCCTCGGGCGCGGGCGACGAGATGTCGACCAGCCCCGCAGACGCCGTGGTCGAGGCGAGATAGGGGCGGTACACGTCGAGCTGCTCGATTTCGTGCCAACGGCTGAGGAGGGCGGCGGGCGACATCCGATCCAGCTGCTCGGGAGCGGAGTGCGGAGGGACCCGGGGGCCTTCGTCCGAGATGACCCGACCGCTCACCTCGACCTCCGACCCGTCGGCGCCGGCTTCGAGTTCGCGCACGGCCGCTTCCGCGGTCTCCTCGTCCGGAGCCCACCCGATCGCGACGGCGATCGACGCGCGCTCGGCGACCCGCAGCTGTCCGGTCACCCAGTACCCCTGGACGCCATCGTTGAAACGGCTCGACACGACGATGAAGTCCTCGGGGATCCACCTCCCCGCGGTCTCGACACGCTGGCCCACGAGCGGCTCCGGGAGGTACTCGCCCGGCTCGACGACATCGGTGAGCTGCTGCACCTGCTCGGTCGCGCCGGCCGGTGGCGGATCGGTGTCGATCGCGCGCTCCAGCTGCCATTGACCGAGCCAGGCGAACACCCCCGCGACGACGAGGCAGAGCAGCAGCACCCCGATCCAGCGCCCCCGGAGCATGACCTCGCGGAGGGTCGGGGGGAAGAGAGCAGGAGTCGTCACGATCGAGCGCTGGGCCTCAGGCCTCGTACGGCGCGAGCACGACCTCGACCCGCTGGAACTCCTTGAGGTCGGAGTACCCCGTGGTCGCCATCGACTTGCGCAGCGCGCCGATGAGGTTCGCGGTGCCGTCGGCGACGGGGGCCGGGCCGTAGAGGATCTCCTCGAGCGTGCCGATTCCACCGACCTCGACGCGGCGGCCTCGCGGCAGCTTCGAGTGGTGGGCTTCGGGACCCCAGTGGAAGCCGCGACCGGGCGCATCCGTGGCCCGAGCGAGCGCGACCCCGAGCATGACCGCGTCCGCGCCCATGGCGAGCGCCTTGACGATGTCACCGGAGGTGCCGACGCCGCCATCGGCGATCACGTGGACGTAGCGGCCCCCGGACTCATCGAGGTAGTCACGGCGGGCAGCGGCGACATCCGAGACCGCGGTCGCCATCGGCGCGTGGATCCCGAGGGTGGCACGCGTCGTGGACGCCGCCCCTCCGCCGAAGCCGACGAGCACACCGGCCGCGCCGGTGCGCATGAGGTGAAGGGCCGCGGTGTAGGTCGCCGCTCCACCGACGATCACCGGGACGTCGAGATCGTAGATGAACTTCTTGAGGTTGAGGGGCTCCGCCACGCTCGAGACGTGCTCGGCGGACACGGTGGTGCCGCGGATCACGAACAGATCGACCCCCGCTGCGGCGACCGTGTCGTAGTACTCCTGCGTGCGCTGCGGCGTCAGGGAGCCGGCGACCGTGACTCCGGACTCACGGATCTCGGCGAGTCGACGGGTGATGAGCTCGGGCTTGATCGGCTCCGCGTACAGCTGCTGCATCCGGACGGTGGCCTCGCCCTGGTCGAGTCCGGCGATCTCCGCCAGCAGCGGCTCCGGGTCCTCATAGCGCGTCCACAGACCCTCGAGATCGAGGACGCCGAGGCCGCCGAGCTGTCCGAGCATGATCGCCGTCCGCGGGCTCACGACCGAGTCCATCGGCGCCCCGAGCACCGGGATGTCGAAGCCGAAGGCGTCGATCGTCCATGCGGTCGACACGTCCTCCGGATTGCGCGTGCGCCGTGATGGCACCACCGCGATGTCGTCGAACGTGTACGCGCGACGTGCGCGCTTTCCTCGGCCGAGCTCGATCTCCATGGTCACCCGTCCAGCCTACCCGGGCGCAGAGGTCTGCTCGGGCGGAAGCCCCGGCACCGCCTCGCCCGCACTCGCACCGATCGTCAGCGCGCGCGGGCGACGCGGCGCTCATCCCAGACCGGCTCATCGGACTCGTACACGTCGCCGCCCGACCCGAACACCAGGAACCGGTCGAACGACCGCGCGAACCATCGATCGTGCGTGACGGCCAGCACGGTGCCCTCGAATCGCGTCAGCGCCGACTCCAAGGCCTCGGCGGACTCCAGGTCCAGGTTGTCGGTCGGCTCGTCCAGGAGCAGCAGCGTCGCTCCGGAGAGTTCGAGCAGCAGCACCTGGAACCGCGCCTGCTGCCCGCCCGACAGCGAGTCGAAGGTCTGCTGAGCCTGCCGTACGAGTCCGTAGCGGTCGAGGGCCGAACTCGCGGCATCCCGGGGCATCCCCGCCCGGCGATCGTCACCCCGGTGCAGGATCTCCAGGAGCGTCCGCCCGACGAACTCCGGATGCGCATGCGTCTGCGCGAACAGACCGGGAACGACTCTCGCGCCGAGCGTCGCCGAACCGGTGTGCGCGACAGCGCTCAACTGCTCCCCCGTCGAGGTGACGTGACCGAGCGTGGCGTCGGGGTCGCTGCCGCCGCGCGCGAGCAGCCGCAGGAAGTGCGACTTGCCCGATCCGTTCGAGCCGAGCACGGCGACGCGGTCGCCGTACCAGATCTCCGCCTCGAACGGCCGCATGAGCCCCGTCAGCTCGAGGCGCTGAGCCACCACGGCGCGCTTGCCGGTGCGCGCACCGCGCAGGCGCATGTCGAAGTCCTGCGCGGGCGGACGCTCCTCGGGAGGGCCGGCCTCTTCGAACCTGCGAAGTCGGGTCTGCGCCGCCTGGTAGCGCGACGCGAACCCGTCGTTCGCCGATGCCTTCACCTTGAGGTTCGCGACGAGGGTGCGCAGCTTCTCGTGCTGCTCGTCCCAGCGCCGACGCAGTTCGTCGAGCCGATCCATCCGGTCGGCCCGAGCCTGCTGATAGGTCCCGAATCCGCCGCCGTGCACCCAGGCCGCGGCTCCCGCACCACCGGGCTCGAGCGTGATCAACCGATCGACGGCACGTGCCAGAAGCTCCCGGTCGTGCGACACGAGCAGCACGGTCTTCGGGGTGAGCCGCAGTTGCTCCTCCAGCCAGCGCTTCGTGGGCACGTCGAGGTAATTGTCCGGTTCGTCGAGCAGCAGCACCTCGTCGGGGCCTCGCAGCAGCGCCTCGAGTGCGAGCCGCTTCTGCTCACCCCCGGACAATGTGGTGAGGTCACGGAATCGCGCCCTCTCGAACGGTAAGCCGAGCGCCGCGATCGTGCACTGATCCCAGACCGTCTCCTGCTCATACCCTCCGGCGTCGGCGTACTCGGCGATCGCCGACGCGTATGCCATCTGCGTGTCATGCTCATCGCGGTCGATCAGTGCGTTCTCCGCCGCTTCGAGCGTCTCGGCCGCGGTGCGGATGCGCACGGGGGCGACGCGCACGAGCAGCTGGTGGACCGTCTCCCCGGCTTCGCCGTGGCCGACGAACTGGTCCATGACGCCCAGCCCGCCCTCGATCGTCACGACCCCGTCGTCGGCCGGCTGATCCCCGCGGATGATGCGCAGCAGCGTCGTCTTGCCCGCGCCGTTCGGGCCGATGAGCGCGCTGGTCGAACCCGACCCGACGCGGAACGTCACCTCGTCGAGAAGCGGCCTGCCGTCGGGGAGTGTCAATGAGACTCCGGAGACATCGATGTAGCCCACGGTGCGTGTCCGTCCTTCCGCCCCGCGTGTGCCGAGCCGACCAGGCTATCAGGGAAGCGGGACTCGAACCCGGCGACGATGCAGCCGCTGCGGTCAGTCGACCTGGCTCAGGGTCTTGAGCACTTCGGTGCGAGGGGCGGTGGGGAGGACGAAGCGGAACTCGGTACCGACACCCTCCTGACTCGTGACGTCCATCGTGCCGCCGTGCGCCAGGACGATGGCCCGCGTGATCGTGAGCCCGAGCCCGACCCCGGGTACCGCGTTGCGTGTCGCGGTCGATGCGCGGAAGAAACGGGTGAACAGCATCCCCTGCTCGTTCTCGGGGATCCCGACCCCGGTGTCCCTGACCGAGAGCTCCACTCCTGCGTCGACCGCCCGCACCCGCGCCGTGACCCTGCCACCGCTGGGCGTGAACTTGATGGCGTTGGAGAGGAGATTGTCGAGCGCCTGCCCGATCCTTCCGGCGTCGACCACGAGGCGGACCGGGTCGGGGCCGACCTCGGCATAGAGCTCGATACCTGCGCGCTGCGCGAGCGGGCCGGCCGACGCCACAGCCGAGCGGACCAGCTCGGCGACGTCCGCGTCCGCGCGATCGAGCGGGAACCGACCGGATTCCACCTGCGCGGTGAAGAGGAGGTCGCCGACGAGGTTGAGCAGGCGCTGCGCGTTGCGCTCGATGATGGAGACGAACTCCTGCTGGTCACTGGTGAGCGGCTGGCCGGGGTCGTTCTGGAGCAGATCGAGGAAGCCGATGATCGCGCTGAGCGGCGTGCGCAGCTCGTGCGAGATCATGCCGACGAACTCGTCCTTCATGCGGGCGACCTCGACCGCCCTGGTCTCGTCGGTGAGCACGAACAGGTATCCCTGCTGCGCACCTGCGCCGTCCTTGTGGGGACTCACGGTCACGCGGGCGGGCACCGTCGTTCCCCCGGCAGTCCTCACCTCGACGTCGCCGTCGACCGGGAGCCCGGCATCGGCCTGCGCGAACAACGCCTGGATCCCCGGGGAGATCTCTCCGTACGCCGACGCACCGTCACCTGCCGCCGGCAGCCGGTCGGCGTGCTCGGCCGCCAGCATCGACAGGACCGTCGCGGGGAAGAACCGGTCGACTCGCACGTCTCGGAGCGCTTCGCTGGTCGAGAGCCCCAGCAGACGCTCGGCCCCGGGGTTCCACGCCGTCACGATGCCCGCGCGTGTCGTCGCGATCACGGCCTGCGCGGTGATGGACGACCAGACGCTCTCGAACGAATCCAGGAGCTCGCGATACTGGCGCTCCTTGTCCCGCAGCTGCACGATCATCGCGACGTTCTCCGAGAGCGCCTTGGTGCGCTCCGCCACCAGCTCCTCCGCCTGCTCGATGCGCAGACGCTGCTGTCGGGCGAGCTGGTTGATGACCGCTGCGACGGCGGCGAACACCAGGGGCGCCACCACGCCGCGGAGCCACTCCGTCGAGGTGTGAGGCGGATCGGTGAGGTACGGCATCAGCAGCGCGACGCAGGTGAGTCCCGCGACCACGAAGACCCAGCGGATGCCGGGAGCCGCCGCCAACCAGACGACGGGGAGCAGGATGAGAGCGGAGAAGAGAGCGCCAGGGCCGCCGGTGCCGGTGCGGAAGAGGCCGAGACCGACGATGTCGAGGATCGGGATGAGCAGCACGGCCCATCCGTCGTACATCCCCCGCGCCGTGAGCACCCCGGCGAGGACCGTCGCCCCGAGAACCAGGGCGACACCCCCCACGGCCGACGCGACATGGGTGACCGGCAAGTCCGGTACCCACCAGGTGAGCAGCCCAGCGACGACGGTCGCGATCACCGTCGGCGCCTGCTTGAGCAACGGGCTCGGGTTGTCGAAGATCCGGTACCACCGGTTCTCCGCGCGGTCGAGCGGCGTCGCCCTCATCGCTCGACCCGCTCGACGATGGCGTGCAGGTCGGCACCCGTGATGGGCTTCGGCAGGGCGGCATCCGCCGGCGGGTAGTCCGCCGCGTCGAGCACGGAGCTGATCACGAGGAAGCAGCGGGGGAAGCGGTCCTGGACGAGACGCGCGCACTCCTGTCCCGAGATCCCGGGCAGGAGCAGATCGAGCACCGCCAGGACGGGATCGATCTCGTCGAACGCGGCGATCGCCGACTCGGCGTCGCGGGCGACGAACACGTCGAAGCCCTCGCGGTCGAGGTAGCGGCGCAGCAATGCGACCTGATCGGGGGCGTCCTCCACGACGAGGGCCAGCGGCCTCCCGGTCATCGAAGGAACAGCTCTCGCACGATGACGACGGCGACGACGACGAGGAGGGAGAGGATCGCCTGCGGGACCAGTCGCCGCTCGCGGCGGGCATCCGCGGCGATCTCCTCCGCTTCGGTGTCGCGTGACGGTGCTGCGGTCATGAGTCCACACGTCCGATCTTCTCGGTCTTGATCCAGGAGGCGTCGGCGCGACGCCATTCTTTGATGTACGAATCCACGGTGATGGCGCAGAGCAGGGATCCGTAGCCGCAGACGTAGAGCAGCAGACCGGCGAAGAACCGGCCCGCGGGAAGGGGCTCCACGGCGCGGGCGAGCCAGATCCCCAGCATGGAGATCGGCCCCCACAGATAGAAGATCACCGCCCAGGTGAACAGCGTCTGCGGGGTGGCGCTCTGGCCGAGCACCTGCAGCAGCTCCAGGAACAGCCACGGGAACAGGGCGATGGCCATCAGCAGCAGGGCACCGAGTCCGGGGAACATGATCGCCTCGCGCCAGGAATGTCTGCCGGTGCGTGGATCGAGCTGCACGGAGTACAGGATCGAGAACAGGTAGATGCAGGCCGCCGAGATCCACATGAAGCGGAACACGAACTCGGCGATGTCGCTGTGCAGGAGGAGCAGTGCGAGCATGCCTGCCGCTGCCAGGATCATGAACGCCGGAAGCAGCAGGATCGTGAACCACGCGAGCCCGAACCCGAAACTGCCGAGATTGTGCTCGCGGCTCGGGCGGAACCAGAGCTTCTTGTAGATCGAGGTGAGCTGCACGTTGCCACGCGCCCACCGCAGCCGTTGCTTCCACAGACTGTCGATCGTCCGCGGCTCCTCGGCGAGCACGACGGCATGCGGCTCGAAGACCATCCTCCGGCCCTTGAGCTGGCTCTCGAAGGTGGTCATGGTGTCTTCGGCCAGCGTACCGGTCGGGATCCGTCCGCCGATCGCCTCGAGGTTGGCCCGCGAGTGCAGCTGCGCGCCGCCGGCCAGGCAGGCGATCGCGCCTCCGACGTTCTGTACCCGACGGGCCGAGAGCTGACCGATCACGTACTCGATCGCGATGAAACGCGTGAGGTAATTGCGGTCGCGGCTGCCTTCGGCGATGTAGGCGGTGACCGCACCGACCTTCTCATCCGCGAGATGCCTGCTGAGCTTGCGCAGCGAGTCGCGGGCGAAGATCACGTCCGCATCCATGATCAGCACGGCCTCGGTCCACTCGTCCGCGAGCGCGACGTCGAGACCGTGATTGAGGGTGTGCGCCTTTCCCTGACCGCCCTGCTCGCGTCGCAGATGCACGACGCGTCCGGGATGGGCCGCGGCCTTCGCGGCGACGATCGCGGGAGTGTCGTCCGTGGATGCGTCATCGACGACGAAGACCCTCAATCGCTCGCCGGGGTACTCCAGCTGGAGCAGCCGCTCGATCGCGGCTCCGATGACGAGCCCCTCGTTCCATGCCGGGATGATCACCGCGATGTTCGGGTGGTACGGAGCCGCCTTGTCGTAGTGGTTTCGGAAGGCGTGCAGCGGCAGCACCAGGAACTGCAGCCCGGTGTTGACCACCGGGAGCGTTCCGACCAGCACGCAGAGCAGGAGGACGATCACGACGATCGTCTGCAGCCAGGTCAGATCGGTCATCCTGAGACCTCCACCGCGTCGAGCAGCGGGATCACCCTCTCGTAGCGACCGACGTCCGACGCCACGTGACTGTCTGTGGAGGCCACGATCGTGCCTCCCGCGCGCCGCAGCGCCAGGAGTGCGGGGACGCCGGGGCAACCCCACTTCTCGTTGACCTCGACGAGCGTGTCGGTGTCGGCCGCCGCGCGCGCCCACGCGTCGACGCGCTCCGCTCCGAGATCGTCTTCTGAGAGACCGATCTTCGGGAGGATGGAGAAGCAGTGCGCGAGTTGGTTGCCCGGGTATCGGCGCATGGTCGCCACGAGGGATTCCACGAGCTGATCGAGCACATCCGCAGCCGCCCAGCCCGCAGCCATCCGCTCCGTCACCGCTGACGGCCCGAGCGGGCCGTCAGTGCCGGGGAACTGGTGGTCGGCGATGAGGATCCGGTCGATCCCCTCGGGAAGCGCGGGGATGTCGAGTTCGCCCGCGGCGTCGAGGATCTTCGCCTCGACGCCGGTGAGCACGGTCAGCCCGTCCGGTACCTCCAAGGCGCGAACGGCCGCGAGGTAGTCCGGCACCCAGCTGGTGGAGCGACGCACATGGTCGACCAGGCGGATGGTGGTCAAGCCCACCGCCGCGGCCGCCGCCACGTTCTCCGCGAGCGTGGAGACGGCGTCGTCCGAGAACGTCGAGTGGACGTGGTGGTCGCCCCGGAGCTCGATGAGGCTCACAGCTCCTCCTGGTGCCCCGCATGGTCGGAGACCAGCACATCATCGACCTCGACGATCACGTCTTCCAGGAACCGCACGGATGCGACCTCGCGGAACGGCACCCGAACGGGCAGCTCCCGGCCGAGGAAGAGGTCGGCGACGAGCGACGGGATGTCGACGCCCGCGGCGATCGTCAACGGCAGCGCCCCGGGGAATCGCGGGTTGACCTCGAGCAGCACGGCGCGGCCGTCGCGGTCGCGGCGCAGCTGCACGTTGGCGACCCCGACGAGACCGATCGCCCGCGCGATCGCCGCCGCAGCCTCTTCGAGTTCGGGGTCGAGCACCGTCCGCCCCGCGATGGCGACACCGGAGTCCACCCGCGCGCGTGTACGCGGCACCGCGGCGACGACGGTGCCCGCGGCATCCGCGATCACATCGACCGAGTACTCCTCCCCCGGGAGGAAGTCCTGCACGATGAGAGCCTCGTCGATCGGGAGCGCCTCGAGTGCGGCACGGTCGGGAACCAGGCGCACGCCACGGCTCCCCGCTCCCTGCCGGGGCTTGGCGAAGACCGGGTACTCCCAGTCGACCGCCAGCGCGTCGGGACCGGCGAGAACCGTGCGCGGAGTGAGTCCGGTGGGCGCGCAGCGCTGCGCGAGGAGCAGCTTGTCGAGCGCCGTGTTCAGCGTGTCCGCCGAGGGAGCGGCGAGCACGGCCGGGGCCAATTCGTGCCGCCGCTGGGCGAGGGCGATGAGCTCGACATCGACGGTCGAGATCACGAGATCGAGATCATCTTCCGCAACCATGCGGGCGATGGCCGGCACGAAGTCGTCATCGCGGCCGGGCGGGACGAGACGACGCTGCTCGGCCGGTACCAGATAGATGCCGCTCGCCCAGCCGTCCATGTCGGCGGCGAAAACGGTCAGGTCCGGGCGGCGGAGCAGGGATCGGATCACGGCCACACCGGCCGGTCCTCCTGCGCCGGTCACCAGTACGCGCGTGGTCATCAGCTCTCCCGTCGGCTGAGTTCGTGGGCTCCGATGAACTCCGCCGTCTCACGCACCACCTCGAGCGGTTCGACGGCCGTTCCGCCCCCGAACCGCGACCAGTATCGTGCGGTGGCCGTGACGAACTCGGGTTCGAGGTAGTCCCGACTCGCGGTCTGCGAGTGGAAGCTCTCCAACAGCCGGAGCTTCTCGTCCAGGTACTGATCGATCCGCACGAACCGGGTCGGGCGGAAGTCGATCGTCGACGACGGGCTCTGATAGCAGGCGACCGTGCCGACACGCCGAGTGGCCACGATCGTGGCCTCGCTCACGGCTCGGTGGTCCTGGTGCCGGTCGTGACCGGAGTGCGTGTAGACGATCGTGGGCTCGATCTCCCGGACCACCTCTTCGATGAGACGCACCGTCGAACCTCCGCCCGAGATCTCCGTGTCGACGAGGTCCTTGAGGAAGAGCCGGGCACCGAGCATCTCGGCTGCCGCCAGTGACTCGTTCTGTCGGCTGTCGGCGTCACCGCCTCTGGCGCCGCGGGAGAGGGTGAGAATGGTGATCTCATCCCCTGCCCTGGCGTGCGCGGCCAGGAGTCCACCGACGCCGATCTCGACATCGTCGGGGTGCGCGCCGATCGCGAGCACCCGTTCCGGTAGACGTGCATCCTCCCGGCGCCGACGCCCCTCCTCGATCAGCCGGGTGACGGACTCGACCAGCTTGACGTTGTCGAGCGGTTTCGTCAGGAACTCGTCCGCCTGCGCGCGCAGCGCGGAGACCGCGTACTCGACGGAGACGTGAGCCGTCATCACCAACACCGGCACGGTGGGGACCGTGCGGCGGAGCTCGGCCAGCAGCTCGAGCCCGCTCAGCCCCGGCATCTCGATGTCGGTGACGACGACATCCGGGCGCTGCGCTCTGACACGTTCGACGGCCGCCTGGCCGTCTTCCGCGACGTCGACGGTGCAGCCCGCCCGTCGCTCGAGGACGGTCTTGACGAGCAGGGCGACGTCCGGATCGTCATCGACGACGAGAACACGAGGAGAAACCTCAGGCATGGATACAGCTCTCCTTGGGGAAGTTCCCTGACCGATGGGGATCGGTCTGCGATCTCGGTGCCTTCATCACCGGAACCGCCGGGAAAGTCGAGCGGGGCATGTCGATTCTGGCATACGCGACGGTGTTCCCTGCGGCTTCGCGTTCACGAGGCCGCACGGGCTGCGCGCTTCTCCTGCTGATAGACCCGGATCGCCTCGTAGCGCTCTGCGGACCGGGCACGGCGCTTGGCCGCCTCCTCGTCGCGATTCTTCGGCGGCGCCGTGGTGACGAGCTCGTCCAGGAGCACCCTGGTCGCCTGCGCGATCTCAGCGACGGCACGATCGAACACGGCTCGATTGGCGCGGGACGGCGCCGTCGTTCCGGCGATCTTGCGGACGAACTGCAGGGCTGCGTCGTGGCATTCGTCGTCGGTCGCGGCAGGCTCGAGGTTGTTCAGCGGGACGATGTTTCGGCACATACCCGCACGCTACGCCCCCTCCATCGAACGGCGGAAGAGGCATGACGCCCTCCGCTGCCACCGGCGAGGGGATGGCGCGAACATCGACGCCTCGCTACGCTCGGGGCGTCCGGAGCCACCGGGCATGTTCCTCGTACCCCCAGAGACAGGACACCACATGACGAATCCCCCTCCGTACCCCGAGCAGCCGACCCCCGGCTCAGGCGCTCCGGCAGCCCCGGGTGCGGGCTATCCGGCCGCTCCCGCTCCTGCCTACCCCCAGCCCACGCCGACCCCACCGGGGCGGGTGCTGTCGATCGTCGGACTGGTCCTCGCGTTCCTGATGGCACCGGTCGGTCTGGTCATCAGCATCGTGGCCGCGGTGAAGCTCGGCAAGGCAGGGCAGCCCAAGGGCCTCGCCATCGCCGGCATCGTCGTGGGCGCGATCATCACGATCCTCGAGATCATCGCGATCATCCTCGTCGTCACCGTGTTCGCGGGGCTCATCGGCATGTGCGCCGACCTCGGCCCCGGCGTCTGGGAGGTCGGCGGGGTCACCTACACCTGCGGCTGATCGCGGGCGCACCGAAGACGGAGAGGACCGGATGCCGCGGCATCCGGCCCTCTCCGCGTACGACGACTACTTCTTGTAGTTCGGCGCCTCGACCACGATCTGCACGTCGTGCGGGTGCGACTCCTTGAGCCCAGCGGAGGTGATGCGGACGAACTTGCCCCGCGTCTTGAGCTCCTCGATGGTGCGAGCGCCCACGTAGAACATCGACTGCCGCAGCCCGCCGACGAGCTGGTAGGCCACGGCTGCGAGCGGTCCGCGGTACGGGACCTGCCCTTCGATGCCCTCGGGGATCAGCTTGTCGTCACTCGGGACGTCGGCCTGGAAATACCGGTCCTTGGAGTACGACGTCTGCTTGCCTCGTGTCTGCATCGCGCCCAGCGAGCCCATGCCGCGATACTGCTTGAACTGCTTGCCGGACTGGAAGACGATCTCGCCGGGCGACTCGTCGGTGCCGGCCAGGAGCGAACCGAGCATCACGGCATCGGCACCGGCGACGAGGGCCTTCGCGATGTCTCCCGAGTACTGCAGACCGCCGTCGGCGATCACCGGGACGCCGGCGGGACGAGCGGCGAGCGACGCCTCGTAGACCGCGGTGACCTGGGGCACACCGACCCCCGCGACGACGCGCGTGGTGCAGATCGAACCGGGCCCGACGCCGACCTTGACCGCGTCGACGCCGGCGTCGACCAGAGCCTGCGCGCCTTCACGGGTCGCGACGTTCCCCCCGATGACGTCGATGTGCTCGAACGACGCGTCGGCCTTCAGCCGGCGGACGAGGTCGATGACGCCCTGGGACTGTCCGTTGGCAGTGTCGACGACCAGCACGTCGACTCCCGCATCGCGCAGTGCCTCGGCGCGCTCCCACGCATCTCCGAAGAAGCCGATGGCCGCACCGACGCGGAGGCGCCCGTGGTCGTCCTTGGTCGCGAGCGGGTACTTCTCGCTCTTGTCGAAGTCCTTGATGGTGATCAGACCTGCGAGCTTGCCGTCGTCGTCGATCAGCGGCAGCTTCTCGACACGGTGCTTCGCGAACAGGGCGATGACCTCGCCTGCAGCGACGCCGACCGGGGCCGTGACGAGGTTCTCCCGCGTCATGACGTCTTTGACGAAGGTGCTCTGACGCTCGAAGCCGGAGACGAAGCGCATGTCGCGGTTCGTGATGATACCGACCAGCCTGCCCTCGTCGTCGACCACGGGCAGACCCGAGATGCGGTACTTCGCGCACAGGTTGTCGACCTCTTCGACCGTGGCGTCCTGCGTGGTCGTGATGGGGTCGGTGATCATGCCCGACTCGCTGCGCTTGACGCGGTCGACGTGTGCGGCCTGATCCGCGATGGAGAGGTTGCGGTGGAGGATGCCGATGCCGCCCTCGCGCGCCATCGCGATCGCCATACGCGACTCCGTCACGGTGTCCATCGCGCTCGACAACAGCGGGGTGGCCACCGAGATGCGACGCGTGATCCGCGACGACGTGTCAGCCTCGCTGGGGATCACGTCGGTGTGCCCGGGCAGGAGCAGCACGTCATCGTACGTCAGTCCGACGAAGCCGAAGGGATCGTGCTGTTCCATGGATTCTCCTTCTGCGCGTGTCGCGCAAGTCCGAGTGCGAGGGGGTGGTCGACGTCGGCCGTTCGCGGGGCAGCGGCCCGTATGAAGATTCTAAGCGAGACACGCCCGAGAACATTCCCAGATCCCCGTCGTTACCGGACCGTTGGCCCCGACCGTAGGCGAATCGCCGATCGCGCATTACGCTCAAGTGCGTCGTCCATCTCCGCGGACCAACCCGAGATCGCGGAGACACAGCACTCAAAGTGGAGGTTGCGTGGGACCCACAACACTCGCCGTGCATCGAAAGCGCCCCTGGCTGGTCGCCTTCCTCGGTATCCTCATGGCGCTCAGCGCCGTCCTGTTCCTGCCCCCCTCAACAGCCTCGGCCGAGACGACCGACGACGGACAGGAGGTCACCGACTTCTACTTCGCCGGCGTCGTCACCTTCGACGATGAGCCCGTCGAGGGCGTGGTGATGTCGATCGAGGGCAACGGCTTCGAAGGCGAGACCGAGACGGACGCAGACGGCAAGTGGCGTCTGTACGTGCCGGAGAAGGAGACCTACACCCTCACCGTCGACGAGTCGACGCTCCCCGACGGCGTGATCGTCGATGCGAGTCAGCTCCCGGAGGGCACCCAGCCGATCGCCGGTACGACGGCCTCCTTCGAGGTCGAGTTCGGACTCACCGGGACCAAGATCATGAACCTGTTCCTCGGCGAGGGACAGCGAGTCACCGTCTCCTTCGTCGATCAACTGCTCTCCCGACTCGTCGGCGGCGTCAACTTCGGATTGCTGCTTGCGCTCGCCTCGATGGGTGCTGCTCTCATCTACGGCACCACGCGCCTGTCGAACTTCGCGCACGCGGAGATGGTGACGTGGGGTGGCCTCGTCGCCCTCGTCACGACGACGTTCTGGCATCTTCCTTTCGCGCTCGGCATCGCCGCGGCCGTCATCGGCGGTGGCCTCTTCGGTTGGGCCTTGGACGCCGGGATCTGGCGCCCGCTCCGACGACGCGGCCTCGGCGTCGTCCAGCTGATGATCGTCAGCATCGGACTCTCGCTGGCGCTGCGCTACGCGTTCCAGTACATCATCGGCGGAGGGACCTACCAGCTCCCCGGAGCCAGCCCCACCCCGATCCAGCTCGGTCCGATCTCGTTGTCGTACATCGACATGATCGCGATGGGGGTGAGCATCGTCGTGATCCTCGCCGTCGCCTTCTTCCTGACGCGCACCCGCATCGGCAAGGCCACCCGAGCGATCTCCGACAACCCGCAACTGGCCGCCGCATCCGGCATCGACGTCGACAAGGTCATCCGCTACGTGTGGATCCTCGCCGGTACCCTGGCCGCCATCTCCGGCATCCTCTGGGCCTACTTCCGCCCCGGCGTGAAGTGGGACATGGGCATGCAGATGCTGCTGCTGATCTTCGCCGCGATCACGCTCGGGGGTCTCGGCACGGCGTTCGGCGCGCTCGTCGGCTCGCTCATCGTCGGCATCGCCGTCGAGGTCTCGACGCTCTGGATCCCGTCCGATCTCAAGTATGCGAGCGCCTTGGTGGTGCTCATCGTCATCCTCCTCGTGAGACCGCAGGGGCTGCTGGGACGCAAGGAAAGGCTGGGCTGATCATCATGGACTTCGGAAGCATCTTCTCGAACACGGCCGTCTACCTCTTCAGCCCCGTCACCATCGCCTATGCGCTCGCGGCGACGGGCCTCGCCGTCCACTTCGGATACGCCGGGCTGCTCAACTTCGGCATGGCCGCGTTCATGGCGATCGGCGGCTACGGATACGCCATCTCAGTCCTCAGCTTCGGGCTGCCCTGGTGGATCGGCATGCTGATCGGTCTGCTCGGCGGCGCGTTCTTCGCCGTCATCCTGGGCATCCCGACGCTGCGGCTGCGTGCCGACTATCTCGCGATCGCGACGATCGCCGCCGGCGAGATCGTCCGTCTCCTGTTCACGACGCAGCTGTTCGACGAGTGGACCAACAGCGCGGACGGTCTCGCACAGTACAGCGGCGGGTTCCGTGACGCGAACCCCATCCCGCCCGGGACCTACGGGTTCGGTCCGTGGACGTACAGCGCGAACGACCTGTGGAACCGCGTCTTCGGCGTGATCGTCCTCGCCGTGGCCATTCTGCTGGTGTGGGCGCTGATGCGAAGCCCGTGGGGCCGCGTGCTCAAGGGCATCCGCGAAGACGAGGACGCCGTGCGCTCGCTCGGCAAGAACGTCTTCGCGTACAAGATGCAGGCGCTCGTCGTGGGTGGGGTGATCGGCGCCGCAGGTGGGATCGTCTTCGTCCTCCCCTCCGCGGTCGTCCCCGGCAGCTACTCGACGTCGCTGACCTTCTTCCTGTGGACGATCCTCCTTCTAGGAGGCGCGGCCACGGTGTTCGGGCCCACGCTCGGTGCGGTGCTCTTCTGGGTGGTGTTCGCCTTCATGGCCAACCTGCTCCCGTCGATGGCTAAATCCGGGCTGCTGCCGATGACCGACAGCCAGGCGTCGACCCTCGTCTTCGTCTTCGTCGGCATCGCCCTGATGCTGCTCGTGATCTTCCGCCCGCAGGGCATCCTCGGAGACAAGAGGGAGATGACCTTTGTCAAATGAACTGACCCCGGAACAGGTTCCCGACTCGACGGAGGGCGCGGCGACCGCAGCCCCGTCCACGGGGAGCATCCGACGTCCGAAGACGACCGGTCTGACCAAGGGCGAGGTCAAGCCCGGCGTCGCGAAGGTCGATCCGATCCTCGTCGTCGATGCCGTGCAGCGCCGCTTCGGTGGCCTGACCGCCGTCGACGTCGACCACCTCGAAGTGCCCCGAGGCGCCATCACCGCTCTGATCGGTCCGAACGGCGCAGGAAAGACGACTCTCTTCAACCTGCTCTGCGGCTTCGACAAACCCAACAGCGGCACCTGGTCGTTCGACGGCACGAGCCTCTCAGGGGTCCCCTCCTTCAAGGTGGCCCGGATGGGGCAGGTCCGTACGTTCCAGCTCACCAAGTCGCTGTCGCTGCTCACCGTGCTCGAGAACATGAAGCTCGGCGCTCCGCATCAGCGTGGCGAGGGCTTCTGGTCCAGCTTGTTCCCGTTCCTCTGGCGCGCTCAGGACACCGAGATCGAGGCCAAGGCGCGCGATCTTCTGACGCGCTTCAAGCTCGATGCCAAAGAGAAGGACTTCGCCGCAGCGCTCTCGGGCGGTCAGCGCAAGCTCCTCGAGATGGCCAGGGCCCTGATGAGCGACCCGACGCTGGTGATGCTCGACGAGCCCATGGCGGGCGTCAACCCGGCTCTGACTCAGTCGCTCCTCGATCACATCCTCGATTTGAAGGAGGAGGGCATGACCGTGCTGTTCGTCGAGCACGACATGCACATGGTGCGCCACATCGCGGACTGGGTGATCGTGATGGCCGAGGGCCGCGTCGTCGCGGAGGGGCCGCCCGACGAGGTCATGGAGAACCCTGCCGTGGTCGATGCGTACCTCGGCGCACATCAGGACGTCGACCTGGGCGCCGTCACGGGACGCATCCCGGTGCTGCCCGACGCCGCGGCCGGGAGGCTGCGCGAGGAGATCGAGGCGGAGGCGGAGGCCGAGGCCGAGGTGACGGACCCCGCAACCGACGACGACGACAACGAGGGGAAGGGCACCTCATGAGTGCAGGAACGCCGATCGAAGCACCACAGGGCGCGTCTCAGAACGACGTCGTCGTCGAGCTGACCGATGTCCATGCCGGCTATCTCCCCGGCGTGAACATCCTCAACGGGGCGAACCTCGTCGCCCGCCAGGGAGAGCTGATCGGCATCATCGGCCCGAACGGAGCGGGCAAGTCGACGCTGTTGAAGGCGATCTTCGGACTCGTCAACGTGCGCAGCGGCAACATCACGGTCAAGGGCGAGAGCATCGTCGGGCTGAAGGCCGACAAGCTCGTGCGCCGAGGCGTGGCGTTCGTGCCCCAGACGAACAACGTCTTCCCCTCGCTGTCCATCGAGGAGAACCTGCAGATGGGGCTCTATCAGAACCCCAAGATCTACGCCGAGCGGCTCGAGTTCGTCACCGGCATCTTCGCCGAGCTGGGCAAGCGCCTCAAGCAGCGGGCCGGCTCGCTCTCCGGCGGTGAGCGGCAGATGGTCGCCATGTCGCGCGCGTTGATGATGGACCCGTCGGTGCTGCTGCTCGACGAGCCGTCCGCCGGACTCTCCCCCGTGCGACAGGACGATGCGTTCATCCGCGTCTCCGACATCAACAAGGCGGGCGTCACGACCATCATGGTGGAGCAGAACGCTCGGCGCTGCCTGCAGATCTGCGACCGGGGCTACGTGCTCGATCAGGGCAAGGACGCCTACGAGGGCACGGGAAGGAATCTCCTGAACGATCCGAAGGTGATCGGTCTCTACCTCGGTACGCTCGGCACCGATGCGGCCTGAGCCGCAGAGTCGCAACGACAAAGGCCCCGGATCGGATCCGGGGCCTTCGTCTGTGATCGTGCGATCAGTTGGTGCGCTCGATGGTGTTCTCGGCGTTGTACTTGTAGATGCCGATCGTGGCGCCCTGCGGGTCGCCGGCCTCATCGAACGTGACCTCGCCGGAGTAGCCGTCGTAGTCGGCCGTGCCGCCGTCGTTGATGATCTTGGCGCAATCGGCGAAGCTCGTGCACTTCTCGCCGTCGCCCGACCCGCCGGACACCTCCTGCATCTTCGCCGCGATGTCCGCGCCTTCCGTCGATCCCGCGGCCAGCGAGGCCAGCGCGACGAGGATCACCGCATCGTACGCCTCGGCGGCGTAGGTGAAGTCCTTGACCTCGGCGTTGCCCTCACCGGTCCAGTACGCCTGGAGGCGATCGGTGAAGTCGTCCTCGAGTGCGGGGCCGGCCTTCGTGCCCTGCGCCCCCTCGAGCGAGACCGGGATCTCGCTGCCGTAGTCGGACAGGTTGCCGTCCACCATGTAGAACTTGTCGGCCGTGATGCCGGCGTTCACCAGCAGCGGCGCGATGGTCTTGAACTGGTCGAACGACACGATCGCGACCGCGTCGGGGTTCTGCGCCTTGATCGACTCGACCTGCGCGTCGAACTGGGCGTCACCGACGTTGAACGACACCGACTCGACGACCTCGCCGCCGGTGCCCTCGAACGTCGTGGTGATCGCGTCGTTCAGGCCCGTGCCGTAGGCGTCGTTCTGGTAGATGATGCCGAGCGTCTTCGCACCGTCCTCGGCGATCAGGTTGCCGAGGACCTCACCCTGGAGCAGGTCGCTGGGCGCGGTACGGAAGTACAGGCCGTTGTCGTCCCAGTCGGTGAAGTCCGGCGAGGTGTTCGACGCCGAGATCTGGAGGATGCCCGCGCTGACGTTGCCGTCGAGGATGAGCTTGGAGACACCGGATGCCGCTGCTCCGACGATGGCGGAGACGCCGGCGCCCTGCAGCTTGGTGATCGAGGTCTCGTACGCCTTGGTGTCCGTGTCACCCTCGTCCTCGGCCGTCAGGTCGATCGTGATGCCGGCGGCGGCTTCGTTGACCTCCTGGACGGCGAGTCCGACACCGGACTCCATGGGCGGGCCGAGGAACGCCAGCGATCCGGTCTGCGGAAGCAGCGAGCCGAGCTTGAGCGTCAGATCGACGGCCGCCTTCTCACCGCCCTCGCTCGGCTCGGCGTTCGGCGTGCTGCTGCAGCCGGCGACGACGATGGCGGATGCGCTGATCAAGGCGATCCCGGCGAAGACCTTCGCGGTGCGCGAGCCCTTCAGTGCGTTCATGATGCTCCCTTGCGTAACTGAACGTGGATTGTGACCACAAGCGGGTGCTCTAACACTAGGCCGTGATACCCGCGTGCAGGGATCGCAAGTATCTCGGTGCGTTAACGATCCGACACCGGGTTCGGGGCGAGAAGAGACTCGGGTTCAGACGAGCTCGGTCGCGGCGATCCGGCGTCCACGGCGTCCAGCGAGCATCAGATCGACCAGGAACACGGCGATGGCGATCCAGACGAGGATGAATCCCGCCCAGCGCTCCGGCGGCATCGGCTCGTTGAGGACGACGGCGCCGATGAGGAACTGCAGCACCGGGGTGATGAACTGGATCATGCCGATCACCGTGAGGTTGATGCGCCGGGTTCCCGCTGCGAACAGCAGCAGCGGTACCGCCGTCGCGACGCCCGCGAAGGCCAGCAGCACGGCGTGCACTCCTCCGTTCGTCCCCATCGTGATTCCCGCCGGCGTCAGCGACACCACGATCAGCTGCGCGACGGCGATCGGGATCAGCCAGAACGACTCGAGGGTGAGTCCGCTGACGGCATCGACCGCCGGGCCGATCTTCTTCTTGATGAGCCCGTAGATGCCGAAGGACGCCGTCAGTGAGAGCGCGATCCACGGGAAGGCACGGTAGGCCACGATGATCACGACGACGGCGGCCGCCGCGATGGCGATCGCTGCCCACTGCAGCCTGCGGATGCGCTCCTTCAGCACGAAGACGCCGAGCAGCACCGTGGTGATCGGGTTGATGAAGTAGCCCAGGCTCGTCTCGATCACGTTGTCGCTGAGGGTTCCGATGAGGAACACCTGCCAGTTGACGTAGATCAGCAGTCCGGCGAGCGCCGTCCAGCCGAGCAGCCGAGGTTGCCGGAGGATCCCCCCGAACGCGCTCCACCCTCGGGTGACGGTGAGCAGCAGGAGGCAGAACACGAACGACAGGAGCACCCGCCACGCGACGACCTCCCACGGCCCGGTCGGTGCGAGCAGGAGGAAGTAGAGAGGAAGCACGCCCCAGAGCAGGTAGGCGGCTCCGGCGTAGGCGACCCCCGCGGTCCGGGTGGCGCGGGTCGTCTCAGGGGTCACCGCACAACACTAGCGCCGGGAATGCGGAAGGGGCCCGGATGCCGATGCATCCGGGCCCCTTCGAGGACCTCGACCCTGCCCCGCGGAGGGACCGGATCGGGTTCCGCAGATCAGCGGACGACGACCGCCAGGACGTCGCGAGCGGACAGGACGAGGAACTCGTCTGCGCCGAACTTCACCTCGGTGCCGCCGTACTTGCTGTAGAGCACGCGGTCGCCGACGGCGACGTCGATCGGAACACGGTTGCCGTTGTCATCGACACGGCCGGGGCCGACCGCCACGACCTCGCCCTCCTGGGGCTTCTCCTTGGCGGTGTCGGGGATGACCAGGCCACTCGCGGTGGTCTGCTCGGCCTCGACCTGCTTGATGACGATCCGGTCCTCGAGCGGCTTGATGGAAACCGACACGGTCTACCTCTTCTTTCTTGACGCTGACACGAAAGACTTGTTCGCACTCTCAACCCGAGAGTGCTAATGCCAGTGTAGGCGGTGTGCTGGCACTCACGCAATGCGAGTGCCAGCACACCCGCTCCCCGCGTGGCGGGGAATTAGGCTGAGGGCGTGGAGATGTCCGAGCTGCGCGCCCTGCTGACCCCCGCCGGTCTCGAACTCCTCGATGCGGTCGGGACGGTCGCATCGAGCGCAGACGTCGCGCATGCGGTCTCGCGACTGCGTGCCGCCGGGCACTCCCCCGACCTGGTCTCCGCGGTGGTCGGACAGGCTCACCTACGATCCCGGGCCGCCGCCAAGTTCGGACCTTTCGCCGGACGCATGCTCTTCACCCGGGCGGGCCTGGAGCAGGCGACCAGGCTCGGGGTCGCGGCCCGCCACGCTCAGCGGATCCGCAGCGCCGGGTTCACGGCGGTCGCCGACCTCGGCTGCGGGATCGGCGGCGATGCCCTGGCCTTCACCGGGGCCGGGCTCGACGTCCTGGCCGTCGACGCCGATGAGGTCACCGCCGCGATCGCGGCCTTCAACCTCGCCCCGTTCGGTGACGGCGCGGCGGTGCGCCACGACACCGCCGAGAACGCCCTCGAGGCGATGACGGCTACGGACGACCGGGCGATCTGGATGGATCCCGCCCGGCGCACCTCAGGGCACAGTGAGACGAGGCGGGTGTCGGCCGATGACTACTCGCCCTCCCTCGACTGGGCATTCGACGTCTCCCGCCGTCTGCCCACGGGTATCAAGCTCGGTCCGGCGCACGACCGCGACGCGCTGCCGACCGATGCCGAGTCGCAGTGGGTGAGCGCCGACGGCAGCGTGGTCGAACTCGTGGTGTGGAGCGGCGCCCTCGCCCGTGAAGGCGTTCGCCGCGCGGCCCTCGTCATCCGCGACGACCGCTCGCACGAGCTCACCGCAGCCGCAGATGCCGTCGACGAACCGGTCCGTGAGCTCGGCGCCTTCCTGCACGAACCCGACGGCGCCGTCATCCGTGCGCGTCTGATCGGCGACGTCGCCAGGAGCCTGGACGCCGGGATGCTGGATGAGCACATCGCCTACCTGACATCCGATGCCGCGCTGACGAGCCCCTTCGTGCAGTCCTTCCGCGTGCGCGAGACGCTGCCGGCGAACCCCAAAGCGATCAGCACCGCGCTCAAGGCACACGGCATCGGCCGACTCGAGATCAAGAAGCGCGGGGTCGACATCGACCCGGCTGCCTTCCGGAAGAAGCTCACGCTGCGCGGCGACCAGGAGGCGACGCTGATCCTCGCTCGCATCGGTGATCGACGCGTGGCGATCCTCGCCGACCGGGTCTCCGCCGCGGGCTGACGCGCTTTCAGCCGCCTGTGCCCGCGCCCGGCGGTGCGATCTCGATCGGGTCTCCGGGCGGCGCTTCGACGAAGAACGACTCCCCCGGCGTGACGGTGGCCGCGGGGACGCCCTCGGTGATATCGAGATACGCGTACTGCTGGCCCGTGAACCTCAGTTCGAGCGCCGTGATCGTCTGCCTGCCATCGCCGGAGCCGCCGTCCACGACCTGCGTGGCGAGACCGCTCGCCACTGCGGTCTCGAAGGGCGCGCACGCCACAGGCCCACCCGCATCCACGATCAGGCACCTGTCCGTCGTCCCCTGCGCCGAGAGCCGGTCGGCGAGCCAGACCGGCTCTCCCCGGAACATGCTGATCAGCGAGAGCCCGAAGCCGAACCCGTCCGCCACGAGCTCCTCGGCGCGATCGCGCACCTCGTGCGGGAATTGAGCTGCCAGCGAGGACGGTCCGCCCCAGCGCTGGATCCCCGCCATCGGCTCACCGTCGACCGACAGGCGCAACGTGGCGATGACCGTCTCCACGCCGAAGGCCCCGTCGCCGGAAGAGTCCTCGCCGATCGTCCCGTCCGCCTCCACGGGGAGAACCGCGGTCAAGCCGTTGCCGACCTCCTCGCCCGGAAGGCAGTCCGTCTGCGCGCGACCGCTCACATCGAGGATCATGCAGCTCAGGGCGCCGTCGTCCCTGGTCGCATACCAGACCAGGGCGTCGTCCGACCCGGCGATGGCACGGACGGAGCCCGGATCGAACGTCGAGGCCGAGAGCTCCGCGCGGCGCTGCTGCTGTTCGCCCGTCAGCGGAATGCCCGCGATCCTCGGCGAGAACAGAGCCCAGCCGGCTCCGACGCCGATCGCGAGCACGACAGCGACCGCCACGATCATGGACACGAGGTGTACGCGCACCGCACCCCGGCGCGGCCCGGGTTCGTCGCTGACGGCAGGTGCGACCGGCACGGAAGGCTCGATGAGGGCAGGCGCAGGCGCTTCTTCCGCGGGACTCCCGCCCTCCGCCGGGGAATCTTCTTCGGCAGCCACGTCATCATCCGGCGGCGCAGACCCGATCGGACTGCGACGCGCCTCCTCGAGCGCGCGCAGGCGCTCGGCCTCCCGCTCCGTCAGCTGCGCCCCGCGGCCGTAGGCCCGCTGCTGCAGTGCCCGAAGCTCCTCGGCGTCAGTCCTCGGCTGCACCGGTGGCATCCCTTTCGCGGGTGATGACGAGGTAGCCGGGCCCCGTGCTCGAGGCCAGCTCGAAGTGCGTGACGGCACCGGAGTCGGGGTCGACGCGGTTGAGGACGAGACTCGACCCCTGCTCCTGCATCGTCTCGGGATCGAGGCACGCCTCCGGGGAATCATCCGTGGATCCGTCGTAGATCAGGCAGGAGCTCTGCGAGTCGCGCTGCACGGCCGTCCAGAGCGGAACGTCTCCGTCGTAGCCGACGACCCAGAGGGAATGCATGTCGTACCCCTCGCGCACCAGCCGGTCGGCGGTCTGCGACTCCTTCTCATTCGCATACGTGATCCCGGTCTGCAGCGAGTCGTAGTCGTAGGAGCTCACCGCGACCGCAGGCTCACCCGACGCGGTGAAGAGCATCTGGGCGCTGACCTGCCTCTGCAGATCTTCGTCGGTCCGCACCGTGATCGAGCCGTAGATCCCTTCCGCCGTGACGGATTCCGTCTCGTTGCAGTTCGGCAGGGTCACATCGCCCGTGCTCAGGATCAGGCAGGTGCGCTCCCGGCCGTCCTTGGTCGCGGTCCAGATGACCGCTCCCTGCTCCACCCCGAGCGCGCGGATCGAGCCGGGGTCGTAGTCGCCGCCGGCGACGAGGTCATCTTCCCATTGCTGCTGCTCGGGGGTCAGCGCGACCGGTGCGCTGTCGGCGCGGCCGAAGGCGAGCCACCCCGCCCCCAATCCGATCAGGAGCACCGCCACGGTGGCGAGTGCGACCGGTCGCCAGTGCGACCGCGCCACAGCGAGCAACGACCGCAGCGATGATCCCGCCGATGCCGATGCCTCCGCGGTCGGCTCGGTCCCGGCCGCCAGGACGCGCATCTCCGACGGGGAATCGTCCACGCGGTCACTCGTCGACGGCTCGAGGACCTCCCCCTCCTCGACCTGCACGGGTTCCTCGACGTGCTCGGGCTCGACGGCCGGGACCCGTCGGCGGTCCTCGAGTTCGCGCAGTCGTGTCGCCTCAGCGTCCGTCAGTGCGGCATCGCGCCCGTAGGCCCGTGCGTGCAGGGAGCGCAGCTCCTCCGACTCCTCGGCGTCGAGCACCCGATCACCCGAGCCGCTCGAACTGCATGCCCGCCCAGACCAGCCAGCCCAGGCTGTAGACGGTCGCGCAGAGCCCCAGCACGAGCGCCCACCGCGCGATCGCGCGGCTTTCCACGGGGCGACGCAGCGACATGGCCGCGGCGATGACCGCGACGATCGCGACCGGGATCCCCCAGCCGACGAAGAAGGAGGCTCCGAGCGCGACGATCGCCGCCAGCAGCGCCCACGGGGCGAGTCGCGTGTCGTCGATAGGCGCGGCGTCGGTCGACGGCTCCCACTCCACGTCGTCTCGTGCGTCGATGTCGGGACCGCTCACGACCACGGGTTCGATACCGACGGGACCGGTCGGGAACTTGGCGTACCCCTCCCGGCGAGCGCCGGGAAGCCGCGCGGCCGCAGCCGGATGCTGCTCGACTTCCTCGCTCGGGCTCTCGATGCGCGTCGGCGGGGTGGGTGCGGCCTTCGCCTCGGCAGGGCCCGACGTGTCGCTCATGCCGACGCCCCCTCCGCGATCTGGATCTCGGTCACGGGAAGCGTCGAGTCCGCGCCGAACGTCAGGCGCGACGGCCGACGCCCGGAGGAGATCAGCTCTGCGGCGAGTGCCGCGATCATGGCGCCGTTGTCGGTGCACAGCGAGAGGGGTGGGATCCGCACGGTGACGCCTGCGTCGGCAGCGCGCCGGAGCGCGACCTCGCGCAGGCGCCGGTTCGCGATCACCCCGCCCCCGAGGAGCAGTCGCGGCACCCCGAGGTCTGCGCAGGCGGCGAGCGCCTTGGTCACGAGCACATCGACGACGGCTTCGCGGAAGCTCGCGGCCACGTCTGCCACCGGTACCTCGACGCCGTCCGCCTCGCAGCGCTCCACCCAGCGGGCCACGGCCGTCTTCAGACCGGAGAACGAGAAGTCATAGCGATGCTTCGCCAGGTCGGAGGCGCGCGAGAGGCCACGGGGGAAGCGGATGGCGTCCGGATCGCCGTCGACCGCCGCGCGGTCGATCTCGGGTCCGCCCGGGTAGGGCAGAGAGAGGAGCCGGGCGACTTTGTCGAACGCTTCGCCTGCGGCGTCGTCCATGGTCTCGCCGAGCAGCTCGACATCCGTCGTGAGGTCGCGCACGTGCAGGAGCGACGTGTGGCCACCGGACACCAGCAGGGCGACCGTCGGATACTCGAGCGGCGCGGAACCGCCGGTGAGGATGTCGGCGGCGATGTGGCCGACGAGATGATTGACGGCGTACAACGGCTTGTCGAGCGAGACGGCGAGACCCTTCGCCGCCCCCACTCCCACCATCAGGGCGCCCGCGAGTCCGGGTCCGCTCGTGACGGCGACCGCGTCGAGCTCGTCGAGACCCACCCCCGCTTCGGCGAGCGCCGCATCGATGGCCGGTTGCAGTGCCTCCAGATGCGCCCTGGCCGCGACCTCGGGCACGACGCCGCCGTAACGGGCGTGCTCGTCCATGCTCGACGCGATCGTGTTCGACAGCAGGGTGCGCCCGCGGACGATCCCGATACCCGTCTCGTCGCAGCTCGTCTCGATGCCGAGGACCAGAGGCTCGCTCATGCCGTGGCCTCCTCGGACCCGTCCCGTGTCACCGGGTGGCGGCGCAGCTCCAGGCGCATCACGATCGCGTCCACATCATCCGGCTGATAGTAGCGGGGACGGCGGCCGATCTCCGCGAACCCTTCGGCGAGATACAGGCCCTCCGCCGCCGGATTGTCGGCCCTGACCTCGAGGAACACCTCGCGGGCACCGCGTTGCGCAGCGGTGGCGAGCAGCGCACGAAGGAGGGCCCGGCCGCGGCCCTGGCCTCGGTACTCGCTGAGCAAAGCGATCGTCTGGATGTCGGCATCGGCGCTCCCGCGCAGGGCACGCACTCCGCCGTATCCGATCACACGGCCCTCGTGCTCGTCGACCAGGTACCGGCCGTGCGGGCCGGCGAGCTCGGACGCCATGGTCTCCCGGCTCCAGGCATCGGTCGGGAAGGAGCGGTTCTCGATCATCATGATCGCGTCGAGGTCTTCGGACACGGCATCGCGGAGGGTCACGTCCCCACCTTCTTCGGAGCGCCTGGCAGCGTCACGTCCGGGTTCCGCAGGTAGAGCGGCTCATCGTCCGTCAGCGTGCGGCCGGCGGCCAGTGCGCGAGCCCCCACACGGGCGAGGTCCCGCGCGGAGAGCGTCGCGACGTCGATGCGTCGGATGCCGTCGAGGTGTGCGTCGGCGTCCGCCGCGCGCACCAGGACCGTCTCGGCGACGACGTGCGGGATCCCGTCGGCGTCGATCCCATCGAAGACCGTGATCGCGACCTCGCGTCGGCGCGCATCGGTGACGACGGCGAACGGCCCCGTCTCGGTCTCGGTCGCGGTGAGCGCGGCCGCGAAATGGCTGGGCACCGGGATCACGGGGATGCCGCGCCCGAGCGCGAAGGCTCGTGCCGCGGCGATGCCGATCCGCAGTCCGGTGAACGGTCCGGGTCCCATGCCTGCGACGACGTGAGTCACCGCTCCGGCTCCGCCCTGTCCGAGCACCTCGACCAGCAGGTCGCCGATGATCTCGGCATGGCCGAGCGGGTCCGCTGCACTCGCCTCGGCGAGCCGGGCCCCGTCGGCATCGATGAGGGACACGGCGGTGCCCAGGGAGGTGTCGACGGCGAGGATCACCCTTCCAGATTAGCCGTGGTTCCGCTGGGAAAACGGCCTGGACCGGCAGGGAACACGGCTCAGCCCAGGGGCGCGCGCAACGGGTAGTCCTGGTCCTCGAGGATCACCTGCGACGCGGCCCCCGTCGTGCGGTTGACGATCACCGGCGCGAGCAGGTTCACGCTCACGCCCTCCGCCGACGGGTGGGCGACCACGAGGATCAAGGCGTCTTCGGCTTCGCGGAGAGCGAGTGCATCGGCCTGCTCGTCCGTCAGGATCGGCGCGTACTCGCTCAGCACCGTCCGCGGATCGACGAGGTAGAGCCGCAGCTCCGCGTCCTCCACGGCACGCATCGCGAACAGCCCGTCGGCACCGTCGACCGGGGCCAGGGCGAACTCGACGTGAGGGGCGAGTCCGGGAGGCGGGGCGAGGAAGGTGAGCGCCGCGGTCATCGGAGGAAGTCCATGAGCGACGGCTGGAGCACCCGCGCGTTCACCGCGAGTGCGGAGCGATATACGAGCTCCTGCGCCTGGAGGCGCACGAGCACTTCGATCGAATCGACGTCCTCGACCGCCGTGCGGCGGGACTCGAGGGACACGGAATTCTGCACTGCCGCCTCCTTGGCGCGTTCGATCTGAGATTGACGGGTTCCCACCGACCCCTGGACGCCGAGCATGGCCGTGCGCCGAGCATCGATCTCCGCAAGCCGAGGGCCGACGTTGACGCCGGAGCGGAGATCGGCGACGATCTCGTCCACCAGCGCGAACACCGAGTCGCCGCCGGTGCCGAAGACGGCAGCGCCATCGGTGTCGACGCGGACCGAGGCACCGTCGGAGACCCGCCGGGTCACCTCCGCGCCAGCCACTCCGCTGTGGGTGTAATCGGCGGCGAACGCCGCCGTGTCCGACGTCCCGGCGAACACCGAGCGTCCGAGCAGGCGGGTGTTGGCCTGTGCGAACAGCTCCTCGCGGATGCCTTCGAGTTCCACGGCCAGCGCTTCCTTGGCCGTCGCGTCGAGCGCGCCGTCGTTCGCTCCCTGCGCGGTCAGGTCGCGGACCCTCCCCAGCAACGAAGTGCTCGCGGTGATCGCGCCGTCCGCCGCCGTGACCCAGGCGAGTCCGTCGTCGATGTTGCGCGCGTACTGCTCGTTTCGCCGCTGCTCCGCGTGCAGCGCGAGGGCGGTGGCAGCTGCAGCCGGATCGTCGGACGGCGCGGCGAAGGCACGCTGCGAGGTGGCCTGTTCCTGCAGACGTGCGAGCTCGGAGAGGTTGGATTGCAACTGCCGCATGGCCGTCTGCGTCATGGCCGAGGATGTCACTCGAGAGATCATGATGCTCCTTCGATCAGCGTCCGACGAGACCCGTGCGGTTGATGAGCACGTCGAGCGCCTCATCCACCGCCGTCATCACACGGGCCGCCGCCTGATAGGCGGTCTGGTAGGTGAGCAGGCTGATGGTCTCCTCGTCCCCGTCGACGGCGGCGACCGACTGCTGAGCGCCGACCGCCGCGACCGCCGCCGCATCGGAGACCTTCGCGCGCTGCACGTCGGCCGCCGTCGCCACGCCGAAGCGCGTGACGTGATCGGACCAGAGGGCATCGGGCGAGGTCGCGCTCCGCCCGATCTGGGAGATCAGGTCGGCGTTGCTCGCGTCCCAGGCACCGGCGCCCGGGGCGGCGAGTGCCAGGTCCGACGGCGCCGCGACGGCGACGCTCAGCCCGAGTGCTGCGGAACCGGTCGGGGGAATCGTGAAGAAGTCGCCTCCGGGCTGTCCGGACGACGTGACCCCGGCGCGATGCTGGGTGTTCAGTGCTTCCGCCAGCCGCGTCGCGACCGCGTCGTAGGTCGAAGCGAGCTGCGCGAGCATTCCGCCATCCGCGGCCGGCGCGAGGACGGCGAGCGAACCGCCGAGCTCACCGCCGTCGATCGAGGCCGGCAGACCGGGAGCGGACGCCCAGGAGACCGTGAAGCGCTGGCCGGCGTCGATGGTGGCCGGTCCGTCCAGGACGAGATGGCGCGCGTCAGACCCTGCGACGAGGGCGTTGCCGCCGATGCGCACGGTCATCGTACCGTCGGGCTCGAGGGTGGCGGCGGCACCCGACATACGGGCGACGTTCTGCGCGAGCACGCTGCGCTGGTCCATCAGCTCGTTCGCCGAGCGCCCGGAGGCCAGGGCATCACGGATCTCGCCGTTGAGCACGGCGATCTGGTCCGCCGCCGCGTTCACCTGGGTGATCGTCCGGTCGGCCGCGGCGCGGGCATCGTTCCACTGTGCGGCGACCGTCCGATACCCGCCCGCGATCTGCGCGGCGAGCTCCTTCGCGGATTCCAGCACGCTGGAGGCCGCGGCCCCCGACTCGGGGGTGTTCGCGAGGTCCTGCCAGCCCGACCAGAACTTCGACAGTCGGGCCGCGAGCCCGTTCTCGGTCGGTTCGGCGAGGGACGCCTCGATCGTCGTGGCGGCGACGGCGCGGGTGGACCAGAAGCCGGACGCGGCGAGGGAATCGCGGACGCGCGCGTCGAGCAAGGCATCGCCGAGCCGGGCCACGCCGTCGATCGAGACGCCATGCCCGGGCTGGGCGCCGACGCTGAACCGACCGGACTGAGCGACGGCGGCGATGGCCGAGGTCTGGACACGCTGGCGCGTGTACCCCTCGGTCTTCTGGTTGGCGATGTTCTGCCCGACCACGTCCATGCCGCGACGGGCCGCCGCCAGGCCGCTGGCCGCGGTGTTCAATCCACTGAAGGTCGACATGATCCCCTTCCGGTCACATCTCGGTGTCGATGATGCGCGCGGCGTCGTCGCGGGCGCGGTCACCTGTCGTCGTGTACTCCCCGGTGTCGTGCCCCAATGCCGCGATCGTCTCCTGCGTCGCGCGGAGCACTCCGCTGAGCTGCTCCGCGTTGGCGTCGCGCATCTGCTCGACCTCGGCGGCGAGCTTGGTCAGCGCCCGCATGTGATCCGCGAAGACCTCCTGCCATGCGCCCTCCGGCGCGTGGGCGATCAGCTCGCGGATCGTCGCACCTTCAGGAGCCCCCCACTCCTCTGCGACGGACGCGACCTCGACGGCGCGCGCGAGCCCTGCCCCGCGAAGCCTGTCGAGTACCTGATCGATCTCACGCGCGGCAAACTGTATCCATTGAGATCGTCCGGCAGCGAGCAGTAACTGCTGCTCGTCGAGCTTGAAGAGCAGCATCTCGAGCAGTTCACGCTCGCGCCACAGCTGTATCGATAGTTCGTTGGCTCCCATGATCCCCTTTTCCCCAGTGATCGCCACGCCTCATAACGCGGCCAAAGGTCACTATCGGCTGCCGCGCCCCTAAGGTTACTATGTGGAACGGCGGTGGGTAGTTCTCCCCATGTACAAATCTCGAATTATGTGATATGTGCATCTATCCATCTCCTCGGAGCTTCCGGAGTGCATCCAGAGAGGTGGATCATCCCCCATGTCGTCGCGCGCTGAGCGCAATCTCCTCATCGAGAGCAATCTCCCCCTGGTCGGATACCTCGCCGCCGAGACCCACTCCCGTGCCACCCACATCCCCCGTGACGAGCTTGCGGCCGTCGGCGCTCTCGCGCTCGTGACCGCCGCCGAGGCGTTCGATCCTGCTCTGGGCGTCCCCTTCGGCGCTTACGCTCGTCGCCGCATCCTCGGCGCCTTCGCCGACGAGATGCGTTCCATGGACTGGGCGTCGCGCGGCATCCGCAAGCGCATCAAGGAGACGATCGCCGTCCGGGAGACGCTCACCGCGGGTCTCGGAAGGACCGCGACCGCAGCCGAGGTCGCCACAGCCATGGGCGTCGCGAAGGACGTCGTCGTGGAAGCACTCGGCGATGCCGCACGGACCGTGACCACCCTGGAGGATCCCGCGGCCCGTGACGTCGCCGCGGAGATCCCGCTGCCCGAAGAGTCCGCCCTCGTCGGCGAACGCCGCGACATCCTCGAACAGGCGGTCGCGGCGCTCCCCGAGCGGATGCGCCGGATCGTGCGGGCCGTCTACTTCGACGAGCGTCCGGTGAAGGAGATCGCCGAGGAACTGGGGGTGACCCACTCCGCGGTGTCGCAGCAGCGCTCGGAGGCCATCCGGCTCCTCCGCGACGCTCTGGATCGGTACTTCGCCGAGGGCGCGGTGCCGACGGCGACCACGCGCGTGTCCGCCGGCGCCCGCGACGCCTACTTCGCACGGATCGCCGATGCGAGCAGCCCGCGGATCGCGGACATCTTCCGAGAAGCCGCCCCGGCCTGACCCGCGCTCGTCGCCACCCGGCTAACGGGCGCGCCACCTCCGCCGATAGGTGTGGGCGGGAGACCACGGACGGTCACCCGTACAACAACATTCACGGAGGAGAACCCTTATGGGTATGCAGATCAACACCAACGTGTCGGCGCTCAACGCCTACCGCAACCTGTCCAACACGCAGAACGACCTGTCGAAGTCGCTCGAGAAGCTGTCGAGCGGTCTGCGGATCAACCGCGCGGCGGACGACGCTGCGGGCCTGGCGATCTCCGAGGGTCTGCGTTCGCAGGTCAACGGCCTGAACGTCGCGGCGCGCAACGCCCAGGACGGCATCTCGGTCATCCAGACCGCAGAAGGCGCCCTGACCGAAGTCCACTCGATCCTTCAGCGCGTGCGCGACCTGACGGCTCAGGGCGCGAACGACTCGAACAACGCGAAGTCGCGCGAAGCGATCCAGACCGAGATCGGCGCCCTCGGCGACGAGCTCACCCGGATCGCCGAGAGCACGAACTTCAACGGCATCAAGCTGCTCTCGGGCGGCGCGACGCTGACGTTCCAGGTCGGTGCGGGCGCGGTCGCCGCCGAGGACCAGATCTCGGTCGCTCTGACCGACTTCGCCAGCCTCGGCGCCGACATCAAGGGATACGCGGCGACGATGACCGACGCAGCCACCTACGGTGCCGCGCTCGCTGACATCGACACCGAGATCCAGGCGGTCTCGACCGCGCGTGCCGGCTACGGTGCGCTGCAGAACCGCTTCGAGTCGACCATCAACAGCCTCAACGTGTCGGCGGAGAACCTCGCCGCCGCCGAGAGCCGGATCCGCGACACCGACATGGCGTCCGAGATGGTCAAGTTCACGTCGGCGAACATCCTGTCGCAGGCGGGCACGGCCATGCTGGCCCAGGCGAACCAGTCCAACCAGGGCGTTCTCCAGCTCCTGCGCTGAACCACGCCGTAGTGTCCGGGCGGCGGATCCGCCCGTCGCCCGGACACTGTCCGCTCCCGACCTGCAAAGGCGATCATGTCCCTCTCGCTCGACGGTCTCGTCTCCGGCCTGAAGACCACGGAGGTCATCAAGGCGCTGATGGACGTGCACGCCATCCCGCGCTCGCTGCTCAAGGCGAAGATGGATGACAAGAACGGCATCGTCTCCCAGCTGCAGACCCTGAACACGGCCCTCCAGAGCCTCGCGACCGCCGCAGAGAAGGCCGCGGTTCCCGACGGACTCGCCCGCTTCACCACCGCCTCCTCCTCATCCTCGGTCACCGTCGCCACCCGCGCGGGTGCTGCTCCCCTCTCCGCCGACATCGTCGTGGACCGGGTCGCCACGAATCACACGATCGTCTCCGCCGCCTCGCCCGGCTGGCCCACCGATCCCCCCGTCATGACGCTCGAGAACGCGAAGGGCGAGCGCGTGCAGGTCACCGCAGACTCCGCGTCGATGCAGGACGTCGCCCAGGCGATCAACGACGCCGGGGCCGGCATCGTCGCCGCCGCCGTTCCTGCCGGGCGCGATGCTGACGGGAACGTGATGCACCGCCTGCAGCTGCGCGCCGCCGACTCGGGAGAAGCAGGACAGTTCCGCGCGTACCGCGGTGACATCGCCGCGGTCGAGGGCGGCACCGCCTCCGACCTCTCCACCGAGGCGGGAGCCGCCGTCATCGCCACCGGCGCCGACGCCCGTCTGCGCCTGTGGGCTGGGACCAGCGCCGAACAGGTGCTGACCTCGTCGAGCAACACGTTCACCGACCTGTTCGACGGTGTGGACGTGACCGTCACAGCCAGTTCGGCCGATCCCGTCACGATCGGCGTCGCCGTCGACACCGAAGCGCGGACGAAGGCGTCCGCAGACTTCATCGCCGTGGTCAAGGACATCCTGACCCGCATCGACAACGGCTCGAAGACGACCGTCGCCGCGAAGCCGGGAGACAAGACCACCCTCGGCGTCTTCACGGGCGACAGCACCGTCCGCGGGTTGCGCAATGCACTCGCCGATGCCGTGCAGCACCCCGTCGACGGCGTCTCCCCCTCGTCCATCGGCATCTCGACCGACATGTACGGCGTCCTGAGCTTCGATGAGGAGAAGTTCGCCGAGGCGCTCGCGAAGGATCCGGATGCCGTGGCCGGGCTCTTCTCCGACGTCGCATCGCGCGTGCAGGACACCGCCAAGGTCTACTCCGACAAGTACGACGGACTGCTCACCTCTCGCATCACCGGACAGGAGAGCGAGGTCAAGGGCCTCGGCGAGCAGATGGAACGCTGGGACGTGCGGCTCGCGCAGCGCAAGGCCTCCCTGGAGCGCACGTACGCGCGACTCGAGGTCATGCTGTCGCAGCTGCAGTCGCAGTCGACGTACCTCTCGTCGCAGATCGCCGCCCTCCCGGGCTCGAGTTCGAACGCGGGGAAGTGAGCATGAACGCCGCCCTGCGCGCCCAACAGCGCTACCGCGAGGATGCCGTGCTGTCGGCGCCCCCGGAGCGCCTGGTGACCATGCTCTACGACCGGCTGCTGCTGGACATCGAGCGCGGCGAGACCGCCCAGCGGACCGAGGACTGGACCGAGGCGAACGCGCAGCTGCAGCACGCGCAGGCGATCGTCTCGGAGCTGTCGTCCTCGCTCACCGACGACTGGAACGGCAGCGCCGGTCTGCGTTCGGTCTACGTCTACCTCTCGCAGACGCTCATCGGGGCCAACATCGGCCGCGACCCCGAGCGCACCCGCGCCTGCCATGGCATCGTCGCCCCCCTGCGCGATGCCTGGCACGAAGCGGCCCGCGCCGTGGCGGAGAGCCGGACGTGAGCATCGACGAATGGACCGCGCTGCTCGATCGACTCGAGCACGACGCCGAACGGATCCTCGCGGCCGCTCCCGGCACCGCGGACGCGGCGGACCTCGCGCCCTGGGCCCCGCCGACGGTGCCGCTTCCCCCCGCGCTCGCGGATCGCGCTCGGCACGTCGTCGAACTGCAGCGCACCGCCATGGAGCGCACCCGCACCGACCTCGACGACCTCCGACAGCACCTCGGCGCGGTGAGCCGCATCCCGGGTGCTCGGCGCACCGAGGATCCCGCCTACCTCGATGCGGACGGCTGAGACCGCTCCCTAACGCGGCGCACGAAGCTGCCGATAGACCAGGGAGAGCACGGATAGCTCGCAAGACTCGGCCAGGGATCGGCCACACCAGCTACACACGGGGAGCCGGTTCGTGTTCGATTCTGTGACCATCACCGCGCTGACGAGTGCGCTCGACGGCCTTGCGCTGCGTCAGCGTGCCATCGCCGACAACATCGCCAACATCAACACCCCGAACTACCACGCCAAGCGCGTGCAGTTCGAAGAGGCTCTCGCCCGCTCGGTCGATGCCGGGGACGGTCGCGTCGGCGCGACGGTCGGCACCTCGCTCGAGCCGACCCGGCTGAACGGCAACAACGTCAACCTCGACACCGAGACCCTCTCCAGCGTCGACACGATGCTGCGCTACCAGTTCGCCACGCAGGCCGTGAACGGCTCGTTCGCTTCGATGCGCACGGCGATGAGGACCTCATGACCTTCGATGCGATCGGGATCGCGAGCACCGGCCTGACCGTGCACCGCAAGTGGCTCGACGCCATCAGCGACAACATCGCGAACATCAACACCGCCACCTCGACCGACGGCGCGGCCTTCCGGGCGCGGTACATCCTCGCCCAGCCGAGCGACCAATCGCCCGGCGTGTACGTCGCCGGCACCGTGCAGGGCAGCGCCGTGGGGCGGGTCGTCCATCAGCCCGACCACCCGCTCGCCGATGCCGACGGCTACGTCCGCTACCCCGACATCGATCTCGGCGATCAGATGAGCCAGCTGATCCTCGCCCAGCGCGGCTATCAGGCCAGCGCCGGGATCGTCGATCGTGCGCGCAACGCCTACGAAGCAGCCCTGCAGATCGGACGCACCTGATGGATCCGCTCGCCGGCATCGAGGGCATCTCCTCGAACTTCACCCTCGCCCCGCCGATCGTGCCCGCGAAGAACACGGATGACACGGCCTTCGCGAGCAGCGTCACCGGCGCGATCGACGAGCTGCGCTCCCTGCAGTCCGAGTCCGACGCCCTCAAAGTCGCCGCGGTCACCGGTGATCTCGACGACATCCACGCCGCGATGATCGCCTCCTCCCGCGCCTCGGTCACCCTCGAGCTCGTCGCCGCCGTGCGCAACAAGGGCGTCGACGCATTCAACGAGATCATGCGGATGCAAGCCTGATGCCCCAGGCCGTCACCACCGTGTTCCAGCGGATCGGACGCGTGATCGCGGGCTTCTCGCTCGCGCAGCGCACGATCGCGATCATCGGCGTCGCCGTGCTCGCCCTCGGTATCGTCGCGCTCTCCAGCTGGCTCACCCGTCCCACCTACACCCCGCTCTTCTCCGGCATGAGCGCTTCCGATGCGAACGCCGTGGTCGAGCAGCTGCGGTCGTCGTCCGTGCCGTACGAGCTGGCGGATGGCGGAGCGACCGTGCTCGTTCCCGAGAAGGACGTCTACGACCAACGGCTCGCCGCCGCATCCGCCGGCCTTCCGGGCACGAGCTCGGGCGGCTACTCGCTGCTCGACGACATGGGTGTGACGACCTCCGAGTTCCAGCAGTCCGTGACTTATAAGCGCGCCATCGAAGGCGAGCTCGCCGCCACCATCTCGTCCATCGAAGGGGTGACGGCCGCCTCGGTGCAGCTCGCCATCCCGGAGGAGAGCGTGTTCGTCTCGGAGACCGTCGACGCCACGGCCTCGGTGTTCGTGGAGACGTCCGGCAATGCGACGCTGACCTCGAAGCAGGTCGAGGCCATCGTGCACCTGACCTCCGCGGCCGTCAGCGGCATGAAGCCGGAGAACGTCGCCGTCGTGGACCAGAGCGGACAGACGCTTTCGGCCGCAGGAGTCGGGACCACCGGAGGCGTCGACCAGCAGGCCAGCGACTACGAAGCGCGGGTCACGGCGAACGTGCAGCAGATGCTCGACACCGTCGTCGGGCCGGGCAACGCCAAGGTGACCGTCGTCGCCGAGATCGACCACTCCGTCAACGAGCGCGTCGAAGAGACCTACACCCCGGCAGAGGGTGCTCCCCCGCTCACCGAGCAGACCAGGACGGACCGGCAGGACGGGTCCAGCTCGAATGCCGGAGTGCTCGGCCCCGACAACATCGCCGTGCCTTCCACCGGCGGTGACGGCACCTCCGAGTCCACGGAGACATCGAGGACCAACGCGGTCAACAAGAGCACGCAGAGCACCTCCACCCCCGCGGGCTCCCTGCTTCGTCAGTCGGTCTCCGTCGCGGTCGATGCGGGAGCTGGCGGCGACCTGAGCACCGCGCAGCTGAGCGACCTGGTCGAGACAGCCGCCGGGATCGACACCGAGCGCGGCGACTCGATCGCCGTCGAACTCGTCTCGTTCACCCAGACCAGTTCCGAGGCAGCGCAGGCCGCGCTGCAGGCCGCCAAGGAGTCGGAGGCCGCCGAGCGCCAGGCCGTCCTGCTGAACACGCTGATCATCGCGGCGGCGATCGCGCTGCCGCTGCTGCTCGCGGTCATCGCCGCTCTCGTGCGCATGCGCCGCCGCGCGAACTCGGCGACCGAGTTCGACCAGCTCTTCGGCGACCGGCCCGCTCCCCTGTCCGCGATCGGCGCGGGCGCGGCCACGGCAGCGATCGACCAGGCGGCCACGACCCCGCTCGCCTTCCTGGAGACGACCCCGGACCCCGAGCCCGAGCCCGATCCGGAGCCCGCGCAGGTCAGTCTCGAGCGTCGCCGGGCCGAGATCGACTCCCTCACCCGACAGGACCCGAAGCGGACGGCCGAGCTGCTGCGCACCCTCATCGACGACAGGCAGCACGTATGAGCGGGCTGACCGATCGGCAGACCGCGGCCGTCGTCCTGATGAACCTCGATCGTGCCCAGGCGATCGAGGTCATGAAGCACCTCTCGGAGTCGGAGGCGGAAGCCGTCGCGGCCGAGATCATCGGCCTCCAGGACCTGGACGCCGCCACCACCGCGCAGGCTCTCGGTCAGTTCCACCGCATCGCGAGCGGGCACCTCCCACCCGCGCGCGGAGGTCGGGACATCGCCGCCGGTCTGCTGGAGGCCTCGTTCGGCGCAGAGCGCGCGGCAGCCGTCCTCGGCAGGGTCGGCTCGACGGCGATGAACTCGTCCTTCGATTTCCTGGGCTCCGTCGATCCCGCCCAGCTGGCGACGCTGCTCGACGGCGAACTCCCGCAGACCGTGGCCCTCGTGCTCGCGCATCTGCCCACCGAGCGCGCCGCCGCTGTGCTGGCGGCTCTCCCCGACCCGACCCGCACCGATGTGGCACACGCCATCGCGACCATGGGGACCGCGTCTCAGGAGGCGATCGCGATCGTGGCCGAGGCGCTGAAGTCCCGCACCGGGACCTTCGCGAGCCGCGATGCGCCCGAGACCCTCGGCGGCGTCGAGCCACTCGTCGAGATCATCGCCCGCTCGGGAGCGACCGTCGAGAAGGCGCTGCTGGCGAGCATCGAAGATCGCGACAGCGCGCTCGCGGAGGACATCCGTTCGCGCATGTTCACCTTCGCCGACATCGTCAAGCTCGACGATCGGGACACGCAGCGCGTGCTGCGTGGCATGGACATCCGCTCCCTCGCCCTCGCCCTGAAGGGCGCCAACCAAGGGATCGCGGACCTGATCCGTCGCAACGTCTCGGAGCGCAACCGCGAGAACCTCGACGAGGAGGCGCGCACGCTCGGCCCCGTGCGGATGTCGCAGGTCGAGGAGGCGAGGGCGGAGATCGTGCGAACCATCCGCGCGCTCGAAGCGGCCGGCGACATCACGGTGCAGCGCGCCGACGAGGACGAGTATGTCTACTGACGCGTTCTCGCCCGTGCTGTTCCCGCGTCTCGACGGACGTGAGGACGGCTCGGAGCACGCGCGGGCGCGGCTACGCGGCTACGCGGACGGTCATGCGGAGGGGTACCGCGCCGGGCTCGCGGAGGCCGCATCCGCACAGCGCGTCGCCGCCGCCGAGCATGCCGCTGCGGAAGAGGCGTCCGCCCGCCGCGTCCGGGACGCCGTGTCCGCGCTCCAGGCCGCGGCCCGCTCCCTCGGCGAGCGGGAGCAGGAGCTGACCTCCGCCGCGCAGGACCAGGTGCTGCGGTGCGCGATCGAGCTGGCGGAGCTCATCCTTCTCGGGGAACTCTCGGATGCCGGCGCCTCCGCCGCCGCGGCAGCGCGTCGTGCCCTCGCGGTCGGCGACCCCGAAGAGATCCGCGAAGTGCGCCTGCACCCCGACGACCTCCGCACCCTCGATGGCACGGACGACCCCGTGGCGGGGCTCAGGCTGGTCGCCGACGAGACGCTCGGCCGAGGCGACGCGGTCGCGATCCTCGACCACGGCCGCATCGATGCCCGGGTGGGAAGCGCGCTCGATCGCGCTCGTCACGCACTCGCCGAGGCCGCGACGTGACGGCCTGGGGCGCGGTGCGCGAGGCCGTGCGACCCGAACGCGTCGGCGTGGTCTCGCAGGTACGCGGGCTGAGCGTGCAGGTGCGCGGCGTCGAGGGCGCCGTCGGCGATGTGATGGCCCTCGACGGCGTGGACGCCGAGGTGGTCGCGGTCGGCGAGGGCGGGTTGCGGTGCATGCCGCTGGGTGCCGTCGCCGGACTCACGGTGGGGGCATCGGTCCGCAGCCGCGGAGGCCCGCTGCGCGTGCCGACCGGAATGCCCCTGCTCGGACGCGTTCTGGACGGACTCGGCCGCCCGATCGACGGGAAGGGTCCACTGCGGGGTGCGACCGAAGTGAGCCTGGACCACGCCCCGCCGTCGATCATGGGCCGCGATCGGATCGACTCCCCGCTTCCGCTCGGGGTGCGCGCACTCGACACCCTCGTCAGTGTGGGCCGGGGGCAGCGCGTCGGACTTTTCGCGGGGTCCGGCGTGGGCAAGTCCTCGCTGCTGTCGATGATCGCGCGCGGCACCGACGCCGAGGTGACGGTGATCGCCCTCGTGGGCGAGCGCGGTCGCGAGGTACGCGAGTTCATCGAGGATGATCTGGGCGCCGAGGGCCTCGCCCGCTCGGTGGTCGTCGTCTCGACGTCCGACCAACCGGCCATGGCGCGTATCCGTGCCGCCTACACGGCGACGAGGATCGCCGAGGCCTTCCGCGACGACGGCGCGCACGCGATCCTCATGATGGACTCCCTCACCCGCGTCGCGATGGCGCAGCGCGAGATCGGTCTCTCCGCGGGCGAGCCCCCCGCCACCCGGGGGTATCCGCCGTCGACCTTCTCGCTCCTCGCCGGCCTCCTCGAGCGTGCGGGCACCGACCGGGGTGGTTCGATCACCGGGATCTACACCGTGCTCGTGGACGGCGACGACCACAACGAACCGATCGCGGACGCCGTGCGCTCGATCCTCGACGGACATGTCGTGCTGGATCGAGCGCTCGCGCTGTCCGGGCACCATCCTGCGATCGACGTCCTCGGATCCGTGTCCCGCGTGGCTGGCAAGATCACCGCCGCCGGACAACGGTCGGATGCGGCGACCCTGCGTGCGGTACTCGCCGCACGTCGACGGGCGAACGATCTGATCGACATCGGCGCCTACCAGGCGGGCGCGGACGTCCGCATCGACGCCGCGATCGCCCATGAGCGGGCGATCTCCGCCTTCCTCACCCAGTCCCTCGACGAGACGAGCGCAATCGACGAGTCGTGGCGTCGGCTGGAGGAGCTCGTCTCGACCTTCGGAGCTGTCGCATGAGCCGTTCCTTCTCCTTGGCGGGTCTGCTGCGTGTGCGCGAGATCCAGGAGCGCGCCGCTGCGCAGCGGCTCTCACGCGCGGTGATCGACGCACAGCACACCGAGGCCCGCGACCGGTCGCTGCGCGCGCACCTGGCGGGCATCGGGAACGAGGCCGTCGACGTCCGCTCCCTCGCCGCCCTCGCCGCGGCGCGCGTGGCCGGACGGACGCTGCTCGCGGACCTGACGACGCTGTCCGAGCTGCAGCAGCAGACGGTGTCGGACGCCCGTGCGGAGCACGCCGAGGCGCGGAGGGCGATGCGCGGACTGGACCGCCTCGCCGCAGCGCATGCCGAGAAGGCCCGGACGGCCGCGCTGCACGCCGAGCAGGCCGAGTTGGACGAGATCGGCGCGCGGACCACGACGGAGGGGCAGCCATGACAGCTCTCGGCATGATCGAGATCCTCGACCCGCGTGCCGCCCGTCCGAGCGGTGCATCGCCCGCGCGCACCGCGACGGCCGGAGCCGCAGCGTTCGCCGACGTGATCCACGATGCCTCACGCATCCCGTGCGGGCAGGCCCTGCCGATGGACGCGGCAGCGGACGGCACCGCGGACGACGAGGCTTCTCCGGAGACCACGCCCTCCGATTCCGCATCGGCCGCACCGCTCCCGGGTGCGCTCGCCCTTCCCCGGGGTGTGGGGCTCGTGCCGGACGCGGCGCTGGACGCCGCCGCGGATTCGGAGGCTGCTGCGGCCCGGGCCGGGAGCGCCGCCACCGGAGTCTCCGAAGCCTCTGCGAGCGCGAGCACGACCGTTCCGATCGGGCGGAGCGGCGCGGCGCCGACGAGCGCAGAAACGCCTGCTCTCCCGCAGATCGTCGACGTCACGGGAGATTCGGCCGCTCCGGCCGCCGCATCGTCTTCGCGCGTCTCGACGCCGTCCGTCCCTCTCACTGCGGCGATTCCGGCCGCCGACCCCGAGGGGGCGACGAACACCAGTGGAGCCGTGGCGGCGACGGCATCCGGCCGGGCGAGCGTCGACGGCGGCACGTCTGCTTCGGTAAAGGCGCCCGGGGGGCTCGCTCCCTCGCCCACGACGGCCCCGGCGCCGACGGCGGACACGAAGGCGTTCCCCGCCCCGAACCCGGAGACGCCGGCAGCGGAGGCCTCCCGCCTCTCCGCCTCGCCTGCGCCTGCGGAAGCGGCCTCTCCGACGCCCGCTTCCGCGCTCTCGGCCGACGAAGCCGTCGCGCCGGCATCCACGGGCTCCCCGTCGGCCCTCCCCACGAGTGCCCCCACCACACCGGCAGCGGCCGCGGCGATCGCCCGCCCCGTCCTGCTCCCGCAGCTCGCCGCACCGGTGGTCTCACTCACGCAGGCCGCAGACGGCGAACACAGCCTGACCCTCACGGTGTCCCCGGAGAATCTCGGCCCCGTGACCGTGCGGGCACACATCTCCGGAGGCTCCATCCACATCGAACTGCACGCCCCGAACGATCTCGGACGCGAGGCTCTGCGAGTGATTCTCGCCGACCTCCGGCGAGACCTGGCCGCCGCCGCCCCGCACGCGACGCTGATGCTGTCGACCGGGGAGGACGGGCCCGGATCGGCGAACCCGCAGGGCACGCCGACCGGAAGCACACCGAACGGCAACGCACCGGGTGCAGGAGGCGGTCACTCCCGCGGCGATGTCACACCCGATCGGGACGCCACCGAAGCCCGGGCGAACCGGGAGCCGCATGCTCCTCTGCCCAGCCACCCCGGCCCCCTCCCCCTCAGCTCGCCGCACGGCGGCATCGACGTCTTCGCCTGATCCGAGAGGAATACCATGACCGACCCGATTTCCGGCACCCTCCCCTCCTCCGGGGTGCAGACGGGCAGCACCACGCCCGCGACGGAGCGCAAGAAGACGCTCGATTCCGAGGTCTTCCTGAAGCTGCTGGTGACGCAGTTGACCAACCAGGACCCGAGCTCCCCCATGAACACCAACGAGATGATCTCGCAGACCACTCAGCTGGCCTCGATGGAGCAGCTCACGGCGCTCTCGGCCACGTCGACCGAGAACTTCGCGCTCAGCATGCGCCAGACGGCCGCCGCGCTGATCGGCCACGAGGCGCAGTACGTCGACGAAGACGGTGTCACCCAGAAGGGCATCGTCACGTCCGTGTCGTATGCCGGGGCCGTTCCGCTCGTGACCATCGGCGAAGCGTCCATCCCGCTCGATGCCGTCTCCGGCGTCTCCCTCGTTCCCCGTCCGCAGTCCTGACCAGCCCCGCACATCCCAGAAAGGCATCATCATGCTCCGCTCCCTCTTCGCCGGAATCTCGGGTCTGCGCTCGCACCAGACCATGCTCGACGTCACGGGCAACAACATCGCCAACGTCAACACGACGGGCTTCAAGGCCTCGGCCGTGCAGTTCCAGGATTCGCTCTCCCAGCTCGTCCGCAACTCGATGATGCCGCAGCAGGCCTCCGGCGGTCAGAACCCCGCTCAGGTCGGCCTCGGCGTGCAGGTCGCGGGAATCAGCACGAACTTCGCCTCCGGCGCCCCGCAGCCCACGGGAGTGCCGACCAACCTCATGATCGCGGGCGACGGCTTCTTCGTCGTGCGCGCGGGCGGCGAGACCCTGTACACCCGCAACGGCGGCTTCTCGTTCGATGCGAGCGGCAAGCTGGTCTCGGCCGACGGCGCGCTCGTCCAGGGGTGGACAGCGCAGAACGGCGTGATCGTCCCCGGTCAGGGCACCGGCGACATCCGTCTTCCCGTCGGAGCCCTGAGCCCCGCCACCGCCACCACCACCGCCCGCGTCACCGGCAACCTGCCCTCCGGTGCCGCCGTCGGCGAGCAGTTGGTGCGCGACATCAAGACCTACGACGCCGAGGGCACGGCCACGTCGCTGCGTCTCACCTTCACCCGCACCGCGACGGGCTGGGACGTCACCGAGCCGGGCGGCGCGACCACTTCCCTCGCTTTCACCGACGGCACGCAGGCCGCCGCGTCCTCCATCGTCTCGGGCGGCGTCACGGTCGACCTCTCGGCGGTCACCGGATTCGCCGACGTCAGCGACGTCGCGATCAAGGAGCAGAACGGCAAGCCGGCCGGCACGCTGAGCTCGTACGCGCTCCTGAACGACGGCAGCCTCGTCGGCACCTTCAGCAACGGCGACACCGAGGTGCTCGCCCGCGTCGCGCTGGCCGGCTTCGTCAACCCGGGTGGTCTCGAGAAGGCCGGATCCTCGCAGTTCCGCCCCAGCGGCAACTCCGGCGAGCCGACGCTGGGAGAGGCAGGGACCGAGGGGCTGGGCGGCATCATCAGCGGTGCGCTCGAGATGTCGAACGTCGATCTGTCGCAGGAGTTCACCAACCTCATCGTCGCCCAGCGCGGCTTCCAGGCGAACGCCCGCATCATCACCACCAGCGATGAGGTGCTGCAGGAGCTCACCAACCTCAAGCGCTGAGCGGCGGGTATCCGCGGAGGCTCGTGACGTCACGAGCCTCCGTCCTGCCATACTGTGCGGATGGATGCTGTGAATGAGTGGCTGCTGACCTGGGGCGACAACCTGTGGACGTGGCTCGTCCTGCCGATCGTGGTCCTCCTCGGCCTGTACTTCACGGTGCGCTCCGGCGTCGTGCAGTTCCGGTTGATCCCGGAGATGTTCCGCACTCTGAAGGATCGGACGCCACGCACCGACACCGGTGAGCCGCAATCGGTCTCCGCGTTCCAGGCCTTCACCATCTCGGCGGCTTCGCGGGTGGGTGTCGGCAACATCGCCGGGGTGGGAACCGCGATCGCGATCGGTGGCCCCGGGGCGGTCTTCTGGATGTGGCTGATGGCCTTCATCGGCGGAGCATCCGCGTTCATCGAGTCGTCCTTGGCCCAGTTGTACAAGACACGCGACAAGGACGGTTTCCTCGGCGGACCTGCGTACTACATGCAGCGCGGGCTCGGTGCGCGCTGGATGGGCGTGCTGTTCGCGGTCATCCTCATCATCTGCTTCCCCATCGCCTTCAGCTCCTTGCAGGCGAACACGATCCAGGCGACGATCTCGGGCAGCTTCGGCGACGACTCCGCCGCCTGGTTGCCCGTCGCCATCGGCGCGGCTCTCGCCCTGCTCATGGGTCTGGTCATCTTCGGCGGCGTGCGCCGGATCGCGTCGGTCACCCAGACGCTGGTGCCGGTCATGGCGCTGCTGTACCTGCTGCTCGGACTGGTGATCGTGGCGATGCACATCGAACGGCTCCCCGAGGTCTTCTCCCTGATCTTCACCCAGGCCTTCGGACCGAACGAGATCGTCGGGGCCGCGCTCGGCTACATCATCCTCACCGGCGTCAAGCGCGGAATGTTCTCCAACGAGGCGGGCCTCGGCTCAGCGCCGAACGCGGGCGCGAGTGCAGCCGTGACGCACCCGGTCAAGCAGGGCCTCGTGCAGACGCTGGGCGTCTACTTCGACACCTTCCTGGTGTGCTCGATCACCGCGTTCATCATCCTCGTCTCGGTCCCGGACCTCGCGAACGCCGAACGCGGCATCGATCTGACGCAGGGCGCGATCGTCAGCGCCCTCGGAAGCTGGTCGAACATCCTCCTGATCGTGATCATCTTCCTGCTCGCGTTCAGCTCCATCCTCGGCAACTACTACTACGGACAGACCAACATCGAGTTCATCACCTCGAATTCCGGGGTGCTGCTCGGCTACCGTCTCTTCGCTATCGCGGCCGTCTTCGCCGGCGCGCTCGTCTCGGCCGACGTCGTCTGGAACTTCGCCGACGGCGCGATGGGCTTCATGGCGATCGTGAACCTCGTTGCGATCGCTCTGCTCTCCGGCGTCGCCTTCAAGCTCCTCAAGGACTACACGCAGCAACGACGCGAGGGACTGGACCCGGTCTTCACCCAGGCACGACTGCCCGGGGTGCGCGGGATCGAGGTCTGGGAGAACGAGCTCTCGGTGACGGGTCCGATCGACCTGCCCCGAGCCCGTCGGCGCTGAGGCACCGAGCGGGAGAGGGGCGCCTGCGCTCAGTGCCCGGCGCCGAGGTTGCCGCTCAGACGGCGACGGAACGCGGCTGCGGTGTCGTTGAGCCCCTGGATGTCGGCCGTCTTCCCGAGGCGCTCGTACTTGGTGACCACCGCATCGAGCGCGGCCACCGTCGAAGCGTCCCAGATGTGGGAGCGCGTCATGTCGATGACCACGTGCTCGGGATCGTCCGCGTACTCGAACTGCGTCGTGAGGTCGTTGCTCGACGCGAAGAACAGTTCCCCGACGACCTCGTAGTGCGCGACGTCGCCCGACTCCGACGGTGCGACCGTACGGGTCACCGTGACGAAGTGCGCGACCCGCCGGGCGAACATGATCATCGCCGTGAGCACTCCGAGGACCACACCGATCGCGAGGTTGTGGGTCCAGACCGTCGCAGCGACGGTGATCAGCATCACGGCGGTCTCGCTCTTCGGCATGCGGCGCAGGGTCGACGGACGGATGCTGTGCCAGTCGAAGGTCGAGATCGAGACGAGGATCATCACGGCGACGAGGGCCGCCATCGGGATCACCGCCACCACGTCGCCGAGGGCGAGCACGAGGATGAGCAGGAAGACACCGGCGAGGAACGTCGAGATGCGCGTGCGCGCGCCGGACGCCTTCACGTTGATCATGGTCTGGCCGATCATGGCGCATCCGCCCATCCCGCCGAAGGCTCCGGAGAGCACGTTCGCGACGCCCAGTCCCCAGGCCTCACGGGTCTTCCGCGAGTGCGTGTCGGTGATGTCGTCGACCAGCTTGGCCGTCATGAGCGTCTCGAGCAGGCCGACGACTGCCATGGCGAGAGCGAACGGGCCGATGATCCCGAGCGTTTCGAGGGTGAAGGGGACGTTCGGGATGAACAGCTCGGGCAGGCTCTGCGGAAGCTCGCCCTGGTCGCCCACGTTCGGCACGCTCCATCCGAAGACCACGACGGCGCCCGTGAGCAGCACGATCGTGACCAGCGGGGCGGGCACGACCTTCGTGATGCGCGGCATGAGGAACAGGATGGCGAGGCCGACGGCGACGAGCGGGTACACCAGCCACGGCACGTCCCAGAGCTGGGGCAGCTGCGCGGTGAAGATGAGGATCGCCAGCGCGTTCACGAAGCCCACCATCACGGAGCGGGGGATGAACCGCATGAGCTTGGCCACGCCGAGGAGGGCGAGGACGATCTGGATGACTCCGCCGAGGAGCACGGTGGCGATGAAGTAGTCCATCCCGTACTCCCGGGCGACCGGAGCGATCACCAGGGCGACGGCCCCCGTGGCCGCGGTGATCATCGCGGGGCGTCCTCCGAGGAACGAGATGGCGACGGCCATCACGAACGAGGAGAAGAGGCCGACCCGCGGGTCGACTCCGGCGATGATCGAGAAGGCGATCGCCTCGGGGATCAGTGCGAGCGCGACGACGAGCCCGGCGAGGACCTCCCGGGTGAGCAGACGCGGATTCCGCAGCGCCTGCATGACGGTGGGCTCGATGCGATAGCGGGACGGGCGTTCCGGGGCGGGGACGACAGCGGTCATGTGCTCTCCTGGATGGGCGTGCGAAGGAGCGGAGGGCGCGCACGGACCGTGCGCATGCACCACGGAGCTCGGCACGGAAGAATGGGGGATGCGCAGAAATGCGCGCACGCAGACTCTAACGTAACGTGAGGTTTGCTGTCGAGTCAGGGGAAGGACGCCGATCCGTGGAGCACGAAGAGACGATGCGCATCGGCGAGGTCGCCGAGCAGACGTCCCTGTCCTTCCGCACACTCCGTCACTACGAGGATGTCGGGCTGGTGATCCCGACCGGTCGCACAGACGGCGGCTTCCGGCTCTACACCCCGAAAGACGTCGGTCGCCTCATGATCGTCCGACGGATGAAGCCGCTCGGCTACACGCTGGATGAGATGCGGGCGGTCCTGGACGTGGTCGACGCGCTCGCCGACGAGCCGGACCGCGACGATCTCCAGGAACGTCTCGGCGCGCTTCGAGAGGAAGCGACGGCCCGCCGCGAACGACTCGCGAACCAGGTGGGGATGGCGGACGAGTTCCTCGCCCAGCTCGCGCAGTTCTCGGCGGAGGGCGACCCGCCCCGTCGCGCCGGATGACGCCGCGCATGCCTCGGTCGGCGACTACCCGAGGATAGGACGGTCGGTGGGGTAGGTGAAGTGCTCGGTGCGCTGTCGTACGGCGAGTGCGGCGGCGAGACCGATGGGGCCGACGCGTCCCGCAAGCATCAGCGCGGACAGGACGAACTTGCCGAAGGGGTCGAGATCGGCGGACAGCCCGACCGAGAGCCCACAGGTCGCGAACGCGGAGATGACTTCGAACAGGATGTGATCCAGCGGCGCCCGGTTCGTGAGAGTGAGGAGCACCGTCCCCGCGAGGACGAGGGACGCCCCGAGGAAGGTGACGGAGATCGCGACGCGGAGAACGCTCTCGGGGAGCCGTCGCTCGAAGATCGCGATATCCCTGGTGCCTCGGGCCTCGGCGACGATGGCGAGGAACAGCACAGCGAGCGTCGTGACCTTGATACCACCGGCGGTCGAGATCGACCCGCCGCCGACGAACATGAGGGCATCTGTGAGAAGGAGGGTCGTCGAGGTGGACTGCTCCGTGTCGACGATCGCGAACCCCCCGGAGCGCATCATCGTCGACGCGAACAGCGCATGGAGGATCCGGTCGAGCGGACTCAGTGTGCCGATGGTCGCGGAGTTGTCCCACTCGCTCGCGCCCCAGCTGACCGCGCCGACCAGGAAGAGGACGAGGGTCGTCGTGACGGTCAGCTTCGTGTGCAGCGACCACCGTCCGCGCCCCCACAGATGAGCGATGACGGCGAGGTACACGGGGAAGCCCAGGCTGCCCGCGATCACACCGACCATGAGCACCCCCATGATCCAGACGTTGTGGCTGTAGACCGCGAGACCACCGGGATCGAGGACGAACCCCGCATTGTTGAAAGCGGAGATGCTGTAGAACAGGGCATGCCACGGGCCCCGAACCCATCCATCCTCGACGATGAAGGCCGGCAGCAGGAGCGCGCACAGGGCACCCTCGATGAGGAAAGTGGTCAGTACCACGATCTTGAGAAGCCGCTTGACGTCACCCAGGGGCGTCGCACCCATCACCTGCTGCGCGAAGACGCGCCCGCCGAGCCCCAGCCTGCGCGTGACAGCCTGGGTGAGCAGCAGCGCGACGGTCACGATACCGAGGCCGCCGGTCTGGATGGCGAGCAGGATCACGATGTGTCCGAAGAGCGACCAGGACGTCCCGGTGTCGACGGAGGTCAGTCCGGTCACTGTCACGGCGGAGGAGGCCGTGAACGTCGCATCCTCCCACGCTGCGGCGACACCATCGGCCGCCGCGACCGGGAGGCGCAGCAGTACCGTGAAGAGCATCGCCGCGAGCACGAACACGGCGATCGACGCACGAGCCGGCGAACGACGGGGGAAGTCGGCGATCCAGCGGATCGGCATCCACAATCGCGCGGTCCGGACGTTCGGCTGACTGGTGGTCACCACGGGCTCCTTGTCGGGTCGCCGTACCGACTCCCGGCGCACCGACCACTCACAGTACAGCAGCGGTCGGACCCCGACGCGGGCGGCGACACGGGCCGAGCATCCCGCGAAGGGTCCAGGTGCGCGCAGCGGCTTTCACCGTTCGGGTAGGCTGGGAGACGGAGTGTCGGGAAGCCTGGTCGACGAACACACGCTCATCGACCCGAAAGCTCCCGCATGGTCAAGCCTTCTTCACGCCTCGCCAAAGTCCGAGCCGTCTTCCCCTCCTCCTCCCGCGACGAGTCCCGCCGTATCGGTGAGATCCTGCGCAAGGAAACCGTCGGCGGCATTCTCCTCGTGTCGCTCGCAGCGATCGCGCTGCTCTGGGCGAACTCCCCCTGGGCCGAGTCGTACTTCGCGCTGCGCGACTTCGAGATCGGCTACGAACCCTGGCATCTGCGCCTGAGCCTCGGCGCCTGGGCCGCCGACGGTCTGCTCGCGATCTTCTTCTTCCTGGTCGGCCTCGAACTCAAGCGCGAGTTCGTGGCCGGTGACCTGCGCCGGTTCAGCACCGCCGTGGTTCCGATCGTCGCCGCGGTGGGTGGCGTGATCGTGCCTGCGGTGATCTATCTCGCCGTCGTGGCGGGCTCGGCGGAGGCGGCTCACGGATGGGCGATCCCGACCGCGACCGACATCGCTTTCGCCGTGGCCGTGCTCGCCATCATCGGATCCCATCTGCCGAGCGCGCTGCGGATCTTCCTGCTCACCCTGGCTGTGGTGGACGACCTGATCGCGATAGGCATCATCGCGCTGTTCTACACCGAGACGATCGACATCCTCCCGCTGGTGCTCGCTCTCGTCGTGATCGCGGTCTACGGCGTGATCGCCCAGCGGTATCGCGACTTCTTCCATCTGCGCCCCACTGCGGCCTGGCTGATCCTCCTGCCGATCGGCGTGGTCGCGTGGGCGCTGGTCCACGCGTCCGGCATCCACGCGACCATCGCGGGTGTGCTGCTCGGCTTCACAATCCCGGTGCTCCACAAGAAGGCCGACCGGGGCCCCGACGCCGGCCCGGGTCTCGCCGAGGTGTTCGAGCACCGCTTCCGTCCGCTCTCGGCGGGGTTCGCGGTACCGGTGTTCGCGTTCTTCTCCGCCGGAGTGGCGATCGGCGGAGGCGAGGGCTTCGTCTCCGCTTTCACGGACCCCGTCGTGGTCGGCATCGTCCTGGCCCTCGTGCTCGGAAAGCCACTCGGCATCACGGCGGCGACCTGGATCATCACCAGGATCCGGCGTATCAATCTCGACCCGTCGCTCCGGTGGATAGACCTCGTCGGTGTCGGACTCCTCGCCGGAATCGGCTTCACGGTCTCACTCCTGGTCGCCGAGCTGAGCTTCGCCGCCGGAAGCGAGCACCACGACCATGCCAAGGTCGCCATCCTCACGGCGTCCGTCGTCGCGGCCGTCGCCGCCTCCGTGCTCCTCGGCACCCGCAACCGCCGCTACCGCCGGCTCGAGGCTGCCGAGGCTCAGTCCTGATCTCGCGACCTCCATCATGATGATCCGTGGCATCACCGCACCTCGGCCGTCTGCCACCATCGCCAGGTAGCGGCGGCTGAGACCGCACCGATCGGCAGCGCGAGGAGCAGTTGGAGCGGTGTGACCGTCTCGGCGAGGCTCGCACCGCCCAGCCCGGCCCACATGCCGGGCGCGGCATACGGGAACCACGCTCCGGCGCCCAGCGCGACCACGACCTGCGTGAACACGACCAGCGCGAGCAGTGCGGAGATCGCAGGGAGATAGCCCCGGGCGGCACTGGCGACCACGGCCAGCGGCAGCGTGAGCACCACGGTGAGGACTCCGACGACGGCGATCCGCACAGCACCCGTCCCGGCCTCGGCATCGGGGAGGCCGAGACCGATCAGCGCACCGGCTGCGAGGGTGAGCACCGCGGCGACGCACGACACGAGGACGCCCCACGCCATCGTGATGAGCATCTTGGCGGAGGCGAGAGCCCCGGGAGACGTCGGAGCGGCGAAGAGCGCCCCGAAGGTCCGGTCGGTGAACTCCCGCCCGAACACCCAGGCGACGACGACGCCGACGGCGAGCAGCGCTCCCACCGACATGATCTGGGCCGAGAAGCCGGTGATGCCCGCCCACCCCACGTCGGTGAGGAGCGCCGCCGCCTTGATCGCGAGCGCGCCGTCCGAATCGGAACGCACCACGGCGAGGAAACCCGCGCTCATCGCGGGGACGAGGATGGCGACGAGGACGGTCGTGACCCGCACCGTCGTCGCCCTGCGGAACTTGATCCATTCCACGGCGAGCGCTGCCCTCATGTCGCACCTCCCCTGTCGAGGCCGTCGTGGGCTGCGACCATGTCGAAGAACTGCCGTTCGATGTCGATTCCGCGCGGCGGAAGTGTTCCGATCAGCGCTCCGCGGTGCATCACGCTGATGGTGTCGGCGATGCGGGCCATCTCGTCGAGGTGATGGCTCGAGATCAGGACCGCGGCACCGCCTGCCGCGGCCTGCTGCAGCATCCCTCGAACGACGTGTACCCCTGCCGGGTCGAGTCCGTTGGCAGGCTCATCGAGGATCAGCAGCCGGGGCCGATGCACGAGTGCGCCGGCCAGCCCCAGGCGCTGCCTGTTGCCGAGCGACAGGGAGTGCGTTCTCCGGTGCGCCCAATGACCGAGTTCGAGCTGCTCGATCATGGCGCGCGCCGCTGTCGGCGCCTCCGTACGCCCCATCCCGTGCAGACGGGCCGCGGCGACGACCGTCTCCGTGACGGTGAGTTCGGCGTAGGTGAAGGGCGTCTCGATCATGTGGCCGACGTGGCGCCAGTCCATTCGCGGCAGGCGATCCCCCGGGACCATGTCGTCTCCGCATCGGATGCTCACCTGCCCGGCATCCGGCCGGATCATGGCCAGCATCGATCGCATGAGCGTGGTCTTTCCCGCGCCGTTCAGACCCACGAGCGCGTGGATGCTGCCCGCCCGCACCTCGAGGCTCACGTCGCGCAGAGCGACTTCGTCCCCGTAGCGCTTGTGCACCCGCTGAGCGGCGAGGATCACCGGATGCATCCTCCTCGGGGTCATGGCTTCGTCTCGGCGGCGAGCAGGCCGAGCGCTTCGACGATCGCCTGCCCGAGGGGCTCATCGGACGAGTCCGTCCCCCACTCCAGAAGCGCCGCCATCACCGCCCCCAGACAGGCACCGGCGGCGACGACCGCCTCGCGTCTCGGCGTCCCCTGTGCCGTGAGCGCCTCCACGATGAGCGATTCCGTCTGCTGCGTGTTCTGCCACGCCCTGGCACGCAGACGGGGGTGTCCCGCCATGATCGCCACCCGGGAGCGTGTCTCCTCCGGAGTCGCCGCCGGCACGGACGCCCAGGCGCCCAGCAGGCCTCTTCGCACCCGCTCCATCGCGGGCAGATCGGCGGGTTGTGTCGCCACCGCATCTGCGATGAACGGGTCGTAGGGATCGTCGAGGAGCGCGTCCTCCTTCGTCGGGAAATGCCGGAAGAAGGTCATGTGCGACACCCCGGCGTCACGGGCGATCTGTTCGACCGTGACGTCGTCGAACCCGTGTTCGGAGAACAATCGCAGTGCGGATGCCCGCAGCCGCGCGGCGGTGGAGACGGTGCTGGCCATGCGAGTGATGTTAGTCACTAACATCGCTCGCTGCAATGCCTCTTGCGCACGACTGAACAACCGTTTAGCATCCTGACTATGCGTTCAGCATCCGAAGACCTCACGACACGGGCGCGCATTCGCGATGCCGCGATCTCGAGGTTCGGCCAGCAGGGTTTCGCGAGCACGAGCGTGCGGCAGATCGCTCAGGACGCCGGTGTGAGCCCGGCGCTCATCCTCCATCACTTCGGCAGCAAGGAGGGACTGAGGGAGGTGTGCGACACTCACGTCGTGACCGAGTTCGTCGCCGAGCGCGAGGGGATGACCGGTGCCGACGCCTCCCGGCTGATGCGGCAGGCCCTGGACTCGCTGGAGGAGCGCAACACCGGTCTGGACTACCTCGCTCGGATGCTCGTCGACGACTCCGCAGCATCCGACAGGCTCTTCGACTCGTTCCTCTCCAGCACCAGGGAGATGCTGCGCGAGCAGATCGCCGACGGCACGATGCGCCCGCAGTCCGACCTCGAAGCGACGGCCGTGTACATGACGCTCTACGGGCTGGGCCCCGTCATCCTGCGACGACAACTCGCCCGGGCCTTCGGCGAGACGACGCTGACCACCTCCCTGCTGGAACGCTCGACCATCCCGGTCCTGGAGCTGTACACGCACGGCCTCTACGCCGATGATCGGCTGCTCGTGGCCGCGAAGGAGGCGCTGTCCAGGCGCAGCGGTCCTCGGTCCGACAAGGGAGAGCACGACCCGAATCAGGACCCGGATCCGCCGCGCTGAGGCGCCACCCGAACCCGATTCGTCTCCACCCATCCGAAAGGAGCAGGGAAATGTCCCCTGCCATCGAACTGACAAGCCTCCGCAAGCGATACGGCCGGCACACGGCCGTCGACTCCCTCGACCTGAGCGTCGAGCCCGGCACCGTGTTCGGACTCATCGGCCCCAACGGCGCGGGCAAGACGACCACGCTGCGCATGATCCTCGACATCATCCGTCCCACCGAAGGGACCATCCGGGTCCTGGGGGAAGACCCTCGGCGGGGCGGCCCCGCCCTTCGACGACGTATCGGGTTCATCCCCGGTGAGCTCCGACTCGACGGGCGGGTGACGGGACGTCGCATGCTCGACTTCTACGCCGAGGTGTCAGGCCCCGTGAGGTCCGGCGCGATCGGCGAGCTCGCGGACCGACTCGACCTCGACCTGAGCCGGCCGGTGCACGCGCTCTCGAAGGGCAACAAGCAGAAGCTCGGTATCGTCCAGGCGTTCATGCACGAGCCGCCACTTCTCGTGCTGGACGAGCCGACCAGCGGACTCGACCCGCTCGTGCAGAGGGAGTTCCTCCACCTCGTCACCGATGCGAGGGACCGGGGCCAGACCGTGCTGCTGAGCTCTCACGTGCTCAGCGAGATCCAGCAGACCGCCGATGTCGTCGCGGTCCTCAGCCAGGGGAAGGTCGTCGCGGAAGGCGATGTGGCGTCGTTGCGACTGGGGGCCGTCCGGCGGGTGCGGGCCGGCCTCGCCTCGACGGAAGAATCGACGATCCGCGAGCAGCTCGGCGCGCTGCCGCAGATCACCGACCTCGAGGTCCGCAGCACGACAGAGGCCGTGCGGGTGAGCGCCACGGTCGAGGGCGACATCGATCCGCTGGTCAAGGCGCTCGCCGGTCACCGCGTGCTCGACCTGGCGATCGAGGAGCCGGACCTGGAGGAGTCCGTGCTGAGGCTCTACGGTGAACCCTCGCACTCGGAGGAAGGTGGCCGCGATGCGTGACGTGCTCCCCGTCTTCCGGCGTTCGCTGCGCGAAGGCTGGCGCGGAACCCTGGGCTGGACGATCGGCGTCGCCGCGGTGCTGTTCATGTACCTGCCGCTCTTCCCCAGCATCGGCGGCAACGGCCAGATGCAGCAGATCATCGACAGCCTCCCGCCGGAGCTGGTGGGAGCGCTCGGCTACGACCAGATCGGCACCGGTGCGGGATACGCACAGGGCACGTTCTACGGGCTCATCGGCTTCCTGCTGCTGACCATCGCCGCCACGTCCTGGGGCGCGAGCGCCGTCGCGGGCGCGGAGGAGTCCGGCCGACTCGAACTCGACCTCGCCCACGGCGTCGGGCGGGTGAGGTACGCGCTGGAGTCCGCCGCCGCCATCCTGGTCAGACTCACCTGGTTGGGTGTCTTCGCAGGCGTCGTCGTCGCGCTGCTCAACGATTCCGCCGCACTCGACATCACGCCGATCCACATCGTCGATGCCACGGTCGTCTTCGTCGGGCTCACCGCGCTCGCGGGGAGCACCGCGCTCTTCGTGGGCGCTCTGGTCGGTCGCCGTTCGTGGGCGGTGGCGGCGGGGGCGGGGATCGCGGTCGCGGGATACGCCTTCAACGCCATCGCGAACCAGGTCGAGGAGGCGGAGTGGCTCCGGACGGTCTCCCCCTACTCCTGGGCCTTCCACCAGCCTCCGCTCGCAGAAGGGCTGAACCCGAGTGGGGCGATCGCCCTGTGGGTGCTGACTCTCGTGTTGATCGCGGGGAGCGCAGGGGCGTTGCGGCGGCGTGACGTGATCGGCTGAGCGGCGGCGCGCGACGCCCTTCGCGCCGTCTGCGCGCGCACACCTGCACACGTCGCGGCTCCTCCCCGGCTAACGCCCGGCGCACTCCGTCCGACAGTCACCCCCGACAGCCCAGGACGGGCCGTCGGGTCCGCGTTCCCTGGAACGCGGACGGATCTTTCCAGGATGGAGCCCATGATCGTCCTCACGCGCCTGAACCGTTCGCGGTTCGCGGTGAATCCCGACCTGATCGAACGTGTCCAGGCCACGCCGGACACGACGCTCATCATGGTCGACGGGGCGACCTTCGTCGTCACCGAGACGATGGACGACGTGATCGCTCAGATCGCCCGGTTCCGTGCCCGAGTGCTCGCGACAGCCGCGGCCATGATCGCCGCGGATGCGAAGACGCCCGCCGTCGACGCCCCCACCGAGGCGGAGCTCTGATGGATCCGTCGCTCATCCTCGGACTGGTCCTCGCCTTCGGCGCCCTGGTCGCCATGATCAACATCGAGGGCGCGACCGTCGGCTCCCTGCTGCTGCCGGCCCCCATGGTGCTCGTGTTCGGGGCGACGATCGCGGTCGGTCTCGCCAGCGGCACCCTGCGTGACGCCCTGCACGCGCTCAAGTCCCTCCCCCGCGCCTTCCGCGGCGAGCGTCGAACCGCCGCGAGCACGATCGACACGGTCATCGGATACGCCGAGAAGGCACGCGCGGAAGGGCTGCTCGCCCTCGAACAGGGGCTGGACGAGGAGAAGGATCCCTTCCTCCGCCAGGCACTGCAGAGCATCGCCGACGGCACGGATGCCGAAGACCTGCGGACCCTGCTGGAGGACGAACTCACCTCGACCGCCGCCCGCAACCGCACCGCCTCGCGTTTCTACATGACCCTCGGTGGCTTCGCGCCGACCGTCGGCATCATCGGCACCGTCGTCTCGCTGACCCACGTGCTCGAGAAGCTCGACAAGCCGGACACGCTCGGCCCGATGATCGCAGCCGCATTCGTGGCGACGCTGTGGGGCCTGCTGTCCGCGAACTTCATCTGGCTCCCCATCGGCGGACGACTCCAGCGACTCGGTGAGCTCGAGCTGGAGCGCATGACCGTCCTGATGGAGGGGATGCTCGCGATCCAGGCCGGCGCTCCGCCGCAGTTCGTCGGGGAACGCCTGCGCGCACTCGTCGCCGAGCGCCCCTCGGCGCGATCGGCTCGGTCGCGCACCCGCACGCGCGCCGCAGAGGAGACGGAGCCCTCGCCATGAGCGTGCGCGCCCGCCGGCGGGTGCCGCAGGAGGAGCACAGCGGACCGGACGAGCGCTGGATGGCCTCGTATCTCGACATGGTCACCGTGCTCATGTGCATGTTCATCGTGCTGTTCGCGATGTCGACCGTCGACCAGGAGAAGTTCGAGGCCCTCAGCGCCTCCCTCGCGACCGGGTTCGGCCAGGAACCGTCCGACGACATCGATGCGGTCACGGGCGTCGTGGTCCCGCCGGAACTGGTCGACGAGGACGGCGACGATTTCGCCGATGTCGACCTGGCCGCCGCGCAGACGGAGTTCAGCGAGCTCTCCGCGCTCCGGGAGCGGCTGCGCCGTGTCCTCGCAGACAACGGCCTCGAAGCAGACGTCACCTTCACGATCGACGAGCGCGGACTCACGATCGGCCTCGTCAGCGCGGAGACCTTCTTCACCACGAACAGCACCGCGCTCAGCCCGACGGCCGTACTGGTCCTCGACGCGCTCGGCTCGGTGCTGGTCACCGCACCGAACGAGATCTCGGTCGAGGGCCATGCCGATGTCCGCGGCTCCGTGGCCCCCTACCCCACGAACTGGGAGCTGTCGGCCGGACGATCCACCCAGGTTCTGCGGCATCTGGTCGAGTCGTCGGGGCTGCCGCCGAGCCATCTGAAGTCGGTCGGGTTCGGTGATACCCGCCCGGTCGCCGCCGGCAACAGCAGCGAAGCACTGGCCCAGAACAGACGGGTCGACATCGTCGTCCTGTCCGATGCGAACGAGGAGGTGCGTGCCCTCCTGCCCGAAGCGCAGGCGGCGCAGCCGTCCTCCTGACCTCGTCCTCTCCTAACGCACGCAGATCACCGCCCGATAGTCGGGTTCGTGGTGATCCAGGACAGCGTGCGCTCCGAAGCGCGCGCAGCGACGGCGACGAAGGCCGCCGAAGTCGAGGTGTACGACTTCGGCCGTTCGGCGACCCTCTCGCGCGAGCACACCCGCACCCTGGAACTGGCCTTCGAGACGTTCTCCCGGCAGTGGTCGACCCAGCTGTCGGCGAAGATCCACGTCCGCGCCACCATCGCCGTCGAGCATGTCGGCATGCTGACGTACGGCGAGTACGCGCAGTCGCTCCCGACGACGACCACCCTGATCGTGTGCGCGCTGCCCGACTCGGACGAACGCCTCATCGTGCAGCTGCCGACCTCCGCCGCCACCACCTGGATCGTGCAGATGGTCGGCGGGCGCTCGTCCCACACCTCGGAAGACCGCACGTTCACCCCGATCGAGCAGGCGCTGATCCGCTCCCTGATCGTCGATGCTCTCGATCACCTCACCGGCGCCCTGGACGGGCTGCTGCCCGCCGGGATCACGGTGAGCGGGATTCAGTACAGCTCCCAGTTCGCGCAGGTCGCGGCCTCGGGGGAACCGGTGATCGTCGCGCGGTTCTCGATGCGATTGGCCGGCCGGGCCGTCCCGGCGAGCGTCATGCTGCCCGCCTCGGTCCTCGCCGGCTTCACGGTGCGCACCTCGGATGCAGACCGGTCGGCGGCGCCGGGAATGGTCCGCCGTCAGGTCGAGGTCTCCCCCGTCGACGTGGCACTCAGGCTCGCACCCCGCGCCGTGCTTCCCCGCGACGTGCTCGATCTCGCCGTCGGAGACATCGTCTCCTTCCCGCACTCCGCGGACCGGCCGATGATCCTCGCCGTGGGCGATCAGACCGTCGCCACTGCGGCCGTCGGCAGCGCCGGAGCGCGCTTGGCCTGCGTCGTCGCCACCACCGCCCCCGATCCCGCCATCGCCGAGGAGCCCGCGTGACCAGCACCACCACCTATGAGTCCGCCGTCGCTGCCGCGTTCGCGGCGAAACTGCCGACCGCCACCGCGACCTCCGCGCGTGCCTCCCAGGTGTCGGGCGATACCGGCGATGCCGTGATCGTGCAGTTCGTCGGTGAGGCGAGCGCGCAGCTGGCGGTGCAGCTGCTCGATTCCGAGGCCCTAGTCGACGGTCTCGGCGGTGCCCCTCTGACCGAACGACTGCGCGATGCCCTCGAGGCCGCGGCCAGCGCGCTGGGTGCCGGCGCGCTCGGTGACGCCACCATCGGCGACGCCTCCGCCCTCTTCGCGGACCCCGCCGCCCAGCTCTTCGATCTGCAGGACGGGACCGAACGGACGATCGGGCGCCTCGCCGTGATCGTCACGCGCACTCCGGCCGGTACGTCGAGCTCGTCGCGCCGATTGCACCGCATCGCCGGGGTCGAGATGGAGCTGACGGTCGAGATCGGGCGCACCAGGATGGCCGTGCGCGACGTCCTCGACCTCGAGCCGGGGCGTGTCGTCGAACTCGATCGCTCCGCCGGTGCCCCCGCCGACGTCAAGCTCAACGGCCGCATCATTGCGCACGGCGAGGTCGTGGTCGTCGATCAGGACTACGCGGTGCGGATCACCCGCATCCTCGAGAACGTCGAGGCCTGACCCTGGACGACCTCCTGCTCGCGCTGCGGGTCGCGCTGTCGCTCGCAGCGGTGCTCGGGCTGCTCTGGTTCCTGCAGCGTCGGGTATCCCGCACCGCCGCCCGGCGACGCGACGGTGAGGCCATCACGGTGCTGGGCCGCCAGGGAGTGGGGCCGAAGGCGCAGATCGTCGTGGTCCAGACCGAAGACGCCCGCTACGTGCTGGGTGTCACCGAACACGGCGTCAACGTGGTCGACCGTCTGCCCGTCAAGGCCGCAGCCGTGCCCGACGACGCGGCAACGCCGGCGTGGTCGGCCGCGACGTCGGAAGCAGCCTCCGACGCCGCCGAGTTCGACCGCATCCTCGCCGCGACCGCCCGGACCGAGAGCACGACCGCGGCCACGGAGCCGGTGCCGCAGCGGCGCATCCGCCATCGGAACGATCCGCTTCGCGGCTCCATCCTCTCGCCCGAAACCTGGCGGCAGACCGCCGAGGCCATCCGGCGCACACGATGAGCATGCCCGGTGGGACCGCCGACGGCCGCGCGCTGCGACGAGTCGCGCTGCTCGTCGCCGCCGCCTTCGCCGTGGTGGTCGTGCTGACGCTGGCCACCGGCTCCCCGGCGCACGCGGCCGTGACACCCGACGATCCGGGCGACGGCGTCACGATCGACATCAACGGTGTCGACGGTTCGCCCTCGGGTTCGATCCTGACGCTGCTCGGCATCACGCTGCTCTCGGTGGCGCCCGCCCTGCTGTTGATGATGTCGTCGTTCACCAAGATCTTCGTCGTGCTCGCGATGACACGCAACGCCCTGTCCCTGCCCACCATCCCCCCGAACCAGGTGCTGGCCGGGCTGTCCCTGTTCCTGTCGCTGTTCATCATGTGGCCGGTGCTGACCGAGATCAACGCCGTCGCCGTGCAGCCGTACATAGACGGCACGTTCACGTTCACCCAGGCCATCGACGTCGGCCAGCTGCCGCTGCAGGAGTGGATGCTGCGGTTCACGCGCGAAGAGGACCTCGCCCTCATGACCCGGATGGCGGGTCAGCCCAATCCCGAGGACCCGACGAGCGTGCCGATGTACACGCTCATCCCGGCATTCATGATCTCCGAGCTGCGCGCCGCGTTCATCATCGGCTTCGTCATCTTCGTACCGTTCCTCGTGATCGACCTCGTCGTCGCCGCGGCGTTGATGTCGATGGGCATGATGATGCTGCCGCCCGTCATGATCTCGCTGCCGTTCAAGATCCTGCTGTTCATCCTGGTCGACGGGTGGGGGCTCATCATCCGCGCCCTCCTGGAGAGCTACGGAGGTGTCGGATGAGCCCCGAAGCCGTGATCGACATCGGCACCCAGGGGCTGATCATCGCCGCGAAGCTCGCTGCTCCGGTGCTGGTGACCGCCCTCGTGGTGGGTTTCGCGATCTCGCTCCTGCAATCCATCACCCAGGTGCAGGAGGTGACGCTGTCGTTCGTGCCGAAGATCGTGGCGGTCGGGATAGCCCTGCTGATCGCCGGGAACTGGATGATCGCGGAGATGATCGCCTTCACCACCGAGATGTTCGCCCGCATCCCCTCGCTCCTGAGCGGATGACGCGGTGTTCATCCCCATCGATTTCGCATGGCTGGAGGCGACGATGCTCGCCGCGGTCCGCATCACCGCGTTCATCATGATCGCCCCGCCCTTCTCCTACGGAGCGATCCCGGTGCGTGTGAAGGCGATGCTCGCGATCGGCCTTTCGCTCGCCGTGGGCACGGCGGTCTCACCCGGGTACGAGAACCTCGACACCGGCCCCTTCCTCGGCGCGCTGGTGCTGCAACTGCTCACCGGCGCGCTCCTGGGCTTCCTGGTGCTGCTGTGCTTCTCGGCACTCCAGGCCGCCGGCAGCCTGATCGACGTGTTCGGCGGATTCCAGCTCGCCCAGGCCTTCGACCCGCACTCCCTCGTGAACGGCGCCCAGTTCACGCGCCTGTTCCACCTGACCGCGCTGACGCTGCTGTTCGCCTCCGGCGGCTATCAGCTGATCCTCGCCGGGCTCGCGCGCAGTTTCGACGCCGTTCCGATCGACGGGGTGTTCGAGGTCGCCGGTCCCGCCGAGCTCCTGGTCGACGGCGTCTCGCAGATGGTGCTCGCGGCCGTGCAGATCGCCGGACCGCTCGTCCTCGTGCTCTTCCTCGCCGACGTCGGGCTGGGCCTGATCACGCGCGTGGCGCCCGCCCTGAACGCTTTCGCGATGGGCTTCCCGGTGAAGATCCTGTTGACGCTCCTGCTGGCCGGAGCGGTGTATGCAGTCCTGCCCGGGATCGTGGATGCCCTCGCCGTCCAGGCCCTCAAGATGATGCAGGGGGTGCAGGAGTGAGCGGCACGGACAGCGGCGAGCGCAGCGAGAAGGCGACCGACAAGCATCTCAGCGAGGCTCGCAAGAAGGGGCGTCTCTCGCGCAGCCAGGATCTCACCGCGTGGCTGGGCATCGGCGCCGCCGCCGTCACCATGCCGGCCGCCATCGCCCTCGGGGCATCGGCCGGCACCGAGCAGCTGCTCACGCTGACGTCCCTGGTCGACGCTCCGACGCCGGACGCAGCGCTCGCGGCACTCGAGCGTGGCCTCGCATCCGTGCTGCCGACGATCGCCGTGATGCTGGCCGCCGTCGCGATCGTCACGCTGATCGGCGCGGTGATCCAGGGCGGGGTGCACCTGAAGCCGCTGACCGGACGCTTCGAACAGTTCAACGTCGTCACCGGGATCCGCCGCGTGTTCGGCATGCAGGCTCTCTGGGAGGGTGCGAAAGCCCTGATGAAGACCGCGGCCATCGGCATCGCCCTGTGGCTCGTGGTCGCGAGCCTGATGCCCGTGCTGACCGCCAGCGGCGCCCACTCGATCTCACGCCTGCTCGGCACCGCGAGCGAAGGAACGGCGGCCCTGCTGCAGACCGCCATCGCGGTCGGGCTGGTGCTGGCCGCGATCGACATGTTCGTCGTGATGCGACGCAACCGCAAGCACACTCGCATGACCAAACGCGAGGTGCGCGACGAGAACAAGAACTCCGAGGGCGACCCCCTGATCCGTCAGCAACGCCGCTCCCGACAGCTGGCCATCAGCCGGAACCGCATGATCTCCGCGGTCGCGGGATCCGATGTGGTCCTCGTCAACCCCACGCACGTCGCCGTCGCGCTCCGGTACGAGGTCGGACGCGCTGCGCCCAAGGTCGTCGCGAAGGGAAGCGGCGTCGTCGCGGAGCGCATCCGCGACGAGGCGACGCGGACCGGTGTCCCGATGGTGCGCGAGGTCTCGCTCGCGCGCGCCCTGCACGCTGCGTGCGATCTGGGCCAGGAGATCCCCGAGGACCTGTACAACGCCGTCGCCCGAGTGCTCGTGTTCGTCGACGCCCTGCGGCGGCGCGGGGCCGCTCGTGGCATCCATTCCCTTCCCTATCGGAGGACCGTATGAGACAGCTCTTCCTCAAGCTGATGGTGCCCGTCGGCGTCGTCGGCATCATCATGCTGCTGGTCGTTCCGGTGCCGCCGTTCCTGCTCGACATCCTCATCATCCTGAACATCATGTTCGCGCTCGTGATCCTGCTCACGTCGATGTTCGTCAAGAAGCCCCTGGACTTCTCGGTGTTCCCCTCGCTGCTGCTCGTCGCGACGCTGTTCCGGCTGGGGCTCAACGTCGCCTCCACGCGCTTGGTGCTCGGCGAGGCCTACGCCGGCCAGGTGATCGAGGCGTTCGGCGCGATCGCTGTGGGTGGCTCCCTCATCATCGGCGCCGTGGTCTTCCTGATCCTCGTCGTCATCCAGTTCGTCGTGGTGACCAAGGGAGCGGAGCGCGTGGCCGAAGTCGGGGCGAGGTTCACGCTCGACGCCATGCCGGGCAAGCAGATGGCGATCGACGCCGACCTCAATGCGGGACTCATCACCGACGCCGAAGCCCGGGAACGTCGCGCGGAGGTCGCCGCCGAGGCCGACTTCTACGGCGCCATGGACGGTGCCTCCAAGTTCGTCAAGGGCGACGCGATCGCCGGGCTCGTCATCATCATCATCAACGTGGTCGGCGGCATCGCGATCGGGATCGTCCAGCACGGCATGACGATCGACGGGGCCGTGAGCACGTACAGCCTCCTCACCATCGGCGACGGGCTCGTCACCCAGATCCCCGCGCTGCTGATGGCGGTCTCCACCGGCATGATCGTGACCCGCTCGACGGCCGAGGCGGAGATGGGCACCGCCGCGTCCGCACAGCTCGGCCAGTCCCGCAACGCGCTCATCATCGCCGGTTGCGCCGCGATCGTCCTGTCGCTGATCCCGCACATGCCGATGCTGCCGTTCGTGGCGATCGGCGCCCTTCTGCTGCTGATCGCGCAGCGCATCAAGGCGACGCAGAAGCGCGACGAGGCCATCGCGGCGCAGACCCCTGCGCCGGCTCCCGCGGATCAACCGGAGGAGCTGATCGAGAAGATGCGCGTGCACCCGCTCGAGATCCTGCTCTCCCCCGACATCGTCGATCTGGTCACCGGAGGACCCGACGATCTCCTGGCGCGGGTGAAGGCCCTCCGCCGGCGGATCGCCCTCGATCTGGGCCTGATCGCCCCGCCGGTGCGCACCAGGGACAGCATCGAGCTGCCGCAGGCCACCTACGTCATCCGCATCGCCGGGGTCGAGACCGGGAGGGGCACCGCGCCGGCCGGCTCCGTGCTCGCGCTCGGGCAGGGCCTGGAATCGCTTCCCGGTGCAGCGACCCTCGACCCGGTGTTCGGGCTCGACGGCAAGTGGATCCCCCTCGAGATGCGCCACAGCGCCGAGTTCTCGGGAGCGACCGTGGTCGACCGCGCGAGCGTGATCATCACGCATCTCTCCAGCGTGATCCACGCCCACGCAGCGCGGCTGCTCAGTCGCGAGGACGTGCGCCAGCTCACGGACGCGCTCAAACAGGCCTCCCCCGCGGCGGTCGAGGAGCTCACCCCGGCGTTGCTGTCCCTCGCGGAGGTGCAGCGCGTACTCCAGGGACTCCTCGCCGAACGGGTTCCGATCAACGACCTCAGCCGCATCTACGAAGCGCTCGCGCTGCGGGCGAGGACCTCGACCGATCCGGAGGGCCTGATCGAAGCCGCACGAGCTGCTCTCGGCCCGGCGATCGCGGCGCGGTTCGCGGACGGCGGCGTCCTGCGCGTGGTCATGATCAACCCGCTTCTCGAGCAGGCGATGCTCGAGAGCCTGCGGACCGGCGACGAGGGCAGCCAGATCGTCTTCGACCCGCAGCGGATGGAGGCCGTGGTGGAGTCGGTGAAGCAGGCGGTCGCGTCGGTACGCGAGGGTGGCGAACCGGTGCTGGTATGCGCGCCGACGCTGCGACCGGCGGTGCGGCGGCTCGTCTCCGCGCAGACCGACGGCCTTCCGGTGCTCTCGTACACCGAAGCGACGGCCGCCGCGCTCACGATCGAGACCGTCGGCGTGGTTCGCGATGCCCCCGCGCCCTCGGCCGCGGTCGGCGCCGTCTCCGCGGCAGTAGGCTGAACGAATGCTGGTTTTGACGAGGCGGATCGGTGAGAGCGTGCGCATCGACGGCGACATCGAGATCACGCTGCTCGAGATCAAGGGCGACAGTGTGCGCATCGGTGTGAAGGCCCCGCGCGAGACACGCATCCAGCGCACCGAGATCATCGAAGCGGTCGTCGCCGAGAACGTCTCGGCCGCGGCCGAGACCGGGGCGGAGGCGGAGGGCGCGATCGCGACCGCGCTCGCCAGGGGTCGGGAGTCCCGAACCTCCTAGCCGACGATGGACGCGGCCCGCTCCAGATCCGTCTCGTCGGCGCGCTTCCACTGATCGCCGCCTGCGGCACGGGCTCGCGCGGCCGCCTGCCCCGCGGTAGCCGTGAGCATGTCGAAGTCGAAACCGACCACCGAAGCGGTCGCCCAGCCGATGCTCGCGGACGATCGGATCCCGGTCGTCGTCTCCCGGTCGATCATCGAGATGCGCGTCAAGATCCCGCGCAGGTGGTGACGTACCGACTCGTCGCCGCCACGGATCACGACGATCGCCCGACCGTCCTCCACCCGGTCGGCGTCGGCCGACGCGGGCAGGGCCTCCTGGATGTCATGGTGGAATCGGTCGACGATGAACGCGAACGCGGCACCCGTCGATGCCTCTCGGAGATCGGTGGGGTCGTCGAGTCGGATATCGAGCACCGACCACGGGAGATCGTTCTGCGCCTCGGCCTTGCGGAGCCGACGACGTGCGCGCTCCATGAAATCGCCGGCATCGCTCTTCTTCGCCTCCACGCGCACCATCAGGACGAGGGTGAATGCGGCACAGGTGCTCACCACCACGGTCCCGACGGCGTTCATGCCGCGCAGGGCGCTCAGTTGCGCACCGACCGACACGCCACCCGACAGCAGTGCCGAGAAGGTGCTCACGACCGCGACCACCACGAGTCCGCAGGAGGCGAGCGCCAGCGGGAGCACGATGTCCCTGGCCGCCGGCCGGTCGCGCAGCAGCTCGTAGGCCACGAGCCCGCCGAAGACGGCGCTGCCCAGGAAGACGAGGTGGAACGACGGCAGGTACCACGGGGTGTCGGCAGTCGTCACCAGCAGCGTGGGCGCGATCACGAGGTAGGGGACGACCAGCCACCACCGTTCGCGGCGCCGGAAGTGCATCCGCAGTCCGACCCACACGAGGGGCTCGAAGCAGAGCAGCAGAGCAGAGGCCGCGGCGAGCAGGACCCTGGTCTCCGTCATCTGCTGCCCGGCGAGCCAGAGGTAGGCACCGAGCATCCCCAGACCGAACGCCGCTCCCCAGGTGACGGTCGCCCTGCTCGGGCGCGCGAGGGTGCCGAGACCGATCACGATGGCGGTGAGCACCGTGACCACCGCGACCATGCTGGTCGTGATGTCGACGTTGACGGGAACGAGCGGGGTCATGCCTGAGCCTCCATCACTCGACGCTGCGGAAAGCGCAGAGTCACTCGGGTGCCGACACCGACCTCACTGGCGAGGTCGATGCTGCCTTCGTGTGCGGCGATGATCTCCCGCACGATACCCATGCCGAGCCCGGTACCGCTGATACCGGCGCGCACGGCGTCATCGGTGCGGAAGTAGGGCTCGAACACGCGGGCCACGTCATCTGCGGCGATACCGAATCCGTCGTCGACGATGGTGACCACAGCCTGACCGTTCGTCGCGACGCTCAGCTCGACGTCGATGCTTCCGCCCGCGGGGGTGTACTTCGCGGCGTTGCTCAGCAGATTGTCGACCACCTGACGCAGCCGGAAGGCATCACCGGAGATGACGAGGCTCGCGGCGCCCTCGACCCGGAGCGTCTGCCTGTTGCCCGCGATGACGGGTGCGTACGATGCCGCCGCCGATTCGACGATCTCGCGCAGATCCACGGATTCGAACGGATCCTGAGCGGTGCGACTCGTCTGCCGGAGGATGCTCGCGACCAGATCCTGCATGCGCTCTCCCGAGTTCGCGATGATCTCCAGCTGCGCCGGAACTCGCCCGGGGAGGTCTTCGCGTTCACGGAGCAGGTCGACGTGGCCGATGATCGCCGTGAGGGGATTGCGCAACTCGTGCGAGATCATGGCGTTGAAGGCCCGACGTTCCTCGTCGACCTCGAGCCGAGCGGTCACGTCGTCGATCACGACCAGGGTGATCGCCTCGCCTCCGCCGACGCCGGCCATCGGCTCCGTGCTCACCTCGAGCGCCCGCCAGTGCCCGGCGCCGTCGAACAGCCACACGCGCTCGGCGTCGAGCTTCTCTCCGGCGGCGGCGCGGGCGAGCGAGGTGCGCGAGGGAGGCAGTGCGACACCCCGTCGGGCGTCGTACTCGACCGCGGCCGTGGAGAGCTCCGCGCCGAAACGATCGCGGCCGTAGAGCGCACGGTAGGCGTCGTTCATCTGCAGGATCCGCCCTCCCGCCGTGACGACGACGAGGGCGACGCTCAGGGCGTCGACGATCTGGATCACCCGCCGCTGATTCGCCTCCGCCCGTTCCGCCGCACGATTGACCTGCTCGGAGCGACGTTGCAGAAGCCGACGCGCGGCCCGCGAGCGCTGCGCGCCGATGCGCACCGTCACGCCGAGGAACCCCAGGGTGATGACGAGGGTCAGCAGGCGCAGCAGGATGTCCGCCGGCGAGCCGCGCTGCTCGGCGAACAGCACGAGCGTGGCGCCCATGAAGACGATGCCGCCGAACACCCACGGGAGGGTGAAGTACGTGGCCAGCCAGACGACCGGGAAGACCCACAGGAACCCCAGACGGAGATCCGGCGCACTGGTGGTGAACCCGATCGCGAGCGCATCCAGGAGGGGCACGACGGCGGCGGCGGAGCGCGGCAGACGGTGCCACGGCACGATCAGCGTGAGCACGCTCGTGACGAGGACGAGCACGGCCCCCGCGACGACCAAGGCGTTGCCGAAGGTCTGGGGTTTGAAGGCCGTGATCATCACGACGATCGCGACCACGCTGCCGGTGAAGACCAGTTGCCAGCGCCAGATCGACACGGTGCGGATCATCGACGCTCGCCTTTCCGCTCGAAGCTCAGGTTTCCCGCAAGATTACTCAAAGATCCGTCAAGCCCGCTCTTCAGGCGGCCCCGCACCCCTAGCATTCTGAGTGGGGCCGATACTGCGACTGGGGAACAACGCAGACGCCGGGGCCACGCGAGTGGGGACTCGCAGGCATCGGGGCTGCGGCTGGGGAGCCGCGGCCCCGCCCCGGTCAGTCCGCTGTGTCATCGGCGCGAGTCAGACGATACCCGACTCCGCGCACGGTCTCGATGTAGCGCGGTCTCGCCGAGCTGTCACCGAGCTTTCGCCGCAGATTCGCGATGTGCGTCTCGATGGCCCGTTTGTCAGGCTCGCTGACATAGTCGTTCGACCCCGGTGGTGCCCCGCGCAGTCCGCGAGCGAGTTCCGCCTTGCTGCACACGCGGATGTTCGCCTCGAGGATCGCCGCGAGCAGGTCGAACTCCGTGGGGGTGAGATCGATCCGCTTCTGACCGACGAGCACCAGACGCGTGTCCAGATCGAGGCTGAGATCGCGATGCACCAGGCCCCGCCAGGTCAGCACCGTCGCGCCGTCGGACGACGGCTCGTGTCCGGCCACGGGGCGCGGCTCGGGCGTCGGGGGTGGGCCCGCGGGGTGCGGCCGCCGCAGGAGGGCCTGGATGCGCGCACGAAGCTCGCGGGGCCGGAACGGTTTCACCAGGTACTCGTCCGCGCCGGAGGTCAGGCCGAGGACCACATCGGACTCGTCCGACAGCGCCGAGAGCATGATGACGAAGGTGTCGCTGACCTGCCGGATGCGGCGCGCGACCTCGAATCCGTCGATCCCCGGCAGATTGATGTCGAGGGTGGTGATCACCGGATGGTGCTGCTCGACGGCCGCGATTCCTTCCGGACCCGACTCTGCGAGGAAGGTCTCGAATCCAGCCGCGAGGAACACCTCGTCCAGGAGGGAGCGGACCCCCGGGTCGTCGTCGATGATCACGGCGACGAGGGGGGAGGCCGATGACGCACTCATGAGATTCCCTCGCGCACGACGGTGACGATCCGTGGGGCGTCCGCGTCGAGCTCCGACGGGTCGAGGTCGGAGGCGCCGACCGGCCGTTCGAGTTCGATGTCCCACCACGAGTCCGCGAGTTCCTCGGCCATCCCCCTCCCCCACTCGATCACGACCACCGAGCGCTCGAGATCCAGGTCGAGGTCTTCGAGCTCTGCAGCCGATCCGAGTCGGTACGCGTCGACGTGCACGAGCGGCGCACGCCCGACCAGTGAAGGGTGCGTACGCGCGATCACGAAGGTCGGGCTCTGCACGGGGCCGCGCACGCCGAGCCCTTCGGCGAGACCACGGGTGAACGTCGTCTTCCCCGCGCCCAGCGGCCCGGTCAGGATGAGCAGATCCCCCGCCTCCAGCTGTTCGCCGATCCGGAAGCCGAGCTGCTCCATCTCCTCGGACGTCGCGATCTCCCGTCGACCGAGGAATGCGGGGTCCACGCTCACGATGCCCTCCGGGGCACGCGGGGTCCGATGCGCGTGACGATCTCGTAGTTGATCGTGCCGGCCGCAGCCGCCCAGTCCGCCGCCGAGGGCACGCCCAGGGTGGGATCGCCGAACAGCACCACTTCGTCCCCCACGGAGACGGGCGTATCGCCGACGTCGACGACGAACTGATCCATCGCGATCCTCCCGACGTTGACGAAACGCCGTCCGCCGATGGAGACCGGGAGCCTGCCCGAAGCGTTCCGGGGCACGCCGTCGGCGTAGCCGAGGGGCACGAGCACCAGCGTGGTGTCTCGATCGGTGCGGTGCGCGTAACCGTAGGAGACGCCCGTGCCCGCCGGCACCCGGCGGACCGCTGCGATCGCTCCGCGCAGGGTCATCGCCGGACGCAGGCCGAGCTCGGCGGAGCTGCGGTCGTCGAACGGTGAGAGGCCGAAGAGCCCGATGCCGATCCGGACGGCATCGAGCCGCGTCTCGGGCAGATCGATCGCTGCGGCGGTGGCGGCGATGTGCCTGATCTCGGGGTGGATCCCGAACGAGGAAGCCGCGGCGACGCCCTCCTCGAACTTCGCCAGCGCGGCCCGGTCGTCCTCCGCGGAGGTGTTGGAGAGGTGGCTGAAGAGTCCGACGATGCGCAGCCGCCCGATCCGCTCCAGGCGTGCGGCCTCCGCCAGCACCCGCCCCCAGTCGGCCGGGGCGATGCCGTTGCGCGAGAGCCCGGTCTCGAACTTCAGGTGCACTCCGACCGGACGGTCGACGGCGGCCGCAGCAGCCGCGGCCTCGAGCTGATCGAAGGAGGAGACACCGATCTCCACATCCTGCGCGGCCGCGTGCTCGAATCGCTCGCCCGGCGCATGCAGCCATGCCATGATCGGCGCACGGACGCCCTGCCTGCGCAGTTCGAGGGCTTCGGGGATCTCGGCGACGCCGAGGCGTGTCGCCCCGGCGGAGAGCGCTGCGACAGCGGTCGCGGCCGCACCGTGCCCGTAGGCTCCGGCCTTGACGACCGCGATCACGTCGACACCGGTGAGCCGGCGGAAGTGCCGGACGTTGTCGGCGACGGCATCGAGGTCGACGGTCGCCTCGCGGAACGGGACGGTCACAGCGGCGCTCCTTCGGCGACGACGAACGCAGCAGCGAGGCCCGCGTCGTGGGTGAGGGTCAGATGCAAGGTGCGGATGCCTCGTTCCTCGACGACAGCGGCGGTCGATCCGGAGAGGACGAAGTGCGGGCGGCCCGACGCCTCCGAGGCGATCTCGATCTCGGTCCAGTGCACGCCGTCCGAGCCGCCGAGCGCCTTGATCAGCGCCTCTTTGGCGGCATACCGTGCGGCCAGTGAGGGAAGGCGCAGCGGACGCTCGGAGGGGGCGAAGAGCCGCTCCAGGAGGCGGGGCGTCCGGGTCATCGTGCGCTCGAACCGCGGAATGTCCACGAGGTCGATGCCTGTGCCGATGATCATCCGTTCAGCCTACCGAGCATGCATCCGGTTCGAATCGCGCAAATGGCTCCGTTTCACCGGGAAACGGAGCCATTTGCGCGATTCGAAGCCGGTCCTATTCGACCGTGACCGACTTCGCGAGGTTCCGGGGCTGGTCGACGTCCAGGCCCTTCGCGGTGGCGAGCGCCATCGCGAAGATCTGCAGCGGCACGACCGAGAGCAGCGGCTCGAACATCGCGCCGGCGAGCGGGATGTGGATGACCTCGTCGGCGAACGGCAGCACGGCCGCGTCGCCTTCCTCGGCCACCACGATCACCCGGGCACCGCGGGCACGGATCTCCTGGATGTTGGAGACGACCTTCGAATGCACGAGCGCCGAGTGACGCGGGGACGGCACCAGCACGAACACCGGCTGCCCCGGCTCGATCAGCGCGATCGGACCGTGCTTGAGCTCGCCCGCGGCGAAGCCTTCCGCGTGGATGTAGGAGATCTCCTTGAGCTTGAGCGCGCCTTCGAGAGCGATCGGGAAGCCGACGTGACGACCGAGGAACAGCACCGACCGGGTGTCGGCCATCCACCCGGCGAGCTGGGTGACGTGCTCCTGCTCCCTCTCGAGGACCTCGGCGATCTTCGCGGGCAGCTCGGTGAGTTCCGCGACGTCGGTCGAGGCATCGGCGACGGCGCCGCGCACGCGCCCCATGTGCAGGCCGAGCAGCAGCAGAGCGGTGATCTGCGCCGAGAACGCCTTGGTCGAGGCGACCGCGACCTCGGGGCCGGCGTGGGTGTAGACGACCGCGTCCGACTCGCGCGGGATGGTCGCGCCCTGGGTGTTGCAGATCGAGAGGGTGCGGGCGCCGCGCTCACGGGCGTACTTCACGGCCATCAGCGTGTCCATGGTCTCGCCCGACTGGCTGATCGACACGACGAGGGTGTCGGCACCGATCACCGGGTCGCGGTAGCGGAACTCGTGCGCGAGCTCGACGTCGACGGCGACCCGCGCCCACTGCTCGATCGCGTACTTGCCGACGAGGGCCGCATACGACGCGGTGCCGCACGCGGTGATGATGACGCGGTTGATCCCGGTGAAGAGGTCGTCGAGGCCGTCGAGCTCGGGGATGACGACCTGGCCGTCCTGGATGCGGCCGCGGATCGTGTTCGCCACGGCTTCGGGCTGCTCGGACACCTCCTTGGCCATGAAGCTCGACCATCCGCCCTTCTCGGCGGCGGCGGCGTCCCAGGAGACGTCGAAGGGCTCGGGCTCGACGGGTGTGCCCGCGAAGTCGATGACGCTGATGGAGTCGGGGGTGATCGAGACGATCTGGTCCTGGCCGATCGCTAGCGCCTTGCGCGTGTGCTCGATGAAGGCGGCCACGTCGGAGCCGAGGAAGTTCTCCCCCTCGCCGAGACCGATCACGAGCGGCGAGTTGCGGCGGGCGCCGACGACGAGCCCCGGGTGGTCCTGGTGCATCGCGAGAAGAGTGAACGCCCCCTCGAGTCGGTTGACGACGTTGCGGAAGGCGAGCTGGAGGTCGCCGCCGTTGGCGGCGTACTCACGCCCGAGGAGGGCGGCTGCGACCTCGGTGTCGGTCTCGCTGCGGAACGCCACCCCGTCGGCGAGCAGCTCTTCACGCAGGGCCGAGAAGTTCTCGATGATGCCGTTGTGGATGACGGCGAGCCTGTCGTCGTCCGCCAGGTGGGGGTGGGCGTTGACATCGGTCGGTCCGCCATGCGTCGCCCAGCGGGTGTGGCCGATACCGGTCGACCCGTCGGGGAGCGGCGCGTCGGCGAGCGAGTCGCGCAGCTTCGCGAGCTTGCCCGCCTTCTTCCGCATGCCGAGGGATCCGTCGCCGTCGATCACGGCGACGCCCGCGGAGTCATAGCCGCGGTACTCGAGGCGGGCGAGGCCGGCAAGAAGGATGTCCTGGCTGGGGCGCGGGCCCACGTATCCGACGATTCCACACATGCGAACAAGAGTAAGCCGGGATTTTTGCGAGTCGTCCGAACAATATTGCGGTCGGGACACCCGCGTCAGAGCTTGCGCAGCAGCACGCTCTCGACGTCGTGGTCGGCGCCCTTGCGCAGCACCAGCCGCGCCCGGTGCCGGGTCGGCATCACGTTCTCGACGAGGTTGGGCATGTTGATCTCGTTCCAGTACCCGAGGGCCGTCGTGATCGCCTCCTCGTCGGTGAGATGCGCGAACACGTTGAAATAGGACGAGGGGTTGCTGAACGCCGCCTGCCGCAGAGCGAGGAAGCGATCGACGTACCACTTCTCGATGTGCGAGGTCTCGGCGTCGACGAAGATCGAGAAGTCGAACAGATCGCTCACCGCGACGTCGTTCGGGGCAGGGGGCGGCTGCAGCACGTTCAGCCCCTCGACGATCACGACATCGGGACGGCGCACCACGACGTTCGCGTCGGGGACGATGTCGTAGCGCATGTGGGAGTAGAACGGTGCGCGCACTTCGGCGGCCCCGCTCTTCACCTCGGTCAGGAACTCGATCAGCGCGCGTCGGTCATACGATTCCGGAAAGCCCTTGCGGTCCATGATCCCGCGGCGCTCGAGCTCGGCGTTGGGGTACAGGAAGCCGTCGGTGGTCACCAGCTCCACACGCGGGGTTCCGGGCCACCGGCTCATGAGCTCGCGCAGCAGACGGGCGATCGTGGACTTGCCGACCGCCACAGAGCCGGCCACGCCCACCACGAAGGGCGTCGTCGTGTCGTCCTCCTGCAGGAACGACGAGGTGGCGGCGCCGAGGCGCTTGGTCGCGGTCGCGTAGAGACTCAGCAGACGGCTCAGGGGCAGGTACACCTCGCGGACCTCGGTGAGCGACAGCCGGTCCCCGATACCGCGGAGCTCGACGACCTCGGTCTCGGTGAGAGGCTGATCGAGCCCTGCGGCGAGACGTGCCCATTCCGCGCGCCCGATCTCCCGGTAGGGCGACAGCGGCAGCGTGGGGTCGACGGTGGTCACGCAGTACATCGTATCCGGGCGCGAGTAGTCTCTTTCCGTGCGCCTGGGAGTCCTCGACATCGGATCCAATACCGTTCACATGCTGGCGGCCGACGTCCGCCCCGGTGGACGTCCGCTCGCGACCACGAGTGACAGGACGGTGCTGCGCCTCATGCGCTACCTCACACCCGACGGCGCGATCTCGGAGGAGGGGGTGCAGGCGCTCGAGGCCGCGGTCGCCCAGGCTCGACGCGTCGCCGAGGCCGAGCGCGTCGACGCGCTGCTGGCCACAGCGACCAGTGCGGTGCGCGATGCCCGCAACGGCGCGGCGGTCATCGCCCGCATCGAGGCCGCTCTGGGGCAGCCCCTGCAGGTGCTCGACGGGGAGACCGAGGCGGAGCTGACCTTCCTCGCCGTGCGGCGCTGGTTCGGCTGGTCGGCCGGACAGCTGCTGCTGCTCGACATCGGCGGCGGCTCTCTGGAGATCGCGGCCGGCGCGGAGGAGATGCCCGACGCCGCCGCGTCCGTGCCCCTCGGCGCCGGGCGCATGACCGTGCAGTACCTCCCGAACGACCCTCCTGGCGAGGCGGACGTCGAACGACTGCGCGCCCACGCGGAAGCGACCATCGCGACCGTGCTGCCGCGATTCACCGGCCTCCCCCGACCCGACCACGTCGTCGGTTCCTCGAAGGCGATCCGGTCGCTCGCCCGCTTGGTCGGCTATCCGGTGCCGGGGTGGTCGGGAAGCGAACGGATGCTGCTCCCGCGCACATCGCTCGGCTCATGGATCCCCCGGCTCGCGCGCCTGCCCGCGTCGGCCAGGCAGGAGCTGCCGGGGATCACCCCGGACCGGACCTTCCAGATCGTCGCTGCTGCCGTCTCCCTGCACGTGGCGATGACCGCGCTCGAGCTGGACGAACTCGAGGTGTCGCCGTGGGCGCTGCGCGAAGGAGTGCTGCTGCGCTACATCGAGCATCTGAACGGAACCGCGATCGACGCGGAGAGCATCGAGGAGCCGCCGCGGCTCCCCTGACGACTCGCCTCCCACCGTCAGCGCCCCCACTGGCAGATCTTCCGTTCACGGGGCGGCCGCCGTCCCGGAGCTCTAGGCTGGTGGCGTGAACGCGCAGTCTGCAGAGGGCCCACCAGCCGGGATGAGCCGCCGGGAGTGGCGCGAGCGCGGACGCTCCGACGCCGACGCCGTTCCCCCTTCCTCGTCTTCTTCTGCACAGTCCCCCGCCGGTTCCCCCGTTCCCCTTGCCGAGCTCCTGGGCTCGACGAACGAGACGGAACCGTCGTCGCGACTGACGATCCTCACGGTGTGCACCGGCAACATCTGCCGATCGCCGCTGGCCGAGGTGCTGCTCCGAGCCGAACTCGAGCCTCTGGGCGTGAGAGTCCACAGCGCGGGCACCCACGCGTTGGTCGGCCACGGCATGCCGGAGCCCGCGCTCGAACTCGCGGTCCAGGAGGGCGTCGACGCCGACGTGGCTGCCGCCCATCGGGCCCGCTACCTGGTCGAGCCGCTCCTCGCCGACGCCGACCTCATCCTGACCATGGCGAGGGAGCATCGCTCGCACGTGGTGAAGATGATGCCGAATCGGCTTCGTCGCACGTTCACGGTCCGGGAGTTCGCACGCCTCGCGTCGACGCTGCCGAGCGCGCAAGCGCAGGCCGCGGCAGAGGCCGCCGGCGACGCCCCGCGCGAGCGGTTCGCGGCCGTGCTGCAGGCGGTCAACGACCAGCGCGGCATCACCCCTGCCTCCGGTGAAGAGGACGACGTGATCGACCCCTACCGGCGGTCCCGCGAGACGTACGCCCGATCGGCAGCGGAGCTGACCCCCGCACTGATCGAGGTGGAACGCATCGTGCACGATGCCCTGACCTGACCCGCGTGCGACCACCGGGAGCGGGTGTTCACCGTATGCTCATCATCATGTCTGCATCCCGAGCTCCCCGCGGGATGTGCGAGGGGATGAAGAGTTGGAACTGAGAGACTACGTGCGCATCCTGCGCGCGCACTGGATCGTCATCGTCGTCGCCACGCTCGTCGGCGCCGTCGCGGCCTTCGGGTGGAGCGCGCTGCAGCCGAAGGTGTACTCAGCGGACACGACCGGCATCGTGACGGCGGTGGGCGGCGACGGGACGAGCGGGGCCGCACTCGTGGGCAACCAGCTCGCGCAGAGCAGGGTCAAGTCATACCTCAACCTCGGATCGTGGCGCGCGGTCGCCGAGCATGCGATCGACGAGCTCGGCATCGACGCCTCGCCCGATGTGCTGGTGAACCGCGTCACCGTGACCAACCCGATCGACACGACTGCCCTCAAGGTGACCGCCACGGGCCCCACGCCGGAGTCGGCACAGGCGCTCGCTCAGGCGTGGCTCGACGGCATGGCGATCGAGATCGAGAAGCTCGAGGGCGGCACCGAGACCACCCCCGCCGCGATCTCCCTGATCGTCGGCGACTCGGCTCGCCTCCCCAGCGCCCCGTCGTCGCCGAACACGCGTCTGAACGTCGTCATCGGTGCTCTCGCCGGGCTCGCCCTCGGTCTCCTCTACGCCTTCGTGCGGCACACCGTCGATCGCCGCGTGCGCCACCCGCGCGACATCGAGCGCGAGACGGGCGTCGCCGTGATCGGCACGCTCCCCCTCGAGAAGTCGATGGCGGACGAGCGTCAGGTGATCGACTTCTCCCTCGAGTCCCAGCACGGCGTGTCCCACCACACGACCGAGTCGATGCGCGAGCTGCGCACGAACCTCCAGTTCATCGATGTCGACAACCCGCCGCGCGTCATCGTGGTCACCAGCTCGGTGCCGGGTGACGGAAAGTCGACGGTGTCGGTGAACCTCGCCTCGAGCCTGGCTGCGGCCGGCCAGTGGGCGATCCTGATCGACTGCGACCTGCGACGTCCGGTGATCGCCGACATCTTCGGCATGTCACACGAGGTCGGCCTCACCGATGTGCTCGCGGGGCGGGCGGAACTGCAGGACGTGGCGCATCGCCCGTCGCGCGATGTGCCCCTGGCCGTGGTCGGCGCCGGTCGGATTCCGCCGAACCCGAGCGAACTGCTCGGGTCGCAGCGCATGCGCGACTTCCTCGCCGAGATCAGCAAGTCCGCGATCGTCATCCTCGACTCCCCGCCGGTGCTGCCGGTGACGGATGCGGCGGTGCTGGCTGCGGGTGCCGACGGCGTGCTGATCGTCGTGTCCTCGGGGAAGACGACCTTCGACATGCTGCAGCGCGCGATCGCCAACATCACCCGCACCACGGGTCGGGTGCTGGGCGTGGTGCTGAACCGCGTGCCCCGCAAGGGCGCGGAGTCGGCGTACTACGGCCGCGAGTACTACGGCGCCTACGACCGCTACACCAAGGACGATGGCACGGCGGAGCCCGTCACCGCTCCCGAACCCGGAGTGCGTCGCCGGGGTTCCGGGGGCTGACCCGACCCCACGGCGGTTCCGCTCTCAGGACCGCGGCGCCTCGGCCGCTCTGAGGATCCCGTCGGCGAGCAGGCGCTGCACCGCGCGCTCCACGATCGTGTGCGCGTCCTCTCCTGTGGGCTCCCCGTGCGCGGCCACGACTGCTCGCACGATGCCGTCGAGCGGCTGTCCGTCTGCGGCCGCCCAGATGTCGGGGCCGATGCCGTCGAGCACCTGAACCTTCCCGCCGGTCGGTGTGCGCTGCAGCAGCACCGTCCGACCTTCCAGAGCCAGTGCGTCGATGATCTCCGCCCGCGCGAGACCGTCGGGCTGCGGGGCGCCGACGACCGGCGAGGTCGATTCGGCGACGACGGCAGCGACCGGCTGCAAAGGCGTGCGCAGGAGGTCGTCGACGACCTCGTCGATGCGGTCGACCTCGCGGTAGCGCACGCGCACGGCACCGCCGGTCGCTGCCAGCAGCGCGGCGATCCGTCGCAGCGGCGCCGGGCCGTCGGCGAGATAGCTCGTCTGCGGCCCCAAGAGCGCCAGCGCTTCCGCGATGTCGAGCGGATCGACCTCGGGTTCCTCCGGTCCGTCGTCCGACCGATCGAGCACGACGATCTTCGCGACGCGGAGGTCGTCGGGGAGCGCCCGGCCTCCGTCGAGACTGGAGAGCGCGATCTGGGCCTTCGGCGCATCGCGACGCTGGATGATCGACAACGGTTTCCGATAGGGAACGACCCGGCCCGCATCGTCGATGCCGATGGTCTCGTCGCTCACGTAGGCGTAGCGCCGTGACAGATGGCGCGCAGCGGTCGTCTTACCCGTCCCCGAGGCCGCACTCAGCACGACGACGCGACCGTCGCGCGCAGCGAGCCCGGCAGCGTGCAGCATCCAGACGGGATCGTGCCGGCGGTGCGCCAGGGCCTTCATCGTCACGTCGGTCGAGAGCGCGGACAGTGCTTCGGCGTCGCCGGTTTCCGCGGGGACCACGGCGGTGGCGTCGGGGGTGTCTGCCGCCTCGATCCGCGCATCGGCCCAGGCCTCGAAGGCCAGGGCACGGAAGCCTGCCGAGCGTCGCGAGACGTCGACCTCGACGACGGCGCCGACCGCGTTGACGAAGAAGCGATCGGGCATGACGGCAAGCCTATCCACGATCTCACCGACGGGGCCACCGCGGCACAACCGGTTCGGAAAAGCACAGAACGCGCAGGAATAACGCGCAGTGCGCGCTTTTGCGTCGTTCACCGGACAAGCCGGGACGAGGCCTCTACGGTGGCTCGCAAGGTGAGGCTCCTGGGGGATGCAGATGGGTTTCGTGTCGTCTCGCCACACGAATTCGCGATCTGTGTTGACAGGAGGCCCGTGATCATTGAACCTGTATTCAATTCACTGCTGTATCGACGCGTCGGGGAGGAGACCGACGCACGAGGCGGTGATCGGCCGCGCAGGAAACGGTCGGTCACAGAGGCAATGGTGCCGCACGCTGACACCCCGAGGAGTGACGTCCCGTGACACATTCTTCCGCTCAGGTCATCGACGATCGGACGCTCGCCGCGCACGGGGTGCGGCGCATCGGAGACCGGCCGGGCCTGCGTTCCCGGCAGCGCACCTCCGGTGAGGTCGTCCTGCTCAGCACGAACGGCGGAACCTCCGAACTCCATGTCGACACCGTCTCCGCTTACCCCGATCATGCGGTGTTCGCCTTCGTGCAGGCGCACGCACTGTGGTCGCGGCTCGACGGCGAGCCCTGGGTCCAGGCGACGGACGGCCTGGTCATCGCTGCGCACGGCTTCACGCGCCGCCTGCGCTGGGCAGGCGGCTGGCGGTTCGTCGCGGCGCTCGTCCCCCGGGCGGCGGTCGCGTCGTTCGTGCCGTCGCTGCCGCCCGATGCCACCGTGTACGCGGAACGCCGACTGTTGGACACGTCGATGCAGCAGTTCCTCGACTGTCTCCTGGACACCGACGACAAGGCATCCGCGATCGAGCAGTACGCCATCGAGCAACTCGTGATGGAGATGAGCGGTGCCGTGCTCCTGGATCGGATCGGCGGTGTCAGTGGCCAGGGTTCGCCCCATGCCGTGCTGCGAGAAAGGGCGATCGCGGTGATCGCTCAGCAGTGCGGTGATCCGGCACTCAACCCGGCCCAGGTCGCGCACGAGGTGCAGTCGTCGCTGCGGCAGCTCCAGCTCGTCTTCTCGGAGTCCGGGAACAGCGTCGCGGCCGAGATCCGCCGACAGCGAGCCCGCCTCGCCCACTCCCTGCTGGTGGACAGCCGCTACGACGTGCTGAGCATCGATCAGATCGCCCAGCGCGCCGGATTCCACTCCCCGATGAGCATGCGGCGAGCGCTCGACGATGCGTATCAGGCGACTCCACGCGCGCTGCGGGCCACGCGCCGGGCATAGCTCCTCACCGTCGAAAAGCACACGTCGCGCAGGTTGCGCGCACGGAGCGCGAAGTTCACCGAAACCCCCATCGCTCCCCTCTCCATCGCCCTAGCTTGAGGTCCACGACGGGGCTCCTGGGGGATGCAGAAAATCGTGTCGCCTCGTCACGACACCGCGGGAAACCGCATCTGCATCGAACAGGGAGGGCACTTTCGTGACCGAGGAAATCCAGAAGAACAAGGGCGTCTCGCGCCGCACGCTCGTCAAGGGCGCGGCATGGTCGGTTCCCGTCATCGCCGCCGCCGTGGCCACGCCGCTCGCCGCCGCTTCCGGCGACATCGAGGTCGGCGCATTCGCTCTCAACGGGACCTGTGGCGTGCTCGGCGTCCTCGGCCCCGGCTTCACGCTCACCGCAGGCCCCTCGACCCCGCTGCCCGTCGGCACGACCGTCACCGTCACCGGCTCGGGAGTGGCCAACATCGGCGTCTTCAGCGTCACCGGGGGCACGGCGGATGTCTCAGTCCTCTCCGCCACCAGCCGCCAGATCACGCTGACCGCCCCGCTCGCCGCCGGCGCGACGATCGACTTCCGCACGACGCTCTCGATCTCGGTCGCGTTCACGCTCAGCGCCACCGCCGCCGTCCCGGCCGGCTACGTGGGCACGGGAGCGAAGACCGCAGGTGGCGTCAACTCCACGCTGGTCCTCTGCTCGGCCACGTGATCGCCCGCAGCATCGACGTCGGATAGCGTCACAGCGAGAGCGGCCGGATCCCACGCGGGGTTCGGCCGCTCTTCCGATCCAGGAGAATGACCTCATGAGCGCCTTCCTCGCGCCGCTGGCGGCGTTCCTCGCCGCGGTCTTCGCCCTGAGCACCATCGGCAAGCTGCGCGCCGCCGATCGCGGCCGCGGAGCGTTCGCGGCCCTGCGCATCACGGTCCGGCATCCGGATGCCGCCGCCATCGTGCTCATCGTCGCCGAGGCGCTCATCGCCATCGGCCTGCTGCTCACCACCGGCTGGCTCTTCGTCGGCATCGCCGGGGGCGCGCTCGTGCTGACCGCGGGGCTTCTCGTCGCCGTCATCCGCGCAGACCAACTCGGAGCGACGGATGACTGCGGATGCTTCGGCGACTGGCTCCCCTCCCCGATCGGGCCACGGCTCATCGTGCGGAACCTGCTCGTCACGGTCGTCGCCGCGTCCGTCCTCGCCGCAGCGCTGGTCGATGCCGCCGCATCCGGCCGGGTCGGGCTATCGGCTGCCCTTCTCGGAGGCTCGTCAGCGGCCGTGGCGCTGAGTGCACTGGGCGCGAGCGCGCTGATCGCCTCCGCCGTCTGGGCGATCGCCCGGGCCTCGAACGCACGCCCCGTAGAGCCGCTCTCTGCACCGGCGGCGTCTTCCCACGGCTCGGGCGCGCTGCTCATCCCAGAGACCGGCGAGATCGTCGACGTGCTCGTTCCCACCACCCGAGCCAGGCTTCTCGTGTTCGTCGCACCCGGCTGTCATGCGTGTGCGACCGCGCTGGCGTCCTTGGAGGCCGCCCACGGAGCGCTGGGTGCCGTCGTGGACGTCTATGTCGTACAGGGGATCGCGAGGGGACTCATCGGCACGGAACCGGCACACGCCGTCCCGGCTTCTGCGCGCTTCGCTCTCGACATCGGCAGCTCCGTCGGGGCCGTCCTCGGCATCGGCCCGGCGACCCCCGTGGGTGCGCTCATCGGCACGGACGGCACCAGGGCGGGCCCACTGGCCATGGGCAGCGCGGAGATCGGGGTGCTCATCGAGAGCATCCGGGCACTGCGCGACGCGGCACCCGCCTGATCGGAGTCACCGGTGGCGCAGGAGCGGCTTGCGTCGCCCCGTGAGCCACCCCATGACCCACTCGACGGGACCGGTACCGACGAAGCGCCACCAGAGCCAGCCGACGAGGACCATCCCCGGCACGATCAGCAGCCACCCCGGCCAGAAGTTCTCCGTCGGGCGGCCATAGGCGCGCGCATACAGCGCGATGATTCCGACGTGGAGCAGGTAGAGCGAAAGCGCCACCTGGCCGCAGGCGATCAGCGGCACGAAGATCGGATGCCAGAAGCGCTTCGCCCCCTCGCGTCGCGCCGTCGCGGCCAGGACGACGAGGACGTACACGGCGAACACGAGGCCCACATCCTTGAGGGTGTCGAGGTAGTAACCGGACTCGCTCTGGACGACATCCGTGCGGGAGACGACTCCCCACGCCAGGTAAGAGACCACCGCCACGGCGACGGTGACGACGAGAAGACGGTCACGGCGCAGCCCGTGCCGGATGAGCAGTCCGCCGATGAGGAAGAACGGCAGCAGATTGATCAGGCGATAGTGCGGGCTCATGATGGCCCAGTCCAGCACGTCCCGGAGCGGGACAGCGGCGCCGTGCGCCCATTCCCACCCCCGTGCGAGGCGTACGAGCGGGTCGCTCGCGATCAGCACCGCCGCTGTGATCGCGATCACCCAGGGGGTGCGCGCGAGCAGCAGCGGAGCCCCGACGATCAAGAGGACCCCCAGGTGCGCGAGCACGACCGCCACCCACGAACCCCACGTGGCCATCCACACGCCGAGCGCAACGAGGAACAGACCGCGGATCACCTGCTGCAGCAACGTCACCGGCACCCGCGGCGACCGTTGCCACACGAGCTGCGCCGACATCCCCATCACGAGCGCGAACAGGGGCGACGCGAGCTCGCTGAACATGGCCGTGACGAAGCTGACGGCAGCGGGCCGCTCGGGCACGAAAGGAGCCGCGTGAGCGATCAGCATGGCGACGATCGCGATGCCGCGGAGCACGTCGGGGACGACGAGCCGCACGTATCCGGGCTGTCTCGTCGAAGACACGGCTGGCAGCACGTCGACCTCGGCTTCTCGACCCATTCCCTGACACTATTGGGTGTGCCCCCGACTGCGCGACCGGAGAAGCGATGACGACGAACAGCAGGGAACGACCGCGCCGTCGCACCCTCCACAGCGTATGGTTCCACCTGGCCGTGGCCCTGGCGCTCGCACTTCTCGTCTTCGCGTTCGTCGGGCAGCCGTCGTCGAACTCCATGTCGCCGACCCTTCAGCCGGGCGACCGATTGGTCGTCAATCGCCTCGCCTACGTCGCAGCCGAGCCCACCGCCGGCGACATCGTCGCGTTCCGCCCGGGAGACGGATGGAACAGACCCGCAGTCAGCGAGAATCCCCTCGCCGCCTTCTTCAACGGCATCGGGGAGACCACCGGTCTGCGGCCCTACGTCCTCGTCAAGCGTGTGATCGCGGAACCGGGACAGACTGTGGGGTGTTGCGACGCCCGTGGCTCCGTGCTCGTCGACGGCGTCGCCATCCATGAGCCCTATGTGGCGCACGACCTGCCGTTCGCCCCCGGCACGCTCGATTGCGACACCGCCACGATCTCCTCGCGCTGCTTCCCCACCCTCACCGTGCCGGACGACTCCTACCTCGTGCTCGGCGACAACCGAGCGAACTCCGCCGACTCCGTCTATCCCTGCCGCGGGAACCCCGATGCCGACGAGAGCTGCGCGCGGTGGATGACCAGGGACGACCTGTTCGGCCAGGCGGGCCCGATCCTGTGGCCCGTCAATCGGTGGGGCGGGCCTTAACGAGCCGAGCGGTAGGCAGTGCTCAGAGCAGGTCGAGAAGGCCTTCGAGCCGAAGTTGAGCGAGCAGGCCCACCACGTCCTCCGCGACGGTGTCTTCGGAGACCTGGAAGAGACGCGCGCACTCGCGGATCAGTTCCTCCTCCGAGAGAGGCGACCGCTCCGCGAGGATCACCCAGACCCAGTGCGCCGACCCCTCGAGGACGAGCAACCGCGAACGAGCGGCCCAGAGGTCGACAACCGTGGTCCGCCCGTGGGCCGACGTCCAGGCCGCACCGTCGCTGATCGCCCAGGACGGATGGTCGGCGAGGAGCCCTTGCGCGAGGAGATCCGTCGCCACCTCGGTCGGACTCCTGTCGGCTACGTCATCACGTGAAGGCCCCTGCATCGAATCGACAGCGTCGACGACGTCGGCCAAGGAGAGACCGCCGGCAGCACGCCACACCGCGGCCGCGGATGCGCCGAGGATGCGGAGCTCCTCCCCATCGCCTTGCTTTCGGAGGACTGCGATCCGGTCGCCCGAAAGCGCGATCGCGTCAAGGGTCGCCGCGCGGAAGAGCCGAGCGCCCTGGCGGTCCACCTCGGCGGCCGCCACCCTGTCGACGGGAGCGACGTGACCAGGAACCCGATGCGGCGGCCGCGCGCGCATCAGAGCATCAACCTCCTCATCGATCGCGACCAGGTCACCGGAAGCCACACCGACGACGCCGCCGATCGCCTCGAGGAGAGAGGCGATCCCGCGCAGCGGCGCACGCATGCTCCTCAGCTGGGAACTCTGCGCGATGAGGGCCGGCAGCGCATGATCGATGGTCAGGCGCCTCGCATTCGGCGATGTCGGCCCGTCGTCGGTTCTCGTGAGCACGACCACTCCGCACAGGCGCAACCGCTGGGCAGGTTCATCCCCCTCGGTGGTTGATGCCGCTTCGCCGGGGGGTTCGGATCCGGTGACGGTCATGCCGCTCTGGGTGCGGACACCGCATTGGCTGTCGATGCCGAGCATGTCGCCGCCGAGAGAGGCGAACCGTCGCGACACGTGCTCGACCGCTTTCGTGACGTCCTCGCCGTCCTCCGCGACGAACACCACGACGCGGCCGTTCGGACCGGCGATGCCGTCTGCACGCACGTGCCACAACTCCGGCCGATCGACAGCGACATCGTCGGCGAGGGCGTCGATCAGCACCGCGTCTGTCATTGCGCCAGCCTAGCGAGCGCCTGCCACGACGAGGCGACGGCCGCGCCCCGGGGCGCCTGTCACCGATCGGTCCTGCGCGCGCGCGCGATCTTGACCCCCCGCTTCCAGCGCTCGATCTGGTAACGCCAGTGTTGCCGGACCGTCGGCAGCGTGTCTTCACGGGGTCGTGGCATCGCGGCCCTCGGCACCCAGATCGCCTGCACGATGCGGCGAAGCGCCCCGCCCGTGAGAGCGCTACGGAACTCCCGCTCCCACACCAGCGCGGATTTGCTCAAGGCGTCCAGCTGATTGTCACGCCAGATCGCCTTCTCGGACTCTGTGGCGTCATCCGACCACTCCCAGCCGAGCACCTCCAGCAGTGGTGAAAGCACCCACTGGGCCCGCCCGATCCGTGCAACCTCCAGGAACTCGGCCTGATCGCCTGGCCGGAACTCCTGCGCCATCACCGAGCCCAGAACATCGAGATCGCCAGCACTGCGGGGATCGCTCGGCGCGCGCAGCGCGTGCAGTGCGACGAAGATCGACATACCGGCCCTCGACGGCACAACAGCCGGCCGGTGGCCCATCATCACAACCTCGCGGGTCATCCAGAGCCGATCGAATACCTCGTCCGGGGGCCCGAACAGCCCGGGGAAATAGTGGTGCACGTCGATCGCACACGGCCAGTCGTCGTGCATGAACGTCTTCGAATGGATCGACATCACTCGCGGGGCCTCCCGATACAGAGGAGGGTGCCAGCCGTGCGCGGTCAGCTCGTCGCAGAACTGGGCGAAATCCTGCGGCGACACCAGCACATCGGCGTCGGCGGACCCCCGGGGAGCGCGGAGCCCTTGCGTGATCGCCACGGGCCCCTTGATGATCAGCGCACGCATTCCGCTGCGCGTGGTGAGTTCGGCAACCAGCGCGTGTGCGAGGGTCACGGCGGCGACATGCGACACCAGAACGGTCAACGCCGACCCGCAATCGCCGAGCGTCGAACGATTCCCGCGCCGAGCGAAAGTTCGGCGAGAACGACCATGGGAAGACTCTCTCATACTTCCGTGCAACGGTGGCCGCCGGCCGAGGGCGACGGAGAGCGGCACGGCGGCTCGGACAAGTGCCCCCACGAGGGGTGATTCAATGGAGGCATGGTTGATGCTCCGCGCCCGAAGAGTCGACGAGAAGCTCGCGAACTCCGGGCGACGGCACCCGCCGACGGCGAGGAGCCGACTCTCGCCCACCTCTTCGAGACGCCGGCGGATGCCGAAGACTCCTCGGCTTCCGAGGCCTCCCCGGCGGGTCAGAGTGAGTCGCCAGGACCCGGATCGAGTCGGGATGGTTCCGGTCACCGTGACGGAGGCCGCCGGAAGAGATCGCCACGACGCCGTCGATGGACCTGGGCGATCATCATCATCTGCGTCCTCGCGATCGCCGCCGCAGGAGCCTTCACGGCGAAGACGCTGTACGACCGGGCGATGTCGGTCCGGGGCCACCTCCAGCAAGCGATCACCGAGGTGACAGCAGTGCGAAAGGCGATCTTCGCGGGAGATGCGGACACCGCGGCGACGGCGAGCGCGAACCTCTCCTCCGAGACGAAGGCGGCCGTCGGGAAGACCGACGGGCGGATGTGGGCGATCGCCGAGGCGGTGCCCGTCCTCGGCAACAACTTCCGGGCCATCCGGATCGTCGCAGAGACAACGGACAGTCTGGCGCAGGACGTGGTCGCACCGGCGAGCACGGTGAGCCTCGACGCGTTCCGACCCGTGGACGGTCGCATCGACCTGGCGGCCGTGACCGCGCTCGGCCCTCTCCTCGAGACCATCGACGGGGGCTTGGCCGCGTCGACAGCCTCCCTGGGCCAGATCGACCGCACCGGGCTCATCGGCGAGGTCGCCTCCGGTGTGACGCAGCTCACCGACGCCGTCGAAGGTATCCAGCCGCTCATCGCTCCGGCCCGTGACATCGTCTCGATCTTGCCGAACGCGCTGGGCGGCAGCGGACCCCGCGAGTACCTGCTGATGTTCCAGGGCAACTCGGAGGCCCGCAGCCTCGGCGGTAACCCCGCCGTCTTCCTCACCGTTCGCACCGACAACGGTGCCATCGGGATCAGCGGCGAATCTCAGAGCCGCGACTTCCTGCAGAATCGACAGGACCCGATCATCCCCCTGTCCGAGGAATCCGTCGCCATCTACGGCGACAAGATCGGCCGCTTCACGCCCGATCTGACGATGGTCCCCGACTACCCCGAGGCGGTCTCGATCGCCGAAGGCTGGTGGAAGGAGTACTACGGCGCCGACTTCGACGCCGTGATCTCGCTGGACCCCGTGGCGCTGGCATACCTGCTCGAAGCGACGGGTCCCGTCGCGCTCCCCGACGGTGAGACGCTCACCGCAGACAACGCGGTTCCGCTGCTGCTGAACGAGGTCTATTTCCGCTACAACCCCGACGAGCAGAACGTGTTCTTCGGCGCAGCCGCAGCCGGGATCTTCGCGAAGATCGTGAGCGGGGCGTTCGCGCCGGACAAGTTCGTCGCCGCACTCGATCGCGCAGGTGCCGAGGGACGACTCCTGTACTTCAGTCGCGACCCGCACGAGACCGAGCTGATGGCGGGATCGCGGATGGCCGGCGTCATGCCTGCGGACAGCGACGAGGCCACCACCGTCGGCGTTTTCGTCAACGACAACACGGGATCGAAGAAGTCGTACTACCTGGATATGGGTGTGGAGACCTGTCGCGCGCCCGGCGTCGTGGCGGGTGCCGTCACCCTGACCTCGTCGCTGGATGAGACCGAAGCAGCACGCCTTCCGGATCACATCCTCGGCGTGAACTACCCCGAGGGCGATATCAGCAGCTATGTCGTCATCTACGGACCCCAGGGTTCCACTCTGCAGTCGCTCACGCTCGACGGTGAACCGGTGTCGGCATTCGCGTCGGGCCAGCATCTCGGGCGACCGGCGTACAAGGTCGAGGTCTTCCACCATCTCGCCGAGGCGCACACGCTTGCTTTCGCGTTCGCCTCCGAGAGCGATCCCGACGCGGCGATCGACGTCTGGCACACGCCCATGACGAGGGAGACCGCCATATCGCATTCGACGGAGTGCGCGAGCAGCTGAGCCCGGCCGGTCGTCTCACCGTCAACCGATGTGCCAAGCTGGTAGCGGCCCGAGGTCGCTGACGATCGGCGACGATCCGGATCCCCGCCGAATCCCGAACAGACCAACAGGAACCCCCACATGAATACTGATTCTCGTCCCGTCGTCGTCGTCGGCCAGGGTTACGTGGGTCTTCCGCTCGCCATGCGAGCCGTCGAAGTCGGCTACACGGTGATCGGGGTGGATCTGGACAAGTCCCGCGTCTCCTCTCTCGCCGCGGGAACGTCGTACGTGGAGGACATCCCCGATGCGCAGTTGCAGGCCGCGCTGGCCTCCGGCCGCTACAGCGTCGCCTCGGATTACAACGGCATCGACGGCTTCGGCATCGCGGTGATCACGGTTCCCACCCCGTTGCGCGAAACGCTGCCCGACCTCACGTTCATCGAGAGTGCCGGCGCCTCGCTGGCTGCGCACCTCTCACCCGGGGCCACGATCATCCTGGAGTCGACGACCTACCCCGGCACCACGGAGGAGTTGCTCGTGCCGATCCTGGAATCGGGGTCCGGTCTCCGTGCCGGCGTCGACTTCTACGCCGGATACAGCCCGGAGCGCATCGACCCGGGCAACAAGGTCTACTCCTTCGTCAACACGCCCAAGGTCGTCTCCGGCATCGACGCGACGTCACTGGAGCACGTCGATGGCTTCTACTCCTCGCTCGTCGAGCGCACCGTCCCGGTGACGACGCCGAAGGAGGCTGAGCTGACGAAACTCCTGGAGAACACGTTCCGGCACGTCAACATCGCGCTCGTGAACGAGCTCGCGATCTTCGCGAATCAGCTCGGCGTCAACGTGTGGGAGGCCATCGACGCAGCGGCCACCAAACCGTTCGGGTTCATGAAGTTCACGCCGGGACCCGGCGTGGGCGGGCACTGCCTGCCCGTCGATCCGAGCTACCTCTCCTGGCAAGTGCGCCGCACGCTCGGCCAGAGCTTTCGTTTCGTCGAGCTCGCGAACGACCTCAACGAGCACCAGCCCGATTATGTCGTCCAGCGCACCATCGAGCTGCTGAACAACGATCAGAAGGCCCTGAACGGCGCCAAGGTGCTGCTACTCGGCATCGCCTACAAGAAGAACTCCGGCGACAGCCGCGAATCGCCGTCCATCCGCATCATCGAGCTCCTGAACCGGTACGGAGCCGACCTCACCGCCGTCGACCCGCACGTCTCGGCGGCGAACTGGCCGATGAGCGTCGCACGCGCCGAGTTCAGTGAACTGCTCATCTCGGAGCAGGATGTGGTGATCGTCGTCACCGACCACGATGACTTCGACTACGACGTGGTCGCCGACTCCGGAACGAGCGTGCTCGACACCCGGAACCGGGTGCGCCGCACCGAGAACGTGTCGCTGCTCTAGAGAGCATCCGTTGTGCGCAGAGGACCTCAGTCCGCGCGCTCGGTGGAGAAGCGCTCCATCAGTGCGGCTCGCTTCTCTTCCGGGTTCAGTCCCTTGACACGGATCCCCGTCGCGACCGCGGTCTTCTCGTACTCGTCGAGAGGGCGCAGCACACGCGCCGGCACTCCCCCGATCACGACGTCGCCGTCGAACGATCGCGTCACCACGCTGCCTGCCGCGATCACGACGTTGTCGCCGATGGTCACTCCGGGGAGGATCGTGACACGAAGCCCGATGAAGACGTTGTCGCCGACGGTGATGGGAGCGACCACATCCAGGTCGGGGTGCGCATCCCTGAGCACCCACACGCCGCCGTCGTGCGTGATGAAACGGGTCTCACCGGTGATCGTGACGTGGTCGCCGATCGAGATCAGGTAGGGCTCCGATCCGAAAGTGGACGCCGAGACGCCGAGGAAACGGCACCGCGACCCGACCGTCACCCCGATTCTGCGCGCGGCCCGGATCGGGTCTCGACGAAACTGCCACCATCTCAGCACCGACCTGCTGAACCTTCTCACCATCGGTCTCCCGCTCCCCTCACGCTGCTCCGTCGTCCTCTGACCTCGGACGCACGAGCTTCTCGCGACGCCGATACGCCTGGAAGAAGCTCACTATCGACATCATGCTGTACGCGCAGACGCTCGCCCAGGCACCACCGAACGCCCCGAGGTCGGGAATCAACAACACTCCGATGAAGATCAATGCGACGGCCCCGACGATACCGGGCACGCTGGCGGACCAGGTGGCCCCGCAGGCCACGACCACGCGCGAAAGGACGATGAACGGCACGAGGAGCAGCTGAGCGAGCAACAGCACTCTCAGCACGCCCGCGGCTTCGGCGAACGCCGCCCCATAGAGGATGCCGATGAGCAGATCGGCGAGCGCCCAGCCGACGAGGACGAGCACAGCGAGTCCTGCCATCATCAGCAGCACGCGGCGGACGACGCCGCGGAACGAGACCTTGCCTGCGGCAACGTCGTGCATCATCACCTGGCTGAGCGCCGTCGCCGGCATGGTCAGCACCGAGGCCGGTGTCGTCGCGACCGCGTAGATGCCCGCCGCGCTCGCCGAGCCGAGCGCACCGATGAGCGCAGTATCGGCACGATACGCGATTGCCTGTCCGAGGTTGAGACCTAGCAGCTTCGGCCCCAGCCGGAGCAGGCGACCGCCCCCGCCCGGCTGCGACTCGCGCTCGAACGAATGGCGGAGGATGAACAGTCCGATCCCGATCTGCCCGACCATCGACACGAAGTAGCAGAGAACGATGCCCTCGAAGCCCGCCCCGCTGAGCGCTGCGACCACCAGGGCCGCCACGCACACCGCCGTGCCGAACGCGTTCGTCGCCGCCGATCTCGACATCAGCCCTGAGGCGTTCATCAGGTCCAGCAGCTGGTTCGACCAGAAGTACGCGCCGCCGTAGGCGAGGAAGGCCGCGGCCACGAACGGCTCGGCGAAGGTCGCATCGACCCACACGCTGAGTCCCCACACGATCGCGTAGAGCAGAACGAGGTGGCACACGAACAGCAGGGCGCTGACCCGAATGTACTGCTTCGGCCCGACCTCGTTGCGCGGCAGCAGTCTGCGGATCGCCACGTTCGTTCCCAGCGTGCCGACGAGCACGGCGAGTCCTGCGACCGAAACGAAGATGCCGAGTACACCTCGAAGGTCGACGCCGAGCATCCGCGCGGTGAGGACCCCAACCACCGTCGCCAGAGCCACGTTCGTGAACGACCACGCGGTGGTGCGGCCGGCTCTGCTGCCAACCCCGGCGCGGATCAGTCGCAGCACCCTACGCACGCGCGCCGGCCCTGCTCCTCGACACCGTCATCCGACGGGTGGCATATATCACCAGCACCAGGATGACGCCGACGGCGATGCTGGGGATGACGGGCACGAAGGAGTTGCGGATGTGGTTGTAGAGCGGCACCGCGATCACGACGTAGAGCGCGAGCTCCAGCGGAGACCTGCGGCCCAGGGAGAAGCTCGCGAACAGCAGCCCGGCGAGCGCGAGTACCAGCGCGACTCCCCCGACATCGAGGTTGTGATACGCCTCACCGATCATTGATCCGCCGATGTTGCCCGCCCGCGTGGAGATCTCCACATTGAACAGACGGAAGTCGGTGGCGGCTGACGGGCGCTCCGAGAGGAACAGCTGTTCGGCGAGTCGCGAGACCGCGACGGTGTAGGTGTCGCCACCGCGGAACGGCTCGCCGCCGAACTCGTGCCAGTTCACGACAGTAGCGACCACCCGCATCGTCTGGCCGAGCTCAGACAGCGCCGCAAGCGGAGTCGCGTCCTGCAAGCTGAAGCCGGATTCCCCGAGACCCGCCTGCCGAATCTGCTTCGCCGCGTTGATCAGCGTCAGCAGCAGGAGTCCGCCGATGGCGACGAGGGCGAAGTTGGGCATCTTCCGCCTGGTCGCCATGATCGAGACGGCGACCGCGAGCGGGAAGAGCACTTCACCGCGCAAACCGAGGAAGAAGCCGAACACGGCGAACACCGCGAACAGCACGAGCGCCACCTTCTGAAGCGCGCGGAGCGGTGTCATCACGGCAAGGCCCAGCCCCACAGCGATCAACGGATAGGTCAAGTGGATGTCAGTGGCCTGCGTCGCGGCGAGGAAGCTCTGGTACGACCCCGTGATGCCACCGAATCCCACGGTGCTGCTCGCGATCCAGAACCAGCCCAGCACACCCACGAGCAGCACGAAGGCACCGATTCCCGCGAAGCGTGCGGCCAATCGGTCGTCGTCGTCGCGAGCTACGCGCACCCGGTCGTGGTGCAGTGCCACCCGCAGCAGCGCAGCCGCGGTATACGCAGCCATCCCGATCGAGGTGAGATGCAGCGCCGCGGCCCCAGCCGGTCCGTCGAACCAGGCGTAGTCCGCGAGCCTGGGCAGCTCCGGGTCGACTCCGGTGAGCATGTGCACCACGAGGCTGATATGGAAGATCGCGAGCACCAGGAGGAACAGCGCGGCGGGAGACCAGAACCCTGCCGCCATGCTCCGGCTCAGGCAATACACCCCGAACGCGAAGATCACGACAGCTTCGACGGCGAGCACATTCCGCTCGGGGGAAGCCAGCTCCGACTGCACGAACAGGAAGACCAGGATCGCGACCCAGACGAACAGGAACCGGGTGGCACGCGATCGGTCGGCGCCGGCGAGCACGAACACCTCGGCGGTTGGCGTGTCGACCGCGCTGTCGACCGTGGACGTCTCAGATCGCACGGATCACCCTCGCTGGCACTCCCCCGACGATGACGCCGGACGGCACATCGCGCGTCACCACTGCACCGGCTGCGACGATGACCCGCTCCTCGATCGTCACGCCTGCCATGATGCGAGCACCCGCCCCGATCCACACGTTCGACGCGATCCGGGTCGGGGCCGCGGTCAGCGGCTGATCCCTGATCGGGAGATCGGCGTCCGCCCAGGTGTGGGTCGTCGACAGGATGGTCGCGTGGTGGGCGATGGAGACGTCGTCGCCGATGGTGATGCTCCCGGAGGCATCGATGTAGCACTTCGGATGGATGCTGACCCGCGAACCGAGATGCAGCGTGCTCACGCCGAGCAAATCGCAGTCGCGATGCACGTCCACGAGATCGCCGCACGATGCAGCAACCGTGCGCAGCGCCACGAAGCGCACCAGTCGGGCGATCTTGCCATCCGATGTCGGCCGGAAGTTGATGAGTCGGAGACGCATGCCGCGGGGGAGCGCGGAGACGACTCGGTCGAGTGCGCGGATCAGCGGTAGCGCCTGTTGGTACAGATCTCTCCCGCGGCGTGCGCCACGGAGCGGAGAGGCGGCGCTTTCGGTGTGTCTCTCATGCGTCACGATGACCCGACCACCCTGTGAGGAACCGCTGCATGACCTCGGCACCGGAGTGCTCGTGCCAGATCTTCTCGAATGCCGCCCGCTGCTTCTCGACCGCGGCGGGAACGTCCTCGCGGTGGTCGATGAAGTGACCGAGGCGCTTCGCGAGTGCCTCGGTGTCATCGGGCTCAAACCGGAACGACGAGTCGAGCACTTCCACCATGCCTCCCACACTCGAGCCGAGGGTGAAGACCCCGACCGACATCGCTTCCAGAAGCGCCTTCGGCATCCCCTCGGTCCTCGAGGGCATCACGAGGATATCGTGACTCACGACCAATCGCGCGACATCGACAGTGCTCCCGGCCCTGGGCACGAAGTTGACCGGCACGCCCGCCAGCTCCGCCTGATCGACCAGCCTGGAGTGCAACGCGCCCTGCCCGACCAGGGTCAAGTTCACCTCCCTGCCGCTGCGTCGGAGGGCGGCAACCGCGTCGATCAGCAGGTCGTGTCCCTTGTAGTTCTGCTGCTGGCTGCCGACGGCGATGACCGACACGGGTCCACCGGCGAGGAAGTCGGCGTATTCCTTCTTCTCGATCTCGAGGATCTCCGGCGACAGTCTGAGGTTCGTGCGCGCGAGGACCGCCGTTCCGGTCGCGGCAGGGTACTTCGCTTGGAGAGCGCGCAGCGTGACGTAGACCACCGCCGTCGCCTTGCGGACGGCTGCCGCCGTGGATGCGCGGGAGAACCGCCCGAGCACGGCGCCGAACGGCCGGGGGACGATGGCGGTCAGCACGTCCTCCGGGTCGCCGATCAGACGGACCAGCAGCTCGGCGTCTTTCGCCTTCGCGCGCCGAGCCACGTGCGCCACGATCTGGTTGGGGGCCCACACGCCGTAGGCGGCCCCGTTGTCCCGGGTCGCCGCATCAATAGCCGTGCGGATACGACGCGCCTGCCGGAAATAGGATCGCCAGCCGTCGTAGAACGGCAGAGGAGTCACACGGATGCGCTCGTCGTCGAGAAGATAGCCGTCTCCGCTCACCACCGACTCCTCGACCCTGGTGAAGATCTCCACCCGGTCGAACACCTCGAGGAACGGAGCCCACTCTTCGTTGGACATCAGCGGCGTGAGGGCGCGGTACGCGCCGGACTCGTCGCGGTGCAACTTGACGAGGCTGAAGAACTTCAGCACGCGGGGGAAGGGCCGAGAGCCGGACATCCGCCAGAGGGCGAGGTGCGCTGCGGTCGCCGTATCGAGCTGGAACCGGCTGTCGGCGAACGAACGGGCGATCGCGTCACGATCGCGCGGGGCAGCCTCGAGAGCAGCGGCCCAGGCCCGGTCTTTCGCATCGAGGGACAGCATGCTCACGCCCGCCACCTGTCCCGCGATCCACTGGACCCCGGGCAGGTCGGTGCTCACGACCGGGGTCCCGCACGCCAGTGACTCCAGCACCACGCCGGGCAGCCCTTCGCGCATCGATGTGACCAGGAGAACGTCGGACGCACCGATCTCCTCGGCGACCTGAACGGTCTCACCGACGAACTCGATGCGTGAGCCGGTGGCAGCGACGTGGTCGAAGAGCGCCACCCGGTCGGCTTCCTCGCGTTCGGATGGGTGCAACCCTCCGATGAGTCGCAGGGTGGTCGTCGTCCCGCGAGCCAGCTCGCTCCACACGCGGATCGCGCGCATCCGGTTCTTCGCCGGCTCGGCGCGAGCGACGCTGGCGACCACCAGCGTCCCCTCGGCCTCTTCACGATCGCCCCTCCCCTGCTCCGCACGCAGGCGGAGTGCGGCGGCATCGAGGCCATTGGGAATCACGGTCGCCCTGGTCCGCCACTTTCCCCGGAGGAGTCCTGAGCCCTCCAGCGCCGACGGGCTCACACCGACGATGTCGGTCGCGAAGACGCGGACGAGCGCACGCGAGAGTGCGAGATAGGTGCGCTTGAGCGGGGTAGATCGCCCCCCAACCCCATCACTCCTGCTGTGCGCGATGCGCACGCGCGCACCACCGGCCCACGCCGCGACGAGGATCATTCCCGATGCGCCGCCGAGGTGCGCGTGCACCACCTCGATACCCTGACGCCGAATCAAGCGCGCGGCCTTGACAGCGCTGACCGGTCCGCGCACGCGCAGCCGGTGGATCGTGTGCCCCTCGCGCTCGAGCGTTTCGTCGAGAGCACCCACACGTCCGGATGCCGCGAGGAACTGCACGGACGTCCCGCTTGCACGCAGGATGTCGATCGTCCGCAGCTCCGCTCCCCCACGATCGAGCGCAGAGAAGACCTGCATGATCGGCCGCGACGAGGAGGTGGACGATCGCCCTCCGGGTGAATCCTGCGCGGTCGTCATGAATCCGTCCCTGTCGTCGAGGCGGCCAGCCGTGCCTCGTAGCGGCTCTGCACGGAGGAGCGTTCGTAGTTGTCGCGGATGAAGACGGCGCCTGCGCGCCCGAGGTCCGCCGCCCTCTCCGGGTCCGTCAGCAGCGCGGACAAGTGCGCCGCCAGCGCCCGATCGTCGCCCGGTGCGGAAAGCAGACCCGTCTCGCCGTCGAGGATGGGATCAACCATTCCGGTGACCCGCGTTCCCACGACGGGGACACCCATCGCCGATGCTTCGGCCGCCGCATTGCAGAATCCCTCCCGCAGCGAGGGGATGCATGCGACATCGAACATGGCGATGTACGGGGCCGGGTCGGCCACATGGTCGACCACCGTCACGTGCACGCCGCGTGAGCGGGCACCGTCAATCCACGACTCCGCCTCCTCATCGTCGAACCCGCCGATGAGGAGCAGATCGACCGGAGTGGCGACCTGGACGCGTTCGACGGCCTTCAGCAAGGTGTCGATGCCTTTGTCCCTGGTGAGCCTGCCGACGAACCCGATCGTCGGCACTCCCGGTCGCAGCGCCAGCGACGCCGCACGCTGCTCGGTCTCCGCAGTGGTGAACCGCCCGGCGTCGAACTGCTCCAGGTCGATGCCGTTCGAGCTCCCCTCCCCGACGACGCTCATCCTGCCGCGGCGGTCGAGGCCGAGGTCCACCGCCTCATCGCGCAGACTTCGACTCACCGCCACCACGTCGGTCGACATCGCGATCGCGGCGCGCTCGCTCAACCAGAGGATCCTCCGCAGCAGGCCGCGCGTCGTGTGCAGACGGAGCCCACGGAGGATGTACTGCCGCACGGGAACACGCCGCATCCTCGCCGCGACGAGCCCGAGCAGGCTCGCTTTCGGGGTGCCGAGCGAGACGGCGTCCGGGCTGAGCTTCCGAAGCAGCCGCACCCAGGCCAGCAGCGCGGCGGCGTCGGCGAAGGGCGAAGGAGCGCGGCGCATCGGGATCGCGTGCACGGTCACCCCGTCGAGCTCGCCGAGCGCCGCGAGGCGCTCTCCCCCCGAGGAGACGACGTGAACATCCCACCCCTGTGCCACCAGGAAGGACGGATAGCCCTTGAGCAATCCGAGTGAGACATCGACGGTCGTCGCCAGAACGATGGATTTCGGCATCAGGGCGCGGTCGTTCGGCGGAACCAGTCGACGGTCGACGCGATCCCTTCCCGGAGGGGCGTGGAAGCCACGTCGGGGAAGAACTCCCGCAGACGCACGCCATCGGACTGCGAGGCCCTGACATCGCCGGCTCGCGGCTCGACGTGGGTGCGCGCGATCGGTTGCCCGAGTTCGTCTTCCATCACGTCGAGCAGCTCCAGCAGAGTCGTGCGCGTGCCGAAGGCGAGATTCACCGGGTCGGGGAGGTCGAGACGGCGCTCGATGGCCGACCACAGCGTCTGGCACACGGTGTCGACGTGGGTGAAGTCGCGCGATTGCTGACCATCGCCATGAATCACCGCCGGCCTACCGCTGAGCGCCGCGTCGAGGAACCGAGGGATGACCGCGGCGTAGGCATGGTCGGCCGGCTGGTAGGGACCGTACACGTTGAAGAAGCGGAAGGCCAGCGTCGGCAGTCCGTAGGAGTGGCTGTATGCGAGCACGTATGCCTCGGCACCGAGCTTCGTGACAGCGTAAGGACTCATCGGGCGCGTCCAGTCGAACTCCGACTTCGGCAGCGTCGTGTTGGCGCCGTACACAGAGCTGGACGAGGCGAAGGTCACGTAGGCTCCGTGCGAGCGGGCGGCCTCGAGCAGGTTCAGCGTGCCGGTGAGGTTGGCGTCGTGGCTGCCGAGCGGGTTGTCGACCGAGCGGGGGACGCTGCCCAGCGCGCCCAGGTGCGCGATCGCCGTCACGCCGTCGGCGGCGGCGACGACGGCGTCGACATCGGTCAGCGATCCTTCGACGAACTCCGCGCGGACGCCCTCCAGGTTGTCTCTGCGACCCGTGCTCAGGTCGTCGAAGACCCGGACCTCGGTGTCGGGCGACACCCGGTTGATGTGGCGAGCGAGGTTGGAGCCGATGAAGCCGGCGCCCCCCGTGATCAGCACGGTCATGCGTCCTCTTTCCGTCGTGTGTGTATCGATTCGAGCGTAATCGGCGTCAGGTCCCGCGGAGAATCCGCCGCAGCCTGTCCGAGTCCGCGGAGAACTCCGCAGCGAAGGCCGAGGATTGCGCCTGTCCGAACCACATCAGGGCCACCCGGCGTTCGATGCCGGCGACCTCCGGCACCACACGCCCGACCAGTCGCGCGGAGCCGAGCACCATATGGCATAACCAGGGCGGCAGGTGCCGCGGCTCGGAGCCGCGGGCTTCGCGGAGGACGTCGGCGGTCGACAGGCCTTCCCACGGCTGCAGCATGATCGGCCCGACGACACTCGTGGACGTCGAGACATCGACGATGAAGTCGACCAACCCGTCGATGCTGCTCACGACGGTGGACCGGCTGCCGTCGCCGGCGACCGAGGCGAGTGCTGATCGCGCGACGCGGCGGAGGGAGTCCGTCGTCGCCCTGCCGGGCCCCTGCACGCTCGTCGCCCGGATGACCACTGCGTCGACGTCATCCGCCCTCGGCACACTGAAGAAAGCGCGTTCGCCGAGGGCCTTGGAGCGCGAGTACGGTGAGAACGGCTGTGCCTCGATGCTCTCGTCTATCACAGGGCGGTGGCCCTGCACCGCCGCTGAACTGAGATGGATCACGCGCTGCACCGACGCGTCGGTTGCGGCCTGGAGCACCACCGCAGGGAGGAGCGCGTTGGCTCCGTAGAGTTCCGCAGTGGGCGGCGCGCCCGGAGTGGCGAGCCCGGCGGCGTTGATCACCACGTCGACTCCCTCAAGCTGCGCCGCGAGTTCCACGCGCGTCTCGCTGTGCGCTGCGTGGTCTGCGATGGCGCTCGGCGAGTCCACCTCGACGGGCAACCGCAGGCGCGGCGCCTGCACGGTGCGCACCTCCACGCCGTCCCGACGCAGGCGCGCGACGACCGCCCCGCCGACGAATCCGGTCGAGCCGGTCACCGCCCACACGCGCGGTGCGTGGTCGGGGCGCATCACGGCCGGTTCCGGCGCGGCGATCGCGGGGACCGCCATGGACGTCGGCGGTGCGATGCGACTTCCGCGCAAACGCGGTAGTGCGATGTAGAGCGCGCAGAGCAGGATGAGCAGGACCCACGCGAGCCATTCGGCGATGACCCCTGCCACTGCGGCGACGCCGACCGCACTCGTGAGAAGGGTGAAGCAGCCGACGATGCCCGTCGCCGCCGCGTGACCGAGGCCCGTGTCGGTGAGGCGCTGATAGAGGTGGGAACGGTGCGACTGCAGGATGGCCTCGCCCCGCGATGCGCGCCTGCCGAGCGTGAAGAGCGTGTCGGCGAGATAGATCGAGAGAGGAGCGACTGCGACGACCGGCTGGACACCGGCCCACCAGATCGCGATGCCGATCGCGCAGATGACGGCGCCGAGGAGATAGCTGCCGACGTCGCCGAGGAACAGTCCCGGTTTCGTGATGTTCCAAGGAAGGAACCCGAGGAATGCACCGGCGACGATCAGACCGAGCGCGGTCGCCCATGGCAGGCCGGCAAGCGCACCGACGATGGCATAGGCTCCGCCGATCAGGATGGCGTGCACGCCGGAGATGCCGTTGATTCCATCCATGAAGTTGGCGATGTTGATGAATGCGGCGATGGCGATTGCTGCTCCGACGGCGAGCCACCACGGCTGCTCGAATATCAGAGCGAGCGGGAGGCTGACGGCCACGCCGGCGATGAGTTGTCCGAACGCTCGGACGGGGACTCTGAGCCCGCGCACATCCTCGATCAGGCCCAGCACCGCTGAAAGGAGTGATCCGGCGACGACGGCGATCATCACGCTCGCCGCGAGGCCGTCCGGCGCGAGCACAGCGACGAGCGTGCCTACGAACACCCCCAGCATCGGGGCGATTCCTCCGCCGCGGAGAGTCGTCTGCGTGTGAGACGACCGATCAGTGGGCGTGTCGACGACGGCGTACCGGCGCAACAGCGGGCGGAGCCCGATGACAGCTACCAGGCTGACTGTGCACGATACCGTCGCGGCGATCCAGACGAACGGAGTCACTCGCTCCCGCTCATTCCTCGGGTGCCGACGTGCTCCGGTCCCTGCGGCTCACTCATGCGTCCGCCGCCCTCTTCATGCGGATGGGCTCGATGACGGTCGTGTCGTTGTCCCGCGGGCTCGCGTACATCCGATCCAGCCACCCTGCCTCGTCCAGCCGCTCCGGCGTGATGACGTCCGCTCTCGTGTGCGAGACCTTCGGGTGGAAGGGGCGCTCCAGGTTCTCGCGCGAACCGACGAGCTCCTCATGCAGCTTCTCGCCGCGACGGAGTCCGGTGAAGACGATCTCGACACTCTTGCCCGACATCGCGATCATGCGCTTGGCGACCTCGAGGATCGAGACCGGCTGACCCATGTCGAGGATCAGCACCTCCCCCGTGCGTCCGATGCCACCGGCCTGGACCACCAGCTGGCAGGCTTCGGGGATGGTCATGAAGTAGCGCGTCGCCTCGGGGTGCGTGACCGTGATCGGTCGCCCTTCCGCGATCAGGCGCTGGAACGTCGGAAGCATCGACCCACGACTGCCGATGACGTTGCCGAACCGCACGGAGAGGTACCGCATCCCGGTGTCCTCCCCCGCCCAGGCGGTGAGCTTCTCCGCCACGCGCTTGGAGTGCCCGAGCACGCTGGTCGGGTTGGCGGCCTTGTCCGTGGAGATGTTCACGAAGGTCGTGACGCCCACGCGCCGCGCGGCGTTGATCACGTTCAGCGTGCCGAGCACGTTCGTCTTCCATGCCTCGTCCGGATACTGCTCGAGCATCGGCAGGTGCTTGAGGGCTGCCGCGTGGAAGACCACCTCGGGCCTCCGCTCGTCGAACACCCGATCGAGCGTGGGGACGTCACGGATGTCGGCGAGCACGACGTCGTTCGTGTCGAGCAGCCCGTGTCCGGCGGTGCCGAGCTGCGCGACCTGCAGCCCGGTCTCGTCGCGGTCGAGCATGATCAGTTCATTCGGACCGTACTTCGCCAGCTGCCGGCACAGCTCCGAGCCGATGGAGCCGCCAGCACCGGTCACGAGCACGCGTCGCCCGGTGACGTAGCCGGCGATCAGCTCGACGTTGGTGTCCACGGGGTGGCGACCGATCAGATCCTCGATGCTGATGTCGCGCACATCGGTGACCGCCTGCTCCCCCGACGCCAGGGTGGCGAGGGTGGGCGTCACGGCGACGCGCAGGCCCGCGGCCTCGGCACGGTCGCTGAGCGCGCGCAGCAGCGAGCTGTCGGCACTCGGGATCGCGATGACCGCGAGCCGCGCACCGGTGCGCCGTGCGGCATCCGCCAGGTCGCGGGTCGTTCCGACGACGGCGACGCCGCGCAGCCGCAGGTTTCGCTTGGCCGGATCGTCGTCGAGCAGTCCGACGGCGCGGATGGGCGAGCTCGGATCGGTGGTGATGTTGGCGAGCAGCTTGTCGGCGAGGAACCCGGCTCCGATGATCAGCGCGGGTTCGGCGTCCTCGCCGGGCTTGCGGGCGCGCTCGATGAGGAGCCGCGCCAGGTAGCGCACGCCGAACATCAACAGGAGCACGAAGGGGAAGGCGAGCAGCAGCGTGCCGCGCGGGATGCCGACGAACGGGCCGACCGGGATCACGATCAGGGACAGGAAGATCGCCTCGAGCACGACGATCAGCGCGACTGCACGGACCTCGTCGAAGGAACCGTAGCTGAACCGGCCCCGGTACAGCGTGGTGGCGTACCCGACGACGATCTGGATAATGCCTGCGGTGACGGCGAGCACGGCCGTCGAGATCCACCCCTGCGCATCCATGACGAACTCGAAGCGCAGGGCGATGGCGAGGGAGACACCGAAGCTCCACGCGAGTCCATCGACCACGGCCGACAGCAGGCGCCGACGGCGCTGCTGGACCGAAACCTCAGCCGCTATCGGAATGCCGCCGGTGGACACGTCGATGAATCCATCCTGCTGATTCACGATCTGATGCCCCCTCCGGCTTTCTTCACTCCCCTGGAGATATGCTCTCACAGGGAACGAGCAGGTTTCTCCACTACGGGGTTCCGCCGTCCTCCGGCGGTGTCTCCGGATCGACCGGATCCGGAGGATCGACAGGATCGACGGGGTCGGCAGGATCCACCGGGTTCTGGCCCGTCGATCCGTCCTGCCCCGGATCCTGCGTGCCGTTCTGCTGTGGCCACGACTGCTGCGCGTTCTCCCTGTTCTCCCGCTCGATCTCGAACCGCAGCTGATCCGCGACGAGCGACACGAACGCGTCCCGATAGGCCGTGAGCGCCGACCGCCCCTCGGCCGACCACAGGTCCGCCGAGACGACCCTGGCGGCCGCATCGGACACTGCCGTGCGCAGCGCCTCCTCACCATCGGGGTATCGGCCGACGGCTGCATCAGCAGCGGTGACGAAGGACGCGGCGTACGCGTCCACGGCGCGCGACGCGGCGGGTCGCAGGGCATCGAGCTGACCGCGCAGCGCGCGGGCCTCCGCCGTCGCCTCATCCAATGCGACCAGTCGCTCCTGCACCCCGTCGATCGCACCGCCGACCTGCACGAGAGAATCCTCGTCGATCTGCCCGCGCGCATACTCGGCCGGCAACTCCGCAACGGTGATCGCCGCGAGTCCCGACACGTAAGCGTCCAGCGCAGCGAGTGCGGCGGCGAGCGCATCCGCATCCGTCACGGAGAGGGGAGCATCGTCCGCACGGCCCGCCGGGTCCGGCGCCGTGGCCGTCTCGACCAGTGCAGCGCGCAGCTGTGCGGCGTCGACGGTCTGCGCGTCGAGGTCGGAGACGAGGCGGTCCCGCGCGATCTTCAGCGACTGGTACGCGTTCTGCGCCACGGCCTCGTCGGCTTCCAAGGATTCCAGCGCGCTCGATGCCGGGCTGGCGCTGGCCATCTGGATCCCTCCGACGACAGTCGCCGTCGCGACGGCCACGACTGCGACCGCAGCGGCGGTCAATGTCACCGCATCGAACCTCCGTCGTGGTCGGCGGCTCGCACGCCCGGGCGCGTCCGCGCCTGCCGCGACCGGAACCGCTGTGCGCCTGGCCGCCTCGACCATGTCGATCAGCTCGCTCCGGTCGGCGAGGGGACGCGTCGCGACTTCGGCCTCCCGCGGTTCGCCGATGATCTGCCGCAGCCGCTGGGCGGTGTGGTGGTCGTCGAGCACCGCTGCTCCGGCGTCGCCCGCGCGCGGGCCGTCCGGGAAGAGATCGCTCAGGGCACTCATGTCACCTTCAGGGGAATCGGTAGTCTCAGGAGACGATACCGTCGATCGCACCGACCACGCTGGAGAGCCATGGACGTCCACGACTACCTTCGGGTGCTCCGCCGGCAGATCGTGGTGATCGTCGCCGGCGTTCTGATCGGTCTGTCCACGGGCGCCCTCATCGCGATGCTCACTCCTACGCGCTACCAGGCTTCGACCGAGGTGATGATCACCGCGCAGGTCGCCGACACCGCCACACCCGCCGAACGCGCTCTCGCCACCGGCTACGCCAAGCAGGCGGTGGAGACGTACCGCGCGGTCATCACGAGCTCGCTCGTGCTGGAACCCGTCGTCGAGGATCTGGGACTCGCTGCGGCGCCGGTAGCCATCCGCGCCTCCGCCGCGCTGAACAGCGCGATCATCACGATCACGGTCGACGATCGCAACCCCGGTCAGGCGGCGCGCATCACCAACGCCGTCGCCGAGAGCTTCGCCACCGTCGTCACGGACACGCTCGAGAAGCGCGAGCAGGCCGCCGCCTTCACGATCCGCGTCGTCACCCTGGAACCCGCCCAGGTGCCGACGACACCCGTCGCCCCGAACCTGCGGCTGTCGCTCGCCCTCGGCGGCGTGCTCGGCCTGGCCGCCGGTGTGGGCGTGGCGCTCCTGCGCGCGACCCTCGACCGGCGGGTGCGGGTCGCCACCGACGTCGAGGCCGCCGTCCCCGTTCCCGTGCTCGGGCAGATCCCCCTCGACGCCGACACCGGTGACCACCCGCTCGCGATCAGCGCGGCCCCCCACGGACTCAGGGCAGAGGCCTTCCGCAGCCTGCGGACCAACGTCGGGTTCTTCACGATGGGAGGGAAGGGCGTCTTCGTCGTCTCCAGCTCAGGCCCGGGCGAGGGGAAATCGACGACGGCCGCGAACCTCGCTCTGGCTTTCGCGGATGCAGGACAACGAGTGGCCTTGGTCGACGGCGATCTACGCCTACCCCGTGTCGCCGAATACTTCGGCATCGAAGGGGGCATCGGGCTCAGTGACGTCCTCGCCGGACGGGTCGGGGTCAGCGACGTCCTCCAGCGCTGGGGGCGCAGCGCCCTGTTCGTCCTGCCGTCGGGCACGGTCCCGCCGAACCCGGCCGAGCTGCTCGGCGCACCGGCGATGGAGCACCTGGTCGAGACCCTGACTGCGGCCTTCGACATCATCATCATCGACGCGCCGCCGCTGCTGCTCGTCACGGATGCGGCGGTGATCGCTCGCGTCACCACCGGTGCTCTGCTGATCGCCGCCTCCGGCTCCTCACAGGCGAACCATCTGACGGACGCGGCGAAGAGCATCGAGTCGGTCGGAGCGAGGGTGCTCGGCACCGTGCTCACGAAGGTACCGATGCCCCCGTCGTCGACGACGACGCACGGCGCCGCCACCGCGCAGACGCGCTGATCGTCGGCAACGCCGGCCCTCGGCCGCCGCTGTGAAAGAATATCGGGATACCATTTCGCGGCTCGCCCCCTCGGCCGACGTCGCTCTGCAACAGGGGGAATCGCCGCGTGGAACTTCGCGACTATGTGCGTGTGCTGCACAGGAACTGGATCCTGATCCTGGTCCTGCTGATCCTCGGTTTCGCCGGCGGCGCCGGCTATGCCGCGCTCCAGCAGCCGAAATACGTCGCTTCCACGCAGCTGTACGTGTCCGTCCGCACCGAGGGCGCCGCCACCGGCGACCTCGTCCAGGGGACGACGTTCGCGCGGCAGATGGTGACGAGCTACGTCGACGTCGTCGACACGGCGCTGGTGCTGGAGCCGGTGATCGAGGAGCTCGATCTCGATGACTCCGTCGCGGGGCTGAGCAGTCGCGTCACGGCCACCACGCCCCTCAACACGGTGCTGATCGACGTCAGCGTGACCGACGGCGATCCCGAGCAGGCTGCGGCCATCGCCAACGCCGTCGCGGCGAGTTTCCAGGACGCGGTGCAGAAGACGCTCGAGCAGCCCACGAGCGAAGACGCCGTCAGCCCGGTGCGGATCACGGTCACCGAGCCCGCCGTCGCCTCGTCCACGCCGACCAGCCCCAACGTCCGCCTGCTGATCGTCCTCGGCGGTGTCGTGGGCCTCGCGCTGGGTGCCGCGATCGCGATGCTGCGGACCGTGCTCGACAACCGCATCCACACGCTCCACGACATCGAGACACTGACCGACGGTCCGGTACTGGGTGGCATCGCCTTCGATCCGGACGCCCCGAAGCGCCCGCTGATCGTGCACGCCGATCCGCGCAGTCCACGCGCGGAGTCCTTCCGCAGCCTGCGCACCAACCTGCAGTTCCTGAACCTCGACTCCGGTCCGCGGATCTTCGTTGTCTCCAGCGCGGGCCCGGGCGAAGGCAAGTCGACGACCACCGCCAACCTCGCCATCGCCCTCGCCGAGACCGGCGCGCGCGTCGCGCTGCTCGACGGCGACCTGCGTCTGCCACGCGTGGCCGACTACCTGGGCATCGAAGGCGGGGTCGGACTGACCGACGTCCTCATCGGCCGCGTGGACGTCGCGGACGTGCTTCGGAAGTGGGGCGCCACGGACCTCTACGTGCTGCCCAGCGGCCAGGTGCCGCCGAATCCGAGCGAGCTGCTGGGCTCGGCCGCGATGGATCAGGTTCTGAAGTCGCTCGGCGACTACTTCGACTACGTCCTCATCGACGCACCACCGCTGCTCTTGGTGACCGATGCGGCCGTGGTGGGCAGTAAGACCCGCGGAGTCATCCTCGCCGCGGCCTCCGGCAAGACGAAGAAGCAGGAACTGTCAGGCGCGCTCCGCGCTCTCGAGAACGCCGGTGTGCCGATGCTCGGCATCGTCGTCACGATGCTCCCCACGAAGGGCCCCGACAGCTACGGCTACGGCGCCTACACCTACGGATCGACCCATGACGCCGACAGCGGCTCCTCGCCGCACCAGAAGAAGCGGACGAAGCGCGCCAAGAAGCCGAAGACCGCCGGCAAGCGCGTCAAGGCACGAGCCTGACCGGTTCGCCCGCGCCCCGCTACTTCGGGGGCGAGACCCGGAAGACGATGCCGTGGTAGAGCACGAAGCGCAGCATGACCACGATCACGATGCTCGTCAGGTTCACGACGTTGACGGCGACCGCGCCCGGCTGACGGTCGAGCACGACCGTGAAGATCTCGACTCCCACCCAGACGAGTGCCGCGCCGATGGCGGTGCACACGACGTTCGTGGCGAGGAAGAGCACGACCTCGGCGACCCGTCCGCGGCGATCACGGTGGCGGAAGGTCCACTCCCTGTTGCCGATGTAGGCGTTGATGAGCGCGACCAACGAGGCCGCGATCTTCGCGGCGACGACATCCCAGCCCCATACGAACACCAAGAGGTTGAAGACACCGACCTCGATGAGCGTGCTCACCGCGCCCACGACCAGGAAGCGGCTGCCGACGCCGGCGAGCCGACGCAGTCGGGTGGGAAGATCCATAGCTCAACTAGGCTACTTGCTGTTCCCCGCGCAGCCCGCCACCCCAAGGATCCCGTGACCCTCCGCCATCTCGCCGTCGTCATGCCCGCCTACAACGAGGCCGAGGGCATCCAGAGCTTCATCGACGAGATCCGGGAGGCGTTGTCCCCGGTGGTCGACCGCGTCACCTTCCACATCGCGGACGACCGCTCCACCGATGGGACCGCGGCCGTCTTCGAGGACGTCGAGGACGTCGCGGTCGAGGTGCAGCCCCTCAACCGCGGGCACGGTCCTACCGCTCTGGCGGCCTATCGTGCCGGTCTCGCCGCAGACCCCGACGTGCTCGTGCACGTGGACGGCGATGGGCAGTTCCACGGCCGCGACTTCCCGCGGCTGATCGCCGCACTCGACGGCGAGAACGCGGATGTCGTCCACGGCGTCCGCGACGGTCGCACGGACCCCTGGTATCGCAAGGTTCTCACTGGGTCCGTGGGCCTTCTGATCGCGCTGGCGGCCGGGCGCCGAATCCCCGATGTGAACACGCCGCTGCGGGCCTACCGCACGTCGGCGCTGCGGGCCCTGGTCGAAGCCACGCCCGCCGACGCCACGGTGCCGCACGTGCACTTCTCGCTCGCGGAGGCTCGCGCAGGGTTCACCGTGCGCTATCTGCGGGTCGAGAGCATCCCCCGCCGAGGCGCTTCGACCACCGGGACGATGTGGGGACGCGGCGGCACCGTCGCTCTCCCGCCGAAGCGCCTGCGCCGGTTCGTCCGCATCGCGCTCGTCGAGGCGTGGACGCTCTCCCTGCGTCCGTCGGCTCCTCTGCGCTCCATTCAACGACCGGAGGCCGTCGCGCGATGACCCGCGCACGCACCATCGTGTTCTGGGTGGCCGCGGTCGCCCTGCTGGGCGGGCATGTCATCGTCGCCTGGCACAGCCTCGTGGTGTGGCCGTTCTGGGAGGACGAGGCGTTCAACCTCACCGTCCCTCGCAACCTGCTCGACGGACTCGGATACTCGAGCGATGGAGCCCTTTCCGGCTCGACCATCACCCCGTTCGACCCCCGCATCTCGACCGGACCGGTCGTGCTCCTGCCCGTCGCTGCGCTCCTCGCGACCGGAATGGACCCGGTGCTGGCGGCACGACTGGTCCCCCTGGCTTTCTGGGTGGCGCTCCTCGCCGGCCTCGCGGTTCTCGGACGACGGATCGGCGGTCGCTGGGCCGCGCTGCTCGCCGTGTCCGTGCCCCTCGCATTCACCGCCGGTGCCGGCGTATCGCCCATCCAAGGACCGGCCGACCTCCTCGGCGAGATCCCGGCCGCGGCCCTCATCGTGTGGGCGCTCATCGTGCTCCCCCGCCGGGCGTGGCTGGCCGGTCTCCTCCTCGGGCTCGCGATCCAGGCGAAGTTCATCGCGCTCCTCGCCCTCCCGGCCTTCGCGGTCGCCCTGTGGGCGCTCTCGGACGGCGCGGGGTGGGCACGCGTTCGGGAGACACTGCGGCGATCATGGCTGCCGCTGTTGGTGGTCGCCGCGCCGACGCTGCTCGTCGAGATGACCGCGCTGGTCTCGCTCGGGTTCTCGGGCTACGTGGAGCACCTGCGCGCCCTCGTGTACTTCGTCCGCAGCGGCGGGCAAGGCGATGCGGCGACCACCGTGCTGCAGAAGCTCGACACCCTCGCGGGGTCCTGGTCCCTGCCACCGGTGCTCGCGACGCTCGGTGCCCTCCTCGCCGTCGTGCTCGCCGTCGTGGGCATCCTCCGGAGGTGGCGCACGGCGACGGAGGCCGAGCGCGTCGTGATCGCGTACGCCCTCGCGGCGCTCGTCGGCGCACTCGCCTTCATCGGGTGGTGGGCCACCGCATCGCGGCTGCCGCTGTGGGTACGGCACCCCGCTCCCGCCGTCTACGCCTTCTTCCCTGTCATCGCCGCGGTCGCCGTCTGGTCCGTGGCGCGCTTCCCTCGGCGCGGCGCCGTGCGCGTCATCGGGGTCGTCGCGGTTGCGCTCCTGACCGTGGTCGTCGCCGGAGGCGCTGCCGCACACGTCGCGTCGTCGTTCGAACCGCGAACGCTCACGCTGGACCGTCAGCGGGCGGCCGTGGCACCCCTGAGCGCCTGGGTCACCGAGAACGATGTCGAGTGGCTCGCCGCGCAGCCGTGGGGTGCGGCGGTCCCTCCGATCGTGCTCACCGGCGCGCACGTCGGCCTCTTCGACGCACCGGCGATGGCGGGCGTTCCCCGGCTCACCGGTCTCGAGTGCTCGACGGAGACTCTCGTCGCCAGCGACCTCTACCGGATCTGCGCGGCACCCTAGAGCAAGGCCCTCACAGCGAACGAAGAACCGGCCGGGCGCTGAAAGCAGCGACCGGCCGGATCCGAGGGAATTCAGGGCTCAGAGCGCGAGACGCTCCTGGACGACCTCAGCGAGGCGCCCTGCGTAAGCGTGTACCGATTCGGCGTCGGCCGCCTCGACCATGACGCGGACGAGCGGCTCGGTGCCGGACTTGCGCAATAGCACGCGACCGGTGTCCCCCAGCTCGATCTCGATGTCGCGCACGGCCTGCTGCACGACCTCGTCCTCGGAGACACGGTCCTTGTCGACATCGCGCACATTGATGAGCACCTGCGGGTAGACGGTCATCACCGACGCGAGCTCGGCGATCGTCTTCTTCTGCCGCGCCATCTCGGCCACCAGGTGCAGCCCCGTGAGGAGACCGTCGCCCGTGGTCGCGTACTCGCTCATGATCACGTGGCCGGACTGCTCACCGCCGAGCGCGTAGCCGCCCTCGTTCATGTCCTCGAGCACGTAACGGTCGCCGACAGCGGTCTGCCGGACGGTGATCCCATGCTCACGCATCGCGACGTGCAGTCCGAGGTTGCTCATCACGGTCGCGACGAGCGTGTCGTCGGTGAGGTGACCGCGCTCCTTCATCGACAGCGCGAGAATCGCCATGATCTGGTCCCCGTCGATGACCTTGCCATCGGCATCGACGGCCAGGCAGCGGTCGGCATCTCCGTCATGGGCGATGCCGATGTCGGCGCCCAGGCGCACGACGGCCTCGGCGAGGTTGTCGAGGTGGGTCGAGCCGACACCTTCGTTGATGTTCAACCCGTCGGGATCCGCGCCGATGACGGTGACTTCGGCTCCCGCATCGCGGAACGTCTCGGGAGACACTCCGGAGGCCGCACCGTGAGCGCAGTCGAGCACGACGTGGATGCCTTCGAGGCGATTCGGCAGCGAGCCGAGCAGGTGAACGACGTAGCGGTCCTCGGCATCCGAGAACCGGTCGATGCGGCCGACGCCCGCGCCCGTGGGACGCAGCATCTCCCCGTGCATGGCCTCTTCGATGCGCTGTTCGACGACGTCGGGCAGCTTGCGCCCGCCCCGCGCGAAGATCTTGATGCCGTTGTCGGGCGCCGCGTTGTGCGATGCGGAGATCATGACACCGAAATCGGCGTCACGATCGGCCACCAGGAACGCGAGCGCGGGCGTGGGGATGACCCCCGCCTCGAGCACGTCGACCCCCGAAGAGGCGAGACCTGCGGAGACGGCCGCGGTCAGAAAGTGTCCGGAGACCCGGGGGTCCCGGGCGACCACTGCGGTGAGTCGCTTGCCCTCGGCCTTGCGAGCCTCCGCAGTACGGCCCTGGCCCAGGACGACAGCAGTCGCCTGGGCCAGGGTGAGCGCCAGGTCGGCGGTGAGGATGCCATTGGCGAGTCCTCGCACGCCGTCCGTGCCAAAGATCGGCATCGGAGCAGTGGACCTTAACGCTTCGAGTACTGAGGCGCCTTGCGGGCCTTCTTGAGACCGGCCTTCTTGCGCTCCTTGACGCGAGCGTCGCGCGAGAGGAAGCCGGCCTTCTTCAGGGTCGGGCGGTTGTTCTCCGCGTCGATCTCGTTCAGGGCGCGGGCGATGCCGAGGCGCAGCGCACCGGCCTGGCCCGAGTCGCCGCCACCCGAGATACGGGCGATGACGTCGTACGCACCGGCGAGGTTGAGCGCGGTGAACGGGTCGTTGATCAGCTGCTGGTGCAGCTTGTTCGGGAAGTAGTCCTCGAGCGTACGGCCGTTGACCGTGATGGTGCCCGAACCGGGGACGAGGCGCACGCGGGCGATGGCCTGCTTGCGACGGCCCACAGCGGCACCGGGGACGCTGAGGACGGGGCGGGGAGCCGCCTCGACCGTCTCGGTCTCCGGAGTCGACGTCGAGAAGTTCTGGGGGGTTTCGGTGGTGTCCTGGATGTCAGCCACGAGTATGTCCTTAAGTCTTTACGGCGCTTACTGGGCGACCTGGTCGAGGGTGTACGGCGTCGGCTGCTGCGCGGCGTGCGGGTGCTCTGCACCGACGTACACCTTGAGCTTGGACAGCTGCTGGCGCCCGATGCTGTTCTTCGGGAGCATGCCACGGATGGCCTTCTCCACGGCGCGGACCGGGTTCTTCTCGAGGAGCTCGGCGTAGGTGACCGACTTCAGGCCACCCGGGTAACCGGAGTGACGGTAAGCCAGCTTCTTCTGGAGCTTCTGACCGGTGAGCGCGACCTTGTCGGCGTTCACGATGATGACGAAGTCACCCGAGTCGATGTGGTTGGCGAAGGTCGGCTTGTGCTTGCCACGCAGAAGAGTGGCGGCGTGCGAGGCGAGGCGGCCGAGAACGACGTCGGTGGCGTCGATGACGACCCAATCGCGCTGGACTTCGCCAGCCTTGGGGGTGTAAGTGCGCGTCACGATAGTGCTGCTTTCTTGTGTCGAACGGAGAAGTTCGTGAATCCCACTCCGGGGTGGTTCTTCCTCTCAGGCTCATCGAGCGGGCAGAGAGGGGAACACGCCAGTGGAGGGCTCACGTTCGGACGATGCCCTCTCCCGCACGCGGGCAAAGGCACCAAAGGGAAATCATACGCCACGTGGTGCGGTATGCCCAAACCGCACTGCTCAGTCGGGCTTGACGGTCACGAGGATCGGCCGGTGGTCGCTCGCCCCCTGGGGCAGTGTGGTGATGCGCTCGATCTCGAATCCGGTCGACGTCGCGAAGTCGTAGTGCCCGCGGAAGACCCGATAGCGCGTGTAGGTGTGGTCATCGCTGAGCGACAGGGCGTAGCCGTGGTTGCGGACGGCCTGACCGAGGTTCTCCTTGAAGACCGGGTAGTTGTAGTCCCCGACCATCAGCTGGGGCAGACCCTCGCCCAGCGAGGCGAGCTCGGTGAGCGCGGCACGGATCTGGTGACGACGCAGCGAGTTCAACGCGGTCAGCGGCGCGGCGTGGAACGAGGCCACGATGAAGTCCCGGCCGTCGTCGATGTCGCGCAGTCTCGCCCCGAGCACGCGCTCGTGCGCGGGCTTGGCGATGCGATCATGCAGCGACTTCTTCAACCCGAGCATCCGGATGGACTGCAGATGGTAGGTGCTCGCGCGGTAGAAGAGAGCGATGCCCAGCCGATTGCCCTGCGTGGCGTCCGCGAGCACGAGATCGCCGATGCGGTCTGGAAGGTCTGCCACGTCGCACTCCTGCAGGCACAGGATGTCGGGGTCGTGCTCGCGCACCAGCGCGGCGAGCTCGACGGCGGCGCGGTGCTTGCGGAGGTTGTACGAGATGACCTTCATGACCGTTCCACGCTACTCGCCCCTGCTGTGCCCCTGCTCCGGATCGCCGAAGGTGGTGCTGTGGCACCGCGACGGGCAATGCGCTCGAAGAGCCTGCGTACGGGATCGCGTCGATGCGCGCCTCTCGTGATGGGGAGTTGTGCCCATCGACGGTGTTGGTGGTGGGCCCGTAGGGTGGTGGTGTTCGGGCCGGAGGGGTCCGGTTCTTTGATTTGCGGAGGTGTGGGCGATGGCCGATTTCGGTGCGTCTTATGCGGAGATGGAGCAGGTGGCGGGTTCGCTGTCGCAGGCTCGTGATGACATTCAGGGGCAGTTGGATACGTTGAAGGGTCAGGTGGACACTCTTCTGGGTGAGGACTTCAAGACGCAGCATGCGTCGGGGAAGTTCGGTGAGGGGTACACGGAGTTGACGACGGGTTTGAAGACCGCGGTGGACGGTATCAATGACATGTCGGAGTCACTGCTGGGCATGATGCGGGCGATCCAGGATCTGGATCAGCAGCTCGCCGGCAGCTGACACACAGCAGGGTTTCGTGGAGAGGGTCGACCAGGACGGTCGGCCCTCTTCCGTCGTTCACGGGGCGTGCCGCCGTGCGTCAGTCGCTGCCGCTCGTCCCGTCGCGACGCGCCCGCGTCTGCTCGGCTCGGGTGGCAAGCAGATCGTCAGCGGGGTACCCGACCTCCGTGAGGATGAGTCCGCGCGCGGCCAGGACCTTGAACTCGCTGGTCCTGGTGAGGCGATCGCGCAGCGTCACGAGGTCGTCGACGTCGAGGCGCCCCTCCCCCACGGCCGCGCAGGCGCCGACGAGCGCCCGCACCATGCTGTGACAGAACGCGTCGGCCTTGACCTCGGCGACGAGCACGCCCTCGGCGTCGCGCTCCCACCGGTAGTCGAGCAGCGTGCGGATGGTCGTCGCCTCCGCGCGAGGCTTGCAATACGCCGCGAAGTCGTGCAGGCCGATGAGCGTGCGCGCAGCGGCGTCCATGGCCTGCTCGTCGAGACGACCGCGGATCGTCGTCGTGTCCAGGCGACGCAGGGGATCGAACCCCGCCACCGCGTCGGCGAGACGGTAGCGGTATCGTCGCCAGACGGCCGAGAAGCGCGCATCGAACCCCTCCGGGGCGATGGACGTGCGCGTGACCGTCACATCCGAGTACGCACCGAGCACGCCCCGCATGCGACCCGCGATGGTCTCAGCGGGCTCCAGCGGCGCGCGCCCCTGACGGGACTCGATGCGTGACCACTGCTTCTCGTCGAGGTCGACGTGCGCCACCTGACCGCTCGCGTGCACGCCGGCGTCGGTGCGTCCGGCGACGACGAACTGCACGTCGGAGCCGACGATCCTGGCCAGCGCGGCCTCGAGCGTCCCCTGCACGGTGCGGAGCGTCGGCTGCTTCGCCCACCCGCGGAAGTGGGTGCCGTCGTAGGCGATGTCGAGCCGGATGCGCACGCAGCAAGCCTAGGACAAGCGCCCAGAACCCACCGGGCACCGCTCAGAGCTCGACCAGGATCGCCTTCTCGTCGCGGGTAGGTCTGTCCGTGTCAGATGCCCCCGTCGATCGATCGGATCGTCACGGCAGGCTCATCGGGAACCATCACCTCGGTGTCGCGGTTGAGGCTCTCGCCACGGAAGAACCTCTTGGACCGGGGGAACAGATACCAGACGAACATCAGCACCAGGCCGAACGCGAGCGAGCCGACGCCGATCACGAACGTGCCGCCGATGCCGAACAGCACGGTGTAGCCGTAATCCACGTCCCACATGTCGATCGCGGACTGCACGAACGCCCAGGTCAGCATGAGCCCGCCGAGGAGGGGGAAGAGCCCCTTGAAGAAGAACTCCCGCGGCGAGGCGGTCAGGTCCTTGCGGAAGTACCACACGCTGGCGAACCCGGTGATGGCGTAGTAGAAGGCGATCGCGAGGCCGAGCGACAGGATCGAGTCCTGCAGGATGTTGTCGCTGATCAGCGTCATGCCGATGTAGTAGAGGGAGGCGACCACGCCCATGACGATCGTCGAGAACGACGGCGTCTTGTAGGTCGGGTGCACATCCTTGAACTTTGCGGGAAGCGCACGGTAGACCCCCATCGCGAGCGTGCCGCGGGCCGTCGGCAGGATGGTGGTCTGCGTCGACGAGACCGCCGAGATGATCACCGACACCACCAGGACCCACCCGAACGGCCCGAGGAGGCCGTCCTTGATCGCGAGGAAGAAGTCGTCCGCGTTCGCCTCGTTGCCGAGCCCCGTACCGTCTTCCCCCAGTCCGGCGTACATCATCGCGGCGATCGTGACCGCGACGTACGTGAAGAGAAGGATGACCGTCGTGAGCAGTGCGGCGCGACCGGGAATGCGCTTCGGGTCCTTGGTCTCTTCGTTCAGCGCGAGGCAGGTGTCCCACCCCCAGTAGATGAAGAGGGCGAGCAGGATCGCCTCGGTGAAACCCGACCAATCGGTGAAGGCGAAAGGATTCAGCCAGTCCCAGTCGAACGGCGTCGGGTTCGGGGCCGTGCCGGCGAAGAACTGCCACAGCGCCGTGACGACGAAGATGGCCAGCGCCAGGTACTGGATGCCGAGCAGGATGTTCTGAATGCGCTCGCCGATCTCGACGCCGCGCCAGCTGACCCATGTCATGGCGGCGATGAACGCGACGGCGACGAGGACCACCCGCCAGTCGTTGTTCTCCAGGTCCTGACCGATCAGCGACCAGAAGTAGACCGAGGCGATCTGGGCCAGGTTGGCCAGGACGACCATGCCGGCGACCGCGACGCCCCAGCCGCCCATCCAGCCGACCCACGGCCCGAAGGCTTTGGTGCCCCAGGTGAAGGTGGTGCCGCAATCGGGCACCGCGTTGTTGAGCTCGCGGTACGCGAAGGCGATCAGAAGCATCGGCACGAACGCGATGATGAAGGCGATCGGAGCCTGTGCTCCCACCGCGAGCACGACGAATCCGAGCGTCGCGACGAGCGAGTAGACGGGGGCGGTGGAGGCGAGACCGATGACGGTCGATCCCCACAAGCCCAGCGTTCCCGCAGCGAGACCCTTGCCATCGGGTCGTTCCAGGTGAATCGGCGTTGTCGACATGATGTGAACCTAGGGCTGTGAGAGAGGCCGGGTCAAGAGTCTGCGCGCGCAGTCCCTGGCTCGTCGTCTTGGCCTACGCACACGTGATGATCGGATTCGATAGCGCGATGTCGTCATTGGCGCCGAGGGCATCGCCGCGCGGCCGAGGCGGAATGAGGAAGCGATAGGTCAACGTGATCATGGTCGTTGCCGCCGGCGCCACATAGCTGAATCCGATTTCCTGCGGGCCGAGGCTCGGAAGCAGGTTCGTGCGGGTATCGCCCTGCCACTGCAGGACACCGTCGATGTTGATCTGGACCTGTTGGAACCGCGTGTTCGCGTTGTTCACACCGTTGCCCCACCGCCCCACGCCCTGCAACGCGAAGGAGTACGTGGTCCCTGGCGTCACGGGGATCATTACATCGGTGATGACGTAGGCGAGCGGGGTATTCGACGAGGGCGCGACAGCAATGCTGTCTTGTATCGAAACGAACCCCGATACCCCGGCCATTGACCGGAACCACCCGTTCGTCCCGTTCGAACCGCCCGGCGCTACGAGCCCTTGGCCCTGATTCACCCACCCTCCCCAGTCTGCTTCCGCAACGACCGGGCACGGGGCGATCACGCTGGCCGCCAGGAGCGGCGTGGAGATCGCCGCCGCGATGACGGGAAGCGACCAGGCCGCCCCCACGATCGCACTTCGCCGGTCCGGTGACCTGGGGGTCTCGAATGCGCTGTCCATCGGGTTCCTCGCAGTTGACCAAGCGCCCCGAACGGAGAAGTTATCGCCAGCCGATGGCCACGGGTGCTGCCAGCAAAGCACTCGATTCCCACGGTGGGCGACCCCTAGAACTGCGGGTTTTGACTGCGTATCACCCCGAGCGCCCGAGCATGCCGTCGGCATGGGCGGCGACCCACTCCATCAGCGGCAGCATCCGCTCCATCAGGTCGCGCCCGAGCGGCGTCAGGCTGTACTCGACGTGCGGTGGCACGGTCGGCAGCGATTCCCTGTGCACGAGTCCGTCGTCGGCGAGGGTGCGCAACGTCGAGGCGAGCATCTTCTCGCTGATGCCGTCGACCTCACGACGCAGTGCGCCCCAGCGGTGGGTGCCATCGGACAGACACGACAGCACCAGGACGCCCCACTTGCTCATGATGTGGTCGAGGACGACACGTGTGCCGCAGTTCTGATCAAAGGCGAAGGGCGTCGATTCCTTGATCTGAGCGAAACTTACCGTCATGTGGGTACCTTACTTCAAAGTGGGTACCTGCAGATCGGAATGCGGAAAGGCCGCCCCGCGGTTGTCGAAGGTGTCATCAACGAAAGGACTCCCATGACCATCCTCGTCACCGGCGCGACCGGCAACCTCGGCCGCCTCATCATCGACAGCCTTCTCCAGCGCGGCGCGGACCCGCAGTCGATCATCGCCGGTGCCCGCGACACGGCGAAGGTCGCCGATCCGCGCGTACGCACCGTGCACCTCGACTACACGGACGCCGCGTCCGTGACCGCCGCCGTCGACGGTGCGGACACGGTCATCCTGGTCTCCGGATCCGAAGTCGGCCAGCGCGTGCCCCAGCACCGAGCGGTCATCGACGCGGCGAAGGCCGCCGGTGTCACCAAGTTCGTCTACACGAGCGCCCCGAAGGCGACCTCGAGTGATCTGGTCCTGGCACCGGAGCACAAGGCGACGGAGGAACTCATCGCCGCGGCGGGACTGCCCGCGGTGATCCTCCGGAACAACTGGTACACCGAGAACTACGCGGCCGACCTCGCACGGGCCGCCGAGACCGGTGTGCTCGCCGCAGGTGCCGGAGACGGACGAGTCGCTTCGGCCAGCCGCAAGGACTTCGCGGAGGCTGCCGCCGTCGTGGCACTCGAAGACGGCCACATCGGAGAGGTCTACGAGCTGGGCGGCGATGTCGCATGGACGTACTCCGATCTCGCTGCGGCCGCCGCCGAGATCACCGGACGCGCGGTGTCCTACGTCCCGATCTCGTTCGACGATCAGGTCGCGGCGCTCCGTGAGGCCGGCCTCGACGAGGACACGGCCGGATTCGTCGCCGCGCTCGACGCCGGGATCAAGGGTGGCGCGCTCGCCCACACCGACGGCACACTCGCCCGCCTGATCGGCCGCCCGACCACTCCGCTCCTCGAGGGTCTGCGCGCGGTCGCCTGAGCGGCGCCGCGCTTCCGAGTGCCGCTCTCGCCGGGAGCGACACTCGGACGCCTCATGGCCGCTCTGTCGCCTCTCGGGACTGGACGTGCACCACAGTGAGGGTGATGCTGTCGCTCCCCACACCGTGTGCGGCGAGCAGCGCATCGACGGCGGCATGGACGGCACGCAGCGTCTCGCCCGCAGGCGTGTCCTCGTCGACGCCGATGGACGCCTCGACCGCGACGCCGTCGCCCGACGGGACGACCGCGACGATCGGCTCGTCGTCCTTGCGGACCCCCAGCGCCGCCGCCCCGACACGAAGCAGGTTGGAGATCAGCGATCCGGACCGATAGACGCTCCGGACACCCGGGGTCGCGCGCACCGTCTCCTCGATCGACGTCGCGAGCTGCGCGCGTGCCTCTGGCGTCATCATCCCTCCTCGGTCCATGACGACACCTCCCGGATGTCTCGGATCGCGATGTCGATCGCGACGATGTTCAACTCGGTGTGGACGCGGAGACCGCGGTCGATCTCGGTCCTCAGCTGCTCGGCCGCCAGCGGTATCGACTGCCCGTGCACCGCGCTCGCGTCGACCTCGACACGGATGGGTGCGTTCGGGATCGTGACATCACCCTCGAGTCGGCAGCGCCCGATGAGCAGTCCGGGCACCACCTTCTCCGCCGTGCGGATGAGACCGCGCACCGCACCCTCGGTGATCCCGAGGTCCGCCGACGGGGCGGCGGATGCGAACGGGATGCGTCGGCCCGCACGGGCGTCGATCGCGATACCGCTGAGGATGCGGTCCACCCAGTTCTGGTCGACTTCCGGTTCGGCCGCGGTCTCCACGGCGATCAGCTCGGCACCGAGCCCCTGCAGGCGCTCCAGTGCGTCCAGCGCCAGCTGGCAGCCGGGCGACTCATCGATCGAGCGATCGGCGGGCTGCCTTCCCGCCTCGAGGTAGTCGGTGAGCTCGTCGAGTGTGTGCCCGTCGAGATCGGTCGGTGCCAGGCTGAGCCTGCGGGCCTTCGGCGTCTCTCTGTCGTCGGTCATCGCCACTCCTCCATCCGTACGATCATGAATCTGCGGGCTCTTGCAAGCAGCCCCCTTGACGTGGAGACCGGAATGTCGAGCTCTTCCGCGATCTCCTCGTAGGAGTAGCCGCCGATCTCCCGGAGGATCCAGGACTCTCGCTGAGCATCGGGGAGTTCCCGCAGGGCCGCCCCCAGAGCCGCGACGCCCGCTCGCACCTCGACCACCGCAGACGGTGAGGCGTGCAGCGGCGCCGGTCGGTCGATCGAATCGATGTCGACCGCCGGCCGGATCGCGCGTATGCGGTCGACCGCCTTCCGACTCACGATCCTCATCAGCCAGCTCTTCACCTTCGCCGGGTCCTCGAGTTCACCGAATCGCTGCCAGGCGGTCACGAACGTCTCCTGCACGATGTCGTCCACATCGGCCGAGGCGTTCAGCATCCGCTGCGTGTACGCCCGCATCATCGGCGAGTACCGACGCACGAGCACCGCGAATGCCTCGACGTCTCCGTCCATCGCGCGACCGGCGACGATCGCATCGTCCGCGTGCTCGAGCGCTCTGCGAAAGCGTTCGTCTTCCATTCACCCCACCCCTCGATCCGCTCCTCCAAGAGATTCGGAGCGGACACCCGATCAGATCGGATCATTTCGCACCCGTCTGGGAGAGATCGGGGAGAGGCCCGCGCGAGCCTCTCCCCCGCTCCCGTCACTTCTTGAAGGCGTCCTTGACGTCCTCTGCTGCGTCGCGGACGCTCCCCTTGGCCTGCTCGGCTTTGCCCTCGGCAACGAGCTTGTCGTCGTCGATTACCTTGCCGACGGTCTCCTTCGCCTTCCCGGCGACCTTCTCCGCAGCGGCCTTGATCTTGTCTTCTGCGCCCATGGCGTCTCCTTTCCTCAGCGACCTCGGGTCTCGAGGTCGGATCCTCACGCGGTACCTCCGCGTGGTGGTCTCTTCGGCGATCGCACGGCCTACTGCACCCTCGTCGGCGACCGGAAGGCATCACGCCACCGGCGATCGGACAGGTGCACCAGGATCGGGATGCGCGCGCCCAGGAGCTCGTCCCACTCCCGAACGGCCTTCTCGGTCGCGGCGATGATCACACCGAGGGGGGCACCAGGCCGCACGGTGATCGCCAAAGCGACGGCATGCCTCCTTCCGACGCGGTAGGCAGCCGTACGGGCTGAGAGCACGTCGTGGCGGCGGATCAGCGGCGCCGTCAGCACCTCCTCGGCCACGTTCCGATCGACTGTCGTCCGCCCACCCGCGACGTCGACCTCGAGCACGGCCTTCGACCTCCCGCGTCTCCGCGTGGCGAGGAACGCGATGAGGGCGACGATCAGGAGCACCGCCGTTGCCGCCGTGAGCAGCAGGAGAGCGGAGACCGACCCGACGCCCGGGATCTGCCACGTCCACCCTGCAGCCGCTTCCACCGCAGCGGGCACCGCGGATGCCCGCTGCTGAAGCCATCCGGGCGCTTGCCCGCCGAGGAGCATCCCCGCGGCGAGCGCGACGACACCCATCGCCAGCAGGAACATGCCTGCGACGAAGAGGAGCAGTCGATTGGCCAGGCGGTTCGTGAGGTTCATGCGATCACCCCGTGCTCGTCCACGCTGACGCGGGGAATCGCAGGGAATCCGATTCCCGAGAGAACATCCTTCGCTGCCCTCTCGGCTCCGAACCGATCGACGGGGACCCCACTGGTCGGCGTGATCCTGACGGTGACGTCCCGCCTGCCGACGGTCACGGCGACGCGTGCGCGATCGACTCCGGCGCGCCGAGCCACAGCCTCCGCGACCGAGTCGGCGATCACGCCGTCGTCCACGAGGAGGGCCGTTCGCTCAGTCGTGCGTGCACGACGGCGGCGACGGCCCGGCAGCACGGCGAGCGCGAGGAGCACGAAAGCGAGAAGCACGAGGACAGCGCCCGACGCGAGGGGCGCCGCTTGCGCCGTCGCTCCTGCGGCGAGCGCATCGAGCTCTCGAGCGACCCTGTCGCGGAAGGCGGCGTCGACAAGCCACCACGCTCCGCCCGTGAGGAAGGCGAGGGCCGACACGACCCCGACCACTGCGACCACCGCAGCCGGAACGGTGCGAGGCGCGTGCGTCTCCCGGCGGAGCACCCGCCGGTATGTCGCCTGTTCGTTCGTCATCTCACCCTCTTCTCCGTGCTGCGTCGGACGCCGGAATACTGGATGTCCACGGTGCTGACCTCTCGGGCGGCCAGCATCCGCATCTTCTCGATCAGGTCCCGCCGAAGCTCTTCCCCGCTGTCGATCACATTCCGCGCCTGCCCCGGAGTGACCGGGACGGTGACCGCGATCCGCACTGCGCCACGCCGATCGGACAGCTGCACCCCGACGTCTCCGGTGGACACCCGGGCGGCGTCGTGCACGATGCCGACGGCGAGTCGTTGCAGCGCGCGGGCCGTGATCGTCGTCGTCCCCGCGACGGCGTCCTCCGGTGCCGGAGGTACCACCCCGTCGGTCATGACGAGGAACGCCGGCCCCGGAAGACCTCGGCGAGCGCGCGGACGTCGAGCCGACCGTCGATGATGCGGCCGGCGACCGCTCCGAGCAGCATCGCCAGCGCCACGAGCAGGAACGCCCAGAACCCCAGGACCACCCAGGTGAGCGCCAGCACTGCGGCGGCCGCCGCGCCGATCACCGAGGCACTCACTGGACTCGCGCCTCCTGCGTGCCCTCGTCCTCGTCGTCGGAGGGGATGTGCACGTCGTTGACGGTCACGTTGACCTCGGCGACTTCCATGCCCACCAGTTCCACCATCGCTCGGTGGATGGCCGCACGAACCTCGTCCGCCACCTTCTGCAGCGAGACCGGGTACTCCGCGACGATCGTCACGTCGACGGCGACCTGCGTCTCACCGACCTCGACGCTGATCCCCTGAGAGAGGTCGGTCGTGTTGAGGGCGTCACGGATCGCGCCGACCATGCGGGCGGCACCCCCGCCGAGCGCATGGACACCCGCCACCTCGCGGGCGGCGATCCCGGCGATCTTCGCCACCACCGCATCCTCGATCGTCGTCTTTCCCGCAGCAATCCCCGGCTGCGGTGCGACGGCCTGAGCCTTGGGCTGGGCGCCACCAGTCACGTTCGCCATCTTGAGCTCCTTCATCCATGTGTCCGCCTCCGTTGCAGAGCGCGGGCCGCAGGTCAGCGACACCACTAGGACGGATATCGGCCGACGAACGTCACAAAATGATCCGAAGAAGTCTCGGGCGTCTGTCAAGGGGCTCCCGCTCCGAGCGCCGATCGCGCATGCTTCACGGTGGGGACAGCTAGGAGCATGATGGAGCACGATCCGGACCGAAGGTTCAGCCTGGTGCAGGTCAGCACGACGGACTGGGCGATCCACGATCTGCACTACCCGGCAGACGACCATCGCCGTGTCGTCTGCACGATCTTCGAAGACGCTCCGACCGAGGTCGAGGTCCTGTGGCGGCGCGATCTTCCGCTCGCGTTGCGCTACTCGTCCGCGGAGGAGGTCCTGCACGCGGTGCGACGGTTCCAGGACGCGTCACGTGCGACGCGACCGATCCAGATCCCGCATCTCCCGCCACGGCGGTCGGGCCCCGGTCGGGACTCCTCCCGGTGACACGCGACCGCCCTGGTCTGCTCAGCCGCCGGTTGCGCGCTGCTCCGAGAGCGCCCAGACCTGTTCGATGGGTGCGAACGCCTCTTCACCATCCGGGCCGTGGAAGCCCTCGACGAACCGCCCGATGTCAGCCTGCCAGGCATCGTTCGCCGGCGAAGCGTTGACGATACGCATCGCCGCCTCGAAGTCGTCGCAATCGACGAGGTGGAAGAGGTTGCGCCCCGAGCGCCAGATGGTCCAGTCGTGGATGCCCGCGGTGCCGAAGAGTTCGCGGAGGGATTCGGGGACCCGGGCGTGATGGGTCCGGTAATCCTCGATTGCTCCCTCGGCGATCACTGAATGCAGGGCGACGCGCATACTTCTCCTCGTGACGACGTTCACAGGACATGATGACCGCGCGCCGGGAGCCGTGTCAAGAAAGGTCGGATGTTTATGCGTGTCGACGGCTAGGGAGCGGAAGCGGATACGACAAAACCCCCCCGGAAGTCCCGACGGCGCAACCGGCCGCTAGGCCGGCCTTGAAAGAGGATAGAAAGTTCTCACAGCGCGACACTTGAATCAGCAGCCGGGCCACGAAACTCACACGACCAAATCGATGCGTCCGAAGTGCGGTCTACGGTTGAACGGTGATCTTCCGCTCTGCCGATCGTGTCTACGTCGACGAGTCGAAGGCCCGCGGGTACTACGTCGTTGCTACTGCCTCCGCAGTCCGCGACGTTGAGGCATCCGAACGGGCACTGCGCAGTCTCCTCAAGCCGGGTCAGCGACGCATCCATTTCAAGAGTGAGAGCGATAGTCGACGACGCCAGATCCTCTCCCGAATGTGCACTCTCGGCGTGCGCGTGTCCGTGTGGGTCGTCAAGCAGCGGTCGGACAAAGAAGCGCGGCCGTTATCCCTTGGCGCACTCACTGAGGAGGCCGCCCGCGTTGGTGTGGCACAGCTGATCATCGAACGAGACGAGTCCCTCGAACGCGCCGACCGCCGACTGATCGCGGAAGCCATCCGCCATGGTGGATCATCGGAGATGCAGTATCGGCATGTCGCTCCGCACGAACATCCGCTGCTCTGGGTGAGTGATGCCGTCGCCTGGTGCTACTCGAACGGCGGCGACTGGATCCGTCGCGTCGAGGCGATCGTCGAGTCTCGGGTCACCCGACTGTAGAAACACGTGAGCCTGGCTCGTCATACCGTCCGGAAGACTGCCAGGCTCCGAGGGCTAATGCCCGCCGTGCTTCAATCGTACCTCGGCGGGTCCGCATCTGGCCAGCGCGATGCATTCTCGACCCCTCAAGCGGCACAACCTCCCGGACTCACCCGGATACGACAAAACCCCCGGAAGTCCGGGGGTTTGAATCTGTAGCAGGAGCGGGGCTTGAACCCGCGACCTCACGATTATGAGTCGTGCGCTCTCACCAACTGAGCTACCCTGCCGCACGGCATCCGTCCGTGTGGGAGGAATGCTGCGAGCCCCGAGTCAGGATTGAACTGACGACCCCTTCCTTACCATGGAAGTGCTCTGCCACTGAGCTATCGGGGCGTGCTGCCCGCGCGGGGCAACCGTACGAGAATACCATCACTGTGGCGTCCCCATGAAATCGAGCCGGGTCAATACGAGGTGCGACCGGCGTTCGCCTTGAGCCACGGCATCGGATCGATGGTCGAGCCGTTGACGATGAGCTCGAAGTGCAGATGGGCTCCGTAGGAGCGTCCGGTGTTGCCGGTCTTGCCGACGATATCGCCGACCTTCACGGTGTCGCCGGCCTTGACCTGCAGAGATCCGTACTGCATGTGCGAGTAGTGGCTCGTGATGACCTGACCGTCGATGACGTGGTCGATGTAGACCGTGACGCCGTAGGCGGCACCCTGCTCGGTCGCGATACGGACCGTGCCGTCGGCGATCGCCTGGATGGGGGCGCCGTCACCGGGAACGAAGTCGATGCCCTCGTGCAGACGCCCGCTGCGCATGCCATAGCCGTAGCTCATGCCGACCCCGACGAGGAACGGCCACTGGATGGCGGCATCCGGGTCGTTCGTGAACACCTCGCCCGAGTAGTTGATGCCCTGCTCAGCGGCGACCTCGACCAGCGAGACCGTGCTGAAGTCGTCCGAACGAGCGAGGGGCTCGTTCTCGACCGCGCCCGGCGCGACGAACGCCTGAATCTCTGCGGCGGCGGACTCCTTCGCGTCGGATGCCGCGGCCGAAACCAGCGAGGTGGGCGCCATCGCGGTACGCCCCTGCACCGCGGCCACAGCCTCGGCGGGAAGCGTCATGGAGACGGCGAGGAGCCCGGCGAGGCTCATCACACCGACGGTCGCACCGACGGTGACGATCTTGCGGATGTTGCGCGGGCGGCGCGGGGCGACGTGCGCGGGGACACCGGCCCCCTCCGGCTCCGACGGCGCCGGCTCCGACGTCCGGACGGAGGCGGGTACGACGGGGACCGAGCCGGTGCGGAAGGCGCGCGAGGCGCGCTCGAACTCGTCGATGTCATCTTCGGGCGCGGCGTCTGCGATGGATTCCGTCGACTCGACCGGAGTTGCGACCGTGAGGGGCTCTGCAGCCTCGACGGGCTCGTCGGCGGTGTCGACGACGACCGGTGATGCCGGGACATCAGCGATGATCGGAGCGGGGGTCTCGGCGATGAACGGCTCAGCCGGCGCTTCGGCGACGTCCGCGCCGGCCGCCTGACGCTGGCGAGCAGCGCGACGAGAAAGAGGAGCGACAGCGGCGAGGGCGACGGCCGTGGCATCCGCCGTGGAGAGGGGTCCCGTCGTTCCCGCCGCAGAGGCCTCGGAGGCCGCGTTGCGGAGTCGGCTCGACCGGCGCGTGGGCGCAGGGGTAGCCTCAGGATTTTCGAAGGGCAAAGCGTTTCTCTCGGGTCGTGCGTCAGCTCGGGGGCGCAAACTCAGACTCTCACCTTCGGGTGGTGAGAATAACGATCGGATAAAACACTACCCTGGCCACCCTGGGAAAGCCATGGATCATTCACTTTTCGGTGTCCAGGATCGCGAGCAGTCGGTCGTGCACGTCGCGGCCACCCGCGATGATCATCGGCCGCGGAGAGTCGACCTCGATGCGTGACACGACTCCACCCGCCTCCGAGACCAGGAGCGCACCGGCGGCATGGTCCCACGGGCGCAAGCCGCGCTCGAAGTATCCGTCGAGTCGACCCGCAGCGACATACGCGAGGTCGAGAGCGGCCGCTCCCATACGACGGACGTCACGCGCCATCGGCATCACCCGCGCCACCGTGGCGAGGTCGCCCTCGTGGGTTGCCGGGTCGTAGCCGAACCCGGTCCCCAGAAGCGCTCCGGCCGGGGTCTCCTGTGTGACCGCGAGCCGAGCGCCCTCGGACCACGCCCCATGCCCCCGTGCCGCGGTGAAGATCTCACCGAGCGCGGGTGCGTTGACCGCGGCGGCGAGGGCTTCCCAGGATTCCGGGTCGGGCTCCCCCCGGACGGCGGCGATGCTGACGTTGTAGGCCGGGATGCCGTACGCGTAGTTCACGGTGCCGTCGATCGGGTCGACGACCCAGGTGATCCCGCTCGTCCCGGCTTCGGCTCCTGACTCCTCGCCGAGGAAGCCGTCCTCGGCACGGGCGGCGCGCAGACGTTGGCGGATGAGCGCTTCGACCTCACGGTCGGCTTCCGTCACGATGTCGGCGAGCGTCGACTTGGTCGCCGCCAGGCGCACGCCCTCTTGCCGCCGCCTGTGCGCGAGCTCCCCCGCTTCGCGCGCGATCTCCGTCGCGAGCTCGCCGAGGTCTCCGACGAGGGTCATGGTGCGGGCTGCTGCGGTGCGGGCGGTTGCGGCGCGGGCGGAGGCGGAGGGAACGCGGAGGGTTCCTGTCTCGGTGCCGGGGGCTGCTCCACAGCTCCGGGCGTGGGCGGCAGCGTGTGCACACCGGGGGCCGGCTGCGGTGGCGCGGGGTTCGCGTACGCCTGCTCGACCGGCTGCGGTACGACGGGGAAGCTCGCCGCCGGAGCCGCCGGGAGCGACTGTTGCGCGGTGACTGTCGGGTACCCGGTGTAGTAGGCCGTCCAATCGGGCGACGAGTCGGGCAGCACCGGCAGCGGCGTGATGCCGTCGGCATAGGTCGGCCAGGACGGCGCAGCCCCGACGCCCGGCGCGGCGGGTGCCTTCTTCGGCGCGAAGAGCGCGTTCAGGAGCGGGATGAGCGTGGTGCCGACGGCGACGAGGATCGTGAGCGCGACGACGATCCGCCAGTAGAGGGCGCCGTACTCGAAGGTGTTGGGGAAGGCGAGGAAGAACACGAGCATGCCGACGAGCCCGGCGAGGAAAGTGATCGTGACGATGTAGATGACGCGCGTGAACGTGGTGACGTAGCGCTGGGCGGCCGGTGTGAACAGTCGCACGTGCACGAGCGCGAGCTGCAGGATGCCGATCACGAGCAGCAGTTGGAAGAAGCGCTCGGCTCCGAAGTACATGCCGTCTTCGGGGAGCCAGATCTTGACGGCGCCGACGAGCAGCGCGACGATCCAGCTCACCATGCTGGCCAGCTGAAGCCAGTCAGGACGGTTCGGCGCGAGTCCTGCTTCGGCGATCGCGATCCCTGCGAAGGCCGCCAACAGGAGGATCGTGAGGAACGCTCGGCCGATCAAGCCGTCCTGATCGCCGATGAGCACCCAGACCACGCACACCAGCGCGGCAGCGATCAGGGCGCCGATCGCGATCCACAGGGAGCCTCGGATCAGCAGCGACATGTTCTTCTTCTCACCCTGCGGCTGCGGGGTGGTGATGTCCGGCTGGGACATGGCGATCCTCTCGTCGAGCGGCGATGCCTTCATCCTGCCACGGCCACCGACGGATGCCGCGGGCACCGCACGGGTTGGGGAAAGTCGCCTCCGTGCTGCGGCGGAGCAGAAGAAGTCAGCCGCCCTTCTTGGCGGATGCGGCGGCGAAGGCAGACACCCGCGCCTGTGCGTCCGGAGTCTCCAGCGCTGCGCCGATCGACCGGGCCTCCTCGCTCAGCTGCTCGGCGAAGGAGCGCTCGGGCTGGGAACGGACCAGTCGTTTCGCCTGACCGTACGCGTCGGCGGCTCCGGCCAGCCAGAAGCGGGCGATCTCCTCGCCTCGCGCCCGGACCAGGGCGGCCTCGGCCGCGGAGTCCTCTCCCTCGACGACCTCGGCGACGAGCCCCCAGTCGAGCGCTTCGGAGGCCGAGAGCAGACGATCCTGCAGCACCAGTTGCAGGGCGCGCCTCTGGCCGATCGCGCGTGCGAGCTGAGCCGACACGGAGAGGTCGGGAGTCAGGCCGATGTTGGCGTACAGGCTGCCGAGCTTCGACCGCGAGCCGACCACCGCGTAGTCGCTGGAGAGCAGGATGCCGAGACCGCCGCCCGCCGTCGTGCCGTGCGCGGCGGCGACGACGGGAACCGTCGACTCCGTGAGGGAGCGGATGCCGGAGTTGATGACCTCGGCGAGCGCGGTGATCTCCGCACCGGATGCCCCCATGGACGTCGCCATGTCGATCACGTCTCCTCCTGCACAGAAGGCGGGGCCCGACGCATCGATCAGGATCGCCTTCACGTCGGCCCGCGATGTCGCCTCGGCCGTCGCATCCTTCCAGGCGTGCGCGAGGTCGGCATTGAACGCGTTGAGGCGGGCGGGGCGGTTCAGCGTGAGCCTGGCCATCCCCTCTTCGACGGCGAACAGGATGGCATCACTCATGGCGTCTCCTTCGAGCACAGGACGTGTGGGTCCAGCGTAGCCGCGATCAGATGCGCTGCCAGACCTGCGAGACGAAGCGCTCCATGCGGCGGCGCGTGCCGTCCAGCCGCAGATCGGCCTGCCCCGGTGCCCTGACCTCGTTCGGCGCCAGCGGATGCGCGAGGCGCACGTTCTCGTGGCAGGAGAGGTCGGCGCACAGGTAGACGCCGACCGAGTCACCCCGACGCCCGGCCTGGCCCGAGCGACGCGCGGAGAACAGGGAGACCTGGTTGCCGGGCTGCATCGTGTGGCAGATGTCGCACATGCCTGCGTGCCCTCGTCCTGGCTCGGTGGCCCGGAGCACGATCCCCACGACCCTCTCCTCCAACGGGATCAGGACGTAGCCGCGACGGCTGGCGTTCGGATCCGACCACGCGAAGAAGTCGAGGTAGTCCCAATCGACGAGCAGGAAATCGTGCGGCATCTCCATGATCCGCAGCTCCTCCGGGTCCGCGTTGACGAACGTTGCGCGGACGTCGGCTTCGGTGAGCGGTCGCATCGCCCCAGTCTACGAACGGCTGCCGGCCACGGGCTCACGCACGGCAAGACGCCCCTCGACCCATTCGACCGGCATCGGATCTGTGATTCCCCCGACGAAGCGCCCGTCGGCACCACGGTTGCGGAAGGCGAAGAGCAACCACTGGCCATCGTCGCGGCGGCGCAGGAGCCTGCCCACGTAGAGGTCGTCGCCGGTCACGGCTTCGGCACGAGAGATGTCGAAGGGGCCGAGGACGCTGTCGGCGGCGACCGCCCACGTGCCTCCCGCGACGGGCCGTCGCGACGGCATCGAATGCTCCGCCAGGCAGGAGAACAGGAGGACGGGGCGACCGTCGACGACCTCGACCTGCACGACCTCCAGCTGCCCGAACCCGTTGTCGGAGGGCACGCTCAACGGCTCCCGCAGCTCCCACTCGCGAAGGTCGGCCGACCACGCGTGGCCGATCACTCCCCTGCCCTCGACGGGGCCGTGGGGGGCGCGTGCCGTGACATACATGTGCCACCCGACACCGTCGGGGTCGGGGAAGACCCACGGATCGCGGAAGGCCTCATCGTGCCAGGCCCCGCTGTCGATCGTCTCGTACCAGGGCGCCCGGGCGTTCAGCACAGGATGGGGCGCCTTGTGCCACGTGACGAGGTCATCCGACGTGGCGTACCCGATCGACTGGATGTTCTTGCCCCCGTCGCTCAGGCTGGCGCCGGTGTAGAAGAGGAACCACGTACCGTCCGGATGCCTCACCGTCGAACCCGTCCAGGTGGCGAGGTCGTCGAAGGCGGGTGCGTCACCGCGCACGAGCGCGTCGGGCCCACGCGTCCACTCGACGAGGTCGGTCGAGGTCGCGTGCCCGATCGACGCACGGTAGTGGCGCCGTTCGGGGTCGTGCAGCGCGCGCGAGGCATAGAGGAAGAAGAGGTGGTACCGCTCACCGTCGTCGGCGAACCAGTAGTCCCATACCCAGGAGTCGGGAAGGTCGAACACGGTGTTTCCTTTCACCCCTTCACTCCGCTCGCGGCGATCGAGCTGACGAACGCGCGCTGGAAGATCAGGAAGACGATGAGCACGGGGACGGTGATCAACGACGTGTATGCCATGACCTCACCCCAGGCGGTGTTGAGTTGGAAGAAGTACTGCATGCCGACCATGACGGGACGCAGATTCTCTCGTTGGACGACCATGAGCGGCCACAGATACTGGTTCCACGCGGGCAGGAAGGTCAGGATCGCGACCGTGGCGAACGCCGGCCCCGACAGCGGCACGATGATGCGGCGATAGATCATGAACCAGCTCGCCCCGTCGATCCGCGCCGCCTCGTCGAGCGACTTCGGGATCGTGGAGAAGTACTGCGTGAACAGGAAGATGGAGAACGCGTTCGCGATGAACGGGACGATCTGCACCTCGTAGGTGTTCAACCAGCCGAAGTCGTACTTGAGCACGCCGCCTTCGAACACGAGCGTGGGCAACTGGGCGACCCAGTAGACCATCGGGACGGCGATCGTCTCGAAAGGCACGATGAGCGTCGCGATGATGACGGCGAGCACGACGAGCCGGCCGCGCCACGCGAGCCGTGAAAGCGCGAACCCTGCCATCGAGTTGACGATGAGTCCAAGCCCGACGGTCAGCACGGTGACGAGCACCGAGTTGAACATGAACTGCGCGACCGGCACCCGATCGAATACACCGAAGTAGTTGTCGAGACTGATGTCTCCGACGGGAAGGAAGGCGAGCGGCGAGTCGAGATCCTGCAGGATCTGCGCGTCGGGCTTGAGACTCGACACGAACATGAACACGAGCGGGAAGAGGAAGATCACGGCGAGCACGGACATCGCGATGTAGGTCGCGGTCGTGCCCCATCGGCGGCTCGCCGCAGTCGACTTCGAGACGCGAGCGGAGCGCGAGGGAGCGCGCCTCGTCCCGGTGTGGTTGTCCACGGTGGCGGTCATCAGTCCTTCTCCCGGGTGATGCGACGCTGGATGAGCGCGATGATGAGCACGGCCACGAAGAAGATGAGCGAGATCGCGGCCGCGTAACCGATCTCCTGCTGACCGAAGCCCTTGCGCACCGCGTGGTAGACGACCGTCGAGGTCGCACCCTGCGGGCCGCCCTGCGTCATCACATCGATCTGGACGAAAAGCCCGAGAGCGGCGATCGTGATGGTGACGAGCACGAACACCATCGTCGGGCGCAGCCCCGGCCAGGTGACGCTCGTGAACTGGCGCCAGGGGCTGGCACCATCCATGCGGGCCGCTTCGTAGAGCTCCTCGGGAATCGTCTGCAGCCCGGACAGCCAGATGATCATGTGGAATCCGACGGCCTGCCAGATCGACATGACGATGATCGCCCCGAGCGCCGTCGAGGGATCGTTGAGCCAGTCGTTTCCGCTCCACAACCCGAAGGTGACGGCATCGATCATCGAGTTGATGAGCCCATCATCCTGGTAGAGGAACTTCCACAGGATCGAGACGACGACGATCGACGTCACGACGGGAACGAAGAACACGACGCGGAAGAACGTCGTGCCGCGGAGCTTTCGGTTCACCAGCACCGCGAGCGCGAGACCGAGTCCGGCCTGCACGGGCACGACGACGAGCGCGAAGATCGCCGTGTTGCCGATCGATTGCACGAAGAGCGGGTCGGCGGTGAACGCTCGGATGAAGTTGTCGAACCCGACGAAGCGCGGCGGGTTGGGCGAGATGAGCCTCGCGTTCGTGAAGGAGAGGGTGAACGCGAGGACCACCGGGATGATCAGGAAGAGCGTGAGCAGGAGCGCGGCCGGCGCGACCATGCCGAGCCCTGCCCACGTCTCGCGCCCGCGGCTGGAGCGGAAGGAACGAAGGGAGCGCCGAGGGGTCTCGGCCTCCGCCGTCGGAGGTGTGACGGTCATCGATACGTCTTTCAGGATCGGGGTGGACAGCACGGCGGGGTGGGACCGCGGTCGCCCGCGCTCCCACCTTCGCCGTCACCGTCTACTGGAATCCGTACCCGTCGTTGGACGCGATGTTGGCATCGATGTCCGCGACGGCCTGGTCGAGGGTCGCCGTGACATCGGCGCCGCTCATGATGTTCTTCGCCGCCGTCTCGAACGTGGTCGAGATCACGGCGTAGGCGGGAGTCTCCGGCCGAAGCACGGCGTACTTCTGCGACAGTTCGACGAACGGGCGCAGCACGCCGTCGTCGCCGAAGTACTCCGACGCCTGAGCGGCGGCCTCCGTCGCGGGGATGACGATCTGGTTGTCGGCGAACTCGGTGATGTACTCGTCGTTGAAGCTGAACTCGAGGTACTGCCTCGCGCCTTCGGCGTCGTTGCAGCTCGACGAGATCGCCCACTGCCACGACCCTCCGCCGATCTTCGGCCCGTTTCCGAAGTCGGGCGGCGGCAGGATCAGCAGGTCGTCGCCGATCGCCTCGACGGATTCCAGCGCGTTCCACACCCCGGTGTAGCTGAGGGCGACCTCGTCGTCGACGAACTCCTGGTTGCCGATCGTGCCCGCGTTGCTCGCGTAGCCCTCGGCGAAGAGGTTCTGGAACCAGGTGCCCCACGCCACAGCATCGTCGCCGTTCAGTGCGCCGTCGGCGGTGAGCATCGTGTCGCGGTCGATCAGGTCGCCGCCGAAGCTCTGCAGCAGCGGCGAGTATGCGTACGGCCACCACTCGCCGGTGTCTTCCGCGCCGATGTCGATCGGGGTGTCGTAGCCGGCATCCTGCAGCGTCGACAGTGCGGCATCGAACTCGGATGCCGTCCACGGCTGATCGGTCGAGGGGATGCGGATGCCGTTGGCATCGAGAACCGACTTGCGTGCGAAGATCGACAGCGCCGCGTCCCAGTAGCCGGCCGAGTAGATCTCACCGTCCCAGACACCGACGGCCGTCGGGAGGAGGCTGTCGGTGATGTCGGTGGAGATGTTCAACGGCTGGAGGTACTGCGCCCATGCCCAGTTGGGCATGATCGGGCCGTCGAGGTCGAGAAGGCACGGGAGGTCTCCCGAGGCCGCCGCGGCGACGATCGCGTCGTTGTACGCCCCCTGCGGGAACGACTCGTGTACGACTTCGTACTCGTCCTGCGAGGCGTTGAAATCGGTGATGATCTTCTCGTAGACGGCGAGCTCCGCGGCGTTGCCGGCGGAGTGCGTCCACATCGTGAGCTGCGTGCGACCGTCTTCTCCGGTCGTGTTGCCTTGACCTGCCTGTCCGCATCCTGCGAGGGCGAGGGCTGTCACCAACCCGGCCGCCACGGAGATCGGCGACGTTCTGCGCGTCATTGTGGTTTCCTATTCTTGGTGCCCGACGCCCACGTCGAGCACCTGATCGGGAGCCGCCGAGTGCGGCCCTTCGGTTGAGTGTGAAGCCCGTCGTCGGTTCTGTTTGCCGACATGCGCCGGCGGCGGGCCCACGGAATCCCGTCGGATGACGGGACAGTTCATTCGGTAAGAGGCGTCCTCGTCCCCCTCCGCGCGAACGCCGAGCGCGACCTCCATCGCCCAACGCCCCATCTCGTAGTGGGGCAGTGCGATGGTGGTGAGAGGCGGATCCATTTCCGCCGCGACCAATTGCTGATCGTCGTAGCCGACGACCGAGAGGTCACGCGGGATCTCGAGGCCGCGATGGTGTGCCGCGGCGTAGACCCCGATCGCCATGCGGTCGTTGAAGCAGAAGATGGCGGTCGGACGCTGGCCTTCGGGCAGATCGAGCAGTCCACCGGCTGCCGCGCGTCCACCCTGCGCCGACGTCTCGCCGGTCACGTGGAGTGCGGGGTCGGCCTCGACTCCTGCCTCGGCGAGCGCCTCGAGGTAGCCCTCGTGACGCAGTCGCGACGCGATGGGCTCCGGGTCGTCGGTGTCGAGATAGGCGATGCGGCGGTGACCTGCCGCGAGGAGCTCCCGTACCGCAGCGGCACCCCCCACGCGGTCATCGGGTACGACGCTGCGGAAGCCGCCATCCTCGGGGTAGCAGTCGAGCAGAACCGATCCGCGGGGAAGCCCGGCGGGAACATCGACAGCCCGATGCCACATGCAGGCGTAGATCATGCCGTCGACCTGCTGCGCCGCGAGAGCGCGGAGGGCGTCCGCCTCGATGTCGGCGTCGCCCCCGGTGTCGATGAAGAGCACGAGGTGATCGTGCTCGCGCGCGGCGTCCTGTGCTCCGGCGAGCATGCGGCCGGCGAACGGGGTCGTCGCGATCTGGTCCGACAGGAGTCCCACGATGCGTGTGCGCTGCGTGCGCAACCCGCGGGCGACGGCGCTGGGCGCGTACCCGACGGCTTCCGCCGCCTCACGGACACGGATGCGGGTCTGCTCCGAGATGCGCGACTCGGCATTGTTCAGCACGAGCGACACAGTCGTGACGGAGACACCGGCAGCAGCGGCGACATCCGAGATCCGCGCTCGGCCCATCGTTCTCACCTCACTCCGTCGTGTGGCGACCCACATCATTTTGGGCCACTGTTAAATCGATTTATCAGATGCTAAACCACGCTCGCGTCGAAGGTCAAGCCCCTCCTGTGGCGCGGCGACGCACGGTGGCGCCCGGAATGACTAGGCCGAGGGGGCCACGGGCGCGAGGTCCGATTTCCGTTCGCGGATCAGGAACCCGATCGTGAGGCTGATCAGGCAGAACAGCACCGTAGTGCCGCCCGGCGATGCCGCCAACATCATCATGCCGACGGCGAGGATCGGCTGCAGCTGGAACGCAAGCACGAGGCCGAAGCAGATGGCCGGCAGCAGTACGAGCTGACACAGCAGGGCGATGATCACCGCCTTGGGCTGCTTCAGCCCCCGGGCGAAGTCGGCGAGGGTGAGGCTGAGCCCGAGCCCCAGCATGATGATGCCGAGGGCGACGGGAAGTCCGATGGTGGTCAACGCTGATCCCATGGCACTCAGTGTGGCCGAGAAGCGACCTCGGTGTCACCCGTATTCGGTGATACGCGGTAGACACGATCGACCCGACCCTGCTGGAATGCTCCGCATCACCGCACTAAGGAGTTCCATGTCTGACTCGTCTGCGTTCTCTGCCCCTTCGACCCCGAAGGTTCTCCCTCGCCCCGACTTCCGGTATGCCGGCGAAGTCGGTCGCACCTTCCTGGACTCTGATCCTGCGACGTTCCCGCAGCCCGTGAGCCCTCCGGAGGGTGCCCCCAATATCGTGCTCGTGCTCCTGGACGACGCGGGCTTCGGTCAGTTCTCGACCTTCGGAGGAGGTGTGCCGTCGCCGACGATGGATCGCCTGCGCGAGGAGGGCATCGCGTTCAACAGGTTCCATACGACGGCACTGTGCTCCCCGACGCGCGCGGCCCTCATCACAGGCCGCAATCATCACTCTGCCTCCTTCGCGGGCATCACCGAGATCGCCACCGGCTACGACGGCTACACCTGCGTGCTGCCCAAGAACTGCGGCACGATCGGTGAGGTCCTGCGCCAGAACGGCTATATGACGGCGTGGGTGGGGAAGAACCACAACACACCTCCGTGGGAGACGAGCGCGGTGGGCCCGTTCGACCGCTGGGCCAACGGACTCGGATTCGACTACTTCTACGGGTTCAACGCGGGCGACATGAACCACTGGAACCCGGTCCTGTTCGAGAACCGCGACCTCGTTCCCGCATCCAGCGACCCGAACTACCACCTCACCGAGGACCTCGCCGACAAAGCGATCGACTGGGTTCGTCGGGCGAAGTCGATCGCGCCGGACAAGCCGTACTTCCTCTATCTCGCCACCGGGGCGACGCACGCGCCGCACCATGCCCCGCAGGAATGGATCGAGAAGTTCCGCGGCCAGTTCGACGAAGGGTGGGACGTCTACCGTGAGCAGACGCTCGAACGGCAGAAGGCGCTCGGCGTCGTCCCGTCCGATACCGAGCTCACAGCGCGCTCGGAGGGCTTGCCATCCTGGGCGGAGCTCAACGACGACCAGCGCCGACTGTACGCGCGGATGATGGAGGTCTTCGCGGCGTACGGTGCCCACGTCGATCACCACATCGGACGAGTGATCGATGCGGTCAAGGAGCTGCCGGACGCGGACAACACGATCATCATCTACATCGCAGGCGACAACGGCTCCAGTGCCGAAGGTGGGCTCGAGGGCTCGCTGTGCGAGAACCTGTTCTTCAACGGCATCAGCGAGCACTGGGAGGACAACCTGCTCGCGATCGATGAGCTCGGCGGCCCGAAGCACTTCAACCACTTCCCCTCCTCGTGGGCGCACGCGATGAACGCGCCGTTCCAGTGGACGAAGCAGGTGGCGTCGCACTTCGGAGGCACCCGCAATCCGATGATCATCTCGTGGCCGGATCGCATCACCGACCGCGGCGGACTGCGCGAGCAGTTCCTGCATGTCATCGACATCGTGCCGACGCTCTACGAGGTGTGCGGCATCACACCGCCGGATTCGCTGAACGGCACCACGCAGAAGCCCATCGAAGGGCACAGTTTCGCCCGGGCGCTGATCGATGCCGACGCCCCTGAGACTCGCCGCACCCAGTACTTCGAGCTGGGAGCCAACCGCGGCCTGTACCACGATGGTTGGATGGCCTCTGCGCCGAGCTTCGTGCCGTGGAACCCGAACCGGCAGAACTGGGATCCGGATGACGCGGTCTGGGAGCTCTACAACGTCGATGATGACTTCTCCCAGGCGAAGGATCTCGCTGCCGAGCATCCGGAGCGCCTGCGCCAGTTGCAGGATCTGTGGTGGGCCGAGGCGTCGAAGTACCAGGTGCTTCCGCTCGATTGGCGCGCGACCGAGCGCTTCAACTCCGAAGCGATGGGGCGGCCGTCTCTCACCGGTGGCCGAAAGAGCGCCACCTACTACCCCGGCATGATCGGCCTCCCGGACGCGGCGTGCTTGCCGATGCTCAACAAGTCCTGGCGCATCACGGCCGATGTCGATATCCCCACGGAAGGTGCCGAGGGAATGATCGTGACCCATGGCGGCCTCGAGGGCGGCTACGGGCTGTATCTGAGAGACGGCAAGCCGACGTTCGTCTACAACTTCCTCGCCCTCGATCGGCCGACCTTTGCTGCGGAGGAACCCCTCGCCGCCGGGTCGAGGCAGATCGTCGTGGACTTCCGGTATGACGGGGGTGGAGTCGGGAAGGGTGGCGCGGTGTCGCTCTCGGTCGATGGCAGGGTCGTCGCCGAGGGGCGCATGGAGCGGTCCATCCCCGCGCAGCTTTCGCTCTCGGAGGGACTCGACATCGGCATGGACGTGGGGTCTCCTGTCGACTTCACGTATCAGCTCCCGTTCGTCTTCACCGGCAGGATCGAGAAGGTCACGATCGAGCTCGAACCTTCGTCATAGTCACGGTTCGACGGTCATGTCGCAACGAGTCTTCCCGGCAGGAACTCAGAATGGCCGAGAAAGGTCCCGATGTCATGTGTGACCGTGCGGGGCCCGTTCTCGGCCGTGACGGTCACGCGCCGCACACCGTGGAGAGCTCCGCGATGCTGTACCGGGAGCCCCGGCGCGGCCCACGCACACCACATTGCTGGCACTGGGCTGAGGCTCCCGGTATCCGTCGCCGAGGAGTTCAGTGCTCCTCTGCCGGAGTGATGACCGTCGTCGTCGCACGCGTGCGGGCGGCGACCATCGGCGGCAAGTAGGAACTGCCCTCGTACTTCGCGCGGTATGCGGCGTCGACGGCATCGTTGACGGCGGGGTCCGCGGCGTCGAAGCGCACGTCGAACGTCTCCCCCGCCGCGGTGATGCGCCCGGCGTGCTGGGTTGCGGCCGCTCGGTGCCACCGGGAGGCAAGCCCATTCCACGCGCGGACATAGAGGTTGCCGTCGACCACGACCGACCAGATCCAGGTCGGGGTGCCGTAGGTGACGCCGTCCTCACGGAACGGCGAGACATGGAGATCGTCGGTCGCAGCGATCCGGTCGAGCTGTCCACGCGGAGCGAGGTCTTCCGCGATCGCTGGGCCAACGCCATCGTGCACAAGCACGACGCAGGCGTGAAACTCGCCGTGCACCCCGCGGTCGGCGAGATCACGCTGCACATGGTGGGTACTCAGCTCATCGCCGACCCGAACCTCTCGCTCATGATCTACGCCGCGGACCAGGGCAGCCCGGCCGAGGAGAAGCTCCGTCTCCTCGCCAGTTGGGCGGCGACGCACAAGTCCGAGATCACCCCGCTGCCCGTGGACGACGCCGGCGGCTTCTGACCTCCACACCGGCCGGTCCTGGTGCATCCGGTTCTCGGTCCTCCCCGGAGCCCGGAGCTCATCTCTGCGGCGGGACGATGAAGGACGCTTCGTAACTGAAGACCTCGCCGTTGACGTCTCCGACGCTCGTGATCGTGTAGGGGCTGAGGTTCAGTGTGTCCCCGACATAGAGACCGGTCAGATACGCCTGACTGGTCGGGTCGACGGAGTGGACGCTTCCGCGACGCACCGCGTTGAGAGCCTGCAACGAGTAGAAGCCCACGCAGAGCCGTTCGAGTATCGCGTCCACGTAGTCGCCGGATGCGACCTCGTAGGCGGCGAGGGTTCCATCATCGGCGTACTCCACCGTGCCGTTAGCTCCGTCACGGGCGCCGTAGTCATGGAGCGCTGAGTACAGCTCCACGTTGAGCGGCTCGCCGTTGGAGATCATGCCGTCGCCACCTGGACGAACACAGACCGGCGTGGGCTCGGGGGCGGGCCCAGGGAGCGGGGATGCGGCCGGCTCCGGGGACGATTCCGCGGCCGCCGTTGCCGGGGTTTCCGCTTCCCGGATCGAGCATCCGGAAAGAACTGCAGTGGTCAGGACGCACACGAGAGCGCCTGCTGCCGCGACCGCGCGTCGTTGTGCCATTCCTGAATTGTGCCGCGGCGTCGGGTCATCGTCCAAACCCCGTCGGGAGACCTTGGACGTCGCGGGACATCACAATGGTGGGCTGATCCCGTATCTCTTTTCGCTCTACTCTCTACAGGACGCGCGAATCGCTATTCCTACGCGTTTCCCACCCCATCCTTTCGCTATTCCCACAGAGATCTCCGTCTCCCCTACTCTCACTTGAACTCCGACTCGAAGTAGCCCGACGACAAACCCGACCCGTCACCCAACCCCATGATCCCCGTCGATACCGGTGACCACGGAGCCGCATCGCGACGTGCTGAGCTATAGACGGTTTTCACCGCGTTCGTCGGATAGCGGAATCAAGTCGGTGATCACACTGCCTCCGCTACGGGCGTTACCTCTCTACCCGCATGGCGCACCTACCAACGGTTCACGAGGACGGGCCTGTGAAGAGCCACGAATGCAGGGCGAATGCAGCAGCGACCGACTCTTTCGCCCAGAGGCGCAGAAGTCTCTCTTTGCACTCGTCGTAGACCGCCTTCGGGTCGACGAGTCCGCCACGTTCACGCACTAGTTCCTGAGCCACAGTGTTTTGGTGCACGGACGCGTACTCCAGAACGCTTTGGTGGATGCCTGACGCGGTGCCTGAGTGGCCGTAGTGGTACAGAATTTTCCGGCGGTCATTGAGCTGGGTGAGCTGTGTATGGAGCGCGGGTGGAAGGTCTTTCTCCACGTGGTTCAGGATCGCCCCGAGTCCCCACATGTTGAACCGCTTCGGTGGCTCATCAAAGCGGCCAATGCTCCAGTGGTCGAGGTCTGCGAGCAGATCGCGTTCGCAACTAGCGTGGGCGCATATGATCGCTGCGGCGTCGACACCGCGGCGATAGCTCAGAGTCGCTGAGTGAAAGACCTCTGCCCCCTAATCGTCGACGACCAGGCCAACAACGGGTATGAGGTGCGGTACGGATCCCGCAATCTCGCCGAGGTCCCGAACGCGGTCCTCTTCATGCTTCACTGAGGATGCGTTGTTCGCCACATCACGATCCTATTCACTCGTGTGGTGGCGCGTCGGCGATTTCCTCCGCTACAGATCGTCGACGAGAATAGATGCATTGGCGCGGAACTGCGGGCCCTCGTCGCTTGGAAGATTCGGGTGGCCGCGGGTCGGTAGGTTTCTAAGGAGCGTAGAGGTCGAAGACCTAGCGACGCGTGGAGGCGAGCCATCGCCAGGCATCGTCGGTAGCGAACAGTGGGCGTCGCTCGCTCAGCGCATCCCTGCACGCGCCGCCTCACTCCGACCTGTGTGTCTCGTATTGGCAGGGGTGCGCCAGTGACCAGTTCTCCTGCCGCCTCTCAGGTGCAGAACCAGCGTCTGACGCGCCACGGCATTCGACATCACTCTAGCGCTCAGCTACTCTCCGAGGCCTTCGCTGAGTGCATGAGTTCGCTGCACCTCGAAGTCGATAATCTGCTTGGAGACATCGAGACCGGAGGCCATCGTCGATATCGATTCCCAGAGCTCGTTGCCGAATGGGAGTGGAGCTCCGGTTGGCCAGATCCGGCCACAGCGTCTGCCAGCATGTGGGGATGACCAAGATCGTCCATGCGATAGGTTCGCTGTGCACGTAAGCACTGGGGAGTGGCGATGGGCGAGGAATCGAAAGGGCATCATCCATGGGGTGGTGGCGTTCAGCGCCGCCGTCGCGGCGGGTTTGGTGACAAGCGCCATCATCTGGGGCGGCTCCGTCATCTTCGGCGAACAGCCGCGGGCCACGCACGCCCGCTACGCATGGTCGCTGCTCCGGCACTATCTCCGCAACGGCGCGAACGCCTACATGTACTGGAACCTCGCCCTCGACGAAGGCGACAGTAGCCGCTAGGGGTGGGCGCAGAGCTCTCTGGTGGTCGTCGACCCGGAGACGCGCACTCACCGGTTCACGCACGAGCACTACGTCGTCAAGCACATCGCAGCCTTCGTCAGGCCCGGCGCGCTACTCATCCCCACCTCGCCCCTGGCCGGCTACGACCACCTCTTTATGTTCCGAAACACCGACGGGTCGATGGTCGTCGTCATGCAGAACGACTCCGGCGAAGAGACGCCTCTCAACGTCATGGTGGGGAACCGTATGCTGTCCACCATTCTGCCGCCAGACTCGTTCAGCACGTTCCTGCTCGCTGCAGAGTTCCAGCCCCTAAAACACGATCCACACGCATCTAGTGGAGGTGGATGGCGGGATGCCCGCAGGCGCCGGTCTCGCGGAGGAGAATCTTGTCGCCTTTCGGGCCCTTGTGTTTGTCTGCGATGACCGCGCCCTGAGCGTCGCGGTCCGAGGCCCAGAACAAATCGCCGCTAATCATCTCGTAGGTCTTGAAGATGGTCTTCTCCGCGGACCCATGCTGGGCGAAGTCCCGCGTCCACCACTCGCCGCTGTCCCCATCCAGGACATAACGGTTGTCACCATGGTGCAGGCACCTCACCGGCCGCTTCACGGGCATGCGCGGCCGACCGGCCGCGGCTTCGGTCTGCGGGTAGCTCATCAGGGCCGGGGTGACGCCCATGATGTGCGGAAGGAAGTCCAGCAGCCACGGGATCGCCCGGTCAGCTGTATCTACGTTCGCGCGGTGGAGGTTCTGCTCCCCGTGCCGGCTCGTGAACTCGGCCACGACCTTCTCATGCACACCAGAGCCGAGGACCACGAGTTCGAAGGGGTTGCTAGCCCGTACCTTCGTCGCTGTCTTACCCCAGTCGGAGTGAGCGACCACGTGGATCTGCGGGTTACCGCCGAGCATCATCGCGACGCGCGAGACCTCGTCCGGCAGGCTGGGCTGTTGGGCAGCCAGATCTTCGGCGATGAGGATCTCGATGCGACGATGGACGTGGGGCACGTCGAGGTGAAGACCGGACACACGCAACAGAGCGTCGAGCATCGAGCTCGATGAGCGCACCCACTGCACCTGTAGCCATGCGTCTTCCATTCGTCGCTTGTCGTTGGGGTCCGGAAGCACAGTGAGGGTCGCCACCGCTCCGACGCGAGGTGCGGAGAACATGTGGTCCTCGAAGGTCTCATCAGGGTCACGGAACACGGCAGTGAAGAGGATGCCACGCGTGCGCGCAGCCAGTTGCGGGTCTAGCTCCTCCCCTTCCGGGCCGAGAAGCGCCGTCCCGGGCAGCATGTGATGAAACGGGGCTTCGGTGAGAAGCTTCACGTGCGACTCGAGGGCACGCTCGGCATCCATCCCGGATACGGGGTCGTGGATGGCCACTTTCAATCGCTCCAGTCCGCGCCCGCCCCGGGGCAGGGCGATAGGCGCGGCACTGTTGGAGGTGTACTGCCGATTCTGGTTGATGCCATCGTGAATCGGATGCGAGTTCGAGGGCGCCGCGAACGTGCCCGTCAACTCGATTGGCGCCTTGACGAGCTCGCGGAGATCTACCGCGGGCATCGCCCGCTACCGCTTCAGCGCGTATTCAAGCGGGATGGGCAGGCGGAGAAGCTCGTGCAGCGGCATCGCGCTGAGGATGTCGAGGACTCGGCGACGCGCGTCCTCATCGTTAGACGTTTCGACCGCGGTCGGCTGAGCAGCCGGCGGCGCCACGGGCGTGGTGAAGATGTCCGAACGAGGGATGCCGTTCGCCGTCGCCCACGTGACGGCCGTGTCCAGCACTCGGGAGCGCAGGTACTTTCTCCACCGCCGCTTGACGCTGTCGTTGTCTTTGGCGATGCGAAGGAATCCAGCGACCGGGTCCTCTTCGCCCAGGGCCGCCTCGAGCTTGGCCGCGATGTCGCCGTGCTGCGTGGCCGCAAAGTCACGCTTCCATTGGGTGTTTGTGGTCTTGTCCACCGAGGGCACGGCGACTGTGCCAGCGGGTAGGGACGCACCGACAGGCTCGGTCTTGCGCGTGACTCGATTGAAGGCGTACTTGACGCCCTCGGTCCAGTCCTGGATAGCACGCCATAGGTCGGGGAGCAACGTCTCGCCGCGGAAATCGTCGGAGCGTACGAGGCTCAGCACGTAGTCGCTCGACGTGCGTGCGGCGGTGATGACGCCGACCTCTTCAGCCGCCTGAGTGAGGTCGCGGAAAGTCTTGAACTCTGTCGCTGAGACCGAGAACCCGGGAAGAAGCTGACGCATGCGGGCGGAAACCCCGGCGGCGGTCGCGCTCTTACCTGCGGATTCGAACTCCGCGATGGTCGCGACCAGCGCTTCGAAGACCTCTGTCGCGGTGAACTGCCGGGGTGCGACAGTAGTCGCGTCCCCGGCAGTCCCGCTAGAAAGATCAGTACGAAGAACTTGGGTCCCAGTTTTCGGAGGAGAAGCGACGGGGTCAGATCCGTCTGTGCGGTTGTTGTCGGTCTCTCTCGACGAATTGGTCATGCCAAGCTCCTCGCGTATGGTTACTGAGCTTCAAGTGAAGCTACGCAAGAAACGGTTGACGAAGATCCTCCAGCCACCCTGTACCTCGAGGGTCGTACACCTCAGTCCAGCAACCCAGCCAATAAGTCGCAGACCCTGTGTCCGTGCGTCTGAAGTTTGTGCCTTGCAAGCAAGGTTTCCATCTCTACGCATCCATCTTAGCTATGCGTGTTGCCCTGATACAACTCGTCGTTCTTCTCGCGAACTTTTCCTCGCTGTTTTTCCCCGGCGTTCGCTTCCACGTTCAACTCAACCGTGAGGCGGCACCAGACGCGGGCTGCACTCCCGAAGACCTCCTGGCGTACAGGAAGATCCGGCCGCCTCGGACGCGTCCGCACAACCGACACCGGGGCGGCTAACGGAACCCCAGCATGATGCCGCGGGTGTACGGGAACCCACCACCTAGACGTAGAACGAAGGCTCGACGTTCTTGAACACCGCAGGCGTCTCTACTGTCTCAAGGAACACCGCGATGCCGTGCGTCACTGGCTCGTGCTTGTGTCGAACGTTCCAGACATCGACAATCCGATAGAACCGTCCATTTGTCGCAACGCCCTGGCCGATGACAGGTGGGAGTTCTGCGAACCCGTCCTGGTCCAGATACTCACCGTCGGCGTAGTAGGTGACGAAGTAACGGGGTCGAGAGTCAGCCATGTCACCGATCCTAGGCCCCCCGTACCCGGTCGCTACGGTGAGAAGTGACGAACGGAGACATATGCGCACCTCGTGGAACACCTCGCTCGCTGACTCAGACCGCGCCGTCGCGGAAGACCTCCACGATTGGATGTGGAGCAACGTGAGGATGCAGGCCGCTATCGGATCGACCGATGAAATCCCGGCCTGGTACGGACGGCTCTTGTCCACAATCACACTCCTCGTTGATGGTGCCGAGATCGAAGCTGTGTTCAGCGAGACGGACGGCGAAGCCGGGCCGGTGTCGGTGAGCGTCATCGCCAAGACACGGATCATTCGCGCGTCGGCGGACACGGCCCGTGAGATCTCGGCTCGGACATTCTCGAGGAGTCGTATCACCGCGGTGGAGGCGCTCGAAGCGGGACGGCTGTTCTCGCCCTCACGTGCGACGTGGCCGGCTATCCCACACATCAGCGTCCGCGTTGATGGCGAAGCTGACCCCCTCCTCCTCCCGTCGCCATCGTCGCCTACCCGTGCACCGGACATGGGAGCTCTCCTGCGCGGGTTCCTCGGTGATCTGGATTCCGCCTCCGGGGTTTGACAATGCACGAGTTCTGGGATTCGCCCGAGGGGAAATTCACCCAGTTCCATCGACGCCGCAGCGAGGCCCTGGATGTAGCGCTGGCGTTGGAACCACCGACGAAGAAGACACGGCGGGGAACACAGGAGAAGGCACGTGCGGCGCTCGCGTCTGCGTTCCAGTCGGACGTTCGGGCTCGGTGGGCCCGCGAGCTCACCGCCTGGCCGAAACTTCAGGCGGCTATCGCTTTGGACATTGTGTTGTTCAGCTCCGCCCGGAACGGTGCGCGCGTCGACAGCATCTGCAAGTGGCTCCTCGATGAGTTGAGCGGCCACGTGTACTCCGACGACCGTCAGGTGAAGCTGCTGTACGCCAAGGTCGCACGGTCGCGGTCACGCAAGAAGGTGGACGCTCCTGCGGAGAACCCTTGGGATGCCGGATTCGATTTCGATTGGCCGGAGCCCGACAGCGACAAGGAGCCCGCCCTGTACATAACCGCCCAGACGAGAGCAAACGTCTTCAAAGACTTGCGTGCAGTGTCCGATTTGGAGGAAAGGTGGGATCCGTTCGAGAAGGAACACGGTGTCCGCCATCGAGACCCGCAGGAGTTTGATTGGGAGCTTGACGAGCTTCTGGACTACCAGTCGATGTTCGCCAACGATTCCGAGGAAGGCCGCCTCCAACACCAGCTCGTGACGAATCGAATCGACTACGAGAATCAGTCCCACCAGCAGCACCTCGTGGACATGGTCTTCTCGTCGCTGTTGACGGACATGCCGGTGGACCGCTTCGGAGTGTGGAGCCGAGTGCGCGACCGCCTCCAATACAGCCCCTACATGTTCAACCTCGGAGTCCTTCCCACGTATGGCGGCAGTCATGAGTTCCAGGAGCGTCTGCGCGCCACGCTGAGAGATAGGCGAGAGAGCTACCCGGGCTTGTTTCCGATGCGCGCAAGGAGTGGGGTGACGATGATCCTGTTCGAGGAGCAGCGTGGGGGCAAGGATCTCGACAACCTGATCCGCACCATCCTTCCCGACGTTCTCGAGATCCTCCGCCCACAACAACACGATCTCCCGGGCTGGGTCGCTGACGATGTGAACCCAGACGACGCGGTCGCCGACATCCCGTTCATCGAAGTCGCCGCATACCCGGCGCATCTGACGGACATGCCGCCAGGGTCCGTCATCTTTGGTCTGTCGTCCGCTGACCGCTACGGCAGTTGGTGGAGCCGCGCTATCGACCATCTGGAGCTTGTCCTCGAAGACGAACAGGAGTGACCGCAAAGCCCGCAGGTTCGACCCCGCGCCCTAGGGCGTCGGTACGACCCTCGTGGACACTCTCGACGGCCCGCTCGAACTCGTCGCCTGAGAGCGGCTCTTCTCCGACGTAGTCGGCGCTCGAGTCTTTCGTGACTTCATGATCACGACCGCGGACTTTCGATATGTGATGAGCCCGCGGTTCTGGCGCTTCACCCTCGACCAGACGGAAGGAGATGCTATGCGTGCGTGCTCTGGCCCGATGAGGGCCCCTCGACGCTCCGACGCCTCAGAGCCGACGCGGGAATCAGCTGATGTAGCAGATGCAGCAACCGGGCTCGACGCGTCTTCGCGTGGGTCAGCGACCAAGGGCTCGAGGAAAGTCCGCGGTCATCAATAGACTGCGAGCGTGCGCCCCGAACTCAATCCTTTCACTCCCGGATCCGGTTTGAAGCCCCCGACTCTCGCCGGTCGTGAAGCGGAGATCGCGGCGTTTGACCTCCTTGTCGCTCAGTCCCGCAACGCCCGCGCGACCTCCAGCATCGTCCTCTACGGCTACCGTGGCGTCGGCAAGACAACGCTCTTGAACGCGATGCGCGCTCAAGCGACGACATCCGGCTGGTTGTGCATTGACCTGGAAGCACAGACGTCGGAGAGCGGAACCCAGTCGATTCGGCAGCAGCTGGGACGACGGCTGGGCGCCGCGGCCGAAGGGTTCCGGCGGGGCAAGAAGTACACGAAAGCCGTCAAGAGCGCCTTGAGTACGCTGGAGAGCTTCTCGCTGACCCTGGGAGCCGCATCGCTCGGCTTCAGCAAGTCCGCTGGCGTCCGGAAGCTGTCCGGCAACATCGAGGTGGACTTGGAAATCGTCGTGGAGGATTTCGCTGACGCGCTGCGAGAGACGAACTCAGCCATCGGCGTGTTCATCGACGAGATGCAAGACCTGGATGACGAGCTCTTGTCCGCACTCCTCACGGTACAGAACCGCGCGGGACAGAACGGCATCCCCTTCTATGTCGTCGGAGCCGGCCTCCCCACCCTGCCTGCGCTCCTCGCGCGGTCACGCAGCTACGCGGAACGCCTCTTCCAGTTCCTCGAAGTGGGTCCTCTGTCCCCGGACGCGGCACGACGCGCCATCGTCGAACCGCTCGCGCCCTACAACTTCCATATCGACGAGGCCGCGTTGCAGTTGGTGCTCGCGGAGTCGGGAGGTTACCCGTTCTTCTTACAGATTTTCGGCCGAGAGCTGTGGCTGGCTGCTACCGAAAGACGAATCGATCTCGACGTGGCAAACCATGCGCTTGTTGCCGGGCTCCGAGAGATGGATCAGGGGATCTTCCGGGCTCGGTGGGATCGCACGACTCTCGAAGAGCGCGACTACCTCCGAGCGATGGTCGCGTGTGACACCCCGCAGCCTCCCACGTCCGCTCTGCCCGAGCTCCATAACCTCCCCGACTCGGTCGCCGAGGACGCCCGCACCTCGCTCGTCCGCAAAGGCATCATCTTCGTGCCTGAGCCCGGCGCGGTCGCGTTCACCATGCCTGGAATGCCGAGCTTCATTGCCCGCCGCGACGCCCTATAGCGCCAACAGCACTCGCCAGGATGTCCAATCCCGGCTCCGCGAGTTTGAACGCCGGATGACCGGTCCGGGCGGCTGCGGAGTATTACCGCAACGCAGTCAGGACGCGCGCCACGACTTCTCCGGCGAGCTCATCCGCGTGCGTGGAGATGGCACCGCCGCGCACACTATCCGGCATCGACGTGGGGAAGGATGCTCCGCGTCCTGTCCGCATGGATGCGGAGTTCCGCCTGCCTATGGTCGACGAGTCTCCGACGATGACCATCATTTCCGGCTGTACCGTCACAGTAAACGCGTACCGCTCGGCGAGGGGAGCCTCGACCACCATCAACAGGTGCAGTACCTGTGACACGCGCGGTATGAGCTGGTCGGCATCGACGATGCTTCCCAGCCCATCGTGGGGCAGTGTGATCCATGCCGTCCGCTGCCCACCCCGGGTAACGAGGAGCCCCGCCGCATCACCGTCTCGACTTCCGGCTGCACGAGCGTATGCAACCGATGAGTCATAGCCCGCGTCCACTGCGGCAGTCGGCGGGAACAGGCCACCATCACGCCCGACGCCCACCAGTTCCGTCGAAATCGTCTGCAGGTGGCTGACGAGCATCGCCTGGCCCTCGACGGGAATAAGGGAGATCTCTAGGGTGGCCGGACCGCTAGTGGGCCATCCGCGAGGGAGGATACTGTCGCGAGTATCCGCCCGTAGGTCCTCCCCCACCGTCCGCCAGTCGAGGCCCGGGTCAAAAGCTGATGCGCTCCGGGGGACACCGGTTGCGGCGCCGGGGAACGCTGGCTCGCTGGACGGCTTGCTCCGTCCGGGGTTCAAGCCGGCGATAAGCGTCGAGGCAGCCGCGTCCGGGTCGAGGCCGATGAGGTTGATATGCACGATCTGATCCAACAGGCCACCGGGGATCTCTGTCTCCGCGATGAGGACGGGAACAATCGTTCGGTGGGTGCCCGTGGGGTCTTTCGCGAACGCTGCCGCCCACTCCGGCTGTGTGAAGCGACTGGCAACGAAGTGTGGGGAGAGCACGACCAGGGTGCGTTTCGCGTCACCCGCGGCGCGGTCCATCTCCAGGACGAAATTCGACCCCGGCCGGAAGTCCCAGGCTTGGATGACAACGATGTACCCCGCCTTCTCCAACTGCCATCCGATCCACTCCGCCCACCCCTGGTCGGCAGAGTTGTAGCTGATGAAGAAGTCGGGAGTAGCGCTCATGACCCGATCCTTTCAGACCCCCCGATAGTGCCGGACGCTTTCCTCAGACGGCTACCGCTGAGAGGTAGCGGAGGGACAGCTCGAGTAGAGAGGCATCGGTACCACGAGTGCAGCATGGGCGGCCTCCTCGACAATCGCGCTGTGCGACCGGACCAGGCGTCGGTTGTGGCGCGGGCTTATACATCGCGACTGTATAAGTTCGCGCCACGGCTGAGCGGAACGTCGGATGACCGATGCAGGCGACATTCCTGCGTGGACTGCACGGGTCAGGTTGAATCCCGGCGTGGAGCGTACGATGCCTGCTGGGCGGAGCCTTAATGAACCCCTAGGCATGCTTGATGCAGAACCATTCGCCCACCGGCGGATGACGAGAGCCTTACCTCTTGATAGTTCCAGGACACGTTGCGACATCGGGTGCAGCACCGTCTCGTCTGCAACGCCGTGTAGTCCTTGTGATACGACTGATTCCATTGGCCACCGGCGCTCACAACGAGCAGATCGTCGGGAGCGTGTCGAAGCTCATCCCACACTGCATCGTGGGCTGTGTTCCCCGAGGCGTGGTGCGGAGCTGAGCAGGCGGCGAGAGTTCGCGTGAGCTTACGAAATCCGCCCTGGCCGGGGTCCTTGAGCCAGTCTCCGTCGGTATCGCTCCAGATCACGACGCCGCCGTACGGCATCAGGACGTCGCTCCACAGCAGTGTGGAGAGTGCTCGGCGGTTTTGTACGGTCAGCCGAGTGAGTGCGTAGGTGTAGGGCAGTCCGGCGGGCACTGCCACCGCGAGCGCCCGCGGCGCTTCGTCCGCGTTCACCAGGGTGACCGTCCCGTTAATTCCAGACTGTCGTCTCCCACCATGCGCCGCAGCGGAACGAGCGAGGTCGACGGAGAAGAACCTCGGCTGTACACCGTTGGCGTACGCCGTATTAAAGATCTTGAGCAGTGCCCCGGCACGCTTTTTCACGCGATTGATTATCTCTTCAATGCTCCTCGCGCCGTACCATCCCCCTGCACGACGAGATTGCTCACGGATCAGAATCCCCTTCTGGGACGAGCCTGGTTCTTCCCTCCACGACTCAATGTTCCGGTTCGCCGCACTCAGAACATCGTCCAAGCGCGGAGTTTCTCCGTCACCCTCGGCGGCGGGCTCCACGATCTGGGCCCTTATGTACTCACTGACAGCGTCGACACTGACGACGGTGTCCCCACCATCGAGGAGCGCGTCCTGTGTCGTCTTGGCGATTTGGGCGAGCAAGATTGCCCATTCCGCAGGTACCCACATCTCCTGTAGAGCTCCGCGCGCTGCTTCGATGAGCGCCACAGCCCCGTTGATATGGTCGTGATCGTCGTGACTCAGGATGAGGATGTTCGGCCTATGTGAACCCGCGTGTTTGCCAACCGAGGCCGCACCGCCGGCATCCACTGCGATTACGCGACGGTCAGTGTCGCGGGACCAGATGAAGCACTCGCCATGCCCCGGGCCGGGCGCTGGCCCGACAATCGCTCTCAGCTCAACCACTCGTTTCCATCCCCCACTTTCTCAACGTAGAACACGCAGCCCGCGCTTCGTCTCATGCACTTGCCTTGAACTCGTCCTTGAGGGCAGGTGGCCGGGACAGCCAACTCACCCTGGCGACCTATTGTCGTGCACTTCTTCTCGGTCTCATAGGCGGCTCATGGATCGGCGTATCGAGTTTGGGCGAGAACTATCCCCTCCCAGAGCTGCATCCAAACTTCAACAGATAGGACCCCGGCAGCGTCAATCACTTCGGCTCCATCGAGTCATTCGACGTGTGGCAGCGAACACCTCAGATGGCATCGAAAGATGCCTTCAGCGCTCGGCGATCTGGTATAAGAGGCTGGGGCCCGCACCATTGACCCGGTCGCATAGACGATGGATCTCACAATCGGATTCTCAAGCCCCACACCGGACACAGCAAGTCGATACACTGACTCGCCCCGGCATGTCCGGAGAGCGAATTGCTGGTGTCAGCCGGCTCTCTCGACCGGTTCGTTGCGAGCGTAGTCGAGCTGCTCCACCTCGAGGGGCGTTAGGTCGTCGATGGAGCCGTGGGTGCGGTGGGTGTTGAACCACAGCACCCACGACGCGGTCGCCGCCTCGACCTGAACGACGTCCCGCCACGGACCGTCATGGTGAATGAGTTCGGACTTGTAGAGCCCGATCTGTGATTCCGCGAGCGAGTTATCGTATGCGTCGCCGACGGACCCGACCGACGCGTCGATTCCCTCGTCGACGAGCCGGTTGGTGAAGGTGATCGAGGTGTAGACGCTGCCGGCGTCGGTGTGATGCGTGAGCCCGGCGAATCCGAGCATGCCCTCACGCCTCCGTGTCCAGAGCGCCATGTCGAGGCAGTCGAGCACGAGCGGGGTGGCCATGCTGGTGGCGGCGCGCCAGCCAAGGATGCGGCGGGAGTGCGCGTCGAACACGAACGCGACGTAGACCCATCCGGACCATGTCCAGACGTAGGTGAAGTCGGCGACCCAGAGCTGGTTCGTGCGGAACCTGGCGAAGTGTCGGTCGACGAGGTCGGCCGGTCTGGTCTCCCGCAGATCCGTATCGACCGGGCGCTTCCGCTTCCCGCGGACGACGCCGGTGATGCCGAGGTCGCGCATGAGGCGTTCTACCGTGCAGCGGGCGATGTCGTGTCCGTCGCGACGCAACCGCAGCCAGAGCTTGCGGGCGCCGAGCACCCGCCGGTGGCCCTGCCAGGTGGCCAGGATGATCGGCTTCCACCGCTCATCAGACACCTCCCGAGGGGAGGGCCCGCGCCCTCGCGCGTCGTGATAGGTCGATGGGGCGATCTTCACGCCGTGCTGGGTCAGCACGTCGCAGATCGACTCGACACCCCATCGCAGCCCACCATCGGATCGCTCCCGATGCGCGTCGATGAACGCGACTATCGCTTCAGTGGCCGGTCGAGTTCGGCCGCGAAGAAAGCCGAGGCCGCCTTCAATATTTCGTTTGCCCGCCGAAGCTCGGCGTTCTCGCGCTTTAGTCGCTTAATCTCCTCCGACGCCTCGGTGGTCACGCCGGGGCGTTCGCCCGTGTCGACCTGATTGCGGCGGATCCAGGTGCGAATCGTCTCTGGCGAGCCGATGCCGAGCATCTGCGCGGTCGCGGTCATCGCCGCGTACTCGCTCGGATAGTCGGGCCGCAGCTCGGCGACCATACGGACAGCGCGCTCACGAAGCTCGCGCGGGTACTTGCTGGGACGTCCCATGAGACAGATCCTTCCAAGGAATCATGTCTCCGGACACGCCGGGGCGAGTCACCGTGAGGATTGCCGATCCTTAAGCGCATAGAGCACGTAGGCAAGCGCCATAGAACCCCGAGAACGTGTACTTTGAGCCTCGACGCTCGCCCTCAATATGCTGGCCGAATGCGCAGATCAGGAGACCGCATGCTGCAGTTCCGACTTACTCCGAGGACGTCCCGTGCTGAACTGCGCGAGTGGCATGAGCAGATGGACAGCGACGAGGGTTCCGACGCCACGCTTTCCATGGACGACGCACTCCGCCCCCTCACCGCTGGGCAATACAGCATGTGGGTGCAGCTCGTGCTGACCTGGGGTCAGAACATGACAGGGCGTGTACTGCAGGTGACTCCCGCTGCCGTGGCTCGCGCTCAAGGCAAGCACGCGCTGTCGGACGTAGAGCTGTTTGCGCTTTACCTCGCCGAGCGCATCACCGTAGATGGCGAAGACGTCACGAGCGAGATGAAGGCGCTGGGGAGGGAGCAACTCGCTGCCCGCAACATACTCGCCACCCATTACGGAGATGGCTCAGAAACATCAAGCATCCTGCTCGCGGCACAGACTCTCACTAACCGCACCAGCCCCGAACTGCACGCGGAATGGGAGGGTGAGCCGAGCATCGAGGAAACCGCGCGCACCCTGTATCACGACCTGTGGCCGACACGAACTGCGCCCGTGCGCGGTCCACTCACAGAGCTGGCCGAGGAAGCAGTACCTGCGACCAACCCCACGCACATCACCCGAACCCGGTACCCGTCCGGCCACCCTGCAGAGTTCGGAGATGAGTTCCGCAACCTTGCGCAGCGCGTTCCTCAAGTGCGCGGCGTCGCTCTATCTCTCGCCACCAAGGTACGACAGCAGCCGAAGCCTATCCAGGACGAGGTTGGGGAGATTCTGTTCGAACTCGTGCAGAACACCGAATGGCACGCCTCGGACCTCGCCGGCGGACGGACCGGGGCGAACTGCCGTTCGTTCACCTTCCGCGAATACAGTTATGACCCGAACGAGATCACCGCCGCAACGACGTTCGACCACAACTTTGTGGCCTACGTGCGCGACGCTGCTCGCCTCGCTGAGCGCGAGACCGGGTACAACGTCACACGCGCGGTGTTCGGCACCGCCACCATCATCGACAGCGGGATTGGTCTTGCCCGCTCCGTCGCAGAGAGCCTCAACGAGAGGCATCTCCTGACGAAGGAGACCGAGATCCGTTACCTGACTGCTGCTCTGGCGAAGAACCTCAAGCGACGTCGTGTTGATCTTGGCGACATCGGGTTAGCTCGCGTGCAGCAGAGCCTGACGAACCTCAACGGTTTCATGTCCGTCCGCACGGGGACCGTGGAGATGCTCCGTAACTTCATTGTCCGCCCCTTCGAACCGTTGAAACCCGGTGCGACGCCACCTCCGTCCCTGATTCTCGATTGGATCCCCGCCGCCGAGGACTTCATGGTTGGCCCGCGGGTGGGAACAGCTGTCACCATCGCGTACCCCGTCGACTTCGAGGTGGCGCCGTGAGCGAGAAGCGAACTGCCGTCGACGAGCACCGCTACCTGTTCACCACCGAAGTCGACCGGGATGGGTTCCCCACGTTTATCGCCGTCCATTGGACAGGTCTAAGTTTCTCCGCCGCCGACACATTCCTTGGCCCACTGCGCGATTACCTGAGACCGCGGCATGAGGTGTCGGAAGTGTGGTTCGTGTTCCCTGAGGACCTCCTACCGCTGGTCACCGCGTTGCGCGCCTCTGAACGCTTCGGAGACGATGGCGACGCCTCCGCACCCCGTGAGTACCGTTTTTTCAGCATCGATGTGCACGGCACCTTCCACGAGCAGTTACGTGATGACACACATCCTCACCCTGTCACGGCAGACACCGCGCACGACGTCGTGCAAGACGGCCTTCGGCAGCTCTTCCGAGACTCCGAAGCTCTTGCTACCGCTGCCGCCGGGTTCCATTTCACGCATCCCAGCGGGAGCCACTCCGAGCACTTCATCCGGACCTCCCAGGCAGTGTCCCGTGTTCACCACGCGTACTTTGTGGCGATGGCTCTCCTCCGCAGGCTCGCAGCTCCTACCGGAGACTCGACCATCTGGGTCGATACCGCTGCGATCTCCGTTGTCGGTTACGCCTACGCGGACCTCCTTCGTCGCGCGGGCATCACCGGCCGCCACCGCATCGAGACCTTCGGTGGCTACAACGGCCTGGAGCCCAACCTTCGACCAGAGCCGCAGGACATCGTTCTCGTATCCGGTTCTACGAGTGGGTCGCTCGCGCGTCGCGTGATATCGAAGAAGAAGGTCACCGATGACCAGGTGATCACGCTCTTCTACATCTCAGCCGATCACTGGCCTGGGCAGTCAGGGCTCGTGCTGTGCGACCTCAGTGACCGGGACCTGAAGGCCCACCCCTCCGTTCGAGCGTCCCGCATCGCTCCCTACAAGACTTTCAACACCGGCGATTGCCAAGCCTGCAACATCGGCAGCGGGGAGATTCACCTCGATGGAGACTCGTTCTTCCCTGCCACCAGCGAGCTGGACCTGCGTATGCCGTCGTTCACAGAACGTCCCCTACGTGGGGTATCTGGCCCAGGACGGAAGCCGAGCGAGATCACCCATTTCGACGGTTCAAACTACTTCGACGACCTTCTCGGTCTTGATGCCATCACCTTCGACCGCGGCACATCCGCCGGCCCGTCGCCACATGGCGTGTCTACCCGACTAGGGCATCTCTTCACAGACTCCACCTCGCCGGTATCGCAGCAGATCATCGCAGCTGCCAAGCACGCCGCCGAGGGCGACGTCGTTGCCGTCGTCTCGCTCCTGGATGACGACTCCACCGCTCTAGGGCAGATGCTCGCCGACGAGCTGATCGGGGCCGAATCGGAGAACAATCTCCAAGTCGTCAAGGACGAGCCTGCGACCTGGCGGGAATGGCGCCAAGCCGGAGCAGCGAGCCTCCACGATCTCGACGGCGGGACCATTTTGGTGTGTGCAGCTGTTCTCGGCTCCGGCCGGCAGTTCACGTCTGTCAGCCGGGACCTACGAAAGGTCACCGGCAAGTTCCACCTCCGGTACTTCGTCGCGGCGGCGCACCCGGAATCCTCAACAACGTGGGACATGCTGGAGAAAACTCTTAAGCGCGTGAGCGACTCTGAAACCAGCAAGCTCAACTATGTGTGGAAGCTCCCACGTGAGCCGCGTTTTCCTGGGTCGAAGACACCATGGGGCCGCGAGGACGCCACGCTGCGAACGGTCGGCGCGTGGCTCCTCGCCAACAACAGCGACGCGCACCTTCTCGCCGCGCTCGAACGACGCTTGGAGGCACTCGCGTTATTGAACGGGTCAACCCTGTTCATGGGCGCAGGCGAGACCGGTGTGATTGCGCAGGTGAACGCGAAGTTTGCTCTCTGGCCGTTCGACTGGACGACTCACGACAGCGATGCGGTTCCCACCCACGCGGAGATCTACGCCACCGTCGCACATCTACTCTATGAGTCTCGACGCCGCAGTCCGCACATCGAGAGTCGCACGATCACCGCTCGCAGGCACGGTTACGCACTCCATCCCGCGGTGTTCGACCGCTTCAACGATCCAGTCATCCAAGCAGCCCTCATCCGCGCATCTGAGCCTGGGGAGCTGAACTACACCACCGATGAGGATGCCAGTCGAGCTGTCGCCGACCTCCTGTGGTTCGTGCTGTCGAACATCGGCGGGGAAGCTGGAGATGCCGCCTATGAGTTTCTTCTCGCGTTGGCCGAGGGGCTTGATGAAGGTGGCTCATCGGGGCTGCGGGTCAAGGAGCGCCCGCTGGCCTCGTTGCTCATCCAGGTGAGAGAGATGTACGGAGACGGTTTCGAATCGCTTAACGAGTCGGCACCTCACGTGCGGGCGCTGCTGCTGTACCTGGGCGGCCACATCGCACGGACGGAGTGAACATGCGGACGACGGACTTCGTTGTCAGAGGTCACCGCGAAACGGGACGGGTAATCGTGCGGTCGCCCCTCACCCCTCTCTCCCTTCAGCCGAAGCGAGGACGAACCAAGGAACGTGTTCCACTCATGCAGCGACTGCTCGGCAGCGTCCTGCAGCGCTCTGACATCCGACGACAATGCGATGAAAACCATGAGAGCGAGAGCCGCGAACAGGGGCCCTCACCATGGTGAAGGCGTCGATGTACTTCACGTAGCGCCAGCGCGGCGCCGCTTCAGCGCGCTCGCGTCCCGAATCACGGATCGCGATGATGTCGAGTAGACGGATGCGCTCGCGACAGCCGAGGAGACTCAGGTCGATCCCTCGAAGCGCCCCGACCTCGTGGTCGCTGAGGTCGCCGGGAGACTTTAACGGCACGTTCCTCGTGGTTGTGTACGGACCCGCCCAGTCGTTGGGACGGAGGTCCCAGATCGCGATAGCGTCTCGCAGCGTTAGCTCGTTCACCCCCTCATCCTGTCATCACCTGGCGCCACCGACGGCGCCGACCGGATTTTCAATGGAAACGAAGAAAGCCACCGGGATTCCGGTGGCTTTCTTCTTGTGACCTGGCCTTCTGAGATACGAGAACAAAATCCTCGAGATCCGGGAATGGCCCATGGTGGCGAGTGAGGGATTCGAACCCCCGAATGCAGAGCAGTCTGATTTACAGTCAGATCCCTTTGGCCGCTTGGGTAACTCGCCAGAGCGCACCCGTCCGACTTGAACAGCCAACCGGGGGCACGAAAGACAAGCATACCTGCCCGAAGCGGGTGCAAGAAATCGAACCGTCAGCTGCCGTTCACACCGCGCCCAGCGTCCGCGAGAGACTCCGGTGTCCGCAGCAGACCACCCTCCGCGCGACAGGTCGCGGCGGCGACGTCCATGGCCCGCTGCAGCAGCGCACGCCACTCCCCCGCGTCTGACGGAGAAGCGTCGACCAGGCCCTCGGAGACGGCGGCGAGAGTCGCATCGCCCGCGCCGACGGTGTCGATCACGGCTCCTGGGAGCTGCGCGATCGGCGCGGACACGATGCCTGCATCCGCATCGACCGTCGCGCCGTCGGCACCCGCCGTTGCAAGGACTGCAGCAGCACCGAGCCCTCGCAAACGCACGCGCAACGCGTCGAGGTCACCGTCGTAGAGGATCGCCGCATCGTCCGCTCCGACCTTGACGATGGCCGCCGTAGCCGCGAGGCGCTCGAACCCGCGGACGAACTCCTCCCGGTCGCTGAGCATGCCCGTTCGCGGATTGGGATCGACCGCCACGCGCGAATCGCCCAGCGCGTCGACGAGCGCATTGACCTCGGTCGGCACGTCGAAGGGGAAGCAGCTGATCGCGACCAGACCGGCATCGGCGATCACCTGACGCGCCTCGTCGGAGTAGCGGATGCTGCGCTGCTGTGCGGCTTCGTTGAAGACGTACTGCGGCTCACCATCAGCCGCCCGCTGCACGATCGCCCGGGACGAGCCGAGCGGGGCCACGCTCGCGATCAGGCGCACCCCGTGGTCAGCCAAGTACTCGCGGATGTGCCCACCGGCCTCGTCGTCGCCCACCATCGCGATCAGCGTCGTCGGAACACCGAGGCGCCGCAGCCCGACAGCCACGTTGAGCGCAGCGCCGCCGACGAGCTCTCGTACGCCGGCGTCGTCCCTTATCTCGTCGATCAGCGCATCGCCGATCACGACCACGGAACCGGCAGAAGTAGTCTCGTTGCTCACCCGCCGACACTACCAAGTGGCCACGCCTCGGGCATCGTCGAGCGCGTCTTCCGTTGACAGCCTTTCGAATCGCGCAACTGGTCGCATCTCGGGCCGAGATGCGACCAGTTGCGCGATTCGAAGGGCCACCCCACCGACACGAAGAAGGCCCCAGGCGAATCGCCTGGGGCCTTCTCACTCACTCAGTACTCAGTTGTACGTACCGGGCGTGATGTCGTCCGTAGAGAACGCGTCGAAGTCGACGTAGCCGAAGTCGCCGTCGGCGTACGCACCGTCGGACGCGAAGATCCGGTTCGGGTAGCGCTCGCTCTTGGCTTCCTCGGTGGCCTCGACCGTGACGTCGCGGTACTTCGAGAGACCGGTCCCGGCAGGGATGAGCTTTCCGATGATGACGTTCTCCTTGAGACCGACCAGCGGGTCGCGCTTGCCCTGCATCGCAGCCTCGGTGAGCACGCGGGTCGTCTCCTGGAAGGAGGCGGCCGACAGCCACGACTCGGTCGCGAGCGACGCCTTCGTGATACCCATCAGCTCCGGACGGCCGGACGCGGGGCGCTTGCCCTCGGACACAGCCTCGCGGTTGATCGACTGGTAGCGCTTGAGGTCAACCATCTCGCCCGGGAGCAGAGTCGTGTCGGCGTGATCGACGACGGTGACCTTGCGGAGCATCTGACGGACGATGACCTCGATGTGCTTGTCGTGGATCGGCACACCCTGCGAGCGGTACACGCCCTGGACGCCGCCGACGAGGTAACGCTGCACCTCGCGAGCACCCATGACACGCATGATCTCCTTGGGGTCGAGCGTGCCGACCTGCAGGGGCTGACCGACCGTGACGTGCTGGCCATCCTCGACGAGAAGCGTCGCGCGCTTCAGCACCGGGTAGACGACCGGCTCGTCGCCGCTGTCGGGCGTGAGGATGACCTTCTTGCCCTTGTCGGTCTCGTCGATCGTGATGCGACCATCGGCCTCGGCGATCGGCGACGCACCCTTGGGGGTACGCGCCTCGAAGAGCTCCTGCACACGCGGAAGACCCTGCGTGATGTCATCCGCCGATGCCGAACCACCCGTGTGGAAGGTACGCATCGTCAGCTGGGTACCGGGCTCACCGATCGACTGGGCCGCGATGATGCCGACGGCCTCGCCGATGTCGACGGTCTTGCCGGTCGCGAGCGAACGGCCGTAGCACTGCGCGCAGACACCGACGGCGGAGTCGCAGGTCAGGACCGAGCGCACCTTGATGCTCTCGACACCCAGACCGACGAGCTTGTCGATCAGCACATCACCCACGTCGTCACCGGCGGCGGCGAGCACCTCGCCCGACTCGCTCACGACGTCGGAGGCCAGCGTACGAGCGAACACCGAGTTCTCGACGTTCGCGTCGCGCACGAGCTCACCCTGCGAGTTCGGAGCGGCGATCGGGAGCTCGAGGCCCTTCGACGTGCCGCAGTCCTCTTCGCGGATGATGACATCCTGCGAGACATCCACCAGACGACGGGTCAGGTAACCCGAGTCCGCGGTACGCAGAGCGGTGTCGGCGAGACCCTTACGGGTACCGTGCGTCGCGATGAAGTACTCCGCCACCGACAGACCCTCGCGGTACGAGGAGATGATCGGACGCGGGATGATCTCACCCTTGGGGTTATTCACCAGACCACGCATACCGGCGATGTTCCGGATCTGCAGCCAGTTACCACGAGCACCAGAGGACACCATTCGGTTGATGGTGTTGTTCTCCGGGAAGTTCGCCCGCATGGCGGCCTGAACCTCATCGGTCGCCTCGGTCCAGATCTTGATGAGCTCCTGGCGACGCTCGGCGTCGGTCGTCAGACCCTTCTCGTACTGCGACTGGACCTTCGCGGCCTGCTTCTCGTAGCCGGCGACGATCTCGCCCTTGCTCGGCGGGGTGAGGATGTCGCTCAGGGCGACGGTCACACCGGAGCGCGTGGCCCAGTAGAAGCCGGCGTCCTTGATGCGGTCCAGCGACGCAGCCGTCTCGACCTTCGGGTACTCCTCGGCCAGCTTGTTGACGATCTGCGACAGCTTGTTCTTGTCGGCCTGCTCGCGAACGAACGGGTAGCCCTTGGGCAGCGTGTCGTTGAAGATCGCCTGACCCAGCGAAGCGTCCACGAGACCGTGACGCTCGTAGCCCTCGGGAGCTTCGCCCTCGAGGAAGGTCAGACCGGGGATGCGGATGCGGATCTTCGCCTGCAGGTCGAGGGTGCCCTCGTCCTTGGCCAGGATCGCCTCACCCACCGAACCGAACGCACGACCCTCACCGTCCGCACCCTCCCTGACCGTGGTCAGGTGGTGCAGACCGATGATCATGTCCTGCGAAGGCAGAGTGACCGGACGGCCGTCAGACGGCTTCAGGATGTTGTTCGACGCGAGCATCAGCACGCGGGCCTCGGCCTGAGCCTCGACCGACAGGGGCAGGTGCACGGCCATCTGGTCACCGTCGAAGTCGGCGTTGAACGCCGCGCAGACGAGCGGGTGCAGCTGGATGGCCTTACCCTCGACGAGCTGCGGCTCGAAGGCCTGGATACCCAGACGGTGCAGGGTGGGTGCACGGTTGAGCAGCACCGGACGCTCGCGGATGATCTCCTCGAGAACGTCCCAGACCTCGGGACGGGTGCGCTCGACGGCGCGCTTGGCCGCCTTGATGTTCTGCGAGTGACCGAGGTCGATCAGGCGCTTGATGACGAACGGCTTGAAGAGCTCCAGCGCCATCTGCTTGGGCAGACCGCACTGGTGCAGCTTCAGCTGCGGGCCGACGATGATGACCGAACGGCCGGAGTAGTCGACGCGCTTTCCGAGCAGGTTCTGACGGAAACGACCCTGCTTACCCTTCAGCATGTCGCTGAGGGACTTCAGGGCGCGGTTGCCCGTACCGGTGACGGGACGACCGCGGCGACCGTTGTCGAACAGGGCGTCGACGGCCTCCTGCAGCATGCGCTTCTCGTTGTTGACGATGATCTCGGGGGCACCGAGGTCGATCAGACGACGAAGACGGTTGTTGCGGTTGATCACACGGCGGTAGAGGTCGTTCAGGTCCGACGTCGCGAAGCGACCACCGTCGAGCTGGACCATCGGGCGCAGCTCCGGCGGGATCACCGGGACCACGTCGAGGACCATCGAGGCCGGGCTCATGCCGGTCTCGAGGAACGAGCTGACGACCTTGAGGCGCTTGATCGCACGGATCTTGCGCTGGCCCTTGCCCTCGGAGATCTGCAGACGCAGGTTCTCGGCCTCGGCCTGCAGGTCGAACGACGCAAGGCGACGCTGGATCGACTCTGCTCCCATGTAGGCCTCGAAGTACTGGCCGAAACGGTCCTGCAGCTCGTGGAAGACGTCGTCCTCCGGACGGAGGGCACCGACCTCGAGGGTGCGGAAGTCCTCCCACACGCGCTCCAGCTTCAGGATCGCGTCGTCTGCGCCCTTGCGGATGAGCGACATCTCCTTCTCGGCGGCGTCCTTGACCTTCTTCTTGGCGTCGGCCTTAGCACCCTCTGCCTCGAGAGCCGCGAGCTCCTCCTCCAGCTTGGCCAGGCGCTCCGCGATCTTGGCGTCGCGGCGGTCGCCGAGCGTCTTCAGCTCGAGACGGATGTTGTTCTCCTGCGTGCCCAGGTCGCGGTGACGAGCTTCCTCGTCGACCGAGATGACCATGTAGGCGGCGAAGTAGATGACCTTCTCGAGGTCCTTCGGCGCCATGTCGAGCAGGTAACCGAGGCGCGAGGGCACGCCCTTGAAGTACCAGATGTGGGTGACCGGAGCGGCGAGCTCGATGTGACCCATGCGCTCACGACGGACGGAGCTCTTGGTGACCTCCACGCCGCAGCGCTCGCAGACGATGCCCTTGAAGCGGACGCGCTTGTACTTACCGCAGGCGCACTCCCAGTCGCGGGACGGGCCGAAGATCTGCTCTCCGAAGAGACCATCCTTCTCCGGCTTCAGGGTGCGGTAGTTGATGGTTTCGGGCTTCTTGACCTCGCCGTAGGACCACGCGCGGATGTTGTCTGCGGTCGCCAGGCCGATGCGAAGCTCGTCGAAAGTTGTGGACTCGAGCACTAGTTCTCCTGTGTCGGAAATTCTGTTTGAGAAGTCTGCTTCGGTGTGCCCGGGAGTTGCGTCCCCGGGCACACCTGCGGATTAGATCTCGTCGATCGAGGCGGCCTCGAAGCGGCTGGAGATGTTGATACCGAGCTCTTCCGCGGCGCGGAACGCCTCATCGTCGGTGTCGCGGAGGTTCACCAGTGTGCCATCGGCCGAGAGGACCTCGACGTTCAGGCAGAGCGACTGCATCTCCTTCATGAGCACCTTGAAGGACTCGGGGATGCCGGGCTCCTGGATGTTCTCGCCCTTGACGATCGCCTCGTAGACCTTGACGCGGCCGAGGATGTCGTCGGACTTGATCGTGAGGAGCTCCTGGAGCGCGTATGCGGCGCCGTAGGCCTCGAGAGCCCACACCTCCATCTCACCGAAGCGCTGTCCACCGAACTGCGCCTTACCACCGAGCGGCTGCTGGGTGATCATCGAGTACGGACCCGTGGAACGTGCGTGGATCTTGTCGTCGACCAGGTGGTGCAGCTTCAGGATGTACATGTAGCCCACCGAGATGGGGGCCGGGAACGGCTCGCCGGAGCGGCCGTCGAACATCTGGGCCTTTCCACTGGAGTCGATCAGGCGCACACCGTCGCGGGTCGGGGTGGTCGCGTCGAGGAGACCGGCGATCTCCTCCTCGCTCGCGCCGTCGAACACCGGGGTGGCGACCTTCGTACCGGGAGCCGCCTCGAAGGCCTCCTCCGGCAGACGGACAGCCCACTCCGGGGTGCCCTCGACCTTCCAGCCCTGCTTCGCGATCCACCCGAGGTGGGTCTCGAGCACCTGGCCGAAGTTCATTCGACCCGGGATGCCGAGCGGGTTCAGGACGATGTCGACCGGGGTGCCGTCCGCCATGAAGGGCATGTCCTCCACGGGCAGGATCTTCGCGATGACACCCTTGTTGCCGTGACGGCCGGCGAGCTTGTCACCCTCGGTGATCTTGCGCTTCTGGGCGATGTAGACCACGACGCGGCGGTTGACACCGGAGCCGAGCTCGTCGTCGCCGTCCTCGGCGTTGAACTCCTTGACCGCGATGATGGTTCCCTGCTCACCGTGGGGCACCTTCAGGGACGTGTCGCGGACCTCGCGGCTCTTCTCGTTGAAGATCGCGCGAAGCAGACGCTCCTCGGCCGACAGCTCGGTCTCACCCTTCGGGGTGACCTTGCCGACGAGGATGTCGCCGGGGCGGACCTCGGCACCGATGCGGATGATGCCGCGCTCGTCGAGGTCCTTCAGCAGCTCCGGGCTGACGTTGGGGAGGTCACGGGTGATCTCCTCCTTGCCGAGCTTGGTGTCGCGCGCGTCGACCTCGTACTCCTCGATGTGGATCGAGGAGAGGGTGTCGTCCTTCACCAGGTCCTGGCTCAGGATGATCGCGTCCTCGAAGTTGTAGCCCTCCCACGTCATGAACGCGACGAGGAGGTTCTTTCCGAGGGCCAGCTCGCCGTTCTCGGTGGCGGGGCCATCGGCGATGACCTCTCCGACCTCGACGCGCTCACCGGCGCTGACGACGACCTTCTGGTTGTACGAGGTGCCCTGGTTCGAGCGGTCGAACTTGCGGAGGTGGTACTCCTGCGTGCCGCCCTCGTCGAGCATGACGACGACGCGGTCTGCGGAGACCTCGGAGACGACACCGGCCTTCTCGGCGGTGAGCACGTCACCGGCGTCGATGGCCGTATAGCCCTCCATACCGGTTCCCACGAGCGGCGAGTCGCTGCGCAGCAGCGGCACAGCCTGACGCTGCATGTTGGCCCCCATGAGGGCGCGCTGTGCATCGTCGTGCTCGAGGAAGGGCACGAGCGAGGTCGCGACCGACACCATCTGGCGCGGGGAGACGTCGATGTAGCCGATGTCCTCCGGCAGGAACATGTCGACCTCGCCGCTGCCGCCCTTGGGACGCGCCAGGACGTGGCTCTCGATGAAGCGGCCCTTCGCGTCGAGCGGCGCGTTGGCCTGCGCGATGTTGAAGTCGACCTCTTCGGACGCGGTCAGGTAGTCGATCTGCTCGGTAACGACACCGTCTGTGACCTTGCGGTACGGGGTCTCGATGAAACCGAACGAGTTGATGCGCGCGAAGGTCGCGAGCGCACCGATCAGACCGATGTTCGGGCCTTCCGGCGTCTCGATCGGGCACATGCGGCCGTAGTGCGAGGGGTGGACGTCGCGAACCTCGACGCCGGCACGGTCACGCGAGAGACCACCGGGTCCGAGCGCGGAGAGACGACGCTTGTTCGTCAGACCAGCGAGAGGGTTGTTCTGGTCCATGAACTGCGACAGCTGCGACGTTCCGAAGAACTCCTTGATCGCGGCGACGACGGGTCGCACGTTGATCAGGGTCTGCGGCGTGATCGCCTCGATGTCCTGCGTGGTCATGCGCTCGCGGACGACGCGCTCCATGCGGGACAGACCGGTGCGGACCTGGTTCTGGATCAGCTCGCCGACCGCGCGGATGCGACGGTTGCCGAAGTTGTCGATGTCGTCGGTCGCGAGACGGATCTCGGCCTTCTTGCCACCACGGATGCCCGTGAAGGTCTCTTCGGTGCCCGCGTGCAGGCGAACGAGGTACTTGATCGTGGCCACGATGTCCTCGACGGTGAGCACCGAGGAGGTCAGCGGCTGGTCCAGGCCCAGCTTGTGGTTGATCTTGTAACGACCGACCTTGGCGAGGTCGTAGCGCTTCGGGTTGAAGTAGAAGTTGTCCAGGAGCGCGCGGGCTGCCTCAGCGGCGACCTGCTCACCCGGACGGAGCTTGCGGTAGATGTCGCGGAGCGCATCTTCCTTCGTGACGATCGTGTCCTTCGCGAGCGTCTCCTCGATCGAGGTGTAGCCGGCGAACTCGGCGAGGATCTCCTCGCTGGTCATGCCCAGCGCCTTGAGGAAGACGGTGACCGACTGCTTGCGCTTGCGGTCGACACGAACGCCGACCTGGTCGCGCTTGTCGATCTCGAACTCGAGCCAGGCGCCGCGGCTCGGGATGACGCGCGCCGAGACGATGTCCTTGTCACTGGTCTTGTCGGGGGTCTTGTCGAAGTAGACACCCGGGGAGCGGACCAGCTGCGAGACGACGACGCGCTCGGAGCCGTTGATGATGAACGTGCCCTTGTCGGTCTGCAGCGGGAAGTCGCCCATGAAGACCGTCTGGGTCTTGATCTCACCCGTGAGGTGGTTCATGAACTCGGCCTCGACGTACAGCGGAGCGGCGTAAGTCTTGCCACGCTCCTTGCACTCCTCGATCGAGTACTTCTCGGGCTCGAGGTAGGGGTTCGTGAACGACAGCTGCATCGTCTCGCCGAGGTCCTCGATCGGAGAGATCTCCTCGAAGATCTCGCCCAGACCGCTGTTCTCGTTGACGTCCGTGCGCCCCTGCTTCTTGGCCTCGGCCACGCGCGCCTTCCAGGCGTCGTTGCCGACCAGCCAACCGAAGGACTCGGTCTGCAGAGCGAGAAGGTCAGGGACCGTCAGCGTGTCGGAGATCTTGGCGAACGAAAGACGGGAAGCTCCGCGTCCGTTCTTGGTGGTGGTGGATGTGGATGCGTTGCGAGCAGCAGCCAAGGGAATAACCTCCGTGAGCCCCGCAGGGCTTCTCGATTCCTTTGTCGTCAGGTGGAGTGTGCGCTCGAGAACTCAACGAAATGCCGACCACCATATGAGGGCAGGGAGGAGCGAGCGCAACTACCAACTATACGCACGATTGTGCGACATGGCAAGCGCAGTCCTTGACCAATCTCAGATGCTGCGGTATGAGCATCCGGTCACCTCCAGGCTCCCTCTCCCGTTCCCACCCCGGCCCCCGGCACCTCCCCGGCACCTCCCCGGCACCTCCCCTCTCCCGTTCCCGCCCCGGCACCGCCCCCTGCCCCCAACGGAGGGGCCGACACGCCAGATGTCGGACCGGATGCGGCGCGGCGTCCGACATCTGGCGTGTCGGCGGAGAGCGCGTCGGCGGAGAAGTGGCGTGCGCTCACGGCTCCGGACGGCGAGCGCTGCGGCCGCTCAGGATGCGATGTTCAGCTCGTTGCCGGGGATCGAGGCCAGCAGCCGCCGCGTGTAGGGGTCGCGCGGGTTGGTGAAGATCTCCTCCGACGTCGCCGCCTCGACGAGCCTGCCGTCCTTCATGACGCAGACGTAGTCGCTGATCAACCGCACCACAGCCAGGTCGTGGGAGATGAACAGATAGCTCAGCCCGTACTCCCGCTGCAGGTCGCCGAGCAGGGTGAGGATCTGGTCCTGCACCAGCACGTCGAGTGCCGAGACCGGCTCGTCGCAGACGATCACGTCGGGAGAGAGCGCGAGCGCCCGCGCGATCGCGACGCGCTGCCGCTGCCCGCCCGACAGCTCGGACGGGTAGCGCCGCAGCATCGACTGCGGCAGCGCCACGTCGTCGAGCAGCTGCCGCACGCGCCCTCGTCGGTCGGCACTGCTTCCCCTCTTGTAGAACTCCAGGGGTTCGGCGATCAGACGCTCGATCGTGAACATCGGGTTCAGGCTCGAGTAGGGATCCTGGAAGATGGGCTGCACCTGCTGGCGGAACTCGCGCGTCTCGGCCCGCGAGAGCGTCGAGATGTCCTTGCCCTCGTAGCGGATCAGTCCGCTCGTGGGCTCGATCACCTTCAGCAGCATCCGCGCGGTCGTGGTCTTCCCCGAGCCGGACTCCCCCACGATCGCGACCGTCTCCCCGCGCGGGATGACCAGCGACACGTCGTCCACCGCCACGAAGTCCTCGCCGCGACCCCGCACCGGGTACACCTTGGTGAGGTTCTCGATCTCGACGATGTTGTCGGCGGGAGCGGCCGTGGCCCTGGCGTCCGTCTCCGCGGCGCGCTCCTGCACCTGGAAGGCCTCCGGCCGCAGCCGTGCGGCGGCGACCGACGGTGCGGCTTTCACCAGCGACTGCGTGTACGGATGCTGCGGATTCTCCAGGATCTGCCGCGCGGCCCCCTGCTCGACGACCTTGCCTCGGTGCATCACGATCACGCGCTCGGCGCGCTCGGCGGCGAGCCCGAGATCGTGTGTGATGAGCAGCACCGCGGTTCCCAGGTCCCGGGTCATCTGACCGATCTGATCGAGGATGGTCTGCTGCACGGTCACGTCCAGGGCGCTGGTCGGCTCGTCGGCGATCAGCAGTCGCGGCTTGCACGCCAGTCCGATGGCGATGAGCGCACGCTGCCGCATGCCGCCCGAGAACTCATGCGGGTACTGCTTGGCACGCCGCTCCGGGTCAGGGAGACCAGCAGCCGTGAGAGCCTCCACCACCTTGGCCTGCACGTCCTGACGAGTCGCGAGACCGTGCGCGAGAAGCGTCTCGGCCACCTGCGTGCCGATCTTGGCCACCGGGTTCAGGTTGGACATCGGATCCTGCGGCACGAGGCCGATGTCGCGCCCCCGGATCGTGCGCAGCTCGTTCTCGGAGGCGTGGGCGATCTCCTTCCCGTCGAGGCGGATGCTGCCGGAGGCCACCTTCCCGCCGCCCGCGAGCAGTCCGATGATGGCCATCGCGGTGGTCGACTTGCCCGAACCGGACTCTCCCACGATCGCGACGGTCTCCCCCGGGCGGATCTCGAGGTCGACGCCCTCGACGGCGTGCACCACCCCGTCCATGGTGGCGAAGTCCACCGCGAGTCCTTGGACCGACAGCAGCGGCTCGGTCGACATCTGGTTCTCCTTCACGGCGCGCGTCGCGCCTTCATCGCCGGCGTTCATCGTGCCCTCGTCCGCGGGTCCATCGCCTCGCGCAACGCCTCACCGAGCAGGGTGAAGCCGAGCGCGGTGACGGCGATGCAGATGCCCGGGAGGAACGCGAGCCAGGGGGCGATCGCGAGTTCGGACTGTGCGTAGGTGAGCATGCGGCCCCACTCGGCCGTCGCGGGGCCACCGCCGCCGAGTCCGAGGAACGACAGCGCCGCCGCATCGATCACGGCGGTCGCGAGCGTCAGAGTCCCCTGCACGATCACCGGGCCGATGGCGTTGGGGAGCACGTGCGACATGGTGATCTTGCCGCGGCCGAGGCCGAGCGTCTGCGCCGAGAGGACGTAATCGCTCGAACGCTGCTGCAGCATCGAGGCACGGAGCAGCCGGGCGAAGATCGGCACCTGGGAAGCACCGATGGCGATCATCACCGCGAACGGCGTCTGCCCGAGGATCGCGGCGATCGACACCGCGAGCAGCAGGTTCGGCACGGAGAGGATGATGTCGACGACACGCATGATCAGGGTATCGACCCAGCCGCCGAACGTCCCGGCGAGGAGGCCGAGGATCATGCCGCCGAGGAGGCCCATCGCGGTGGAGATGACACCGATCAGGAGTGACGCCTGCGCTCCCCAGATCAGCTTCGACAGCACGTCCCCGCCGAAACGGTCGAGCCCGAGCGGGAACTCCGGCAGCTCCCCCGGTCCGGGGATGTGGGTCGGCGTGATGTACTTCGCCCCGGGGAGCGCCGTTTCCGGGTAGGGAGCGAGCCACGGGGCGAGGGCGGCGACGAGCAGGAACAGCAGCACGATGACGGCGCCGACCCAGGCCGTGGGATTGCGGCGGAGGCGGCGGAACACGTCCTGCCAGAATCCGCCGGAGCTCTTCTTCAGATCGGCCTGCGCGATCGCGACGGTGTCGATGCCGCCGCCGCTCTCGGCCGACGGCCCCTGGGCGGGCGGGAGCGGGATGCTCATGCGACCGCCTCCTTTCGGACGATGGAGAGGGACATCACTGCACCCTCACTCTCGGGTCGATGAAGCTGTAGGAGACATCGACCGCCAGGTTGATCAACGCGTACGCGATCGCGATGAAGATGATGAATCCCTGAAGCACCGGGAAGTCCCTGGTGAAGATCGCCCTCGCCAGGAACGAGCCGATACCGGGAAAGGCGAACACCGTCTCGGTGAGCACCGCCCCGGAGATCAGGAGTCCGGTCTGCAGACCGATCGTGGTGATCACCGGGAGCATGGCGTTGCGCAGGATGAAGCGGTTTCGCAGCGTGGGCGACCCGACGCCCTTTGCCCGCCCTGTGCGCACGTAGTCCGCATTCTGCACTTCGAGGACGCTCGCTCTGGTGATGCGCACGATGATCGCGAGGGGGATCGTGCCGAGCGCGAGCGCCGGCAGGATCAGATGCAGGATCGCGTCCCACGCGGCGTCGAACTCGCCGGTGATGATCCCGTCCCACACATAGAACCCGGTGGGATGGGTGGCGTCTATTCGTGGATCCTGTCGTCCGTCCGACGGCAGCCAGCCCAGCTGCACGGCGAACACGTACTTCAGGATGAACGCCAGGAAGAACACCGGGATGGTGATGCCGACCAGGCTCAGCACGACCGACGCGTGGTCGGTGAACTTCCCGTGACGGCGGGCCGCCCAGTAGCCCAGCGGGATACCGATGCCGACCGCGAAGATGAGCGCCATGACGCTCAACTCCAGTGTCGCGGGGAACCGGCGGAGGAACTCCTCCGTCACCGGACGGTTGGTCTGGATGGATGTCCCGAAGTCGCCCTGCAGGAGGCGACCGATCCAGGTGAAGTACTGCTGGATGATCGGCTCGTCGAAGCCGTAGAGCTCGTTGACCCTGGCGACGGCCTCGGGTGTGGCTTTCTCGCCGAGGAGGGCGACCGCGGGGCCGCCGGGAAGGGCCCTGACCCAGGCGAACAGCAGGATGCTGAGCCCGAACAGGGTGGGGATGAGGAACAGCAGTCGCCTGCCGATGGTGCGCAGCACGAAGATCTCCGTCGATCGGAAGGTACGCCGTTCCCCGGTCCCGCGGAGTACGCGGGACCGGGGTTCGGCGCATCACGCGGTCAGGCCTACTTGGTGAGGACGATGTCGGTGAAGACCTCGTCGTTGACCGGGCTGGCCGGGTAGCTCTCCACGCGCGGGTCGAACGCCAGGGTCGGCGCCGGGTGCGCGAGCGGAACACCGGGGATGAACGTGGCGACCATCTCGTTGATCTCCTCGTACAGCGCGGTCTGCTCCTCGAGGTTGGAGACGCCGCGCGCCTCCGTCAGCTTCTGGAACAGCTCCGGGTTGTCGAAGCCCCACTCGGAGCTCTTCTGGCCGAAGAAGACGCCGACGAAGTTGTCCGTGTCGTTGTAGTCGCCGGTCCAGCCCAGCAGGTGGATGCCATGGTCCGCCGTACCGGTGGTGCGGTCGAGGTACTCGACCCACTCCTCCGAGACCGGGGTGGTCTCGACGCCGACTTCGGAGAGCTGCGACGACAGGACCGTGTAGATCTGCTCGGGGTCCGGCATGTAGGGACGCGAGACGTTGACCGGGTAGTTGAAGGTCAGCTTCAGCGGGTTCGCCTCGTCGTAGCCGGCCTCGGCCAGCAGCGACTTCGCCTTCTCGGGGTCGTAGTCGTACGTCGTCACGTCCGGGTTGTAGCCGTTGACGACCTCGGGGACGAACTCGATCGCCTTCTGCGTGCCCTCGGGCAGTACCTGGCTGATCAGAGCGTCCTTGTCGACCGCATACGACAGGGCCTCGCGGACCTTCGGGTCCTGGAGCTCCGGGACGGCCTGGTTGAACGCGAGGTACAGGATCGTGAACGGCGGGCGCGAGACCATCGTGAATCCGTCGTCGTCGAGTGCCTGGGTGTCGGCAGGGCCCACGAGGTCGTAACCGTCGATCGAGCCGGACTCGAGAGCCTGACGGCGAGCCGTCGGGTCATCGATGGTGCGGAAGATGATCTCGTCGATCTGTCCGGCGTCGCCCCAGTAGCCGTCGTAGGCCTTGAGCGTGACCTGCTCGCCCGGTGCCCACTCGTCGAACTGGTAGGGGCCGGTACCGACCGGGTGCCCCATCGCGTACTCGGACAGCTGCGGGGCCTCGGCGGAGCCGCCGACCTCGTCTGCTCCGAACTCCTGCATGGCCGACGGGCTCTGCATGGCGAACGACGGCAGCGAGAGCGACGCGACGAAGCCCGCGAACGGCTTGTTCAGGTCGATCGTGACCGAGTAGTCGCCGTCCGGGGTGCACGACTTGTAGACGGCGTCCGCCGCGTTGGAGGCGTATCCCTTGAAGAGCTTGTTGTAGTAGTAGCCGAAGGCCTCGGAGGCGGCCAGCCCGGTCCAGTTGAACCAGCGGTCGAAGTTGGCGCACACGGCCTCGGCGTTGAACGGCGTCCCGTCGTGGAAGGTCACGTCCTCCTTGAGGGTGAACGTGTGCGACATGCCGTCCTCGGAGGACTCCCACTCTTCGGCGAGGAGCGGTGCCGGGTTCGCCGTGCCCGGCTCGGTGCCGACGAGACCCTCGAAGATCTGACGCGAGACGCGGAAGCTCTCGCCATCCTGTGCGAATGCGGGGTCCAGGCTCGCCGGGTCGGAGGACGCCGCGAAGACGAATGTCCCGTCGACGTCGCCTGAGCCCTCGGCGCCATCATCCCCCCGCTCGCTCGCGACGCACCCGGCGAGGGCGAGAGCGGCGATCGTGGCTCCGGCTGCGGCGATGAGTCCTCGCCGACGCTTGACTGATTGGTGCATTGTGTGACCTTCCCTGTCGGGCGCTACGTTGCGCGTCCCGAGGCCTCTTCGCCTCGGGGACGGTGATGACTAGACGGTACCCAGCGGATCCCTAGATACCAAACGCTTCCAGGTTGCAATCCGATATCGGCGCGACCGGCGTCGATCCGGTAGTGTCCAGATCGTGCCCGACTCCCCCTCGCTCGCCGTCTGCTTCGGAGAAGGCCTCGTCGCCTTGGTCGCCGCCGCCGCCGTACCACTGGAGGACTGCCGCACCTTCCACCGTTCGCTGGCCGGAGCCGAGTGGAACACTGCGATCGCGCTGGCCTCAGCCGGCATCCGCACGGCCGTCCTCTCGCGGGTCGGCGACGACGGGTTCGGCCGGTTCCTCACTGCGGAACTGCGCGCTCACGACGTCGACGACTCCGCGGTGCAGGTCGACGCCGACGCACCGACCGGACTGTATGTGAAGGAACTCGCTCCCCGAGCCGACGGCACCGTCGACGGGACGATGCACTACTACCGGTCAGGCTCCGCCGCCGCGGCGATGTCCCCGCAGACGCTGGCCGAGCCGAGGGCATCCGCTCTTCTCGCCGAGGCGGCACTCGTGCACACCTCCGGAATAACCCCGGCGCTGTCCGAATCGGCGCTCGCGGCGCAGGAAGCGGTGTTCGCCGACCGACGTCCCGGCAGGCTGCTCAGCTTCGACCTGAACTGGCGACCCGCCCTCTGGCGCGGTCGCGAGGCGGAGGGAAGGGCGATCGTGTCGGACTTCGCCCGCCGCGCCGACATCGTGTTCTGCACACGTCCCGACGCCGAGGCCGTGTTCGGCACTGGTGACCCGCAGGAGCTCCGCGCCCTCTTCCCTGAGCCCCGGTATTTCCTGGTCACCGACTCCGGGGGTGCCATCGCGTACGACGGCGGCGAGCGCGCCGAGAGCGAAGCGCTCGAAACCCCCGTCGTCGAGACCATCGGTGCCGGCGATGCCTTCGCCGCGGGGTTCCTCGCCGGTGTCCTCACCGGGCTGTCGTTGACGGGAAGCCTCGCCCGCGGACACCGCATCGCGACCCGTGCGCTGATCAGCACCCGCGACCACGTCGACTGAAACGGGGTTCGGTCTACCCGGCCGGGCTCAGCGGCGATGCCGCGACGGAACCGCATCGTGCGTGCGCTGCAACGACACGGCCACAGGCTCGCCGCTGTGCTGCACGACGCGGACGAAGAGCACGTCGACCAGGGCGAGCTGAGCGATGCGGCTCGACATCGCCGCCATCCGGAACGGCGATTCCCGTGCGTGCGTGAGCAGCACCACATCCGCAGCGAGTGCCACCGGCGAATCGGCGACACTGGTCACCGCGACAGCCAGAGCTCCGGCATCCCGCGCGACCTCGAGCGCCCGGATCGTCTCGGCGGTCTCCCCGCCGTGCGAGAACGCGATCGCCACATCACCCGTGGTCCGCAGCGCGGCGGTGGTCACCGCGAGATGCGGATCCGGCGAATGGGAGACCGAGCATCCGATGCGCGACAGCTTCAGCAGCAGGTCCTGCGCCGTCAAGGACGATGCCGCCTGTCCGAAGAGATCGATGTGCCGCGCCTCGAGCACTGCGCGAGCAACCCGGTCGAGGGCGTCGGCGTCGAGGGCGAGCGCGGTCTTCTCGATCGCGTCGATCTCCTGCGCGGCGAGTTTGGCCGCGATCGCCGTCGGTCCGTCCTCCCGGTCGATCGCCGTGGTGTCCAGGCCGAAGCGCGCCTGCTGCGCCTGTGCGAGAGTGATGGCACGCGCGACAGCGACCCGGAGTTCCCGATACCCGGTGTAGCCCAGGGACTGCGCATAGCGCGCGACGGTCGACAGGGACGTGTGGGAGAGCTGGGCGAGGTCGTTGATCGCCAGGTCCACGACGAGCGTGGGGTCACCGAGGATCGTCTCCGCGACCCGCGCCTCCGCTGCGCTCACCTTGGGAAGGGAGCGCCGGACCCGAGTGAGAACGTCATCGTCCATGGGGGATCCTGTCTCAGCCCGCGCTGTTCAACCTCTGCTGCACGGCGAAGCGCCCCAGGAGTGCTTCCCTTGCCATCTGGGCACCGAGCCTACTGGCTGCGGCGACCTCGATGGTGGGCAGGGGAAGTGGATTCCGCGTCGGAAGACCCACGTTGACCACGACCGCTCGCGGATCGCGGACAGCCGCCCTCTCGACGAGAGAACGCTGGGCGGCATCCGTATCGGGCCTGTCGATCAGCAGCACCGTCGTCCCCGGTGCCGCCGCGACCTCGTCGAGCACGCGGTCCTGCTCCGGGAGCCCGGCGGACGCCACATCGAGTCGCACACGCACGCCGTCGGCGGCGAGCGCGTTCGCGACGTAGGATCCGGCGCTGTCGACCGCGAGGGTCGACCGGCGGCGAGCGTCGACGACCGCGAGCGCCGTGGCCGCCTCCGGGGCGTCACCGGAGACCGTCACCGTCCGACGCACGATCTCCGCGGCATCGAAATCGTCTGTGTCGTCGCGCCGGAGCTCGGCGGCGGCACGGAGCTTGGTCGCGAGCGCGGCGACGCGAGCGGCCGCCTCCTCCACTCGCGCACGGGAGAGCGAGCCGTCGCGCAGCGCGGCGACGATCCCGTCCCTGGCCGCGTGGAAGTCACGCTCGTCCTGATCCGGGAGCGCAGCATCGCCCGGATTGGTCGGATTGCCGATACAGAGGAGATCGGCCCCGGCGGCGAGGGCGCGTGCCGCTCCTCCACCGAGTCCGACGGTCTCGCGGATGGCAGCCATGTCGAGCGCATCCGTGATGATGACGCCCTCATATCCCCAGTCGCGCAGCATTCCGAGCACACGGGGGTTGAGCGTCGCGGGTTCCTCGCCCCACGCCGGGACGACGATGTGAGCCGTCATCACGGCATCGACACCGGCATCGACCGCCGCGCGGAACGGCTCGAGGTGCACCCGCTCGAACTCCTCGACGTCGAGAGTGATCTCGGGGAGGGAGTGGTGCGAGTCCAGGTGGGTGTCGCCGTGGCCGGGGAAGTGCTTGACGCACGCGGCGATCGCCGAATCCTGGATGCCGTCGATCGTCGCGACCACGTGACGGGAGACGAGCGCCTCGTCGTCGCCGAAGGACCGCACGCCGATGACCGGGTTGCGGGGGTCGGTGTTGACGTCGGCGACCGGACCGAGCACCACGTTGGCTCCCACCGCACGCACTCGTCGGGCGAGTTCGGCGCCCGTCCGCTCGGAGGCGACGAGGTCGTCGAGAAGGCCGAGCTGTGCGGCTCCGGGGATGGTCGAACCCGTGGCGGATTCGAGACGCGTGACGCTGCCGCCTTCCTCGTCGATGCCGATGAGGGCATCGGGGTTCGCATCGAGGATCTCGGCGCTCAGCGCCGAGAGCCCTTCGCCGACGTTCTGACCGAAGTACACGACACCGGCCAGACCGTCACGCAGTTCTGCGCGCAACCACTCGGGTGCTTCCGTGCCGAAGAACCCCGGCCACAGTACGCCGTTCGCGAGTCGCTCGAGCTCGTCGGTCATCCCTTCACCGCTCCTGCGACCATGCCCGAGGCGAGCTTGCGCTGCACGAGGACGAAGAAGATCATGACCGGGACGGTGATGATGGTCGAGGCCGCCATGATGCTGCCCCAGTCGTTGGAGTACAGGCCGAAGAACGACTTCAGACCGATCGAGACCGTGTACTGGTCGGTCTGCGCACCGAGGATCGTCATCGCGAAGATGAACTCGTTCCACGCGGTGATGAAGCTGAAGATGCTCGTCGCGACCAGACCGGGCATGACCAGGGGCAGCAGCACCGAGCGGAACATCCGCCACCAGCTCGCGCCGTCGATGTACGCCGCCTCCTCGAGTTCGACGGGCACGGCGGCCACGAAGCCGCGCAGCATCCAGATGCCGAATGCGAGCGACAGCGCGACGTAGACGACCATCAGACCGATGATGCTGTTCAGCAGGCCGAGGCTCTTGACCTGCAGGAACAGCGGGATCACGAGGGCCTCGAGCGGCACCATCTGCACGATGAGGATCATCATCAGGATCATGGTGCGGAACTTGAACTTGAACCGCGCGACCGCGACAGCGGCGAGCAGACACACGAGCGCGCTGACGAGAACCGTGACGAGGGCCACGATCGCCGAGTTGCGCAGGTAGGTGCCGAAGCCGCCCTCGGTGAGCACGAAGGCGAAGTTGTCCCACGTGAACTCCTGGGGGACCAACGACTGCCCGCCACTGGACGCCTTGGCGTCGAAGGCGCTGGAGACCATCCAGTACACGGGGAACAGCGTGAAGATCAGGACTGCGGCGACCGCGATGCCGGTGCCGATGCGGGAGCGGAGTCTCGGACGCGGGTTCACAGCTCGTCCTCCTTCATGAGGGAGCGGATGTAGACGATCGTGATGCCGATGAGCACGAGGGTGAGCAGCACGGCGAGAGCGGCACCGAAACCGTAGCGGTTCTGGCCGAAGGACTCGACGTAGGACCAGACACCGAGGTTCAGCACCTGACGGTTGCCTCCCCCACCACCGGGCATCAGGTACACCTGGGCGAACACTTTGAAGTCCCAGATCGTCGAGAGGATGATCACGACCGAGAACACCGGCCTCAGCGTCGGGAAGATGATCTTCCAGAAACGACGCCACGCACCGGCACCGTCGAGCGCTGCGGCTTCGAGCATCTCCTTCGAGACGCCGAGGAGGCCGGCCAGCACGGTGATCGCCACGAACGGGAAGCCGTGGTGGACGACGTTGAGGAGCACGATGGCATAGAACGACCACTGGTTCGTGAACCAGTTGACCGGATCGCTCATGAGCCCCAGATCCATGAGGACCTGGTTGAAGATGCCGCGGTCGGCATCGAAGATGAAGGTCCAGACGTAGGTGCCGGTCACCGCGGGCATCGCCCAGGCGACCATGATGCAGCTGGACACGATGACCCGCCAGGTCGTGCCGAGGCGCGCGAGGAGCAGGGCGACGAGGGTGCCGACGGCCACGGTGACGAACACTGCGACGGCGGCGAACCCGACCGTGTTGGGCAGCACCACCGTCCAGAGGGTCGGGTTGGTGAGCGCCTCGACGTAGTTGTCGAGACCGATCCAGTTGTTCTCCCCGGTGTTGATCTCACGCAGGCCGTAGTCCTGCAGCGAGTAGATGAACACCTGGACGAGCGGCCAGAGCATGAGCACCGCGAGGATGGCCAGCCCGGGCGCGAGAAGGAGCCAGGGGCGGGCCGCGACGATCGAGAGACCGCGTCGCTTCCGGCCGCCGGCCACGGAGGCGGAGGTGGACTCCGCCTTCGTGGCCGGCAGTGGCGCTTGCACCATCGACATGGAAGGGATGCTTCCTTACTGGTTGAGCAGTTCGGTCATCTCGGCGGCGGCGTCCTTCGTCGCGGTCGCGACGTCCTTCTGCCCGCTGAGGATGGCCTGGATCATGGAGTTGGTCGTCTTCTTCGCCTGCACGGCGCCGAAGTTCGGGGTGACCGGCACGGATGCGCCGCCGTCGACCATCTGCTCGGCGAACGGTGCGACGAGCGGGTCGGTCGAGGCGAGGGCCTCCTCCATCGCGGACTGCACGCCCGGGAAGTAGCCGGTCTCGTTCGACCACTGCTCGGCGAACTCACCGGTGGTGACGAGCTTCACGAACTCCCACGCCAGGTCGGCGTTCTCGGTCGTGTTGAAGATCGAGAGGTGCGATCCGCCGAGCACGGACGGGGCGATGCCGCCGTCTTCGCCCGGGATGACCGCGGCGCCGATCTTGCCTTCGAGCTCGGGGTTCGCCTCGATGAGCGAGTTCGGCGTCCAGGAGCCCGAGAGCATCATGGCGACGTTGCCCTGCGTGAACGCGTCCCGAAGGTCGGTCTCCTTCCAGGTGGTGGCACCTGCGGAGGAGAAGCCGTGCTCGGTGGCCAGGCCCGTGTAGAACTCGATGCCGGCCTGCGACTCGGCACTGTCGAGCTCGCTCGTCCAGGTGTCGCCGTCCTTCGTGGCGATCTCGCCGCCGGCGCCCCAGACCCAGGGGTAGACCTGGAACTCGGCGTCGCCCGGAACCGGGAACGGCAGCATGTCGGGCTTGGCGGCCTTGATCGCGTCACCTGCGGCGACGATGTCGTCCCACGTCTTCGGGGCTTCGAGACCGAGCTCCTCGAACACATCGGCGCGGTAGACGAGCGAGCGCACTCCGGCGTACCAGGGCATGCCGTAGAGCTCGTCGCCGTAGGTGCCGGCGACCTCGAGGCCTTCGACCAGGTCGTCGCGCAGCCCGTCCTCACCGTCGACGTACTCGTCGATCGGGAGGAGCGCGCCGGCGTCGGCGAACTCGGCGGTCCAGGTGGTACCGGTCTCCGCGATGTCGGGGGTCGTGCCACCGGCGATGGAGGTCACGAAGCGATCGTGGGCGTCGGCCCACTGGATCTCCTCGATCTTGACGGTCGCACCGGTCTCCTCCTCGAAGGCTGCCGAGACGTCGTCATAGAAGGCGGTCGCGTCGGGGTTGGTGCCCTTCATGATCCAGACGGTGAGTTCCTTGCCCTCACCGTCGGCCGAACCGGTGTCGCTGCCGCCGGCGCAGCCGGCGAGGGCGAGCGTGGCCACGGCGCCGAGCGCCACAGCCGAGAGAATGCGCTTGTGCATTGCGGGGATCTCCTCTTTGAAAGTCCTGGAAAGCATCGGGTACTCACCGGGGTTTAGGAAAAAGTATCCACGACTAACTAATTCCCTGCAAGTTGCTCCCACAATCGTCATATGGCCGTAACATCAGCTTCCCCCGGTAGGCTCCCCGGATGGTTCGCCGCACTCCTGACAAGGGCCGCTCGACGGTCGCCCGCCACGCGACGCTCCCCTCCCCCGGACCGGCGAGAGGATTCCTGAAGATCGCCGGCATCACGCTGGGCGTCGTCCTCGTCTCCGCTGTCGCCGTCGCCGCGTTCGTGGTGACCGACTACTTCAACCGCTTCAACGAGGATGCCGTGACGCTCGAGGGAGCGCCGGAGGTCGAGCCTCCCTCGATCAGCGCCTTCCCCGGCGAGTTCAGCATGCTCATCATCGGCACCGACGAGTGCGGCGCGGTCTCGACGGGACTGCTGGGCGAGCGCTGCTCCGAGGCCGACGGCGGCGTCCTCAACGACGTGAACCTGCTGGTGCATGTGTCGGCCGAACCGCGCAAGGTCACCGCGATCTCGCTCCCCCGCGACCTCATGATCGAGACGCCGGAGTGCACGCTGCCCGACGGGTCCGTCGCCTCAGCCACGAGCAAGACGCAGATCAACTCGATCTTCCAACGCGCCGGCCTCTCCTGCGTGGCGAAGACGGTGACCGATCTCACCGGCATCGAGATCCCCTTCGCCGCGAAGATCGACTTCGACGGGGTGATGGAGGTGACCGACGCGATCGGCGGCGTCGAGGTGTGCATCGGCGGCGACGGCATCCGCGACCGGCACACCGACCTCGACTGGGCGCCGGGGCCGCGCACCGTGTCCGGCTACGAAGCCCTCCAGTTCATCCGCACGCGCCACGGTGTCGGCGACGAGAGCGACATGGCGAGGGTCTCGAACCAGCAACAGTACATGTCGCGCCTGGTGAAGAAGATCATGAGCGACGAGGTCCTCACCGACCCCGGCAAGGTGCTCGGACTCGCCAACACCGTCGTCGACAACATCGACCCGAGCGACCAGCTGGCCAACCCGGTGCGTCTGGCACAGCTCGCGCTCTCCATCAAGGACGTGCCGTTCTCCGAGTTCGTCTTCGTGCAGTACCCCGTGTTCGAGGACCCGGACGATTCCGACCGCGTCATCCCCAACCGTGAGGCTGCCGCGACGATCTGGGATGCGTTGAAGGCGGGCCAGTCGGTGCAGCTGACGGGCAAGGCGAGCAACAACGGCGGGGTCGAACTCGTCGACCCGGCCCCGGGAACGGACCCGGAGGCACCGGCCTCTGAGGCACCCCCCACCGGGACACCCTCGCCGCGTGCCACGCTCGACCCGGCCATCTCCGGCCAGACGGTCGAGCAGGAGACGTGCGCCAACGGCAAGCAGCGCTGAGCCCCTCCCCGGAGCGTAGGCTCGTGCCCATGGGCCGGACGAGATCGCGCGACACCGAGCACCCGCAGGCCCGCCTCGATCACGGGGGCATCGCCGGTGTCATGCCCTCGGAGTTCACGACGGGCTTCGAGCTGATCGTCGATGGCACCCCCCAGTCGCACGTCGACCTCGACGACCCGACGCATCTGCACTTCGAGTACATCGTGCGCATGGGTGCGGTGATCGATCAGCTCCCCGCCGGTCCGCTGACCGCCGTGCACCTCGGCGCCGGCGCGCTGACGATCCCCCGCTACATCGAAGCGACTCGCCCCGGCTCCCGCCAGCAGGTGATCGAGCTCGAGGCTCCGCTGGCGCAACTCGTCCGGGAACACCTCCCGCTGCCGAAGGGCGCATCGATCCGGATCAGGATCGGCGACGCCCGGGCCGGCGTCACCAAGCTCCCGAACGCACTGCGGGCGAACTGCGACCTCGTCGTCTCCGACGTCTACTCGGGAGCGCAGACGCCCGCGCACCTCACCAGCGTCGAGTTCTACCGCGAGCTCGCGGAGCTGCTCGCTCCCGGCGGCGTGCTCCTCGTCAATGTCGCCGACGGTCCCGGGCTCGCCTTCGCCCGACGCCAGACGGCGACGATCGCGGAGGTCCTCCCTGAGGTCGCCGTGCTCGCCGACACCCAGGTGCTCAAGGGCAGACGCTTCGGCAACCTCGTGATCGCAGCGTCTGCCGCTCCCCTGCCGACGGAGTGGTTGCCGCGGATGCTCGCCGCCGGCCCCCACCCCGCGAAGATCGCGCAGGGTGCGGAGGTGGAGACGTTCACCCAGGGCGCCCGCATCGTCACGGATGCGGATGCCGTCGCCTCGCCCCGCCCGGACTCCTCGCTGTTCCTGCGCTGAATCCGCGCCGATCCGGCACGGTCGCGACGTCGGTTGCGGCGACCAGGGCGCGCCGCCGGGAGGACCCCGCGGCCGGAAGGCAGACTGGACGGGGACGCTGCGGAAGGAGAGCAATGAGTTTCATCCGGGGATACGACCAGGAGACCCTCCGCGAGATGGTCGATCTCGACGAGTGCGCGACCCGTCTCGCGGAGATCGAGGGACAGCGGAGCCTGCCCGCCCTGCTGGAGCGGGTGTGGCTGCTGAAGGTGCTCGATCGCCTGGATGAGGCGCTCGCGCTGGCCGACGAGACCGTGCGCCAGGCGCGCATGGCCGGCACCCGGAGGGACGTGCTCCGCGCACGCGTGCTCCACGCGACGATCCTGCAGTATCGGGGAGCGCACACCGCTGCCGAACAGGAGCTGGCGACCTGTGCGACCGAGGCCGAGGGACAGCGCTGGCTGTCGATCGCGGCCTTCGCGTATCAGCACCACGGAAAGAACGCCTACGACGCCGGGGACTTCGAGACCGCCAGGGAGAGCTTCAAGCAGTCGCTCTTCCTGCGCCGCGAGTCCGGTGCGCAGGACAGCGAACTCGAGACGGCGCTGCTCGCGATCGAGGCTGCCGAACGGCATCGTCCATCGCAGCTCATCGCGGGCTGAGACCTGCCGCGACCACGATGTCGGTCGCATGGCTTACCCTGATCGCATGGCGGAACTCGACCGTGTGCGCGTCTGGGGCGAAGCACTGATCACGCTGCATCTCGATGACGGCTGGTCCTTCGGCTTCGACAACGCCAAGCGCCGCGCCGGGCAGTGCGACTACACGAAGCAGCGCATCACGGTCTCGCGCTATCTGGCCGCGCGGTTCGATGACGACGAGATCCATCAGGTGCTGCTGCACGAGGTCGCGCACGCCCTCGCCGGCCACGCGGCGGCGCACGGACCGACCTGGAAGCGCGTCGCCCGCGACCTCGGATACGTCGGCGGCACGACGCACCACGGCGAGACCGCGGTCGAGCTCGCGCCGTGGGTGGGGAGCTGCCCCGCTGGCCACGTGACCTACCGTCACCGTCGACCGACACGACCCACTTCGTGCGCGCGCTGCTCGCGCACCTACGATGCCCGGCACCTGTTCGCATGGACGCGGCGCGAGATATCGTCCGACGTGCGCCTCGCCGCGCAGATGCCGCGCTGACCGCTGCTCAGGGGGCCGGATCGTCCCCCGCACCGGGCTCGGCCGAGTCCGGCAGGTCGTGATCGGCCGTCGTCCCTCGTCGGCGGCGAAGCAGCGCCGCGATCGCACGCCAGCCGACGAGGAACGCCCCGAGGACGAGGGTCGCGACGATGATGAACGGCACTTCGGCCGTGTCGCCGGAGAGCACCCGGACGAGCATGCCGCCCGCGACCGTCACGATCCACACGACCACGCCCCACAGGAGGGACCATGGACGACGCGGTCTGCCGGGGAGCAGGGCCGCGACGAGATGTCCGAGGAGCAGAGCGACCAGGAAAGGCCAGGCGGTGAGCACGAACCCGGCGGGGTCCTCGTCATGCGAGGCCCGGCCGATCGCAGCGAAGACCAGCACGAGCACGGTGTCGACGATGACGGCGGGGAGGTACCTCATGCCACGACCCTACGTGCCCCGCGCGGAACCGGAGGCTCCCTCGCCGCAGGAGTCGGTGCCGGGGTCAGGCGAACGGGACGAACGCCCCTGCGTGCAGCAGCGGAACGACGTCGACGGCATCGAGCGCGGCAGCGTCCGTCGTCGAGGTCGGCGCCAGACCGGCCGCCTGGATGCGGGTGGTCGCCTCGACGCCCCCGGCGAGCTCGCGCCCTGACCCGCTCGCGCCGATCATGTGCCGCAGAGCGCCTCGCAGGGCACGGAACCCCTCAGCCGCGACGGCCGCGTCCGGCGCCGTGTGGTCGATGCCACGATCCGAGAGCGCCAGCACGATCGCCCCGGCGCCGAGCTGGTCCTCGACCGCGAACCGCAGCGTCCCCTCGGTATCGACCTCTCCCGCAGCGATGACCGCGACAGAGGTGCGCGCCTGTCGCCGCTCCTGGATGGTCTGCACCGCGCGCGCCACGGCCGAGGCATTGCGAACGCCGCCGATCAGCACGGTCGCATCCGGCGCTGCGGCAGCGGCCACGGCCGCGCCGTTCCGCGACCAGCCCACCGCCTCCGCCAGCGCGACCTCCGCGCCGGACGCCACCGCATCGATGACCGTGGAGGAGAACCGCAACACGTCCACGACCACGACGATGTCGGTGGGGGCGAGGCGAGCGAGGCCAGCGGCTCCCCAGTCGAGACGGACCTGATATGTGGACTGATCGAACGGCGACGGCATCCGACCAGCCTAGAGCCGTCAGTCCGCCGCGAGCGCCTCCACCGGAGCCACGCGGGTGGCCAGGCGGGTGGGCGTCGCCGCGGCCACCAGGGTGAGCACGGCCGTGGAGGCGACGATGATCGCCACCGGAACCCACGGGATCTGCGGTGCCACGAGACCGGCGGGGACGAAGTCGGGCAGGGTCGGCACGGATCCCAGGAGGGACTGTGCGGCGATCCAGCCGTACACGACGCCCAGCACGAGGCCGGTCAGCGTGGCCGCGACGGTGATGTGCGTCGCCTCCAGGAGGACCATGCGTCGAACCTGCCCGTTGGACAGCCCGATCGAGCGCAGCAGACCGAGCTCGCGACGACGCTGCACGACGCCGATCGTGAGCAGGTTCACGAGTCCGACCGCGGCGATCACGGCGGAGACGGCCACCAGCACCATCATGATCGCGGCGAAGGCGTCCATCGGGGCGAAGAACTCGTCGGGAACCTCTCCCGTCACCTGGCTCATCATCAGTCGCTTCGCGGACTCGAGAGCGACGGCGAACATCGTCACCAGGGTCACCCCCATTACCACGCCGATCGCCATCCGCGACGAACGCTCCGGATACCGCAGCGCGTTCTCGGCGGCGAGTCGCGCGGTGGCGCTCGACCCGAACATCCGCCCCACCACCCTCAGCACGGGCGGCATGAACAGCACGGAGCCGAGTGCCAGACCGGTGAACGAGAGCACCCCGCCGAAGAAGGCGACCACGACCCCGAGCGGTGTCATCAGGCCGAGCAGCACCCCTCCGGCCAGCAGAGCCGCACCGCTGAGGAGCAGGATCCAGGCACCGATGTGGCGCCCCTGCCTGCCGGACACCTCTTCGTGCGTGCGCTCCACGGCGCCGCCGAGTGCCTGCAGCGGGGTGACCGAGAGGACCCTTCGAGAGCCCGCCCAGGCCGCGGCCCAGGTGGTGAGCGCCACGCCGATCGCCGGAAGCACCACGAAAGGCTGGGCGAGGGAGAAGTCGGTGGGAGCGTTGTCGATCAGCTGCCCACCGATCTGCACCCCGATCACCGCGAGCGCGAGGCCGACGAGAAGACCGATCGCCGCCCCGAGAAGCCCGACGACGAGTCCCTGTTTCCCGACCTCGCCCCGCTGCGAGCGCACCGTCGCTCCGATCAGGCGGAGGAGGGCGATCTGCCTGGTGCGTCCGGCGATGATCGTGGAGAAGGTGTTCGCCGTGACGATCGCGGCGACATACATCGCGACCACGGTCAGCAGCACTGACAGGAGCGCGACGACGAAGGCGAGCGTCCCGCTGTCGCCGATGAAGGGGTCTGCCTGCAGCACTGCGCCGATGTACGCGGTGATCTCCACGAGCAGCACGCCGAACGCGGCCGACAGCGCCGCGACCAGGATGCTGGCCCCCATGCCGCGATCACGCAACCAGGCCAGACGGGGTCCCGTCGCCCGGGTCTCGGGGACGACCGCGGCGACGGCGCTCATGCGGCCACCTCGGCGGCGAGCATGTACGCGGAGATCTCCTCCGCGGTCTGGCGAGGGTGATCGGCCACGATGCGGCCGTCGCCGAGGTAGAGCACGCGATCGGCGTGGCTCGCGGCGATCGCGTCATGGGTGACCATCGCGATCGACTGTCCGTGCTCCCGGCTCGCGGTGGCGAGCAGGCGCAGCACCTCGCGCCCGGTCTTCGAGTCGAGGTTTCCGGTGGGCTCGTCCGCGAAGACGAGGTCGGGCGCGGTGGCGAGCGCGCGAGCGATGGCCACCCGCTGCTGCTGCCCGCCCGACAGCTGATGGGGCCGGTGGCTCAAGCGCGGGGCGAGACCGAGGGTGTCGATGAGACCGTCGATCCTGGCGCGTTCGAGCGCACTCGGACGGCGACCGTCGAGCTCGAACGGCAGCATGATGTTGGCGCGCGCGTCGAGTGTGGGAACGAGGTTGAAGGCCTGGAAGATGAAGCCCACACGGCGGCGGCGCAGGATGGTGAGGTCGAGGTCGCCGAGTCCGGTGATCTCGGTGTCGCCGATCCACGCACGTCCCTCCGTGGGGCTGTCGAGGCCCGCCATGATGTGCATGAGGGTGGACTTGCCGGAGCCGGATGGCCCCATGATCGCGGTGAACTGTCCGCGCCGGATACCCACGCTGACGTCGTCGAGCGCGCGGACGGTGCCCTCGCCCGAGCCGTAGGTCTTCTTCAGGTGCTGGACGCGGGCGGCGAGCCCCATGTCGGTGGTCGTGATCTCCATGCCTTCGACGCTATTTCGACGGTCCCCTGCGGATCATCGCCCGGGCGGATCATCCCCCTACATCGCAAGGATGATCCGGTCGATGACGATCGCCGCTGGACGGTGCGGAGGGCGGTGGTCAGGCGAGGCCGTGCTCGAACGCGAAGACCACCAGTTGCACCCGATCGCGCAGCGCGAGCTTGGTGAGGATGCGGCTGATGTGCGTCTTCACGGTCGCCTCGCTGAGGAACTCCCGGCCGGCGATCTCCGCGTTCGACAACCCTCGTGCAGCGAGAGCGAAGATCTCCTTCTCGCGATCGGTGAGGGTGTCGTACTGGGCGGGCACCGGGCGCGGCGCCTGCGCGAAGTGCGCGAACAGGTCACGGGTCGCCGCGGCCGCGATCACGCTCGAACCGGAATGCACCGTGCGGATCGCGGCGAGCAGGAACTCCGGGTCGGCATCCTTGAGCAGAAAGCCGCTCGCACCCTGGCGGATCGCCCGCGCGGCAGCCTCGTCGAGGTCGAAAGTGGTGAGCATGACGATGCGCGGCGGCTCCGGGCGGGCGAGGATCTCGGCCGTCGCGGTGAGCCCGTCCATGACCGGCATCCGGATGTCCATCAGCACCACGTCGGGCCGCGTCGACCGCACGACCTCGAGCGCCTCCTGCCCGTCGCCCGCCTCGCCGACCACTTCGAGATCGGGCTGCGAGGCGACGAGCATGCGGATACCGGCACGGAACAGCGCTTGGTCGTCGACGAGCACGACTCTGATCATTCGGAGGCTCCGATCGGAAGCGTGGCATGGACGACGAACTGCGCCCCCCGGCGCTCGGCTTGCAGACTACCGCCGACGAGCTGCGCCCGCTCCCGCATCCCGATCACGCCGTGGCCTCCGACACCGACGGCGGCATCGCGCTGCACCGTGTTGCGCACCTCGAGCTCGACGCGGTCGGCAAGCCACGCGAGGTGGACGTCGACCGCTCCGTCGCCGTGCCGGATCGCGTTCGTGAGCGCCTCCTGCAGGATGCGGTACACCGCGAGTTGGATAGCCCCCGGTGGTTCTCCCGGTGGCATGGGATCGACCGTGACCCGCGGCTCGATCCCCGCGTGGCGGACCTGCGCGAACAGGGCTTCGAGGTCGGCGAGCGTCGGCTGCGGACCATCGCCCTGCCGGTGCCGGAGCTGCGTGAGCAGCATCCGCACATCGCTCAAGGCCCCGCGGGCGGTCTGCGCGATGGTGCCGAGTGCTTCGGTCGCCATCTCGGGTTTCGCCGCGGCCGCGTATCGTGCTCCGTCCGCCTGGGCGATGACGACGGCCAGGGAGTGGGCCACGACGTCGTGCATGTCCCGCGCGATGCGCACGCGCTCCTGCTCCTCGACGGCGAGCGACTCGGCCTGCAACTGCGCCGCACGGGTACGACGCGCACGCAGCACGACCCGCCACAGCAGCCCGCACACCCAGGCGAAGCCGAGGGCCATGAGCGAGACGACCAGCAGCAGCGTGCCCGTCGTCACCTTCTCCCAGCCGCTTCCGGTGCCGAAGGCGACACCGTTCACGACGACCATGTAGAGCGCGGCGATCACGCCGCCGACGATCACGGACCCGAAACCCCACCAGAGCACACGCCGCGTGCCCCACGCGGCTGTGGCGTAGAGCACGAGCAGGATCGCGACGTCGATCGGCAGCGGACCGAATCCGGCCACCATCTGGAGGATCGCACCGGCCCAGGCTGCGGCGAGGGAGAGCCCGGGGGCGAGCCGCCCGATCGCCACCCCTCCGAACATCAGGACGGCGGCGAAGACCACGGCCACCACCGCCACGCCCCCGATCGCGCTGTTCCCGGTTCCCGGACCGTAGAACACGAGTGACATCGGGACGAAGACGAGGAAGAGCAGCGCCGCCCCGACGATGTCGAGGGTCAGCGCCGTGCGGGAGAGCGGGCGGATCACTCCCCCACGCTACGCGAGGGCATGGCAGCGGGCATCCGTCGTCGGATGTATCCCGCGAGGTCAGGCTCGCGCGATGATCTCGCCGTGGGGCACCAGGAACCACCCGTCGCCGTCGTCGGCCCAGCGCTTCCAGGCGTCGCTGATCTGCTCCAGATCAGTACGCGTCGCCAGCTGACTGTCGACGAGCTGCCGTGCGAGCGCGGACTCGAGGATGCGGTCGGCCCACATCCCTCCCCACCACGCACGCTCGGAAGCAGATGCGTAGCACCACGTGGAGGCCGTCGCCGTGACCTCCTCGAAGCCCGCGGCGCGCGCCCAGGACAACAGCCGTCGTCCGGCATCGGGCTCCCCGCCGTTCGCCCGCGCGGCTGTCTGGTACAGCGTGAGCCAGCGGTCGAGTTCGGGCAGGATCGGGAACCAGATGAAGCCCGCGTAGTCGGCATCGCGAGCGGCGACGATCCCTCCCGGAACGGTGACTCGGCGCATCTCCCGCAGTGCCTGCACCGGGTCGCCGACATGCTGCAGCACCTGATGCGTGTGCACGACGTCGAAAGAGTCGTCGGGGAAACCCAGGGAGTGCACATCCTCGATCGAGAAGGCGAGGTTCGTCAGACCGCGCTCGGCGGCGAGTCCGCGCGACAGGGAGAGGGCGTTCTCATCGATCTCGGTGGCGGTGACGTGGGCGACGATCCCGGCGAAGTCGGCGGTGATGGTGCCCGGCCCCGCCCCGACGTCCAGAAGCCGCGTCGCAGCGGTGAGATGCGGGCGAAGGTAGGCCGCGGAGTTCGCGATGTCGCGCACGTTGTGCGAGCGGAGGACGGATTCGTGGTGTCCATGCGTGTACGAGGCCATGCCGATCAGTCTGGCAGAGCGCAGACGGAGCGACGATCAGTGCAACTCGACGACGGCGCGGCGGATCGCCTCCCGGTCCGGCTTCCCGGAAGGCAGGAGGTCGATCTCATCGACGAGGACCAGGCGGGCCGGACGAGCGTGCCTGCCGAGTTCCGCTTCGACGGCGTCGCGCGCGTGCGCGAGCTGCTCGGACTCGCTGCGCCGCAGCGCCTCGCCCCGGACCGCGACGATCACCGAGGCCTCGCCCCAGCGCTCGTCTTCCACCCCGACCACCACGGCCTCGTGAAGTCCCGCGATCCGGCGGACGATGCGCTCGACCCGATCGAGCGAGATGTTGATCCCGCCCGAGACGATCACGTTGTCCGCCCTGCCGTGCACCCGCACGATCCCGTCCTCCACGAGGCCGAGATCACCGGTGCGGTACCAGCGGATGCCGTGCTCGTCGTGGACGAACGTCCGGGCCGTCAGCGATCCGTCGCCGAGGTATCCCTCGGCGAGCATCGGACCCGCGAGCCGCAGCTCGCCGTCGACCACGCGCACCCCCACGGTGTCGAGCGGCACGCCGTCGTAGACGCACCCACCGCTGGTCTCCGTCGAGCCGTAGGTGCGCACCAGACGGACCCCGAGGTCCGCCGCCCGCTCACGGAGGGGCTCGGGGAGTGCCTGTCCACCGACCAGGATCGCGCGATACGCCATGAGCGCGGCACACACCGCGGTGTCGTCGGCGGCATCGAGCAGGGTCGCGACCTGGGCAGGGACCAGCGCGGTGTACAGGTCCGGAATCCCCGACGACGGCGACGGCGACGGGCGCATCATCTCGAAGGTCGCCTGAGCGAACGAGCTCGGGGAGAAGCGGCCCTCGATCCGCATCGGCTGGGTGCCAGCGAGGATCGAGCGAACGAGCACCTGCAGCCCCGCGACGTAGCCGGCGGGGAGGGCGAGCAACCAGCGTCCGCTGCCGATCCGCGCCGCCGTGGCCTCAGCGCTCGCCCGCAACGCCTCACCGCTCAGGGCGACTCGCTTCGGGATACCGCTCGAACCGGAAGTCGCGATGACGGCCGCGATGCCGTCGGCCACGCCTTCGGGCGCTCCGGACACCATCCCGAGCCCCAGAGCGGGGCCGCCGTCGAACGCGCGTACGAGGGCATCCCGCAGCTGTACCGGGTCTTCGGCATCCGTCGGGATCAGTGCGACCATGCTGCTCTCCGGCTCAGTAGTGCCAGGGATAGGAGGACCAGTCGGGGTCGCGCTTCTCGAGGAACGAATCCCGGCCCTCGACGGCTTCGTCCGTGCCGTAGGCCAGGCGGGTCGCCTCTCCCGCGAACACCTGCTGCCCGACCAGACCGTCGTCGACGGCGTTGAAGGCGAACTTCAGCATGCGGATCGCCGTGGGCGACTTCGTGAGCACGGTGCGCGCCATCTTCAGCGCCTCACGCTCGAGTTCGGCGTGCGGGACGACACGGTTCACGGCGCCCATCTCGTACGCACGCTGGGCGGAGTACTCCTCTGCGAGGAAGAACACCTCACGAGCGAACTTCTGCCCGGTCTGGCGTGCCATGTAGGCGGAGCCGTAGCCGGCGTCGAAGCTGCCGACGTCAGCGTCCGTCTGCTTGAAGCGGGCCTCCTCCGCAGATGCGATCGTGAGGTCGCAGACCACGTGGAGGGAGTGCCCGCCGCCCGCCGCCCACCCAGGGACGACCGCGATGACGACCTTCGGCATGAAGCGGATGAGGCGCTGCACCTCGAGGATGTGCAGACGACCCACCGCGGCACGGCTCGCACCGTCGACGATCGCCGTCTCGGCGTCCGAGTACTTGTAGCCGTCGCGACCACGGATGCGCTGGTCACCGCCGGAGCAGAACGCCCAGCCGCCGTCCTTCGGGCTCGGGCCGTTGCCCGTGAGCAGTACCGCGCCGATACGCGCATCCTGTCGGGCGATGTCGAGCGCACGGTAGAGCTCATCCACGGTGTGCGGACGGAACGCGTTGCGGACCTCCGGCCGGTTGAAGGCGATGCGTGCGACCCCGCCGTCGTGCGAGACGTGCGCAGTGATGTCGGTGTAGCCCTCCGCGCCGGGCGCGAGCACCCATTCGGCCGGGTCGAAGAGGTCGGAGACGAATGCACTGGTCACGGCATCCAGCCTATTCCTCGCCCCACTTGGTGGGGGGTTCCGTGTTGTCAGGCGCGGCGTGCGCGAACCGTCTTGACCCAGCCGTCGACGATGTCCCACCCGACACCGATCGCGAATCCGAACCCGAGCAGCACGGCCAGGATGCGGAAGACCCCGCCCTCGTCGGCGGATTCCGCCTGCCCGGCGGCGAAGCCCTCGCCACCAGCGGCGGCGATCCGCGCAAGGAAGTCCGGGTTCACGAGCTGATTGGTGAGCAGCAGGGCGACGACCCAGAGGAGGAACGCCAGAGCGAGGATCGTGTTCACCACGGCCAAGCCCACCGTCCACCGTCCCGTGCGGAACAGCACGACGGCGAACACGGCCTCCGCGGCGATGAGGAGGAACAGGATGCTGATCCCCCACGGCCACAGCTGCGGGTCGACGATCGGCACGACGGTGCCATCCACGATGACGAACCCTCGGAAGCGGTCCCAGAAGAGCGCACCGAGGGAGATCCCGAGGAAGACGAGCGATGCGATCAGCTCGTTCCGCCCCGCTGCACCGTTCTCGGCCGGTTCCGGGAGCCGGTCGAGATCCCACTTCTCGATCGCCGTCGCACTGTTGGTGCGCTCGAGGATGACGAAGACCAGCGTGGTCCAGAAGCAGATGTGGAGGATCGCTCCCCCCGCGGCGAGGATCGACGACGAGACGATCTCGCCGACCGGAGCGCCCGAGATGGTCTGCCCGAGGGCGACCGCTCCGAGGACGCAGACCGGAACGACGATCAGCAGCAGCTTGAGCAGCCGCCACCAGGTCAGGTAGAACCGCGGACCGATGAGATACAGCGGCCGGTCCGCATAGCCGGCGGCGAGTATGCCGGGGTCGCCGAGCTCGACCAGGACCGCGCGCTCGGCGTCTTCGGGCGCTTCGCCCTGCTCCACCCGCGCCTCGATCGCGTCGGCGATGGAGGCCTCGAGCTCGGCACGGACGTCATCCTGGACATCAGGGCGGAGACTGCGGATCGTGGCGCTGATGTAGCGCTCGGTGAGCGTGGTCGTCGTGGTCATGTCAGTTCTCCTCCGCGGTGAGAGAGGTGATCGCGGTCGTGAGGGACCGCCATTCGTCGGTGAGGGTGTCGGCCAGGCGTACGCCGGACTCCGAGGTGCGGTAGAACTTGCGCGGTCGGGTCTCGTCGGTGTTCCACTCGCTTGTGAGGTACTCCTGCTTCTCGAGGCGGCGAAGCAGGGGATAGAGCGTATTGGCGTCGGTCGCGAAGCCGCTCCGCTCGAGTTGCTCGAGAAGCGAATAGCCGTACCCGGGCGTGCGCAGCAGCTGCAGGCAGGCGAGCACCACTGTGCCTCGCCGCAATTCCTGCAGATGCGTGTCGAGCGTCTCATTCATAGCCAACACAATACTGTGCGTCACACACTATTGGCAATCGCGCACTCCGAATCGACGCGCCTCGTCCGATCTCTGACGACTCACCCGAACGGCGAACGCTGCTCCGCGTGATCCACGGAGCAGAATGGGCACATGATCCCGCCGCTCGCAGACCTGCTCGACTCGGCCAGGGTCGTCGCCCTCCCGATGCACAGTCGCTTCCGCGGCGTCGACGTGCGGGAGGCGCTCCTCTTCGAGGGACCGGAGGGCTGGGCCGAATTCTCACCCTTCGTCGAGTACGAAGACGCGGAGGCCGCTACATGGCTCGCGGCAGCGATCGACTTCGCCTGGCGTGAACAGCCGGAGCCGTTGCGCGACAGGATCGGGGTGAACGCCACGGTGCCCGCGCTCGAGGCGTCGCGCGTGCCTGAGCTGCTGTCGCGGTTCGCCGGCTGCCGCACCGCCAAGGTCAAGGTCGCCGAGCCGGGGCAGACCCTCGCCGACGACGTGGCGCGCGTGCGCGCCGTGCGCGAGACGATGGGCCCGGAAGGCCGCATCCGGGTCGACGCGAACGGAGCCTGGAACGTCGACGAAGCCGAACACGCCGTGCACGCGCTGGGCGAATACGACCTCGAGTACGTGGAGCAGCCGTGCGCGACCGTGCCGGAGCTGGCGGATCTCCGCAGACGCGTGAAGTACATGGGCATCCCGGTCGCCGCCGACGAGAGCGTGCGCAAGTCCTCGGACCCGCTCGCCGTCGCCCGTGCCGGCGCCGCCGACCTGCTCGTGATCAAGGCGCAGCCCCTCGGCGGCATCACCCACGCACTCCAGATCGTCACCGCCACAGGGCTCCCCTGCGTGGTATCGAGCGCGTTGGACACGGCGATCGGCTTGTCCCAGGGTGCCGCGCTCGCCGCCGCCCTCCCGACACTGGACTACGACTGCGGGCTCGGAACGGCCTCACTCTTCCTCGACGACGTGGCCGACCTGCGCCCGGCCGACGGCTCGATCCCGGTCGGACGCGTGACCGCGGATGCTGAAGCCCTGACCCGCTTGGCCGCACCGGACGAGCGTCGCGAGTGGTGGTTCGCCCGACTCGCTCGCTGCCACCACGAGCTCTCCGTCGCCTCACCCTGAACGCGCGCGACGAACTACCCGCCGACACGCCAGATGTCGGACGCTTCGCCCCGCGCGGTCCGACATCTGGCGTGTCGGCCGAAGAGTGCGAGCACGGTGCGAGCACGGGTCGGGACCGGTGCGAGCACGGTCGGGACCCGGGACCCGGGGCGGGCGCACCGGCTGGCTACGGCTCGAGGAGCAGCTGCACCAGACGGCCGAGCTGCTCGCCGCCTGAATGCCGCAGCTGCACGTCATCCAGTCCTGCCATGGCCCCGCGCACGGTCATGCCCTCCCAGATGATCATGAGCATGCGCGCGGCGGTCTCCGCAGGTAGGCGCAGACGCAGCAGCCCGGCAGAGACGATGTCGTCGACGATCTGGGCGATGCTCGAGACCATCTCCCGCTCTTGGGCCAGATACGCCTCGCCGAACTTCGCATCGCGCAAGGCACGGATGCGGATCTCGCTGAGCAGCATCACACCGAGACGGTCATCTCCTCCGAGCTCCATGATCTGCTGCACGAGCTCGATCGGGTCGCACCCCTCGACGAGCGCGCCGGCGGCGGTCAGCTCCTCGACTCGGGTCCGTACCGCGTTCACGCGCACCGCGGAGACGCTGGCGGCGAGCATGAGGAACAACTCGTCCTTCGATTCGAAGTTCGAGTAGAAGGCGCCGCGGGTGAAGCCGGCTCGCTCGCAGACGGCCTCGACGGAGGCTCCGTCGAGCCCGACCTCGGCGAAGACCTGTGCCGCCGCTTCGAGCAGACGGGCACGCGTGTTCTCGCGACTGCGGGTTGCGGGTGTCGACATCGAAACCTCCTGACCCTTCACTCTCGCATGATTCACACCCCGCACACAGGCTTGGCCGGGCGGGTCACTTTACGATACATCTATGTATCGGATACACCTGTGTATCCACCCCGCACCCTTCGGAGGAACGCGTGTCCACACTCCTGTCCTCACTCGGACGTTGGTCGTTCCGGCACCCCTGGCGAGTCCTCGTGTCCTGGCTCCTCGCGCTGGGCATCGCCGGGGCCGGCGCTCTCGTGCTCGGCGCAGGCACCGACAACACGTTCTCCATCCCCGGAACCGAATCCCAGGCCGGCCTGGAACAGCTCTCGCGATCGTTCCCGCAGGTGAGCGGCACGAACGCGCAGTTCATCGTGGTGGCCGCGGACGGCGATCAGATCACGGATGACGACTACCGCGACCACATCGAAGAGGCCGTCGACGAGCTCGCCGATCTGGACGGCGTTCTCGCGGCGACCTCGCCGTACGACGAGATGGTCAGCGGCATGATCAACGACGACGACACCGCCGCGATCGTCCGCGTGCAGTTCGATGGCGAATCCACCGATGTGTCGGACGAGACGAAAGACGCGCTGCGAACCGTCGTGAGCGACCTCGACGCCGAGCTCCCTGATGGCGCACAGACGTCGCTCGGGGGCGACCTGTTCGCGATCTCGATCCCGGGGGTCACACTCACCGAGGCGGTCGGTCTGCTCATCGCGCTGCTGGTCCTGATCGTGACCTTCCGCTCTTTCGTCGTCGCCGGACTCCCCCTCCTCACGGCGATCCTCGGCGTCGGCATCTCGATGGCCGGTATCTTCACAGCGACCGCTTTCGCGACCGTCTCCTCCACCACGCCGCTGCTGGCGCTCATGCTCGGGCTGGCGGTCGGCATCGACTACGCGCTGTTCATCATGGCCCGGCACCAGGATCAGGTGCGCGCGGGTGTCGATCCGGAGGAATCCGCGTCGCGCGCCGTCGGGACGGCCGGCTCCGCCGTCGTGTTCGCGGGCGTCACCGTGCTCATCGCGCTCATCGGCCTCGGCTTCGCCGGTATCCCGTTCCTGACCACCATGGGCATCGCAGCCTCGGTCGCCGTGGCCGTGGCCGTGGCGATCGCGGTGACCCTCACCCCCGCGCTCCTCGGGTTCATGAAGGGCAAGGTCGTCGGCCGACCGAAGCGCGTACCCACGGCGAAGAAGAAGGACGCGAGTGAAGGATCCGACGACGCACCCGCTCGCCCCGTCCGCACCAAGGGCAGCGCGCGCTGGGTGAACGGCGTCACGAAGCACCCGATCCTGGTCTCGCTCGCCGTGGTGATCGGCCTCGGGATCGTGGCCGTCCCCGCCCTCAGCCTGAACCTCGCCCTCCCGAACGCCGGTGTGCTGCCGAAGGACTCGGAAGCGCGTCAGAACTACGACCTCGTCGCAGAGGAGTTCGGCCCCGGGTTCAACGGCCCGCTGATCCTCACCGGCACGATCGTCACGTCCACCGACCCGCTCACCTTGATGGAAGACCTCGGAGATGCCGTCGCGAAGGTTCCCGGCGTCAACGAAGTCGCCCTCGCAACACCGAACGAGACCGCCGACACCGGCATCGTCCAGATCATCCCGGAGACGGCCCCGGACGACCCGGCAACCGCCGATCTCGTGCGTGAACTGCGCAGCCACCACGACGAATGGCTCGACGAGTTCGGCATCGACCTCAAGGTCACCGGCTTCACCGCCGTCGGCATCGACATCTCCGATCAACTCGGCAACGCCCTGCTGCCTTTCGGCATCTTCGTGATCGGCCTCTCACTCGTCCTGCTGACCATCGTGTTCCGCTCGCTGTGGGTGCCGATCACCGCCGCGGCCGGATACCTGCTCTCGATCGTGGCCGCTTTCGGCGTCGTCGGAGCCGTGTTCGAATGGGGCTGGTTCGCCGACCTCCTGCACGTCGCCAAGGTCGGCCCGATCATCAGCTTCATGCCGATCATCCTGATGGGCGTGCTGTTCGGTCTCGCGATGGACTATCAGGTCTTCCTCGTCTCGCGCATGCGGGAGGACTTCGTGCACGACCCGGATTCGAAGAGCCCCGACCGCGCGACACGACGCGCCGCCGCACTGCGCACCGTGCGCAGCGGGTTCACCGGATCGGCGAAGGTCGTCACGGCAGCCGGCCTCATCATGTTCGCCGTCTTCGTGGCGTTCGTGCCCGAGGGCGACTCGTCTCTGAAACCCATCGCCCTGGGCCTCGCTGCCGGCATCGCGATCGATGCCTTCCTGGTGCGCATGACCCTGATCCCCGCACTGATGGCGATCCTCGGCGAGCGAGCCTGGGAGCTCCCGGCCTGGCTGGAGAGGGTCCTCCCGCGGGTCGACGTCGAGGGAGAAGCCGTGGAACGCGAGCGCCACCTGGCTGCGTGGCCGGGAGACGACTCGATCGTCGCGGCGGACGACCTGATTCTCGCGGATGCCGGGATCGAGGGATTGCATCTCCGGGTCAGGCCCGGCGGAGCGGTGCTGCTGACCGGGCGTTCCGGAGCTGCCTTGCGGGTACTGGCTCTGGCGATCGCCGGACGAGTCACGCCCGATGCGGGCCGCCTCCGGGTGGCGGGGCATCTGCTCCCCGGTCGCGCCGCCTGGGTGCGTGCGCACGTCGGCGCCGTGATCGCAACGGATGCCGGACTCCCGGCATCCGAGCTCGCCGAGGCGCTGCGCGATCGTCCGGCGGTGGTCGTGATCGACGGCGTCGAGCGGCTGTCCCTCGCCGCGCGTGATCAGCTCGCCGCCCGGCTGCGGGACGCCGATGCCGCCACCGCGGTGATCCTCACCACGACCGCGCCCGAGGTCGCGCGCGACCTCCTCGCCAACGCGGGGCGTTCCACCCCCGACCTCCTCTCCGTCGACACCCCCTCCGAGCGTCGGCACCCCCTCGAATCACCACAACTGAACGGGGGCGTCGACGACGAGGAGGGGCCTCGGCCCGAAGATGACACGACGAAAGCCACCGAGGTGACCGCATGACCCTCCCCATCGAGCGCGCCCGCTCGCGCAAACCCATCACCTGGCTGACGATCCTCGGCGTCCTGCTGCTGCCTGCCGCGGTGGGCGGCATCCTGGTAGCCGCTCTGCAGAACCCGACCGAGCGTCTGGACGCGATGACGGCGGCGATCGTGAATCTCGACGATCCGGTGACCATCGACGGACAGGTGACCCCGCTCGGAAGACAGCTCGCCGCAGGTCTCGTGGACGGATCGGACGACCTGGACTCGAACCTCACCTGGGTCATCTCCAACGAGGACGACGCCACCGACGGACTCGCCGACGGTACCTACCAGGCCGTCATCACGATCCCCGAGGAGTTCTCCGCAGCCGCCACGTCCGCAGGCACCGCGATCTCGGACGGCGGTGGGAACGCGGAACAGGCCACGATCACCGTGACAACACCCGACGACGGCCTCGTCGCGGATGACCTCATCACCGGGCAGATCGCCGATGTCGCTGCCTCGACCATGGGCACGATGCTGTCCGAGGCCACGACCGAGAACATCCTGGTCGGCTTCACCACGATCGGCGACCAGATCGGCGAGGCGGCGGACGGTGCGGCGGAACTCGCGACCGGGGCTCGGGATGCCGCGACCGGAGCAGCCGCGATTCCCGACGGCGCCACGGAACTCGCCTCTGGCGCGGGTGAACTCAGCACCGGGACGTCGTCGCTCGCCACAGGACTCGACACGATCGCAGGTAAGACACGGGACGCTGCTGCGGGTGCCGCGCAGATCGGGTCGGGGCTGACGGCCGGCGCCGCTCAGCTTCAGACCGGAGCCGAGGATTCCACGTTGCTGGTCGGCACGCTCCAGAGCGCGTCATCGTCGGCGCAGGCTGCCGCGAGCGGATCGGCAGGACTCGCTCAGAAGCTCGGCGCCGCAGCCACCGCGGCGTGCACGCCCCCGGTCTCGGACCCAGCGGAATGCCAGCAGCTCTCCGCCCTGGCGGCAGAAGCAGGAACGGTGGCGAAGGACGCCGGCACCGCATCCGGCATCCTGAACAGCGAAGAGGTGTCCGATGGAGTCGCCGCCCTCCCCGGTACCTTCCGCACCCTGGCATCCAACATGTCCCAGGCGGGCGCCGGCGTCACGCAGTTGTCTTCCGGACTCACCCAGCTCGCGGACCAGGGCATCGGCGCTTCCGCCACGGGCGCACGGGGCCTCGCATCCGGCGCGACTCAGCTGTCAGCCGGCGCGACCGCCCTCGCCGACGGCGCCACCGAGCTCTCCACCGGGCTCGACACCCTGGCGACCGGCACGGGTGACCTTGCAGGCGGGCTGCGCACGGCCTCCGACTCGCTCCCGTCCTTCAGCGACACGGAGTCGAAGTCCCTCGCCTCGGTGATCGCGGACCCGGTGTCGTCGAACTCGTCGACGAACACGATCTTCGGTCCGACCGCCATCCCGCTGCTCGCCGCCGTCGTGCTGTGGTTCGGCTCACTCGCGACCTTCATCGTGATGCGTGCCCACACGGAACGCACCCTCACCTCTCGCCGCTCGTCCGCCGTGCTCACGCTGCGCGCCTTCGCTCCTGCCGCCCTGATCGGGGCAGGACAGGGTCTGCTCGTGTCGTTGATCGTGCAGATCGTCGCGAGCTACGACGCCGCGGCCTGGTGGGCCTTCGCGGGCACCGCCGTGCTTGCCGGCGTGGTGTTCGCCGCCGTGAACCAGGCGCTCGTCGCGCTGTTCGGCGGTGTGGGGCGCTGGGTCTCCGCGGTTGTGGGTGTGCTCGCGGTCGCCACAGGGCTGGTATCCACCGTGCCCGACTGGCTGGCGGGGCTCGGGGCGGTCCTCCCGACCGCTCCCGCCTTCGCGGGCCTGATCACCGCCAATGGTTCGGCTGTCGCCGCTCTGGTCGTCTGGGGGGTGCTGGCGCTCGTGGCGACGACACTCGCCGTGACGCTGCGGCGCACGACGTCATCCAAGGCCCTCCTCGCCAACGCCTGACCCCTGCCCCTGCCCCTGCCCCTGCTCCCTGCTTCCCTGCGAAAACGGAGACCATCCGCCCCGGGTCCGGCGTGTCAGCATGTGACGCGCCGGGCGATGCGCGCCAAGGTCTCCGTTTTCGCATGTGGCGCCTCGCTCGAGGCCGAGTTGGTCTGGTACGAGGACGGTGTCGAGCACGCCGAGGTTCTGCCGCTCGGCAGCTGACCCTGCTGACCCGCACCACCCCCACTTCCGCCAAAACGGAGACCTCCCGCACCCCGGCCCGCGTGTCCTGTCAAGACACGCCGGCCCGAGCGCGGACGGTCTCCGTTTTCGCAGCCGGGTTCTCGCAGCCGGGTTCTCGCGGCCGGGCTCTCGCGGCCGGCGGTCAGCTCAGGCCGGAGTAAGCGTGTAGGCCCTTGAAGAACACGTTCACGATCGTGAAGTTGAAGATCACGGCGGAGAAGCCGACGATCGCCAGCCACGCGGAAGGATTGCCGCGCCAGCCACGGGTCGCTCGCGCATGGATGTACCCGGCGTAGAGGACCCAGATCACGAAGGTCCACGTCTCCTTCACGTCGAAGCCCCAGAACCGGCTCCAGGCGTAGTACGCCCAGATCGATCCGGCGATGAGGGTGAAGGTCCAGAGGATGAAGCCGATGATCGTGAACATGTACGCGAGGCTCTCCAGGCGCACCGCGTTCGGGAAGGTCCGGAGGAAGCCGGGACCGGTCTTGGTCGCGCCTTCGCTGAGGAGCCTCTCGCGACGCGACTGCATGAGCTGGATCACCGAGAGCGCGAACGCCAGGGCGAAGAACGCGGTAGCGAGCGAGGCCACGAACACGTGGATGACGAGCCACACGCTCTTGAGCGGATCCATCAGCGGAGAGACATCGACGTAGAAGTTCGTCGCCCCGAGGCCGAGCAGCACCACGACGAGGCCCGTGATGAAGGTGCCCAGGAACCGCAGGTCGATGCGGGTGAGCACCACGAGGTAGACCGCGATGATGAGCAACGTGCCCATCATGGCGAACTCATACAGGTTGGCCCACGGTACGCGCCCCGCCGCGATGCCTCGGGTGACGGTCGCGGCGAGCTGGAAGAGGAACCCGAGCACCGTCAGCGAGGTGCCGATCCGGGCCATCACGAACCGTTGCGGGGCGGTGTCCGCGGCGGGGGCACCGCCGGATGCCGGAACGCTCCCCCCGCCGGCTCCCACGAGCGCCGGTTCACGGACGGTCAGCGCGTCGGCCGTCGCCTGCGAGCGCCGTGCGAGATCGAAGGCATAGGCCACGAAGGCCGCCGCGTAGATCGCGATCGCCGTCCAGAGCAGGACCGGCGAGATCACGTTGAGCTCGAGCATGGTGTCAGTCTACTTTCCGGGTGTCGGGTGCCGGGGCTTCCGGCTCGGCGGCCTCTGTCGGGCGCGCGGTCGTTCCACCCGCGGCGTCGAGCAGACGAGCGTGGCCGGTGACGAGGTCGTCCACGGCGGCGGCGAGAGTCGGATCCTCACCACGGGCGAGTGCGGCGTACTCCAGCGCGATCTCGCCGTCGCGCGCGGTGGCCTTGACCCACACGCGGCGACGGGGCACGAACAGAGCGATCATGAGACCACCGAGGGCGAGCAGCGCAAAGCCGAGAACCCAGACGCCGGACTCGTCGCGGTGGATCTGCAGCGAGGCGAAGCGCTTCACCGACTGCGACGCGTCCGTGGCCCCGGCGGGAGACTCGTCCTCGAACGTCACCGAGCCGAGGCCGTTCGGCAGCTGCGCGGTCTGTCCGGGGGTGAGTTCGATCGACTCGACATTCGTGGTGCGGCCGGTGAGCTTGGTCATCCCCGTGGTGTCGAGCACGTAGACCGAGCGCGGCACCCCCTCGTTGATGCCGAGGTCGCCGGTGTAGACGTCGAGCGTGAGCGTCGGGTTCGTCAGATCCCCGTAGGCCGAGAAGAACGCCCCCGTGTCGAGCACGCCCGTCGTCGGATAGAAGAACCCGACCAGGCCGACCTGTTCGGCGAGACCATCTGGCACTTTGAGCACACCGAGCGACGTCATGCTGGTGTCCTGCGGGAGGAACGGCGTGCTGCCGGTGAAGACGACTTTGCCCTCGGGGTCGCGCACGGTCACGGTCGGCGCATAACCGTTGCCGAGCAGGAACACGTCGTCGTCGGCGACCGCGAGCGGCTCGTTCACCTTGACCGCACCGGTGCGCACCTCACCGTTCTCCTGCACGGTCACATTCGCCGAGAAGTCGCCCGCCTGACCGGACCCCGGCTCGCCGAACGGCTGGTACGTCACGTCGAACGAGTCGAGGCGCATCGAGTACGGGGCGAAGGCATCGTCCCCCACGAAGCGTCCGCGGTTCATCGAGTCGTAGTCGAGGAGCGTGTTGGCGAACGTCTCGCCCTCCACCAGCACGCGCTGCCCGGTGTACGAGAAGCCGCCGCCGACTCCGACCGTGACGAGCACCCCCACCAGCGCGAGGTGGAACAGGAGGTTGCCGGTCTCACGCCAGTAGCCGCGTTCGGCGGACACCGAGAACGTGCGGCCCCGGTCGTAGCGCTCCACACGGTAGCCGAGGGCTTTGAGCTGCTTCGTCGCGACGTCGATCGACGCGGCCGCCTCGGCGTCGGCATCGCCGGTCTTCGTCCCGGACTCCGCTGCGGGGTCGCGCGTCACCGCGCGGTAGTCCTCGAGGCGCTGCAGGCGAGCGGGGGTGCGAGGCGGACGCGCGCGCAGTGCCTTCGCATGGTGCTTGATGCGCGGGATCACACAGCCGACGAGCGAGGCGAACAGCAGCAGGTAGATCGCCGAGAACCACGGCGACAGGTACACGTCGAACAGCTTCAGGGCATCGAGAACCGGGAACAGATCGGGGTTCTCGCGCTCCCACTGCGTGACACCGTTGGGGTCGGCCATCCGCTGCGGGAAGATCGAGCCCGGGATCGCCGCGATGGCGAGCACCAGCAGCAGGATGAGAGCCGTGCGCATCGAGGTCAGCTGGCGCCAGCCCCACCGCAGCCATCCCACGAGTCCGAGACGCGGCTGGGTGATCGTGTCGTCGCCGTCGACGTGGTCGGACGGGCGGAGCGGATCGCTGGAGTCGCTGTTCACGGCACCCTTGTTCTCGGTCATGGCCTTCTCAGTGCGGGGGTTCTTCTCGGAGCTGATGGATTTCTCTGGGCGATCAGAGCGGGAGGATGACACTGCCGATCACCGCCGTCAATCGGGACATGATGTCGGTCCAGAGGCCGGTGACCATCAGGACGCCGAGCAGAATCAGCATCACGCCGCCGACGATGTTCACGACACGGATGTGCCTGCGGAGGAACCCGACCGTCTTCGTCGCCCACCCGAACCCGAGCGCCACGAGGAGGAACGGGATGCCGAGTCCGAGGGAGTAGGCGAGGCCGAGGAACCCTGCGCGCACCGGATCTCCGGCGTTGAAGGAGAGGGCGATGATGGCGGCGAGCGTCGGCCCCATGCACGGAGCCCAGCCGATGCCGAGCGCGATACCGAGCAGCGGGGCTCCGACGGTCCCGGCCCTCGAGTCGACGTGGAAGCGGAGCTCCTTCTGCGCGAACCCGAACAGGCCGAGGAACACCAATCCCATTCCGATGATGACCACGCCCAGGATCCGGGTGATCAGGTCACCCCACTGCAGGAGGAAGACACCGACCGTGCCTCCGAGCACCGTGTAGGCGATGAAGACGACCGTGAAGCCGAGGATGAACAGCAGCACGCCCATCACGAGCCGACCGCGGGTCGCCGTCGCCTGGATCGTCGTCTGCGCCGGCACCCCTGAGCCCGCCGCGGAGGACCGGGGCGCGACAGCACCGCCCAGGAACCCGAGGTACCCGGGAACGAGCGGCAGCACACACGGGGACAGGAACGAGACGAGTCCCGCGAGCATCGCGACCGGAATCGCGAGCCAGAGGGCTCCGGAGCCGATGATCGCGTCGGGATTCACAACGCTCCCGAGGTGCTCACGAGTCCTCCGCGAGCGCGTCCTTGACCAGCGTGGAGAGGATCGACGGGCCGTCGATCGGACCGATGATCTTGGCGGCGACACGACCCTGCTTGTCGAGGACGAGTGTGGTGGGTGTCGCCGCGATCGGCACGACCTTGGCGAACGCCAACTTGGCCTCAGCGGTGTCGACGTCGATCAGACTCGGGTAGGTGATGCCGTACTCTTCGGCGAACGCGACGGCGGTGTCGGCCTGGTCGCGGGTGTTGATGCCCACGAACGACACATCCTCGTCGGCGAACTTCTGCCAGACGGCTTCCAGGTCGGACGCTTCGAGACGGCACGGCGCGCAGCCGGCGTACCAGAAGTTGACCACCGTGACCTGTCCGGCGATGTCGGCGCTGTCGAACTTCTCACCGGACTCGGTGACGCCACTGAACGACACGGGTTCGTCGCGCTCGGCAGCGGGGATCTCGACGATCGCACCGTCGGCCGCGACATAGCCGGTGTTCTCGCCGTTCAGGAACGATTCACTCACCGGATCGGGAGCGCAGGCGCTCAGACCGATGGCGAGCACCGCAGCGAGCGCGGCACCGACCGCACGACGCGAGCGCCGGGTGCGGGAGGAGCAGCCGCTGCGGATCTGACGGAGCGTCGAATCGCTTGGCACGACTCCGAGTTTACGCAGAGGTTCCTATGCGCGAGATGGAAACGGAGCCCTCCCTGAGCGCGCCTCAGAACCGCGCCAGGACGTCGTCGACGCCGGCTCGGAACCGTGGGCACGTCGCGATGTCATGCGCTCGACACCCCATCGCGTGCTCGGTCATCTCCCGCGATCGGCGCATCTCCTCCATGCGTCGATCGATGTCGTCCAGGTGCTGCTGCAGCACCTGGTGCCTGCCGGCGCTCCCGTCGTCGAGCAGCACCGCGATCTGATCGAGGCTCATCCCCGCAGCTTTGCTGCGCTGTATCACGGCGATGCGCACGACCTCATCCTCGCCGTATCGCCGCCGCCCGGAGGAGTCGCGGGGAGGGGTGAGCAGCCCCACCGACTCCCAGTGCCGCAACACGTTCGTCGGCAGGTCGAACCGGCTGGCGACATCGCCCACGGACCAGGGATGCTCAGCGCTTGACTTCATGTTGACATGAACTCACAGACTGTTCGGGAAAGCAACCTCCACGGAAGGATCCCCATGTACGACGCCATCGTGATCGGCGCAGGCCCGGCCGGGCTGCAGGCCGCGCTCACCCTCGGTCGGATGCACCGCTCCACCCTGTTGCTGGACTCGGGCGAGTACCGCAACGGCACCGTGCTGCACATGCACAACATGATCGGTGCGGACGGCACTCCCCCTTCCGAGTTCCGCGCAAGGGCCCGAGACGAGCTCGCGGCCTACACCGACGTCGAGATCCGCGACGGTGCCGCCACCGGGGTCTCCGGCTCCGAAGATGCGTTCGCCGTGACGCTCGCCGATGGATCGACCGTCGAGGGCCGGCGGGTCGTCCTGGCCACCGGCGTCGCCGACGATCTCCCCGTCGTACCCGGGCTGCAGGGCCTGTGGGGCACCCTCGCCTTCAGCTGCCCCTTCTGCGACGGACACGAGCATGCGGGAAAGCCGATCGGCGTCCTCGGCGCCGCCCCACGCGCCGGCCATCTGATCGGACTGCTCGGGCGCATCGTCGGAGACGTCACGGTGTTCCCCCTCGCCGAAGAGTTCACCCACGACGAACGGACCTCGCTCGAAGCGGCAGGAGCGCGGGTGAGCGCCGCATCGGTGGCGTCCGTCGAGAGGATCGATGGCGGGGTCCGGATCGTCACCGACTCCGGGGAGGACGTGGTGGCCGGCGTCTTCGTGGCGTCCGGCACGATGCGACAGCGGGCGCCGTTCGCCGCAGACCTCGGCCTGCGGATGCTCGAGTCCGGTGCGATCGAGGTCGATGAGTTCGGCCGCACCTCACTCCCCGGGATCTTCGCCGCGGGCGACCTCGCACACCGCGCCTCGCTCCCCGGTCCGATGGCTTCCGTTCTGCTCGCAGCCGCCGCCGGTCAGCTCGCAGCCGTCGGCATCATCCAGTCGCTCTTGGCTGCCGAGCACTGATCCCGCCCTTCGAATCGCGCAACTGGCTGCTTCCGTCGCCGGAATGGAGCACGTTGCGCGATTCGAACGGGGGTCAGACGGCCCCGACGTCCACGGCACCGCCGGTCGCAGCGGGCTCCGCGTAGGCGACCTCACGCCAGACATCGCCGACTCTTTCGAACGAGGTGACGCTCGACAGGGCGCAGCGGCGGGTGCGCGGGTCATGACGCAGGGGCAGCCCCGCGACGCGGAGGTGCGTGATCCAGATCGGTGCCTGATGAGACACCATCACGACATCGCCGTCGGGCGCGTCATCCCACGCTTCATCCATGACGCTGAGCATCCGCTCCGCGATGGAAGAGTACGGCTCTCCCCAGCTCGGCAGCGCGGGCTGGCGCAGATGCCACCAGTTCAGCGGGTTCATGAGGGAACGACGCATCTGCGTGCCCTCGAAGACATTCGTCGGCTCGATCAGGCGGATGTCGATCTCCGGCATGAGCTCGAACCCCGCGGCGAAAGGCTCGGCGGACTCCTGCGCGCGCTCCAACGGAGAGGAGTACAGCGCGGAGACCGGCCGAGCCAACCCGGCCACGTGCTCGGCAGCGGCCGCGGCCATCCCCCGGCCCGCCGCGCTCAAGTGATAGTCGGGCAGCCGACCGTAGAGCACGCGGGCCGGATTGTGCACCTCACCGTGTCGGACGAGGTGCAACCGGGATGCCGTCATGTCACGCCTTGCTGTAGCGCGAATCCCCGAAGCCGAGGATCAGGTACCCGATGTACGGGAAGACGAACAGCAGGAAGAACGAGAACACTCCGCCCTTGCCGAAGCGCGCGCCGAGCTTGAACGCCACGATGATCGCAAGGACCAGGTTCGCGATCGGAATGAGATACAGCAGTGCGAACCAGCCGGACATGCCGGCGATCTTCACCAGGAAGACGAGGTTCACGATCGGGATGATCGCGAGGATCCCGGGGTATCCGGCCTTCGTGAACACCTTCCAGAGTCCGACGGCGACGAGGATGTAGAAGACGAGCGCGATCAGCCCCGTGGTGCCGGAGAAGATCGATGCGTAGAGGTCGGAGATGCCGTTGTTGTCCACGGTGCTCCCTTTCTGTGTAAGAGCTGTGTCGTGGCGATCCTACTGATCCGGCGGCTCCGGCGCCGCTGACGGGGCCGGAGACGCGCGGACCACCCCCGTAGAATGGGCGCGGTCCCCATTTCCCAGATCAGAAGGAATACTCCGTGCTTCGCACCCACTCGGCAGGCTCTCTGCGAGCCGAGCACATCGGTCAGACCGTCACCCTCACGGGTTGGGTCGATCGCCGTCGTGACCACGGAGGAGTCGCTTTCATCGATCTGCGAGACGCCTCGGGCATCGCCCAGGTCGTCATCCGCGACGAGGAGATCGCGCACCCGCTGCGCAACGAGTTCGTGCTGAAGGTCACCGGGGAGGTGTCGCTGCGCCCCGAGGGCAACGCGAACCCGAACCTGCCGACCGGTGAGATCGAGGTCATCGCAACCGAGGTCGAGGTGCTCAACGAGTCCGCTGCGCTGCCCTTCCAGGTGTCGACCGCGCTCGCCGACACGGAGACGGTCGGAGAGGAAGCGCGCCTCAAGTACCGCTACCTCGACCTGCGTCGTCCCGGTCAGGCAGCGAACCTGCGTCTGCGCTCGAACGTCTACAAGGCGATCCGCGATGTGCTGCACGCAGAGGACTTCACCGAGGTGGAGACCCCGACCCTCACGCGTTCGACGCCCGAGGGCGCCCGCGACTTCCTGGTACCAGCGCGTCTGAGTCCCGGCAGCTGGTACGCCCTGCCGCAATCGCCGCAGCTGTTCAAGCAGCTGCTGATGGTGGGTGGTGTCGAGAAGTACTTCCAGATCGCGCGCTGCTACCGCGATGAGGACTTCCGCGCCGACCGCCAGCCCGAGTTCACGCAGCTCGACATCGAGATGAGCTTCGTCGACCAGGAAGATGTCATCGCCCTCATGGAGTCGCTCATCGTGGCGATGTGGGCGACGATCGGCGTCGAGGTCGCGACCCCTCTCCCCCGGATGACGTATGCCGACGCCATGGCGAAGTACGGCTCCGACAAGCCCGACCTGCGCTTCGGCCTCGAACTCGTCGACGCGACCGAGTACTTCAAGGACACCCCGTTCCGCGTCTTCCAGGCGGAGTACGTCGGAGCTGTGCGGATGCCCGGCGGCGCGAGCCAGCCGCGCAAGCAGCTCGACGCATGGCAGGACTGGGCGAAGCAGCGCGGAGCCCGTGGTCTCGCGTACGTGCTGTTCAACGAGGACGGGACGCTCGGCGGCCCGGCGGCGAAGAACCTGTCCGAGTCGGAACAGGCCGGACTCGCCGCCCTCGTCGGCGCGGAGACGGGGGACTGCGTCTTCTTCGCGGCAGGCTCCGCCAAGGAGAGCCGCGCGCTGCTCGGCGCCGCGCGCGTCGAGATCGGCCGCCGCCTCGGCTACCTGAGCCCGGATGAGTTCGCCTTCACCTGGGTCGTCGACGCCCCGATGTTCGAGCCCGCCGCAGATGCCGTGGCCTCGGGCGACGTCGCTGTGGGCGCCGGAGCCTGGACCGCCGTGCACCACGCGTTCACGGGCCCGAAGCCGGAGTTCCAGGACACCTTCGACACCGACCCGGGTTCGGCTCTCGCCTACGCGTACGACATCGTGTGCAACGGCTCGGAGCTCGGCGGCGGCTCGATCCGCATCCACCGCGAAGACGTGCAGAAGCGGGTATTCGAAGTCATGGGCATCAGCGACGAGCAGGCGGACGAGCAGTTCGGCTTCCTCCTCGACGCGTTCAAGTTCGGAGCGCCGCCCCACGGCGGAATCGCGCTCGGCATGGACCGCGTGCTGCAGCACCTCTCCAAGACCGAGTCGATCCGTGAAGTCATCGCGTTCCCCAAGTCCGGCAACGGCTTCGACCCGCTGACCGCCGCGCCGGCACCGATCACCGCGGCACAGCGCGCCGAGGCCGGCGTCGACTTCGAGCCGGAGGACGACGAGGCCTGACGCCCGTCGCCACCCCGAGATCAGGCAAACCCGCCGGATCAGGCAGATTCCTCGTGGAACTGCCTGATCCGGCGTTTCTGCCTGATGCGGGGTGAGGTCTCCCGCGGGCCTCAGGACGAGAAGGACGCGAACGCGGGCATGAGGTTCTCGTTCCACACGTCGACACCGAGCTTGGCGATCAGGGCGACCACGACGACGAGGAACACCACGCGGATGAAGGTGGTGCCGCGGGAGATGGCCATGCGCGAACCCAGGTAGCTGCCCGCGACGTTGGCGACCGCGAGGATGCCCCCGAGCACCCAGAGCACGGCGCCGTGTGGGATGAACAGCATCAGTGCCCCCGCGTTCGTGGCGAGGTTCACGATCTTCGCCTTGGCGCTCGCCTGCAGGAAGTCATAGCCCAGCAGCGCGACGAGCGTGATCACGAGGAAGGTGCCGGTGCCGGGACCGATCATCCCGTCGTAGAAGCCGATTCCGAGACCGGCGACTCCCGCCATGATGTGGTGCTTGTGGCCGTGGAAGCGCAGCTGCGTCGCCGCGCCCATCTGGGGACGGAACGCGGTGAACAGGGCGACCACGAGAAGGGCGATCACGATGATGGGCTTGAAGGCGGCGGGCGGCAGCACGGTCGCCACGGCTGCACCACCGAACGACCCGATGAAAGCGATCGCCGCCATGGGCAGGGCCGTGCGTATGTCGGGCTTCGCGCGCCGGTAGTAGGTGACGCTGCTCGTGGCGGTGCCGAAGACCGAGGCGAGTTTGTTCGTCGCGAGAGCCTGCACGGGGGAGATGCCGGGGATCAACAGGAGTGCGGGCAGCTGCAGCAGCCCTCCCCCACCGACCACCGCGTCGATCCAGCCTGCGCAGAACGCTGCGATGACGACGAGCAGCAGAATCCCCCAGGTGAGCTGCTCCAGTCCGAGCACGGCGCCGATATCCACCCGGCCATGATTCCAGAGAGGAGCCGGTGCGCTGGAATCCGCACCGGGCGCTGGCAGACTGAGGGCATGCTCGATGCCCTGCCGCTGCCGCATCCGTTCGAATCTCGTGCCGGAACCGCGATCCTGCGCCGAGCGACGGTGGACGACACGGACGCCGTGATCGCTCTCCTCGCCGACGACCCGATCAGTGCCGCGCGCGGCGACGTGGCTTCCGATGAAGACCGCCCCGCATACGCACGGGGACTCGTCGAGATCCTGGCGGAGCCGTCGAACGACCTTCTCGTGGTCGAGCTCGACGGCGAGGTCGTCGGCACGCTGCAGCTCACCTCGATCCCGGGGATGGCGCGTCGTGGCGCACGGCGTCTGCTCGTCGAGGCGGTGCGCGTGCACAGCAGCCTTCGCTCGTCGGGCATCGGTTCCGTGGTGATGCGCTGGGTGGGAGATGTCGCCGCCCCCGCGGTGGGCGCGACCATGGTGCAGCTCACCTCCGATGCCGCCCGCACCGACGCGCACCGTTTCTACGAGCGACTGGGCTACGTCGGCTCGCACCGCGGCTTCAAGTACAGCGTTCCGAAGGGCTGAGGCACGGCCACCCTGTTCGGCCACTCCCTCGCCACCGTCCGTTCACCCGCACCGCGACGGTCGGCAACCTGCGCCTCATAGTGTCCTCTCGCAACCCGACACCGGCTCACAGCGCCGGACACCGAGAGGACACTCATGCCCCGCATCACCCGTCGCGCGCGCATCGGCGCCGGCATCGCCCTGGCCACCACGGCCGCACTCGCACTCACTGCCTGCTCCGGCGCAGCCGACGCGACCGGAGGAGGCGACTCCGATGTCGATGCCTCGGCCGCGACCTCGGTGGCCGACTTCGGAACCTTCGCCGATCTCGAAGCCGCTGCCAAGGCGGAAGGCTCTCTGAACGTCATCGCCCTTCCGCGCGACTGGGCGAACTACGGCGAGATCATCGATCTGTTCGCCGAGAAGTACCCCGAGATCACGATCAACGAGACCTCGCCCGACGTCTCCAGCGCGGAGGAGATTCAGGCGGCGGAGACCAACAAGGGTCTCGACACCGCCCCGGACGTGTTCGACCTCGGCCTGACCGTCGCACTGCAGAACACCGACACGTTCGCGCCCTACAAGGTGCAGACCTGGGACGACATCCCCGACGAGCTGAAGGAGCCCACCGGACTCTTCGTCGGCGACTACGGCGGCTACATGTCGATCGGCTACGACTCGTCGAAGTTCGACGCTCCCGCCGAGCTCTCCGACCTGCTCTCGTCCGACTACAAGGGCGCCGTGGCGATCAACGGCGACCCCACTCAGGCCGGTGCCGCGTTCGCGGCCGTGGGGCTGGCGACCGTGCAGTCCGACGGCACACTCGACGACTTCCAGCCGGGCATCGACTTCTTCTCCGACCTGCAGGCGGCCGGCAACCTGCTCAAGGTCGACGTCACCACAGCGACCATCGTAAGCGGGGAGACCCCGGTCGTCTTCGACTGGGACTACCTGAACGCCTCCCACTCGGCCGACAACGAGGACTGGAAGGTCGTCGTGTTCGACGGCACGGGCTACGCCGGCTACTACAACCAGGCCATCAACATCGACGCCCCGCACCCCGCGGCCGCCCGTCTGTGGCAGGAGTTCCTCTACAGTGACGAGGTTCAGAACCTGTGGCTGAAGGGCGGCGCCCGTCCGGTGCGCATGGAGGCCATGACCGACGCGGGCACGATCGACGCCGACCTCGCTGCTGCGCTCCCCGAGGCCCCGGAGGAGACCGTCGTCCCGACCGAGGAGCAGTCCACGAACGCCGGTACCCTCCTCGGCGAGAAGTGGGCCGCGGCGGTCCAGTGACGACCCTCGCCGAAACGGGGGCGGATGCTGCGGTGTCCGCCCCCGCCCTCCCCGCCGGATCCTCGCCCCACGCGCGGATCCGGCGGTCCGCGCCGTCCTTCGCCTGGCTCGGACTCGCCCCCTTCACCGCCTATGTCGTGCTGTTCCTCGCCGTTCCGACCGTGCTCGCCATCGGCTCCGGCTTCTTCACGAAGGACGGCACCTTCACGTGGTCGAACATCGCGGCCCTCGCCGATCCCGTCGTGGTGAGCACCTTCGCGAACTCCGCCGGACTCTCGCTCCTCACCGCCGTAGTCGGCGCCGTGATCGGAGCACTCGTCTGCTACGCACTGCTGGGCATGGGCCCCGAGAGCCGCACGCGCTCCGCCGTGGACGCCGCTGCCGGAGTGCTCGCCCAGTTCGGCGGCGTCATGCTGGCCTTCGCGTTCATCGCGACGATCGGCATCCAGGGCGTGGTCACCGTCTTCCTGAGAGACTCCCTCGGCATCGACATCTTCGCGAACGGCACCTGGTTGTACGAGCTGCCGGGTCTGATCCTCCCCTACTTCTTCTTCCAGATCCCCCTGATGGTCATCACTTTCATGCCGGCGCTCGCCGCCCTCAAACCGCAGTGGGCGGAGGCGAACCTGACCCTCGGCGGCACCCGCGCGAGCTTCTGGTGGCGCATCGGCATCCCGGTGCTCGCTCCCTCGTTCCTCGCCAGTCTGCTGCTGCTGTTCGCGAACGCGTTCTCGTCGTACGCCACGGCCGCCGCCCTCGCGAGCCAGGGTGCGCAGATCGTGCCGCTCCAGATCCGCACCGCCCTCACGAGCGAGACCGTGCTCGGACGGGAGAACCTCGCCGGTGCCCTCGCGCTCGGCATGATCGTGGTCGTCGGCATCGTGATGGCGCTGTACTCGTTGGTGCAGCGCCGCGCGGCGAGGTGGCAATCGTGAACCGGCTCGGCCCGTCCCTCGCGACCCGCTGGATCATCGGCATCCTGGTCGGCGCGTTCTTCGCCGTCCCTCTGGTCTCGACGTTCCTCTTCACGCTGCGCGACCCCGAGGGCGGGCTGTCGTTCGCCCGCTGGATCGCACTCTTCGATCCCGCAACCGCCGCCACGCTCAAGCCGATCTGGACGGGGCTCGGGAACTCGCTGGTGCTCGCCGTCGTCACCGTGGTCATCGTGCTGCTCCTGCTGGCACCGACCATGATCCTGGTGAACCTGCGCTTCCCGAAACTGCGGCCGGCGTTCGAGTTCGCGGTGCTCCTGCCGATCTCGATCCCCGCGATCGTCCTGGTCGTCGGACTGGCCCCGATCTACCTGCAGATCGGACGCACGCTCGGCACCGGCACGTGGACGCTGGCCTTCGCATACGGCATCACCGTGCTGCCCTTCGCCTTCCGCTCGATCCAGGCCTCCATCGACGCAGCCGACCTGCGCACTCTCGCCGAGGCCGCGCGCTCACTCGGAGCGAGCTGGCCCGTCGTCGTGCTCAAGGTGCTCGCTCCGAACCTCCGTCAAGGACTCCTGGCCGCGTCGCTGATCTCGATCGCCGTCGTGCTCGGGGAGTTCACGATCGCCTCCCTCCTGAACCGCCAGGTGTTCCAGACCGCCATGGTCGTGGTGAACAAACAGGATCCGTACGCGCCGGCCATCTTCACCCTGCTCGCGTTGGCGTTCGTGTTCCTCCTGCTCCTCCTCATCGGCCGCATCGCCCGCGGCTCACGAAAGGCCCGCTCATGACCGTCGACCACGCGCTGCCGCGCACCAAGGACAACCTGCTGCTCGCCCGTGCCGGAGAGGGCACCCGCGTGGAACTGCAGGGGATCGTGAAGAGCTACGCCGGCACACAGGTCCTGCACGGCGTGGACCTCGACATCGCTCCCGGCGAGTTCGTCTCCCTGCTCGGCCCCTCCGGGTGCGGCAAGACGACCCTGCTGCGGGTGCTCGCCGGTCTCGAAGGGGCCGACGCGGGCGCCGTGCTGCTCGGCGGTGGGGACGTGTCGCGGGTACCGACGAGCAAGCGCGACATCGGCATGGTCTTCCAGTCGTACTCGCTGTTCCCCCACCTGCGGGTCTCCGACAACACGGCCTTCGGGCTGCGGCGGAGGGGCATCGGCCGAGCGGAGGCGGAGAAGCGCTCCCTCGACGCGCTCGCACTGGTCGGTTTGCGCGACTTCGCCGACAGGTTCCCGCATCAGCTCTCCGGCGGTCAGCAGCAACGTGTCGCCCTCGCGCGAGCGCTGGTGACCGAGCCCAAGGTGCTGCTGCTCGACGAGCCGCTCTCGGCGCTCGACGCGAAGGTGCGGGTGCAGCTGCGCGACGAGATCCGCCGCCTCCAGCTACGACTCGGCATCACCACCGTCTTCGTCACGCACGACCAGGAGGAGGCACTCGCCGTGTCGGACCGGATCGCCGTGATGAGCGCGGGCCGCATCGAGCAGATCGGCACGCCGGAGCAGCTGTACACGTTGCCCTCCACGGCGGGGGTCGCCGCCTTCGTGGGACTCTCGAGCGTGGTCTCGGGTGTCGCCGAGGGCGACCACGTGCTGGTGTGGGGACAGCGACTCCCCCTGCAGTCACCGGCGGATGGGCCGGTCGATGTGTATCTTCGGCCGGAGAACGTGTACTTCGCATCGGAGGCGGATTCCTCGACCGATGCCCTGGTCGAGGAGAGCACCTTCCTCGGGAGCATGCGCCGCACCCTGGTGCGCACCGAGTCGGGCGAGCTCGTGCGCGTGCAGCACGCCCCCGGGATCCATCCGTCGTTCGGGGACCGCGTCCGCATCGCGGTGGCTCCCGAGCCTGTCGCGGTTCATCCCCGCGGCTGATCCCCCGCTCTTCCGCGGATGCTCGCCGGACGCTAGCGTGAGGCCCGAGAGGGCGGGCTGCCCTCATCCGAGAGAAAGGACGCCTCATGGCAGGCAAGTTCGAGCTGTACACCGACAGGTCCGGCGAGTACCGGTTCCGCCTGAAGGCCGGCAACGGCGAGGTCATCGCGACCAGCGAGGGCTACTCCTCGAAGTCCGCCGCCCTGAACGGTATCGACTCCGTCCGCCGGAACGCCGCCGAGGCCGAGGTCGTCGAGGCCGGCTGAGCACGCGTCCGTCCGCCCTCGCGTCCGACTGAGTTCGACGCCCCCGTTCAGCGTCGAGACCCCCGGTGGCAGACGTCTGTCACCGGGGGTCTCGACGCACAGACGGGGTGCCGACGCCCAGACGGGGCCGGTGCGGAGTCAGAGCACGCGCGAGAGGAAGTCCTTCGTGCGCGGATGCTGCGGATTGCCGAGCACCTCGCGCGGATCGCCCTCTTCGACGATGTGCCCACCGTCCATGAAGATCAGGCGGGATCCGACCTCGCGCGCGAAGCCCATCTCGTGCGTGACGACGAGCATCGTCATCCCCTCGTCCGCCAGCGAGCGCATGACCTGCAACACCTCGCCGACCAGCTCGGGGTCGAGCGCCGAGGTCGGCTCGTCGAACAGCATCATGTCGGGGTTCATGCACAGGGCGCGTGCGATCGCCACGCGCTGCTGCTGCCCGCCCGACAGGTGTCCGGGGAAGGCGTCCGCCTTCTCGGCGAGGCCGACCCGCTCGAGCATCGCGTGGGCGATCTGCTCCGACTCCTTCTTGGAGCGCTTCTTCACCCGCTGCTGGGCGATGGTGAGGTTGCCGAGCACGTCGAGGTGCGGGAACAGGTTGAAGCTCTGGAACACCATGCCGATCCGCGTGCGCACGCGGTCGATGTCGACGTCGGGGTCGGTGATGTCGATCCCCTCGATCAGCACCTTGCCGTCTGTCGGTTCTTCGAGGAGATTCACCGAGCGCAGCAGCGTCGACTTCCCCGAGCCCGAGGGCCCGATCACGCAGACGACCTCGCCCTTGGTGACGGTGAGGTCGATGCCCTTGAGCACCTCGTTGTCGCCGAAGGATTTCACGAGCCCCTGCACGTCGATCGCCGGGGCGTGGACATCGATAAGTTCGGTGATCATCGCTGCCTCGACATCCGTCGCTCCAGCCACGCGCTGAAGCGCGTGAGCGGAATCGTCACGATCAGGTAGAGGATCGCCGCCATGATCAGCGGCGTTCCGTTCGCGTTCTGCGTGCTCGCGTCGCGGGCGAAGTTCGTGAGCTCCTTCGACCAGATGAAGGATCCTGCCACGAACAGCAACGAGGTGTCCTTCAGCAGCAGCACGAACTCGTTCGTCAACGGCGGGATGATGATCCGGAATCCCTGGGGCACGACGATCCAGAAGGTCGTCTTCATCGGCGACATGCCCAGCGAACGCGCCGCCTCCGTCTGCCCCTTCGGAACCGCCTGGATGCCGGCGCGGATCGTCTCGGCCATGTACGCCGAGGCGACCAGAATCAGACCGATGAGTCCGAGGACCACCGGGCCGCCGAGCTTCGTGCCGGGCACTCCCAAACCGATCGGCACGATGAACGCGATCGCAAAGATCGTGAGGATCGCGGGAAGGCCGCGGAACAACTCGATCCAGCAGGTCGCGATCCAGCGGAACGGCCCGATCTCCGAAAGCTTCATCAACGCGAGCACGATGCCGAGGAGAAGGCCACCGACGAAGGCCACGGCGGTGAACCAGAGCGTGTTCACGAGTGCGGTCGTGATGATCCCCGGCAGCATCTTCGCGGCGATCTCCGGGTTGAAGTAGAGCTGCGCGATACGTGCCCAGTCGGTGGCCACGATCACCCAGACGGCGATCGCGATTAGGACCACGTAGACGGAATACCGATACAGCTTGCTCTTTGTCGTGCGCCTCAACGCCATCGTCAAGGACCTCCCGATCTACTGACGCCGCCGATTACTTCGCGGAGAAGTACTCGTCGTAGATCGTCTGATACTCCCCGCTGTCACGCAGATCCAGCAGCGCTCCGTTGACGGCCTCGAGCAGCGCGTCCTTCTCACCCTTGGCGAAGGCGAAGCCGTACGACTCGTCGGTCTCGTAGGTCTCGACGATCTTGTACGCGGAGTCGGCCTTCTCGTGCTCGATGTTCACCGGCTGGTCCTGCAGGATCGCGTCGATCTGACCGGCCTGCATCGCCGGCCACAGCTCGCCATCGGACGGGTACTGCACGAGCTGCGCGCCCGGCGCGTTCTCACCGGCGTAGGCCTCGCCCGTGGTGCCCTGCTGCACACCCACGTTCTTGCCGTCGAGGTCGTCGATCGACGTGATGCCCGAGTCGGTGCGCACCAGCAACGACTGCAGCGAGTCGTAATAGGGGTCGGAGAAGTCGATGTTCGCCTGACGCTCTTCGGTGATCGTCATCGCCGAAGCGCCGACGTCGCAGTTGCCGGCGGCGAGCAGCGTGCCTGACTGCAACGCATCGAAGCCGACATCCTGCACGGAGATCTTCAGGTCCAGCTTCTCCGCGATCGCGGTGAGCAGATCGATGTCGAAGCCGGTGTACTCCCCGTTCTCATCCTCGAACTCGAAGGGCTTGTACGGGATGTCGGAGCAGACGGTGAGCGTGCCCGCCTCGATCAAGCCATAGTCGTCACCCGCTGCCGGAGTGTCGCCGCCTCCGGCGTCGGACGATCCGGTGGCGCAACCGGCGAGAGCGAAGGTGGCGGTGGCCACGAGGGCGAGTCCGGCGATGAGGTTACGACGAGGCATGTCGGCTCCTGTGAGTCGAGGGCGAAGAGGACGCCCGGTGACGGTAGGAGAACATCTAAACATGCGGATCGTCGCGTGACCAATGACATCGGCATCGCCGTGTATCACGTTTGCATTGCGGTGCGTTGGCGTGCTCCCAACGACCGGGATCCGTGCGCCCCCGGCGACAGGGGCATCTCTGAACCCTTGCCACCCGGGCGGCAGCCACTGTCTTTGACCGAGCCTCTTACCAAGCAGCGCCGTAGTACGCGTACTTGTTCAAGGGCTTGTACACGGTGAGCTTCATGTCGCCACCCGGCACGCTCGGGCAGACTTTCGACTTTGATGAACCTGCGCCCTCGAGAGTGCACTGATAGTTGTACGGCCCGAAAAGCGTGACTTTCAGCGTCGAGGTGGCGTTGCTGTTGTTCCAGTTGATGGTCACGCTGCCAGAACTCGTATGCGTCTTGATAGTGAGTACGCACGTCGTCGCTGAGGTTCCACAGTAAGTTCCTACCGAGCCCGCTGCTTGTGCAGGGGTCGAAGCTCCCACTACGAGCGCAACAATTGCCGCTGCCCCGAGCATTGCCTTCCATTTCCGCATCCGAAGGGTTCCTTTCGTCACTGCCGCTCTCCGCTGAGCGGCTCATGGCGACGACTGTATCGAGCGGAGCGCACCCACGCTAGAATCTGGCTCAGCAATGTGGAAACCACGTACATCTGCAAGCAGTCGACGCGGTCTCAGACCTCGAAGTCGACAGCGACGCGCGAGGCGACGACGGAGCGGATGTAGACCGCGACCTCTTCGTGCGCGGGGTGCACCTGGTATTCGTCGATCGCCTCGACCGTCGCGAAATCGGCGACGAGTGTCACGTCCCAGTTCACCTCCGGGTAGGCCACGTTGGCGCCGGCGGAGATCGACAGCAGCTGCGGCACCACGCCGTCGAGCGCATTGAGGCGACGAGCGACCTCAGCCGCCTGCTCCCGGCGCACGGAGGCGTCTTCCGCGGCGAGCTTCCACGTCACGACATGGCGGATGGTCACAGGGCTTCCTCCGACTCGAACTTCGCATCGCTGCGGACAGCCGTCTCCAGCGCGTCGCGCAGACGGTCCGGCGTCACACGCCAGTGCGCGTGCAGCTCACCGTCGATCAGCACGACCGGGATCTTCTCCCACCACAGCTCGTAGAGGGCGGGGTCGTCCTGGATCGATGCCTCGACGATCTCGATCTGTTCCGCCGCGGCATCAGGCAGTTCGGCGACGACGGCGTCGATCACGTCAGACGCCACCTCGCACAGATGACAGTCGGGCTTGCGGATGAGCGTCAGCGTGGTCACGCCGACGGCACCTCGACCGCGCGACCCTGCGAGATCCACTCACCGGTGCCGCCCTCGACGTTCGTCACGTCGTAACCGCGGGACTCGAGCGCCTCGACGACGCGTGCCGAACGGCCGCCCGCCTGGCAGATGACATCGAACGCCTCGGCGGGGAGTTCTTCGAGCCGATTGCCGATCTCGGACATGGGGATGTTGACAGCGCCGGGCACGTGGCCCGCGGCGAACTCGTCGACCTCCCGGACATCGATGAGCGGGACACCGGATCGCTCGGCGAGTTCGGTGACGGTGATCGACTTCATGACTTCCTCTCGGCGGTTCGGATCCGTGGACGGAGACACAAAGCGCCCGTCCGAAGACAGGCGCTCGTGTCTGGTCGCTTACTTCTTGTTGCGACGCTGGTGGCGAGTCTTGCGAAGCAGCTTGCGGTGCTTCTTCTTCGCCATGCGCTTGCGGCGCTTCTTGATGACAGAACCCACGGAAACCTCACTAAGTCAGGGGCTGGGTGTCCCCGAAATCGGACACCCGGGTACGGGCACGGAAAAATGCCTCGGATCAGTCTAGCAAACCCGACGGCGTGCGCCGTGCGGCCTCGAACCGACTCACCCGACGTCGGCGATGGGCCGCTGCAGGGCGTCGGCCACGGCCGATTCCGGTACGCGGTAGCTCCGCCCGAAGCGGACGGCTGGCAGTTCCCCGGCGTGCACCAGCCGATACACGGTCATCTTGGACACGCGCATGATTTCGGCGACCTCGGCCACCGTGAGGAATCGGACATCTGGAACCTCGGGCATCCCACGTACCCCTTTCTCGATGTGCACACTCTATGGGGTAGCTGGGACACCTGTAAACCCGTGTGGCGCATGTGATCAGGGCGCTCCCGAGCTGTTCGGGCGCACGGAGGCCGGTACCGACGAGGGATCTCCGCTGCGATCGTCCAGCTGAGGCATAGGCGTCGCTCGCCGTTCGCTCAGCAGGGACTGCCACTGTCAGGGCAGGACTCGTGCCGGCACCGCCGAGTCCCCGCGGATCTGGGGATCCGCGGATCGCCCCTGACGACATGCCCCCCCGGCCGTCAGGGGCGAGGCGTTTCCGGGCTACGCCCCACGACTCCCAGCGGCGCCGCGCGACGGGGAGTCATCCCTCACGACCGCGCCGTCGAGTCGGCCGCACCCGACCGGCAACCCGTCGAAGGGGCTCAACCGCCGAGCCGCTTGAACGCCGTCGTGACGGCGTGCTTCGCCGATGCCGCCGCGCGCCCGACGACCTCGGCGGCGTGCGCAGCACCGTCGGGAAGCGGACCGGCGGGGTAGTCGATGTCCGGGGCCGCGTCACCGTAGGCGTCGACCAGGAACGGAACGAGCCAGTCGTCGACGACTTCGAGCGGCTTGACCGCGAGGCTGTAGAAACGACGCTGTCCGTCTTCGCGCACGGACACCAGTTCGGCATCGCGGAGCACCTTGAGGTGCTTCGACACGGTGGGCTGGCTGATGCCGAGATCTGCGACGATCTGGCTGACGCTCGTGCCGGTCTCCCCTTCGGACATGTGTCGCAGCAGGAGCTGGAGGATGTCGCGCCTCGTACCGTCTGCGATCACGTCGAAGATGTCCGTCATGTGATCAGGGTAGTCGGCTCCGGACCGGAGTACCATGACGGAGGCTCGGCCGACCGGAGCCGTGCGACCGCAGGGCACGTCCGAGAGAGAAGATGAGGGGGCTGCGATGTCGGGCATCGTTTCGGCGTCGTCCCCGGGGCAGGGCCTGTCCGGCGTCGCCGGGCGGGCGAAGCAGATCGTCACCTCCTCGCCCTCTCGTTTCGCGATCGTCGTCTTCGCGCTCTTGATCCTCGTGTTCACGGTGCTGCTCTCACTGCCGATCGCGTCCGCCACCGGCACGGTCACACCGCTGAGCGACGCGCTCTTCACCGCGATGTCCACGATCTGCGTGACCGGCCTCTCGACGGTGGACATGGCGAACCACTGGTCGCCGTTCGGGCACGTCGTGGTCTTCCTCGGTGTGAACATCGGGGCGCTCGGCGTGCTCACCCTCGCCTCCCTCATGGGCATGCTCATCTCCAAGCGTCTGGGACTGCGGGCCAAATTGATGGCGGCCGGCGACACGAACCCACTGCGTGCACACGGGGGCGTGGTCAACGAGAGCCAGACGGTGCGTCTGGGCGAGGTCGGTCAGCTGCTGACGACCGTCGCCGTGTCCGCCCTCATCATCGAGGCCACGCTCGCCCTCCTCCTCTACCCGGCCCTCGTGATGGCGGAGGTCAACCCGATCGCCGCGCTCTGGGAGGCCCCGTACTTCGCAGCCATGGCCTTCACCAACACCGGGTTCGCACCGAATGACGGCGGCGTCGCCGTGTTCGCCGACGACTACCTCGTGCTCTCCCTGCTCATGGTGGGCGTGTTCCTCGGCAGCATCGGCTTTCCCGTCATCTACTCGCTGGCCAAACACGTCTGGCATGTCAAGCGCTGGTCGCTGCACACGAAGCTCACTCTCGTCACCACGGTCCTCTTGTTCTTCCTGGCCGCCGCCGTGTTCATCGTCCTGGAGTTCGACAACCCGAAGACGTTCGGATCGATGGATGCCGCGGACACGACGTTCCAGGCGTTCTTCCTCTCGGCGATGACGAGATCGGGGGGCTTCAGCGTTATCGAGATGGACGATCTGAACGGCTCTTCCCTGCTCGCGGCGAGCATGCTGATGTTCGTGGGCGGAGGCTCGGCATCGACGGCAGGCGGGATCAAGGTCACCACCCTGGCCGTCCTCGCGATCGCCGTGTGGTCGGAGGCGAAGGGCCGCCAGTCCGTCGAGGCGTTCGGACGGCGCATCCCGAGCGACGTGCAGCGCGTGGCCCTCAGCGTCGTCGCATGGGGTGCGACCATCGTCGCGCTGTCGACCATCGTGATCGCCCAGCTCACCAAAGAGGACATCAGCCGCGTCCTGTTCGATGTGATCTCGGCGTTCGGCACCGTCGGGCTGTCCACAGGGCTCACCGCGGATCTGCCCGATTCGGCCTCCTACGTCATGGCCGCGACCATCTTCATGGGGCGCGTTGGTACAGTGACTCTCGCCGCGGCGGTCGCCGCGACATCGCGAACGCAGTACTACTCACTGCCCGTGGAAAGGCCGATCGTTGGTTGAAGTCCTCCGGGGCGACGCTCCCGTCCTCGTCATCGGTCTCGGCCGCTTCGGCGCTGCCTGCGCCGGCGAGCTCGACCGTCTCGACCGCGAGGTGCTCGCGATCGACGACAACCTCGAGCTCGTGCAGAAGTGGTCCGACAGGGTGACCCACACCGTGCAGGCCGACGCGAAGAACATCGATGCCCTCCGCCAGATCGGCGCGCAGGACTTCCAGGTCGCTGTCGTCGCCGTGGGCTCGTCGATCGAGGCGTCCGTGCTGATCACCGCCAACCTCGTCGACCTCAAGGTGCCCCAGATCTGGGCGAAGGCCGTGTCCCAGTCCCACGGCAAGATCCTGGCCCGGGTCGGCGCGAACCACGTCATCTATCCGGAACGCGAGGCCGGCGAGCGCGTGGCGCACCTGGTGAGCGGACGGATGCTCGACTTCATCCGCTTCGATGACGACTTCGTGCTCGCCAAGATGTACCCCCCGAAGTTCATCCGCGGCGTCGGCCTGAACGAGTCGGGCGTCCGTTCGAAGTACAAGGTCACCGTCGTCGGGGTGAAGAGCCCCGGCAAGCCGTTCCGCTACGCCGAGGCGAACACGATCGTCACCAACCACGACCTCATCATCGTGTCGGGCACCAACAGCGACATCGAGCGGTTCGCCGGACTCGACCGCTGATCACGGGGTACGCCCCGGCTACAAGACTCCCCCTCACGGCGGACGCGCAGACGGCCCGACCGTGGTGGGATGGAACGCATGACCGACCACACCACGGCCCCGCCCGTCCTCGCCCTCCGCGGGCTTCACAAGCAGTTCGGGCCGAAGGTCGCCGTCGACAACCTCTCCCTCGACGTGCCCGCCGGATCGATGCTCGGACTGCTCGGCCCGAACGGCGCAGGCAAGACCACGACCCTCGCCATGGCGACCGGACTGCTGCGTCCGGACGCCGGGAACGCGTGGGTCCTCGGCGCGGACGTGTGGCAGAACCCCGCCGAAGCCAAGGCACGCATGGGTGTGCTCCCTGACGGCATCCGCATGCTCGACCGGCTCTCGGGTGCGGAGCTGCTGCGCTACACCGGGCTGCTGCGGGGCATGGCGGAAGCCGAGGTCGCCTCGCGCACCGAAGAGCTCCTCGCCGCCCTCGGCCTCACCGACGCGCGCGATCGGCTCGTCGTGGACTACTCGGCGGGCATGCGCAAGAAGATCGGCCTGGCCTGCGCCCTGATCCATGCGCCGCGCCTCCTGATCCTCGACGAGCCCCTCGAGGCCGTCGACCCCGTATCCGGCGAGACGATCCGTCAGATCCTGCGGGCGTTCGTCGACGGCGGCGGCACGGTGGTGCTCTCCAGCCACGTCATGGAGCTCGTCGAGTCGATGTGCGACCGGGTCGCCATCGTCGCGGAGGGCCGTCTGCTCGCGCACGGCACGCTGGACGAGGTGCGCGCCGGCCTCACGCTTCAGCAGCGGTTCCTGGCGCTGGTGGGTGCACACGATCTCGGAACGGAGACGCTCGCGTGGTTGCGCTCCTCGTAGGCCTGCGCTGGCGGCAGCTGGGCCACCAGCTCTCGCGCAATCCCTGGATGATCGTGACACTGGTCCTCACCGGGATGATCGCCTTGGGCATGCTCGCGGGGCTGACGGCGGGGCTCGTGGCGCTGCGCTTCGCCGCGCCAGAAGCCGCGGTCACGGTCATGGTCCTCGCCGGCGCCGTGTTGATCGTCGGGTGGTGGGTCGGGTCGATCCTGGTGAGTGCTGATGACTCGCTCGCCCCGGAGCGGTTCGCCCTGCTCCCCCTCACCGCCGGCGCGTTGCTCCCGGGCATGGTCGTCGCGGGTGGGACGACCATCGGCGGCCTCGGTACGACCACGGCCCTGCTCCTCATGCTCCTCGGCTGGTCGATCAGCCTTCCGGCTCTGCTCAGCGCTCTGATCCTCGCGCCCGTCGCCGTCGTCACGTGCGTGCTGGGAGCCCGCGTGGTGAGCGGGGTCCTCGCCGGGTGGCTGGCCCGTCGTGGCACGCGCGACCTCGTCGTGATCCTGGGGGTGGTGCTCGTCGCCTCCTCCGGCTTGCTGCTCAACATCGGCATGGGTGCCCTGTTCCAGGTGAACGACGTGGGCGGGGCGTTCACCGCCGTCTCCGACGTCGTCGGCTGGACGCCCGTCGGCGCGGTGTTCGGCGTCTCCGCATCGATCGCGCAGGGCGAGTACCTCTTCGCCGCGCTCCGCCTCCTCATCGCCCTGTCGACGGTCATCGCCCTCTGGTTCGCGGCACGCGGGCTGCTCGCCGCACGCCTCGTCGCTCCGATCCAGAACAGCGGCGGGGGGCGTGTGCGCTCCGGCGGGCTCCTCGATCGGGTCTTGCCCGCCACTCCCGCCGGTGCGATCGCCGCACGCACACTGCGATACTTCCGCCGCGACCCTCGACAGGTCGTGAACGTGGTGATGATGCTGCTCCTGACCGCGATCTTCATCGGACTCGCCCTCATGAACGGGCTGCAGGACGAGTCCGTCGGATTCGGCCCCGCCCTCACGCTGATCCCGGCGATCAATGCGCTCCTCACCGGCACCATCGTCCAGATGGCCATCGCCTACGACAACGACGCGGTCGCCGCCCACATCCTGGGAGGAGTGAGCGGCGCCGCGGATCGGGCGGGGCGACTGCTCGGATTCGGGCTGATCGCCGTGCCCCTGACCGCGGTGCTGTGCATCGCCACCTGCCTGCTCGCCGGCCGGATGGACCTGCTCCCCGGGAGCCTCGGGGCCGCCTTCGGACTCACAGCGGTCGCGGCCGGTGCGGGAGCGTGGGTGGGCAGCTTTCTCCCGGGGCGCGCTCCCGCCCCCGAGGCCAACCCGCTCGGCCGCGGCTCCTCGGGTGGCGTACAGTCCCTTCTCGCGATGATCATCATCGGTCCGATCACGCTGTTCGTCGGCGCGCCCGCCCTCGGATTCGCGATCGCGGGGATCTGGAATCCCGTGCTGGGCTGGGTCAGCCTCGCGTGCGGTGTCGTGCTCGGCGCACTCGCCCTGTGGGGCGGGACGGTTCTCGGCGGCAGCATCCTCGACCGTCGCTGGCCCGAGGTTCTCGCCGAGGTCGCCAGCGAGAGCTGAGGTGTCTGCCGCGGTTGTCCCGGGCGGTCCGCCAGGCCCCGGCTCAGGCTCCCGCGGCGAGTTCCTTCGCCCGGGCGAGGGCTGCGGCGGCCGCTGCAGAGAAGGTGCGGTCGAGGTGCGCATCCTGCAAGACGGCCACCGCCCGCTCCGTCGTCCCCTTCGGGCTCGTGACGCGACGACGCAGCTCGGCAGGATCCTCACCCGATGAGTCGAGCAGCGCGGTCGCGCCGATGAACGTCTGCTCCACCATCAAGCGGGCGTCGGCGTCCTCGAAGCCCATCTCCACGGCCGCCTTCGTGAACTCCTCGATCAGCAGATACACGTAGGCGGGGCCCGACCCCGAGATCGTCGACAGCGCGTCGATCTGCGACTCCGGCACCTCGACGACCGCGCCGACCGTTTCGAACAGACGACGTACGAGCGCCAGATCGTCCGCGGTGGCGGCGGCCCCCGAAGCGAGGCCTGTGACGCCCTTGCGCACCGTCGACGGGGTGTTCGGCATCGACCGGATCACGCGGGCGTCCGGGCCGAGCACATCGGCGAAGGTCTGCAGTGTGACGCCGGCGGCGACGCTCACCACGATCGCATCGGCGGCGAGGTGCGGAGCGATCTCGCGGAGAAGGTCCGGCACCATCGCCGGCTTCACGCCGACGAGGACGATGCGCGCCCCCGCAGCGGCCTCGGCATTGCCGTCCGGGCGCTCTGCGAGCGCGATGCTCGTGACGCCGGCGAGGCCCGCGAAGGCCTCGGCCTTCTCCGCGGTGCGGTTCGTCGCGGTGACCCCTCCGTCGATGCGGATGCCCGAGGCGATCACGCCACGGAGGATCGCACCGCCCATCGAGCCGGCACCGAGGAAAGCGAGGGAAGGAAGCGAGTCAGCCATGTCGTCATCCTACGGCGGGCACTCCCCGCATCCTCGGGTGGGCGGTTCTAGACTCGTTCCATGAGTGCATCCGGAGGCAACAAGGCCATCGTCGCGGCGTTCCTGGCGAACCTGGGCATCGCGCTCGCGAAGTTCACCGCCTGGGCACTGTCCGGTTCCGCATCGATGCTCGCGGAGGCCATCCACTCGGTCGCCGATTCGGGCAACCAGCTGCTGCTCATGCTCGGCGGACGCAAGGCACGCCGCGAGGCCGACCGCGCCCACCCGTTTGGCTACGGCCGGGAGCGCTACGTGTACGCCTTCGTCGTCTCCATCATCCTCTTCTCCGTCGGCGGCCTCTTCGCGATCTACGAGGGCGTCGAGAAACTGACCAACCCCCATGAGCTCGACAAGACCTGGTGGTGGCTGCCCCTGGTCGTCCTCTTCATCGCCATCGGACTCGAGTCCTTCTCGCTGCGCACTGCAGTGCGTGAGAGCAACATCGTGCGGGAGAAGGGCCAGTCGTGGGTCTCGTTCGTGCGCCGTTCGAAGGCTCCCGAGCTCCCGGTCGTACTGCTCGAGGACGTCGGTGCGCTGACAGGTCTCACGTTCGCGTTGCTCGGGGTCGGACTCACGCTCCTCACGGGCAACCCGGTGTTCGACGCGCTCGGGACCGTGATGATCGGTGTGCTGCTGGTACTGATCGCGATCGTGCTGGGGGTCGAGACGAAGAGCCTGCTGGTCGGCGAAGGTGCGACGGCCGCCGATCACGACCGGATCGTCGATGCCATCAACGCGGGCGACGAGATCGAGAAGATCATCCACATGAAGACGCTCTACCTCGGACCGGACGAGCTAATGGTCGCCGCGAAGATCGCCCTCAACGCCGACAAGCCGCTGCGTGAAGCCGCCGACGACATCAACGCGATCGAGGCGCGTATCCGCGACGCCGTTCCGGTCGCGCGCATCGTCTACATCGAGCCGGACGTCTACCGCCCCTCGATCGACCCCGAGCCGTCGACCGACGTCTTCGTGCTGAAGTCCTCGGACTGAGCGGGCAGTCCGTGCGGGCGGCGAGGACTCACCGCCGCTGTTCGAAGAAGGCGCGCAGCTGCGTCGCCGCGGCGTCCGCCTGCACACCGCCGATCACCTCTGCACGGTAGGGAAGCCTCCGGTCGCGCAGAACGTCGTACAGGGAGCCGGCTGCGCCCGCCTTGTCATCCCACGCGCCGAAGACCACACGGCCGATGCGCGCCTGCAGAATCGCGCCGGCACACATGATGCACGGTTCGAGAGTGACCACGAGTGTGTGCCCCTCGAGGTTCCAGGAGCCGACGGACGCCGCCGCACGACGCAAGGCCTCCACTTCGGCATGACCGGTCGGATCGTTCGTGGCCTCGCGGGTGTTCCGCCCCTCGGCGATGATCCTCCCCTCGTCGTCGAGGACCACCGCTCCGACCGGGATCTCCGCCGCTGCCGCCGCCTCGTCCGCGAGCGCGAGCGCCCGCTGCATCGCGAGGTCGTCGGCGGCAGTCATGCGTCGAGCCTACGACAGCCGCACCCGGTACCCCTGGCCCGGATGTCGTGCCGGGCTCCCCGGCGCATTACCCTGTATCCATGCGTGTTCACGTCGCCGACCACCCTCTCGTCACTCACAAGCTCTCGGTGCTGCGCGACGCGCGCACCCCGTCGCCGGTGTTCCGCCAGCTCACGGAGGAACTCGTGACGCTGCTCGCGTACGAGGCGACCCGCAACGTGAAGGTCAGCCCGATCGAGATCACCACGCCCGTGACGACGACCACGGGCGTCAAGATCTCGGAGCCGCGTCCCATCGTGGTGCCGATCCTGCGCGCGGGACTCGGCATGCTGGAAGGTCTGGTCAAGCTGCTCCCGACCGCAGAGGTCGGTTTCCTCGGGATGGTGCGCGACGAGACGACCTTCGAGCCGACCACCTATGCCGAGCGTCTCCCCGACGACCTGAGCGACCGCCAGTGCTTCGCCATCGATCCGATGCTCGCCACAGGTGGATCGCTCGCCGCGGCGATCCAGTTCCTGTTCGACCGCGGAGCGAAGGACGTCACGGCGATCTGCCTGCTCGGTACCCCCGAAGGCGTCGCCGCGATCGAGGCGATGGCGGGCGATCGTGATGTGACGCTCGTGCTCGGCGCGCTCGATGAGCGTCTCGACGAAAAGGGCTACATCGTCCCCGGCCTCGGCGACGCCGGCGATCGCCTCTACGGGACGGTCTGACCGCGCGCGGGCTTCTCCGGACGCGGCAGCAGCCCGGACGGGGTCTCAGCCCGCGAGAACGAGTCGATAGGCGCGCTCGTCGCCGTAATGCCGAAAGCCCACGCGACGGAGGATCGGCGCGGAGGTGGCGACGCGCCCCTTCACGACAGCGGTCGTCGCGCCCCGCTCGACGGCGGCGCGCAGGCGCTCGGCGAGGACCGCCCGATAGACCCCCTGCCCGCGCGCATCCGGCAGCGTCGCCGCGCCCCACAGCCGCGCGAAGCCATCGACGATCGTGCATCCGCCGGTACTCACGGCACGCCCCTTCAGCCTGCCGAGGACGCGAACGTCGCGGCCGGCGTTCAGTCCGGCGACGACCTCGTCCCTCTCGACGCGGACTCCGTCCTCATCGAGTGGTTCCTGCTCCCAGACCGGCACAGTGATCGCGTCCACCTCCCGCACCTGTTCGAGCGTGCGCACGATCTCGGCCGTGACGAGGTCGGGGACATCGACGACGAGCTCATCGATGGCGCTCGCGAGTACGGCGACGGTATCGATGTGCTCAGCGCCGCGCCGACGCAGCTCGTCTTCGAGATCGGGAGAGTCCGACGGGCTGGTCCAGAATGTCAGCTGCACCTCGCCCCAGTCGCGGGTGTGTGCGATCGCATGATCGAGCACCGAAGCGGCATCGACCGACGAGCGGACCTGCGATGCGCGAACGCCGCCGCCGAAGCGCGCCGGGTACCGTACGAGCTGCACCTCTTCGTTCACATGATCGCTGTCACGGGGGAACCATACCCAGGCAGCGGAGGCCCGCAAGATGTCCTCGGTGGTGTGGACCCTCACTCGACCGCACCCACCAGACGAGCGAAGGCGCTGAGTCGGGCGACCCCTTCGGGGGTGCGCGGCAGATCGTCGAGGAGCGCGGGTGAGTGGATCAGATAGGCGACCACCTGGGCGCGGGAGATCGCGACGTTGAGACGATTCTGCAGCAGGAGGAACTCCGGCCCCCGAGGCGCGTCCCGACCGCTCGAGGCAGCCAGCGAGGTGATCGACACCACCGCCTCCTTGCCCTGGAAGTTGTCGACCGTCCCCACCGGAACTTCGGGGAAGCCTGCATCGGCGAGCTCATCGAGCACCAGCTGTCGCTGAGCGTTGTATGGCGTGACGACGATGATGTCGGCCTGCGTCAACGGCCGCGCCGAGGCATCGGGATCGTTGTCGGTGAACGTCCGACCGATCAGATCGTCGACGAGCCGAACGACCTCGGCGGCCTCCTCCGGTGACTGGGTGGCGTTGCCGCGGTGCCGGAGTGGAACCACGTGCAGCCCGGGGTCGACACCGTCGAGCGATCGGAGCTCCGTACCGGGGGCCGAGGCGAGCTGTCCGGCGTACGCGAGCTTCGACACCGGAGCCGCCACGGCCGGGTGCATGCGCCACGATCGCGCGAGGAAGTAGCCGTACTCCGGTCGGACCACCGGATCGGCGTCCATCACCCACCCGAGCGCCGACGTGTCCACCGGCTCGGGATGAGCGCCCTGGCTCACCTGCGGGAGCTGCTGCGGATCACCGAGCAGCAGGAGGCGTTTCGCGCTCGCGGCGACGGCTATGGTCGAGGCGAGCGAGAACTGTCCGGCTTCGTCGATCACAAGCAGATCGAGTCCCGCCCTGTCGACGCGCTGGGTATTGCTGAAGTCCCATGCCGTGCCACCGACGACTGCGCCCTCTCCGGCGTGCTCGGCGAGGAAGGACGCCATGCCGGTCTTCGCGATCGCGGTGTACGACGGCTCGGCGTCGGGGTCCTTCGGCGCTTTCGCCACGTGAGCAGGTGGGACGCCGTCGGACACGATCCGCTCCAGGAGCGTCTCGATGATGGCGTGCGACTGTGCGACCACGCCGACTTTGAAGCCGTGCTCGTTCACGAGCCGCGCGATCACGCGAGATCCCGTGTAGGTCTTGCCCGTTCCCGGGGGCCCTTGCACGGCGAGGTAGCTGCGATCGAGGTCGAGCACTCCGCGCACGATCGCATCGATCGCGTCATCGTCCGCGGGAGGAAGCGCATTCCCCGACGTCGTGCGCGGAGGGATACGGCGCAGGATGTCGGTCGCGGCATCGTGCGGGTATCCCGGCGCCGCAGCGTGAACGGAGTCGGCCCACTCGTCGATCGCCCCCTGAAGTGACACGACCCGCGGTGGCGCGGCGGGAGTGAGCGCGAGGGGAAGCTCATCCCAGGTCTGGCCCTGCACCGCCGATTCGGTGACGAGATAGCCGTCGTCGAGCACTTCGGCAATCGTGACGGCATGCGGCACATGGACCGCCCGCGACGGTACCTCGGTGTCGAAGGGGGCCGGAACCTCGTAGAGCGCGAACGGCTGCGAACCCGCACCGAGTGTCGTTCCCGGTGACACCTCTCCCCGGATCTCGATGTCGCGTGACATCACCCTGCGACCTTCCCCGATGCTCCAGTCTCGACGAACCGAAGACGAGGAACGATCGATCCGCACGACATCTCTCGTACCGTCCCACATCGTGACGGGCTCCCGCAGCCGCTGGAAATGCGAGACCCAGAAGCTCTTCGCCTCTCGCGGGAAGTAGTCGATGGCCGCGGCCGCGATGCGGTGCACGAGCCCGTCGCCGCCACCCTCCACGGCCTGCTCCGCGTCCGCGAGGAGCGCGACGGAACGGGGTGACGGTTCGTAGATGACCTCGTCGGCGGCGTCCGGCGGGGCCGGTACGACCCCCTTCTGCCGTGCGATGTCGATGAGCCAATTGCGCAGCCTTCTCGTGGAGACGCAGTCATAGCGGTTGTAGTCGGCGAGGTCGGCGAGGACCGCATCCGCCTCGGGCTGATTGCCTGCCGCGGCGAACTCGCGCGCGGCGACGTACTGCACGATCGAGTCGTCGCCCTTCTGCACATCGCTGGTACGCACGTCTTCGCCCATATAGAGCGGTTCGAGCTTCTTGATCGAGTAGGAACGGGACCCGACCCGCACGGTGCGCAGCACCAGGGGGTAGAGGTCGACGAACACTCCTTCTCGGAGCAGCCGATCGACCTCGCCTTCACGCACGCCGTGTCTCGCGGCCATCGCTACCAGGTGAGACGTCTCGTAGGGCGCGTAGTGATAGATGTGCATGCCGGGATGCGCCGCCCTGCGCAGGCTGACGAAGTCGAGGAAGGCCTCGAGCGCACGCTTCTCGTCGGCGAAGGTGTGCGCCCACAGCGCCGAATAATGGTCCGCGTTGTCGACCCAGCCGAAGAGGTAGTCGATCCCCCAATGCGCCTCGCCGTCGGCAGCCGGCTCCGTGTAGAGGGGATCGCCCTCGAAGTCGAAGAAGATGTCGCCATGGCTCGGCAGCGGGAGCGTATGGATCGCCGGTGCGTAGTGCACGTCGTACGTCGGCTCGCCGTCCGCATCTGCACGCAGCTGCAGGCGGGCTTGAGCGCGGAGCGTCTCGAACGTGTCGGTGTTCATGCCCACCGGGGCATCGACGGCGGCGGCGAGGGCGTCGATCGTCTCGACGCCGGCCGCCCGCAGCCGCGCCCGCTGCACCGGTCGCATCCTCGCGACCATGAGGAGGTCTCGATGCGCGAGCACCTGCTCCTCACAGGTCGCGCACCGACCGCAGGCCACGATCTGGAGGTCGCCGCGATCATCACCCCAAGCGAGAGGAGCACCTGCCGCGCCGTCGGCGACACGACGATCGGCGATGAGCGCACGCAGTCGCGCGCGTCGCACCTGGAACAGCGGGAGGAGATCGTCGACGGCGTGCGTGCTGAGCGTGCCGTCGCCGAGGATGAGGTCGACCTCATCGGAGCGAGGGATACCGAGCCGATCGAGTTGATCGGCATATGCCGCAAGCTGCATGAGCGCCGTCACCCGGGCCTTGCGTGCCAGCTTGGAGTCCTGGACCCGCCACCGCCCCTGATCGTCTTTGCGCAGGAAATCAGCGAACCCGACGAACTCCTCGGTCGCGAATGCCGCCTGGAAGACGACCAGGACATCGGACCGCAGCGCCCTCACGGTCTCCTCGATCGCCGCGGTCAGAGCCTCGGCGTCGACCGAGGACACCTTCTCGACGCGATGCACGCTCTCGTCACCGAGGTCTTCGATGTAGCGGGCGAGCACGTTCTGCTCATGGATGTCGCCGAGCTCCGCGGCGCGCTTCAGCGTCGCGTCCTCCGGCTCCTCCACGGCCGGCACGCGTCCCAGTTTCGCGTCGATCGCCCGGCACCAGGCGAACTCGCATTCGGCGGCCGCCTTGAGGTCGCTCGCGCTCCAGATGACGCGCTGCGCCTGAGTGTCGATCCGCACGATGCTCCCGTTCTGTCGGATGCTTCGACACTATCCGCGGCATCCGACACGGACGAAGCGGGACGCCCCCGGGAAGGGACTGCGGTCAACGCCACCAGGTGTCGTCCGGGGCCACCGGAAGGTGCCTCTTGTGCTGCGTCGCCAGGTACCTCGCCTCGATGCGGCCCGCCACGTCCGCGTCGACAGCCCGTCCTTCGAGGAAGTCGTCGATCTGCTCGTACGTGAGCCCGAGTTCTTCCTCGTCGGCCCGACCGGGCTGCCCGTCGAGCAGGTCGGCTGTGGGCACCTTGAACGCGAGTCGGTCCGGCGCATCGAGGAAGTGCAGAAGCGAGCGCCCCTGCCGCTTGCTGAGCCCGGACAACGGGAGGATGTCGGCCGCGCCGTCGCCGAACTTCGTGAAGAAACCGGTCACCGCCTCCGCAGCGTGATCCGTGCCGATCACGAGGAGGCCGTCGTGTCCGGCGAGCGCGTACTGCGTGACCATGCGCACGCGCGCCTTGATATTGCCGCGGTTGAAGTCGCTGATGTCACTCGTGACCGCGAACTCGATGTCCTCCTCGACACCATCGACGCCGTTCTGAATGTTGACCTCGACCGACGAATCCGGAGCGATGAAGTCGAGTGCCGCATCCGCATCCGCGGCATCATGCTGGACGCGGTACGGCAGGCGTACGGCCAGGAACTTCGCCTCGCCGCCCTCGGACCTCACTCGTTCGACAGCGAGCTGCGCCAGACGCCCGGCGAGGGTCGAGTCCTGCCCCCCGGAGATCCCGAGCACGTAGCCCTTCGCTCCCGTCGTGCGAAGGTACTCGACGAGGAACGCGACTCGACGCTCGACCTCGGCCTCCGGGTCGATCTCCGGCCGGACGCCGAGGTCCTCCGAGATCTGCTGCTGCAAAGACATGCGATCCTCCGCTCTGTTCCTCGAATCAGTATCTCCCCTCCGTGTTACGTCCGGGTGACGCCGCGTCGCTCGTGAGGTCTTGCCTGCGGCGACCTGAGAGAATGGGGCAGTGAAACTCCTCGTCGCCGCGCTCGCGTCCGAACTGTCCGCATTCCCGGAGGAACTCGAGGGCTTCGATCGGCTCGTCACGGGCCCCGGCAAGCTCCAGGCGACGTATGCGCTGACCCGCGCCCTCGACGCGAACCCCTACGACGAGATCGTCGTGGTGGGCACCGCAGGGGCGATCGATCCCGACCTCGAGTTGACGGTGCACGAGGTCGGCACGGCGTTCCAGCACGACGTCACCGATCTCGACGGAATCTCCGGGCAACACGTCTCGCTACCACCGAAGGTCTCGACGGGGCGCGAGGGGGTACTGATCGCGACCGGCGACCACTTCGTCGAAGACGCCGAGATCACCGCCGTGATCCGACCGTCGGGCGCCGTTCTGGTCGACATGGAGACCTATGCGTACATCTGGGTAGCGGGGCAATTCGAGGTCCCGATCCGCGTGTTCCGGGCCATCTCCGATCAGGCCGAAGACGGCGCCCTCACGGACTGGCGCGAAGCAGTTGCGCGCTGCAGCGTGCAACTGCGCGAGTTCATCCTCGCCGAATACGGCGTCTGACAACCGGTGCCGTCGAGGCTTCGTCTCAGCGCCGTCGAGGCATCGTCTCAGCGAGGCTCGATCACGCTGGGGCCATTCGGCAAGGCCCGCACCGTGAGCTGAGCCGGGATCTGCTCCTGCATGGCCTCGACGTGACTGATCACCCCGACGGTCCTGCCACCCTGGCGAAGCTCATCGAGGGTGCGCATGGCGACATCCAGCGTGTCCCCGTCGAGCGACCCGAATCCCTCATCGATGAAGAGCGTATCCAGCCGGATGCCGCCGGCCCGCGCGGTGACGACTTCGGCGAGGCCGAGCGCGAGAGCGAGCGAGGTGAGGAACGTCTCACCTCCTGAGAGCGACTGTGGTGGCCGGGCGTGTCCGGTGAACGCGTCGAAGACCACGATGCCGAGGCCCGAAGCCGCACCTCGGGCGGCGAGCGCGTCCGAGTGCCGCAGCTGATAACGCCCCGTCGACATGTCATGCAATCGCCGGTTGGCCGCCTCGGCGATCTCTTCGAGTTCGGCCGCGAGGACGAAGGTCTCGAGCGTCATCTTGTGCGTGTTCGCTCCGCGTCCGGCGACGGTGTCTGCGAGGTTCTGCAGCAGCTCGAACTCGGTCGCCTCCGCGGTCGTCCTCGCGTGCTCCGCCGCAGCAGACTCGATCAACCCCTCGAGTCGCTCGGCGACACCGGCAGCGCGTGCCGCCTCATCGACCGCGCCCTTCCAGAGCGCCCGGGCGGACTCCGACGCCTCCTCGGCGGGTTTCAGATCGATGGGCTCTTCGGGGAGCGTGCGCAGTTCCAGATCGAACAGGATCCCGCGTTCCTTCTCACGCTGGCCGGCATGCTGCGCGATCCGCGCGTCGAGGGACTCCTGTGCCGTCGACGAGCGAAGCGCCTGCTCCGCGGTCACTGCGTCGTGGAAGGGCGAGTCGGCGAGGGCAGTGTCTCGCTCGGATTCCGCAGCGACGAGCGCCTCGGACCTGCGACGGTGTTCCGCGATCGCCGCAGCGAGAGCGCGGGCGGCGGCGATCTTGGTCGCGACATCCGCGAGACGGGCGGCGACCGTGTCGAAGTCTCCCCGGGCCTCGGCGATCGCCTCGCGCGCCTGCGCCTCCCGCTGCCGCAGCAGGGCCTGGTTCTCTCGCGCCTGAGCGAGCGTTGCCGCGTCTTCCGCCTTCTCGGCCTCGAGCCGCTCGACACGCGCCGTCAATGCGACCAGCTTCGCGTCGATCGCCTCCACGTCCTCGACGGCGCTCAGGCTGCGTGCATACGCCGCCTGAGCCTCGGCGTGCTCCCTCTCGGCCTCCTCCACGCTCCGCCCGTCGGCCCGGGCCAGGGCAGCAGCCAACTCGGCCCCCACGGTCGAAACGGCCGACATGAGCTCACGCTCCCGCCGTGCGGCATCGTCACGAACGTTCTCGGCGTCGGTGATGTCTTCGGGCGACACCGGATCGGAGTGCGTGGCGAGGTTCGGGTGCTCGACCGAGCCGCAGACCGGACAGGGGTCGTCGGGGCGAAGACTCGAAGCGAGTTCGCCGGCCATCCCCTCGCTGCGACGCTGCCGAAGCTGCGCGAGGCTCATCTGCGCCTCGGCGTGCTCGGTGGTGGCAGCGGTCAACTCGCGCTCCACGGAGTTCTGATCACCCTGGAGACGTTGCGCGGCTTTCGCGGCCGCGACGCGGGCACCCGCCGACTCCTGCGCGATTCTCAGGTCATCCGCACGGTCGGCGACGCGCCGGGTCTGGTCCCGCTCCGCCTGTGACGCGGCGACCGCCTCGGGCAACGAGAGACGCTCCGCCTCCCCTGCTTCGAGGCGTGCGGTCGCTGCTTCGACCGCGGCAGCCGCGATCCGCAGATCCTCGTCGAGGGCCGGCGCCTGCTCCTCGAGCTCACGCGCGCGCTCCCAGGATCCGATCTCCCTGGTACGGGCCGTGGCCCACGTCTCGAGGTCGCCGTCGACATCGACCCCCAGGGCGTCCCACTCCGCACGAGCGCGCTCCTCAGCCGTAGCGGCATCGTCGACCAGAGCGCGAGACCGAGACGCCGACGCGATCGTCGACCGCAGAGCCTCTGCAGCCCGCGCTGCCGTGAGCTCGGCGCGAACCGCGTCGATCAACGGCGCATCGGCTTCGAGACGCGCGAGCGCGGCCCGTGCGCGGTCGCGCTCCTGTTGCGCGCGCTGCTCCTCGCGCGTCGTGGCGAGCGCCGCGTCGGCCTCGGCCGCTCGCTTCTCGGCGTCAGCCTGCTCGGAGGCGCGACGCTCGGCGCGGTAGTCGGCGCGCGCTTGGGCCCGCCGAAGCGCGTCGAGACGCTCATCGATCGTCTGCGACGTCGTCGGTTGCTCCTTGGCTGCGGGTGGGGCCGTGCCGTCATCGGCTTCGCCCGACAGCCCGCTGGAGTCCACCAGACGTTCCGCCTCGTCGACGCGAGCGTCGACGGTGGCGAGCCGGGCGCCGAGCACCTGCTCCGCCTGCCGACGTCGTTCATCGAACCGCGCCTGCACATCCTCGAACCGCTGAGTGCCGAACAGCCGGCGAAGCAGAGACTGGCGATCCCGGCTGCCCGCCAGCAGGAACTCGGAGAACCGGTTCTGTGCCAGAAGGATCACCTGCAGGAACTGCTCCCGACTCAGCTGCAGGATCTCATCGAGATCGCCGGCGACATCGACGGCGCGTGCGGCGCGCCCCACCCACCCTGCCTCGGTCCACTCGTCCAGAGACACCGCCGCGGCCTGCTTCGTCAGTCCCCCGCCGCGCTTCGCCGGACGAAGGTACTCCGGCGACCGCGTCACCCGGAACCGACCGGACGGCGTGCTGAATTCGACCACGACCTCGGAGGGATCGTCGGGCTCACAATGGTCGCTGCGAAGCCGCTTCTCACCGCCGTCGTAGCGCGGCACGCCGCCGTAGAGACCGAAGCAGACGGCGTCGAGGATGCTCGACTTGCCGGCGCCGGTCCGCCCCGCGATCAGGAAGATACCGTCGTCACCGAACCCGTCGAAATCGACGATCTGCCGCGATCGGAAAGGGCCGAACCCCTCGACCTCCAGGCGATGAAGACGCATCTAGACGAGAGCTTCCGCGCGCACGCGCTCGTCGAGCACCTCGCGGATGAGGTCGCGCTCCGCGTCGGTCGCGCCGCGGCCTGCCCGGACGTGCTCGAGGAACGCCTCGATCCTGTCGGCATCGGTCACCGCGGCACGGAGTCGCTGCGAGTATGACCTCTCCTCCGTCCCAGAGACGGCCGCGGGCTGGTGCTGCACCATGGCGCAGTAGGGGTAGCTCTCGCGCAGACGCCGCATCGGCTCTGACTGGGGCACAGCGTCGGTGTACACGGCGCATACCCATTCATCGGCATGCTCGGCGACCATCTCGGGCGCCAAGATCTCGTCGAGCGTGCCGGTGAGCGTGACAAGGCGACGCGGCACGGGCAGCTCGAGCCACTCGACGGTGGCGAGACCGTGGGCATCGAGGTCGACGAGCCACGAACCACGTTCCTTGTACTGCTCGCCGAAGCTGTAGTGCAGCGGAGCCCCGGCGTAACGCACGCGCTCACTGAGCTTCTGGCGACCATGGATGTGCCCGAGCGCGACGTAATCGGGACCGTCGAACACACTCAGCGGCACCACGTCTAGCCCGCCCTGACGGACCTCGCGTTCGAGACCGGCGGTGGCGTCGACTCCTGCGGCGAAGCAGTGCGCGATGACGACCGAACGCCCTTCGTGAGCGCTCATGCCGGTGCGGACGAGGTCCATGGCATGCGCCATGGTCTGTGCCTGGGTGCGGAGCGGGCGGCCAGAGCTGTCGCCTTCGGGCCAATGCTGACGCACGATCGCCGGCTCGAGGTAGGGGATGCCGAAGAAATGCACCGGTCCATCGGCATCCGCGATCGTGACGGGCGCGCCGACGCCGAGCGGATCGGTCAGCACATGGATGCCGTCACGGAGCAACCGGGCTTGGAAACCCAGTCGCGCCGCCGAGTCGTGGTTGCCGCTCGTGACGATCACCCGCGCGCCGACCTCTTCCAGCGCCACCAACGCGTCGCCGAGAACCGAGTAAGCGGCACCGGACGGAGTCGCGGAGTCGAAGACGTCTCCGGCGACGACAACCACGTCGACCGCGTGTGTGCGCACCTGCTCGGTGAGCGCCCCGAGAACCTCGGTCAGCGCGCCCATGGTCGAGTTGCCATGGAACGTCCGGCCGATGTGCCAGTCGGAGGTGTGCAGGATTCGCATAGTCACACGGTACGAACCACCTCCGACATTCCCTGCGAGGCGTGCCGCGACGGGCTCAGGACGTCACCCGGTCGGTAACCGGTCGTAACACGACGTCATGAAAGAAGGCGGTCAGCGCGAGCGCAGCAGAGGAGCATGCTCGGGGTGTGCGGCGAACCAATCGGCGACGTACCAGCACACCGCATCCACCTTGCGGTCGCCGCGCTCCTGGATGTCGGCCACCGCACCCTCCACGACCTTGCCCGCATAGCCGTTGCCCCGGAAAGTCGGGATCGTGAACGCGCGGGTGAGGGCGATCGTGTGACCGTCGTCGCGGTAGTCGAGAACGCTCACGAGCTTTCCGTCGCGCATGAGCGTGTAGCGCGACGCGTCCTTCTCGTCGGTCAGGATGAAGCCTCCGACAGTGTGTGAGATCGTCATTCGCTCCACGTTACGCCCGTCGGAAGCGCCCGGGCGTTTTGACATGGGGCGTCACGATCGGACATAATCCCCCCATGACCACCAACGCAAGCCCTTTGTCCGCCCAGGAGGCGAACAGGACTGCCGGGATGATGATGCCCGGTCGCGTTGGCATGTGTTGCCGAATGTGTCGCTGAACGAACAGCCACCCCGCCTGACCTGAGTCCTCGCGATCTGCGAGGCCAGCGTCTCCGAGCATCCACCCTCTGCTCGTTCCCCGGCTCCGCCGGTCATTCATGCAACGCATCAGAGCCCCTCTCGATCCGGGCTCACGTCCCGAGGACTTCATCATCATGTCGAACACCGCACTTCTCGAGCGTCCCGCCGCCGCCCCGATCCGCACTCGTGCCGAAGCCGCGCCGCTGCCCTCCGCCACCGCCGACCTTCCCGCTGTCCGCTCGCCGCGCGGCTTCGCACTCTACGTGGGCCTCGACGAGATCAAGGCCGCCGAAGCCGGTGTGAGCCTCCCGCTGCTCGTCGACGCGCTGCGCCGCACTCTGGCCGAGCTCGCTCCGGGCGCGGAGACACACGCGACGGTCGCCCTCGCCCCGCACGGGTCGGGTGGACGCGATCTCGACGTCGTCCGACTCGCCTTGCAGGAGCCGGGTGCCATCGCACGCACCAAGGCCGCGGCCGACGAGGACTCCGCGGAAGAGGAGAGCGGCGTGACCGTCGACATCTCCCGCAAGCGCGTACTGATCGACGGGGAGTCTGCGGCGTTCACCTACAAGGAGTTCGAGCTGCTCCAGTACCTCGTGCTGCGCGAGGGCCGCACGATCGAGCGCAGCGAGCTGGTCTCCGCCCTCTGGCAGGCGCAGGACGACGAGACCCCCGGCGAGCGCACGATCGATGTCCATGTGCGTCGTCTTCGCGCGAAGCTCGGGCGCTACGAGGACATCGTCCGCACGGTGCGCGGCATCGGCTACCGGTTCGACCGGCACGCCGACGTCGTCATCCGCTACGGACACGGAACGCCGTCGCCCGACCGCTTCTGACCGTCTGGGAGGCGCTGTCGGAGCCGGCGCGTAGGGTGGCCGCATGACATCGACGGCGCATTCCGCAGCAGCTGAGGTCGCGCCATCAGCTGCCCCTCGGGAGGCCGTCTACCGCCCACCGCACGCTCTGGATCTCGGCCGCACACTCGGATTCCTGCGCCGCGGCAAGGGCGACCCGACCATGGTCATCGCCGGGTCGGTCATCTGGCGTGCGATGCGGACACCCCTCGGCCCCACGACCTTGGCGGTGCGGACGATCGGCGACGAGGTGCGCGCGACCGCCTGGGGCCCCGGAGCGGACTTCGCGCTCGACGTCGTTCCCGCGCTCTGCGGAGCCCATGACGACGCCGAGGACTTCGATGCGTCGCAGCATCCTCTCGTCACCGAGTCGGCCCGTCGCCATCCCGGGTTGCGCCTGACGCGCACCGACGAGGTGTTCGACGCGCTCGCGTGCGCGATCATCGAGCAGAAGGTCACCGGCATGCAGGCGTTCGGGGCGTGGCGTTGGCTCGTCTCCCGCTTCGGCGAGCGCGCCCCCGGCCCGACGCCACGGCCGATGTTCGCCGCGCCGACGGCTGCGCAGTGGCACCGCGTCCCGTCCTGGGCGTGGCACCGCGCCGGGGTCGAGCCGCCACAGTCCCGGACCCTCGTGCGCGCGGCCGAGCGGGGCGACCGCATCGCCCGCGCCGTGCGGAACGCCTCGGACGGCACGGCGCGCGACCGCGTTCTCACGAGCCTCCCCGGTATCGGAGCCTGGACGTCCGCGGAGACCAGGGCACGCGCTCTCGGCGACACCGATGCCGTCAGTGTCGGCGACTACCACCTCGCCCATGAGATCGGCTATGCCCTCACCGGCACGCGCACCGACGACGCCGGGATGCTCGAACTGCTCGCTCCCTGGGCGGGGCAACGGCAGCGAGCGGTCCGGCTCATCCTCGCCAGCGGGGTGCAGGAGCCGCGACGAGGCCCTCGCCTCGCCCCCGAGAACCATCGCGACCGCTGACTCCGCCGCCTATGCTGGGGCCATGTCCCGCAGCGCGATCCGCATCTCCATCACCGTCGGCCTGTTGATCGTCGGCGTGGTGATCGGGCTCATCTTCCAGAATGTGTGGTTGGGCGTGCTTCTCGCCGCGATCGTGTGGCTGGGCTGGTTCCTCGGGTACGAATCGCGGCGCGGGAACAATGCCGGTGTCAACGATGAAGACCACGGCATCGAGCTCTGAGCCGCTCCTGCGCCGGGTTCAGTAGTACACCGCGAGCGGTCTGGAGGGTCCGGCGATCACGCCCTCCGCCGCCGCCGGCCTTCCGCGACGCGTTTAGGTTAGCCTTACTTCATGAGCTCTACGACATCCGGATTCTCGATCGAACGCCGCGGCCTCGAGCTGCGCTTCCGCAACGCGACCCTGAGCGCCCGGGAATGGCTGGCGCCGGACTTCGTTCGCGTGCGGCTGACTGGTTCGGACCTCGCGGGCTTCGATTCGCCGGGCGCCGACGATCACATGCGACTCTTCTTCCCCTCCGGCCCGGTTGAGTCCATCGAGGAGCTTCGCGCGTCACCGAGCCGCGAGTACACCCCGCTGGCCTGGGGCGAGGACTGGCTCGATGTCGAGTTCGCGGTGCATGGAGACCAGGGCGTGGCCGCTCCCTGGGCCGCGACCGCACCACTCGGCTCCGCGATCGGCGTGGGCGGGCCTCGCGGATCCGCCGTGGTGACGGGCGAGCCGGGGTCCTGGCTACTGGTCGGCGACGAGACCGCGATCCCCGCGATCCGCCGTTTCGCCGCGCTCATCCCGGAAGGCACGCCGGCGCGCATCGTGGTGGAGACCGTGAATCCGGGACGCGAAATCGAGATCGACGCCCCCGTCGACGTCGAGTGGCTGCACCGCGGCGAGGCACCTTCCGGCTCCGCGCTCATCGCTTTCCTCGACGCCCTGACCCCCGAGGACGCGATCGGCGAAGACCCCTTCGTGTTCGTCGCCGCCGAGCAGTCGATCGTCAAGCCGGGCCGGGCGCTGCTCGAACGCTGGGGCGTCGAGACGACGAAGGCCGTGGTGAAGGGGTACTGGAAGCGCGGCGAGGCGGAGTACCACGCGCCGCACTGAGCCCGCGGCGAAAACCCAGACCAGCCGTCGCGTTCACGGCGCGTCGCCGTTCGACACGCCGCCGCTTGCGGCGCAGATCTGGGTCTTGGCACTTCGGCGTGGCCCCGGGGACCACTTGACTCCCGGGCGTGTCGCACCCTAGTGTGACAAAGCTGCGTCGATCGGCGCAGCGCACCAGCCGAGGAGTCGACGGATGACCGCGCAGCGGAACCTCCCCATCGCAGCGGTGTTGCAGCTTCAGCAGAAGCGCAATGACCGCTACGAGTCGTACCCTCCGGCACGCGCCGTGTGACAGCATCCGCTCTCGCAACGCCCCGTACCGTCAGGTCCGGGGCGTTTTCCATGGAAGACCCCTGACCTGTGGCCGGACACCACCACAAGGAAAGGAATCATGGAGAGGCTCTCCGCACGGCTGCTGTCGTGGGCGTCACTGATCGACGAGAAGACACTCGCTCAGGCGCACACCACGGCCCGCATGCCGTTCATCCACCCGCACCTGGCATTGATGCCGGACGCGCACCTCGGCAAGGGGGCGACGGTCGGCTCGGTCATCCCGACGCTCGGCGCGATCATCCCCGCGGCCGTCGGCGTCGACATCGGATGCGGCATGATCGCCGTTCGCACGCCGTTCACCCGAGACGACCTCGCAGGTCGTGACCTCGCAGGGCTCCGCGAGCAGATCGAGCGCGCCATCCCGCTGTCGGCCGGACGCTACAACCGCAAGGTCGTGGCCACTGCTGAGCCGCGCATCGCCGAGCTCGAGCAGCTCGCCGAGAAGAGCGGCTTCGATCCCGCTCGGTACGCCGGGAACTGGCGGCTGCAGCTGGGGACGCTCGGTTCGGGCAACCACTTCATCGAAGTGTCTGTCGATGAACTCGGCCGGGTCTGGCTGTTCCTGCACTCGGGATCGCGCGGCGTCGGCAACAAGATCGCCGGACACCACATCGGCGTCGCCCAGCGGCTGGCAGCACAGTGGTGGATCGACCTCCCGGACCCCGACCTGGCCTACCTGGTCGAGGGGACCGCGGAGTTCACGAGCTACATCCGGGAACTGCGGTGGGCCCAGCGCTTCGCCCTGCTGAACCGTGAGGAGATGATGGACCGGGTCATGCGTCAGGTGTCGGAGTTCCTCGGCACCACGGTCGACGAGCAGGAGCGCATCAACTGCCACCACAACTTCACGGAGTCGGAGAAGCACTACGGCAAGCAGGTGTGGGTGTCCCGAAAGGGCGCCATCCAGGCGGACGCCGGCCGACCGGGGCTCATCCCCGGATCGATGGGCACCGCCTCGTACGTGGTCGAAGGGCTCGGTGACCCGCAGTCGCTGAACTCCTCCCCGCACGGTGCAGGACGGGAGTACTCCCGATCGGCGGCGCGGAGGAGCTTCACGCACGACCAGTTGCGGGAGGCGATGACGGGGATCGAGTTCCGTGACACCGAGGCCTTCGTCGACGAGATCCCGCAGGCGTACAAGCCGATCGACCAGGTGATGGCGGATGCCGCAGGCCTCGTGTCGGTCCGGCACACGCTGCGGCAGATCGTCAACGTGAAGGGGGATTGAAACCGGAGGTGGGCGGTGTCGTCGCCATCGCCCACCTCCGCACGGCCGCACAAACCCCTACATTGAGTGGTGGCAGACTCCGCGGATCGGTGTCAGCATGGCGCAGTGGGATTCACGAACGGGCGGACGGGCGATGTTCGTCCGCTCCCATGATCTCGCCGCCGCACTGACGCTCATCACTGCGGGCTCGTGCGTGAGCATCGTCGGCCCGGAAGGAAGCGGTCGCTCGATGCTCCTTCGGGAAGTCGCGAGCAGCCTGGAGCAACGGGGGCATCCGACGATCCAGTTCCTCGGCGTCGCCGCCCTCCGTTCCCGCCCGTTCGACGCGCTCGACCTCGCGGGCCAGTTGCCGAGGGGAAACACGCCGTTCCGTGCCGGGCAGATCGTCGCGGACATGGCGGAGCGTGCAGCAGGGCGCCGCTGCGTGATCCTCGTCGACGATGCGCAGTACATCGACGAAGAGACGTGGGGCGTCATCGCAGCCGTGCATTCCCGCACGGGTGCCACCATCGTCACCGCATCGACGGCCGCCACCGACCCCGGCGTGAAGCGGCTGCACGCCATCGTCAGCCAGGCGGCGGAACTGCGATTGCGTCCCCTGAGCTTCGAGGCGATATCGGATCTCGTGCACGAGCAGCTCGCCGGCGCGGTGGATACCGGCCTCGTCGGCCGCGTGTACACGCGCTCGGCCGGCATCCCGAGCCTCGCCGTCGCGATGATCACGTCAGCGCGATCCTTCGGACACATCATCTTCGCCGACGAGATCTGGACGACGAACGGCGAGCTCTGGCACGAGTCCATGTCGGGCGCGGTCGAGCACCTTCTCGCCCGGCTCGACGATGCGGAGTTCGAGGGAATCGAGACCCTGGCGCTCGCCGGTGTGCTCGACATCGACACCGCGGAAGAACTCGTCAGTCGTCACCTGATCGAAGCACTCGAAGCCGCGAACCTTCTCCTGAGCATCGAGCCCTTCGGACGGCTCTCCGTCACCGTCACTCCCCCGCTGATCACCGACTACTTCCAGAATCAGCCCACGTCCGTTCGACGAAGCCGCATCCTGCGAAGGATCCGGGATCAGTTCAGCACCCGTGAAGCCGCAGCACACACCGATCTGCTCCCGCTCTCGATGACCGACGCCTCACTCGAACCCGACGCAGCGGAGATGGCCGTCCTGCGACTCATCAGGGACCGCCACGCCGCTCAGCTCTCGGCGCGACGGCACGCCTGGGAACGCGACCCCAGCGCGGACTCCGCGATCAGCTATCTCTTCGCCCTCTTCGACCGCAAGCACGAACTCTCGGTGGCGCGGAAGGTCTTCGAGCAGACACCGACCGATACCGGCGATGGCAGGGCGATGGCGATGTTCCGCATCCTCCAAGCGCACTGGTACGCACTCGCAGCGGGCGAGACCGAGGAAGCACTCGAGATCCTTGCGGCTTCGGCCATCCGACAGCCGCGCTACGCGACGATGTTCGATGTGTGGACGACGCAGATCGAGATCAACACCAGCGGCACATCGGTCGCGCAGCTGGAGCATCTCGCATCACTGACGGCACGCGATGCGACCACCGAGAACTCCATCACCGCCGTGCGCACGACAGCGCTGATCCTGCGAGGTCGCGCTGAATCGGCCCACGCGCTGCTCGTCGATTCGGACGACACCTCGACGAAGATCGGGCGCGTGCTCACCCTGTTGCGAGGGTGGGCGATGCTCGGCAAGGGCGATGTGCGCGGCGCCTACGACTGGGCGCTGACGCACATCGAGCAGAGCCGGGTGGAGCTTGACCTGGAGAACCTGCGCGGACACACCTATGTGGCTGCCGTTGCCGGGATCGTACTGGGCCGGTTCCGAACCGCGGAGATCCACCTGGGCCGGTTCCTGGCGCTGGGAGAGCCCGGTCTCGGGCAAGAGGGTACCCAGATGGGTGCTCTCGCTCTCGCGGCGATGGTCGCCGCCCGAGCCGGACGCCAGACGTCTGCCGAGTCCCTCGCCGCGCAGGCGCTGTCCACCGGCGTCTCGATCGGTCCCTGGCCGGGAATGGTGGCCGCTCTTCCCGAGATCACCTTCGCGCTGCTCGCCGGTGACGTCGAGCGTGCCGGATCGCTGTTGCGAGAACAGAGCGCACAGCTTCAGGCGCGCGGCTACCTCCTCAGCGCCGGGATGCTCCGCGTGCTGGTGGTGGGATTCGGCTTCAGGACCCTTCCCAGCACGCAGGGCGACGAGGACCTCGCCACCCTGGAGGGCACTCTCGTCCCGCCGATGTTCGAGGTTCAGCGTGCGATCGTCCGCGGAGACGATGCGGAGCTCGCCCGCTGGGGGACCTGGTTCCAGTCCGAAGGGCGTCTCGAACACGCGACGGTCGCACTCGAGCACGGTGGCGAGATCGCGGCCCGAAGAGACGACTCCGCCATGGCCTCCCACTTCGCGCGTGCCCTCACCGAGCTCCGCGGGCGCCGCGATCCGCTTGACGCTCCACCGATCGCCGGGCGGCGCGGCACACGGGCGGCGCTCTCGAACCGCGAGCGCGAAGTCGCCCGGCTCGCCGCTCACGGTCAGTCGAACAATGAGATCGCTGCGCTCCTGCAGATCAGTACCCGGACGGTCGAGAGCCACCTGTTGAAGGTCTTCCGCAAGCTTCAGATCTCCGGACGCGCGGAACTCTCGACGTTCTCGTGGGCGTAGACCGCGTCCCTCACTGACCGGCGGGATCCGCAGGCACGACAACACTCGCGTCGCGCGTCCGCTCGCATACTACGTACTCGACAGGTTCCGAAGGACGCGTTTCGGAGTCGCCGTCACTGACTTCTGCGCGCTCGCCACGCACCGGGCCACGCACCGCGTCCGGCGGATGGGACGTTGGGTGAGCCGGACCGCCTGTTCGCCGGGCTCGGTTCGCACCGTCATCAGAAAGGACTCCCGAATGGCGCATGATTCTGCGCACAGACCGCACACGCTCTCCGAAAGCCGGAGCCGCTCGCGCAGGAGAACGATCGGAGGCCTCGCGGCCACCGCGATCGCCGTCGGCGCTGTCGTGATCCCCGGCGCCATGATCGACGCTCCCGCAGCGCACGCGGCAGAAGTCTTCGCGTGTTCCACGATCTACGCCATGAATGAGAACAACGGCGCCGGAAGCACCCTGTGGAGCATCGACACCGCGACGGGATCGCAAACCGTCATCGGAACCATCGATCCCGGCGCTGATCCCACATCGATCTTCAACGGTCTCGGAGTCGCGATCACCCCCGAGCACCCCGAGGGCGCCGCCTACGCGATGCGCGCCGATCCGTGGACGACGAACGACGCCGGAGCGCTCGCGACCTTCGACTTCGCCACCGCAGCGACCACGACCGTCGATGCGACCCGCCTGCCGTACTACTTCGGGACCCGGCAGACGCACGGAGCGGTCGACCCGAAGACCTCCCTGTACTTCCACGGCGCCCTCAACGGCGACCGGTTGAACCTCGACGGGCGCGATGCCGTGACCGGCGAGCGAAGGGGCCGCATCGCCATCAACTTCTACTGGGAACCCGCACCCGGCGGAAACGGCGACATCGCTTTCGACCGTGACGGCAACCTGTACATCGTCATGAGCTCCGCCACCGAGGCGGGGATCTACGTGGTCGACGCGCGCGACATCGTCCTGGGCACGACGAGCCCCTATCCGACCGCACGCCCGCGATTGATCCAGACCTTCAGCGTGGACGACAGCGGCGGACTGGGCGTCAACGGGATCGCGTTCGACAGCGAGGGCTACCTGGTCGTCAGCACGGGGCTCGAGCTCTTCCGCATCAATCCGATGTCCGGTGAGGTGACCAGCCAGGTCACGTTCACGGAGCCCGGCGTCGTCGACATCGCATCGTGCTCGTACCCGAGCCACCTCACGCTCGAGAAGGACTTCCCGGTCGGACGCGACTCCGACGACGCCACGGACCAGGTGCAGCTGACGCTCTCCGGAGCGGGGTTCGACGACCTCTCGGTCACGACTCTCGGGACGGAGATCGGGGTGCAGCATCGCCGCATCGTCGCTCCTGTGCTCCCAGGCTCGGTGATCCGGATCGAGGAGGCAGGGACGGGCGCCGATCCGGCACGCTACCAGAGCTCGTGGGCCTGCCTCGACGATGCCACGGGAGACGTGTTCGCTGCCGGGGCGGGGACCAGCGGGGACGTCACCGTTCCCCACACGGATCCCGCGGGAGTGGGTGTGGTCTGCACCTTCACGAACACGCCACGAAGCGAGAGCATGATCGCTCTCACCAAGACGGCGAATGTATCCAGCGCTGTCCTCGGCGATGAGGTGGAGTACTTCTTCGAGATCACGAACACGGGCCGCGTGCCCCTGCACGACATCACCGTGGACGAGCTCGCCTTCGACGGCGCGGGGACGCTCTCCGGGGTGTCGTGTCCGGCCTCTCCCCTGTCCCTCGACGCCGGTGAGTCGGCGACGTGCACAGCGACCTACTCGATGCAGCAAGAGGATGTCGATCGCGGCTCCGTGCAGAACACGGCGACCGCCACCGGCACCACGCCGACTGACGACCGTGTGGTCTCGCCGCCATCGACGGCCCTGGTGACGTCGCCGCAGTCACCGGCCCTCGCCATCGTGAAATCGGCGATCGTGACGTCGACCGACGCCGAGTCCTTCGAGGACGGCAGCATCATCGACTACCAGTTCCTGGTGACCAACACCGGCGATGTCACTCTCACCGACGTCCGCGTGGACGACGTGGCGTTCACCGGCAGCGGCTCCCTTTCGGCGGTCGTCTGTCCGGCGGAGTCCGCTGCCTTCACACCGGGGCAGTCGATGACGTGCACCGCGACGTACGCGGTCGACGAGGCCGACCTCGCTCTCGACACGATCGACAACACCGCTCTGGCGACCGGCACCGCGCCGGACGGCGGACCGATCGAGTCGACACCGTCGACCGCGACCACTCCCCGTGCCGTCGTGATCGCCCCCGAGGTGATCGACCCGGGCGTCGCCACGCAGGCACCCGACGCGGAAGAGGCCGAAGCCCCGGAGGCGACCGGCGATCTCGCCGCTACCGGCCTCGACGCGGTCGGCACCCTCATCGCCGGCGCCGTGGCCCTTGCTCTCCTGACACTGGGGACCGTGTTGCTCGTGCGACGCGCCGCCCGCAGGCACCAGGCCTGAGCACGATCCAGACCGCCCCGGGGCTCGACATTCCCCACCCCACCCCACGTCGAGCCCCGGGGTTCTGGGGCATCTCCTCCACCAGTCGATGTGTGAACAGGTTCTCCCCGGCTTCCGGAACAGCCGATATCTTCGACCTCTGCGCCCTGGCATGCTTGCCGGATCGATGCGACGATGACGGAGTGGGATTCATGAATGACGCACAGATCTGGACGATGATCGGGGCGTTCACCGTGCTGATGTCCAGCACCCTCACGGTCGTCTCGACCCTGTTCGTCCGGATCGTCCGCAGCGAGATCGGTGGTCTCCGCACCGAGATGAACGCCCGGTTCGATACCGTGAACACCCGCATCGACGCCCTCGACCGCGACGTCCAGGCCATCGTGAAGCGCACGTTCGGTCTCGATCGCGAGTGATGACGAAACCGCTATCCCGCACCGCGATCGATCGCGACGACCGGTACGATGCCACACCCGAAACGCCCTGTGGCACCGCCGTTCTCCTGCTCGCCGGGTCAAGTGGGCGGGTGGAGGCCCAGCGGGCCGACCTGCTCGCACGACACGGGGCCCGGGTCCGCGCCATCCGCTGGTTCGGCGGCATGGGCCAGCGTCCCGCTCCGCACGAGGTGCCGATCGAGGTGTTCGTCGACCAGCTGGACCTCCTCCGCCACGACGCCGATCGCGTGGCGATCTTCGGCACGTCGTTCGGAGCGGAAGCAGCCCTTGTCACCGCGTCCGTGCATCCGGTCGACGCCACCGTGGCGGTCGCGCCGTCATCCGTCGTCTGGTCGGGAGTCGTCGACGGTAACTGGTCATCGCACTGGACACTTCGTGGCGCTCCGCTCCCCTCCGTCGCGTTCGAACCGTCGTGGTCTGCCTCGACGGAGCCGCCCGAGTATCGGTCACTATACGAAGCCAGTCTCGACCGTGATCCCGCCCTCACCCGTGCGGCGGCGATCCGGGTCGAAGACATCACCGGGCCGGTCGTCCTCGCAGCCGGCGGCGACGACCGCGTCTGGCCGAGCGACCGATTCGCGGACGAGATCCGCCTGCGCCGCTCGCTGCACGGCAGAGAGACGATCGTCGTCACCCACCCCGACGCCGGACACCGCATCACGCTTCCCGGCGAGACGGCCGTCCAGGCCGGCGTGGCCATGGGCCGAGGCGGTACGCCGTCCGCCGACGCCGTGCTCGGAGCCAAGGCGTGGACGGCGATCGCGCGTGCGCTCGATCTGCGCGAGTGAGGTCAGAGCACCGGGACGGCCGCCGCGTCGGCAGCTCGGTCGGTGAACGCGGTCTTGGGAACGAACACCAGGATCACCGCCGCCGCGAGAGCTGTGGCGCCACACACGATCCACACCGTGAAGTAGCCAGCGAGCGAACCCGCGGTCCCTTCGGCCGTCCCCGCCGTGGTCGCGACACCGTGCAGCAGCGCGATGCCGAACACACACGAGGCGATCGCACCGCCGACGGTCTTCACGGAGTTCGTGAGCCCCGTCGCGACGCCTGTCTGCGATGCCGGGGCCGCCGAAGCCGCGGCTGCCGGCAGCGCGGCGACCAGGGCGCCCGAGCCGAGTCCGACGACCACCATGTTCGCGATGACCTGCGCATACGTGTCATGGAAGGGGAGGAACAGGAGGAAGCCGAGTCCCACGAGCAGCGAGGCGCCCATCAGCGTCAGGCGCGGGGTGACCCAGCGGGCGACCGACGGGAACAGCAGGGCGCCCGTGATCATGGCGATGAGATAGACGCCGATGATCAGCGAGGTCGCGAAACCGCTGGTCCCGAGACCGTAGCCGTAGACCGCGGGGTCGGTCCGGGCGAACGTGGACAGCGGGGCCTGCGCACCGAGAACGCTCACCCCGAAGAGCCCCGCCGTCAGGAACACCGGGCCGAGCGCGGGCGAGCGGAACATGCGCACATCGATGAGCGGATCCTCGCACCGCAGCTCCCAGAACACGAACGGGACGACCAGCAGCACGCCCAGGACCACCACGCCCCACGACCAGGGGTTGCCCAGTCCGCCGTCGAGACGGAGCAGGCTGAGACCTCCGGTGAAGCAGACGAGCGCGAGTGAGATGAGCACGAGCCCGACGGTGTCGAACACACCGCCCGTCGGCTCCGGAGATTCCTTGACCCCGAGCAGGATCACGAAGAAGCACACCACGATGAGCACGGCGGGCACGAGCAGGACGACGGTGAGGGGCAGGACGTCGATGAGCGCACCGCCGACGAGCGCTCCGATGATCGCACCGCCTTCGAGCGCCGCGACCAGGAGTCCCGCCGCCTTGGCCGTGATCGAGGAGCGCCCCTCCATCCGCCTCGACCGCGACCAGATGAGGGCGATCTCCAGGGGAAGCCAGACGACGTAGAACCCCATCAGCGCCCACGCCGCGAGGAACACGCCGAAGGAGTCCGTGAACGGCAGCACCAGGGCTGCCGCGGCCGTGACGGCGGTGGAGATCAGCAGCATCCGCTTGTGACCGACCATGTCGCCCAGCTTCGCGAACGCCGGGACGACCAGTGCGGAGAGCATCAGCTGCGTGCCCTCGAGCCAGTTCACGTCAGCGTCATGGACGCCGAGATGACGGGCGATGTCCGTCAGCATGGGCGTGTAGTAGCCCTGCAGCACACCACTCGTGAACTCGACGAAGGCGAGGAAGCCGACGACGACGGCGAGAGTGCCCAGTGTGCGGGTTCGCGTCATCGCGTCTCCTGCTTCTCGTTCGGGTCCTCCTGCGTGGGAAGGAGGTGGGTGAGATCACCCTAGCCGTTCGAGAAGCGCCCGGTGGAACCGCTCCCCGCGCTCCAGAGCGGCGATCTCGACGCTCTCATCGACACCATGGATCGACGCCCGTTGCGCATTCGACATATCCAGCGGCGCGAAGCGGTAGACCGCGGGCGAGAAACGGTGGAAATGCCGGGAGTCGGTGGCCGCCATCATCACGTACGGCACGGCGGGAACCCCCGGATGGGAGACGTCCAACGCTTCCGAGAGCAGCGCGAACTGGGCGTTGTCGGTGGGCGACTCCGGCGAGGGCTCATCGGCTTCGACCACCTCGACGGAGACGAGCGGATCGCGGATACGTCGCCGCACGCGGAAGATCGTCTGCTGGGTGGTCTCACCCAGCGCGATGCGGAGATTGAGGGTGGCCGATGCCTGCGACGGCAGCACGTTGGCTGCAGTACCCCCTGACTGCATGGTGGGAGCCACCGTGGTGCGGACGAGGGCCGCGGGTTCGCCCCCGAGTGCGGCGAAGACCTGCGCCGTCACGAGCGGTGACGACGCCAGGAACCGCAGCAGGTGCTGCGCCGGCCCCGGAGTCCGGCTCGCCAGTTTCGACAGCATCCGCAGGATCGCCTTCGAGGCACGAGGACGGAAGGTGGTGGGTCCGAGCCGATCGACGGCCCTCGCGATGCGTCGGACCGCGGTGAGCGACGGCGGCGCCGATGCATGCCCGCCCTCGCCGCGTGCCGACAGCCGGAGGGTCATGACGCCCTTCTCGCCCACACCGATCATCGCTGCTCGACCGGGGACGAAGGGCAGCGGCGCATCGACCACGGCGCCCCCTTCGTCAAGGACGAGCCACGGCACCACGCCACGCCCACGAAGCGCCCGTGCGATCTCCTCGGCCGCCTTCCCGTAGGTCTCCTCGTTGCCGCCGAACGAGAGGTACACGTCGCGAGCGGGTACGAAGCCGTCGGCGAGGAGGTTCTCCACCGCTTCCAGAACGACGATCAGCGGCCCCTTGTCGTCCAGGGCTCCTCTTCCGTACACCGAACCGTCGGCGACGACTCCGTCGAACGGAGGGTGCGTCCAATCGTCGCTCTCGTCGACCGGGACGACGTCGTAGTGCGCCATCAGCACGAGGGGATCTCGGCCCGCTGCGCCGTTCCCCGCCCAGTGGAACAGGAGACCGAAGTCGGTGTGCCGTTCCAGCCGCAGCTCCCGGTGAGTCAGGGGGTACAGCCCAGCGATCAGCGCGACGAATTCCTCGAACGGCTCCCTCCCCCGCTCGTCGAGCTCCGCCGACACCGTCGGTATGCGGATCATCTGCGAAAGCCGTTCGGCGATGCCGGGGCGCACTGTCGGGGTGGTCACGCTCGCCATCGTACCGAGTGGGGTCTCACGGCCACTGGCTGAGCTTGTCGGGATTGCGCACGGCGAAGACTTCCATGATGCGGTCGTCACGAACGACGAGGGAGAAGACCGCATCGGCGCGCCCGTCGATCGTCGCAAGCATCACGAGCCCGTCGGGAGCGGCGACGAGCGAGACCTCGGCCTCGGGATGGCGCTGTGCGATCCCTCGCAGGAAGCGCGCCACGCGATCCGCTCCCACCACCGGCCGCAGCGCAGCCGACCTCTTCCCGCCTCCGTCCGAGACGAGCACGACGTCGGGGTCGAGCAGAGCGATCAGGCCGTCCAGCTCTCCGGTCGCCGCGGCGGCGAGGAAGGCTCTCGCCACGGCGTCGTGCTGTTCCCTCGACGCCGCGACCGCCCGGCGTTCGCGGATGTGCCGGCGACCCTGCGAGGCGAGCTGTCGCACCGCCTCCGGGCTGCGACCGACCGTCTCGGCGATCTCGGTGAAGGGGACGCCGAACACGTCGTGCAGCACGAACGCGACCCGCTCGGCGGGGGTGAGCGACTCCAGCACGACGAGCAGGGCCATCCCCACTGATTCGTCGAGCGTCACCCGCTCCAACGGATCCGGGTGCGGGCTGGCGGCGAGCAGCGACCCCTGCGGAACGGGCTCCGGCAACCAGGGGCCGACGTAGCTCTCTCGACGCGCACGCGCTGACCCCAGCACGTCCAGGCAGATGCGTCCGGCGACGCGGGTCAGCCAGGCGGCGGGGTTCACGATCTGCGCACGTTCGTCCACGCTCATCCGGTACCACCGCACGTACGTCTCCTGCACCGCGTCTTCAGCGTCGGCGACCGTGCCGAGCAGACGATAGGCGAGAGCGAGCAGGGTGCGGCGTTCGGCGTCGATCACCTCGAGATCATCCATCGCCTCCATCCTGGCCCGACTCGACGCCCGCCGCTGCATCTCTCGACCGTCGCCTCACATTCCCGTGGCCTGCGTCGTCGAAAGAGGAGAAGGATGAAACCGAGAAAGAAGGAGCACGCATGAGAATCGCCGTCGCAGGAGGAACAGGAACGGTCGGTCGGCCGACCGTGGCCGCGATCGAGGCCGACGGACATGACACGGTGGTGCTCAGCCGTTCGCGCGGCGTGGACCTGGTGACAGGCCGAGGGCTCGAGGCCGCGCTGGACGGTGCCGACGTCGTGATCGACGTCACGAGCATCGAGACGCTCAAGGCCGCCTCAGCGATCGAGTTCTTCACCGCGGCGAGCGGCAACCTCGTCTCCGCGGCCGAGTAGGCAGGAGTCCGACACGTCGTGCTCCTGTCGATCGTGGGAGTCGATCGCATCCCCTACGACTACTACGCAGGCAAGATCGCGCAGGAGAAGGTGATCGAGTCCGCACGGGTGCCCTGGACGATTCTGCGGGCGACACAGTTCCACGAGTTCGCGGGGCAGATGTTCGAGCGCGCGAAGCTGGGGCCGCTGCACCTCGCCCCGAACGCCCGCACCCAGCCCGTCGCTGCCTCCGAGGTCGGCGCACGGCTCGCAGCCCTCGCGGCGTCCGAACCCCAGGGCCGCGCGCGCGACTTCGCCGGCCCGCGCGAGGAACAGCTCTCCACCATGATCCGGGCATTCGCCCGCCGCGAGGGGTATCGCGGATGGATCCCGGCGCTCAATGTCCCCGGGCCGCAGATGGCGGGGATGCGTCGCGGTGATGCGCTTCCCGGCCCCGATGCCGACCTGGGACGCCAGACGTTCACGGAGTGGCTCTCCGCACTGTGAGTACGGGCTCGTCCCGCCGTCCAGCTTCGTGGTCAGGCCGCCGCGGCCGCGGCGAGGACTTCGGCCTGACGACGAACCGCAATCCGTCGCGCATCGGAATCGGAATGCTCGGCGATGATCGTCACGGACACGTGCACGAGTGTCCACCACCCGGTGACGAGTGTGACGAGGGAGAGCAGGAGTTGCTGCGCGTCAGCGCGCGCGAGTCCTGGGAGGACGACCTGCAGCCCTGTGACCTGCGTCGCGCAGGAATCAGTCCGGTGAGCGGCAGCGACCGGTTCGGGGAGTTCGAGACTCTCCCAAGCCAGCAGGCGGGCGAGGTCCGGGTGCTGTCCGAAGCGGTCGAAGAGCATCAGCGCCCAGGTTCCCACTGCCTCCGCGCCCGAACCTTCGATCGGAATGCCGTCGAGCACACCGGTAAGCCTGTGGTCGAGCACGGCTGCGAAGAACCCGCTCTTCGAGCCGAAGTACTGGTACACCCGTTCCTTGTTCACGCCTGACTCACGACCGATCGCGTCCATGCTCGTTCCGGCGAAACCGTGACGGGCGAACAGGGTAGATCCGGCATCGAGCAGTCGCTGCCTCGTCGCTGCGGTGTCCCAGGCCATGCACTCAGTCTACGCCATCCCCAAATGAACATTTGGAAATATCGGATCTGCTCCGTACACTCGGATTCCAACCAAACGTTTGGAGTCTTCATGCACGCGCTTATCCTCGGCGGACGCGGGGCCGTCGGACGTGCCGCACGCGCCGCATTGCAGGAACGCGGCCACGAGGCCGTCCTCGCCGGACGCACCATAGGGGAGACCGAAGGCATACCGCTCGATCTGACGACGCCCAGAGGCCGAGAGCGCCTCGCCGGCGCTGCCATCGACGTCGATGTGGTGATCAACGCCTCCGGGATCGAAGATCCACAGCTCGTGACCCTCCTCCCCGAGACACCGCTCGTCGATATCTCGGCCACGGGCGCATACCTGTCGGAACTTCGCTCCCTCTCCGCTTCCGCGACCGTGGTGCTCGGAGCAGGCATCGCCCCCGGCGTCAGCACCCTCCTCGCGGCCGCGCTCACCTCGGCGGACGGAGACGACATCGACGTCGCTGTCATGCTCGGCACCGGCGAGGCCCACGGACCGGCCGCCGTGGCATGGACCGCCGGTCTCGTCGGCACCGACGTGCACGACCCCGCGGACGACTACCCGGTGCGCAACCTGGTCGAGCGCCGTCGTTTTGTGGCAGCGGGGCGGCGGCGGCTGCATCTGCGCGCGGATTTCCCTGATCACGTCCTTCTGGCGGGACGCGGCCTGCGAGTGCGCAGCTATCTCGCCCTCAGCAGCCCGGTGGCGACAGCGGCTCTGGCCATCGTCGGCGCGATACCGGCCTGGCGAGGCGTTCTCACGGCATCACCGCATTGGGGTGATGCGCGATGGGAGATCTCGGCGACGAACCGCCGCACCGGAGAGCAGCGCACGGCTTCCGGGATCGGCCAGTCGCTCGCGACCGGGGAGTTCACGGCGCTGGCGGCGATCCGCGCCGTCGAGGATCCACGTCGTGGCCCCGTGAGCATGGCCGATCTCTCGGACGTCGGCCTGCTCCACGACGCACGCACGGTTCTCAGCACCACCACTCGCCGTGCGATCCCGATCGGATGAACCTGAAGCGACCCGGACTCAGCGCGGCTGCACCGCGCGACAGGCCAGGTGCAGTGCCAGTCGCGCCTCCGGGTCGTTCATGTCGATCCCGAGGAGCTCCTGCACCCGCCGGATCCGCACGGCGATGGTGTTGCGGTGCAGACCGAGAGCCGTCGCGGTCGCGGCGATGCCCGACTCGTGATCGAGATACGCGGAGAGCGTGGTGAGCAGCTCCCCGCCGCCTTCCTGCAGCGGGGCGAGGAGCGATTCCGCCGCCGGCACGAAGGTGTCGTTGCCCGTCCAGGCCAGCAGCAGCTGCTCCAGACCGAGACTGTCCACCCGCACGAACCACCCGGTAGCCGACCGCGCCGCTGCGATTCGCGCCGCGTCCCCTGCCTCGTCCAGCGTCGCGGCGAGCCCTTCGGAACCGGCCTGCAAAGATCCGACGCCGGTCGCGACGGTGAAGTCCCGCAGGACGCTGAGGTGGAGCTCACGCAGTGCGGCCACGGCCCGCTCGACGCGATCCGGATCGGGGGCATCCGGGAACGTCAGCCACCCGCTCAGTCCTCGACCTGCCGTCGTGGCATGCGCCTCCGCATCGATCGCGCTGAGCCCGGCGCTGACGGAGCGCAGCAGCGAGAACGAGTCGAGCCGCCCCCTCGCCACCACGCGGAAGCCGAGATGATGACCGCTCGTGCGCCAGCCGCGCTCGATCATCCGCCGCTGGACATCGGCGTCTGCCGCCCCGTGCAGGTCGACGAAGTCGCGCAGCAGCCCGGACGACACCGCGACGTCGTTGACGGCCGCCACCTCGTCGATCAGGATGCGCGCGGCGACGGCGGGCATCGCGACCTCCGCCGCGACGGACAGGGACTGCAGCTGCGTCTCCCCGAGACCGCGCCCGAAGAGCACGAGTCGCAGACCGCTGCGTCCCGGGCTGTCGACCCGCACGGAAGCGGCAGCCGACTCGCCGTCACTCACCCGATCGAGCCACGAGTCGAAGCTGATCGCCGCATGCAGTCGCTCGTCGAGATGCGCACCCGCCTCCTGGAGCACGCCCGACGAGTCGATCAGTGCAGCACCGACCCCGAGATTGGCCGCGATGTGTCCGAGCAGATCGGTGAGATCGTCGGCGGCGTACTCGAAGGACTGCGCGACCTTGCGCACCTGGCTGAGCGTCAGGGCATCACGCGCCTCGATCAGCATCCAGCAGGCTTTGGCGAGCTGGATGGGGCGCTCGACGTCGAGCAGGCACAGCCCGATCCGATCCGCGAGGCGGAACGCACCCGCATCGAAGCCCTTCGCCCCGGAGACGGCGAGCCCGGTGAACCCACGATCCCGGAGCCGGCGCAGCATCGCGTCCTGCTGCCAGGTCGACGCCGGGGCGGCCGCGGTGATGATCGCGAGGCGCTCGGCACCGCTGTCGGTGAGTTCGGCTTCGCTCGCACCGACGGCGACCGCCTCCCACGCCGCACCCTGTGGTCCCGCGACCCACTGCAGGCCGCCGTTCTCCGCATGGGAGAGCAGCGCGCTCACGGGCAGCCGCGCGCTCATGCCGCGTCCAGATCGTCGAGGCCGTAGGCCGAGGGCAGCACTTTCGCACGACGTTCGGGCCGCGCGTTCCACCACGCGGGCGCCGGGATGGCGATGACCGCCACGTTCCGCGCAAGACGCAGCTCGGTGACTTCGAGGATCTCGCGAGACACCGCATCGATGACCACGATGATCGTGGGGGCCGACGCGACCAGGAGTCCATCGGTCAGCACCGCCAGGGTCTCCGAGCGGCTCACCACACGGTGGACCGCGCCACCCAGTCCGCTGATCTCGACGGCGTTCACATGAGGGTCCTGCGGCGACGTGGAGACCGAGACGATGCGTCCTTCGGCCAGCAGCTCGCCGCCGAGGGCATCCGCCAGGAGTGGGAGGGGCGCGGCCACGGATGCGAGATAGGCCCTGCCGAGTTCGAGCGCGTGCGCGAGATGCCCACCGATCGCATGTTCACGGAGGTCGCCGACCGTGAAGCCGCCGAGCACCGCGCAGCCGACGCCGCCCGCCTGGATGATCGCTGATCGCACGACCCGCTCAGCGTCGATCGCGCGGTGCGCCTCGACGAGCGCGACGCCTCCGGCGCCGGTGTCGCAGGCGAACACGAGCCCGGGAACCCGGTCGACGAAGAGCGACATCTGGTCCAGCCCCGGAACGGCACGGCCGGTGCAGTCCGCGTCCACCACGATGTGCGATGCGGCCAGCGTGAGCGGGGCGAGTCCGTTCATCCCGCCGCCTTCGAGCGAGCAGACCGCGGGGACGGGATGCCCGATCCACCGCTCCACCGCGTCCAGCAGGCGGGCGAAGGGCTCGGCGCCGGGGAGGCGCTCGCCGAGCAGCATCGTCGAGCCGACGAAGGCGACGCCGAGGCAGGGTGTCCGGGCGTCCAGAGAAGCGATCGGGGAGATCTCGATCGGCCCCTGGTCGGAACCGGCGAGCATCAGCTCGAGCATGGTCGTCGAGCCGCCACCGCCGGACCCGAGGAGGGAGTAGCCGCGGGCGAGCGCCGTGAGGTCCTCCCGCTGCAGCATCATGTGACCCAGCCTAGGGAGAAACGCCCTCACCCGCGGCGAGCGTCTCGACCGGGACGAAGTCCGCTGCGAGACCGAAAGCGGAGGGGCCGAAGGCGGCGAGCGCCTCGGGCGTGCGCATCATCCCCGGTGTGGAGATGCCCAGCACCCGCACGCGCTGCCCGTAGCGGAGACCCTCGGTCGTGATGGGCTCGGCCGTCTCGTGATCGACCACGCAGATGAGGTCGGGCACGATGGCCACGAGAGTCTCCCCGCGGTGGGCGGTGAGGTTCTCGTTCTGGAACGAGATCTCGAAAGTGTCGCCCTCCTCCGCGCCGAGGGGTGCGATCACCGCACGGCCTTTGGCGAACCCCTCGGTCGTGCGCCGTTCGACATCGATCACCTTGCCGACGCAGAGCTCCCGAAGGTGCGGGTAGAGCGTCGTCGTCAGCGTCGCCGCGATCGCCTCGAACGGTGAACGATGCTCCTCGCGGGCGAGACGGATCGCGCGGCCCAGTGCGAGGGCCATCGAGATCGTGCGCGGGACGGCCGTGCGCCGGACGTCGGCGCCGCTCATCGCGTACTCGGCGATATGACCGACGCCACCGAGACGGATCGTGATGCCGCGGGCGAGCCACTCCATCTGCCGGTCATCGTCTCCCGTGTCGATCACGACCTTCTCTCCGCGCTCCCCGGCGAGAGCGAGGGGCGACCCGTGCACGCCGTACACGGCGAAGGTCTCCATCGACAGCTCCGGGAACGCCCGGCCCATGCCGTCGGCATCCACCACCGGCAGACCCGTCTCGGCCGCGACGATGAGCGGGATCATCGAGTTGATGCCGCCGCACTCGATCGGCATCGTCGCATCGGCCTTCCGCCCGAGGTGCTCCTCGAGCGTGCGCAGGGCGAGCGTGGGCTCGGTGCCCGCCGGGATCTTCTCGACCATGACCGTTGGCGCACCCATCTGGGCGGTCGGGATGACGAAGAGGTCGTCGGCGAGGTCTTCCGGATCCAGGATCGTGATGCTCTGCTCGCCCAGCACGCGCTCGACGAGCATCTTGCCGATGTACGGATCGCCACCTCCGCCGGTGCCGAGCAGAGTCGCTCCTCGGGCGAGATCGGGGAGGTCGGCCGCGGTGAGCTGCCAGCTCATGCCGTCGCTCCCGCCGGCACGACACCGGTGGAGATGCTGCCGTCGAAGCGGTGCGCCGCCATGTCGTACCCGAAGTACCCCGGGCCGACCATGGCGAGGGCTGCCTCCGAATGCCAGCGCTCGTCGGCCGGAGCCGCGATCACCCGGACCCGCTGCCCGTACCGCAGCCCCTCGGTCGTGATCGGCTCGCCGGACTCGCCGTCGAGCACCATGATGAGATCGGGCGTGGTCGCGAGGACCGTGCCGTCGGCCTCGGCCACCAGGTGCTCGTTCTGGAACTGCAGGGTCAGCGAGCGGTCGGCGTCCCCGTCGATGCGGGCGCGCCCACGAGCGAAGCCGGTGGTGGTGGCCCGGTGCACGTCGACGACCTTCCCGTCGAACAGCTCTCGCCCGCCGAGGAGCCGGACGACCGCGTCGACCGGATCGGACTTCTCCTCGCGGGCCGTCGCGATGCGCTGCCCGATCTCGATGCAGCGGGACAGCGAACCCGCCACGAGCGACCCTCGCGCGGCTGTGCCGGACATCGAGAACCCGGAGATCATGACCGAGCAGCCCATCTCCACGCAGGCCACGCGGGCGATGCGCTCGGTCCACGAGTTGTCGGCCGTCTGCAGCACACCCGTGTTGCCCTTCTCATCGCTGAACGCGAGAGGCGATGCGGTCACGCCGTACAACGTCGGCAGCACCATCTGCAGCTCGGGGAACGCGCGACCCATGCCGTCGGCATCGACCAGCGGCAGTCCGAGCGCGGCCGCCGCGGCGATCGGGATCGTCGAGTTGACTCCGCCCACCTCCGCGCAGGCGATGTGGGTCACCGGACGGCCGAGGTGGACGCTGAGCGCCTTGACCGGCTCGATGACCTCGGCGAGGCTGGGGAGCTTCTCGACCATCACGGTCGGCGCGCCCATCATCGCGACGAACAGCACGAGCGCGTCGTCGGGCACCTCCTCGAGTCCGACGACCGTGACGTCACCGGAACTCAACGCCTGGCGGGCGAGGAGGGCACCGATGTACGGGTCCCCTCCGCCTCCCGTGCCGAGCACCGCGGCGCCGCGGGCGAGTCCGTCGATGTGCGCGGGAGCGATCGTCCAGCTCATGTCACGCCCCCATGTCGAGGTCGCCGACCGCCTTGACGCGGATGCGCGTCGCGTTGCCGGGAAGATACGGGATGGGCACCTCGTCGAAGTCGATGATCGCCACGGTCGACGGCTTGGCGCCCGCTGCGATCGCCTTGTCGACCGCCTCGGCGCGCACCTCGGCGAGCGTCTCGTCGCGACGCCCCGGCTCGATCGCGTAGACCTTGTCGATCTCACCGCCCACCTGGGCGATCGAGGCGCCGATGGCGTTCGCGACCGCGTAGTTCTCGGGACGATGCACGGTGCCGAACAGCGGCAGCTCGTCGGGGAGAAGGATCGAGCCTCCACCGACGGCGACCACCGCGATGGGCTCGGGCGAGGTGCGCATGCGGTCGACCGCCTCGGACACCCGCTCGGCGATGCGGGCGAGCACCCGCTCGACGAACACCGGGTCGAGGTGCGCGACCTTGCTCGCATCGCCCACCTGCGCACGTCCGGCCGCGACCGCGATGTCGGTGGCGGTCAGGGTCGATCCGCCGAACACCAACGCCTCCGTGGCCAGCTTGTACCCGACGGATGCCGGCCCCACCTCGGCCGTCTCCTCATCGACGATGCTCCCGCCGCCGATGCCGAGCGAGAGCACGTCCGGCATCCGGAAGTTGGTGCGGATGCCCGCGACCTTGACCTCGTTGGCGGTCTCCCGCGGGAATCCGTTGATCAGCAGCCCGATGTCGGCCGTGGTGCCCCCGACATCGATCACGGCGCAGTCGTCCAGACCGCTCGTCGCGGCTGCTCCGCGCATCGAGTTCGTCGGACCGGACGCGAACGTCGCGACCGGGTACCGGCGCACGTACTCCTCGTCCATGAGCGTCCCGTCGTTCTGGCTGAGGAAGATCGGCGCGTCGATGCCCTGGGCGCGGACGGCAGACGTGAGCCCATCGACGATCTCGGACGCGAGCTCGCGCAGCGCGGCGTTGATGATCGTCGCGTTCTCGCGTTCCAGCAACCCGATGCGTCCGATCTCGTGCGACAACGAGATGGCGGCATCCGCCCCCAGCACCTCTACGACGATCTCGGCCGCTCGCACCTCGAGGTCGTGGTTGACCGGGCTGAAGACCGAGGAGATGGCGACCGAGCGGATGCCGTGCGCCTTCATGTCTTCGGCGTGTGCCCGGATCTCGTCCGGGTCGAGAGGCGAGATCGGCCGACCGTCGAACTCGTAGCCACCGTGGGCGAGATAGCTCCGCGCCTGCGTCGCCTCCACCAGCACCTCGGGCCAGTCGATCAGCGGCGGCAGGGCTCGCGTCGCGGGGAGCCCGAGACGGAGTGCCGCGACCGGTGCCAGACGACTCGCCTGCACGAGCGCGTTGATGAAGTGCGTCGTGCCGATCATGACGGCGTCGATGTCGGCGCCCTCGAACGCATGCCCCGCCCGCAGGTCCTCGATCGCCTGGATGATGCCGCTGGTGACATCGGGGGTGGTCGAGTGCTTCACGCCCGCGAGCGTGCGGGTGCCGTCCATGAGGACTGCGTCGGTGTTGGTGCCGCCGACGTCGATGCCGATGTGCATGATTCTCGCTTTCCTGTGGTTCTTGTCTGACTCGGCGCGGCTCAGGCCGTGGCTGTCTCTTCGACCGGGCGCGCGTGCCGTGTGTTCGCGACACCCACTCCGCGGACCCAGCCGAGCTTGCCCGCCACGATGTAGAGCGCCATCGAGAGGAAGAGGCTGAGCAGCGACGGGATGCCCCACGTGACGAAGTAGCCGACGAGCGCGGACACCAGCCACACGACGATCGTCGCGGGAACGATGCGCGGCGCGGTCGCCGGAAGGGTACCCGCCTCGCGGGTCGCGTCGAGCTCAGGACGCCAGCGGCGCACCACGTAGTACTCGGCGACCATGATGCCGGCGATCGGAGGGAACGCGACGCTGAGCACGATCAGGAACTCCGTGAACTGTCCGAGGATGCCGACCGCGGCCAGGATGGACCCGACGACACCCAGCACGATCGTCGTCGTGACGCGATGTAGGTTCTTGCCGAACGCCGTCGAGATGAAATTCACCAGGCCGAGGGTCGACGAGTACAGGTTCCAGTCGTTGATCTTCAAGGTGCCGGTGAGCACGATGAAGAGTCCGATGAAGCCGACCGACGACGTCACGATCGCGACGATGTCTCCGGTCGCAGCCGCGTGAGCCAGCAGGACACCGGCGAGTCCGATCACGAACTCACCGAGCGAGACGCCCAGGACGGTCTGCTTGACGACGTCGGCGCGCGAGCGGTTGAAGCGGGTCATGTCACCGGTGATGATCGCGCCGACGATGAGTCCACCCGCGACGATGCCGGTGCCGGCCCAGACGCTCATCGTCGGTCCGGGTGCGGGCCCCGTGAGCAGCTCGCCGATGTCGTGCCGACTGAGCTCGGAGATGACCGACCAGCCGACCAGGATCAGGAACAGCGGCACCGTGATGTTCGCTAGCCACTGCATGCCGACGAAGCCGAAGGCGACGATCGCGGTGACGGCGAGACCGAAGATCAGGCTCCACGCCCAGACCGGCAGCGCGCCGGGCATCAGGGCGTCGAGCGACTGCGCCGAGATGGCGGACTGGATGCCGAACCAGCCGATGAGGCTGATCCCGATCGCGAGCCCCACGAGAGAGGCACCGATCTCGCCGAAGCCGGTCCAGCGCGCGAGCAGAGCGGTGTTGAGGCCCTCACGCTGGCCGATGAAGCCGACCACGCACATGATGACTTCGAGGATGATCGAGCCGAAGAGGAAGGCGAGGACGGCCTCGCCGAAAGTCATGCTGTAGCCGAGAGTCGCGCCGAGGAGGAACTGCGAGAGGGCCGAGACCTGCCCGAATCGCTGCACGGCGATTCCGAACCAGGGTTTGCGGGCCTCGGGCGTCACTCGGGAGAGCGCGAAGTCGTCTGGATGCGCCGTGCGTGCCATGAGGATCCTTCGGGAGAGGGAACGGGTTGTGCGCCACAGTAGCTACGCCCCACACTCGTCTCACATGTGCAGATCGCACGAACCTCGCTTATGGATGTGCAGATCGCACACGTCGACGCCCCCTCCTCGCGTCCACACCCCCGTAGGCGCACGCTGCGCAGAGGGGGTGTCGACGGGCAGAGGGGGCGTCGACAGTAGAGGTCAGCGCAGCGCGTTCTCCTCGATGAACGCGCGGAGTGCGTGCTCGTCGTCGGGCATCTCGGTCACGTGCTGCGGGGCGTCGAGCATCTCCTGCAGCTCCGGCGCGTAGCCGAGCTCCACACCGAGCGCCTCCTGGATCGTCTCGGCGAACTTCTCGGGTTTCGCGGTCTCGAGCACGAGCATGGGCACACCGGGCTCGACGTACTCCCGCGCGACCTTGACGCCGTCGGCCGTGTGCGGGTCGATGACCTCGCCCGTCGTCTCGTACACCGAGCGGATGGTCGCCAACCGGTCCTCGTGGGTCGAGGTGCCGCTGACGATCCCGAACTCCTCGAGGAAGCGCTCCTGATCCGCGGAGAAGTCGAAGAAGCCCTGCTCGTCGAGCTCCCGCCAGGCGCCGACGACGCGATGCGCATCACGGCCGACCAGCTCGAAGATGAAACGCTCCAGGTTCGACGCCTTCGAGATGTCCATCGACGGGCTGGAGGTGGCAAGCGTCTGAGCAGCGCTGCGCGGGCGATACACACCCGTTCGGAAGAACTCGTCCAGCACGTTGTTCTCATTCGCCGCGAGCACCAGGCGGCGGATGGGCAGACCCATCTGCTTCGCGAAGAAGCCCGAGAGGATGTTGCCGAAGTTGCCGGACGGCACCGTGAAGGAGAGCTCGGTCCAGCCCCCCGCATCCGTCGCCCGCAGCCACGCCCAGAAGTAGTAGACCGTCTGCGCCGTGATGCGTGCGAGGTTGATGGAGTTCACCGCACCGAGGTGCTGGGTGCGCTTGAAGTCGAGGTCGCCGGCGAGCTTCTTGACGAGATTCTGGCAGTCGTCGAAGACACCCTCGACGGCGATGTTGTGCACGTTCGCTTCGTCCAGCGAGAACATCTGCGCGCGCTGAAACGCGCTCATGCGACCCTGCGGCGACAGCATGAACACCGCGACGCGCTCCTTGCCACGGAGCGCGTGCTCGGCCGCCGACCCGGTGTCTCCCGACGTGGCACCGAGGATGTTGAGCACCGATCCCTTGCGCTCCAGCGTGTACTCGAGCACCTGCCCCAGGAACTGCATCGCCATGTCCTTGAACGCGAGAGTCGGCCCCTCGGAGAGTCCGACGAGGGTGAGTTCCTCGTCGATCGTCCGCAGCGGCACGACACCGTCGGGGAAGTCGGCGTACGCAGCGGATGTCATCCGGGCCAGGTCGGCGCGGGGGATGTCGGTCGCGAACAGCCCGAGCACCTCGGTCGCGAGCTGCGGATAGGTCAGTGCCCGCCAGCGCTCGAGCGTCTCGCCGTCGACGGTCGGCATGGTCTCCGGCACTGCGAGGCCGCCATCGGGCGCGAGGCCCTCCAACAGCGTCTCGCTGAACGACTGCGGCTGCATGCCGCCGCGGGTGGAGATGAACTGCACGTTGGCTCCTCGGCTCGGGACTCGGCACGTCCATTCTCGCAGGGTGTTCCCGGTCGGGATGACGGGATGACGGACACCACGATCCCGCGCCTCATCTCGGGGCGAGCAGGCGCCGGAGGTGCGATGAGGTATCGGCGATCAGATCCAACCGCGCTCCTCGGCGGTGAGCACGGCCTGCTGGCGGGTGTCGACGCTGAGTTTGCCGAGGATCACGGAGATGTGGTTGCGCACGGTGCCGGGCGCGAGAGCGAGGGACCGCGCGATCTGGCCGGTGGTCTCCCCGCGCCGCCCCGCCCGCAGCACGTCGAGCTCGCGATCCGTGAGAGGAGAGCGCTCATCGCTCAGAGCGTCCGCCGCGATCTCCGGATCCACGTAGCGGGCTCCTGCCGCGACTCGGCGGATGACGGCGGCGACCTCGTCCGCACCCCGGGACTTCGGCAGGAAGCCGGAGACGCCGGATGCCAGGGCTCGCCGCAGCACACCTGGACGGGCGTGACGGGTGACCACCACGCAGCGCGTCGGGATCGCACGGTGTAGCCTCTCGGCGACCTGCACCCCATCCAGACCGGGCATCTCCAGATCCAGCAGACACACGTCGGGTTGCAGGCGCAGAGCCTCGGCGACAGCCTCCTCGCCGTCGGCGCACTCTGCGACGACGTCGATGTCCGCCTCGAGTCGCAGCAGCGCGGCGAGTGCGGAGCGGATCATCGCCTCGTCGTCGGCGAGCAGCACGCGGATCATCGTCCCTCCTCCGGCTGCGACGGGACGGTCACGACGACCGCGAACTCGCCGGCGTCGCGACGCACCTCCAGAGAGCCCTGCGCCTCCTCGATCCGCCGCCGAACCCCCTCGAGGCCCGACCCGTCGTGCTCGACCGTCGCTCCGGGCGCCCTGTCGTTCGCGATCTCGTATCGCCAGAAACCTCCGACCCGCGCCAGCACCAGCCGAGCGCGGCCGCCGCCCCCGTGGCGCAGCACATTCGTCGTCGTCTCGCGGATGACCGGTCCCAGCGCGGAGCCCGGTGCGGCATCGGCATCCGCGTCGATTACGGCCTCCACCGCGAGCCCGGCCGCGGTCAGGAGGTCTCGCGCATTGGCGAGCTCATCGCCGAGCGGAACGGACCGGAAGCGGGTCGCGAGGTCCCTGGTCCCCTGTCGCGCCTCGTCGACGCTGAGCCGGGCGGCCCGGAGCTGTTCCCTCCCGGCCTCGGCATCGGTCGGCAGCAGCCGCTCCGCGAGTTCCAGCTGCAACGCGATGACCTGGAGGTGATGCCCCTGCAGGTCGTGCACGTCGGTCGCCACCCGCAGGCGCTCCTGCGTCGCGGCGAGCTTGGCCTCCGAGGCACGGGCCCGGTCGAGCGTGACCAGGACATCCCACCACCAGAGCGAACTCACGGTCATCGCCGGCAGCAGGACGGCATACACGGCGGGCAGCCACACCGGGAGGCTCGTGTCGCCCCTCGCAGTGGAGTCCACCGCCGTCAGGGCCACGAGCAGCAGCGTCGCCGCACCGGCCACCCGCACCCGGATCCCGCGCGGCCATCTCAGGAGCACGAAGAACTGCGCGACCGGCATGGCCACGAGCGCCCAGCTACCGACCACCGATCCCGCCACCGCCCCGTACGCGACCGCCACCAGGAAGGGCACGGCCAGGCGCCCCCACGCGACACCGGGGCCGGCGTCGATGCGGCTGCGGTAGTCGGCGAGCAGCAGCATGGTCGAGGCGCACCAGAGCACGCCACCGATCGCGACCACGAGGATCGTGCCCCCGCGCACGTCGACGGCGGCCGTGACACCGGTCCACGCGGCGACCAGCATGAGCTCGAAGAACACCACGGCACTCGCGGTGTACCACCAGGTGGCGGTGATGCCCCTGGCGAGCTGGCGGGCGCCGGGCATCGGCTCGGCGGCAGGCGTCGTGGGGACGGAACTCACGCTCCCACGATAGAGGCGTGACACATGTCACGGGATCACCGTGCGAACCGCAGGGGAACAGGTGACGGGCCGACACTGCCGCCGCGGATGCTCCTCGACTGGACTGGGATCATCGCGGCGGAGACACCGCTCGCACCGACAGCAGGGAGCCCCCATGAACCTCATCGAGACCTTCCAGAACCTGGTCGCCCAGGTCCCCGAGTTCGTGCAGCCGCTCATCGTCGCCCTCGCCGGCGCGATCCCCTTCATCGAGGGCGAGGGCGCGGTGAGCATCGGGATCCTCGGCGGTATCCCTCCGGTGGTCGCGGCAATCGCCGCGATGGTCGGCAACTTCCTCTGCGTCGCGGTGCTGGTGCTGGCGAGCTCCGGTGCACGTCAGGCGGTCGTGAACCGCTCGCGCGCCAGAACGGCCGCCCTCGCCGGCGGCGGCACGACGGAAACGGCCGCGGTGGTCGAGGCCGCCGACTCCGGGCGCGGTTCCGCCCGCAAGGAGAAGTTCCAGCGCGCCTTCGAACGCTACGGCGTGCCCGGCGTCAGTCTGCTCGGACCGCTCCTGCTGCCGACGCAGTTCACCGCGACGATGCTCGCAGCCTCCGGCATCGGCAAGGCGCGCATCCTCTTCTGGCAGGCCATCGCCATCATCGGCTGGACGACCGTCGTCGCGGTGATCGTCGGCGGCGCGGTCTACGCGATCCGCTGACCGCTGACGTCGGGAGGCGCCGTCGTGCCCTCTCTCTTTGTTCATGATTTCCTGAATTCATCATCTTCTGTATCATCGAGCACGTGACAACCGCTCTCGCCTCCCTGTCCCACACGTCCGCCGTCGCTCGCCTGGGACATGCGCTCTCCGATCCCACCCGTGCCGGCGTGCTCCTGGCTCTGCGCGAAGCCCCCCGCTACCCCGCCGATCTGGCGGAAGCCCTCGGTGTCTCCCGCCAAGCCCTGTCGAATCACCTCGCCTGTCTCCGCGGCTGCGGGCTCGTCGAGAGCGTGCCGGACGGCCGCCGCAGCAGCTATCGACTGGCTGACCGCCACCTCGCGCCGGCCCTCGACATGCTCCTGCGTGTCACCCTCGTCGTCGAACCGGACTGCTGCTCGGGCGACGGATGCACCTGCTGATGTCGTCGACGCTCCCCGACTCGCGTCGGGAGATTCTGCATCGTCGCATCCGCCTCATCGTCGGCATCACGATCGGCTACAACGTGGTCGAGGCAATCATCGCGATCACGGCGGGGGCGGTCGCATCGTCAGCGGCTCTCATCGGCTTCGGGCTGGACTCGACGATCGAGGTGCTCTCCGCAGCCGCCGTCGCGTGGCAGTTCACCCGCCGCGACCCGGAACGCTGGGAGAAGCCGACCTTGCGGGTGATCGCCGTGGCCTTCTTCGCCCTCGCGATCTACGTCACCGCGACCTCCGCGATCGCGCTGCTCACAGCCGAGCGCCCGGAGCACAGCACGATGGGCATCATCCTCACAGCGGTCAGCGTCGCGATCATGCCCTTCCTCTCCCTCGCCGAACGCCGCGCGGGTCGAGAACTCGGATCGGCGACAGCGGTCGCGGACTCGAAACAGACCCTCATCTGCACGTACCTTTCCGCCGCCGTCCTGATCGGCCTGGTCGCCAACTCGCTGCTCGGATGGTGGTGGGCGGATGCCGTCGCCGGACTCGTGATCGCCGCCTTCGCCGTGCGCGAGGGCATCGAAGCCTGGAAGGGCGACGCCTGTGTCACCTCGATCGGAATGCTCCTCGAGGACGGGGACGAGCACGAGACTCATCGCGACGACTGACCGCTGACGTCGTCGGCACGTAGGTTGGGGGGATGGATGCCGCTCCCCTCACACCTGCCGAAGACCTGCGCGGCCGCACGGTGCTGGTCACGGGCGCGAATGCGGGCATCGGCTACTGGTGCGCCGAGCAGCTGGCCGCTCGCGGAGCGCGCGTGCTGTTGGGCTGTCGCTCACCCGAGCGCGCGCAGACCGCGGTCTCCGCGATCCGCAGCCGAGTGCCGGAGGCGGACCTGCGCGCCTCGGTGCTCGACCTCGGCTCGCTCCGCAGCGTGTCCGACGCAGCCGCCGGCGTGGACGAACGGCTCGATGCGGTGATCTGCAACGCCGGCGTGAAGGCGGCCGATCCTGCCGCGCGCACGAGCGATGGCTTCGACCTCATGGTGGGCACCAACTTCCTCGGCCACTTCGCCCTCGCGGCGCAGCTCGAACCGCTCTTCGCACCGGATGCCCGCGTGGTCGTGGTCGGCTCGATCGCGCACCGTTTCGCGCAGCTCGATCCCGCGACCCTCGATGACCCGTGGACCGGATCCTCCCTGCGGCAGTACGGACGGTCGAAGGCGTCCTTGATGGCCTTCGCCTTCGAGCTCGCTCGGCGCTGGTCGGACTCTTCCCGGTCGGCGGTCGTCGCGCACCCGGGCTACGCCGTCGACCCGCTCACGCCGCCGCGCCCGGGCCTCGCCGAAGTCCCCGGTTTCGTCCGCGCCCTGACCGCCCCCACGCGGGTGCTCGTGCAGGGCAAGGACGGCGGAGCGCTGCCGATCGTGCACGCGGCGACCTCGGCGGAGGTGGCGAACGGCGACTATTGGGGCCCTGGTGGACTGCTCGAATTCCGTGGGGAACCACGGCGAGTGACCGCCTCGGACGACGTCCGTACCCCGGCAACGGGAGCCGGGGTATGGACGGCCGCCGAGCGCCTCACGGGAGTGCGCTTCCCGATGTGATCACGGTCGCGGATCACTCCTCGGAGGACTCCCGGATCTCGTGCGGTGTGACCCGCACTCGCGAGATGCGACGACGGTCGAGCGCCATGACTTGGATCGACGCACCAGGCACCTCGACGGTGTCACCGACGACCGCGAGACGCCCCAACTGCTCGGTCACGAACCCGGCGATGGTGTCGGACGAGCCGCGCGGCATCGCCAGTCCGGTCACCTCCTCGAAGTCCTGCAGGTTGAGACGACCGTCGAGCCCCTCTTCCGCAGAGAAGTACTCCTCGGCGTCGTATTCGTCGAAGATCTCCCCGACGACCTCCTCGACGAGATCCTCCAGGGTGACCAGGCCATCCGTGCCGCCGTACTCGTCGACGACGACCGCGATGTGGTGCCCTTCGGCCCGCATCCGGGTGAGAGTGGGCAGCACCCGGGCGCTGGAGGGGATGTACGGGATGTCGCGCACGAGTGCGCTCAGAGGACGAGCAGGATCGTCCGCTGAGGCCTCGAACAGGTCTCTCACGTGGACGAAGCCGGTGATGTCGTCGATCGACGTGTGGGAGACGGGGTACCGCGAGTACGGAAGATCTCGCACCTGGGTCAGCGCCTCACCGACGCTGGCGACCTCATCCAGCGCCACCATCTCCGGGCGCGGTCGCATGACCTCACTGACCTGGCGGCCCCTCAGCGAAAGCACATCGTCGAGGATCCGACGCTCGTCTTCGGGCAGCCCCTGGTGGCTTGCGACGATGTCGCGCACCTCCTCGTCGGTCATCTCATCGCTCGTCTTCTGAGGGTCGCCGCCGAGCAGTCGCACCAGGGCGTCGGTCGACACCGACAGCAGCCAGATGACCGGTCGCATGACCACCGCGAACCCGTTGAGAGCGGGGGCCACGGCATACGCGAACTGGGCGTTGCGCTGGATCGCGAGCCGCTTGGGCACGAGCTCTCCGAGCACGAGCGACAGGTAGGCGATCACGAGGGTGAGCACGACCGTGGCGATCGTGAGGGAGAGCGCGGGGGCGAGCCCCCACGACTCGAACACCGGCGCCAACGACGGAGCGATCGAGGTGGCTCCGTAGGCGGCCGAGGCGAATCCGGCGACCGTCACTCCGATCTGCACGGCCGAGAGGAAGGTGTTGGGGTTGCGGGCGAGTGACGCGACCTTCGCCCCACGACGACCCCGTTGCCCGATCGCGTTGATCTGACTCTCACGGAGCGTGACCAGAGCCATCTCCGTCGCAGCGAACACACCGCCGATCAGCACGAACGCGAAGACGAGGGCGATGTTCCAGAGCAGATCGCCCATCAGCGGGCCGCCTCGTCTGTGGAGGGGTGAGCGCCCGGGATGAACCGGGCGCTCGTACTGTCAGAGTCCGAAGAGTCAGAACAGCGCTGCGCGCTCAAGAGTGCTCCTTGTTGGTCGGTGTTGCGGTGGTGCCGGAAGGCAGGGGCTTGGGGTCGTTGCGTGTCTTGAGGAGGCTGGCGACGGTGGCGACCGCGATGGTCGCGCCGATGAACAGCAGGGAGAACCAGATCGGGATCTCCGGCGCCCACTCGACGCCCTGGCCGCCGTTGATGAACGGCAGCTCGTTGACGTGCAGCGCGTGCAGGACGAGCTTGACGCCGATGAATCCGAGGATGACGGCAAGTCCCTGAGCGAGGTAGACCAGACGCTCCAGCAGTCCACCGATGAGGAAGTACAGCTGACGCAGACCCATGAGCGCGAAGGCGTTCGCCGTGAAGACGATGTACGCCTGGTCGGTGAGGCCGTAGATCGCGGGGATCGAGTCGACCGCGAACACCAGGTCGATGAATCCGATCGCGATGATCGTGAGGAGCATCGGCGTGACGAAGCGCTTGCCGTCCTTCACCACCGTGAGCCGGTCGCCGTTGTACTCGTCGCTGACGGGCAGATGACGGCGGACGAACGTCATGAATCGCCCGTTCGCCGGGTTGCTCTCATGGTTGCTGAAAGCCTGACGATAGGCGAGCACGAGGAGCAGCGCGCCGAACAGGTAGAAGATCCACGAGAAGTTCTCGATGAGCGTCGCGCCGATGGCGATGAAGATGCCTCGCAGGACCAGCGCGATCACGATGCCGATCATCAGCACCTTCTGCTGATACTTCTTCGGCACGGCGAAGCCCGTCATCACGATCAGGAAGACGAAGAGGTTGTCGATCGACAGCGCCTTCTCGGTGAGATAGCCGGCGAAGTACTCGCCGCCGAACGTCCACCCGGAGAAGACGCCGATCCCGACGCCGAACAGCAGCGCGAGACTGATGTAGAAGATCGACCAGCGCGCCGACTCCGCGATCGTCGGCTCGTGCGGCGTGCGCACGTGCGCGAAGAACTCGTACACGAAGAAGGCGATCGTGATCACGATCGTGATGATCCAGATCAGCGGGGTGATATCCAAATGAGGGCTCCAGACTCGGGGTACGACCGTACCGCCAAAGTCTTCTCCATTCCGTGAACAGGAACCGGTGGTCCGGGATGCGACGTGCATCCGTAATGACGACCCCACCGTGTCGGAGTACTCCCCTTGGGAGATCCCAGATTACGAGGACATGCTTTGGCATTCCTGTGGATTGGCCGGGAACACAGGGATCCAGTGACGTCGTCACGGCGTCAGCCCGATGTCACCAGGCAGGCTCTGCGTAAAACGCATCGACGTCGAGGTGGCTGTCGCCGACGAACTCTCCGGAGCACGTCACCCCGAACACTCGCTCTTCGCCTGTCGCATTGAAAAAGCCGTGCTCCACGGCGACCGCAGGAAACTCTTCGTCCTTGTCGATCGAGAGGAAGAGCTCCGTGACCTCATATTCGCAGCGGCTTCCATTGTCCATCTCGAACCAAAAGCGCGAACCCTTGGATACGTCTTCACCGAAGGTCTCGGTGAAGACGGCAGAGTCGTCTGTGTAGGTGTGCCCCTCGATGAGGATGTTGCCATGCCCGGACCCTGGTTTCCACCCGGGCTCGTACCATCCGATCGTGTCCTTGCTGGTCGGAGGGGCGAGTGCGCCTTCCGCGTCCAGACCAACGCGCTCGATCGCGGCATCGACGTCGAGGTCTGGCCAGACGAAGTGCACGGGCTCGCCCTCACGGCACACGTCAGTCGACTGGTCGGGCGACTTCGACTCGACAGGCGAGATCTTGTCTCGCGCCGGCACAGTACCGACGACCGGCTCCGGGGCGCACGCGGTAAGGAACAGACACGATCCCATCGCCGCGACCTTGATCCCTCCGCCCAGCACGACACGAAGTCGGCGTGCGCGACCACTCACGCCCACTTCTCTCACGACCTCCGTCGTCATCACAGGAAGGACCCGAGAGGAATGCGCCTCGCGAGTCGCCTCGCGCTAGTCACCGGCCCCTCCTGTCTGGGGAGCAATCGGGAGCGGCATCGTCGGAGTCTCCATCGGCTCGGGGTCCTCAGTCGGAGTCTCCGTCGGAGCCACAACCGCGTTGGTCACCTCGCACGCGGTCTCGGCTGCAGTGGTCCCGTCGTCGTACAAGGCGCGGAAAGAATCCGTGCCGTCGCCACAGTCGATCGACTCTAGTGCGTAACCAGGGGCGCCCTGCTCCGAGACAGTGTACGTGACGCCGGGATCGACATCGATAACGACCGTGGGAGCCTCGTCCGTGAGCACGACCTCACGGCTCGATGCGTCTGATCCAGTGACGGTGACAACGAACTCCCAGGGTTCCGCTCCACCCGTTACAGTCTTGGTCACGGCCAGTTGGCTGGCCGCCGGAACCACTTCGAAGTTCTCGATTCCCACGGTGGGGAAGACGCCGGGGTCGAACGCGCTGTCTGCGAGCTCATCCCAATAGTAGATAGAGAAGCCACGCACGGCCGTCGCCGCAGAGAACGTCGCGTGGTTGTCGATATCGCCCGAATCCGTCAGGCCGCCGCGTCCTCCGACCGGCGCGTCGGCGGTGTGCACGTAGGAAACTCCGCCAAGGCTCGACGAGGTCAGGTCACCACCGAGCGCAACAACCGGAGCAACACCGGTCCCCGGTTCCGCAGGCGCACCGCTCCAGAGTTCGAACCCGACAGCGTCCTGATAGAGGTCTACCTGGTAGTCGATCGGAAAAGCATCGTTGTACTGAACTCGAAACGAGTCGATGTCCGTCAGCGTGACACCGGCGGGAATAGTGACCAGTTCGTTGAAGGCGAAGTCGTAGCGCACATAGTTGCCCAGCGTCCCCGCGTTGTTCGCGCCGATGGAACCGATGTTCAGCGTGAGCCCCGATGTCTCATGGCATCCGTTTGCCGGCGTCCCGACGTTCCCCAAAATGTCGGTGGTGCTCAGACAGTCGCCCGGCAGCGGCGTGCCAGGGTTCTCGAGGTCGGCGACCGCGCCCGCGGCGAGGAGATTCAGGTTGCCCAGCGACGACCCGATCCGTCCCTGTGCCTCAGCTGTTCCGACCTCCGAGTAGCTCACCGTCACCGTGAGACCGTTGCCGAGATCGGCCACAGCGCCGCTCACTCCGGTGCCGCCCTCCGCATCAAGGGGATAACCAGCAGCGCCGTTCCACGAGCCCCCGGTGAAGTCAACGGCGACGGGCGTGGACGCAGCCGCGGTGGGCGCGGTCACGAGCGCGAGCGCAACAGCCATTGCGCCTCCGCCTGCGGCCCAGCGAGTGATTGCTTTGTTCATGATGAGTCCCCCATCAGATTCGACGTCTTATAGGCACGATCCACGTTGTCACTGCGGCCATCGGAAACCCGAGGGGTTGCCGCTCCTCGATGTCGAGGATGCCCACAGGGGCCGTGCGCCCCACCCACAAGACCCCATTCGGTCATCATCATGACGTGAATCTGCGCGATCCTTTCAACATTTCTGCGAGTTCCCCTTCCGCGCCCGACGCGTCGTCTCTCGACAGTCCGCAAGCCGTGCTAGTGCCCGCTCAGTGCGTGCGCGTTCTCTGCACCCTGGACTCCACGGGGGTGCAGCGTCATCGTCCCGACACTCGGGGCTGCGCGTCGCGCGCGTCTGAGGGCGAAGCGGCTCACCAGCGCGACGGTCGCGGCCGCTGGGAGCGCCGCGGCCGCCACCGCCATCAACCACACGTGCCCCGTGAAAAACGCGCAGCAACTCAGCAGAAGCCCGGTGAACCACGCTCCGACGCTGATGCCAACCGCTTCCGGATGATCCACCACGCCGGCGACACCGACGGCGACAGCCCCGATGAGCGCGACAGTAAGGCCCGCATACCCGAGGCCCCCGTAGAGAGGTGCGAGATCGTTCCAGATGCTGAGTGTCGAGATCATGTGTGGCCTTCCAGGGAGCGGTGTCAAGCGCGTGGTCACTTGGAAGACGCCCGAGAGGGCGAATCATGACGCGACTGACCGAAACTCGTCAGCCGCACCGTCACCGCAGCCGATCGGTTGCTCAGGCCCTCGACCCAGAGTTCTGGTGTCTCGCGTCATGCTCCGCGATCTCGCCGGTCTCTAATGCAAGACCATCGAAAACTACCTCGGGCCGAGAGGAAGCACATGACCGAACACCGCCACTCCGGCACCACCGGGCGCCTTCGAACAGCGAACCGTCGCTCACCCGCGCACGGTGCAGAGCCCCAGCCGGATTTGCACCCTCGTTCGGCGTCGTCCGCGCCCGTGGCTCACATGACCTTTCCCACCGCTCGCATGAACCCTCTCTCGACGGTATCCCTCGTCGCGGGCATCATCTCGCTCGCGCTTCCGCTCCTAGGCTCCATCGTCGCGCTCACCACGGGGTACCTCGCACGACGCGACATGGTGAGCCTGCGTCAACGCGGTCGACAACGAACCGCGTGGGGCATAGCCCTCGGCTGGGTAAGTCTCGCGGTGTGGATCATCGTGCCCGTGATCGTCTGGGCGCAGCGATGAAGAGCACTGCTGCGATAGCCGCGAACCGTGTCTTCCTCAACCCGCGGGCGCTCGAGAGATTTCGCCGCCGAACCGGTCGTTCTGTGGCTCAAGTCCTTCACGAGGCGCAGATGGATGCCCACGAATACAAGGCGCGCATTCACCGCCTGGGGTTCGAACGGGGAGAGGCCAAACGACTTGCCCTCGCGCTGGACACCACCGTCCGCGAGCTAGCGACGGCCAGCACCGTGCTCGCGACCGCCGAGAGGCTTCGGCACAGCCGCGACAGCCAGTAGCTATCCGCTCTTCTCCGGTACAACCCGGACTCGAGCCGGAACGGCGGAGTGGGTGCGAGGGCCATCAGGACCCACCCACCCACTCAGCCGTCATGGCGTCAGAGGGATTCGAGCTGCTCCTCACGACGGCGACGCACAGCGAGCCAGGCGCCGAGGCCGAGAAGCAGCGTGCTGAGCGCGGCCGCGCCGATCGCGGCGACTCCACCGGTCGTCGCGAGATCCGACGTGATCACCCTCGTGACCGTGTCGCAGTCGTCATCCGTCGACCCGGCCGGGCAGTTGGCGCCGGTTCCCTCGGGCGTCGTGACCACGTTGCGGAACTCACCCGCGCGCTCCAGCGTGACGGTGTAGGTGACCGTCACGCTCTCGCCCACGTCGAGCGCGCCCTCCCAGGACAGGACAGGGGCCTCGTACGCGGCCCCTCCGGTGGCGGACCCCTTGTAAGAGCCGAGGCGCAGAACGTCGGTCAGGTCATCCGTGAAGGACGCGGGCCGCTCCTGCGTGTACGGCACCTGGCCGGTGTTCGTCACCGTGATCGTGAAGCGCACGTCGTCGCCCACCACGGCCTGCGTGGCGGACACCTCCTTGAGCACACGGAACGTCGCCACCGGGGTCTCCGTGACGCAGCCGTCGTCATCTGTGCATGCACCGCCCGGCCCATCGGCGGCCACCGCATTGAACAGCAAGCCATCCCCGGTCATCGGCTGGTTGACGGTCACGGAGTAGCTGACGGTGACGGTTTCGCCGACTGCGAGCGCACCGCTCCATGACAGTTCGTCGCCGCTCACGACCGCTCCTGCCGAGGCGTCGTCGTTATAGGTCGCGTCGTCGAGCACGCCCGACAGGTCGTCGACGAACGATGCGGGGTTTTCGTCAGAGTACGGAACCTGACCGATGTTCGTGACGGTGACTTCGTATGTCACCTCGCCGCCCAGAGTGATGTCTTCGACGTTTGCGATCTTCTCCACGGAGTAGGAGGCGACCGCGGTCTCGGTGACGCACCCGCCGTCGGCGCATTCGCCACCGGGCGATGACGGAGCCACCACGTTCCGCAGCACGAAGTCGCCCTCCACCGGGTCATCCACCGTCACGGAGTACGTGACCTGCAGCGTCTCGCCGATCGCGAGCGGACCCGACCACGTCAAGACATCTCCGTCGATCTCGCCGCCCGCGGAGACGTCGTCGTTGTACACCGCATCATCGAGCACTCGCGAGAGGTCATCGACGAAGGATGCAGGGTCTTCATCGGTGTAGGCGACCGCTCCGGTGTTCTCGACGGTCACGGTGTAGGTGACGACCTCACCGGGGAGTGCGGTCGTCGGCTCCACCGTCTTCGCGATCGAGAAGGAAGCCGCGGGCACGATCGAGATGCAGTCGGGATCCGTCGAACCGGGCGCGCAGTTCCCGCCGGTTCCCGGTGGCGTCACGACGGCGTTCTCGAGGATGCTGTCGCCCGTCGCCGGGTCGTTGACCGTCACAGAATAGGTGACCGTCACGGTCGCGTCCACATCCAACGCACCGGACCACGCGAGCTCCGGTGCCGTGTAGGCGACGCCGGTACCCGTGCTGCTCTGCGCATCACCGTTGTACACCGCGTCATCGAGCACCTCGGAGAGATCATCCGTGAAGGAGGCGGGCTCACCCGCGGTGTAGGCGACCTCGCCGATGTTCGTCACGGTGATCGTGTACTCGATCACGTCGCCCGGGACGACCTCGGTCGTCGTGGTCGACTTCTCGACCGCGAACGAGGCAACGAGCGTCTCGGTCTCACAGATCCCGTCGCACTCGCCTCCGGGGCCGGTCGGCGTGACGACGTTGCGCATCGCGAAGTCGCCGACGATCGGATCGTCCACGGTCACCGAGTACGACACGGTGACCACCTCACCGACGCCAAGCGCGCCCTCCCACGTGAGGGTGTTCCCGGTGACGACTCCACCGCCGGTCACGTCGTCGTTGTAGACGGCGTCATCGAGCACGCCGGACAGGTCGTCCTCGAAGCTTGCCGGGTCCGCCTCGGTGTACGCCACCTCACCCGTGTTCGTGACGGTCACGGTGTAGGTGATGACATCGCCCGGGAGCGCGGTCTCGGAGCTGGTCTCCTTCGTGACGGTGTAGGACGCGACGTCCGTCGTCGTCTCGCAGTCGCCCTCAGACACGCACGAACCACCCGGAGCCGTCGGCACCACGGCATTCAACAGCTGCTGGTCACCGGTCGCCGGGTCGTTGACCGTCACCGAGTAGGTGACGGTCACCACCTGATCCACCGCCAGCTCTCCCGACCAGGTGAGGATTCCTGCGTCGACCGAACCACCGGCCGACACATCGTCGTTGTAGGTCGCATCGTCGAGCACACCCGACAGGTCGTCCTCGAACGAAGCGGGCGACGCGTCCGTGTAGTCGGTCGCGCCGGTGTTCGTGACGGTGACGGTGTAGGTGACGATGTCGCCAGGCATGACCTCCGCGACATCCGCCTCCTTCGTCACCGCGAACGACGCGACCGGCGTCTCTGTCACACAGGCCGTCGCGCACTCCCCTCCGGGAGCATCGGGCACGACAGCGTTCGTGAGCACCAGGTCGCCCGTTGTCGGGTCGTTCACCGTTACCGAGTACGTGACGGTGAGAACCTCGCCAACGTCGAGGGCACCGGCCCAGGAGAGGACGCCGCCGGCAACCGAGCCACCCGCAGAGACGTCGTCGTTGTAGACCGCATCGTCCAGCACGTCGGCGAGATCATCCGTGAAGGTCGCGGGATCCGCATCCGTGAACGCCACAGCACCTGTGTTCTCCACCGTCACCGTGTACGTGACCGTGCCGCCGGGGGCGACCTCATCAACGCCCGCCGACTTCGTCACGGTGTATGCCTGGATCGGCGTCGTGGTGCACTCTGGGCTGCCGGGCACGCACGGCTCGGGGGTTTCGCCCGGCGGCACGAGGAAGTTCGTCGCCACGCTGTTCCCCTGCGCGCTCTGCTCGTTGACGGTGACCGTGTAGGTGACCACGGCGGTAGCGCCGCCCGCGATCGTCCCCCGGATCTCGAGGACATCATCCGTCGGGCCTGCGACCGTCACCGACGACGTGTCGGACTCCGGCGCTCCGGTCAGGGTCGCGTCGTCGAGCACATCGGCGAGCAGGTCGTCGCGCAGCACGTCGACCTCGGTCGATCCCGTGTTCTCGATCGTGATCGAGTATTCGAGCTCGGTTCCCGCCACCACGGGAGTCTCAGAGGCCACCACCGACTTCACATAGGAGATGCCCGTGATCGGGGTGCTCGTGCAGTTCGGCTGCTCGTCATCCGCCGGGGTGCAGACCCCGCCGGGTGGCGGTTCCTCACCGGGCGGCAGGAGGAAGTTGGTCGCGACGCTGTCGCCGCGCTCGCCGTCCGCGTTGACGGTCACCGTGTACTCGACGGTGTAGACCTCACCCACCGGGACCGAGCCGGAGATGAGGATCTGGTCGCCGACGAGTGCGACCGTCAGCCCGTCAGCGGAGACCGGACCCGACGTCACGGACGCGTCGTCGAGCACGTAGGTGAGATCGTCGACCGCGTCGACCGTTGCGGCGGTCTGACCGTCGTTGTCGAAGTAGAGGGTGTACGTGATGGTGGAGCCGGCGACGACCGGGTCCGACGATGCTGACGCACTCTTCCATTGCGACAGCGCTGCTCCCGGTACCTCCACGACGTCGCAGGACGGAGCGCCCGGAAGCGTCGCGCTGGCCGGTACGCACGCTTGGTTCCTCAGGATCTGATCGCCGTCTCCGGTGTACGTCACCGAGAACGTGATCACCACTTGGTCGCCCGCAGCGAGCGGCCCCTCCCAGACCAGGTCGTTGCCGGTGCGCGTCACCGTGCCGGTAGAAGCGGAGAGCGATGCATCATCGAATGTCGCGTCGTCGAGCACGTCGGTGAGATCATCGGTCGCGGTGGCGGGAGCCGTTGCCGTGTAGTCGCCCGGCCCTTCGTTCGTGACCGTGATCGTGTAGGTGAGCTGCTCACCGACCGCCGGGAGTTCGGTGCTGTCTGCCGACTTGTCGATCGTCAGCCGAGGAAGCTCGAACTGCACGACCGCGCAGGGCTCGCCGGTCACCGGATCCACGCCGTCCACGGCCGGGTCGCAGGCCGGCGGCGTGGTGACCCCCGGATCGCCCGGACGCCAGGTGACGTTGCGGACTTCGCCGTCGCCGCCGGACTCCAGAGTCACGGAGTAGGTGATGTCCACGGACGCGCCGGCGGCGAGCGCACCGGACCATGACAGCAGCGGAGCGGCGTAGCCGAGGTCCCCCGTGACGGTCGCGGCAGCGTCGTCGTTGTAGGTGGCGTCGTCCAGAACGCCGGAGAGGTCATCGAAGACGACCGCAGGGTTCGCCTCGGTGAAGTCGCCCTCGCCGGTGTTCGTCGCGGTCACGGTGTAGGTGATGACATCGCCGGGGCGTGAGTCGGCGGTGGCATCCGATGACTTCTCGAGCGTCAGCGCGAGGTCGCAGGTGATCGCCGTGTCAGAGTCGTTCTCCGGCACCGGATCCTCTTCGTTGCCGAGGACCGTGGCCGTGTTTTCCAGACACGTGCCGGCGGCGACGTCGGTATCGGCCTCGATCTGGAACGTCGCGGACTCGCCGGGTGCCAGGCCGCCACCGCTGATGGTGACGACATTGCCATCGTACGAATCGGAGAAGTCGCCGATGACCTCAGGATTGCTCAGTCCTGCCGGAAGCGTGTCGGAGACGGACCAGCCGCTCGAGAATCCTGCGCCGTTGTTCGTGACGGTGATTTCGTAGCTGATGCGGTCGCCGGATTCGAACGTGGCTGAGGCAGTCTTCGAGACCTCGAGATCAGCGGGGAGGCCGGGAATCGAGGTGCCGTCGTTCAGGCTCGAACTCGGTCCTGCGACGGTGTTGACCACGCGGAACGTCGGCGTCGCGGTCGCGCCGTCGACGATCTCCAGCTGCACGACGTTTCCCGTGGCGTTCGCGGAGAATCCGAGGTTGCCGTTGCCGAAGTTCCAGACTCCGCCGTATCCACCGGTCGTCGTGGGCATGACGCCGGGGAACACGGTGATGCCGCCCGTGGTGACGTTGATCCGGCGCAGATCGCCGGCGTTGTTGGCGCCCCAGGCGAAGCCGTCTGCGAAAGCGAAGTCCTGCACGTCGGGCTGCTGTCCGAAGTCGAGGGTGCTCACCACAGCACCTGTAGCGACATTCAGAGCCAGCATTGTCGTGTTGGGTGCCGAGTCGGAGATGTAGTACAGCCCGTCGGCGGGGTTGAAGGCCCCCGAGTAAAATCGGGTCGAGCCCCCGGGGTGGGTGTATACGGTCGAGCCGATCCGTGTGACGACCCCGCCCTCGGCAATGCGGACGAGGGAACCGCGCGGAATCCCCGGCGTGAACGTGTTCGTCACCATGCCGTACATGTAGTTGTCTGCGGGGTTGAACGCGATCGCGTTATAGCCGACGGCGGCCGGGCCGCCCTCGTTGCTGAAGGCGAAAGAGCCGTCGCCGGTGGTCTCGGCACGCTGCATCTGCGACGGGTCGCCTTGCGCGATGAAGACGACTGGGGCTGCAGGATCGAACGGGTCGCCCGGCGCTGCGAAGGCCGAGGGAGCACCGCCCAGCGGACTCACCGCCGACAGGACACCCGCGACGAGAGCTCCGACGGTTGCGGCTACGGTGAGCCGTCTCGGCTTGCGTATCTTGCGTTCTCTGCGATTGTTTCCTTGCACGCGCGCGGTCATCTCGGCCTACCTCCCCGTGGGTCGAAACGACGATCCGAGATCGCCGCACCTCCGACGATAGAGATATATCGGAATGTTCGCTAGGTCGCACTCCGAGATACGTTCGTCGTTGTGCGATCGTGATCGGGTCCGAACGCAAATCACCGCCTTCCTTTCGCGTCACGTTTCAGACGCGTCCGAGTCCAGTCAGGTACAGGCGTCCCATGGCCTGCCCGGCTCCCCGGCCGGATGCGCCCGGTCTCCCCAGTCCGGGCTGGGGAGGGTGCGCGATCGCGCACCCTCCCCCTCTCCCTCTCGACGGCGAGACGTGCGTCTCACTCGGCGGTGAAGCTCCACGTGGCCCACGGGCCATAGTCGCCCGTCGCGGGATTCGCGTAGCGCAACCTCAGGGAACGGTCGCCGGGTTCGGTAGCGAGGTACTCGTTCCACGCTCCGCTGCTCGGAACGCGGAGGGTCTGAACGGGAGTCGACCCCACGATCTGACGCTGGATAATCGTTCCCGGTGCTGCCGTGAATGCGAACCGGAACCGCGCGGCGGACACCGTGGAACCCGATACCGGCGTCGCGGCAGGCGGCGGGGAGGCCAGTGTGTATGTCATGGGCGCGCTTGCTGGCGATCGCCCTCCGTCGGTCACCTGCCTGGCGGATACCGAGTCGGAGCCCGCCGGGGCCGCGGTGAGGTGCGCACTCCAGGTCCCATCCGCGCTGGCCGTCGTGGTTACGATCGTCGCACCGCCGCTGTCGACGACCTCGATCACGGCTCGCGGTGCGGCATCGCCGGACAACCTCGGGTACATTCGTGAGTCAAACTGCGTCAGCGTGGCTCCCGGAGCCGCGGGCACAGACGGGATCTCGCCTGATCCCGGCGGGTTCTGCCCCGGGGCACCCGGATCAGAAGCCGGTGGAACATCCGTACCCGGGTTCGACCCCGGAGGCAGTTGCGGGTCTCCCCCGGGCGGTGACGGGGTCGGCGTCGGCGTCGAAGTCGTTCCCGGCGAGGGGGTCGACGTCGCGGGCACCTCAGACTCCGCCGATGTTCCTGGCGCCGGCTGGGTGGTCGAACTCCCCGCATCAGAGTCACCTTCTGGAACCGTCAGCGCGCTGAACACCCCGTAGAAGCCCAGCGCCACCAGCGCGGCTACGAGGATGAGCAGCAGGATGATCACGCCGGTGCGCCGTCTGCGGCGATCGTCACCGACCGCGGCCGACGGCCCTGTGACCATGGCATCGAGTCCCGATGCCATGGCGACCGAGAGCGGTGGAGCCTCGAGGGTGGACATGTATCCCGCGGCGCCCGCGACTCCCGCAACGGCAGGGAGGACCGACATCGTCAGGGTGGCGAGGTTCTTCGCCTCGGCGAGAGCCTCCGGGCAGGTGGGGCACGAGGACAGGTGGCTCTCGAGGGCCCTGCGAGCCCGATCCGACAAGCCACTCCGGGTATGGGCGCCCATGGCCTTCAGCGCGGTCTCGCATTCCGGTGTCTTGGCGCCCGCGAGCTGGGCGCTGATCCAGCCGTCTCGCAATCCTCGTTTTGCGCGGACGATCAATGCCGACACCGCGTTGGGCGCCATACCGAGAAGGACGCTGATCTCGCGAGGCTTCATATCGTCGATCTCGCTGTACCACAGAACCTCCTGCCAGCGAGTGGGGAGGCTTCGGAACGCCGCTACAGCCGCTCCTCCCTCGAATTCCTCGACCACCGTGAGCTCCCCCTCGGGCGCGGCGGGGTCGATCACATACTCCAACTCCCCTACAGGCAGAGGCGCGTCCTGGGTATACCACCTTCGACCCACGTTGCGCACAGACATGACCAGGTACGGCCGGAAGCCCGTCGACGGACCACCTCCCGCTTTGATCGCGCGCAGCACGCGAACGAATGCCTCGGAGACGATGTCGTCTGCATCCAGTCTTTCGAAGGTCCGCGCGACGGAGTAGGCCGCGCCTGCATGGCGACGCCAGAGTTCCGCGTAGGCAGCATTCTCCCCGCCGCGCACACGCTCGACGAGATCATGATCCGAGAGCGAGTCGGATCCCTCGTCTGCACTCATCGTGCCCCTCCCCACGTCATCGATGACCAGGAAGATACAGCCCTGGCCCGATCTTCATTTTGAGCATATTGGAATACAGGTCTAGCCCGCGGAGAGGCTCCCTCCGCTGCGTGTAGCAGCGGAGGGAGCCTGCACCGTCATGCGGCGACGTTGCTCAGCTCAGGACGCGACGCCTGCGCTGCCATAGCAGCCCGGCGGTCATGAGCATGATGAGCGCCCCCGAGCCGACCCAGAATCCCAGGCTTCCGAGGCCACCCGTGAGCGGAATCGAAGGCCCCTCAAAGAGTTCGTTCTCGATCGCCTCCGACAACACCGTCTCACCCTGGACGTCGATGAAGCGTGGCGTCGAGTCGAGTTGATAGCCCGCGGGAGCCCGCGTCTCGACCAGGCGGTAGCGGCCATCGTCGAGCGGGTCGACCGTGATCAGACCCGCTGCAGGGTTCACATCCTCGCCAGTGCAGTCGGACGCCTCCGAAGCGACACAGTCGACGACTGCGATCGGGTCGCCAGTGGGCGCGTCAGCTCCGTCGACCGGTGTGAGCTCCCACTCTGCGCCCTCGAGACGCGTACCGTTCTCGACGCTCACCTTCTCCCACGTCAGGCTCGAAGGCAAGACCTCGATACCGGCCGGGTCGCATGCTTCCTCCACCGGGGCGGGCGCGCCTGGCTCCGGAGCTGTTGTGTCCTCTGGCGCGACGCACGCCGTGTTCACGAGGTACGCGCCTTCCGGCCGCTCGGTGAGGTCTACCTGGTAGTCGATCGTCACGGCGTTGTCTGCCCCAGGCAGCAGCTCAGGAATCGTCGCCCCAGCGGCGAGACCGACCGGAAGCGGGTCCAGCGCGGCCAGCTCGACGCGGTCATCCGTGACGAGGAGGTCCTGCAGCGTCTGGTCGCCCGTGTTGGTCACCACCAGGCGGTAGGCGAGCGTCGCACCGGTGTGGAACTGCGGATAGTCGTCGACATCGTTGGCGTCGCGCCACTCACCCTCCGAATCCTGCACGTACTTCTTCAAGGTGACCGAGTTAACCGCACCGATCTCGAAGCGGCTCGAGGTACGCATGACCAGTTCAGTGCGGTCTGACCGTGCCTCGGCTCGGTTGACGTAGACGTCTTCGAACGTCGCACCGGTGGTGACAACCGCGATCGTGAACTCCTGGGACGCGGACGGCGCCAGCGCGGGGCCGATCACACGGACAGCGGTGGCGTTCTCGTCGAACGTCGTCGACCAGCCGACGGTGTTACCCGCCACGTCCCCAGCAGACCCGTTGGACGGGTCCGCCGGGTCGTCCACGAGCGTGCCGGGATCGGCGGTCGTGTAATACACCGTCGCCCCTGCCACGGCGTCGACCGGTGCACTCAGCACGTACTGACCCGTGAAGCTTGTGCCGCGGCCGTCTCCGTTGTACGGGAGTACATCGACGGTGTCGGTGAACGTCTGCGGGCGCGTATCACGGGAGGAGATCCGCACGGTCCAGGAGTCCTCGGCGGTCCCGTTGTCGTGCGGCACCTTGGCCTCCGCAGCGGTCTTGGTCAGCATCGTGTACCCGCCGTCACGGATCAAAGTGGACGCGCTCGCCTCTGCGGTTGCCCCCGCCACCGTGGCAGTCGCGGTGTTGTCGAACGACTCGCCCGCGTCCGCATCGGCAGGAACGCGTGCCGAGAACGTGATCACCTGATCTGTGTTGGTCGGAACGCTCGTCACGACCCAGTCGATCGTCTGTCCACTCACCGAGGTCGGTGCTGGCGATGCGCTGCCGACGACGTACTCCATACCATCGGGAAGAACGTCTTGTACGGACATCTCGTCGATGGTCGCGTCCGTGGGAGCTTCTGCCCGGTACGTCAACGTGTAGTTGACCGTTGCCCCGGGGATCGTCTCACGCTGATCGACGACCTTCTGGATCGTCGGCACCGCGGCGATGATGCGAAGCACATCGCGCCCCCCTGCCGTGAACGGATAGCGAGAGTTCGGGGTCAACACGCCGAACGCAGGCGCGTCCCCCGGGTCCATGGAGCGGGTGGGGTTGAACCAGGTCGATCCCCCGTTCAATGAGTACGAGGTCCATGTCCAGATATCCTGCCCGACGGCGACTCCGTCTTTGATCCGGGTTTCTATGTAGTTGCGGGCCACGCTCTCGGCAATGTTCGCGCCCGCGGCTGGCGAGATGATGGCCTTGATCGCGCGCACCGTACTCATGTCGGCGGGCTTCGTCGCCGACCACCCCGTGGTCCCGTCGCACTGGAAGTCATTGGGATTGTAGTTCGCGTGCGACGGGTTCAGGCTATTCGCGACACCGTTTCCCGTGTAGTACCTGTACTGGATACCGGCATACGGCGTGACGACCCCTTCCGAAATCGTCCCCATCGTGGCCTCGACTACATCAACGTAGCGTGAGTCTACGACCGTACATACCTGGGTGCTGGTGGTCGCGCCAAGGTTCGGCGGACGGACGCCGGAGCCGGCGAGCGCGGGTTGCCCTGCCATCGTTCGAAATGTGTCCGTCCATGCCGTGCCCTCCACCGGCGGCGACTGCAGGCTCAGGTTCCAGCCGCCCGACCATACCCCTCGCGTGCTCGATCTGCTGTTGACGTTGTTCGTGTCGTCGTCCGTTGATACCTCGCCCGACGCCGACGTGTACGACTGGAGACTGGTCGCGGTCATCGTGACGGTGTTCCCGCTGTCGTAGACGAAACGGACGTTCACGAGACCGGAGGCCACGACGTCCCACGCACTGGGCAGCGCCGTCCCCGTCGAGTCAAGGCGTGGGGCAAGGGTCTTGGAATAGTCGATCCCCGTGAGGGTCAGACGCATCCGGTTCGTACCGGTCGAGATCAGGGTGCAGGTCGCAGGAAAGGGTGCAGTCTGCTCGGCCGCGTACCCTGCACCCGAGTACGGGTGGCCTGGCTGCACGAGATCCTGCGCGGTGCAGCCTGTCGCCTGCGGGATGATGGTGTCAGGCCCCGTCGATGTGAAGCGAAGATCGTAGCTGACAGACGCGGGGCCGGCGGCGGCTCCCCGGGAGTGTCGGAGTGACCAGGGGAAGGACAGGTTCTGATACGGGTCCGCGCGCTCAGTCGTCGGCGCGCCCTCATCGAACTTCATGTCCATCGCGAACGTGTTGATGATAGGGACCTCATCGAGGTCAGCACTGGCCCCCCCGATCGACCCGGAGATCGTGATCGCATCACCGGTCAGCCCCTCAGCCTCCATGCCGGTGAGCATGAGTTCCGCGGTGCCCTGGTCTCGCGTACCGAGGTTGCAGACGAGGGTCCGGCCGTCCGCAGAAATCTCCGAAACCGGATCGACACCCTCAGTCAAGCACGTCGACGGCAACTCGGTGAACATGGCGTTCTGAGTCGTGAAGGTCACCGTGACGTTGTCGACCGGATCATTCGTCGGGGCCGGGCTGTCGTCATTGATGTTGAAGCGCCACTCGGAAACGACTGTATCGCCGGACACGACAGCTGCGGGCACGGGCGCCTGCCACTGTCCTTCGATCTCGTACACGGTGGCCGCCTGCGCGACGTCACCGTGAACCAGACCGCCGCTTCCCATGACGGCCAAGGCAGCCAGCGTGGCTCCTGCCTTGCGCGCCCACGCCACGCCGGGTGTACGGCGCTGACGCCGGTTCCCGGGTGCAACTCTCTCCCGCATAGCTCCCCCTATGGTGTGATCCTTCATTGCGTTTCCCCCTGGTCTCGCACGTCATCGATGCGAGACTCGTCCTTCGTTGTGTCTGTGTTTCCAAGAGCAGCACGTGCGCGCGAATCCACGAATCCCTGACGGATCAGGTACGCGGAGATCAACACGAGGCCACCTCCGCCCAGTACCGCCCACCAGGGAAAGCCCGGGATCACCGGTGCGTGACCGGCCGCGGTGACGTCGCTCTCCGGAGTCGGCGTGACTCGCTCCCCCGTCACGAGGATCCGGTGCGTGTTGATGCCCAGCGGTGTGCAGGTGATCAGAGTCACCAAGTCTTCACCGGGCTCGGCGCGGAGCGTATCCGTCGCCTCCGGTTCGATGACCTTGGTCTCCCTGACCCGGTAGGTCAGCACGCGCCCAAAAGTCTCGACCACAATGGTGTCACCCACCTCGACCCGGTCGAGATCGGTGAACATCGTCGCGTTCGCCAGACCTCGGTGAGCCGTGATGACTGACCGCGTTCCCATGCCGCCGACCGGCAGGTGAGAACCTTCGAGGTGGCCAGCGCCACGATCGAGCACCGCATTGCTGGTGCCGTGGTACACCGGCAGGTCCACATCAATACGCGGGATCTTCACCCGCGCCATCAGTCCGTCCTCGCTCGCACGGAGAATCGAGGCGTAATCAAGAGTGTCGTCCGAGAGTGTGCCGTCTCCGACAGGGATGTTGGCGTTTTCTCCCAACACGACACCTGCACTCAGCGCGTCGTTGTATTCCCGGGCCTGTCGTAGCTGTACGTCCGCGCTCGGATCCACGTGCGCGATCGCCGACTCGTAGCTGACGAGGACCTTCGACTGGTTGTACGACGTGATCCAAGCCGCAGTCATTGGATACAGACCGGCGCCGAGCCCGCCCAGGGCGAGTACCGCGATGACGACCGTGAGTCCGCCGGGCTTCCAGCGCCTACCCTTCTGCTGACGACGATCAGCGCGAAGGGCGGTGCCGACGGTCGGCACATCCACGCTCGGCGCGTCCACTGACAGCATCGCGATCTCCCCTCTTGGTCTGCATTCGGCGACGTTCCGGGCTGGGAAGGCGTGTGCCGTCCCAGCCCGGAACGATCGCTGTCTTACTGTTCGACGGTCGTGCGGCGGCGGTGCTTCATCAGAAGCAGCCCGATCGCGACGACGAGCGCACCTACACCAGCCGTGATCAGGATCATCTGGCCGTTCGCGCCCGTAAGCGGCAGCGGCGGCACCTCCTGCTGGGTGTTCTCGATCTCGATGTTGTCGGCGGTGGTGGTCTCACCGATCAAGACCGTCACCGAGGTGAACGGGTCGGCCGGCAGGACGTATCCGGCCGGAGCCGCGATCTCCTTGAGGACGTAGCAGCGCTGCGGCGCGTCGATGACGGGGTTCACGCTGTCGCTCACGAAGAGGCCGGCGATCGTGATGACACCGGTTCCGGTCGACGTGAACTCGGTCTCGCCGTTGACGGACACGGGGTTCCCGGCCGCCTCCGCAGACGTGCAGTCAGCCGCGTACGGGTCTGCTGCGTTGTACACCTCGAAGGTCGCACCGTTGAGCAGCCCCTCGGAGCCGGTGGTCCCAGCGCTGCGCTTCTGAACCTCCAGCTCGCCCCAGTAGATGTTGACCTCGTTCGAGGGCAGCGGCGGCTGCCCATCCGGGTCGAAACCGGGGTTGTTGGTCCACAGCTCAGCCTCATTCGCGATCACGCCATCGCCGACCTCGACGACGGTGCCCGCGAACACGACCTGAATCTCGGCGCCGACCTGTGCGTTGGGTCCCGTGTTCAACCACGCGATACCCGCCGCAGTGAAGTCCATCGTGACCTGCTGGCCGTCGACGGTGACCTCGTAGAACGACGAGTCGAGCGGCGAACCATCGACAGTGACCTCGACGTCACCAGCGGCGATGGGCTCGAGTCGGTCATCCAGCGTGTCACGGATGGCGAAGCCGGTCCACTCCTGCTGCATCGTAGGAACTGGAACCGTCACGGGAAAGCGAACTACCGCTCCGAGTCCGGTGTCCTGCTGCGGGTCGACCGTCTTCTCGATCGCGCCTTCGCCGTTCTTCGGGTAGGCGTGAACGTCGTAGACCCAGCCGTCTTCGTAGGGCATGGGCACCGCGAGGATGAACGGCGTCGCGCGATCAACGATGCTCGCCGGCGCAGACGTCTCACAGACCTGGTACACGCCAATCGAGAGATCGATGGTCGCCGCGCCCTGCGCATCCGTCGCCGGAAGCTCCAGCGGCGCACCCAGCGTATATCCAGCGGGGGCAGTGCAGGCCGCTCCCGGAGTGAGGTCGCTCAACCCATCCCAGTTCTCCGGCACGGTCAGGTCGAGCGGCGACCCACCCTCGAGCAGCGGGTACGCGGTGAACACGACATCCGCGACCGGGTCGCTGAAGTCACCGTCGGCAGGTGCTGTGGAGATGTCTCCCTCGACGTCGCCGTCCTGGTGCAGGAACTTGTGGACGGTGAGCGAACCCGTGCGATCCGGATCGATGTTCCCGTAGTCCTGCGGGGCCGCATATGCGGCCGTGCCTGCGCTCATCACTGCGCCCAGGCCGAGTGCCGTCACCCCCATGATCGACAGCACTCGCTGTGTTTTGTTGCGTTCAGCCACCTGAACGTCTCCCTCCCTGACATGGGCCAACCGGCCCCCTATGGCACACGTGGGTATGTCGCCCCAGTGACCTCTTCGCCTACCGGATACGCGCGGCAAGCGTTCGTGACGCGACTCGGCAAAGTTTTTTTGCGGCTGCAGGGTAGGGAGGTCTTGCGCCGTCGAAGAAGTCAGGCTGGCATCCGCACTCTTGGTGCCGATGCTGGACACAAGACCCAAGCTCTCGCCTCGCTCATCGGTCAGTGCGGCGGTCGACGATGATGGTCGGGGCCGACGGGGAGAAGTCGACCCCGACCATCTGCGGGCCGCAGCTGGCGGCTACCGCTGCCCGTCCCCACGGGCACGGGTCCTCAACTGGGGAGTGAGGGAGTGAGGGCCCATGCCAACATGACGCCGGCGAGACCGAAACGTGACGCAGAACTCGCGAAGCTTCTTCGAACGCTGTGGGTATCTCGATTGCGCGCCAGATCCTCGCTCCCGCAACAAGCCGTTCTGCAGCTGGTCAGTCGGTGAAGTACTCGACAAGACCTGTCGTCGCGAGGCTCACGTTCCACAGGAGTCTCTCCGACTCGGGGGCGCGCTCGGCGGGAAGCAGCACGGCAGGCCCGGGAGCGCCGTTGCCTGCCGGCCCGTAGAACTGGCCGTCTTCGGCGCTCGCGTCGAAGGATGCGCGGATGATGCCGAGAGCGCCGTCCTCGACGGAGTGGGCGACCTTGAGGGTACGTTCCAGGATGTAACGGTCAAGCAGACGTGTCCCGCCGTCGTTCGCGGTCTTGGACTGCAGGCCCGAGTTCGTCGGGCCCGGGTGGGCGGCCAGCACCTTGATGCCGCGCGCGCGGTCGTCCGCGGGCACCCGGTCGGACAGTGCATAGCTGAAGAGCAGGTTGGCGAGCTTGGACTGCTGATAGCGCCGCCACTTGCCGAGTCCGGGAAAGCCGTCGCCCCCCAGGTCGCCGCCGTTGCGCTCGAGGTACCGGGCCTGGAGCGCCGCGCCGCGGCGGGCGCCGCTCGAGTGATTCACGATCCGCGCGTCGCCACGCTCCGCCGCGGCGCGTCGGAGACCCGACCAGAGGAGAGAGGTCAGCAGGAAGTGCGAGAGATGGTTGGTCTGCATCTGCACATCGCATCCGTCGACGGTCGCGCGGTCTGGGAGCCCCATGACACCCGCGTTGTTGCACAGCACGTCGATGCCCGAGGGGGCAGCGTCCAGGACCACGGGCGCCGCGGAGCGAACGCTCGCGAACGACTGCAGATCGCAGTCCACCTGCGTCGCATCGATGCCCTCGCCGCGCAGGGAGTCCACGGAGGCCTCCGCGCGCCTCGACGGCCGGTTGAGGAGAACGACTCGGGCGCCCAGGCGACCGGCCGTGCGGGCGAGGACGGCGCCGGTGCCGCTCGTCGACCCGGTGATCGCCACGGTCCGCCCCTCCAGTCGCGGAAGGGCGGCCACGACGTCGTCGTAGTAGAGAGATGCAGGAGCAGGACGATCGCGAGGTGCCACGGGGCCTCCATCAGAGTCGGGACGACATCCGCAGCATACCGACCGGGCGTGTGTCCGACCTCATCGGGGATTTCCTGAAAGTGAGAAACCGAAGATCTCTCGTACTCCGCCCTCCGCGCGTGGATTAGTCTTCGGGCGTTGCGTCCTGCCGTCGTAGCCAGCTCAAGATTGCCTCGTTGAGCTCGGTGGGCCTTTCCTGCTGGATCCAGTGCCCGCAGTCGAGGCTGACGACGTCCACGTTCGGCACGAAGTCCGCGAGCGTCGCCGACTTCTGAACCATGTCCCTGTCGGCATAGATCATGAGTGCAGGCTGGTGGATGATCGGGTCCACGTCGGCGAGCAGGTGCCAGTTGCGGTCGAGGTTCCTGTACCAATTCACCCCGCCTGTGAATCCCGAGGTTTCGAAAGCGGAGACGAGAACGGCGAGCTCGTCGTCGCTCATGACGGGCTCACCGAGTGGCGTCTCCGCCCGGGCGAGATCGATGAACTCCATCCCCGGCTGAGGCTGCCGAGGGGGTTCGTTCTTCCGGTACAGGTTGCGAAGGAACCGGAACGTGTTCTCATCGAACACGGCATCCGCGACACCGGGCTGTCGATTGAAGTGGACGAAGTAGAAGTCACTGCCGAGCACGGCCTCCATGAGCTCGATCCACGGAGTCTCTCCGCGCTCCTGATAGGGCAGGCTCAGATTGATCACCTTGTCCACACGGTCCGGGTGCAACAGGGTCAGCCCCCAGACGACGCTCGCACCCCAATCGTGCCCGACGAAGATCGCCCTGTCGTATCCGTAGTGATCGAGAAGTGCGACAAGGTCGCCCGAGAGATGTTCGATATCGTAGGCCGCCACGTCAGTCGGCCGCGAGGAATTGCCATAACCACGCTGGTTCGGGACGATGACGTGATAGCCCGCAGCGACGAGGGCCGACACCTGATTCCGCCACACGGAGGCGTGCCCGGGCCATCCGTGGCACAGCACGATGGGGTTCTCGGCATTCTCTCGCCCGACCTCAAAGACTTCGAGTTCAATGCCGTTGACGGGGATGAGGATGGGGTCGGGGAAATCGGACGGGTTCACGGATGCTCCTTCGAGTTCGGCACCGATCGCAGGACTGGATCGGCGGCTACTCGGACCGTATGGAGCATCCTGGACACGGAATGTCCTAGATCCTCGGCAGCCTGAGCTCATGCGAACTGATTCCACCAGCAGAGCGCTGCAACTGCTGTCGCTTCTGCAGACCCATAGCTTCTGGCCCTGCGCCGAACTTGCAGCGCGGCTCGGAGTGACCGAACGAACGGTGCGCCGAGACCTTGACCGCCTGCGCGAACTCGGCTATCCGGTCGATTCCATCTCGGGGAGGTACGGCGGCTACCGGCTCGCGGCGGGAGCGCACCTGCCTCCATTGATCCTCGACGACGAGGAGGCCGTCGCGGTGTCGATCGGATTGCGCCATGCGGCTGAAGCCGCCGTCAGCGGGATCGAGGAGACGTCGCTGCGGGCGCTGGCGAAGATCGAAGCGCTCCTGCCCTACCGGCTCCGCCGCCGCGTGTCAGCGCTGCATTCGAGCGTCGCCTCACTGCGGCGGGCAGTCGATGACGACATCATCCACCCGGAGTCGCTGAGCGTGTTCGCCGCAGCCTGTCGTGACCATGAGCATGTGCGTTTCGACTACCGGCGAAATGACGGCGAGAGCAGCGGTCGGCGCGTCGAGGCGCACCGGCTTGTCACAGCCGGGCGACGGTGGTATCTCGTCGCATGGGACGGAGACCAGCATGATTGGAGAACGTTTCGACTGGACCGGATCCGGGAGCCGCGGCCGGTAGGCAGCCACTTCACGCCCCGCACGATTCCAGGTGGAGATGCGGCGGACTTCGTCGCGAGCTCGATCGGCGACACACGACGCGATCACGACGCGACACTCGTCGTTCATTCGCCCTTGGCCGATGTCGAGGGCGTGCTCCAGTGGGCCGATCACACCGTGAAAGAGGCGCAGGCCGAACGCTGCATAGTCAGAATCCGCGGCGAAGACCTCGGCCGGCTCGCGATGACTGTTGCCGAGATAGCAATCACCGCTCCGGTGACAGTCATCGAACCGGCCGAGCTCACGCGCACCATCGAGCGGCTCGCCGCTCACCTCGTTGACCGCGAGCGACTCACCTGACGGCTTCGGAAGCCGCCCGCCCAGTGATGCCCATCGTCCGATCGCACGAGACCTCGAGAGGTTCATTTTGGGCCGCCGTTCCTGTGGCGCGACCACCGAGCCCAGCACACGGACAGGGTGTGCCTGTCCGATCTCACGAGAGTTGACCGGAAATGAGACAGGGACCCCTTGCAATCCTGCGGATTCCGAAGTCCGCAAATCGGAGATCTAGTCTCATTGAAGTTGTCAGAACCTTCAGCTGTCTCGCAGGGCTGTCGCATTCACGCCACCCAGGGCGCCCTCGCTGATGCACGAGAAGCCAGCGCGTTGGACGCGGCCGTCTATTGGGTTAGGCAGCATCTGCATCGCGAACTACGGCGACGACCTCGTCCGCGATCTCAGCGATCGTACTCACCACCGTCGTCCGAGCGATCTTGTCAGCGAGAGACGGAGAGTTGGCCTCGACTTCGTCCTTGGAGATCTCGTGCCAGATCGGCAGCATGCGCTGCTTCCCGGCCACGGACAAACCGACGATCCCGTCGAGCTCATACTGGGGCCATCCCTTCGCAATAAATGACTTCGATAAGATGACCACTCCGAATGACGAGTGCGCGAGCCCGTAGTCGATCTTGCGACGAAAGCTGTCCCCGATGCGCAGTTCGCCCCGTGGCACGCGCATCCCAGTCACCCCTCATCGGCATCCGTAACGAGCCGCCGACTCATATGACTCCTGACGACACAGGGCTTCGAGATAGGGGCCCTCAACACGCGCGCGAGCGTCTTCGGCTCGCAGACCGAGCTGCATCTCATCCGCAGTGTCAGGAACATGCTCTTGCAGAGCAAGGGCTGTAGCACGAGAAGCAACAGACTCGGCATCCAGAGCCTTTCGAATGCCGGCTGCGACTTCCGCCGCCTGGTCGTCGCTGAGGTCCGCATATCGCAGAAGGATTCACGCGATCGAAAGCAGGTCCCGGGGCGTAGGTTCCTGCAAGACCTGCAGACTGTGGGCCAACAACTTGGTTCGCCATCTCGGCAACGACCGCACCATACCGTCGTCAACAATCTCAAGGGTCAGCCTTGGTGATGCGGGAATGACGCTGCCCAGTCGCTCCGGAGACAACTGGTCGATCTCGCTGATGAGTTGTACAAACGGCTGGCCGCGATCTCTTCAGGATGCTAGTCACGAGGGTCACTTATCGGCACCGAACGCGAATACGGGTCTGTGGGGTAACTCGTCAGCGAAGCGCCCGGGAGCGCTCCGAGAGGGGCGCTCTTCTTGTGTCATGAGACGGTCGGAGGCTCTGTCGGCTTCTTCTCGCCATCTACAATCTCGATGCCGTTGTCGTTCATCGTTTTGACGAGCTGATCCGTAACGCGGTCCGCGAAGGCGATGCGCTTCTCTTGTGTATCGATGCCGCCAGTCGTTGCGAGATCCGTCAGGCCGCGTAGACGCCGCAGTGCGTTGACGAGGTCTTGTTCAGACTGCACGTAATTGTTCATTCGGGGAGTCATGCTTGATTCCCCGAAGGGTGGGAACGTCAGAGAGATACAGGCCGCTGAGTACTTCTGCACAGCCAGTTGGATGCTCTGAGGCATTACTAGACGAGCGCGGTTGAAGAGGACTGAGTGTTGCCCGATGAGCTCCGTGCTCTGATGGACTAGCTCGGGTAAGAACTCATCCAAGGGTGTGACTAGGCTTTTCTCAGCCAGCGTGCTGAATTTGCTACCGAGCGCGACGAACTCGGCAGTCAGTTCCACAAGTTCCTCGGTGAGGGCGTCGTTGCGCTCTCGGTCGCCTCGTCGCTTGTCGTTAGATCGCGTCCACAAGTACGAAAGGAACCCGCCGACGATCAGAAAGACCCCAGCGATCACCGGCACGCCCCACCACGGCGCTCCGTCGCCTCCACCCACTACTTGGATCAGCAACGGGTCGGGCGAAGGGGTGGGATGCATGAAGTCAATCTAGCGACCATGTCGATACAGTGCTCTTGTGACTGACAACACCTCCGATGACCACCACAGAGCGCGTATCGCCAAGGAAGCGAGTGAGGGCGTCAGCTCATTCGTCGCAATGGACAGTTCTACGTCCGGATCAACGGGGAGCTGATCAAGGTCAACCCCGCGGCTCAAGAGCTAAGTGGGCATCGGTTCAGCTTCCGGAGGCGTCGAGACGCAGGTGGCGCAGCACGCGCGAAAGTGCCCGCGCCGACCCATGAGAACACTCTTCGCGTCGTGGAAGGGCGCATGTACATCGCGTCATCGGACGCTGCCGAAGTCCTCAACGTGATCGCAGCCTATCGCGAGTTCATGCGGGGTCTAGGCGTACGACGGGTCGAGATCACTGGGGCTGAGCCAGGTTCGGCATGGGTGAAGTTCAAACAGTGGACTAAGGCGGTCGCCGACAAGAGGAAGGTTCGTGTCGCGGCCACACAACTCGTCGGCCTGGTTGAAGGTGCGACGACTGAGAAGTTTCAGGCTGACAACACCGCAACTCACGCCGGGTCTATCGCCAACCTGGCGGACAAGACCAAGCACCTGAAGTCCTTCTCCTTCGATTCCGAGCCTCTGCAGTACGTGCAATGGCAGGACGAGAATGGCGAAATGCACGCGCGAGCCCGCGTTGTGAACTCCAAGGACATCGCATCGAACCGGCTCGACGATGAGGTCGTAAAGGATCCGAAGAAGATGCTGGACCGGTTGGATGAGGCTCCCGACGCGATCAGGCCCAAGCTGGAAGGCTAGCGCTTTAGAAGCATACGAGGAGCTGAAAACCCGGTCTTGTGCACAGGCTGCAGGAACCTCCAAGCCACTGGCTCGCAATAGGACTACCCACCGGCCGCTCTGAGCTGGGTTCGAGGTGGTGGGCCGCCCTAGGACGGCCCACCACCTCCGGCGATTCTCCAGGCGTCACGCTCTGCGCTGGTGTGTGTGCTCGAACAAGTCGGGCGAGCCTGGGCGCCCAGTCAATATACCTCGAGCATTCGCTTCCGCTCGAGCGCGGCGTAAAGATCGAAGGACTCCCAGTCAACGTTCCATCGTCGAGATTTCGCGACTAGACGATCCGCTGTTGCCGCCGCAGTAACCGTCACAGCGTATCGTGCGCAGATCTCCTCCCGGATGGATCGAGGAACAAACGGGCAGGTGAGCACATTCAGGTTGAGCAGCGAGAGCTCCCCGTCGATCAGTGACCGCTCCTGCATCTGGAGGATCCATCTTTCGCACGCTTGGCGTAGCTCCGGGTAGGCCTTCGAGCGTTTCATATGCAATAGGAGACTGAACAGTAGCAACACATTCATCGTCGACGGCTCACGGAGCTTGCCTCCTGATCTGGTGAATCCGCAGAGATCTGCGAGTTCACCCTCTCGGATCGCGTAGTTCGCGCCCAAGTCCGAGACGCAGTCGATGAGTGTCGCTGTCACCGCATCAGGGCTCATCGATCCCTTCGACCGCCGAAGTTGCTGCATCAGCTCGTCGCGGACGCGCATCTCGACCCGCTCGCGATCATGAGCAGGCACGCCCTCCGAACGTGCATATCGGAGCAACGTGCTACAAACTCGAGCCACCTTGACGGCAGGGCTCATTCGGGGAGCGCCGGAGTAGACGAAGAATACGAAGTCCGTCAACGCGAGCAGACTTGAGGTGATCGCGCGATGGTGCTTAGTCAGTTGTTGGCTGGAGAGCTCGACACTGCCTAGGTCCTCTCCTGATCTGCGCAGGATCTTCTCGAACGAGCGCTCGACTCGCGCTAGGGCATAGTTTGCTAACTCGAAGTGACTGACGCCGGTGTCCAGCAGAATCGCCTTGTACCCCACGATCAGATCGCCCGCATCGACGTATGGGCGACTCACGGCGACACCACCGCGGTCTCGATCGCGCGGCTTGGTCGCTTCCCGTATGAGCTGGCGAGCTCGCTTCTTTGCGATAGTCAGTGGCGACAGCCACGGCGTGAGCTCTCCCTCCTCCTTCGAGGCGTTCAAATGCAGTTTGTACTTGCGCAAGCTCCTAGACAACGCCTCGACCACGAACGGACGTCTACTTTCGTCCGCGAGGAAAATGAAGTAGTCATCAACGTAACGCAGTACCTCGTAGTCCTCACCGAACTTCATTCCCAGTCGGTCAAGCTGCTCCGCAAGCTCGAGATCTACCGCTTGAAGAATGACCTCTGCGAACAGCCGCGATACTTCAGAACCGATCGTGATGCCGCTCGTCTCACTGTGGTTCAGTCGTTGCATGAGCTTGTCGAAGGCGCCACCGAACGTGCGATCGAGATGCGGGCCAAGATTGGCCTTCACTACATCGTGACCGTGGGCCGCCCATGCAATCGAATGGGTGTAGATACTGTCGAAACACTTCGCAACATCAACCTTGACGAGATATCCAAACCGGCGCTCACAGGATCGGTACTCGGAGGAGTCATAGAACTTGTAGACATTCGAGTATCGCTGGTACGTGAAGTACGAGCGCAGCCATTCGTACTCGTGGTCGTCGTGTTCGATGCTGTCGTGTGTTCGCCGTTGATAGGCGAAGAGCGAGTCCCTCACGACGACGTATGGCGCGACTCGCGCCGGCCGCCTTAGGGAGAACCGGCTTTTGGATGTGTGGTAGAGGATGAGATCCTCGAACCTCTCGTAGAAGTGCGCGATGTCCAACTGCGCCATAGGGTGCGGCACCGTCAGTGTGCGGTAGTCATTCTTCCGATGACGGACCGTGTACTGGAAAGGGATCGTGGAGACCGCCCCCTGGTCCGCAGGGAGATTGAGAGCAGTGCGCGTTCTAGAAGTGGTCCCCGCAGGGAAGGAGACTGCCCTGCCGAGAATAACTCCGAGGATCACTTCTGATGTCTCGTCGAGCAGCCTCGCATGGACCGTTTCGGTTCCGAGGCGCACATCAGCATCACGAAGAAAGTCGTACAGGCCACGGTTACTGAATGACGGCGGGAGTTCGTAGGGCAGAACGTCGCTCAGCACCACCCGCGCAGGGTGCTTCCGAAGAGATTGCCGACGCTTAGGCACGCCATGCCCCCTTCAGTCGAGTCATGCGCTGCATGGACCATCGGTGAATCGTTCGCCGACTGAATCCATCAGTGAAAGACAGGGCCGCGATCTTCCGATCGAGGCCGGGAGGCAACGGAGACTGCGAGGCTCGGTGCTGAAGATAGCGGTCCAACCCGGCGAGAGACTTCAGATCGGTTAGGTGCGGATTCGAGAAGTAGATCCCAACTAGCGCGTTCCGCTTGTTGTGAGAAAGGCGAGTATTCGCCGTCAGAAAGCGAAGCCTGTCGATGAGGAGGCTTCGCCGTCCGTGGTTGGCAGGATTGGCGCGATCCCACGCGGAGAAGGTCCTGTCGACGCGAGTCCGGATGGTCTTGTAGCGATCATCGGTGAGCCTCACCACCGGGCCACCCCTGCCTCGATACTCGATCTCATAACCCAGGAACTCGATTTTCCCGAGCGAGTTGTCGACAAGTTCCCGATGCAAGGTCTTCGCCGGGTTCAGAGCAAGACCGAGTCGCTGAAGCTCAGTTTCGATCTCCGCAATCACAGCGCCCGGTGCCACCGCGCCCTCACTTTCCTCCGCGCGCACCAAGACGATGTCGTCAACGTAGCGCGCGAAATAAAGTGTGCCGCGAGTGTCCCGCAGAGCGCGATCAGCTTGAGCTATGTACAGCTCGGCTAGCTTCGCGCTCAGACCCACCCCTGCGGGGAGGCCTCTTGCGTTCCCGGTGAGGGTCTCCATCTCGGATAGCAACCTGTCGATCAGCCGCCGGCACGATGGACTTAGCGCTGTTGTGTCGAGGTGAGAACGGAGCCGTCGATGATCGATGCTGTCGTAGAAGTCCTTGACATCAGCCCTAACGACGATCTTCGGTACGTTGTTATCGATCGTTCGAATCAGTCCCGCGACGATCGATTGACGTCCTCGCGGGCGGCTCAGAAGCGTTGATCCGACGACGCGTTGAAGGTGCTTATCCGCGAAGAATGCCTCGGGGGTCTCCGCGATCGAGTAGGTCTGACGCTTCCCACCAATCAAATGGCCGCGGTCCAAACCCCACGCGAACGCGCCGGACTCGACGCTTCCAGTAAGTATCTCGCTAGTTGCAGCCAGTGATGCTTCCAGCAAGTCCTCGGCGGCCTGACGGTCTGCACGGGCAACGGATTCCGGAGCCAGCTCAGGTGGCCCGATGTACGGCACCGTTCCCTTTCGCGCTGCCCGAGCACGATGGCGCGAGTCACGCGCCAGATCGTAGGCGCGGCGAACGTCAGGGTAGAGACTTAGGCGGTCGCGCCCACGCCGCGCTTCCAAGTCCCAGATCCTGCGCAAATTCTTCGGCGAGAAGCTCTGATCCAATCCCAACCCTCCTCCCGTGAGCCTATCGACCCTTTGCTGGCGCGTCCGCGACCAGCGCCGACAGCGGACGGGGCCGAGACCGCCGCACGGCTGAGCACCACCTTAACGATGAAACCATCGACTGACTCGATCCCAGGTTCGTTCCTACCGGGCGCCTGCGGGAACTGGACAGTCGCCAAGCACAGCGATACGGGACACCATGAGATCTCCTCCGTCGAGGTCGTCTCCGCAGTGTTGCGTCGTTCGATCGGGCTGCGTCACCTTGCGCGCTCAACAAGGCCTTCACGCCGCACCGTCGATCGGATGTCCCGAAGCGCTGTGCACCAGTTAGCAGACCTGGCCGCGCGACTCAGCGTGGGCGGGGCGACCGGTTTCGATTCTTCGCAGCCGGCGGAAGTAGCGATTGCAGAGCGGACGCGGGGCGCAGCCGCTGAAGCGACGCTGCCGCCGACGGATTCAGCGTCTCGGTCTCCCCTTCGTAGTAAAGAGCGATCAACTCGCGGCTCACCTCGTCATAGGCGAATGCGGCCACCCGCGGGATGTTCAGTTGGTGGCCCTTGGCCTTCATGTAGTTCCGGATGTGCGTCTCCCAAGCCGCCAAGGAGATTCCGGCGGGCTTGACCGCCCATACCAGCACCCAGCCTTCCTCGACGTTAACACTTCCGGTGACCGGTACGGTCAGGCTACGTCCGCGACCTTCCGGGTCAGGGTTATTGAGCAGGTCCTTTGCATGCCGCGCGAACTTCTCTTGCGCCGCCTCGTTTCCGGAAAGCAGTGTCGCCCCGACACTTAGCCAGCCGAAGCTCTGTCGGTCGTGCAGCTCGTCGATAAGGTCAACGATGCTCGTCGTCGGCATCGACGGCTTCGGTGCACGCGGGCTGGCATCGCGGGTGAGATGCCACTGATCGAGCGCATCCGTCCGGCTCGTGATGAACGCCGGTACCTGCTGCCGGAAGCGACGCAGCTCACCCGTGGTGGGGTCCGGCATGAATGGAAACGCATCCTTGACCAAGGCTGGGTCGGGCGCCACCCACAATCCTGCTTCGTAGAAGTAGAGAAACAGGTCGAGTTCGTCAGGCGCCATGAACATCATCGTCGTCATCGGGTCGCGCCTGCGCCGCAAATAAAGGAGGAACTCTGCAGGCCGGTCCACCAGCTCCGCGATCAGCTCGAGATCGTGCAGCGAGACCGTCCAGGGGACGTTCTCCAGATCGATGAGCCCGGCCTCAAGGAGATCCGCGGTCGCCGTGAACACGGCCGGGATGTCGTCAAGGCTGACAGCAATCGTGTGAATCTCGCGAATATGAGTGAGATCCACCCATCCCTCTCCCTCGATGCGTAGCCCGCCGTCATCGACGATCCCTGAACGCACCCGCCCCGCCTGATTCGCTGCGCTCGTGATGATGCGCCGCAAATCACCAAGCTGGCGCGATCTCTTCCCTCCCCGTGACAGGGCACTGAATGCAACCGCCTTGTCCTCGATGACGAAGGCCACGTCATCGATAAGAACCAGATGATCGCACTCCACCCGCTTGGTATACGCATCAACCGAACGAGTCGCCTTCTCTGCCTCCGTTGCAGGGACGAAGAACTCGAACCCGTTCCGGTAGGTCGCCGTCGGAAGAATCATCTTCACCGCGCGAAGCACCCGCTCCTCCAGGACCTCTCCGCGGTGCTTCGCATACGCGTCCCATTCGGCCTTCTGCGTTTTCAGGTAGTCCTCAAGCCTCTCCCTCAACGCCGGTGCTGTGTGTCCGTCGTGTAGCAGCATCACCCGACCCGCATCGCCTGATAGCAACGGGCGACGCCGCCACGGATTGTCCCCCTGAACGAACTTCTCTGCGGCCTCCAACGCCGTCATCCCGGACGCATCAAGAGTGAAGAAGGCGACCACCCGTTCGACACGCTCCATTGGGAGGCAAGTCTCCGCGAAAAGCTCATCGATGCCGACCGTGCAGTCATCTGCAGACGGTTCAAACATCGACATCAGCACAGTCACAGCCTGCTTGGTCATCGATGCGACATCGTCGCCGGGCGCGCCCGCAGGCTCTGACAGGGATCTAGCGAATTGCTGCCCCCGCTTGTTTAGCTTGCGGGCTTGAATCGAATGACAGGCATTCAGGACACTCAGCGCCTCAGCGGCACTGAACCCCAGACCCTTCTCCAGCGCAACGCGAACCCCCCGGTTGCTATCAAGCAGCTCGACCGCCGTCGCCTGCGACACGTCTGCGTACGAGGAGTTGCGCATCGCGACCTCTGACCCCTGCACACTGAGCGATAGCCACCCCAGTGGTGCGTCCGGGCCAGCGGCGACCAGCGTCCGGAACCAGCCCAGGTTCGTGATCTCTTCCAGAATCGGCCAGGCGTCCTGCACCACCCCGCTCATCTCATTCGGCTCAGCAGGTGGAACATCCACTTCATCCGTACTGCGACCCGCGATCGCCAACAGCACGAGCAACTCGACCTGCCACGCGCCGCCGTCCGGGCTCGCGACAACCTGCCCTGCCTGAGATAAGGGGAAGTACGCCAGCCTGGCGGTTTCTGCGATCCTCGCCGGCGTGAAACGCGAACCCATTGCCGCAAGCTCACTTACACGGTCAGCGAACCTGGTACTCACGTTCGCCGCGAAATCGCCCTCAGCACTGAGCTCAGCAAACAGCGACTGCACCGTATCCGAGGACTGCATCACAAAATCCACATAAGGATCCGACGGCGCTGCAGCGTCCCCGTGAGGCAAATGCCGCCGCCTCTTCGCACGCGCCTTCAAACGCTTCGACTTCGATGCCATGCCTCATCGAACCACACGCCTCCGACACGCCGGCCACCTCGCAGTTACTGTCCGCTTCGGCGATCTGAGCGCCCCGATGCCGATCAGCTCATGGGCGGACGAGTGCGTCGTTGCGATTCGGATCATCGGGCCTCGGCGTATGTGAGCGGCGACAGCAGCGACCTGCACTTTTGTGCTCAACCACTATGGGACCAGAGAGATGCGGATCTGGGGTCGATCTTCCTCGCAAGATCTGTCGGGTTTCCTCGGCGGCGCCTTCGCACGCCCTCGTCATCGCGCGCGGCATCACCTCGGACGTTTCAGAACTGTCCGAGGCTGCGAGTACAGTCTGACCCGTGAACGAATCGCTCGGCCGGCGTCATGTACGCGGGGTAATCGAAAGCGTCACCGGACGCGCGAATGGTCGGGGTGTCCCTGAGGTCAGCGAAGCCGTTCTTCGGCTAGAGGATGGGTCGACGCTCGAGGTGCGTATGCCTCGGCCAGTGGGGACAGAGCGGAAGTTTCAGGCACTCCCTGTCGCGTTCGAATTTGTCGACTTCGGTGTTTGCCCGATCTGCCTCGCGCCGGAGCCGCGAAGCCGGGAGCATGTGCCTCCCCACTCGGTTGGCGGCAGCGTGGTCACGATGAGCTGCGAAACATGCAACAACGAGTTCGGCAGCAAGTACGAGCCGCACCTACGCAATTGGTATGAGAACACGATCGGGAAAGTACGACTGTCAGGCAAGTCCGTTCCCGGCCGCCGCAGCGTCGGCGAGTACCTACTACGCGAGAACGCATCCGGTGGTTTTGTTCTCTTCCAACATGGGAAACACGACCCGGCGGTCTCTCAGATCTTAGGAGAACAGGGGTTCGAGATGAGCTACGAGGTTGTCGACACAACCCGTTCGCACATCGCAGCGGTCAAGACTGCATATCTGGCCAGCTGCGTTGCGCTGCGCGCGATTCCGCAGACACCCCGCGCTGATGCGTTGCGAGCTGAGCTCCTCGCCGCCCGAGACATGCCCCGTGACCAGAGAGCTGAGCTCGGCGACGTGGCAAGGTCCATCAAAGTCGCGCGCTCCGCACACGAACCAAACCCTGGGGAGATCGTCCTGATGGCCGCCGCGGATGAACAACCGGAATCCCCGATGGTGATCAGCTTCAATCGCGTGTTCGCCGTAGATTGGCCGCTCGACCCAATCACTGGATTCACAAGGCGTGTGGTTTGATATCGACTCGCAGAGAGTGATGTGAAGCAGCGCCCGTGCTGATCAACGCCACCGCTCACCTTCGAGGATCCTGACGATGCGGCCAGGGCTGGCTCCGCGAAGCAACCATTCGACGGGTGACTGCCGCTTGCCTCGATGAATCACATCGTCCTTCGGCACGGTCATGAAGCCCTCGACGCTCGCGGGACTCCAGTCGTCGATCAGGGACTCAACGACATGAGCGAGATGTGGCTTTCCACGCCTCGAGAAGATCCTCAGGAAGTGATGCGCTGTCGTCACCCCCTCGGGCACTCGAGTCGAGCGCGGCGTACGGCTCGAGCGTGATCACGGGAGCCTGTGGCGCGACGTCGATTCCCGCGAGCTCCGCGAGGCAGTGTCGGAACTCGTCCGCCCGCACTTCCGGTGCATCCCGCATCTGCCATCCACGACTGCCCCGAGTATTGTCCGTGCAAGCTCCGCACGCCCGCCATCATGAATCGGCCTGACTTTCGTTCCGTTCTTCAAGCAAGGATGGAACACGATGAACAGGAAGTACTCGCCGGAGATGCGTGAGCGGGCGTTGCGGATGCTCGCGGAGACGCGGCCGTCGCACCCGACGTTGATGAGTGCCGCGCGGCATGTGGCGGGGCTGTTGGGGATGAGCCCGGAGACGTTGCGGTTGTGGCAACGCCAGGCGGAGGTCGATGCTGGCGTGAAGCCGGGGTTGACCACGGATGCTGCGGCTGAGATCAAGCGGCTACAGAAGGAGGTCTCGGAGCTGCGGAAGGCGAATGAGATCCTCAAGGCTGCGAGCGTGTTTTTCGCGAAGGAGGTCGACCGTCCCTGACCGAGATGATCCGGTTTATAAGCGAACACCGGGATCGTTTCGGGGTCGAGCTCATCTGCCGGGTCCTCCGACCGGCAGTGCAGGGCTTTCTCACCGCGCGCGGCTATCGCGCTGCAGTCGGTCGCGCGCCGTCGGCCCGGCAACTGCGCGACGAGCTCCTCGTCCCGGAGGTTGCACGGCTGCATGCGGAGAACTACGGCGTCTACGGGCGCCGAAAGATGCACGCCCTCATACGCCGGCAAGGCTGGCAGATCGGTCGCGACCAGACCGAACGCCTCATGCGCCTCGCTGGGGTGCGCGGCGTCCGGAAGTCGAAGCGGGTATTCACTACGCGCTCCGACAAGACGACCGTCCTGCCCAGTGATCTCGTGAACCGCCGCTTCACGGCACCGGCGCCGCGCCGGCTCTGGGTCTGCGACGTCACCTACGTCGCGACCTGGAGTGGTTTCGCCTACGTCGCGTTCGTCACCGACGTCTACTCGCGCCGCATCGTCGGCTGGAACGTCGCATCGACGCTGCGGTCAGAGATCCTCCCGATGCGGGCGCTCGACATGGCCGCCTGGAACGTCGGCGGCCGCCTTGATGGGCTCATTCATCACGCCGACCACGGGTCGAACTACACCGCGATGGTCTACACCGACCGGATCGTCGAACTCGGCGCCGTCCCCTCCACCGGAACCGTCGGCGACTCGTTCGACAACGCGATGGCGGAGGCAGTGAACAACCTCTACAAGACCGAGCTCATCCGTCAGCGCGGCCCCTGGCGGAAGGTCGAGCAGGTCGAGCTCGCGACGCTCGAGTGGGTGTGGTGGTGGAACAACCAGCGGCTCCACGGCGAGCTCGACATGCGCACCCCCGTCGAGGTCGAAACGGCGTATTACGCTGACCAAGAATCAGGCCAACCGGCACCTGCCGGACAAGCCTCCCGATAGGAACGAAAGTCAGGCCGATTCAACGTGAGAAAGTGACAACTTCCGCGAGATGGGACAGTGCCGGATGCACCGAAGATTCCGTGATCAAACCGTTGCATTCGTTATCTCGCCGTTATACAGTGATCACACGGTGAATGTTTGCTGTGGCACTCACCGCATGTGATTGCAGGACACTCTTGGTGCAAGGGACAAGGGCCGGTCGGGAGCCTCTCCGACCGGCCCTTTACTGTTCGCACTATCCTGTGAGGATGACCGATCGCAAGCTCGCCCTGGAGGCCTGGGAGAGCCTGTTCCGCGCGCAGCACGAACTGTTCACGGGGATGCTGGCCGACTTCGAGCACAGCGATCTCGCGCAGGCCGAGTACGACGTGCTGCTGACCGTCACCCGCGCACCCGAGATGACCGCACGGTTGCGTGACATCACCTCGAACATGCTGATCAGTCAGCCGAGCGTCTCTCGCCTGGTCGACCGCATGGTCGCTCGCGGCCTCGTGGCGAAGTGCTCCGATCCCGATGATGGCCGCGGCGCCCTGATCCGCGCCACGGATGAAGGAGCCAGGGCGTTCCGCGCGCTCGCGACCGTGCACGGACGTTCGATCGCCGAGCGCATGTCGCGCCTCGACGACGAGGAGCTGCGCACGCTGCGCGACCTCGCCGAGAAGCTCCGCTCCCGTTGAGGCGCGCCGGACTCAGTGTCCGTGCGCGATCTGCTGGATCACGATGACCGCCACACCCAACGCGACCAGGGCGCCGAGGGCCACCAGCTGCTGCCACCAGGGCGCACGCGTGCGCCGGACGGCGATGTATCCGACGAGTCCGAGAATGAGGACGTAGACGACCGAGGCGAGACCGAGAGCGAGGCCCAGGTCGATGATGCCGAAGGCGGCGAGAACGAGCACCAGGACCGGTACCGCCGCCGAGGCGATAGCGCTGCCCGACACTCGGAACATCCTTCGGAACTCCTCCCTGTCGGGGAATCGCGAAGTGGTCGCGACCTCTGCGACCAGCTGAGCCGCGAAACCGGCGGCGGCAATGGCGAGGATGCCGACGGCGAGGGTGACGATCGCACGCACGGGACTGATGTGGTCGACGCTGCTGCTCTGCACGAGCACGATCGCCAGCCCGGTGAACGTCGCGTAGACGCGCTCCCGCAACGCCTCGCCGTCCACAGCGGAACGCGCATCCTGCCGGGGCTCTTCCCCGCTCTCCCCGCCGTCGGCTTCGTGTGACATACGCCCTCTTCCGCGGATCGTCGACCGCTCCTGCAACCGTACCGTCGTCGCCGATCGGTGCAATCGTGTCTCCGCCCGCCGAAGCTCCGCCTGAGCGGAGCAACACCGGACGACGACCGTGAGCGCCGCTTTCTGGCAGGGTGGTTGCGTACGCCCGCGTTGTCGCGGGCATGTTGGACCGCCCCCTCGGGGGGGAACCAGGGAGGTCATTCATGGAGATCGCCGGAATCGTCGGCATCCTCGTCATCGTCGGCATCGGTGTCGTCATCGCCGTCGTCCTGCTGCTGATCCTGTTGCTGTTCGCACGCAGCTGGATCAAGGTCGCCCGAGCCGACGAAGCACTCGTCATCTCGGGGCGCAAGCAGAAGATCCAACGCGCGGTCATCGCGGTGGACGGCACGACCAGCTCGGAGCTGGCGGAGTCGCCCGTCACCGTGATCGTGAACGGCAAGTCGCTCGTCAACCCGATCACTCAGCGCCACGAGATCATCTCGCTGCGCTCCCGGCAGGTCTCCCTCAACGCCGAAGCGCAGTCGCTCGACAGCGTGACGCTGAACGTCGACGGCGTCGCGATCGTCAAGATCGGCTCCGACCCGCTTTACGTCCGCCGCGCGGCCGAGCGCTTCGCTTCGCAGGACAAGGCCATCGAGCAGTTCACCACCGAGCAGCTCGAAGGTGCACTCCGTGGCATCGTCGCGACCCTGTCGGTCGTCGAGCTCATGCGTGAGCGCAAGAAGTTCTCCGATCAGATCGCCGCCGATGTCTCGCAGGAGCTCGCCGAGCAGGGCCTGATCCTGGACTCGTTCCAGATCAAGGGAATCACCGACAAGGTCGGCTACATCCAGTCGCTGGGCGCCCCCGAGATCCAGGCCAAGCGTCAGGCCGCCGAGATCTCGCAGACGAACGCCGACCGTGCGATCAACCAGAAGAACATCGCGAACCAGGAAGCCAACCTGATCGAGCAGACCGCGCTCGACACCAACACGGCCAACGCCGACTCCGGCATCGGCCGTGCACGCGCCGAGGCAGAGCAGGCAGAGGCTCTCGCACGCGCTCAGGCGGAGCAGGCCGTTCTGCAGCAGCAGGCCGAGAACAAGCAGGCCCAGCTCGACGCCGACGTCAAGCGCGTCGCCGACGCCCAGCGGTACGAGGCGGAGACCCGCGCTCAGGCCGAGCTCTACACCCGCGAACGCGCGGCGGAGGCTGCCGCGATCGAGCAGGTCAAGCAGGCGGAAGCCCGCACCCGCATCGCCGAGCAGCAGGCGCAGGCTGACAAGGCCCGCGCCGAGGGTGAAGCCGCCGCTGCCATCGCGAAGGCGAGCGGTGAGGCGAACGCCCTCCGCGCCCAGGCCGAAGCCGAAGCCGAAGCTCGTCGCCTCCGTGCCAGCGCCGAGGCCGATGCGATCCGCGCCGAAGGTGACGCTCGCGCCGGCGCTCTCGAGGCCGAGGCCAAGGCCATCGCGTCGAACCAGGACGCGTTCCTCTCGCAGCGCGTGCTCGACGTGCTGCCGTCGATCATGGCCGAATTCTCGAAGGGCTACGCGGCGATCGGCAACGTGTCGATCATCGGCGGTTCCGGCGAGGACGGCGCATCGAACGTGGTCGGCGCCGACAACGCCAAGGCGCTCCGCTCGGTGTTCGACAGTGTCCACTCGGCCACCGGGCTCGACCTCGCCGGCATCATCCAGGGTCAGGCCGTGGGCCGTGGTTTCGGTGCCGGTGTCGCCAAGGCCGCGTCTCCGTCGCCTTCGCCCGCGCGTGAGTCGACGACCGCCGCGGCAGCACCTGCCGCAGAGTCGGCTCCCGCAGCGGAGTAGTACCTACGCAACACAGCGGATGCCGCGGCCGATCAGGTCGCGGCATCCGCTTTCTCCGTTCGCAATTCAGCAAGAAATGCGCTGGTCGAGTCGGCGAAGCCCGGTCAGGAGGCGTGCGAGGGGCATTTCTGCGGAGTTGTGAACGCGTCCGACCGCAGACCTGACACGGCAGACTGGGTGGATGACGCCCGCTGCTTTCGACCTCGACGCCATCGGCGCGGGTCTCTCGTTCGCGGGCGCCCTCGACGAGCTCGCCGCAGTCCTTGACGACGGCAGCTCCGTGGTCGTGACCGCACCGCCGGGTACGGGCAAGACCACACTCGTGCCGCCGCTGGTCGCCTCGCGGTGCACCGGTCGCGTGATCGTCACCCAGCCTCGCCGCGTCGCCGCCCGCGCCGCAGCCCGCAGACTCGCCCACCTCGACGGCTCTCCACTCGGCTCCCGCGTGGGTTTCACGGTCCGCGGCGAGCGCTCCGCAGGTGCTGCGACCCGGATCGAGTTCGTCACCGCCGGAGTGCTCCTGCGACGAATGCTCGACGACCCCGGCCTCGAAGGCGTCGACGCCGTGATCATCGACGAGGTGCACGAGCGCGCGCTCGAGACCGACCTCCTGATCGGCCTGCTCTCCGAGGTGCGCGAGCTGAGAGACGACCTCGTGATCGTCGCCATGTCCGCCACGCTCGACGCTGAGCGGATAGCCTCCGCCCTCGGCACCGATGCGTCCGCCGCCCCGATCGTGGACCACGACGTGCCCGCCTTCCCCCTCACCGAGCGCTGGGCCCCGAGCTCCGTGCCCCGCCTCGATGAGCGCGGCGTCACCTCGGGATTCCTGGACCATGTCTCGCGTGTCACGACGTCCGCTGCCCTGACGCAGATCCGCGAAGACCCGGAGGCGGACGTCCTGGTCTTCGCTCCGGGCGCCCGTGAAGTCTCGGAGGTCGCCCGACGCATCCGGGCCACCACCGAGACGTTCGACGTGCGGGAGCTGCACGGTCGCATCCCGTCGGCCGAACAGGATGCGGTCATCCGCGGCCGCACGGGGGAAGACCGTCCGCGCATCATCGTCACCACCTCGCTCGCGGAGTCGTCGCTCACGGTGCCGGGAGTGCGCCTCGTCGTGGACACCTGTCTTTCACGGCATCCGCTGCGCGACGCCTCCCGCGGCATGACGGGCCTGGTGACCACCGCCGCACCCCGGTCGTCGTGTGTGCAGCGAGCGGGACGCGCCACCCGCCAGGCTCCCGGCGCCGTCATCCGGTGCGTCGACGAGCGGTCCTATGCCGCGGCACCCGCACGTCCGCTGCCCGAGATCGGGGTGATCGACCTCGTGGACGCGGCCCTGCTGCTCGCGTGCTGGGGAGCCCCCGGCGGGGCGGGACTGCGGATGATCGACCCGCTGCCCGCGGAGAACCTCGCCGACGCCCTCACGGTCCTCCGCGGTCTCGGCGCGATCGATGAGGAGGGCCGTGCCACCGCAGAAGGTCGCGCCCTGGCACGTGTTCCCACCGACCCACGACTCGCCCGCGCGCTCCGCGACGGCAGCCCGGCGGTCGGCAGACGCCTCGCCGCAGAAGTCGTCGCGCTGTTGGGCGGCGACCTGCGAGTCGCCGATGCCGACGTCGCTCAGGCGCTTGTCGCGCTACGGGGTGGACGGACTCCCGATGCCCGCCGATGGCGAGACGATGTCGATCGCCTCGAGCGCCTGGCTCCCCCGGCACCGCACGTGCGCCCGGACCTCGACGGTGTCGGCCTCGTGGTCGCCCTGGCGTTTCCCGAGCGGATCGCCCGCCGCGTCGAACGCACCGCCACCGGAGCGACATTCCTCCTCGCGTCAGGCACACGCGCAGGAGTGACCGGACCGCTCGCGGCGGTCGAATGGCTGGCGGTCGCCGATGTCGCCCGTGCCTCCGGGCGCGCGGCGGCCGGGTCCGGAGCGATCATCCGATCCGCCGCGGCGCTCACCGAAGAGCAGATGGAACTGGCCGCCGAGCACCTTCTGACCGATCGCATCGAGGCGGAATTCACCGGGGACCGCGTCCAGGCCCGACGCGAACGCCGAATCGGTGCGATCCTGCGTTCATCGGTCCCGGTTCGCGCCTCCGCGCAAGAGGGGCGGAATGCTGTGCGCCGCGTACTGCGCCGCGACGGGATCGGAACGTTCGCGTGGTCCGACGGCGCGGAGGCACTGCGTCGTCGGCTGGCTCTGCTGCGACGCGAGCTCGGCGCCCCTTGGCCGGATGTGTCGGATGCGGGTCTGGTCGAGTCTCTCGACGCCTGGCTGGCGCCCGAACTGGATGCGCTGGCGTCCGGCACCCCGGTAGGACGGCTCGATCTGCTGTCCGCCCTTCGCCGCATGCTGCCGTGGCCGGAGGCGGCTCGCCTGGACGACCTCGCTCCGGAACGCCTGGAAGTACCCAGCGGCTCCCGCATCCGCATCGCCTATCCTGAGCCCGACGGCGACGTATCGACGCGGCCCGTCGTCGCCGTCAAGCTGCAGGAGTGCTTCGGCTGGGCCGAGACGCCTCGGCTGGTCGATGGACGCGTGCCCGTGCTGTTCCACCTGCTGTCCCCCGCGGGGCGTCCGCTCGCGGTCACCGATGACCTGTCCTCGTTCTGGTCCGGCCCGTACGCACAGGTCCGCGCCGAGATGCGCGGGCGCTATCCGCGCCACCCCTGGCCCGAGGATCCGTGCGCCGCCGCCCCGACCAAGCACACCAAGAACCGCGCCGCACGCTGAGCCCCGGACCGGACCGAGGATTCAGCGCGTACGCCTTCGCAGTGTGAGCGATGCGAGCACCAGAGCACCGACCGCGAAGGCGACGACGATCAGCAAGGGGCCGAACACGTCCCAGCCCTCGTCCCCCGCGGCGACCGCGTTGATCGTGTCGATCGCGTAGCTCAGCGGCAGCCAGTCCGAGATCGCGTACAGTACGTCGGGCATCTGATCGCGCGGCATGAAGATCCCGCCGAGGATGATCTGCGGGAACACCAGCAACGGCATGAACTGCACCGCCTGGAACTCGGTCTGCGCGAAGGCACTCGCCAGCAACCCCAGCGCAGTGCCGAGCAGGGCGTCGACGACGGCGACCAGACCCAGCTGCCACAGCGGCCCGTCGACGTCGAGTCCGCACACCCCCACCGCGAACCAGACCGTGACCACCGCCTGGATCACCGCCATCGCCCCGAACGCGAGCGCATAGCCGAGGATGAAGTCAGCCCTCTCCAGAGGGGTCGTCATCAACCGCTCCAGCGTGCCCGAACAGCGCTCCCTCAACGTCGTGATCGAGGTGATGAGGAACATCACGATGAACGGGAACAGAGCCAGGATCGCACCGCCGACCTGGTCGAAGACTCCTTCCTGATCGCTGAACACCCAGGCGAAGAGCCCCACGAGCAGACTCGGCGCGATGAGCATCAGGGCGATGGACCGCGGGTCGTGCCGCAGTTGGGTGAGCACGCGGCCCGCGGTGGCGAACATCCGGCGACCGTTCATTCTCCGGCCTCCCCCTGTGCGGCGCGCGCGTCTCGGCGCGACCTCCTCGTTTCTCCGCCCCCGGACGCGCGGTCACGCTCGATCAGCGCGAGGAAGGCCGCCTCCGCGTCGGTCGTCCCGGTGTCGGCGAGGAGCGAGGCCGGGGTCGTGTCGGCGATGATGCGACCCTCCCGCATCAGCAACAGCCGGTCGCAGCGCACGGCCTCGTCCATCACATGACTCGACACGACGAGGGTGACCCCGCGGTCCGCGAGCCCACGGAAAAGGGTCCACAGTTCGGCCCGCAGCACGGGATCGAGACCGACGGTCGGCTCGTCGAGGACGACGAGCTCAGGCGCGCCGATCAGCGCGGCCGCGAGCGACACCCGCGTCGCCTGACCGCCGCTGAGCGAGTCGACGAGCTGCCCCGACTGCGCACGCAACCCGACCTCGTCGATGACCCGATCCACGTCGCCTTTGGGCGCCTTCAGCAGCGAAGCGAAATAGGCGAGATTCTGGCGCACGCTCAGGTCGCCGTAGACGGCGGTGCCCTGAGTGCCGTATGCGACCCGGTGCCGCAGGCGTCGTGAGCCGCCCGGCTCCCCGAGGACCGTGACGTCTCCGGAGAAGATCCTCTGCACGCCCACGATCGAGCGCATGAGCGTCGTCTTGCCGCACCCCGACGGCCCCAGCAGACCCGTGACCTGCCCCCGCGGAATCGTGACATCAATCCCGTCGAAGACCTGGACGGCGCCGCGGTGCACGCGCAGCTGCGAGATCTCGACAGCCGGTTTATTCATCATGCGATGAATTATGCGCCTGCTCGACGCCGTCGTCAACGGGCTCCGGACGCTGTCCCGCTCAGTCGAAGAGGTAGCGCTGCACGGTCGGCCCGACGCGTCCGACGAGTTCATCGACCGATGCGGCGGCGAGCGCGGGGAGCCGCAGCACGTAGCGGGCGATCAGCATGCCGGCGATCTGCGAGGCGACGAGCGCAGCGCGCAGGTCGGCGTCGTCGGCGTCCAGGCTCCGGGAAACGCGGGAGAGGAGTTCACGTGACAGGAAGCCGGCCAGCAACGGAGTCGTCACCCGACTCCCCAGGGCGGTGCGGATCAGCATGACCCCTCGCCGCCGAACGTCCGGCCTTTCGAACGCCTCGAGAATGTAGCGGACGAGTCGCTCGCCGACCCCATCACGTGGTCCCGCCAGGATCCGCGGCACATCGACGTCGGGGCGGAGGGGGATTCCCACGGCTTCCGCGAAGAGGTCGGCCTTGGTGCCGAAGTAGTGGTGCACGAGCGCGGAGTCCACACCGGCCCGGGCCGCGATCGAGCGGACCGTCGCCCCGTCGTAGCCCTTTTCGGCGAAGTCGTCGACCGCGGCGGCGAGGATGCGCGCCCGCGAGTCCGAGGCACCTCTCGGGCGCCCTCGCCGACGCGGTGCCTTCTGCTCGGTCATGCCCGCCAGCCTACGACTTCACTCCGCGTGCTCGGCGAGGGTTCAGCACTCGATGACGTTGACCGCGAGACCGCCCTCGCTGGTCTCCTTGTACTTCGTCGACATGTCGGCACCGGTCTGGCGCATCGTCTCGACGACGGCATCCAGGGATACGTAGTGGCTTCCGTCGCCGCGCAGGGCGAGCCGGGCCGCCGTGACCGCGGTCGACGCGGCGATCGCGTTGCGCTCGATGCACGGGATCTGCACGAGACCGCCGATCGGATCGCACGTGAGACCGAGGTGGTGCTCCATCGCGATCTCCGCCGCGTTCTCGATCTGACGGTTCGTGCCGCCCATCACCGCGGTGAGCCCACCGGCCGCCATGGCGCACGCGGATCCGACCTCGGCCTGGCATCCGCCCTCGGCCCCGGAGATCGACGCGTTCGCCTTGAACAGCGACCCCAGTGCCGTGGCGGTGAGCAGGAAGCGCCGGATGCCTCGACGACGGTTGGCCTCGGCCGTCTGCTCCTCGTCGAGACCGCCCGCGCCCTCCAGCGTCCGCACTTCCGATTCGAATCCCAACAGCGCACTGCCGACCAGCTCGCCGTAGGGGGTCACCGCATTGCCCGCTCCCAGCCCCGAATCGGCAAGGAACCGCCACCAGTACATCGCGACGGCAGGCAGGATTCCGGCGGCACCGTTGGTCGGCGCCGTCACGACCCGGCCGCCCGCCGCGTTCTCCTCGTTGACCGCGAGCGCGAAGGCTCCGAGCCACTCGCCCGGCAGTTCACGATGCCCGTCGGCTTCGACCGCTTCGAGCTGACCGCGGATCACTCCGGCCCGTCGCTTGACCTTGAGGATGCCGGGGAGCGTTCCATCCGCATGCAGTCCGGCGTCGACGCATCCCGCCATCGCATCCCAGATCGCGTCGAGCCCGGCGGCGACCTCTTCCTCGCTGCGCACCGAGGCCTCGTTGAGTCGCGCGACCTCGGCGATGGACAGTCCGTTCTCGTCGCACAGGGCGAGCAGCGACGCCGCATCCGCATACGAATACGGGAAACCCGCGGTCGTGAGCTTCGCGTCCTCGCCGTCCCTGCGGATGAAGCCTCCGCCCACCGAGTAGTAGGTCTCCTCCGCCACGACCGCCCCTGCGGCATCCCACGCGGTGATGGTCATGGCATTCGGATGTCCGGGGAGCCGGGTGCGCGGCGCGAACACGATGTCGTCCTTCGCGAACGGCACGTCGTGGGTGCCGTCGATGCGGATCACGGTGCCCGCGGGGAGGTCGGCCCACGCGGCACGGACCTCGGCCGGGTCGCACGTCTCCGGCGTGAGACCACGGAGCCCGGCGACGACGGCATCCGGAGTGCCGTGACCGATGCCCGTCGCTCCGAGCGACCCGTACAGCGTGACCTCGACGCGGGCGACCTGCGCCAGCGCGCCGCTGGCCGCGAGACGTCGCGCGAAGTCGAGAGCCGCCCGCATCGGTCCGACCGTGTGGGAGCTCGAAGGACCCACTCCGATCGAGAAGAGGTCGAAGGCCGAGACGTACGCTGTCACTCCTCCAGGCTACGCCGGATTCACCACTTCGGTTCACCTCGGTTAACTCGACGGGAGTCAACCCCCTTCCGGCGGGTGCGCGGCCGAGGCACGGTTGTCGCAGGACATCGCCGAAAGGGGTCACCATGACCGATACCACTCCCGAGCCGGAACCCACCGACGAGCTCTCTCCCGAAGCACAGACTCCGACGCCCACTCCGTCTTCGGACACGAGTGGAGCCGATGCGACGACCCCCTCCGCGGCGGATTCGCCCGAAGACGCCGACCCGAGCGAGGTGCCCAGCACCGAGGAGCTCGAAGAACCCAGCACCGAGAAGGACCCCGGCGAGGAACCCGTCGCACCCAAGCGGGATGACCCCGAGCCCGACCACGAGGCCGTCGGCATCGGCGTGATCGACGCGGAGGAGCCGCAGGCCGGTTGAGAGACTCGCCCAGACCCCCGTTCGCCGCCGAGCCCCCCTCTGCAGCCGAAATTAGGGCGGGGTCTCGGCGGCAGCGCGGGGTCTGGCCAACTACTCGACGAGCTTGCCCTCGGTGTCGACCTCGCGCATGAGCTCGGCGATCTCGGGCGAGATCTCCGGGATCGGTTCGCGGGTCACGCCATCCTTCGGTGACCACACCAGGTTCACCTGCAGAGTGGGGTCGGTGTCGGGGAAGTCGCTGCGGTTGTGGCATCCGCGTGTCTCTCGACGCTCCAGGGCCGCTTCGAGGGTGGCCCGTGCGGCGAGCGCCGACGCCTTGAGGTCGAAGGCGTGGGCAAGGTCCTGGAACCCGGCGATGTCCGGGTGGATACCGATGTCCTCCATCCGCCCCTCGATCATGTCGAGATCGGCGAGCCCGGCGAGCAGCCCCTCCTCCGAACGCACCACACCGGCGTACTCGGTCATGAGGTTGCGGATCGCGCGCTGCAGGGCCCGGACGTTCTCACGCCCTTCGGCGGCGAGGAGGTCGTCGATCTCAGCACGCGCCTCGTCCACCGCCGTCGCCGACCGCCGCTGCGCATCGAGACCCGCCGCGTGCTCCATGGCCGCCTGTCCGACGATGCGACCGTAGACGAGCAGCTCGATGAGGGAATTGCCGCCGAGACGGTTCGCGCCGTGCAGTCCGCTCGACGCCTCGCCGATCGCGTAGAGGCCGTCGACATCGGTCTGATGGTCCTCCGGACGCACCCAGACCCCACCCATCGAGTAGTGCGCCGTCGGGGCGATCTCGATCGGATCGTTCGTGATGTCCAGCATCTGCAGCTCCATCATCGTCTGGTACACGCGGGGAAGCCTGGTCATGATCGTCTCGCGGGGCAGGTGCGAGACGTCGAGCCAGACACCGCCGTTCTCGGTGCCGCGCCCCTCCTTGATCTCGGTGTAGGCCGCGAGGGCGACACGGTCACGGGTCGACAGCTCCATCCGCTCGGGGTCGTACTTCGCCATGAACCGCTCTCCGAGAGCATTGCGAAGAATCCCGCCCTCCCCCCGCGCGGCCTCCGAGATCAGGGTTCCCGCAGCGCTCTCCGGCTCGATGATGCCGGACGGGTGGAACTGCACGAGCTCGGGGTCTCGCAGTCGGGCACCCGCGTCCACGGCGAGCCGGAACGAGTCGCCGGTGTTCTCATCGCGGCGGGATGAGGTACGCCGCCAGATGCGGTTGTGTCCACCGGCGGCGAGGATCACAGCGTCCGCGTGGATCAGATAGCGCGTGCCGTCTGCCTGGTCGAATCCGTAGGCGCCGAACACCACGTTGTCGCGCACGAGAAGACGGGTGATGTAGACGTGGTCGAGGAGGGGCACGTCGAGCTGCTCGGCCTTGCGCACGAGCGTGCGCTGGATCTCGAGTCCCGTGTAGTCGCCGGCGAAGGCCGTGCGACGGAAGGTGTGCGCACCGAAGAATCGCTGTGAGATGCGACCGTCGTCTTCGCGGGCGAAGTCCATTCCCCAACGCTCCAGGTCGCGGATGCCGCGCTCAGCGCCCTGCGTCACGATCTCCACCGTGTGCGGGTTCGCGAGGAGGTAGCTCTCCTTGATGGTGTCGGCCGCGTGCTGCTGCCAGCTGTCGTCCGCATCCATGGTGCCGAGTGCCGCATTGATGCCGCCGGCCGCGAGGGATGTGTGCGCATCCTGTCTCGGTCTCTTGCCGACCGCGAGGACGTCGACCCCGTGTTCGGCGATCTCGATCGCGGCCCGCAACCCGGAACCGCCGGTGCCGATGACGAGGACGGTGGTGGATATCTGTCGTTCACGCGTTGCCATGCGGTCCACGGTAGTTAGGCGATCCTAATAACTCCAATGCATAGTCCGACTCGAAACGATGCGGGTAGGCTATGGACATGAACCTCGAACAGCTTCGCGGGTTCGTCGAGGTCGCTCGTCTCGGACACTTCACCCGCGCCTCCGAGCACCTGCACCTGGCGCAGCCGTCGTTGAGCCGTCAGATCTCCACGCTCGAGCGCGAGCTCGGTGCCGAGCTATTCCACCGGGCACGCGGTCACATCACGCTCACCGCGGCCGGCGAGACGCTCCTCCCCCGCGCACAGCGCATGCTCGCCGACGCCGACGCGATCCGCGACGAGATGGGCGAGCTCGCGGGGCTCCGGCGCGGGCGCGTGCGCCTGGGGGCTCCGCCGACCCTGTGCATCAGCCTCGTCGCCGAAGCGGTCAGCTCGTTCCACGCCGCCCACCCCGACGTCGACCTGCACCTGACCGAGAGCGGCTCCCGACTCCTGGTCGAACAGCTCGCGGTCGGCGCCGTCGACATCGCACTCATCACCGCGTCCGACGGTCTCCCGCCGGCGGGCGTGAGTCTGACCAGGATGCCGCTGCTCGCCGAAGAGCTCGTCGTGGTGTCCTCAGCTGCGGAGCCGCCGCTGACGGACGGGCCCTCCATCGACCTGGAGCAGTTGTCCGCCCTGCCCCTCATCACCTTCGGCGAGAGCTACGAGCTGCGCGCGACGACGGATGCCGCCTTCCGCGAGGCCGGTCTGACACCCCGCCCCGTGCTGGAGGGTGCCGAGATGGACACGGCGCTCCGCTTCGTCGAGCGCGGCCTCGGTGTCGCCGTGGTTCCGGCGATGGTCCTCTTCGAGCGGCCGGGGCTGCGTTCGGTGCGGCTCTCCCACCCCATGATGACCCGGACGGTCAGCCTGGCCCACCGTTCGGATGTCACTCCGGCCATCGCCGTGGCGGCGATGCGCAAGGTCATCGTCTCGACGTCCGCAGAGGTCGCGCGCCGTGATCCCGCGATCACGAGTCTGCTCTGACCGGAGCGACGACCCGCACACAGCAGAAGGTCCCCGCCGCTCTCGCGACGGGGACCTTCTGTACTGTCTCAACACAGTGTGCGCCCGAAGGGACTCGAACCCCTAACCTTCTGATCCGTAGTCAGATGCTCTATCCATTGAGCTACGGGCGCCCAGCCCGCTCAGCGGGCCGTGGAACAGCCTACAACAGTCCTGACGCGAAAGCGAAACGAGGCCTCAGTCTCCGGCCGCCGCGGATTTCTGCTGTTTCTTCCGACGCTTCGCCTTCGCTCTCTGCTCCGAGGAGAGGGCCTGCAGGTCGACGAGTCGCAGTGCCTGCATTCGGGCTTCACGCATCCGTCCGTAGTCGGGATCGTGGTCGGGGCGCATGCCCTCGACCCGCAACCGGCGGTCGAGGTTGTGCCGCACATCGGCCCAGGCCGCATCTCTCGCCTCCTCCACGATCCGCGCGAGACTGTCGCGGTCCTGCATCATCTCGCGCAGGCGCTCGGCCACGCCGGTCGACTGCTTCGCCCGTCGGCGGAGGTTGCGGACATCCCGGTCGCGATAGTCGTGTGTTCCCACCGGATCGGAGTGCCGGCCCCGCGCCCGCTTGCGCAGCGCGGTGACGGTGGCGGCGGCCTCCTCGGATTCCTCGGCCATCGCTCGCAGCGCCTCGCGCGCATCGTCGATGTACTTGTCCATGTCGAAGACGCCGTCTTCAGCGATGGTGCCGATGAGGATGTGATTCTTCACGGCGAGGCGCGCGGCAGCGGTCGCGATCGCGACGCCTTCGGCGATGGCATCCGCTGTCCGTCCCACCGGTACCTCCTCTCCTTGAGCGTACCGGTATCACTACGGCCCGGTGTCGGCCAGAATGGTTCGGAATCAGCTTGCCGCACCCATCCGACATCCGCGGGTTCGCGCCCCGGTCACGCCCGCAGGAGACACATGAAGCCGATCGATCTCGCCGGCAGCACCACCGTGATCACCGGAGCCGCGAACGGGATGGGCGCCGACATCGCCCGGCTGCTTGCGGCACGGGGCACACACCTCGCCCTGGTCGATCACGATGCCGCGGCACTCGAGGCGATCACCGGAGAACTCCAGGGCACCCGGGTGACGACCCACGTCGTCGATCTCCGCGACGACCAGGCCGTGTTCGCCGCCGCGGCGGAGATCGCTGACGCGCATACGCAGATCAATGCGCTCATCACCTGCGCCGGATCGTCGATGCTCGGCAACCTCGACCAGCTGACGATGGAGGAGATGCGCTGGCTCACCGACGTGAACCTCTGGGGCACGGTCTCCATCACGAAGGCGCTGCTGCCCGCACTCCGCGCGGCGCCGGCGGCGCACATCACCCATCTTGCGAGTGTCTACGCACTGGCCTCCCCGGCCGGCCGCATCCCCTACGCCATGAGCAAGTTCGCCGTACGCGCCTTCTCCGAGGCTCTGCGGCACGAGCTCGAAGGCACGTCCGTCAGCGTAGGGGCGATCTACCCCTCGGGCGTGCGCACCGGGATCATCCTGCACGGCCGTTACGCCGCGGCACTCGATCCTGCCGTCGCCGCCCGTGCGGCCGCAGCACAGGCGGCCATGTACCACACGGAGCCCGCGGAGGCCGCCGCACGCATCGTCCGTGCCACCGAGCGGCGAGCGGCGAGGACGATGGTCGGACGCGAAGCGCGCCTCATCGACGTCCTCGTCCGGATCCTGCCGTCGTCCTACTGGCGGGTGATGCGGCGCCCGCTGCGCGCGGCGGTCGATACGACCACCCCGGTCGCGTGAGGGCGGGTCAGCGGACCGCTCCGACCCAGATTCCCGACGCCCAGGCCTGCTGCTCGCCGTTGCAGCCGACCGGACCCGGATAGCCTCGGACGGCGGCCATGCAGTTCGCCAGGTACTCCGGATCGCCGCCGAACAGGGATGCATAGGCGCCTGATGAGGTCAGTGCTCCCCAGACCCGGAACTGGTAGATGTGCGCGAGCTCATGCGCCATCGCCCAGTTCAACCGCCCCGAGCTCCAGTTCGCGATGTCCGCGCGGTACTTGATGTAGCCGTTGCTGTTGGCGCACGCCGGCGCGCTCCCCCCGGCGCACGACGCGGACTCGTACAGCCCGACCCCGCCCCCGCCCACGCGGTCCAGCGCCGCCCGCACTCTGGCGTAGCCGCCGGGACCGCTCGAAGTCCACACGGGCCCTCCCGGTCCGGCGCTCTGCGCGGCGAGCGCGGCCTGGGCGGACGCGACCTCGGTCCCGACCTTCTCCGTGAGGGCATGCACCGTCGCCGTCGCGGCCGTCACCGTGCCCGGATCGACCTTCTCGGCCAGCACCGTCTCCTGGGCGGAGACGGCTGCAGCACGATGCGCGGCCGTGTCGACCATCCCGCGCGCCCCTTCCAGGGCTGCGGCGAAGGCGGTGATCTCGGTCACGAAGTCCGGGCGGACGGCGAGCACGGCCGCCCGCTCCTCCGTGTCCCGCTCGGCGCGATCGACCGCACCGTCGAGATAGTCGGTGCGCTGGGTCGTCTCGTGGTACTTCCGGGTGAGGGAGCCCAGCTCGGCCACCGCCGCCGCGCGCTCCTGGTCGAGCGCCTCCGCCCGCGCGAGCACACCGGCGGAGAGCAGGACCGTCATCGCGACCGCGACGGCAAGCATCCGGCGGATCACGGAAGAAACCCCGTGGTGTCCGCGATCTCGCGATCCTGTTCGGCGATCTGAGTACGCAGGGCGGTGAGGTGCTCAGCCAGCTCCAAGTTCTCGCCCTGGGACTCGTCCAGAGCGCGCTCCACTCTCACGATCTCCGCCTTGACGGCATCGAGAGCGGCTGCACGCTCCTGGTCGGCGAGCGCCACGATGGCGACTCCACCGAGCAGCAACAAGCATCCGACCGCGACAGCAAGATTCCGCATCTCGCTCCCCAGAACAACGCAACTCTTCCGGACCGACTCCGATCGCACCAATATACAACCGAAGCCGTCGCCGTCGTCCCCGACTTCGCGCAGCCCAGCCGCGATCAGACCATCAGGTCGCTTCCCCGGGCGAGGCGGCGTTCGGCCGCGGACTGGCCGCTGGCGAGGTGAGCCGGGATGATGCGGCGGAGCGCTTCCGTGTCGCGGGCCGTCATGGCCTCCAGGATGACGCGATGCTCCTCGGCCATCGCGAGCAGGTCGTCGTGCTGACCGAAGAGCCACTTCAGCCGGGTGAGGAACACCGCGATGAGTTCCCCGAACATCTCGTTCGCGGCCAGATCGACCGCGATCTCGTGGAACTCCGCGGCGGCGACGCGCGCCGCCTCCGCATCATCCGCTTCCGCCGCAGCGAGCTCGCGCTCGTAGGCGCCGCGCATTCGGGCGATGCCGGCCTCGTCGTGCCGCTGCGCAGCGAAGACGAAGATCAGCGTCTCGATCGCCTCGCGCACCTCTGCGAAGTCCTGGATGTCGCGCTGGGTGAACTCGCGCACGACGGCCCAAGTTCGGGGGCGGGCGACCACGACACCCTCGGCGACCAGCGTGCGGATGGCCTCGCGGACCGGAAGACGGGACACGTTCAGTTCGGCGGCGATGTCGCGCTCGACGAGCCGTGCCCCGGGGGCGCGCCTCCCGAGGACGATGTCGTCACGGAGAATCCTCGTGACCCGCACCGACTCGAGTTCGCCGTTTCCCCCCATAGCCCCCACCACCTGGGCATTCTCGCACTCCGGGGCGGGTTCCTCAACTTTTGGTATCCCAACACGCCCGGGTGCACGTCTCCCGAGCGGGCACGGGGGGGTGGCGCGATCCCCCCGTCTCCGCGCGGGATCCGCTCAGGGCAGCCGGTTGGCGATGGCGAGGTTCGCGGTCAGCTCCGCGGCGTTCTGCCGCACGACGTACGCCGGACGATCGCGCTCGACCCGCCACGACTCGCTGAGCGGCCCGACATTGACCGTGTCGAAGCCGGCCTCGTCGTAGAAACGCGTCACGAAGGCGACCGCCTCCGCGTCATCGCCGGCCGTCGCTAGCGCACGACGATCAGCTGTCCCAGCCGGGGTGCCGTCCGTGGTGATCTCAGACGCGTAGATGTGATTGAACGCCTTCGCGATCTTCGACGTCGGGAGAGCGCGCTGCACCAGCTCCGATGTCGTGGTCTCGCCCTGGTCGAGCGCATCGATGCGGCCATCGCGCTCGAAGTAGTAGTTGTTGGTGTCGAGCACGATCTTGCCCGCCAGCTGCTCGGCCGGAAGCTTGTCGATCGCGTGGAGCGGCACCGTCACGACGGCGACGTCGGCCGCGGCGGCTGCGTCCTTCGCCGTGGCCGCTTTCGCCCGCGGTCCGATTTCGGCGACCAGGTCAGCGAGGGTCTCCGGCCCGCGCGAGTTCGAGATCACGACGTCATAGCCGTTGGCCACCGCCACCCGGGCGACCTGGCTGCCGATGTGTCCTGCACCGATGATTCCGAGAGTTGTCATGTTCGGCCCAACGCACCTCGCGCCCGACTATTCCCGTGACGCCTCGCGCTGACGCTCCTCAGAGCTCTCGAAGCAGGCTCTCCTCGGTGCGGCGATAGCCCAGCTGCTCGTAGAGTTCGATGGCGCCGGTGTTGAACCCGAACACGTGCAGCCCGATGGAGTCCGCGCCGAGGCGCCGTGCCTCGCGTTCGGCCGCGTGCATCAGTTCGCGCCCGTATCCCCTGCGACGCTGAGCGGGGTCGACCTCGATGTCGAGCACGAAAGCGTGCGGGCGGGCGTCTCGGACGCGCATGCCGAGCCAGAGGATACCGACCTCGGCACCGTCGACCGAGGCGGTGAACAGCGCCTGATCTTTCGTGTCCAGCCCGTCCGGGAGCTCTGCGGTCAGCTGGCGATGCGACTCGACCGCCGCCTCCTCAGGGGAGTATCGGCCGGACGCGACGAGATCGTGCGCGAAGCCCTCCTCCGAGGCGACGACGAAGCGGGGGAACCGCTCGGCGGTCATGGGCACGACGTCCACATGCGCGGAGACCTCCCGCACCGGCAGCGGTTCGAGAACCATCTGGATCGACGCCACATCGAACCCGCGCCCCGCGAGCAGAGCATGGCCCGCCGCGTCGTGCGGGAACAGCGGTGCGCTGATCCGCGCCACGCCCCGGTCCTTCGCTATCGCCAGGATCTGAGCGAGCAGATCGTCATTCCGGGCGTCGGCGAGTGGCTTCTCGACAGCGAGCTCGAGAAGGAACAGTCTCTGCTCGCCCACCGCGATCCAGAGCGTGCCGAGTTCCCCGTCGACCTCGTCCACGATGCGCAGGATCCGCGCACTCGGCGTCGCGAGCCCATCCGGCAGCAGTTCCTCGAAATACGCGTCCGCGAAGTCCACCGCGTCCGCGCCGACCCTGTGCCCGGACGCTCTGTTCCCGTCGATGACCCGTTGTCTGGCCGCGCCGCGCCACTCCTCGAAGCGGTCAGCGGGCAGAGGACTCAGCTGCAGGGGCATGCGTCCATCCTGCACCTCAGCTTCGGGTGAGGGCATCCTCGGCAGCGACCCAGGCGAGCATGGCGCACTTGACGCGGGCCACGTACTTCGACACCCCGCCGAGAGCGGCCGCGTCTCCGAGCAACTCCTCGTCTGGCTCGATCTTCCCGCGCGACCTCATCGCCTCGCGGAACGCGGAGATCCTCACTTCGAGTTCCGGGACGGTCAGCCCCTCGGCGAGCTCCGCGAGCAGCGATGCCGAGGCCTGGGAGATGGCGCATCCGTGCCCCTCCCACGCGATCGCCTCGACGCCGCCGTCGGGACCACGGTGCACCTGCAGTGTGATCTCGTCACCGCAGGTGGGGTTCAGCTGGTGCGACTGCGCGGGGATCTCGTCACGCAGGCCGTATCCGTGCGGGGTGCGCGAGTGGTCCAGGATCAGCTCCTGGTACAGGTTCTGCAGGTCGCTCATGCGCTCCTCCGGAAGAAGTCGATCGCTCCGGCGACACCGTCGATCACGGCGTCCACCTCGGCATCGGTCGTGTACAGGTAGGTACTCGCCCGCGTGGAAGATGTCACTCCGAGGCGCCGATGCAGCGGCTGCGCGCAGTGGTGTCCGACACGTACGGCGATCCCGAGATCGTCGAGGAACTGCCCCACGTCGTGGGAGTGGATGCCTGCGACGTCGAAGCTCGCCAGACCGACACGGGGGAGCTCGATTTGGGCGCCGAGAACGCGGACGCCGTCGATCGCACCCAGCCCGTCGACGAGGCGCCGACCGAGCGCAGCCTCGTGAGCGGCGATGCGTGACATACCCACCCCGGTCAGGTAGTCCACGGCCGCGGCGAGCGCGATCGCCTGCGACACCCGTTGCGTACCAGCCTCGAATCGCTGCGGCGGCGGGAGGTACTCGGCCTCCGTCGTCGTCACCGTGGTGATCATGGATCCCCCGGTGAGGAACGGGGGCATGGCGGCCAGCACCTCGCGCCGACCATAGAGCGCACCGATCCCGGTGGGGCCGAGCATCTTGTGTCCGGACAGCACGGCGAAGTCGACGTCGAGCGCCCGCACATCGAGCGGGAGGTGCGGCGCCGACTGGCACGCGTCGAGGACGGTCAACGCACCGACCTCGCGGGCGGCGGCGACGAGGGTCTCGACCGGATTGATGACACCGAGCACATTGGAGACGTGCGTGAACGCCACGAGCTTCGTGCGTGGAGTGATCAGCTCGGCGGCGAGGTCGAGCCGCAGCGCGCCGTCGTCGTCCAGCGGGATGACCTTCAGTGTCGCCCCGGTGCGTGCGGCGAGTTCCTGCCAGGGGATGAGATTCGCGTGGTGCTCCATCTCGGTGGTGACGATCTCGTCACCGTCGCGGAGGCGGATTCGTTCCGCCGCCGCTCCCCCACGTCCGAGTGACGCGTTCGAGAGGGAGTACGCGATGAGATTGATGGCCTCGGTGGCGTTCGATGTCCAGACGATCTCATCCTCGTCCGCGCCCACGAACCGCGCGATCGTGCCGCGGGCGTCTTCGAACAGCTCCGTCGCCTCCGCGGCCAGAGTGTGCGCGCCGCGGTGCACGGCGGAGTTCAGGGTGGCCGAGAACGCGCGCTCGGCCTCGAGCACCGCGAGCGGGCGCTGCGAGGTCGCCCCGGAATCGAGGTACACCAGAGGATGCCCCTGAACCTGCGTCTGCAGTATCGGGAAGTCCTCGCGGAATCGCCGCACCTCGACGTCACTCAAGGGGGCGATCACGTCGACACCGGAAGAAACGCTCATCGTTCCAGTTTCCCACCTGTCCGATGACCCTGGGCGCGTCGGACCACTCGACCGCCGACACCCGCCCCCTCTAGGCTCGACCCATGATCGCCCCGGACACTCTGCTTGCCCTCATCGCGGCTGCTTTCGTGATGGTGGTGATCCCCGGCCCCACCGTGCTGTTCACGATCGGACGGGCGATGTCGCTGGGACGGCTGGGCGGATTCCTCAGCATCCTCGGAACAGCCGCCGGCTCGATCGTGCTCGTCCTGGCCGTCGCGCTCGGTGTCGGCACCGTGATCGCCCAGTCGGTCCTGCTCTTCACGATCGTCAAGGTCCTCGGCGCGGGGTACCTCGTCTACCTCGGTATCCAGGCGATCCGGCACCGGAAGGACGCGGCGAGAACGCTCGTCACGGAGCCGACGAGGCGCTCCGGGTGGCGGCTTCTCCTCGAGGGGTTCGTGGTCGGCGTCACCAACCCGAAGTCGATCGCGTTCTTCCTCGCGATCCTGCCGCAGTTCGTCGACCTGCACGCCGGGTCGGTGCCCACCCAGCTCTTCCTGCTGGGCGTGATCGTCGTGGTGATCGGCGTGACCTGCGACGCGATGTGGGTGCTTCTCGCCAGTGCGGCTCGCGGATGGTTCGGTCGCTCGCCGCGGCGCATCGAGGCGATGGGGGCGACCGGAGGAGGACTCATGATCGCTCTCGGTGCGTTCCTGCTCGCGTGGAGCGAGAAGCCCGCTTCCGCGTGACCGCTGCACAGAGCGGCGCCGAGGATCACATCCGGGCGAACCGGGAGCGGGCGATGCAGAACACCCCGTAGACGGCCAGTCCCACCCCGACTGCCCCCAGGAGGACAGGCCCGAACGGCAGCACCAGGAGGCTGTGCAGGGCCGCATCCAGCCCCGCGCCCTTCTCCGGGTCCTGCGTCACGGCCGCTGCCACGAAGAGCACCCCGGTCACCGCGACGGCGATGCCCTTGCCGACGTACCCGATGATGCCGAGCGTGACGATGCCGCCACGGGCGACCCCGGAGGGGAGATCGAGCAGCTTCTCGAACCCCCGGGTGAAACCGCCGACGATGAAGCCGACCCCGACTCCCGCGACGGACAGGCCGATGACCACGAGCAGCGCCACGCCACCGGGGGCCGCCAGCACGACGGCACTGAGAGTCTTCGACGCCTTCTCCGAATCGGCGTGTCCACCCACCGCATAGATGAGCGCCATGCCTCCGACGACCAGGTAGGCGAGGGAGATGCCGACGAGCTTGATCCGCTGACCCCACTTCTTCGCCTCGGCGGAGTCGGTGGCGAGGAATGCGCTCGCGACCTGCCAGGCCGCGAGCGCGAACAGCCCCGCGGCGATGAGCAGGAGCAGCAGCCCGCCGATCGGATTCTGACGGATCTGCTCCATCGCGCCGTCCTGATCGGCGTCACCGGATGCGCCCGCCGCGATGGAGATGGCGATCGATCCGATGACGACGTGGATCAGCCCGAGGACCACGAAGCCGGCGCGCGCGATCCTCCGGAAGACGGAGGAATCCTTGGCGACCCGCGCCGCGTGCTTGACCGTGCTCATCGATGAAGAGTATCCGTCTCGGCAGGCGGCCAGAAGAGGCTTGATTTTCCGGCGCGGCCCTGTTGCCGTCAGGCGAGCGGCGCGACCGGCTGCCGGAGGATCGTGCGCAACTTCGCCGGATCGCTCCGGCGCGGATCGCTCAGATAGATCTCATGGTGCTTGCCTCGCATCCGCAACCCGCTCTCGGGGATGAAACGGTGATGCATGTCGTCGAGCACAGGGCCCTCGTCGTCGAAAGGACCAAGGTGCAGGGTCTGCACGCAGGTGCCTTCGTCGAGCGTCTCGAGTCGCAGCGCTCCGAGCGCGGGCAGCGACTCCTTCTTCTTCGCCGTCTTGTGCGCCACGGCCTCCACGGCATCGGTGAACATCTCCGCGGTGACGTGATCGCCGACCATGATCATCATCGTCCACTGCCACGCCGACTTGTCGCGACGCGAGGTGAACGACTCCATGTCGGCCGCATGCCAGAGTCCCTCGAGCGGCATCACCACCGTGTCGATGCCGAGTTCCTTCCGGCTGGCGAACTTTAGCGTATACGCCACCGGGAACAGCGCGGAGACGGCCTCGGCATAGGCCGGAGCCGTGTTCGGATCGCCCGCCCCGTCGATCGCCAGATACCGCAGAGGGGGAACCTCGACGACACGGAACTCTCCCCGCTTCGCCCGGTACGCGTCGAGCGTCTTCTTCGGGTCGATCGCCGCCATCACGTGCCTCCCTGGATCGTGACCCCAGTGTCCCACCGGTGTCCGACACGCGAGGCGGGGCTTTCGTCCCACCCGCACCCGACTTCTCCGGTCGGATGCGGTCATGGTCATCTCCCGCTCAGAGTTCGACGGGCGGAGCGGGCTCGGTCTCGGCCGCTTCCGGGTGACGCGCGAGGTTCACGATCCCGGCGACGAGGCCGCCCCAGACCGTGACCATCGCGATGATCATCATGACGATCGCCGTGGTGGTCATGCGCCGGCTCCCTTCGTGGTGGTGTCGGTCAACGGGATCGCCGAGGTCTCCGCATCAGGTTCGTACTCTTCTTTCGAGAGGAACTCGTCGTACTCGGGATCGTCTTTCGCATGCGAGCGGCCGCTCCACGGCAGAGCCGACAGGATCAGCGCCAGCACGACCAGGGCGATCACCATCCCCCACCCGAAGATCGCGAGGAACCAGCCGGGATAGCCGCTGTAGGGTTCGGAGGTCTTGGCGATCAACTCGCTGATGAAGAGGTATCCGAGCACCACGGGGGCGAGCACGCCGACGAGCAGCTTCCAGATCGTCCCCACGCGGAAGCTCGAACGCCGGTTCAAGTGCTCCACCAGCACCGGCAGCTTGTGCAGCAGCCAGGCCACGACGATCACGGCCACCAGCGCGACCGCCATGATGCCGAAGGAATTGACGAAGGCATCGGCCGTGTCGAGCACCGACAGGGCCGTGGTCGTCGAGAAGAGCGCCATCGAGATGACCGCCAGCGGGATCGTGACCGTGAGCGTGGTGCGCACGCGAGCCCAGCCGAGCTTGTCCTGCAGCGCGGCGACGATCACTTCGAGGATCGAGATCAGCGAGGTGATACCGGCGAAGACCAGGGCGCCGAAGAAGAGGACTCCGATGATCGACCCGCCCGTGGCCTGCGACACGATCGTCGGGAAGGCGATGAAGGCGAGTCCGATGCCGGAGGAGGCGACGCCGGCGACCTCCGCGCCCTGCGCCTGCGCCATGAAGCCGAGAGCCGCGAAGACCCCGATCCCGGCAAGGATCTCGAAGCCCGAGTTCGCGAAGGCGACGACGAGCCCCGAGCCGGTGAGGTCGGTCTTGCGCTTCAGGTAGGAGGAGTAGGTCACCATGATGCCGAATGCGACGGACAGCGAGAAGAAGATATGACCGTAGGCGGACGCCCAGACGCCGGGATCGGCCAGAGCCTCCCAGTTCGGGGTGAAGAACGCGTTCAGACCATCCATCGCGCCCGGAAGGAACAGAGACTGCACCACGAGAGTCGCGAACATGAGGGTGAGCAGCGGCATCAGGATCATGTTCGCCCTGCCGATGCCGCGCTTGACGCCGAACGCCATGATCACGATGACGATGAGCCAGACCGCGACCAGAGGAAGACCCACTTGCGGTACGAAATCGGTCGAGACGCCCACCGCGGCGACATCGGCCGAGCGGAGGAAGTCGATGAAGAAGAAATCGTTCTCGTTGCCCGCACCCCAGGTGAGCTGTGCGGAGAACCACGTGTACATCGCGGCCCAGGCGACGATCACCGCGTAGTACACCGCGATCACGACGCAGATGAGGACCTGCCACCATCCGAGAGGCTCGGCAGCGCGGTGCAGGCGGCGGAACGCCAGCGGTGCCGAGCCGCGGAAACGGTGTCCGATCGCGTAGTCGAAGAACAGCAGCGGGATGCCGGCCGTCAGCAGTGCGCACAGGTACGGAATGAGGAACGCGCCGCCGCCGCCTTCATAGGCGACATAGGGGAATCGCCAGATGTTGCCGAGCCCGACCGCCGAACCGATCGCCGAGAGGATGAACACGTTGCGCGAGCTGAAGGCTTCGCGTTTATGGGTCTGCGTCGCTGCGGTGGCCATGCGGGCGAGACTACCGGAGGGGACGACCGGTTCACACTCCGCTCACAGAGTTGCGCGCCAATCGTCGCGCCTCCGAGGCGCCCTCCCCCGGTCCGAGCGCTAGACGGTGTTCAGCGAGTGTCTTCGCGTGGATGCTCGATGCCGCCGACAGAACCGAGGTGGCGGGCGAAGAAGCGGGCGGCGTCCTCTCCTGCGAACGAGGGGACGCCGGCGTGGCCGCCCATGTTGGCGTGGAGCGTCTTCTCCGTCGATCCGAAGGCGTCGAACAGGTCGAGGGCCATCCGACGGTCGTTGCCCTCGTCATCCCATTGCAGGAGAACGTGCAGAGGGATGGTGACCCGACGCGCTTCTTCGATCGTCACGCGCGGGACATAGCTGCCCGCGAAGAGGCCTGCCGCCACGATGCGCGAGTCGATCGCCGCGAGACGTACTCCGATCGCGATGACGCCGCCGGAGAATCCGACCCGCGCGCCGATCTCGGGAAGCGCGAGGACCTCGTCGATCGTGCGCTGCCACTCCGGCACCGCCTGGTCGACGAGCGGGAGTATCAACCGGTCAATGACCTCTTCCGCCGGCGCTTCTCCGGCGGAGATCGCACGAGCGAGGTCTGCCCGAGCCTGCTCCGAATCGGGCAACGGCCTCCTGTCGCCCGCTCCTGGCAGCTCGACGGACACGGCGGCGAAGCCTTGCGCTGCGGCGCTGCGAGCTCGTGCCGCCAGGCGGGGGTACATTCGCCGCATCCCGACTCCGCCGGGCTGCCCCATCAGGATCAGCGGAACCGGTGCGGATGGGGAAGCGGCCGGAGGGGTCCACAGAATGCCGGAGATGTCGTCGAGGGTGAACTCACGCTCGGTGATGCTCTCACCGAGGCTCTGTTCGGAGATGAAGTGCATGGTCGTGCCTTTCGGGAGTGCTGCGGATGAGCGGCGCTCCCGGACGACCTATCGCCCGACCGTGACTCCCCGGAGGAGCACCGACGTCAATTCGTTCACGGGTACCACCTCCTTGATTCCTGCACGGGTCGCCAACCCTACCAGGACCGGCAGGAGCCTCGACATCTCCCGGCGGCGTAGCGTGAAGGTATGTCGAACTCGGGATCCGCAGATCGAGCGAAGCCTTCGACTCCCCTGCAGATTCGACGGCAGACCTGGATGTACGTCGGGCGCCGCGCGTTGCAGGAATTCGTCCGTGACGGGTGCGTGGACGCGGCGGCCGCGCTCACCTTCTTCGCCGTCCTCGCGGTCTTTCCCGCGGGGCTGGCGGTGATGGCGCTGGTCGGGGTTCTCGCGGACACGGACGACGTCCTCGATCGGCTGCTCTCGCTCCTTGCCGAGGTTGCACCTCCGGCTGTGACCGAAACGCTTCGCGGCCCTCTGACCGATGCGGCAGGCACGTCCGCCGCGGGGATCACCCTGATCGTGGCCATCGTCACCGCCGTGTGGTCGGCATCGATCTACGTGAGCGGATTCGGTCGGATACTGAACCGGATCTACGGCGTCCCCGAGGGGCGACCGTACTGGAAGCGCAAGCCCTGGCAGCTCGGCGTGACCGTCGTCCTGCTCGCTCTCGCGCTGGTGGTCGTCGCGGTGGTCGTGCTCTCCGGGCCCGTCGCGCGCGCCGCCGGACATGCCCTGGGCATCGGCGAGACGGCCCTGGCTGCCTGGGATGTCGCGAAGTGGCCGGTTTTGGCCGCGGCCGTCGTCCTGATGATCACGCTGCTCTACAAGGGCACCTCCAATCTGAAGCAGCCCCCGCTTCGGTGGTTGGGGCTGGGCGCAGCGTTCGCCGTCGGTGTGCTCTCCCTCGCCTCCGCCGGTCTCTTCCTCTACGCGTCGAACTTCGCCGACTACAACCGGACGTTCGGCTCCCTCGCCGGGGTCGTGGTCTTTCTCCTGTGGCTGTTCGTCATCAACGCGGCTCTGCTGATCGGCGCCGAGTTCAATGCGGAACTCGAACGCGGCCGGCAGCTCCAAGCCGGGCAGGAGGCGGAATCGGAGTTGCAGCTCCCCCTGCGCGAGTCCACCGTGGTCGACCGCACCGAGCGTTCACGTGAGATCACGATCGAACGCGGCACCCGTCTCCGCCGCGGGGAGACGCTCTCACCACGCGAAGACACCCTGTTCCGAAGGGCCAGGGAATTCCTGGATCGCCTCTGGCATCGACGGGATCGACGCCCCTGACCCCATGCCGACGTCAGGTCGTCAGGCCAGGCGGCGAAGGGTGTCGTCCAGCCGCTCGAGCACGGGTGCGGCATCGGTGGGTGGCGGGTCCGTGGCGACGTAGGCCGAGCGGAAGACGGTGATCTCGTCGCGCAAACGCGCACGCTCTCCCCCGGTCATCGCGCCCTCCAGCCGCTCGAGGAGCCCGACCCCCGCACGCACGACGAGCGGATGCCCCATCCCGTAGGTGCGGAGGGCGAGAAGCGCGTCGGCGATCAGTTCGCTGGGAGACGGCCATCGGCAGACGACCCGGAGTTCGCCGTCGGCTCCGGGATGCCTTCCGTCTGCCGGCGGGCGGGTGCAGAGGGTCGCGAGAGCCGAGCTCAGGGCGTCGATCGCCGCCACGGCCGTGTAGGGGTCGTTGGTTCCCGACGCGAGCCCTCGGATGCCGATCTCCGTCAGGCCCTGGACGGCGAAGCCCAGGTCCTGATGGGGAGTGCGAGCCGCACCGACAGCGATCGCGGAGGTGATCGCCTTCGACGTCCCCTCTTCCGTGTTCTCGTCCCGATGCTGATTCCGAGAGACCAGGGACTGAGCGATCACCTGGCCCTCCAGCACGTAGGTTCCCGGGGGCGCGACGACGTGAACGACGACCTGATGCGCGCGGGCGACGGCGACGAGGGCGTCGACATCGACGTACTGCACGTAGCCCGAGGTGGTGGCGAGGACCTCTTCGTGGACGACCAGGTCATCCGGTTCCACCGCCACCGTGTCACGGTCGGGCGCGTCGGGGTAGAGCAGATCGATGACGTCGACGAGCTCTCTCAGCACCCGACCTTGGAGCGTGGTCACCTGGACCGATCTGGCGATGTGGTGGATGAAGTACACGAGCACCGCGACGTCGGCGATCGCCAGCAACACAGCGAACGTCACCGCCGTGACGGGAACGAACGCGGAGATCGAGTCCTGCTCGGTCCGCACCGCGCGCAGCACCACCAGCGTGTAGAGGAACGTCGAGGTGAGGACGGCGAGGACGAACTGGTTGCCGCGGTCCGCCATGAAGTTCCGCACCAGGCGCGGACCATACGCCGATGACGTCGTCGCGAGCACCGAGATCGTGATCGAGAAGGATGTCGCCGCCACCCCGAGCATCGTCCCGCCGATGACGGTGAGGATCGCGCGCCCGCCCGTCGCGGACAGATCCGCCAGGAGGGCGCCTGAGGTGTCGCCGTTCGCGAGCAGCAGCCGATCCAGCTCGGTCAGTCCTACCGCGAGGGCGATCGCTCCCACTCCGAACAGAGTCGGCAGGAACCAGAAGGACTCGCGAGCGCGAAGGAACCAGGTACGCATTCCCGAAGATTAGCCGTGCATCGCCTCACAGCACACGACCTGACGCGTGGCGGATGCCGACGAAGTCCGGTTCTACACGTTCGCGGGGGGATCGACGTCGGATCTCGCGATCCGCTGCGTCGAGGCGCGGGTATGGCGCAGCAGCGGCAGCTCGATGGAGGCCCCCGGCTCGACGCTTCCTTCGAGCAGATCGAGGAGCAACCTCACACACGCCGCTCCGGCATCGCCGCCGCGTGCATCGACCGAGGTGATCGGCGGCTGCAGTGCCTCGTTGGCCTGGCTGTCGACGCAGGATGCGAGCAGGAAGTCCCCGCCGATCGTCCGACCCGCTGCGGTGAGGGCCGGAGCGACCGTTGCCGCCACGCCGTCTCCCGCCGCGACCAGGGCGTCGGTCGCCGGATGATCACGCAGGAGATCAGTCGCTGTGCGCTGCAGGTCGTCCGGTGAGGCACCGAACGGCGACTCCACGATGACGGGGTCGATCCCCCGCTCGCTGCACCACCCGATGTAGGCCTCGCGGATGTTGAGCGACCACTCGGACACGGTCGTCGAGGCGACCAGGGCCGGAGCCTTCGCGCCCTGGGCCGCGAGGTGGTCGAGCAGCCGCCGCGCCTGGACGGCGTGATCCGACCAGACGACGCCGGAGGGCTGGCGTCCGCCGGGGAAACGCTCGGAGGACACCGTCATGAGGCCGGTCGCCATGAGCCGGTCGAGGTTCTCGTCGCTCTCGACCGGGTCGATCAGGACCAGACCGTCGACGTGCGGGACGTGAGCGGCTCGTTCCCGGTTCCCTGCCACGATGAGCGTCACGTCGTAGTCACGCTGGGCGGCCTCGTTCACGGCTCCATAGACGAACGACAGGTAGTGCTCGCTGCGCACCAGCACCTGCGGAATGTACAGCCCGATCGCCCCCGTCGTCGCGGTGCGCAGGGAGCGGGCCGATCTGTTGAGCGAGTAGCCGAGCTTCTCCGCGGCGGCCAGCACGACCTTGCGCGTCTCCTCCGAGACCCGTCCTCCACCACGCAGGGCGTCGGACACGGTCGTCTTCGACACTCCGGCCGCCTTCGCCACGTCCACTATCGTCGCCGATGCCACGCGCCCCTCCCGAGTCCTCGCCATTGTCTCAGAAACCTTCCGTCTCAGAAGCTCTGCCACCCCTCGCGCGTCACCCTGCAGGGTCCACCCTCGTGGAACTGCAGCTCTGCGCGCTCGACGTCGACCCCGATCGTGGTCAACGTCTCCCAGCGGTGCTCGAACGTCAATGCAGGATCAGGGTGGCAGCACACCGCGGCGCCATCGGCCTCGTGCACCAGCATCGCTTGCGCTCGCGCAACGGGATCCGCGGTGCGCAGACGCGCGCTGCGCTCGCGCAGATGGGTCAGCCGGGGGAAAGTACTCGACTTGTCCGGCACCATCTCGCCCTCGGCGAGCGTGGCGTCGAGGAAATGATTCGTGTGCACGAGCAGGCCGTCCTCGTCGGGGTGGACGACCGCGGCGCCACCCGGGCTCAGCTCGATCGACACCGCGCGTCCCCCCTCGGCATCGCCGGCGACGACGGTCAGGACGGTCGAGGCGCTCACGGGGGCGGATCGGGCGATCCGGATCGCATCGTCGAAGTCCCGGGCGTCGTCGAGCACCCTGCGCGCCACAGCGTGCACGGGCACGCCGATCTCGCCACCGTCATCGTCGTGATTGAGGATGTTGAAGTGCGAGCCGAGACCGGCGTCGTTCACGCCGACCTTCCCGAGGATGCCGAATTCGGTGAAGTAGCGCACCTCGCGGTCGGGACGCACCCGTGCCCGCACGACGAGTTGATCATCGTTGGACACATCATGCCAGTCCCAGGTCTGCATGGTCCACGGCGCGCGGCCCTGGTCGAGGGTCACGACCGTCGAGCACTCCCCCTCGCCGATCGCACCGACGATCGCGAGGATCTCGGTGCGGGCGTTGAGCATCCCGATCTCCCACGGCTGTACTCCGGCGCCTTCGGCGAGCCCCCGCGCCTCGGCGCCGAGAGCGGGCGACCAGCGCTCGATGTTCTCGAGCGCGGCGAGACCGAGACGAGGCAGGTCGCCGGCATCGACACCGACGACCGTGAACAGCTCGCGGTAGCTGCGCAGGTTCCAGACGATCCCCTCAGCGCTGAAGCGTCCGATCGCCGCGCCGCGTGCGAACGGGTCGACCTCATCGGTCTCGAAGCGGCGAATCGTCATGGGATGTTCCTCTCAAGTCGTGCGGGGCGCGCGTCGAACGACGCCGTGCAAGGGGGTGTGGTCGGCGCGGTCATGTGGCCGCACGCAGGACGGCGTCCCACGCGACCTCGGAGGCGACGGTCGCCAGTGCGATCGAGTTGACGGCCTGTTCCCCCAGTCGGGTGCTACCGGCCGGGGGCAGTGTCACCTCATCGGTGGTCAGCGCGAACAGGGTGTCGCCGTCGTGGTTCGTGTGGAACGGCTGGATCGCTCGATGCATCGAGGAATGCACCTGCCGGGCGAACAGTCGCAGTTCCTTGTCGTCGAGGGCCACATTGGTCACCACGGCTGTGACGGTCGTGTTCCCGGATGATGTGGTCGGAGCGATCCCCGCCGCGAGCGCCTGCTCGTAGTCGTCGAACGGGTGCCGGCGCTCTCCCGTGACGGCGTCGTAGTTGCCGCGGACGACGGCCCCGGAACGATCGAGGATCACGCCGACCGGATTGACGACGGTGACCACGAGGATGCGTATCTCCCCGATCCGGAGGAACGCTGCCCCCTGACCCGAGAACTCGGTGCGCGACGGATCGATCTTCCCCGCCGAGGCGGACACACCCGCGCCGACGCGACCTACCGCGACGGAGTCGGTGCGGGCGGCGCGCAGCGCGGCGCGGCCGAGCGCAGCATCAGGGGTGATGCCGGTCGGGCGCGCGGCGAGGTCGTAGATGACAGCTCCGGATGTGGAGCGCAGCGCCTGCCAGCCCACGCGGCCCTCCGCACGGGCGAGGAGCTCCTCATCGACGCCGGTCGCGGCGGCGAGCCCGTAGGCCGAACCTCCGGCGAAGCAGATCGCGTCGTTCACCCCCTCGTAGCGTCCGATGATGCCGATGGCACCCCCGCGCGCATCCACAGAAGTACGCATGCCGCGGTCGAAGGCCAGAACGGTGGCACCGGTCGGCCCTTCGGCATACTCCGCCGTGCCGATCGAGACACCGGGGAAGTCGAACGAGACCTGCCCTCGCCCGACGCCGTGAGTGGGCACGAGTTCGAGGTCGTCGTTCCCGATGCGGTCGCCCGTGACGGGAGGCGGGACGAGCCGATGGGCGGCGTCGGGATCGGCCAGGGCCGGGTCGATGAAAGTCATGCTGTCTCCTCGATGGGGGTCGGGCGGTGGGACTCGTGGGTCACCGCGCGGCGCACAGGACCGCGTCCCAGGCCAGTTCGGAGGCGAAGACTCCGAGGGCGAGCGCATCGACGGGGCTCGCGTCCGCCGGTGCACCGGGGGCGAGGTCGACCTCGTCTGTCGTCAGGGCGAAGAGCGTGTCGCCGTCGAGCGCCGTGTGGAACGGCTGGATCGCGCGGTTCATCGACGAGTGCACCTGACGGCTGAAGTGGATGAGTTCGTGCTCGGTGAGCCGCACGTTCGTGACGACCGTCGTGATGGTGGTGTTGCCACGCTGGGCGGCCGGCCGGCCAGCCCCGAAGGATTGGGCCTTCTCGATGGCGTCGAGGTAGTCGGGCTCCAGGCGTCGGCGCGTGCCGTCTTCCGCGCGATAGTTGCCGCGGACGACCTCGCTCGCCCGGTCGACGATGACACCGACGGGGTTCGGCACCGTCACCACGAGCACGCGCACGTCGCCGATCCGTCCGAACGCCGCGCCCTGACCGGTGATCTCCGCACGGGCGTAGTCGATCTTGCCCGCCGAAGCGGAGGAGCCGGCGCCGATGCGTCCCACCGGCACCCGGCCCACCGCGGCGTCGCGAACGGCCGCGCGTCCGAGCCGCGCGTCCGGGATGATCGCCGTCGCTCGCGCCGAGAAGTCGTAGATGATCGCGCTCGAGACGAGCGCGAGATCCTCCACGCCGCCGCGGTTGCCTCGGCGCGCACGCAACTCGTCAGCGACGCCCGAGGCGGCCGAGAGCCCGTACACCGAGCCGCCCGCGAGGCAGATCGCGTGCGCGAAGTACTCGTAGCCGCTGCTCATGCCGATGGCGCCGCCGCGGGCGTCGACCGCCATCCGTGCACCGCCGGGGACATGCACGACCGTGCAGCCCGTCGGTCCTTCGGGGTATGTGGCGACGCCGACCTCGACACCGGGGAAGTCGTACTCGACGACGTCTCCTGTCGTGCCAGCGACCGGAGAGAGCTCGACGTCGCCGTTGAGCGTGCGGGGGCCCCAGTCGGGAACGCCGGCCAGCCGAGGGGTGGGCGTGGCGGATGAGGGGGTCATAGTGCCTCCAGGAGTTGGCGGGAGTATTCGTGGGCCGGTTCGGAGTAGAAGCGTTCGGTGTCGGCGAGCTCGACGATCTCGCCGAGTCGCATCACTGCGATACGGTGCGCGACGTAGCGCACTGCGGCCAGATCGTGGGAGATGAACAGGGCGGCGAAGCCGTGCTCATCCTGAAGGTCGCGCAGCAGGTTCAGGATCTGCGTCTGCACCGAGACGTCGAGCGCACTGACCGCTTCGTCGAACACGATGAAGGGCGGGTGCGTGATGAGGGCACGGGCGATCGCGACACGCTGACGCTGACCGCCGGACAGCTCATGGGGGTAACGGTCGGCCAACGACACGTCGAGCCGTACGTCGCGCAGCATCCCCTCCACCGCGTCGCGGTGGGTCGGCAGGGTGCCGCCCTGGAGCGCCGCGAGCGGCTCCGCGATGGATGCGGCCACAGGGAGACGCGGATCGAGGGACCAGAGCGGATTCTGCGGCACCAGCTGCCGTCGTCCGCGAGCCGACTTCGGAGTGCCCAGCGGCGCGCCCTCGAAGAGCACCCGCCCACTGGTGGGCTTCTGCAGGGCGAGTGCCACGCGTCCGGTGGTGGACTTGCCGGAGCCGGACTCGCCGACAAGCCCGAGAGTCTCGCCTCGGTGGATGTCGAACGAGACCTGACGCATCGCCTCGACCCGGCGCCGGGAGGAGCCCCATCCGCTCGCGAACGTGCACGAAACGGCATCCAACGACATGACCGCGCTCATGATCTCGCTCCCTTTCGTGCCTGTGCGATGACACCGGTCTCGATACGCTCCCCCGGCCTCGCGCTTGCCGGATCGGCCTTCGCGAGGGCGATCGTGTAGGGGTGGGTCGGGCTCTCCAACACGGTCGACACCGGCCCCTCCTCGACCACTGCTCCGGCGAACATCACGGCGACGCGTTCGCACCAGCGTCCGACCGAGCGCAGATCGTGGCTGAGCCAGACGACGGTCGTGTCCTGCTCGTCGGCGATCTCGAACAACAGACTGGTGACCTCGTGGCGCACGCTGGAGTCGAGTGCCGCAGTCGGCTCGTCCGCGACGAGGACACGCGGACCTCGGGCGAGGGTCATCGCGATGACGACGCGTTGGGCCATCCCTCCGGAGATCTGGTGCGGGAACAGCCGCAAAACACCGCGCGGGTCGCGGATGCGGACCCGCTCGAGCATCTCGGCGGCGTCCGCATCCGTCCGCACGATGCCGGGGAGGGCGAGGCGTAGCTGCCGTCCGATGCGCATCGTCGGGTCCAGTGACGACACCGGGTCCTGTGGGATCATCCCGACCACGTCACGCCGCAGTGCCCTGAGCTGTCGAACGTCCATCGAGAGCACGTCCGCACCGTTCACCTCGACACGACCCGAGGTGACGGAGCCATTCGCCGGAAGCAGGCGGGCGAGGAGCGCGGCGACCGTCGACTTGCCCGAGCCTGACTCGCCGACCAGCCCGAGGCGCCGACCGGGCGCGGCCGAGAGCGTCGCGTGGTCGAGGGCTCGCACGAGCCCGCCGTCGCGGCGGACGTACTCGACCACGGCATCGTCGATCTCGATGGCGGGCGCCACGGGAGCGAACGGCGGTTGCAGGGAGGAGGTCATTCGAGGTTCCTCGTCTCGCGGGGTTCGAAGAGGTCACGCAGGCTGTCGCCGAGGACGTTGATCGCGAGGATCGCGATGACCAGGACGATGCCCGGCGCCAGCAGGAGGATGGGCGATGTGACCATGTAGATCGCCCCCTCACGGATGAGGAGTCCGAGCGAGGACGCCGGCAGCTGCACGCCGTACCCGAGGAAGCTGAGCCCACCCTCGACCAGGATCGCGACGGACAGCGCGTACGTTCCCTGCACGGCGATCGTGCCGGAGACGTTGCGCAGCACATGCCGGACGAGGATCCGCGGGGTGCTGACTCCGGCGATGATCGCCGCGGTGATGAAGTCGCGCCCCGAGACGGAGCGCGCCTCCTGTCCGACCATTCGAGTCATGAGCGGCACCGTGACCAGCACGATCGCGGCGACGGCCGTCGTCACACCGGGCCCCACCGCGGTCGCGACGAGGATCGCCAGGACGATGGCGGGGAACGCATAGAGGATGTCACCGATACGCAGGATGATGCCGCCGGCAAGACCGCCGTGGTACCCCGCGATCATGCCCGCCGTGGCTGAGACGACGGCCGTGATCGCGACCGCGAGCATGGAGAGTGCGAGCGTGGTGGCGATGCCCTCGAACAAGCGCGGCAAGAGCGAACGCCCGAGCGAATCGGTTCCCAGCGGCCACCCCGGAGCGGGCGGAGCCAGTCGGGGACCGACGATCGTCGAGGAGTCGCCGCCGACCTGCAGGAACGTGCCGGCGACACCGATCAGGAGGATCCCGATGAGGACGCCGAGTGCCACGCGCCCGAGCACGTCGATTCCGCGGAACGTCGAGGAGAGACGCCGGGCGCGCACCCCGATCAGGCCCGTAGCGGGCGGAGTGGGGGTGTTCACGCGAGACCTCTCTTCCGGCCGGGCGTGACTCGGGGATCCACGAGGGCGGTGACCACGTCGATCAGAAGGCTGCACAGCACGAAGACGACGGTCGCCAGCAGCACGCCCGTCTGCACGACGGCTATGTCACGGCGCCCCAGCCCCTGAACGAGGTAGGACCCGAGCCCCGGCACCGAGAACACGCTCTCGACCAGGACTGCGCCGCCGAGGAGGTAGGCGAAGATCGTCGCCGTGAAGGTGAACACCGGAATGAGGGCGTTGCGCAGCACGTGGTGCCGCACGATGAAACCGGGGCGCTCACCCCGCGCGACAGCGGCGAGGATGTGCGGTTCCACCAGCACGCCCATCACCGCGTCTCGCGTGGTCCTGGCTGTGGCGGCCACACAGAAGACCGACAGCACGAAGGCCGGGAGCAGCAGCGAGACCGTCGCGCCGCCGACGTCATCGCGGGGCGACACGAACCCGGTCACGCTCAGGCCGAGGTCGAAGCGTGAGAAAAGGTAAACGACGAGCGATCCCAAGACGATCTCGGGGATGCTGATGCCGATGCTGCCGAGCAGGCGCCCCGTGACCGCCGAACGCCCGCGGGCCGGTCGAGTGCCGGCGTAGATGCCGAGCGGGATGCCGACGGCCAGCGTGATGAACATCGCCATGACCGCCAGCAGCACCGTGGTGGGGGCTCGCAGCGCGAACTCGTCCAGGACCGGTGCCTGGCTGGCCACCGAGATCCCGAAGTCGCCGTGCAGCGCCGAGGTCATCCACGCCCAGTACTGCTCGGGGAGACTCCGATCGAGTCGGAAGGCCTCCCGGACGGCGTCCTTGGCTGCGTCGGAGGCGAGCGGGCCGAGCAGCAGCTGGGCGAAGTCACCGGGAAGGCTGCGTACCGCGACGAAGATCAGGATCGACGCGCCCACGACGACCGCGAGGGCCGTCATCAGCCTCCCCGGCAACATCCGCAGGATACGCATGTGCTACTGCGCCTCGCTGAGACGGAAGTCCGAGACGAAACGCAGCACGTTGCCGTAGCCCTCGTTGGTCGCGATCGTCGGGCTCAGAGCGTCGGAGCGGAACGCGACCTGGCCTGGTCGGTTCACGAGGGCCACCATCTGCGCGTTCTCGTCGACCGCCGCACACAGGTCGGTGAAGACCGCAGCACGCTCATCACCCAAGGGAGTCTCGGCCGCTTGAGTGATGAGGGCGTTGATCTCGGGCGTCGGAGCCATGAACCTCCCTGTGAAGCCCGCCGTCTCGGTGTTCCACCAGTTCGTCACGAGCGAGGCATCGCCGTAGCCGGCGAACCAGCTGATGCTGAGGTCGGCATCGGCCGGTACCGCAGGATCGCCGTACAACGCCTCGGACCAGATACCGTCGTCGAGGATCTGCACGTCGAGGTCGATGTCGAACTCGGCGAGCTGCTGCTGGATCACCTGGGCGATCGCTCCCGGGCCTGCCTCGCTGTTCCAGGTCTTGAGGGTGAGGCTCAGGTCGTCCGCCCCTGCATCACGGAGCAGCGCACGGATCTCGTCGTCGCTGATCGTCGCCGAGGGAAGGTCGGCGGGATCGCACGCGTCGGGAAGCGCGAACGGAGTCAGCGCCGTCGGCGTGGCATTGCCCGCGAGTGCGATGTCGGAGATCTGCTGCCGGTCGACGATCGCGTTGACGGCGAACCGCACGCGCTCATCCGCAAGGGGCGAGTCAGGGTCAGCACCGTTGAGCACGAGGTAGAAGAAGTCGGTGTTCTGCTGGTTGACGACGTTCGCCGTCGCGGTCTGGGCGAGGAGCGACGCAGCATCCGGGTTGTTGAAGACCACGTAGTCGGCACTGCCGTCGCGGATGGCGGCGAGACGCGCAGCCTCGTCGGGGATGACCTGCAGGGCGATCGTGTCGGGAGAGTACTCGGGGCCATTGTAGTGCGTGTTCCGCTCGAAGGTCCACGACTGATCCTGCACATGGGCGGTCGGAACATAGGGCCCACTGCCCACGATGTCGGTCTTGACGTCGATCTCGCCCGACTCGATCTCGGCGATCGGCAGGATCGCGGTCGCGACATGCGCGAGCAGACCGAACAGCGGGGAGTACGGCTTCGAGAGGCGCAGAGTCACCTCCCGGTCGCCGGTCACCTCTGCGGAGGAGATCACCGCAGCCTGCGCCGACCAAGCGCCGCCGGCAGCCTTGAGCCGCTCGAAGCTGCCCACGACATCCTCGGGGGTGACAGCGCGACCGTTCGAGAATGCGGCTCCTTCGCGCACAGTGAAGACATACTCGGTCGGGCTCTTCTCCTCCCACGACTCGGCGAGCCCGGGGGTAGGGGCGAACGTCTCATCGAGGCCGACCAGGGTCTCGTACGAGAGTCCGAGGATCATCCAGGAACGAGCGGTATCGGCCAGCTGAGGGTCGAGACCCGCGGCTTCGACGCTGTCGTAGTCGACGGCGACCGTCAACGCGCCGCCGGTCGGGAGCGCGGTGTCGGCGGAGGCGAGGAAGCCGGACTTCGTTTCCGAGGACGTGCCGCTGTCGGGAGCGGCTGAGGCGGAACAGCCCGCCAGGACCAGTGCGGTCGTGAGGGCGAGACCGATTGCGGGGAGCTTCGTGCGCATTGTCGGAGTCCTTCGAGGGTCGGTGGTGCAGGAGTGGTGCGGGAGGGTGCCACAGTCGTGCGCGGATCGAGTCGGCGACTCTGCCGGATCGTTCCGGCGCACTTGCAAGCTATCCGCCCTCGCCAGCCTCGTCAAGAGTCGATTTCGGAAGTTCTCTCGATCGAAACACTCCCGTGATGTCAGGGAACGGATCGTTCCGGCATCCTTGACGCGGTGCGTTGGTGGTCGCTACAGTTCGAGCACGCCGGAACGATCCGGCATGCTCGAACACCATCCCGTGACCTGTGCACTTTGAGAGCGAGCGCCGCAGCCGACGAAGGGGGCAACCGTGGACGCGAACCGCATCGTCGTGGACAGCATCGTCCGCTACCCGGTGAAAGGCCTCGCCGGGGTGACAACCGCGAAATCGGTGCACCTAGAGCCCGGCGGGGGTCTTCGCTGGGACCGCTCGTTCGCGATCGCCCGCGACGCTTCCACTCCCAGCGACGCCGGGTGGCGGCCGCGCGAGGAGTTCTTCCATCTCGCCCGGCATGAGCACATCGCGCGATTCACCGTCGACCTCGCCGACGCAGAGACCGCCTCTCCCACGCTGACGGTCACAGCCCCGAACGGGGAGTCGGCGAAAGGACGGATCGGCGACTTCTGCTCCGGCGAAGGCTCTGTCGATGAGAGGATCGACGCGCTCCTTCGCCGCACGCTGGCGGACGATACGTCCGCACCCCGATTGGTGGCCACCACCGCGGCGGGCCTGTGGGACTGGCCGCGGGCGCACCTGTCGATCATCAACCGCGCAACGCTCGAGGCTCTTGGACGCGAAGCAGAGGTTCCCGTGGATCCGCGTCGCGTGCGGGGGAACCTCTACCTCACGGGCCTCGAGCCCTTTGCGGAGTTCGCGCTCGTCGGTCGCCGCATCCGCGTGGGCGATGTCGAGCTCGAGGTGTTCCAGCCGACCGACCGCTGCCGCGCCACGACGATCCGACCGGGCGACGGCGTCTCCGACCTCAATGTCCCCGCGCTGCTCGGATCCCGGTTCGGGCACATGTTCTGCGGGGTGTACGCCCGCGTCGTGACGGCGGGCTCGCTGTGCGCCGGCGACGCCGTCGAGGATGCCGGCCCCCTCGTCGGATCTCCGCTCGCGGGGGAGCCTGGCTGGCCGCGTACGGCACGTCTGGTCGATCGACGGGACGAGTCCCGCGACGTGGTGAGCTTCTGGTTCGCCGACCCGCTGCACGTTCTCGATGCAGCAGCACCGGGGACACACGTACGACTGCACCTGCCGGGCGGCCCGACCCCGAACTGGCGCTCGTACACGATCTCGGCGGTGGCGCAGGGACGGTTCCGCATCAGCGTCAAGCGGGACGGACGGGTCTCGACTCTGCTCCACGACGCCTATCCGGTGGGGTCAGAGATCCTCGTCACCGGCCCGCACGGCGATCAGACGGAAGATGACGGCGGCCGCGATCTGCTCCTCGTCAGCGCCGGCATCGGCATCACGCCCACCACTGCGCTGCTGCGATCCCGGGCGATGCAGGGCAAGGGCGGCCGGGTGCGCGTCGTGCACACCGAGCGCTCCATACACTCGCTACCGCTGTGGAGAGAGGTCTGCGACACCGTCGCGGCCCTCGGCGACGGCACCGCGACGCTCCACCTCACCCGGGACGCCCCTCCCGCCACGCCCGTGGGATTCACGGCCGTCGCCGGACGACCGGACCGCGCCGCGCTGGCGACGGCCCTCGCCGATCTCGACCTCGGCTCCGCTGAAGCCTTCGTCTGCGGTCCCCGCACCTTCGCCTCGAGTGTGCGGGCGATGCTGGTCGAACTCGGCTTCGCGTCAGACGGCATCCGCATCGACGCGTTCTACTCGCCCGTCTCCCCTGACTGGGGCCCTCCGCGAATCCCCCGGGCGGAGGGCCCCGTTCCCGTCGAATCGGCGAGCGGCCCGTTCATGTGGGAGCCCGGCGACGGGACTCTCCTGAACGCGGCCGAGCGAGCCGGTCTCGACTGGCCGAGCGAATGCCGGGTCGGCGTGTGCGGCACGTGCGTGCGCACTGTCGCATGCGGCGAATTCGAGTACATCAACGACCCGCTCTTCGAGCCGGGTGCCGGCCGACTGCTCCCCTGCAGCGCCGCCCCGCTGACCCCGCTGCACCTCGACGGTGCACGCATCGAATCCCCCCTCGACCCCACAGGAGCACCATGACCACCGATCCGTCGGCCGCACCGCGCCTCATCCCCGAGGCCCCGCCTCAGCTGACCGAGGCGGATGCCGCCCTGATCGCCCGTGAGCACTTCGGTGTCGAGGGAACCGCGCGCAGCCTCGGCAGCCACGAGGACCGTAATTTCCTCCTTGAAACGGGCACTGAGCGTGTATTGCTGAAGATCGCGAATCCCGCGACATCCCTTGCGGAGGTCTCGGCGCAGTCGGCGGCGTCGGCGCATCTCGCACTCCGAGACCCCGCCGTTCGCGCCCCTCGAACGCGAAAGACGATCGATGGCGCGACCGTTGCCCTCGTCACGCACGGTCACGCTGTCCTGCACGTCCGGCTGCTCGACTTCCTCGAGGGAGGCACGCTGTCCGGCAGCGATCACCTCGGTACCGCCATCGTCGACGCGCTCGGTGACCTGGCAGCCCGAGTCGACCTCGCCCTCGCCGACTTCGATGCACCGGGAACGCAGCGGCCGCATCAATGGGATCTGCGCCAATCCCGCTCGGTCCTTCCCGAGCTGTTCGGGCGCCTCGGCGATGATGCTCTCCGTTCGCGGCTCGAGGCGATCGCCGCCCGCGCGTGGGCCGCGATCGCCCCTCTGGAGGCAGCACTGCCGGTACAAGCCGTGCACGGCGACCTCACCGACGACAACGTCGTATGGGCGGACCCGGTTCTGCGCACACCGGACGGCGTGATCGATCTGGGCGACCTCAACCGCACGTGGCCAGTCGCCGGACTGGCGATCACGATCTCCTCCCTTCTGCACCACGACGGCATGGATCTGCCCTCCGCGCTTCGCGCACTGCACGCGTACCACCGTCGGCGACCCCTCACCCGCGAAGAGGCGGCAGCGCTGTGGCCGCTCGTGACCCTGCGCGCAGTGCACCTCGTGGCAAGTGGGCACCACGTCGTCTCCCGCGAGCCCGACAACGCCTACGCCGCGGAGAACCTTCGCCACGAGGAAGCAATCCTCGCCGCGGCGATCTCGGTGCCGCTGCCCGTCGCCACGCGACACGTGCTCCGCACTCTCGGATTCCGATCGCCCGCTGCTGCAGCGCCGTCCTCGGTCCCGCTGTTGCCAGCAGTGGATGCGGGTACCGTCGCGGTGCTCGACCTCTCACCGGCGAGCCCAGACCTCGACGAAGGAGCCTGGCTCGACCCCGCCACGGAAGCCTGGATCGCCCGCACGGCACTTCTCTCCGGTGCGAGTGCGGCCGTCACCCGGTTCGGTGAAGCCCGACTGACCCGTGGCTCGAGGTACGCACAGGAGGCCCCGGCCACCGTCGCAACGGGCATCGACGTCGTCCTCGATCGGCCGACCGAACTGGTCGCGCCCTGGAACGGCCGGCTCTCCTGTGGCGATGGCGGACTGGTGCTCCGCGGTGACGGCGACGCGGGGGGAACTCGTCTGGAGCTGACGGGAGCGTCCCCCGAAGGGGGCCCGCTCGCCAACGCCACGGGACGAGACCCACGCCCGGTCGCCCAGGGTGAGGTGATCGGGAAGACCGCGCCCGGGGTCACCGTCCGCCTCGTGCGCGACGTCGATGCGGACCAGCCCGTCCCAGCGTTCGTCCCACCGGCCCTCGCCGACGCCTGGCTCGCCGTCATCGCCGATCCGTCCGCACTGGTCCCCGGTCATCCCGACGCCGTCGAGCGCGACGATCCTGCTGCGCTCCTGGCAAGACGCGTGCGCGTGTTCGCCGAGGTGCAGGAGCACTACTACGATGCGCCACCAATCATCGCGCGCGGGTGGAAGCAGTACCTCGTCGACACCGACGCCCGCGCTTACCTCGACATGGTCAACAACGTCACCGCCCTCGGCCACGCACATCCGCGGATCGCCGCCGACGCCGACCGCCAGCTGCGAACCCTGAACACGAACTCGCGGTTCCACTACCCCGCCGTCGTGGAATACGCGGAGCGACTGACCGCGCTGACACCCGAGAGCCTCGACACGGTGTTCCTCGTGAACAGCGGTTCGGAGGCGGTCGACCTCTCGCTGCGCCTCGCGAGGGCCGCGACGGGCCGGCGTGACGTGCTCGCCGTCCGAGAGTCGTACCACGGCTGGACCGACCTCGCCGATGCGGTGTCGACATCGATCGCAGACAACCCGGCTGCACTCACGACCCGCCCGGAATGGGTGCGCACGGTCGATGCCCCCAACTCCTACCGCGGAACACATCGCGATACCGACGCGTCACGATACGCCGAGGAGGCTGTCGCCGAGATCGAACGGCTCGCGGCAGAGGGCCACGCGCCGGGGGCGTTCATCGCAGAGACCTTCTTCGGCAATGCAGGCGGAGTCCCGCTGCCTGACGGCTACCTCGCCGCCGTCTACGACGCGATCCGCTCCCACGGAGGCCTCACGGTGGCCGACGAGGTGCAGGTCGGGTTCGGTCGTCTGGGCGAGTGGTTCTGGGGGTTCGAACAGCAGGGCGTCGTGCCGGACGTCGTCGCGGTCGCGAAGGCCGTCGGCAACGGGCATCCGCTCGGGGCCGTCGTCACGACACGGGAGATCGCCGCGGCATATCGACGCGAAGGCTACTTCTTCGCCTCGACAGGCGGGAGTCCGGTGTCGAGCGTGATCGGGTCGACCGTGCTGGACGTGATCCGCGACGAGGGACTTCAGGAGAACGCTCGCACCGTCGGTTCGTATCTGCGCGATCAGGTGCTCGGCCTGGAGAGTCCTCTGGTCGGAGCCGTGCACGGCTCGGGTCTCTATCTCGGCATCGAGCTCGTCCGCGATCGCGAGACGCGCGAACCGGCGACACAGGAGACCGCGCTCGTCTGCGAGCGGATGCGCGGGCTGGGTGTGATCGTCCAGCCGACGGGCGACCATCAGAACGTGCTGAAGATAAAGCCTCCGCTGTGTCTCGGGAGCGAGGATGTGGATGCCTTCGTCCGCGCGCTCGCCATCGCATTGCCCCGGCGCTAGTCCCACCCGCGCACAAACGACTGAACCCCCGAAACCGGGGGTTCAGTCGTTCACGATGTCCTGAGACATCACACCGCGGAGACGAGGGTGTCTGGTTTCAGGACATCGTGAACGACTGTCTCGGGACATCGTGAACGGTGGGTCTGGTGGCGCGGTGATGTCTCAGGACATCGTGAACGGTGGCCAAGTACGAGATCCTGATCA
>NZ_JAIVLG010000001.1 GCF_020524545.1 Microbacterium paraoxydans | reverse complement strand
AGCTGAACGAGGATAAAATTGGCATTTGACAAGTGCACGCTGTTGAGTTCTCAAGGATCGGATGCTCCCACGACCCAGCCATCACAACCAGGCCCGCAGGGCAACTTCTCTATCTTACCCACCCGATCTCGCTTGTCAAATCGGCGCGCCGTGCAGATCAGTGATCCGCAGCGCAGCTGTTGACAGCCGCAGAAGGGTGGATTCCCCATCCTAGACGCAAGCGTCAGTTCTCTCAAGAGTGAGTGGAGGGGATTCGTTCTCCGCTTGAGGGGGGTGAAGCTCTCGGCTCCTCCGCGTCCCTGTGGGGCGAACAAGTAATAAGTTACGTGGGTTCCCGGCTTCTGGCAAATCGAGGGCCACCGCCCGGGCGTGTCGGTTGCTCCCGTGTCGATGTTACGCCGGATCAGGGGCGGTTTCGGCTGTGTGAGGGGCCGCGGAGTAGCATCGCGCCATGCCCACACCTCCGGATGAGCCGCTCCTCGCTGCGGCACACGCACATGCGGACGGCGACGATCGTCCGGACTCGGGCGACTGTGGTGAACTGCTGGGGCGTGTGCTCCGTGACCTCGGGATCGCCGGGTCGTCCCGGTCGTCCCCCGCGCGCTCCGAGGTTCCGCTCCCCTCGCGGCTCGACACGGCCGCTCTCGCCTGGACCAGCGTCAGCACCGTGATGGTCGCCGCCGGTCTCTCGCCCGCTGCCCTCGACCCTGCTCGGATCGCAGTCGCGTACGGAAGCGACCGGGTGCTCACCATCGACGGCGCCGCTCCGTCGGTGTGGTCGCCGTACTCCGGATTCTGGAGAACCTCCGACGGATGGATCCGCACCCACGGGAACTACCCTCATCACGCCGCCCGTCTGCGCATCGGTCTCGGCGTGCGGGAAGAGTCCGGCGCCGACGCCGTTCGCGACGTGCTCGCGACGCAGGAGAGCGCCGCGGCCGTGACCGCCATCACGACCGCGGGAGGGTTGGCCGTTCCGGTGATGGCGGAAGTGCCTGCGGCCGACCGGATCCTCCGCGACCGCCCGCTGCTCGAGATCACGCGCGTGGAGGCGACACCTCCCTCCCGCTCGCCGCGCTCGGTGGCACGCGACTCCCGGGCATTGCACCGCCCTCTCCAGGGAATGCGCGTGCTCGACCTGACGAGGGTCATCGCCGGGCCTGTGTGCACTCGGACCCTCGCCCTGCTCGGTGCCGATGTGCTGCGGATCGACCCGCCGCAACTGCGCGAGCCGGAATGGCAACATCTCGACACGGGACACGGCAAGCGCTCGGCACGGCTGGATGCCCGCACCCCGCAGTTGCAGGAGCTGCTCGATCGCGCCGACGCCGTCGTTCTCGGATACCGGCCAGCCGCTCTCGATCGTCTGGGGTTGAATCCGGAGGCGCTCGCCCGTCGCCACCCCGGGCTGGTGGTCGCGCAGCTCAGCGCCTGGGGCACGGAGTATCCGGACCGGGCCGGATTCGACAGCCTCGTTCAAGCTGAATCCGGCATCGCGCTCATCGAATCGCCCGACGGTGAGCGTCCAGGTGCACTCCCGGTGCAGGCCCTCGATCACAGTGCCGGCTACCTCCTCGCCGCAGCGGTGACGGCGTTGCTCCGAAGGCGCCCCCGCCGTCGGGCCGACTCCTGGGTCGTTCGGACGTCGCTACGTCGAGTCGCCGCGGAACTCCTCCTGATGCCTCGACGTCAGGAGCCGCACGCGGAGCCCGACTTCGCCACGGATCCTCATGTCGCCCGCTTCGAGGTCGGCCGTAGCACCCTCACGACAGCGCGCCCGGCCTTGGCCGGATTCGAGTTCGATGCGCCCCACCTCTGGGGATCGGATCAGCCCCGCTGGTGACGACGCCCGCGGACCGCGAGCACGATGCAGAGCGCGAGGGTGATCACACCCCAGAGCGCGCACGCCGGAGGAAGGACGCGGTATGCGAGGTGCTGAACCGTGAACTCCGCATCGAGCGGACCGAAGACGGCGAGCCCCACGCCCCAGGCTCCGACCAGGATGACCGGCAGCGACACCCACCACGACAGCCGCACCCAGGACGGGATCGATTGTGCGGCGTCCGCCCGGGGCGCACGGCGACGGAGCCAGAGCAGTGCCCAGATCCCGATGATCGTGAGGCCGATCAGGCTCGATCCGTGCTGGAGCCACTTGAACCCGGGAAGTGGACCCCACATCTCGTCGAGAACAGGGAACTGCTGCACACCCCATCGGCTCTCATGCGTGAACAGATCCCACACGATGTGCGAGAGCACACCCATCAGGAGCGACACTGCGAGAAGGACAGGATACGAGCGCTTCTCCCCCACTCCGATCGCTCGCCCGGCCGCTGCGACGCCGCCGTCACTCCACGCCTGCGGAAGCCGGCGGGCCACCCAGAGCGGAGCGAGCTCGGGAACCGCAGGGCGCAGCAGCACCCGCCACGCCAGGAAGAGGACGAACGCGAGCAACGACGTCCACACCACATTCGCGAACGTGTGGGTGAAGGTGTAGTTCAGTCCGACGCCCCGGAGAAACAGCGGAAGATCCGGAGTCATCGCACCGATCGCGATCGCCGCGGGCACCAGCGGTGTCCGCACGAACGGGAGTGCGACGACCGCGTGGCTGGGAGTGAACGGCATCCGTCTGGATCAGCCCATGAAGACGCCGGCGAGGGTCTTCTTGCCGCGCCGGAGCACCGACACGCCTCCGGGAAGCGTTCCCCGGACCGTGGCTGCGTCGTCTTCCACGCGTTCGCCGTCCAGTGTCACACCACCCTGGCCGATCGCGCGCCTCGCCTCGGAGAGGCTCGCCACGAGTCCGGTTGACACCAGCGCCTCGACCACCGAGGTATCGGCGGTGACCGTGGCATTCGGGAGTTCCTCGAGCGCAGTGCGGAGAGTGTCCGCGTCGAGCGCGGTCAGGTCGCCCTGCCCGAACAACGCCTCGGAGGCCGCGATCACGGCCGCCGTCGCGTCGATGCCGTGCACGGTCGCGACCACCTCGAGCGCGAGACGCTTCTGGGCGGCGCGACGGAACGGCTCCGTCTCGACGAGCGCGGCGTACTCCTCGATCTCAGCCTTGCCGAGGAACGTGAAGACCTTGAGCCTGTCGATGACGTCGGCATCGGCCGTGCTCAGCCAGAACTGGTACATGCGGTACGGGCTGCACATCGTGGCATCGAGCCAGATCGCGTTCCCCTCGCTCTTGCCGAACTTGGTCCCATCGCTGTTCGTGATCAACGGGGTGCCGATCGCGTGCACCGCGACGCCTTCGGCGCGACGGATCAGGTCGGTGCCGCTGGTGAGGTTGCCCCACTGGTCGGATCCGCCCGTCTGCAGAACGCAGTCGTACTGGCGGTACAGCTCGAGGAAGTCCATCCCCTGGAGGATCTGGTAACTGAACTCGGTGTAGCTGATGCCTTCGTCGGAATTGAGGCGCGCGGCCACCGCATCCTTCTTCAACATCGTGCCGACCCGGAAGTACTTGCCGATCTCACGCAGGAAGTCGATCGCGCTCAGCGGAGCGGTCCAGTCGAGGTTGTTGACGATACGGGCCGCGTTGTCGCCCTCGAAGCTGAGGTAGCGCTCGACCTGGGTCCGCAGGCGCCCGACCCACTCCTCGACGGTCTCCCTCGTGTTCAGGGTGCGCTCGGCCGTGGGCCGGGGATCGCCGATGAGTCCGGTCGATCCGCCGACGAGCCCGAGCGGCTTGTGTCCGGCGAGCTGAATGCGACGCAGGGTGAGCAACTGCACCAGATTGCCCAGGTGCAGGCTGGGTGCCGTCGGGTCGAACCCGCAGTAATACGTGATCGGGTCCCCGGCGAGAAGGGCGCGCAAGGCCTCCTGGTCGGTGGACACATGGACCAGGCCACGCCACACGAGCTCGTCCCACACGTTCTCGAACGCGGGGTCGATCGCCTGGGGTGCGGTCGTCAGATCAGCAGTTGACACGCGCTCCAGGCTATCAGCGCGGGCAGGGGCGAATCGCGCCACGAGAGAGGCCGGACGGGTACCGGTCGCCGGGCTGACCCACCGTCAGCTGTGCGCTGCCCACCAGACCAGGAAGGCCGCGCCGAGGGCGATCACCCAGCTGACGAGGCTGCCGACGAGGAAGTACTCCGCCCGCGCGCCGGTCTCCCCGTCTCGGGAGATCTCCGGGAACCTGACGATGCCCTTCGCCGCCAGCATCGCCGCGAGGATCGGATACGCCGCAGCGAGGGTGAGGATCAGGACGAGGACGCGCTCCAGTGGCCCGATCAGTCGTCCGCCCTTGAATCCGCTGCGAGGGTCGCGGGGCGCTGACGCCACCTCCGCGTCCGTCTCGGTCTCCGCTTCTTTGACGGCGCGGTCGCCCGTCGTGTCCGGCCTTGCAGCCGGGTCGCCCGGGAGCCAGGTGTGCTCGCCGTCGAGCGCCGCCCGAACCACGAGATTCGCAGACTCGAGGAGGAACACCCCGGCTCCGAGCGCGAGCAGGGCGAGGTCGAACGGAACCTCCCCGAACGGTGATCGGAGGCGCCAGACCTCGCCGATCAGGCCGGCATCTGCCCTGGCGTCGAGCCAGACGACCGCGCCCACGCTCACGACCGCGAGCAGTACGGCCGGCCAGAACCCCAGAGGGGCGGGGCGGTCGGTGGGCATGCTCCACACCCAGAGCGCTCCGACGACCAACGCGAGCGCCATGGGAAGAAGCGCGTCGCTGACGCTGCCGAGCAGAAGGAGGACGACCGTGACGGCGAGGTAGCCGACCCAGCGGCGCGGGGCGAACTGACGCACCAGGTCTGCGGCGCCGACTGCCAGCAGGATGAATCCGGCGACGATCATGCGCGCTCCCCTCGGAGCGCGGCGACTCCCTCGATGAGCGCCGCCGTACCCGCGGTGCGCAGCGACTTCGAGACGCTGGGCTGCGTGATTCCTTCTTCGTCCGCGAGTTCCTGCTGCGATCGTCCGAGCAGACGTCCGTAGGCGAGTCGCCGTTCCCGCTCGCTCATCGCACCGACCAGCTCGTCGCGGACGAGGAGATAGGCGTTCGATGCGGCGATCGTGCTCTCCATGACCTCATCCTGCCCCGGGGCTCCGACAATCCAGGACCGTGTACGCGGCACGGCGCGACCCTCGCGTGCGTGCACGGTCTCGATCGCCGCACGTGCCGCATACCAGCCGGGCCCGTCGGCGAGCTCGCGATGGACGGACTCGACCTGACGCACCTCCCCCACACCGATCCCGAATCGGAAGGCGATGCCATCGGGCAGCCGCAGCTGGATCATCAAGAGCGACACCATCGCGTCACTCAGATCGAGGTAGACACCCTGTTGCTCGTCTCCTACGGTGGGCGTGAGCGGCTGCGCCGCGAGCGGGAAGTCGATCTCGACCCCGGCGATCGTGTCGTCGAGGACGCGTTGCGCGGCGGTGCGATCGTCGAGCCGGCGAGAGCCCACGATGTCGGCGAGTACCGCGATGACCATGACATAACCATAACATGAATAACTCTCGACTTATGCGCCTAGTGGTTATATTCTGCGAACATGCCTGAATCGCACATCATCCCCTGGTCCGACGGAACATGGACGAATACCCCCGTCTCCCCCACCGGTCTTCCCGACGGCTCGGCGCCCCTCGACATCACCGCCGCGGAGGGCAGTGACGCCTGGCGGCACACCGCCTACGGTTTCGTGCACGACACCGAGCACGCCCTGCTCGCACCCCTCGCGGTCGGCGAAGCGATGGAGGTGTCCTTCCGAGCGCCGTGGGACGGACAGTTCGACCAGGCAGGCGTCCTGGTGCGGATCGACGACGAGCACTGGATCAAGACCGGACTGGAATACGCCGACGGTCACCTCGGACTCGGTGCCGTGGTGACCGCCGGGGACTCCGACTGGTCGGTCGGTCACGTCGACGACTGGCACGAGAGCGAAATCTCGGTACGTGTGAGCCGGTGGGCCGACTCCGTGATCGTGCGTGCCCGCGCCGATGAGGGAGCGTGGCGTCTGGTGCGGGTCGCCCCGTTCGACGGCACGGCAGCGGCCTCCGCAGGACCGTTCCTCGCCGCCCCGACGCGCAGCGGTCTCACAGTCCGGTTCACCCGGTGGGAGAGGTCGACGGCCGACGCCGACCTCCACTGATCCGCTGCGGGCCGGCGGCTGGTCAGTCTGACGATCAGCGGAGGTGGCGACATTCCACGGACGATTCACCTCGAAACCACGGCGGACTGTCCGGTCATCCGCAAATCGTCGCTGCAACCGGGCACACCGACTCTCCCTGCACCGATCGACGATGACTCTATCCGCCCCGATGCCCTGAGGAGAGGGAGCGGCGCCAGGTGATGACAGGGGCATGGTAGGCCGATGCTCTCGGCCGCAGAAACACTCAGACACCTCGGCGGGATCGCCCGCGGAAAGCGACTCCAGTCGCTCGGATTCTCCAGACAGACGCTCGCCAGACTGGTCGAGCGCGGGGAGATTGAGCGCCTGCGCGACGGCGTCTTCGCGATCGGCCCGTTGAGTGCGCCACTGCGAGCAGCCATTGCACACGGCGGCGCCCTCACCTGTGCGAGTGCGCTCCGCGCCCGTGGCGTCTGGGTTCTTCCCACCGAGGATGGCCCACACGTCTGGCTCGGGCCGAACCAGCACGCTCTGCGGCATCCGCACTGCATGTGCGTCTCGCACTACTCGCGCGGTGCTCCCCCATTGGGGTCGGCTCCCGTGGAGACCGCGCTCCTCCATCTCCGCAGGTGCGCCGGGGACGAGGCGTTCTTCGCCGCGTATGAGTCGGCTTGGCGGTTGGGCTTGCTGTCCCGCACGGCCAGATCACGGATCCGCGCGGCGTTGCCCCGCACAGCACGATGGCTGGTCGACCTCGCGAGGTCCGACGCCGAAAGCGGCTTGGAGTCACTCCTTCGACTGCGACTCCACCTCCTGGGCCTGAGTCTGGATTGCCAGATCGTGATCGAGGGTGTGGGCAGAGTCGACTTCGTCATCGCGGGCAGGCTGATCCTGGAAGCCGACGGTGAGGGCAATCACGGTTCTTTCGCACACCGGCATCGCGACCGGGTCCGGGATGCGGCGGCATCCGCACGTGGCTATGAGACGCTCCGCTTCGACTACGCCCAGATCGTTCACGACTGGCCGGCGGTACAGACCGCCGTCCTCGCCGCGATTCGTCGCATACCGGTACACCCCTGACGGCATGTCGGACATCGACCGGGCGATGACGATTCGCCGAGCGAGCGACGATCTGCGGAAAGAACGGTGCAGATGTGTCGGCGGATCGCCCGTTGCTCGGCGGATCGTCACTAGCCTGCCGGGTCGGCTGCGGGCCGGGGGGGGGGGCGCGCCGTCGGCTAGAGGCCGAGAGCGTGGGCCGCGGCCTGCGCACGAGCGACGAGCTCGGCACGCTGCTCGGCGACCCGCACCGGAGCAGTACCGCCGGCGCCGGTCCGCGATGCGACCGACCCCTCGATCGTGAGGACCTCACGCACCTCGGGCACGAGATGCGTGGACACCGAGAGCAGAAGCTCGTCGGAGGCATCCTCCAGCCCGATCCCCTGTTCCTCGCAGGCACGCACGAGCGCACCGGAGATCTCATGGGCATCGCGGAAGGGCACGCGGCGCTTCACGAGCCACTCGGCGACATCGGTCGCGAGCGAGAAGCCCTGCGGTGCGAGCTCCGCCATCCGCTCGGTGTCGAAACGCAGCGTCGCGATCATGCCGGCGAAAGCCGGGAGCACGACCTCAAGGGTCTGCACCGAGTCGAAGACCGGCTCCTTGTCCTCCTGGAGATCCCGGTTGTAGGCGAGCGGGAGGCCCTTCAACGTGGCCAGCAATCCCGACAGGTTGCCGATGAGACGGCCCGACTTGCCACGGGCGAGCTCGGCGATGTCGGGGTTCTTCTTCTGCGGCATGATGCTGGAACCGGTCGAGTACCCGTCGTCGAGGGTGACGAAGCCGAACTCGCGGGTGTTCCAGAGGATGATCTCCTCCGAGAGGCGCGAGAGATCGACACCGGTCATCGCCGTGATGAAGGCGAACTCCGCGACGACATCGCGCGCGGCGGTACCGTCGAGCGAGTTCTCCGCCGGACGGTCGAGGCCGAGCTCGGTCGCCACGAGCACGGGATCGAGGCCGAGTGTGGACCCCGCCAGCGCTCCCCCGCCGTAAGGCGAGACACCGGCGCGGCGGCGCCAGTCCACGAGCCGTTCCAGCTCCCGCACCAGCGGCCAACCGTGCGCCTGCAGGTGATGTGCCAGCAGGACGGGCTGTGCGTGCTGCAGGTGGGTGCGCCCGGGGAGGATCGCCGTCGGGTGCGCCTCCGCCTGTGCGACCAGGGCGTCGACAACGCGCAGGAGGTCTCGCGCGATGACCCGGGCGTGATCGATCAGATACATGCGCACGAGCGTGGCGATCTGGTCGTTGCGGCTGCGACCGGCACGCAGGCGCCCGCCCAGCTCCGGTCCCAGCTCGGCGATCAGCGCCTGTTCGAGTGCACCGTGCACATCCTCATCGGTCGGCACCGGGCGGAGGGAACCGTCTGCGACACGGCCGGCCACGGCATCCAGTCCCTCGTGCATCCGGCTGGCTTCATCCGGTTCGAGATATCCGGCCGCCTCGAGGGCGGTCGCGTGGGCATGCGAGCCGGCGATGTCGTACGGGGCGAGGATCCAGTCGAAATGCGTGGAACGGCTCAGCTCGACCAGCTCTGGCGAGGGCCCGGTCGCGAAACGTGCACCCCAGAGCGCGCCCTCGTTCGTGCCTTCATGCGTCGAGTCGGTCATCACGCGGCCTTCTTCTTGCCGAGCAGCCACACCAGGAGAGCCTTCTGCGCATGCAGCCGGTTCTCGGCCTCATCCCAGACCACGCTCTGCGGACCGTCGATGACCGAGGAATCGACCTCGTAGCCCCGGTCCGCGGGGAGACAGTGGATGAAGATCGCCTCCGGATCGGCGAGCGTCATCGTCTCGGCGGTGACCTTGTAGCCACCGAGGTCACGGATGCGCGCGATCTTCTCCTCCTCCTTGCCCATGGAGACCCACGTGTCGGTCACGACCACATCGGCCCCGGCTGCGGCCTCGACCGCATCGGTGTAGAGCGTGATCGATCCGCCGGTCTCGGCTGCGCGGCGGTCGGCCGCCTCGATGACGTCGGCGCGCGGCGCATAGTCCTCGGGCGACGCGATGCGCACGTGCATCCCTGCCGTCACGCCGGCGAGGGCGTAGGAGTGCGCCATGTTGCTCTGCCCGTCCCCGAAGAACGTGAGAGTGAGGCCCTTCAACTCGCCCTTGTGCTCGCGAATCGTCAGCAGATCAGCGAGCAGCTGACAGGGGTGGAAGTCGTCGGAGAGCGCGTTGATGACCGGAACCCGAGTGCCTGCGGCCATCTCCTCGAGTCCGGACTGCGCGTAGGTGCGCCAGACGATCGCGGCGACCTGGCGCTCCAGCACCCGTGCAGTGTCGGACGGCGTCTCCTTGCCACCGAGCTGGCTGCTCGCGGTGGAGATGATCAGCGGCGAGCCCCCGAGATCGGCGATGCCCACCGCGAACGACACACGAGTGCGCGTCGAGGACTTGTCGAAGATCACCGCGACCGTCTGCGGCCCGGCGAGGCTCTTGTCCGCCCAGCGGTCCTTCTTGAGTTCCAGGGCGAGGTCGAGGATCTCGGCCTGCTCGGCGGGCGTCAGATCATCGTCACGCAGCAGGTGGCGGGTCATGCGGGTACCTTTCCGGAGAGGGACGCCTGTACGTCGGCGAGGGCGGCGGTGAACAACTCGCGGAACTCGGCGAGTTCCGCAGCACCGATCGTGAGGGCGGGCGCGATGCGGACCGTCTCCGGGTTGGCGGCGTTCACGATGAGACCGCGCTCTTGAGCCGCGGCGACCACGGCTCCGGCCACCGGCTCGGTCAGTGCCACGCCGATGAGCAGGCCCCGTCCTCGCACGCCGTCGACGAGCGGGGAATCCATACCGAGGAGGATTTCGCGCAACTCCGCTCCTCGGCGTGCGGCGTTCTCGACCAGACCCGCCTCCTCGATCTCGGCGAGCACCGCGTCGGCGACCGCGGTCGCGAGGGGATTGCCACCGAAAGTGGAACCGTGTGAACCCGGGGTGAAGAGCGCGCTGGCGGACCCGTAGGTGACCAGGGCGCCGATCGGGAAACCGCCGCCGATGCCCTTCGCGAGGGTGATCGCGTCGGGCGTGATCCCCTCATGGCTGAACCCGAACCACGCGCCCGTGCGCCCGGCACCGGTCTGGATCTCATCGACGATCAGCAGCGCACCGTGTGCGAGGGTCAGCGAGCGTGCGGCGGCGAGGTAACCGTCGGGCAGCTCCACCACACCGGCTTCGCCCTGGATCGGCTCGACGATGACGGCGGCCACCCGATCGTCCATCGCCGACTGCAGCGCCTCGATCGTGGCCGGGATGTGCTCGACACCACCCGGCATCGGCTCGAAGGGTGCGCGCATGGAGGGCTTCGCGGTCAGCGCGAGGGAACCCATGGTGCGTCCGTGGAAGCCGTTCTCGAGCGCGAGGATGCGCGGGCGCTCGAGAACGCCGTGCAGACGGGCGAGCTTGAACGCGGCCTCGTTGGCCTCGGCACCGGAGTTCGAGAAGAACACGCGCCCGTCGATACCGGCACCTGCGAGACGCTTGAGACGCGCGGCGAGGGCGAGCTGGGGCGGAGTGGCGAAGTAGTTCGACACGTGGGCGAGCGTCGCGGCCTGGGCCGACACCGCGTCCACGAAGACCGGGTGCGCATGCCCGAGGGAGGTCACCGCGATCCCTGCGAGGAAGTCGAGGTGGCGTCGTCCGTCGGCGTCCCACAGGTACGAGCCCTCGCCACGGACCAGCAGCGCGAGCCGCTCCCCTGCGTTGAGCACGAGATCGCGCGCCGCATCGTCCTGCCAGACGGTCATGCCGTCACCTCATTCCTTCCCAGGACCACTTCGGTCCCGATTCCCTTGCTGGTGAAGAGTTCGACGAGCACCGAATGAGGCACCCGTCCGTCGATGATCGCCGCGGCATCGACACCGCCCTCGACCGCGTCGAGACACGCGCGCATCTTCGGGATCATCCCCGACTCGAGTCTCGGCAGCATCTCGACGAGAGCCTCCGAGGTGAGGTGCGAGACGAGCGAGTCGCGGTTCGGCCAATCGGCGTAGAGCCCGGGCACGTCGGTGAGGATCACCAGCTTGCGGGCGTTCAGAGCCACCGCCAGCGCCGCCGCCGCCGCATCCGCGTTGACGTTCAGCGACTGACCGGGGTGGTCGAGGTCGGGCGCGATGCTCGAGACGACGGGGATGCGTCCGGCCAGGAGGTGGTCGTGCACCGGGGTCGGGTCCACTTCGACGACATCGCCGACGCGTCCGAGGTCGACTTCCTCTCCATCGATCACGACGCCGCGGCGACGTCCGCCGAAGAGACCGGCGTCCTCACCGCTGAGCCCCGTGGCGATCGGCCCGTGGGAGTTGATCTTGGACACGAGCTGGGGGTTCACCTGACCGGTGAGCACCATGCGCACGACGCTGATCGCCTCGGTGTTCGTGACACGGTAGCCGCCCTTGAACTCACTCGGGATCTCGAGTCGCTGCAGCATGTTCGAGATCTGCGGACCACCGCCGTGGACGACGACCGGAAGCACGCCGACATACCGGAGGTACGCGATGTCCTGCGCGAACGCGTCCTGCAGCTCTTCCGAGACCATCGCGTTGCCGCCGTACTTGACGACGACGATCTGATCGCGGAACTTCTTCAGCCACGGGAGCGACTCGATGAGGGTCGTGGCCTTCTGCGCGGCGACCTCGGCCGGAGTGTCCTGGATGTCGGTCATGAGGCGTACGCGCTGTTCTCGTGCACGTAGTCGTGCGTGAGGTCGTTGGTGAGCACTGTGGCTGCGGCCTCGCCCGACTTCAGATCGATCACGATGTGCGTCGCGCGCGGGGTGAGGTCGACCTCTTCCCGCGGACGGTCGGGGCCGCCCTCGGTGCACACGCGGACGCCGTTCATCCAGACGTCGACGTCGTACGGGTCGAACTGCGCGTTCGTGGTGCCGATCGCGGCCAGCACGCGCCCCCAGTTCGGGTCGTTGCCGAAGATCGCCGCCTTGAAGAGGTTGTTGCGCGCCACCGAACGGCCGACCTCGACCGCATCCTGCTCGGACGCCGCCTGCCGCACTTCGATCGTGATGTCGTGGCTCGCGCCCTCCGCGTCGCCCTGCAGCTTGACCGCGAGGTCCTGACACAGTTCGACGAGGGCGGCGGCGAAGTCGTCGAGTTCCGGCGCGACCTCCGAGGCGCCGTTGGCGAGGAGGGTGACCTGATCGTTGGTCGACATGCACCCGTCGGAGTCGAGCCGGTCGAACGTCTTCCCGGTCGCGCGGCGCAGGGCCTCGTCGGCCTGCAGAGGTTCGAGGACGGCATCGGTCGTGATCACCACGAGCATCGTGGCGAGTCCGGGCGCGAGCATCCCCGCGCCCTTGGCCATACCACCGATCGTCCAGCCGTCGCGGCTGATCACCGCCGTCTTCGCGACCGTGTCCGTGGTCATGATCGCGTGAGCGGCGTGGTCCCCGCCGTCTGCGCTGAGTTCGGCGATCGCCTGTGCGGTGCCGGCGAGCACCCTCTCCCGGAACGCCTCGTCTCCGGTGCCGATGAGACCCGTTGAGCAGATCAGCACGTCACCGGCGCTGACGCCGAGGAGCTCGGCCGCCTTCTCCGCAGTCTGGTGCGTCGTCTGGAAGCCGAACGAGCCCGTGAAGCAGTTCGCCCCGCCGGAGTTGAGCACGACAGCTTCGACGACGCGGTCAGCGACGGCCTGCTGCGACCAGATGATCGGATTCGCCTTGGCACGGTTGCTGGTGAAGACGGCGGCGCCGACCTTGCGCGGCCCCCGATTGACGACGACGGCGACGTCGGGCTTCCCGGTCGACTTGAGTCCTGCGGCGACACCGGCCGCTTCGAATCCTGCGGGGGCGGTGACGCTCACGGCGCAACTCCGTTCAGTGAGAGAGCGCGGGCCTCGGGCAGCCCCAGCGCGATGTTCATGGATTGGATGGCAGCTCCGGCGGTGCCTTTGACGAGGTTGTCCACGGCGGTGACCACCGTGACACGGTTGGCGGAACGGTCGATCGCAAGACCGATCAGCGCGGTGTTCGCGCCGATCACGTCGGCGGTCCGCGGGAATCGTCCTTCCGGGAGCACCTGCACGAAGGTCTCATCGCCGTACGCGCTCTGCCAGGCGTCCCGGATCTGCGCATCGGTGGCGCCGGACGCGATCGGTGCCGTCGATGTCGCGAGGATGCCGCGCGACATCGGGACCAGCACCGGGGTGAAGGAGATCCGGATGCCGTCGGGGTCCGTGCCGGAGGCCGCGGCGAGCGCCTGACGGATCTCGGGAATGTGCCGATGCGTTCCGCCGACCGCATAGGGGTTCGCGGACCCGAGGATCTCGCTCGCCAGGAGATTCGTCTTGAGGCTCTTCCCCGCACCGGACGGTCCGACCGCGAGCACGGACACGATGTCGGAGGCGTCTATGACCCCGGCGGCCACTCCGGGCGCGAGGCTGAGGCTCACGGTGGAGGCGTTGCAGCCGGGAGCCGCGATGCGCGTCGCCCCCCGGAGATGCTCGCGCTGCTTCACGCCGTCGACCAGGAGCTCGGGCACACCGTACGCCCACGCCTCATGGAACGCACCGCCGTAGAAGGCCTCCCAGGCCGAGGCCGACGTGAGCCGATGGTCGGCTCCCGCGTCGATCACGAGCGGGGCATCGCCCAACGCGTCGGTGTACTGGCCGGACTGCCCGTGCGGCAGCGCCAGGAAGACGATGTCGTGGCCGGACAGGATCTCCGGCGTGGTCTCCTGCAGCGTGAGGTGCGCCAGGGAGCGCAGGTGCGGCTGGTGATCGACGAGAAGTTGCCCGGCGTTCGAATGCGCCGTGACGGTACGGATCTCCATATCGGGATGGTCTGCCAGGAGGCGTAGGATCTCGCCGCCTGCGTAGCCGGATGCGCCGGAGACGGCGACGGAATACGTCATGCTTCTACCTTAACGGTCGGGTCCTTCCGTGAACGGAGGACCGAGGGGCGGGGCCGGAGGCGGCGACACCGGCACTCACCGCCGCATGTGGGCAGGCAGGAGGGCGGGGTCGCCTACAGTCGGCGGCCGCGGCGTCGGCGCACAGCGATGACGCTCGGAGCGAGCGTCGGAGATGCGGTGGCGGCCGAAGGCATGTCGCGACAGTAGCGCGGCCTCGGCGGCCACCGCAAATCCGGACCGTCATCCGACGGGCGAGAACTCCATCGGCGCGGCGAAGAAGGCCAGCTCATGCGCGCTCGAGACCTCGAAGGCACGCCGCATTCGTGCTCTGGTCGCGTCATCCGCGTTCGCGGCTGCCTCGGTGGCGTAGGCGATCGCCGTGCGCGTGGCCTCCTCGAACGCGGGATCCGCGTAGGTGGAGAGCCACGAGGCGTAGGGATGCTGCGGATCGTGCGCGTACTCCCCGAACTCCCCTGCGTGCAGCCGGCGTCCGAGGTCGGTGTAGAGCCAGAAGCAGGGAAGGACCGCAGCGAGGATCTCCGCGTAGTCGCCGCCGAACGCCACCGCGCGCAGGTGGTCGAGGTAGGCGACGGTGGCCGGCCCGGGGTCGGCGGCGAACGTCGCCGCGCTCACCCCCTGCGCCGGCGTCAGCCAGGAGGCGTGCAGCTCGAGTTCTCCGACGATCGAGCCGCGGGCGGACTCCGCCCAGAATGCCTGTTCGTCGGATGTCGGCGCACGTCGAGCCGCCTCAGCGAGGACGCGGGCGTACTCGCGCAGGTACAACGCGTCCTGCGCGAGATAAGACAGGAACGGTCCGCGCTCCAGTGTCCCGTCGGCGAGCGCGCGGATGAACGGCAGCTCGTCGATCCCGGAGCGGATCTCGGCGATGCCCTGCCACCACTCCGCCGCGACGTCGGTCGGCTCCGGTCCGGTAGCGGTTCCCGCGCGATCCCAGAGCCCGGCGAAGTGGTTGATCGGCCCGTGACCGCGCCCCACCCGGAGCCCGGCTCCCTCGCGGATCGATGCGCGCAACCAGCTTCGGGCATCGCGCACCGCCTCGCCCGGCTCTTCGCCGCGGGCGAGGAGAGTGGCGAGTGCGGACGACAGCGAGCAGCCGGTGCCGTGGGTGTTCTCCGTCGCGATGCGCGGTCCGCTGAACTCGTGGCGGAGCCCGCGACGCGCGTCGACCAAGGCGTCCGGTGCCTGGTCACCCGGGAGGTGTCCCCCCTTGACGAGGACTGCGGCGCCGACGTCGGCGGAGAGCTCTTCGGCCGCGGACAGCGCGTCGGCCCACTCGGCGATCTCACGGCCGCACAGCACCGCGAGCTCGGCCAGGTTCGGGGTGATCACGGTTGCACGTCCGAGCAGGCCCCGCAGCGCCCGCTCGGCATCGGGGTCCAGGAGCCGGTCGCCCGAGGTCGCCACCATGACCGGGTCCAGCACCACGATCGGAGGGCGTATTGCGTCGAGCCATTCCCCCACCGCGGTGATGACCTCGGCGTCGGCGAGCATCCCGATTTTCACGGCATCCACGACGATGTCGTCCGACACCGCCTCGAGCTGCGCGCGCAGGAAGTCCGCGGGCGGCACGTGCACCGCCCGGACGCCCCGCGTGTTCTGCGCGGTCAGGGCCGTCAGGGCGGCCATCCCGTAGCCGCCGTTCGCCGCGATCGCTTTGAGATCGGCCTGGATGCCTGCACCTCCGGACGGGTCGCTCCCCGCGATGCTGAGCACCCGCGGCACGGCGGCTGCGCGCCACCGGCGTCGGAAGGACTCCGCGGCCACGGCCGGCTCGTCGGCGGCGCACAGTGCCGAGACCACGGCCAGTCCGGCGGCTCCCGCTCTGTGCAGGACTTCGGTGTCGTCGAGGCGCACGCCGCCGATGGCCACGCACGGGACGGGGCTGCTCGCCACGAAAGCGGCGAAGCCGTCCTCGCCGAGCGGCGCCGGATGGTCCGGCTTGGTGGCGGTGGGCCGGATCACCCCGACACCCAGGTAGTCGACCGTGCCGCCGGGAAGTGCGCGGACCGCGTCGAGGTGCGCAGGGGTGTTCGCGGTGAGCCCGATCAGCGCATCCGGCCCGAGCGCCTCCCTGGCACGGAGCACGGACTCGTCGCCCTGGCCCAGATGCACCCCGTCGACGCGCGCACCGCGCTCGCGGGCGGCGACCGCGGCGTCCACCCGATCGTTCACGACGAGCAGCGCGCGGCCATCGATCGCCGCCGACAGCGCGATCAACTGATCCACCGTCTCCGCGTCGGTCGCGGCCTTGTCGCGCAGCTGCACGATGCGCACCCCGCCGTCCACGGCCTGGCGGACGGTCTCCACGACGCCACGATCTCCGCAGAGTTCGGCATCCGTGACCAGGTAGAGCGAGAGATCGGCGATCACAGCGTGCCCTCCTCGACGCGGGCTCCGGCGACCACGTCGTCGGGGGTCACCGCGGCGAGCGCGTCGAGCAGGGCGACCGCGAAGCTTCCCGGTCCGGCAGAATCCTCTGCGGCCCGCTCGGCCGCGATCGTGTAGACGAGGCTCGCGGCAGCGACGGCGGCGAGCGCGTCCTGGTCGGTCGCCCTGGCAGCCCCGAGGAAGGCAGCCATCACGGCTCCGAGGGCACAACCGCCGCCCGTGACGCGGGTGAGCATCTCATGGCCGTTCGCGAGCCGCAGCACCCGCTCGCCGTCGGTGAGGAGGTCGATCGGTCCGGACACGGCGACCACGCTGCCCGTCCGGCGTGCGAGCCCGGCTGCGGCATCGGCCGCGGCATCCGTGCTGTCGGTGGCATCCACCCCGCGACCGCCGGCGCTGAGACCGGCGAGGGCGAGGATCTCTGAGGCGTTGCCACGGATCGCCGTCGGGCGCAGCTCGGCCAGCTCGTGGGCGAGCGCCGTGCGCACAGGGAGCGCGCCGATCGCGACCGGGTCGAGCACCCAGGGCGTTGCGGAGGCCGTCGCGCCGGCCACCGCCTCCAGGATCGCCGCACGCTGCTCGGGCGTGGGGGTGCCCAGGTTCACCAGGACCCCGGAGGCGACTCCGGCGAACATCTCCGCCTCGCCGACGATGTCGACCATGGCGGGGGCGGCGCCGACCGCCAGCAGAACGTTGGCCGTGAAGCCGGTCACGACGGTGTTCGTGATGCAGTGCGTCAGCGGTGGCGCCTGACGCAACACCTCCAACAGCGTGGCCGCGGACACGGCGGGGTCGATGGTGGACTCAGGACGCAGAAGATCGCTCATCGCGACATCCCTTCGCTAGTACGAACTAGATCAGGTTCGACGGGTGTGTTCTCAGCCGCGGATGCGGCACCCCGTGTCACTGCTCGCAGTCTACCGATCGGCCAGGAGCGTCCTCTCCTCCGCGCGGGTGAGGCCAGCGCGCCGCGGTCGGTCCACACCGCGGGTGCGCTCATCCGTGACGACGCGCGCGACGGTGTCGATGAAGGGACGAAGTCGCCCGCCGCTGCCCAGGAACGCCGCGTTCGACCGAGTCATGAACCCCGTCATCTCGGGCGGGAGCCACAGGGGCAGTGAGCGCGGGCCCGCCCAGTACTCGACGCCGTGGGCAAGGAGCCACTCCTCCTCCGCGACGACCGTGTCGCCCGTGTGGTCGGAGGCATCGCGGACCGTCTCCAGGACCTCAGCGAGCGGCTGCCGTTCCCCGATCGCGTTGACCGCGCCGCTGCGCGTGGCCTGCACGACGTAGGCCACGAGGTCGTCGACGTCGATCACCTGCGCGCTCCTCCCCTCGAGCGGCGGCAGGAGCACGGGAGCGCCGCCCGCCCGCGAGAAGGCCGCGGCCCAATAGCCGAAGCGGTCGCTGGGGTCGCCGTCGCCCACGATGAGCCCGGGCCGTACGACGAAGGCACGATCGCCCAGGGCGGCCACGGCATCCTCCGCGGCGACTTTCTCGGCCCCGTACTCGTACGCGTCTCCGGGACGCGAGGCCGGAAGCCGGGGCGCGGACTCGTCTGCACCGATCGTCGCGTCATCCGCGTAGACCGACATGGACGACACATACGTCCACCGCACGGCGCGATCGCCGAGCGCATCGACGGCGGCGGCCACATGCGTCGCCTGCGAGGAGACGTCGACCACCTGGTCCCAGTCCCGGCGGGTGAGCTCGTCGTAGGCGTCAGGATCCTCTCGATCGCCGACGACGAGCACCGCCCCGTCCGGCACGGGTCGCGCTCCGCGAGCGAGACAGGTCACGGTCGCGCCCGCCTCCAGCCACCGCCGGGCGATGCGCCCGGAGAGCCAGCCCGTACCACCGAGGATCAGCGCATCCGTCATGACTCCATGTCAGCAGGCGCCTGGGCACCCACGGAAGGGCTTCCGCTCAGAGCGGATCGCGGATCGCCCGCTCAGTCGCGCAACGCCGCCCCGAACCGCTCGGCCGCCACCGCGACACCCGCGAGCTTGGCCTCGGTGGCCTCCGCAGCGGTGAGGGTGCGGTCGTCGGCGCGGAACCGCAGGGCGAACGTCAGGCTCTTGGAACCTTCCGGCACCCCCTCCCCGCGGTAGTCATCGACGAGACGCACGGACTCGAGCATCGCACCGGCGCCCTCGGCGAGTGCCGCACGGACCTCCGCCGCGGGAACCTCGGTCGGCAGTGTCAGGGAGACATCCTGCGTGGCCGCGGGGAATGTCGACAGCGACGCGGCCACGACACGGCCGCCCGCGAGCGACAGGACACGATCGAGGTCCACCTCGAACACGGTCGCACGGCCGGGAAGATCGGCGCCCTCCGCCACGGCGGGGTGCAGCTCACCGACGTAGCCGACCTCTTCACCGGCGACCCGGAGCGACCCGGAGCGACCGGGGTGGAGTGCGGCGCGCTCAGCCTGCACGACATCGATCTCGACCCCGGCAGCGGCGGCGATCACGCGGACGGCGTCCAGTGCCTCGACCAGACCGGCCGGCTCGGCCGGTCGACCGGGCTGGCGCGGTGACACGTGGCCGGTGAGCAGAGCCGAGATGAATCGGTGCTGCGGCGGGATCGAGGCGTTCAGCGCGGCGAGCGTCTCATCCGACGGGCGCTCCCCCAGCGGCGGCACGTCCTCCGTGCCGTACTCCACACCGGCCTCGGGCAGGAAGACGACCCCGGTCTCGAAGATCGCGAGGTCGGTGAGACCGCGCGAGATGTTGCGGTGCGCGGTCTGCAGCAGCCCGGGGATGAGCGATCGACGCAGGTAGGGCGCCTGACCGTCGAGGGGATTGGCCAGGCGGATGCTCGGCAGATGCTCGCCCGACGCGGAGCCGTGCAGGTCGTTCTGCACGTCGGTGGTGAACGGGAACGACGGCGTCTCGACGAGCCCCGCGGCGGCCAGTGCATCGGCCACGCGACGGCGACCCTGCTGATGCGCGGTGAGCCCACGACCGGACGGGGGCGTCGGCAGCACCGAGGGAATGCGGTCGAGTCCGTGGATGCGGGCGACCTCCTCGGCGAGCGTCCACTTGTCGGTCAGGTCGGGGCGCCAGGTCGGCGGGATCACGATCCAGCCGGAGCCCGTCTCGGACGAGGTCACGTCGGCGCCGATGGTGGTCACCGCGCCGGTGATCTCGTCGTCGGTGTAGTCGACGCCGATCAGCCCCTGCACGAAGCCGGCCGGGAGCTCGATCTCGCCGACGAAGACCTCGGCGAACAGTGCGCCACCCTCCTCGGTGAGTGTGCCACCGGCGAGCTCGACCATGAGGTCGGCCGCCCGACGCGCAGCGACGAAAGGAATCAGCGGGTCGACGCCGCGCTCGAAGCGCTTGGACGCCTCGCTGGGGAGCTTGTGACGGCGTGCCGAGCGGGCGATGGTCGTCGGGTCGAAGTTCGCGGCCTCGATGAGCACGTTCCTGGTGGTGTCGCTCATCTCGGTCGTGCCGCCGCCCATGACACCGGCGAGGCCGATCGGACCCGACTCGTCGGTGATGAGCAGGTCTTCCACGTGCAGCGAGCGCTCGACGCCGTCGAGCGTGGTCATCTTCTCGCCCTGGGTCGCTCGACGCACCGTGATGCCGCCGGTGAGCCTGTCGAGGTCGTAGCCGTGCAGCGGCTGACCGAGTTCGAGCATCACGTAGTTGGTGATGTCGATCAGCACGCCCAGCGAGCGCATGCCCGCGAGGCTGAGGCGCGCGACCATCCACGGCGGAGTCGGACGCGTGGGGTCGACCCCACGGACGACGCGCGTCACGAACTCACTCGCACCGACGCGGCCACGGACGGGGGCGGTGTCATCGACCACGGTCGTGTGTCCGGTGCCCGGCTGCAGCTCGGCGAAGTCACGCTCGGCGGGGTCGCGGAAGTCCGCTCCGGTCGCGTGCGCGTACTCACGAGCCACACCGCGCAGGGAGAAGGCGTACCCGCGGTCGGGCGTGACGTTGATCTCCACTGCCACGTCATCGAGCCCGAGCAGCGCGATGGCGTCTGTACCGACGGGGGCATCGATGCCGAGATCGGACAGCACGACGATGCCGTCGTGCTCGTCGCCGAGGCCGAGCTCACGGGCCGAGGCGATCATGCCGTCGGAGACGTGACCGTAGGTCTTGCGCGCGGCGATCGGGAACGGACCGGGCAGCACGGCGCCGGGCAGCGTCACGACGACCTTGTCTCCGGCGACGAAGTTGTGCGCACCGCAGACGATCCCGCGGATGCCGCCGTTCGCCTCGCCCACATCCACCTGGCACCAGTTGATGGTCTTGCCGTTGGACTGCGGCTCGGCCTCGAGCGAGACCACCTGTCCGACGACCACGGGGCCCGTGATGTCGAAGCGGTGCACGTCCTCCTCTTCGAAGCCGACGGTCACCAGCGCGCCGAGGACATCCTCGGGCGTGGCATCCGCTGCCAGATCGACGTACTCACGCAGCCACGAAAGCGGGACGCGCATCACACCACCATCCCGTACTGCTCGCTGAATCGGACATCGCCTTCGGCCATGTCGCGCATGTCCTGGACATCGCTGCGGAACATCAGGCCCCGCTCGATGCCCATGCCGAACGCGAAGCCGCTGTACTCCTCCGGATCGATCCCGGCCGCGCGCAGCACGTTCGGGTTGACCATGCCGCAGCCGCCCCACTCGATCCAGCGCGCGCCACCCTTGAAAGTCGGGTGCCACAGGTCGAGCTCGGCGGAGGGTTCGGTGAAGGGGAAGTAGTTGGTGCGGAAGCGCGTCTTGGCCTCGGGGCCGAAGAGCTGCTTCGCGAAGTGATCGAGCGTGCCCTTGAGGTGCGCCATCGTGATGCCCTTGTCGATCACGAGGCCCTCGAACTGGGTGAACACCGGCAGGTGCGTGGCGTCGAACTCATCGGTCCGGTACACCCGCCCCGGGCACAGCACGTAGATCGGCACGTCGCGGTCGAGCATCGAGCGCACCTGCACGGGACTCGTGTGGGTGCGCATCACGAGGTGGCGCGACGTCGGGTCCACGTAGAACGTGTCCTGCTCCTGGCGGGCGGGGTGGTCGACGTCGAAATTCAGGGCGTCGAAGTTGAACCACTCATGCTCGAGCTCCGGTCCCTCCGCGATCTCCCAGCCCATGCCGACGAAGATGTCGCAGACCTGGTCCTGGAGGAGCGTGAGCGGGTGCCGAGCACCGACGCGGGTGCGAGACGGCACAGCCGTGATGTCGATGCGCTCGGCTTCGAGTCGCGCGGCGACCTCCGCTTCGGCGAGCTCGGCCTCCTTGGCGGCGAGCGCCTTCGACACCTGCCCGCGTCCCTGCCCCACGAGCTTGCCGAACGCGGCCTTGTTCTCGGGGGCGACCTGTCGCATCGACGCGTTCAGGACGGCAAGCGGTGATCCGTCGGCGACATGTGCGGCGCGGGCCGCCTTCAGCTCGGCGGTATCGGCGGCTGCGGCGATCGCCGCGAGGGCATCGGCGACAGCGGCTTCGACCGCTTCCGGGGTGATTTCAGGAGACTCTGACACGAGAATCGAGTCTACCGGCGCGCCGTCGTGTCGACCGACGGCGCGACCGGATCAGACGCCCTGTGGCGGTGGTCCGCCGAAGCCGCCCCCACCGCGCTGCAGCGTGATCAACTCGGTGTCGGTGCCATCCTGGTGCGGACGCGGATCCACTCCCGCACCCGGAACGCCGTCGTGTCCACGCGGCGAACGCCGCGTGCGGATCTCGAGCCACTTGGCGATCCCCGAGAGGATCAGGCACATGATGATGTAGATGCCGCCGATGACGAACGCCGACTGCAGCACGGGGCGTCCCTGCTGGGAGGTGAGCTGCTTCGCGAAGTAGAGGAGTTCGGGGTACGTGATGATGAAGCCGAGCGCGGTGTCCTTCATCGTCACGACCAGCTGGGCCACGATCACGGGGAGCATCGCCCGGATCGCCTGCGGGAGCAGGATCAGACGCATCACGCCGCTCTTGCGAAGACCGATCGCATAGCCTGCCTCCTTCTGCCCTCGGGGCAGGGACTCGACGCCGGCACGGAGCACCTCGGCGAGAACCGAGCCGTTGTACGCCATGAGCGCGAGGACGACGGCCCAGTAGGGGTCCATCTTGACGCCGACGACGGGCAGACCGTAATACAGCAGCATCATGAAGACGAGCACGGGCACGGCTCGGAAGACCTCGGTGATCGCGGTCACCGGGACGCGCACCCAGGCATGCTCGGACATCCGGCCGATGGCGAGCACGAAGCCGAGCGCGATGGCGAGGATCGCCGCCAGGCCGAACGCGGCGAGAGTGCGGCCCAGCGCGCCGAAGATCTGCTCCCAGACGGCGCTGAAGGTGAAGACGTACCACCGCGAGGCGTCGAACTGTCCGCTCACCCAGAAGCGGTAGCCGACGAAACCGAGCAGGGCGAGCACCACGACGACGGTGCCGACACCGATCAGACGGTTGCGCAGGACCGCCTTGGGGCCCGGGACGTCGTACAGGACGGAAGTCATCGCGCGATCCTCCACTTGTTCTCGAGATACCGTTGGAGCCAGCTGAGGAGCAGGACGAGGATGACGAAGATGACCGCCACCCAGAGCAGCACGGCGAGCGCGTTCTCTCCGCGTTCGCTGAGGTAGGAGCGGACCGCTCCGAGCTCGAGGATCGAGAAGCCCGCTGCGACGGTGGTGTTCTTGAGAAGCGCGATGAAGACGCTCATCATCGGCGGCACGACCGAGCGGAACGCCTGCGGGAGGACGACCAGCGTCATCACCTGTCCGAACGGGAGACCGATGGCTCTGGCTGCCTCCGCCTGCCCGACGGGGACCGTGTTGATGCCGGCGCGCAGCACCTCCGCCACATAGGTGGCCGTGTAGATGCCGATGGCCAGGATGCCCAGCACCGTGGTGCTGAGTTTCGGCAGCCCGAGCTGCGGGTAGCCGAAGATGAAGAAGAAGAAGACGAGGGTCAGCGGGGTGTTGCGGATCAGGTTCACGTACACCGTGCCGACCCCGCGCGCTATGGGCACGGGCGAGACACGGGCCGCCCCGACGATGATCCCGAGGATGAGCGCGAGCAGTCCACCGCCGAAGAAGATGATCAGCGTGTTCCCCAGCGCTTCGCCCCACAGGTCGAGGTTTCCGAAGATGACGTCCACGCCACCCTCCCCTTCAAGATTCGGAGAGGGGGCGGCCCTGGAGCCGCCCCCTCTGTTCGATCAGTCGACGGCCGGCTGGCTGACTTCGATGCCGGACGAGCCGAGGTTCTTGTCGAAGATCGCCTGCCAGATGTCGCCGCCATCGGTGAACATCGTGTTGATGAACTCCTGCAGCGCGGCGTCGTCCTTCGCCAGGCCGACACCGTAGCGCTCCTCGGTGAAGGGCTCACCGACGACCTTCAGGTTGTCGGGGTCCTGGGCCGCGTAGCCGATGAGGATGGCCTGGTCGGTCGTGACCGCCTGGACCTCGCCGGAGAGCAGCGCCTCGACACAGGCCGAGTACAGGTCGAACTCCTTGGTGGGGACATCCGGGTAGTTCTCTCGGATGTTCTGGATGGGCGTGGAGCCGGTCGCCGAGCACACGGTGGTGTCGGCGTTGAGGTCGTCCTCGCTCTTGATCGTGTCGTCGTCGGCCGCGACGAGAAGGCCCTGCCCCGTGATGAAGTAGGGTCCGGCGAAAGCGATCTGCTCCTTGCGCTTGTCGGTGATCGAGTACGTGCCGACGTAGTAGTCGATGTCGCCGTTGACGATGGCCTGCTCGCGGTTGGCGGAGGCGATCGGCTTGAACTCGATCTTGTCCTCGTCGTAGCCGAGCGAGGCGGCGATCCAGCGTGCGATGTCGACGTCGAACCCGGTGCGCTCCCCCGTGGTCACGTCGAGGTAGCCGAGACCGGGCTGGTCTTCCTTGACCCCGATGACGACCTGGTCGCGGTCCTGGATGGCGTCGAACGTCGGGCTGCCCTCGAGCTGGACGTCGGTCGCGACCTCGAACCAGGTGCTGTCCTCTCCGGCGTCACCGCCGTCGGTGCCACCGGGGGTCGACGGGCTGCCGCTGTTGCAGGCCGTCAGCGCGAGCAGGGCTGTCGCCGCGATTCCGATGCCCGCCAGTGTCCGTGTGCGTCGCATGTGCGTCTCCTTCGTGTGCTGTGTGTGCAGGGTCTGTGTGGTCGGTGGGTCGGCGTCAGTGCGTGAGGAGCTTCGAGAGGAAGTCCTTGGCGCGGTCGCTCTTCGGGTTCGTGAAGAACTCCTCGGGCTTGGCCTCCTCCACGATCCGCCCGTCGGCCATGAAGACGACGCGGTCGGCGGCCTTGCGAGCGAAGCCCATCTCGTGGGTGACGACGATCATCGTCATGCCGTCCTGCGCCAGCTCGACCATGACGTCGAGGACCTCGTTGATCATCTCGGGGTCGAGGGCGCTGGTCGGCTCGTCGAACAGCATGACCTTGGGCTGCATCGCCAGAGCGCGGGCGATCGCCACGCGCTGCTGCTGACCGCCCGAGAGCTGGGCCGGGAGCTTCGACGCCTGCTGCTCGACGCCGACGCGCTTGAGCAAGAGCATGGCCTCGGCCTCGGCATCCGCCTTCTTGAGTCCGCGGACCTTGATCGGACCGAGAGTCACGTTCTCGAGGATCGTGAGGTGGGCGAAGAGGTTGAAGGACTGGAACACCATGCCGACATCGGCACGCAGGTGGGCGAGGCCCTTGCCCTCGGCAGGCAGCTCCTTGCCGTCGATGCGGATGCTGCCGCTGGTGATCGTCTCCAGGCGGTTGATCGTGCGGCACAGCGTGGACTTGCCGGAACCGGACGGGCCGATCACGACGACGACCTCTCCCGGGTTCACGCTCAGATCGATATCGGTGAGCGCCTGGAACTCGCCATAGTGCTTCTGGACGTTCTCGACCACGACGAGCGGGGTATCAGAGGTCATCATTTCTCCAAGCTAGCCACGTCGTACCCCGGGTTCCAGGGTCATCGGTGAGATTTACACGTTCGTAATCACCTGATCGCGGCACCAATGCAGCTCTGCATGGGGACCCCACGGCCCGCCCCCACGGGCCGCGGGATGGTCCTGCCGCCTCGCCCCCCAACGACAGCTGAGCAGCAGGATCCGATCGTGTGCGATCGACCTCACCCTGGCAGAGCGTCGGGCCCGGTGTCAGACTTCTTGAGGATTTCTTGAGCCGTCAGCCGCGGAAGTCCCGGTAGTAGTCGATCGCGCCCGGATGCAACGGCACCGGGGCGGTGAAGATCGCGGAGCGCCGGTCCAGCAGCGCGGCCGTCGGCACCTCCGCAGCGAGACGCAGACGCGCTTCGAACAGCCCGGCGAGGATGTCCCTCGCGACGGGGCCCGGGGTGGCGGACGCGGTGACGAGATAGTTCGGCACCGCCATCGTCGGCGCTGAGGCGACGAGTCCATAGGTCCCCGCCGGGACCTCCGCCGGCCGGTACGCGTGCGAATACCGGTCGTTCACCTCGTTCACCCACTCCTGCTCGATCGGGAGCAACCGGACGGGCGATGTCTCGGCGAGTTCCGCCACACCGGGTGTGGGCAGTCCACCGACCCAGAAGAAGCCGTCGATCTCTCCCCGCTGCACCGCGTCGATGGACTCGCTGAGATCGAGTTGCGGGTTCCGGATCGCGGCGGTGTCGACGCCGGCCGCGTCCAGCACCCGCCCTGCGATCACCGTCACCCCGGAGTTCTCAGCCCCGAGCGAGATCGTCCGCCCCGCCAGGTCGCCGATGGAGTCGATCTCCGAGTCCGCGCGCACGACGATCTGCACGTACTCGTCGTACAGACGCGCGAGGGCCTGCACCGGCAGCGGGTCATCGAACGCGCCCGTTCCCGCCACGGCATCCGCGGCTGCGTCGCCCTGGGCGAAGCCGATCAGGGCTTCTCCGGAGCTCACGCGCAACAGGTTGTCGACGGATCCGGCCGTCTCCCGGGCCGACATCGCGATGTCCAGAGATCCCGACAACTCCTCGGCGAGATGGCTGCCGTACTCGTAGTACACGCCGGTGGACCCGCCCGCGGCGATCGCGTACTCCCCGTCCGTCCATTCGGCGGCGCGCTGACTGCACGCGGCCAGCGTTCCCACCAGGACGAGCGAGAGGAGGACCGCGCCGAGCCGCCGGGACATCGTCGTGGTCATGGCGTCGTCCTGTCATGGAGAAGCAGCGAGACGACGAGACCGCCGCCCTCGGCCGACGAGACCGTCAGCTCTCCGCCGACGGTCTCGAGCAGGTCGCTGGCGATCGCGAGCCCCAGACCGGAGCCGGGAGTGTCCTGCGTGTCGGCGTTCCGCCAGAACCTGTCCGTGGCCGTAGCCGCCTGTTCCGGAGTCAGCCCGGGCCCGTCATCGCGGACCGTGACCCGGCAGACGTCACCCGAGCGCTCCGCACCGACCTCGATCCGAGAGCCGTCCGGGGAGAACTTCACGGCATTGTCGATGACGGCGTCCAGCGCGCTCTCCACGATCGTCCGGTCCGTCACGCTCATGACCGGCGACTCCCCCGACGCCTGCACGGAGATCCCCCGTTGCTCAGCCACCTCGCGCCAGGCGTCCAGGCGACGAGCGGCCAGGGTCGTCAGGTCGACCGCAGAGATGGTCGAGTCGGTGCGTCCGCCGCGGGCGAGACCGAGCAACGTCTCCAGGATCCGCGTCATCCGGCGCCCCTCCTCCCGCGTCTCCTCGACGTCGTCATCCCATTCGCGTCCGAGCCCGGTCGCGAGGTGCTCGACGCGCAGCAGCAGGGCGTTGAGGGGATTTCGCAACTCGTGCGAGGCGTTGAGCGCGAACTCCTGCTGCCGCGTCATCACCCGCTCGATCTGGTCGGCCATCCCGTTGAACACCCTGGCCATGCGACGCAGCTCCGGAGGACCGGCGTCCTCCGCGACACGCGCATCCATCTCGCCGCGCTCGATCGCCACCATCGCTTCGTCGAGCCGCCCGACCGGCGAGAGGACCCACCGGGCGAGGCGGAACACCAGCAGCAGTCCGAGGGCGATCAACGCGAGAGCGATGGCGGAGATGAGCAGAAGCTGTTGCAGGATCGCCGCGCGCGGCGCGTCGGCGTCACCGGCGACCAGCACCGCACCGATCACGTCCCCGTCGTCGAAGACCGGCTCGGCGAGGGCCGAATCGGCGACCGTCCACGGGTACACCGCAGCGGGTTGCTCCGCGCGCCGGCCGGACAACGCCAGTCTGACTCGTTCGGCGTCCTCCTCCGCGAGCACCCCCGTGTCGTCGTCACTCGCCGCCCAGATACTCCCGCCCAGGTCGAACACCGTGACCTCGATCCCGTAGACCTCCCGGAATCTCGCCGCCTCCGCCTCGATCACCGCAGCGCTGCCGGAGCGGAGCGCCTGTCGAGCGCTCGTGACGAAGTAGCCGAGATCGCCGAGCTGTTGCGTGTAGAAGGCCTGCTGCACACTGCGCGCGGCGCTCCAGCCCGCGGCACCCCCCAGCGCGACCAGGATCGCCACCAGCGGCACGAGGAAGACGATGACCAGACGCCTGCGCACGGCTCAGGACCCCGCAAGCCGGTAACCGACTCCACGCACGGTCTCGATGAGGCCCCGGGCGCCGCTCTTCTTCCGGATCGCCCCGACGTGCACTTCGAGGGAATGTCCGAAGCCCCGCCAATCGGTGTTCCACACCTCGCGGATCAGGCGTTCCTTCGGCACGGCGACGCCAGGATAGCGCGCGAGCACAGCGATGATGTCAAACTCCTTGCGCGTCAGCTCGATAGGCACACCGTCGACAGACAGCTGACGTGCCACGAGATCGATCTGCAGCTCACCGCCGTGCAGGAGCACTCGCGCGTCGGACTCCGGACGTATCGGACGCGAACGTCGCGTCACGGCTTCGATCCTCGCGAGCAGCTCGTGGACGTCGTAGGGCTTCACGACGAAGTCATCGGCTCCTGCGCGCAGCCCCTTGATACGCTCGGCGACCTGATTGCGTGCCGTCACGATCACGATCGGCACCTCGGACCGTCCGCGGATGCGGCGACACAGATCGATGCCGTCGACGTCGGGAAGCCCCAGGTCGAGGAGGACGACCTCGGTGTCCGCCCCGAGGAGCTCGAGCGCCACCGCTCCGTTCGCCGCACGAACCGTGGCATAGCCCGAGCGCGCGAGGAACGCTTCGAGCGCGCCGGCGACACGGTCGTCGTCTTCGACGATCAGAATCCTCATCGACTCGGCTTCCTGCTTCCTTCGCGTGCCGGCGGGTCAGCCGGCAGCCTCAGCCCGCTGCGCGAAGGCGCTCTCATACAGGCACACGCTGGCGGCGGTCGCCAGGTTGAGAGACTCGGCACGACCGAAGATCGGCAGCTTCAGCACGCGATCGGCGAGCGCGAGCGCGTCGTCCTCAAGACCCCGGGCCTCGTTGCCGAAGAGCCAGCCGGTCGGCTCAGCGAGAGCACCTTCCGCTCGGGCGTCGAGCAGATCGTCGCCCTTCACATCCGCCGCGAGAATGCGCAGGCCCGCCGCGTGAGCGCGGGTGACGACATCGGCGAGGTCACCACCGACGGAGACCGGGAGGTGGAACAGCGACCCGGTCGTGGCGCGCACGACCTTCGGGTTGTACGGGTCGACGGTTCGGCCCGTCAACACGACCGCGTCGGCACCCGCGGCATCGGCCGCGCGGATGATCGTGCCCAGGTTGCCGGGATCACGCACCTCCTCACAGATCGCCACGAGTCGCGGCGACGCATCGAAGATGTCACGCACCGACGTCGGAGTCTGGTGGACGACCGCGACCAATCCCTGCGGCGTCACTGTGTCGGCCATCGCGTTGAGCACGTACTCGGTCACGTACTCGACGTCGATGTCAGCTTCGGCGGCTTTCATCCGGATGTCGGGGTGCTTCTCCCAGCCGCTCGGCGTCGCGAACAGCTCGACGATCGCCTCCGGTCGGTAGGTGAGCGCCTCGCGGACGGACTGCGGCCCCTCGAGGAGGAACAAGCCGGTCTCGGTGCGCGCGCTGCGCTTGGTCAGCTTGGCGACGGCACGGACTCGGGGCGAACGCGGGTTCTCCAGCACGATCACAGTCTAGGCAACGCACAGCGCGTTGCCGCACCATCGGGAGACATGGTTCCCGCCTCATCGCCGGACAACGCAACAGGGCGCCCTCCCGAAGGAGAGCGCCCTGTGTGAAGAGGTGCTTACGCAGCCGACTTCGGCGCGTTGACGTCGGAGGGCAGAGCCTTCTTCGCCGTCTCGACCAGCGTGGTGAACGTCGCTGCGTCGTTGATCGCGAGATCGGCGAGCATACGACGGTCGACCGTGACACCCGCGAGGCCGAGGCCCTGGATGAAGCGGTTGTACGTCATGCCGTTCTGGCGAGCCGCAGCGTTGATGCGCTGGATCCACAGACGACGGAAGTCGCCCTTGCGCTTACGACGGTCCCGGTACGAGTAGACCAGGGAGTGGATGACCTGCTCCTTGGCCTTCCGGTAGAGGCGCGAACGCTGACCGCGGTAACCGGAGGCGCGCTCGAGGATGACCCGGCGCTTCTTGTGGGCGTTTACTGCCCGCTTGACTCTTGCCATTTTCCTGTGTTCCTATTCGTGCGTTCGGGCGCGTCAGCGGCCGAGAAGCTTGTTCGCGACCTTGGTGTCAGCCTTCGACAGCACCTGGTCCTGGTTCAGACGACGGGTGCGACGGCTCGACTTGTGCTCGAGGTTGTGGCGCATCCCGGCCTGCTGCTTCTTCAGCTTTCCGCTGCCGGTGATCTTGAAGCGCTTCTTAGCACCCGAGTGGGTCTTCTGCTTCGGCATCTTCTCTTCCTTCGTATGGCGCCTTCTCAGGCGACGGTGTCAACCCGCGGTGCGGGAGTTCTGGGGGCGGGAGCTACTCCGCCGGAGTTGCGGCCGGGGCGTCGGCCTTCGCGTCGCGAGCAGCCTGCTTCTTGTCGGCGCGCTGCGCATCGCGGACGGCGTTCTGCTCCTGCTTGGCCTCGGACTTGCTCTTGAGCGGCGCGACGACCATGACCATGTTGCGACCATCGATGGTCGGGTTCGACTCGACGGTGCCGAACTCGGCCACGTCTTCGGCGAACTTGCGCAGCAGACGCACACCCTGCTCGGGACGAGACTGCTCGCGCCCACGGAACAGGATCATGGCCTTGACCTTGTCGCCCGCCTTGAGGAAGCCCTCGGCACGCTTGAGCTTGGTCGTGTAGTCGTGAGCCTCGATCTTCAGACGGAAGCGGACTTCCTTGAGGATCGTGTTCGCCTGGTTGCGGCGAGCTTCCTTTTCCTTCTGGGCGGCCTCGTACTTGAACTTGCCGTAGTCCATGATCTTGACGACGGGCGGCTTCGAGTTCGGGGCGACCTCGACGAGGTCGAGATCGGCTTCCTGCGCGAGGCGCAGCGCGGCCTCGATGCGGACGACGCCGATCTGCTCACCCGCGGGGCCGACGAGGCGGACCTCGGGGACGCGGATGCGCTCATTGGTACGGGGATCGCTGATGCGGAGCTCCTTAGACGATGTGATTCGGCCACCGTGACACTCTCTGCATCACGGGCGAAATCGGAATCGTCCCCGCCCACCGGCATTCAGACGCCGGCTCCGCACCCTGTCTACCGGGTCCGTCCTTGCGAACGGAGCCGGCGGAGTGCAAGACCCGGTAGCCTTGAACGGCAAGCGCGGGTGGGAAGTGAATCCTCTTTCGATCCGGGGCATGACGCTCCGGAGCCCGCCAAAGTCTAACAGAAAGCAAGGCGAAGTGACGAACCAGGCATCGGACGAGGCTGCACGCGAGCGCGAAGAGCGCTGGGCACGTCAGGAGGAGGCCGCGTCGTCGGCCACCCGAGACATCGCCGATGTGCCCGCGGTCGAGGTGATCACGACCGCAGCCGTGCACCTGATGAGCGCGGCGGCCGTCAAACTCGGCCTCGCCGACGATCCAGATGCGGCAGCCCAGATCGACCTGGATGAGGCACGCAAGCTCATCAACGCCCTCGCCGGTCTCATCACGGCGGGCGCACCCGAGATCAGCGACATGCATGCGCGTTCGCTGCGTGACGGCCTCCGCTCGCTGCAGCTCGCCTTCCGCGAGGCCTCCTCCATTCCCGACCCGATCGGCAAGGGGCCCGGCGAGAAGTGGACCGGTCCGGTCACCTAAGGCTCGAGCTTCACCGACTCCGCCGTGGAGGGGCCTGGGCACTGACCGCCCGAATGCGTCCAGGAGATCTCCTGATCCGACTCGTGGATGAGTGCTCCTTCGGCATCGAAGAGACGAACCTCGATGATCTGCGGTGTGTACATGTCGAGCGCGAGGCTCCAGGTGCCGTCGTCCTGAGGAACGGCCTCGAAGGCGTTGCTCCGCGAGCTCGGCTCGTCGCCCGGCGCGGGTGAGCACTCGTCCTCGACGCAGAACTGCAGCGCGACGGCCTCAGGAACGGCGCTGACGTCGACGAGCACCGTGCTGATGTATCCGACCGTCGTGCACGCGACAGCACATCCGGTCGCTGCCGTCATCGCTCCTGCCACGAGCGCGAGGGCGGCGAGTGAGCGCGACACAGGACGGGGCATGTCCCGAGCGTAGCGAATGCGCTCAGACGCTGCGGCGGAGCTTCACCGTGAGGGAATCGGCCAGCACCGCGATCCGATCGTCGGCAGCCCAGCGCTGAGCGAGACGGGCGAGAACCGCATCGAGAACCTCGCGCTCGAGCCCGTCGACGAGTTCGAGCACGACGATCAGCTCCGGGCCGCGCAGACGCGCATCCGGGTCACCGGGCGCGACGGACGCATCGATCACGGCCAGCTCGTGCGCCACGCTCTCCTGCAGCGCCGTGAAGACCTCGGCGGAGAGGAAGCTCGGTTCCCATCGCTGCTCCTGCGCGATCGCCCAGACCGCGGGACGCCGGATGACGAACTCGGTTTCGGAGGTCGGGTCGAGGACGATGAGGTCGGTGTCGTCCGCGGATGCCGCCAACGCGGCGCGAAGAGCCTCGACGGGGATGGGACGAGCCGACGGATCCCATGCCTGCATGGCCGTCACCGAGGAGAACACGGGCTGCACCCGGCGCCCATCGGGGGCGGCCACCGTGACGATCGAGAGCTCCTGCGTCTTGTCGACGGCGAGACCGTTCGGCGCGACGCCCTCCTCACCCTTCTCTGCGATGAGCGGGATCAGCACGCGCGCGGAACGGAAGGCATCGACGACCTCGACCTGGCTTCCCTCCCCCGCACGGAAGCGGAGCAGCGCGGCCAGCAGGGCGGGGTCGGCCGAGCCGTCGTCCGTCGCGTGCGGGTTCGACTCGAAGCTGCGCCCCTCCCAGGGCACACCAGCCGAGTCACCGTGGTTGTGCGACTCGGGCCCGCACGCGTGCGCGTCAGTCTCCTGCGACATCCAGCGCCTCAGCCAGTGTGAAGGCGCCGGCGTAGAGTGCCTTGCCGACGATCGCGCCCTCGACACCCAGCGGCACGAGAGCACGGAGTGCGGCGATGTCGTCGAGGTTCGAGATACCACCGGATGCGACGACGGGCTTCGGCGTGCGAGCGGTGACCTCGCGCAGCAGCTCGAGGTTGGGACCGCGAAGCGTGCCGTCCTTGGTCACGTCCGTGACGACGTAACGGCTGCAGCCAGCGTCTTCCAGACGGCCGAGTACCTCCCAGAGATCCCCGCCTTCCTTGGTCCATCCGCGGGCGGCGAGCGTCGTACCGCGCACGTCCAGGCCGACCGCGATCGCCTCGCCGTACCGTCCGATCACGTCGGCGGCCCACTCGGGGTTCTCGAGCGCGGCGGTGCCCAGATTGATCCTGGTCGCACCGCTCTCGAGAGCCGCCTCCAGCGTCGCGTCATCGCGGATGCCGCCGGACAGCTCGATGTCGACGCCCTTGAACTGCTTGATGACCTTGCGAAGGATCGGCGCGTTGCTCCCCCGACCGAACGCCGCATCGAGGTCGACGAGATGGATCCACTTCGCGCCCTGCGCCGCCCACTCACCGGCCGCGTCCAACGGGTCGCCGTAACTGGTCTCGGTCCCGGCCTCGCCCTGGGTCAGCCGGACGGCCTTGCCCCCGGCGACATCGACCGCGGGAAGGAGCGTGAGCGAGGGAGACTGCGCGAAGTCGTTCATGGATTCCTTGGTTCGGGAAGCTCGGCGGCCCGGAGCGGGCACGAGAACCGAGGGTAGTCCGCCCGGGGGCGGGTGACAAAACGGATGACGTCCGCGACCGGGGTCAGAGGCTGCCGATCCAGTTGCGCAAGAGCTGGATACCCGCTTCGCCGGACTTCTCCGGGTGGAACTGGGTGGCAGAGAGTGGACCGTTCTCGACGGCGGCCAGGAACGGATCACCGTACGTCGTCCAGGTGAGGACCGGCTGCGGGAACGGCGGGATCACGTCGAGCTCCCACGCCTGAGCAGCATAGGAATGCACGAAGTAGAACCGTTCCTTCTCGAGCCCGCGGAACAGGATGCTGTCCGCGCCGGGCTCGACCGTGTTCCACCCCATATGCGGCAGCACGGGGGCGTTCAGTTCGGTGACCGCTCCCGGCCACTCCCCGAGCCCCTCCGTGTCGTGTCCGCGCTCGACGCCATGCTCGAACAGCACCTGCATGCCGACGCAGATCCCGAGCACCGGTCGCCCACCGGCCAACCGACGCCCGATGATCTCGTCTCCACCGTGGGTGCGCAGTGCCTCACGGACGGCCTGGAACGCCCCGACTCCCGGAACGAGAAGTCCGTCGGCCTCGAGCGCCGTCTGGCGGTCTCGTGTCAGCACCGCTTCCGCGCCCGCCTCGGCCAGCGCCTTCACTGCCGAATGGACGTTGCCGGAGTCGTAGTCGAAGACGGCGACGCGCGGTGCGCTGCTCACAGTGCGCCCTTGGTCGACGGGATTCCGTCGACCAGCGGGTCCAGAGCCTTCGCCTGGCGGAAGGCGCGTGCGAAAGCCTTGTACTCGGCCTCGGCGATGTGGTGGGGGTCGCGGCCTCCGAGGACGCGCACGTGCACCGTCAGTCCCGCGTTGAAAGCGATGGCCTCGAACGAGTGGCGTACGAGGGAGCCCGTGAAGTGTCCGCCGATGAGGTGGTGCTCGAACCCGGCCGGCTCCCCCGTGTGCACGAGATACGGCCGCCCGGAGATGTCGACGACCGCCTGCGCGAGTGCTTCATCGAGGGGCACGAGCGCGTCGCCGTAGCGGGAGATGCCCGACTTGTCACCGAGCGCTTCGAGGATGGCCTGCCCGAGCACGATCGACACGTCTTCGACCGTGTGGTGCGCGTCGATGTCGGTGTCGCCCGAGGCCCGCACCGTCAAGTCGGTGAGCGAGTGCTTCGCGAAGGCGGTGAGCATGTGGTCGAAGAACGGCACCGACGTGTCGATGCGGCTCGCACCGGTCCCATCGAGGTTCAGCTCGAGCTCGACGGTGGACTCCGACGTGCTGCGCACACGGTTGGCGGTGCGCGGGGTCAGTGCGAGGCTGCTCATGATGCCGATCCTATCGAGGCCAGGGCGTCCAGGAAGGCGGTGGTCTCGGACTCCGTTCCCGCGCTCACCCGAAGGTGTCCGGGTATGCCGACGTCGCGCACCAGGACACCACGGTCATACAGCTGTTGCCACGTCGCACGCGGATCGACCACCCCTCCGAAGAGGACGAAGTTCGACCACGTCTCATGCGGCGTGTAGCCGAGCGCCTCCAGGGTCGCCGTGATCCGGTCGCGCTGCTCGACGATCTCCTCGACCATGCCGAGCATCACGTCGGCGTTGCGCAGCGCGGCGACGGCCGCCGCCTGGGTGAGGGCACTGAGGTGATACGGCAATCGCACCAGGCGCAGGGCGTCGATGAAAGCGGGATCGGCGGCGAGATAACCCACCCGCGCGCCCGCGAACGCGAACGCCTTGCTCATGGTGCGCGAGACCGCGAGCCGCGGCCGTCCGTCGAGCAGAGTCAACGCCGAGAGGGCGTCACGCGGAGCGAACTCCTGATACGCCTCGTCGACGACGACGACACCGCGCGCGGCCTCGTAGACGGCTTCGACCACTTCGAGGCCGAGCGGCGTGCCGGTCGGGTTGTTCGGCGAGCAGAGGATGACCACATCGGGATCTGCGGCGCGCACCTGCTCCGCTGCGTCCTCCGGTGTGATGGTGTAGTCGGGTTCGCGGGTACCGGCCACCCACCGGGCACCCGTTCCTTGCGCGATGAGCGGGTACATCGAGTACGTGGGCGCGAATCCGAAGGCGGTCCGCCCCGGGCCGCCGAAGGCCTGCAGGATGTGCTGCAAGACCTCGTTGGACCCGTTGCCTGCCCAGATCTGGTCGGCAGTGAGCCCATGGCCGAGGTACTCCGCGAACGCCTCACGAAGCGTCGTGAACTCCCGATCCGGGTACCGATTCACATCACGGATCGCCACCGCGATGTCGTCGAGGATGTCGCTCGCGACGGCGTCCGGAATCGGGTGGGTGTTCTCATTGACATTGAGAGCGACCGGGAGAGGAGCCTGCGGGGCGCCGTACGGCTTCAATTCGCGAAGATCGTCACGGAGCGGCAGATCGTGGAGGGAGAGCGTCACCCTTCCCATGCTAGGCCGCCGGTCGAGCGGATGACGCACATTTCGAGGGGGCTCAGTCCACGTACTGGGCCGGGATCGCGAGCTCCTGACCGATCTGGAGCTCACCTCCGCGGAGCAGGTTCATCCGACTGATCTCTCCGATGACGACGCGCGGGTCTGCGTTCGGTGCGACCTCGGTCGCGATCGACCACAGTGTGTCCCCCGGGAGAACCGTCATCCTCTCGACACTCGCGGCGGGCGCATCCACGCCGGAAGCGATGGCGCTGCCACCGCTGAGCGCCGCGAAAGCGATTCCGACGGCCAGCGGCACGGCGGCGAGAGCGAGCAGCACACCGCGACCACGCGCCGTCAGCCGCAGTCTCGTGGCGGGACGTGCGGGTGCCGTGATGACCGTTGCGGTGCTGACGCTGATGCTGCTCATGTCGTGCTCCTTAGCCTGTCTCGGGGCTGCTGACCCTGAGGAAGTTGGCGTAGCGTTCGCATTCCCGCCTCGGCCGGGAGCCGTGAATGCGAAGCTACGTTCCGAAGGTATCTTCGAGTTCGAACATCTGTCAAGTGTTCTTCGAAACCGGAAACGCGATTCGGCCGACACGCTCGAACAGATCTTCCAGATCGGCCCGTTTCTCGGATACGGTTTCGATGAGAACACCACATCACGGGCCTCCGACATTCGAAGAGCGAACGTCGGATCACGCACTGAAGGAGCACGATGAGCGAGAACTCAGCCCCCGAGTCGGAGGCACCGCGAACGCGCCGTCGCAAGAGCCTGAGCCCGAAGCAGATGGCGATCCTCGAGGTCATCCAGAACTCGATCGCCCACCACGGCTACCCGCCGAGCATGCGGGAGATCGGTGATGCCGTCGGCCTCAAATCCCTCTCGAGCGTGACGCACCAGCTCGGCCAGCTCGAACTCAGCGGCTACCTGCGGCGCGATCCCGGCAAGACGCGCGCGATGGAGGTCCTGATCGATCTCCCCGGCGCGGGCGCTGAGAATCCTGCCGACGTCGCGACGCCCGTCGGCGACGCCGCCCTCGTCCCCCTGGTCGGACGCATCGCCGCGGGTGTGCCCATCACGGCGGACCAGCAGGTGGAGGAGATCTTCCCCCTGCCTCGCCAACTGGTCGGCAAGGGCGACCTGTTCATGCTCAAGGTCTCCGGCGAATCGATGATCGACGCCGCGATCTGCGACGGCGACTGGGTCGTCGTCCGCTCCCAGAACAACGCGGAGAACGGCGAGATCGTGGCAGCGATGCTCGACGGCGAGGCCACCGTCAAGGTGCTGCGCCGTCGCGACGGTCACACCTGGCTCCTCCCCCGCAACTCGTCGTTCGAGCCGATTCTCGGCGACGAGGCCGTGGTGCTCGGCAAGGTCGTGGCCGTACTCCGGGCGGTCTGAGGCCCCCATACAGCGTCGAGGCCCCCTCTCAGATACGTTCCTGAGAGGGGGCCTCGACGCTGTGTGGGGGTGCCGACGCGGTCCGAGTTACGCGCGGACGCTCACGTCCTCGCGCACCCGACGCGTCGCCTCGACGATGTTGCGCAGCGACGCCGTCGTCTCGTCGTATCCGCGGGTCTTCAGGCCGCAGTCGGGATTCACCCAGAGCTGACGCGTCGGAATCTCCTCCACAGCTCGACGCAGCAGCGACTCGACCTCCTCGACCGTCGGCACGCGCGGCGAGTGGATGTCGTAGACGCCCGGTCCGATGCCGTGGTCGAACCCGACCTCGGCGATGTCGGCGACGACCTCCATGCGACTGCGCGCCGCCTCGATCGAGGTCACGTCGGCATCGAGCGCCCGGATCGCATCGATCACGACGCCGAACTCCGAGTAGCAAAGGTGCGTGTGCACCTGCGTACCCGCGGCTGCACCGCCCGTCGCGAGTCGGAACGAGTCCACGGACCAGCGGAGGTACGCGGGCTGGTCCGCCGTCTTCAGCGGCAGGAGCTCGCGCAGGGCGGGCTCGTCGACCTGGATGATCGCGATGCCGGCCTTCTCCAGATCGGCGATCTCGTCGCGCAGGGCCAACGCGACCTGATTCGCGGTCTCACCCAGCGGCTGGTCATCGCGTACGAACGACCAGGCGAGGATCGTCACGGGTCCCGTGAGCATGCCCTTCAGGTGCTTGCTCGTCAACGACTGCGCGTACGCGGACCAGCCCACCGTGATCGGCGCCGGGCGCGACACGTCGCCCCAGAGGATCGACGGACGAGTGGCCCTGGAGCCGTACGACTGCACCCAGCCGTTCTCCGTCACCGCGAAGCCGTCGAGGTTCTCCGCGAAGTACTGAACCATGTCGTTGCGCTCGGGCTCGCCGTGAACCAGCACGTCGAGGCCGAGGTCCTCCTGCAGGGCGACGACGCTCGCCACCTCACGGCGCAGGAAGTCGTCGTAGTCCTCGGCCGGGATCTCGCCGCGCGTGAACCGAGCGCGAGCCCGACGGATGTCTCCCGTCTGAGGAAAAGAGCCGATGGTCGTCAACGGCAGCACGGGCAGGCCGAGCGCTTCCTGCGCCGCCTCCCGCTCCTCGTAACCCACGCGGGAGAAGTCGGCCGCACCGAGCACGCGATCGCGAACGGCACCGTCTCGGACGCCCGGTGCTGCGAGCCGATCAGCCAACGCGGCGGACGACGCGTCGAGCTCGGCGGCGATCGCGTCGCGGCCGGCCGTGAGCCCGCGGGCGAGCACGCCGACCTGCTGGACCTTCTGGTCGGCGAAGGCCAGCCAGGAGACCAGACGCTCGTCGAGCCGGGACTCATCGGTCACATCGTGGGGCACGTGCAGCAGCGACGTCGAGGTCGATGCCGAGACGGCGGCACCCAGCGCACGGAGGGTCTCGAGCCGGTCGAACGCCTGCGCCAGGTCACCGCGCCAGATGTTGTGCCCGTCGACCACGCCACCGACGAGGGTCTTGCCCTCGAGGCCAGCTGCCGGAGCGGGGACGCCACCGCGCACCAGGTCGACGGCGATCGCTTCGATCGGCGCTGCCGCGAGCACCGGGAAGACAGCGCCCAGAGCCGCGTACGGAGCGGCGACGAGGATCGCGGGTCGTTCCGTCGCACCACCGAGCACCTCCAGCGCTCGAGCCGCGGCATCCGACAGCTGAGCCACGGACACGGGGAGCGACTCGCTCACGAGCGCCGGCTCATCGAGCTGCACCCACTCGGCTCCCGCCGCACGGAGTCGCGCCAGCAGCTCCGCGTAGACCGGAAGCACGTCGTCGAGCCGCGACAGCGGGTCGAAGCCCTGCGGCGCGTCGTCGGAGGCTTTCGCCAGCGCGAGGAGCGTGACCGGGCCCACGATGACCGGTCGAGTGATCAGTCCCCCCTCGGCGGCCTCGGCGACCTCCCGGACGAGGCGGTCACTGGACAGCGAGAACACGGTCTCCGGGCCGATCTCCGGAACGAGGTAGTGGTAGTTGGAGTCGAACCACTTGGTCATCTCGAGCGGCGCCCGGTCGCCCTCTCCTCGGGCGATCGTGAAGTACGCGGGGAGCCCCACGGTGCCGTCGACGCTGCGGAGGTCTTCAAAACGCGTCGGGATGGCCCCGACGGTCACCGCGGCATCGAGCACCTGGTCGTAGTACGAGAAGGACTCCGGAATCGCGGAGTCCTTCCGCCCCAGACCCAACTCGGCGAGACGTTCGCGCGTCGACGCGCGCAACTCCCGGGAGGTCCGTTCGAGCTCCACCTCGTCGATGCGGCCCGCCCAGAACGCCTCGACGGCTTTCTTGAGCTCGCGGCGGCGGCCGATGCGGGGGTAGCCGAGGATGGTGCCCTCGGGGAATGCGGTCATGGTCTTTCCTTTCGGCGGGGTCTAGCGGCGCAGGGCCGGGAGGATCCCGGCTTCTGCGAGGACGGTGAGGACGGTCTCGTGCTGGTTGAAGGCGTAGAGGTGCACGCCGGGCGCTCCCCCGGCCACGACGTCGCGGGCCAGTCGCGCCGCCCATTCGATGCCGATCTCGCGCCGACCTTCCGCAGTCGGCTCGACGTCGAGCGCGATGGCGAGCTCGCTCGGCAGGTCCTCTCCCGTGAGCTCGAGCACACGCGTGAGCCGCGCCGGTGAGGTGATCGGCATGATGCCGGGGAGGATCGGGATCGTCACCCCGGCGCTGCGGGCCCGTTCGACGAACGCGAGGTAGTCATCGGGGTGGAAGAAGAGCTGCGTGATCGCGAAGGTCGCCCCGGCCGCCTGCTTCGCGAGCAGCGCTTCCACATCCTGCGTGCGGTGCGTGGCGCGGGGATGCCCCTTCGGGAACGCGGCGACCGCGATGTTCACCTTGCGGCGCGGATCGACCCTGGCGGCACCGGGGAGTCCGGGAACGGGCGCCTCCTCGTACGGCGCACGCTCCGCCTGCACACGGTCGATCAACTGCACGAGCTGGGCCGCGCTCTCCAAGTCGCCGAGGTAGTCCTCGGTCTTCCCCGCGGGCGGGTCGCCGCGCAGGGCGAGAAAGCTCAGGATGCCGGCATCGAGGAACTCACGGATCAGCGTCGCCGCGCCCGCATAGCTGTTGCCGACGCAGGTCAGGTGCGCGAGCGGCTCGACGTCGGTCTGCGTGCGGATGAACCGGAGCACGTCGAGCGAGCGCCCGCCGGTGGAACCGCCCGCGCCGTACGTGACCGAGAGGAAGTCCGGACCTGCTGCGGCGAGGCGCCGGACGGTGTCGTGCAGCGCCTCCTCGCTCGACGCCGAACGCGGCGGATAGAGCTCGAAGGAGAACGGCACGCGAGGAGCGCCTGAGGTCTCGGTCTCGAAAGACATCTTCTCTCCTGGGGACAAGTCGGGCCGGGGACCGCGCACGACACAGAGAGCGTCGTTCGCGGGCGGGTGCCGGGCTCGGCTGTCGCTCCACGCTCCGGACGAACCGGGGCGTTTCCAGAAACCTAGATCACCCCGTCCGGTCGCCGCACGTGTGTGACGCCATGTGTCACCGGCCCATAGGCTCGAAGCATGTCGTCCCCCTACGGTTCCTGGCCGTCGCCCTTCTCCGCCGCTTCCGTCGCGGTGTCATCCCCGCGCATCGACGGTGCGCGTTTCGTGGGATCCGAGATCTGGTGGGGGGAGTCCGTCCCGGCCGAGAAGGGGCGCGTGACAGTGCGGAGTTCCTCCGGCGGCGAGGTCCTTCCCGCCCCCTGGAGCGCGCGCTCGCGGGTGCACGAGTACGGCGGGGGCGCGTGGACGGCCGATGCCAGGGGGACGCTCTACTTCGTCGATGCTGGGGATCAACGCGTGCACCGGCTGATCCCGGGCGCCGAGCCGGTCCCGCTCACTCCGCAGGGAGCATCGCATGGAGGACTGCGGGTCCAGGCCGGACGTCTCCTGGCCGTGCGCGAGGACCTGTCGTCGACCCCGCACACGCGGTCGATCGTCGAGATCCCCGTCGACGGTTCCGCGGCGGACGACGAGAGCGCGATCCGGGTGATCAGACAGAGTGAGGGCTTCGTCGCCCACCCCGCGCTCTCCCCCGACGGGACGCGGATCGCGTGGGTCGAGTGGGACAGCGGCCGCATGCCGTGGGAGGAGGCGCGCGTCCGGATCGTCGCCCTGAGCGGCGGCGACGTGCACACCGTGCCCTCGCGGGCGGCACTGCAGCCGGAATGGATCAGCGACGCGGAGCTGGTGTTCGCCGATGACTCCGCCGGACGCTGGGGGTTGCACCGCGTCACTCTCGACGACGACGTGCCGCTCGGCGAACCCCGCCCGCTCGCGCCCGCGGACGCCGACACGGGCTACGGACTCTGGGTGCTCGGCAACCGTTGGTATCAGCCGCTCGATGACGGACGGCTCGTCGCGGTGCGCACGAACGGCCGTGACCTGGTGGTCGTGATCGATGCGGACGGAGCCGCGCGCCCGATCGATGTCCCCGGCGACGGGCATGTGAGCGTGGACGATGCCGAGGGCAGCCGGGTACTGCTGTCGGGCAACGGTTCGCACGTGACGCCGGGACTGTGGGTCGTCGATGTCGACTCCGGGGAGATCGTCACGGTACGAGGCGGGGAGCCCGTGGACGCACGATGGATGCCTCGCGCGGCGCCGATCGACGTCGATGGCGCCCATGGCGAGGTGCATGCCTTCGCCTATCCCCCCGCGAACCCGGATGCCACGGCACCCGACGACGAGCTCCCGCCGTACATCGTTCTCGTGCACGGAGGCCCGACGGCACACGTCTCCGGCGCCTCCTCCTCGGCGATCGCGTACTACACGAGCCGAGGCATCGGCGTGCTCGATGTGAACTACGGCGGATCCACGGGCTACGGCCGGGCATATCGCGAGCGTCTGGACGGCCGTTGGGGGGTCGTGGACGTCGACGATGTGATCTCCGCCGCCCGCGGTCTCGCCGACGCCGGGCTCGCGGACCCCGCCCGCATCGCCATCCGCGGGGGCTCAGCCGGCGGCTGGACGGTACTGTCGGCGCTGGTGCGCGGCGGCGCGTTCGCCGCGGGGATAAGCCGCTACGGCGTCGCCGATCTGCGGATGCTCGCCGCGGAGACTCACGACTTCGAAGCGTCGTACCTCGACGGACTCGTCGGGCCGCTGCCCGAGTGCGAGCACGTGTACGTCGAGCGTTCACCGCTGACGCACACCGATCGCATCGACGTCCCGGTGCTGCTCCTCCAGGGCGGGGAGGACCGCGTGGTCCCGCCGTCGCAGTCGGAGGCGATCCGCGATGCCCTGGCCGCGCGCGGCGTCGATCACGAGTACGTGCTGTACCCGGGCGAGGGCCACGGTTTCCGCAGCGCCGAAACGATCGTCGACGCCCTCGAGCGCGAACTGGCGTTCCTCGGTCGCGTGTTCGGGTTCGAACCGCGAGGGTGACGTCTGAGCGCTACTCCCCCACGCGGTTGCGCAGGCGCATCGCGCGCTCGGCCTCACGCGTGTCCTGGCGCTCTCGCAGTGTCTGACGCTTGTCGTACTCGCGCTTACCCTTCGCGAGGGCGATCTCGACCTTCGCGCGGCCATCCGAGAAGTAGAGCTTGAGCGGGATGAGCGTATAGCCACCCGCCGAGACCGCGTGGGCGATCTTCGCGATCTCCTCGCGGTGCAGAAGCAGTTTGCGGATGCGCTTGGCGGAGTGATTCGTCCAGTTCCCCTGCGAGTACTCCGGAATGTGCACGGAATCGAGGAAGACCTCGTTCTCCTTGACGAACGCGTACCCGTCGCTGAGGTTCGCACGTCCCTGTCGCAGTGACTTGACCTCGGTGCCGGTGAGCACCATCCCCGCTTCGTACGACTTCTCGATCGTGTAGTCGTGACGTGCGCGACGATTGGTCGCGATGACCTTCTCTCCGCGTTCCCTGGGCATGTTGCTCTCCTGTTGCCGTGATGAGCTCGATCGATCGTTCCGGCCGAGCAGCCTTTCAGGCTATCAGGTACGGAGCCAGCGGCGGATCGCGAAACCGGCGGACAGGGCGGCCAGCACCACGCCGATGCCGATCAGCACGGGCACCACGAACACCGCATCCTGCATCGTCACCCAGGTCGTGATGAAGGGAACCCGACCCCGCAGATAGCCCTCGACACCGAAGTGCATGCCCGCGACGACCGCGGTGCTCGCCAGCGCCGAGCCGAGGAAGGCCGCGAACACGCCCTCCAAGACGAACGGCGTCTGGATGAAACGGTTCGAGGCGCCGACCAGGCGCATGATGCCGATCTCCTTCCGTCGGGCATACGCCGACAGCCGGATGGTCGTGCCGATCAACAGCGTCGCCGCGATGAGCATCAGCACGGCGATGCCGACCGCGATGTAGGTGGCGACGGTGAGCGCCGAGAACAGCGGGTCGAGGTACTGCAGCTGATCCGTGACCTGCTCGACCCCCGCCTGACCGCTGAAGGCCTCGGTGAGGACCTGCGACTGTCCCGGATCCTTCATCGTGACGAAGAACACCTCGAACGCCTGGTCCGGGGTGAGCACGCTCGCCTGCTCCGCACCGAGCTGGTCGACGAGCTTCGCGTAGGTCTCCTCCTTCGTGTCGAAGGTTATGGAGCTGATCAGGGGCGCGAGGGCCTCGCCCTCGAGTTGCGCACGGACCGCGGCGACCTGCTCCTCGCTGGCCGCACCGTCGATGCACGTCTCCGACTCGGAGACCTCCGAGCACATGTAGACCGCAACCTGGGCGCGCTCTGCCCAATAGCCGCGCATGACGCCGATCTGCCCTTGCATCAGGATCGCTGCACCGACGAAGGTCAACGACACGAAGGTCACGAGGACGACGGAGATCACCATCGAGATGTTGCGCCGGAGGCCGCCCAGGGCTTCGGCGAGGATGAGTCCGATTCTCATGAGGTCGGGCCCACTTCCTCGTCGTCCTCGTCGGAGAGGCCGAGGCGATCGGCGACTCCGAGCTCCGCGACATCCACGTTCGGCAGGGTGATCGGATGCGTGCGGGGCCGGTTGACTGCGGGCGGCTCGACCGCGGCAGGCGGCACGACCGCGGCAGGCGGCTCGACGATCCGCGCGGCCCCGTCTGCTTCGGGCGTGAAGACCTGCTCCGGCGGCTCCACGGTCCGAGGAGGCTCGACCATGCCCGCAGACGGCTCAGCTTCGGCGCCTCGGTCCGCGGCCGCGGACCGCTGCGCGGCGAGTTCCTCGGCGAGGGCGGCGCGCACCACCGAGAGATCGGCCGTCTGGCGCTGCACCTCCTGTACCGCGGTGAGGGCGGCTGCGGCTGCGGCGCCGCGCACCTCCTCCGGCACGAGGCGCGGGATGTTCGAGGTGTCCCCGTAGCCACCGTGCACCTCGTCGCGCACCATCTCCCCGTCGCGCAACTCGATCACCCGACGCTGCATCTGGTCGACGAAGGCCGCCTCGTGGGTGGCCATCAGCACGGTCGTCCCTCCCGCGTTGATGCGAGCGAGGAGCTGCATGATGTCGACGGAGGTCGCGGGGTCGAGGTTGCCGGTCGGCTCGTCCGCCAGCAGCACCTGGGGGCGATTCACGAGCGCGCGGGCGATCGCGACACGCTGCTGCTCTCCGCCGGACAGCTCGTGCGGCATGCGCTTCTGCTTGCCGTCGAGACCGACGAGCGCGAGCGCTTCCGGCACGGCCTGCTGGATGAATCCGCGAGAGGATCCGGTGACCTGCAGCGTGAAGGCGACGTTCTGGTACACGGTCTTCGAAGGGAGCAGGCGGAAGTCCTGGAACACCGAGCCGATGTGGCGCCGGAAGTACGGCACCTTGCGGTTGGCAAGCGAGCGGAGATCTCGCCCGAGGACCGCGACACGGCCCGAGGTGGGCACGTCTTCGCGCAGGATGAGGCGCAGACAGGAGGACTTCCCGGACCCCGAGGCGCCCACGAGGAAGACGAACTCCCCGCGCTGCACTTCGAAGTCGACACCGGAGAGGGCGGGCTTCGTCGTGCCTCTGTAGCGTTTGGTGACGTTCTCGAACCGAATCATGGCGATTCGAGCCTAAGCGCGCCCCTCGGACTGGCCGCGAGCGACACCCCGGACGCCGTGTCCCGGTGCGGAAGGGGTGGGGACTTCTCCCCACCTCCGAGCCTCACCTCGGGCACCGCCCACTGCTATACATGAAGGGGTCGCCGCACCAGAGAGCGATCGCACTTCATCGAGGGGGAATCATGAGCACGACACCAGCGGGATGGTACGACGACGGCTCCGGACGCCAGCGCTGGTGGGACGGCCAGCAGTGGACAGAGCACTTCGCTCCCGAGGCCGCCACTCCGTCGGAGCCCGAGGCGTCTGCGACCGAGGCTCCCGCCGTCGCGGGTCAGGAGTACGGCGCCCCGGCTCAGCCGGCCGCCGGTTACCCGGGTTCGGCCCCGTCCTCCCCCGGTGACTACGCGACGACGACCTCGGCGTACCCTGCCGCTTCACCGTATGCTCAGCCCGGCCAGGACGCTCCCCGGAAGATCTCGGTCCTCGGACTCGTCGGTCTCGGCCTGTCTGCCATCGGAACGATCCTCGCCTTCTTCCCCCTGATCGGGTTCGTCGGCTTCATCCTGCTCGGCGCCGGCTTCATCGTCTCGCTCATCTCGTTGTTCCTGAAGGGCAAGAAGTGGCCAGGCATCGCCGGCCTGATCCTCGCCGTCGTCGGCACGATCATCGCCGTCGTGATGTTCTTCGTGTTCGTCTTCGCCGTCGCGCAGACAGCGAGCCAAGAGCTCGACAACCTCCCCAGCGCGTTCCCCTCGAGCGAGGCGACCGACCCGGGCGAGAGCGACGGCGTTGACGACGGCACCCGCCCGACGGTTCAGGAGCTCGAGGCCGGCATCGGCGCGATCATCGAGTCGTCGGGTGCCGAGGGCTACACGCCCGAGCAGGTCACCTGCTTCGCGACGGAGTTCGAGGCATCCGACCTCGACAATGAAACGTTGCGCATCATCGCCTCTGGCGACGACGCCACGTTCAGCGACGCCGACGCGGCCCTCGCCTTCACCGAGACGTTCACCGACGCGCTGCCGGTGTGCCTGCTCCCGTGACCCGGATGCCGAACGAGAACTCCCGATGACAACACCTGCCGGCTGGTACGACGACGGTTCGGGGAACCAGCGATGGTGGGACGGACAGCAATGGACCGAGCATGTCGTGGCAGCTCCGCCGCGACCCCCCGAAACCGCGGCGGAGACGTCGGCGGCCGACGCGACGGAGCCTGCTCCGTTTGCTCCGCCCTACATGATGGCGTCCGCGGAACCGACCCCCGCTTCCGTTCCGCCCGCGAACGCATATCCGGGCGCCACCGGCGTCACCGGCGATCCGTGGCCCGGCGCATCCACCCCGCCGGCCGCGACGGGGACGCCGGTCCTCGGGATCATCGGTCTGGTGACGGTGGTCGTCGGCATCATCGGCGCCTGCATCCCCGTCATCGCGCTTGCCGGTTGGAGTCTCCTCACCATCGGCTTCGTCCTGTCGCTCGTGTCGCTGTTCCTGCGGGGCCGGAAGTGGCCGGGCATCACCGGGATGGTGGTCGCGGCGATCGGCGCGATCCTCGCGGTCGCCGTGTCGCTCGTCCTGCTGGGAGTCGCAGCCGCAGGGGCCGGTGCTCCGGACGGTCGCCCCGCGACGGACGACGGCTCTGGCGCGGTCGAGGGTGCCGAGATGGTGAGCTTCGACGATCTCCAGGTGGGCGACTGCCTGCCGTTCGTCGACTACACCGGCGAGGAGGGGAACATCTACGAGCTCCCCGTGGTGCCCTGCGTCGACCCCCACACGGACGAGGTGTTCTTCATCTACGACGTCGATGGCGAGCAGTTCCCCGGTGACGGCGCACTGCAGGACCAGGCATGGGACGGCTGTCTGTCGGAGTTCGAGGCCTACGTGGGCACGTCCTACATGGATTCGGTGCTCGACTATTACACGTACCAGCCGACGGAGTCGTCCTGGGTGCGTGGCGGCGACCGGACCGTGCACTGCATCCTCTACAGCTATGAGGACGTGACCGGCTCCCTGAAGGGCGCCGCGTACTGACACCGCAGACTGTCGCTGAGAGGGGAAGAAGGGCCCCGGATCACTCCGGGGCCCTTCTTCCCATCTCAGTCCTCGATCTTGCGCTTGCGCCAGCGGATGCCCGCCGAGATGAAGTCATCGAGATCGCCGTCGAACACGGCGGCCGGGTTTCCGGACTCCTGACCGGTGCGGAGGTCCTTCACCAGCTGCTGTCCGTAGAGGAAGTAGGAGCGCATCTGGTCGCCCCAGCTCGCGGTGATGTTGCCGGCGAGTTCCTTCTTCTTCGCGGCTTCCTGTTCCTTCTGGAGCAGCAGGAGCCGGGTCTGCAGCACGCGCATGGCGGCTGCTCTGTTCTGGATCTGCGACTTCTCGTTCTGCATCGACACGACGATGCCGGTCGGAAGGTGGGTGAGGCGCACGGCGGAGTCGGTCGTGTTGACGGACTGCCCGCCGGGGCCGGACGAGCGGAAGACGTCGACGCGGATATCGCTCTCGGGGATGTCGACCTCGGTCGCCTCCTCCATGAGCGGGATGACCTCGACCGCGGCGAACGACGTCTGGCGCTTGTCGGCGGATCCGAAGGGGCTGATGCGCGCGAGACGGTGCGTGCCGGCCTCGACCGAGATGGTTCCGAAGGCGTAGGGCGCATCGATCTCGAAGGTGGCGGACTTGATGCCCGCGCCTTCCGCGTAGGAGGTGTCCATCACCTTGACGGGATACTTGTGCCGTTCCGCCCAGCGCAGATACATACGCATCAGCATCTCGGCGAAATCGGTGGCGTCGTCGCCACCCGCGCCGGAGCGGATCGTGATGATCGCTGCCCGGTCGTCGTACTCTCCGTCGAGGAGCGTCTGCACCTCGAGCTGGTTGACCAGGTCGGTGAGGGCCGCGAGCTCGGCGCGCGCCTCCTGCGCCGAATCCTCATCGCCCATCTCGTTGGCGAGGTCGACGAGCACCTCGAGGTCGTCGAGGCGCTGGGCGATGCCGGTGATGCGGGCGAGCTCGGACTGACGGTGGCTGAGGGCGCTGGTCACCTTCTGCGCGTTGTCGGTGTCGTCCCAGAGGTCGGGGGCACCGGCCTCTTCGCTGAGACGCGCGATGTCGTCGCGGAGACGGGAGACATCGACGACCTCGCTGATGTCGCCGAAGGTGTGCCTGAGCGCCTGGATTTCGGCGGAGAGATCTAGTTCGAGCATGACACCTCAGCCTAACGTGCCGCCTGACCGCGCGGGGACCGTCGCGAGAAGCACCGTCCCGCGGGGAGTAGCGTGAGGGCGTGAGCAGTGCATCAACGGTCCTTCGGCAGTTCGGACCGATGGTGTATCTGCCGACGGTCCTCTTCGCGCTCGGCGAGGGTGCCGTGATCCCGCTCATCCCGGTGCTGGCGGCCGCGATGGGTGCCGATGTGGCCATCGCGGCCCTCGTGGCCTCCGCGCTCGTCATCGGTCAGCTCTGCGGAAATCTCCCCGCAGGCTGGGCGGTCGGTCGGATCGGCGAGCGATTCACGATGGTGATCGCCGGCGTGATCGCGATCCTGGCGGCTGTCGGCATGGTCTTCGCCCCGACGCTCGGCATCCTGACAGCCTCGGTCTTCGTGCTGGGCCTGTGCGCCGCGGCCTTCGGGCTCGCCCGTCACGCCTTCATGACCACCAGGGTGCCGGTCGCCTTCCGTGCGCGCTCCCTCTCTCTGCTCGGTGGCAGCTTCCGCCTCGGCATCTTCATCGGCCCGTTCGTGGCGGCGGGGCTTCTGCAGCTCTTCGGCACCGAGAGCGCCGCGATCTGGTTCTTCCTGGGCTGCCTGGTGGTGATGGTGGTTCTCGTGCTCTTCGGCCCCGACCCGGAGAAGACGATTCCGCCCGCGCCGCTCACCCCCGCCGAGCGCTACCTGGAGGACTCCGGCGAGGCGGTGAGCGGATCCATCCCCACCGTCGAGCGCACGGGGATCTTCCAGACCATGTGGCGGCAGCGGGCGGTACTCGGCCGTCTGGGACTCGCCGCGGCCTCGCTGTCGGCCGTTCGCTCCGCGCGACAGGTCGTCCTCCCGCTGTGGGGGCTCTCCCTGGGGTTGGATGCGTCGACGATCGCGCTCGTGGTCGGCGTGTCCGGGGCCATCGACTTCGCGCTCTTCTACGCCAGCGGCCAGGTGATGGACCGATTCGGACGACTGTGGGCTGCGATGCCCGCCATGGTGCTCATGGGCGCCGGCTTCCTCGCGCTGTCGTTCACCCACGATCTCGATGCGGCGGTGCTGTGGTTCGGGATGTTCGCCGCGGTGCTCGGCGTCGGAAACGGCCTTTCGAGCGGGATCCTGCTCACGCTCGGCGCCGATGTCGCCCCGAAACGCGAACCCGCAGCCTTCCTCGGATCCTGGCGCACACTCACCGATGCCGGGGGCGCGATCGCGCCACTGCTGGTATCGGCGATCACCGCTGTCTCGGCGCTCCCCTTCGCCGCGGCGGCGATGGGCGTCGTCGGCCTCGTCGGGGCAGCCGGATTCCTGCGCTGGATCCCGAAGTTCATACCGAGACCGCGGGCGGAGACCGACGCGGAGCCGGACGAAGGGTGAGTCCGGGAGATCGCTCATGGTCATGGGCGTCACCACAGGGCCGTCCGACTCGTGGCCGTGGACTCCAGACGCACGCCATCCGGAACGAAGGGCGACAACAACGGTGGACGCCAGTCGACGCCGACCGTCACCCGCGCCGACACCCCGTCGGGTGTTCCCGCCGCGACGAGGGTCGTCTCCCCTGACAGAGACCCGACCATGGCCGCAGCCTGCTCCTCTACCCCGACGTCGGTCAGCTCGGCGCGGACGCCGCCTGCCGTCACCGCCAGGGTGAAACCGTCGGCCCCGGCGAGCGCTGCCGAATCGGCGAGGGCGTCCAGCCGTTTCTGCGTGATGTAGAGGTCCGTCGCGCAGACGCAGACGTAGATCACCACGAGTGCGAGGAGCACGTAGCCGAGCGCCATCAGGAGGACGCTGCCCTCGTCCTGACCGGGAGCCGCGGCGATGGCTGACCGGTCGGCTCGCGTCATCCCGCACCCCACAGCCGGGACACCTTCTGCACCGACGCGGCCTGTACAGGGACGGCGGTGGAGCGGTCGAGGCCGAAGAGCTCCGGCGCCAGGGGCAACGGCACCCTCGTGCTGACGGTGACCGAGACAGTCGCACCCGACGACGGGCAGTCGACGCCCGACGGAATGCACGTCAACGCCACGTCCACCGCGTCGGCATCGAGCCCGTACTCGTCGATCACTCCGCGGAGGACGGCATCGCCGCGTTCGGCGGCGGTTGCGGCGTCCGGAGCCCGTGCGATGACGCGCGCCATGTGTCGTGCCGCCGCTTCCGCACCGAGGGACTGCTCCTGGATGCCGCCGAGCGCGATCACGAGGTAGATCATCGGCACCAGGAGGATGACGCCGACCGCGATGAACTCGAGCGCCGCCGATCCGTCGTCATCGATCGCCGAACGTTTCCACGGGCGCATGGGCCTCCACCTCCATCGCGAACGGGATTCCGATCAGGCCGAGCAGCGGGAAGGTCGACCGCACACGCACGTCGACGGTTTCCTCGTCCCGGAGCCCCGAGGTGCCGATCCGGATGTCCTCCGCATACCCGGCGCCGATGGCACGGGTGATGACCTCGCGCGTGCGCTCGACTCCCTCGGCCGGAGTCGTGTCGGCGAGAGCCGCGTGATACGCGCCTTCGACCGCTGCATCGTGGACGACGTTTCGCACATAGACGGCGAGCGCGAGTTGGAGGACGGCGAGCGTCAGCGCCGTGAGCAGCGTTCCCACCAGGAGGAACTCCACCGCGCTCGACCCGCGCTCATCCGCGAACCGCGGCCCCTCCGCCATGTCAGAGTCCCGACACTCGTTGGATCGCCTGTTCGAACAGCGAGGTCAGCGCAGGACCCGCGACCGCCCAGATCAGCACCACCAGCCCGGCGGTCATCAACGTCACGAGCACCCAGCCCGGGACGTCACCGGATTCATCGGCCGACAGAGCGCGGAAGAACGCGCGCAGGTGTGTGATCATACGGTCAGTCTGCCCGGGGAGAGATCTCGCGCGCGGAAGTTATCCACAGCCCGCCTCATGCACGCCTTCTGCGCCTCCCGGCCCGCTTCGCGTCAGCCGTTCTGCTCCTGCCAGCGGTGCAGCAGAGCGGGGATCTCACCCCGCAGGAAGTCGTAGAACGCGTGCATCTGCGCGAGACGCTGATGCGCCGGATCCTCGTCCCCCGTGACGGCGACGCCCTCCGACGCGACCTGGAGCATGGCGTCGATGATCGTGTTCTGGCCCGTGAAGAGCGTCGCCCACGCATCGTCACGAAGCCGGAAGTGCTCACGACGGCTCCCGGGAGCGGGCAGACGTTCGATGAGCCCCACCGAGAGAAGCGACTTGATCGCGCTGGAGACCGCACCCGCGCTGGCATCCAGCCGCTCGACGATCTCACCTGCCGTGACCGTCTCCTGGTCGGTGAACAGGAAGACGGCGAGCGTGCGCGCCGCCATCCGCTGCATCCCACCCTCGGTCAACGTCAGCGCCAGCCGTTCGGCGGTCTGCCACTGCGCGTGCCTGTCGGTCATCTCGCCCTCCGCGCAAACCATATCAAACATCATGACTGTTCACTAATTACTGAAACTCCGATAGTGTCGGAATCTGTCGCTACGACCCGCACACCGAGAAAGGACCTCCTCAATGCGCGCACTCATCATCGGAGCCGGCATCGCCGGCCTCGCTGCCGCCCTCCGCCTGCACCAGGCCGGGTGGGAGACTCTCATCGTCGAACGCGCTCCCGCACGACGAGGCGGTGGCTACGCCGTGACGTTCGGCGGCATCGGGTATGACGCCGCCGAGCGGATCGGCATCCTGGCAGACCTCCAGGCCCGCTCGTTCGACACCACCGAGCTGAGCTATCACAGAGGCGATGGGTCTCGCCTGTTCGCTCTCGATCGCGCCACGATCGCTGCCACCACCGGCGCACGCTCACTGACGATCCTCCGAGGCGACCTGGAATCGGTCCTGTATGAAAGGGTCCGGGATCACACGACGATCCGCTTCGGCACGACGCTCACCTCGGTCGAGCAGGACGGCCGGGAGGTCCGCATTGCGCTGACCGACGGCACGGTGGAGACGGCGGATCTGCTGGTCGGCGCCGACGGCCTGCACTCGTCCACCCGCTCCCTGCTGTTCGGACCGGAAGACGAGTTCCTCGTGGACCTCGAACACAAGATCGCCGTGTCCATGCTCGAGCGGCGGCCCGCGTCAATCGCGCCCGGCGCCACCGGCACGCACTCGTCGCGTGGTCGTACCGCCGCCGTCATCAGTGCCGGCGACGGTCGCAACGTCGCCTTCTTCGGCTACCGCGCCGATCACGCGCGCCCGGGCGCCGAGGTGAAGGCCGAGCTGAAGCGCATCTACGGCGATCTCGGTTGGGTCATCCCGGAGGTACTCACCGGCCTCCAGGAAGCCGACTCCGTCTACTTCGACACCGTCAGTCAGGTGGTGGTGCCGTCCTGGAGCAAGGGCCGCGTGGTGCTTCTCGGCGACTCCGCCTGGTGCGTCACACTGTTCGCCGGCTACGGCTCCTCTCTCGCCGTGGGCGGCGCAGACCGGCTCGTCACAGAACTCTCGGCCAGACCGGACGACATCCCGGCCGCGCTGCAGGCGTGGGAAGCGGCCATCCGCCCCGAGGCCGAACGCAAGCAGAGGCTCGGGCGACGCGTCAAGGGGATCTACGCCCCCGCCCACCCCGTGACCCTCTGGCTGAGCATGCTGCCCCTCCGTCTCGCGTCCTTCCCTCTGGTCCGCCGCTACATGTCCCGCCGCTACATCAAAGGGTGAGCCCCCCGCGGCGAGGCCATCAGCCGATGCCGAGCCGCAGGATGAACAAGCCCGGATACACGGCGAACAACACCGACAACGGAAGGATGAGGAAGACGAGCGGGAAGAGCATCAGGATCTCCTTGCGCCCCGCCTGCTCGATGAGCGTGCGCTTCGCGTCCTCGCGCGCATCGCCGGCCTGCGCGTGCAGCACCGCCGCCAGCGGCGCTCCGTGCTCGAGACCCGCGATCACCTGGTCGACGGCACGCGAGAGCCCGGGCAGCTGCAGACGTCCCGCCATCTCGCTCAGAGCATCGGCCAGCGGCGACCCCGTTCCGACCGCGAGGACGATCTGGCGGAGTTCGGCGGTCAGCTCTCCGGTGCCGACTGCTGCGACACGACGGAGGGCGTCGAGGAACCCTTCGCCGGCGGCAAGACACAGCGCCAGAAACTCCAGCGTCGTCGGGAGCTCATCGGCGAGGCGCACCCGCCGCGCCCTGGCCCGCGCGGAGAGCTGTAGGTCGTAGACGACGGCGGAGATCGCGCCGAACAGCACCGGCAGCACACTCGTGGGCACCGACATCCGCCCTGTCAGTGCGAGGAGGATGACGACGACGGCACCTGCCCCGATCCCTGCGAGCGTCCAGCCCAATTGTTTGCCACGGAACACGGACGACTCGACCGCCATCCCGGCCTGGGAGAGGCGCTGCCGAAGCGCGGCTCCCCCTCCCAGCAGACGTTCGAAACCGTTTCGGACGACATCCCAGAGCGTTCGCGAACTGGCCGGGAGCATTCCCGTCGAAGGCAGTACATCTCGAGGCAGTCGCTCATCGGTCACGACGTCGCGGACATACGGCGCGATACGGACGATCAGAGACGCCGCCCGCCACCGCGGAAGCACGAACAGGATGCTCAGCACCCCGCCAGAGAAGGTGCCACCGACCAGCACCGCGACCGCGATGACCGAGACCTCCCTCACCCGAACCACCGCCGCGGTTCGGGAAGCCGGCCGATGCGGACCATGATCCGGAAGGCGGCGAACGAGATCGCGGCGCCGACGCAGATGACCAGAACCCCTTCGGGGGTGCCGTAGGCGGAAGCCCCCTCGGGTCGCATGACGAGCAACCCGAGGATGATCCACGGCGCCACGGCCCCGAGAATCGCGGCTCCACGGATCCACGACTGCCGCGCCTCGACTTCACCGCGAAGCGCGGCATCTGCACGGACCGACGCCGACAACGCGCGGAGCACGCTGATCAACTCGGTACCGCCGACCTGACGAGCCATACGCAGAGTCTCGGCGATCCGGTCGCCGATGGGATCGGCGAGAGACGACTTCAGCCGGTCGAGGCTCGTCTCGAACCTGCCGCTCGCCTGCAGATCTCGGGCGAACACGACGAAGGCGGGGCGGAGCATCGACGGCGCGGACTCGGCCAGGCTCGCCACCGCATCGGGGAGCGAGAGTCCGACACGGATCGAGGCGATCAGGAGGTCGCAGATGTCCGGCCAGAGCTGTCGACGCACTCGAAGCAGTCGAAGCCGACGGCCGCGCAGGAACAGGATCGGCGCAGCGGCCCCCGCGGCTCCGGCCAGCAGAGCGAGCACGGGAAGCCCGCTCAGGAGCCAGGCCGAGGACGCGGCCAGCATCCCCGCGGCCACGGTCACCGCGATGAGCACGCGCGGCACGAGTGCCACGAGACCGGCCTCCTCGATCAAGCGTGCGAGTCGCCCGTCGCGCCCGGTCGGCCGCGCACTCGCACGTTGCGGCCACATCCACGGCGAGACGCACAGGAGCGTACCGGCGGCGAGCACGGCCCCGAGGAACAACGTCACGAGTGCCGCCCGATCCGGTGCACGTGCCGGCTGCCGCCGTCGGCGCTGCCCTCGGTCATCGCGCGGTCGAGATAAACACCGACCGTGCAGATGCGGCCCTCGACGATCTCTCCGGTGGGCGCGACGACCTCCTGCACGAAGCGTCGGCCCGAGCGATCGCGCACGCAATGGACGACGAGATCCACCGACGTCGCGATCGCCGGAGCGATGAATCCGCGATCGATGTTGCGACCTGCCAGGAGCGGCAGCATGCTGAGCTTCTCGAGTGCCTCCGCCGCGGAGTTCGCATGGACGGTGCATGCTCCCGGCACGCCGGTGTTGAGAGCGAGCACGAGGTCGAGCGCCTCGGCATCGCGCACCTCGCCCACCACCAGGCGGTCGGGCCGCATCCGCAGCGCTTCCTTCACCAATCGACGCAGGGTGATCTCGCCGGTACCCTCCAGGCTCGACTGGCGCCCCTGCAAGGCGACCAGGTCGGGACCCTCGACCGCGAGCTCGAAAGTCTCCTCCACGGTGACGATGCGCTGCGACTCGGCGCATGACGCCAGCAGCGCACCGAGCACCGTGGTTTTGCCCGCGTGGGTCGCTCCGGAGACGATCACGGTGCGCCCCTCCTCCATCGCCGCCCGCAGGCGTTCCGCCACCGCCGCAGGCATCATCCCCTGAGCCGTCAAGGCCTCGAGCGAGCGGTACCTCGGGAGGAACTTCCGGATGTTGATCGCCCACGACCCACGCACGACGTCAGCGATCGCGACATGCAGACGAGAGCCGTCCGGCATCGAGGCGTCGACGAAAGGCTGACTGATGTCGACCCGGCGCCCGGTGGCCTGCAGCATCCGCTCGACGAGGTCGCGCACCGTCGTGTCACTGAGACGCAATCCCGTCCGCTCCGCCACCCCGTCGCGCGCGACATGCACGTGACCGGTGCCGTTGAGCCAGATCTCCTCGATCTCGGGATCGTCCAGCAAAGGTTGCAGCGGTCCGAACCCGCTGAGCGACGCCAGCACATCTCGGACGCAGGCGGCTTCGTCTTCGATGAGGCCGCCGCCGCGCGCGAGAGCGACATCATCGTGACGACGGACCTCGGCACGGGCGATGCGCCGTGCGGCGTCGGGGTCGATCGTCGGGTCCACCCCTTCCGTTCGCAGGCGACGCCGCACCTGCTCGGTGACCAGGGCAGAGGGATGACTCACCCCGGCATCCTCGCAACAATCCGACCCCCGCGTCGGAGTTATCCACAAGCACTCCGACGCCCCCACCGCTTCGAGGTGCGGCGAACTGCGGGCCGATGCTCAGACAGGGGGTTTCGCCGGTCAGTAGACTGATTCCGCGCGGGAGTGGTGGAATTGGCAGACACGCAGGATTTAGGTTCCTGTGCCCCAGGGCGTGTGGGTTCAAGTCCCACCTTCCGCACGAGAGACGTGGGTGCCGTCGCGAGACCGCCCTGTCGCTCCGCTCTGCCGCCGACAACTCACGACCGACGGGAATCCCGCCAGTGCTCGAATCCATGTTGCACGCTCCCACCGCCCTCATCCCCTGGCTCGACCCCCAGACGATCATCGGTGCGGCGGGTCCCTGGGCGCTGCTGGTCGTGTGCTTCATCGTCTTCGCGGAGACGGGCCTGCTGGTCGGATTCCTCCTCCCCGGCGACACCCTGCTCATCATCGCCGGGCTCCTGACGCACACCAGCAACGTCTTCGGCGTGAACATCTGGGTCGTCTCTCTCCTCATCGCCCTCTCGGCCTTCATCGGCGGCGAGGTCGGCTACCTGATCGGCCACAAGGGCGGACCGGCGGTGTTCGAGCGCAAGGAGTCGGGCCTCTTCAGCAAGAAGAACGTCGAGCGCACGAACGCGTTCTTCGAACGCTTCGGAGGTCTCACGGTCATCCTCGCCCGGTTCGTCCCCATCGTGCGCACCTTCGCGCCGGTCGCAGCCGGTGTCGGGCACATGCCGTGGCGTCGCTACTCGCTGTACAACTTCATCGGCGCCATGATCTGGGGCTTCGGGCTCACGATGGTCGGCTACCTCATTGCCTACATCCCTTGGGTGCGCGACCTCGTGGTCGAGTACATCGACGTGATCCTCCTCGCTGCGGTCGGCGGCACCGCCCTCGTCACGCTCTGGCACTACCTCTCGGAGCGCCACAAGGCGAAGAAGGCCGCGGCTGCCGGCGAAGACGTCGTGACCGACGCGGAAGAGGCACAGGACCTCGTCCTGGATGCCGACGTGTTCGACCGCGCCCCCGACCTGGACGGCGACGGCAAGCACTGATCCTGAGATCGTGCGCCGAGCTCTCGGCGCACGACCTAGCCCGCGTTCTTCGCGCGCTCCTCCTTCGTGCGCGCGACGCTGGCGCGGAGCGCCTCCATGAGGTCGATGACCTCGCCACCCTCAGCGGCCTTCTCGGCCTCACCGAACGTCTCTGCGACGTCGAACGTGTCGCCCGCCTCGATCTTGGCGTCGATGAGGGTGCGGAGTTCCTTCTGGTACTCGTCGACGAAGTCCTCGGGATCGAAGTCGGCCGAATAGCTGTCGACGAGCGATGCCGACAGTTCGAGCTCCTTCTTCGAGATCCGCACGTCCTCATCCAGTGCGGGGAACTCCGCCTCGCGCACCTCATCCGCCCACAGCAGGGTCTGCAGCACGAGCACCTTGCCCCGGACCCGCAGCGCGGCGAGCCTCGTCTTCTGCCGCAGGGTGAAGCGCACGATCGCAGTGCGATCGGTCTGCTCCAGGGTCTTGCGCAGCAGCACATACGCCTTCGGGGACTTCGAGTCCGGCTCGAGGTAGTACGGCTTGTCGAGGGTGAGCAGGTCGACCTGGTCGGACGGCACGAACTCGACGACGTCGATCTCCCGGCTCTTCTCCGCCGGCAGCGCGGCCAAATCGTCCTTGGTCAGCACCACCGTCTGTCCGTCGTCGACGTAGGCGCGATCGATATCGGCATAGGCCACCGTCTCGCCGCACACCTCGCAGGTGCGCTGATACCGAATGCGGCCGCCGTCCTTCTCGTGCACCTGATGCAGCGGCACATCGTGGTCCTCGGTGGCGGAGTACACCTTCACCGGCACGTTCACGAGCCCGAACGTCAGCGCGCCCTTCCAGATCGTCCTCATGACACCAGTGAACACCAGTCGAAGCCGTCGCGACCAGTCCCTTGACTACGCTTGCTGCATGGTCGGACCAGGGCAGATCGTGCAGGTGGACGGCCGCCGTCTGCGCGTGACCAACCTCGACAAGGTCGTCTACCCCGACACCGGCACGACCAAGGGCGAGGTCATCGCCTACTACAGCGCGATCGCCCCGCTCCTGCTGCCCCTCCTCGATGGACGCCCGGTCACGCGCAAGCGCTGGGTCGAAGGCGTCGGAACGAAGGACGCTCCTGCCGATGCGTTCTTCACGAAGCAGCTCGAGCCGGGGGCTCCGGCCTGGATCCGCCGGCAGGCGATCCAGCACTCGGACGGCCCGAAGGAGTATCCGCTCGTCGAGGACGTACCGACGCTGGTGTGGCTCGCTCAGGTCGCCGCGATCGAACTGCACGTGCCGCAGTGGCGCTTCGCTCCGGATGGGACCCCGGGACGTCCGGATCGCCTGGTGCTCGACCTGGACCCGGGCCCCGGGGTCGGACTCGCACAGTGCGCCGAGGTCGCCCGCCTCGCCCGCGCCGTCCTGACGGGCATGGGGCTCGATCCGCTCCCTGTCACGAGCGGAAGCAAAGGCCTGCACCTGTACGCGGCGCTTCCCGGCGAACAGACGAGCGACGAGGTCTCAGCCGTCGTGAAGGAGCTCGCCCGCCTGATCGAGAACGACCGTCCCGATCTGGCCACGAGCGTCATGTCGAAGGCCGTGCGGGGCGGGAGGGTCTTCCTGGACTGGAGCCAGAACAACGGCAAGAAGACGACCATCTCGCCGTACTCGCTGCGAGGGCGGGCGCAGCCGTGGGTCGCGGCGCCGCGCACCTGGGATGAGCTCGATGATCCGAACCTCGCGCAGCTCGACCTCGACGAGGTGCTCGCCCGCGCGGCCGCAGGGATCGATCCCCTCGCCGGGCTCCGCCCACAGAATGCCCCCTCGTCGCCCCCATCTGCCGAGCCCCGCCGACCTCGTCATCCGCGCGGTGCGTCGGCTCGTTCGGTGGGCGCCACGACCGCGCCCCTCGCCCCGATGCTCGCCGAGAACGGCACCGCCGGGGTCGCGCGGACGCTGAGTGCCCCTTCCTGGGTCGAGGTGAAGTGGGACGGCATCCGGGCGATGGGCACCTGGGCCGACGGACGGATGCGCCTGCACGCGCGTCGCGGCACTGACATCACGAGCCGCTATCCGGAGCTCACCGCCGACGGGGCCCCGTTCCTGCCCGCTGCGGACGCGATCGTTGACGGGGAGATCGTGGCGTTCGACGCCCACGGACGCCCGAGTTTCTCCCTGCTGCAGAACCGGATGCATCTAACGCGTCCGCGCGAGATCGAGCGGGAGGTGGTCCGCACCCCGATCGTCTACATGCTCTTCGACCTGCTGCGCCTCGACGGGCACGACCTCACGGGAATGCCGCTGCGTGAGCGCCGCTCCCTGCTCGACGACGTCGTCGCGGGCCTCGACGCCCCCCTGCGGATCCCTCCGGTCTTCGACGACGTCGATGCGGCCCTCGCCGCCAGCAGGGAGTTCGGACTCGAGGGCGTCGTGGTGAAGGATCCGCAGTCCCGTTATCGGCCGGGCCAGCGCAGTCCGTCCTGGCTGAAGCTCAAACACACTCGCATGCAGGAAGCCGTGATCGTCGGGATCCGACCGGGCAAGGGCGACCGCGAGAGCACGCTCGGGTCACTTCTGCTCGCGGTGCCCGACAGGGCCGACGGCCGAGACGGATCAGCGCCGCTGCGCTACGTCGGGAGGGTGGGCACCGGGTTCACCGAGCGCATCCTCCGCGATCTGCTCGCGCGCCTCGACCCGTTGCGCCGTGAAACACCACCCCTCGATGGCGTGCCCGCGCCTGATGCGTTCGACGCGCTGTGGGTGCAACCCGAGCTCGTAGGCGAAGTCGAGTTCGCCAACTGGACCCCCGACGGAGTGCTCCGACACGCACGGTGGAGAGGGCTGCGGCCCGACAAGGAGCCGGACGACATCGTCGTGGAGCGCTGACCCTCGCCCGCACCAGGAGCGCTCAGGCGTGGCGAGGCTCGCAGTCCGACTGCTCAGCCGGCTCGATCTGGAACGTCGAGTGCTCGACGTCGAAGTGATCGGCCAGGCACGCCTGCATGTCCGAGAGGAGCCGCGTCGACCTCCCGTCGGCGAACAGCTGCGGCTCGACGCTGACGTGTGCAGTGAACACCGGCGCGCCTCTCGTCAGCTGCCACACGTGCACGTCGTGCACGCCGACCACGCCGTCGTAGCCCAGCAGGTGGGAACGGATATCGCTGACGGCCGTTCCCTTCGGTGCCGATTCGGCGAGGACCGAGAACACCTCGCGCAGGAGTGCGATCGCCCGTGGGATGATCATCGCCGCGATGAACAGCGACGCGATCGCGTCCGCCGGCATCCAGCCGGTCAGGAGGATGACGACGGCGGCGACGATGACGGCTGCAGAACCGATCAGATCCCCCATCACCTCGAGATAGGCGCCGCGCACGTTGATGCTCGTGCGCTGCGCGCGGCTGAGCAACCACATCGAGGCGGCATTCGCCATCAGACCGACGACGGCGACCACGAGCATGAGTCCGCCGGCGACCTCGACCTCCCCAGGATTCAGCAGGCGGCCGATTCCCTCGATCGCCACCCACGTGGCCAGAGCGATCAGGATCACCGCATTGATCAGCGCACCGAACACCTCGGCGCGCTGATACCCGAAGGTCCGCCGATCATCGGCAGGTCGCGCCGCCACGGTCGCCGCGATGAGCGCGATCACGAGCGCGGAGGCATCCGTGAACATGTGGGCGGCGTCGGCGAGGAGGGCGAGCGAACCGGTCAGGATCGCACCGACGACCTGCACGACCATCACACTCGCCGTGAGCGTCAGCGAGATCGCCAGGAGGCGTCGGCTGCCGGCCGAGCGGATGCCGCCGGCCGCGGGTGCGTGATCGTGCATGCCCCCAGGCTAGACCGGGAATCACGGTCGGAAGGCATGTTCTCCCTAGTCGGGAAAGGTAACGAGAACCACTCTCATCGGCGGCTCACCGATCCGTTCGGGAGTACGTCAGGACCGCACAGCCGTTGTCGAAGCTCTGCACTCCCTCCAGATCGAACGACTTTGGCGCGAACGCGAATCGGGCCATCGGGATCCCGTCTCCCGCGATCACCGGATACTTCTTGACGATGAGGCGGTCGATCTCGTCGATCAGCGCTCCGGCGAGCGCAGCGCCTCCGGCGAGATAGATCCCCAGCCCCTCCTCGGCCTTCAGCTGCCGCACGCGAGCGAGCGGGTCGGAGCGCACGACCTCGACGTTCGGATCTGCGGGATCGGCGAGTGTTCGGCTGAACACGATGGTGCGCAGATGCGCGTACGGGTCGGTCACACCCACCTGCAACGCCGGCTCATAGGTCCGGCGCCCCATGACGACCGTGTCGAACCGTGTCACGGGAGCATCGGCGCCTCCGCGCCCCGCGCGGGCGAAGGTCGGTTGCAGATCAGCGAACTCCGTGCCGAGCGACTCGGCGAACGCCTCGGTGACGGGATAGAAGCCGACCTCGTCCGCAGGGCCCGCGATGAAGCCGTCGAGGGACACGCCGATGTAGTAGGTCAGTGCACGCATGCCTTCACAATAACCACTACAAAAGGAGTACGTCAATCGTAGTGGTTGCTATCCGTCGAACTCAGAGCGCGGCGAGCACCGGCGCCAGTTCCGCGAACGCACGTGCACGATGCGACTGCGACTGCTTCTCCTCCGCCGTGAAATCTCCCACCGTGCGCTCCTCGCCGTGGGGCTGACCGTCCGGGATGAAGATCGGGTCGTAGCCGAATCCCCCGCCACCGGAAGGCTTGTGCGCCAGGCGACCCGGCCACCGGCCTTCGACGACCTGCTCGCGGCCGTCGGGCAGGACCAGTGCGATGGTCGAGGTGAAGTGCGCACTCCGATGCGGGTCGGCGATATCGCGCAGCTGGTCGAGCAGGAGCGCGAGATTCGCCCCGGCATCCTTCTTCTGCCCTGCCCAATATGCGGAGAAGACTCCGGGCGCACCGCCGAGCACGTCGACACAGATACCGGAGTCGTCGGCCAGGGCGGGGAGCCCCGTGTGCGTCGCGGCCGCCCGAGCCTTGATCAGGGCGTTCTCGGCGAACGTCACGCCGTCCTCGACCGGCTCAGGGCCGTCGTAGCCGACGACCTCGAGGTCGGGTCGCGCCTGCGCCACGATCTGCTGGAACTCCGCGACCTTGTGCGGATTGTGCGTCGCGAGCACGACCTTCATCATCACTCTCCTGTCAACGCGGCGAGCTGCTTGCCCTTCAGCTCTTCGCATCCGGATATTCCGAGCTCGAGCAGCGCATCCAGTTCGCGCTTGTCGAACGGCGCCCCCTCGGCTGTGCCCTGGACCTCGACGAACAGTCCGCGGCCCGTGACGACGACGTTCATGTCGGTCTCGGCGCGCACATCCTCGACGTATGCCAGGTCGAGCATGGGCTCGCCGTCGACGATCCCGACCGACACCGCTGCCACGGAGTCGAGCAGCGGCGTCGAGTTCTTGCCGATGAACTTCTTGTCCCTGCCCCATTCGATCGCGTCGGCCAGCGCGACGTACGCGCCGGTGATGGCCGCCGTCCGTGTACCGCCGTCCGCCTGCAGCACGTCGCAGTCGATGACGATCGTGTTCTCACCGAGAGCCTTGGTGTCGACGACGGCACGAAGAGCGCGACCGATGAGCCGGGAGATCTCGTGCGTGCGTCCGCCGATACGCCCCTTCACGCTCTCGCGGTCGTTGCGGCTGTTGGTGGCGCGAGGGAGCATGGCGTACTCGGCTGTCACCCATCCCTTGCCCTTGCCGGTCAGCCAGCGCGGCACGCCGTTGGTGAACGATGCGGTGCACAGCACCTTCGTGCCGCCGAAACTGATCAGGGCGGACCCCTCGGCCTGCGTGCTCCAGCCTCGCTCGATGGTGATCTCGCGCAGCTGATCGGTGGAACGGCCGTCGACGCGGACGATGTCGGTCATGTGCTTCTCTCGGGTCAGGGTGATGCGGCGAGTCGGGACGACTCGACACGGGGTTACTCGAAGGTGTGCTCGGGAAGGGTGATCACGCCGGTCTGCACGAGCTGCACGTCGCGGACCTCCCGGCCCATCAGGCGGTTGGCCAGCGCCGTGAAGTCATCAGCCGAGTCACCGGTGGCCTCGTAGACGTAGGTCGCCGCGGCATCGGGCGACGCGAGGAGATCTCCTCGCACCAGCTGACGGTAGACGTCGCCGGCGGTCTCGTCGTCGCTGGAGACGAGCGTCACGCCTTCCCCCATCACGTAGCTGATCGCACCGCGCAGGAACGGATAGTGCGTGCAGCCGAGGACCAGGGTGTCGACGTCGGCCTCACGGAGCGGGGCGAGATACTCCTCGGCGACGGAGAGCACTTCGGGAGTGCCGGTGATCCCCGCCTCCACGAACTCGACGAAACGCGGGCACGCGGCGGTGAAGACCTGCAGCCGCTCGTTCACCTCGAGCATGTCCTGGTACGCCCGCGATCCGATCGTGCCCACCGTGCCGATCACGCCGACCCGCCCGTTCCTCGTCGTGGACACGGCGCGGCGGACCGCGGGACCGATCACTTCGACCACCGGGATGTCGTAGCGCTCGCGCGCGTCGCGGAGCATGGCCGCCGAAGCGGTGTTGCACGCGATCACGAGCATCTTCACGCCCTGCTCGACGAGCGTGTCCAGCACCTCGAGCGAATACCGACGTACATCCGCGATGGGCTTGGGCCCGTAGGGAGAATGGGCGGTGTCGCCGATGTAGACGAACGACTCGCGGGGCAGCTGGGCGCGGATGGCGCGCGCCACCGTGAGCCCGCCGACACCGGAGTCGAAGATCCCGATGGGCGCGTCGTTCATGACTCCCCAGCCTACCCGCGTGCGCGGCTCCGTGTGCATCAGCGCGCTCAGTAAGCTGAGCGCATGACCTCGTCGACGGCGCTGCTCACCGACCGCTACGAGCTGACGATGCTCGCTGCATCGCTCCGCGATGGAACGGCGTTCCGGCCGAGCGTCTTCGAGCTGTTCTCGCGCCGGCTCTCCGGTGGCCGCCGTTTCGGTGTGGTCGCGGGCACCGGGCGATTCCTCGAACTGCTGCGCGGGTTCCGCTTCGGCGATGACGAACTGCGGTTCCTCCGCGACGAGCAGGTGGTCGACGCGACGTCTCTGAAGCACCTTGCGGAGTACCGCTTCACGGGCACGATCCGAGGCTACCGAGAGGGCGAACTCTACTTCCCGGGCTCACCCGTCCTCACCGTCGAGGGAACGTTCGCGGATGCCGTGGTGCTGGAGACACTCGCCCTGAGCGTGCTCAACCACGACTCCGCCGTCGCCACCGCCGCATCACGGATGAGCATCGCAGCGGGCGAGCGCCCGCTGGCGGAGATGGGATCGCGCCGGGCTGCCGAACGTTCCGCGGTCGCCGCCGCACGCGCCGCGTACATCGCAGGGTTCAGCGCCACCAGCAACCTCGAGGCGGGTCGGAGCTGGGGTATCCCGACGATGGGCACCGCCGCGCACTCGTGGACGCTCCTGCACGACACCGAGGAAGAGGCGTTCCGCGCGCAGGTCGACAGCATGGGCGTCGGCACGACGCTGCTCGTCGACACCTACGACATCCGGACCGGGGTCGACACCGCCATCCGCGTCGCCGGCACCGAACTGGGCGGCGTGCGCATCGACTCCGGAGATCTCCCGATCGTCGCCGGTGACGTGCGGGCGCAGCTCGACGAGCTCGGGGCGACTTCCACGCGGATCACCGTCACCAGCGACCTCGACGAGTATGCGATCGCGGCACTCGCCGCATCGCCCGTCGACGCCTACGGGGTGGGAACGTCGGTCGTCACGGGATCCGGCTATCCGACCGCGAGCATGGTCTACAAGCTCGTTGCACGGCAGGATGCGGCCGGGGCGTGGATCGCCGTCGCGAAGGCATCTGCGGACAAGTCATCGCACGGCGGACGCAAGGCGGCTTTCCGGACGCTTGTCGACGGCGTCGCGACCGCCGAGACGGTCGTCGTGTCGGAAGGGTTCGAGGAGCTGGACACGCCGTCGGAGCATCCTGACGGACGCCCCCTGCAGGTGACATTCGTCGAGGCGGGCGACATCGACACCGCATACGAGGGCGTGGAAGGAACAGCGTCCGCGCGGAAGCACCACCTTCGGGTGCGTGAGGAGCTTCCGGTGCGCGCACTCGCACTCAGCAAGTCCGACCCGGCGATCCCCACCGTGTACGTCGAAGCCGACTGAGGTCAGCCGACCATCGATTCGTAGATCTCCTTGCACGTGGGGCAGATCGGGAACTTCTCCGGGTCACGGCCCGGCGTCCACTTCTTGCCGCACAGCGCGCGCACCGGCTTGCCGGTGATCGCAGACTCGAGGATCTTGTCCTTCTTCACATAATGCGAGAAGCGCTCATGGTCGCCCGGTTCGAGATTCTCCTCACGGAGGAGCTCTTCCAGTTCGCGATCAAGCGTTGCCACGCCGCCCTGATCGGGGCTGTCCAGCGGAGTACTCATCCCGTGAGTCTAGCGGCGTCGAGCCGCGTGCGGGCGGCTGTCACGCGGTCTCGACGAACTCCATCAACCTCTCGCCGCTGCGCTCGAAGATGCGGCCGCCGATGACCGCACCCGCGACGAGGACGACGAGGCCGACGAGAAGGCCGACCCAGAACGTCGCCGGCGCATACGCCGAGCCCTCGACGATCGTGGCTGCGAAGAGCCAGATCGTCGGAACGCTGAGCACGATCCCTCCCAGGAACGCCGCGGCCGGCCCATAGGCACCACGCGACGTCGGCCGCTGCGGTTGCTGGAACGGACTGTCACCGGGGCGGGAGACCGCGTACGGCGCGACCACAGAGACGATGCTCGAGATGCCCAGCGCCGAGAAGAGCAGGCTCGCGGCGAGGCCGACGAGCGGCAGGAGCAGACTCCAGTTGCCGATCAGCAGCAACGAGAGCGGCACCGCGATGGCGAGGACCGGAATCGCGACGAGAAGCACGGGAACCACCCGCCCGAGACGATCAGGAAGCCCGCGCACACCGCTCGCGACATGGGTCCACAGCGCGGTCGAGTCGTAGGCGACGTCGTTGTGCGGCAACCATCCGAAGAACAACGCCATCACTGGCACCGGTACGAGCGCGGCGATCTCAATCGGCACACCGGCGACGATGAGCGGCAGCACCGTGAGCACACCGGCGACCGGGACCACGATGATGTTCATGATGTAGCGGCGATCACGGAGCCAGTACACGAGACTCCGCGAGGCGATGGCACCGAACGCGTTGGAGGGCAGGAGGCCGAACCAGCCGAGTCCGGTGCGCTCCCGCGAGGCGACAGGCCGCTCGGTGGTCGTGAGCAATCGCTTCACCAACCAGGTCCACGCCACCCAGAGAAGACCGAGCGTGAGAAGGGCGATGACGCCGCTGCCCCAGGCTGACGCCGTCTCACCCGCCGCCGATGCGAAGAGGAAGGCAGGCGACGCGGCGAACGGGGTGAACCCGAGCACGGCCGACAGCGTCGACAGGGAATCCGGAACGAGACCGTCCCAGCGCAAGGAGCCGAGGAACACGGCGACCGGGAACGCGATCACGAGCAGGGCGAGAGCGAACAACGCAGTGAGCTCACGGGATCGACGCTCCGGCAGCAGCAGAGCATTCATTGCCATGCCGATCCGCGATGTCAACGTGGCCGTCAGGACACCGACGATCGTCATCAGCACGGCGAGGGGCCACGGCGTGCCGTCCCCGACCGCGACGATGCAGACGCTCGTGAAGACGGCGACCAGCGCGAGACTCGGCACGCTCACGAACGAGGCGAGGGTGAGCACCCAGGGCATCCGGCGCTCGTCGACGCCGAAGACGGCGAAGCGTCGCGGGTCGAGCTGATCGACCGCGCCGACGAGGATCGGGCCGACGAGGAAGCCCAGCAGCAACGCGGCACCGCCGAGCACGGTGACCGCGCGTGCCACGGGAACGGGCGCGCCGGAGAGGGTGAACACGGCGATGCACACCACGGTCGTGACGGCGATGACCGCCGCGAACACGAGGAGCGTCCGAAGCCGACGTTCGCCGCGCAACGATCCGAGAAGGAGCGCGAACCTCAGTCGGAGAACGTGTGCAGCCACTCGAGTCCCTCCACCTCACCGCTGGAGCCGGCCAACTCGACGAAGCGTGCTTCGAGCGTCTGGCCCGCACGCACCTCGTCGATCGTGCCCTCGGCGAGCACTTCACCGCCGACGATGATGGCCACCCGTGAGCAGACGCGTTCGACGAGATCCATCCCATGGCTGGAGAGGATCACGGTCCCGCCGTGTGAGACATAGGCGCGCAGGATATCGAGGATGACCGCGGAGGAGACCGGGTCGACCGACTCGAACGGCTCATCCAGCACCAGGACCCGCGGAGAGTGGATCATGGCTCCCGCGAGCATGATCTTCTTGGTCATTCCGGCCGAGTAGTCCGAGACGACCCGGCTGAGGGCGTCACCGAGGTCGAACGCGCGGGCGAGGTCGGACGCGCGCTTCTCGATCACGTCGGCCGAGAGCCCGCGAAGGAGGCCGTAGTAGTAGAGCAGCTGGCGCCCCGTGAGCCGATCGAACGTCCGCAAGCGGTCGGGCAGCACTCCCATGAGCCGTTTCGCGGCCTGCGGCTGGGCGGCTTGGTCGACACCGCAGATCGTGACGTTTCCTTCATCGGCTCGCAGCAGGCCCGCGACGATGGAGAGCGTCGTCGTCTTGCCCGCGCCGTTCGGGCCGACGACTCCGTAGAAGGATCCCGCAGGAACCGAGAGGTCGATCCCGCCGACCGCACGGTTGTCACCGAACTGCTTGACGAGACCGCGGACGCTGACGGCCTCCCCGGCAGACGTCGCGTCGGTCCGGCCAGCGGCGTCGGCCAGCGCGTCATCGGAATCGGCGACGGCCTCGACGACGTCGCGCGTCGTCACCTCGTTCTCAGATTCGCCCTCGGCGTCGAGCGCCTGCTCCGCGAGGTCGTCACCGCTGCCCACTCCGGGCGCCTCGTGGTCGTCCACAGCCGGAGCCGCAGCGACGGACGCGTCGGTCTCGGCCACTTCGGCCTCGGATGCGGACTCGACTTCTGTGTCAGGGGCGGATTCGCTTCCGGCCACCGGAGCGGGCTCGGTCACCGGCGAGGCGTCGACCACGAGCGCGGCATCGGACTCGGCTTCTGCGGCCTTCACCTCATCGGCCTTCGCCTTCGTGGCGGCAGCCCTCGCCGCCGCCGACTTCTTCGCGGCCGTCGTCCTGGCTGCAGTCGTCTTCGCGGTCGTCGCGCGGGCCGTGGACTTGGCCGCCGCGGACTTGGCTGCCGCTGTCTTCGCCGCCGCCGTCTTCGCGGCTGTGGTCTTCGTCGCGGCCGTCTTCCCCGCAGCCTTCGGCGCAGCGGCCTTCGCTCCGGTGACGGCCGCCCGTGGCGCTGCGACGCGCACCGCCGCGGTGCGGTCGGAGGCAGCGGTCGCCCCGGAGGACTTCGTTGCGGCAGCGCGCGAAGCGGTGTTCTTCGCCGCCGCTTTCCGCGCGTCCGCTGCGGTCCGCGCTGAACTCGTCTTCTTCGTGGGCTGCTCGTCCATCGCCTTCGGCAACGGCTCGACCACGACTTCGGCAGTCGGGGCAGCCTTTTCGGCGGCAGCCTTCGCGGTGGCCGCCTTCGCCGAAGTCTTCGCGGGAGCCTTCGTCGCGGTCTTCGTGGAAGCCGGTTTCTTCGCTGTGCTGCTCTTCGCCGACGCCGTCGCCGAAGAGCCCGCGGTCGTGGGCTTCTTGGCCGCAGGCTTCTTGGCGACCGGCTTCTTGGCGACCGGCTTCTTGGCGACCGGCTTCTTGGGCGCGGACGTCCTGGGCGCGGACTTCTTCGGCGCAGGCTTTGCGGGATCCGCCGACGCCTCCATAGCCTGCGTGGACGACGACGCGCTGCTCGTCGACGCCTTCGACGTCGGGGCTTCGCTATCGTCCACCTGGGCGGTGCGGTCGTCAGGGGAGGAAGTCACCGTCCTACGGTATCAATGGGTGGGCGCAAGCCAAGCCGCCGCGCAACAAACAACTGCCGGAAGGAAGCGACCCGCGGAGTTCGCGCACCGTCCACGAGCCTGTGCGTCCGGTGTGTACTCGATCACGAAATGGCAACGGGAGCCGCCGCACCCGGAGCTTCCCAGCCTGAATCGCTAGCATGAACGCGGCACGACGAAGTGTCTGGTCGGTGAACCGACCGTGAACACAACTTCCTTTAGGAGCACTCGTGACTCTTCAGACCGTCATCCTCGCCGCCGGCATGGGCTCGCGCCTCGGCCGCGCGCTGCCGAAGCCGCTCACCGAATTGAGCGACGGCCGCACGATCATGGGCCAGCAGCACGACAACATCCGCGCCGCCTTCGGTTCCGACGCGCGCATCACGACCGTGGTCGGCTATCGTGCCGAGACCATCATCGAGGCCTTCCCGCAGGTCAACTACGTCCACAACGAGCGCTACGACGAGACCAACACCTCGAAGAGCCTGCTGCGCGCCCTCGGCGCGACCGGCAGGGGCGGCGTTCTGTGGATGAATGGCGACGTCGTCTTCGACCCGATGATCCTCGGCCGCGCAGCCGCCTACATCGAGCGCGACCAGTCGTTCGTGACCGTCAACACCTCGAAGGTCAGCGACGAGGAGGTGAAGTACACGGTCACGGCCGAGGGCTTCATCAAGGAGCTCTCCAAGACCGTCAAGGGCGGACTCGGAGAGGCAGTCGGCATCAACTACATCTCCTCCACGCACAAGAAGGCGTTCATGCGTCAGCTGCAGCGCGTCGAGGACCAGGACTACTTCGAGCGCGGCCTCGAGCTCGCCATCGCCGAAGACGCTCTTCTGCTCGAGCCGATGGACGTCTCCGACCTGTACGCGGTCGAGGTCGACTTCGCCGAAGACCTCGAGCGGGCGAACCTCTTCGTCTGACCTGTCGCGCGAAAGCCCGGTTCCCCGAGGAACCGGGCTTTCGGCGTTTTCGCGGTCGAGGTCCGTAAGATCGCTCCATGGCCCGCCAGGTGCACAAGATCCACTCGCTGCCGGATGACGCTCCGTGGGACAAGGGCGTGCCACCCTCCGGATCCTCGGAGCACCCGATGATGATCCGGGGCCTCGACCGCGTGCTCTCGATCCAGCGCCCGCTCGTGCTGGCGCACATCCGCAGCATCCGCCTACGCAACCCCCGGGCCACACCCGACGAGATCATCCGCATCCTGGAGCGACGCTACCTCGCCGCGGTCACCACCGGTGGCGCCGCCGTGGGCGCGACCGCCGTCGTTCCCGGCATCGGCACCGGCGTGACCCTCGCACTGTCCGGCGTCGAGACCGTGGGCTTCGTGGAGTCGACGGCCCTGTTCGCGCAGTCGGTCGCGGAGGTGCATGGCATCGCGGTCGCCAATCCCGACCGTGCGCGCGCCCTGGTGATGACCCTGATGCTCGGCAAGGAGGGCGTAGACCTGGTCAGTCAGCTCGCCGGCCAGGCCGTCGGGCGCGGCGCGAGCAGGTCGTCGTACTGGGGTGAGCTCGTCACGAAGTCGCTCCCCCGCGCCGCCGTCGGCCCGCTGGTCGATCAGCTCAAGAGCATGTTCGTGAAGCAGTTCGCCGCGAAGGGCGGGGCCTCCGTGATCGGCAAGGCCTTGCCGTTCGGCGTCGGTGCAGCCATCGGCGGGGCGGGGAACAACATCCTCGGCCGCCGCGTGCTCACGACCTCGCACAAGGCTTTCGGCGCCGCCCCGATCGACCTGCCGCTCGAGCTCGAACCGGTGCCGGGAGCGGAGAAGCTCGAGCTGCGAATGCTCCGCGGCGCGCGGTACGCCGGCAACGCGGTGGCGGGCGCGGCCGGCACCACCGTCCGCGGAGTCGGCTGGGTCGGCCGCAAGGCGCTCTCCCTCGGCCGCTCCACGAAGTCGGACCCGGCGCTGGAGCAGACCGATCCCGCGGAACCCGCCGACGAGGCACGCCAGAGCGAGGGACCGGCGCACGCGTCCGCGGACCCGGCGCCCTGATCACTGCGCGCACGTCACCAAAGGATCGGCCGACCCGTTGTGGCGAGCATCCAACAGAGCGGGGCGACCCGACGCTAGGGTGGAATCCGTGACGGACAAGCCCGACCTCTTTACCACCGCCGGCAAGATCGCGGATCTGCGCGCTCGCTATACCGAAGCCGTCGTCGACGCGGAAGCGAAGGCGAAGGAGAAGCAGCACGCCAAGGGCAAGATGACCGCCCGTGAGCGCATCGAACTGCTCGTCGACCCCGGAAGCTTCGTCGAGTTCGACGAGTACGTGCGCCACCGCACCACCGCGTTCGGCATGGACCGCTCCCGCCCTTACGGCGACTCGGTCGTCACCGGAGTCGGCACGATCAACGGGCGCACCGTCGCCGTGTACTCGCAGGACTTCTCGACCTTCGGCGGCTCACTCGGCGAGGTCGCAGGCGAGAAGATCGTGAAGATCATGGAGTTCGCGCTCGCCGGCGGGATGCCCTGCATCGGCATCCTCGATTCGGGTGGAGCGCGCATTCAGGAAGGCGTCGTCGCACTCGGCAAGTACGGCGAGATCTTCCGCCTCAACACCCGGGCCTCGGGAGTGATCCCCCAGATCTCCATCATCATGGGCCCCGCGGCCGGCGGCGCGGTGTACTCCCCCGCCCTGACGGACTTCGTGATCATGGTCGACAAGACCAGCCAGATGTTCGTCACCGGACCCGACGTGATCAAGACCGTGACCGGCGAGGACGTCGGTATGGAGGAACTCGGCGGCGCGCTCACGCACAACACGCGCTCGGGCGTCGCGCACTACCTCGCAGAGGACGAAGACGACGCGATCGACTACGCGCGCACGCTGCTGAGCTTCCTCCCGGACAACAACATGGCGGAGCTGCCCTCGTACGAGAGCACCTTCGAGTTCGAGACCACCGATGCCGACCGCGTGCTGAACACGATCGTCCCCGACTCCACGAACCAGCCGTACGACATCCACACCGTCATCGAGCACGTGGTCGATGAGGGCGACTTCCTCGAGGTGCAGCCGCTGTTCGCTCCGAACATCGTGATCGGATTCGGCCGCATCGAGGGTCGCTCCGTCGGCATCATCGCGAACCAGCCGTCACAGATGGCAGGAACGCTGAACATCGAAGCCGGCGAGAAGGCGAGCCGCTTCGTCCGGTTCTGCGACGCGTTCTCGATCCCGATCGTCACCCTCGTCGACGTCCCCGGCTACCTGCCCGGCACCGACCAGGAGTGGACGGGTGTCATCCGCCGCGGCGCGAAGCTCCTCTACGCCTACGCGGAGGCCACCGTACCGCTCGTCACCGTCATCCTGCGCAAGGCCTACGGCGGTGCCTACATCGTGATGGGGTCGAAGCAGCTGGGTGCCGACGTGAACCTCGCCTGGCCCACGGCGGAGATCGCCGTCATGGGTGGGCAGGGCGCCGTGAACATCCTGTACCGCGGGGAGATCAAGAAGGCCGAAGATGCGGGCGAAGACGTCGCCGCCGTGCGCACTCGCCTCGCGAACGAGTACACGTACAACGTCGCCTCCCCCTTCCTCGCGGCGGAACGCGGAGAACTCGACGGCATCATCGAGCCGGCGAACACGCGCGTCTCGATCGCGAAGGCGCTGCGCGCGCTGCGGGGCAAGCGCGCCGAGCTGCCTCCCAAGAAGCACGGGAACATCCCGCTGTGACCGCACGAGATGCCGGGGACGAAGCATCGGAGCAGGCTGCATCGATGCTCAAGATCACGCGCGGTGCGGCCACCGAGGAAGAGCTGGCCGCTCTCATCGCAGTGATCAGCGAGGCCTACACCTCTGAGGCGGCGGATGCCGTGGCCGACGAGCCGTCCGTGTCCGCCTGGACCCGCACGCAGCGCCCGCTCCGGCGTCCGCTGCGCCGTGACATCCCGTGGGGGCGCTTCGCCGGGTGACGACCCGCCCCCGCGTCGCCTGCGTTCGCACGCCGTGAGAACTCAGCCGTCCAGCATGAGACCCGAGGCGCGCGGGCTGAGCACGGAGTCGAGCACCACGCAGCCGGCGCCCACCGCGCCGACGTCGTCTCCCACCACCGTGCCGTCTACCGGCAGCGTGTGCACTGCACGCGTCGCGCTCGCCCGATCGAGGCGATCGGGGATCTCTCTGAGATACACGTCGGCGAGCCGCGACCAGAAAGGCCCGCCGCACACGACGCGGTCCACATCGAGCATGTTCGTGAGCGCCGCCACCAGGACCGACATGTGCACAGCGGCCTGACGCAGAACCACCAGAGCGGCGGCATCACCGCGACCGGCTCGCTCGCAGAGTTCGCTGAATCGTTCGTCGACGGCCTCGACATCGCTCGCCTCACGGTCGTCCTGGAACACCCCCGCGCGCTCCGCCTGTTCGACGATGGCTTGGGGCGTGCACACGACCTCCACGCATCCCCGCGAGCCACAGGTGCACTGCGGACCGTCCGGGTCCACGATCAGGTGCCCGACCTCTCCGAGGTTGCGCGTGCTGCCGGGCACGACCTCGCCTTCCCTGGCGAGTGCCGCCCCGATCCCCGTGCCCAGATAGACGAAGACGAACGAATCGTCGGCCGACGCGCGTCGCGTCCAGAGCTCGCCGACCGCGGCGGACGTGGTGTCCTTCTCGAGCAGCACGGGGAGGCCGGTCGCCTCGGCGAGCACCGCACGCAGCCGCACCCGGTGCCAGCCGAGCAGCTTCGGCGGATCGACCACCGTGCCCCTTTCCGCATCGAGAGGACCGGGGGCGGCGACTCCCACTCCGGCGATGCGTCCTCTGTCCACGTCCGCTTCGGCGATCAAGGCGTCGATGGTGGCGGCCATGGCGGAGATGATCCAGCGCGGTTCCTTCGCCGGGGTGCGCACGCTCTTCCGACGCACGACCGCCCCGGAAAGATCGAGCAGCACGAACGTCATGACGGCGGGATCGAGGTGCACGCCCACGGCGAAGCGACTGTCGGGAACGAGCCGCAAGGTGACCCGGGGTTTGCCGGGACCGTTGATCGTGCGTCCCGCCTCACGGATGAAACCGTCGTCGAGCAGCCGGCGAGTGATGTTCGTGACCGTCTGCGCGGACAGCCCGGTGGCGGTGGCGAGCTCGATACGGCTCAGCCCCTCCCCGGACTGCCGGATCGCCTCCAGGACCACCGACTGATTGAAGTCCCCCATCCGCGGAAGGTTGGTTCCCCGACGCGTTCCCATCGTCCTATGATCCCTCATCCGGCGAGAAACCGTGTCCCCCAAAATACCTACAGACAACGAATGGAAGAACCCCCAGACTGGAGGAGACGCTTCGCGTTCGGCTGGTCTCTCTGTCCCAGGGTAGACAGACGCTGATCGGCCACCAGCGGACGGTTTTCGGGTAACTGTCCGCACGGCGAGGGGCTGGCGACACCGCCGCCCCTCGCCCACTCTCCTCCCCGCAGATCGGGGCACGGCGACGTCAGGCGGCTTCCGTCTCCCGGGCGATCTCATGCCACAGGTCGACGGCGTCATCGTCGCCCGAGGCGCGCGCCCCCGCACGCCCGACCACCGTCACCGCGACACGGGCGTCGCGAGCCGAACGGATGATGAGGCGCGCGCTCTGCGCCTGCATGAGCACGGAGGCGAGCTCGTCGCGGATCTCGCTGCGTCGCGCCTCGTCGATGCCGTCGAACCCGCCCTCGTCGAAGACCGTGACGACGGCGCCGCGCAGACGGGCGGCGTCGATCGCGTTGCGCACGGCATCGTTGAGTAGATCTGCACCCCGCAGCTCGTCACGCAGCCGACCCTCGGCGAGCCGCGCCTCGAGCCGCTCGCGGTCGTCGAGCGCCCCTCGGGAGGAGACGACGCGACCGAGCACCGGTCCGGCGACCGCCAGGGCGAACTGCGTACGCAGACGCCTCTCCCGCTGACGCACGCTCTGGGTGGCGTGCCAGGCGGAGACCGCCTGCTGGATCTCGGCCAGACGCTCGGTGTCGCGCACCGCGCGATCCCAGAACATCACGAGCAGTCTGGCGACGACGATCCACATGATCGAGCCGACCAGGCCCAGAGTGAGCGCGACACCGACTCCGAGATAGGCCGACGAGGCCGCGGCCAGCACCACGAGCGTCAACCAGCCGAACAGGAACCGACGGCGGACGATGCACACGACGCCGAGGAGCCCGAGCCCACCGATGTACCACGTGGCGAAAGGTGCCGTTCGGTCCGCGGGTGCCAACGAGAACGTGACCAGCGTGGGTACGAGCGCGCTCGCGAGCAGGGCCAGCACCGCCGACCACAGAGGCATCCGCACAGACGTCGCGTCCCCGAGGATCGCGATGTTCACGACCACGAGGTAGATGCCGATGGCGACGATCATCGACAACGGCGCCGTCGGCTGCTCGATCCACCAGACCGCGCGGGCGGCGAAGTAGAGCGCGAACCCCACGGCGAGCGAGGTGGCGACGCTGCGGACGGTCCTGTTCACGAGCGCTCCCACCCCAGCACGACGGTCGTCCCGTGCTCGTCGGAGCGGATGTCCGCAGTGCCTGCGACTCCCGCCATGCGGGCGAAGATCGAGGCGCGGATCCCGAGCCTGTCGGCGCCGATCGCGGTGATGTCGAACCCCGGCCCCGTGTCCGACACGGTCACGGCGATGCCCTCATCACCTCGACCCTCGGCGATGATGTGCAGACCGCGACCGTTCGCGTGGGACACGGAGTTACCGATCGCCTGACGCGCAGCGAGCACGAGGGCCCGCGCCGCGCGTCCCGGGATCAAGCCGATTCCACCGCGTTCCTCGACGATCGCGTCGGCGCCGAGCTCGGAGAGCGAACGGCGGAGTTCGACCACGATCTGCGCGATCCCGACGGGCTCGTCGGTGCCCTCCTGGGACACGGCGGCCTCGGTGTTCGCAAGACGGGTGAGCGCCTCCCGCGCCATCGCGACCGCGAGTTCCTTCTCCCGATCGCCCTCTGCGCGCTCGGCGGCGATCAGTGCCGCGAGGACGCTGTCATGCATGAGGGCCGACATCGCCACGCGTTCCTCCTCGGCCGCGGCGGCTGCGGCCGCGGTGGAGTAGGAGGCGACGGCCTGCCCTCGCGCTTCGTCGACGCCGGCTGCGACGGAGCGGAACATCCACCCGAGCGACACGATGACCACGCCGAGGATGAGTGTGAACGACACGTCGAAAGCTGTCGTGACCCAGAACTCGCGCGAGAACTCCCCCTGCACGAGACGCACGTAGCCGTAGACGAACGGCATCACCGCCGCCCATGCGAACTGGAGGCGCAGGGGGAACGCGAGCATGGCCGCGACCACGCCCACGTTCACGAGGAAGAAGATCCAGGGCTGATCGCCGGCGCTCTTGTCTGCCGGGTCGACGACGGTCGGCCAGGCGGCGAGCGCCAGCAGATACACCACGGCGAAGATGCCCGAGAAGGTGCGCACGCCGCGACCGAGGAGGCAGGCCACCAGCATCGCCACGAGGGGGACGAACACCACGACGACCATCGCGAGGTGCACCACATCCGCCTGGGACAGCGTGCTCACCGCTGCGAACAACGCCTGCGCGCCCAGCGCCGACGAGCCGATCGCGACGACGATCGCAAGGATCCGCTCCATGCGTTTGCCGGTGAAGCGCTCGAATTCCGTCTCCGTGCTCCCCGGAGACGGAATCTTGCTCCAGGCATCGCGGATGCTGAGCGGGTCAGCGGGCACTCGGCGCCCCGTCTGCCGCGACGATGCCGTCCTCCATCGCCCGACGGAGGAGATCGACCTTGGTGGGCGCGGGTCGACCGACCTCGACGTACTTGACCCGGACGCGCGTGATGTTCTCCTTGGCGGTCGAATACGCGACGCCGAGCCGTTCGGCGACCGCCTTGAGCGGAAGCCCCGTGGCGTACAACCGGAGCACCTCGCGCTCCCGGCTGGAGAGTTGCGCATCGGCGAAATCGCGATCGCCGTCGACCGCGCTGGCCCATTCGACGTTGTTGAGGGCCTCGCCGTGAGCGACGGTCCGGATCGCGTCCATCACGTCATCGAGCGCGGACGACTTGCTGACGACCCCGGCCGCCCCCGCGGACAGGGCCTCGCGCACGGCCGCCGGGCGGTCGGCGACGCTGTGGATGACAACGCTCGCCCCGTCGTTGACGAGCGATGACACGTTCTCGGTGACCGTGCTCCCGTCGCCGAGGGTGAGGTCGAGGACCACGACGTCGGCGGGAGCGGCGGAAGCGGACGCCCGCCATTCCAGGTACGACAGCACGGTGCTCCCGGAGAAGACCACCGTCTGCGAGTCGCGCGCGCACGCGGCCTCGAGGCCGAGGCGAACGGACTCGTGATCGTCGATGAGTGCGACCCTGCTCATCCACCCAGCCTAGTGAGTCCGCGCCGAGGGCCCACCGACAGCTCAGCGCGTCAGCAGCGCGACCACCTCGAAGTGGTGCGAGTGCGGGAACAGATCGAATCCGCGCAGACGATCGACGCTCCACCCCAGCGCCCGGAAGGTACCGAGATCGCGGGCGAGGGCCACCGGGTCGCAGGCGACATAGGCGATGGCCTCAGGGGCGAGCGCATGCACGGCCTCGACGACCTGGCGTCCCGCACCTGCGCGGGGCGGGTCGAGGATCACCGCCCCCGTGCCACCGCTGCTCCGGCGGCTCGACAGGAAGCGATCGACCCGGGCGGTGACCGCGGTGACCTCGCGCGGCGCGAGGTTGGCGGCCGCGTGCTCGGTGGCCCTGGCGCTCGACTCCACCGTCACGATGTCGGTGGCGCCGAGGTCGGCGAGCGTCGCGGCGAAGAGACCGACGCCGCCGTACAGGTCGTAATGCGTCCTCGCCTCGTCGACGTATCCGTCGAGCATGCCGTACACCGCGGCGTCGAGCACGGATGCCGCCCGCGGATGCACCTGCCAGAATCCCGTCGCGTCCAGGTGGAAGGGCCGATCTCCGACGAGTTCGCGGATCGTCTCGGGAGTCGGACGACGCCGGAAGCCGCGCGCGGCCTTGGCCGGACGCGGCTTCTCCTCACGCCGGATGATGCGCACCCGTCCGTCGGCCGGCTCGACGAGCTCGATACGGCCGGGAGCGCCACCGCGCAGCGCGAGCGCGGCCTCCGCGATCGCGGGACGAGCGAGCGGGTAGGAGGACACGGGGATGACGCGGTGACTGCGTGCGGCGAACGGCCCCACCTCGCCCGCGTCGTCGACGTGCAGCGTGACGCGTGTCCGCCATCCGGTGCCGTCTCCGGATTCGACGGCCTCGATCTCCGGTGCCACGAGCCCCTCTCCGGCGAAGCGGTCGAGCGCCTCGGCCAGCACCTGACGCTTGAGCGCGCGCTGGTGATCGAGGGCGATGTGACCGAGGTCGGCGCCCCCTGGGCGATCGGCGGGATCCCGCGAGAGGTCGGCCTCGGCCCAGATGTGCGGTCGCCGATGCGCCGACGCCTCCAGCACCTCGACCGTCTCCGCACGCCAGAAGCTGCGGGTCGAGGAGTCCGCTCCGTCCTGCGGGGTGAGCAGTCGCGCACGGACGCGCTCTCCGGGGATCGCGTCCGAGACGAAGACCACGCGACCCTCATGTCGGGCGATGAAGGTGCCCCCGTGTGCGATGCCGGTGATGTCGAGCTCGAGCACGTCGGCTGCGGAGGAAGTCATCCTTCGAGGATACGGTGGTGGACATGCGCGTCTGCCTCGCCTCGACCTCACCCGCCCGACTCATGCTGCTGCGACAGGCGGGCATCGAACCGCTCACCGTCTCCCCCGACGTCGACGAGGACGCGGTCGCGGCCGCGGCGGAGGAAGAGCGGGGCGCACCGCTCGCCCCCGCGGACCTCGTGCTGCTGCTCGCCCGCGCGAAGGCCGCCGCCGTCGCCCGGAGTCTTGCCGAGGAGGGCGCCTTCGACGGGCTGGTGATCGGCGGGGATTCGATGTTCGCACTGGGCGGGCGCGTCTACGGGAAGCCGTACACCCCGGAAGAAGCCACACGACGCTGGCGCGAGATGCGCGGCGCGACGGGCATCCTGCACTCCGGGCACTCCGTCTTCCGCGTCGCGCCGGGCCGGAGCCCCGTCGAGGCGACCGCCGTCGCCGAGGCGGCGGTGACCTTCGCCGAGGACGTCAGCGATGCCGAGATCGCCGCGTACGTGGCATCGGGCGAGCCTCTGCATGTGGCGGGGGCGTTCACGGTCGACAGCCTGGGCGGCGCCTTCATCACCCGCGTGGACGGCGACCCCTCCACCGTCGTCGGGATGTCCCTGTCGACGGTACGGCGTCTCGCGGCAGAGCTCGGCGTGCCGTGGACGGATCTGTGGTCGTAGACTCCCCTCCACGTTTCTGCCACTTTCTTGTGGGGAGTCGTCAAAGGGATCGGGGTCCTTCTCGCTAGGCTGGCAAGCATGCCTGCTATCGCCAAGGTGCTCATCGCCAACCGCGGCGAGATCGCCGTACGCATCATCCGCGCCGCTCGTGACTCCGGGATCGCCTCGGTCGCCGTGTACGCCGACCAGGACCGGGATGCCCTGCACTCGCGTCTGGCCGACGAGGCCTACGCCCTCGGCGGCTCGACCAGCGCCGAGACGTACCTCCAGATCGAGAAGATCCTGTCGATCGCCCGACGTGCCGGTGCCGACGCCGTCCACCCCGGCTACGGCTTCCTGGCAGAGAACGCCGAGTTCGCGCGCGCGATCATCGATGCGGGGATGACCTGGATCGGCCCGTCCCCTGAGGCGATCGAAGCTCTCGGAGACAAGGTGACCGCGCGCCACGTGGCGGAGAAGGTCGGCGCACCCCTCGCTCCCGGGACTCCCGGTCCCGTCGACGGAGCCGATGAGGTCATCGCCTTCGCGAAGGAGTTCGGCCTCCCGATCGCCATCAAGGCCGCGTACGGCGGCGGCGGACGCGGGCTCAAGGTCGCCCGCGAGCTCGACGAGGTCGCGGAACTCTTCGAGTCGGCCACCCGTGAAGCCGTCGCCGCGTTCGGCCGCGGCGAGTGCTTCGTGGAGAAGTACCTCGACAAGCCGCGCCACGTCGAGACCCAGTGCCTGGCCGATGCCGCCGGGAACGTCGTCGTGATCTCGACGCGCGACTGCTCGCTGCAGCGCCGTCACCAGAAGCTCGTCGAGGAGGCTCCGGCACCGTTCCTGACGGACGAGCAGAACGCGCAGCTGTACTCCGCGTCGAAAGCCATCCTGAAAGAGGTCGGCTACGTCGGTGCCGGCACCTGCGAATTCCTCATCGGCGCCGATGGCACGGTCTCCTTCCTCGAGGTGAACACCCGACTCCAGGTCGAGCACCCCGTCTCCGAAGAGGTCACCGGCATCGACCTCGTCCGCGAGCAGTTCCGCATCGCCGCCGGCGGCACGATCGACTACGACGACCCCGCCCCCCAGGGTCACTCGTTCGAGTTCCGGATCAACGGCGAGGACCCCGGTCGCGGATTCCTTCCCCAGCCCGGCCCGATCCACGTGTTCAAGACGTTCGGCGGTCCCGGTATCCGCCTCGACTCGGGCGTCACCGCCGGGGACGCGGTCTCGGGGGCGTTCGATTCGCTCCTCGCGAAGATCATCGTCACGGGCAAGGACCGCGCCGAGGCGCTGGAGCGTTCGCGCCGCGCGCTGGACGAGTTCGAGGTCGCCGGACTCCCCACGGTCATCCCCTTCCACCGCAAGGTCGTCCGCGACCCCGCATTCACCGCGGAGAACGGCGAGTTCGGGGTCTTCACCCGGTGGATCGAGACCGAGTTCGTCAATGACATCCCCGCCTGGGACGGCGAGCTCGAAGCCCCGGCCCCCGCCGATTCGCGCCACACGGTCGTCGTCGAGGTCTCCGGCAAGCGCCTCGAGGTGAGCCTGCCCGATCGTGTCGCTGTCGCCCCGGGCACGGCGGGTCGTCCGGCCGCGGTGCCGCCCTCCCGTCGCAGCCACGCGACCACCGCCAATGCCGGCGCCTCCGGCGATGCGGTGAAGTCCCCCATGCAGGCGACCGTCGTCAAGATCGCGGTCGAGGACGGTCAGCAGGTCGTCAAGGGCGACCTCGTCGTCGTGCTCGAGGCGATGAAGATGGAGCAGCCGCTCCAGGCTCACAAGGACGGCGTGATCGGCAACATCAACGCGGATGCGGGAACGACGGTGTCCGCAGGTCATCAGCTGCTCACCATCAGCTGACCCCCCATCGACGCGAAAGGCGCCCCACCGCGGTGGGGCGCCTTTCGCGTGTCTCCGGGACTCAGGAGATGTTGACGAGGTGCATCGCCCTGCTCGCGTCGGTGATGCTGCTCGACAGCGACGGATAGGCGGCAAACACCCGCGAGACCTGGTCCACCGTGAGACGACGTTCGACGGCCACGGCGATCGGGTAGATCAGCTCCGAGGCCTTCGGCGCCACGATCACCCCACCGATCACGGTGCCGGACCCCTTGCGGGCGATGATCTTGACGAAGCCGTCCTTGATGCCCATCATCTTGGCGCGGGGGTTGGCGGCGAGGGGAAGCTTGTAGACGAGACCATCGGTCACCCCGTCCTCGGCATCCTTCTGGGAGAACCCCACGGTGGCGATCTCGGGTGCCGTGAAGATGTTTGAGGTGATCTTGATCAGTTCGAGCGGGATCACGATGTCGCCGAGCGCATGGAACACCGCCGTGCGTCCCTGCATGGAGGCGACCGAGGCCAACGGGAAGAAGTTCGTGCAGTCGCCGACCGCGTAGATGTTGGGCACCGAGGTGCGCGCGACGCGGTTCACACGCACATGACCCGAATCATCGAGCTCGACGCCCGCTTCCTCCAAGCCGATGCCCGCGGTGTTCGGGATCGAGCCGACCGCCATCAGGCAGTGACTGCCGTCGACTGTGCGCCCGTCGGACAGCGTCACGGTCACGCCGTCCTTCGTCACCTCCACCTTGTCGGCCCGAGACTTCGAGAGCACCTGCATCCCGCCGCGCTTGAACACCTTCTCCAGCACGCGCGCGGCATCCTGGTCCTCCCCCGGGAGCACCTGCTCGCGACTGGAGATGAGCGTGACCTTCGCACCGAGGTTCATGTACGCCGAAGCGAACTCCGCTCCGGTCACCCCCGATCCGACCACGATCAGGTGCTCGGGCAGCGCCTTCATGTCGTAGAGCTGCGTCCAGGTGAGGATGCGCTTGCCGTCGGGCTTGGCCGAGTCGAGCTCGCGCGGCGATGCCCCCACGGCCACCACGATGGTGTCTGCCTCGACCCGGTCGAAATCGGTGCCGCCCTGACCGGTCGACACGACGATCGCGGTCGGCCCTTCGAGCCGTCCGTGTCCGGAGAGGATGCGGACACCGGCCTCGAGGAGCGTGGCACGCATGTCCTCCGACTGCTGACCGGCGAGGGCCAGGAGGCGCTTGTTGACGGCCGCGAGGTTGATCGCGATCTCGGGCTTGAGGGGCTTGCCGTTCTCCCCCTTGGCATAGAAGTTGACGCCGAGGTCGCTCGCCTCGGAGATGGCGACGGCGGCATCCGCCGTCGCGATCAGGCTCTTGGACGGGACCACGTCGGTGAGGACAGCCGATCCACCGACCCCCACCCGCTCGACCAGGGTGACCTCGGCCCCGAGCTGAGCGGCCGCGAGGGCCGCCTCGTAACCGCCGGGACCGCCGCCGAGGACGGCGACGCGCTGAGTGCGCTCGAAAGTGGTGGAAGACATGGAATCCATTCTTCCCCAATCCTGGCCCCCGAGCCTGCACCTTCCTAGAGTGGATCCATGCCCGAAACGCACAGCAACCCCCTCGACGACCCGACCGCGAACCCGTTCGAGGTCGCCTCGCAGGCCGCCGCCGACATCGCGCGTCTGACCGGCGTCGAGAATCACGACATCGCGCTCACCCTCGGCAGCGGCTGGGGCAAGGCCGCAGACATCATCGGCGAGACGGTCGCCACGATCCCCGCCACCGAGGTCGCCGGCTTCTCCAAGCCCGCACTCGAGGGCCACGTCGGCACGCTGCGCAGCATCCGCACACCCGGCGGCAAGAACGTCCTGGTGATCGGCGCACGCACGCACTACTACGAGGACCATGGCGTCCGGCGCGTCGTGCACAGCGTCCGCACCGCCGCGGCCGCGGGTGCCAAGATCATGGTGCTCACCAACGGCGCCGGCGGCATCCGCGAGACGTGGAAACCCGGCCAGCCCGTGCTCATCAGCGATCACATCAACCTCACGGCCGATTCGCCCCTCGAGGGCGCGACGTTCGTCGACCTCACAGACCTGTACTCGAAGCGTCTGCGCGACATCGCGCGCACCATCGATCCGATGCTCGACGAGGGTGTGTACACGCAGTTCCGCGGTCCGCACTACGAGACACCGGCCGAGGTGCAGATGGCGAAGCACATCGGCGGCCACATCGTCGGCATGTCGACCGCGCTCGAAGCGATCGCCGCCCGCGAGGCCGGAATGGAGATCCTCGGCTTCTCGCTCATCACGAACCTCGCCGCGGGTATCCAGCAGACGCCGCTGAGCCATGCCGAGGTGATCGAGGCCGGTCGCGAGGCGGAGCCGGTGATCTCCGCGCTCCTGGCGAAGGTGGTCGAGGCTCTGTGAACGAGGAGCGGCTCGCACAGGCGCGCGCCTGGTTGCGCCAGGACCCGGATCACCAGACGCGCGATGAGCTCGCGGGCCTCATCACCCGGGCATCCGCCGGGAACGCCGAGGCCGTCGCAGAGCTCGACGACCGGTTCCGCGGACGCCTGGAGTTCGGCACCGCGGGCCTGCGCGGTGAGCTCGGCGCCGGCAGCAACCGGATGAACCGGGTGCTCGTCGCCCAGGCAGCAGCCGGTTTCGCGGCGTATCTGCGCGAGAAGGCGCCCGGCACCACCCCGACCGTCGTGATCGGCTACGACGGTCGACGCAACTCCCGCGTGTTCGCGACCGACTCGGCGGAACTGTTCGCCGGCGCAGGTCTGCGCGCGATCCTGCTGCCGCGCCTGCTGCCGACGCCCGTGCTCGCCTTCGCCGTGCGACATTTCGGCGCCGACGCCGGTGTGATGGTGACCGCGAGCCACAACCCGCCGAACGACAACGGCTACAAGGTCTACCTCGGAGGGGCCGACCAGGGTTCGCAGATCGTCGCCCCGGCGGATGCCGAGATCGCGGCCCACATCCAGCGCACGGCCGACGCCGGCCCTGTCGCCGCCCTGCCGCGCTCGACGGAGTACGAGACCGCCGGCGAGGACGTCGTCGACGCCTATGTCGCGGCCACCGCTGCCGTGGCCCCCGCGCCCGCCGCTGCCACCGGTATGCGGTGGGTCTACACGGCGATGCACGGGGTCGGATGGGAAACGCTGTCGCGCATCGTGCGCCAAGCGGGCTACCCGCAGCCCTTCGTCGTGGATGAGCAGCTCACGCCCGATGCGACCTTCCGCACGGTCTCCTTCCCGAACCCGGAGGAGCCGGGGGCGATGGACCTGGCCTTCGCGCGGGCCCGGCGGGTGAAGGCGGACTTCATCCTGGCCAACGACCCCGACGCCGATCGCCTGGCCGTCGCGGTTCCGGACGAGACGGCCGCCGGCGGCTGGCGTCGGCTCACCGGCAACGAGGTCGGTCTCCTGCTCGGAGCGCGTGCCGCACGCGCGGCCTCCGGCACCCCCGGTGCCTCCCTCGCGTGCTCCCTCGTCTCCTCCCCCGGCCTGGCCGCCGTCGCCGGCCACCACGGACTCGACTTCCACGAGACCCTCACCGGATTCAAGTGGATCTCGCGCGCACCGGGAATCGTGTTCGGCTTCGAGGAGGCCCTGGGCTACCTCGTGAATCCGGAGACGGTTCGCGATAAGGACGGGGTGTCGGCAGCGGTCGCGATTCTCGGACTCGCCGCCGAGGCCCGAGACCGCGGAGCGACGCTCGTCGACCTGCTCGCCGAGCTGGGAGAGACCTACGGGCACTTCGCCAGCGGGCAGGTATCGGTGCGCGTCGACGACCTGGCGGTCATCGGCAACGTCATGCTCGCCCTGCGGACGCTGCCGCCGACGAGCATCGCCGGTCGTGCGATCACTTCGGCCGAAGACCTGATGCACGCTGCCCCCGGCGCACCCTCCGGGGACGTGCTGCGGTATCGTCTCGGCGATGGCTCCCGTGTGATCGTGCGTCCGAGCGGCACCGAGCCCAAACTCAAGGTCTACATCGACGCTCGTGCCGACTCCTCCGAAGCCGCCGGGGCGGCTGTCGCAGAGCTCGAGGCCGGAGTGCGGACCCTGCTCGACGAGCGCACCTGACATGCCCGTCCGACGCCTGATCGTCAGTGCCCACAACGGCGTGCACGCCCGTCCGGTGGCAGAACTGGTGCGCCTCGTGCAGTCGCACGGCGCGCCCGTGACCCTGCGGACGGAAGACGGCACCACCGTCGACCTGAGCAGTGTGCTGGCCGTGATGGATCTCGGGATCTCGTCCGGGGATGCCGTGGTGCTCGAGACGACGGCCTCCGACGGCGCGGAGGACGTCCTGGACCAGCTCGCCGAGGTGCTCGCCCCGCGGGAGTGACGGCGGGGTCAGCCGTCGATGACGGCGACGAGCTCATCGAGGAACGCCTCGAACGTCGACCCCCGTCGGACGATCCGCTGCACGCTCTCGCGTTCGCTGAACACCTCGACCAGCTGCTCGAACACGGTCTGGAACGCCGCGCGGTCGCTCTCGCTGAACGCGGCGAGCGCGACGACCTGCACGCGGCCCTCGCCCCACGCCGCCGACCCGTCCGCCACGCCGATGGCGATGGCCGTCCGCGTCGCCGTCATCTGCAACGCGTGAGGGACGGCCAGCGCGTCCGTGAACGCGGTCGACGACATCCGCTCCCGCACGATCGTGTTCTCGATGTAGTCCTCGCCGATGAGCCCCGCCTGCATCAGCAACCCTCCGAGACGGCGGATGATCGCCTCCTCCCCCTCATCCGGGAGCGGGAACACGTAGGCCTCCGCCGAGAAATAGCGGGCGAGCTCGCCACGGAGCCGGGTGAGCCGTCGTCCCCGGCGCACCCGGGCAGCGGCCTGCTGGATCCGATCGACGTCGGCGTCGGTCAGGAACGGTTGGATCCTGACGAAGCGGTCACCCGCCTGACCCGGCTCGATCGTGCTGAGGACGAGGTCGGTGCCGAACGACGCCCAGTCGGGGTCGACGTTGGTCACGACGGTGGTGACCTCGATCGCCGACCCCAGTGAGCGGTCGACACTCGAACGGAGCAGCTCGTGCAGCTCGTGGTACCCGGGGCAGACGATCGTGGCCGTGAGGATCGACTCGGCCTTGCGGCTGCGCTCCAGCCTCCCGCCCACGTGCATCGCGATGTAGGCGATCTCATCGTCGTGGATGGGTGTCCCGACACGATCGTGGAGTCCGCTCGCGATCGACACCGCCACCTCGAAGATCATCGGATACGTCGTCTTGAGCGAGCGGGTGAGCGGGTTGCGCGTCAGCGCGCTCTCCTCGGCCCGCCGCAGCAGGTTCTGCACGTGGAGTGCGAGTCGGAGCACGAACGTCTCGTCGACCAGATCCACCTGGAAGTCCTCGGCCGCCCGGCTGATCTCCGCCCGCACGGCGGCTTCGACCGTCGGGTCCACGCCGCTGCGCGCGACCTCGCGGGTGGCGTCCTCCCCCGGCGCGACGATGCGGGTCAGCACGAGGGAGGCGAGGTGACCGCTGTCGCCCTCGCCGAGCACGACCGAGAAGTGCTCGGACGCCAAGCGGGCGATGACCGCACCGACACGCGGGATCTCCTCCCGCGCGCCAGCCGGTGAGGAGTCGAGCGCGTGTCCGGCGGCGACGCGCTCCGCCGCGATGGCGATGTGGAGGAGGACATCGGCGATCGCGAGCTCGTTCACGTAATAGCCGAGCTCGCCCAGTTCCCGGACCAGCGCGGATTTGAAGGGCCCCACAGCGCTGGCGGCGACCGCGGAGCCCGAGAGGGCGCGACGGAAGGTCTCGGGGTGGAACGAGGCATCGTCCATCTCGTCGTGGGCCAGTCGGCTGAGCAGTCGGCGCTGCGCGGCCTCGTCACCGCGGAGACGCACGTTCTCCCGGTCGCGCTCGAGCACGAGCTCGGTGCCGTCGAGCAGACCCCGCACGCGGACCAGGTCCGCTTCGAGCGTGGCCTCGCTGACGTGCAGCTCGTCGGCCGTGTCGAACACGTCGATCCCCGATGGCACATCCAGGAGCCGTCGCACGAGCGTATGCAGACGGTCGCGGGGCGCCGATTCCCCGGTCTGTCGTCGGCGGAGCGCTCCCCGCGCCCCCGGCCCTGCGCGGTAGCCCGCCGGGCCCGACTCGATCACGCCGGCACCGGGCGTCCGCGCGTTCAGAGCGGCGACATAGGAGCGGATGCTGCGCGGGGTGACCCCGAGCAGGTCGGCGAGGCTTCCCGCCGTCGCCCAGTTCTCCTGACGCAGCAGCACGCCGAGGAGCTGGTCCTGGCGCTGGCGCGACATGAGCCTTCCCTTCCCGCGTGCTGACCGCACTGTCTCGACGTGGTCTCCATGATGTCAGCTTGCCGAGGTGCTCGGGCGGAAGGCACCGTTCCGCGGGGGCGGAAAGGAACCTGTTGGCGCAGGTTTCCTCCGGTTCACAGACTGTTCTCAGGAAGGTGGGAATCGATGAGGATCCTCGTGGTGTGCGGCGCCGGCGCGTCGAGCACGTTCGTCGCACAGCGGCTCAGCAAGGCGGCGGCGACTGCCGGTCTCGGCTGGGAAGCGACGGCGGGGATGGAGAGCTCCGTGCCGGACTCCGACGTCGACCTCGTCCTCGTCGGCCCACACCTGAGCGACCGGCTCGACGCCATCCGCGCCAGCGCGCACGCGCCCGTCGCGATGCTCCCCGGCGACGTCTTCGCCGACCGGGACGGCATCCGCACCCTCACCTACGCCCGGTCGATCCTCGCCGCCGGCGACACCTCGAAAGGAACATCATGACCGCCACCCGCACCGTCCGGATCGGCTCCTCCCACGGACTGCACGCCCGCCCGGCGAAGCTGTTCGCGCAGGCAGCGAAGGACTCCGGCGTCGCCGTCACGATCGCCAAGGATTCAGGCAAGCCGGTCAACGCGGCCAGCATCCTCGGTGTCATCGCCCTGGCGGTCGAGTACGGCGACTACGTGACGCTCACGGCCGAGGGGGACGGCGCGGAGGGCGTGCTCGACACCCTCACCGAGCTCCTCACCACGGACCACGATCAGGAGGCCGCCGGATGAGTGAGCTGCGGGGGGTGGGGATCGGTCTCGGCGTCGCACAGGGACCGGTCATCCGCATGTCCGAGGCGATGCCCGCTCCGCAGAACTCGCCCAGCACCGCGGGGGCCGACGCCGAGCGCACGCGCGTACACGAGGCCGTCGCGACCGTCGCCCGCGAATTGAACGAGCGCGGCCGGACCGCAGGAGGCTCTGCTCAGGAAGTGCTCGAGGCGCAGGCGATGATCGCCGAGGACCCGACTCTCCAGGACGAGGTCGACACCCGCATCGATGCCGGCGCGACCGCCGAGTGGGCCGTGCACGACGCCTTCGCGGGCTTCCGCGCGACGTTGGAGGCCGTCGGCGGATACCTCGGCGAGCGTGCAGCCGACCTCGATGACATCGCTCAGCGTGTGCTCGCGCACCTCCGCGGCGTCGACGCTCCCGGCGTCCCGAACCCGGGGCACCCGTTCGTCCTGGTCGCGCGCGACCTCGCCCCGGCCGACACCGCCCTGCTCGACCTGGATCAGGTGCTCGCACTGATCACGACCGATGGTGGCCCCACCTCGCACACCGCGATCCTGGCCCGGGAGAAGGGCATCGTCGCGATCGTCGGCGTCGCGGACGGGACGCAGCTCGTGACCGGCGAGACGGTGATCGTGGATGCGGCCGCTGGCGTCGTGACCCGCGAGCCCACCGACGAGGAGAAGAGCCGTGCCACCGAGCGCGCGGCCGCCCGTCGTGCGGCCGATGCCGCCCCGCTGACTCCCGGCGCCCTCGCCGACGGCACGCCTGTCGCGCTGCTCGCGAATCTGGGGAAGCCCGCAGACGCCGCGGATGCGGTCGCTCGGGGGGCCGAGGGCGTCGGGCTGTTCCGCACCGAGTTCCTGTTCCTGTCTTCGGCCCAGGCGCCGACCATCGCCCAGCAGCGCGAGTCCTACCGCGAGCTGCTGGCTGCTTTTCCCGGCAAGAAGGTCGTGGTGCGAATGCTGGACGCGGGAGCGGACAAGCCCCTGGCCTTCCTCAACGACGCCCACGAGGAGAACCCCGCGCTGGGTCTTCGGGGCCTCCGGGCCCTGCGGGCGAGCGAGGACATCCTCCGCGAGCAGCTCACGGCCCTCGCCGAGGCGGACGCCGAGACCGACGCCGACCTCTGGGTGATGGCCCCCATGGTCGCCACCGTCGAGGAGACCAGGTACTTCACGGATCTCGCCCGCGAGTACGGTCTGAAGACCGCCGGCGTCATGGTGGAGATCCCGGCGAGCGCTCTGCTCGCCGATCGCGTGCTCGCGCACGCCGACTTCGCCTCGATCGGCACCAACGATCTGACCCAGTACACGATGGCGGCGGACCGCATGCTCGGCTCCGTCGCGGGGTTCCAGGATCCCTGGCATCCCGCCGTCCTGCGCCTCGTGCGGGAGGTCGGTGATGCGGGAGCGCGTCTCGGGAAGCCCGTCGGCATCTGCGGCGAAGCAGCGGCGGATCCACTGTTGGCGGTCGTGCTCGTCGGGCTCGGCGCCACGAGCCTCTCGATGGCCCCGTCCGCGCTGGCCGACGTTCGACACGCCCTCTCCGAACACACCCCGTCCGAGGCGCGGAGCCTCGCCGAAGCCGCCCTGGCCGCTGACGACGCCTCCTCCGCCCGAACCGCCGTGGCGACACGCGCCGCGGAAATCACCCTCCACAAGAAAGAGACGACATCATGACGACGACGTCACCTGCCGCCACGAGATCCGGCGGCGTCCGCGTAGGAGTGCAACGCTTCGGCACGTTCCTCTCGGGCATGATCATGCCGAACATCGCGGCCTTCATCGCCTGGGGCTTCATCACGATGCTCTTCATCCCGAAGGGCTTCTTCGGCGCTGAGAGTCCCTTCGGCTGGCACTGGGCCGGAGTCGCCGAGATCATCGGCGGTGGCGGCGATTCCGCTGTCATCGGGTGGCAGGGCGCGATGACAGCCGTCGCCGAGAGCGCTGACGGCAACATCCTGGCCTATGTGGGCCTGGTCGGTCCGATGGTCACCTACCTGCTGCCGCTGTTGATCGCGAACACGGCCGGCCGTATGGTCTACGGCGAGCGCGGGGGCGTCGTCGCCACGATCGCGACCGTCGGTGTCATCGTCGGCACGAACATCCCGATGTTCCTGGGCGCCATGATCATGGGGCCGATCGCCGCCTGGATCATGAAGCAGGTGGATCGCCTGTGGGACGGCAAGATCCGCCCCGGCTTCGAGATGCTGGTCAACAACTTCTCGGCGGGAATCCTGGGCATGATCCTCGCGATCGTCGGGTTCTTCGCGTTCGGCCCCGTCATGCTCGGCATCAGCGCCGTGCTGGGAGCAGCCGTCGACTGGCTCGTCGCCCTCAACCTGCTGCCGCTGGTGTCCATCATCGTCGAGCCGGCGAAGGTCCTGTTCCTGAACAACGCCATCAACCACGGCGTGTTCACACCGCTGGGCATCGAGCAGGCGGCGGAGACCGGCAAGTCGATCCTGTTCCTCATCGAGGCGAACCCCGGGCCCGGCCTCGGCCTGCTGCTCGCTTTCACCTTCTTCGGCGTGGGCGCCGCGAAGGCCTCGGCTCCGGGAGCGGCGATCATCCAGTTCTTCGGCGGTATCCACGAGATCTACTTCCCTTACGCGCTGAGCAAGCCGACCACGATCCTCGCCCTCATCGCGGGTGGAGCCGCCGGTGTCACCACGAACATGGTCCTCGGCGGCGGGCTGGCCTTCCCTGCCGCCCCCGGCAGCATCATCGCCGTGACCGCCGCAGCCATCGGACCCGGCGTCGGCAACCTCCTCGTCGTATACCTCTCGGTCATCATCGCGGCGACCGTGACGTTCCTCATCACCGGCGTCATCTTGCGGGCTTCGCGCAAGCGCGACCTCGAAGCCGAGGGTGACTCCTTCGGTGCCGCGATCGCACAGACCGAGGCGAACAAGGGCAAGTCGTCCGCCGCGATGGACGCGCTGCGCACATCGACGGCGACCACGGCTGCCTCCGCAGCCGCCCCGGCCACCACCGCGGTGGCGACCACTCCCATCGAGCGCATCGTCTTCGCGTGCGACGCCGGGATGGGCTCCTCCGCCATGGGCGCGAGCGTCCTGCGGAACAAGCTCAAGAAGGCGGGGATCGAGGACATCACGGTCACCAACCAGGCGATCGCGAACCTCGACGGTACGGCCGACGTGGTGATCACCCAGCAGCAGCTCACCGAGCGCGCGACGGCCAAGTCGCCGGACTCGGTCCATGTGTCGGTCGACAACTTCATGAACTCGCCCAAGTACGACGAGGTCGTGGAGATGGTGCGCGAGCAGCGAAAGGAAGCAGAATGAGCGTTCTCACCCCCGAACAGGTACGCATCCATCCGGGAAGCGCGACCAGGGACGAGGCCCTTCAGGAGGCGACCGACATCCTCGTCGCCGCCGGAGCCGTCACCCCGGCCTACGTCGATGCGATGCGACAGCGCGAGGAGACGGTCTCGACCTTCATGGGCAACGGGTTGGCGATCCCGCACGGCACCAATGATGCGAAGGACGCGATCCTCGCCTCCGCGCTGTCGGTGGTCCGCTACGACGGCGGGGTCGACTGGTCGGGCGACCCCGCGACGTTCGTGATCGGCATCGCCGGTGTCGGCGACGAGCACCTGGAGATCCTCTCCCGGATCGCGATCCTGTTCTCCGAGGAGGACGACGTGGCGCGGCTCTCGGCCGCGCAGACAGCGGACGAGCTCTACACCCTCCTCTCGGAGGTGAACGAGGGATGAAGGCGGTCCACTTCGGGGCCGGCAACATCGGACGCGGGTTCGTCGGTCTGCTGCTGCGCCAGGGCGGGTACGAGGTCGTGTTCTCCGACGTCGCCGATGCCCTGGTCGACGCGATCAACGCGGCTTCCGAGTACACCGTGCACGAGGCCGGACCCGGAGGGACCGATCACATCGTCACCGGTTTCCGCGCCGTCAACAGCCGCACCGATCCGGTGGCCGTGGCGGAGGAGATCGCGTCGGCAGACGTCGTCACGACCGCGGTCGGGCCGACCGTTCTGCGGTTCGTGGCTCCGTCGATCGTGGCAGGGCTGGCCCTCCGCTCCCCCGATGCCGCTCCGCTTCAGGTCATGGCGTGCGAAAACGCGATCGGCGCCACCGACCTGCTGCGCCGCGAGGTCGTCGCCGCGGCCGGAGCGGAGGCCGACCAGGTGCTCGCGCGCGCGGTCTTCGCGAACACCGCGGTCGACCGCATCGTCCCGGCACAGCCTGTGGACGGTGGCGTCGACGTCACGGTCGAGCCGTACTTCGAGTGGGCCATCGAGGCCGGTCCGTTCGACGGCGCGCTGCCGAACATCCCCGGCGCCCACTTCGTCGACGATCTGGCGCCCTATATCGAGCGCAAGCTCTTCACCGTGAACACAGGGCACGCCGCCACCGCGTACTTCGGTGCGCGCGCGGGTATCGAGCGCATCTCGGATGCCCTGGCCGATCCGGTGATCGCCTCGAGCGTCGCTGCGGCGCTGGAGGAGACCTCGGCCGTGCTGGTGGCGGAGCACGGACTCGACCCCGCGGACCTGGCCGCCTACCGCGCGACCATCCTGGATCGCTTCCGCAACCCCGCACTCGTCGACACCGTGCAGCGCGTGGGCCGTCAACCGCTGCGCAAGATCTCGCGCCACGAGCGCTTCATCGGCCCCGCCGCGATGGCTGCGGAACGCGAACTGCCGACGGACGCCCTCGTGGCCGCCGTCGCCGCCGCGCTCGAATTCGACGATCCCGCCGACGAGCAGTCGGTCGAGCTGCAGGCGCTGCTGCGCACCGAGGACGCCACCGCGTTCACGACGCGCACGACGGGGCTCGACCCCGAGCATCCGCTGTTCCCCCGCGTGCGCGACGCGGTACTGGACCGGCAACAGCACCTCCTGCCCGACTGACCCGCGGATCTCGGCGCCCCCGCCCACCGGTTACGATCGGTGGGCGGGGGCGTTTTTCGAGCACAGCGACGTGCGGGGAGCATGATGAACAGATATGCCGTCATCGGGGCGGGACCATCGGGGTTGGCCACAGCGCGCGCGCTCCACAGGCGCGGTATCGAGGTCGACGGCTACGAAGCATCCCACGGCGTCGGCGGGCTGTGGGACATCACCAACCCGCGCAGCACGATGTACGAGTCGGCGCACCTGATCTCCTCCCGCACCACGACCGAGTTCTCGGAGTTCCCCATGCGCACCCGGGTCGACTACCCCGGCCACCGCGTGTTGAAGGAGTATTTCCAGGAGTACGCCGACCGCTTCGGGCTGACCGATCTGTTCCGTTTCGAGACGAAGGTCACCCGTCTCGAACCGCGCGACGGCGGGTGGGACCTCACGAGCAGCGGCCCCGACGGCGAGGAGACCCGCTGGTACGCCGGTGTCGTGCTGGCGAACGGCACCCTCGCGGAACCGAATGTGCCCTCGTTCCGCGGCGAGTTCACCGGCGAGCTGCTGCACACCAGCGCTTACAAGTCCCCCGAGATGCTCCGGGGGAAGCGGGTGCTGCTCATCGGCGCGGGCAACTCCGGCTGCGACATCGCGGTGGATGCCGTTCATCACGCCGACTCGATCGATATGAGTGTCCGCCGCGGATACTACTTCGTGCCGCGCTACCTGTTCGGCAAGCCGAGCGACACCCTCAATCAGGGGCGCCCGCTGCCTGCCCGGATCAAGCAGGCCGTCGACAGCCGTGTGCTGCGCGCGTTCACCGGAGACCCGGTGCACTTCGGGTTCCCCAAGCCCGACTATCGCATCTACGAGTCGCACCCCATCGTGAACACCCTGATCCTGAACCACCTCGGGCAGGGCGATCTTCGCATCCGTGCGGACATCGACCGGTTCGACGGGAAGACCGTGCGCTTCCGCGACGGCAGCTCGGACGAGTACGACCTCGTGCTGCTGGCCACCGGCTACACCCTGGACTACCCGTTCGTGGATCGCGAGCATCTGCACTGGCGCGGCGCGTCGCCGCGGCTGTTCCTCAACGTCTTCCCCGCTTCCTTCAACGGGTTGTACGTGATGGGCATGATCGAGACATCCGGGATCGGCTGGCAGGGTCGGTACGAACAGGCCGATCTGCTCGCGACCTACCTCGACGCCGCGGAGCATGACCCGGCGCGTGCCGCGCGCTTCCGCGACCGCGTCACGGGCGCCCCCTGGCCGGACACCTCCGGCGGATATCGCTATCTCGGCCTCGACCGGATGGCGTACTACGTCAACAAGGACGCCTACCGCAGCGCCGTGCGCCGCGAGAAGAGCGCGCTGGAGGCGTCGGCATGAACGTCGACGACGTCGTCCTGTCGTTCACGCCCGGAACGCTGACGATCCTCAACGTCGTGTTGGGACTGATCATGTTCGGCATCGCGCTCGACACCTCGCCGCGCGACTTCCGGGTCGTGGCGAAGCACCCGAAGCCGTTCGTGATCGCGATCCTCGCACAGCTGCTGCTGCTCCCCGTCGCGACGTTCCTGCTGACCCTCGTGCTGCCCATCCCCCCGTCGATGGCCCTGGGGATGATCCTGGTCGCGTGCTGCCCGCCCGGCAACATCTCACAGGTGCTGACGCATCGCGCCGGCGGCAACGTCGCGCTCTCGGTCTCTCTCACCGCCGTCGGGAACCTCGTCTACATCGTCGCGATGCCGCTCAGCATCACGTTCTGGGCTTCTCTGCATCCGACCGCGCGCACGCTTCTGCGCGACGTCTCGCTCGACCCTTGGCGGATGCTGCTGGAGATCTTCCTCATCATCGGTCTCCCCTTCGCAGTCGGACTCATCCTCCGCGCGAAGGCGCCAGGGATGAGCGCTCGGGTGCAGCCGTTCGTGAAGTGGTTCAGCCTGATCGCGCTACTCGGCTTCATCGTCGCGGCGCTCGTCGGGAACTGGGCGGTCTTCGTGCAGGTACTGGGGATCATCCTGCTCGTCGTCGCCGTCCACGACGCCGTCGCGCTCGCCCTCGGCTACGGCACCGCGGTCGTGGGCGGCCTCGGCACCCGCGAGCGCAAGGCCATGACGTTCGAAGTCGGCATCCGCAACGCCGGCCTCGGTCTCGGACTGGTGTTCCTGTTCTTCGACGGGCTCGGGGGCATGGCCGTCGTCGCGGGCTGGTGGGGTACCTGGGACATCATCGCGGGCCTCGTGCTCGCGGGACTCTGGGCCCGCCACACACGACGTCGCACGGGGACGCCGACCGGTGACAGCAGCGGCCGCGCCTCCGTCGAGGCGGCCTGATGTCGCGGGTGCTCATCACAGGCGGCGGAGGCTTCCTCGGATCTCACGTCGCCGAAGCCCTCGCAGCGCGCGATGACGTCGATATCGTCGTCGCCGCGGATCTGCGCGCCGGCGCTCCCCGCGACCGCGTCGTCGACGAGAGACTGGATGTGACCGATCCCTCGGCCATCGCGCCCCTGCTCCGCGCGCATCGCATCGACACGGTCGTGCATCTGGCGGCGATCGTCAATCCGGGCCGAGACGTCGCCCTCGAGTACCGCGTCGACGTGACCGGGACGGCGAACGTCCTCGCCGCGTGCGTTGACGCCGACGTCCGCCGCATCGTCGTCTCCAGTTCCGGGGCCGCTTACGGGTACCACGCCGACAATCCGGACTGGATCGACGAGGAGCGGCCGCTGCGGGGCAACGACGAGTTCCCGTACTCACGGCACAAGCGCCTGGTCGAGGAGATGCTCGCCCAGTACCGTGTGACCCATCCCGCCCTCGAGCAGGTGATCTTCCGCATCGGCACCATCCTCGGCCCGTCCGTGCGGAATCAGATCACCGCGCTCTGGGACGGGAGACGGATCCTCCGCATCGCGGGATCCGAATCCCCGTTCGTGTTCGTCTGGGTGGACGATGTCGCCGCGGCCATGGTCCGTGCGGCGACCGACGGACCACCCGGGATCTTCAACGTCGCAGGCGACGGATGCATGAGCGTGCCCGAGATCGCCGCCCGATTGCACAAGCCGGAGCTCGCCGTACCCGCCGGGCTTCTCGCCGCAGGTCTCCGGATCGGACGGGCACTGCGCCTGACGGAACACGGACCGGAGAAGGTGCCGTTCCTCCGCTACCGCCCGGTGCTGGCGAACGGACGCCTGAAGGACGAATTCGGATACACGCCGCGCCGCACGACCGCTGAAGCCTTCGAGGAGTACCTCCGTACGCACCCTGGCGTCGCCGGTCAGGAACGCACCACGGAGTAACGTTGACCCGTGCAGAAGACACGTGGCCGCCGAATCCTGAAGCGCGTTCTGTGGAGCCTTGCAATCGTGGTGGTGCTCGTCGTCGGGGGCGTCGTCGCGTGGAGCCAGATCGGGGTCATGGCCGCAGAGCCCGAGCCGCTCGCCACGGTGCAGGAGAACCCGCAGATCACGGTGAGGGACGCCGATCAGGGCATCGTGCTCGAGCCTGCGGACGGCGAGTCCGAGACCGGGCTGGTCTTCATTCCCGGTGCCAAGGTCGATCCGTGGGCCTATGCAGCCATCCTCCAGGGACTCGCGGAAGACGGCGTCACTGTCGTGATCACCCGCCCCTGGCTGAACCTGGCCTTCTTCGATCCTCGTGGCCTCGATGCCTTCACCTCCGCCGCACCGGACGTCGACGTCTGGGCCGTCGGGGGCCACTCCCTCGGAGGCGTGCGCGCCTGCCAGCTCGCCCCGGACGCCGATGCGCTCGTGCTCTTCGGCTCCTACTGCGCGAACGACCTCTCGGAGAGCGGACTCCCGGTCCTGAGTCTCTCCGGGAGCGAGGACGGGCTCTCCACCCCGCAGAAGATCGCCGACGCGCGCGCGGAGCTCCCCGCGGATGCCGAGATGGTGGAGATCGACGGCGCCTCCCACGCCTCATTCGGCGACTACGGCCCGCAGGACGGCGATGGCACGCCGACGATCTCCTCCGAGGAGATGCACGCGGAAGTCACGCGCCTGGTCGAGGAGTTCCTCGCACCGCTCGCCCCCTGACCGTCACGCCCCTGTAGAGCCGGCGTCCAGCACGGCGTAGAGCCGGGGGTGCAGGTGCCGCGAACCAAGGACCGACGCAGCCGTGCGCGCGCCCGCCTCGAGCGCAGTGACGAGACCTGCGCCGCCGAGACGTGCATCGAGCACTCCGGCGAAGAAGGCATCACCGGCGCCGTTGGTGTCGACGACGTCGACGGGGACCGCGCGCACCCGGTGCTCGACGCCGTGCTCGTCCACGGCCGCCGCGCCGTCCGCGCCGAGCGTGCACACCGCCAGTGTCGCCCCGGCGGCAACGCGGGAGCGAAGGAAGGAGATCGGGTCGGCGAGACGATCAGCGTTGCAGAAGACGGCGTCCGCTGCTTCCAGGAACGGTCGGTGGAAGGCCGCCTCGCCGTCGTAGTCGTGCACATCGACCCAGATCGGGGTCCCGGTCGCGCGGGCGAGGGGCAGGAGCCGCAGCGGCTCGGCGGCGAGGTCGAGCACCACCGCTTCAGCGCTCGCCATTTGCGCGCGCAGCAGGCCGTCATCCGCCCCCGCGGTCTCGCCCGGTGACGAGAGGTACAGCGACACCCGCGCCCCCGCACGCGTCATCAGGTTCAGATGCCGCTCGGTCGTGGCGTCGGCCCACCGCACGTCCACGTCCGCCTGCCGTAGGGCGGCGCGCACCCGTTGCCCCTCCGCATCCCGTCCGGCGAGCGCGTAGAGCTGCGTCGTCCGTCCCAAGGCGGTCAGGCTGAGCGCCTTTCCTGCGCTGGTGCCGCCGACCGTCTCCCAGGTCTCCTCGGCGAACTGCATGTGCGGCACCGGCTCGGGCAGCCGATCCACCACGACGATCCGATTCCAGGAGGCGGGACCGGCGATGAAGACGGACGCGGACATGCGAGACCGAACGCGGCCGATCAGATGTCGAAGCCCTCGGCGATCAGCTCGACGAGCTCTTCCCGCTCCTCGACCGGGAGGAAGGCGGCTGCAGCGGCGTTGAACTGGAACGTCTCGAGGTCGTCGAGGTCGTACTCGAAGGTCTCGACGAGCAGTGCGAGTTCACGCGTGAGCGAGGTGGCGCTCATCGTGCGATTGTCGACGTTCACGGTCACGGAGAAGCCGAGCTGATACAGCAGGTCGAACGGGTGATCCGCCAGCGTGTTGCCCCACGCCGCGATCGCCCCCGTCTGCAGGTTCGAGGACGGCGACAGTTCGAGCGGGATCTCGCGGTCGCGGACCCACCGTGCGAGGTCGCCGAACCGCACCTGCACCTCATCGCCTTCCTGGGTCACCACCTGGAGGTCCTCGGCGATGCGGACGCCGTGACCGAGTCGCAGTGCGCGCCCGTCCAGCAGAGCCGAACGGATCGACGCAAGCCCCGCGGCTTCTCCGGCATGCACGGTCACCGGGAAGAAGTTGCCGGCGAGATAGTCGAACGCCTCGCGGTGATTCGACGGCGGGAAGCCGTCCTCCGGTCCCGCGATATCGAACCCGACGGCACCGCGGCCGCGGAAGTCGACCGCCAACTCTGCGATCTCCCTGGCCCGATCGGTGTGGCGCATGGCCGTGATCAGCTGTCCGACGCGGATGCTCCGACCATCGCGGTCGGCGGCGTCCTCGCCCTCCTCGATACCCTGCTGCACGGCCTCCACGGCCTGCTCGAGCGTCAGTCCGCGAGCCTGGTGCTGCTCCGGAGCCCAGCGCACCTCCCCGTAGACCACGCCGTCGGCCGCGAGGTCCTGGACGAACTCGCGCGCGACGCGGGTGAGTCCCTCCGGGGTCTGCATCACGGCGGTCGTCAGGTCGAAGGTCTTGAGGTACTCCACCAATGAGCCCGAGTCGCTCTGCTTCGCGAACCAGGCGCCGAGCGCCGCGGGGTCGGACTTCGGAACGTCGAGGCCGATCGCGTCCGCGAGCTCGATGATCGTCGCGGGGCGCAGAGCACCGTCGAGATGATCGTGCAGCGACACCTTGGGGAGACTCCGCAGGGAGACGCCCTGCAGCGTGACGTCGCCGTTCGCATCGATCGACATGGTGGTCCTCCTCCGTCGCGGATGTGCTCAGTTCAGGCTAGCGGTCCGCGGTCACGCTGTGATGCGCTCACGCACGATGGGGCCGGCCTCCTGTGCCTCGCCACCGATCGCCCACGCGCCCTCGAGCGCTTCCATCGCTCGGGGGAAGCGAGCCTCGTCCGCCGCGGACAGGGTGAACAGCGGCTGCCCGGCCACGACGCGATCGCCCGGCTTCGCATGCAGATCGATACCCGCCTCGAAGATCACGGGGTCCTCAGCCCTGGCGCGGCCTGCGCCGAGTCGCCAGGCGGCGACGCCGAACGGGAGCGCCTCCAGGCGTGTGAGCACGCCGTCCTCCGGAGCCGTCACGACGTGCGTCTCGCGAGCCGTCGGCAGCTGGGCGTCGGGATCCCCGTCCTGTGCGCGGATCATCGCCTTCCAGGTGTCCATCGCACGCCCGTCGTCGAGGGCGGCCGCCACGTCGGCATCCGGCTGACCGGCGAGAGCGAGCATTTCCCGTGCCAGGGCGAGCGTCAGCTCCCGCACGTCGGCAGGCCCCCCGCCGGCGAGGATCTCCACCGATTCGCGGACCTCGTTGGCATTGCCGATCGCGCGCCCGAGCGGGACGCTCATATCGGTCAGCAGCGCCGTGGTCGCCACGCCGGAATCGGTCCCGAGCGCGACCATCGTGCGGGCGAGCTCGCGCGCACGATCGATGTCCTGCATGAAGGCACCCGAGCCGAACTTCACATCCAGCACCAGCGCGTCGGTTCCCTCTGCGATCTTCTTCGACATGATGCTCGAGGCGATCAGCGGGATGGCCTCGACGGTTCCCGTGACATCGCGAAGCGCGTACAGCTTCTTGTCGGCGGGGGCGAGCCCGGAACCGGCGGCGCAGATGACCGCCCCGACATCGCTCTGCATCTGCGCGAACATCTCCTCGTTGCTGAGCGCCGCACGCCAGCCCGGGATCGACTCGAGCTTGTCGAGCGTGCCGCCCGTGTGTCCGAGTCCTCGGCCGCTCAACTGCGGGACGGCGACGCCGAACGTGGCGACCAGCGGCGCGAGCGGAAGCGTGATCTTGTCACCCACGCCGCCGGTGGAGTGCTTGTCGACGGTCTTCTTGCCGAGAGAGGCGAAGCTCATCCGCTCCCCCGAGGCGATCATCGCGTCGGTGAGCACGCGGATCTCGTCGCGCTCCATACCCCGCTGGAAGACGGCCATCGCGAACGACGCCATCTGCGCGTCCGACACGTATCCGCGCGTGTATGCGTCGACCATCCAGCGAAGCGCGGCCTCGGGGACGGCGCCTCCGTCGCGCTTGGCGCGGATGACGTCCACCGCGTCGAAGGGCTCCACCGTCGTCATCGTGCATCCTCCAGGTCGCGCGGCCCGAACGCATCGGGCAGCACCTCGTCGATCGTGCGGATGCCGGAAACCGTCTCGAGCAGCATCCCGGGCATCGCGTGCTCGAACAGCAGCTGACGGCAGCGGCCGCACGGCATGATCGTCTGCCCTTCGTTGTTCACGCACACGAAGGCGACGAGCTGTCCGCCGCCGGACATGTGCAGGTCTCCGACGAGCGCGCATTCGGCGCACAGCGTCACCCCGTAGGAGGCGTTCTCGACGTTGCACCCGGCCACGATCCGGCCGTCCCCGACGAGGGCCGCCGCCCCCACGCGGTAGCGCGAGTACGGCGCGTACGCCTTCGTCATGGCGTCCGTGGCGACCTGGCGCAGTTCATCCCAGTCGATGTCGGTCATAGCGATATTTCTCTCTTCCCGGCAGGGCTAGGACTTGATGTACGGCTTGCCGTCGGCGGCAGGGGCCTTGATCTGTCCGGCGAACCCGGCGACTGCGAGCAGTGTCACGACGTAGGGCAGCATGAGCATGAACTCGCCGGGGATCGGCGTCTTCAGGATCGAGAGCAGGTTCTGCAGGTTGGTGGCGAAACCGAACAGCAGCGCCGCGAGCGTCGCACGAATGGGATCCCAGCGCCCGAAGATCACGGCCGCGAGGGCGATGAAGCCGAGGCCCGCCGTCATCTCCTTGCCGAACTGCGGCACGGAGACGAGCGTGAAGTACGCGCCGCCCATGCCGGCGATCGCGCCGGCCAGCAGTACGTTCCAGAAGCGGGTCGGGTTCACCTTGATGCCGACGGTGTCGGCCGCCTGCGGGTGCTCTCCCACGGCGCGGACGCGCAGGCCCCACCGCGTGCGGTACAGCCCCCACGCGACGACGGCGACGGTCACGAACATCAGGTATCCGATGAACGTCTGGTTGAACAGCACGGGTCCGATGATCGGGATGTCGCTCAGCAGCGGGATCTCCACTCGGGGGAACCGCACCGGGGTGTTCAGCGCCTCCTCGTTCGGCGCGAGGAGCGCCCCGTACAGGAATCCGGTGAGACCCGTGACGAGCACGTTCAGCACCACACCGACGATGACCTGCTCGACGAGATACTTGATGGCGAACGCGGCGAGCACGCTGGCCACCAGGACGCCGCCGATCATCGCGCCGATCAGACCGACGAACGGGTTGCCGGTGATGCTGGAGAGCAGCGCGGCGGAGAATGCTCCGAGGAGCAGTTGCCCTTCGATCGCCACGTTCACGACGCCGGCACGTTCGCCGATCACCCCGCCCAATGCACCGAAGACGAGGGGCACCGAGAGCGACACCGCGCCGAACAGGAGGCTCGTGACGGGGACCAGGCCTCCGGCCGACGCCCAGACGAGGAACGCGAAGACGGCGAGCACGCTGTAGGCGATGACCAGCCAGAGGGACGGCGGACGGTAGATCCAGGCGCGGAGGAACGCCCCGACCGTCAGGACGACCAGGATGCCGAACACGACCCAGAAGGTCGATGCCGTGGGCAAGGCGACATCCGGGAGCCCGAGTGCCGCCGACGGGTCCGAGAGCCGGAACGTGCTGATGCCGTCGCGCGGCACGGTGAGGAACAGCAGGGCCAGCAGCGCGGTGGCCACGGCGAGGACGATCGGCGCCTTGAGGTGCCGATCCTTGACGGTCTCGAGCTGGACGGCGCCGCCTGCGGACACGGTCTGTGTGAGGGACATCATGCGGCCACCGCCTTCTTCGCCGCCTTGGATCTCGCCTTGGCAGCTTTCTCCGCATCGGTCTTGGGCAGGAAGAACACCGAGCGCAGCAACGGCGGCGCAGCGATGAACAGCACCACGAGCGACTGCACCACGAGGACGATGTCGACCGGGATGTCCTGCGCCTGCATCGAGAACGAACCCGCCTTGAGCGCGCCGAACAGGATGCCGGCCGCGAAGGTGCCCCACGCACGGCTGCGGCCGAGGAGCGCGACGGTGATCGCGTCGAACCCGATGCCGGCGTCGATCGTCTCGGTGACGCCGGTCGTGACCGCCCCCTGGATCTGATTCATGCCCGCGAGGCCCGCGAGACCTCCGGCGAACAGCATCGCGTACACGTAGATGCGCTGCACGCTGATCCCTGCGGCACGCGCGGCATGCGGGTTCTCGCCCACGGCGCGCATGCGCATGCCGAGCGACGAACGCTCGATGAGCCACCAGACGAAGAGGGTCGCCACGATCACGATCACGAAGCCGAGATCGAGCAGCGGGAACTGCGGGCCCAGCAGGGTCGGGAACTGCGCACTCTCCGGTGTCGCCGAGCCGAGTGCCTGGTTCGTCCCCGGCTTCTGCAGCAGGCCGGGCGTGCGGATCATCCACAACAGCAGGTAGTACGCGATGTAGTTGAGCATGATCGTGAGGATCACCTCGTGCGCACCGGTGCGTGCCTTGATGAGTCCTGCGATCGCGCCCCAGAGCGCACCACCGGCGATTCCGGCGATGAGGGTGACCGGGAGGTGCAGCCAGATCGGCAGGTCGAGCGAGAACGTGAACAGGGCCGCGACGGCGACGCCGATGAGCATCTGACCGCGGGCACCGATGTTGAACAGGCCGACGCGGAATGCCAGAGCGACGCCGAGACCTGCGGCGATGAGCGGGGCCGCGAAGCCGAGGGTGTTCGTCAGCGGACGGATCTGCGCCGCGAAGTCAGCACCCCTCGCGTTGAAGATCGCGCCGCGGAACAGCGCCTCGTAGCCGTTGTACACGGCGTTCCAGGCCGCGACGAAGGTGTCACCGGGCTGGGCGAAGAAGTACACGGACGCCGCCTGCACGTCCTCGTTGGTGACGGCGATCAGGATGCCGCCGACGATGAGCGCCAGCACGATCGCGAGGATCGTCGTGACGGCGTTGCCGCGGAGGATCTCCTTGAGGATGACGTTGCCGCGCGGAGGCGGCGGCACGTCGGCCGGGTCGCGCGGAACCGTGCCGGTGCTCGTGGCGAGCTCCTGCGGCGGGATGCCCTTGGTCACATCACCTGCGCCGGGTGTCGCTCCGCTCACGCGGCCACCTCCCCTTCGGCCGCTCCGGCCATCATGAGTCCGAGTGTCTCCCGAGGCGTGTCGCCGGGGACGATGCCGACGATCGTGCCGCGATACATGACCGCGATCCGATCGGCCAGAGCCGCGACCTCGTCGAGCTCCGTGGAGACGACGATCACCGGGATACCGGCATCCCGTGTCTCGATGATTCGTTTGTGGATGAACTCGATCGATCCGACGTCGACACCGCGCGTCGGCTGCGCGGCGACGAGGAGCCGCAGGTCACGGCTCATCTCTCGGGCGATGACGACCTTCTGCTGGTTTCCGCCGGACAGCGTTCCTGCCGCCGTCTCGGGCCCCTGGGTGCGGATGTCGTATTCGGTGATGCGCGCGCGGGCGAACTCGTCCAGCGCCGCGCGACGCAGCGTGCCTGCACGACTGAATTCCGGGTCGTCCGAGCGGTCCAGGATGAGGTTCTCCGCGACGGAGAAGCCTGCGACCAGGCCGTCCTCGGTACGGTCCTCAGGCACGAACCCGACACCGGCGTCGAGGATCGCGCGCACACTCTTCCCGACCAGCTCCTTGCCGTCGAGGGAGATGCTGCCTTCCACGCGCGCCGCGAGGCCGACGATGGCCTCGACCAGTTCCGTCTGGCCGTTGCCCTGGACACCCGCGATCGCGAGGACCTCGCCGGGGCGGACGGCGAAGTCGATGCCATCGACGACGATCGCGCCGGTGGGCGTCAGGATGCGCAGGCCCGAGACTTCGAGCCCGCCCTCGCCGAGACGGGGCGGATCCTTCTGGACCGTGAGCTCGACAGCCCTGCCGACCATGAGAGAGGCGAGTTCGGCATTCGTCGCGGTGGGAGACGCCTCACCCACGACGCGTCCGAGCCGGACGATGGTGATCTTGTCTGCGACCTCGCGCACCTCGCGCAGCTTGTGCGTGATGAACACGATCGCGGTGCCCTCGTCGCGCAGCTGACGCATGATGTTCATCAGCTCGTCGGTCTCCTGCGGCGTGAGCACCGCGGTCGGCTCGTCGAACACGAGCACCTTCGCGTCGCGCGAGAGCGCCTTGATGATCTCGACGCGCTGCTGGACTCCGACGGGCAGGTCGCCCACGAGCGCGTCCGGGTCGATATCGAATCCGAAGCGGGCCGCGACCGATCGCACGTGCTCTCGCGCCTTCGCGATGTCGAGCGTGCCCAGTGCCTTGGTCTGCTCGTGGCCGAGCATGACGTTCTCGGCGACGGTGAAGACAGGAACGAGCATGAAGTGCTGGTGGACCATGCCGATCCCCGCAGCCATCGCGTCGCCGGGACCGCGGAAGCGCTGCACCTCGTCATCGAGGAGGATCTCGCCCTCATCCGCCTGATACAGGCCGTAGAGGACGTTCATGAGCGTGGACTTGCCCGCTCCGTTCTCGCCGAGCAGCGCGTGGATCTCGCCCGGTTCGACCACCAGGTCGATGTGGTCGTTGGCCACGAGGCTGCCGAATCGCTTGGTGATGCCGCGAAGTTCGAGCTTCATATCTGCACCTTATCCAGAAGAGTCATCCAGGAGAATCACCGTCCGTCCACGGCACGGGGCGAGTGGCAGCCTGCTCACCACTCGCCCCGTGCTGGACCTGCGACGACTTACGGGGAGTTCTCGGACTCCACCGTGATGTCGCCCGCGATGATCTGCTTCTGCAGCTCGGCGAGCTCGTCGAGGAGCCCGTCGGGCAGCTGGGACTCGAAGTCACCGAAGCCGGAGAGCTTCACGCCCTCGTTCTCGAGGGTTCCCACGTACGGCGCCGGGTCGAAGTCGCCCGCTGCGGCCGCCATGGTCGCGTCCTTCACCGCGACGTCGATCGCCTTCATGATCGAGACCAGCGTGATGTCGGCGACACTCGGGTCGACCACGGCCAGGTCGCTGTCGACACCGAGCATCAGCGTGTCCTTGCCGCTGTCGGCGATCGCCGCTGCGGCACTCTGGTACACCGGGCCGCCGACCGGCAGGATCACGTCGACGCCCTGGTCGAGCACGCCCTGCGCGGTCTGCTTGGCGGTGTCGTTCGCGTCGAACCCGCCCGTGAAGGAGCCCTTCTGCGTCGCGGCGTCCCAGCCGAAGACCTCGACCGAAGCGGACTTGTCCTCGTTGTACTTCTCGACGCCGAGCTGGTAGCCGTCCATGAACACGGCGACGGACGGGATCTGCATCCCGCCGAAGGTGCCGACCTTGTTCACGCCGCTCTGCGCCGACCATGCGGCCGAAGCGTAGCCACCGAGGTAGGCGGCCTGAGCGGTGTCGAAGACGAGCGGCTTGATGTTCGGAGCGTCGACGTTGCCGTCGAAGTCGTTGTCGGCCCAGTCGTCGATGATCGCGTAGTCGATCTCGGGGTTCGCGAGCGCCGACTCGACGGTCGCGGCCGACAGCTTGAAGCCGACCGAGACGATGAGCGAGCAGCCCTCGGAGACCGCGGTCTCGAGGTTGGGTGCGTAGTCGTTGTCGTTCGCCGACTCGAACTCGAGGGGCTTGATGCCCAGCTCGTCAGCGGCGGCGTCCATGCCTTCCTTCGCGGACTGGTTGAACGACTTGTCGTTCCATCCGCCGGCGTCGGAGACGAGGCACGGGAGGAAGTCGGAGTCGACCGGCTTCTCGGAGCCCGACCCGCTGTCGGTCGGGGCCTGGCCGCAGCCGGCGAGTGCGAAGATGACGCCCGCGGCGACCGTCGCGCCGAGCAGCTTCTTGGTGGTGGAGATGGTCAACTGATGCCTCCCTCAACGAACCCGCGGCCCTCGCGGATCGATCAAAGTTACCTACTGTTTCAGCTTTTGCACACGCTCGCGCCGCATGTGCTGGCCAAAGGTTACAAAGCTGAAATCAAGCCACCGGATGAGCGCGGGGTCGTGCTCATCGGCGCACACCTCAGAGCACATCCCCCCGACCGGTGAGCTTGAGCGACTCGACCACGCCCTTCACACGCTGCGCATGCTCGACCGTGGTGACCAGCAGCGCGTCGGGGGTGTCGACGACGACGATGTCCTGAACCCCCACCAGACTGATCACCCGGGAGGTCTGACTGACCAGGATCCCGCTCGCCCCATCGGTGAGCACTCGTGCGTTCGGCCCCAGGACGGCGAGGTCGTTCTTGCGCCCGTTGTTGATGAGCTTGGTCAGTGAGGCGAAGTCGCCGACATCGTCCCAGTCGAAGTGCCCGGGGACGACGGCGAGATGCCCGCGGCGTGCGGCGGGCTCGGCGACGGCGTAGTCGATCGCGATCTTCTTGAGGCGCGGCCAGATCCGATCGACCGCGGGTCCGCGGCGATCGCGATCGTCCCAGGCCTCGGCGAGTTCGAGCAGACCGGCGTGCAGTTCCGGTTCGTTCGCCGCGATCTCGTCGAGCAGCACGCTCGCCTTCGCGATGAACATGCCTGCGTTCCAGAGGTATCCCCTATCCGCGAGATACGACTTCGCCGTGTCGAGGTCGGGCTTCTCGACGAAGCTCTCCACGAGGGCGGCCTCCCTGGCGCCCTCGACCACGAGCTCCGGCCCCTTCTTGATGTAGCCGAATCCGATCGCGGGCTCCGTCGGGGTGATGCCGATCGTGCAGATATAGCCTTCGCGGGCGACCTCGACGGCGTCACGGACGGCGAACTCGAACACCCGGGTGCTGCGGATCACGTGGTCCGCGCTGAAGGAGCCGACGATCACGTCGGGCTCACGGCGGTGCAGGATCGCGGCGGCCAGCCCGATCGCCGCCGCCGACTCCCGCGGCTCCGACTCCAGGAACACGTTGAGGTCGGCGATTCCCGGCAGCTCCGCCTCGACCGCGGCGCGGTGGGCGCGTCCCGTGACCACGGCGATCCGATCCGGCCCGGTGAGCGGCTCCAGGCGATCCCAGGTGTCGCGGAGCAGGGAGTGGCCGGATCCGGTCAGATCGTGCAGGAACTTCGGCGCGTCCGCGCGGGAAAGCGGCCACAGCCGACTGCCGATGCCGCCGGCGGGGATGACGGCATAGAAATCCTCGATGGTCTCACTCACCCTGCCAGGGTACCTGCGGGCTCCGAGCCTCCGCGGCTGCCCGCGTCCGAGGTCGGCGACGGACACTTAGGCTCGCCTTCGTCGCTCCCCGTCTTCGGACAGGAATAGGATGGACAGCGATCGGGCGTGCCTGCCACTTCGACGAGCACACACTTGAACGAGTGCAGCGCACGCGACCGACCCACATCGATCAGGGAGGACGACCGTGTCCACGAGCGCGCGCTTGACACCGTCGATTTCGGAAACCACCTCAAAGACCCCCCGCGGCACCCTCTATCGGGGACGCGAAGGCATGTGGTCCTGGGTGCTTCACCGCATCACCGGCGTCGCCATCTTCTTCTTCCTCTTGGTGCACGTGCTCGACACGGCACTCATCAGGGTGTCGCCGGAGGCGTACAACGCCGTCATCGGTACATACAAGAACCCCGTCATGGCGCTCGGCGAGGTCGTGCTGGTCGCGGGCATCGTCTTCCACGCGATGAACGGGCTGCGCATCATCGCCGTCGACTTCTGGTCGAAGGGCGCGAAGTACCAGCGCCAGCTGTTCTGGGGCGTCCTGCTGGTGTGGGGCATCATCATGGCCGGCTTCGTTCCCCGCCACCTGATGCTCGCGTTCGCCGGGTTCGGAGGAGGACACTGATGTCTGCACAGACCGTCGCCGCCCCGGTGCGCCGTCGCCGCGGAGTGAACCTCGAGAAGTGGGGCTGGGTCTTCATGCGCGCGTCGGGCATCGTGCTCGTCGTGCTGATCTTCGGCCACCTCTTCGTCAACCTCATGGTCGGCGAGGGCATCCACGCCCTCGACTTCGCGTTCATCGCCGGCAAGTTCGCCACGCCGTTCTGGCAGTGGTGGGACGTGCTGATGCTGTGGCTCGCCCTCATCCACGGCGCGAACGGCATGCGCACGATCGTGAACGACTACGTCACGAACACCACCGCTCGCAAGGCGCTCACGTGGGCGCTCGGCCTCGCGGCCGGTCTGCTCATCATCCTCGGCACGCTCGTGGTCTTCACGTTCGACCCGTGCCTTGGCGTGACCGAGGACAGCGTCCTCTGGTCCGAGTGCGCCGCGCTGGTCGGGAACTGAGAAGAAGGCTAAGAAGAAGTGACTACCGAGACGCAGGATTCCGTCGTCCGTGACGGCGTGCACTACCACCAGTTCGACATCGTGATCGTCGGCGCCGGCGGCGCGGGCATGCGTGCGGCCATCGAGGCCGGCCCCGGCGCGAAGACCGCGGTGATCTCCAAGCTCTACCCCACCCGTTCGCACACCGGCGCAGCGCAGGGCGGTATGGCCGCGGCACTCGCGAACGTCGAAGAGGACTCGTGGGAGTGGCACACCTTCGACACCGTCAAGGGCGGCGACTACCTCGTCGACCAGGATGCGGCCGAGATCCTCGCGAAAGAGGCCATCGACGCGGTCATCGACCTCGAGAACATGGGCCTCCCCTTCAACCGCACGCCCGAGGGCAAGATCGACCAGAGACGCTTCGGCGGACACACGGCCGAGCACGGCAAGACCCCGGTCCGCCGCGCCTGCTACGCCGCCGACCGTACCGGCCACATGATCCTGCAGACGCTGTTCCAGAACTGCGTCAAGCTCGGCATCGACTTCTTCAACGAGTTCTACGTGCTCGACCTGCTGACGGTGAAGGACGCCGACGGGAAGACCCGGGTCGCGGGCGTCGTCTCCTACGATCTCGCGACCGGCGAGCTGCACGTGTTCCAGGCCAAGGCCGTCATCTTCGCGACCGGCGGGTTCGGCAAGATCTTCAAGACGACGTCCAACGCGCACACCCTCACGGGCGACGGCGTCGGCATCGTCTGGCGCAAGGGCCTCCCCCTCGAGGACCTCGAGTTCTTCCAGTTCCACCCGACCGGTCTCGCCGGCCTCGGCATCCTCCTCACCGAAGGTGCGCGCGGAGAGGGCGCGATCCTGCGCAACGCCTCGGGCGAGCGCTTCATGGAGCGCTACGCCCCCACGATCAAGGACCTCGCTCCCCGTGACATCGTCGCGCGCTGCATGGTCCAGGAGGTCGCAGAGGGCCGCGGCGCAGGTCCGCACAAGGACTACGTCCTGCTCGACTGCACGCATCTGGGCGCCGAGGTCCTCGAGACCAAGCTCCCCGACATCACCGAGTTCGCGCGGACGTACCTGGGTGTCGACCCCGTCGTCGAGCCGGTGCCCGTGATGCCGACCGCGCACTACGCCATGGGCGGTATCCCCACGAACAACAACGGCGAGGTCCTCGCCGACAACGACACCGTGGTCCCCGGCCTCTACGCCGCCGGCGAGTGCGCGTGCGTCTCGGTGCACGGCGCCAACCGTCTCGGCACGAACTCGTTGCTCGACATCAACGTGTTCGGCAAGCGAAGCGGCCGCAACGCGGTCGAGTACGTCAAGACGGCCGAGTTCGTCCCCCTGCCCGAGAACCCCGCGGGATTCGTCTCCGGCATGCTCGAGGGCCTGCGCAACAACCAGGGCACCGAGCGCATCGCCGTGCTCCGCAAGACGCTCCAGGACGAGATGGACAAGGGCGCGCAGGTGTTCCGCACGCACGAGTCCCTCCAGCACGTGCTCGGCGTCATCGCCGAGCTGCGCGAGCGGTACAAGAACGTGCACGTCGACGACAAGGGCAAGCGCTTCAACACCGACCTCCTCGAGGCGGTCGAGCTCGGCTTCCTGCTCGACATCGCCGAGGTCGTCGTCTACGCCGCGCAGAACCGCGAGGAGAGCCGAGGCGGCCACATGCGCGACGACTTCCCGAAGCGCGACGACGACAAGTACATGAAGCACACCATGGCGTACCTGACCGGCGACCCGCACTCCTCCACCCCGAGCGATCACATCAAGCTCGACTGGAAGCCGGTGGTGTTCACGAAGAACGAGCAGGGCGAGTTCAACTACCCGCCGATGGAGAGGAAGTACTGAGCATGTCGACTGCCATCGCAGAAGCACCTGCCGACACGACCGAAGAGACAGCCGTCCAGTCCTTCATCGTCACCTTCAACATCCGCAGGTTCGACCCCGAGGTCGATGCTGAGCCGCACTGGGTCGACTACGACGTGGAGCTGTATTCCACCGATCGTGTGCTCGATGCCCTGCACAAGATCAAGTGGGAGGTCGACGGCTCGCTGACCTTCCGCCGCTCCTGCGCGCATGGCATCTGCGGCTCCGATGCCATGCGCATCAACGGCCGCAACCGCCTCGCGTGCAAGACGCTGATCAAGGACCTCGACATCTCGAAGCCGATCTACGTCGAGGCCATCAAGGGCCTGCCGCTGGAGAAGGACCTCGTCGTCGACATGGAGCCCTTCTTCGCGTCCTACCGCGAGGTGCAGCCGTTCCTGGTCGCCAGCTCGGTGCCGGAGAAGGGCAAGGAGCGCGTCCAGTCCATCGCCGACCGCGAGATCTTCGACGACACCACCAAGTGCATCCTGTGCGCCGCGTGCACCTCGTCGTGCCCCGTGTTCTGGACCGACGGGCAGTACTTCGGCCCCGCGGCGATCGTGAACGCCCACCGGTTCATCTTCGACTCGCGCGACGACAACGCGGCTGTGCGCCTCGACATCCTCAACGACAAGGAAGGCGTCTGGCGCTGCCGCACGACCTTCAACTGCTCCGAGGCGTGCCCCCGCGGCATCGAGGTCACCAAGGCGATCGCCGAGGTGAAGCAGGCGATCCTCCGCGGATAGCCCGGACGCGCACGGCTTCAGTCGATCACGCGAGAACAGGCGGTTTCCTTCCGGGGCCGCCTGTTCTCGCGTTTGCGCCTGATCTCGCGCGCGAATCGCTTGGATAGGGTGGGGGTGTGTCTGAACCCGTTGACGCCGCGTCCGAGCCCGGTCGCCTCGATGCGGCCGTCGAACGCGCCACCGCACTGACACAGCGCACGCTGGGCCTGTTCCCCGTACGTGTCTGGCGGCACTTCCTGCAGCACAACGGCTTCCTGCTCGCGGCAGGCGTGAGCTATCAGGCGCTGTTCGCCATCTTCGCTGCGATCTACCTCGCCTTCGCCATCGCCGGTCTCTGGCTCGGCGGCAGCGAGGACGCCGTCAACGGCCTCATCGCCATGATCAACAGCTACATCCCGAACCTGATCCTCCCCAAGGGACAGGGCGGCGTCGTCACGCCGGAGCAGGTGCAGGACATCGCGGCGAGCACCACCGGAGTGCTGAGCGTCACCGGTCTGATCGCGCTCGGCACCGTGATCTGGACCGCGATCGGGTGGGTGACGTTCTCACGCCGCGCGACCAGGGACATCTTCGGGCTGCCGCCGGATCGCCGCAGCTACGTGATCCTGAAAGCACGCGACCTGCTGGCCGCGCTGATCTTCGGCATCGCTCTGATCGCCGGCTCGCTCCTCAGCTCCGCCAGCGCCGCGGTGCTGAGTTGGCTGCTCAGCCTGCTCGGCTGGGACTCGGGCTCGGACGGCCTCAACCTCGGCATCCGCATCGGTACGGTCGTCGTGTCGTTCGCGCTCATGTCCTCCGCGCTCGCGGCGATGGTGCGCTTCCTGACGGGGACGTCCTTGCGCTGGCGCACGATCTGGCCGGGCGCTCTCCTCGGTGGTGGCGCGATGACCATCCTGCAATACGGGGCGGGGTTCCTGCTGAGCTACACGCCCTCCAACCCTCTGCTGGCCACGTTCGCCATCTTCATCGGTCTGCTGCTGTGGTTCCGCGTGAACGGGGTCGTGATGCTGGTGGCCTCGTCCTGGATCGCGGTCTCGGCACAGGACAGAGACCTCCCCCTCCTGCAGGAGACCGAGGCCGAGCGCCGGATCGCCGAGTATCAGACCCTGCTGACGGCGGCGCGGATCCGGGTGCGAGAAGCGCGCGACGCCCGCCGACTGGCACCGTGGTATCGCTCCTGGGTGGCGAACCGGGCCGTGCGTGACGCCGAGGATGAACTCGCCGAGCTCGAAGCGTCTCCTCCCCCACCCGCCGCATCGACGACACCGCTCGCGCGACGCCTGCTGGCGGAGCTGAGTCGGTCGGGACGGGATGTCGGCGGCTCTCGTTAGGCTGGGAACATGCCTCATCTGCGTATCGCCACGGTCAATGTCAACGGGATCCGAGCGGCGGCTCGCAACGGGATGAGCGGCTGGCTGGACGACGCCGGTGTCGACATCCTGACGCTCCAGGAAGTCCGCGGTCAGGACGAGCACCTCGAAGCCGCTCTCCCCGGCTGGTCCTTCGTGCACGACGAGGCGACGGCGAAGGGCCGTGCCGGCGTCGCGATCGCGAGCCGCACCCCGGCCGTGGCCTCCCGCACCGCCTTCGGTCCGGAGGACTTCGACTCCAAGGGCCGCTGGATCGAGGCCGACTTCCAGATCGGCGACCGTCCGCTCACGGTGGTCAGCGCGTATGTCCATTCGGGCGAGGCCGAGACTCCGAAACAGGAAGAGAAGTGGAAGTTCCTCGACGCCTTCGGCACCCGGCTGAGCGAGCTCGGCACCGAGGGAGCGCTCGCGCTCGTGACGGGAGACCTCAACGTCGGGCACCGCGAGCTCGACATCAAGAACTGGCGCGGCAACCGCAAGAAGGCGGGGTTCCTCCCGCGCGAGCGCGCCTATTTCGACCGCTTCCTCGGAGAGAAGGGCACCGAGGTCACCGGGGTCGACGGCACCGTGGGCACGGGCCTCGGCTGGGTGGACGTCGGGCGGAGGTTCCACGGCGAGGTGGACGGCCCGTACACGTGGTGGTCCATGCGCGGACAGGCTTTCGACAACGACTCCGGGTGGCGGATCGACTATCACCTCGCGACACCGACGCTCGCTGAGCGGGTCGAGACCTACCACGTCGCGCGGGCTGCAGCCTATGACCAGCGGTGGAGTGACCACGCGCCGGTCGTGGTCGACTACCGCTACTGAATCGTGCCTGACCCGGTGCCGTCTGCGTAGCGGTACCACCCGCGATATTCGAGGATCGTTCCGAGAACAGGGCTCGTCGCGCGCATGTCGATCGTGCGACGACGGCGGGCATCATCCCACCCATCGACGAGCTCGACGTCGATGCGAAGGATTCCGCGAAGTGCGATCCGATGTCGGCCCACCCGTAGTGCGACGGCGCGCGTGCTCATACGCAGCGCGCCGTTGTCGGTGACCGCGCACCGTTCCAGCATCTGAATCCGACCGCGTGCACCCAAGGCGTTCTGCACGATGGCGGAATGCCCCGTTGCGAAGAGTCGATCCACGACGTGCTGCGTCGCGCCGGGAAAGCGGAACTCGCGGACGGTGTCGAGCGTCGCCCGCCCCGAGCGCGACCGACCGGACACCGTGTCGATGCGGAACGGCACATCGCGCGCGAACCGTGTCACGAGCAATCCTGGACCGACCACCGGAGCGGCGAGACCGGCGAGCCGCCCGAACCGGCTCCCCGCGACCTCGAACACGCCCTCCGCACTGTCGTGCGTCACCTCGACCCGCATCTGCGCGAGGAGCTCGGGATGGAGCCGCCGGGCCTCCGCTCCCAGTGCCTCGAGGAACGCCGCTCCCCGCGCGGTCGCCGCCGCGGGATCCGCGACTCCTCGCGCTCCGGACCGCGAGCGGGGAGACGAGGGCGCCATTCGCCCATCGTAGGCGCATGCCGCGCACCCCATAGGATTGATCCTGTGACGAAACCTCGCCTGTACTCCGGAATGCAGCCCTCCGCCGACTCCCTCCAGATCGGCAACTACATCGGCGCGCTGCTCCAGTGGCGAGATCTGCAGAACTCCTACGACGCGTACTTCTCCGTGGTCGACCTGCATGCCCTCACCGTCGCCCAGAACCCGGCTGAGCTCCGCGAGAAGACGCGGCGCACTGCCGCCCAGTACATCGCTGCGGGCATCGAACCCTCACTGTCCACCCTCTACGTGCAGTCGCACGTGCGCGCACACGCCGAGCTCGCCTGGATCCTCAGCACCATCACCGGCTTCGGCGAAGCCGGCAGGATGACCCAGTTCAAGGACAAGTCGACGCGCTACGGCGCCGACGCGACGAGCGTCGGACTCTTTACGTACCCGGTGCTCATGGCAGCCGACATCCTGCTCTACCAGACCGATGTCGTGCCGGTCGGCGACGACCAGAAGCAGCATGTCGAACTCACCCGCGATCTCGCCGAGCGCTTCAACTCCCGCTTCGGCGCGACCTTCACGGTACCGATGCCGGTCATCCAGAAGGAGACCGCCCGCATCTACGACCTGCAGAATCCGACCGCGAAGATGTCGAAGTCGGCGGAGAGCGACGCCGGCGTGCTGTGGCTGCTCGACGACCCCGCGAAGTCCGCGAAGAAGATCATGCGCGCGGTCACGGACAACGAGGGCTCCGTGCGGTTCGACCGGGAGAACAAGCCGGGCGTCTCGAACCTTCTCACGATCTACGCTGCACTCAGCGGGCGTCAGGTCGCATCGATCGAAGACGAGTACGCGGGGCGCGGCTACGGAGACTTCAAGAAGGGCCTCGCGGAAGTCATCGTCGAGGAGTTCGAACCTGTACGCGCGCGCGCACTCGAACTGCTCGACGACCCGGCGGAACTCGACCGCATCCTGGCGGAGAACGCCAGCCGCGCGGATGCCGTCGCCGATGCCACCCTGTCCGACGTCTACGACCGCGTGGGGCTGCTCCGCCGCGTCTGAGCCACGCCTAGGATGGGCTCGTGATTGATCCGCAGCTGCCTCCTCCGGTACCCCCGGCGTACCCGGCACCCCCCACCTCCCCGACGGCGGCTCCGGCGTACCCGGCGGCGCCTCCTGGCGCCTATCAGGTCCCGGTGGGAGGCTACGCTGCCCCCGCGGGCATGTATGCCGTCCCGGAGACCGCCCCGCGACGGTCCGCCGTCCTCGGCGTCGTCGCCCTGGTCCTCTCGCTCATCGCCGCGGTCGTGCCCGCGATCCTGGTGGGAATCAGCGCCTTCGAAATCGGCCGAGTCCTCCCGCAGGGCGTCACGACCACGACCTCCGACGACCTCAGCCTGCTGTCCCCCGCCCGGGATCAGGTTCTCTGGGCGGAGCTGTCGTTCTGGGTCGGAACGATCCTGGGCATCGCCGCGATCGTGATCGGCATCGTCGCGATCGCCAAGAGGAAGGGCAGGGGCATCGGGATCGCGGCCCTGGTGATCGCCGTGCTGGGCGCGGTCCTCTTCTTCATCGTGCTCGTCTCGGCCCTGGCAGCCGGCAGCGCCGCAGGCTTCGCCACGTATACCGCCTGACCCCCCCGCAGCGCGGTCGGAACGTGTCAGCGCGGAGCGTGGTGCTTCTGCTGCGCCGCGAGCAGACCTTCGCCCACGAGCAGTTCGACCGCGTCAGCGGCATCGGCGATGAGGATCGGTAGGTTCGGCCGCTCGTCCTTCCCGAAGGGTGCGAGCACCCAGTCCGCAGGGTCCTGACGCCCGACCGGGCGCCCGATCCCCACCCGCACGCGGGGGAACTCGGCGGTGCCCAGCGCGCGCGCCACATCGCGAACACCGTTGTGTCCGCCGTGACCACCTCCGGTCTTGAGCTTCACCGTGTCGAAGGGGATGTCGAGTTCATCGTGCACCACGACGACCTGTTCGGGGGGAACGGAGTAGAACCGGGCCAACGCGGCCACCGGGGCACCCGAGACGTTCATGAAGGTGTTCGGCTTGGCGAGCACCAGCTTCTCCGCGCCGGGGCGCAGCCAGGTCTCGACGACCCGCGCTCCGCCTTTGTGCTCGCGAAAGGTCTCACCGCGGCGCGCGGCGATCTCGTCCACGACCATCTGGCCGATGTTGTGCCGGGTCGTCTCGTATCGGGGACCGGGATTCCCGAGTCCGACCACGAGCCAAGTGGATGCCATGTCCTCGTCCTCTCGATACCCGGGTGCGCGCCCCGGGTCAGGATATGACAGAGGGGACGCGATCGGATCGCGTCCCCTCTGTGATGAGTCAGTCGGAGATCACTCCGCGGCGGCCTCTTCGGTCTCCTCAGCTGCCTCGGCGTCCTCCGCGGTCTCGTCCTCGGACGGAGCCGCGGGAACGGAGACGGCGACCACGAGGACCTCGGGGTCGGAGAGCAGAGTGGAGCCCTTGGGGAGCTTCACCTCGGCGGCGGTGATGTGTGCGCCCTCTTCCAGCCCCTCGACCGAGACCTCGATGTGCTGCGGGATGTGCGTGGCCTCGGCCTCGATCGAGAGCGTGGTCGCGTCGAGGTTGACGATGGTGCCCGAAGCCGACTCGCCCGTGATGGTGATCGGGACGTCGATCGCGACCTTCTCGCCCTTCTTCACGACGAGCAGGTCGATGTGCTCGATGATCTGGTGCACCGGGTCGCGCTGGACGTCCTTGACGAGGGTGAGCTGGCTCTTGCCGTCGATGTCGAGCTCCAGCAGCGCGTTCGCGCGGCGGATGATCAGCGAGACCTGGTGGCCGGGAAGTGCCACGTGGACGGGCTCGGTGCCGTGACCGTAGATGACGGCAGGGATCTTGCCGGCGGCGCGGAGGCGGCGGGCGAAGCCCTTGCCGAAGCTCTCGCGGAGCTCGGCCTGGACCTTGGTGTCTTCAGACATGGGTTCTCCTTCGGGACACGCAGCGAAGGCGCCGCGCGGTGGTCTTGGAATATTCGAACTCGCTGACGCAGGAGGAAAGCCACCGGGCTTGCTTCGCCGCGTCGATAACGGATGATCGCGCACGCGCAGAAGCATCCCTCGCCGAGGTACAGCCTCAATGGTACCGGATGACCCGATAGGCTGAGGACACCGGTCCTTTTCTGCAGAACACGGAGAACCCCCATGCTCGACGGCGCCTTCCTCTCGCACGTACTCCTCTGGCTGATCGGGGCCATGAGCGTGTGCGCCGTCGTGGGCAGCCTTGGCGCCCTCTTCTCCCTGGGACGCTCGGGCTACCGCAAGGACTGACGCTCAGAGCACGGTCTGCGCGATCAGCGCGACGGACTGTGCCACATCCGTCCGCTCCACGCGCACGCCCGGCTCGTCGCCCTGAAGAGGTTCGAGCGTCTGCAGCTGCGAAGCGAGCAGGGCAGGCGGCATGAAGTGATCCGCGCGCGAGCGCACCCGCTCTTCAAGGGCGGTCCGATCCACCACGAGCTCCGCGAAGAACGCCTCGGGCGCCTCGGTCCTGATCGTGTCTCGGTAGACGCGTCGCAGAGCCGAGCAGGCGACGACGATGCGGTCTTCCCGCTGGAGCGTACGTCCGACGAGTGCCAGCCACGGCATGCGATCCTCGTCGTCCAGCGGCACCCCGGCAGCCATCTTCTCCACGTTGGAGAGCGGATGCAGGTCGTCCGCGTCGATGAAGCGCGCGCCGATGCGATCGGCCAGCGCCCGACCGACCGTCGACTTCCCGCAGCCGCTGGGACCCATCACCACGATGCGCGTGCTCATGCCGACGCTCAATAGAACTCGACGGTGTCGACCACCGCGCGCAGCGGGCGACCGTCCAGCAGCCGGGTCGCGTTCTCGGCGAAGCGTCGAGCGATCCGCTCCTCCTCCTGAGCGCTGATGGCCGCGGTGTGCGGGCTGATCAGCACGTGCGGATGCGACCACAGCGGCGACGACGCCGGAAGCGGCTCCTGCTCGAACACGTCGAGCGCGGCGAATCCGACGCGACCGTCATCGAGCGCGTCCAAGAGCGCCCCCTCGTCGACCACGCTGCCGCGACCGACATTCGTGAGAACCAGGCCCGGCTTCGCGGCGGCCAGCGCGTCCCGACCGATCAGGTGGTGCGTCTGCGCGGTTCCCGGGAGCGTGACCACGATCGCGTCGACTTCCGCGATCGCCGCCGTCAGCTCTTCGAGGGGCACGAGCCGGTCGACGCCCTCGACGGCTTCGCCCGACCGGGTGGTGCCCCACACGGTGGCACCCAGCGCGTGGAAGCGCCGAGCACACTCCTTGCCGATCCCGCCGAGCCCCACCACCAACACCGTCATCTCCTCGAGCTGCCTCATCTCCCAGCGATCAGGCCAGGTGCGAGCACGCTGGTCAGCGAGAAGGCGAGGAAGGCCCTTCGCGCCGGCGAGGATCGAGAAGACCGCGAACTCGGCCAGAGTCCCGCCGTGCACGCCGGCGCTGGTCGTGAAGACCACCCGGTCGAGGTCGCGGCGGGACAGTCCGGCCTCCCTGACCGTGGCGCCGCCGCCCGCAGCGGTGGTCATCACCCAGCGCAACCGTGGATTCGCGCCGACGGTTCGGGCGAGCGCGGCGGCATTCACATCGGGGATGCCGAACAGCACATCGGCGGAGTCGACCATCTCCTCGAAGGACGACTGCTGCTGCGGCGTGCGCGCGTACGCGGGATCGCCGGACCAGTCGGCCGGCCAGCGGGCCGGCGGAGTCAGACGGGCGTCACGCACCACATCGAGTCGCGGCTCCAGACGCTCGATCAACTGACACAGGTCCTCCGGCAGGGGTACCGCCACGACCGCTCTGAGCCTGTCTCCGTTGTCCGCCACGCCGTCTCCTCATCGAATCGATCCGTACCTCCAGCGTAGGGCCGCCGGCTCCCGCCGCCCGAAGCATGACGAGAACGGGACACACGTGCGCACCAGACCTGTGACAGCGATACGCTGAGTCCATCCTTTCTTCACGATCGAGGAGCCTTCTGTGCCCGAAGCATCAGCGAACATCGGAGTCGTCGGACTCGCCGTCATGGGATCGAATCTCGCCCGCAACCTCGCCAGCCGCGAGGGCAACACCGTGGCGATCTTCAACCGCAGCTACGAGAAGACCCAGACTCTCCTCGACGAGCACCCCGAGGCCGGCTTCGTCCCGGCGCACTCCTACCAGGAGTTCGCCGATTCGCTGCAGAAGCCGCGGACCGCGATCATCATGGTCAAGGCCGGGGGCCCGACGGACGCCGTGATCGACGCCCTGGTCGAGGTCTTCGAGCCCGGCGACATCATCGTGGACGGCGGCAACGCCTACTTCCCCGACACCATCCGCCGCGAGAAGGCGGTCCGCGAGACCGGCATCAACTTCGTCGGCGCCGGCATCTCCGGCGGTGAGGAGGGAGCGCTCACCGGCCCGTCGATCATGCCCGGCGGCTCGGACGAGTCCTGGGTCACGCTCGGACCGATCCTGAAGTCGATCGCGGCGATCGCCGAGGGTGAGCCCTGCGTCACGCACATCGGTCACGACGGTGCCGGCCACTTCGTCAAGATGGTGCACAACGGCATCGAGTACGCCGACATGCAGCTCATCGCCGAGGCCTACGACCTCATCCGTCGCGGCACCGGCAAGTCCCCCGCCGAGATCGCCGAGATCTTCGCCGAGTGGAACAAGGGCGAGCTGGAGTCGTATCTGATCGAGATCACCGCCGAGGTGCTCCGACAGGTCGACGCCTCCACCGGCAAGCCGTTGGTCGATGTGATCCTCGACCAGGCCGGGGCCAAGGGCACCGGAGCCTGGACCGTGCAGACCGCGCTGTCCCTGGGCGTTCCCGTGTCGGGCATCGCCGAAGCGACCTTCGCCCGCTCTCTCTCCTCGCACCCCGAGCAGCGCGCCGTCGCCGGCGGACTCCCCGGCCCCGACGAGGAGTTCACGGTCTCTGACGAGGACACCGATCGGTTCATCGAAGACGTGCGTCTGGCCCTCTACGCGTCGAAGATCGTCGCCTACTCGCAGGGCTTCGACGAGATCCGCGCCGGCGCAGCCGAGTACGGCTGGAACATCGACCTCGGCGCGATCTCGAAGATCTGGCGCGGCGGCTGCATCATCCGCGCCCAGTTCCTCAACCGCATCGCGGATGCCTACGCCGCGACCCCCGATCTTCCGGTGCTGATGACCGCGCCGTACTTCGCCGAGGCGCTCGCGCGCGGCCAGGCGTCGTGGCGCCGCGTCGTCGTCACCGCGGCGCAGGCGGGTATCCCCTCGCCGGCGTTCTCCTCGTCGCTGTCGTACTACGACGGCATCCGTGCCGACCGCCTTCCGGCAGCGCTCGTCCAGGGCCAGCGCGACTTCTTCGGCGCGCACACCTACAAGCGCGTCGACAAGCCGGGTACCTTCCACACTCTGTGGTCGGGCGACCGCACCGAGATCGAGGCCGAAGACACGCACTGATGTGAACGGTCGAAGGGCCGGGAAACCGCGAGCGCGGGTTCCCGGCCCTTCGTGCGTCAGACCGTGATGTTGTGGTTGCGGCGGAACAGGTTCGCCGGGTCCCACGCGGCCTTGGTCGCACTCAACCGCGGGAGGGCGGCTTCCGAGAACATGCCGGGGACAGCCTGCGGCCGCTCGGTGTCCGCGAAATTGCCGTACTCGGCCAGACGACCGCCCTCGATCACGCTCCAGTCCGACTCGATGGCGGCGCGGGTCTCGTCATCGATCAGACCGGGGATGTCGAACGCGCCGGCGAGGACGAACCAGTTCGCCGCGCGGGCGGGGAACGCCGTGTCATCCTGCGCCACGTCCTGGATCGCCCCGCCCAGAGATCGCAGGAACACGACGGACGCCGGGTAGGAGCGACGGAAGGCCACCAACTGCGCAATGAGCGCGTCGTCGAGTTCGGCGTAGAGCCCGTTGCCCCCGATGAAGCCAGGAGGAGAGGCGGGTTCCTCCCCGTCGGGCGCTGGCATCTCCATCAGCACCTCCCGATATGCCGGCGTCGTCACCTCGGTCTGCACCCCGTCGAGGGCGGAGATCGGTTCCAGCACCGCACGCAGCCGATCCGGCTCCGGTGCTGCCCACACCGCGCTCAGACGTGCTCCCGCCGGCGCACTCGGGTCCATCGGCGGGACGTCCATGTAGGTGACCGTGAGCTCTCGAGGCGCGTCACGGAGCAGGTCTCGGGTCGCCTTCAGCACGGCGGTCGCCTCGCCGTCGATGCGGCTCTCCGAGAAGGCGATGCCGGGGAGCGGATGCGCGGCGAAGTCGAAGCGTGTCACGACGCCGAAGTTCCCTCCGCCGCCGCGCAGAGCCCAGAAGAGCTCGGGGTGTGCATCGGCCGAGGCCTCGACGATGTCACCCGTCGCCGTGACGACCTGGGCGCCGACGAGCTGATCGATCGCGAGGCCCCAGGCGCGCGCCATCCACCCGATGCCGCCTCCGAGCGTGAGACCGCCGACGCCCACCGATGCGGTGTCGCCGGAGCTGAGGGCGAGGCCGTGTGCGGCGAGTGCCGTCGCGACATCTCCCCAGACCGCGCCACCGCTGATGCGGACGGTGGTGCCGTCGACCTCGATGTCCGACAGCCCACCGAGCTCCAGACGGATGCCGGCAGCGGGGCCGTGCGACCACGGGCCGTGCCCGCCGGCGACGACGGTCACGGGCACGGCCTCGCGTGACGCCAGGCGCACGACCCGGGCGACCTCGGCGGCGGTTCTGGGACGGTGGACGGAAGGGACGGGAGCAACGGAGTCGTCGGCCATGCCGACACTGTAGCCAGTGCCGCCGACATCGCACCCCTGTTCGCCCTCTCCTACGTCGTGATGTCCCGTACCACGCCCTTCGCGAGGCGGAGGCGCCGCGTCGCGCGTCGAGCCACGGCCGAGTCATGCGTCACGACGATGATCGTGATGCCTTCGGCGCACAGGGATTCGAGCAGCGTCAGGATCTCGTCGCGCATGCTCTCATCGAGGTTGCCGGTGGGCTCATCGGCGAGCAGGACCCGCGGCCTCTTGACGATGGCTCGAGCGATCGCGACCCGCTGCTGCTGTCCCCCGGAGAGTTCCGTGGGCAGATGGTCGCCTCTGTCGTGGAGGCCGACGTGTGCGAGGGCCTCGGCGACTCTGGTCCGGCGTTCCGCCGGGTCGAGGCGGAGAGGCTCGAGTGCCATGTCGACGTTCTCGGCGGCAGTGAGCGTGGGGATCAGATTGAAGCCCTGGAACACGAAGCCGATCTCCTCCGCCCTGATCCGGCCCAGCTCTTTCGGAGAGGCCGACGCGAGCTCCCTGCCGTCCAGCAGGAGCGAACCGGTCGACGGCGTGTCCAGGGCACCGAGGAGCTGCAGGAGGGTCGACTTCCCTCCCCCCGTCGGCCCTTGGATCGAGACGAACTCGCCGGGCATGATGTCGAGTTCGACCCCGGTCAGGGCCTTCACGACGCGCCCCTTCTGCGTATACGTCCTGGTGATGCCCGCGACACGATAGAGCGGGTGCGTGCTCTCCGCGTGCGATGTCGTCTGCTGAAGCTCTTCGATGCTCATGTGTTTCTCCTTCTCGGGGGATGACGGGGTGTGTCCGATCTGAGCCGGTCGCGGAGTGCTCACGCGACCGACCGCAGGGCTTCAGCCGGGCTGAGGCGCGCAGCCCTCCAGCCGCCGAAGGCACCGGCGACGAGCCCGCCGAGCACGGCGAGTCCGACCGCCGCCACCAGCACCCACGGCGTGAACGGTGCCTGCAGAACGATGTCCGCGGTCGGCTGATTCGACAGCATGGCTCCGCCGCCACTCGGGCCGCCGCCCATGCCCCCCGGGCCCGCTCCCTGACCCGCGGAGCTCGCCGCAACGGTCGGCCTCAGCACATTGATCAACACGATGCCCGCGATGCCGAGGACGAGACCGGCGGCACCCCCGATCAGCCCCTGCACCATGGACTCGCCTGCGACCTGACGCACGACCCGACCGTTCGACCATCCGATCGCCTTGAGGGTGCCGAACTCCCGGGTACGACGCCCGACGCCCGACAGTGTGAGCAACACGGAGATGAGCACCGCGACGGCCAGCACGATGACCGCGAGCCAGCCGCCGAGATTCGTGATCAGCGTGGTCGCACTCGAGAGCGAACCCGATACGGTCGAGGCGAGCTCGGATTGCGAGGTCACGGTCGCGTCCGGGAGTTCATCGGCGAGCGCGGACTGCACGGCGTCGATCGAGGCCGCCGAATCCGCCTGCACGTAGACGGTGGAGATCACGTCGTCGACGCCGGCGAGCGTCTGCGCCGTGCTCAGCGGCAAGTAGACGTTCGCCGCCGTGTCCGCGCTGTCCGAGGTCGAGGCGAGAAGTCCCACGACCTCGACGTCGGAGCCGGACACCTCGATCGTGTCGCCCACGACGATCTCGTTCGTGGTGGCGTAGCTTCCATCGACGAGGGCGACCAGTTCCCCGTCGTCCGCCGCGTCGAAGCCGCGGCCATCGGTCACCTCGACGGAGGCCAGCGGGCCCACCGCGATCGAGGCCGGGTCGATCCCGAGGACGGAGAACGAGTCGACTCCGAAAGAGCCTCCCCCACCCTGTCCACCATCCGGTGGCGCTTCTCCCCCCTGAGGAACGGTCGGCTGCTCGCCGTCCTGCTGCCCGAATCCGCCGCGGGGCACCTCGCCCGAGAAGGTGGAGTTCGTCAGGCTCAAAGCCCCGGATGCCGCAGCGACGCCTTCGGTGCCGGCGACGGTGTCGAGCACCGCGGAATCGAGGGTGCCCCGCAGGAAGTCGGTTCGCAGCGTCGACTGCGCGAGCGTGGTCGTCTCGCCGTCGGATTCCCCGGCATCCGCATCGAACTCGAAGCGGGGCCCCTGCCCCTGGCCGGGCTCCGCGGCCGCACCGGTCACCGTGAGATCGGTACCGACGCCGTACACCGCGGCGAGAGCCTGAGCCTGCGCGTCGCGGACTCCCGCAGTGAGAGCGTTGACGATGATCACCAGAGCGATCGCGATCGCCAGCCCGATCGCGACGATCAGCGTCTGCTTCTTGCGGCCCGCGAGTTCGCGCCGCAGATATGTCCCGTACATCTCTCTCCTTCCACCGCGGCCTTCGCGGGGTGACATCGACGCTAGGAATCTCGGATAAGGGGAATCGAAGGGGAAGTGATGAGGAAGCTATGAAGAACGACGTCTCCCAGGCAACGCATAGCCGGTTCCATAGAAATCGCATAGGAGATTCCGCAGAATAGGGATATGACCAGCGACCTGCCCGAACTGCGCCGCCCCGACGGCTCCCCCCTGCGGATCCTCGCCGTCGACGACGAGCAGATGCTCACCGACCTGCTCGCGATGGCCCTCCGGATGGAGGGCTGGGAGGTGCGCACCGCATCCTCCGGCATGGAGGCGCTCCAGGTCGCCCGCGAGTTCGAACCGGACGCACTCGTGCTCGACATCATGATGCCGGATCTCGACGGCATGTCGGTGCTGAGACGACTGCGCGAGTCCGGGAACCTCGTCCCCGTCCTGTTCCTCACCGCGAAGGATGCCGTGGGCGACCGCGTCGCCGGGCTCACAGCGGGCGGCGATGACTACGTCACCAAGCCCTTCAGCCTGGAAGAGGTCATCGCGCGTCTCCGGGCGATCATCCGCCGCACCGGTCACGCCACCGCCGACGACGGGCAGTCCATCCTGCGCGTCGCAGACCTCACCCTCAACGAGGACAGCCATGAAGTCGTCCGCGACGGTACCGAGATCGAGCTCACCGCCACCGAGTTCGAGCTGCTGCGCTACCTGATGCGCAACGAGCGCCGGGTGCTGTCGAAGGCCCAGATCCTCGACCGCGTCTGGAGCTACGACTTCGGGGGCAAGTCCTCGGTCGTGGAGCTGTACATCTCCTACCTGCGCAAGAAGATCGATGCCGGACGCACGCCGCTGCTGCACACCGTCCGCGGCGTGGGGTACATGATCAAGGCTCCGCAGTGACTTCTGCGACGATGCTGAGGCGGCCGATGAACCTGCAGACACGGCTGATGACCGCCGTGATCGGGTTCGTGTCGCTGATCCTCGTCATCGTCGCCATCATCACGAGCGCGACTCTGGGGAAGACGATGGAGGATCAGCTCGATCAGAAGCTCAGCACCAGCGCCCGCGCGCTGGTGAGTGTCACCGAGGCCTTCGCCCCCTCGGCGGCGACCGCGCAGAACGTCCTCCTCGCTGGCCGATACTCGCCACCGGCCGGACTGCTGTTCGTCGTCTCGAGCCCGGTGACCGGCTTCAGCGGTTCCCTCGTGAAGAGCACTGCCGCCGACGAGCTCACGGGGACCCTGCAGCCGCTGACCGGTGAGCAGCTGACCGAGATCGCCGTGGCGCTGAAGGGTACGTCTGTAGCCACGGTCTCCCTCACCGGCCTCGGCTCCTATCGGGTGATGGCGCTTCCGTCGAACAACGGCGTTCTCGCGGTGACAGGGCTCCCCCGCGACGACATCCAGAACCAACTGGCCCAACTACTCACGGTCATCGCCCTCGCGACGATCGGCGGCCTCATCCTGCTCGCGTTGACCACGGCGATCACCATCCGCGTGGGACTACGGCCCCTCCGCGCCGTCGCGATGACGGCGACCAGGGTGGCGAATCAGCAGCTCGACCGCGGAGAGGTGACCATCTCCGAACGTGTTCCCGCATCCGAAGCCGATCCACGCACCGAGACCGGACTCGTCGGGGCATCGCTGAACAAGCTCCTCGATCACGTGAACAGCTCGCTCGCCTCGAGGCAGAAGAACGAGGAGCGGATGAGGCGGTTCGTCGCCGACGCCAGCCATGAGCTGCGGACCCCGCTCGCCTCCATCCGCGGCTACTCTGAGCTGTCGCTGCGCGCGCTGCACCAGTCCGATCCGAGCTCTGAGCGCCCCGAGGTGATCGAGAGCACGACGACATCTCTCGAGCGCATCCAGGCGCAGTCGCTGCGGATGACCCGGCTCGTCGAGGATCTGCTGCTGCTGGCGCGACTGGACGAAGGCCGCGAGCTCGTCTACGGCACGGTGGACCTCACGCAGTTGGCCCTCGAAGGCCTCTCCGATGCGCGCCCGACGGCCGTGGACCACCACTGGAAGATCGAGGTCCCCGAAGAGCCCGTCACCATCGTGGGCGATGCAGGGCGGATGCACCAGGTCGTCGCCAACCTCCTGGCCAATGCGCGCACGCACACGCCTGCAGGGACGACTGTCACCCTCAGCGTCGTGCAGGACGGTGAAGACGCGGTGCTGCGGGTCCACGACGACGGGCCAGGCATCGACCCCGCCATCCGCGACGAGCTGTTCGCACGCTTCGCCCGCGGCGACAGCTCGAGAGCCCGTCAGACAGGCGGTACCGGCCTCGGCCTCGCGATCGTCAAGGCCATCGTCGAAGGCCACCACGGCACCATCACCGTGATCAGCGAACCCGGCGACACGACCTTCACGGTCCGCATCCCGTCCACCCCGGCGAGCGAGGCCACCGGGGCCTGAGCCGCGTCGTCCGGTCCGCTCCGTCCCCGTCCCGTTCCTGCCCCCGTCCGGTCCTGCCCCCATCCCGTCCTGCCCCCGTCCCGTCCGTTTGTCAGGAGATCGGACGGTTGCAGGTCGGCGCGATCCCTTCCTCCCGACACCCGTCCGATCTCCCGACGAACGCGCACAAGGATCGTTCGGGCGGGGGTTCCGCAGGTCAGTCACGCGCCCGGAGGCGGAGGATGGCCGCGATGACCGCTGCTTCGACGGTCGGCCACGCGTGCACGATCTGCGCGTAGTCGAACCGCAGTGTCTCGTAGCCGAGGACCGAGGCGGCAGCATCCCTCACCAGATCCCGGTGCCGATGCCCGGGGGCGTCATGATTTCCCTTTCCATCGGCCTCGAGGATGAGAAGGCCGTCGAGGACGAAGTCGACCTTCCCGACGGAGGGGATACGCACCTGGCACTCCAGCGTGATGCCGATCAGGTGCAGTCGGAGCCGCAGGAGCGACTCCAGGCCGCTGTCGGCGTCCGACCGCGCCAGATCGACGAGCCAGTGGGCGCGAACGGGCAAGCGGCGGCGGATGCGGCTACGCGCGGCGGAGGAGATCTTGCGCTGTGCCAACGCGGACTCGAGCGCGGCGAAGAACACCTCATCGCCAGCACAGCGGTACACGTGGATGAGCACCTCGTCTAGCGGTGCGAGACCAACCCCCGCGTGCCCCGCGTCGTAATGCCCGACGCACTCGCAATCCGCATGATGAGCACGCCCCTTCCCCTCCGAGCCAGACGTGCGGGGGACCATCCGTGGACAGCACCCAGATGCCGTGCAGCCGCAGGGCGTGCCTGCATGTCAGCGCCCCTCCGTGAGCTGCGGCCTCATACAGACTCGGGTCCGCGGTCGGCACGGCGAACACGCCCGCTCTCACCCGCACGAGCGCGCCCGCCCGCACCTCGTCAGCCCGCATCCGACGGGTGATCCCGTAGCGCTGAAGGAGTGTTCCTCGGACGACTCCGCCGTGCATGGCGGTCACGGCTGCAGCTCTGAGCATGCGACGATCCTGCCTTCCGTGCGGCCTCTTCCCACACCCGGAACGCCCGTTTGTGGACAGCAGGCGACGACGTTCGCGTTCCGCAGGAAGACACGTCACGCACGCGTGCCGGGAGGATTCACGGATGTCGGGCCGAAACCGGGAGGTCGCCCGACATCCGTTCGAACTCCCGACGGATGCACCGCGTCCGCGTCCGCGTCCGCAGGCGTCCGCGGGCGGGGGCGCGGGCGGGGGCAGGCGTCCGCGGGCGGGCGGGCGGGGCGGGGGCGGGCGGGGGTCAGTACCCGGCGAAGGCGTCGGTCGTGAGGCTGCGCGCCTTCTGCAGCGCGGGCGCGAGGTCGGCGATCAAGCGCGGCGGACCGGAGATGAAGGCGTGGCGCGTGCCGATGTCGGCGACCGTGCGCTCCAGGATCTCGGCATCCAGGCGCGCGCCCTGTGCCCAGGTCCAGTGCGCGGGCAGGCCTGCAGGCTCGTCGCGGGTGAACACGACGGTGCGCACGCCGGTCTCGGCGAGCTCGTCGCGGAACGCCAGCTCGGACGCCTCGGATGCCACGTAGACGAGAACCACATCTCGTTGCTGCCCGGTGGCCTGCAACTGGCGCAATTGCGACACGAACGGGGTCACGCCGATCCCGGCCGCCACCATCAGCACCGGACCGTCTCCGCGCGGCAGGATGAAGTCTCCCCAGGTGCCGGTCACCGCGAAGGTGGCTCCGGGCTCCGCCGCGGCCAAGGCGCGCTTGTAGCTCGAAGGGTGCTTCTGGTCACCGTTCTTGTAGGCGATGCGCAGCGTCGGCAGATCGGCCGGCGCGGACACGATGCTGAACTCCCGCCGCGTTCCGCGGGCGTCGGGACGGCGGTGCGGGACGTCGAGCTCGAGATACTGGCCGGGGAGGAATCGGACCCGCCCCTTCGCCCGGAAGGTGAGCTCCTGGGCGGTCGGGGTCACGAACTCGCGCCGTTCGAGCACCAGCCGCACCGAACCGCGGAGGGCGAAGACGAACGCCACCAGGTTGCCGATGAGCAGCGCGCGCTCCTGCCCGAGCGTGAACAGACCCGCTACCGAGATCGGCCACCCGGCGAGCAATCCGACCACGAGAGCCACGACGAGCTGCTGCCGACGCCGAGGCGGGAGGGTCAGCGGCTCGGAGAGCATGAACGCGCCGAGGAACAGGAAGGGCGACTGCAGCACGGCGAACTGCAACGCTGTCGACAGGTCGAATCCGATGTCGAACTGTGCGGCCTGCACTGCCTGGCGCACCACCGACGTCGCCACCGCGACGAGCAGGAAGACCAGCACCACTCGCACCTTCTCGGTGCGCCACAGCACCGCGAGCCCGAACACCGCCACCGGAATGGTCAGCACCGGCGTTCCGACCCACCACGAGGAGGAGGTGCCCAGCCACTCGAAGGCTCCGAAGGCTCCCAGGATCGAGACGACGGCCGCGCCGAAGGCCGCCGGGTTGAAGATGTGCCGGCCGCGCCACGCGATCAGGTACTTCGACACACTCGCCACGGCTCCGGCGAGAGCGAGCCCCAGCAGGGCGCCTGGCGCGAGGCCGGGACGGAGCACGAACAGCAGGATCAGGGCGGTGACGAGGGAGGATTCGATGCGCCACGGGAGCCGCAAGAGCCGCTGCGCCCCGGCATCGACGGCCGAGATCACGACCGCCAGCACGAGGAAGGAGACCAGCAGCTCCCACGGCGTCGGCGAGACGATGATCCCGAGCAGCGACAGCACGAAAGCCGTGACCGCGAGCGCGATGAGGGCGAAGAGCACGAGACGGTACATCGACAGCGAGCCCAGCACCGCGAGGACCCGTTGGCGTGCGGCGGCGTATGAGGTGATCACGGTCTCCACTCTTCCCTAGTTCGTCGTCGTAGGGCGCGTCTTCGCTCCGACGAGGAACAGCTCCACCGGACATCCGGGAGAGCGCTGCACCCTGCCGTCGGTGCTCATACGGACCCATTCCACGCCCCAGGCCCCTGCGAGCTCCGGACCGCCGTCGAAGAAGAGCGCCGTGGCGACGGCGTCCGCCCTCATCGCCTCCGGCGCCAGAGCCCAGGTCGCCGCCCAGGTGCGCACCGGGACGCCCGTCCGGGCGTCGAGCACATGGTGCAGCCCGCTCCCCCACGTTCGCCGGTTCACGGCTGAGGCGCACAGCGCGCCTTCCCGCACCTCGACGACCCCGATCGCCTTCTGTGCGTCGTAGGGATGCTCCAGACCGATCCGCACGCCCGCGCCGCGGACTCGGATGTCGCCGCCGGCGTCGACCACCACATCGCCGGGTACGGTCGCCAGGACGCCCATCACGAGGTCGACCAGGCGTCCCTTGCCGAGCGCACCGACGTCGAGGAGAGCTGGGCGGGCGACGGTAACGGAGGAGTCCGTCCACGACACGTGCTCCAGCCAGTCGGACGGAGCATGGACCGGCGCTCCCGCCACGAGCGAGTATCCCGCGTCATAGCCGAGGGCCTCGAGGCTGTCCGCCACGCGGGGGTTGACCGCCCCACCCGACGCCCGGAACAGGTCCCGATAGGCATCGAGCATCGGGGCGGCGTCCGCGGAGGCGAAAGACCCGCCGTCGCGACCCAGCCGTGCGACCTCCGAGTCCCCGCGGAAGCGGGACCACTCGCGGTCGAACCGTGCGATCTCGGCGGAGACCTCGGCACGCTCTGCCTCCGGGAGCGGATCCGTGGTCTCGATCTCCCAGTGCGTTCCGATCGCCTCGAAGCGCCAGGTCGCCATGGGCGTCAGGCGCCTAGGCGGCCGCCTGCTCCTTAATCGACGCGACGGCGTCGTTGAACCCGCCGCTGGTGAGCGAGGAACCGGCGACGCGACTCACGTTCAGCTCGTCGAGAGCGACGCCCTCGACCTCGTCTGCGATACCGGCGATGAACTGGCCCTGATACTGCTCGGTCTCAGGCGCTTTCGGATCCCCCGTGACCTCGACATCGGTCACGACGCCGTCTGCGAGCGTCAGGGTGACGGAGATCTGCTCGACGGTCTCCGGCGTCTGGTACGAACCGTCGGCCGTGTAGGTACCGTCGGCGTAGTTCCCCGTGGAGTCGCCGCCGGAGGACGATGACGAACCCGTGTCTGCGGTCGCCCCGTCCTCGGCCGGGGATTCGGCGTCGGCGCTGCCGGAACAGCCGGCAAGGACGAAAAGTCCCGCGATGCCGAGGATCGCGGATCCCTTGCGGACGGAAGTCGGTACGGTCGTGCGGATCATGATGTGGTCCTCCCGGCTCGGTGTCGGTCGACTCCGGTGGTCGACCATTCGACCGTAGGCACCGTGGCTATGCACGGGCTGTGCCGCATCGATGCGTTACGCGTCGCCGCCGAACATGCTCGTCACCGAACCGTCTTCGAAGACCTCATGGATCGCGCGGGCGAGCAGCGGAGCGATCGGGAGGATCGTCAGCTTCTCCCACCGACGCGACTCGGTGAGCGGGATCGTGTCGGTGATGACGACCTCGTCGATGGACGAATCCTGCAGTCGCTCGGATGCCGGGTCGCTGAAGATCGCGTGCGTCGCAGCGACGATGACGCGGTGGGCGCCGTTCGCCTTGAGCGCCTGCGCGGCCTTGACGATCGTGCCACCGGTGTCGATCATGTCGTCGACCAGGAGGCACGTTCGCCCCTCGACGGTGCCGACGATCTCGTGCACGGAGACCTGGTTGGCGACCTTGGGGTCACGACGCTTGTGGATGATCGCGAGCGGGGCGCCGAGGCTGTCGGACCAGGTATCGGCGACGCGCACACGCCCCATGTCCGGGGACACGACGGTGAGGATCTCACGGTCCGCCGGCGACAGCGTGCGCTCGAAGTAGTCGAGGAGCACGGGCTTGGCGAACAAGTGGTCGACCGGACCGTCGAAGAAGCCCTGGATCTGCGCCGCATGCAGGTCGACGCTCATGACACGGTCCGCGCCCGCGGTCTTCAGCAGGTCGGCGACGAGGCGGGCGCTGATCGGCTCACGGCCGCGGCCCTTCTTGTCCTGACGCGAATACGGATAGTACGGCGCGACGACGGTGATGCGCTTGGCCGACGCACGCTTGGCCGCGTCGATCATGATGAGCGTCTCCATGAGCCACTCGTTGACCGGCTCGCCGAACGTCTGGATGAGGAACAGATCCACACCGCGGATCGACACCTCGAAGCGGGCGTAGATCTCACCCGAGGCGAAGGTGCGATGCTCGATCGGCGCGATCTCGGTTCCGAGCGCCTCGGCGACGGCTGCGGTGAGCTCGGGATGCGAGCGGCCGCCCGCGACGACGAGCCGCTTCTTGGTCTTGGCGATGATCCCCGGAGCCACGCCGTTGTCGCGATCCAGATCGACCGTCTTCTTCTTGCGCGCCATGTCCGCCTATTCCGCCGAATTCTCGCGGGACGCAGCATCCGCCGCGCCCGTGCCTGCTCTGTTCTTCTCGACCCAGCCCTCGATGTTGCGCTGGGGGGCGACGCTCATGGCCAGAGCGCCGGCGGGGACGTCCTTGCGGACGACGGCGCCTGCACCGGTCTTCGCACCGGCTCCCAGCCTAACGGGCGCCACGAGCACCGTGTGCGACCCGGTGTGCACCTCGTCACCGATCTCGGTCCGGTGCTTGTGGACGTCGTCGTAGTTGGCGGTGATCGTGCTCGCGCCGAGGTTCACGCCGCGTCCGATCGTGGCATCGCCCACGTAGGAGAGATGGGGCACCTTGCTGCCTTCGCCGATCTCGGCGTTCTTGGTCTCGACGTACGCGCCGATCTTGCCCTTGGCGCCCAGGACCGTGCCGGGGCGGAGGAAGGAGAACGGGCCCACCGTCGCCTCGGCACCGATCACGGCGAAGGTGGCGTCGGTACGGCGGACGGTCGCGTCCTCGCCGACCTCGCACCCGACCAGCGTCGTGTCTGGACCGACGACGGCACCGGAGGCGATCACCGTGGCCCGCAGGATCTGCGTGTTCGGGAGGATCGTGACGTCGGGCGAGAGCGTCGCATCGTCATCGATCCAGGTGGTGGCCGGGTCGATCACGGTGACGCCTTCGAGCTGCCAGCGGCGCACGATGCGCTGGTTGAGCAGACGGCCGACCTCGGCGAGCTGGGCACGATCGTTGACGCCGAACGTGACGGAGACATCGGAGACGACCGAGGCCGCCACCCGGTCCCCGTCGCGGCGGAGCAGTCCGGGGACGTCCGTCAGGTACATCTCTCCCTGAGCGTTGTCGACGCCGACCCGCGGGAGGTAATCCCGCAGCGTCGCGGCGCGGAAGACGTACATCCCGGCGTTGATCTCGCGGACCGCCGCCTCTTCGGCGTTCGCGTCCTTCTGCTCCACGATGCGATCGACTCCCCCGTCGGCATCGCGCACGACGCGCCCGTAGCCGGTCGGGTCGTCGACCAGCGCGGTCATCAGCGTGGCCGGCGCACCGGAGGCCCGATGCTCGGAGAGGAAGGCGGAGAGCGTCTCGGCATCCGCCAGCGGGCAGTCGCCGGAGAGCACGAGCACATCGCCGTCGAAGTCGGCGGGGAGAGCGTCGACGGCGACCTGCACCGCTCGTCCGGTGCCGGGGATGTCGTCCTGGTCGACGAATACCACTCCGGGGTAGTCCTCGGTCAGAGCGGCGACGACCTGATCGCGCTCGTGCCGCACGACGACCTCGACGTGCGCGGCCTGCAGCCGCCCGGCCGTGGCGAGCACGTGTCCGACGAGCGGACGTCCGCTGATCGGATGCAGCACCTTCGGAAGGCGCGATTTCATGCGAGTGCCCTGGCCCGCTGCCAGGACGATGATGGCGAGGTTGTTCCCAGTCATGCTCCGCCGCCAGGACTCGAACCTAGACCTCACAGCTCCAAAGGCTGTCGTGCTGCCATTACACCACGGCGGACCGCGCCGTCCCGAGGACGCCACTGGTCAAGTCTGCCATGCTCCGAGCCCTGATCCGCTGACACCGCCGCTCGACATCCATCCGAAACACCGCTCTGGGATGCTGGGGAGATGAGCATGTCGATCGAACGGGTCGCGGTCGCACGCCCCGACCTCGCCGAGTTCCTGGTCGCCCATCATGCGGAGCTGGAGCACACCGCGCCCGCGGAGAGCCGCCATGCGCTGGTGTTCGAGCGCCTGCTCGCCCCGGGCGTGCGGCTGTTCGCCGGGTTCCTCGACCGCCGTCCCGTCGCCACCGGCGCCCTGGCGGCGGTCGAAGACGGACATGAGGAGATCAAGTCGATGCGCATCGACCCTGCGCTGCGCGGACGCGGTCTCGGCCGCACCATGCTCGCCTTCCTCCTGGCCGATGCCGGGGCACGCGGCGTCCACCGGGTCTCGCTCGAAACCGGAAGCGCGGAGTTCTTCGTCCCGGCGCGCTCGCTGTACGCCGCGGCCGGCTTCCGCGAGTGCGGCCCGTTCGGTGGATACACGCTCGACCCCCACAGCACCTTCATGACGACCGTTCTGCCCGCCGCGTCCGGGATCGCCTCGTCGCACGCGCGATAATGGGCGGATGAGCGAGGTGGATGAGGTCGACCGGATCGTCGGGGCATGGAACACCCAGCGCCCGGACCTCGACTTCTCACCCCTCGAGGTCCTGTCACGGATGGACCGGCTGTCGAAGCACCTGGACCGCGCCCGGCGCGATGTCTTCCGCCGCAGCGACCTCGAGCACTGGGAATGGGATGTGCTGTCCGCGCTGCGCCGAGCCGGTTCCCCGTTCCAGCTCTCCCCCAAGCAGCTCCTGCAGCAGACGCTGGTGTCGAGCGGCACCATGACGAATCGGATCGACCGCCTGGTCGGGCGTCGCTTCGTCCGACGGGAGGCCGACCCCGGCGACGGACGCAGCGTTCTGGTGACCCTCACCGACGACGGTCGGATCCGCGTGGACGCCGCCATCACGCGTCTCGTCGATGTGGAGGCCGATCTCCTGCGAGCACTCTCCCGCTCGGATCGGGAACGCCTCGCCGGTCTCCTGCGCAAGCTGAGCCTGAGCTTCGACTCGTGAGGGGTCGCTGCTGATGGGCATGCCCTCTCCCCTCCCCGTCCGCGACGGCGTGGGCGCGACGCGGCTGCACGTGCCGCTCACCGGCCCCTGGCCGACCGCCGCGGCCTACATGGTCGAGCGCTTCTTCCACCTCGACCCCGAGCGGCTGCTCGAGCGCTTCGACCGCGGCGACATCGTGCGTGCCGACGGCTCTCCCGTCCCGCGTGACGCCCCGCTGGGCAGCGTCGAGTTCGTGTGGTACTACCGCGAGCCCGCCGTGGAGACACGGATCCCTTTCGAGATCGAGATCCTGCACCAGGACGACCATCTCGTCGTCGTCGACAAGCCGCACTTCCTGCCGACGACTCCCGGCGGGAAATTCCTGCAGAACTCCGCGCTGGTCCGACTGCGCAACCTGCTCGACAATCCCGACCTGGCGCCCATCCATCGACTCGATCGCGCGACGGCGGGATTGCTGATGTTCGCGACGCGACCGGCGACGCGCGGCGCATACCAACTGCTGTTCGAGAATCGGCAGGTGCAGAAGGTCTACGAAGCCGTGTCCGCACGCCCCGAGAGCGGGAAGCTCCCGGCATTTCCGCTGGTCTACCGCAACAACATCGTGAAGGCGCGCGGTCAGGTGCGCGTGCAGGTCGACGACGCGAAGGAGCCGAACTCCGAGACGCTCGTCGAACTCCTGGACGACGACGAGCACGTCGTGCACACCCTCCTCCGCCCGCACAGCGGCAAGATGCACCAGCTGCGTGTGCACCTCGCCGCCCTGGGCATCGGCATCCTGAACGATCGGTTCTACCCCGAGCTCCTCGACGATGTCCCGGACGACTTCGAGCGCCCCCTGCAGCTGCTCGCGCGCGAACTGCGCTTCGTCGATCCGCTGACAGGTGCGCAGCGCGTCTTCACCACTCGGCGCACCTTGCAGCACGCTCCCGGTGCCCGCACTCCTGTCAGCGGCGCATGACCATGCGCGCGAGTCGCGTGCCGAGCATCTGCACGAGGTGCACGAACACTACGATCAAGACGATCGCCACCCACATCACGACCGGCTCGAACTGCCGGAAGCCGTAGATCTGAGCGAACGCGCCGAGGCCGCCTCCACCGATCAGCCCGGCCATCGCCGTCATGTCGATGAGCGCGACCACGATGAACGTGTAGCCGAGGATCAGCGGGCCGAGCGACTCGGGGATCGCCACCGTGAAGAGGATGCGCCAGGGTCCCGCCCCCATGGCGCGAGCCGCTTCGATCACTCCGGGCGACACCGAGACGAGGTGCTGCTCGACGATGCGGCCGATCGCGAAGGCGGCGGCGAGAGCGATCATGAACGCACCGGCCGTGGTCCCGATGCCGACGCCGACGACAGCGCGTGCGAAGGGCTGCGCCACCGCGACGAAGAGGACGAAGGGGATCGGGCGGAAGAAGTTCACGCCGAGGTTGGCGAGAAACGCGACGACCGGATTCTGGAGCAGTCCCCCGGGACGGGTGACGTAGAGGATGACGCCGATGGCCAGGCCGAGGATCCCGCCGAGCACGAGGGCGAAGGAGGTCATGTAGAGCGTCTCGACCGCGGCCTTCCACAGCTCGGGCCAGAGCTCGTTCAGGCGATCCATCAGTGCGCCTCCTCTCGGGCGATCTCGGTCACTTCGACGCGATGCGCGATGCCGGCGAGCGTCCGATCGATCACGGCGTCGTCGCCCCGGATCGCGAGCGTGAGGTGGCCGAACGCGCGCCCGCGGATGTCGTTGATACCGCCGTACACGAGCTCGAAATCGAGTCCGGCACCGGCGAGGTCGAGGAAGACCTGCGCCTGAGACGCGTCGCCGTCACGGAACGAGAAGGTCACGAGTCGCCCTCGGTGACGCTCCCTCAGCACCGCCAGCTCCGCGGGCGACGGCACACCCTTCACGACCGTCCCGACGAACCGCTGCGACGCCGGGTTCTGCGGCGACGAGAAGACGTCGAACACATCGCCCTGCTCGATCACACGACCGTTCTCCATCACGGCCACCTTCGTCGCGATCGTCTGGATCACATCCATCTCGTGCGTGATGACGACGATCGTGACGCCCTGTTCCCGGTTGACCCGCTGGAGCAGGTCGAGCACCTCGTGGGTGGTCTGGGGGTCGAGGGCGCTGGTGGCCTCATCCGCGAGGAGGATCGCAGGCCCGGTGGCGAGTGCGCGGGCGATGCCGACGCGCTGCTTCTGCCCACCGGAGAGCTGCTCCGGGTAGGCCTTGGCCTTGTCGGAGAGTCCGACGAACGAGAGAAGCTCCGTGACCCGCGCCTCGATGTCGGTGCTGGACCAGCCTGCGAGCTTCAGCGGGTAGGCGATGTTGCCCTTGACCGTGCGCGAGGAGAACAGGTTGAACTGCTGGAAGATCATGCCGATTCCGCCGCGGACCTTGCGCAGCTCGCGCTCGGTGAGGGCGGTGATGTCGACGCCGTCCACCGTGATGCTGCCACTCGTGGCCGGCTCGAGCGCGTTGATCAGCCGGACGAGAGTCGACTTGCCCGCCCCGGAGTACCCGATGATGCCGTAGACGTCGCCCTTCTCGATGGAAAGGGTCACATCATCCACGGCCACGATCTCGGCGTCGCCGCGGGTGCGGGAGGGGTACGTCTTCGAGACGTTCGTCAGAGTGACGATCGGCATGCGTAGCTCCGGTCCCCGAGTCCTACTTGTTCGCCTCGGCGTCGGCCTGCACCTTTTCGAGCGACGCGACCAGGTCCTCCACCGGCGTCTGCAGCGCCACGGCGGTGCCGCCCGACGACTCCAGGAGTCCCTTCTGCACGGCCTCGTTCGTCTGGAAGATCTCGACCAGCTTGAGGTAGGTCTCGTTGTCGGCGTCGTCGGCGCGGGCGGCGAAGATGTTCACATACGGCAGGGCGCTGGGGTCCTCGGGGTCATCCTGGGCGATCGCGTCCTCGAACGTGAGACCCGCGTCCTGCACGAAGTCGTTGTTGATGATCGCGGCAGCGACGTCGGGCAGCGAGGTCGGGATGAGGGCGGCCTCGAGGGCGGTGACGGTGACCTTGGACTTCGCGGTGTCGACGTCGGCGAGGTCGGAGTACGGTGTTCCGCCGCTCTTGAGCGTGACGAGACCGGCCTGCTGGAGCACGTTCAACGCGCGGGCCTGGTTGGACGCGTCATCGGGCACGGCGACGCTCTCGCCCTTCGGAATGCTCTCGACGTCGTCGTACTTGGTCGAGTACAGACCCAGCGGGTAGATCGCCGTGGATCCGATCGGAGTGAGGTCGGAGCCCGAGGCGTTGTTGTACTCGGCCAGGTACACGATGTGCTGGAACTGGTTGAGATCGATCTCCCCCTCGGAGAGCGCCGGGTTGGGCTGCTCGTACGAGCCGAAGTCGACCAGCTCGACCGTGATGCCCTCTTCGGCCGCAGCCTCGACGAAGGCCGGCCACTGCTCGTCGCCCTTGCCGACGACGCCGATCTTGACGACCTCGTTCTCGGACGATCCGTCACCTCCGGAACCGGCGTCGGAAGACGCCGTGGCACAGCCGGCGAGCGCGACGAAGAGCGGGACAGCGGCGAGCGCGGCGAGGACGGTGGTGGTGCGACGAGACATGCGAGGGGAGTTCCTTCCTGGTGGGACTCGCCTACGTTAGACAGGCCGCCCGCCGCGCACGGAATCGGTTCGTCACACGGCGTCACGAGGCGCTCCTGCGCTCCTCAGTCGAACTCCTCGATGCCCTGGAGTCGCACCTGTTCCAGGTCGAGGCGGGCGGAGATCCGGCGCACCACGATGTCATCGACGGTCCCGGCACCGCGCAGCCCCAGCAGCACCTCGCGCTTCCGGTCGAGGAGGGCGAGCTTGAGGCGCGTGTGCTCCTCGTGCCGGACCAGTGGCGAGCGCTGTGCGATGTCGACGTCGGTCGAGGTCGCGATCATCTGCAGAACCGTGCCATCGGGCGGGTCAGCCTGTTCCACTCCCGTATCTCCGACGGGTCGGGATCCGGCGGTCCCGGCGCCCAGCGGATCCGGCTCTCCCAGCATCTCGTCGAGCATCTCGGCTTCCGCGTCGACCAGAGCCTGTTCCCGTGCCAGGGCGCGTGCATTCGCGAATTCGAGCATCTGATACCCCTCGGAGCGCACTCGATCACGCACCTCCTGCCCCACACCGTGCTCGGCGGCGAGGTCGTCGAGAGCGGCCAGCGCGGCCCCCGAGATCGCACGTTCGGCGAGCTCGTACTCCTCATCTTCGACGTGGTCGACCGGGAAACGCGCCCAGCGGACGATGGCGGGCAGGAACGGCCCCTGCACGAGCAGGCTCAGCAGGATGACACCGGCCGTGACGAACACAATCTCATCGCGGCCGTTCAGCGCTCCGCCCTCGGTGACGGTCACCGGCACGGAGAGAGCGATGGCGAGAGACACGGCACCGCGCATCCCCGCCAGAGTGGACACGACCCGTGCCCGGGACCTCGCTCCGCGCGGCGGTCGCGGATCGGTCCGCCGCTGGAACGGCACGTTCAACAGCTGGAAGAGGTACCGCACGACCAGCAGCGTCGCCCAGACCGCGAGCGTGATCAGCACGAGGCGGCCGATCGCCGCGGCCGAGATCTCGTGCACGACGTACTGCACTTCGAGCCCGATCAGCACGAACAGCGCGCCGTTGAGCAGGAACACACCGAACGGCCAGGCCGCATCCGCCTGTCGGCGGGAGGACGCGGTCGTCACCCGCGGCGACACGTAGGCGACGATGAGTCCGGCGACGACGACCGCGAGCACCCCCGAGGCGTGCACCGTCTCGGCGAGGAGGAAGGCCGTGAACGGGATCAGCAGCAGCGCGACGTTGATGACGATCGTCGACGCCGTACGACGCAGCAACAGGTAGCCGAGAGCGGCGACCACCGCACCGGCCGCGATGCCGCCGACGTACGAGATGAGCAGGTCGACCGTCACCGACAACGGCGTGATCTGACCGCCGAGCGCGAGCGACACCGCGATCGCGTAGAGCACCAGAGCGGTGCCGTCGTTGGTCAGGCTCTCGGCCTTGAGCTTCATGAACATGCGGCGCGGGAGGAGACGCCCGAGGGCGGCCACGGCCGTGGCGTCGGGCGGAGCGACGGCGGCCCCCAGGATGAGGGCGATCTCCCACGGCATCCCGAACAGCACTCCGATGCCGGCCACGGCGAACGCCGAGGCGACGACCAGCACGGTGCTCATCGGAAGGATGTAGCGGAAGTCGCGGCGGATCGATCGCAGCGAGGTCGTCAGGCTCTCCCAGAAGAGCATCACGGGGAGGAACAGCAGGAGCACCGTCTCCGGCGGCAGCTGCACCTCGCGCAGCTGCGGCACGAAGCCGAGGAGGAGTCCGAAGATGACCAGGACGAGGGGTAGCGCGAGACGCACGCGCGGGGCGATCAGGGTTCCGACGAGAATCGTGAGTCCGAGCAGGACCGTTACTTCGAGGCCTTCCATCCCTACCTCCCAACAGCGGTGAGAGAAGGATATTCCCCGCTCAGTCGTGCGACCAGCGCGGGATCACGAGCGGGCTCCCCGACTCGGGATCGACGATCACCTGGGCATCGAGCCCGAAGACGTGCGCGACCAGCGACTCGGTGATGACGTGCTCCGGCTTCCCGGTCGACACCACGGCTCCGTCCTTCATCGCGATGATGTGGTCGGCGTAGCGCGCTGCCTGGTTCAGGTCGTGCAGCACGGCGACGAGAGTGTTCCCGGCACGGCGGTTGAGGGAGCGGCACAATTCCAGCAGCTCGACCTGATGGCTGAGGTCGAGGTAGGTGGTGGGCTCGTCGAGTAGCAGGATGGGCGTCTGCTGCGCGAGCGCCACCGCCATCCACACGCGCTGCCGCTGCCCGCCGGAGAGCTCGTCGACGAGGCGACCGGACAGATGCCCGACCCCCGTGGCGTCCATGGCTTCGGCGACCGCCTCCTCGTCCTCCGGCGACCACGGGGTGAACAGGCGCTGGTGCGGGTAGCGACCGCGCGAGACGAGATCGATCACGCGGATCCCGTCCGGCGCCACGGGGCCCTGTGGCAACAGTCCCACCTCGCGCGCGACGTGCTTGGTCGGCAGACGGTGCAGGCTGTCGCCGTCCAGCAGTACCCTTCCCCGAGCGGGCTGCAGCAGACGGGTGAGGCTCTTCAGCAGCGTCGACTTGCCGCAGGCGTTCGGCCCGACGATCACGGTGAACGCGCCATCGGGGATCTCCACGGACACGTCTTCGCAGACGATCCGATCCGCGTAGCCGAGCGCGGCCTCCGCGACGGTCAGACGGGTCATCTTCTCTTTCCCTCTCTCAGGAGCAGCCACAGGAAGTACAGCCCGCCGATCGACACGGTCACGATCCCCACCGGCAGCGGGGAGTCGGGGTGGATCCGCTGTGCGACCACATCGGCGAGCAGGAGCAGGAGCGATCCGACCGCCGCGGTCGGTCCGAGCGCCAGACCGTCCGAGCGCACGATGCGTCGTGCGATCTGCGGCGCCGCGAGCGCGATGAAGGAGATGGGACCGACCGTCGCGGTCGCGAGCGCCGTCAACCCGACGCCGACCACGATCGCGCTCACCTGCACGAGTCGGACGTTCTGTCCCAGGGCCGTGGCGAACGGGACCCCGATCTGCAGGAGCCGCATCGGCCGGCTGAGCACGAGCGCCGCGAGGACGAACGCGGAGGAGCCGGCGAACGTCACCGCGAAGGTGGGCCAGGTCACCCCCGAGAGGTTGCCCGCTCCCCACAGCCCCGCCATGATCGCGTCCTCCACGGTCGCATTCAGCAGGATCCACACGTTCACGGAGGCGAGCATGGCGCTCACGCCGATCCCGACGATGATCAGCCGCACCCCGCGCACGGACCCCCGCTGAGAGGACAGCAGGAACACGAGGAAGGCCGTCGCCACACCGCCGATCAGAGCGCCGCCCATGGTCGCCGCCGAGCCCCCGCCGAGAAGCAGCATCACGACGAGAGCGCCGGTGTACGAACCGGTCTGGAATCCGATGACATCCGGGGAGCCGAGCGGGTTGCCGGTCAGGTTCTGAAAGATCGCTCCGCTCATCGCCAGGCACGTGCCCAGGAGCACGGCCATCAGGATGCGCGGCACCCGCCATTCGAGCACCACCATGGTCGTGTAGTCGTCCCCGCGTCCGACCAGTGCCGCGATCGCTTCGGGGAGCGAGATCTGCGCGGAACCCGAGAACACGGCGAACAGGGCGAGTGCCGCGGTCGCGACCCAGAGCCCCGTGCACACCTGCAGGGAGCGCGCATCGACGAGCAGCAGCGGACGCCCCGCCGGACCGAGGCGATGCAGGCGTCGGCCGAAGTCGAGATCCGTCATCGCTCAGACCTCCGAGACCCGGAAGCGCCGGACCATCCAGATGAGCATGGGGGCGCCGATGAACGCCGTGACGACGCCGACCGGAACTTCCCCGTCGGTGATGACGCGGCCCAGCACGTCGGCGAAGCCCAGCACCGTGGGAGCGATGAGCACCGAGTACGCCATGATCCATCCTTGATGCGGTCCGACGATCATGCGCGCCACGTGCGGAGCGAGCAGACCGAGGAAGCCGATCGGGCCGGCGGCGGCCGTCGCCCCGCCGGCGAGCAGAGCGATCGCGACGAGGGTCACCACGCGGATGCGGTTCGGATGGGCGCCCATCGCGACGGCCGAGGCCTCTCCCAGAGACAGCACGTCGAGGGATCTGGAGCTCAGCAGGGCGATCGCCAGGCCCACGAGGATGAACGGGGTGATCGCGAGCGTCGCGGCGAGCGGCTGCGAGGCCGTCGTCCCGGCGGACCACCCGCGCATGCGCTGGAGAACCTCGGAGTTCGACAGCAGCACGGCAGAGGAAAAGCCCGACAGCACCGCCCCGAGCGCGACCCCAGAGAGCGTCATCCGCACGGGATTGCCGCGCGCGGCTCCCGTATTGCCGATGGCGAAGACCAGAACCGATGTCAGCATCGCGCCCGCGAAAGACCACCACATGTACTGCGAGATGTCCGTCACCCCGAAGAACGCCAGCCCCGCGACGACCGCGAGAGAAGCACCCGCGTTGACGCCGAGGATGCCGGGATCCGTCATGGGATTGCGCGTGACGGCCTGCATGAGCGCACCGGCGACCCCGAGGGCGGAACCGGCGACCAGCACCAGGACCGTGCGCGGAACGCGGGAGAACCAGACGGTCTGCGATATCGCATCATCGGGATCAGGATGCAGGAGGAAGTGGAGCACCTCACCCGGAGAGAGCGCTCGCGAGCCCACCAGCATGCTCGCAGCGAGTGCCAGCAAGCACAGGACGACGAGCGGGACGATGCCGAGCCAGCGACGGGGAGCGCCGCGGCGCTCCCCGTCCACCCGGGGCTCTGCGAGCGAGACCTGCGACATCGAGGGGTCAGGCGACCTTGTCGGAGCCCGAGACGAGTCCGGCGACGTCATTCAGCCACTGCGCGTACGTCGACGCCGTCATCGCGCCCTTCGAGCTCCACGCCCCGAGCTGACCGGCCTTCACGGCCGGGAGCGCGTCCCAGAGCTCGGCCGAGAACGAGAAGTCGTCCGTGTACCCCTCGACCAGGAGCACGTCGGCCGGGTAGCTCGATGCGTCCTCCCACGCGACCTGGCCCCACGGGTTGCCGGTCTCGGGAGCATCGGCGCCGACGATGGTCGCTCCGAGCTCCTCCAGCATGTCTGCCTGCGCGAACCCGACCCCCGTGTACAGCATCTCCTTCGTCGGGCTGGTGAGCATGAGGTTCAGCCCGCTGTCGGCGATGGCCGTGCGGAACGCCTCCTTCGCAGCCTCGAGGTCCTCATCGGACTCGAGGATCGCCGCGGAGGCGACGTCACCACCGAAGAACTCCGCGATCTCGCGGGTGTCGGCGATGCGTCCGTCGATCGTGTCACCTCCAGGCAGGGCCACGAACGGCGCGACACGCGTGATCTGCGCGTTCACGTCTTCATCGAACCAGGCCCATCCGTCTGCGTCGCCCTGGCCGACGATCGCATCCGGACGCAGTTCGGCCAGCTTCTCGACGTCGATCTCCCCGTCCTTGCCGACGACCTCGATGCCGCTGATGTCGGCGTCCCCCATCACGAACGGGTTGTCGCACTCGTATCCGAACAGTGCGACGGGCTCGATCCCGTACTCGTGGAGCGAGCTGTAGGCGTAGCAGTCCATCACGATGTTCTCGGGCTGCGCGGCGAAGTCGATCTCGAGATCGTCGATCGTGGGGTGCACGAGGGTGACCATCTCGTCGGCGTCGGTCCCGGGTTCGCCGGAGGTGTCGGCGGAGGCGCAGGAGGCGAGCGCGAGCGCGGAGGCGGAGACGAGGGCGGCGAGGGCAAGGCGACGATTCACGGCAGGACCTTTTCTGTCGTTGGACGGGACGCCCCCGAGACTAACGACAATTTAGTTAGGGTAGGTAATCCTAACTATGCTCCGGCGTGTCGGTCAGCCGATCTGCTCCGTGAGTTCGAACCACTGCGACTCCAGGTCCTCGATCTCGGCCTCCTGCGTGGAGATGGCTTTCATCCGCTCCCCCAGCCCTTCATAGTCGGACTGATCGTGATCGGCGAGCGCATGCTTGGCACGGTCCACCTGCTCCGTGAGCTTCTGGATGCGACGCTCGAGCGATGCGGCCTCCTTCTGCGCCGTGCGCAGCGCGGCACCCTCGAGACCCTTCGGCGCAGGAGCACCTGCGGGGGCGGGCCTCGCCGCGGCGGCCTCGACCTGTTCGCGCAGGCGAAGATACTCGTCGACGCCGCCGGGCAGGTGACGTAGACGCCCGGCCCCGTCTCCTGCGGGCAGGATCGCGTACTGCTGGTCCGTCACGCGCTCCAGGAAGTACCGGTCGTGACTGACCACCAGGAGCGTGCCAGACCAGGAGTCGAGCAGGTCCTCGATCGCGGCCAGCATGTCGGTGTCCATGTCGTTGGTCGGTTCGTCGAGGATCAGCACGTTGGGCTGCTCGAGGAGCACGAGCAGCAGCTGGAGGCGGCGCTGCTGACCGCCGGACAGGTCCTTCACAGGGGTCGAGAGCTGCGCGGAGGAGAACCCCAGCCGCTCCAGCAGCTGCCCGGGGGTGAGGTCCTGCGCCTTCGATCCCGCACCGAGCGTGTAAGAGGTGCGCAGACCCGAGATGACGATGCGCACGGGGTCGTTCCAGTGCCGTGCGAGCTCGTCCAGACGCTGCGTGAGGGTCTTGACGTTCACCGTCTTGCCCCTCTTGACGCGACCGCTCGTCGGCTCGATCGTGCCCGCGATGAGCCCCAGCAACGTCGACTTGCCGGCGCCGTTGACCCCGAGGATGCCGGTGCGCTCGCCCGGGGCGATGCGCCACTCGACGTCGCGCAGGACCACCTTCTCGCCGCCGCCCGCTCCCCCGCTCCCCGAACCCGTCGACGGGTAGGTGACGCCGACGTCGAGCAGGTCGACCACGTCCTTGCCGAGGCGGGACACGGCGAGCGACTGCAACGAGACCTTGTCCCGGATCTCCGGCACGTCGGCGATCAGCTCGTTCGCGGCGTCTATGCGGAACTTCGGCTTGCTCGTGCGCGCCGGCGCGCCGCGGCGGAGCCAGGCGAGTTCCTTGCGGGCGAGATTCTGCCGTTTCGCCTCGGTCGCCGCCGCCATCCGGTCGCGCTCGACGCGCTGAAGGATGTACGCCGCGTACCCGCCCTCGAAGGGCTCGACGATGCGATCGTGGACCTCCCACGTCGCGGTGCAGATCTCATCGAGGAACCAGCGGTCGTGGGTCACGACCATGAGGGCCCCGGAGCTCGGCGACCAGCGCTTCTTGAGGTGTCGCGCGAGCCAGGTGATCGCCTCGACGTCGAGGTGGTTGGTCGGCTCGTCGAGGGCGATGACGTCCCAGTCCCCGGTGAGGAGCCTGGCGAGAGACACGCGGCGCCGCTGACCGCCCGAGAGGGAGCCGATCTCCGCATCCCAGGGCAGGTCGGCGAGGAGCCCGGCGATGACGTCACGGATGCGCGCGTCACCCGCCCACTCGTGCTCCGCCATGTCACCGACCACGGCCTCGCGGATCGTGAGGTCGTCCGCGAGCGTGTCTGCCTGATCGAGCACTCCGATGCGGGTTCCACCGCGCACCGTCACACGCCCGGAGTCAGGCTCCTTCGTGCCGGCGAGCATCCCGAGGAGGCTGGACTTGCCGTCGCCGTTGCGCCCGACGATGCCGATTCGATCCCCCTCCTCGATCCCGAGGGTCACAGAGTCGAAGACCACTCTGGTCGGATATTCGAGGTGCAGGGCTTCGGCCCCCAGAAGATGTGCCATGTTCCTTCCAGGGTAGCCGCGCGGGATGGACGAGTTCTCCGCCCGGCTCGGGGCGCCCTAGGATCGACGGGTGCCAATCAGTCGCCGGGTGTTCTCGCTTCTGCTCGACGGCCGAAGGGCGAAGCTCATCCGGTCGAAGAGGCGCCCTGATCGCTACGAGCTCAGCGTCGACGGGATCCCGCAGTCCGTCGTCTCGACGACCGAGCCCACCGCTCTCGAGTACGCGTACACCCAACACATCGCCCGCGCCATGGATGCCGCCGCCGAGCCCGGCTCGCCTTTGTTCACCGTGCATCTCGGAGCCGGGGCGCTCACGCTGGCGCGCTACGTCGAGGCCACGCGCACCGGGTCGCCCCAGCTCGTGGTGGAGTTCGAGCCCGAGCTCTACGAGGCCGTGCTCGCCGCTCTGCCGCTGCCGCCCGGCGCGGATGTGCGCGTCATCTTCGGCGACGCGCGCGTGGTCGCGGACGCGGAGCTTTCCGGCGACTGGATGGGAGCGCGGTTCACGGTCGTCGATCTCTGGGATGCCGCCGTCATCCGGCATCGTGTGGCCAGCCAGGAGTTCTATCGCCGCGTCGCCGCGCGCTCAGCAGCGGAGGGAGTCGTCGCGGTCAACCTGCTCGACGGACATCCTTTCGAGTACTCACGACGACAGGCGGCCACCCTGCGCGCGGTGTTCGACCATGTCGCCGTCATTCTCGACGCCGAACCGAACGATGACGAAGGCCCGCTCGGCAACGTCGTCGTCTTCGCCAGCGATGAGCCGCTGGCCGTCGCGACGGACCCCGACCTGCTCGGCACGCCGCGACCTCACCTGCTCCACGACGATGATCTGACGTCGTGGATCGCCGACGCGCGCATCATGACCGACGCCGACGGCACGGACTCCCCCGACCCGGACGATCCGATCTGGCAGTAGTGCTCTCGGCGACGATCGGATACTGGGATTCTGGTGAACATAGTTTCGAATGTCGGTGGGCCGTGATGGACTGACGTCATGACAGCATTGCTCGACGCGACCGACTCCCAGATGGCGATGCTCGCCGATCTGGTGGCCTCGCTCGAGGCGGCGGAGGCGACGCTGAGCAGCATGCAGGCCGCGCGCGACGGCATGCTCGCGATGGCCGCACGCCTGGCCGTCGACATCGCCCGCGGCGCCGCCCACCCCGATCGCGGCGACATGGCGATCCGCACGGTCGCTGCCGAGATCGGCGCTGCGCAGCACCTGAGCGACCGCACGATCGAGCGCAAGATGGCCGAGGCCTCGTGGCTCGTCGAGCGATTCCCGGCGGTATGGGAGGCGCAGGGCGAAGGGCGCATCAGTGCCGCGCACTCCCGGGTCATCGTCGAGGCGGGCGCGCATCTCGACGAGGCTGCGGATCGCGCCGCCTACGCCGCGGAGGCCGTGGAGGTCGCCGTGACGGAATCCCCGAATCGGCTTGGGCGGATCGTGCGGCGTCTTGCCGAGCGGTTCCAGGAGCGAAGTCTCACCGAGCGGCATCGCGATGCCCGCGAGCTGCGCCGCGTGTGGGTGAAGGACCTCGACGACGGGATGGCCGAGCTGGGGGCGCGCGGACCCGCGGTCCTCCTGCACGGCATGCTCGACCGGCTGTCGCAGATGGCGCATGCGGTGAAAGAGGAGAATGCACGAGAGGCACAGGATGCTTCGGCCGCCGGACTCCCCGCCGACGACCGCACGGTCGATCAGTTGCGCGCCGATCTGCTCGCCGACCTCGTTCTCACAGGATCCCCCGCGGGCCATGACACGGCGGACAGCCTGCTGGGCGAGGTCCGCGCCCGCGTCGAGGTCACGGTGCCGGTGCTCACTCTGATGGACGATGACGCTCCGACGACCTCATCACCGGCCGAGCTCGACGGAACGATCCCCATCGACGTCACGACCGCTCGCACGCTGGCAGGTTCCGCGACCGGCTGGGACCGCGTGCTGACGCATCCGATCTCCGGCGAACTGCTCGCTGTCGACCGCTACCGCCCGAGTGAACATCTCCGGCGGCATCTCCGCGCGCGGGACCAGCGGTGCCGGTTTCCCGGATGCGGGATCACGGCGCGCAAGTGCGACCTCGACCACAATCATGCGGCCTCGACAGGAGGGGCGACCACCCACGGAAACCTTGCCGCCTTCTGCCGACGACATCACATGCTCAAACACCACTCCCCCTGGCACGTCGACCAGACCTCGGGCGGCGTGCTGGAGTGGACAAGCCCGACCGGTCGCACGTACATCGACCGGCCGCCACCGCAGAACACGGTGACCTTCACGAGTGCCGATCCGGTGGCCGCACCGTTCTGAGGCGCGTCCCGGGCATGTGCACCGGTTGAACGACGAACCGCCCGGACCCGAGGGCCCGGACGGTTCGTCGTATCCGTGAGGATGTGTGCCGTGCGAGTTACTGGTACGACTTCACGATCTCCAGGAGGCTCGGGACGTTGGCGTATGCCTCTGCCGCGTTCTCCTTGGTCACGATGACCGGGTCGAGCAGGTAGGCCGGGACCACCTTCACGCCGTTGTCGTACTGCTCGGTGTCGTTGACGTCGACCTCTTCGCCCTTCTGGAGCTGGCCGACCATCTTGATCGACTGCTCGACGAGGAGCGTGGTGTCCTTGTTGATCGTGGAGTACTGGATGCCCTCCATGATCGACTTGACCGACTCGACCTCGGAGTCCTGACCCGTGACCACGGGGACCGGCTTTCCGGCCTGCTGCACCGAGGTGATGATGGCGCGGGCGAGCGTGTCGTTCGGGGAGAGGACGCCGTCGAGGGTCTCGGAGCCGTACGACGAAGTGAGCAGCGAGTCCATACGGCGCTGCGCGTTCTCCGGCTTCCACCCCTCGGTCGCGGTCTGCGCGATCTCGGTCTGGCCCGACACGACGTTCAGCGTCCCGTCGTCGATCTTCGGCTGGAGGACCTCCATCGCGCCGTTGAAGAACACCGCCGAGTTCGCGTCGTCGGGCGAACCCGAGAACAGCTCGATGTTGTACGGAGCCTCGTGGCCCGCACGCTCGGCGAGACCGTCGAGGAGTGCCTGCCCCTGCAGCTGACCGACCTTGAAGTTGTCGAAGGCGACGTAGTAGTCGACGGCCTCCGTGTTCTCGATCAGACGGTCGTACGCGATGACGGTGACACCCGCGTCGCGGGCCGCCTCGACCTGCGTCGACAGCTGCTTGCCGTCCTTCGCGCCGATGATGATGACCTTGGCTCCGCCGGTGACCATCGCCTGGATCTGGTTCTGCTGCTCGGCGACCGTGTTGCTGGCGGGCGCGTACTGCACGTCCGCCTTGAAACCGGCCTCCTCGAGACCGTCCGTGAACAGCTGACCGGCGAGGACCCAGTTCTCCGAGGTCTTGTCGGGAAGAGCGACACCGATCGTGGCGTCGGCGGCGAAGCCCTTGGCCTCGTCCCCCGATCCCGAGTCGCTGCCACCGCCGCGCTCCGAGGAGCAGCCGGTAAGGGCGAAGGCGCCCGCGACGACAAGCGCTGTCGCCGACAGAAGAATCTTCTTCATGTGATCTCTTTCTCTGGTGTGTGAAGGTCTCGTCGCACGTGCGCTGTGCGGCTCGGCCTCTCCTAACCGCGCGTCTCGTCGACGGCGGGGGCTTCGTACTTCTGGCTGGTGGGATAGTTCGTCTTGGTCGGATCGAACGTGTCGGTGGCCGGGTCCTGCTTGCGCCCGAAGCGACGCGTCAGGAAGCCGATGATCGACGGGCGACCCTGCTGCTTGTTCCACACATCGACGCCGACGGCGAACAGGAGCACGAGACCCTTGATCATGGACACCACGTCGGCGCCGGCGCCCAGCAGAGCGAGACCGTTGTTCAGGAACGCCATCACGAGACCACCGATGATCGACCCAATCACGGTTCCGATGCCGCCCGAGACGGCCGCACCACCGATGAAGACGGAGGCGATCGCATCCAGCTCCCAGCCGTTGCCGTCCTGCGGGCCCGAGGCGGTAGCCCTGGCGACGTAGATCATGCCGGCCAGCGACGCGAGCACCGACATGTTCATCATCACGAAGAAGTCGACCCAGCGGTCCTTCACACCCGACAGCCGCGCGGCCTGACGGTTGCCGCCGACCGCGTAGATGTGACGACCGAAGACGGTGTTGTTGGTGATGAAGGAGTAGAGGATGACGAGCGCGAGCAGGATGACGCCGGAGATCGGGAAGCTCGTTCCCTCACGCCCGGTGGCGAACAGCCAGCCGGCGATGAGGATCACGGCCGAGATCAGCACGACCTTCGTGACGCTCACCCAGAGGGGGGCGGTCTCGGCACCCATCTTGTGCTGGATGCGACGCGTTCGGATCTCCCAGAACACGATCCACGCGACGCCGATGAGCGCCAGCAGCATCGTGAAGACGTTGAAGGGCACGGGGATGAACGACAGTTCGGGGAGATAGCCGGCGCCGATCACCTTGAAGCCCTGCGGTACGGGAACGGACTGCGAGTCACCGACCCACTGGTTCGCACCGCGGAAGAACAGCATGCCCGCCAGGGTCACGATGAACGCCGGCACCCCGACGTACGCGACCCAGAAGCCCTGCCAGGCACCGACCAGCACGCCGACCCCGAGACCGAGGAGGATGCCGAGCGGCCAGGGAAGGTTCCAGTCGGCCATGGCCTTCGCCACCACGATGCCGGTGAAAGCGGCGACGGACCCGACCGAGAGGTCGATGTGGCCCATGATGATGACCATCACCATTCCGATCGCGAGGATCAGGATGTACGAGTACTGATTCACGACGTTGATCAGGTTGCCCGACGAGAGGGTGAGCCCCGTCCCCTTGACGATCCAGGTCAGCACCTGGAAGACGACCAGGATCACGACGAGGCTGCCGAGGATGCCGAACTGGCGGAGCGTCGACTGCCCTCCCCCGAACATCTTCGTGATGTCCTTGAAATGGAAGCCGCGCTTCGTTGCGGTGGTGTCGGTGGTCATGCGGATGCTTTCTGGGTCGCGGAGGTCATGCTGCGCATGAGGTCCTCAGGTGTCGCCTGATCGGCCGGGATACAGTCGGTGACCCGACCTTCGAAGACGGTGTAGATGCGGTCGGAGATGCCGAGCAGCTCGGGAAGCTCGCTGGAGATGACGATGACGCCCTTGCCCTGCGCCGCGAGCTCGTTGATGATCGCGTAGATCTCGTACTTCGCGCCGACGTCGATACCTCGCGTGGGCTCGTCGAGGATCAGCAGGTCGGGGTCGGTGAACATCCACTTCGCCAGGACGACCTTCTGCTGATTGCCACCCGAGAGCTTGCCGACGCCCTCTTCGACCGAGGGGGTCTTGATGCGCAGCGCCTTGCGATAGTCCTCGGCCACAGCGAACTCGGCGCGGGCATCGACGACGCCCCGCTTGGCGATCTTGGAGAGCTTCGCGGCGACGACCGACCGCTTGATCGTGTCGAGCAGGTTGAGCCCCAGCACCTTGCGGTCCTCGCTCACGTAGGCGAGGCCGTGCTTGATCGCCGCCGCCACATCGGGGAGCGCGACCTCCTGGCCGTCCTTGATGAGCGTGCCGGAGAGGAACGTGCCGTAGGAGCGGCCGAAGATGCTCATCGCGAACTCCGTGCGGCCTGCGCCCATGAGCCCCGCGATGCCGACGACCTCGCCGCGTCGTACGGTGATGTTCGAGCCCTTCACGACCATGCGCTCCGGGACGGTCGGGTGCTGCACCCACCAGTCCTTGACCTCGAAGAACACCTCGCCGATCTCGGGCTCGCGGTCCGGGTAGCGGCTCTCCAACGAGCGGCCCACCATGCCGCGGATGATGCGGTCCTCGTTGATCTCCCCGCGGGAGATGTCGAGGGTCTCGACGGTGCGCCCGTCGCGGATGATCGTGATCTCGTCGGCGATCTGCTCGATCTCGTTGAGTTTGTGGCTGATCATGATCGACGCGATGCCCTTGGCCTTGAGCCCGAGGATCAGGTCGAGCAGATGCTGCGAGTCGTTCTCGTTCAGGGCAGCGGTCGGCTCGTCGAGGATCAGCAGCTTCACGTCCTTGTTGAGCGCCTTCGCGATCTCGATCAGCTGCTGCTTGCCGACACCGAGCGTCTTGATCTGCGCATCCGGATCCTCGTTCAGCCCGACCCGAGCGAGCAACTCGATCGTGCGCTCCTTCTGGGCCTGCCAGTCGATGCGTCCAGCGTGCTGGATCTCGTTGCCGAGGAAGATGTTCTCGGTGACCGACAGCTCGGGGATCAGGGCGAGCTCCTGGTGGATGATCGCGATGCCGGCCTGCTCGCTGGCGACGATGTCCTTGAACCTCTGCTCCTGACCGTAGAGCAGGATCTCCCCGTCGTAGGTCCCATAGGGGTACACCCCCGAGAGGACCTTCATCAGGGTCGACTTTCCCGCGCCGTTCTCGCCGCAGATGGCGTGGATCTCGCCGGCGCGGACGGTGATCGAGACATCGGCGAGCGCCTTGACGCCCGGGAACTCCTTGGTGATGTTGCGCATCTCCAAGATGGGGCCTGACACGGTAGGCAACGTTGCTGTGGTGCTCACGGATCTTCCTTGCGACGTGCGGTCACCTTCGATGTGACCGTTCACATTGAGTTACATCGTCCACTCACGAGGAAGCGCTGTCAAGTCCGCGCCACGAATTCGTGTCGCGACCGTGACGCGGTGCGCTATCTCGTCGCGGCGGATTCGCGCGCGCGCAGGACCGTCTGCAGCGGACCGAAGACCGGGACGTCCTCGCCCCGGATCTGCGCGAGGAGGATCCGCACGGCGCGCCGCCCCAGCTCGGGGAAGTCCTGGTGCACCGTGCTCAACGTGGGAGCCACGTGTGCGGCGACCGGGATATCGTCGAATCCGATCACGCTCACATCGTGCGGCACGCGGAGGCCGGAGTCGCGGAAACCGTGCATGAGGCCGATCGCCATGAGGTCGTTCGCGGCGAACACCGCCGTGAAGTCGCGGCGCCGCGACAGCTCCTTGCCCGCGAAGTACCCGAAGTCGGCGGTCCAATCCCCGCGGATCGGGGGAAACGTCGGCAGGTCCGCCTCGCGCAGCCCATCGAGGTAGCCCCGCATCCGCGACTCCGCCTCGATCCAGTCCTGTGGACCTGCGAGGTGCAGGATGTCGCTGTGACCGAGGGAGATCAGATGCTCCGTGGCCGCTCTGGCTCCCGCCACCTGGTCGGCCGAGAGGCTCACTCCGTCGGAGCCCGATGCGGTCTGCAGCGTCACGAACGGCATGTCGACGGACATTCCCCGAAGGACATGGAACACGCGCACCTGCGGGGCGAGCACCACGATCCCGTCCACCTGTTCGCGGGCGAGCTGGCGCACCGCGTTGCCGATCGCCTCCGGCGTGGTCTCCGGAAGGTTGAGGGTGGAGACCGCGTATCCCTCCTCGCGCGCCGCGTCCTCGATACCGGCGATCGACGAGGTCGGCCCGAACTCCCCGATCGTCGCGGAGAGGATGCCGAGCACGTTCGACTTGCTGGTCACCAGTGCGCGGGCAGCGAGGTTCGGGCGATAGTCGAGCACGGAGATCGCGTCGAGCACCTTCGCCTTCGTCTCCGGGCGGATGCTCGGATGGTCGTTCAAGACCCGGGATACCGTCTGGTGAGAGACCCCGGCCAGGCGAGCGACATCGCGGATGCTCGGCTGCCGCGCGCGCTCGGAGGCGCTGGACATCGGGTGCCTCCTCGCGTGTGCACGGTCACATCGTCACTTCATTATGTCTGTCAGGACGCACGCACGCACCTTTTCGAGCGCGGTCGCCGCGCGTGGCGGGTTGTGCGCGGGAGCCTCGTCAGCCGATGATCCGTGCGCCGGGAACCGGGCCGTGCACGTGCAGGGGATCGAATCCGGATGCCCGCAGAGCGGATTGCACCCCCTGTGCCGTCTCGGGATCGGGACACAGGAGCGCCACTGTGGGTCCGGAGCCGGACACGATGCCCTGCAGCGCACCGGCAGCGACCCCCTGGACGATCGTCTCGGCGAGATCGGGACGCTCGGTCAGGGCCGCGACCTGCAGGTCGTTCTCGAGTGCCGGGGCGAGCTGCGCGGGATCACCCGACCGAAGCGCCTGCAAGACCGGGATCGGGACGTCGAGTGACAGCGGCGGATCGTCGGCGAGCGCGCCCTGCTCCTCCCGCAGCAGGTCGAGGCGCTCGTAGACCACGGGCGTCGAAAGCCCCTGCTCGCTGGGCACCAGGATCCAATCGAAGCGCCCACGCGCGAGCGCGGGGTTCAACTGATCGCCGCGACCGGTTCCGACCGCCGTCCCGCCGTGCAGCGCGAAGGGCACGTCGGCGCCGAGGCGGGCGGCGAGGTCGTGCAGGCGAGCCTGCGACAGCCCCGTCCCCCACAGCGCGTCGCATGCGACCAGGGCGGCGGCAGCATCCGCGGATCCGCCGCCCATGCCCCCCGCCACGGGGACGCTCTTGCGGATCTCGAGCGCGACACCGCCCCGGTGGTCGACCGCGAGGGCGAGCAGCTTGGCCGCGCGCATGGCGAGGTTGCGGTCGTCCAGTGGAACCGAGTCGACATCCTCCACCCCCGAGACCGTGACCGAGAAGTCGTCGGCAGGGCGCGCGATGACGTCTTCGTAGAGGGACACCGCTTGGAAGACCGTCGCCAGCGCGTGATACCCGTCGTCATGCCGGCCGCCGACCCCGAGGAAGACGTTGATCTTGCCCGGAGCGCGCACGTGCACGGAGTCGGTGGACGCGGCGAGGCTCATGATGCGATCACAGCTCCGAGGACTTCGCCCACAGGTTCACGTCGATCGCCCCGGCCAGCTCATCGATGCGGGCGAGCTCCTCGCCCTGGAAGGCGGGACCGTTCACGGCGGCGATGTTCTCGTCGAGCTGTTCGGGACGCGAGGCGCCGATCAGCGCCGAAGCCACGACCGGGCTGCGCAGCGTCCACTGCAGTGCGAGCTGGGCGAGCGACTGACCACGCCCCTTCGCGACCTCGTTCAGCGCCCGCAGCGTCTGCACCGCCTCGTCGGTGAGCCGACCCTCCGGCAGCGAGCCGCGCTTCTGCGCACGCTCCGCCGTCCCGTCATCGAGGTACTTGTCGGTCAACAGCCCCTGCGCCAGAGGAGTGAAGGCGATCGCGCCCAGGCCCGACTGCTCCAGGGTGTCGGTCAGGCCGTCCTCCACCCAGCGGTTGAGGATCGAGTACGCGGGCTGGTGGATGACCAGGGGGGTGCCGAGGTCCTTCGCGACCGCGACGGCCTCGGCCGTGCGCTCGGCGCTGTACGACGAGATGCCCACGTAGAGGGCCTTGCCCTGGCGCACGAGCGTGTCGAGCGCGCCGATCGTCTCGGCGATCGGGGTGACCGGGTCGACCCGGTGCGAGTAGAAGATGTCGACGTAGTCGAGGCCCATGCGGGTCAGCGACTGCTCGGCGCTGGCGAGGATGTACTTGCGGCTCGCGAAATCGCCGTACGGGCCGGGCCACATGTCCCACCCGGCCTTCGACGAGATGATCAGCTCGTCGCGGTACGGCCGGAAGTCCTCCGCGAAGATGCGACCGAAGTTCTTCTCGGCTGAGCCGTAGGGCGGGCCGTAGTTGTTCGCCAGATCGAAGTGCGTGATGCCGCGGTCGAAGGCGTGGCGCAACAGGGCGCGTTGGTTGTCGAGCGGGATGTTGTCGCCGAAGTTCCACCACAGCCCGAGCGAGATCGGGGGCAGATACAGGCCGGACGTGCCGACCTGACGGTAGGCGAACTGCTGATAGCGGCTCTCATCCGCCGCATACGGACGGTGCAGCTCGGGGACATCGGGGCGGAAGCGGGGGGAGTCGGTCACGGTGCCAGATTACTGGGTGAGGCGACGTCGTCGTCGAGAACCTCGGACACGGCCGCGTGCTGCGCGATCCGGTGGTAGTCGTCGACCGTGAGGTCCTCGCCCCGCGCCGTCGGCGCGACGCCGGCGGCGAGCAACACCTCGGACGCGGCGGCGGAGCTGCCGAAGATCCCCGACAGCGCCTGGCGGAGCATCTTGCGACGCTGGTTGAAGGCCGCATCGACGATCTCGAACGTGCGACGACGCTCCTCCTCGGTCCCCCGTTCCCCGTCGGAACGGTCGAAGCCGACGAGCAGGCTGTCGACGTTCGGCACCGGCCAGAACACCTGGCGGGAGACGGTGCCGGAGAGCTTCCACTCGCCGTACCAGGCGGCCTTGACGCTGGGCGACCCGTAGATCTTCGAGCCCGGTTCGGCGGCGAGCCTCTCGGCGACCTCGGCCTGCACCATGACCACGCCGCGCTGCAGGTAGGGGAAGCTCTCGAGGAAGTGCAGCAGCACCGGCACCGACACGTTGTACGGGAGGTTCGCGACCAGCACGGTCGGCTCGCCGGGCAGTTCGGTGATGCGCAGGGCGTCGGCGTCGACGACCGTGAGCCGGTCGGGCTCCACACCGTGTGCGGCGGCGGTCTCGGCGAGGCGCGCGGCGAGGCGGTGATCGATCTCGACCGCGGTGACCGAAGCTCCGGTCTCCAGGATCGCCAGCGTGAGGGAGCCGAGTCCAGGACCGACCTCGACCACGCGCTCACCCGGCTGTACGCGCGCCGCCTGCACGATCTTGCGGACGGTGTTCGCGTCCGTGACGAAGTTCTGGCCGAGCTTCTTCGTCGGAGTGACGTCGAGCTCAGCGGCGAGGCGGCGGATCTCGGTGGCGCCGAGCAGGGTGACGGTCATCCCCCCATTGTCCCCCACGCGACAGATGTCCCCCGCCGTCAGTAGTCTTCTCTGGTGCCAAGACTGGGAGAGCTCGTCGCGCCACGACGCATGGGCCGGGATTTCCGCTGGCTGCTCGCGTCATCGTGGACCAGCAACATCGGTGACGGAGTGGCCCTCGCCGCCGCTCCCCTGCTGATCGCATCCATGACGTCATCGCCCCTGCTGGTGGCGACCGGTGCGATCCTGCAGTTCCTCCCGTGGCTGCTCTTCGGTCTGCACGCAGGCGCGATCGCCGACCGGTTCGACCGTCGTCGCCTGGTCATGCTCGCCAACGCTGCGCGCGCGGTGGTCCTCGCCGCGCTGTGCGTGTTCCTCGTCACGGGCGTCGCGAACATCTGGATCGTGCTCGCCGTCGCCTTCCTCTACGGCACCGCCGAGGTGTTCGTCGACACGACGGGGAGCACACTCCTGCCGATGCTCGTGAAGCCCGCCGACCTCGGCATCGGCAATGCCCGCCTGCAGGCCGGCTACCTGGTCGCGAATCAGTTCGCCGGTCCCCCGCTGGGCGCGTTCCTGTTCGCCGCGGGCATGGCCTGGCCGTTCCTGCTCGAAGCGGTGTGCGTGGCACTCGCGGTCGTGCTCATCTCCCGCATGGCGAGGACCCCCGTCCCACCCCGGGCCGCCGAGGCGCACTCGCCGGTGCACACCGACATCGCCGAGGGACTGCGGTGGCTGTGGCGCAATCCGCCGGTGCGGATGCTGGTGCTGATCGTCCTCGTCTTCAACATCACGTGGGCAGCCCCCTGGGGTGTGCTCGTGCTCTACGCGACCGAACACCTGCAGATGGGTGCCGTCGGATACGGCACCCTCACGACGGCCTCAGCGGCGGGCGGGATCCTCGCGACCCTCTGCTTCGGTTGGCTCGAACGGCATGTCTCCTTCGCGACGCTGATGCGCATCGTGCTCTCACTCGAAGTGCTCATGCACCTGTCGTTCGCGCTGACCACCACCGGCTGGGTCGCACTGGTCATCATGTTCTTCTTCGGTGCGTACGGGTTCGTGTGGGCGACGATCTCCACCACCGTCCGGCAGCGGCTGGTCCCCGCCGAGCTCCAAGGGCGGGTGGCCTCCGTGAACATGGTCGGAGTCTTCGGCGGCATGATCGTCGGGCAGGCCATCGGCGGTGTGATCGCCCAGGTCTGGGGCCTCACCGCCCCGTGGTGGTTCGCATTCGGCGGCGCGGCGCTCACGCTTCTGCTGGTGTGGAAGCCGATCTCGCACATCGTGTCCGCGACGCCGGTTGCCGATCCCGATCCGATCGACGCAGCCTGATCCTTCCGCAATCGCCGACCGGGTACCCCTGCGCATTTGTCGGGAGGATGGACGCTTGTCGGGAAGACTCGCCCTGTCGCTCCGACATACGTGCAGACTCCCGACAGGTGTACCGCGGGACCGGCGAGCGAGCCTCAGGGTCAGACGAACGAGCCGTAGACCCTCAAGGTGTTCTCGGCGAGCTGGGCGCACAGCTCGTCCACCCCGACGCCGAGCTCGGCCGCCATGAAGCGCACCGTGATCGGAACGAGGTACGGCGCGTTCGGGCGGCCCCGCAGCGGCACCGGCGTGAGGAACGGCGCGTCCGTCTCGACCAGGAGGCGATCGAGCGGCGTGACCTTCAGCGCATCGCGCAGGTTCTGGGCGTTCTTGAACGTCACGTTGCCCGCGAACGACAGGTGGTAGCCGGCATCCGCGCAGACGCGCGCCATCGCATCATCCCCCGAGAAGCAGTGGAAGACCGTCCGCTCCGGGGCACCGACACGGGCGAGCGTCTCCAGCACCGCGTCGTGTGCATCGCGGTCGTGGATCTGCATCGCGATGCCATGCTTCTTCGCGAGGTCGATGTGCGCCTCGAAGGACTCGAACTGGGGAGCGCGTCGCTCCGGCTCCGTGCGGAAGAAGTCGAGCCCCGTCTCGCCGATCGCGCGGGTGCGCGGGTGGGCGGCGAGTTCGTCGATGACCGCGATCGCCTCCTCGAGACGACCGTCCTCGGCATAGGTCGGCGCGTCGTTGGGGTGGATCGCGACGGCGGCGAGCACGCGCGGGTCGGATGCTGCGGCCTCGACCGCCCACCGCGACGACTCGATGTCACCGGAGGCCTGCACGACGCCGGCGATCCCCACCGCCGCCGCCCGGTCGAGCTGCTCCGTCAGCGACAGCGGCTCGTCGCCGTCGACGATCTCCAGGTGCGCATGGTTGTCGTACACCGGAATCGTCAACGGTTCGGGCGCGGCCGGGTACTTCAGATCCTTGCGCCCGTCCGCCGAGCGCTCGCGCACATAGGTGTCCGCCATCTCGTGTGCCCCGCTCAGGCCGTCGACTCCACCCGCGGGAACAGGGGAGCCAGACCGTTGACGCTCGTACCCGGGCGCAGCACGCCCCAGGCTCCTGCTTCGCGGATCGGCTGATCCTGCAGGCGCCCCAGCGTCTCCGCAGCGCCGAGCGCGATCCACAGCTTCTCGGTCGACTGCGGCATCACCGGTGACAGCAGCACCGCGAGGGCACGCAGCCCCTCGGCGCAGGTGTACAGCACGGTGCCGAGTCGCTCGCGCTGCTCTTCGTCACGGGCCAGCGCCCACGGCTCGTTCTCGGTGATGTAGCCGTTGAGCGCGTCGACGATCGTCCAGATCGCGGCGATCGCCTCGTCGATGCGGAACTGCGCGACCGCCGCATCCGCGTTCGCCGCCGCCTCCGCCACGATCTTCTGGATCGCGAGGTCCTTCTCCGTGTAGTCGGCCGCGGGCGGCACGATGCCCTCGAAGTACTTCTCGATCATCGCCGTCGTGCGCGAGGCGAGGTTGCCGAAGCCGTTGGCGAGCTCAGCCTGGTACCGGGCGGACAGGTCTTCCCACGAGAAGGAGCCGTCCTGTCCGAAGGCGATCGCGGAGAGGAAGTAGAAGCGGTACGCGTCGGACCCGAAGACGTCGGTGATCTCGGTCGGAGCGATGCCGGTGAGCTTCGACTTCGACATCTTCTCGCCACCGACCAGCAGCCACCCGTGCGCGAAGACGCCCTGGGGAACCTCGAGACCGGCCGCCATCAGCAGAGCCGGCCAGATGACGGCGTGGAAGCGCAGGATGTCCTTGCCGACCACGTGGTACGCGGGCCAGCGACGCTCGAAGGTCTCCTCATCGGAGCCGTAGCCGACGGCCGTGGCGTAGTTCAGCAGCGCATCGACCCACACGTAGATGACGTGCGACTCGTCCCACGGGAGCGGGATGCCCCAGTCGAAGGTCGAACGCGAGATCGACAGGTCCTTGAGACCCTGGCTCACGAACGACACGACCTCGTTGCGTGCCGAGTCGGGGCGCACGAAGTCAGGTCGTGTCTTGTAGAGCTCGAGCAGCCGGTCCTGGAATTCGCTGAGCTTGAAGAAGTAGTTCTTCTCCTGCAGCAGCTCCAGCGGCTTCGAGTGGATGGCGCACACCTTCAGCCCCTCGAAGGGACCGGTGCCGTCGACGATCTCCGACTCGGGCTTGAACTCCTCGCAGCCCACACAGTAGAGCGCCTCGTACTCCCCCGCGTAGATGTAGCCGCGGTCGTACAGGCGCTGGAAGAACGTCTGCACGTTCTTCTCGTGACGTTCCTGCGTGGTGCGGATGAAGTCGTCGTTGGCGACGTCGAGCGTCTTGAGCAGCGGGAACCAGCTCTCGCTGACGAGCTTGTCGACCCACTCCTGCGGTGTGACGTTGTTCGCCGCCGCGGCCCGCAGCATCTTCTGGCCGTGCTCGTCGGTGCCGGTGAGCATCCAGGTGTCGTCGCCCGCCTGGCGGTGCCACCGTGCGAGCGTGTCGACGGCCACCGTCGTGTACCCGTGTCCGATGTGGGGCACATCGGACGGGTAGTAGATGGGCGTGGTGATGTAGAACGATTCGCCTGCGGGCATGGAGCAATTCTAGGTGGGATGCGGCGCGTGGTTACGCCGTGCGCGCGGTGGTTGCGTCCGCCTCTCAGGCCACGGACACGTCGATGCGATGCCAGCCCTGCGCACCGTCGGGGGCGGGTGCCGCGGGATCCGCTGTCTGCGTCTCGCCTTCGGCGTTGAGCGCCCGGCATTCGATGGTGTGCGTGCCGCTGTCCGCCACCCAGTCGAGGCTCCACTGCACCCACGTGTCGGTGGAGATCGCGGTCGCGAGCTCGGCCGACCGCCACGGCCCGTCATCGATGCGCACCTCCACTCCCGCGATGCCGACGTGCTGCTGCCAGGCCATCCCCGCGATGACCACCGCTCCCGCGGTGACCTGCTGCCCACGACGGGGGACGTCGATGCGCGACTGCAGCTTGATGGGTCCGCGCTCAGACCATCCGCGGGTCGTCCAGTAGGCGGTGGCGCGATCGAACCGCGTCACCTCCAGTTGGGTGACCCACTTCGTCGCGGACACGTAGCCGTAGAGCCCCGGCACCACCATCCGCGCGGGGAAGCCATGCTCGATCGGCAACGGCTCGCCGTTCATGCCGATCGCGAGCAGGGCCTCGCGGTCGTCGGTGAGTGCCTCGATCGGCGTGGACGCCGTGAACCCGTCGGCTGAGGTCGAGAGCACCATGTCGGCGTCGGCGTCGACACCCGCGCGCGCGAGCAGATCCCGCACCGGGACCCCGAGCCAGCGGGCGTTGCCGATCAGGGATCCGCCGACCTCGTTCGACACGCACGCGAGCGTGACGAACGACTCCTGCATCGGCATCGCGAGCAGTTCGTCCCAGGTGAACTCCATCTCCCGCTCGACCATCCCGTGGATGCGCAGCGACCAGTCGGCCGGGTCCACACGCGGCACGATGAGCGCGGTGTCGATGCGGTAGAACTCCGCGTTCGGAGTGACGACGGGGGCGAGCCCGGGAACCCCCAGCTCCGCACCGGCAGGGACCGCCGCTGCTGCGCGTGCCGCCGAGGGCAGCCTCAGCGCGTCGCGGACCGCCTCGATCGATCGGCTCGCGCCCCGCGCGACATTGCCGACGATGAGCGCCACGGCACCCGCTGCGGCGACGCCCGCGGCCCACACCAGGAAGCGTCTGCGATCCTCACCGTCGGGTTCGAGGCCGGCGACCGGCCGGAGCCGAGCGACGAGCAGGCGCAGGACCATCACCGCGACGAGACCGGCGACCAGCCCGGGCAGCCAGGCGAACGGTCCCGCACCGGGGCGAACCATCGCCGCGACGACGGCGAGCGCACCGAGCGCCCCCACGATCACGGCACCGACACCGGACCGTCGTCGCTCCAGGATTCCCGCGACAGCGGCGACGACCACGAGCACCACGGCGATGCCCACGATCAGGGCCGCCTTGTCACCGGTGCCGAACAGCGCGATGGCGGTGTCCTTCGCCCAGCTCGGAGCGAGGTCGATGAGCCCGCTGCCGATCACGGCGAACGGGCTTGCGCTCGGCTCCACCACGGCGGCGACGAGTTCCGCCAGGCCGACGGCGAGGAACGACGCGCTCAGACCGGCCGCGGCGGCGCGGAACGTGTCCTCCCTCGTCGCCTGCGTCGCCTTCGCCATGACCCGAGGGTAACGGTCACGCCCTCGGGGGGCGAGCGGCGAGGGCAGCCTGGTAGAGATCGCGGGAGGAGAGACCGGTCAGCGCAGCGACCTCGGAGGACGCGTCCTTGAGGCGGACGCCTTCCGCGACGAGTCTCTGCACCTCCGCCAGAGCATCTTCCGGGGAGCCGTCCCGGCGCGCGGCTCCCTCGACCACCACGACGATCTCGCCCTTCACGCCGCCTTCGGCCCAGGCCCCCAGTTCGGCGGCGGTGCCACGGCGGACCTCCTCGTACAGCTTCGTGAGCTCACGGCACACCGCGATGCGCCGCTCGTCCCCGAAAGCGGCGCCCATGTCGGCGAGCGCACTCGCGAGCCGGGCCGGAGACTCGAAGAAGACCATGGTGCGCGGCTCGGCGGCCAAGGCGCGAAGGGCCGATCGCCGCTCCCCCGGCTTGCGCGGGAGGAACCCCTCGAACGTGAAGCGGTCGGTCGGAAGCCCCGAGATCGCGAGCGCCATCAGCACGGCGCTCGGGCCGGGGATCGCGGTGACGGTGACCCCCCGTTCCACCGCCTCGGCCACCAGCCCATAGCCGGGATCACTCACAGTCGGCATCCCCGCATCGCTCATCACCACGATGTCGGTCTCCTCCGCGAGCGCGGCCAGCTCGGCGGCCTTCTGCTTCTCGTTGTGGTCGTGCAGCGCGATCAGGCGAGGGCGGTTGTCGATCTGCAGCGCCTTCAGCAGGCGCTGCGTGGTGCGGGTGTCCTCCGCGACGACGACCTCCGCGTTCTCCAGCACCTCCACCAGCCGTCGCGACGCGTCGCCCAGGTTTCCGATCGGGGTGGCGGCGAGGATGATCACCCGCCCAGCATAGGCGCGCCGGAAGCAGCTCCCGCGGAAGGGGCGTTGTCTAGGCTGGAGCGGTGACCGCGCCCGAACCGCTCCTGCCCGCCCCTGAGGCGCGGCTGACGCACTACGGACGGCTGCGGGATCGCCTGCTACGGGACCCGGACTGGGGCCGCGCGATCCGATGGCTCGCTCCGCTGGTGATCACCGCGCTCGCCGCGGTGCTGCGCCTGGTCGGCGTGTCTCACCCGCACGAGCTCGCCTTCGACGAGACCTACTACGTCAAGGACGCCTGGTCGCTGTGGACGCTCGGCTACGAAGGCACCTGGGGTGGCGACGCGAACGCGGCGTTCGCGACCGGGCAGAGCCTCCCGCTCTCGGACACGGGCTCGTTCATCGTGCATCCTCCGCTCGGCAAGTGGCTCATCGCGCTGGGCATGGCGATCGGAGGACCCGAGAACAGCGGCGGATGGCGTCTGGCCACGGCGGTGCTCGGAGCGGGCTCGGTGCTCCTGGTGTATCTGATCGCTCGGCGTCTGAGCGGATCGGTGGTCGTGGCATCCGTCGCCGGGACGCTGCTGGCGATCGACGGCCTGAGCATCGTCATGAGTCGGATCGCGCTGCTCGACGGCATCCTGACGTTCTTCGTCCTATTCGGCGTGCTGTTCGTCCTCGTCGATCGCCAGCGCACGATCCCGCAGCTCGAGCGACGCGATCCGGAGGCGCCCGACCCGTTCTGGGGGCCGGTGCTGTGGCGTCGCCCCTGGCTGATCGCCGCCGGTGCCGCCCTGGGTGCGGCTTCGGCCGTGAAGTGGTCGGGCCTCTACGTCCTCGCGGGCTTCGGTCTCTACGTCGTGGTCACCGACGCGCTGGCGAGACGCCGGGCCGGTGTGGTGCTGTGGCCGACCGCCGCCGCGTTCCGACAGGGGCCGGTCTCGTTCGTCCTGTTCGTCTTCCCCGCGCTGGCCATGTACCTGGCGAGTTGGACCGGGTGGCTCCTGACCTCGGGGGGCTACGACCGGCAGAGCGATCCGAACCCGCTGCTCGCGCTGTGGAAGTACCACGAGTCGATGCTCGGCTTCCACGTCGGCCTGAGCCGCGGACACCCCTATGCGAGCCCCGCATGGGAATGGCCTCTCCTGCTGCGGCCGACGGCGGTCTGGGTGGATTCCGATCCCACCGGCTGCGGCACCGATCACTGCATCGGCGTGATCTCCGCCGTCCCGAATCCGCTCATCTGGTACGGCGGGGTCGCGGCAGCGGTGTATCTGCTCTACCGGTTGGTGCGGAGCTGGATCACCCGGCAGCCGATCCCGCCCGCGCTGACGGTCCCGCTGGTCGGCCTGGCGGTCACGTACCTGCCGTGGCTGATGTTCCCCGAGCGCACGATCTTCCAGTTCTACACGGTGGTGATGATGCCCTTCCTCGTGCTCGCGCTCACCATGACGCTGCAGATCATCGCCGGACGACGCGAAGACCCCTTGTACCGTCGGCAGTCCGGCGAGCGCACGGTGCTGATCTTCCTCGCGTTCGTCGTGCTGGTGTCGGCGTTCTTCCTGCCGCTGTGGACCGGGATGAGCGTGCCGTACCAGTTCTGGCTGCTGCACAACTGGCTTCCCGGCTGGGTGTGACGCACCGCGCCCTCACCTCACGGCGACGTGGTCATCCGTCCTCACGGGGTCACCGCCCGATCGACACCTCGGCAGGGTCGCTCACCGGCAGCCGACACACGAACGCGCGGCAGTCGTAGGCGCGTTCCGCCACCTCGTCCTTCCCCTCGAACAGGGTGAACCCCGCATCCGCGAACGCGCGCGCCTGGGCAGGACTGACCACGGCGACGACCTCGGCGTCCGCTCCTCTGCCGGCGAGGCCGAGGGCACCATCCGGCTCTGTGGTGACCACGACGAGTTGGCGCGGCGGCACGGCGAGGCCCGCGGCCACCCGGAGCAGCGTGCCATGGGCGAACGGCTGCTCCAGCGCCCGCACGGCCAGGGTGCTCACGGTCGAGACGGCTGCCGCGCGATACCGGTCCCCCGCTCCGAGCCACCATGCCGTCAGCGCGGCGCCGGCCACCGCCGCGGCATCCGAGGGGAGGTCACCGTCGGTCTGGTCGGGAGAGGTCGCGATGCCCTGGGCCGACAGCAGCGGCTCCTCGCCCGCTGCACCCTCCAGCGCGTCATCGAGGACTCCGCGGGCCGTCGCCGCCCAGTGCGCTTCGCCGGTGGCCAGAGCCAGAGCGAACAGACCGTCGGCGAAGAGGCCACGATCCGCGACCGTCGCGACCGCGGCAGAGGTCCGCCCGTCGAGTGACGCGCGGATGAGAGCACCATCGGCATCGCGATTGACCCTCAGCACCGTGTGCGCCGCGGACGTCGCAGCGTCGATCCAGCTCTGCTCGGCGAAGGTCGCCCCGGCGCGGGCGAGAGCGGCGATCGCGAGGCCGTTCCACCCGGTGATCACCTTGCCGTCCACGGCCGGCGGCTCCAGGCCCGCGCGCGCAGAGAGCGGGCGCCGGTAGTAACCGCCTTCGCTACGAGCCCCCTCGACCCACGACTCCGAGTCCTGAGCGGCACCGAAACCGCCGCCGTCACGCTGCAGCACGCCCGTCAGGAAGGACACCACGCCGCGGACGACCCGCTCCTCCCCCGCATCGCGGGCGACTTCGAGCAGTTGCGCGTTGTCGGTCAGCATCCGCTCGTAGTGCGGCACCGTCCAGTCGCGCTGGGTGGCGTAACGGAAGAACCCGCCATCGGCATCGCGCAGCTCCGATCGGCTCATCGCGGCGAGCGCGCGCACCGCTGATGCCGCCGCCTCCGGAGCACCGTCCTGCACGAGTGGATGCTGCAGGAAGCGCAGGGTGGTGGCCACGGGGAACTTCGGGGCACCGCCGAACCCGCCGAACCTCTCATCCTCCCGCTGGGCGATCGTCTCGGCAGCCGTCGCGATCGCGACCACGTCGGGGAGCTCGGACGGGATGGCTTCCGCTGCTCGCGCGAGCGCATCGGTCACCGCATCCGCCGATGCCTCGGCCTGCTCCCGCCGCAGGGTCCAGGCTTCCCCGACCGCGGCGAGGACGTCGCGGAACGCGGGCATCGGCGGCCGAGCCTCCTGCGGCCAATACGTGCCGGCGAAGAACGTGCGCCCGCGTGGCGTCGCGAAGACCGTGAGCGGCCAACCGAGGTTCTGGGTGAACGCCGAGGCAGCCGCCATGTAGGCACCGTCCACCTGCGGATGCTCCTCGCGATCGACCTTCACCGCGACGAAGCCCTCATTGATCAGAGCGGCCGTCGCCGGATCCATGAACGATTCGCGTGCCATCACGTGACACCAGTGACACGTCGAGTAGCCGATCGAGATCAGCAGCGGCACGTCGCGTCGTCTGGCCTCCTCGAACGCCTCCGCGGCCCACGGATGCCAGTCGACGGGGTTGTCGGCGTGCGCGCGGAGGTACGGGCTGAGAGCGTCGGCGAGCCGGTTGGTCATGCCCACACGCTACGCCGCGAGACGGTGGTGGGATCAGCCGACCAGCAGGTCGACCGGACGCGAGGCCGCGTAGCCGACCAGTGGCAGGGCACGATCCGCGGCCAGGGCGATGCGTGCGCGCAGCACGTCGGAGGCGATCTCGTAGCCGTCGAAGTCGGTGTTGCTCGCATAGACCCCGAGGGGAAGGGTGAGCGCCTGGAAGAACGCGAACAGCGGCCGCAGCTGGTGCTCGATGATCAGGGCGTGCTTCTCTCCGCCGCCGGTCGCCGCGAGCAGCACGGGCTTGCCCACCAGGTCGTACTGGCCGACGAAATCGAACAGGTGCTTGAAGAGCCCGGTGAACGACGCCCGGTACACGGGGCTTCCCACGATGAGCAGATCAGCGGACTCGATCGCCTGCAGCTGCGCTTCGACCTCGGGCGGCAACTGGTCTCGATGCAGCGCGCCCGCCAGCCCAGGGCCGATCCGTGTCAGCTCGATGAGCTGCGCCTCGACCTCGGCACGCTCGGCGACGGCGGCCGTGATCGCGCGGACGAGGGCGGTCGTCTTGCTGGGCTCGTGCAGGGATCCCGACACGGCGACGACACGGAACGGAGCTGTCATGCCTCGACGGTACTCACGACGACGCCCCGTGTCGCGCGTGGCGACACGGGGCGTCATCTGGGCCCGAGGACCCGATGCCACGGGAGGTCAGTTGACCTCGTCCGGGTGCGCCCCGACGCGTCCGGAACCGTCGAGCGGGTCGAGGGCGTCGATCGCCGCGACCTCGGCATCGGTCAGCTCGAACCCGAACACATCGAGGTTCTCGCGCAGGCGCTCGGCGCGCACCGACTTCGGGAACACGATCACGCCCTTCTGCAGGTGCCAGCGCAGCACCGCCTGTGCCGGGGTGACACCGTGCGCGGCTGCAGCCTCTGCGACGGCCGGAACCCCGAACAGGTCGTACTTTCCCTGTCCGAGCGGCCCCCATGCCTCGATGCGCACGCCGTTCGCCTGGGCCCAGGCGACCACGTCGCGCTGCTGGTAGGCGGGGTGCAGCTCGATCTGGTTGACCGCGGGGACCACGCCGGTCTCCTTCACCGTTCGCTCCAGGTGCGGCACGAGGAAGTTCGAGACGCCGATGCTGCGGGTGAGACCGGCCTCGCGCAGCTCGACGAGCTTCGCGAACGCATGCACGTAGTCGTCCTTGGCGGGTGTGGGCCAGTGCACGAGGTACAGGTCGACCTTCTCCAGACCGAGCTTCTCGAGACTCTCGGCGATGGCCGCGCGCGGCTCCTCGTCGTGGTGACGGTCGTTCCAGAGCTTGGTCGTGATGAAGAGGTCGTCACGGGCGATGCCCGAAGAGGCGATGGCGGCGCCCACGCCCTCTTCATTGCCGTAGATCGCAGCGGTGTCGATGTGGCGGTAGCCGATCTCGAGCGCCTCGCTCACCGCGCGCTCGGTCTCTGCCGGCGGCACCTTGAAGACGCCGTAGCCGAGTTGCGGGATGGAGTTGCCGTCGTTCAGTTCGAGTGCAGGAATGCTCATCGCCCCAGCCTAAGACCGGTGTGGGACAGCCGCCATCGCCGCTGCGCCACGCCCGACCAGGCGCTCCAGCGGACCTCGTCCGAAGAACATCGACCAGAGCGTCGTGAGTACCAGCAGCCCCAGCGCCGTCGCCGCCCAGAAAGCGTTGCTCGAGAAGAATCCCCCCGGTCCGACCACCAGGACGATCGAGAGCACATGCGCGCTGTAGGCCGTCAACGGCATGGATCCGAGTGCTCCCAGCGGCAGCAGCACCCCGTGCAGGGGCCCGCTCGCCAGCAGGCACAGCGCGATCACGACGAGCGCGAAGCCTCCGGAGCCCAGGACCTCGGCCGTTCCACCGCTGTGCGGTTCCACCGCGACGAAGGCCATGAGCGCCGCTCCCCCGGGATCCGCCTCGGCGAGCGCCTGCGGATAGTCCGCCCACCCGGACGGCGCCGACATCACTTCGCCGTCGGCGGCGCCCGCGATCCCCGTGGCCTGTCCGAGAGCGCCGAGGCCGTAGCCGACCACAGCCAGCGCCACGCCAACGACCAGCGCGACCACGGCGGTGCGCACCCGCTCCACGTGCATGCGTCCCAGCGCCATGCCGCCGAGCACGAGGGCCAGCCAGACCGTGATCGGATACGTGCCGTACAGCACGAAGCCGATCCCGGTGCCGAACGGGTACAGCATCACGGCGCCCAGGAACGCCAGCAGCGCCGGCCCCAGCAGCGCGAGCACCGCCGCGCCGATCAGAAGCCGCCGGGGCCCCCACCGCAGGAACGGGATCACCGCGACGTAGAGGATGCCGTAGAGCGTGAGGATCACGGCGATCGGGGTGTTCAGCAACTCCAGCGCGAGCCCGATCAGGAAGATCACGGCACCGCGTCCGACCAGGTTCAGGCGGATGCTCGGGATGCGCTCGGGCTCGGGCAGCGCGCCGCGCCCGGTTATCAGGGCGATCGACACCCCGGCGAGGACGGCGAAGAGGATCGAGGATCGACCGTGCACGAGGTCGGTCCAGGTCGCCGGGTCCGCCCACGCGAAGGGCTCCGTCTCCCCGATATGTGCGCCGGCCATGCCGAGGATCGCCAGAGCCCGGGCGACGTCGAGACCGAGGATGCGCGGCGGACGGCCGAACTCGCGGAACCAGCGGACAGGAGCCAGTGCGGTGATCACCCGTTGATCGTAGGCGGTGAATCCCGTCATACGATGGAGGGCTATGTCCTCCCCTGCGATCTCCTATCCGCCGGAGCTGCCCGTCAGCGCAGCCAGGGCCGAGATCGCCGACGCCCTGCGCGACCACCAGGTCGTGATCGTCGCGGGCGCCACCGGATCCGGCAAGACGACCCAACTGCCGAAGATCGCCCTCGAACTCGGGCGGGAGCGCATCGCGCACACCCAGCCGCGCCGCCTCGCGGCCCGCACGATCGCCGAGCGCGTCGCCGAGGAGCTCCAGGTCGAGCTCGGCACGGTCGTCGGCTACAAGGTGCGCTTCACCGACAAGGTCTCGGACGCCACCCGCATCGCGCTGATGACCGACGGCATCCTCCTCAACGAGATCCATCGCGATCGGCTGCTCACGCGCTACGACACGATCATCATCGACGAGGCGCACGAGCGCTCCCTCAACGTCGATTTCCTCCTCGGCTACCTCTCGCGCATCCTGCCCGAGCGCCCCGACCTCAAGGTTGTCATCACCTCGGCCACGATCGATCCGGAGAGCTTCGCCACGCACTTCGCGGCGGCGGACGGCACACCCGCTCCGATCATCGAGGTCTCCGGACGCACGTATCCCGTGGAGATCCGCTACCGCGGGCCGGTCGAGGATCCCGACGAGGAGGATCAGGCCGCGGAGCCGGAGGATGAGGTCTCGGCCATCGTCTCCGCGCTGCGCGAGCTGGACCGCGAGGCGCCGGGCGACGTGCTCGTGTTCCTGCCCGGCGAGGCCGAGATCCGCGACGCGGCCGACGCGGTGCGCGGCGCGTACGCGGACCACCGCGCGCCCACCGAGGTGCTCCCCCTGTTCGGACGCCTCTCCGCCGCGGACCAGCACCGGGTGTTCGAGCGCAGCCGGGTGCCGGGCGTGCGCCGCCGGGTGATCCTCGCCACCAACGTCGCCGAGACGAGTCTCACCGTTCCCGGCATCAAGTACGTCATCGATACCGGCACCGCCAGGATCTCGCGCTACAGCAACCGTTCCAAGGTCCAGCGTCTGCCGATCGAGGCCATCTCGCAGGCGTCGGCGAACCAGCGCTCGGGCCGTGCGGGACGCACCAGCGACGGCATCGCCATCCGCCTCTACTCGGAGGAGGACTTCGACCGGCGTCCCGAGTTCACCGAGCCCGAGATCCTGCGGACGTCACTCGCATCGGTCATCCTGCAGATGCTCTCGCTCGGCTTCGGCGACATCGCCGCCTTCCCGTTCCTGACCCCGCCCGACTCCCGCGGCGTGAAGGCCGCGTTCGATCTGCTCACCGAGCTCGGCGCGGTCGAGCCGTCCCGCCGTGACGGCTCCCCCCACCTCACCCGCACGGGACGGGACATCTCGCGCATGCCGATCGACCCGCGGTTCGCACGGATGCTGATCGAGGCGGGCCGTGCAGGAGCGGGCGGATCGGTCACACGCGATGTGCTCGCGATCGTCTCAGGCATGACGATCCAGGACGTGCGCGAGCGGCCGGAGGAGCGCCGCGAGGAGGCTGACCGCCTGCACGCGCGCTTCATCGACCCGACGAGCGACTTCCTGACCCTGCTGAACCTGTGGAATCACCTGCGCGAGCAGCAGCGCGAACTCGGCTCGAGCGCGTTCCGCCGACTGTGCCGCTCCGAGCATCTCAACTACGTGCGGGTGCGCGAGTGGTTCGATGTGCACCGCCAGTTGCGCACGCTCGTCAGGACGCCCGAGCGCGGGGCCGAGACGGGCGCCGCGAGCGATCCGGACGCGATCCACCGCGCGCTGCTCTCCGGACTCCTGTCGCAGATCGGCATCCTCGACGAGCGCACGGCGCCCGCCGGCAAGGCGCACTCCCCTGCGAAGGAGCCGAAGGGCCGCCGCATCGCCGAATATCGGGGCGCCCGCGGCATCCGCTTCTCGATCTTCCCCGGGTCGGGTCTGCGCAAGAAGCGCCCGCGCGCGGTGATCGCGGCCGAAATCGTCGAGACCTCTCGCACGTTCGCTCGCACGGTCGCCGCGATCGACCCGGCGTGGGCAGAGCCGCTGGCGGGCGACCTCGCCAAGCGGCAGGTGACCGAGCCGCACTGGTCGAAGGATGCCGGCGCCGCCGTCGCCTTCGAGAAGGTCACCTTGTTCGGGCTCGAGATCATCCCCCGACGCCGCGTGCAGTTCGCGCGCATCGACCGGGCCGCATCACGCGAGCTCTTCGTGCGGCATGCGCTCGTCGAGGGCGAGTGGGATCCGACGCGCATCGACAAGCGCGCGAGTGCGTTCTGGCGCAGCAACGCCGAACTGCGCAAACGCCTCGAGAAGCTGGAGGAGCGCGAGCGCCGCCGCGACATCCTCGCCGGCGACGAGGCCGTGTTCCGGTTCTACGACGAGCGCATCCCCGCCGAGGTGTTCGACGTGCGCTCCTTCGAGAGCTGGTGGCGGGAGGCGATGGCCGCGACGCCGAAGCTGCTCGTGATGCGCGAGAGCGACCTGATCGACGACGAGGAACGCGCGGATCAGCGCGAGTTCCCGACCCGGTGGACGCAGGGCGACCAGGTACTCGGCCTCGCGTACCGGTTCGAGCCCGGCTCCGAGGACGACGGCGTCAGCGTGGTCGTGCCCTTGCCACTGCTCGCCCAGATCGAGGACCGCGGCTTCGACTGGCAGGTTCCCGGCCTGCGGGCCGAGTTGATCACGGGGTTGCTGCGCGCCCTCCCCAAGGCGATCCGGCGCCACGTCGTGCCCGCCGCCGACTGGGCCGAGAAGTTCGGGGCCGAGCTCAGCGAGGAAGGCCCGGAGTCGCACGGCGGACTCCCTCCGCGCACGCTCAAGGAGGCGCTCGCGCGACGGATCCAGCCGCTCGCGAACCAGCTCGTCTCCGCAGCCGACTTCGACGACGAGCGGGTGCCCCCGCACCTGCGCATGAACTTCCGTGCCGTGGACGAACGTGGTCGGATCGTCGGCTCTGGCCGTGACCTGCAAGCGCTGCAGACGCGACTCTCCGACCGTGCGCGCAGCAGCGTCGCCCGCTCGATCGCCGCTCCACCCCGATCGGGGACCCCCGGCGGAGGTCGCGGGCCCGAACGCGTCGCTGCGGCTCCGATCGAGCAGACCGGTCTCACGGGGTGGACCTTCGGGGATCTGCCCCCGGTCCTCGACACCCGCGTCGCCGGTGGCGTCGTGCGCGGCTATCCCGCCATCGTCGACCAGGGCAAGAGCGTGTCGGTACGCGTGGAGTCGACTCCGGAGGCCGCTGCCGCCGCCACGCGCGACGGCGTGCTGCGCCTGGTGCTGCTCGGTGTGCCGTCGCCTTCCTCGTATGTGCAGGAGCATCTGACGAGCCAGGAGAAGCTGGCACTCGCCGCCTCGCCGTATCCGTCGGCCGCCGCCCTCATCGAAGATTGTCGGGCGGCCGTCGCCCGCAAGGCCGTCGAGCGTGTCGTGCCGGACGGGATCGTGCGCACCGAGACGGATTTCGCGACGGTGCGCGACGCGGTCTCGGCCACACTCGTCGACGACCTCTTCGCCTGCGTCTCGCTGGTGGCGCGCATCCTCAGCCGATCCAGGGACGTCGAGCGCGGCATCAAGTCGCAGAACTCGCTCGCGCTGCTCGGCCCGCTGAACGACATCCGCACCCAGCTGAGCGGGCTCCTCCATCCGGGTTTCGTGTCGGCGGCCGGCGTCGACCGCCTCGCGCACTTCCCGCGGTACCTGGAGGGGATGCTCGACCGCCTGAAGACGCTCGCCAGCGAGCCGGGCAAGGACCGCGCACGAATGACGGAGTACGAGCGGATGGCCGCTGCGTTCGAGGACGCCGGGGGCACGATACCTCTCCGCGCCGACGCGGCACCGCCGCTCGTCGAGGTGCGATGGCTTCTGGAGGAGTACCGCGTGAGCGTGTTCGCGCAGCGGCTCGGCACCGCGCAGCCGGTATCCCCGCAGCGCATCATGAAGGCGCTCTCGGGGCGCTGACCCACGAGATCTCCTTCATCCCACGCGACACGGAGCCTCCGTGGCCGGTCGCGGGTAGCCTGATTCCATGGCTCGCGCGATCGTGTACACCGAAATCGGATCCCCCGCCGTCCTCCACCTGATGGAGATCCCCGACCCGGTCGCCGCGCGCGGTGAGGTCGTCGTGCGGATCGAGGCGGCAGGCGTGAATCCGATCGATGCGAAGCTCCGCGGCGGCAGACGTCCTTCCCCGCCGATCACCGAGCCGCGTCCGGCCGGGTTCGACGGCGCCGGGGTCATCGAGGTGCTGGGCGAGGGCGTCGACGGCCTGCAGGTCGGCGATCGAGTGGCGATCCGCGACGGGCACGGCACGTACGCTTCCGCACTCGCCGTCGCGACCGAGAACCTCGCTCCGCTTCCGGACTCGGTCACGATGGCCGAGGGCGCCGCGATCGGGATCCCGGCAGGCACCGCCTACCAGGCGCTGCGGTCTCTCGGCGTCACCGAAGGCGATGTGCTCCTCGTGCACGGAGGCTCCGGCGCGGTCGGGCAGGCAGCCGTGCAGTTCGCAGTCGCCTGGGGTGCGACCGTGATCGCGACCGGGAGTCCCGCCCGCCACGACCAGCTGCGCGAACTCGGGGCGGTCCCCGTGGCCTACGGCGATGGTCTGATCGATCGAGTCCGCGATGTCGCTCCGTCTGCCGTCACGGTGGTGCTCGATTGCGCCGGCACCGACGAGGCGATCGAGACCTCCCTCGCGTTGGTGGCCGACCGCGACCGCATCGGTACGATCGTCCGAGGGCCGGATGCCGCATCGTTCGGAATCCGCGCCTTCTCCGGGGGCTCACCGGTGCCCCTCACCGATCAGGAGCTCGCCTGGCGCGCCGAGGCGCTGCCCCGGACGATCGCGCTCCTGGAGACCGGGGACTTCACCGTCGAGATCGGACCGCAGCTGCCGCTCACCGAGGCGGCGCGGGCCCATGAGCTCCTGGAGTCCGGAACCGCCTCGGGCAAGATCATCCTGCTGCCGTGATCGAGAGGCCGCGGATCGGGAGCCGACCCCGTGAGGATGCGGCGTCACGCCCGCGGCACCCCGTACGCTGAGACCATGACAGGTCTTCGGTGGGGAATCCTCGCGACCGGCGGTATCGCCGGCGCATTCGCGTCCGATCTGCGAACCGCGGGGCTCGACCTCGTGGCCGTCGGCTCCCGTTCGCAGGAGTCGGCGGATGCTTTCGCCGCGCGCTTCGACATCCCCCACGCCCACCCCTCCTACGACGCTCTCGTCGCCGACCCCGACGTCGACATCATCTACGTGTCGACGCCGCACCCGATGCACCATGAGAACGCTCGGCTCGCCCTCGAGAACGGCAAGCACGTGCTGGTCGAGAAGGCGTTCACGCTGAACCGTGCCGAGGCCGAAGATCTGCGGGCCCTGGCTGCGGAGCGCGGGTTGCTGGTCATGGAAGCCATGTGGACGCGGTACCTGCCGCACATGGTGCGTCTGCGCGAGCTGATCGCCGAGGGCGCGCTGGGTGAGATCCGTGCGGTGAGCGCCGACCACACGCAGCTGTTGCCCTCCGACCCGGCCCACAGGCTCAACGCCCTGGAGCTCGGCGGCGGCGCCCTGCTCGACCTCGGCATCTACCCGATCTCCTTCGTCTGGGACGTGCTCGGGGCCCCGACGTCGGTGCGCGCGGTCGGCCGCCTCATCGAGACGGGAGCGGATGCCGAGGTCGCGACGGTCATGACGCACGAGGGCGGAGCGGTCTCCACCACCCTGTCGTCGTCGCGCGGGGCCGGTCCCAACACGGCCCACGTGGTCGGCACTGCGGCCCGCGTCGAGATCGAGCGCTTCTGGTGGTCGCCGTCCATCCTGCGTGTGATCGATCCGCAGGGCGCGGTGATCGAGGAGTTCGACGGCCGCCCGTCCTCCGACGGTCCGCGCGGGATGCAGTTCGAGGCGCTGGCCGCCGAACGTCTGGTGACCGAGGGCCATCTCGAGGGCGACATCCTGCCGATCGCCGACACCGTCGCGATCATGGGCGTGCTCGACGAGATCAGGGCCCAGCTGGGCGTCGTCTACCCCCGCGAGAGCGGAGTCTGATCATGGCCGAGGCCACCGATGCCCGCGTCGCCGTCTATCTCGACTTCGACAACATCGTCATCTCCTGGTACGACCGGGTGCACGGGCGCAACGCCTACGGCAAAGACCGGCAGCGGATCACCGAGAACCCGAACGATCCGGAGGTGGTCGACCGCCTCGGCCGCGCGATGATCGAGGTCGGCGCGATCATCGACTACGCCGCATCCTTCGGAACACTGGTGTTGACCCGCGCGTACGCCGATTGGTCCTCGCCCGTGAACGCCGAGTACCGCTCGCAGCTCGTGGCCCGCGCGGTCGACCTCGTCCAGCTGTTCCCCGCCGCGGCCTACGCCAAGAACGGTGCCGACATCCGGCTCGCGGTGGACGCGGTCGAGGACATGTTCCGGCTCCCCGACCTCACGCACGTCGTGATCGTGGCCGGCGACAGCGACTACGTGCCGCTCGCCCAGCGCTGCAAACGACTCGGTCGCTACGTCATCGGGGTCGGTGTGTCGGGCTCGACCGCGAAGTCGCTCGCCGCGGCGTGTGACGAGTTCGAGTCCTACGACTCGCTGCCCGGCGTCGTGCGCCCCGTCAAGGCCGTCACCGCACCCGTTTCAGCGCCTCCCGTCGAAGCGGCGGCGCCCGCAGCAGAGACCGCGACGAAGCCGAAGAGCGCGCCGAAGCGTGCGAAGGCCAAGCCCACCGCCAAGGCGGAGGAGAGCAGCGTCGAGGAGAAGATCGACGACCAGGAGGTCGCCACCCAGCTGTTGGAGCGCGCGCTGCGCCTCGGCCACGACAAGGCCGACGCCGACGAATGGCTGCACAGCTCCGCGGTCAAGACGCACATGCGCCGCATGGATCCGTCCTTCAGCGAGAAGGCTCTCGGCTACCGCTCGTTCTCCGACTTCCTGAAGTCACGCGACGACATCACCGAGCTCGAGGAGACCGGCCATGAGCGATTGGTCCGCCTCCGCGAGCCGTGAGCCGACGGGCGGTCGAAGCGATCAGGGCACTCAGGGCGCGGACCGCAGCGCCCGCCAGGAAGCCGCGACGGCGAGCACCGTGACCGCCCCGACGACGGCGTAGGCGATCCGCGGATCGCCTACCTCCGCGAGCCCGCCGACCAGCAGCCCCGTCACGACGGTCGACCCGGGCAGGGCCATGGCCCAGATGCCCATCACCCGCCCGCGCACCGCGCTCGGCGTCGACAGCATCACGAAGGCGTTGGCCCTGGCGATGAACCACATCACGATCATGCCGACAGCGGCCAGGCCGATGAACAACAAGGGCAGTGACGGGGCGGCCGCCGACAGCAGCACGGCGACGGCCATGGCCACCGCCATCGTCCGCACCTCCGTACTCCGCGGTGTGATCGGTCCGGTGGCCGAGAAGAACGCGCCGGGAAGGGCGCCCAGACCGAAGGCCACGGCAAGCGCACCGTAGGTCGCACCGTCACCGTGGAACACGTCCACCACCAGCAGGGGCACCACGACGGCGATGTTGTAGCTCGCTGCCGCGCACACCGCGAGGAGAAGCGTCGCGCGGATCGCGGGCGTGCCCGTGGCGAACCTCCACGCGCCCGTCGTCGCCGCCGGGGGCGCCACGGCCGAAGTCGCACGCTGCTCCCCCCGCGGGAGCGGACCGACGCCGGCCTCGGGGGCCGGCATGCGGCTCGGCAAGGCGAGGAGCACGAAGATCGAAGGGACGAACAGCACCACGTTCACCACGAAGCACCAGCCCGCATCCGTCACCAGCAGCAGCGCGCCCGCGATCGCGGGTCCGATCACGCGCGCGCCGTTGATGATCACCTCGTTCATGCCGACCGCGCTGGTCACCCGGTCGCGGCCGACCAGATCGAGCACCAGCAGCTGACGGGCCGGGTTGTCCGCCGCGAACGCGATCCCGTGGGCGAGCGAGAGCGCCATCAGCATCCACAGCTCGAGAGCGCCGCCGAGGGCCAGCGCCGCGAGCACGGCGGCGATCGCCATCTGCACCCCTGCCGTCACGAGCAGCACGGCGCGACGGGTGTGACGGTCCACCAGCACGCCGATGAAGGGACCGAGCAGCAGCGTCGGGAGCATCATGCTGGAGGTCACCGCGCCGAGCGCGAGACCGTCTCCGCCCAGCTGCACGACGAGCCAGGCGATCGCGATCTGCGAGGCCGCACCGCCAGCCCCGGAGAGCAGCTGCGCGATGCTCCATCGTCGATACTCCTGCACACGCAGGGCATCGAACGACCGCGTCAGCGCTGACCGGGTGAATCGCGCGCGCAACGGTCGCCAGAACACCCGCGCCTACTGGTTGGTGAAGGCGGCGTCGAAGGAGGCGTCGGGCGTCGGCCACAGCAGCGATCGCACATACGCGAGGGCCTGCGGCGCCCCGTGCAGGCGATCCATGCCCGCGTCCTCCCACTCGATCGAGATCGGGCCGTCGTAGCCGATTGCATCCAGCGCGCGGAACGAGTCCTCCCACGGCACATCCCCGTGTCCCGTGGAGACGAAGTCCCACCCGCGGCGAGGATCCCCCCAGGGAAGGTGCGAACCGAGCACACCGGCGCGACCGTTGCGCGGACGCATCCGCGTGTCCTTGCAGTCGACGTGGTAGATGCGGTCGGCGAAGTCGACGATGAACCCCACCGGATCGATGTTCTGCCACATCATGTGCGAGGGGTCCCAGTTGAAACCGAAGGCCTCTCGGTGTCCGATCGCCTCGAGTGCGCGCACGCTCGACCAGTAGTCGTAGGCGATCTCGCCCGGGTGCACCTCATGGGCGAAGCGCACGCCTTCCGCGTCGAACACGTCGAGGATCGGGTTCCACCGATTGGCGAAGTCCTGGAATCCGGCGTCGATCACCGACGCCGGGACGGGCGGGAACATCGCCACATACTGCCAGATCGGCGAGCCCGTGAAGCCGACCACGGTGTCGACGCCGAGCTTGCGAGCGACCCGAGCCGCACGCTTCATGTCCTCCGCCGCGCGCTGCCGCACGCCTTCCTCCTGGCCGTCTCCCCACACGTACTCGCGCAGGATCGCCTCGTGCCTGAAGTCGATCGGCGCGTCGCAGACGGCCTGACCGGCGAGGTGATTCGAGATCGCGAAGAGACCCAGCCCGTGACGTTCCAGGATCTCGAGCCTCGACGCCGCGTAGGCGTCGTCTTCGTCCGCGCGTCGCAGGTCGAGGTGGTCGCCCGACGCCGCCACCTCCAGGCCGTCGTATCCCCACTCCGCAGCGAGCCGGGCGACCTCCTCGAAGGGCAGATCGGCCCACTGACCGGTGAACAGGGTGACGGGATGCGTGCTCATGCGTGTGCCTCCGTTGCGCCGCTCGGGTAGTTCTCCGCGATCCACGCCCAGCTGGCCTTGGCGCTCTCGAACGGATCCATGCTCGGTTTGTCGACCTCGATGAGAACGGTACCCTCGAAGTCGTCTGGCAGCTCGGCGAGTGCCTCACGGATCGGTACGTGACCCAGCCCCGGCTCCAGGAAGAAGCGCTGCGCCATGACGTCGAAATAGGGTGTTCGCGTCTGCCGGGCGGCCTTCGCGAGGTCGAGATCCATGTCCTTGACGTGCAGGTCGGAGATGCGATCGGCGTGCGCCGCCACCCAGGCGACCACGTCGACTCCCGTCCAGGCGAGATGCCCGAGGTCGGGCCCCGCGGCGAGGAGCGAGGGCGAGACGGCGTCGAGCACGTGATCGTATTCGGCCTCGGTCTCGATCCAGGTGCCGACGTGGTTGTGCAGCGCGGCCGTGACGCCTTCGGCATGGAGCACCTGGGCGGCCTCCCCGATGATGTCGGTCACACGGTCGAGCCGGGCGGCGTCGAAGGCGTGCCCCACGGCGGCCGCCTCGTCGATGCGCGGACGCCCCGGAGCCATGTCCGCAGCCAGGAAGACTCTGTCGAGCCCCAGATGGAGGGTCTCCTCGGCACGACGGCGGATGCCGTCGAACCAGCGGAAACGCGCCTCGTCGTCGCCGGAGAGGTCGCGCCCGAACTCTTCGGGCAGTCCGATGTGCACGTAACCGGGAGTGACTCGGAGCCCGGCGTCGGCGACGACCCGGGAATAGGCCTGCAGCGTCTGCGTCGGCAGCACCTCGAGCATCACCGAGGAGAACCCGGCGTCGCGCACCTCCCCGAGGACGACCGGTTGCCTGGCCAGGAACCGGGGGCGGTCGAACTCCCAGCCGACGCTGCCTGGCTCCCCCGTGGAGTCGCCGAGCGACACGGTGATCCACTGGAGTGTGTTGAGCGAGAAGTGCTCGCGCGTGAGGGCCATGGTCAGGCCCGGATCTCGGCGACCCAGCGCGCCGTGTGGAGCGCGCTTTCGACGGGGTCCATGCTCGCGCGGTCGACCTCGATGATGACCCAGCCGTCCCAGCCGTCGGGGAGGGCATCGAGCGTGCCGCGCAGGTCGATCTGCCCGAGTCCCGGCTCCAGGTAGAGCCCGAGATCGGTGGCGCGTTCGTATGTGAGCCTTTCCTCCCTGCTGCGACGCGCGAGGTCGAGGTCGAGGTCCTTCAGGTGAAGGTCCTGCACACGATCGGCCCAGGTCGTGAGGGCCTCCCTCGCGCTGATTCCGGCCCACTCGAGGTGGCCGATGTCGAAGGAGGCGCCGAGGCGCGAGGCGTCGATCGAGTTGAGCACGTGCTCGTACTCGTGCTGCGTCTCGATCCAGGTGCCGACGTGGTTGTGCAGCCCGGGCTTGACCCCCTCCGCGTTCAGCACGTCGACGGCCTCATCGATCAGATCGGTGAGTTCGTCGAGTCGGTCCTGGGAGAAGTCCGCGCCGACGGCGGGCTGCTGCCAGCGGATGGCGTCCTGATCAACCTCGGCGGCGAGGAAGATCGTGGACAGTCCGAAGTACGCGGACTCCTCCGCCTTACGACGAACACCATCGAACCAGTGGATGCGCTCGAACGTGCCGCGCTCGAGCCGGCCACCGTGGTCGCTCGCGAGAGGGACCTGCACGTAGCCCGGCGCGAGGGCCAGCCCGGATTCCGCCACCATCGACGCGTAGTTCTGCAGCGTCTGCGTATCGAGCACCTCCATCATCGTCGCGTCGAAGCCCGCCTCCCTGATCGCGCGGAGCACCTCAGGGTATTCGGAGACGAACGCGGGATCGGCGAACCTCCACAGGCTCGCGCTGTCCAGATCGGCGGGGTCCTCCTTGACGTTGATCCACTGGATCGCGTTGAGGGCGAACTTCAGGTCCTTCACGGCCATGCGATGGGTCCTTTCAGGGTGCGGGTCACTTCAGTCCGGTGGCGGCGACGCCCTGGATGAAGTACTTCTGCAGGAAGAGGAAGAGGATGAGGATCGGCAGCAGCACGACCATGGCTCCGGCCAAGAGCAGCCCGAAGGAGATCGTGTTGGAGGCCTGCGAGGCCACGGACAAGCCCACAGGCGCCGTGTACGTGTCCTGGGACTGGGCCACCACGAGCGGCCACAGGAAGTTGTTCCAGGAGGTGAGGAAGGACAGGATCGCGACCGTCGCCAGCCCCGGGCCCGTCAGCGGCAGGAAGACCCGGAGGAAGATCCTCCCCTCCCCCGCACCGTCCAGACGCGCGGCCTCCATCAGCTCGTAGGGCACGCCGTGCGCGAACTGGCGCATGATGAACACGCAGAGGGGAAGCACGAGCACCGGCAGGATGATCGCGATCAGGGAGTTGACCAGGCCCATCTGCACGACGATGACGAACTGCGGCACGAACAGCGCGACGTAGGGCACGATCATCGAGGCGATCACCAGCGGGAACACCACTCCGCGGCCGCGGAAGCGCAGCTTCGCCAGCGCGTAGCCGGCCATCGCGCTGAAGAGCACGTTGCCGACGATCGCGACGCCGGAGACCACGATGCTGTTGAGCATGTACGTGCCGAACCCGCGGTCGGCGAACAACTGGATGTAGTTCTGGATCTGGAAGGACTCCGGGAACCAGGCCCCGGGGTTGCCCAAGAACTCGGCCTGCGTCTTGAACGATCCGAAGAACACCCAGACGAAGGGCAGCAGCATGAACACGGTGATGACGGCGAGCACTGTGTAGTTCAGCGCCTGGCGCGTCGGAGACGGAGTCTTCAATGTTTCGGCCTCAGGATTCTGAACTGGACGATCGCGACCACGCCGACGAGCAGCAGCAGCAGCACGGAACCGGCCATCGAGGCCGACACGTTGCCGAAGCCGAACTGCTCGTACACCCAGACGGCGATCGATTTGGTGGAGCCGAGCGGACCGCCCTTGGTGAGCAGGTAGGGCTCCTCGAAGATGTTGAGGAACGACACCGTCTGCAGCACCGTCACGAGAAGAGTGGTGGGGCGCAAGAGCGGCAGCGTGATCGACCAGAGGCGCCGCCACGCTCCGGCGCCATCGGTCGATGCCGCCTCGTAGATCTCCTCCGGCACGGCCTGCAGACCGGCGAGGAAGAGGATCATGCACGTGCCGGTGGTGCGCCAGACACCCATCATCACGACCGTGGTGACGGCCCATCCCGGCTCGCCGAGCCAGTTCGGCTCCGGCAGACCGAGTTCGCCGAGCGTCGAGTTCACCGGGCCGGTGATCGAGAAGGCGTACTGCCAGATGACAGCCGCCGCGACGATGTTGGTGATGACCGGCACGTAGGCCGCTGCGCGGAAGAAGTTGCGCAGCCGCCGGATACCGTTGTTGAGCATGAGCGCCAGGGCGAGGCCCAGTGCCATGCTGAGCGGCACGCAGATCACGACGAACATCACCGTGTTTCCGAACGCGCTCTGGAACCCCGGGTTGTTGATGATCTCGATGAAGCCCTGCACGCCGGTGAAGTTGACGTTGAACGGGTCGCGGATGTCGCGAGCGCTGATGTCGGTCATGCTGGCGCCGATGGCGAGCACGGCCGGAACGCCCGTGAAGAGCAGGAAGATCGCGAGGAACGGGGTGAGGAACAGCCACGCGGTTGCGGCTTCGGCCCGCGATCCCTCGTGCACCTTCCTGATCCCTCGAGGACCGGTCGCCCGGGGGCGTCGCGAGGACGCCCCCGAGGTGACCATGGTGCGGGTCGCAGTGGAGGTCATGATGCGCTCAGTCGCCCATCCCGATGGCTTCGGCCTGGGCCTGGGCCGCGTCGAGCGCGTCCTGCGCGGAGACGCCGCCGCGGACGACCTTCTCCATCTGCTCGCCGATCACGGTGCCCACCTGGGTCCAGGTCGAGACCTTCGGCAGGTTCACGCCGGTCTCCAGGCCCGCTTCGACGGTCTCGAGCAGACGGTTGCCGGCGAGAGAGGGATCCTCCCAGGCCGACTTGACCGCCGGCATGTTCTTGAAGATCTCGAACCACTTGACCTGGCTGTCCGGCTCGGACATGAACCGGGCGAACTTCCACGCCGCGTCCTTGTTCTCGGAGTCGGTGGGCACGAACCAGCTGCCGCCGCCGACCGTCGTCGCGGCGTCGCCGTCGGGGCCGACCGGCATGGGCGCCAGCGAGAGGTGCTCGTCCGCCCAGCCCTCGCCGTTGGCGTCGTCGAACCAGCCGACGAACCACGGGCCGCCGTCGATGATCGCCGCGTTCTTGCCGGTCGTGGACCAGGAGACGGTGTCGAGGAACGCAGGACCGTCGGGCGAGGCGAGGCCGTCGGCCATGAAGCTGGCCCAGAACTCGAGCGCCTCCACGTTCTCCGGCGAGTTGATCGTCCACTCCGACAGATCGTCGGAGATGAACCCTCCCCCGTTCTGCTTGGCGAAGGTCAGCAGCTGGCGGGCCGTGTACGCGTCGTAGGCCGCATACAGTGCCAGCGGATACTCGACGCCCGAGGACTTGAGCTTCTCGGCGAACGTCCGCAGCTCATCCCAATCGCCCGGGGCCTGCGCCCCCGCGGCATCGGCGAGATCGGTGCGGTAGATGACCATGTCCGAATACGCGTACCACGGCACACCGTAGGCCACGTCGTCGTAGACCGAGTTGTCCCAGATGACCTCGAAGAAGTCGTCGGGGTCGACGAGTCCGTCCGGCACCGGGTCGAACCCGCCGGTCGCGATCAGCGAGGACTGGGTCTCGGTGAAGGAGTAGATCAGGTCGGGGACGGTTCCCGCGGTGATCGCCGCGGTCATCTTCGAGGCGAACTCCGCTTCCGGGATCTGCGTCATGTTGATCTCGACGTCCGGGTTGTCCTTCTTGAACTCGTCGAACATCTGGGGCAATTCGGCGCCGTCGGCGCCCTGCGTCCAGATCTCGAGGGTTCCGGTGGCCGGCTTGTCGTCGATCGTCACGGACTCGCCGGCGTTTCCGCCGCCGCTGTCGTCGCCGCGGCCGCAGCCGGTCAGCAGCAGGGCGCCGGACGTGACCAGCGCGAGTCCGAGCATCGTCGCCCGGCGTCGCGAAGTGGTGTGAGTGTGCAACGCGATCATCTCCTTGGTGGGTAGGGGTACTGCAGGGTCAGAGGGAGGCGGCGACCGCGCGGGCGATGCGCACCGAGAGCGTGGCTCCGGTGAGCGTCGAGTTGCAGGTCAACGCGGTCGGGATCACGCCGTTGCCGGCGAGGTACAGGTTGTCGAAGCCCCAGACGCGGCCGTCGGTGTCGACGACGCTGGTGCCGTCGTCCGCCGCGCCCATCCGGACGGTGCCGGTGTAGTGCAGCGACGCTCCCGGCGGCTGGATCTCGCGCTCCTCGGTCGGGAAGTCCCCGATGACGGCGGCGGCGGTCCGCTGCACCTCCTGGGTACGGCGGATCTCCTCCAGATCGGCGTCGGAGTACGAGAAGTGCACGGTCATGTGCGGCATCCCGAGGGCGTCCGTCAGCTCATCCGAGAACTCGATGCGGTTCTCCGCACGGATCTCGGTCGCGCAGTACCAGCCGACGCTGAGCTTGTGGCGCCCTTCGAACACCCGCTCCATGAGCTGGCCGTGCGCGGGGCGGGCGGCACCGATCGACGGGCTCCAGAACGAGCCGATGAACGGTTCACCCACCGGCGCCTCGATGATGTCGGCGTCCGTGAGACCGAAGCGCGCGGCGTCGATGTCGACCTCGCCGTCGATCGTCGCGTGCTCGTTGAGGTAGCAGCCGAGGGCTGCGGGGCGGATACCGGAGGCCCACAGCAACTGCGGTGTGCGCAGGGCGTCTCCCGCGATCAGCACCTGCGTGCCACGCACGCTGCTCTCCTCGCCGGTGACGAGGTCCCGCAGGGCGAGCCCGGTCACCCTGCCGTCCTCGTGCTCGAGGCGGTGCACCAGCACGCCGCTCACGAGCGTCACACCGGGCTCGCTGCCGTCGAACACGAACGGGGCGATGTCACGCGGACCGGTGCGGGCGAAGGGCTGCCCGACGCGCGGAACTCCCCCCATCGGCATGTAGCCGAATTCGCGCGCGGGATCGGGGCTGGGAACCGCCTCCCGCAGCGCGGCGAAGAGGGGCTTCTCGAAGGGGTTGTCGACGCCCGCGACGAGGGGGCCCACGTAGGTGCGCAGGAGTCCGCGCGCCGTCTCCAGGTCGGCGTCCCATTCCGCACGCGGGACGATGGCGGGGATCTCCTCGGCGTAGGGCCACGGTGTCGCCGCGGTCCAGTGCACGCCCATGCCGCCGATGTTCCAGGCGACCGAGGCGCCGGGGAAGGCAGCGAAGTTGTGCCCGAAGAAGGCGGCCGGGAAGACTCCGGACGACTCCGGGTCCCACCCGTCACCGTCGATCTCACTCATCGAGACCGCGTCCTTCACATACTCGATCTGCCGTGCGCGGCGCATGAGGTCGTCGTACGAGGCGTTCATGGCGCTCTCGTCTGCCTCGACCAGGTGCTCTCCGGGGACGCCGGTGATCTCACGGCCCGCCTCGACGACGAGGATCGTCGCCTCCGGTGCCTGCTGATGCACCTGATTGGCGATGATCGCGCCGTTGGGGCCGGTGCCGACGATCACGAGATCGTAGTTGTCCGTCATTGGATTTCTCGTTCCTTCTGTCTGCGTCGAATCAGGAAGTGGGTGCGGCGATGCGCCCGGGCAAGGCTCAGAGGGGAGTGTCCACCCATCGTTGCTCCGCGGCCGCGACGAGCACGGCCTCGGTGAGCTGCGCGGCGCGCACGCCGTCGGCGAACGTGGGCAGTCCATCCGGCTGCTCCCCGCGTACGGCCGCGTAGACGTCGGCGACGAATCCGTTGAACGCGTCCTGATAGCCCTGCGCATGTCCGGCGGGGACGCTCGAGAATCGCGCGACGCCGGGGTGCGCCGTGAGCGGATCGCGGAAGAGGTGACGGCTGCCCGCGCGCTCGCCGATCCACAGCTCCTCCGGCCGCTCCTGGTCGAACCGGATGCTGGCCTGCGCGCCGTGGAGCTCGAGTGTGAGCGAGTTCTTGCGTCCCGCCGCCATCTGCGAGATCAGCAGGGTGCCGATGGCACCGGATGTCATCTCGACGAGGATGGAGACGGCATCCTCATTGGTGACGGCCCGGCCTGCGCGCTCGGCGTACACTCGCCGGGTTCTGGCGGTGAGGCGCACGATCCGCTCGCCCGCCACGAACTCGAGCAGGTCGCACAGGTGGGAGCCGATGTCCGCGAAGGCACGGGAGGGTCCTCCGTCGGCCGAGGTCACCCTCCAGTCGTCGTCGCCCGGCAACAGCATCCAGTCCTGCAGGTAGCCGCAGTCGACCGTGATCAGCTCGCCGATCTCTCCGGCGGCGACGCGGGCGCGGGCCTCGCGCACCATCGGGTGGTACCGGTAGACGAAGGGCACGGCGGCGACGACGGCTCGCTCGGAGGCGGCGGCGGCGAGCGCTCGGGCGTCGTCGACGTTCGTGGCGAGCGGCTTCTCGCAGATCACGTGGCGACCGGCGTCGATCACGGCGAGTGCGAGCTCTGCGTGGGTCGCGTTGGGAGTGCACACGTGCACGACGTCGACATCCGCTGCCAGGAGATCGGCGAGACCGTCGGCCGCCCGCTCGATACCGAGATCCTCGGCGGCAGCGCGAGCCCGCGCGATCGAGGAACTGGCGAGGACCGCAGTGGCCGCGCCGGCGGCTCGAGCCGCTCTGCTGTGGACCTGGGCCATGAAGCCCCCGCCGAGGAATCCGGATCGGATCGCCCCGACGCCGGTTGTGGTGACGTCCGTTGTCATGTCGATGATTCTGACACAGGTCGCCATACTTTTGCTAGTTCTTCGTCAAAAGAGTTTTCACAATCGTCAGATGCCTATGCGCTCTTGAGGGAAACCCTGTGATTTACTGACCCCTATGAGTGACGCGGAACGCATCTTCCCCAGCGCTTCGAACGGTGCCGGCGACATTTTCCAGCTCCTCCTGGACGGTCAGGCGCGTACCAAGGCCGATCTCGTGCACCTGACCGGGCTTGCGCGATCCACCGTCTCGACCCGCGTAGACGCCTTGCTCTCCGCGGGGCTGCTCGTACCCGCTGGGGAAGCCGCGTCCACCGGGGGGCGTCCGCCGTCGCGCGTCGCCTTCAATCCGCGCGCCGGCCTCGTGCTCGCCGTCGACCTCGGCGCTTCCCACGCCACGGTCGCTCTCGCCGATCTCGGCGGCCGCATCCTCGCCTCGACGACCCATCCGCTCGACATCGCGAGCGGTCCCGAGCCTGTGCTCGATCGCATGCTGGCCGAGGCACGCACGCTCCTCGGGGGCGTCGAGGCTCCCGCCGAGGCGCTCGTGGGCGTCGGCATCGGAGTGCCCGGGCCCGTCGAGCACTCCACGGGGCGCCCCTACAATCCGCCCATCATGCCGGGCTGGGACCGCTTCGACATCCCCGGCTACGTACAGCAGAGCTTCGATGTGCCGGTCCTCGTCGACAACGACGTGAACGTGCTCGCCCTCGGGGAGCAGATCACGAGCTTCCCCGACACCACCGATCTCATCTTCGTGAAGGTCGCCACGGGCATCGGAGCGGGCATCATCGCCGGAGGGCGCCTGCAGCGCGGCGCACAGGGCTCGGCCGGCGACATGGGCCATGTGCGGGTGCCGCATTCGTCCGAGTCGACCCACGCGGCCGATGAGGAGCGCGACCTCGAGGATCTGGCCAGCGGCAGCGCGATCGCCGCATCGCTTCGCGCACAGGGCATCGACGCCGAGACCAGCCGTGACGTGACCGAGCTCGTGCGCAGCGGCAACACCGCCGCCATCGAGGCCTTGCGTCAGGCTGGTCGCGACGTCGGAGAGGTGCTCGCGACCGTCGTGAACCTGCTCAACCCGTCCATCGTGGTCCTGGGCGGCAGCATCGCCCGAGCCGGCGAGCATCTGCTGGCCGGCGTGCGCGAGGTCGTCTACCGCCGTTCGATCCCGCTCGCCACCCAGCACCTGGCCATCGTCCAGTCCCCCACCGGCGAACGCGCCGCGGTCCTGGGGGCGGCGATCATGGTCGCCAGGGAGGTGCTCTCTCCGGCCAACGTCGACGCCCGCGTCGCCGCGGTTCATCGGGGCTGACCACAGCCGGCGGGCTAGGCTCGAGGGGTGACGCTCGTGCCGCAGTCCCCGTATGCTCGGGCACTCGGTGAGCGGATCGACGACCTGCACCCCCGACTGCGCACCTACTTCGCGGCGATACCCGAGGGCGCGGTCGGCGTCGGCGAGGGTGTTTTCGAGCGGGTCGGCACACCGCGACGCTGGCTCTGGCCTCTGCTACGGCTCCTCGAAGGACGCGGCGTGGTCGCCGCCGCCTGGGAGCGCGATGTGCCGTTCCGCGTGGAGAACCGCACGGTGGCCTCACGGGCCATCGGCGAGCGCACCTTCGATCTCGCACGAGGACCCTGGGTGATGCGCGACGCCGCGGCCCTCACGCGGCACGGACGCATCGTCGACGAGCTCGGAGAACCCGGCCTCCTCGCTGCGTGTTTCGACGTCGAGACGCACGACGGCGCCCTCCGTCTCACCAGCAACGCCGTCGGTGTGCGTCTCGGGCGGCTCCGGCTGCGCGTCCCCCGCCCGCTCTCGCCGACCATCCGGCTGACGGAGCATTTCGACGATGCTCGCGACAGCCAGTGCGTGACCCTCACCGTCCACCTGCCCGTCATCGGACGCGTGTACGAGTATCGGGGCCGTTTCCGCTATCGCATCGAACCGGCCGCAACGAAGGAGCAGACCGCATGAGCACGGACCGCATCGGCACGGGACGAGTGGTCATCGGCGGGTCCACGGGGTTCATGGGGTCGTACCTCGCGCCACGGCTCCGCGCCGCGGGTCGCGAAGTGGTGACGGTCTCCCGCTCGGGCGCCGACATCCGGTGGGGCGACCAGGTCGAGATAGATCGCGCCGTCGATGGCGCGTCCCTGGTGATCGGCCTCGCCGGCAAGAGCGTCAACTGCCGCTACACCACCGAGAACCGCGCGGAGATCTTCCGCTCGCGGCTCGACACCACGTCCTCGTTGAGCACCGCGATCGCGCGGGCGACGACGCCTCCCCCGTTCTGGGTGAACTCCTCGACCGCCACGATCTACCGGCACGCCGAAGACCGCCCGATGACCGAGTCCTCCGGCGAGATCGGCACCGGATTCTCCGTCGAGGTCGCCAAGGCGTGGGAGCACGCGTTGTTCGCCGACGACCTGCCGGCCACGCGTCGGGTCGCTCTGCGCAGCACGATCGTCCTCGGTCACGGCGGCGTGCTCGAACCCCTCAAGACCCTGGCGCGTCTCGGCCTCGGAGGTCCGCAGTACGACGGGCGCTGGCCGGTGAGCGCCGCCCGTCGAGCGGCAGGAACGGCACACTTTCCGGGGGCACGTCGGGGTCGGCAACGCTTCAGCTGGGTGCACATCGAAGACGTCGCCCGGATCATCGACTTCCTCGAGCAGACGCCGTCGCTCGACGGACCGGTCAACGCCGCCGCCCCGCATCCCGTCGACAACGTCGAGTTCATGGCGACCGTGCGCGACGTGCTGGGTGCCCGGATCGGCCCGCCGATGCCTCGGTGGATGCTGGAGCTCGGAGCCATCGGCATCCGCACCGAGACCGAGCTGATCCTGAAGAGCCGTTGGGTGCTGCCCGAGAAGCTCACCGCCGCCGGGTTCGAGTTCCGTCATCCGCGGCTGGAGGAGGCGATCCGCGAGTCGTTCGACCGCCCGCACGCCGCCTAGGAGGTCGGCCCTGCGGAGCCGGACGGAGCGTCGCCGTCGCGTCGGCGCTTCTCGATCTCTTGGCGAAGACGCCATTCCTCGATCTCACGGTCGAGATCGGCGATCTGCTCCTCCGTCGTGCGCCGATCGACCGGCGGGGCCGGTCGCACGTCGGTCTGCGGTGAGGGCCGCTGCGCCCTCCGCATCCGGGGAATCTGTACGCCGGCGTCGCCGTACTCGCGACCGATCGCGAACCACAGTGCGCTTCCGATGAGTGGCAGCAGGATGACGATGATGATCCACACCATCTTCGGCAGGTGCTTCACCAGAGAATTGTCTCGAGTGATGATGTCGATCAGCGCGCCGATCATCAGGGCGATGATGAGAAGCGAGAACAGGAACGGCATGAACTCAGGGTAGACGACGACGCGACGGCTCGCCTCGCTGCGCCCGGTCGACTACGGAAGCAGGTGCCCGGCCGCACGGAACAGTTCGTACCACTCGGGCCGCGTGAGCTCGATGTCGGCACCCGCCGCGGCCTGCTGCACCCGCTGCGGCGTCGTGGTCCCGAGAACGACCTGCATGCCGGCGGGGTGGCGCGTGATCCAGGCGGTCGCTATCGCGATCGGTGCCACGTCGTGCGCAGCCGCCAGGCGGTCGATCACCGCGTTCAGCTCGGGGTACTCGGGGTTGCCGAGGAAGACGCCGCGCGAGAACCCGTCCTGGAAAGGCGACCACGCCTGAATCGTGATGCCGTTGATCCGGCAGTACCCCACGAGCCCTCCGCCGTCGCGCTCGACGCTCTGCTCATGGCCCGCCATGTTCGCCGCCACCGGTTGCGCGAGAAGGGGCGCATGGGTGAGCGAAAGCTGCAGCTGGTTCGCGATCAGGGGTTGCCGGACTGCCGTGCGGAGAAGATCGATCTGTCTCGGCGTGTGGTTCGAGACGCCGAACGCCTTCACCTTGCCCGCGGCCTCGAGGTCGTCGAACGCCCGGGCGACCTCATCGGGCTCGACCAGGATGTCGGGACGGTGGAGCAGCAGCACGTCGAGACGATCGGTGCGCAGCGCCGCCAGCGAGCCCTCGACCTGGCGCACGATGTGCTCGTAGGAGAAGTCGAACATGCCCTGCGCAGGCACGATGCCGCATTTGGTCTGCAGCACGATCTCATCGCGCTCGGACGCACTGAGCTGCAAGGCGTCGGCGAATCGCGCCTCGCACCGGTGCATGCTCCCGCCGTAGATGTCGGCGTGGTCGAAGAAGTCGATGCCCGCGTCCCGCGCCGTGGCGTACAGCGTCCTGACGTGCGCATCGTCCTTGTCGTGAATGCGCATCATGCCGGCGATGACGGCGGGAGCGGTGGCGGATCCGAATGCGACGGTCTTCATGGGGACCACGCTACCCCGCACGACCGACGTCAGCCGTCGTCGGCGACGGACGCAGGCAGGAGCGTCGTCACTGCCACGTCGAGCGCCTCGGCGACGGCTGCCAGATCGACCACGGTGAAGTCCCTCTTCCCGTCGAGGAGGTCCGCCAGTTCGCTCAGGCCGATGCCGGAGCGCTGCGAGAGGTCGGCGATGGTCACTCCGGCATGCAGCCGTGCTCTCTCGACTTCGGATGCCAACAAATGACGTAGATGTGTCCCCATACGCCTACGCTACCGCTCCACACGGACACTCGACGCCGCCGGGTGAACCAGAATGGCAGCATTCTGGCTTCGGAGCGCTGCTATCGTGAGCCGGGTGAAGACAGCTGCAGAGGAGTTCAACGAAGCCGTGGGCCGCCAGATGCGCGCGGAGATCGCCGCCTCCCGAAGCAGCATCGCCGCCATGGCTCGCGGGATCGGCATCGCACGCAGCGCGCTCGACAACTACGTCACCGGAAAGCGCGCGATCCCCGTTCCAGTCGTCTACTCCGTCTGCGCCACGCTCGGCGTGGACCCCCACGTACTGCTCGCCCGCGCGGAGGAGCGGCTCCGGGCGGACGGCGAGCCCACCGCGCGCATCACTCCACTCCGCCGTACACCCGATGTCGCCGGTCCACGCGAAGATGTCCGCGAAGTCGCCTTCGATTCCCGCGTCCACCATGACGCCGATTCGGACGACCTCTACGACTGACCCGGCCTCGAGCGCCGGAACGGACCGGAACGAGGAGGAGCACCATGCAGCACCTCCTCCGTCTCGCCGAGGAGCGTCGGTTGCGGGTCGTCGAGCGCACCGGGCGCACCCGAGGTGGCTTCGACCCCGAGACACGGACGATCCGGCTCGCTCCGGGGATGAGCAGCCGAACGATGCGCAGCGTCCTCGCGCACGAACTCGGGCACGCGCACCTCGGCCACCTTCCCACCTCTTCTCCCACGGTCCGCGCGCAGCAGGAGCGTCGGGCCGATGAGTGGGCGGCCCGCCAGCTCATAACCGTGGAGGCGTATGCCGACGCCGAGGCTGTCCGCGGCCCCCACCTCGCCAGCCTGGCATTCGAGCTCGGCGTCACCGTCGAACTCGTGACGGCCTTCCAACGGTTGCTGAGCGAAGGCGCCGTCCCGCTCGCCCGCGCTGGTTGAATGTCGTCATGGCCTTCCTCTCCCCTCCCGTCCCCGTCACCCTCACCGGCGAGCTCGTCGAGCTTCGTCCGCTCGCACGCTCGCACGTCGACGGCCTCATCGAAGCGGTGCGGGAAGGCGACCTGTGGAAGACGGCCTGGTACACCTCGGTCCCCGCGCCCGACGGAGTCGCCGCCGAGGTCGAGCGACGCATGAGACTCGTCGACACGGGCGAGATGGTGCCCTTCACCGCGTTCGACGCCGCAGGCCGCGTTCTCGGACTCACCTCGTACTACGACCTCGTCGCCGATGTCCCACGGCTGCACATCGGCTACACGTGGAACCGACCGTCCGTGCACGGGACCGGCACGAATGCGGAGTCGAAGCTGCTGTTGCTCCAGCACGCGTTCGAGTCACTCGGGGTGTTCCGCGTCGGATTGACCACGCAGTGGGTGAACTTCCAGTCCCGCGCTGCCATCGAGCGGCTCGGGGCCAAGCAGGACGGCGTGATGCGCGCGATGAGCCGCTACCGCAACGGAGCGCTCAGGGACAGCGTGGAGTACTCGATCATCGAGCCCGAATGGCCCGCCGTCAGGGCGAATCTCGAGGCGAGACTCGCCACGCGGCGGTGAGGGTCACTCGGTGGGGTTGCCCGACCAGTTGTTCGACCGACGCGTGGCGGAACCGCGCTCACGGAGCATGAAGGCCATGGCCAGGGTCACCAGCAGGAGGCCGCCGCAGAACGCGAGCGCCTGGAATGCCGGCAGCCCGAACGAGATACCCATCAGCAGGATTCCTCCGATGAAGAGGATCATGAAGAAGAGGAAGCTGAGGATCACGGGATCTCCTGTCGTCGGTGCCGTTTACCAGGATAGCCCGGACACGGGAAGCCCCTGTGCACCCGCGCTCGATTCTGGTCTGCTCGGAACATGAAGACTCCACTCTCCGCGGTCGCCGTCTCCTGCACCCTGAAGCCGTCGCCCGCTGCCTCCAGTTCCGACCTCCTCGCGACCCAGGTGCTCGATGCACTCGCCGCGCACGGCGTCACCGGCGACCTCGTCCGCGCCGTCGATCTCACTCTGAGCCCCGGCGTGGAGAAGGACATGGGCGGAGACGACGAGTGGCCGAGCATCCGACGGCGCATCCTGGACGCCGACATCCTCGTCCTCGTCACCCCGACCTGGATGGGACAGCACTCGAGCGTCGCTCAGCGCGTGCTCGAGCGCCTGGATGCCGAGCTCGGCGAGACCGATGCCCGCGGTAGGCCGACCCTGTTCGACAAGGTCGCTGTCGCCGGCATCGTGGGAAATGAGGACGGCGCCCACCACATCGCGGCGATCCTCTTCCAGTCGCTGAACGACGTGGGCTACACGATTCCCGCCCAGGGCTCCGTCTACTGGAACGGCGAGGCCATGCACACGACCGACTACAAGGACCTCGACGAGACGCCGGAAAAGGTCGCATCGGCGATCAGCACGGCCGCGCGCAACGCCGCCCACCTCGCCAGGGCGCTCAAGGCACAGGAGTACCCGGCGGGCTGATGCCGCTCACGTCGTGAGGTCGAGCGCCCACGCGTTCACGGTCAGCTCTGCTCCGCGGAACTGCTCGGTGAACGTGCCGACCAGGTCGAAGCCGTTCCGGCGGCAGACCCCGTTCGACGCGGCATTCCCGACCTCGGGGAACGCCGTCAGGAACCGTCTGCCCTCTCGATGCGCACAGGCGTCGTCGACGACGAGAGCCAGGGCGTCGGAGGCCACCCCGCGTCCTTGCGCTTCGGGAAGGACGAACCATCCGGCCTCCAGCGCCGGCTCCTGCCGCCACTGCATGCGCCAGTGGCCGATCGAGCCGAGTGCGGAGCCCCCGGCATCTTCGATCACGAACATCCGTGCCTCGCCCGCCGCGACCAGACGGAGGTAGCGGGCGTGGCGCTCCACGATCTGGTCTTCGGTCTCCGGGCCTCCCAGATGACCCGTCATCGCCGGAGTGTTCGCCGCGTGCAGCAGATCGAGGTCGTTCTCCGACCAGAGCCGGAGTCGCAGGTGATCCATCCCCAGATGATCGCAGGTGCCTCCGACATCCGTTCAGTGTCCGCGCACGTGCGAGGCGGACGACGCCGGTGGGCGGAAGGTGACGACCTCGTCCCGGCGCGCCGTCTCGACCGCGAGCCCGGCACGCTCGAGTCGTCGGTGGACGCGCTGCGGGAGTGCCGGGAGCTCCGCTGAGAGACCGCGAGGCGGTGCCGCGAGCCCGGCGAACAGGGACAGGTCGACCCCGCCGCCACGTACTTCGATGCGCGCGTAGTCGCTGCGGCACCGCCAACGTAGGAACTCGATGGCAGCACAGGGAATCCTGTGCGTCGTGTCGTCGACGCTCACACGCACCTCGTCGTCCGCGAAGGCGACCGTGCACGCAACGGTGCGGCGGCGCAGGATCGCCAGGAGCAGGAGATACACCGGCAGACCGAGCACGAGCCCCAGGAGGACGAGCGCGATCCGTGGCCCCATCCGCATCACGATGTCATCCAGCACGATCAGCAGTGCGCCCCCGAGGAGTCCACCGACCACGACGATGGCGACGATCGCCCCGGTCAACGTCCTCATTCGGATCGGGATCGCCGGAAAGCGCACGAGCGACCCTCCACCACGCTCGTCGTGCTCCCAGCCCGGCGTCATGCGCCTCGGCTGCTTCTCCGTGTCGCGGGGCGGGATGAGCGCGATGACGCGGCTGAGGAGCCCGAGCCAGATCCAGGCGACCGCCGGGACCGCCGCGAGCTGGAGAACCAGAGCGACCTCGCGAACCGTCTCGGGCAGAGGTTCGAGCAGCTCTCCCCCGAACTCGGCCACGAAGGCGACCGCCGCGCCGAGGACGACCGCGACACCGGCGTGCAGTATCGCGCCGTTGCGAGCCGGGACCATGCCCAGCGTCGCATTCACGAACGCGACGCCGAAACACCAGCCACCGACCAGCATCAGCAGGAACGGGAAGAAGCCGAGGTCGTCGCCCGCGAGCGTGAACCCGACAGCGGCGATGAGAAGAGCAGCGCCCCACACGAGGGGGTTGCGCGTGAGCTTCCGGGTCACAGTCCTGCGGACGCTCCTGTCAGCGGCGGCGTCTTCGGTCATCCCTAGGAGTCTAGGGTCGAGGCCGTGAACCAGGGGGCTCTCCCGCGTCGAGAAAGATGCGGGCGGACGGACGAAGAGCCCCCGGCCAGCCGCTCGAGATGAGCTGCGGGCCGGGGGCTTCGTGGTCGCCGAGGAGGAAGTCGCCGACCGACAGGACTCAGAAGTCCCAGTCGTCGTCTTCCGTGGCCTCGGCCTTGCCGATGACGTACGACGAGCCCGACCCCGAGAAGAAGTCGTGGTTCTCGTCGGCGTTCGGCGACAGGGCCGACAGGATCGCCGGGTTCACGTTCGTGACGCTGGAGGGGAACATGGCCTCGTAGCCCAGGTTCATCAGGGCCTTGTTGGCGTTGTAGTGCAGGAACTTCTTGACGTCTTCGGTGAGACCGACGCCGTCGTAGAGGTCCTGCGTGTACTGCACCTCGTTGTCGTAGAGCTCATACAGGAGCGAGAACGTGTAGTCCTTCAGCTCATCACGACGCGCCTGGTCGGCGGTCTCGAGGCCCCGCTGGAACTTGTAGCCGATGTAGTACCCGTGCACGGCCTCGTCGCGGATGATGAGGCGGATCAGGTCGGCCGTGTTGGTCAGTTTCGCCTTCGACGACCAGTAGATCGGCAGATAGAAGCCCGAGTAGAACAGGAACGACTCCAGCAGGGTGGAGGCCACCTTGCGCTTGAGCGGATCATCGCCCTGGTAGTAGTCCATGATGATCTGAGCCTTCTTCTGAAGGTTCGGGTTCTCCGTGGACCAGCGGAACGCCTCATCGATCTCCTTCGTCGACGCGAGCGTCGAGAAGATCGAGGAGTAGCTCTTCGCGTGCACCGACTCCATGAACGCGATGTTCGTGTAGACAGCCTCTTCGTGCGGGGTGATCGCATCGGGGATGAGGGACACCGCGCCCACCGTGCCCTGGATCGTGTCGAGCAGCGTGAGCCCGGTGAACACCCGCATGGTGAGCAGCTGCTCGTCGGCGGTGAGTGTGTTCCACGACTGCACGTCGTTCGACAGCGGCACCTTCTCCGGCAGCCAGAAGTTGTTCACCAGACGGTTCCAGACCTCGAGGTCCTTGTCGTCCTGGATGCGGTTCCAGTTGATCGCCTGCACGCTGGAGACCAGCTTGAGTCTTTCGGGGGTCATGTTCTTCGTCGTTTCTCGGGTTTCAGCCGTGTTCTCGGGTCGACAGTTCTCGGGTCAGAGCATGCACGAGACGCACTCGGCCATGTCCGTGCCCTCGAGCGCCAGCTGACGCAGACGGATGTAGTAGATCGTCTTGATGCCCTTGCGCCAGGCGTAGATCTGCGCCTTGTTGATGTCACGCGTCGTGGCGGTGTCCTTGAAGAACAGCGTCAGCGACAGACCCTGGTCGACGTGCTGGGTGGCCGCGGCGTACGTGTCGATGACCTTCTCGTAACCGATCTCGTACGCGTCCTGGTAGTACTCCAGGTTGTCGTTCGTCATGAACGCCGCCGGGTAGTAGACGCGGCCGAGTTTGCCTTCCTTGCGGATCTCGATCTTCGACGCGATCGGGTGGATCGACGACGTGGAGTTGTTGATGTACGAGATCGACCCGGTCGGCGGGACCGCCTGCAGGTTCTGGTTGTAGATGCCGTGCTTCTGGATGGACGCCTTCAGCTCGACCCAGTCGTCCTGCGTCGGGATGTGCTTGCCGGCGAAGAGCTCCTTGACCTTCTCGGTCGCGGGGACCCATGCCTGGTCGATGTACTTGTCGAAGAACTCCCCCGACGCGTACTTCGAGTCCTCGAAACCGTCGAACGTCGTGCCGCGCTCGATCGCGAGGTTGTTCGACGCACGCAGCGCGTGGAACAGCACCGTGTAGAAGTAGATGTTCGTGAAGTCGATGCCCTCTTCCGAGCCGTAGTGCACGTGCTCGCGAGCGAGGTAGCCGTGCAGGTTCATCTGGCCCAGACCGATCGCGTGAGAGCGGTCGTTGCCGTCCTCGATCGAGCGCACCGAACCGATGTGGCTCTGATCGCTGACCGCGGTGAGCGCGCGGATCGCCGTCTCGACGGTCTGGCCGAGGTCGTCGGCATCCATCGACAGCGCGATGTTCATCGAGCCGAGGTTGCAGGAGATGTCCTTGCCGATGTTGTCGTACGACAGGTCGTCGTTGTACGTGGTCGGCGTGTTCACCTGCAGGATCTCACTGCAGAGGTTGGACATGTTGATCCGGCCCTTGATCGGGTTGGCCTTGTTCACCGTGTCCTCGAACATGACGTACGGGTAGCCCGACTCGAACTGGATCTCGGCGACGGTCTGGAAGAACTCGCGCGCGTTGATCTTGGTCTTCTTGATGCGCGGGTCGTCGACCATCTCGCGGTACTTCTCGGTGACCGAGATGTCTCCGAAGGGCACGCCGTAGACCTTCTCGACGTCGTACGGCGAGAACAGGTACATGTCCTCGTCGTTCTTGGCGAGCTCGAACGTGATGTCGGGGACGACGACGCCCAGCGACAGCGTCTTGATGCGGATCTTCTCATCGGCGTTCTCACGCTTGGTGTCGAGGAAGCGCATGATGTCGGGGTGGTGCGCGTTGAGGTACACCGCGCCCGCACCCTGGCGGGCACCGAGCTGGTTGGCGTAGCTGAAGCTGTCTTCGAGCAGCTTCATCACGGGGATGATGCCGGACGACTGGTTCTCGATCTGCTTGATCGGCGCACCCGACTCACGGATGTTCGACAGCAGCAGTGCCACACCGCCACCGCGCTTGGACAGCTGCAGCGCGGAGTTGATGCCGCGGGCGATGGACTCCATGTTGTCCTCGATGCGCAGCAGGAAGCAGCTGACGAGCTCACCGCGCTGCGCCTTGCCCGCGTTGAGGAACGTCGGGGTGGCCGGCTGGAAGCGACCGGAGATGATCTCCTCGACGAGCGCGACCGCGAGCTTCTCATCGCCGTCCGCGAGTCCGAGGGCGGTCATCACGACACGGTCCTCGAAGCGCTCGAGGTACCGCTTGCCGTCGAACGTCTTGAGCGTGTAGCTCGTGTAGTACTTGAACGCGCCGAGGAACGTCTCGAAGCGGAACTTCTTGCCGTAGGCGAGATCGTTGAGCTTCTGGATGAACTCCATCGAGTACTTCTCGATGACGGCGCCCTCGTAGTACTCCTTCTCCACGAGGTAGTCCAGACGCTCCTTCAGCGAGTGGAAGAACACCGTGTTCTGGTTCACGTGCTGCAGGAAGTACTCCCGCGCGGCGCGCTTGTCGGCGTCGAACTGGATCTTCCCGTTCTCGTCGTACAGGTTGAGCATCGCGTTGAGGGCGTGATAGTCGAGGCCCTCGTAGGAGGGGTTCGACTTGAATGCCACTGTCTCGGTCACTGAAGCTGCCACCGTCGTTCCAATCCGTCGCTCACGCGATCCACATCGTCTTGTGTGCCGAAGATCTCGAGCCGGTACAAGTGAGGCACGTGGCACTTGCGGCTGATGATGTCACCGGCGAGGCAGAACGCATCGCCGAAGTTGGTGTTGCCCGCGGAGATCACACCGCGGAGGTGGCGCCGGTTGCGCTCGTCGTTGAGGAACCGAATCACCTGCTTGGGAACGGCGCCCTTCTCGACGCCTCGTCCCGCGCCCCCGCCGTAGGTGGGGGTGACCAGCACGAAGGGCTCGTCGATGACGAGGTCTTCTTCGTGTCGGTGGAGGGGGATTCGTCGGGCGGGGAGCCCGAGCTTCTCGATGAACCGCGCGGTGTTACCCGACACGCTCGAGAAGTAGATCAGGAGCGGCGCTGCGGTCGCGACGGCGCTCATGGGAGGTCACGCCAGACGAGAGGCGAGCTCGTCGATCTTGTCGGGACGGAAGCCCGACCAGTGCCCCTCGTCGGTGACGACGACGGGTGCCTGCAGGTAGCCGAGCGCCTTGACCTGCTCGAGCGCCGTCGGGTCCTCGGAAAGGTCGAGGACCTCGTACTCGATGCCCTTGGCATCCAGGGCACGGTACGTCGCGTTGCACTGAACGCAGGAAGGCTTGGTGTAGACCGTGATCGACATCTTTTTCGTAACCCCTCAAATCTCTGGCCCGCTTCTCATCAGGCTGTTTCCCGGTAGACCCCCTGCCGGGACTTCAATACTACATATGGGGACCGACATTGGGGGCGACCACAAGGGGTAGTAGTTACATCCGTGTAGTTATCCACCGTTCTCCACGACCTCAACACAGGTTCTCCACCGTTTCCTCCACAGGCGAAGGCCCTGTCCTGAGGGGCGCGAACCGCGTGAAATCGCGGCTGGGAAGCCCCTGTGAACGATCCATCCACAGGGGGCACGGTACGCCGGTCCTCGGACATTCGGATTCCTGTGGAATTCGCCCTTCGGCGTGTCGCGGCGTGTCGCCGCACGAGCGCTTCCACGACCGCGTCGGAGGCCCGGTACCGTTATCTCGTGGCGGGATATCGGGATCTTCTTCGCACGCCTGGTGTGGCGCGCATGATCGCGGCTCAGCTGACCGCGCGCTTCCCCAACGGCATGATGTCGCTGGCGATCCTGCTGCACGTGGAGCAGGAGACCGGGTCGTACGGATCGGCCGGGCTCGTCCTCGCGGCGACCAGCGTCGGGCAGGCCGTCGCAGGTCCCGTCACGAGTCGGTGGATGGGCGCCTGGGGCATGCGACGGGTACTCACCCTCACCCTCACGGTCTGCGTCCTCGCCGTACTGAGCCTCGCGGTCCTTCCCCTCGACGTGCCCGGCTACATGGCGCTCGGGATGGTCGCCGGGCTGTCCACGCCGCCGGTCCAGGCGGCGGTGCGCACGATCTACCCGAAGCTCGTCAACTCCTCCCACCTCACTCCGCTGTTCTCCCTCGACGCGTCGTTGCAGGAGATCATCTGGGTGCTGGCGCCGGTCGTCATCACGCTCGTTTCCACCCAGGTCGGGACCACGGAGGGGCTTCTGCTCGTCGCGATCGTCCTCGTCCTCGGCGGCGCCTGGTTCATCCTCTCCCCCGAAGTCGGGCGCGTTCGCATCCCACGCAGCCGGCATGCTCTGGGCAAGGTCGTCCTCAAACCACCGGTCCTGCTGGCGACGGTGATCGGGTTCCTGCTGATCGGGGCCTGCGCCGCCGTGGAGGTGGGCGTGGTGGCCACCTTCGAACACGGAAGCCTGGCGGCCGGACTCGTGCTCGCCGTGTTTTCGGCGGGGAGCCTGGCGGGCGGCCTGGCGTTCGGACACATCCCCATCGGCCCCTGGGCCATGGCACGCCGACTGCTGATCGTCACGATCGGACTCGGCCTGACGATGGTCATGCTCAACGTGTTCTGGCTCGGCGGCACCTTGATCCTCGCCGGCATCGGCATCGCCCCCGCCCTCGCTGTCCTCTTCGCCATCACCACCGCGAGCGTGAAGTTCAGCGAGACCGCGGAGGCGTTCGGCTGGGCCGGCACCGGTCAGCTGATCGGCGCGGCCGCCGGGTCCGCCGTCGCCGGCTTCCTCGTCGACGTCAGCGACTGGCGAGGCGCGTACCTCGCCGCCACGATCTTCGCAGCGGTCGGTCTGCTCGTCTCCATCGTCTTCGTCCGTTCCTTCCCCGATCTGCGTCACCGCGACGCGAGCCCGCATCCCGACACCGAACCCTTGGCGGTCACCCCTTCATGAACTCCCCCTCCTCTCCGGCTTCCTCCGCACCCGAGATCGTCTGCGTCGGCGAGTCGATGGTGCTGATCACCCCGACCGACGCCGGTCTGGCCGATGCCTCGCAGGCGTCGCTCGGCCTCGCCGGGGCGGAGGCCAACGTCTCCGTCGGCGTCGCCGCCACCGGCCACCGCGCTGTCTGGGCGTCGCGACTCGGCGCAGACCCGATGGGCGACCGGATCGCCTCGGAGCTCGATCGTCGTGGTGTGGAGCTGTGGGTCGAGCGGGACGATGCCTCCCCCACCGGCGTCATGTTCAAAGACCCCGGTGTCGAGACGTCGACGGTCTACTACTACCGTCGAGGATCAGCCGCCTCGCTCATGGAACCCGGCTTCCTCGCGCCGTCACGGCTCGCGGGGGTGCGCATCGTGCACACCACCGGGATCACCCCCGCCCTCTCCGCATCGTGCCGGGAGATGACCGACCGGCTCTTCGTCGATGCGCGCGCGGCGGGCGCACTCGTCTCCTTCGACGTGAACGACCGCCGACAGCTCTGGGACCGGGAGGACGCCGCCGCGACCCTTGCCCGCCTGGCCGACGCCGCCGACATCGCCTTCGTCGGGCGCGACGAGGCGGAGCGCATCTGGGGGACGGTCTCGCCTGCGGAGATCCGCGCGTTCCTGCCCGACTGCGGGCTGCTGGTCGTCAAGGACGGCGACGTGGGTGCGACCGCCTTCGAGGGCGACGCCGAGCCGGTGTTCGTTCCCGCACCGGTGGTCGAGGTCGTCGAGCCGGTCGGAGCCGGGGACGCCTTCGCCTCCGGCTTCCTGAGCGCGACCCTCGACGGCGATGACCTCGCCGCGTGTCTCTCGGCGGGCCACGCCGCGGCCGCGCGCGTGCTGACGATCGCCGCCGACCTCCCACCGCTGGACTGACACCTCTCCCCGTCGCGCGGGGTTCCTTCACTGAACACGCGCTCGGATCACGCCGACCGGAGTCAAGCAACCGATCGGTGAACGCCCGTCGGCGATCGATGAACGGCGGATGACGGCTGCCTGGAAGGGCCGCTCTGCTCTGGCACGCGCTAGTAGCTTCGCGAATGGCGCCTCTTCCACCCTGTCGCAGCGCGCCGTCCTCCCACCTCGAACACCCGACGAAAGGTGCTGCCTGCGATGGCGCGCTTGCCACGATCCCTGACCCCCCTGCGGCGTACCGCCGCCTTCACCGCCGGAGGCCTCGCCGCCGCCGTCGGACTCACCTTCCTCGGCGGCGGCGTCGCCGTCGCCGCCGGCGGACTCAACCCTCCGGCCGTCGCCCCGGCCACGGTCTTCGTGCCGTCGGCGACGCCCGATCGCGTGATCCTCACGCCGACCGCCGCACCGCAGACGAGTCAGAGTGTGAGCTGGCGCACCTCGGCGGACGTGACGTCGCCGCAACTGCAGCTCGCCCCGCTCACCGCGACGCCGGTCGACACCGCCGCTGCGCGGACCGTCACCGCAACCACCACCGGGTTCACCTCGAACTTCGGCTACGAGATCGCGCACCATTCGGCGACCGTGGACCAGCTCGAGGCAGGCACCACGTACCTGTATCGCGTGGGCGACGGTGCGACCTGGAGCGAATGGCTCGAGTTCACGACCGCCGACGACACGGTCGGCAACTTCAGCTTCCTGGTGCAGGGCGACGCGCAGAACGATAACAAGGCGTTCACCTCCCGTGCGATGCGTGCCGCGTTCGAGGCGCGCCCCTACGCGCGCGCCGTCGTGCACGCCGGTGACCTAATCGACACCGAGACGTCGGATGCGGAATGGGGCGAGTGGCACGAGGCCGCCGCGTTCTCGAACCAGTACCTGAACGTGATCGCGGCCACCGGCAACCACGAGTATTACCCCGGCCCCGAACTCTCGAAGCACTGGGACGCCCAGTTCGAGTACCCCGCCAACGGCCCGCAGGGCGCCGACCTCGGCGAAACCGTCTACTCCGTGGACTACCAGGGGGTGCGCTTCATCACGCTCAACAGCACCCAGGCATTCTCGCCCGCGAGCCTCACGGCGCAGACGGAATGGCTCGAGGATCAGCTCGCAGAGAACCCGAACACCTGGACGGTCGTGGCTTTTCACCACCCGATCTTCTCCGTGACGTCCGGCCGCGACAACGCCGTCCTGCGCGATGCCTGGATGCCGCTCTTCGAGGAGTACGGCGTCGACCTCGTCGTGCAGGGCCACGATCACGCCTACGGGCGTGGCAACCTGATCGCGAACGAGAGCCATCTGCCCTCCGGAGCCGACTCGGAGACGAGCCACACCGGGCCCGTGTACCTCGTGTCCGTCGCCGGACCGAAGATGTATGTGCCTGACCCCGCCGAAGCCAACAACTGGACGGCGAACGACGCGAACCTCCGGGTCGTCGGTCGCGACGTGCAGCTCTTCCAGACCGTCGACGTGACCGCCGACGAGTTCCACGTCGAGGCTCGCACAGTGGACGGTGCCCTCTTCGACTCCTTCACGATCGAGAAGACGAACGACGGCACCAAGCTCGTGAGCGACGACGAGGCCTGGACGGCCGGTCCCGGCTCCACACGCTGGGGTTTCGAGGAAGGCACGGATCCGGTCGACCCCGTCGACCCCGTCGACCCCGTCGACCCCGTCGACCCCGTCGACCCCGTCGACCCCGTTGACCCCGTTGACCCCGTGGACCCCGACGGCGTCTCGATCACCCTTTCGACCGCGCAGGTCGCGCCCGGCGACGAGCTCCAGCTCACGGCGAAGGGCCTGGACCCGGAGGAGCGCGCGTCCATCGAGCTTCACTCCACCCCGGTGCAACTCGCCGTGGCCTCGAGCGATGCCGATGGCACGCTTGCCGCGACGGTGCGCATCCCGGCCGACACGGCTCCGGGCGAGCACGAGATCGTCGTGACGGGCCTGGGCTCCGAGGCCACCGGCCGCATCGCGATCATCGTCACCCGTCCGGCCGACGGCGGCGGCTCGCTCGCCGCGACCGGCTGGGCCGGCGGCGGCCTCGCTCTGTTCGGCATCCTCATCACCGCGGCCGGAGCCGCCGTGATCCTCCGCTCCCGTTCCCGCTCCGCCGCGTGACCGGCCCGCTCATCGAAACCCGAAAGGCACTGATCTCATGACCACCCCCTTCACGCGGCGCCGCACCCCGTGGCGGTTCGCCGCCTGCGCCCTCGCGGGAGCCGTGCTCCTGTCGGCCGGCGTGCTCACCGCGCCCGCGCCGAGTGCTCAGGCCGCGGATGCGGCCCCGTCCGCGTGGGAGCCGTCGGCGATCCCCGACCGGATCGTCCTCACCCCCGCCGCAGACGCGACCACCCAGCAGACCGTCACATGGCGCACCGCAGCCACGACCGACCGCGGGATCGTGCAGTACCGCACCATGACGGCGACCCCGTACCCGGGCGGCGTGAGGGAAGCCACCGCCGCGCACACGACGGTCGCCACCGATGCCGGCTACACGCAGAACCTGCACTCGGCCACACTCACCGACCTGCAGCCGGGTGTCGAGTACATGTACCGCGTCGGCGACGGCACGAACTTCTCTGAATGGCAGGACTTCGCCACCGCGAGCACAACCGACAAGAACACGTCGTTCATCTTCCTCGGCGACATCCAGAACGGCATCCTGAGCGACGGCTCCCGCGTGCTGCGCAACGCCTTCCGCGACCGCCCGAATGCCGACGTCGTCGTGCAGGTCGGCGACCTGGTCAACGACGCGAACGCGGATGCGCAGTGGGGTGAGCTGTTCGACGCGTTCTCCTATTCCCTGGGCACACAGAACCTCATCACCACCCCGGGCAACCACGAGTATGACGGCGGCTTGTCCCGCACCTGGCGCGCACAGCTGCCGTACCCGGCAAACGGTCCGGCCGGGGAGGGCGCGATCTACGACGAACTCGCCGGCACGGTGTACTACACCGACCGCGAGGGTGTGCGCTTCGTGTCGCTGAACAGCAACATCGTCTCCGAGGAGGGTCTGCACGTGCAGGCCGAGTGGCTTGAGGGCGTGCTGGCAGAGAACCCGAACGAGTGGACGATCGTACTGTTCCACCACCCGGTGTACTCGCTCGACGAGGGCCGCAACAACCTGGGCATCCGCACGGTATGGGGCCCGGTCCTCGAGAAGTACGACGTCGACCTCGTCCTGCAGGGTCACGACCATGCCTACGGGCGCGGCAACTCGCTCGCCGCCGAGGAGAACCTCCCCGCAGGTGCCGACCCCGAACTGAGCGCGACCGGCCCGGTCTACGTCGGCTCCAGCGCCAGCGTGAAGCTGTACGAGTACGGTCCGCGCCTGTGGAACGAGAACGGCGCGCACCTGCGTCGCCTCGACGGCGGCAAGCAGTTCTACCAGCTCGTCGACGTCAGCGAGGGCACCCTGCGCTACGAATCGAGGACCGCCGACGGCGAGTTCTTCGACGGCGTGACGATCACGAAGGACGAGAACGGCAAGCTCGTCACGGACGGTGTCGAGCCGCAGGAGATCCCCACCGGTCCCGTGCAGCCGTGCCTCGGCTGCGGCGGTAACCCCGATCCCGGCGAAATCACGCCCGATGTACCGACCGGCGAGGTCGACTACGAGGTGACAGGCTCGCTCGTGTCGGTGGACAAGTCGAAGGCGAGCCTGCCCGCGGGAGTGGCCTACTCGGAATCGCGTGACGTGCTCTACCTGGGAGACCAGAACGGACGCAAGATCTACGAGATCGACGCCGACACCGACCAGATCCTCGGCGAGATGACCCTCCCCGAGAACATCCGCGACCTCGGTATCGATGACGACAGGGACCTCCTCTACGTCGGACAGCAGAACCGCAACTGGCTCGTCGTCTCCATCGCGCCCGACACGTTCGGTCAGGTCGTCCGCGGACCATTCCCGACCATCGAATCCAACCGCTCCATCGACGTCGACCCCCAACTCGGATACGTCTACGTCGCCGTCCCCTCCCGTGGCATCGAAGTCCTCGACGCCACCACCGGCGCCTCCCTCGGAGTCATCAACGGCACCGCCGACGCCTACTACGTCGCCGCCGACCCCACCACCGGCACCGTCGTCAGCACCAAATTCCACGACCTCACGAGTGTCGTGAACGTCGAGGCGTTCGATGCCGACAACGGTTTCGCCAAGATGTGGGCGAAGGCGACGAGGGCCAACCCCCGTCAAGTCGACATCGACTCGACGAACGGACTGCTCTACGTGGGATACACCGGCACGGGTGCAGGCTCTGGCGGGTTCTCGGTGCACGACCTCGCCACGGGCAAGGCGCTCGGCGACTTCGCCGATCCCGCCTTCGGCAAGGACGGCTACGGCATCGCCGTGGACGAGGAGCACCAGCGCGTGTTCGTCTCGAACCGCGACTTCCGCCTCAACCCACCAGGAGAGGAACTCACCGCCGCCGCCGTGACCGTGAGCGAGCGAGTGATGCCGGAGGCGCTGTCGTACGAGTCGGCGGGACACCTGGTGTCGGTGGACAAGTCGAAGGCGAGCCTGCCCGCGGGAGTGGCCTACTCGGAATCGCGTGACGTGCTCTACCTGGGAGACCAGAACGGACGCAAGATCTACGAGATCGACCCCGACACCGACCAGATCCTCGGCGAGATGACCCTCCCCGAGAACATCCGCGACCTCGGTATCGATGACGACAGGGACCTCCTCTACGTCGGACAGCAGAACCGCAACTGGCTCGTCGTCTCCATCGCGCCCGACACGTTCGGTCAGGTCGTCCGCGGACCATTCCCGACCATCGAATCCAACCGCTCCATCGACGTCGACCCCCAACTCGGATACGTCTACGTCGCCGTCCCCTCCCGTGGCATCGAAGTCCTCGACGCCACCACCGGCGCCTCCCTCGGAGTCATCAACGGCACCGCCGACGCTTACTACGTCGCCGCCGACCCCACCACCGGCACCGTCGTCAGCACCAAATTCCACGACCTCACGGACGTGATCAACCTGGAGGCCTTCGACGCGTCGAACGGATTCGCGAAGCTGTGGGAACGCACGAGTCGCCCGAACCCTCGTCAGGTCGACATCGACTCGACGAACGGACTGCTCTACGTCGGCTACACCGGCACGACGGCCGATCGTGGCGGGTTCTCGGTGCACGACCTCGCCACGGGCGCCCTGATGGGCGACTTCGTGGGCCCGCAATACGGCAAGGACGGCTACGGCATCGCGATCGATGAGGAGCGCCAGCGCGTGTTCGTCTCGAACCGCGACTTCCGCCTCAACCCACCGGGAGAGGAACTCACCGCCGCTGCCGTGACCGTGAGCGTGCGGACGGTCGACCCGACCGACCCGACCGACCCGACGGATCCAACAGAACCGACCGATCCAACGGATCCGACCGACCCGACGGATCCGATCGACCCAACGGATCCGACCGACCCGGAGACTCCGGTGTTCACGGCGCGGTCGCTGTCGGTGATCGCATCCGCGACGGACGTCCAGGAATCGGACGAACGTCCGGTCGGGTCGGTGGTCGACACCCGAAGCGGCCATCTGTTCGTCGGCAACGAGATGCGCCCCGCGCGCGTCTGGGAGATCGACCCGACGACCGACACGCTGGTGCGGACGCTCGATGTGCCCGCCCCGACCGCGGTCGACGAGGGCGTGCGAGACGTCGCGCTCGACGAGGCGAAGGGCGAGCTGTACGTCGCCTACTCCAACCGATGGCTGGTGATGGATGCGAGCAGCGGTGCGCTCACGCGCGGACCCTATGCGTTCACGGCCAACGTGCGCGGCATCGACATCGACCCGGAGGCAGGTCTCGTGTTCGGCGCCACGCGCGGAACGGGAGTGGAGATCATGGACGCGGCGACGGGCGCAGCAATCGCCGTGACGCCGGCCGGCGACTCCGCCTGGCGCTCGCACGGCATCGCGTGGGACGGCGTCAACGACCGCCTCTACGTGGGCACCGCCGATGCTGACGGGTCGACGGACGGCGTGCGTGTGTTCGCCGGAGGCACGTGGGAACTCGCAGGGACCATCCCGATGGCGAACGCCGACCTGCGCTCCCTCGCCGTCGACACCGCCACGGGGCGGCTGATCGCCGGGCACCAGACGACGACCTTCGACGCGAGCGGAGTGTCGATCTACTCGACCGCCGATCTGTCGCTGATCGCCCGGCTCAGCGCCCACGCGTACGGCAACAAGGTCTACGGCGTCTCGGTGAACCCGACGGACGGCGAGATCTACGTGTCGGCGCGCGACCGGTACCCATCCGGGCTGGTGGCGATCGGCACCGACTGACCGCTGTTGCCGCAGAGGGGGCGCGTCCGCGAGGCCGCGCCCCCTTTCCGCGTCCTCCGGCCCCGCGACCGCGGATCCGAGTCGGTCGTAGGCTGGTGCCATGCCCGCTCCCCTCTCCCTGCCCCGGCTCGCCTGGGGAGACCCGACGGCTTCGCGCCGCGCCCTGCTCGTGCATGGACTGGGGTCGTCCGGCGCTCTCATGTGGCGCCTCGGCGACGCTCTCGCGGAGGCCGGTTGGCACGCGACGGCGGTGGACCTCCGCGGACACGGCGATGCCCCGCGGTCCCTCGACTACACGGTGCAGGCGTACGCGTCCGACCTCGTCGCCACGCCCCCTGACGGCGGAGGAGCGTGGGATGCCGTGATCGGGCACTCCCTCGGTGGCGCATCCAGCACGGTCGCCGCTGCCTCGGCACCGGATTGGACGCGGCGTCTGGTGCTGATCGATCCCGCGATCCACGTCGTCGGGCGCGACGCGAGCATCGTGCGAAAGAGCCAGGAGCGCGCGTTCGCCGAGAACCGCATCGACGTGGTGCAGCAGGAGCACCCGCACTGGCACCCGCAGGACCACGAGCTGAAGATCGACGCGGTCCGACGCGCGAGCGCCTGGGCCGTCGAGGAGACCAGTCGGCAGAACCAGCCGTGGGACGTGCGGGACGCGGCCGCGCGGCTCACCGTCCCGACGCACGTGATCGGCGCCGACCCTGCCGTGTACAGCATCTTCACCGGCGATCTCGCCGCCGAGGTGCTGGCCGCCAACCCCCGCATCACCCTCTCGGTCGTGGAGGGTGCGGGCCACTCGCTGCACCGCGACCGGCCGGAGGAATCCATCCGGCAGCTGCTCGAGGCCCTCGCCGGAACGGAGACACGCGCATGAACGACTTCGACCCCAGGGCCTTTCTCCCGGACGACCTCCTCGACCGGATCCGCGAGCGCGCTCCGATCCACGACCGCGAGAACACTTTCCCCCAGCAGGACCTCGACGAGCTGCGCGACGCCGGCTACCTGTCGATCCTGGTGCCGACGGAGCGCGGCGGCGCGGGACTCGGTCTCGCCGAGGCAGCGATCCTGCAGCAGCGACTCGCGGGCGCCGCACCTGCGACGGCGCTCGCGATCAACATGCACCTGGTGTGGACCGGCGTCGCCAAGATCTTCTCCGATCGCGGCGTCCCCGGCCTGGAGTTCGTGCAGGACGGCGCGGTCGCGGGCGAGGTCTTCGCCTTCGGCATCAGCGAGGGCGGCAACGACCTGGTCCTGTTCGGCAGCGACACCGCCGCAGTGCCGGACGGCGACGGGGGCTATGCGTTCACCGGCACCAAGATCTTCACCTCCCTCGCTCCGGTGTGGTCGAAGCTGGGCCTGCACGGTCTCGACACGACCAGTGCTGATGCTCCACAGCTCGTGTTCGCCTTCATCGAGCGCACGGATGCGGTGACGACATCCGACGACTGGGACACGCTCGGCATGCGGGCCACGCAGAGTCGGACCACTCGGCTGGAGGGCGCCGTCGCGGACGCCGATCACGTGGTGCGCCGCATCTCGCCCGGGCCCAGCCCCGACCCCATCGTGTTCGGCATCTTCTCGGTGTTCGAGATCCTGCTGGCATCGGTCTACACCGGCATCGCGCGCCGTGCCCTCGAACTCGCGGTCTCGACCGCGCAGAAGCGTCGGTCCAAGAAGAGCGGAGCGGCGTACAGCCAGGATCCCGACATCCGCTGGCGCATCGCCGACATGGCCATCGCCTACGACGCTCTGCCCCCGCAGATCGCCGCGCTCGCGCGCGACGTCGACGACCGCGTCGATCACGGCGCTCGCTGGTTCCCCCTGCTGTCGGGTGTCAAGCACCGCGCGATCACGATGGCGAAGCAGGTCGTGGACGAGGCGATGCTGGTCGCGGGCGGCGGCTCTTACTTCTCGGCGAACGAACTGTCGCGGCTCTACCGAGACGTGCTGGCCGGCGCGTTCCACCCCTCGGACCCGGAATCCGCCCACTCCACCGCGGCGAGCGCGTTGCTGGGTCCGATCGAGAACTGAGCCGAGACAGCAGATTCCGCCGACTTTCACCCTCAGTACGGCGGAATCGGTTGCTTGAGACACTTCCGAGTGCGAAGATCGCACCATGGGTTCGATGAAGAAGCACCCCACTCTCGATGCGATCTCCAAGACGATCATCGAGCTGCTCCAGGAGGACGGCCGCCGCTCCTACTCCGAGATCGGGCGCGTGGTCGGCTTGAGCGAAGCCGCCGTGCGTCAGCGGGTGCAACGGCTCACCGAGTCCGGCGTGATGCAGATCGTCGCCGTGACCGACCCGATGCAGCTCGGCTTCCCTCGTCAGGCCATGATCGGCATCCGTGTCTCCGGCGACACGCGCCACGTCGCCGAAGCCGTGGCGGCGATCGATGCGGTCGACTACGTGGTCATCACGGTCGGATCCTTCGACGTGCTCGCCGAGGTCGTCTGCGAGGACGACGACGACCTGCTGGCGCTGATCAACGACACCATCCGGCCGATCGACGGCGTCCTCTCCACCGAGACCTTCATCTACGCCAAGCTTCAGAAGCAGCTCTACAACTGGGGGACCAGATGAACACCGTCCGCGCCACGCCCACCGAGTCCGCACTGCAGACGATGGCCAAGGACCATCTCTGGATGCACTTCACGCGACAGTCGACGATGGCCGAGTCCGGAGTCCCGATCATCGTGAAGGGCGACGGCCACCGGATCTGGGATGCGAAAGGCAAGGAGTACTTCGACGGGCTCGCCGGCCTGTTCGTCGTGAATGCCGGGCACGGACGTCGACGGCTGGCCGAGGCCGCTGCCGCGCAGGCATCCGAACTGTCGTTCTTCCCGCTGTGGTCCTATGCCCACCCTGCGGCGATCGAGCTGGCGGACCGTCTCGCCGACGAGGCGCCCGGCGACCTCAACCGCGTCTTCTTCTCGACCGGTGGCGGCGAGGCGGTCGAGACTGCGTTCAAGCTGGCCAAGCACTACTGGAAGCTGCGGGGGAAGCCCACCAAGCACAAGGTCATCTCCCGTGCGGTGGCCTACCACGGCACGCCACAGGGAGCGTTGGCGATCACCGGCATTCCCGCCATGAAGTCGATGTTCGAGCCGGTCACACCGGGCGGCTTCCGCGTCCCCAACACGAACTTCTACCGCGCGGCCGAGATGGGAGGACCCTCCGAGGACCTCGAGGCCTTCGGTCGTTGGGCGGCCGATCGCATCGAGGAGATGATCCTGTTCGAGGGGGCCGACACCGTCGCCGCAGTCTTCCTGGAGCCGGTGCAGAACTCCGGCGGGTGCTTCCCTCCCCCTCCCGGATACTTCGCCCGAGTGCGCGAGATCTGCGACCGCCACGACGTCCTCCTCGTCTCGGACGAGGTGATCTGCGCGTTCGGCCGCCTCGGCCACACATTCGCCTGCACGGGTCTCGGTTATGTGCCCGACATGATCACCTGCGCCAAGGGGATGACGAGCGGGTACTCCCCGATCGGCGCCACGATCATCAGCGACCGCATCTACGAGCCGTTCTCGCACGGTGACGTCTCGTTCCCGCACGGCTATACGTTCGGCGGACACCCGGTCTCGGCTGCGGTCGCGCTGGAGAACCTGGCGATCTTCGACGAGGAGGGACTCAACGCCCACGTGCGGGAGAACTCACCACTCTTCCGCGCGGAACTCGAGAAGCTGCTCGACCTGCCGCTGGTCGGCGACGTCCGCGGGGACGGCTACTTCTTCGGCATCGAGCTCGTCAAGGACAAGAGCTCCAAGGAGACGTTCGACGATGCGGAGTCCGAGCGTCTGCTGCGCGGATTCCTCTCCCCCGCGTTGTTCGAGGCCGGACTGTACTGCCGGGCCGACGACCGCGGCGACCCCGTCATCCAGCTCGCACCTCCGCTCACGGTGGGTCCGGCGGAGTTCCGTGAGATCGAGCAGATCCTCCGCGATGTGCTGACCCGCGCGCAATCGGTGCTGTAGCCGGCGTCCTGTCGCGCCGAGACCCCCTCCGGTCGCCGAGGCCCCCGGTAGCTCACGCGACCTGCCGGGGGCCTCGACGCGGAGAGGGGGTCTCGATGTCAGGGGGACGGCGCGTTCAGCCGTGGACGGCGCTGCGCCGTGCGGCGAGAGCGAGGTGCAGGGCGGCGAGGGTCTCGCCGTCATCGAGATCAGCGCCCGACAACTCAGCGATCAGCGTGAGGCGCTGGTAGAAGACGGACCGGGAGAGGTGGCTCGCCGCCGCAGCTGCTGATCGATTGCCGGGGTGAGCGACGAGCGCGGCCAGGACATCCAGGAGGTCGCCGCGGCGCTCCCTGTCGTGCGCGATGAGCGGAGCGAGCATGCGTTCGCTGTGCTCGTGAAGCCGGTGATCGTCCCGCAACGAGGCGACGAGCCTCTCGAGCGGACGATCTTCGACCCTGCGCACACGAGGACCCGTGCCGGGATGATCACCGCCCGCCGCGAGATCGCGCGCGACACGCAGCGAGGCGAGGAGCCCCAGGACGTCCTCCGCGGACGGACCGACGAACACGGTGCGGTCGGGCCCGACGATGCGCGAGATCATGACGTCTGTGAACGGCACGGATGCCGGCACGGAGAGCAGCGCGACGTCGTGTGAGTCCACACCGGCCGCGACCACTGCGCACCCGGCCTGACGCGCACGATACGCGAGTTCGCTCGCCGACACCGCACCGCGTGCGACGATGCCGTGGCAGTGGTGCCCGTCGAACACGAAACCGCCGGCGGCGAGACGCGCGGCGATGTCGGCGGGGCTCGCGAACCGCGCTCCGAGCAGGTCGTCGATCAGTCCGCTCTGCGCCAGGATCGACCACTCGGCGTCGCCCCCGTCGGCAAGGCATCCGAAGGCCAGCGCCGTCGCCCCTTGCTCGAGCACCGTGAGTCGCCCGGCGGGGTGCGCGGGGCCCGGCAGCGCCGAGAGAGTGCCCCAACGAACCCCCCGCGCCTGCACCGGCACGGGCTCCCCGTCGTCGGCGAGCCGCGTGAGCGCCTCGGCGACCGGCACGCGAAGTGGTTCGACCGCGATCACCTCGTGCGCCAGATTCTGCAGCACCACCGGAGACCCCAGCGCTCGCGCGACCTCCGCGACCACCACGTCGGCAGGGGCGCCCTGGAGACTGAGCGCCGTGAACAGCTCGTGCAGGCGCTGACGCTCGTGGAGTGCATCGGTCTGCGCGGCGATCAGTGCTCGATGCACAGCCTCGGTCACCGTCACGAACTTGACCTCGCTCGTCAGCACGATCAGCGCGAGTCCTGCCTCGGCGCACTCGCCCGCGATGACATCAGGGACCCGGGCATGCGAGACACCGAGTTCCAGGACGATCCCCGCGATACCCGCACGATGCAGCCCCCGTACGAACGCCTTCTGTTCCTCCGCCTCCTCCGGCCAGCCGGCCCCTGTGCTCAGCAGCAGTTCTCCGCCGTCGAGCAAGCGAGCGACTCCGGCGCTGTCGGAGACGTGAGCCCAGCGCACTTCGGCCTCGAGCGCAGCCCCACCCACGACAACCTCGGGTGAGCCGGCCTGCATCACCGGCTCCGCGAGGACTTCGGCGACCGTGAGCAGCGCGGTGGCACGGATCGGACGATCTGTCCGATCCGACGAAAAGTCCTGACGGATTGACATCGCGATTGCCCCCACGACTCTGTGAACATTGAGAAACACCAGCGTAGCGAACCTCGGTCAGAGTGTTCGAGATCACTTCTTCAGCACTCGGAGGAACACCGTGGACATCGTCCGTCACGTCATCAACGGAGTGGAGACCGCCGAAGCGGCTCGCACCGGCCAGGTCTTCGATCCCGCCACCGGCGAGGTCTCCACGCACGTCGCCCTCGCCTCGGCAGCCGAGGTCGAATCCGCGATCGCAGCGGCAGCGGCCGCCCTGCCCGCATGGCGCGAGACGAGCCTGATCAAGCGCGCCGATGTCTTCTTCCGCCTGCGGCAGCTCCTCAAGGAGCGCACCCCCGAGCTCGCTGCGATCGTCACATCCGAGCACGGCAAGGTGCTCGCGGATGCCGCGGGCGAAGTGTCACGCGGCATCGAGAACGTCGAGTTCGCCGCCGGCCTCGTGCACCTGCTCAAGGGCGAGCGCAGCGAGCAGGTCTCCCGCGGCGTCGACGTGCACTCGGTCAAGCAGCCCGTCGGCGTGGTGGCGGCGATCACGCCGTTCAACTTCCCCGTGATGGTGCCGCTGTGGATGGTCGCCTCCGCGATCGCCTGCGGCAACACGGTCGTGCTCAAGCCCAGCGAGAAGGATCCCTCCGCCGCCGTCTGGATCGCGAAGCTGTTCACCGAGGCCGGTCTTCCCGACGGCGTGCTCAACGTCGTCAACGGCGACAAGGAGGCGGTCGACGCACTCCTGGACTCGCCTCGGGTGAACGCCGTCAGCTTCGTGGGGTCGACCCCCATCGCCCGTTCGATCTACCAGCGCGCCTCGGCCGCCGGAAAGCGGGTGCAGGCACTCGGCGGCGCGAAGAACCACATGGTGGTGATGCCGGATGCCGATATCGACGCCGCCGCCGATGCCGCGGTCTCCGCCGCCTACGGGTCCGCCGGTGAGCGCTGCATGGCCGTCTCCGTGCTCGTCGCCGTGGGTGATGTCGCCGACGACCTGGTCTCGGCGATCGCCTCGCGCATCGACGGCCTGAAGATCGGCCCCGGCACCGATACCACGAGCGAGATGGGTCCCCTCATCACGCGCGAACACCGCGACAAGGTCGCCTCCTACGTGACGGGAGCGGGTGCCGAAGGCGCGAAGGTCGTCGTGGACGGCACGCAGAAGGAATTCGACTCCGACGGCTTCTTCCTCGGCGTCAGCCTGATCGACGAGGTCGCCCCCGGCATGAAGGTCTACGACGACGAGATCTTCGGACCGGTGCTGTCCGTGGTGCGCGTGGAGACCTACGCCGAAGCCGTCGAGCTCGTGAACGCGAACGCCTACGGCAACGGGACCGCGATCTTCACCCGCGACGGCGGCACCGCACGCCAGTACGAGTTCGACATCGAGGTCGGCATGGTCGGCGTGAACGTGCCGATCCCGGTGCCGATCGGCGCGTACTCGTTCGGCGGATGGAAGGACTCGCTGTTCGGGGACTCCCACATCTACGGTCCCGAGTCGGTGCACTTCTACACCCGCTCCAAGGTCGTCACGACTCGCTGGCCGGACCACACCCCCTCGCAGATCGACCTCGGTTTCCCGAGCAACCACTGACAGGAGCGTTCACGATGACGAACTTCACGGACCGCCACGGGACCGCCCACCCGCTCCCCGCGCCCGCCGCCGAGGCGCAGGTGCGCGCGGACGACCGCGGCCACGTGTTCCACTCCTGGAGCGCGCAGGCGCTGATCGACCCGCTGCCCGTCGCCACAGGTCAGGGCTCGACGTTCTGGGACTACCAGGGGAACGCCTACCTCGACTTCTCCAGTCAGCTGGTGAACCTGAATCTCGGACACCAGCACCCCGACCTGGTCGCCGCGATCCAGCAGCAGGCGGGGCGCCTCGCGACCATCCAGCCCTCGATGGCGAACGACGTGCGCGGTGAGCTGGCACGCCTGATCGCGGAGGTCGCACCCGACGGCATGGAGAAGGTCTTCTTCACCAACGGCGGCGCCGAGGCCAACGAATACGCGGTGCGCATGGCACGGCAGTTCACCGGCCGACGCAAGGTGCTCTCGATGTATCGCAGCTACCACGGCTCCACGTCGACGGCCATCTCGCTCACGGGGGACCCGCGCCGATGGGCCAACGACACCGTCGACTCGGGCGCGGTGCGCTTCTTCGGCCCGCACCTGTACCGTTCGCCGTTCCACGCCGAGACGCCGGAGCAGGAGTCCGAGCGCGCGCTCGCGCACCTCGAACAGACCATCCAGCTCGAGGGGCCGCAGACGATCGCGGCGATCATCATCGAGACCGTCGTGGGCACGAACGGCGTGCTCGTGCCGCCGCCCGGCTATCTGCAGGGTGTGCGCGAGCTGTGCGACCGCTACGGGATCGTGTACATCGCCGACGAGGTCATGGTCGGATTCGGTCGGCTCGGCGAATGGTTCGGCATCGACGCGTTCGACGGGCGCCCCGACCTCATCACCTTCGCGAAGGGTGTGAACTCCGGCTACGTGCCGCTCGGCGGGGTCGTGATCTCGGATCGGATCGCAAGCGCGTTCGACACGATGCCGTTCGCCGGCGGACTGACCTACTCCGGGCACCCGCTCGCCTGCGCGGCCGGAGTCGCGACGTTCGAGGTGTTCCGCCGCGACGGCATCCTGGAGCGCGTGCGCGACCTGGGCGCGCGCGTGGTCGAACCGACCTTGCGTCGGTGGGAACAGACTCACCCGAGCGTGGGCGAGGTCCGCGGTCGCGGGCTCTTCTGGGCGATCGAGCTCGTGCGCGACCGGGAGACCCGCGAGCCGCTGGTCCCCTTCAACGCGACCGGTGCGGATGCCGCCCCGATGGGTGCCTTCGCCGCAGCGGCCAAGAGGGCCGGTGTCTGGCCGTTCACCCACTTCAACCGGGTGCACGTGGCTCCCCCGCTGGTGATCGATGAACACGAGCTGGTACGCGGTCTGGAGGCGATCGACGGTGCGCTGACCGTCGCCGACGAGGTCGCCACCGGCTGAGCGGGGCCCGCTCAGCGAGGGAGAGCGTCGAAACCAAACGCCCGGCCAGTCATGATCTCTCATGCCTGACCGGGCGTTTTCCCGGTGGACCTAAGGGGATTCGAACCCCTGACCTCCTCGATGCGAACGAGGCGCGCTACCAACTGCGCCATAGGCCCGTGAACACCTCTACGCTATCACGACGAAAGGGCTGCTCGCTTCCGTCCGATCATCCGGCGGCACGGCGGGAGAGGAGTTCGCGCACGTGGGCCTCGATCTCGGCGTCGTCGACGAACCCCATCTTCGCGTAGGGCGACGATGCGGCGGGAAGCGGTGTGGGCGCGGCGGGAGCCATCTGCTCGGCACGTTCGCGGAGCTCTGCCACCCGCGCCGCCTTGCGACGTTCCTCCTGCGCCTCGATCTGATCCTGCGCAGCCTGTGCGCGCGACCCGGCGACGGAGACCAAGGGCTCCGGCAGCGGCCGCGGCGTCCAGGTCGCCCGGCCCTGATCATGCAGTTCGGGAGCGGCCCGCTCGACCACTGGAGCGGGCACGACCTGCGTGGCACGCGCGGCCCGAGCAGCGACGGCGGCCATCCGCTGAAGCGCGGTACCGGCGGGAACGATCAGAGCGCCGCCGAGCCACAGCAGCAGCGAGGAGCCGGCGATGACGAGCTGCCAGATTCCGAGGCCGACGGCAGCGAGGCCGAGCAAGAGCGAGATGGTCGACACCATGCGCACCCGGCGACGCGCCCGTGCACGACGGATCACCGGGTCGGCCCTGGTTGCGGCGAGCTGTTCCCGCAACGACTCGAGCTCTGCGGCTTCACGTTCCGACTGCACGCGCTTGGCGAGCTTCTGCTGCGCCAGGGCGGTGCGCGCGTTCAGCTCGAAACGCACCTCCTGCGGCGTCTCGCTCGTCTCGGCGAGGACCCGCAGCGCCTGGTTGAGGCGGACGGCGTTCCGCTCCGCGGCGTTGTACTGGAACCGACCGCGCCACGATGGGAGCAGATAGAGCATCCACAGGAGCACGGCGACGAGCACGATCACTCCTCCACTCAGCACCGGCCCGTCCATGGTGATAACGCTACGGGCACAGGGGCGGCGCGGCCGTACAGAAGGGCGCGTGTCGCGGCGAGTCCTTTCGGATCCGCTCGGTTCGGGGTCTCTTCAGAACGAGATGCGGTCGGAGGGCGGCACGGTCGAGGCATCCGGCGGCACCTGACCGCTCAGCCAACGCGCCAGCACTCCCTGCGGCACATCCTCCTGCGTCAGCGCGAACGCGTAGTGATCGCGCCAGTCCCCATTGATGTGGATGTACCGGCGACGCAGACCCTCGTAGCGGAATCCGAGCTTCTGCACGACGCGGATGCTCGCAGCGTTCTCGGGCCGGATGCAGATCTCCATCCGGTGCAGGCCGTACTCGGTGAAGCATGCGTCCGTGGCAAGCGCGACGGCGGTGGGGGTGATGCCCCGCCCCGCGAACCGCTCGCTGACCCAGTACCCGATCGTCGCCGAGCACAGGGACCCGCGGGCGACTCCCCAGACGTTGAGCTGCCCTGCCACCTCACCCTCGTACTCCATGACGAAGGGGTAGCCCGAACCGTCACGGTACTGCTGCAGCAGCCGCCGGATGCTGAGCCGCATGTCGAACGACACCGAGCCGTACGGCACCGTCGCCTCCCACGGCTGCAACCAGGAGCGGTTCGCGAGCAGTTCGTGCTGCAGCGGACGGGCATCCTTCGCACGGACGAGCCGCAGTTCGATGGGTCCGTGTCGCATCCCCGCCGCCGTTTCCATGCCGCACCGACCCGCAGCGTCGCCTAGAGGCGTTCTGCGAACTCCTTGAGCCAGGGGCGCAGCTCGGGGCCGAGGTCGTCCCGGTCCGCGGCGAGCTGGACGATCGCCTTGATGTAGTCGACGCGGTCTCCCGTGTCGTAGCGGCGCCCACCGAAGACGACGCCGACGACGCCGGGCCCCTGCGGATCGGTCGCGAGCTCCTGCAGTGCGTCCGTGAGCTGGATCTCGCCGCCCTTGCCCGGCTCGGTGCGCTCGAGGATATCGAAGACCGAGGCCGGCAGCACGTATCGACCGATGATGGCCAGGTTCGACGGAGCGTCCTCCTGCGCAGGCTTCTCGACGAGCCCGGTGACGCGGACGGCGTCAGACCCCTCGATCTCCTCGACCGCGGCCGCACCGTACATGTGGATGCTCGCCGGATCGACTTCCATGAGTGCGATCACCGCGGCGCCGGTGCGCTCGTGCTCGGCGATCATGTCGGTCAGAAGCGGGTCGCGCTCATCCATGAGGTCGTCTCCGAGGAGAACCGCGAAAGAGCTGTCCCCCACGTGGGTCCGCGCCCGCAGGACCGCGTGGCCGAGCCCCTTGGGTTCACCCTGCCGCACGAAATGGATGTCGGCGAGGTCGCTGGACTTCATCACCCGCTCAAGCCGTCCGGTGTCGCCCTTCTCCATGAGCTTCACCTCGAGCTCGGGAACCGAGTCGAAGTGGTTGGAGATCGCGTTCTTGTTGCGGCCGATGATGACGAGGATGTCATCGATCCCCGCGTTGGCCGCCTCTTCGACCACGTACTGAATGGCCGGCTTGTCGACGACCGGAAGCATCTCCTTCGGCATCGCCTTCGTCGCAGGCAGGAATCGTGTCCCCAGTCCTGCTGCGGGAATGACGGCCTTGATCTTCTGTGCACCCATCCCCACAGCCTAGTGGTGAGCATCGCCGTAGACTCGAAGCCATGTCGAACGACGTCGAACACGCCAAACGCGCGCTCCGCGCCGATCTGCGCGAGCGGCGTCAGCTCCTCTCAGACGCGCAGCGCGAAGCCGCCGCCGCAGCGATCGGCGAACGGCTCGACTCACTCATCGATGAACTCGGCGCCCGCTCGATCTCCTGCTTCCTCTCCACCACCACCGAGCCGGGAACCCGCGAATTCGTGACGCGCGCGGTACGCCGAGGCATCCGGGTCCTCCTCCCCGTCACCCGCGCCGACGGGTTGCTCGACTGGGCCGTCGCCACCGAAGACGACGAGATCTCGGAGGGGTTGTACGGGCTTCCGGAGCCCACCGGAGAAGTGCTCGGGCCGATCGCCGTCAACGACGTGGAGCTGATGATCGTCCCCGCCTCCGCCGTCGACCGCAGCGGGATGCGGATGGGGTGGGGGCGCGGGTACTTCGACAAGACGATCGGCTCGATGGAGAAGTGCCCGCCGGTCTATGCCGTCGTCTATGATTCCGAGGTACTCGACGAACTTCCGCGCGAGGTGCACGACCAGCCGGTGAACGGCGTCATCACCCCCTCGCAGACGCTCACCCTGTCGCCTCCGCGACGCTGACCCGCAAGGACGCCCATGCCCACCTACGCCTATGCCTGCACCTCGTGCGGACACCAGTTCGATGCCGTGCAGAGCTTCGCCGAGGATGCGCTCTCGGTGTGCCCGGAGTGCGGCGGGGCCCTGCGCAAGCAGTACGGCTCGATCGGAGTGACCTTCAACGGCTCCGGCTTCTATCGCACGGACTCGCGCGCCAAATCCGGTGGTTCGAAGGACACTTCGGCATCATCGAAGTCGGAATCGACGACGAGCGCCACGCCGGCGGCTGCGTCGACACCAGCCTCGTCCTGAGGCCCTGATCTGTTGGGGGATCCCATGCTCAAAGGTTTCAAAGAATTCATCCTGCGCGGCAACGTCATCGATCTGGCCGTGGCCGTCGTCATCGGCGCGGCCTTCACCGCGATCGTCAACGCGGTGGTGTCCAGCATCATCACGCCGCTCATCTCCCTGTTCTTCAAGGCCGATTCGATGGGCGGCTTCGGCCCTCAGATCACGAACATCTACGGCGACAAGGTCACGTTCCCGATCGGCGACCTGATCGCGGCGATCATAAGCTTCCTGGCCGTGGCGGTCGTCGTCTACTTCGTGTTCGTCCTGCCGATGAACACGTTCAAGGCCCGCGTCGAGGCGCGCAAGGGTACCCCGGCGGAGGAGCCGGAGGAGGAGCCGGCCGCCGCGACCGAAGCCGAATTGCTGGTCGAGATCCGCGACCTGCTCAAGGCTCAGCGCGGGGCCTGATCGCACCCGCGCCTCACCGGAGACGCACGGTCCCTCCTCGGAGGACCGTGCGTTTCTCGTTCGCCGGCCACGTCACCGACAGCCCGCTCCCGGCGCCCTAGTAGTGCGGAGGCACGTCCTGGATGAGCTGGTCGTCGTTCGGGCCCTTCGGTCCCGTCGACCGTGCAGGCGGCGGCGACTCATCCGGTGCGGATTCCGGCGTCGGATAGCTGCCGGGAACCGGCGTCAGACGAGCACGACGGGAACCCGGGACCCGCACCACGCTCTGGCGCGGAGTCGAGCCATCGCTCTCGTCAGTCATTCGGGGTGTCGATGATGTCGATCGGCTGCGTGTCGTTCTCCGCACGCGGGGCGGAGTCGGAGATGCCGAGCACGGCGGCGATGCGCGTCGCCACCGTCGTCGGATCGCTGTACAGATCGAAGGCGTGCACACGAACGTAGTGCCAGCCGAGACGTCGCAGCACGTGCGGGCGCAGGCGCAGCGTCTCCCGCAACGACTCGCCCCGAGATTCCGGGTCGGACTCGATGACCACAGCCTTGCCTGCGTGCTGCGCGACGAGCGGCAGCAGCCCGCGGTAGTCGACGTCGACAGATGCGCCGAGCCGCCGGAGCTCCCTGGCGAGGGCGAGGGTGAGGGGGTCGGCCAGATCCTCCAACCGCGCATCTCGACTGCGCATGGCGAGTCCGCCGAGGATCGACATCAACGTCGCTGCGCCGTGCTCGAGCCGGCCGTCATCGAACGACGACGGGCGGATCGACGAGACCAGGACCATCGACCGGCGAGCCCGGGTCATCCCGACGGTCAGGAGCCGCTCCCCGTCGGGGGTCGAGAGGTCGCCGAAGTCGCTCAGCACCCGACCGTGTTTGGTGAGCCCGAAGCCGAGGGAGAAGATCACGCGGTCACGGCTCTCCGCGACCGATTCCTCGAGGGTCAGCACGGCGAAGGGCTCGACCGTGTCACGTCCGACGAAGTCCGCCACGTCGGACCGGCCGGCGAACGCGGAGGTGACGGCCGCGCGGACCCGCTCTGCGTGGCGTGCGCTGGCCGTGACGACCATGAGCGACTCCGACGGGCGGTGCACGGCATGCTCGACCACGAGCGTGACAACTCGGGCGACCTCGGCATCCGGGCTCTCGACCGCGCCCGAGACCGGATCGGGGGTACCGGTACCGCCCTCGACGTAGTCGACCGTGAGGCTTCCGCGTCCGAGGTACGAGCCGGCCCAGGGCAGCGACACGATCTCGCCGCCGTAGAAGGCGTCGTTGATGAGCTCCGCGAGGTCTTCGCCGCCGGCGCGGTAGCTCCGGGTCAGCGTCATCACGGGCAGCAGCTCGGACAGCCGCTCGAAAGCCGAGACGTCGTCGAACGGGACTTCGGGCTCCCACGACGCCTCAGGATCGACAGCGGTGTGGAACGGCGTCGGGCGCTGTGTGACCGGGTCTCCGAACGCCACGATCTGACGTGCCCGACGGATCGTCGGCGCCGCTTCGGCGAGATTGATCGCCGCGGCGTCGACGAGGAGGACGGTGTCGAACTCCACGGACTCAGGGATCTCCGGTACCTGATACGGCGACGAGATCCAGACGGGCGCGAGGACGTCGACGAGCGCAGGGGCCGCGCTGACGATCTGCGCGGTGGTGGCGGACTGCTGCGTCAGCGCTCGACGGAGATGCTGCGACTGCTGAGGTTCGTCGACGATCGCGATCCGCCACTGGTTCGCGAGCTGCCAGGCGAGCAGCGGACCCGCCATCGCCGCGTGCGCTTCATCGACCAGACGGAAGTCCCGCTCGAGACGATCGACCACGGCGGTGTTCGCACCGAGGAGGGCACGGTTGTCCTGCAGTGCCCGCTCGAGGAGCGATTGCCACCAGGCGAACTCGAGCTCGTCCCCCACTTGGGACTCGGCGACGTGTCGTACCGAGAGTTCCGTGAGCAGCGGCTCGAGCCCAAGCAGCGCCAGACGGTCACGCAGCTGTGCGCGCTCCACGAGATTCTCGAAGACGTCGGACTTCGCGGCAAGACCGGCCAGGGTGCGCACGAGTCGTGCCACGGGCAGCGAGGCCAGAGGTTCGCGGCGGTCGAGCGCGGCGTCGAGCTCCGCCAGCTCGGCCTCCACCCGCTGCCAGGCGACGTACACATCGGCGAGACCGAGCGGGATCTCCGGTGCGGCACCGGCCTCGACGTAGCGCTGCCACTGCGTGCGCTGGGCCTGGATGCGCAGCAGGGCCTCGTGCATCTCGGTGACGTGGACGCCAGGACGCACGTACTCCTTGGCGAGACGACGCAGTCGTCGTCTGTTCGCCCCGGAGAGCCCCGGCGCGTCGCGACGCGAGCCGTGCGCCTGGATGAGTTCGCCGAGCGGGCGCTCGAACACCGTGGGACTGAAGCGATCCAGGGAGTCGCGGATGCCCTGCAGCAAGCGCAGGTACTCGCCGAGTTCGTCGATCGTCGAGAACGGGCGCATGTGCGTCTGCGCGATCAGCTCGTAACCGCGCTCCAGGAGTGCGGGCACACTGCTGGAGTGCAGCCGGCCGGCCAGCTCGTGTGCGGCCCGGGCCGCCTCGGTGCTGGCGAAGGTGACGCCGTACCAGGGAGAGTCGTCCGGACCGAAGCGGAACTCGCCGAGACGCGCGGCCTGCGCGAGCGCCGCGGCGGCTTCGCTGCGGTCCGAGGCGAGACGACGCAGGGCGTCCGATCCGAGACGCGCGGTCGTCGAGGGAGGGATCGGGAGCGAGGCGAGGCGGGTGAGCTGGCGGGTCGCGTCGAGCACCGATGCGTCCATCCCGGCGATCGGCGCGGTGAGCGCCTGCCGATAGTCGCGAAGCACCGTGCGCAGGCGCACCAGGGCGTCGTCGACCTCGCTGACCTTCGGGGCCGTGGCCTTCTCGTTGCGGCCGATCGCTCTGACGAGGTCGCGGCGCACGCTGGCCGGCGAGATCGCGAGGCTGTCGAGTCCGATTCCCGCGAGCCGATGCCGCACTCCGTCCAGCGTCGACCGACGAGCGGAGACCACGAGCACTCGCTTGCCGCCACGTACCAGTTCGCCGAGCGCGTTGATCACGGTCTGCGTTCCGCCGGTTCCGGGAAGCGTCGCGACCGTCAGCGAGTGCCCCGCGGCGATGCGCGCGAGCACGGCTTCCTGTTCGGCGTCGGCGTCGAGGAGCAGGTTGTCGGACGCCGGAGCCCGATCGTCGGGGCCCGTGTGGTGAGGCGTGGCGCGCGGCGCCGTGACGCGCTCCCGGTCGCCGACATGGCCGCCCAGCGCGTTGAGCACCACGTGGTCGAGGCTCCCGCCGTCGCGCGACATCGCGCCGGACACGTCGGCGAACGTCGACACGACGAGCCGCGGCTCGACCGAGAACGTGTCGATGGAGCGCGTCATCGCTCGCAGGCTGTCGATCACCGGCTGCGGCTTGAAGATACCGCCGTCGTAGGCCAGCGCGGCGAGCGCCGCGGCGTCGATCGAGAGCCCGAAGTGCTCGCGAGCGATCCGCACGAGCGCGGGGTTCACCTCGAACGCGCCCTGCAGCTTCAACTCGAAGTCCGAATGATGGCGACGGATCGCCAGCGGGCGCAGCAGCACGGGGGCGGCGAAGCCTGCCCCTCCGATACGCCAGCCCGCGACCCCGACGGCGAGGTGCACGGCCTCGATGCCGCGAACCGTGCGGAGTTCGGTGTTCTTCGCCGTGATGCGCTCCGCCGCGAGCCGCGCTGTGCGCAGACCCACCTCATCGCGGAAGAGATTCGAGAGGAGTGTCGACTTCCCGGTGATGAACTGGGGCAGGCTGCCCGGATGCGCCTTGGAGATGTCGATCCCGGACTCCACGCTGTCGCGGAAGCTGACCAGTGGCGACGGGCCACCCAGATCGGCAGCCTCCGCCCTCAACCGGGTCCGTTCCGCCTCGGCCGCATGTGCGATGTCGATTCCTGTCGCGGTCTCACGCAGATCGTCGATGGACACAGCGGCTTCCGCCGCTGCGTCCTCCGCAGACCTGTCTTCACGTCGCCACACATTCACACCCTAGGCGCGACACGCGGAGACGAAGAGTATCCCAGGCGGGTTTCCGCCGAATCCCCGCCGGAATCGGGCGATCTGCACTCCTCCTGCCCCGCCCTCCGGGCGCCCGCGTTATCCACCTGAGCCAGGAGGAAGATGGTCCGCACCCGCTGTCGCCGGTCAGGATGGTGCCATGACCTTCCGCTACGACTTCGCTCCGACTCCCTTCGGCGACGCCCTCGCGGTGTTCTCGGATGAAGGCGTCGTACGCTTCGACCTCTCCGAGTCCGAAGACCCGCGCGTCCCCTGGCTTCTCGAGGGCGTCTCCCGACAGCTGCACGCCGTCCCGGAGCCCGACCCCGGCGCGGCCGACGAGCTCGCGCACCTCCTCGCCGAGTATTTCGACGGCAAGCCGGTTCGCTTCCACGAGCACCTTCGCCTCGACTGGCGCCTCACCGACGGGTTCTCTCGCACCGCGCTGCAGACCATCAGAGACATCGCGTGGGGAGAGACGATGAGCTATGGCGAGGTGGCCGTCCTGGCGGGACACCCCGGAGCCGCCCGCGCCGTGGGCACCGCCTGCCGACTCACACCGTTCTCCATCATCGTTCCCGTGCACCGCGTGGTGCGCTCGGACGGGACCCCGGGGCACTACGGCGCACATCCCGAGCGAAAGCGGTTCCTGCTCGACCTCGAAGCCGGTTGACCCGGCGTGGCGCGAGACGTGGACCCGGCGAGTAGGCCGCCGGGTCCACGTCTGACGCCAGGAGCGAGAAGGACCCCGGGTGATAAAGTCGACGCTACGAACGGGGAACGCAGTCGTCACCCGGAAGCAGGTAATCGTGAGCGCACCCGTCACCCTCGAATCCGAGACCGAACTCGTCACCAACGCGGTGCGCGAGCTCGCGCGACGAACGCGCTTCCCCGTCGCTTTCGGGGGTCTCATCGAAGAGGGCGTCGTGAGCGTCACCAGCATCGTCGGTGCACGCACCCGCTCACTGGACGGCCTCCGCGTGCGTCCGGAGCGTGGACTCGGCGGCAGAGCGATGATGGAATTGCGCCCGCGGATGACGAGCGACTACGGCTCGTCACAGCAGATCACGCACGACTATGACGTATTCGTCCTCGGCGAGGGACTGCGCACCCTCCTCGCGCTACCGATCATCGTGCAGGGACGACCTCGCGGTGTCCTCTACGCCGGCGGCTGGGACGAAGAGCAGGTCGGCGGAGTGACCACCGCCCCTGCGATGCAGGTGGCGCAGTCGGTCGCCGACGAATTGCGCATCCGTGACGAGGTCCAGCGGCGAATGCACGCGAACGTCGGTGGAAGCGATGCCGTCGCCCCGCGGCAGCGCGAGGAACTGCGGGAGAGCTTCGCAGAGCTGCGCAGCATCGCGGCATCCATCGATGACACCGAACTCCGGGCACGGATCGCGCGAGTCGAGCAGCGGCTCGTCACCCTCGCGGGCGACGAGCCGGCGGCCTCGACCAGCCCGATCTCGACCGTTCACCTCTCCCCGCGGGAGACCGACGTCCTGGCCTGCGCCGCGATGGGGGCCACCAACGCGGAGATCGCGGCCCAGTTGGGTCTGCGCGAAGGCACGGTCAAGGCCTATCTCGGCGCCGCGATGTCGAAACTCGACGCCTCGACGCGGCATGCCGCCGTCACACGTGCCCGACGCGCGGGTCTTCTCCCGTGACAACCTTCCGCAAGCAGATGTGAATTCACAATCGTCCAGTTGCCCGCTTTCCTCGATTGGCATATATTCGCATTCATGGCGAGAAGAATTGTGCATCAGCTGGTAGACGACATCGACGGCAGTGTTCTCGAGGTGGGCGAAGGCGAGACGGTTCATTTCTCGTTGAATGGCGCCTCGTATGAGATCGACCTGAATTCGACCCATGCGGAGGAGTTGCGCAACGCTCTCGAGCCGTACATCTCGGCGGGACGACGCGCCGGTTCTTCCAGCGCCGCCCGCACGTCGGCATCTCGCAAACGCCCTGCCCGCAATCCGGAGGTCGCTGCGATCCGCGCGTGGGCGAAGGAGAACGGCCACACGCTCTCCGAGCGCGGACGCATTCCTGCGCCGATCGTGGACGCATACAACGCCGCGCATTGATCTCGCGCTGAATTACCTGCCCGCGGATATCAGTCTGCGGTTTCCTGCACCCACGCTTCGTCCCGCAGAGTGATTTCCTCGGTCATATCGTCGAGGAATCGGATGACGACTTCACGCTCCGCGGGGCTGAGCCGCGCCGCGGAATAGAATCGCTTGGCCTGCTGACGGCCGACCGTCTCCATGGCGGCCAATCGCGTCTCCGGTGTGATGCTGATGTGGAGCGCCCGACGGTCGGTCGGGTGCGGCTCCCGCATGATGTGCCCGCCCTTCTCCAGTCGATCGAGAAGCTTGGTCGTCGCCGCCGTGGAGACGCCGAGGTGGTGGGCGATGCCGCCGGGGGTCGCGACGAGCTTCCGATTCGCGCACACGATCAGATAGTGCAGAGCGCGCATGTCCGTCTCGTTGAGACGCATGTAGCGCCGGGAAGCCTGGGAGAGCTTCTGCTCCGCCTCCCTCAGGTTGGCGAGTGCCTCCATGAGCCGGGCGATCTGCCGCAGCTCTTCCGGCGGCACACCCTCACGGTCGACGAGCGTGCTGCGCGGATCGCTCGCGTCGACGTCATAGAGCGCCGAGTGCGAGAGTCCGTCCGGAGTCTCACCGCTCGGCCTCTTGCCACCGCTCAGCGACACCTCTGTCGCGCGCTCGCGCGGGGTGGTGCCGGGCTCCGTGTCCATGCGATCATGTTACACACGAACAGTTTCATGCTAAGTTGACTACTTACCAAGTTAGAGAAATACCGGACAGCGCGAATTCAAGGAGATGCCATGGATGACGTGACCCTCCTCGCCGAAGACGGGACCACTGTCGGGACGATGCCGAAGAGCGCCGTCCACTCCCGCGACACCCCTCTGCATCTCGCGTTCTCCTGCTACGTCCTCGACACGCACGGCCGCCTCCTGCTCACCCGTCGAGCGCTGGCGAAGAAGACCTGGCCGGGTGTCTGGACCAACAGCTTCTGCGGTCACCCCCGCCCCGGAGAGGACATGCTCGATGCCGTCCGGCGGCACGGCGTCGACGAACTCGGCATCGACCTCTCCGACCTCCACGTCGCCGTCCCCGACTACCGCTACCGGGCCGTGGACGCGAGCGGGATCGTCGAGAACGAGATCTGCCCCGTCCACGTCGCTGTCATCGATGGTGAGCCCTCCGCGAACCCCGATGAGGTGTCCGAGTGGATCTGGGTCGACGTGGCCGCGCTCGTCGAGAGCATCACGCACACGCCGTTCGCCTTCAGCCCGTGGCTCGTCGAACAGCTCCCGATCCTTCGACGACTCGGCGAGGTCTGACCGATGAGCAGCACGGTGACGGAAGAAGACCTCGGGACGCGCATCGAAGAGGCCCTGCGCCACCGCTTCTCGGAACGCAGCGTCGCGGCAGAGAAGTACGGAGAGGAGTTCGTCGCGCTCTGGCACGCCGCCGCGCACCACGCGCTCGGCGGGAAGCTCGTCCGCCCTCGGCTCCTCATCGACCTGCTGCAGTCGCTCTCCCCCTCCCCCCTTTCGGAGCGGAGGACCGCGTGCGCGATCGATGTGGCCGCGCACGTCGAGCTGCTCCACTTCGCCTTCCTCCTGCACGACGACGTCATCGACGGAGACCTGACCCGGCGGCGCGGACCGAACCTCATCGGTTCCCTGGTGGCCGAGCGCGCCGATGCCCCTGCCGAGTCGACACTGCACTGGGCACGCTCGAGCGCGATCCTCCTCGGGGACATGCTGCTCGCCTCGGCTGTGCTGGGGTTCGCGCGCGCCGACATCGCCCCCGACGCCCGTGAGCGTCTGCTCTCGCTCTTGGAGCAGACGATCTTCGAGACCGTGGCCGGAGAACACGCAGACATCGCCCTCAGCGACGGCGTGATCACACCCGATCTGCGGACCATCCTCGCGACGAGCGTCTACAAGACGGCGACCTACTCCTTCATGCTGCCCCTGCGCGCCGCTGCCGTTCTCGCGGCGTCCTCCCCCGCCGCCGAGGAACGACTCAGCGAGATCGGTCGGCATCTCGGCCTCGCGTACCAATTGCAGGATGACCTGCTCTCCGTGTTCGGCGACCCCGGAGAGCACGGCAAGGATGCCTACTCCGATCTGCGCGAGGGCAAGGAGACGGCGATCATCGCCTATGCCCGCATGACGGCGCACTGGGAGAGCATCGACGTGCACTTCGGCAGGGCCGATCTCAGCCTCGCCGAGGGATCCGACGCCCGGGAGCTCCTGCGCGAGTGCGGTGCCGAAGACTTCGTGCTCGGCCTCATCCGGGAGCATCTGGATGCGGTGTCGACCACCCTTGCCGAAGCGGAGTCCGACGGCACACTCCCGGCAGCGGCTGCACGGACGATCCGCGCTCACGCTTCCCGCGTCGAAGGGCGCCGCCGATGACCACGGACCCGGCCGATCGCACGGAGGACACCGCGCTGCGACGCTTCAGCCGTACGGCGGAGATCGCCACGACCGACGTGATCCGCACCTACTCGACCTCGTTCGGACTCGCCACCCGACTTCTCGGCCGACGTCACCGCCAGCACGTCCGGAACATCTACGCCATGGTGCGCATCGCCGACGAGATCGTCGACGGGGTGGCAGCCGAGGCGGGGCTCGACAGCACTGCGCAGTCGGCGGCGCTCACCTCCTACATCGAAGAGACGCACCGCTCGATGCGCACCGGCTACAGCAGCGACCTCATCCTGCACGCGTTCGCACGGACGGCACGGGAGTGCGGTATCGGTGAAGACCTGACCGGGCCGTTCTTCGCATCGATGAGCGCCGACCTCGCCGATGAAGACGCCTTCACCGCCTACGACGCCGCCACGCACGCGGACTACGTCTACGGCTCCGCCGAGGTGGTCGGTCTCATGTGCCTTCAGGTCTTCCTCCGGGGTGCGGACCGGACGACGGAAGAGCTCGACACGCTCCGCCGTGGCGCACGCCAGCTGGGTGCCGCCTTCCAGAACGTCAATTTCCTCCGCGATCTCGCCGACGACACCGACCGGCTCCACCGCGGGTACCTCGGTGGCTCCGCTCGGCTGACGGACGCGGACCGTGACGCCTGGGTGGCGACGGTCTTCCGGCAGCTCGCGGATGCGGATGCCGCCATCCCGCTGCTCCCGAAGGATTCCCGCGCCGCGGTGCGCAGCGCCCTCGCCCTGTTCGCCGCCCTCACCCGACGCGTCGCGAAGACCCCCGTCGAGGTGCTGTACCGCCGACGCGTCCGCGTGCCGGATCCGATCAAGGCGCTGCTCGCAGGCCGAGCCGTCGTCGTCACCGCCGTGGAGCGCGACCGATGAGCCGCGTGGTGGTGATCGGCGCAGGCATCGCCGGCCTCGCGACGGCCGGGCTCCTGGCGCGGGACGGGCACGAGGTCGTCGTCTTCGAGAAGAACGCCCGCGTCGGCGGTCGCGCGGGAACGATCGAACGGGACGGATTCCGCTTCGACTCGGGGCCGTCGTGGTACCTGATGCCTGAGGTCTTCGATCACTTCTTCGCGATGATGGGGACCTCGACGTCCGAGCAGCTGGACCTCACCGAACTCGATCCGGGATATCGGGTCTTCCGGTCACCCCGTTCCTCGGGTGGAGTGAGCGTCCCGGCAGGACGCGATGCGGTCACCGAGCTCTTCGAAGAGCTGGAGCCGGGTTCCGGTCCCGCCCTCGACGCCTATCTGGACTCCGCGCACCACGCTGCGACGATGGCCGAGAAGTACTTCCTCTACAACCCGTTCACCCGCCTGCGCACTCTCGCGAACCCGGAGGTCGTGCGAGCGCTCCCCCGGCTGTTCGCCCTCCTCGGAACCAGACTGCAGTCCTTCGCGGAGCAGCGATTCCGTCATCCGGTCGTGCGCCAGATCCTCGGCTACCCCGCGGTCTTCCTCGGCACCGACCCGCGCACCGCGCCCGCGATGTACCACCTCATGAGCGCGCTCGACCTCGATCAGGGCGTCCGCTACCCCCAAGGCGGTTTCTGGCGCGTGGTCGAGCGGATCGAGGCGCTCGCTCGCGAGGCCGGCGTCCGGATCGTCACCGGCGCCGATGTCACCGGTATCCACACGCAGGACGGCACCTCCGGCGTGCACACGACCGGGGTCGGCTGGACGGATCACGCGGGCGTCGCGCACGTGGAGCACGCCGACATCGTGGTCTCGGCGGCGGATCTGCACCACACCGAGACCGTACTGCTGCCGCCTTCCCTGCAGACCTACCCCGAGTCGTGGTGGTCACGGCGGACCAGCGGTCCCGGCGGCGTGCTCGTGATGCTGGGAGTTCAGGGCACGCTGCCCGAGCTTCCGCATCACTCGCTGTTCTTCACCGAGGACTGGGACGCCAACTTCGATGCGATCTTCGGAGCGAGCCCGACCGTTCCCGATCCGGCGTCGACCTACGTCTGCCGACCGAGCGCGACGGATCCCGACGTCGCGCCGGAGGGTCACGAGAACCTCTTCGTCCTGATCCCGGTCCCGGCGGACGTCGAGCTCGGGCAAGGCGGATCCGATGGACGAGGATCACCCGCGATCGAGAGCGCCGCGGATGCGGCGATCGACCAGATCGCGACCTGGGCAGGGATCGCGGACCTCCGCGAACGCATCGTCGTGCGCGAGACGATCGGCCCCGCGGACTTCCGGGACGACTACCGCTCCTGGCGCGGCGGGATGCTGGGGCCGGCGCACATCCTCTCCCAGAGTGCGATGTTCCGCGCGCAGAACGCCTCCCGGCGCGTGCAGGGCCTGTTCTACGCCGGGGCGACCACCGCCCCGGGCGTCGGCGTCCCGATGTGCCTCATCAGCGCGGAGATCGTGCTCAAGCGCATCCGCGGTGACCACTCCCCCGGCCCGCTTCCCGTTGCGGTACCGTCCGCGGTCGGGACGGAGGCATGCTGATGGGCGTGGTGTATCTGTCGGCCCTTCTCCTGTCGATGGGGTGCATGCTGCTGCTGGACTGGCGGTTCCGTCTCTTCTTCTGGAGAGATGTCGTGTCGGCTGCGATCGTGACGCTCATCGGTCTCGTCTTCTTCCTCGTATGGGATGTGGCGGGCATCGCCACCGGGATCTTCTTCCGGGGTGAGGGTGCGATCGCGACGGGCCTCGTGCTGGCGCCCGAACTGCCCGTCGAAGAACCTGTGTTCCTCCTGTTCCTCGTGGTGTGCACGATGGTGATCTACACCGGCGCCGTGCGCCTGATCACGTGGCGGCGCGAAAGCCGTCGCGCACGGGCAGGTGGGTCGTGAGCTACCTCCAACTCGCCGCCTGCTTCCTGCTCGTCGCCGTCGTGGTCGGTGTCATCCTGCCGCTTCTCCGCCGACGCCGCGGACCGCTCCCCTCTGCCGTCCTGCTGACCGTGCTCGTGCTCTTCCTCCTCACTGCGGTGTTCGACACCGTCATGATCGCGAGCGGATTGTTCCGCTACGCCCGGGATCCACTCCTGGGCGTGTACATCGGCCTGGCCCCCGTCGAAGACTTCGCCTATCCGCTGGCGGGTGCCCTGCTCCTTCCCGCCGTGTGGACGGAGCTGCGCGCGCGACGGCGAGCGCGTGAGGACCGGAACGTCCACGACGGGGAGCGCGGATGAACACCGGAGCCACGCCGTCGCGGACGTTCGGACGGGATCTCGCGCAGATCGTGCTGTCGTCACGACCGATCAGCTGGATCAACACCGCTTTCCCCTTCGCGGCCGCCTATCTGCTCACCACCCGCGAGCTCGATGCGACGCTGCTGGTGGGCACGCTGTATTTCCTCATCCCGTACAACCTCGCGATGTACGGCATCAACGACGTCTTCGACTACGCCTCCGACCTGGCGAACCCGCGCAAGGGAGGGATCGAGGGCGCACTCCTGGCGCCGCGCATGCATCGCGCCACTCTTTGGGCGGCCGCGGCGACGAACATCCCGTTCCTCGCCTACCTCGTGATCGTCGGCAACCCGGCATCCTGGCTCTGGCTGGCCGTGAGCGTGTTCGCCGTGATCGCCTACTCGGCTCCCGTGCTGCGGTTCAAGGAGCGACCATTCCTCGATTCGATGACCTCGAGCACGCATTTCGTCAGCCCGGCGATCGTCGGGCTCGCCCTGGCCGGAGCACCCGTCACGTCCACCAGCGTCCTCACCCTCGCCGCGTTCTTCCTGTGGGGCATGGCAGCCCATGCGTTCGGGGCCGTTCAGGACGTCGGACCGGACCGCGAAGCAGGTATCTCCTCGATCGCCACGGTGATCGGGGCGAGGGCAACCGTGCGCCTTTCCCTCTCGCTGTGGGTGCTCGCCGGAGCCGCCATGCTTCTGACCCCCTGGCCGGGACCGCTCGCCGCGGTGCTCGCCTTGCCGTACGTCGTGAACGCGGCACCATGGTGGAACGTCGACGATGCGGGCTCGGCTGCCACCAACCGGGCCTGGCGACGCTTCATCGCGCTGAACTATTTCGCCGGTTTCCTCGCCACGATGATCCTCATCCTCGCGTGGGTGGCCTGACCCTCCCCCGCCGACCGAACCCCTTCCGAGAGGAACACGATGTCCCGCCCCGACTCCACGCCGACTCCGCCGATCAGGGAGCGCTCACGGCGCCACTCCTGGGTACGCGTGTTCCTTCCGGTGGCGCTGATCCTCGTCTGGCTGGTGGGCGCTTCGCTCGGCGGCCCGCTGTTCGGCAAGGTCGACGAGGTGTCGTCCAACGACCAGACGACCTATCTGCCGGAATCGGCGCAGGCCACCGAAGTCCAGCAGCTGCTCGGCGAGTTCAACGACAGCGATTCGATCCCGGCCATCGCGGTGTTCACCTCGGACGATGTGCTCACCGCGTCCGAGGTGGACGCGATCTCCGAAGCCGTCGCGGATGCGCCGAGCGTGGAGGGCGTCGGAGACGACGTCTCGCCTGCGCTCCCCTCGGATGATGGGAAGGCCGTCCAGGCGTTCATCCCGATCGAGAGCGATGCGGAACTCGCCGATGCGACGGGAGCCCTCGGCGACGAGCTGCGTGCTGCCGTCCCCGACGGCGTGACGGTCTACATCACCGGCCCGGCAGGCTTCAGCGCCGATCTGGTCGCGGGCTTCGCCGGCATCGACGGCCTGCTCCTCGGTGTCGCGCTCCTCGCGGTCCTGGTCATCCTGGTGCTCGTCTACCGTTCGTTCCTGCTGCCCCTCGTCGTGCTGTCGACGAGCCTGTTCGCACTCTGCGTGGCACTCCTGGTCGTGTGGTGGCTCGCGAAGTTCGAGGTGCTGCTGCTCAGCGGCCAGACGCAGGGCATCCTCTTCATCCTCGTGATCGGCGCCGCCACCGACTACGCCCTGCTCCTCGTGGCACGCTTCCGGGAAGAGCTGCGCGTCTCCCAGGACAAGGGCGTGGCGCTGCTCGCCGCCTGGAAGGGGTCGGTCGAACCGATCGCCGCATCCGGCGGAACAGTGATCGCCGGGCTCCTCTGCTTGTTGCTCAGCGACCTGAAATCCAACAGCACCCTCGGCCCCGTGGCCGCGATCGGCATCGTGTTCGCGATGCTCTCGGCGCTGACCTTGCTGCCCTCGCTCCTCCTGCTCTTCGGGCGTGCGGTGTTCTGGCCGCGACGTCCGCACTTCGAACCCGAGGTGGTCGCCGCCGAGCACGGTATGCGGACGACGGGCCTGTGGGCCCGGTTGGCGGGTGTCATCAAGCGCCGCCCACGGGTGATCTGGATCGTGACCACCCTCGCCCTGCTGCTCGGAGCCGCCGGGGTGACTCAGCTCGATGCCAACGGTGTGCCGCAGTCCGAGCTGGTGCTCGGTGCCTCGGAGGCCCGTGACGGGCAGGTCGCGCTCGGTGAGCACTTCCCGGGCGGCTCCGGCAGCCCGGTGTATGTGGTCGTCGAGGAGGATCGCCTGCAGGACGTCGCAGACATCCTGCTCGCACACGACGGCATCGATGCGGTCTCGGTCACCGCCGCGGATTCGCCCAGCGGCAGCGCGCCCGTGACAGCCGACGGCATCACCGCGTTCGGCCCGCCCGGGACCCCCGCCCCCGCACCGACGACTGTCGACGGTACGGTGCTCCTCCAGGGAACGCTCACGGACGCCGCAGACTCCGAGGCCGCCGCGGCGACGGTGCGCGAACTGCGGGCCGAGCTCGACGGCACCGACGCCCTCGTCGGCGGAGTCACCGCGACGTCCATCGACACGAACGACGCCTCGATCCACGACCGCAATCTGATCATCCCGGTGATCCTCGTGGTGATCATGCTGATCCTGATGCTGCTCCTGCGCTCGATCCTCGCCCCGGTCCTGCTGATCCTGACCACGGTGCTGTCGTTCGGCACGGCGATGGGAGTCTCGGCGCTCGTGTTCAACGGGATCTTCGACTTCCCCGGTGCCGACCCTGCCGTCCCGCTCTTCGGCTTCGTGTTCCTCGTCGCACTCGGGATCGACTACAACATCTTCCTGATGACCCGCGTGCGCGAGGAGGCGAAGGCGCACGGCACCCGTGAAGGCATCCTGCGCGGGCTCTCGATCACGGGCGGGGTGATCACGTCGGCAGGTCTGGTCCTCGCCGCGACGTTCGCCGCGCTCTCCGTGATCCCGATCCTGTTCCTCGTCCAGCTGTCCTTCATCGTCGCCTTCGGGGTGCTTCTCGACACGTTCGTCGTCCGCTCCCTGCTGGTGCCGGCTCTGACCTACGACATCGGCAAAGCGATCTGGTGGCCGTCGAAGCTCTGGCGGCGGGGAGAGGACTGAGACGCAGGGGCGCAGCCGCAGGTCGCGCTGGGTGCCCTCGACAGGATTCGAACCTGCGACCTGCCCTTTAGGAGAGGGCTGCTCTATCCCCTGAGCTACGAGGGCGCGCGTCAAGTCTACGGGACGAGAGAGCGCGCCCTCGGCGCCCTTGACGGTTAGGCGGCCAGAGCCAGGTACGGCTCCCATCGCGGGTCACTGCGTTCGGTTCCACGGACCGTCCAGGCCGTGCCGTGCGGAGGCCGCGGCGTGAATCGCAGCTGCCAGCGCATCTCCTGCGGGGTGCGGTCGCTCTTGACGTTGTTGCAGCGCAGGCAGCAGGCGACGAGGTTCTCCCAGGAGTCCGCACCTCCGCGCGAGCGCGGCAGGACGTGATCGATCGTGGATGCGGCCTTCCCGCAGTAGCCGCAACGATGGTTGTCACGCCGGAGAACACCGCGTCGCGTGACAGGTACTCGTCTGCTCGTGGGCACCCGGACGTAGCGGGCGAGGATGATGACCGCCGGCCGATCGTAGACGCCGTGGGTGCCCCAGACGGGATCGTCTTCCACGCGTTCGATCACGGTCGCCTTGTCGTTCATCACGAGCACGAGCGCTCTCTTGAACGACACGATCGCGAGCGGCTCGTATCCGGCATTCAGGACCAGTGTGCGCATTCGTCATCCTCTCGATCCGCCGGGACGGCTTCCCGGCACTCTCGACTCACACGAGGTCGCGCAGGCGGCAGAGCGATCGTAAGGACGAAAAAAGGCGCCGTCTAAAGACAGCGCCTTTCGCGCACGGCAACGCCGTGGCATCCCTGCGGGCTATGCAGAAGGACGTGACGACCGAGGGCATCCATGGTTCGGATGGTCGGTATTCGCTCCATCAGCCTCTCCCAGCTGTTCGACAACGGGATCAGGCTAACCCATCTCCCTGGGTACAGGGCGAAACGGCGGGTGAATGAGGGAAGACGTGTCGGGGAATCAGCCGGCGTTGACCGAGAGCCACGACATGGGCTCGACGAGGCCACCGTTGATCCACACCTCGAAGTGGAGGTGGTTCGCGGTCGAGCGTCCGGTGCTGCCGACGTAGCCGATCAGCTGGCCCGCGGCGACCGTCTGGCCGACCTGAACCTGGCGCGAACCGTAGAGCATGTGGCCGTAGGTCGTCTGCACTCGCTGTCCGCCGACGACGCTGTCGAGCATGACGCAGACGCCGTAGCCGCCGATGCTCTCAGCCGAGGCGCGGACCACACCTGCCGCGGCCGCATAGATCGGGGTGCCTGCGGGCGCGAGCATGTCGGCACCGTTGTGGCCGCCGCCGATCGTGCGGCTGACGTTCCAGGAGCCCATCGGGAGCGGGTAGCGGACCTCTCCGGAACCGGGCGACGTGAGGGCGTAGCCCGCGGAGTTGAACTGCGTGGAAGCCGATGCGGTGGATGCGGCTGCGGCCGCACGGGCGGCTGCCGCTTCCTCGGCCTTCTTCTTCGCGATCTCCTCCGGAGTCGTCGCGCTGAAGGTGCCGCGGCTGAGCGGTGCGGCGGTGGCCTGCGAGGCGACGACGAGCGATTGCGCGTCGACGGCGGCGAGCTGCTGGAGAGTGGTCGGTGCAGCCTCAGCCGGCTTCGGAGAAGCGAAGGCCGGAAGTGCGATCCCGGCGACCAGCGCGCCGACGGCCCCGAAGATCGCGATCGACCGAAGGGGCTTCAGCGCCTTGCGAGCACCCGTGCGCGCGCCGGTCCGGCGGGCTGGTGCTCGGTCTTCAGATTTCTTCTTCGCGGTCGGTTCGATGTCTGCGGCCAAAACGTGGTCCTCCTGGGCCCTCGCGCTTTCGGGTAGCGCTGGCTCGTCGGCACTCTGCTCTCGTGGCATGAATGTAGCTCGGGGTACTTCGTGCGTTCCTGCCGTGAAGACGACGAGCCTGGAAGGCGAATCTTCGCGGTGCGTCTCCAGCGGGCTTCTTCGCTGGCGACTCGACCGAGGTTACCGGAAGATAACGATCGTGTCACCCCAGGAACCTGACAATCGTCGCAGAGGCCCTCGCGGGCACCCTCTTGCGGTCAGCGTTCTGCGTGAGATCAGGCCGGTTCGCCCACCAGGAAGATATGCGACGCCAGCTCGACGGGAAGCTCGAGTCCGTCGGTCTGGCCGTCCATCTGGATGAGGACGTAGCCCTCGCTGAAGCGGAAGTCGCCGTGCGCACCGGGAACCACACCGGCGTCGCGGAGCTGCTCCAGCAGTTCGGGGTCCACCTGGGCGGGCTCGGCCAGACGACGGACCGTTCCCTCGACCGGCTCACCGGCCGCGTTCAGGCGCTGAACGAGACCGATGACGCCTTCGTCGAAGGTACGCGCGGGAATGTCACCGAGCTGGTCGAGGCCCGGGATCGGGTTGCCGTACGGCGACTCGGTCGGGTGGCCGAGCAGTTCGACCAGGCGGCGCTCCACCTGCTCGCTCATGACATGCTCCCACCGGCAGGCCTCTTCGTGGACGAACGCCCAGTCGAGCCCGATGACATCCGACAGCAGACGCTCGGCGAGGCGGTGCTTGCGCATCACGTCGACGGCCTTGCGACGACCCGCGTCGGTGAGCTCGAGCGTGCGGTCTTCGGAGACGATGACGAGACCGTCGCGCTCCATACGCCCCACCGTCTGCGAAACCGTGGGGCCGGAGTGGCCCAGGCGCTCGGAGATACGCGCGCGCAGCGGCACGATGTTCTCCTCCTCGAGTTCGAGGATGGTGCGGAGATACATCTCCGTGGTGTCGATCAGATCGGTCATGTGCGGGCCCTCCGGGGTTCTTAGGCAAGCCTACATTCCCGGGCGGACATCGGAGCCGCGCGCGGTGCGGCGGGGCGCCGTTCGCCCTCTAGAATCAAGCCATGGCGATCGAGATTCCCCGTGACCTCCTGCCCACTGACGGCCGCTTCGGCTGCGGCCCCTCGAAGGTGCGTCCCGCGCAGCTGGAGGCCTTGGCGGCCTCGGGAGCCTCGATCCTGGGAACCTCGCACCGCCAGGCTCCCGTGAAGAACCTCGTCGGAAGCGTCCGCGAACAGCTTGCAGCACTGCTGCGCGTCCCCGAGGGATACGAGATCATCGTCGGCAACGGCGGATCCACCGCGTTCTGGGATGCCGCCGCTTTCGGACTCATCGAGCACCGCAGCCAGAACCTCGTGTTCGGTGAGTTCGGTGGCAAGTTCGCCGCCGCCGCGGGGGCTCCGTGGCTCGCTGCTCCCGACGTGCGCAAGGCCGAGCCGGGCTCGCTGACCGTCGCCGAGGTGGTGCCGGACGTCGACGTGTACGCCTGGCCCCACAACGAGACGTCGACCGGTGTCGCGGCCCCCATCGGGCGCGTCGACGCGGAGGGGGCGCTCACCGTCATCGACGCGACGAGCGCCGCAGGCGGGATCGACTTCGACGCCACCCAGGCGGATGTGTACTACTTCGCGCCGCAGAAGAACCTCGGGTCCGACGGAGGCCTGTGGTTCGCAGCCGTCTCCCCCGCCGCGATCGAGCGCATCGAACGCATCGCCGCGTCCGACCGGTACATCCCCGAGTTCCTCAGCCTGAAGAACGCTGTCGACAACTCGCGTCTCAACCAGACGCTCAACACCCCGGCCCTCACGACGCTGCACCTTCTCGACAGCCAGCTGCGGTGGATCCTCGACAACGGAGGACTCGCCTGGGCTGCGGCCCGGACGGCGGAGTCTTCTTCCGTGCTCTACGACTGGGCGGAAGCATCGTCGGTCGCCACTCCGTTCGTCGCGGACGCGGCGCACCGCTCCCCGGTGGTCGCGACCATCGACTTCGACGACAGCATCGACGCCGCCGCCATCGCGAAGACGCTCCGCGCCAACGGGATCGTCGACACGGAGCCCTACCGGAAGCTCGGTCGCAACCAGCTGCGCGTGGCGACGTTCGTCTCCATCGAGCCGGACGACGTGCGCCAGCTCACCCGCTCCATCGAGTACGTGCTGGAGAACCTGGGCGCCTGAGCGCCGGGCTCACTCCTCTTCGTCGACCTCGCTGGCGTCCTCATCCAGGGCGCCGGCTTCGTCGTCCTCGGCCCCGTCCGCCTCGGACGCGTCTGCGCCGGTCTCGGCCCCGGAATCGTCGAGTTCGTCGATGTCGACGCCGTCGACGTCACCCGCGTGAAGGATGTCCGAGACGTGGTCGCCCTCATCGAGGTCGTCCTCGTCGTCGTCGAGGTCTTCGTCGAGGTCGTCGTCCGCGTCATCGTCGTCCGGCTCGTCGTCGGGCGATTCGCCGTCGGCCGAGGCCGCTTCGGCGAGCTCGGCCTGGTGTGCGCGGTACTCGGCGAGCCGCTCGGCCCAGGGCACCCACTCGGGCGCGAGGAGAGCGCCGTCGCCCGGGAGCAGTTCGACCTCGAGGACCGTCGGATCCTCGTCGTCCACTCGCGCGATGGTCACGGTCCAGTACCACCCGGGGTAGCCGGCGAGACGGTTCTCGAATCGCAGCGAGACCGCGCCGTCCTCCTCGGCGACGTATCCGGCCGCCGGTCCGATCGACGTGGCAGGAGTGATCTCGCGCAGAGCCGCCAGCGCGAGATCGTGGGCGCCGAGCAGACGGGCGTCGGCCTCAGGCTTCGAGGTCATCGGCGACCTTGCGCAGGACGGCCGCGATCTTGCGGCCGTGTCCGGATGAGGGGTAGCGTCCGCGGCGCAGATCTCCGCCGATGCCGTCGAGGAGCTTCACGAGGTCTTCGACGATGATCGCCATGTCGTCGGCGGGCTTGCGCTTCGCCTTCGACAGGCTCGGCGGCGCCTCGAGCACGCGTACCGAAAGCGCCTGGAGGCCGCGCTTGCCATCCGCCACGCCGAACTCCACGCGCGCACCCGCCTTCACCGCGGCACCCGCAGGCATCGCGGAGGCGTGCAGGAAGACGTCCTGGCCGTCATCGCTGGCGATGAAGCCGAAACCCTTGTCTTCGTCGTAGAACCTGACCTTGCCGGTGGGCATGGGAGAACCTCGCTGAGATCGATATGCAGAACCAATGACGCGCTCGTGCGCGCCCTCCCAGCCTACCGGTCGCGGGCTCCGCCGATCCGATGGTGTCGGTGAGAGTAGGCTGAGGCGGATGAGCACGCACAATTCCGAACCGGAGGTTCCCGTCCGCCAGCTGGATCGTTTCCTGGCTTTCGCCGCGCTCGGAATCGCCGCGGCATCCGTGGTGTGCTTCTTCGCCATCATCATCGGAACCGCCGTCGGCATGGACCAGAGCTCCTTCGGCGAGGGGGCGTGGCCGTTGATCGCTGCGATCCCCTACTGGGGGCTCCCGGTCGCCTTCCTGATGATCCTCACGCTCCTCATCATGAGCTTCGTGCGAAAGGGACGCGCTTCCACGCGTTCGTGAGGAACCGGCCATGAGCACTCACGCACGACCGCTGGCGGACTGGCTGGCAGCGGCGAGCGATGACGACCTCCGCCGACTCTTCACGGCGCGCCGGGTGCGGCCGGACGCCCCGTGGCAGGACTTCTTCGACGCGGCTGAGGCGCTGCTCGACCCCGCTTCCCTGGCGAAGGTCCTCCCCTCGCTCACCGCGGCCGAGGCGAAGGCCCTCACCGCCGCGGCGTCCGGCGTCCCTTCCGGCGCCCTGCAGGAACAGCTGACAGCACTCGCTCTGCTGCGCCCCGACGGCACCCCCTATCCCCCTGTCACCGCTGCGATCGACGGGCGACCGTCTCCCGAGCCCGTGACGGACCCGCCGGTTCCTCCCCGCTCGTCGGAGGCCGCCTCGGCGCACGCCGCGGAACGCGCCTTCACGACGGTGGCCGTGCTCGCAGACCTTCTCCTCATCGCGCGCGAGCGTCCGTTCGCCCTGCTCACCGGCGGCGGGGTGAACGCGGGCGAGAAGCGCCAGCTCGCCGAAGCCGGCGTGCCGGGCGAGCTCGTCGATGCCCTTGTCTCCCTTGCGCTCCAGGCCGGTCTCGCGGTCTCGGCCGACCGCCGCCTGCGCTCGAGTCACTCCGCTGAGGAATGGCTGCGGTCCTCAGCCGTCGACCGCTGGAGCGTGCTGGCCAGCTCCTTTCGCGACACCCTTCCGCAGGGCATCCGTTCAGCGGAAGGCGGATGGATCCCACCGGATTCGTGGATCGACGCACACCCGTGGGATCAGAACTGGCCGGAGCGTTCCGCGGCCCTGCACGAAGCGGCCCGTCTGCTCGGACTGATCGCCGAAGACGGCACGGAGCCCGAGTGGGCGGTCGCGCTGCGGAGCGGCGACACGGCTGACGCGGGGGCGCTCGTGCGGCTGCTCCCCACCGAGGTCGACCGGATCTTCCTGCAGAACGACCTCACGGCCATCGCCCCTGGTCCGCTGGAGCCCGCGCTCGACGTGCGGCTGCGTACGATCGCCGCCCGGGAATCCGCGGCACAGGCATCGTCCTACCGCTTCACCGCGGAGTCCGTGGCGCACGCGTTCGCGACCGGTGAGACGGAGCAGTCGATCCTCGACTTCCTCGGCACGCTCTCGCTCACGGGCATCCCGCAGCCGCTCGGCTACCTGATCGCACAGACAGCGCAACGGCACGGTCTGGTCCGCGTCTCGACGGATGAGGAGACCGGCCGCACCCGGATCGAGAGCAGCGACGGCCACCTCATCGATGCGATGGCGGTCGACCAGTCCCTGCGCCCGCTCGCTCTCACCGCGCACGTCGGATCGCTCACCTCCCGCGTCAGCCGTGACACCGTCTATTGGGCGCTCACCGATGCGCGATACCCGGCGACGCTGGTCGGGCCGGACGGCGCCCCGGTCGTCCGCGAGAGGCACCCTGCCCCATCGTCCGCCGCCGCGCACACCGGCACCTCCGACCTCGACCCCCTCATCGCGCGCTTGCGGTCGCATCAGGGACCGGATGCCGACGCCGCCTGGCTCGATCGCGAGCTCGAAGCGGCAGTGCGGGCGAAGTCCGTGCTGCAGGTGACCGTCGGCATGCCGGACGGCTCCACGCGAGAGCTCCTCCTCGAGGCGACCGGGATCGGCGGCGGGCGGCTGCGGGGGCGCGATCGTGCCGCCGACGTGGAGCGCACCCTCCCCGTGTCGAGCATCCGCACGGCCACGATCGTCGCGCCATAGACCCCCGGTGTCGCAGGACCGGTAAACTGGTCAGCTATGTCTGATGGCCCCCTGATCGTCCAGAGCGATCGCACCGTGCTGCTCGAAGTGGCCCACGCCGACGCCGAGAGCGCCCGCCACGAACTCGCGATCTTCGCCGAGCTGGAACGTGCCCCCGAACACATTCACACCTATCGCATCACCCGGCTGGGCCTGTGGAACGCACGCGCTGCCGGCCACTCCGCCGACGACATGCTCGAGACGCTGGACCGCTGGTCACGATTCCCGGTACCGCCCTCCGTCGCCGTCGATCTGCGTGAGACGGTGAATCGCTATGGACGGCTGGTCATCGAGCGCGATGACGAAGGCACCCTGATCCTGCACTCTTCGGATCCGGCCGTGCTCGCGCAGGTCGCGAACAACAAGCGCATCCAGCCTCTTCTGATCGGTCACCCGACCCCTGAGACGTACGTGGTCGACGCCTGGGCGCGGGGGCAGATCAAGCAGGAGCTGCTGAAGATCGGGTGGCCGGCCGAGGACCTCGCCGGCTACACCCCGGGCACCCCGCACGAGATCGAGCTCGCCGAAGACGGCTGGCAGATCCGTCCGTACCAGCAGGATGCGGTGGATGCGTTCTCGAAGGACGGCTCCGGCGTCGTGGTCCTCCCCTGCGGCGCGGGGAAGACGATCGTCGGCGCGGGGGCGATGGCCGCGACGAAGACCACCACGCTGATCCTCGTCACCAATACGGTGTCGGCCCGACAGTGGCGCGACGAGCTGCTCAAGCGCACCAGCCTCACACCGGAGGAGATCGGCGAGTACTCCGGCCAGGCCAAGGAGGTCAAGCCCGTCACGATCGCGACCTATCAGATCCTGACCGCCAAGCGGAAGGGCGAGTACGCGCACCTGGCGCTGCTGGACGCCCTCGACTGGGGCCTCATCGTGTACGACGAGGTCCACCTTCTCCCCGCGCCGGTGTTCAAGCTCACCGCCGACCTGCAGGCCCGTCGCCGCATCGGCCTGACAGCGACACTGGTCCGTGAGGACGGTCGCGAGGGCGATGTGTTCAGCCTGATCGGACCCAAGCGCTTCGACGCGCCGTGGAAGCAGATCGAGGCGCAGGGCTTCATCTCCCCCGCCGCCTGCTATGAGGTGCGCGTCGACCTCCCGCCGAGCGACCGGCTCGAGTACGCCGCGGCGACCGACGACGAACGCTATCGGCTCGCTGCCTCGGCGCCGGCCAAGGTGACTGCGGTGCGCGAGCTCATCGCGAGGCATGAGGGCGAGCGCATCCTCGTGATCGGCCAGTACCTCGATCAGCTCGAGTCGCTGTCGGCGGCACTGGATGCTCCGCAGATCACCGGCGCGACACCGGTCGACGAGCGCGAGGAGCTGTACCGGGCCTTCCGCGAGGGCGAGATCTCCCTCCTGGTGGTGTCGAAGGTCGCGAACTTCTCGATCGATCTCCCCGAGGCGTCCGTAGCCATCCAGGTGTCCGGCTCGTTCGGGTCGCGCCAGGAGGAGGCCCAGCGACTCGGACGCCTGCTGCGTCCGAAGCAGTCCGGACACACGGCGAGCTTCTACACCCTCGTCGCCCGGGACACCATCGATCAGGACTATGCCCAGAACCGCCAGCGCTTCCTGGCCGAGCAGGGCTACAGCTACACGATCATGGACTCCGACGCGATCGCCGCCTGACCTTTCCGCCGGGCATCCCCCGCGGTCGCGCCCTTCAGCCGCCCAGGAGGCGCGGCAGGTGATGGGTCCCGGCGTGACGGGCCGGTGCGGGCACGGGCGCCGTCGCGGTGCGCGTCACACCGAGGCGTCGCGCCCAGCGGTCGGCGAGCACCGCGTACACGACCATCGCGATCATCGAACCGACGAGGTCCGCCGCCGTCCCCGAGGTGGCGTTGGCATCGACGAGGGCGACGGATCCGAGCAGGAAGATGAGCACGTTGTTGACGATGTGCAGTGAGATCGCCGCTTCGAGACCACCCGTCCGCCAGGTCAGCCAGGCGGCGACGATCGCGAAGGCCCCCACGCTCGCAGCGCCCCAGACGTCGTAACCGTGGCCGAGGACGAACAACGGCACGGGCAGCAGGATGGCGAAGGCCGGATGCCGGAGCCAACTGCCGACCAACTGCATGAGGTACCCGCGGAAGACGTACTCCTCCGCGGCCGCCTGGAAGGGGATCAGGAGCAGCACCAGGAGGACCATGATCCACAATCCGGGGTGCGAGAAGTCGGCGACCACCGCCTCCCCGGCGAGCGCGGACCACCCCAGCACGACGGCGAAGTACACGGCGAACACCGCGAGCACCAGCAGGAGGCTCTTCCCGAGCCACCCCACCCGCAGTCGTGCCGTCACGGAGGACAGCACCCCGACGCCGCGGCCTTCGACGACCCGGGAAGCCAGCAGCAGAGCCGGGATCATCAGGATCAACGGGAGCACGAGGGCGATCAGCAGCCAGGGACGGTCGAGGTCGAAGTACTGCACGGAGGTGAGGAGCACCATCATCTCGTCGCCCCACCCCGGGATGAGCGCTGCTGCGGCGACCAGGGGCACGGTCAGGAGGAGGAGGAGCACGACGTAGAACGCGAGGGCGACGAGTCCGGTGAGGAGCGGCCGCCACCAGCGATACCGCGGTCGGAGGTGCGCCAGCCGGTGGTAGGGGACTTGCGCGGCGTGCGATGGGGAGGGCGGGGCGGGGGCGACGGATGCGTCCTCGTTCGAGCTCATGTCTCAATCCTTGCCTGTCCACCTGTGCTCTTGCTCCCACCGCGAACGATGTCTCGTCCCGCGTAGGTCGAGCGCGTCGACGACTCGCCGGGAGCGCGCGACTCCACGCCGTTCCGCACAATAGTCAGCATCCACATGGCCGGAGTCACCATAATGGGGACATGACTGCTCCGCGCATCCTGGTCGTCGATGACGAACCCAACATCCGCGACCTGCTCTCCACGGGTCTCAGCTTCGCCGGATTCCAGGTGAAGACGGTCGCCAACGGCGCCGCCACGATCTCGGCCGTCCTCGAGGAGGAACCGGACCTGATCATCCTCGACGTCATGCTCCCGGACATGAACGGGTTCAGCGTGACCAAGCGCCTCCGCGGCGCCGGCTTCACCGCCCCGATCCTCTTCCTGACGGCGAAGGACGGCACCGACGACAAGATCGAAGGACTCAACGCCGGCGGCGACGACTACGTCACCAAGCCTTTCAGCCTCGACGAGATCGTCGCCAGAGCGCAGGCGATCCTCCGCCGCACCATGCAGGCCGACGAGGAGTCGATCATCCGCGCGGGCGAGTTGTCGATGGACCAGGACACCCACGACGTCCACGTGGGCAAGGAGCCGATCGAGCTCAGTCCGACCGAGTTCAAGCTGCTGCGCTACCTGATGCTCAACCCGAACCGTGTGCTGTCGAAGGCCCAGATCCTCGACCACGTGTGGGAATACGACTTCAACGGCGACGCCGGCATCGTCGAGAGTTACATCTCGTACCTTCGCCGGAAGATCGATCCGCACACCGAGGAGTCGCTCATCCAGACGAAGCGCGGCTTCGGCTACATGTTGAAGGTCGGCAAGTCGGCCTGACGCCCGGGCCACAACCACTCGACGCCGCCCAGCGGCGTGTTCGCCGCACCGAGGAGGACCGCATGGCGCACAAGCCCGATGCGGTCACCAGCTGGTGGCGGCGCATCAGCCTCCGGGCGAAGGTGACCGGAGTCACGGTGGCGGTCCTGGCGCTCGGCCTGCTGGTGGCAGGAATAGGAACCGTGCCGATCCTGCGCAACGCGCTCGTCGCGAACATCGACGCGCAGCTTCCGGCGCTGGTGTCCAGTGATCTCGTGGAGCGGTACTTCGATACCTCGACGACGGACGGCACCACGACCTACACTCCCCGCGAAGAGCAACCACGGGACTTCTCCTTCGCCATCTACGACGCGACGGGCGTGCTGCGAGCCACCGTGCGCGGCACCTCCGGCCCGACACCTCTCTTCCCCGCCGAGTACTCCCTCGCCAAGGCCACCGCCGATTCCGAGCGGACCCCGCTCGAGCTCGCAGGGCCGGATGGCGAGGTCTTCCACGCCGCCGTCGCCGTGGTGGGCTCGGAAGACGGCGGGGGCGCGCTCCGCATCCAGCTGGTCGCGCTCCCCCTCGCGCCCGCGGATCGCATCGTCAGCCAGTACTTCGGCATCTACATCACGATCGCCCTCATCACGATCCTCATCGCCGCGCTGCTCACCCGCGGCCTCGTCACCCTGACCTTCCGCAGACTCGGACAGGTCGAGGCGACTGCCATGTCGATCGCCGCCGGCGACTTCCGACAGCGTCTCACCGATCTCGAGCCGACGACGGAGGTCGGCCGTCTGAACGCAGCCATCAACACGATGCTCGATCGTGTGGACCGCTCACTCGCGCAGCGCGACCGCACGGTGCAGCACATGCGGCGTTTCATCGGCGATGCCAGTCACGAGCTGCGCACGCCCCTCGTGAGCGTTCGGGGGTACGCAGAGCTCTACCGCATGGGCGCGATCAAGGGGGAAGAGGACACCGCCAGAGCCATGGAGCGCATCGAGAAGGAGGCGATCCGGATGGGTGTCCTCGTGGAGGATCTCCTCGCACTCGCGCGCCTGGACGAGGAACGCGAACCGGAGATCGCCGCTCTCGATCTGCGTCCGATCGCACGGGACGCGGCGCTCGACCTGCGCGCCGCCGCTCCCGGCCGGACGGTCACGGTGATCGACCGGACGGTCGGTGCCCCGGCCACCGCCCCCCTGCGCCTCGCTCCTTCCCCGCAGCCCGAGGATGCCGTGCGCCCGACTCCCCGCGGGTTGTCCCGGACGGCGCTCTCCCGTCTGCGTCGCCGCCCCCGCGTTCCCGAACCGACCCCGGCCATCGACTTCACGGAGATCCCCGACATCCCCGTGCGGACGCCTCCGATCGTGCTCGGGGAGGAGAACAAGGTGCGGCAGGTCGTCACCAATCTGCTGGGAAACGCCCGCCGCTTCTCCCCCGAGGACGGACCGATCGAGCTCATCGTCGACTCCGACCGCGCCCGCGGTACCGGCAGCATCTCGGTCGTGGACCACGGTGAAGGCATCCCGCCGCAGATCCGCGAGCAGATCTTCGAGCGTTTCTGGCGCGCCGATACGTCACGCGCACGGGAGACAGGGGGATCCGGTCTCGGGCTCGCGATCGTCGCATCGATCATGAAGGCCCTGCACGGTGCCGTCGACGTGTCGGAGACCCCCGGCGGCGGGGCGACTTTCACGGTCACGCTGCCGCTCGCGCCGGCCCGCGCCACGCCCGCGCACCTGCTCGAGGACACGCAGCCCCTGGAACGACTCGACCTTCCCTGATCGACCGGCACCCACGTCGGAGTGCGCCCTCCGCACGGGCAACGGTTCTGCACGGGTCGGAGCATCTCACGGTTGTCCCCAGAGGACGACGCCGGCCGACGCTGACCCGATTAACGACACCGCCTCGCGCATAGCGTCGGAACCCCAAAGAGAAGGAGTTCCCATGTCTGTCTTCACCGTCGACACCGATGCCGTCCACGCCGCCCACGGCGCCGTCAGAGCCACCATCGAGCGTCTGCAGAGCGAGTCGGCGACGCTCATGGCTCAGCTGCGTCAACTGCAGAGCTCGTGGGTCGGAAGTGCCTCCAACGCGTTCCAGGGGTGTGCCGAGCAGTGGCAGGGTGCCCAACTGCATGTGGAGCAGGTTCTCGACTCGATCGGAACGTCGCTCGGATCGGCCGCCACGCAGTATGCCGATGCCGACCAGTACTCCGCGAGCCTGTTCCGCTGACGCCGCTTCCCGCGAACGCAGAACGCCCCCGGCCGAAGCCGGGGGCGTTCTGTCAGGAAGGAACTATCAGAAGTCCATGCCGCCCGACGGGTCGGGCATCGGAGCCGCTGCCTTCTCGGGCTTGTCCGCCACGACGACCTCGGTCGTGAGGAACAGAGCTGCGATCGACGCCGCGTTCTGCAGCGCCGAACGGGTGACCTTGGCCGGGTCGATGATGCCGGCGCCGAACATGTCGACGTACTCGCCCGTAGCCGCGTTCAGGCCCTGGCCCGCGGGGAGCTCGGCGACCTTGTTCGCGACGACACCAGCCTCGAGACCGGCGTTCAGCGCGATCTGCTTCAGCGGAGCCTGGATCGCGACGCGGACGATGTTCGCTCCCGTCGCCTCGTCACCCGTGAGCGAGAGCGCGTCGAGCGCCTTCGTTCCGGACTGGATGAGCGCGACGCCACCGCCGGGGACGATGCCCTCTTCGACGGCTGCCTTCGCGTTGCGGACGGCGTCCTCGATGCGGTGCTTGCGCTCCTTGAGCTCGACCTCGGTCGCAGCCCCCGCCTTGATGACGGCGACGCCACCGGCGAGCTTGGCCAGGCGCTCCTGGAGCTTCTCGCGGTCGTAGTCGCTGTCGGTGTTCTCGATCTCGCGACGGATCTGCGTGACGCGACCCTCGATCTGGTCGGCCTCGCCGGCACCCTCGACGATCGTGGTCTCGTCCTTGGTGACGATGACCTTGCGCGCACGACCCAGCAGGTCGAGCGTGGCGTTCTCCAGCTTGAGGCCGACCTCCTCGGTGATGACCTGACCACCGGTGAGGATCGCGATGTCCTGCAGCTGCGCCTTGCGACGGTCGCCGAAGCCGGGGGCCTTGACGGCGACCGACTTGAAGATGCCCTTGAGCTTGTTCAGCACGAGCGTCGCGAGAGCCTCGCCCTCGACGTCCTCGGCGATGATGACGAGCTCCTTGCCGTCCTGGATCACCTTGTCGACGATGGGCAGGAGGTCCTTGATGTTCGAGACCTTCTGGTTCGCGATGAGGATGTACGGGTCCTCGAAGACAGCCTCCTGGCGCTCCGGGTCCGTCACGAAGTACGGGTTCAGGTAGCCCTTGTCGAAGCGCATGCCCTCGGTGAGCTCGAGCTCGGTGCCGAACGTCTGCGACTCCTCGACCGTGACGACGCCTTCCTTGCCGACCTTGTCGATCGCCTCGGCGATGAGCTCGCCGATCGCGGGGTCAGCAGCGGAGATGGACGCCGTGGCGGCGATCTGCTCCTTGGAGTCGATCTCCTTGGCGGTCGAGAGCAGCTCCTCGGTGATCGAGGCGACGGCCTTCTCGATTCCGCGCTTGAGCGAGATGGGGTCGGCGCCGGCTGCGACGTTGCGCAGACCCTCGCGGACCAGAGCCTGAGCGAGGACCGTGGCGGTGGTGGTGCCGTCACCAGCGACGTCGTCGGTCTTCTTCGCGACCTCCTTGACGAGCTCCGCGCCGATCTTCTCGTACGCGTCGTCCAGCTCGATCTCCTTGGCGATGGAGACACCGTCGTTCGTGATCGTGGGGGCGCCCCACTTCTTCTCGAGGACGACGTTGCGGCCGCGCGGGCCGAGGGTCACCTTGACCGCGTCGGCGAGGATGTTCAGGCCGCGCTCGAGGCCGCGGCGGGCCTCCTCATCGAAAGCAATGATCTTTGCCATGAGTTTTTTCGTCCCTCCTGGACGTAGACGTTGGGTTTAGCACTCAGAGTGAGAGAGTGCTAACGCCATTCTGGCACTCGACACCTTCGAGTGCAAGCCGCCCGGCACGGGTCCCCTCCGCAGGTCAGGAGGCGGGCTCGTCGTCGGGCGTCTGCGGTGCAGAGGTCGACCGATCGAGACCGATCACCACGGTGAACTGCTTCTCTCCGTCTTCGGTCTGACCGGAGTAGTAGTCGCTCTGCTGGACCCTCGCGCCACCGAGGAGGTTGGCCAATCCGATCGCGGCCTCTTCGTCTTCTTCGTTGACGTAGAAGACGGTCGTCTCGGCGAAGTCCTGGCTGGAGCTGTCCCCCGCGAACACGTCGTCGGCCGCCCAGCCGTTGTTGATCAAGGTGTCGCGCATCTGCGTGTCGAGTCCCTCGTCGGGCGTCCCGTTCAGGATCATGACGGAGATCGTCGGGTCGACGATCCCCGTGTCCACCGGAGACGGGACAACGGACGGCGCAGCTTCGGGGAACAGAGAGACCCGCCCCATCACCACGAGCGAGCCGAAGATGCCGGCGATGATGAGGATGAGCGCGGCCACGAAAGACCACAGCAGCACGACCCAGCCGTTCATGCCGGGGGCTTCGGCGCGATGCGCTCCCACGCGTCCGGAGGAACGGGGAACGTCATCGAAACGATCGCGGGAGGGCTTTGACACCCCTCGATGCTAGCGGCACGTTCCTGTCAATCGCTTCCGCGGTGCGGGGACGGCGTCCCGTCATTCGGGCGTGGCCGCCCAGCCGACGAAACCGGGGGTGCGTGCGCGACGCCGTGCGGCTCGCGCATCGCGGATGCGACGGAGTCTGCGCACCAGCATCGGGTCGTACTCCAACGCGACCTCCGAGTCGATCAGACGTCCGAGGAGCTGGTAGTAGCGCGCGGCACTCATGCCGAGCTGCGAGCGGATGACCTCTTCCTTCGCCCCGTCGTGCCGGGGCCAGGTCCCTTCCAGGGCGAGGATCGCGCGATCGCGCTCCGTCAGGTCTCCGATCATGGATACAGGTTAGGACTCGTCGGCAGGGAGAGCCGCTCGCCACTCCCACCATCGCCCGAGCGGATCCGCGGCGGCGCGCACACGCCCGTCCAAGGCGACGACGAAACCCGGCCAGTCGTCTGCATCGACGGCCGGCTCCCACACGTCGAGCACCCCCGGCGGGTCGATCGTGATCCAGCGCGCATCCAGGCGGTCGATGGTCGCGACGAGCGCGGCTCTGGACGCCCGCGGGATGTGCACCAGCACTCCCGGCGTCGTGATGACGAGGGTGGCTTCCCGCGGGGCGGCGGCGGCGAGCTCCTCGATGCCGCTCAGCGCATCACCGGCGACGAGCATCGGAGGATCGGCGGCGACGATGTCGAGCGCGGCGGCCATGCGCTCATCGCGCCCCGCCTCACCCGGCCAGACCAGCCCACGCAGCCACCGACGGTCGCGCTCGTCCGCCGCGTCGAGCGGAGCCAGGTCGATTCCGGCGCGCCAGATCACCTCCGGCATCCGCAGGGGCGGCAGAGGTCCGGACACCCGGGTCTCCAACACGACCGACGACGGCCCGTCCACCGGATCCAGTGCGGCGCGCAGCTCACCGTTCTGGTCGCTGACGCGGTACGAATACCGATCCGGGTAGAGACAGAGCCCGGCCGCCGCACCGACCTCGAGCAGTGCCACCGGACCGGGTATCTCGGTGAGCACCGGAAGGAGGGCGGCGAGTCGAAGCGGTTCGTTCGTCTGCAACGACCGCCGTGCGCACTCGGTGACGATGCCGTCCGCGTGCCGCAGCACGAAGTCCCGCCACTGCGGGTATCCGGCCAGCGGCGCACCGAGCATCCGCGCGACGGCGAACACCAGCGGCGGCTGCCTCCTCGTCTCCGGGATCCGCCGGAGGACCGCTCGCACCGCGTCGTCCTCCGCGACGCCGGTCGCCCATTCGGCGTAGAGGGCACTGCGACCCGGTGCCTCGTCACGAGCGAAGCGCGCATACCGCTCCTGGAGAGCATCGGTCATCCGTCCATTCTGACTCGAAGCACCCGAGAGGTCGCTGCAGGAGGGAGAATGGAGGCGACTCAGGAGGACACATGTCGTACAGCGTGGACAAGACCGAAGACGAGTGGCGCGAGGAGCTCGGCGATGAGCGATACGCCGTGCTGCGGAAGGCCGCGACGGAACGAGCCTGGACGGGTGAGCTCCTCGACGAGGAACGCGCGGGACTCTACACCTGCGGCGCCTGCAACGCGGAGCTGTTCAAGAGCGGGACCAAGTTCGACTCCGGCTGCGGGTGGCCCAGCTTCTACGAATCGATCCGCCCCGACGCGGTCGAGCTCCTCGAGGACGACAGCTTGGGCATGGTGCGCACCGAAGTCCGCTGTGCCAACTGCGGCTCGCACCTCGGCCACGTCTTCCCGGACGGGTTCGGCACGCCGACCGGCGACCGCTACTGCATGAACTCGATCGCGATGAACTTCACCCCAGACGCCTCGTGAGTGCTCTGGACGCCGTTCGCGCGCGTCAATCCTGGTCGAAGGTCGAAGACACGGCCCCTGGTCGCGAGGAGTTGCTGACCCTGGTGGCTGCCGCAGGTCGCGTCGCCGATCATTCCTCCCTGCGACCCTGGCGGCTCATCGAGCTTCGCGGGACGGACCGCGAAGTCCTCGGCGCCGCGATCGCGAAGGCCCAGGGCGACTCCTCTCCGTCCAGCAAGCCGCTGCGCGCTCCGCTGCTGATCGCCGTCGTCGCGAGCTACCGCAAGAGCGAGAAGGTGCCGCGCTGGGAGCAGGAGGCCGTCGCCTCCGGGGTCGCACACATGCTGAGCCTGCTGCTCGATGAGGCAGGTTGGGGCGTGATCTGGCGCACAGGCCACTACACCCGCGCCAAGGCAGTGTCGAAGGCGCATGGTCTCGGCAAGAACGAAGAGCTTCTGGGCTGGCTCTACGTCGGACGCAAACCGGAGGGCAAGAAGGCGGGACGCCGCAAGATGGTGGATGCGCGGAAGTCGCTCACGCGCATGCCGACGCCGGGGTCGGTCTCCACGAAGAAGTCGAGCAAGAAGAAGAAGTAGAGCGTCAGCGGCGCCACACCCGAGGGATGGCGACGAGCACCGAGGCGACGGCGACAGCGACCATCGCGATGACCTGCCAGAGTGCGGGCCCTGCCGCGGCGGGCCAGATCAGGTCGATCACGACCGAGGTCAGGAGCTGTCCGAGCACGGAGCCCAGTCCCATCAGGAGCACCCCGGTGTGCCCGACGATGAAGGCCCCGAGGAGGATGTAGCCGGCGCCGAGGAACCCGCCGAGGTACAGCCACGGCTCGACGGGGAGGGCATCGGGCGGCCCGCGGAACACGATGCTCGCCCCGGCCGCGAGCATCAGAACCACCGTCCCCGCGACGAAACTCATCAGGGTCGCCGCGAGGGGCGAGCGCACGCGCTGAGCGAGACGTCCGTTCGTGGCCGCCTGCCAGGCGATGCCGACGCCGGCCGCGAACGGCAGCAGCAGCATCCACAGCGGCGCGGCGGAGAGCACATCCCCGGACAGGGAGATCCCGACGGCGGCGAGCGCGAGCACCCCGCCGGCCACGCGCCCCGGAGTGACCGCCACCACGCCGGCCGGCCCGAATCCGATCCGATCGAGGACGAGTCCGTGCAGTGTCTGGCCCGCGACGACGCCGACACTGAAAAGGGAGACCCCCAGCACGCCTGCTGTCAGCCCCTGCGTCGAAACCGTGAGCGCGCCGCAGGCACCACCCAGGAGCATCCAGAACGGGATGCTGCGCTCACGGACACCGCGCCACAGACGCCCCACGCCTCGGCGGGCGCTCGCCATGCAGGAGATCACCGCGACGAGGGCCAGCAGGCCGACCGAGAACGAGAGGAGACCGGCGACGATGCCGTCGTCGACGCGCACCCCGAGCACACCGTTGATCCGCGCCTGGACGGCTGTCATGATCCCGATCGCGACGGCCCCGCCGAGTGCCAGCGGAGCAGGAAGACGGCGGGATTCTGGCACCCATCGACCCTACCCGAGCACGCGTTCCCGCCCGATCGCCCTCCGACGTCGGTGCCCGGGTCTACGCTGGCGGCATGTGCGCGAGCTATGGCCTCGATCCCCGGTTCACCGATGCGGAACTCCTCGCCGCCGCCGACGACGCGGTGCTCGAAGGACTCCGGGCCTGGGCGGAGGAGAACGCCGGCGAGACGGTGCGTCCGACCGGCAAGAATCTTCGCAACCTCAACCCCCTGATCGTGCAGCCCGATGCCGCTCCGACGCTCGAACCCGCCTGGTGGGGATTCCTGGTCGGCGGCGAGCCGGCGAAGTTCCCCTCGATCAACACCCGCGCCGAGCGGCTGCGGGAACGTCCCGGCAACGCGAAGTCGCGAGGGATCGTCCCGGCGACGAGCTGGTACGAGATGCAGAAGCCGTCGCGGCAATGGAACGAGTTCATCGTCGACGACGGCACCCTCTTCGGCATGGCGGCCGTGACGCAGCGGGGTCGGGCGTCCGACGGCGAGTGGTTCACGTGCTATTCGATCGTCATGCGTCCCGCTCCCCCGCACCTCGCGGATCTCCACGACCGGATGCCATTGCTAGTCCCGACCTCCTTGAGCCACGAGTGGCTGACGGCTCCGCCCTCGAGAGACCTCATCGATGAGGCGCTCCTCGCCTCCGATGAGATGGCCGCACGCGTTCGAGCTCGGCCTCGACTCTGAACCGGATGTCCTCCGCGGGGAGGACGCCCGGTGCAGAAGACGGTACCTGCGGCGGATGCGGCGTACCGAGGATGCTCCGTAGCGTGGACGTCATGATCACAGCAGAAGGCCTCACGAAGAGGTTCGGAGACAAGACCGCCGTCGACGACGTGTCGTTCACCGTCAAGCCGGGCAGTGTCACCGGATTCCTCGGACCGAACGGCGCCGGCAAGTCCACCACCATGCGGCTGATCGTCGGACTGGACCGGCCGACGTCCGGACGCACCGCCGTCGCAGGTCGTGAGTACCGCAAGCTGCGCGCGCCGCTCACCGAGGTCGGCGTGCTGCTCGACGCGAAGGCGGTGCACACCGGACGCACCGCGCGCAATCACCTCCGGGCGATGGCGGCGACCCACGGCATCCCCTCCTCGCGCGTGGATGAGGTGATCGACCTCGCGGGCATCGGCTCCGTCGCCCGCAAGCGGGCGGGCAAGTTCTCCCTCGGGATGGGCCAGCGGCTCGGCATCGCCTCGGCCCTGCTCGGGGACCCGCACACGCTGATTCTCGACGAGCCGGTGAACGGTCTCGACCCCGAGGGGGTCCGCTGGGTACGCCAGTTCGTGCGGCATGCGGCTTCGGAGGGGCGCACCGTGCTGCTGTCGAGCCATCTGATGAGCGAGATGGCGCAGACCGCCGACCACGTCATCGTCATGGGTCGCGGTCGGGTGCTGGCGGACGCAGCTCTGTCCGATCTCGTGCGTTCCTGGACAAGGAACACCGTGCGGGTTCGTACGCCGCGACCTGCCGACCTGGCGGCTGCCGTGGGCGGCCCGGACGTGGAGATCGTGAGCTCCGCTCCCGACCTGCTCGACATCGTGGGGCTGCCCGCCGCCCGCATCGGCGATCTGGCCGCCGATCGCGGCATCCCGCTGCACGAACTCACCCCGACCACCGGTTCGCTCGAAGACGCCTACCTCGCCCTCACCGGCGACTCCGTCGAGTACCGCACGAAGGAGATCTCATGACCACGACACAGGCTCCCGCTCCCACACGGCCGCGCGTCGACACCGGTCGGCGCCTGACGTTCGTGCGCGCCCTGCGCGGCGAGTGGATCAAGCTCGCGACCCTGCGCTCGACGTGGTGGTCCATCGGCATCGCCGCCGCACTCACGATCGGGATCGCCGTGCTCATCGCTCAGGCGGTCGACATGCCGGGCTTCGAACCGATCCAGGCCGTCATCATGCCGATCCAGTTCACCATGCTGCTCGCCGGCATCATCGGCGCGATCTCGGTCACCGGAGAGTACTCCACCGGGATGATCCGCTCGACCCTGACGGCCAACCCGATCCGCGGGTCCGTTCTGGCGGCGAAGTCGATCGTGCTGGCCGTGTTCCTCTTCCTGTCGTCGCTGGTGATCTTCTCCGTCGCGGCCGCCGCCGTCTCACTCGTCGTGGCACCGCGGGACCAGAGCATCGACTGGTCGGATCCCTCGATGTCGCTTCTCCCGATCGTCGTGGCCTCGCTCTCGATGGCCGTCTTCGCACTGATCGGGGTGTCGTTCGGCTTCATCCTGCGCTCCGGCGCCGGTGCGATCGCGGCCACCGTCGGTGTGCTGTTCGTGCTGCCGATCGTGGCGAGCTTCTTCACCTTCGCCGGCGAGGCATGGGCGTGGCTCGTCGATGCAGCGAACTACCTTCCGGTGGCGGCCGCACAGAGTGCCATCCTGCCGGGTGACGGCACCCCGCTCGAAGCCCCGGTGGCCTTCCTGACTCTGGCCTGCTGGGTCGCCGGCGGCGCTCTCGTGGCCTGGGCGGTTCTGCGCACCCGCGACGCGTAGAGTCTGGTCAGTGAAGAGAACGCGAAGCCGCAGCGACTCGATCCGCGAGGACGAGGAGCTGCGGCTTCCGCGTGCGCCGGGACTCTTCCGCCGCTTCTGGGCACGACACCCCCTTCTCGCGGACGTCCTGCTCGCGCTGTTCTGCCTCCTCCTCTCGCTCGCCCCGGCCGGGCGACTCGTGGATGCGTCGATTCCCGAAGCCACAGCCATCGCGATCAACATCGCCACGCTGTCGATGGTGGCCCTCGCCTGCAGCACCCTGCTGTGGCGACGCCGGGCCCCGTTGGCCCCCTTCATCGCGGCGGTCGTCCTGGGCACCGTCGGCCTGTTCACGGGGCTGTCCGGCGGGCTGATCCTCCTGCTCGTCGCCTGTTACGGGCTGGCGGTCTACCGCTCCTCTCGAGCCGCCTGGACCTGGTATGGAATCGGCGCGGCATGGTTCGTCGGCCTCACCACGCTGCTGATGCTCACGGGGGCGATCGTGCTCCAAAGCGGGTTCGATACCGCTCTCAGCTACGTCGTGCTGGGCCTGATCGGCACGCTCGTCGGTGTCAACGTCGGAGGGCGCAAGCGTTACCTCTCCGCCGTCATCGATCGCTCCCGACAGCTCCTCGTCGAACGCGACCAGCAGGCCAGGTTGGCGGCCGCCTCCGAACGCGCACGTATCGCCCGGGAGATGCATGACATCGTGTCGCACTCGCTGACCGTGATCGTGGCGCTCTCCGAGGGCGGCGCGGCGACGGCGGATCGCGAGCAGGCGCGCAGGGCCGCGCTCTCGACGGCGGAGACCGCTCGTTCCGCACTCACCGAGATGCGGTCGATGCTGGGAGTCCTGCGGGGCGACGAGTCGCCACTCCCCCTCGCTCCGGTGCATCCGGTGCCACCACGGGACACCGTCGAAGCCGCGCAACGCGCCGGCTTTCCGGCCACTCTCACCGTGACCGGAAAGCCTGAGGTCTCGCCCGCGGTCGCGCACGCGATAGGTCGGATCGTCCAGGAGGGCGTCACCAACGCGATGCGCCATGCGCCGACCGCATCGGCGATCGCGGTGCGCGTGGCCTATGCAGCGGAGACGGCGACGATCGAGATCGTGAACGACGGCGTCACGGGCGAGGTCGGATCCGCCGGCTTCGGTGTCCGCGGGCTGTCCGAACGTGCGGCCCATGTGCACGGCACGCTGCAATCCGGCCCCGTCGGTGAGGGACGGTGGGTGCTGCAGGCTGTGCTGCCGACAGGGGAAAGCGCCCACGGCGCCGGGGTCGAGTCGAGGGAGGACGAGACATGACAGAGGCGATCAGAGTGCTCCTGGTGGACGATCAGGAACTGATCCGAGTCGGGTTCCGCATGGTGCTCGAGGCCGAGGGAGACATCGTGGTGGTCGGCGAGGCCGCGGACGGGAAAGCCGCGATCACGCAGAGCAGGATCCTTGCCCCTGATCTCGTGCTGATGGACATCCGCATGCCCGAACTCGATGGTATCGCGGCCACGGAGACGATCGTGCGCGAGCATCCGCGGACGAAGGTGCTCGTGCTGACGACCTTCGACCTCGACGAGTACGCCTTCGGCGCCATCCGCGCAGGCGCGAGCGGCTTCCTGCTGAAGGATGCGCAGCGACAGGAGATGATCTCCGCCGTGCGCGCCGTGCACCGCGGAGATGCCGCTCTCTCCCCGCGCGTCACGCGGATGCTTCTCGAGCACGTGACGCCGCAGCTGGGCTCCTCCTCCGTCCCCGGCCCTGCGTCGGCAGAGAGCGCCGCGCTCGCGTCCCTCACCGAGCGGGAGCGTGATGTGTTCCTGGCGATCGGCCGCGGCCTCACCAACGCCGAGATCGCCCAGACGCTCTACGTGGGCGAGTCCACCGTGAAGACGCATGTGGGCCGGGTGCTGACCAAGCTCGCGGCCCGCGACCGCATCCACGCGGTGATCCTGGCGCACAGACTCGGCCTCGTCGGCGACTAGCGGCGTCGCATCAGGCCGGGGAGGGGCTCCACTCCGAGACCCGGTCGAGCACGGCCACCTCTTCGGGCGAGAGTTCGAGGCGTGCCCCGGCAAGCAGGTCGGGCACCTGCTCGACGGTGCGGGCGCTCGCGATCGGCGCGACGACCGTGGGCTGCGCGCGCAGCCAGGCGAGCGACGTCGCCGCGATCGACGCGCCGTGGGCGTCGCCGATCTCTTCCAGCGCGCCGAGGATCTGCAGCCCGGCCTCGGTGGCGTACTTCGCGGCGCCCTGCGCCCGCGGAGATGCCTCGCCCGCGGCATCCGTCGAGCGGTATTTGCCGGTCAGGAACCCGCTCGCCAGCGAGTAGTAGGGAACGAGCCCGAGCTCGAACTCCTCGGCGATCGGGATGATCGTCTGCTCGACCTCGTTGCGGTGCACGAGGTTGTAGTGCGGCTGCACGGCCACCGGCACGGCGACCCCGAGACGCCGGGCGATCTCGACCCATTCACGGATCCGCTCGGCCGAGTAGTTCGAGACGGCGACGTGCCGCACCAGGCCATCCGCGACCAGCTGACCGAACGCAGCGACGGTCTCTTCCAGCGGGACGGTCTCGTCATCGAAGTGCGCGTAGTACAGATCGATCTCGTCGATGCCCAGGCGCACCAGCGATGCCTCGGCCGCCCTGCGGACATTCTCCGCGGACAGCCCTCTGAATTGCGGGTGCTGGCTCACCTTGGTCGCGACGACGACTCCGGCGGGCTTGCGGGACGCCAGCCACTCGCCGATGATCGCCTCGCTCTCCCCGCCTTCATTGCCCGCCACCCAGGAGCTGTAGGAGTCGGCCGTGTCGATGAAGTCGCCTCCCCCGTCCACGAAGGCGTCGAGCACCGCGAAGGAGGCGTCGCGATCGGCGGTCCAGCCGAACACATTGCCGCCGAGCGAGAGCGGGAGCACGTCAAGGTCACTGTTGCCGATACGAGTCATGTCGTTGACAACCGCCGACGGCGCCTCACGCATTCCCGCTCGGTGTGTGTTCCTCGTCGTGGACCTGCGATGGGCGCCTGACGAGACGTGGGTCGGGCGCATGAGCGATCAACGGATCCTTGCCGGGATAGTCGAATCGTGCAAGGACGCACCTCATCGCCTCGAGCCGTGCGCGCTTCTTGTCGTTCGCCGTGATGGCGATCCACGGTGCGGCCGACGTATCGGTGTGGGCGAACATCGCCTCGGTCGCCGCCGTGTACTGTGCCCACCGGTCGATGCCGGCGAGATCCGTCGGGGTCAGCTTCCACTGCTTCACGGGGTCCGCGCTGCGTCGCTGGAACCGCCGCCGCTGCTCCGCCTCGTCGACTGAGAACCAGAGCTTGATGAGACGGATGCCCGCTCCCACGAGCATGCGCTCGAACGAGGGCGCCGTCTGCAGGAACTCCTCGTAGTCGCCCGACGAGCAATACCCCATCACCCGCTCGACCCCGGCGCGGTTGTACCAGGAACGGTCCATCAACACGATCTCGCCACCGGACGGCAGGTGCGCGACGTAGCGCTGGAAGTACCACTGGGTACGCTCGGCATCCGTCGGCTTGTCCAGAGCGACGACTTTCGCACCGCGCGGATTGAGGTGTTCCATGAAGCGCTTGATCGCGCCGCCCTTACCTGCGGCGTCCTGGCCCTCGAACAGGATCAGCACACGTTCGGAGGTGTCCCTGACGTGGGATTGGAGCTTGAGGAGCTCGACCTGCAGCAGTCGCTTCTCGCGTTCGTAGGCCGCCGCGGAGACCTTCTCGATGCAGGGATGGCCGTGCTGCCACTCCTGCATGGCCGTGGCTGCGTCGGGTGCGCTCATGATGTGTGTGCCCTCCGACGGCCGATCCCCCGTGCACCGCACGCCACCGCGGCGTCGGTAACGTATCACCGGCCAAAGCGATATGTCAGAATACGACAGCCCGCCCCGTTCCCGACGGCGCGCGAGGATCGCGGCTATCGTTCTGGGATGGGAACGATCCAGTACGGAAACGGCGACGAGATCCACATCGAGGACCGTGCACTCGCCCATCTGAAAGTGGTCATCGCGACCAAACTCCGGCGCAACGAGAGCTTCACCCTGTCCTGGCGCCATCGTGAGGGTGAGCCCGCCGGACGCTCGACGATCTGGCTGCACCCGTCTATTCCCCTGCGTTTCACCTTCGAGGCACCTGACGCGCCTCCACTGAACCCGACCTGGATCCAGGGCCTGATGCACTCCGCGAGCTCGACGGGCGGGATCAGCCTCGTCGACGAGGTTCTCGACGTGCCGCAGGACGCGTGACGCCATGGAATCTCGCACACCGCACGTGGTCGCCCGCCGGACAGGGGACGACGCGGGCCAGAAGCGACACGACGGCGTCGGACGGCGAACACTCCTGGCGGGTGCGGCCTGGTCGGTGCCCGTGATCGCTGCCGCTGTCGGGACACCGCTTGCCGCCGCGTCGACGGGTGCGCGTGGGCGGTTCGTGATCGAGACGATGCAGGGCGGCACCTGGATCGATCCCGAGTACTACGGAGCATCGATCCAGCTGCGCAACGACGACACACAGGCCGCCTCACTACCGGTGGAGCCGATCACCAGCGGCGTCGTCGTCGTGACTTTCGCCTCGATCGATGTCGGCGCGGTGCAGCCTGCCATCATCGCGAACGCCGGTGGCAGCAGTCCCGTCGTCGGCGCGCTGCCGGCGACGGACCCGACCTGGACGGCCGGAGACGCGGTCGACAACGGCGATGGCACCATCTCCTACACCCTCGTCTTCGCTGGCTCCGTGGCCGGACAGGGTGTGACGCACGTCAGCTTCGGCATCCTCGGCTCGACTCCGCTGCATTCGGGCATCAGCGTAGAAGTCCGCGCCACCGGGGACCCGACGGACGGGACGACGAGCTCTCGCACCGCGACCTTGTTCTGACTCCCGGGGCGGGTCATCCGCTGAGCAACCGTCGGTCACCCCGTCCGGGTGAGCGGCAACATCGCCGCCGGGTCGCGGGCCGCAGAATCGGCTCATGCACAGAGGCCCTTCGGATGAGTCGACCCGCACGACTCGTGTTCTGGACGTCATCACGGTCGTTCTGCTCTCGGTGACCGCGGTCGTGACGGCCTGGTGCGGCTTCGAGGCCTCGAAGTGGGGCGGCGAGATGTCCATCGCATTCAGCCAAGCTTCCAGCGCTCGCATTCAAGCCGCTTCCGCCCAGTCCACGGCCCAGGCTGCACGCCAGTACGACCTGACGCTGTACACGGAATGGGTGCTCGCAGAAGCGGACGGGCGAGACGAGTTGGTGGCTTTCATCGAGGAACGCTTCACCGAGGAGTTCGCGGTGGCCTTCGACGCGTGGGCCGCGGAGGGGCGCGCGTCTCGTGGGCCGTTCGTGATGGAGGAATACGTCCCGCCCGGCACGCGGGAAGCCGAGGAGTTGAACGCGAGAGCGGATGCGAAGTTCGATGAGGCCCTCGCCAACAATCAGCGCGGCGACAACTATTCCCTGCTCACCGTGCTGTTCGCACTCGTCCTGTTCTTCGCCGCGATCTCTCAGCACCAGGCGGCCCCCTGGCGACGCCGGGTGTTCCTCGGCCTGAGCGGCGTCATCGTCCTGTGCGGGCTCGCCCTGCTCACGACATTCCCGATCAAGATCTGACCCGGAAGAGTCGCTAGATCGATCTCTCCGCTCCCGTCTGGAAGAACAGAGCCGACTACGGGACTCGAACCCGTAACCCCCGTATTACAAGTACGGTGCGCTACCAATTGCGCCAAGTCGGCGGATGCCATCAGCTTAGCGATGGCATCGACCCCCTACCGAATCACGGGGCAGGTGTGGAAGTCGGGGTCGGGGTCGCCGTTTCGCGTGACGCGTCGCTGGCGACACTGAGGACGAACTGGGAGAACTCGGCGGGATCGTCCATCGCACCGACGTAGGCCTCGCCGTTCGCCACGATCATCGGGGTCGCGGTCAGCACAAGGTCGTCGGAACCGGCGAGCGGACCGTCCAGGGCCCGGGTCGTGGCCTCCTTCGCCCAGCCCACGAAGTCGCCGTCCTCGACGCACGAACGGACTGCCTTGCCGTTGGTGACGCCGACGGCGAGAGCGAGGTTCGCGAGGTCTTCGTCCGAGAGGCCGTCGCTGCCGACCTCGGGCTGATCGTCGAGCAGCTCGTGATTGAAGGCGTAGAACTGCTCGGGCGAATGCGTGGCGACGCACGCCGCGGCCGCGGCCGAGCGCAACGAGAACTTGGTCCCGTTCGAGCTGGCGGTGAGCAGCGCCACCGGGTGGTAGCTGACCGTGACCGCGCCTTCCTTGATCCAGCCGGCGAGCTGGCGGGCGTTGGCACGCTCGAACTTGCCCGCGTCGGGCGACAGGTAGTCGACATAGATGTGGATGTCGACCTTCTCGGATGCGGTCGGCTCCGGCGTCGGCGATTCGGAAGCACCGGCATCGCTCGGCTCGGGCGTCGGGGTCGACGGAACCGCAGCGGACCCGGCGAAGGCTTCGATATCGGTGACGACGACACCGTCCGACTCCATGCCGGTGGGCGTGAGCCGCGGCTTGGACACCTGCGACGACACCGCCAGCGTCACTGCGGTGCCGATCGCGCCCACCGCGACCAGCGCCACGGCGCCGATGATGATCCGTCGCATGAGGCGCGCCCGCGACTGCTGGGCGTGCACTCTCTGGGCCTTCTCCCGCACGATCTCGCGTGAATTTCGCGGTGTGGGGACGTTCGGCGTTTCGTCGCTCGACATCGTTCCTCTGTGAGTCTCTCAGGGGGTCCGGGTTGGCCCCGACCGCCGCTCAGCGACGATCGCCGCAGCGCGCGGCCGAGTTCGATGGTAGCGATTCAGGCTGAGAAATACCCAGGTGCCCCCGTTCATGTCATACTGATTCCGACCCAGAGTCGGGTCACGGCGGGCTCACTCCGCCGCTTCATCACTACGGATCGTCCGGCACGTACCTGCCGGTGAAGGAGAAACAACGATGGCATCTGTGACTTTCGACGAGGCCACCCGCCTGTACCCCGGTGGAACCCGTCCCGCTGTCGACAAGCTGAACCTCGAGGTCGGTGACGGCGAGTTCCTCGTCCTCGTCGGACCTTCTGGATGCGGTAAGTCGACCTCCCTCCGCATGCTGGCCGGCCTCGAAGAGGTCAACGCCGGCCGCATCCTCATCGGCGACCGTGACGTGACCGACGTCCCGCCGAAGGACCGCGACATCGCGATGGTCTTCCAGAACTACGCGCTCTACCCGCACATGACGGTCGCCGAGAACATGGGCTTCGCCCTGAAGATCGCGGGCGTCGGCAAGGAAGAGCGTGCGGCACGAGTGCTCGAAGCCGCCAAGCTGCTCGACCTCGAGCCCTACCTGACCCGCAAGCCGAAGGCCCTGTCGGGCGGTCAGCGTCAGCGTGTCGCCATGGGTCGCGCCATCGTGCGTCAGCCGCAGGTGTTCCTCATGGACGAGCCGCTGTCGAACCTCGACGCCAAGCTGCGCGTGCAGACGCGTACGCAGATCGCCTCGCTGCAGCGCCGTCTCGGTGTCACCACGGTCTACGTCACCCACGACCAGACCGAGGCTCTGACCATGGGTGACCGCATCGCGGTGCTCAAGGACGGCCTTCTCCAGCAGGTGGGCTCCCCGCGCGACCTGTACGAGAAGCCGAACAACGTCTTCGTGGCCGGCTTCATCGGCTCGCCTGCCATGAACCTGTTCCCCGCCGACCTCGCCGATGGCGGCATCCGCTTCGGGTCCGAGATCGTTCCGCTCGACCGCGACACGGTCGGCCGCGCGAACGGCAGCCAGGTCACGGTGGGTGTGCGCCCCGAGGACATCACGGTCGGACCGGCCGACGGCAAGGGCCTCCCCGTCGTCGTCGATCTGGTCGAAGAGCTCGGTGCCGACGGCTACCTCTACGGCCACACCGAGATCAACGGCAAGCGCAGCGACATCGTCGCCCGCGTCGACGGCCGCAACCACCCGAACGCCGGCGAGACCGTCACCCTCGCGGCGAACCCGGGGCACGTGCACGCCTTCGACATGGAGTCCGGCGACCGCCTGAACGACAAGCCGGTCGTCTCCGTCTGATCGGATCCACAGACGCGGCGCAGGTTGACTTCGGTCGCCTGCGCCGCGTCTCTTTCTGTCTCCGTCATCACACCCGCGTTCAGGGAGCACCATGCAGGATTCCTTGCGGATCACCGCGAGCACGATCGATCCGGGCCTGCTGGCCCTCCCCTGGTCCACGACGCTGGCGAAGTGGCCCTCGGAGTACATCGTGTCCCTCCCGAAGGGCCTCTCCCGCCACCTGGTGCGCTTCGCAGACCTCTCCGGCCGCGTCATCGCGGTGAAGGAGACCACGGCGGAGATGGCCCAGCGCGAGTACGACATGCTCGGGAACCTAGCTCGACTCGACGTTCCCTGCGTCGACCGCGTCGCCGTGATCGCGGGACGCACCGACGCGGACGGGGAGCCCCTGCCTGCCGCCCTCGTGACGGCACATCTGCGCTTCTCGATGCCCTACCGAGCACTGTTCACGCGCGTCCTGCGTCCGGACACGGCCACCCGGCTCGTGGACGCCTTGGCCCTCCTCCTGGTGCGCCTGCACAACGTCGGCTTCTACTGGGGCGATGTCTCCCTGTCGAACACACTGTTCCGTCGCGACGCCGGGGCCTTCGCCGCCTATCTGGTCGACGCCGAGACGGGTGAACTGCATGAGGAAGGACTGACCGACGGCCAGCGCGCCTACGACCTGGACCTCGCCCGCACGAACATCGCCGGGGAGATCATGGACCTCGCGGCCGGCGGTCGCTTGGAGCACGGTGTGGACGCCATCGCGATCGCAGACGGCATCGTGTCGTCGTATCGCTCGCTGTGGGCGGAGCTGACCGCTCAGGAATCGTTCTCGGCCGCCGAGACATGGCGCATCACGGAACGCGTCGAACGCCTCAACGCGCTGGGCTTCGACATCGACGAGATGTCCATGTCGACGACGGCGGACGGCACCGTCGTCGAGATCCAGCCGAAGGTGGTGGACGCCGGCCACCACCAGCGCCGCCTGATCCGGCTGACGGGCCTCGATGTCGAAGAGAATCAGGCCAGACGCCTGCTCAACGACCTCGACGAGTTCCGCGCCCGTTCGACGAAGCAGTGGTCCGACGAGGAGATGTACGCGCACGAGTGGCTCACTCGGGTCTTCGAGCCCGTCGTCCGCGCAATCCCGTACGAGTTGCGCGCAAAGCTGGAGCCCGCGGAGGTGTTCCACCAGGTGCTCGAGCATCGGTGGTACCTGTCACAGGCACAGGGACGCTCCGTGCCGCTCGCGGAGGTCCTGACGAGTTACATCAACGAGGTGCTGCGCCACCGCCGTGACGAGGCGACCATCATGGGCCCGCCGACCGAGACCATGAGCCTGCCCGTCATCACCGGAGTGACTCCCGTCGCCGACGACGACGAGGACATCGACTGGCGCGACCTGGTCTGAGCACGCGGGGTCAGTAGCCGACCGTGAAGCGCTCGCGGTGGTGATTCCCCTGCTCGATCTCGTCGACCACGGCCATCGCGAAGTCCGCGCCGGAGATGAAGGAGTTCCCCTCGGCATCGCGGACGATCACGTCGCCGCCGTCGCGGTAGTGTCCGGTGCGCTCCCCCTCGGCCCAGGGGCCGAAGACCTCGGCAGGGTGGATGAAGAACCAGTCGAGGTCCTCGTCCGTGCTCTCCAGGAACGCGAGGGAATCGATGCCGACCTGCGCCTCGTGCTTGTACTCCTCAGGGAAGCCCTGATCGAACAGGCGCGGTCCGCCCGGGGCGACGAGGCTGCCACCTGCTCCGCCGACCACACCGAGTCTCGTCGGCGTACCCGCGAGCTGCGCGACGAGAGTGGTCAACGCCTCCAACGCGCGATCGGCCATGTCCCCTCGCGGCGAGAGCGCCGAGACGACCGCATCCGCGCCGACGAAGGCATCCGCGAGCGGAGCCGGGTCCAGCGCGGAGCCCTGCACGTAGGCCGCACCTGCCACCGGGTCCGTCGGCGCCGAGCGCGAGATGGCGATCACGGCATGCCCTCGGCTCACCGCCTCGGAGACGATGTGACGACCGGCGTACCCGGTTCCTCCGACGACGACGATGCGAGACATGGTGGACCTTTCTCCGGATGTGCGGCTAGGACTGGTTGGCGGCGCGGACCGTCGCCACCTGATACAGCGCGACCGACGTCGCGATACCGGCATTCAGCGACTCCGTCGCGGCGGAGATCGGAATCGAGACGATCTGGTCGCACGTCTCGGTGACGAGCCGCGAGAGCCCCTTCCCTTCCGAACCCACGACGATCACCACGGGACGGTCGGCGAGCTGCAGGTCGGGAAGCGATACCTCGCCACCGCCGTCCAAACCGAGCACGAAAACGCCCTGCTTCTTGAATTCCTTGAGCTGCGTCGTGAGATTCGTCGCGAGGGCGACCGGGATCCGCGCGGCGGCACCCGCACTGGTCTTCCAGGCCGCGGAGTTCACGCCCGCGGAGCGGCGCTGCGGCAGGATGATGCCGTGTCCGCCGAATGCGGCTGCGGATCGGATGATCGCTCCGAGGTTGCGGGGATCGGTGACACCGTCCAGAGCCACGAACAGCGGCACCTCGCCCTTGTCGATGACCGTTTCCAAGAGGTCCTGCGGGTGGGCGTATTCGTACGGCGGCACCTTGATGGCGACCCCCTGGTGCACACCGTCGAAGCCCGCCATGCGGTCGAGCTCCTGCCGGGTGACCTCCATCACGGGGATGCCGCGATGGGTCGCGATCGACAGCATCTCCTTGACGCGGTCGTCCATCTCCACGCGCTGCGCGATGTAGAACGCCGTCGCGGGGATCTTTGCCCGGAGCGCCTCGAGCACCGAGTTGCGCCCGGTGACGGTCTCGGTGTCGGTGGTGTTGTCCTTCGCCCTGGCGGAGCGGTTGGGGTTGCCGCCCGAGGTCTGGCGCTGACCGCCGGGCTTGCCCTTGCCGCCGGACGCCGCGTAGCGCTCAGCTGCAGCCTTGCGCTTGCCCGCGGGGTGCCAGGCGCGGTCCTCCGCTTTCGGGGTCGGCCCCCGGCCCTCGAGCGCCTTGCGCCCGAGTCCGCCCGTGCCCTTGGTCGGGCCCTTCTTCTTGCCGTTGCTGGCGCCGGGGCGCTGTGGCTTAGCCATCGATACTCCAATGGGTTCCGGCCGGAGTGTCCTCCAGCGTGATTCCTGCGGCGGCGATCGCGTCTCGGATGCGATCCGCCGCCGCCCAGTCTTTGTCAGCGCGAGCCTGCGCGCGCTGGGTGATCATCGTCTGGACGAGCGCGTCCAGAGTACGGTGCTCGGCGAGGTCTGCCCCGCCGGATACGAGCTCGTCGATTCCGAGGAGACGGGTCATCGCTTCCACCTGGGCGAATGCGGCCCTGGCCTCGTCGTCCGACCCGGCGTCGAGCGCCGAGTTCCCGCGGCGCACGGTGTCGTGCAGCACGGCCAGCGCCTGGGGGACCCCCAGGTCGTCGTCCATGGCGTCCGCGAACGCCTCGGGAACAGCGCCGCCCGCTGCACCGTCGGTTGCAGCGGGAACCGACCGCCGGACACGAGCGACGAAGGTGTCGATTCGTGCCAGCGCAGCCTCGGCCTCCACCCACGACGACTCGCTGAGGTCGAGGCTCGATCGGTAGTGCGCAGCCGCGAGCGCGTAGCGCACGACCCGCGGGTCATGCGCCGAGAGCACGTCCGCCGCGAGAGTGAAGTTCCCCAGCGACTTGGACATCTTCTGCCCGGCGACGGTCACGAGTCCGTTGTGCACCCAGTAGCGGGCGAAGCCGTCGCCCGCCGCCGTCGACTGCGCGAGCTCGTTCTCGTGATGCGGGAACCGCAGGTCGAGTCCGCCGCCGTGGATGTCGAATTCCGCGCCGAGGTACCGCTTCGCCATGGCGGAGCACTCGATGTGCCAGCCGGGACGACCCGCACCCCACGGCGAGGCCCAGGTCGCGTCGGCGGGTTCCTCCGGCTTGGCGCCCTTCCAGAGGGCGAAGTCCTGCGGGTTCCGCTTGCCGCGGGGGTCGGCGTCCTCGGCGGGTTCCATCGCGTCGACGGACTGATTCGTGAGGGAGCCGTACTCGGACCAGGAGCGCACATCGAAGTACACGTCGCCCGAGCCGTCGGAGGCCGGGTACGCGTGACCGCGTGCGATCAGAGTCGCGATCAGCTCCTGCATCTGAGGCACGGATGCCGTGGCGCGTGGCTCGTAGGTGGGAGGAAGGATGCCGACACCGGCATACGCCGCCGTGAACTCCTGCTCCATCCGATACGCCAGCGCCCACCACGGCTCGGCATCCGTCGCGTTGGCGAGCACCTTGTCGTCGATGTCGGTCACGTTGCGCACGAAGGTGACCCGACCGTACCGGTAGGCCAACCAGCGACGCAGCAGATCGAAGCTCAGCGCCGCGCGGACGTGACCGATGTGGGGTCCGGATTGCACCGTGGGTCCGCACACGTACATCGTGATGTTCTCGGGATCGAGAGGCACGAAGTCACGCAACACCGCAGCGCGGGTGTCGTAAAGGCGGAGAGTCACCGCTCAAGCCTACTCGGGGACTGCTGGGCGACCACTCCGCGAGGACGATTCCGGCCGCTTGTGACGTTCTCGCTTTCCGCGCGTCAGCTGTTCCGCGGATCGACGGGCACCACGAGGGCCACCGCCGTCACCGCGATGCCCTCGCCGCGCCCCGGAAAGCCCAGCCGGTCGGTCGTCGTCGCCGTGACGGATACCGGAGCGCCCAGCACCGACGACAGGATGCCCTCCGCCTCGGCACGTCGAGGGCTGAAACGGGGCTTGTTGCCCTGCAGTTGCACGGAGACATTGCCGATCTCGAAGCCCGCGTCGGCCAGCAGCTCTCGCGTGCGCGCCAGGAAGACATCCGCATGCGCTCCGGCATACTCCGGATGCGAGGTGCCGAAGTGCTCGCCGATGTCTCCGAGACCGGCGGCACCGAGGAGGGCATCGACGATCGCGTGCGCGACGGCATCCCCGTCGGAGTGTCCGGACAGGGGCTGCTCCCCGGGCCATTCCACGCCCGCGAGCCAGAGGTTCCCCTCGCCGCCGAACGCATGCACATCGGTGCCCACGCCGATGCGAGGGGTGACCGGATGCGTGCGCGGCGCCTCCTGCGGTGCGGGTACCGTCGATGATGCGCCGAGGAGCTGCCTGGCGCGATCGAGGTCATCGGGTGTGGTGATCTTGAACGCCCGGGCAGAACCGTCGATGTGCCGCACCGCGTGACCTGCCGCTGCGAACAGCGCCGCATCGTCGGTGTACTCGGCGCCTGCGGACGTGGCTCGTGCGTAGGCCTCTACGAGCGCGAGACGGGGAAAGCCCTGCGGCGTCTGCGCCGCAGCGAGCTCGGAACGGTCGACGGCAGCCACCACGGCACCGTCCGCGACCTTCTTGAGCGTGTCGACCACGGGAAGCGCCGGCACCACTCCCTCCCGCGCCGTGACGGCACGGGCGACCGCGTCGATCTGGGACGGCGGCGTGAGCGCGCGGGCCGCGTCGTGCACGAGCACGGTCGTCACGTCCCCCCACAAGGCGTCGAGCCCCGCGGCGACGGACTGCTGGCGCGTCGCGCCGCCGGTGACGACACGACCGAGGTCTCGTCGATCTCCTGCGGCGGCCTGGAGCTCTGCCAACGCATCACCTTCGTATCCCGCGGGCGCGACGACGACGACCTGAGCAGGCAGGGCTGCGAACACGCCGTCCAGGGCATGCCGGAGGATCGAATGCGCATCGATCCCGACGAGGGCCTTCGGCGCCCCCGCGTCCAGCCGCGTGCCGGAACCGGCGGCGACGACGATGATCGCGATGTCGGGGACAGGAAGAAGGGTCACCCTCTCACGCTACCGCGTGGCAGAGACGACGAAGGGGCGGATGCCGCAGCATCCGCCCCTTCGTCGAGAACTCAGGAGGCGAGGACCTCGTCGAGCAGTGCGCCCGCCTTGTCCTCGTCGGTCTTCTCCGCGAGTGCGAGCTCGGAGATGAGGATCTGACGAGCCTTCGCCAGCATCCGCTTCTCGCCCGCCGACAGCCCGCGGTCCTGATCCCGACGCCACAGGTCGCGGACGACCTCGCTCACCTTGATGACGTCGCCGGAGGCGAGCTTCTCGAGGTTCGCCTTGTATCGGCGGGACCAGTTCGTGGGTTCCTCGGTGAAGGGAGCACGCAGCACCTCGAACACGTGGTCGAGGCCTTCTTTCCCGATCACATCGCGGACGCCGACCAGGTCGACGTTCTCGGCGGGAACCTCGATGACGAGATCGCCCTGGGTGACGTTGAGCTTCAGATATTTCTTCGCCTCACCCTTGATGATGCGCTCCTTGACCTCGATGATGGTCGCAGCGCCATGGTGGGGATAGACGACGGTTTCGCCAACCTCAAAAAGCATAAAAACGTGTCCTTTCGGCAACCTCAAGGATACCACAGGGCAGATGCGCTAAGGTTCGCGCCCCGGGTCCGCAGAGTCGCTCACGACTTACCCATAGAATGGATGCGGATATCCCGCCGGACCTCAGGAGGACCCGTGAAATCGCGCCTTGTTGCGTCTGCAGCCCTCAGCGCCCTCGTTCTGCTCGGCGCGACCGGGTGCACGTTCATCACCCCGCAGTCGACGAAGATCGAGTACCCGGCCTCCGACGGCGTGAACATCTCCGACGCCGACGGCCCGCTCGACGTGCGCAACGCCCTCGTGATCGCGACGGAGGACGGTTCGATCGGCAACTTCATCGCCGCCGTGGTCAACCCCACCGATGAGAGCGCCACCCTCACGATCTCCGTCGGAGACGACAACGACTTCAAGCTCACTGTTCCCGCGGGCGAGACGAAGAGCCTGGGTGCCGACGAGGAGCCGCTGCGCATCGTCGGGCTCGACACCAAGCCCGGGGCGACGGTGGAGATGCACTTCCAGTCCGGTGACTCCGTCGGCGTCAAGGCCGACGTTCCCGTCCTGGACGGCTCCCTCCCCTACTACTCGGACCTCGTCCCCTCGGAGTCGGTGCGCACCTTGCCCACGCCGATGCCGACCGACACCGCGGCGCCTGCTCCCTCGGAGTGACCCCGCGTCGAACGCAGAGGAGGCCGGCACCCACGGGTGCCGGCCTCCTCTGCGTTCAGCCCTCGAAGCGGTACCCGAGGCCACGCACCGTGACGAGCATGACCGGCTCACTCGGGTTCTCCTCGATGCGCGAGCGGATGCGCTTGATGTGGACGTCGAGCGTCTTGGTGTCGCCGAAGTAGTCACTCCCCCAGACCCGGTCGATGAGCTGACCGCGCGTGAGGACGCGTCCGGAGTTGCGCATCAGGACCTCGAGGAGCTCGAACTCCTTCAGCGGCATGTTGATCTGCTCCCCGGCGACGGACACGGTGTGCCGATCGATGTCGAGCGAGACCCTGCCGCCGTCGAGCACGCGTTCGTCGAGCTCGCCGTCGGCCTGCACGATCCGGCGCAGCACAGCCCGCATACGGGCGAGCAGCTCGCGCGAGGAGTACGGCTTCGTGATGTAGTCGTCGGCGCCGAGCTCGAGCCCGACCACGATGTCGACCTCGGAGTCCTTCGCGGTGAGCATGATGATCGGCACGGCCGACGTCGAGCGGATCTGACGGCACACCTCGGTGCCGGGCATGCCGGGGAGCATCAGGTCGAGCAGCACGATGTCCGCGCCGCGCTCCCGGAACGCGGAGAGCGCGCCGGGGCCGTCCTCCGCGATCTCCACCTCGTAGCCTTCGCGGCGCAGCAGATACGCGAGCGGGTCGGCGAGGTCGGGCTCGTCCTCGACGAGAAGGATTCGGGTCATGTTCTCTCTCCGTTTCGAACGCGCGCGGATGCCGCAGCCTTGGCGGCCTTGCGCGCACGCTTCTTCTTGCTCTTCTTGCCCGAGTCGCTGTGCTCCGGGGCGTCGATCCGGGGAAGTCGGATCGTGAAGGTGGAACCACGCCCGGGGCGGGACCACAGTCGCACCTCCCCGCCGTGGCGCTGCGTGGCGTGTTTGACGATCGACAGCCCGAGCCCCGTGCCGCCCGTGCGCCGGGAGCGCGCCTCATCCGCCCGGTAGAACCGTTCGAAGATGCGCTCGCGATCCGCTTCCGCGATACCGATGCCCTGATCGGACACCGCGATCTCGACCACACCGTCCTCCGCGCGCACGCCGACTCCCACGCGGGATCCGCGGGGCGAGTAGACGATGGCGTTGGCGATCAGGTTGCCGACCGCCTCGATGAGGATCTGCGCGTCGCCGCGCACCCAGACGCCGCGGTCACCGCCGCGGGCGAGCTCGACGCCGGCGGAATCGGCCTGGACCACGTGGGCCTCGATCGAGGACGCGATGACCTCGTCGATCGACACGGGACCGACCTTGGTCAGACCGTCCTCGGCCTGGAGTCGGGACAGGCTCATGATCCGACCCGTGAGCTGTCCGAGACGCCCGGCCTCCGCAGCGATACGCGCGGCGAAGATGCGCACCTGCGCCGGGTCATCCGCCGCGGACTCGATCGCTTCCGCCAGGAGGCTCACTGCGCCCACCGGCGTCTTCAGCTCGTGACTCGTGTTGGCGACGAAGTCCCGGCGCATCTGGTCGAGACGCTCCTGCTCGGTGACGTCGCGGATGATCAGAAGCACCAGGCGCGTGCCGATCACGCTCGCGCGCGCCGACACGAGTCGCGGATCGAGGCTCAGCCCTCCACGCGTGATCCGCATCGACTCGGTGACGGAGCCTCCGGTGTCGCGAACACCGCGCACGAGCTGACGGAGCTCCGTGTTGTCGAGCGTCGCCCCGACCTCGATGCCGAAGCGGGTCGCGGCCTGTGAGGTGGCGAGGACCATCCCTGAGGTGTCGACGATCGCCGCCGCGTCGTCCATGCTGCCCAGAACGTCGGTGATGCCGGCCGGGACCGCCAGCGATGTCTCCTCCTGGACGCGCGCCCGTGCCCGGTAGGCCCACGCCACGAGCAGGGAGAGGCCGACACCGATCACCAGCCCGATGGCGAGCGAGGACAGCGCGAGCTGCGGCAAGGTCATGTCACAAGCGTAGAGTGCGTTCACCGTCCGTCCGGCGGGTTTCCGCGCCCTGACGGGAACAGGGGAAGTACTATTCACGTGCTGGGCACCGTTCGTTAACCTTCGAAGCGGACAATCGCTTCGGGCTTGTGCGGGAGCACAGACCTGCTCTCCTGCGGACGACCCGCCGCCTCGCGCTGACACAGCCGAGATCCGAATGAAAGGTTGCGCCCCAACATGCGCGAAGTGTTCCACCAGTCCCTCGAGGACCTTCAGAACCGCCTGGTCGAGATCGCCGACCTCGTCACGGTTTCCATCGACAAGGCCACCAGGGCGTTCGCCACGAGCGACGTGGCACTGGCAGAAGAGGTCATCGCCGACGATGCGAAGATCGACGATCTGGCCGTCGCCCTCGACGAGCAGGCGATCGAGATCCTCGCCCGCCAGCAGCCGGTCGCACGCGATCTGCGCATCGTCGTGACGGCTCTGCGCGTGAGCGCCTCGCTCGAGCGCATGGGCGACATGTCGGAGCACATCGCCCAGCTCGCCCGCCTCCGCTTCCCCGAGCGCGCCATCCCGAAGGGCCTCAAGGGCACCTTCGTGAAGATGGGCGAGCTCGACGTCGAGGTCGCCCGCACGCTCTCGGAGCTCCTGCGCACACAGGACCTTCGCTTCGCCGACGCCATCCGCAACGCGGACGACGACGTCGACGAACTGCACGCCACCGTCTTCGAGAAGGTGCTCAGCGACAACTGGAAGGGCGAGGCCACGGCGACCGTCGACGCCACGCTCGCCAGCCGCTACCACGAGCGCTTCGCCGACCACGCGGTGGCCGTCGCGAAGAAGGTCGTCTACCTCTCCACCGGCGACTGGGCGGTCGAGGAGGACGACATCCCCCTCGCCGTCGAACAGCAGGAACTCGAGCAGCAAGAACTCGGGCACGCCTGACGCGCACGTCCCTCGGTCGAGACCCCCGCTGCGCGTCGGCGCCCCTCCTGAATCGCGTGATTCAGGAGGGGCGCCGACGGCGTGAGGGGGTCTCGACCGATCCAGGTGGAGCGGGGACCTACTTCTTGCCCTGCGCAGCCACCGCGGCCGCACCGGCAGCCGCAGCCTCGGGGTCGAGGTAGCGGCCGGGCCCCGTCGGGACGTTGTTCTCGTCGAGCTCGTAGACCAGCGGAATGCCGGTCGGGATGTTCAGCTCGGCGATGTCGGCGTCGCTGATGCCTTCGAGGTGCTTGACCAGGCCGCGCAGCGAGTTGCCGTGCGCGGTGACGAGGACCGTCTTGCCGGCTTCGAGGTCGGGGACGATCGCGCTCTCCCAGTACGGAAGCAGACGGTCGATCACGAGCTTGAGCGACTCCGTGCGGGGCACCTCGCCGTCGATGCCCTGGTAGCGCACGTCGTGCACCTGGCTGAACTCGCTCTCGTCGTCGAGCACGGGCGGGGGAACGTCGAACGACCGGCGCCACAGCTGGAACTGCTCGGGACCGAACTCCTCGAGCGTCTGCGCCTTGTCCTTGCCCTGGAGCGCACCGTAGTGGCGCTCGTTGAGACGCCAGGAGCGGGTCACGGGGATCCACAGACGGTCGGCGGCGTCCAGAGCGATGTTCGCGGTCTGGATCGCGCGACTCAGCATGGAGGTGTGCAGCACATCGGGCAGGATCCCGGACTCGGCGAGCAGCTCACCGCCGCGACGCGCCTCCTTCTCGCCCTGCGCGTTGAGGCGGACATCCACCCAACCGGTGAAGAGGTTCAGTTCGTTCCACTCGCTTCGGCCGTGGCGGAGCAGGATGAGGGTACGGGTCGCAGTCATGTCGCCAGTTTATCCACCCGGGACCTTCGGCCGATCCGGATCCTGGGAGGATGGAGACATGGCGTCATCCCCCCTCGGCCGGCCGACCCGCGGCACGACGGGAACGAACCGACTGCGCCGCAACGATCGCTGGATCGCGCACAGCGACGCGGTGCGCCGCGCACGCGATCCGCTCGTGGTCGACCTCGGCTACGGCGCGAGCGGAGTCACCGCGTTCGAACTCGCGACACGTCTCGTGCGCGTGCGCGACGACGTCGAGGTGCTCGGGCTCGAGATCGACGCCGCCCGCGTCGCCACGGCCGACGCCCAACTCGCGGAAGTGCGCGCCGGCCGGACGCCCTTCGCCGCCGATCTGCCCGTGTCGTTCGCGCGGGGAGGCTTCGAGGTGCCTCTTCCCCGGGGACGCAGACCCGCGGTGATCCGTGCCATGAACGTCCTGCGCCAGTACGACGAGGAAGACGTGGCGGATGCGTGGGCACGGATGAGCGCACGCCTGGCCCCCGGCGGCCTGCTCTTCGAAGGGACCTGTGACGAGATCGGCCGCGTTTCGAGCTGGATCGACGTCGATGCGCACGCCGCGCCGCTGCGCTTCACGATCTCGCTCCGTCTCGCCGATCTCGAACGTCCGAGCATCGTCGCCGAGCGCCTGCCGAAAGCCCTGATCCACCGCAACGTCGGCGGGGAGCGCGTGCACGACCTCCTCGTCGACCTCGACCGGGAATGGGACCGCGCGGCACCCCTGTCGACGTTCGGCGCCACCCAGCGCTTCCTCGCCGCCGTGACAGGGCTGCGCGATCAAGGATGGCCGGTGCTCGGTGGGCGCACCCGCTGGCGTCTCGGCGAGCTCACGCTGCCCTGGGCCGCGGTCGCTCCCCGGGCCGACTGAGTTCAGCTTCCGGCGACGGCGTCGCGCGGGTCCGGTGCCGTGGGCCGCCGAGACAGACGGGTGAGGCGCGGGATGTCCGCGGTGGCCCCCGCGTCCGCAGGGACGATCACCTGCTGCGAGGCGGCGATGTCGATGCCGTCGGCGCGAACCACCAGATCGCCGATCGGCGCGCGCCGGGAGAGGATCGCGAGGGCGATCGGACCGTCTTCGTGATGACGCGCCACCGAGGTCAGGTGCCCGACCTCGTCGTCGCCGGCGAAGACCGCGGCACCGGGCTCGGGAAGGACCGCATCGCTGCCGTCGAGATGGAGCGCTGCCAGACGGCGGGGCGGGTGTCCGAGGTTGTGAACCTTGGCGACGGTCTCCTGGCCGCGGTAACAGCCCTTGTTCAGATGCACCGCGCTGCGGATCCAGTCGGACTCGTGCGGCAGCGAACGCTCGTCGACCTCGGTCGCCCAGCGCGGGCGCCAGGCGGCGACGCGCAGCGCTTCCGCGGCGAGGAGGCCGGCGAGTGCGTCCCGGTCGAGCGATGCGGCGAGAGCATCGGCTGCTTCGTCGGCGAGGATGGCGACCCGCCAGGCGTAGTCGGCGGCCGGATGCTCGACGACCTCGGAGTACTGGTGCCCCCCGGCGCTGATCCGCTGCCATGGATCAGACCAGACCAGGGCGGTGCCGTTCGGGGCGAACGCGGCGGCGGTCACCACCGCTGCCACCCCGCCACCGTCGAGGTATCCGACCAGCACGAGGTCGGGACGGAGGTCGACGGTCGCCTGCGTGCGGAACTTCATCCGCGTCAGCCAGCCCGCAAGCGCCTCGGCGTCTCCGCCGTCGACGATGAGCCAGGTGGATGCGCCGTCGTCGATGACACCGGCCGCGTGCTCCACCCGGCCCTGCGGGTCGAGCACCAGAAGCTCGGTGCTGTCACCGGGGGCCAGCCTGCCCACGTCCTGCGAGGTGATCGAATCGAGCCAGCTCAGCCGCTCGGGGCCCGCCACCTCGATCACGGTGCGATCGCCGAGAGGCGCGAGGGCAGCGCCGTCGGCGAGGCGCCGCTGCTCGCGGAACACGTCGCCGAAGTGAGCGATCAGACCGCCCTCGGAGACGGCACCGTCGATCTGGTCGAAGCCGGACATCTCAGACCTTGGCCAGCCGTGCCGATGCGTGGGAGCGCAGCGGGGTGCCGAGTGCGGCGATGTCCCATGCCCACAGCAGGTGCCCGTCGACGAGGCCGTACATGCGCGAAGAAGCGGTGTGCACCTTCGCGCCGGCGCTGCGCACGACGGCGTCCGAGCCGATGTCGATGCGGGGACCGTTGATCTCGCCGAGGTACAGCTCGAGCGCGCCATCCGCGTGTGCGAGCGAGACTTCGATGGGGAATCCGCCGCTCGGGGCGCGCAGCTCTTCCACGTCGTCGACCGTGCGGGCGACGGCAGGGGCGGTCGGCGGGAGCAGGGCGGGACCGGGATCCGCGTCCGTCGCCGGTCGTGCGAGCCGCCAGAAGCCCGTCTCGGCGAGCAACGCCGCCGCGGGTGCCCCCTCGTCCGTGAGGAACGTGGCGGTGCCGGAGTAGTTCAAGAACGGGCCACCGTCATGACTGAAGCTGACCCGATGGGTGAACTCGCCCTGCAAGCGCTCGTCGCCGACCGGATAGTCGATGACACCGGTGCCCTCCCAGACGCCGATCAGCCACGCGAACGGGACGAGATCGGCCGGAAGGTCGACGGGCAGTTCGATCACGATCGCGTCAGCGCTGGCCGCGGAAGAGGTTGCGCAGCACCACTGCCGAGACGAAGACGATAGCGAGGCTCGCCAGGCCCAGCAGGCCGATGAAGAAGATTTCGAGCGCCATGAGGTCCATGCCCCCACCTTACCGCGCCGCGTCGGTCTCAGGACGGGATCAGCGCCGCGAGACCGAATCCGACCGAGATGAGTCCCATCAGCATCAGGGCGCCGACGACGCTGCTCGCCACACGGAAGATGAATCCCTGGGTGCGGCCGTACCAGAGCTGTACGGCGAAGGAGAGCAGGACGACGCCGCCGAAGCCGACGAGCATCCAGGGAACGCGCCACTCCTCCGACACGAAGATCCCGATCGCGACGGTCGCCACGAACGCCGCCGCCCACACGACGATCACACCGACGAACGCGTTGCGCGGTGCGAGTGCTGGTTCCGTCATGACAACCATTGTTGCGCATCCGCCCCGGTATCATGGCGGCACGACGTCGATCCCACGTCGGTGAGGAGTGCGCGTGGCCCTGGTCCTGGTTCTGACCAATGCTCCGCTCTCGGAGCAGGTCCTGCCCGCCCTTGAGCTGCTGAGTCATAGAGCGCGCCAGATTCCTGCCGAACCCGCGCAGCTGATCAATGCGCCGGACTACGACGTCGTGGTCGTCGACGGACGCCATGATCTCGTCGCCGCGAAGTCGCTGTGCCAGCTGCTGCGCGCCACGGGTCAGGACGCTCCCCTCCTCCTCGTCGTCACCGAGGGCGGCATGAGCGCGCTCTCCGGGGACTGGGGCATCGACGACGTCCTGCTCGTGACCGCGGGACCGGCCGAGATCGACGCGCGCCTCCGACTCGCACTGGCCCGACACGACGAGGTCGCCGAGCCCACGCGCGTGCAGGCGTCCGGTGTCACGATCGACGAGCAGTCCTACTCGGCGAAGCTGCGCGGCAGGCCGCTGGACCTCACCTACAAGGAGTTCCAGCTCCTGCACTTCCTGGCCACGCACCCTTCGCGTGTCTTCACTCGGGAGCAGCTGCTCAGCGAGGTCTGGGGCTACGACTACTTCGGCGGAACCCGCACGGTCGACGTGCACGTACGGCGCCTCAGAGCGAAGCTCGGCGACCAGGAGCAGATCATCGGCACGGTGCGCAACGTCGGCTATCGCTTCAACGTCGACGAGGAGGAGAGCGTCCCCGCGGACCACTGAGGATCGACACCGTTCACACGGGCGTCACCTGGCGGTGCTTAGATGTACCCCATGATCGATCCCGCACTCGCCGACGCCGGTCTCGGTGACGCCGAAGACGACGACTTCGACGCCATCGAGTCCCCGGACTCGCTGCTCCCCGACCACCGCTACCTGGATCGCGAGCTCAGCTGGCTCGCGTTCAATCAGCGCGTGCTGGAGCTCGCGGAGGATTCCTCACTCCCCGAACTCGAGCGGGCGAACTTCCTGGCCATCTTCGCCAGCAATCTCGACGAGTTCTTCATGGTGCGCGTCGCGGGCCTCAAGCGGCGCATCATGACCGGTCTCGCGGTGCCGACGAACATCGGCCGCTCCCCCGTCGATGCGCTGGCCGACATCTCCCGCGAGGCGCACGCACTGCAACTGCGTCACGCGGATGCGTGGAACTCGCTCGTGCGCCCCGCCCTCGCCGAATCCGGCATCGAGATCACCGACTGGTCCGAACTCACAGACGGCGAGCGCTCCGCCCTGTCCGACTACTTCCAGGCCCAGGTGTTCCCGGTGCTGATGCCGCTCGCCGTCGACCCGGCGCACCCGTTCCCCTACATCTCCGGCCTCTCGCTGAACCTCGCGATCCGCATCCGCAACGCCCGCACCGGCCGCCAGGAGTTCGCGCGCATCAAGGTCCCGCCGATGCTCCCCCGTTTCGTCGAGGTGCCCGGCACCGGCGAGATCAAGCGCTTCCTTCGGTTGGAAGAACTCATCGCCAACCACCTGGGCGACCTGTTCCCCGGCATGGAGGTGCTCGACCATCACGCGTTCCGCCTCACACGCAACGAAGACGTGGAGATCGAGGAGGACGAGAGCGAGAATCTCATCCAGGCACTGGAGGCCGAGCTGCTGCGCCGTCGGTTCGGCCCGCCGATCCGACTCGAGATCACCGATGACATGGATGACGTCACGATGGATCTGCTGGTCCGCGAGCTCGACATCACGGACCTCGAGGTCTACCGCCTCCCCGGGCCTCTCGACCTCCGCGGACTCTTCGACCTCTCGCGCATCGACCGCCCGGATCTGCGATACCCGCCGCACCTGCCCACCACGGCCGTGGCCTTCCAGCCCGCAGGATCGAGCGCACGCGCCGACATCTTCAAGGCGATCCGCAAGTCGGACGTGCTCGTCCACCACCCGTACGAGTCGTTCACCACGAGCGTGCAGGCCTTCCTGGAGCAGGCTGCGCAGGATCCGCACGTGCTCGCCATCAAACAGACGCTGTACCGCACGTCCGGCGACAGCCCCGTCGTGCAGGCCCTGATCGACGCCGCCGAGGCCGGCAAGCAGGTGCTCGCCCTGGTCGAGGTGAAGGCCCGGTTCGACGAAGCCAACAACATCGTCTGGGCGCGCAAGCTCGAAAAGGCCGGCGTGCACGTCGTCTACGGCCTCGTGGGGCTCAAGACGCACTGCAAACTCGCCCTGGTCATCCGCGAGGAAGAAGGGATGCTGCGTCACTATTCGCACGTCGGCACCGGCAACTACAACCCCAAGACCAGCCGCATCTACGAGGACTTCGGGCTCTTCACCGCCGACGCGCAGGTCGGCAAGGATCTGACGCGCCTCTTCAACGAGTTGAGCGGCTATGCCATCGAGAAGAAGTTCAAACGACTCCTCGTCGCCCCGCTCCACCTCCGCAAGGGCCTGATCCGCCAGATCGACGCCGAGCGCAAGAACGCGGAGGCCGGCATTCCCGCCCACATCCGCATCAAGGTGAACTCGATGGTCGATGAGGAGATCATCGACGCGCTGTATCGCGCGAGTGCCGCGGGTGTGAAGGTCGACGTCTGGGTGCGCGGCATCTGCAGCCTGCGCACCGACCTCGACGGCATCAGCGAGAACATCACGGTGCGCAGCATCCTCGGCCGCTACCTCGAGCACTCGCGGATCTTCGCCTTCGAGAACGCCGGCGATCCGCAGGTATACATCGGCAGCGCGGACATGATGCACCGCAACCTCGACCGTCGCGTGGAAGCACTGGTGCGCGTGACCGACCCCGCCCACCTCAAGGAGCTGCACACCTTCTTCGACCTGGCGATGAACGACGGCACCTCGTCGTGGCACCTCGGCGCGGAGGGCGTGTGGGAGCGCCACGCCGTGGATGCCGACGGAAAGCCCCTGATCGACCTGCAGGATAAGACCATGGGGTTGATCCAGCGGCGCCGCCGCGCACGGGCGGTTCGATGACCGGGCGGCAGTTGCAGCTCCCGCCGGACTCCGAGACGGGTTCCAAGTGGGCCGACAAGGCGGTCTATGCCGCGGGCGCCGTGGTCTGGCGGATCGTCGACGGCAAGTTGCGGATCCTCCTGATCCACCGCACCAAGTACCGGGACGTCACCTTGCCCAAGGGGAAGGTCGATCCCGGCGAGATGCTCGCCGAGACGGCGGTGCGCGAGGTGCACGAGGAGACCGGCATCCGCGTGTCCCTCGGTGTTCCTGTCGGAGTGAGCCGCTACCACCTCGCCTCCCGCAAGCAGAAGGTCGTGCATTACTGGGCGGCCGAGGCGACGGAGGCCGCGATCCGCGAGTCCACGTTCGTGCCCAACAAAGAGATCGCGGCGCTCGAATGGGTCAGCGTGAAGAAGGCGCGAAACCGACTGAGCTATCCGGTCGACCTGGAGATCCTCGACTTCTTCGCCAACCTGATCGATGACGGTGTCCTGCGCACCTTCCCGCTGATCGTGCTGCGCCATGCGAAGGCGCTCTCGCGCTCGGACTGGGACCGCTCGGATGCCGCGCGCCCGCTCACCGAGCGCGGCCGCACCCAGGCGAAGTCGATCGTCGGACCGTTGCGCGCCTTCGGTGTGCGCAAGATCGTCACGAGTGACGCAGTGCGCTGTGTCGCGACCGTCACACCGCTCGCGAAGGCCCTCGACCGGAAGCCGGTGCAGACGGAGAAGATCAGCCAGGACGCGTGGGAAGACGGCGGCGCGGATCTCCGATCCGTGGTCGGCCGACGTGTGCGGTCCGGAAAGCCGGCCGTGCTGTGCAGCCACGGCCCTGTGCTGCCGGGGCTCCTCTCGGAGATCGCGCTCGCGACCGGCACAGTCTCCGGGTCTTATCTCAGCAGTGCCGCCGACCTCGAGCCCGCCGCGTTCTCCGTCGTGCACCTCTCGTCCACGAACCCCGGTTCCGGCATCATCGCGATCGAGACCCACACCCCGAAGGTCTGAACCGCCGCGACTTCTCGCGGCAGCACCCCAGAGAGTCGCCCGTCGTTCACCTGCCGTTCACCTGCTCGGGAGAGTCTCGTTAACCGTCGCCCATAGCGTCACTGTGTGCCCTGCACCGGGCCCCACCCATCCAAGATCGAAGGATTCACAGTGAAGATCTCCCGAATCGCACGAATCGGCGCCATCGGCGCCGTCGCCGCTCTTGCTCTCGCCGGTTGCGCCGCGAACGAAGCCGGCAGCGGCGGCTCCACCGACGAGCCCACCGAGTCCTCGCTCTCCGGCACCATCGACGCCACCGGCGCGTCCTCGCAGGCTGCCGCGCAGGAAGCCTGGGTCGCCGCGTTCCAGACCGCGAACCCCGATGTGACCGTCAACTACGAGCCCACCGGCTCCGGCACGGGTCGCGAGAACTTCCTCGAAGGCGGCAGCAACTTCATCGGCTCCGACCGCGCGTTCAACGACGAAGAGGTGGCCGCCGGCGGCTTCGGCGCCTGCACCACCGACGACATCATCGAGGTCCCGCTCTACATTTCGCCGGTCGCCGTCGCGTTCAACCTCGAAGGCGTCGACTCCCTCAACCTGGACGCCGCGACCATCGCAGGCATCTTCGCCGGCACCATCTCCAACTGGAACGCCCCGGAGATCGCTGCTCTGAACGACGGCGTCGAGCTGCCCGACCTGGCTATCTCGCCCGTGCACCGCTCCGACCCCTCGGGCACGCAGGAGACGTTCACCAAGTACCTCAACGCCACCGCCGGTGACGTCTGGACGTACGAGCCGGCCGACGTGTGGCCGATCCAGGGCGGCGAGGCCGCACAGGGGACCTCCGGTGTGAAGCAGGCCATCACCGCGGGCAACGGCGCGATCGGCTTCCTCGACGCGTCGCAGGCCGACGGCCTCGGACAGGTCGCCGTGGGCGTGGACGGGGACTTCGTGGCCTACTCCGCCGAGGCGGCCGCCAAGCTCGTCGAGAACTCGCCGCTGGTCGAGGGCCGCGGCGAAGGCGACCTCGTCTTCGACGTCGACCCCTCCACCGCTTCGGACGGGGCCTACCCGATCGCCCTGGTCAGCTACCTGATCGGCTGCGAGCAGTACGAGGACAGCAACGTCGCGGAGCTCGTGAAGGAGTACTTCACGTACATCGCGAGCGCCGAGGGCCAGGACGCCGCCGCCGAGAACGCCGGCAGCGCACCGATCTCGGACGGCCTGCGCGATCAGGTCCTCGCCGCGATCGACCTGATCCAGGTCGGCTGATCACGCCGACACGCTGACACGGTGCCCCCGCGTCCCGACGGGGCGCGGGGGCACCTCCCGGTCAGTATCCGATCCACATCGACCCGGCCCGAAACAGGGAGATCATGAGCACGACCGCGCAGGCGCCGACACCGACGCCGACCAAGGCGCCGCCCGCCCCGATCAAAGGCAAGCAGCGGCTCGGCGACCGGATCTTCTCCGGTACGGCACTCGGGGCGGGGATCATCATCCTCATCGTCCTCGCGCTGGTCGCCGCCTTCCTCTTCATCCAGAGCCTCCCGGCCTTCGAACTCGACACCAGCGACAACCACATCCTCAAGGGCGAGTCGTTCTGGGTGTACGTGTGGCCGCTGGTGTTCGGCACGTTGTGGGCGTCTTTCATCGCGCTGCTCATCGCCGCGCCGATCGCGATCGGGATCGCCCTGTTCATCTCCCACTACGCCCACCGCCGTCTCGCCGCCGTCCTCGGCTACATCATCGACCTGCTCGCCGCCGTCCCCTCCGTCGTCTTCGGGCTCTGGGGCGGCCTCGTGCTCGCGCCGCTCCTCCAGCCGATCTACGCCTGGTTGAACGAGAACGCCTCCTGGGTGCCCTTCTTCGGTGGCCAGGTGTCCTCGACGGGCAAGACGATCCTCACGGCCGCACTCGTGCTCGCGGTGATGTGCATCCCGATCATGACCGCCATCTGCCGCGAGGTCTTCCTGCAGACGCCGAAGCTCCACGAGGAGGCGGCACTCGCACTCGGTTCCACGCGCTGGGAGATGGTCCGCATGGCGGTGCTGCCCTTCGCGCGCGGCGGCATGGTCTCCGCGGCGATGCTCGCCCTCGGCCGCGCCCTGGGCGAGACGATGGCTGTGACCATGGTGCTCTCTCCGTCCGCGGTCGTCAGCTTCCTGGTGCTCACCGCCACGAACCCCACGCCGATCCCCGCGAACATCGCCCTGGCCTTCCCCGAAGCCCATGACACCGGCGTGAACACACTCATCGCGACCGGCCTCATCCTCTTCGTCGTGACCTTCGCGGTCAATGCGGTGGCGCGCTGGATAGTCGCCCGCCGCGCCGAGTTCTCGGGAGCGAACTGACATGACCACCCTGACCGCCACTCCGGCGAGCACCGCGTCGCTCACCTCGGGCAAGCTCCCCAAGTGGGCTCCGTGGGCGCTGCTCGCGGCGTCGTTCGCCATCTCCGCCGCCATCTTCGGCGTCGCCGCCGCCGGCTCCAGCCTCGCCGACTTCAACATCGTCGGTACCGCGATCGTCGGCATCCTGCTCTACATGGTCATCATCACCGTGATCTCGTCGATCGCGGAGAGCCGGCGGAAGGCCGTCGACCGCCTGATGACGGCGCTCGTCGCCACCGCGTTCCTCATCGCCCTGCTGCCGCTCGTGTCGCTGCTGTGGACCGTCGTCGCCAACGGCATCGAGCGCTTCGACCTCGAGTTCTTCAGCTACTCAATGCGCAACGTCGTCGGCGACGGCGGCGGTATCGTGCACGCCATCTGGGGCACCGTGCTGATCACCCTGACGGCCACGATCATCTCCGTTCCGATCGGTCTGATGACCTCGATCTACCTGGTCGAGTACGGACGGGGCAAGATCGCGAAGGCGATCACCTTCTTCGTCGACGTCATGACGGGCATCCCCTCGATCGTCGCCGGTCTGTTCATCTACGCCGTGTTCGCACTGCTGTTCCGCCCCGGAATCTCGATGGGCATCATGGGCGCCCTCGCCCTCGCCGTGCTGATGACGCCGGTCGTCGTGCGAGGCAGCGAGGAGCTGTTGCGCATCGTCCCGAACGAGCTGCGCGAAGCGTCGTATGCGCTGGGAGTCCCCAAGTGGCTGACCATCCTCAAGGTGGTCCTGCCGACGTCGATCGCCGGCATCATGACGTCGGTCATGCTCGCCATCTCCCGCGTCATCGGTGAAACCGCGCCGCTGCTGCTCACCGCCGGCTTCACGCAGAGCCTCAACACGAACATCTTCAGCGGACAGATGATGACGCTCCCGGTGTTCGCGTACAACCAGTACATGAACCAGGGCACGAACCCGGATGCGTCGATCGCCCGCGCCTGGGCCGCAGCCCTCACCCTCATCCTCATCGTCATGGTGCTGAACCTGCTCGCGCGTCTCATCGCGAAGCTGTTCGCTCCCAAGCTCACCGGCCGCTGAGCACCCGACCACTCAGAATAGGAATCACGTGTCCAAGAGCATCGAAGTCAACGACCTGAACGTCTACTACGGCGATTTCCTCGCTGTGGAGGGCGTCTCCCTCGACATCCAGCCGCGCAGTGTCACGGCCTTCATCGGCCCCTCGGGGTGCGGGAAGTCCACGTTCCTGCGCACTCTCAACCGCATGCACGAGGTCATCCCCGGCGCCCGCGTCGAAGGTGAGGTGCTGCTCGACGGCAAGGACCTCTACGGCGCCGGCATCGATCCCGTCCTCGTGCGCCGCGAGGTGGGCATGGTGTTCCAGCGCCCGAACCCGTTCCCCACCATGTCGATCAAGGAGAACGTGCTCGCCGGCGTCAGGCTCAACAACAGCCGCATGTCCAAGAGCGACCAGGACGACCTCGTCGAGAAGTCGCTCACGGGCGCGAACCTGTGGAACGAGGTCAAGGACCGGCTCGACAAGCCGGGCTCCGGGCTGTCGGGCGGCCAGCAGCAGCGACTGTGCATCGCGCGCGCGATCGCCGTGTCGCCGCAGGTGCTGCTGATGGACGAGCCGTGCTCCGCGCTGGACCCCATCTCGACCTACGCGATCGAAGAGCTGATCGGCGAGCTCAAGAACGAGTTCACGATCGTCATCGTCACGCACAACATGCAGCAGGCGAGCCGCGTGTCGGACAAGACCGCGTTCTTCAACATCGCGGGCACGGGCAAGCCCGGCAAGCTCATCGAGTACGACGACACCACCTCGATCTTCACCACCCCCTCGGTGCAGGCCACTGAGGACTACGTCTCCGGTCGCTTCGGCTGAACCCGCGCACGCGAGGGCTGCCAAAACCCAGACCATCCGCGCTCCTCGTGGCGTGTCCCCCAAGGACACGCCGCCGCGGGGCCCGATGGTCTGGGTTTTCGCATATCCGAGGAGGTCGTGCGTCGACTGCACCGGAGGCGAGCCGCGCGACTTGTGCACAGGTCCCGCGGCCGCGGCATCGCGCCACCGCACGCCCAGGGCAGTATCGATCGATGTCGTTCGCCCATACTGCTTCCGTGCTGCGCACGCTCGGGCGGATGGCACGGACCTCTGAGCTCCGACGACGAGGTGTGAGCCGCGCCGAGCTCGCGCGCGCCGTGCGGTCCGGCGAGGTGATCCGCCCTCGCCAGGGCGTCTACGCACTCCCCGACACCCCGGAGGCCTGGTTGCACGCGGCCTCGCACGGCGGCACGATCGGATGCGCCCAAGCCGCGGCGGTCCACGGACTCTGGGTACTCGAGACGCCTTCCACCCCGCACATCTGGATGGGAGACGCGGGAACACCCCGGTCGTCGTGCGAGGACTGCGTGATGCACTGGGATGAGGGGCGCGTGCGCGTCGGCGAGGTTGCACCGGTACCGAACGCCCTCCTCCAGATCGCAGCCTGTTGCGGCGAGGACGCCTTCTTCGTCGCGCTCGAGTCCGCCCTGCGCCGATCGTTGATCTCGCCGGCGGCACTCGCGTGGCTCCACCGGCATCTCCCGGCCTCGGTGCGGTGGCTCGTCGCCTTCGCCCGAGCGGACGCCGACAGCGGGCTCGAGTCGCTGATCCGGCTTCGCCTGCACCGGATCGGCGTCCACGTCCGTACGCAGGTGTCGATCCACCGCGTGGGAGAGGTCGACTTCGTCATCGGCGAGCGCCTCATCCTCGAAGCCGACGGCCGGGAGAATCACGCCCGCGAGAAGGAGCGCAGCAAGGACCTCCGGCGCGACGCTGAAGCGGCCGCCGCCGGGTACACGACTCTACGGTTCACCTACGAGCTCATCATCGACGACTGGCCGCTCGTAGAGGCCGCGATCCTCGGCGCTCTCGCGCGCGGAGCCCACCTCGCCCCGGCTCCCCACTGACCTCTGCGTGCCTCGCTCGACGTGTCGCGCCGCACCAAAACGGAGACGTCCTGTGCACGCCACGGCGTGTCTGGAGTGGACACGCCGTGGAGCGGCCGGATGCTCTCCGTTTTGGCACGGGGGGCAGGGGGGGCAGGGGGCACGGGGGCAGGGAGGCAGGGGGCAGGGGGTCAGCGGGGAGAGAGCAGGTAGCGGTTGAGGGCGGCCGTCAGGGCCGTGTCGACCGGGAGGGAGGTGCCGTCGATCGCGGTGATCGCCGCGGCGAGGCGGACGCTCGACACCAGCCATGCCGCATCCGCCCGCGGGAGGTCCGTCGCCGGGATGCGGTCGTAGGCGGTCTCGAAGCCCTGCGCCGCGAGGTGCTCGTACACGCTGAGCTGGGTCGTCCCGTGCAGGATGCCCCCGTTCGGTGCCGGGGTCACGAAGCGGTCCCCGAAACGGAGGATCAGCGAGGCGGTCGGCGCCTCGAGCACGAACCGGTCGCTGGACAGGAAGATCGCGTCGTCCGCGCCACGGCGGCGGGCCTCACGCAGGGCCGCCATGTTGACCGCATACGACAGGGTCTTGGCGCCCAGCAGCAACCACGGCGCCCTCTCGGCAGCGCCCAGGTCGTAGCCACGGTCCAGTGTGACGACGCGCACCCCGCGCTCCCGCACGGCGGCGAAGTCGGCGGCCGGAGCAGCGGTCACCCATGCCGTGGGAGCGGGGCCGTGCTCGACACCACGGCTGAGGATGAGCTTGATGACGGACTCACCCGATCCGAGTTGCACAGCCGCCGCGCGAATGGCTTGATGCCACTGGTCGAGGTTCGGCGCGGGAAGATCGCACAGGCGTGCGGAGTGCGCGAGTCTCTCGAGGTGCGGGACCACCTCCTGCGCATGCCCGTCGACGACGCCGATGGACTCGAAGACCCCATCGCCCCGCTGCGTGCTGAGCTCGCCGACGCTCAGGGCCGGCGCTGCCGCATCCACCTGAGTGAACGTGTCGGCATAGTCGGAGCGCTGCTCCTCGACGGCCACGGGATCGATCATGAGTGCGAAACGCCCGGTCATGATCCGAGCCTAGAGGGCGGGAATACCCACGACTGCTTCGCGTTACAATTGAGTGGCCGGGCCGCATAACCCCGGGCTCCATTTTTCGCCGCTACGAGCGGCCTTCCGCCGAGAGGCGTTCTTGCGGCCCGGTCTTTCCTTTTCAGGGCCTCCGAGCGTCTTCCCCACGCGCTCCGCAGGGACGATCGCTCAGCTGAGGGCTCCGGACCGCCACAGCACGGCCGCCGCCGCCAGGTCCTGCGCATAGCTGCTCAGACGCAGCGCTCGCGTCGTGAGTTCGCTGGCGCGCGCGGGCTCCGTCGGCTCGTAGTCATCGGCGGTGTGGGTCGCACCGGAAGCCTGCACACGACAGAAGGCGGCCGCGCGGTCGAGCGCCACGGCGAAGTCGCCCCGAAACGCCCCGCGCAGGATGGTGTCGATGAGGGCGACGAGTTCGTCCGGCCCCGCAGGCACCGGAGCACCGGCGATCACGGTGTCTGCAGACGGCAGCTCGACACGGCCCCGGTCATAGAGCAGTGCGGCCGTGCGGGCGTCGGCGTGGATCGCGAGCTGCAGCACGTAGAGACGCCACAGTGCACCGGGAAGTGTGCGCGATGGTGCCTTCGACCAGAGTTCGGCGATCTCGTCGATGCCGTGCTCCGCGGCGAAGGCCACGAGACGCTCGGCACTCGCGCCGCTCTCGTCCGCACGCACGCGGGTCAGCAGTGCGGAAGCCGTGGCATGCGCGACGCGGGTCTCCTCGGCGGGATCGTGCGAACCGACGATGTTGTCGAAGGCGGTGGTGGGTCGACGCACGGGACGGTGATGCTGCTCGGGCATCCCTCCAGGGTACGCGCGATCGACGACGGTCAGGCCGTGGGGATGACGATCACCGGGTCCGTGGTCGGCTGGCCCGTCGGAGATCCGCCGGCCTGCTCGACGGTCACGGCGATCGCATCGCCCGCCTGCATCTCGCCCGCGAGGAGCGCTGTGGCGTCACCGTCGTCCACATCGAACACACCCGCGGAGACCGGAGCATCACCGCGGACGAACCAGAGCTCGTACGTCTCGCCCTCTGCGGGGGTGGGGATGCCGTCGGCGACCAGCACGGCCTTGCCGACCGAGGCTGACCAGTGCGCGGTCGCCGAACCGCCGTCGTCGAGGGCGACGGTCGCCTGCTCGGCGTCTCCCGCCGCCTCGATCTCCTGCAGCGCGACCACGCTGGCGGGAGGATTGAGCTGCTGGTTGAGGGCGACCGCACCGATGCCGACGCCGACCAGCACGGCCAGGCATGCCGCCAGAGCGAACACGCTCCGCGTCCAGCGGCGCGGCTTCGGCTTCTGTGCGGCCCCGGAGGCGATGGCGGCGTCCTGCGATGCTGCCGTGTCGTCCGTGGTCGTCGAGGCGACGTTCGACGCAGTGGGCGTTCCGCCGTCCTGGGGCAGATCCGCGATCTGTGCAAGCAGCGCGGATCGGATGTGCGCGGGAGCGGTCACTGGCTCGACCGGGCCCGCGAGCGATGCAGCGGTGGCGGCATCCTCATCCACGGTGTTCTCCCATTCCGGGTGCTCCGCGAGGGCAGCGAGATAGCGGCGCTCGTCGTCCGCAGACAGCGAGTGCAGCGCGGCACCTGCCGCGAGTTCTGCGAAGTCCTTCTCGTTCATGCCGTCACCCCCATCGCCGTGCGCAGACGGGTCAGCCCGTCTCGCATCCGTGTCTTGATCGTCCCCAGTGGCGCGCCCACGAGGGCCGCGATCTCGTTCTGACTGTAACCGCCGTAGTACGCGAGGACGAGTGCTTCGCGCTGCGCCTCCGGTAGCCCCGAAAGCGCGTCGACGACCTTCCCTCCCTCTATCCCCAATTCGACCTGCTCCGCGACACTGTCGTGCGCGACGCCGATGTCCTTGAATCCTGCTCGTACGTCTCGGTCGGCGCTCGACTGCGAAGCACGCACCCGATCGACGGCCCGGCGATGCGCGATCGTCATGATCCACGCTCGTCCCTGACCTTTGTTCGGAGCGAAGCGGGAAGCGGATTGCCAGATCTCCAGAAAGACCTCTTGGAGTACTTCCTCACTCTGTGCGCGGTTGATGAGCACACGGAGGATGAGACCGAAAACCCGGGAGGAGAGCAGGTCATAGAGAGTCGCGAAGGCAGCTTGATCACCTGACGCGACGCGGACGATGAGGTCGGCGACAGCATCCTGCGTCGCTCCGTCCTCGGGAACGTCGAACCCATCGATGACCATCCCTACAAGCATGCCGTATCTCCGCCCCGATCCCGCGCATGCGAGGCCGCCACGGGACCGATTTCGAAGATTTCTCAGATTCTTCCCATCCGAACCCGAGGGGGCTCCGAACAGCACTCGACGCCACGGAGAGGCCGTGGCTCAGTTCCGAAGGAGCTCGACATGTTCAGCACCAAGAAGAAGGTCACCGCGGCAATCACCCTCGGCCTGGCGAGCGCATTCCTGCTCTCGGCCTGTTCCATGGGCAGCGGCAGCACCACGGACGAGTCCTCCGAGCCGGCGGCACCGGAGACGTCGGAGTCGACGCCGATGGAGATGGACCCGGCCGCGAACCTGGTCGGCCCCGGCTGCGCGGCATACGCCGACGCCGTGCCGGACGGCGCAGGATCCGTCGAGGGTATGGCTCAGGACCCGGTCGCGGTGGCGGCCTCGAACAACCCGCTGCTGACCACGCTGGTCTCTGCGGTGAGCGGACAGCTCAACCCCGACGTCGACCTCGTCGACACCCTGAACGGTGGGGAGTTCACCGTTTTCGCCCCGGTGGATGACGCCTTCGCGAAGATCGACCCGGCCACGATCGAGGCTCTCAAGACCGACAGCGCCACGCTGAGCTCGATCCTCACCTACCACGTGGTCCCCGGCCAGATCGAGCCGGCCGACATCGACGGCATGCACGAGACCGTGCAGGGCGCCGAACTCGAGGTGACGGGCAGCGGAGACGACCTGATGGTCAACGACGCCAAGGTCATCTGCGGTGGAGTGCAGACCGCGAACGCGACCGTGTACCTCATCGACACGGTTCTGATGCCCCCGGCATCCTAAGCCAGGGACCGTCGGGTGGGAGGACACCCGACACACGCCCTTCTCGGGAGCAGGGGGAGGATCCTGAGAAGGAGAGAGGGGCCGTCAGCGGAGTCATGTCGCTGACGGCCCCTCTTCTTGCGCACTAGACTTGACGCAGGGGCCTCTAGCTCAGTCGGCAGAGCATCGGACTTTTAATCCGCGGGTCGTGGGTTCGAGCCCCACGGGGCCCACCACAGCACGACGACGTGAATCCACTCAGGATTCGCCGTCGTGCCCTCCGGCCAACAGCTCATCGCGGATCTCGGCCACGCCGCTCGGCAGTGTCTCGCCTTCGAGGTCGAAGACCGGGGCCTCCGGGCTGCCACCGATCGCGCACACCGCGACGCTGTCCTGTCCCTCCAGCGTCTTGGGGATCACGACGAACCAGAGCGACCGACCACCCAGCCATTCCGTGGTCGCCATGTCGGAGAAATAGGTCGCCTCCGGTGCGAGACTCCGGGTCCGCTCCGTGCACAGCTCCACCAGCTGGGCGGTCGCGAACGCCGTTGCGGGCGCGGTCGGCTCCGGCTCCGGCGTCGGCGTCTCGGTCGGCGAAGGGCTCGGCGACGGCGAACCCGTCGACGCGGTCGGCGAGGGACTCGGCGCCGGCTCCGGGGCGCAGCCGGCGAGCAGCACGAGCACCGGGACGAGGACGAGGGCGGAACGGAAGCGCATGGCTGGATGCTACTGCTTCTGTGCACCGATCCGCGGGGAGCACTCCGCGTCCGCCCGACTTCGCCTCTAGCATCCTCCCCCGCTCCCCGGCCACCCCCTTCACGCACCGCGTCGCCCGGGAGAGGGTGGACTCGTCCGCAACCCGCGGGCGACCCCCCACGAAAGGACGAACGATGACTCTCACCGGCAACCGAGTGGCGTTCCTGGCGACCGACGGATTCGAGGACAGCGAGCTCACCAGTCCGTGGGAGGCGGTCACCGCCGCGGGTGCGAGCGCGACCCTGATCGCCCCGTCGGGAGCGGCGATCACCGGCAAGAACGGCCACGAGCAGGCTGTCGATCTTCTCGCCTCCGACGCCGCAGCGGACCAGTTCGACGCGCTCGTGCTTCCCGGTGGCGTCGTCAACGCCGACCACCTGCGCCTCGACAAGCCGTCGATCGCGCTCGCCCGCGCGTTCTTCGACCAGCACAAGCCCGTCGGCGTGATCTGCCACGGCGCCTGGATCCTCATCGAGGCCGATGTCGTGGACGGGCGGACTCTCACCAGCTATCCGAGCCTGACCACTGACCTTCGCAACGCGGGAGCGACGTGGGTCGACGAGGAGGTCATCGTGGACGAAGGGCTCGTCTCCAGCCGCACACCGGACGACCTCCCAGCCTTCAACGCGAAGCTCGTCGAGGAGATCGGTGAGGGAACGCATGAAGGCCAGACCGCGTGAATCGGCCCGGTGAGGCCGAGCACGTCGGCCTCACCCGCGAGCCCGGTGCCGACGCACGGCCGCGCGGTTGGCGCAGCGCACGGAGCAGAACCGCTGACGACCGTTGCGCGTCACATCCGCCACGACGTTCGTGCACGGTGAGGCCTGGCAGCGGCCGAGCCTGCCCATTCCCCGGGTCACGAGATGCAACGAGGTTCCGAGGCTGATGATCGCGCGAAGCACGTACGGCAGGGAGGGGACGTCATCGCGGTAGTGCAGGTGCCAGCCCTCGCCGTCGTGGTTGGTCAACCGCGGGTAGGCCGCTGCGGCGGCGAGCTGCGCGTTCAGCAGTAGCGCCCGCGCATCCGCGTCGGGCTCGTCGACGATCGCGAGCCAGTCGTCGATGACCGCTCTGACTTCCGCATGGTCGTCGACGGCCGGCGGGAAGGTCTGCGTCATACCGAGGGCGAGAGTGCGCGCCTCGATGCCGGCGCGGTCCGCGGGCCAGTCGTTGGCCAACGATGCCGCCAGCAGGACGGCATACTCTCCGTAAGGGTTGAGATGCATAAGACCATTACATCACGCTGGATGCATGACCTCGCCGAACACTCTTCCGATCCCCCGCCTCCGACCGGAGCCCGCGACGCATGAGCATGGCTGGCGCGTGGAATCCCGGCATCCGACGAGCGAGGGCATCGTGCTCTACGTGCGCTGTGCGGAGTGCGGCTCCCGACGTGTCGACCTGCAGGCACATCCGCACCTGCCGCCGATCGGCGTGAGCACGCAACTCGGCGACGCGGGGCACTGAGGCTCAGCCGTGGGTGATCAGGCGGTCAGCTCGATGAGCGTGCGGGTCGTGCGCAGGTTGCGGGCCGTCCCCGCCACACCGAGCGCACGGTCCAGCACCGCTTTGGTCAGCTTCGTGGAATGCACGCCGCCGGCGCCGTAGTCGATCCACAGGGTCGTCCGCGACGAGGGCGAGGCGCTCCGCGGGGAGCAGACGCTCCTCCAAGGATGCGAGCGCACCGCTCGCAGGCGGCCCCTCCAGGAACATCGCGTGCACGAAGGTCGCGTCTCCCTCGGGAAAGGGCTGCGCGGACTCCGACGAGACCAACTGCGCATGGGTCCGATGGATCACGGGGGTGTCCACTCCGAACTCCCGGTCGATCGCGGAGCGAACGGCGGCGCGCGCGGTGTCCGGATCCGGTGGAGTCGCGCAGATGATGTTCCCGCTGGCGATGTACGTCGAGACGTCGACGAGGTCCGTCTCGGCGGCCAGCACTTCGCGCAGTCGAGCCATCGGAACCCTGTTGCGTCCGCTGACGTTCACCGCCCGCAGGAGGAGGACGCTGCGGCTCACGCGTCCGCGCTCACGACCAGTTCCGCACCGGCATGGACGAGTTCAGCGAGCGCAGCCTCGCTCGTGTCCGGAGCAACCCCCGCGACGAGGTCGGTCAGGATGCGAACGTGGATGCCGTGTGCGATCGCGTCGAGCGCGGAGGCACGGACGCAGTGGTCCGTCGCGATTCCCACGACGTCGGCGCTGAGCACGCCGGCCGCCGACAGGATCACGCCGACGCTCTCGTGCGCCTCGGTCTCCCCCTCGAACATCGAGTACGCGGGCCGGCCCTGGCCCTTGCGGACGTGATGGGTCACGGATCCGGTGTTCAGGAGCGGATCGTATTCGGCACCCGGTGTGCCGGCGACGCAGTGCACCGGCCAGGAGTCGATGAAGTCCGGCGTCTGTGCGAAGTGTCCTCCGTTGTCCCCCTCGGCGTCATGCCAGTCGCGGGAAGCGATGATCGCCTCGTAGTCCGCGGCGCGCGCGGAGAGGAAGTCCGTGACGGCGGACGCCACCGCATCACCACCCGCTACCGCGAGTGCACCGCCCTCGGTGAAGTCGTTCTGCACATCGACGATGAGAAGCGCTCTGCTCATACTTCGAGGTTACGCCGCCGAGACGGGAAAGGCCCCGTGATGTTCTTCGCATCACGGGGCCTTCGGAGCCGCTTGTCAGAATCGAACTGACGACCTTTTCATTACGAGTGAAATGCTCTGCCGACTGAGCTAAAGCGGCGTGCGACGCGTGAGCGGCGCGATCACCGATATTACCCTGTCTCGCGCTCGCTCGCGAATCGGACCGGTCTCACTCGCAGCGGAGGCCGTCTTCGGGCACCACGTCATCGAGCAGGAAGGCCTCGACCGCGTCATCGACGCAGATGTTGCCCTTGTTGTAGCCGGTGTGCCCCTCCCCCACGCGAGTGATGAGCACGCCCTCCTCCAGCTGATCCGCAAGCGATTCGGACCACTCGTACGGCGTCGCCGGGTCGTTCGTCGTCCCGATCACTAGAATGGGTCCAGCACCCTCAGCCGTGATCTCGCCACGGGTCCCGGTCGGCGGATAGGGCCAGACCTCGCAGGAATCCGGGCCGCTCCAGTACGGAGCGATCGTCGGAGCCCCCTCGGCGATCTTGGCATCGATCGCAGCTTCGGCAGCGGGGTCGTCCTCCACCGGGTAGTCCATGCAGTTGTATGCGCGGAACGCCTCGGTGGAGTTGTCGATGTAGACGCCGTCTTCGCGACTGTTGTAGAAGTCCGCGAGGAAGAACGCCGAGGTCGGGTCGCCCTGCAGCGCCTCGTCGAGCGCCTGCGTGAGGAATCCCCAGTTGTCCTGCGAGTAGAGCGCCGCGATGATGGCGGTCAGCAGGCTGTCCGCGCCCATGAGTCGACCGTCGCCGCCCTTCAACGGCGTGCGGTCGACGCTCGCCAGCAGCGCTCCCAGATCAGCCATCGCTTCATCCACCGTCCCGGCGAACGGGCACTCCCCGGAGTCGAGACAGCTCTGCATATAGGCACGCAGCGCCGATTCGAATCCGAGTGCCTGCGTCGCGCCGACCTCGAGCCCCGGGACGGCCGGATCGATCGCGCCGTCGAGCACCAGACGGCCGGCCTTCTCGGGATAGAGCTTCGCGTAGGTCGCACCGAGGAACGTGCCGTACGAGTACCCGAGGTAGTTCAACTGCTTGTCGCCCAGCACTGCGCGGATCAGATCCATGTCGCGCGCCGCATTGACGGTCGTGATGTACGGCAGGATGCCCGCACTGTTGGCGTTGCACGCCTCGGCGAACGACTTGTGCGCGGCGAGCAGCTCCGCCTCCCATTCGGAGGTACCGCGGGCGGCGGCGGGGATGCCGTAGAGGTAGTCGTCCATCTCGGGCGCTTCGTAGCAGGTCACGGCGGTCGAATCACCGACTCCGCGCGGGTCGAAGCCGATCACGTCGAAGTTCTCGATGAGGTCGGGCCCGACGGCGAATCCGAGGTTGTTCAGGACGAGGTCGACCCCACTGGCTCCAGGACCGCCCGGGTTGGTCAGCAGGGAGCCGACCGGGGTTCCCTGCGCCCGGTGACGCACCACTGCGAGGGTGATGTCGCCCGCGGCAGGGTTCTCCCAGTCGAGCGGGGCCGTGACATCGGTGCAGTCGTACCCGGTGCCGCACTCCGTCCAGGTCAGTTCCTGCGAGTAGAAGGGCAGCAGGTCTTCTGCGACACCCTCGGTGTCGGGAGCGGCGGTCGTGGACGGCCGCGAGGACTGCTCGGGGATCATCGCGTACAGACAGCCGGAGAGCGCGACGGATGCCGCGGCGAGGCCGGCGATGACCCCGATGACACGACGGAAGCGGGAAGTCGATAGGTCGTTCACGGTTTCCTCCCGCTCGTGATCGTCACGAGCAAGCTCTCCAGCGCGAGCAGCGGAGCGACGTTGCGCTCCAGCGACTGCCGCGTCTCGGCTAGATGGTCAAGTACGACAAGAGTACGGGTCACAGGCCAGACGGCCGCGAGCGCCTCGAGTTCAGGACGGAGCTCACGGTTGATGAGGTCTCCGCCACGATCGAACTGCAGCATCACGACGTCGCGGAACAGCGACTGCAAGTCCGTGAGCACCCGGTCGATCCCGTCTCGAAGGCTTCGCGTGGCGCGCTTCTTCTGATCGTCTTCGAGCGCGGACAGCTGGGTGCGCAACGCCGGTGGCACCGCCTGGCCCTCCGCGACGCCGATGGTGCGCAGCAGCGAGGCGCGCTCACTGGCATCGCGCTCAGCCGTGAGGGCCTTCGCATCCTCCGTCGCAGCCTGGATGATCTGGCCGGCGACCTCGACCGCATCACCCACACCGCGTACTCCGAGGACGGATCGGAGCGTCTCATCGCGGCGACGGCGAGCACCATCATCGGTCGCGAGCCGCTGGGCCATACCGATATGACGCTGCGCGTGCCGCGCGGCCTGCTCGGCGATGGCCTGCTCAGCGCCCGTGCGCACGCTGATGAGACGCGCGACATCGTCGACATCGGGCTCGGTCAGCCGCAACGACCGCACCCGGGAGCGGATCGTGGGAAGGAGATCCGCCTCGCTGGGGGCACACAGGATCCAGACCGTCTGCTCCGGCGGCTCCTCGAGGGCCTTCAGGAGCACGTTGGAGGTGCGCTCGACCATGCGGTCAGCGTCTTCGACCACGATGACGCGGTATCTGCCGGCGGAGGGGGCGAAGTAGGAGCGCTCCACCAGGCCGCGGGCCTCGGCGATCGTGATGATGACCTTGTCGGTGCGCAACGCGGTGACATCGGGATGCGTGCCGGCGAGCACCTGACGCATGACGTTCTCGTCATCGGGGTGGTCGGCGATCAGCGCAGCCGCGAACGCGTAGGCGAGGGTCGATCGTCCGGATCCCGGTGGTCCTGTGATCAGCCAGGCGTGCGACAGCGCGACGGGATCGGCGGCGGCGGCACGGAGCGTGTCGACCGCGGCGTCCTGCCCCCACACATCCGCCCAGGGGAAGGGAGCGGGAACGGTCTGGGGCATGTACTCAGCCTAATCGGGACCGCCGACCTCGTCGGGACCGCTGATGTCCCCACCCGGGAGCCGTGGGGCCGGATCAGCCGAGCAGATCCTCCACCCGGACGCGGATCCGCTGGGCGATGCTCTCGGCGGACGCAGCGGCATCCAGAACCAGGAATCTGTCGGGCTCGGCATCGGCGAGCGCGAGGTAGGCGTCACGGACTCGGCCATGGAACTCGGCCTGCTCCGCTTCGAGGCGGTCGAACGGCTTGTCCGCCGAGTCGAGGCGGGTCCGCGCCGCGGCCGGATCCAGATCGAGAAGCACGGTCAGGTCGGGGAGCGCCCCCTCCGCGGCCCAGAGCGACAGGTCCCGGATCTCCTTCGCGTCGAGCACGCGCCCTGCCCCCTGATACGCCACGGACGAGTCGAGGTAGCGGTCCTGCAGCACGACGTCGCCGCGCTCGAGTGCAGGTCGCACGACCGTTGCGACATGATGCGCACGATCCGCCGCGTACAGCAGCGCCTCCGCTCGCGGTGCGATGTCACCGCGGTGGTGCAGCACGATGTCGCGGATCAGTTGCCCGACCTCGGAGCCGCCCGGCTCCCGCGTGCGCACGACAGTGCGTCCCGCGGCGACGAGCCACTCCGCGAGCAGGTACGACTGCGTGGTCTTGCCAGACCCGTCGCCGCCTTCGAGCGTGATCCACACTCCGCGGCCTGGGGTCACGACTCCGCCTTCTCGGCGGCCTTCGCCGCCGCGTTCGCCGCACGCGTGGCGGCCGCCTTCTTCGCCGCCGCCGACCGCGCGGCCGACGTCGCCGCCGCTGTCTTCTTCGCGGGAGCCTTCTTCGCGGCCGATGTCTTGGCCGCCGCCTTCTTGGCGGGCGCCTTCTTCGCCGGAGCCTTCTTGGCTGCCCCCCGCTTCGGGGCCGGCCCCTTCGCGCGCTTGTCGGCGAGCATCTGCACGGCGATCTCGAAGGTGATGTCCTCGACCTTCTGACCCCGCGGGATGGTCACGTTGGTCTCCCCGTCGGTGACGTACGCCCCGAAGCGTCCATCGCGGATGCGGATCGGCTTGCCGCTGACGGGATCGGCCTCGAACTCGGCGAGGGCGCTGGAGGCACGTCGACCGGCACCGTACTTCGGCTGTGCGTAGATCTCGAGCGCCTGCTCGAGCGTGATGCTGAAGATCTGCGACTCGCTCTCGAGAGAGCGCGAGTCCGTGCCCTTCTTCAGGTAGGGACCGAAGCGACCGTTCTGCGCCGTGATCTCGTCACCGGACTCGGGGTCCACCCCCACCACGCGCGGGAGGCTGAGCAGCTGCAGCGCCGTATCGAGGTCGATCTCGTCGACGGACATCGAGCGGAAGAGCGAGGCGGTCCGCGGCTTGGGCGCCACTTCCTTCTTCGCACCGCGCTTCGGCTTCGGGGTCTCGACGACCTCGCCCGTCGCCTCGTCGATCGCAGCGTCCTCGGAGACAGGGTCGTTCTCCTGCACGTAGGGCCCGAAGCGGCCGTCCTTGACGACGATGATCTTGCCGTTCGCCGGGTTCTCCCCGAGCACACGGTCGCCCGCGACGGGAGCATCGATGAGCTCCTGCGCCTTCTCCGCCGTGAGCTCGTCGGGCGCCAGGTCCTCCGGCACGTTGACGATGCGCGGCTTCGCCTCGGGGTTCTCGGGGTCGGCGACCTCGAGGTACGGGCCGTACTTCCCGAAGCGGAGAGTGGCGGCATCCGTGATGCGCGTGGAATTCAGCGCACGCGCATCGATCTCGCCGAGGTTGTCGACGACCTGACGGAGCCCGACGTGCGAGTCCGATCCGAAGTAGAACGACTTGAGCCATTCGACGCGGTTCTGTTCGCCCCGCGCGATGGTGTCGAGGTCGTCTTCGAGTGCCGCCGTGAAGTCGTAGTCGACGAGGTCCGCGAAGTGCTCTTCGAGCAGACGCACCACGCTGAACGCCAGCCACGTCGGGACGAGGGCCTGACCACGCTTGACGGCGTAGCCGCGGTCGAGGATCGTCTCGGGGATCGACGCGAACGTCGAGGGGCGACCGATGCCCTTCTCCTCGAGCACCTTGACGAGCGAAGCCTCGGTGTAGCGCGGCTTCGGCGTCGTGCGGTGACCCTTCGCCTCGGCATCCGACACCGCGAGCCGATCACCCACGGCGACGGCTGGGAGCGACTGGTTCTCCGCGGCGTCGGCGTCACCGCGCTTCTCGTCGCGCCCTTCCTCATAGGCCTCGAGGAAGCCCTTGAAGGTGTACACGGTTCCGGATGCCGTGAACTCGGCTTTCTTCCCCGCTGCGTCGACGGCGATCGTGACTGTCGTGGTCTCGTACTTCGCGTCGGCCATCTGGCTGGCGACCGTGCGCTTCCAGATGAGGTCGTAGAGACGCTGCTCGTCGCGATCGAGCTCGGAGGACAGCGACGCCGGCGTCCGGAAGTTGTCGCCCGAGGGGCGGATGGCCTCGTGGGCCTCCTGGGCGTTCTTGCTCTTCGACTTGTAGACGCGCGGCTTCAGCGGCACGGCGGCATCACCGTAGAGCGCGACCGCCTGGCTCCGCGCCGCCTGCACCGCCTGGGTGCTCAGCGACGTGGAATCGGTACGCATATAGGTGATGTAGCCCTTCTCGTACAGCCGCTGGGCGACGCCCATCGCCTGCTTGGCCCCCATGGAGAGCTTGCGCCCGGCCTCCTGCTGCATCGTCGAGGTCGTGAAGGGTGCGTAGGGGCTTCGTGTCCCCGGCTTGGCCTCGACCTTGGTGACGGAGCCTGTGCCGACCGCATCGATCGCGGCGGCGAGAGCGGAGGCCGCGGCTTCATCGAGGACGACGACGGCCTTCTTGAGCTTTCCGTCGTCATCGAAGTCTGCGCCGCGTGCGAGCTGGCCACCGTCGACGCGGACGAGGCGGATCTTGAAGGAGGTGCCGGTCGCCGCGGCTGCCGCATCGACGTCCCAGTACTCGGCGGAGGTGAACGCCATGCGCTCACGCTCCCTGTCGACGATGAGTCGGGTCGCTGCGGACTGGACACGTCCGGCGGAGATCCCGGTCTTGACCTTGTACCAGAGCACGGGTGAGACATCCCAGCCGTACAGGCGGTCGAGGATGCGGCGGGTCTCCTGGGCGTCCACGAGGTCGTGGTCCAGTTCGCGCGTGTTGCCGACGGCGGCCTGGATCGCGTCCTTGGTGATCTCGTGGAAGACCATGCGCTTGACCGGGACTTTGGGCTTGAGGGTCTCCAGGAGGTGCCAGGCGATCGCCTCGCCTTCGCGGTCCTCATCTGTCGCGAGCAGGAGTTCGTCCGCACCCTTGAGGGCACGCTTGAGCTCGGCGACCGTCTTGGTCTTGCGATCGGACACGACGTAATAGGGGTCGAACCCGTTGTCGATGTCGATCGAGTACTTCCCGTAGGCCTGCTTGTCCTCCGCCGGAATGTCCTTCTTGTCGGCGAGGTCGCGGATGTGGCCGACGGAGCTGAGCACCTCGTACCCGTCGCCGAGGTATCCCTGAATAGACCGCATCTTCGTCGGGGACTCGACGATGACGAGCTTCTTGCCTTCAGCCAAGGGTGCGTCCTTTCTTCGAAGCACACCATACACACCACTGTGTGGGGTCATTCACAGTGAGCGAGGTCGCGCGGCCGTCACTGTCCCTCGGGTGGCCCGGCACGGGCTCGGGAGACGGCTGCGAGTCCAGCGTACGCCGACTGCACCTCCACGGTCGCCACGAAGCCCTCCAGGGTGCATCCGGTGAGGTCGGCACCGGATGCCGCCGCGACCGTCGCGGCGAGCTCGCACGGCTCCTCCGAGGTGGGCACGGCCCCGCTGGCGGCGTCGGCCGCGGCGAGCGCGGCGGCGTCGGCAGCACCCGCAACCCGCTGCGCCGTCACCGATGCCCCGGCGACCGAGGCCAACCCGAGCGACAGCGCGGCCGCCACGGCGAGGACGCCCGCGGCGAGCGCGGTGCCCGCCATCAGAGTCCTCCGTCCAGCGCGCAGCTCGACGCCCGCAACGGTACTCGAACCACCGCACCCAACGAGGCCTCGGCCGACGCGGTGACGCATACGAGCTCGCCCCGGCGCGACGCTGACGCCCCGGCGCCCGGGACCGCCACTCGCACGACCGCCTCCGCGGCATCCGCTCCTTCTCCCCGGCCCAGCAGGCGGGCCGCGTCGGCGGACGCATCCTGCAGAGCCACCTGGCGCGACGCCGCGCCGAGCGCCCCCGCTCCCAGAAGGAGCGCGAGCACCACGGCAGGCACCGCGAGCGCGAGCTCGGCCGCGACGGACCCTCGCTCTCCCCCGGCGAGGCGCGCCGACCCTCGTCGCCGCGGCGTGGTGACGGTCGCTGCTCTCACGACACGGTCAGCGCGCGGCGCACGAGATCGGTCAAGATGCCGCGGACCTCGTCGGATCTCATGATGACGACGAGGAGTCCGGCGAAGGCGACAGCCGCCATCGTCGTGATGGCGTACTCCGCGGTGGCCGCGCCACTGTCGTCGCCGAACAGCGTCGCCGCCCGGCGTCGGTCGAGTCGGGGAATGGTCGTCATGGTGTTCCTTCTTTCTCTGGATGTTTCGGATCGGAGACCGACCGCCACGGGCGGTCACAACGGCAAGGGTGTCGAGGACAACACGCTCAGGAGCATCGGCGCCACACCGAGCAGGAGGAACGCCGGAAGGGTGCACACTCCAAGCGGGATCAGGAGTCGTGTCGAGAGCTTCGCCGCGCGGAGACGGCCCTGGACCCGAGCGGCATGGCGGTCCTGAGCCGCGGACGCGCGGAGCAGTTCCACCGCCGGCACCCCCGCGGCACGGGACAGATCGAGCACGGCACGGATCCGCTCGTCACTTCCCCCGGACGCGGAGCTCTCTGCGACGAGGGCGAGCGCTCGGTCGATGGAGGATCCGCCGGTGAGCGCGACCGCCATGAGTTCCGCGCGGATTCCGGGCGTGCCCGGCTCAGGCCGCGCCCGCCGCAGAAGTCTCTTCGTCCACTGGCGCGCCGCCAGCACCAGGAGCAGCCCCGCGACCACGCAGCCCGTACCGAGAGGGTTGCCGACGATGGCACCGAGGGTGTCGAACCCGAGCGCGAAGCCGAGAAGGAGTCCAGCGAGCGGCATCCAGAGCAGCAGACGCGCAGTTCCCGCGGGTTCCGCGAGGGCGATACGCACGTCGTCGGCCGCCGAGGCGGCATCACGAAGCGACTCCGCGATCATCCGGAGCACCTCGGCGAGCGGCGCGCCGACCGTCGTTGCGATCTCCCACGCGGCTGCCAGATCGGTCCATGCCCCACGCTCGGCCTCGATTGCCGAGAGGAGCGGGACACCCTCATCGACCCGCTCGACCACAGCCACCGCATGCGGGTCGCCGGTACCTGCGAGATGCCGCCATGCGACGAGGGGGACAGCGCCAGCCTGCAACAGAACCGCCAGCGTCTGCACCGATGTCGCGGCATCCGCCGCACCTGCCGACTCGTCGCGGAGTGCAGGTATGCGCCGTATCACCATGGGGATACCTCCTCGATATCGAGTCGATCGCCCACGATCACGAGCCGACCCGCCTGGCGTATCCGACGGACCCCACCCGGAGTTCGATCGAGATGCAGAACCACGGTGAACGCGCTCACCGCCTGCCGTGCGAGTGCGACGGCATCCATCCCCGCCAGCGCTCCGAGCGCCTCGAGCCGGGCGGGCACGTCGCGCAGACCGCTGGCATGCATCGTGCCCGCTCCCCCGTCGTGACCGGTGTTGAGTGCGCTGAGCAGCTCGCGCACCTCCTCCCCTCGACACTCACCGACCACCAGCCGGTCCGGCCGCATGCGCAGGGACTCCCGCACCAGGCGCGCGAGGGTGATTCCCCCCGCGCCTTCCAGGTTCGCCTGACGCGCTTCGAGCGCGACGTGGTGCGGGTGCCGCGGACGCAGCTCCGCCACATCCTCGATCGTGACGATCCGCTCGGCCGGCGGCACCTCGGAGAGCAGCGCGGACAGCAGGGTGGTCTTGCCCGTTCCGGTTCCCCCGGTGATGAGGATGTTCGCCCGATCGACCACGAGGCTGAGCAGCCAGGCCCGCTGGCGTTCCTCGAAGGCGCCGAGGGATTCGAGCGCCGAGAGATCCGCCGCCCGCACGCGTGGGAGCCGGATCGAGAGCGCGGTTCCCGTCGTCGATACCGGCGCGAGCACGGCGTGCACGCGGATGCCGGAGGCGAGGCGGACATCGACGCACGGTGCTTGATCATCGAGGTGCCGCCCGCCGAGACCGACGAGCGCGACCGCGAGATCTCGCACCTCCCGCTCGGATGCCCGCCACGGCGTCGCCGGCTCCGCGCCACCGCCGCGATCGACGAACAGTCCGGTCGTCCCGTTCACGAAGACGTCGGTGACGGTGTCGTCGATGTGGGCACGGAGCGGACCGAACGCGGGGTCGAGGTGCAGGGTTTCGAGGGAGGTGCCGGTCGTCGCGACGGCCGCCCCGCCCCGAGGCTGGATGACGAAGGAATCGGGCATACCGCGACGCTAGGCCGCGCCACCGGGACGAGTGCCTCGTCTTGCGGGCGCGATGCGGCCTCTGTGCAGAAGTGGCGTCCGATGGAGCCAGTGCAGAAGCCGATCGCGCGTCGCGGGAGCCGATGAGAGAGCGCTCCCAAGCCGAAATGGGCGGCACCTCACGGGGGGAATGAGGTGCCGCCCACGGTGAGCCACGATTGGGGGAATCGGGCGCACCAAGGCCGGAATGAGATTTCGGCTGTCGTCGAGTGTACGCATGGCAGGCGCCCTCACAAAACCGAAACCACTACCGACTTTCGGCAGTATGCGAGGGGAGTCCACGAGGATAGATTCACCCTGACCTGGTCGTCCACCCCACGACCATGCTCGAACGACCGAATGCCGCAAAGGAGCGCCTGCCGATGAGCAGCCAGATCGACCACCTTCTCGATGAGACCCGGCGATTCCCGCCGTCGGAGGAATTCATCGCCCAGACCATCTCCTCCCCCGCACTCTACGAACAGGCCACCGCTGATCGCGAGGCCTTCTGGGGTGAGCAGTCCCGCGAACTCGTGCACTGGCACAAGCCGTTCACGCAGGTACTCGACTGGACGAATCCGCCGTTCGCGAAGTGGTTCGACGACGGCGAGCTGAACGTGGCCTACAACTGTCTCGACCGTCATGTCGAGGCCGGCAACGGCGACCGCGTCGCGCTGCACTGGGAGGGCGAGCCCGGAGACTCCCGCCGCATCACCTACGCCGAGCTGACCGACGAGGTCAAGCGTCTGGCCAACGTGCTCGAAGGGCTGGGAGTGGGTCAGGGCGACCGCGTCGCGATCTACCTGCCCATGATCCCCGAGGCGATCGCCTCGATGCTCGCCGTCGCCCGTCTCGGCGCCATCCACTCGGTCGTCTTCGGCGGCTTCAGCGCCGACAGTCTGCGCTCGCGCATCGACGACGCCGGGGCGAAGCTGGTGATCACAGCGGACGGCGGCTACCGCAAGGGTCGCGTCTCGGCGCTCAAGCCCGCGGTAGACCAGGCGCTGGCCGATCGAGGCGAGGGTGAGCAGCAGACCGTCGAGCACGTGCTGGTCGTCAAGCGCGGCGAGAACGATGTCGACTGGGTCGAGGGCCGTGACCTCTGGTGGCACGACGTCGTCCCCACCGCCTCGTCCGAGCACACCGCCCTGGCGTTCCCTGCGGAGAACCCTCTCTTCATCCTGTACACCTCAGGGACCACCGGGAAGCCCAAGGGCATCCTGCACACCTCCGGCGGCTACCTCACCCAGGCGGCGTACTCGCACAAGTACGTCTTCGACCTGCACCCCGAGACCGACGTCTTCTGGTGCACGGCGGACATCGGCTGGATCACCGGGCACAGCTACGTGGCCTACGGCCCGCTCGCGAACGGTGCGACCCAGGTGCTCTACGAAGGCACGCCGGACACCCCGCACCCCGGCCGCTGGTGGGAGATCATCGAGAAGTACAAGGTGTCCATCTTCTACACGGCTCCGACCGCGATCCGCTCCTTCATGAAGATCGGTCGCAGCGTTCCGAAGAAGTTCGACCTGTCGTCGCTGCGCCTGCTCGGCTCGGTCGGAGAGCCCATCAACCCCGAGGCGTGGATGTGGTACCGCGAGGTGATCGGGGCGGGCAAGACTCCGATCGTCGACACCTGGTGGCAGACCGAGACGGGGGCCATCATGGTCTCGGCCCTCCCCGGCGTCACCGAGACCAAGCCCGGATCAGCCCAGGTCCCGCTTCCCGGGATCTCGATCGACGTGGTCGATGAGAGCGGCGTCGAGGTCGGCAACGGCAACGGCGGCCTGCTCGTCATCACGGAGCCCTGGCCGAGCATGCTGCGCGGCATCTGGGGCGATCCGGAGCGCTTCCGTGAGACGTACTGGGAGAAGTTCGAAGACCAGGGCTACTACTTCGCGGGAGACGGCGCACGCCTCGACGAGGACGGCGACCTGTGGCTGCTGGGCCGCGTCGACGACGTCATGAACGTGTCGGGCCACCGTCTATCGACCGCCGAGATCGAATCGTCACTGGTCGCGCACGAAGCGACCGCCGAGGCCGCGGTGGTCGGGGCGTCGGATGAGACCACCGGCCAGGCCGTCGTGGCGTTCGTCATCATCAAGGAGAGCTATCTCGCGGAGCATGAGCCCGCAGGCCTCGCGCAGCAGCTGCGCCTGTGGGTCGGCGAGCAGATCGGCGCGATCGCACGTCCGCGCGACGTCTACATCGTCGGCGAGCTGCCCAAGACCCGCTCCGGCAAGATCATGCGACGTCTTCTGCGCGATGTCGCCGAGGGCCGCGAGGTCGGTGACACGACGACCCTCGCCGACACCGCTGTGATGAGCATCATCTCGGCTCAGGTGAAGTAGCCCCGTCCTGAAAGATCGAAAACGCGCCTCCCGGGCTTCCGGGAGGCGCGTTTTCGATCCCGGCACGGAGCGCGGGCGGCAGGATCAGGCGAGGCGGAAGGTCACCTCGACCTCGACCGGGCTGCCGAGGGGAAGCTCTGCGACGCCGACGGCCGCGCGGGCGTGGCGTCCGGCATCCCCGAAGATCTCTCCGAGCACGTCGCTGGCACCGTTGATGACGCCGGGCTGGCCGGTGAACCCCTCGGCGGAGGCGACGAAGCCACCCACCCGGAGCACACCCGCGATGCGGTCGAGTCCGCCCGCGGCATCCGACGCCGCTGCGAGGGCGTTCAGCGCGCACGTCCGCGCATAGGTCTTCGCGTCGTCGGCCGAGACCTCCGCACCGACCTTGCCCACGGCGGGGAGCGCCCCCTCGGTGAACGGCAGCTGCCCCGAGGTGTACACGAGACCGCCGTGCACGACGGCGGGCACATAGGCGGCCACCGGCGCGGCGACCGCGGGCAGCTCGATGCCGAGCTCGGCGAGACGGGAGGAGACGGTCATGCCTGCTCTCCCTCGAACTGGCGGGCGGCCTGCTCCGCGGCGGCGAGACCGGCGTTCGCCGAAGCGTCGGCCGTCACGGGGCGCTTCAGGTAGGCGACGAGCCCGCCTTCCGGGCCCTGCACGACCTGCACGAGCTCCCAGCCCTGCTTGCCCCAGTTGTTGAGGATCGCCGCGGTGTTGTGGATCAGCAGCGGCGTGGTGAGGTACTCCCACGTGGTCATGGCACTCCTGTCGATCAGGGCACGACGCCGTCATTCCGCGTCGGGCTCGTCAAAGGCGGTATTCAGGGAACTCCCCTACGATCAAGCGTATGCCCCAAAAGAATCGCACGGTGAGAGGCGTGCTCGGCGGACTCGTCGGGCTCGTCGGCCTGAGCGCCGTCGCCGGACTCCTGGTCGCAGCGAGCGTCACGCCCGTCCTCACGATGACGGGCCTCGCCGGCACCCAAGCCCTCACGCTCTTCGATCAGCTGCCCGAGAACCTCAACCCGAGCACGCCGATGGAGCAGTCCACGATCTACGCCACGACTCCGGAGGGCAAGAACGTCGCCCTCGCCTCGTTCTACGAGCAGAATCGCGTGCCCGTGACGTATGAGCAGGTCTCCCCCGTGCTCTACGACGCGATCCTGTCCAGTGAGGACAAGAGCTTCTACAGCCATGGCGGCGTCAACGTCGGCGCGACGGTGAAGGCCCTGATCGACAACGTGCGCGGCACCTCCAGCCGCGGCGCGTCGACCATCAGCCAGCAGTACGTGAAGAATGTGCTGATCCAGGAATGCGAGCAGAAGGTCGACACGACCTCCGAGACGCACACCGAGGATCTGCAGCAGTGCTGGAAGGACGCCACCAACGCGACGGGTGCCGACGGCATCGAGCGCAAGCTCCAGGAGATGCGCTACGCGATCCAGATCGAGAAGGACTACTCGAAGAACGACATCCTCCTCGGATACCTCAACATCGCCAACTTCGGCGGAACGGTCTACGGCATCGAGGCCGCGGCCAACTACTACTTCAACACGACGTCGGCGAAGCTCACGGTCGCGCAGGCCGCGACGCTGGCCGGAATCGTCCAGAACCCCAACACGTATCGCATCGACAAGCCCGAGGGAACCGTCACGAACTCGGACGGCGAGGCGCTCAACACCGCCGAGAGTGGATACGCCCTCACGAAGGATCGTCGTCACTACGTGCTCGGCCGCATGCTCGCGGACGGCAAGATCACCCAGGCGCAGTACGACGAGGCGGATGCGTCCGAGATCACGCCCGTACTGAACCCGCCCACGCAGGGCTGCGCCTCCGCAGGCGCCAACGCCTACTTCTGCCAGTACGTGAAGTCGATCGTGCTGAACGACGAGGCCTTCGGCGAGGAGCCGCAGGATCGGGCCGACCTGCTCCGTCGCGGCGGACTCAAGATCTACACCTCACTGGACTACCGCATCCAGGACCCCGCCGCGCAGGCGATGAAGGACATCGTGCCTGCCAACTACGACAACGACTACTTCGGTGCCGCAGGAGTCTCGATCGAGGTCGGCACGGGACGCATCCTGTCGATCACGCAGAACACGCAGTTCGATGAGACCACCACGGATGATCAGGCCAAGAGCTCGCTGGTCTTCGCCGGGGACATGGAGCACGGGAACTCGGGCGGATTCCAGGTCGGCTCCGTCTACAAGCTCTTCACATTGATCGACTGGCTCGAGAAGGGCCACTCCGTCAATGAGGTGATCAACGGGCGGGTGCAGACCAACCTCAAGATCCCGGTGTGCGAGAGCCCGCAGACCACCAATACGAAGGAGATCGGCAACTTCGGCGGCGGAGGCGGCTACACCGGGAGCGTCATGGACTTCACCCGACAGTCCTTGAACAGCGGCTTCTTCGCGATGGCCTCGAAGCTGGACATCTGCGAGATCAACCAGGTCGCCGACCGGATGGGCGTCACGCTCGCCAGCGGCAAGAAGGTCACGGACGAGAACGTGCCGTACGACGTGCTCGGTCCCAAGAACATCTCTCCGATCGCCATGGCCAACGCCTACGCCACGGTCGCCAGCGGCGGGAAGTACTGCACGCCGCGCGCGATCGATCGCGTGGTCGGCCCCGACGGCAAGGACCGCGAGCTCCCTGCGTCCTCCTGCACCGACGGCGTCATCTCGAAGGAGGTCGCGGCGACCGCGGCATACGCCCTCCAGGGCGTGATGAACGGCGGTACCGGACGGGATGCGAACCCTTACGACGGAACCCCGCTCATCGGCAAGACCGGAACTCACGACCGCTGGTCGACCATGATGATCGAGTCCAGCACCAAGGTCACGTCCGCGGTCTGGGCCGGGCGCTGGAAGGGCCAGAGCGACATCTACCAGAAGTGGGCGGGGAACTATCAGCTCAACAACATGCGATACCCGCTGGCGAAGGCGGCTCAGGCTGCGGCCAACGGCGCCTACGGCGGAGACGCCTTCCCCCGCCCCGACAACAACCTGACCCGGCGGGTGCTGACCGAGGTGCCGAACGTCGTCGGGATGACGATGGACGAAGCACGGTCGACGCTGGAGAGCCGCGGCTTCTCGGTCGCTGAAGGCCCCGCGGTCGACAGCGACCAGCCGACGAACATCGTCGTCGCCCAAGATCCCTCCGGGCAGGCCGCCGGAGGCACGACCGTGACCATCTCCCCCAGCAACGGGCAAGGGACCACGGTTCCAGGGAACCTGGCCGGGATGTCCCGCGCGGACGCGGCAGCCGCACTGGGCGCGGCCGGCTTCACGTCGATCGACTTCGACAACTCGTGCAACCCGCCGACCGCGGTCGTGAGCTCCACGGATCCGGCCCCCGGTACCGCCACGAGCAAGTCCACCGCCGTGCGAGTGACGTGCGAGTAGCCTCTCGCCGCACGGCCCACCCGGCCCTCATCGCGCTCGGCGCGGTGGGGGCCGTCGGTGCTGCCGCCACCGTCTGGGGCATCGGCATCGAGCGCTACCTGTTCACGGTGCGCGAAGCCACCTCCCCCGCCCTCCCCGCCGGTTCAGCCCCGATCCGCATCCTGCACCTCTCGGATGCGCACATGGCGCCGTGGCAGCATCGAAAGCAGGATTGGCTGGCATCGCTCGCGGAGCTGAAGCCCGATCTGATCGTCAACACCGGCGACAACCTCGGCCACCTCGACGGCCTGGCCGGCATCCGCCGGGCCTTCGATCCGCTGGCCGGTATTCCCGGCGTCTTCGTGCACGGCTCGAACGACGTCACCGCTCCCTCCCCGCGCAACCCGCTGCGCTACTTCCTCGGCCCGTCCACGAAGCACCGCGAACCGACGCCACTGGACACCGACGCGATGGACCGCTACTTCACCGAAGAGCTCGGCTGGAGCGATCTCAACAACGCGGCGGTGCGCCTCACCATCGCCGGCACGGCGGTCGACGCGTTCGGCGTGAATGATGCGCACCGGGACTGGGACCGCCTCGACGTGCTCCCCGACGCGATCGACGCCCTCGGCCCGCGCGATGCCTCGACGCCGTTGCTGGGCGTCACCCACGCGCCCTATCAGCGCGTGCTCAACGGTTTCGTCGACCTCGGTGCCGATGCGGTCCTCGGCGGTCACACGCACGGCGGGCAGGTCTGCCTTCCCGGCTACGGCGCTCTTGTCGCGAACTGCGACATCCCGCTCAAGCAGGCCAAGGGCCTCAGTACCTGGTCGCACGGCGGACGCACGGTGCCGCTCAACGTCAGTGCAGGCTGCGGTCACTCCATCTACGCTCCCGTCCGCTTCGCGTGCCGCCCCGAGGCGACACTGCTCACGCTGACGGCACAGGGCTGATCCCGGCCTCGATTCGGCGCACGGAGCATTTCCCTGTAGACTCGGAGGGTTGCAAACGGGGTGTGGCGCAGCTTGGTAGCGCGCTTCGTTCGGGACGAAGAGGTCGCAGGTTCAAATCCTGTCACCCCGACCAGTGACACCGGAAGGCCGCCCTCAGGGGCGGCCTTCTCTGTATCGGCTTCGCGCACGAAGGGAACGCATGGAGTCTCTGCTCCCGCCGCCGCGCCGTTACACCCGCGCCTGGGCGCTCGCCCTCGGCATCCCCTTCCTCCTCGCCCTCGCGGCGCTCACTCTGACGCCCTCGCGCGTCGAGGACACGATGCCCAATCTGCTCGACGTGATCCTCGGCACGGCCCATCGTCTGGGTTGGGCGTCGCTGGACTTCACCCGTCTCGAGATCCTGGCGAACATCATCGTCTTCATCCCGGTCGGCGTCCTCGCGTTCGTGCTGCTCCCCCGTCGCGTCTGGCCTCTCGCGCTGCTGGTCGGACCGACGCTGTCCCTGGCGATCGAGACCGTGCAGCGCCTCGCTCTGCCCCATCGCGCGGCGACCCTCACCGACGTCCTGGCCAACTCCACCGGCGCCTCGTTCGGTGTGGCGCTCGCGGTGATGTGCACCCTGCTGTTCGCCCCGCGAACCTCGCCACGCCCACCTTCTAGGCTGGAGACACCATGATCACGCCCGTCCTCGTCGCCTTCGATCTCGACGACACGCTCGCGCCCTCCAAGGGAGTGATCGACCCGCGCATCGCCGAGCAGCTGCGAGCCCTGCTGCGTACGGTCGACGTCGCGATCATCTCGGGCGGCAACGAAGCGCAGTTCCGCTCGCAGGTCGTCGCCCACCTCGGTGATGCGGACGCCGCTGTGCTCTCGCGACTCCACTTGCTGCCGACCTGCGGGACACGTTACCTCCGTCACGACGGAGCGGACTTCGTCCCCGTCTACGCCCACGACCTCAGCGACGAGGAGAAGCAGGCGGCGCTGACGGCTCTGCGGGAAGAGGCTGAGCGTCTCGGCCTCTGGGAGGCTGACCCGTGGGGAGAGATCCTCGAGGACCGCGGATCGCAGATCACCTTCTCCGCACTGGGCCAGCGCGCCCCGCGAGAAGCCAAGCACGATTGGGATCCGACCGGCGCGAAGCGCGCGGCTCTGCGGGATGCGGTAGCCGCTCGCCTTCCCGGCCTCGAGGTGCGCTCGGGCGGGTCGACCTCGATCGACATCACCCGCGCCGGTATCGACAAGGCCTTCGGGATGACCCAGCTCGCCGCCCACACCGGGATCGCGCTCACGGACATGCTGTTCTACGGCGACCGGCTCGACGAGGGCGGGAACGACTACCCGGTCCTCGCGATCGGGGTGCCGTCGGTCGCTGTCGAGGGCTGGGAAGACACGGCCGACAAGCTCGACGCGCTCCTGCGTACCCTCTGATCCGCCGCGGTGTCGCACGGCGCGACGTCGCCGCCTGGCCCTAGCATGGCGACATGGACGCCATGCTGATCGTGATCGTCGTCGCCGCGGCCACCAGCGCGGCCTGCTGGATCCTGTCGCTGCTCACCCGCGACACCTCGTGGGTCGATCGCGCGTGGTCGATCGTGCCCGTGGCCTATGTGTGGATCTTCGTCGCCGGTGCCTTCGCTCAGGGCGACGGGACCGCACGCATCGTGCTGATGGGTGTGCTCGCGACCGCGTGGGGCGCCCGCCTGACCTTCAACTTCGCGCGCAAGGGCGGCTACACGGGCATGGAGGACTACCGGTGGGCGATCCTGCGCGCACGGATGCACCCCTGGCAGTTCCAGGTCTTCAACGTGCTGTTCATCATCGGCTACCAGATGACGCTTCTCGTGCTCATCACCCTGCCCGCGCTCGTGGCCGCGCAGCACCCTTCGGCCCTCACGGGATGGGACGTGCTCTTCATCACGGCGTTCCTCGCCTTCCTGATCGGGGAGACGGTCGCGGACCAGCAGCAGTGGACGTTCCATCAGCGCAAGAAGCAGGCCGGCGGCTCCCTCTCCCCCGGTTTCGCCACCACCGGGCTGTTCCGTTACAGCCGACACCCGAACTTCTTCTTCGAGCAGGCGCAATGGTGGGCTTTCTACGCGATCGGCGCGACGGCCGCCGCCACGGCCGGTGCGGGCGTGATCGGCGGAGTCCTGAATCCGACGATCATCGGCCCTGCGCTGCTCACGGTGCTCTTCATCGGCTCGACGATCTTCACCGAGTCGATCACGGCGTCGAAGTACCCGGCCTACGCGGAGTATCGCCGGACGACGTCGATGCTGGTTCCGTGGCCGCCACGACGCCGAGCGGTCGCCCCGCAGGCCCGGTGAGCGCGCGGACTCAGCCTCTCAACGCGCGAGAGCGTCCGTAGCCGTTCGCCCCACCGGAACCAGTCGCGTGAGCTGAGTGACGTGTCCCGGTTCGAGCTCTGCGAGCGTGGACACCCCCAGCAGACGCATCGTACGCTCGATCTCACTGCGCAGGATCGCGATCGTCCGGTCGACGCCCTGACGCCCGCCCGCCATCAAGCCGTACAGGTACGCGCGTCCGATCAGCGTGAAGTCCGCCCCCAGCGCCACCGCCGCGACGATGTCGGCACCGTTCATGATGCCGGTGTCGATCATGACCGTGAAGTCGTCGCCGACGGCCCGACGCACTTCGGGCAGCAGGTGGAACGGGATCGGCGCGCGATCGAGCTGTCGTCCCCCGTGGTTCGAGAGCACGATGCCGTCGACACCGGCATCGCGCAGGCGCACGGAGTCCTCGACGTTCTGCACGCCCTTGATCACGATCTTCCCCGGCCAGATATCGCGGATGACGTCGAGGTCGTCGTAGCTGATCGTCGGGTCCATCGCGGCGTCCAGCAGCTCGCCGACCGTTCCGCCCGTGGTGCTCAAGGAGGCGAACTCCAGCTTCGGCGTCGTCAGGAAATCGAACCACCACCACGGCCGCGGAATCGCGTTGATGATCGTGCCGAGAGTGAGCTGCGGCGGGATGCTGAAGCCGTTCCGCTTGTCGCGCAGGCGTGCACCCGCAACCGGAGTGTCCACCGTGAACTGCAGGGTGTCGAAGCCGGACGCCGCGGCGCGGCGGGTGAGCTCGTACGAGATCTCCCGGTCGCGCATGACGTAGAGCTGGAACCAGTTGCGCCCGTGCGGGTTCGCGGCCTTCACTCCCTCGATCGATGTGGTGCCGAGCGTGGAGAGCGTGAACGGGATGCCCGCGGCGCCCGCGGCACCGGCACCGGCGACCTCGCCCTCGGTCTGCATCAAGCGGGTGAAGCCCGTGGGCGCGATCCCGAAGGGCAGCGCGGCGGGTCCGCCGAGGATATCGACGCTCGTGTCCACGTCAGGAGCGGGCCGCAGGATGCCGGGGTGGAACTCCACGTCCTGGAACGCCTGCCGAGCGCGCGAGAGCGAGAGTTCCCCTTCCGCGGCGCCGTCGGTGTAGTCGAACGCGGCCTTGGGGGTGCGGCGCTTGGCGATCAGACGAAGGTCGTCGATCGTGAGCGCGGCATCGAGACGGCGCTTGCGGCCGTCGAGCTCCGGCTTCTTGAACTTCATGAGGTCGAGGAGTTCGACGGGATTCGGGAGCTGGCGCTGCACCATGGTGTGCCTCTCAGTTCAGGGGATGAAGGTCGCGGGTCAGCCCCGCGGACGTGTAGTAGCCGGTGATGTGCGAGTGGACGAGGGTGCGAGCGGCCGCGACGTCGCCCTCGTCGATCGCCCCGACCAGGGCCCGGTGTTCGGCGCGCAGCCGCTGCGCCATCGCGTCCCAGTCGGTGATCGCGGCGACCCCTGCCTGCACGTAGGACTCGATGGACGAACGCAGGCCGGCCATCATCGCGGCGATGACCGTGTTGCCGCTGGCCTCGGCGAGGGAGAGGTGCAGTTGGGCGTCGAGCGCGAGGAACTCCGCGGGGGTGAGGCCCGCGGCTTCCATCGCCTCGAGCAGCCGATGCGCGTGCGCCGTGTCCCGCTCCGCAGAGGCCGCGATCTCGGAGACCACCGCGTCTTCGAGCACCAGCCGCGTGCGGACGACATCATCCAGCGCGAACCCCTGGGCTGCGACCTGGAGCCGGAGCAGGGCCGACATGCCCCCGGTCGGCGTCGCGATGACGATGGCCCCGGACTGCGGACCGGAGCCGGTCGCGGTGCGGATGAGACCCATCACCTCGAGCACGCGGAACGCCTCGCGCACGCTGGAGCGTCCGACACCGAGCTCACTTGCGAGATCTCGCTCCGAGGGGAGCCTGTCCCCCGGGCCCAGGCGACCGTCGAGGAGGTCGCGTTCGATGTGCTCGAGTACGAGCTGCCAGGCACGCGCCGGCTGTTCACCCATCGATCCTCCTGTGGTCTGACCACAGAGTATCCCGTGTGGTCAGACCACGCAACACCGACGGTCTCGGTCCGTCCCTGTTCACAACTCCGCAAGAATTCGCGGAAGCCACCGCGGAACGGCGCCACAGCAGGTTCCGGCCGAGAGTTTCTGCGGAGTTATGAACGCGAAACGGTGAGACCGCCTCGGGAGCGGGAGCGGGGCGCGCTCAGCCCAGACGTCCACCTGATTCGTCGAGGTAGCACGTCCCGCACAGCGACTCGTACGTCGTCAGCTCCGGGGAAGCAGTGCCGACAGCCCCCTCGTCGATCGCGACCTGATCACCGTCGAAGACGAACCGCCCACCGACCACGCGGCCGTTGAACACCGCCTTGCGTCCGCAGCGACAGATGGTCTTGAGCTCCTCGAGCGAGTGCGCGATCGCGAGCAGACGCGCGGATCCCGGGAAAGCATGCGTGAGGAAGTCGTTCCGGATGCCGTAGGCCATCACCGGCACTCCGTCCTCCACCGCGATCCGGAAGAGGTCATCGACCTGAGCCGGAGTGAGGAACTGCGCCTCGTCGACGAGGAGACATGCGACGTCCACGGGGCCAGCGGGGAGGAGCTCTTCATCCGTGGAACGCCGCAGGCGGTCCCGGTGCGCGGTGAACAGCTCGCGTGCGTCGTCGTCCTGGCCGACGAGGAAGTCGACCTGGCGGGTGACGCCGAGCCGACTCTCGATCTCGGCCGCCCCCTTGGTATCGATCTCCGGCTTCGCGAGCAGCACATGCTGTCCGCGCTCCTCGTAGTTGTACGCCGCTTGGAGCAGAGCCGTCGACTTGCCGGAGTTCATCGCGCCGTAGCGGAAGTAGAGCTTCGCCACGGGCCGAGCTCAGACGTTGATGCCGAGGGTGGCGGCGGTCGCCTCCGTGGACTCCTCCGCAAGCGCCGGATCCGTGTTCAGCTTCTCGCCGAACGTGGGAATGAGGGCGCGAAGCTCGGGCTCCCAGCCGGGGTACTCCGACGGGAAGCAGGTCTTCAGCAGGCCCAGCATGATCGGCACCGCAGTAGAGGCGCCGGGCGAGGCACCGAGGAGGCCGGCGATGGATCCGTCCGCAGACGAGACCACCTCCGTGCCGAACTGCAGGATGCCGCCCTTCTGGGGATCCTTCTTCATGACCTGCGCGCGCTGGCCGGCATCGATGAGGGTCCAGTCCTCGTCCTTCGCCGTCGGCATGAAAGTACGCAAGCTGTCGACCTTCTTCGCGTGGTTCTTGAGCAGCTCGCCGACGAGGTAGCTGATGAGGTCGGGGTTCTTCACCGCCACCTGCAGCATCGGGAGGAGATTGTGCGCGCGCACCTGCGACACGATGTCGAGCATCGAGCCGTTCTTCAGGAACTTCGGGCTGAAGGTCGCGAACGGACCGAACATGAGCGAAGACTCGCCGTCGACGACGCGCGTGTCGAGGTGCGGGACCGACATCGGCGGCGCACCGACCGAGGCCTGCGAGTACACCTTCGCCTTGTGCTGCGCGACGATCTTCGGGTTCGTGGTCTTGAGGAACTGTCCGCCGATCGGGAAGACGCCGTAGCCCTTGATCTCGGGGATGCCGGAGTTCTGCAAGAGCTTCAGGGCCCAGCCACCGGCGCCGACGAACACGAAGCGCGCTTTGACCTCGTTCGGCGTGTGGCCGATGCTGTTGCGGTACTTGACCAGCCAGGTCCCGTCCTTCTGCTTCTTCAGGCTGCGCACCTCGTGGTTGGTGCGCAGCGTGACGCCCGACTCGGTGAGGTGGTCGAAGAGCTGGTGGGTGAGAGCGCCGAAATCGACATCGGTGCCAGCCGGAACACGAGTCGCCGCGAACGGCTCACCCTTGCGGCGCTGCTGCATCAGCAGCGGGGCCCAGGTGTTGATGACACGGGAGTCCTCGCTGTACTCGATGCCGGCGAACAGCGGCTGCTTCTTGAGCACCTCGTAGCGCGCCTTGAGGTAGGCGACATCCTTCTCGCCGCGGACGAACGTCATGTGCGGGGTCGCGTTGATGAACGTCGACGGCGCATCGAGCACGCCCCGGTCCACCAGCGACGACCAGAACTGGCGACTCTGCTGGAACTGCTCGTTGATCGACACCGCTTTGGCAGGATCCAGCGGGGCATCCCCCTGCTGCGGCATGTAGTTCAACTCACACAGGGCGGCGTGACCCGTGCCGGCGTTGTTCCACGGGTTCGAGCTCTCCTGGGCGACGTCGGAGAGTCGCTCGAAGGCGACGATCTTCCACTCCGGCTGCAATTCGTGCAGCAGCGTACCCAGGGTGGCGCTCATGATGCCACCGCCGATCAGGACGACATCGACGTTTTCAGTCACCGAACCAGTCTAGTTCGCGGGCGCGCCGCCGCGAACCATGCGACGGCGTCCGCAACGCGGAGGTCAGCGCACGACGGCGAGACGCTCGGCGAGGACCTCGGCGATCTGCACCGCGTTCAGCGCGGCCCCCTTGCGGAGATTGTCGTTGCTGAGGAACAGTACGAGGCCCTTGCCCTCCGGCGCGGACTGATCGGCACGGATGCGACCGACGAAGCTGGGGTCCTTGCCTGCGGCCTGCAGCGGCGTGGGCACCTCGTCGAGGACGACCCCGGGAGCCGTGCTCAAGACCTCGCGCGCGCGTTCGGGCGAGATGCTGCGAGCGAACTCGACGTTGATCGAGAGGGAGTGACCGGTGAAGACCGGGACACGCACGCAGGTGCCCGCGACCCGGAGATCGGGAAGCTCGAGGATCTTGCGGCTCTCGTTGCGGAGCTTCTTCTCCTCATCCGTCTCGTTGTCCCCGTCTTCGACCAGGTTGCCGGCGAACGGGATCACGTCGAAGGCGATCGGGGCGATGTACTTCTCGGGCTCGGGGAAGTCGACGGACGAGCCATCGTGCACCAGACGGAGGGTGTCGCCCTGCGCGAGCACGCCCTCCACCTGACCGAGGAGTTCCTGGGCACCGGCGAGCCCGGAGCCGGAGACGGCCTGATAGGTCGACACGATGAGACGCTCGAGACCGGCCTCGGCATCCAGGGCCTTCAGCACCGGCATGGCCGCCATCGTCGTGCAGTTCGGATTCGCGATGATGCCCTTGGGGCGCTCGTCGATCGCGTGCGGATTGACCTCGCTGACCACGAGCGGAACCTCGGGGTCCATCCGCCAGGCGCTGGAGTTGTCGACGACCACGGCACCGGCGGCGGCGAAGCGCGGCGCATAGGCGCGGCTCGCCGTGGCGCCGGCGGAGAACAGGGCGATGTCGATCCCCCCGGCGTCCGCCGTCTCAACGTCTTCGACGATGACCGTCGCGCCACCGAACTCGATGGCCGTGCCTGCCGATCGTGCCGAGGAGAACAGACGCAGCTCACGGATCGGGAAGGAACGCTCGGCGAGAATCTCGCGCATCACGGTGCCCACCTGGCCGGTGGCGCCGACGATGGCGACGGAGAGTCCTGATTCGGAGATGCGGGTCATGATGTTCCTTGGCGTCGTGCGGTACTGCGTACGAGGCTTCGGGCGCGGCGTCGGGATGTGGATGCTGCGCCTGGCGCCGGTGTCAGGGTTTCGGTGAGTCTACCGCCACCCCGCCGCTCTGCTCGCCACACCGCGAGACCGGGAGCCTCCGCGGGGTCAGGCAGTTCGGCGAGATCAGGCCGATTTGCTGCGGATGTGCCTGATTCGATGTGAGCGCCTGATCCGGCGAAGCGGCAGGAAGCCTGCGAAAGTTGGCAGGATCAGCGGCCCGTGCCGGCGTGGACCGTGGCTTCGGAGTCACCGTCGAGTCCATACGCGGTGTGAACAGTTCGCGCCGCCTCGGTCAGGTCGGTGTCGCGGAGCACCACCGAGATGCGGATCTCCGAGGTGGAGATCATCTCGATGTTGATGCCGCCCGCCGAAAGCGCCTCGAAGAGAGTGGCCGAGACGCCCGAGTGCGTGCGCATCCCCGCACCGACGACCGAGAGCTTGCCGATCTGATCGTCGTGGATCAGGTTCTGGAACCCGACTTCGGTCTGATCGCCGGCCAGTGCCTTGAGGGCAGCCGCCGCATCCGCCTTGGGGACCGTGAAAGAGATGTCGGTGCGCCCGGTCGCCGAGACGTTCTGCACGATCATGTCGACGTTGGCGCCGGACTTCGCGACGATCTTGAAGATCTCCGCAGCCTTGCCCGGCACGTCGGGCACGCCCGCGACCGTGATCTTGGCCTGGCTGAAGTCGGTGGCGACACCGGCGACGATCGGTTCTTCCATGGCTGCTCCCTCGGCTTCGCGCGGGTTCTTCATACCCTCGCCCAGAACGTATGTGCCCTCGGCCGACGAGAAGGTCGACCGAGCATGAATGAGGACGCCGTGACGGCGTGCGTACTCGACGGCACGGATGTACAGCACCTTGGCGCCGTTGGCCGCCAGCTCGAGCATCTCCTCGCTGGAAACGTGGTCGAGCTTCTGCGCCTTCGGGATGACGCGCGGGTCAGCGGTGAAGATGCCGTCCACGTCGCTGTAGATCTCGCACACGTCGGCATCGAGCGCGGCGGCGAGAGCGACGGCCGTGGTGTCCGACCCTCCGCGTCCGAGCGTCGTGATGTCCCTGGTGTCGCGGTTGAAGCCCTGGAACCCGGCGACGATCACGATCGCCCCCTCATCGAGGGCTTCTCGCAGACGAACCGGCGTCACGTCGACGATGCGCGCGGCACCGTGCTGGGAATCCGTGATCATGCCCGCCTGGCTGCCGGTGAACGACCGCGCCTCGAATCCCATCGAGTGGATCGCCATGGCCAACAGCGCCATCGAGATGCGCTCTCCGCTGGAGAGCAGCATGTCGAGCTCGCGCGGCGCGGGGATCGGCGCGACCTCATCCGCGAGCTCCAGCAGCTCATCGGTCGTGTCGCCCATGGCGCTGACCGCCACGACCACGTCGTGACCGGCACGACGCGTGTCGACGATGCGCTTGGCGACGCGCTTGATGCTCTCTGCGTCGGCGACGGACGAGCCGCCGTACTTCTGCACGATGAGGGCCACGATCACTCCCTGGGATGTCGGGCGGATTCGCCCACGATCATTCTATGATCGGCGCGTATGCCCTGTTGCGCATGTGACATCGCCCCGGCGACGAGCGGCCGCTCGGCGGTCAGAGGGACGGTGGGAGCGCCTGCGGGGAGACAGGACGCAGCCGACCGCCCGTGGCCGCGAACCAGCAGCCGACGATGATCAGCGGGAAGCCGAGGAGCAGTCCGGGCGTCAGCGGTTCGGCGAGGACGATCGCACCGAGGACGATCGCGACCACGGGGTTGACATAGGTGAACAGCGGAGCGCGTACCGGCCCCACCTCGCGGATGAGCGCGAAGAACGCCAGGAACGCCACCGCCGTGCAGATCACGGCGAGAGCGAGCAGCGCTCCGATCGACGGCAGCGTCGGCACCTCGTGCTGGGTGAGCACACCGATCGGGAGGTAGAAGATCCCGATCATCAGCAGCGACAGCGTGATCGTGCCCAGCGACGGCACGGCGTTGAGCTTACGGGCGACGATGAAGGGGGCCGTCGCGTAGAGCACAGCCACCAGGAGCACCTCTCCTGCAGCGAGAAGGCTCACTTCGCCGCCGAAGAGTCCGGGACCTGCGACCACGACGGCGACACCTGCGAATCCGACGAGCAGACCGATACCACGGGCGGGCCGGAGCACCCCGCGGTCGCCGCCACCGAGGGCGATCAGGGCAGCGAACAGGGGCACGGTCGCCACCAGCAGCCCGGTCATCCCGGAGGGCAGCGTCATTTCGGCGTGGCCGAGCAGGAGGAAGGGACCGGCCATCTCGACCGCACCGAAAGCGAGGACCCAAGGCCAGTGCTTCAGCGCGGCTCGCAGCGCACCGCTGCGGATCGCGAACGGCAGCAACAGCAGTGCGGCGATCAGGGTGCGTCCGGCCACGATCGCGGGAGGTGAGATCGACTCGACCGCGACGCTGATGAACAGGTAGGGCACACCCCACAGCAGGGCCATGGCCCCGAAGAGCAACCAGCCGCGACGCGAGAATCCCGCGCTCGGCGTCACAGGACGCGCCGACCCTCGAACGCGCGCCCGAGCGTGACCTCGTCGGCGTACTCCAGGTCGCCGCCCACGGGCAGCCCCGAAGCGAGACGGGACACCGTGATCTGCATGGTGGTCAGCAGACGGCTCAGGTAGCTCGCTGTGGCCTCGCCCTCGAGGTTCGGGTTCGTGGCGATGATCACCTCCTGCACCGTCCCGTCGGCGAGGCGCGTCATGAGCTGAGCGATTCGGAGGTCGTCGGGTCCGATACCGGCTATGGGGCTGATCGCCCCGCCGAGGACGTGATAGAGCCCGCGGAACTCCCGGGTGCGCTCGATCGCGGCGACGTCCTTCGCGTCTTCGACCACGCAGATCAAGGACTGGCTGCGGCGAGGGTCGCGGCAGATCCCGCATCGCTCCTGCTCGGCCACGTTGCCGCAGATCTCGCAGAAGCGCACGCGGAGCCGGATCTCACCCAGCAGCTCGGCGAGACGCGCGACATCGAACGTCGGCGTCTGGAGGATGTGGAACGCGATCCGCTGGGCGGACTTCGGGCCGATGCCGGGGAGCCGACCGAATTCGTCGATCAGCTCTTGAACGATGCCGTCATACATCAGGAGAACCTCGTCGGGGGCTCGTAGGGCTCTTCGCGCAGGAACGTCGCGCCGAGCACCTGGCGGATCACGGCCTCGCCGTAACGCTGTACTCCCCCGGCAGCGGGAGCGCGCTCGACGACGACCGGTGGGGCTGCGACGGTGCGCTGCACCGGCACCGGCCGCTCGGGGGGAGCCTGGCGTGTCGCGGGCGGTTCGTAAGACGGGTCGTAGGGCGGCTCTTCGTCGTACGCCGGGGCGTCGTCATCGTCGGGCAGCGGTGGCGCGTCTCGATCGACAGCGCCGTCGGACGGCGGTCGTGGGGCGGATGCCGCCGCCTCGACCTCCTCGGGCTCGTCGTCGACCGGAAGCGGCGCGGCGTCTGTGGGACGTGCGCTCGGCTGCTCCACGGTCGAGGGAATCGGTGCGACCGCCCACTCCGTCACGGTGGAGGCTGACGCGCTGCGGACCTGCGGACGGGGAGGCCCCGCTGACGCAGGCTCCGATGCGGGAGCAGGGTCGGCGGGGGTCGAGGGCCCGGACGCCGAGGACTGTCGCGGAGCCCCTCCGGCCGGCATCGGCGCGGGGAGGTACTTCACCCGGACGCCCAGCTCGTTCTCGATCGCCGTCCGCAGATGGTCCGAGGGTCCGGAGCCTGGAGTGGTGCCCTTGAACTTCGCGACGTCGTGCTGGCTGGTGAAGCCGAGCGTCAGTACCTCGGTGTCGGTGGCGTAGGCCAGCGGTTGCACGGCGGTCGCCAGCAACCAGGATGTGCGGCTGATGCTCTCGAGCCGCGTCAGCACCGCGGGCCACGAGGCGGCGATGCGTTCGAGCGTGACAGGGCCCTGTGCGACGACGGGCCCGGCCTCGGGCGCGGCCACGGGGGCGGGGCTCGACGATTCGGGCTCGCGGCTCTCGACGACCGGCTCCCGGACCGCAGCGGCCGCAGGCGGAGCAGGAGCAGGGGGCGCGGTCTCCCCCGGAGCGGCGCTCGGGGCGGGCGAGGAGGGCACCGGAGTCGTGACGGCCGCGGGGGTCGAGCGGGCTGCCCCGGGCGCACGCTCGGGCGCGGCGACCGGCGCAGCATCCGACGTCGACGCCTCCGACGCACCGGCGAGCACGCGCGCCACCATGAGCTCCAGGTGGAGCCGCGGGGAGGTCGCACCCGACATGTCATCGAGGGCGGCGCTGACCACGTCGGCCGTGCGCGAGAGTCGTGCCGACCCGAAGGTGGCCGCCTGGGCGCGCATCCGCTCCAGGTCGTCTTCGGCGATGCCGCGGAGGACGGCCGAGGCACCGGCGCCGACCGCCGCGATGACGATGAGGTCGCGCAGGCGCTCGAGCAGGTCGTCGACGAAGCGGCGCGGGTCCTGCCCCGTCTGCACCACACGGTCGATCGCCGGGAAGGCGGTGGCTGCATCCCCTGCGGCGAGCGCATCGACGATCTCGTCGAGGAGGGCGGCATGCGTGTAGCCGAGCAGTGACACGGCGCGTGCGTACCCCACGGTCACCGTCTCGGATTCGGCCGGCGCATCTGACCCGGCGATCAGCTGGTCGAGCAGCGAAAGCGTGTCTCGGGGCGAGCCGCCACCGGCGCGGACCACGAGCGGGAGGACGCCCTGTTCGACGATCACGCCCTCTTCCGCGCACAGCTTGGCCACGTACTCGAGCATGGCGGCGGGCGGCACGAGCCGGAACGGGTAGTGATGTGTGCGGGAGCGGATCGTGCCGAGCACCTTCTCTGGCTCGGTGGTCGCGAAGATGAACTTGACGTGCTCGGGCGGTTCCTCGACCAGTTTGAGCAGCGCGTTGAAGCCCTGTGGCGTCACCATGTGCGCCTCGTCGAGGATGAAGATCTTGTACCGGTCGCGGCTGGGGGCGAACGTCGCCCGTTCACGCAGGTCGCGCGCGTCGTCGACACCGTTGTGGCTCGCCGCGTCGATCTCGACCACGTCGAGGGATCCTCCGCCGGCCCGCGACAGCTCGACACAGCTCGGGCACACGCCGCAGGGCACGTCGGTCGGTCCCTCGGCGCAGTTGAGGCAGCGCGCGAGGATGCGAGCCGACGTCGTCTTGCCGCAGCCGCGGGGTCCGGAGAACAGGTACGCGTGGCCGACTCGATCGCCGCGCAGAGCCGTCATCAGCGGATCGGTCACCTGGGACTGCCCGATCATCTCGCCGAAGGTCTCGGGTCGGTAGCGGCGATAGAGGGCTGTGGTCACCTCACCAGCCTACGGCGTGCCACCGACCTTCGCTCCGGGGAACCCGGGATCCCGTCCCGGTCCACCCACACACATCGCCGAGACCCCCGCTGGTTGTCCACGCCCCCTCGCTCCGGCGCACGCCAGCGGGGGCGCCGACGACCAGCGGGGGTCTCGGCATCACAGAGAGGGAGTGTCAGTCGATCGGCTCGACCACGGGGACAGCGGTCGTGATCACCGGAACGGACGCCGACATGCGTGTACCGTCCTCGCGGCGGGCGTCGGCGAACTGCCGCAGGGTCGGCCGCCCCGGGATCAGGGGTCCCTGGTCACCGAGGGTCACGACGGCCTCGTCGTCCGCCGTGGCGAAGTACGCGGTGTCGCGCACGCTGAACGGCACGGGGGGCCCGCTGCGCACCTGGACCCGGAGCTCATCCCTGGTCACGGTCACCTGCATCGTGGATCCCTGCCACTGCAGCGGGAACGAGAGGGAGGGCCAGTCCGCCGGAAGTCGCGGATCGAAACTGAGGTCTCCCGCGTAGTCACGCATGCCGCCGAAGCCGCAGACCAGCGCGGTCCACACCCCACCGGCGGAAGCCACGTGCACGCCGTCGGCCGCGTTGTGATGCAGATCGTGCAGGTCGACGAACAGCGACTGCTCGAAGTACTTCCTGGCGAGGTCCTGGTACCCCACCTCGGCGGCCATGATCGACTGCACGACCGCCGAGAGGGTGGAGTCACCCGTGGTCAGCGGGTCGTAGTAATCGAAGTCGGCCTTCTTCTCCTCGGGCGTGAAGTGGTTCCCCTGCAGGAACAACGCGAGCACGACATCCGCCTGCTTGAGCACCTGGAACCGGTAGATCACGAGGGGGTGGAAGTGCAGCAGCAGCGGTCGCTGCTCGGCGGGGGTGTTGGCGAGATCCCAGACCTCGCGCTCGAGGAAGAGCGAGTCCTGCGGGTGGATGCCGAGCCCCTCGCTGTACGGGATGAACATGGCTGCCGCCGCGCGCTCCCATGCCTCGGCCTCGCCGGGGCCGAGGCCCGTCCGGTCGACGAGCTTGACGTAGTCCTCGGGGTGGTTCTCTTTGATCTCACGCACCACCTTGGCGGCGTAGCGGAGGTTGTAGCGCGCCATCACGTTCGTGTACAGGTTGTCGTTGACGACCGTCGTGTACTCGTCCGGGCCGGTGACGCCGTGGATGTGGAAGGTCTCGATGCCGTCGCCGGCGTCCGCCTCGTCGACCAGCCGCGAGCCACGCCAGAATCCGAGCGTCGCCCACAGCCGTGCGGTCTCGATCGCGATGTCCGCGCCCTCGCGCCGCAGGAACTCCTCGTCCCCCGTGGCCCGCACGTACTTGCCCAGCGCGAAGCTGATGTCGGCGTTGATGTGGTACTGCGCGGTGCCCGCGGCGTAGTACGCGGAGGCTTCCTCGCCGTTGATGGTGCGCCAGGGGAAGAGCGCCCCTGCCTCGTTGAGCTGGGCCGCGCGACGACGCGCCGCCGGGAGCATGCCGGCCCGGGCGCGCAACGCGTTGTACGCCCACTGCGGCGTCGTGTAGGTCAGGAACGGGAGCACGTAGATCTCCGTGTCCCAGAAGTAGTGGCCGCTGTACCCCGAACCGGACACGCCCTTGGCGGGGACTCCGGCGCCGTCGGCGCGCGCCGACGCCTGCGCGAGTTGGAACAGGCACCAGCGGGTGGCCTGCTGCAGGTCGTCCCGCCCGCCGATCTGCACGTCGCTACGCTCCCAGAACGCGTCGAGCCACTCCCGCTGTCGTCGGAACACCGCCTCGACGCCCTCGCCCGCCGCCCGGTCGAGCGACCGACGGCACCGGTCGACGAGTTCCCGCGGCGGCACCCCCCGAGACGTGTGGTAGCTGACGAGCTTCGTGACCGTGATCGGGACGCCGGCCTTCGCCTGCACGCGGAACACGTTCTTGGCGATGTCGGGCTCCACGAGCGTTCGCGCGTTGTACTCGTTCTCGGTCTCGACGATGTGGTCCGCGACCACCGCGACGGTCATCCCGGAATCCGCGACCCGGTAGGACAGTGCGGAACGCAGTCCGTCCTGCCAGTGCTCGGACGGCTCCAGCACGCGGTCGGCGATCTTCTCCGCCTTGCGGGGGTCGAAAGGAGCCGCTTTCGTGCCGATCGGGGTCCCGGCGTACACGCCGGCTCCATCCTGGCGGTTCAGCAGCTGACAGCTGATCGTGACCGGGGCATCCGCGTTCTCGACGACGACCTCGAGCCGGAGGACTGCGAGGTGGCGCTCCTCGAAACTCACGATGCGCTCATCCCGCATGCGCACGCGCTTGCCGGACGGGGTCTCCCACACCACCAGACGCTCCAGGACACCGGTGCGCATGTCGAGGGTGCGGCGATACTCACGCACGTCCGCATCGTCGAGCGAGATCGGTTCGTCGTCGACGTACACCCGCATGACCTTGGCGTCTGGGGCGTTGACGATCGTCTGCCCGACCTCCGCGAAGCCGTAGGCCTGCTCGGCGTGCCGGATCGGCCAGGTCTCGTGCAGCCCGTTGATGAAGGTGCCGTGCTCCTGGGCACCGCGACCCTCGATATGGTTGCCGCGCAGCCCGAGGTAGCCGTTGCCCACGGAGAACAGCGTCTCGCTGACGCCCTCCTCCGAGTAGTGCGTGTCGATCAGACGCCACGGGTCGACGGGGAAGCGGTCGCGGTCGATCATGCGGTCTCCGGGATGTCGGTACGGGTGGCGGGAACGAAGACGGCGAGGTCCTCGACGACGATCGTGGCGCCGGCGGCTCGCAGGGCGTCGGCACCTGCACCGCGATCGACGCCGATCACGGTGCCGTAGCCGGCTGCGGCGGCGGAGGCGGCACCGGACGTGGCATCCTCGACGGCGATAGAGCGAGCCGGATCGACGCCGAGGGCCGCGGCGCCGGCGGCGAACATGTCGGCGGCCGGCTTGGAGGCGAGACCCTCGCGCTCCGCCACGACTCCGTCGACGACGATCCGGAAGAGGGAGCGGATGCCTGCCGCGGCCAGCACCTCCTCGGCGTTCTTGGAACTCGACACGACCCCGAGCGGGATGCCGGCGGCCCGCAAGCTCTCGACGAGCGCGAGCGACCCGGGATACGGAACGATGCCCTGCGCGCGCAGCGACGCGGCGAAGGCGGCGTTCTTGCGATTGCCGATCCCGCAGACGGTCTCGGCGGAGGGATCGTCGTCGACGTGACCCCAGGGGACTTCGACGTTGCGGCTGCGCAGCAGACTCGCGACCCCGTCGTAGCGCTTCTTGCCGTCGACGTAGTCGTAGTAGTCGGCGTCGGTGTACGGCGGCGTGATGCTCCACCGGGCGAAGACATCGTCGAACACGGCCTGCCAGGCGCGCATGTGGACCTCGGCGGTCGGGGTGAGCACGCCGTCGAGGTCGAAGAGCACGCCGTCGGCGTGGAACAGGTCGGGCAGTGCGTCTGGCACAGAGCCTCCAGGAGAAGGGCGATCAGCGGGCCGGCACCTCTCCGTGCCACCGCTCAAGCGTAATGCGGCAGTGCGTCACGGGGTAACCCCCGCGAGCGGATCAGAGGAGCTCGGCCGTCTGCCTCGCGATCTGCAGTTCCTCGTCGGTCGGCACGACGAGCACCGTCACCGCCGAGGCGTCCGTGGAGATCCGGCGGATGCCGCGCTCCCGAGCTTCGTTTCTGACCGGCTCGATCTCGACGCCCGCGAATCCGAGCGTCGCCAGCGCAGCGGCCCGGACGGGTGCGGCGTTCTCGCCCACACCTGCCGTGAAGGAGATGACGTCCACTCCCCCGAGCTGGGCGATGTACGCACCGGCGTAGGCGCGCAGACGGTGCACATACACATCGAAGGCGAGCACAGCGGCTTCGTCTCCGGCTTCGACCCCGGCGAGGATGTCGCGCATGTCGCTGCGTCCGGCGAGCCCGGCGAGCCCGCTGCGGGTGTTGAGCAGCGAGTCGAGGTCGTCGATCGAGTAGCCGGCGCGGCGCGAGAGATGCACGAGCGCCGCCGGATCGATGTCGCCCGACCGCGTGCCCATCACCAGCCCTTCGAGCGGGGTGAGACCCATCGACGTCTCCACCGAGCGCCCGCCCTCGATCGCGGTCACGGAGGCGCCGTTGCCGAGATGGAAGACGATCTGCCGGAGTTCTGCGAGGTCGCGCCCGAGGAAGGCCGCCGCCGACTCGCTCACGTACTGGTGACTCGTGCCGTGGAAACCGTATCGCCGCACCCGATGCTCCGCGGCGAGCGCGGCGTCGATCGCATACGTGTACGCGGCGGGCGGAAGCGTCTGATGGAACGCGGTGTCGAACACAGCCACGTGCGGAACCTGATCGAACACGGCGCGTGCGGCAAGGATCCCGGCGAGGTTCGCGGGGTTGTGCAGGGGTGCGAGCACGGCGAGCTCGTCGATCTGACGCTCCACGTCGGTGTCGATCAGGGTCGGGGCGTAGAAGCGCGCGCCGCCGTGGACCACCCTGTGCCCGACCGCGACGGGGCGATGCTCGTCGAGCGACGGTCCGTGCGCGCCGAACTGCTCCCGCATCACCTCGAAGGCAGCGGCGTGATCCGCGATCGGCCGCTCCGAGCGGTACGTCGCGTCGAGCATCGTCGGCACCGCATCGGCATCCGTATCGGGGCGGACGGTGTGCGCCACGGGACTGGAATCCTGCCCGATCCGCTCGATCAGTCCGCTCGCGAGCAGATCTTCCTGTTCGATGTCGATCAGGCTGTACTTCAGCGATGACGATCCGCTGTTGATCACGAGGATCGCACTCATGCCGCATCCCCCTGCGCCTGGATCGCCGTGATGGCGACCGTGTTGACGATGTCGTCGACGAGCGCACCCCGAGACAGGTCGTTGATGGGTTTGTTGAGCCCCTGGAGCACGGGCCCGATGGCGACGGCTCCCGCCGAGCGCTGCACCGCCTTGTAGGTGTTGTTGCCCGTGTTGAGGTCGGGGAACACGAACACGGTCGCCCGGCCGGCGACCGCCGAATCCGGGAGCTTGGCCTTGGCGACCGCCGCATCCGCCGCCGCGTCGTACTGGATAGGTCCTTCGACGGGGAGCTCGGGTGCGCGCTCGCGGACGAGGGCGGTCGCCGCGCGCACCTTGTCGACATCGGCTCCGGAGCCGGACTCCCCCGTCGAGTACGACAGCATCGCGACGCGCGGCTCTATGCCGAACTGACGGGCGGTCGTCGCCGAAGAGATCGCGATGTCGGCGAGCTGCGCGCTCGTCGGATCGGGGATCACCGCGCAGTCTCCGTAGACGAGCACACGATCGGCGAGTGCCATGAGGAACACGCTGGAGACCACCGTCACCCCCGGCTTCGTCTTGATGATCTCGAACGACGGACGGATCGTGTGCGCCGTGGTGTGCGCCGCACCGGAGACCATGCCGTCGGCGAGTCCGAGATGCACCATCATCGTGCCGAAGTACGACACATCGGTCACCGTGTCCGCCGCCTGGGCGAGCGTGATGCCCTTGTGCGCCCGCAGCCGCGCGTACTCGGCGGCGAACCGCTCGACGAGTGCGGGGTCGGTGGGACTCAGCACCCGGGCCGCCGCGATGTCGACGCCGAGCTCGACGGCGCGGGCACGAATAGCCGCCTCGTCGCCGAGGATCGTCAGATCCGCGACCTCCCGCGCGAGGAGCGTCGCCGCCGCCCGCAGGATGCGGTCGTCGTCGCCCTCGGGCAGCACGATGCGGCGCCGATGAGCGCGGGCGCGCTCGATCAGGCCGTACTGGAACATGAGCGGGGTCACGACGTGTGCTTCGGCGAGCCCGAGCTGCTCAGTCAGCTCCACGAGATCGACGTGCGCCTGGAACAGCCCGAGCGCGCGGTCGTAGCGGCTGCGCGAATCCACCGAGAGGCGGCCGCGGGTGCTCATCACGCGCACGGCGGTGTCATAGGTGCCCAGATCGGTCGTGATGATCGGCACCGACGACGCGAACCCGTCGAGCAGCCGTACGATCGTCTCCGGAAGCGGGAACGGGCCGTTCAAGATGATGCCGGCGATGCGCGGGAAGGTGCCGGAGGCGTCGGCGAGCAGCGCCGCGAGCAGCACCTCGGTGCGGTCTGCCGGGATCACCACGACAGCCTCCTCGGTCAGCCGGGGCAGCACGTTGACCATGGACATGCCGGCGACGACGATCGTCAGCGCCTCCCGGGTCAACCGGTCGTCGTCGCCCGTGAGCAGCGCGCCGTCGACGGCGGCGAGGATGTCGCGGATGGACGGCGCCACGAGCGCACGATCCTCGGGGATCGCCCACACCGGCGTGTGCTCCCCGGGGAGCACGGCGCGGACCTCGTCGATGACGGCGGCGAGCGCATCGGGATCGGCGCGGTTCACCGCGACGGCGAACAGCTCCGCACGCTCCTCGGACAGCTCGGACAGGGCGAGCGCGGCGATCTGCCCGATCGCGGCGGCCTCGCGGGCGGTCGTGGTACCGAGCTGTTCGGCCTGACGCTGCTGATCGCGACCGCTGAGCACGAGCAGCACCGGGACGCCGAGGTTGGCGGCGATCCGCGCGTTGAACCCGAGCTCGGCCGGGCTCGCGACGTCCGTGTAGTCGCTGCCGATGATGACGACGGAGTCGCACTGCGCCTCCACGGCTTTGAACCGTGCGACGATCGTCGACAGCGCGCTGTCCGGGTCGGCGCGCACATCGTCGTACGTCACGCCGATGCAGTCCTCGTAGTCGAGGTGCACGCCGTCGTGCGCGAGCAGCAGTTCGAGGATCTCGTCGCGTTCGGTCGCCGACCGCGCGATCGGGCGGAACACTCCCACGCGCGGCGACACGCGCATCAGGGCGTCGAGCACCCCGAGGGCGATCGTCGACTTGCCGGTATGGCCTTCGGCCGAGGTGATGTAGATGCTCCGCGCCACGTGCCCAGCTTAGGCGCGGCGTCCGGGAAGCCGCAGGGGATCCCACCGGGACAAAGGTGCGGGCGTCACTCGCACGGGCGCGACAGCGCGTCGACGACGGCGGCGGCATCCTGCAGGAAGCGTGCGTAGTAGTCGCGATCGGTGTTGACCTGCACCCGGTGGATCGCGTGCGAGGGTTCCAGGTCCCGCCATCCGGGCAGGCGGCCCAGCCGGTCGTAGAACAGCGTCGCCGCGGTTGCCGGATCCATGCGCTGCTCGATGCTCCCCCACCACTCCTGCTGCTGGAAGAGTCCGATGCTGGTCGTGCGCGATCCATCGGGGTTGGTGAACCCGCTCGTCTCCCAGTCGCCGTAGTCGATGTTGCGCAGGCTGCTCTCACCCATCGCCGTCATCACCCCGAGGATCTGCCCGTCGCGGCGGAACCCGAGTGCACCGGCCGTGCGGATGATCGTCGCGGCGTTGTCGAGCTGCTCCCCGCTCCAGCCGCGGACGCCCGCCTCGGGGAACGTCCGGGGGTCGTCGAGGCAGATCGGGGCGGGGTCGCGGCCGAGCCCCAGCGGGATCAGCGTCAGCAGACCTCCGAGCACGACGACCGCGACGGCGGAGATCAGCACGCGCTGCAGGATCTTCCTCCGTCGGGCCCGGATCGCCGCGCGTCGGCGCGCACCGGTCCTGCGTCGCCGAGCCGCGCTGCTGCGCCTCTTCGCCGTCTTCTTCGCCGCCGTTCGAGCCTTCCCCCGGGACGCGGTGCGCCCCGAGTTCACGTCGTCACGCTGCCGCGCGCGATTCGGGGACGACCGGCGAACGCCGCCACGCCCCCGCCGATCGCGCCGAACAGGTGCCCCTGCCAGGAGATGCCCTCGGCGGCGCCGAACACTCCGGCCAGCATCGAGCCGCCGTACACGACGATCACGACGAGCGCGATGACGGCATAGAGGATGCGGTGGGCGACGCGCCCCGGGGCGAACACCCGCATCACGACGTAGCCGAAGTAGCCGAACACGAGCCCGGAGGCACCGACCGTCAGGGTCCCCGGAGCGTTCACGACCCACGTGCCGATACCGCCCACGATCGCGACGATGGCGGTGACAGCCCAGAATCTGCGAGCACCTTCGACGGCCACCAGGCATCCGAGGACGAGGAAGGGCACGGAGTTCGCGATGAGATGCTGCCAGCTCGCGTGCAGGAGCGGACCGAGCACGATGCCGCCGAGCCCCGCGACGTCCCAGGACCGCAGGCCGAAACCGGTGAAGGATCCCGGGAGGACCGCATCGGCGAACTGCACGATCCACATCGCGACGAGGAGGAGGGCCGGCGAGGCGAATCGGCCCAGCGGATGCTGCGCCTTCGAGGGCGGGGAGACGGTCACGGGACGATTGTCTCAGGTGCACCTGACGTTCGAATGGGCGTCACGGCACGGCCATCGCACATGAAAAAGACTCTCCGCGCACCCAGCAGAGCCCGGTTACCCTTGCTGCGTTTCCGCCCTGGGGGAATTGGCCTGGATGCCGCCACGCGGAGAGCCGTCAACCATCCTAACCCGAGCGCGTCGGGTGCGACGACACCTCCGGCCGTTCGACGGGCAGGTCGGGTCGTGGATGCCACCGCGCGCTCTCGGGGGGAAGCTTCCAGAGCAGTGACGGCGTCACCGGGTTACGATCGAATAACGCGCACCGCAGCGCCGACGTGAGAGGGAACGCATGCCAGAGAAAGCCCCCCTGATCCCGGTGATGATCGATGCCGAACGGTTCGCCGCGCAGACCTCTGCGATCCTCGGCTCCATCGGCCGGGTCATCGACGGGAAGCCGGACGCCGTGCGCAGCGCCCTCGTCTGCCTCCTGGCCGAAGGGCACCTGCTCATCGAGGACGTCCCCGGGGTCGGCAAGACGATGCTCGCGCGCGCACTCGCCGCGAGTGTCGATGCGACCGTGCGGCGCATCCAGTTCACGCCCGACCTGCTGCCCGGCGACGTCACCGGCGTCTCGGTGTACAACCCGGTCGATCAGGAGTTCGAGTTCAAGCGCGGCGCGGTGTTCGCGCACATCGTGATCGCCGATGAGATCAACCGCTCCTCCCCCAAGACGCAGTCGGCTCTTCTCGAAGCGATGGAGGAGGGTCAGGTCACGGTCGACGGATCGACCCACCTGCTCCCGACACCGTTCCTGGTGGTGGCGACGCAGAACCCGCTCGAGATGGAGGGGACCTACGCGCTCCCCGAGGCCCAGCGCGACCGCTTCATGATGCGCATCTCGATGGGGTATCCGGACGCCGCAGCCGAGGCCCTCATGCTGCGCCAGCGCGATGTGGTGAACCCGCTCGCCGCCCTGTCGCCCGTCGCCGATGCGACCGCCATCTCCCAGCTCATCGCCTGGGCGCGCTCGGTCCACGTCGCCCCCGCGCTGGAGGAGTACACGGTCGCGCTCGCCCAGGCGACCCGTTCCGACCCGAACCTGCACCTCGGTGCCAGCCCGCGGGCGACCCTGCAGCTGATCCGCGCCGCGAAGGTGTGGGCGGCGCTGGACGGTCGCGATTACGTCATCCCCGACGACATCACAGCCCTGCTCATCCCGGTCCTCGCCCACCGGCTGCTGCCGGCGCGCGGCGCCCACCGCGCGGGAGCCCAGCCGGTCGAGGCCGCACTCACCCAGATCGTCGAACGGGTGCGGGTCCCCGTCGCGACACGTTCCTGACCGGTCGATCATGCGAAGACGCCGACCCCTCACCGGCCGCGGAGCCGGCGCTCTCGTCGCCGCGCTGTGCTGCGTGATCGCCGCCAACGTCCTCGGCACCCGCATCCTCCTCTACATCGGTCTGCTGCTGGCCGCTCTCACCGTGTTCTCGCTCCTCGCCGTCCGTCTGCCACGGCGTTCCGGGACGGTCACCCGTCAGATCTCGACCGATCTGCTCACCGTGTCCGAGACCTCGCGCGTGACGGTCCGGATCGCGCTCCGCGCGCTGCGGGTGCCACGCGGACTCTGGCACGACGTCCTCCCCGACGCGGTCGCCGGCGACTCCGGCGGTGAGTACCCTCCCGAGACGGGTCGGCTCACGTATTCGATCACCGGGGTGCGACGGGGCGTCTGGCCGCTCGGTCCGCTGATGCTGCGCACCGTCGACCCGTTCGGCCTCGCCCAGCGCGAACAGGCGTTCGGAGAGACCCGCAGCATCACCGTCGTCCCCGAGGTGTTCGCGCTCGCCCCGCTGGCCGTGCGCGTCGGAGCCGCCGGCGGAACCGCGCACACGTCATCGACGCGGCTCGGACAGGGCAGCGACAACCTCTCGCCGCGCGGCTACATCCCCGGCGACTCGATGCGCCGCATCCACTGGCGTGCGACCGCCCACCGCGGGCAGCTGATGGTGCGCCAGGAAGAGGAGGAGTCCAGCCCCGACGCAGTCGTCGTCCTCGATCGCAGTGCCGCCCGCTGGGAGGCGCCGGGCTCCGACGCCGACCCGACGTTCGAGACCGCCGTCTCGCTCTGCGCCTCTGCAGCCGTGCACCTCGCCTCCGAGGGGTACAGCGTCGACGTGATCGACAGTGCCGGTTCGCTGCTCGGTGCGCTGCGCGGGCACGAGGACGATCGCGACGGACTGCTGGTGGCGCTCGCGATGGTCGCGCCCCGGGGGGAGAGCCGAGATCTGGCGACGCTCATCGGTGGCACCCCGCCAGGACCACTGGTCTTCATCACCGGCCGACTCGACGAGGAGGACGCGGCCCGGCTGCGTCCGGCCGGTGCCGCCGCGCCGATGCTGTTCAGCACGGATCTGCTGCCCGGCGCCGCAGAAGCGGCGACTCCGCACGGGTGGACGGCGGTGGCGCTCGGGCCCGTCATCGCGGACGCCTGGGAGGACGCGGTCACGGCGCGGATCGGAGTCGGCGATGTTCCGCGCTGAGCAGCCCCCGCAGACCGCGGCCCGCCCCGCGCACGCGGCACCGACCTGGCACCGCGACGAGGAAGAGCCGACCGGTGTGTTCGGCCCCGGCGCGCTGGCCGCGACAGCGACGATCGTGGCGATGTGGCCGTACACATCGGTGATCTCGCCCGGAGCCTGGTCGTCTTCCGTCCTGATCGTGATCGTCGCCGTGACGGGTGGCGGGATGCTCCTGCGACGGCTGCTGCGCCGACAGGCCGCCTGGCTCCGGGACGCGGGGACGTTCCTCGGTCAGATCGTGGTCGCGATCGCGGTGGTGACCCTGCTGGTGTCCGGCGACACCGCGTTCTTCGGCGTGCTGCCGACGCCGACGACGGTCGCCGTGTTCGGCACGCTCGGCGCGGCTGCCTTCGAAGCGGTCGTCTTCGGCTCCGCGCCGTTGGACGCCTCGCCCGCCCTCACCGCTGCCCTGTCCGCCGGCTTCGCGATCGTCGCGATCCTGGTCGATCACCTGGTGGCGCACCGTTCCGCGGTGCTGGCGACGCTGCTGACGGGCATCGTCGGAGCCGTCCCGATGATCATCACCCTCGGCGAGACCAATGTCGTGTGGTTCGTGCTGTTCGGCGTGGTCACGCTCTTCCTGTTCCGGTACACCGCGAGTCGACACCCGGAATCCCCTCGAAAGTCCTCGCTTTCGGTCGCCATGGGCGTCGGGGCCGCCGCTCTGGTGACGACCTTGGTGATCGCCCCCGCGCTTCCGGTGGCGACGAGCATGGCCGGCACCGGTGTCGGGGTCACCGTCGATGCCTCGTTGCGTCTGGGCGATGACCTGCGCCAGCCCAATCCGGTCGAAGTGCTGACCATCGCTGCGAAGGCCGACGTCGCCCCCTACTTGCGGCTGACGACGCTCTCCCGGTTCGACGGTCGGGTGTGGCAGCCGGACCGGGGCGATCTTCAGTCGCAGGACGACGGGTTCGGCGCTCCGGAATGGGGGCCGGAGATCGCGACGGAGGAGGAGAACACGTCCATCCGTGTGCTCCGCATGTCGAGCTCGTGGTTGCCCGTCCCGTATCCCGCCACCGAGGTACAGGGGCTCAGCGGTTCCTGGCGGGTGTCTCCCCTCAACCGCACTCTCTTCTCGCGCAGTGCCGATGCGGTGGGGAACGACTACACCGTCACCTCGTCGCGCCTGGTTCCGACGCTCGAGCAGATCCGTGCGATCGACGCGGCATCCCCGGTGGTCGATCCCGACGCCGAGCCGGTGGAGCTGCCCGAGATCATCGCGGAGCGTGCCGCCGAGGTGACAGCCGCCGCAAGCACCGACTACGACCGGCTGATCGCACTGCAGAACTGGTTCCGCTCGCAGTTCACGTACTCGCTGGAGACGCCGGTGGAGGAGGGCTTCGACGGCACCGGCGCCGAAGCCGTCGCGCGGTTCCTCGACGTGCGTTCGGGATACTGCGTGCACTTCGCGGGGGCGTTCGCGCTCATGGCGGAGAGCCTGGGAATGCAGGTGCGCATCGTCGTCGGGTACCTTCCCGGCTCACTCACCGACGAGAAGCGCGGCAGCGAGTCGGTCTTCTCCGTGACCAGCGACCAGTTGCACTCCTGGCCCGAGGTGCTCTTCCCCGGTATCGGCTGGGTGCCGTTCGAGCCCACCGCCTCCTTGGGCGTGCCCACCGCGTTCCGAGCGGGGGTCACGCAGGGCGGCGACTCGGGATCCCCCTCCACCCCTGCGCCGACCACGGCCCCGCAGAGCGAGGAGACCTCTGGACCGGAGATCGACCGCGCGGACACCGGGGGCGACTCGGCCGACGGCACCACGCAGCGGCGTCTCGATCCGACGCCGGTCACGCTCATCGCCTTCGGTGTCGTCGCGCTGTTGCTGGTACCGGCATCGATCCGCGTCATCGAACGTCGCCGACGCTTCGCGCAGGCGAGACGCGGCGATCCTGCAGCGGCATGGGCGGAGCTCCGCGACACCCTGATCGACCTGCAGCTGCCGGTCTCCGACGCCGACACCCCGCGAGTTCGTGCGGCCGGCCTGGCGCGCGAGGGCCGGGTGGGGGCTGCGGCGATCCGACGGCTGACGGATGCGGTCGAGCAGACGAACTACGCACGTTCGGTCGAGGTGCAGACCGATCTCACCGAGCCGCTCGACGAGGTGCTGCGGGCGTTGCGCCGGAGCGTGGATCGGCCGGCGCGGCTGCGGGCGGCGCTGTTGCCCCGGTCGCTGTACGCTCCCCGTGCCGCGGAACCCGGGGTCGCTGCCTGACCTCAGGCGGCATGGGCCGTGCAAGGCACGGCCACGCAGGCCTCGCACACGACGAACTGCGAGCGGCACGACAGGTCGGGACAGTTCGCCGTGCGTTTGGTCGGGGTGCCGCACCCGACGCACTCGCCGATCACGCGCGCATGGTCGGAGAAGTCGACCGATCCGCGGCCGTCGAACACGTAGAGCGATCCGTCCCACAGACCGTCGTCGCCGTACTTCTCGCCGTAGCGGACGATACCGCCCTCGAGCTGGTACACCTCGCCGAAGCCGCGCGCCGTCATCAGGCTGGACAGCACCTCGCAGCGGATCCCGCCCGTGCAGTAGGTGACCACGGGCTTGCCCTTGAGGTCGTCGTAAGCGCCGGAATCGAGCAGTCTCACGAAGTCCCTGGTCGTCTCGGTGTCGGGCACGACCGCGCCGCGGAACCTCCCGATCTGCGCCTCGAGGGCGTTCCGGCCGTCGAAGAAGACCACCTCGTCTCCACGCTCGTCGATCAGACCGTGCAGTTCTTCGGGCGTCAGTCGCGTGCCTCCGCCGACGACACCGTGCGCGTCGACGCGCAGTTCGCCGGGCGCGCCGAACGAGACGATCTCATCGCGCACCTTCACACTGAGCTTGGGAAAGTCGAGGCTGCGCCCGTCGGCGTCCAGCCCCGTTCCCTCGCTCCACTTGATGTCCGCGTCGGCGAACGGCGCGTAGGAGCGGAAAGATCGCAGCCACTTCTTCAGCACACCGATGTCGCCACCGAGTGTGCCGTTGATCCCGTCCTTCGAGATGAGCAGGCGTCCACGCAGGCCGAGTGCCTCGCCGAGGTCGCGTTGCCAGACACGGACGGCCTCGGGGTCGGCCAGGGGCGTGAACGCATAGAAGAGGACGATCTTGGGGGTTGCCACCTAGGGATCCTACGTCGTGACCCCGTGCCGCTCCGAACCCCGGCGCGGCGCGAAACCCTTACTTCACGTCGCGGCGCAGGAGGGTGGCTCCCCCCGCGACGAGAGCCGCCAGCATCCACCCGGCGGCGACCGGCACGGCGCTGCTGGGCCCGTCATGCGGCGACATCCCCACGGCGGCGACGTCGAATCCGAATGCCTCGAGCAGCGCGATCAGCGGCATGCCGCGGGCGGCGGCGTTCCAGAGCATCGCGACGAGGACGGCGCTCCCGAGAGACATGGAAGCGACGAAGAGAGCCACGAGATGGCTCTGGACGATGACGCCCACCGCCATGCCCCACAGGCCTGCACCGGCGCCCACGGCCAGGGTGGATCCCACCGATGCCCAGCTCACCGGGACACCGCCCATCGCGACGGCCAGCGCGATGTTTCCTCCCAGGAGCGCCACGCCGGCGACGACCGCGCCGCCGAGCGCGGACGCGAGTGCGCGGGTGATCAGCGTCACCCACCGGCTCTGCAGCATCAGTCGCTGCGCGACGACGCCGTCCCGCCGGTCGAGGGTGTATCGGAAGGAGCCGTAGACGGCCGCCAGAACAGCGCCGTACGTAGCGAGCACGGCGCTGAACGGTGCAGCGAGCGCGGCGCGGGCGTCGGCCGGTGCCTCCGCGATCTCCGCGGGGATGCTCGTCGCCATCGAGATCGACAGCACGAATGCCGCGACCGCCACCCAGAGGAGGACGACGTCCCCGGTGAACGTGCGGGCGTGGGCTCGAAGCGCGCGGACGATCATCCCGTCCTCCTCCGGCCGCCCGCCCATGCCACGGCCACCAGGCCCGCAGCCCAGGCGAGTGCGACGACGAGGGCCGGGCCGAACTCGAGCAGGTGGCCCTGGTACTCGGGCACGCTCAGAGCCGCGAGGACCAACCCGGGCGAGAACCTCGCCACCTCCGGCGCCGTGCGCAGCAGCGCGAGCTCTCCTACCATCGGCAGGACGAGGACGATGACGGCCGTCGCGTAGTAGTTCCGGGTGATCCAACCGATGGACCCCCCGATCAGGGCACCGAGCATCCCGCCGATGACAGCGCCCGCATAGATGCGCCACCCGTCCGGGGCCGGGGCGAAAGACAGACCGCTCACGCTCAAGAAGACCGCGACGCCCGCGCTCCACACGACGAAGAGTCCCAGGGACAGCGTGAGCGCGACGAGGACCCCGGCGATGAGCTTCCCGCCGAACGCGCGGCGGAATCCGACGCCGGTGAGCGTCCGGTCCATCGAGCCGTAGTAGTACTCGCGGGTGACGCCGTACGCTCCGACGAACGCCGCGGAGATGCCCGACCAGGCGAGGGGTTCCAACAGGCGAGCGGTCGCTGTGACCGAGTCGAGGCCGGCTACGTCCAGGCGCGAGCCATCGGAGAACAGCACGAAGGCTGGCAGCAGGAGCGCCACGAGGTACACGGCGAGGAGGGAGAGTCCGCTCACGGAACGCAGGACTTCACTGTGGATCGCGCTCTTCATGCAGGCACTTCCTCGACCAGTTCGAAGTACTTGCTCTCCAGAGAGTCCCCTTCACGCGTGACGAGGTCGCCGAGCCGTCCCGCGAAGAGGGCTCGCCGCTTGATGACGACCACCTCATCCACGATGTGTTCGAGCTCCGCGAGTTGATGGCTGGCGACCAGCACCGTGCCACCGCCTTCGGCGAAGCCGCGGAGGAACCTGCGCAGCCAGCGGATCCCGTCGGGGTCCAGACCGTTCGCCGGCTCATCGAGGATGAGGATGGGAGGTGACCCGACGAGAGCGGCAGCCAGGCCTAGTCGCTGAACCATCCCCGTCGAGAACGTCCGCACACGGCGACGGGCGTCGGCGGCGAGCCCGACTTCTTCGAGGACCTCGTCGATGCGGCTGCGTGGCGCACCGGCGGCGAGCCGGCAGATCTCCAGGTGCCGCCTCGCGGTGATGCCCGCCTCGAACCCGAACCCGTCCATGTGCACACCGACGTGCGCTGCCGGGTTCTCGAGGGCCGAGAAGGGCACCCCGTCGATGAGGCTCTCGCCGCTCGTCGGCCGGAGCAAGCCCACGAGCGTTCGCAGCGTCGTGGACTTGCCCGCGCCGTTGGGCCCGAGGAGTCCGACGATCGTCCCGCGCGGCACGACGAACGACAGATCTTCGACGGCGGTGCGGCGGCCGTACCTCTTCGTGAGGCTTCGGACCTCGATCGCGTGTTCAGTCATGTTCATCCCTCTCCTGCTTCTCCTCCGCAAACGCCGACAGAGGCGAAAGCACGCCCGTCGCCCAAAGCGTCTGCCACAGACTTCTCGTGCCGAGCGCGACCTGCGCCCGTCCTGTCGAGGGCATGCCTCCGCTGCCCTCGTGCACATCGACACCGGCGATGATGGTCGCGGGGACGCTCACGCCGTCCGCCGCGATCGGGACGAGCGCCTCCAGCCCGACCTCCGTCTGCTTCCACGGCTCCGGCCTGACGGTTCCGTCGCCGACCCGCGCATTCGTGAGGAGCCCCGCGCTCAAGAGCAGGACCGGGGCACTCTCCGGCACGTCCGCCTCGACCACCGTCCGCGACTGCACCAGGAGCACCCGGTCACCCCGCGTGACGAAACCGAACGTCGTCGTCACAGGTACCGGGATGACGGCTCCCACGACCACGATGCTCGCCAACAGCGCGACGCTGACGGAGACGAAGCGAAGCCGTGAGACGCCCGACCGCAAGACGCGGAGCAGTGCTCTCGAGAGGAGCGCGACCCCGGCGATCACCACGGCCGTCTCCAGAACGAGGACGAGGATCCCCGCGGCCGGTCCTGCCCCGGCGAGCGCTTGCGCGACGCGCGAGAGCGCGAACAGCACCATCGCGACCGGAGCGATGAGGCAGGCGAGACCGAACGGAACACTCCACCACCTGTCCAGATCCCTGGACTTCCGCGGTCCGCCGAACAGCACGCGGGTCAGAAAGTCGGCCCCATCACGAATCGTCCGGTCACGGAGGTTCGGTTCGTCGAGTGCGCTCATGAGAGCGATGTAGCCGTCGAACCGCACGAACGGAATCAGGTTGACCAGCACGATCGCGGCGCAGGCGACGGCGAGGAGCTGGAGTGTCTGGCGGATCAGAGGATCTTGGAGCACGAGCGCGGTGACGAGGGCGAGCGCCGCGGCGACGGCGTGCACGGCCGGACCGGCGAGCGCGACCGCGACACGTTGCCGCCGATCGGAGAGGCGCCAGCCGTCGGTCACGTCCACGAAGAAGGCGGGCGTGAGGTAGTAGAGCATGAAGCCCGCGCGACGCGGCTCACCGCCGAACCGCGCGAGCGTGAGGCCATGGGCGCTCTCATGGAGCAGCGTCATGGCGGACAGGACGGCGACGACGACCACGAGCCCGGGCAGCGACACGGGCATAGCCAGGACATCCCCCACCTCTCCCACCTGGAAGGCTGCGGCGACGAGGCCGAGGCAGAGGACCACGACGACCGGCACCAGAACCCCTCGTCGTGGGAGCGGGAGGAGGAGACGATTCCAGCGGCCGAAGAAGGCGGGCGCACGCAGCGTCGCGAACTGGAGGGTGAACGGAGGCCGATAGGTCACTCTGCCGGGCGGGGGTCTCGTGTCACCGTCCAGGAGCCCGCTGGCGCGGAAGCGCTGGATGAGCAGGAGGAAGTCCTCCACGGCCTCGGAGGCGGCGAAGCGTTCGTGCAGGTCGCGAAGCGTGGTCTCACCGTTCATCGCCGTCAGCAGATCGACGACGGGCCGCGAGACCCTCGACGACGGCACGCCCTGCAGCATCGCGATCCAGACGCCCGCCTCGTTCACTTCCTCGAAGGCGACACCGGATGCGAGCAGGGGACGATCATCGGCCGTCAGCGGTACCACGGCCCGAGGGCCTCGACGGCGAGCGAAGCTAGCCGAGGTCATCGTCATGCGCCCGCTCGGGGGTCCCGGCCCACGTCGTCGTGAGAAGCAGGATGTCCGCTCCGCGGTGCGTCCGCACGGGCGAGACGGTGGGTTCGGCGAAACCGGCGTCCGCGAGTTCGAGGGAGAGGAGTTCCTGGCTGAGCACGCGCAGCCGACTCGTGAGGACGCACACGTCACCGCCCGCGGCGAGATCGTCGGCGCGCACCCAGTTCACCAGGCGAGCCGCACCGTCCTCCTCCATCTGCTGCGAGAACAGATAGGTCTCCTCGCCGCCGGGCGCAGGGACACGGATCTCCTGATCCGTCGGCACCGTCAGGCTCTCCGCCGAAGCGCCTCCCGCGACGGTGAAGGCGAACACTCCCCCCGGCGCAAGGTGGCGCCGCACGCTCGCATAGAGGAGCGCCCTCCCCTCTCCGTCCAACAAGGTGATCGAGGTCGCACCGAGGACCACGAGATCGTACTGCCGCTCAAGGGTGAAGTCGCGCATGTCGGCGACCACGCAGTCCAGCCGCGGGTGCTCCGGCAGGGCACGGCGAAGGTGGGAGAGCATGTCCCCGGAGAGATCGAGCGCGGTCACGGTTCGACCGGAACGCACCAACGGGATCGTCAGCCTCCCACCGCCGGCGGCCACATCGAGGATCGGACCCGCGGCTTCTCTCGCGAGCGCCAGCACCTCTCGAATCTCTGCGGGATCGGAACCGACCAGTCGCTCGTAGAAGTCCGCCCCGACCCCCGCATACAGATCCTGTCCTCGGGCGACCGCACCCGCCCTGTCGAGTCGCGCCGCGATGGCTTCGGTTATCGATCCTGACATTCATCACACCTCTCCGCGGAAGCGAGGGGGTGCGGGCGCGCGGAACCGCCCGCACCCCGACCGGTCACGTGGCGATCGCGGCTGCACCGCCGATGATGGCGATGATGTAGCTGACGTGCTCCCACCACTCGAGGGGCGCGTCGATTCGTTCGAGTTCCTGGAACTCCAGCAGATCAGACTGCATGTGGTACCTCTTTCATCTCGCTGCGATGCGCTGCCTACGTGAGCGCGAGGATGCCGATGATGACGCCGACGGCGAAGCCCCGAACGAAATCGTCGGTGTTGTTCAGCGCGTCCATCGCCTCGAGCTCAATGAATTCGAGCCTCTGCACTTCGGTGTTCATGCCTGTCTCCTTTCTCGTCTCGATCTCCGTCGGGCGACGGGATCACGTCGCAGCGGCTGCGCCGATCCCGATGAGGATCAGTGCACTGATCGCGCCCTGATAGAAGCTCTCCCAGCTGGGAGCCTCCATGTCATCCAGTTCCTCGAACCGGAGTCGCTCTTCCGCGTCCTTGATCATCTCTTCACCTCCTCTGCGTGGCAGTCGACGGCCGGCGCACCTCGCCGGCGTACGGATGGCCCCAACAGGAATCGTGGAGCACCTCACGGATGTCATCGGCCACGAGGCCGGTGAGCATCGGGCGGCGATCTCCCCACGACGACTCCGTCGACGTCGAGATACGGTCGGCCTCCCGAGCGGTCGGTCGCGGCGGAAGCGGGATCTCCCACCGCTCGATCAGCGCGGTGATGCCCGCAGCCGGTTCGAGAGGCAAAGCCACCCCGCTCGCGACCCGCGACCAGAACTCCAGGAGACTCTCCCGGTCCCCCCAGCGTGTGTCGCCCGCGCAGATGCGACGCCAGACCGCCGCGATCACCGCCGCCGTGGCGACCATCTTGCGGACCCCCAGCACGAAGGCCACTTCGTTCGCGAGATACCAGTGGCGGGCACTGTAGGGGTCGCGCCCACGGAGCGCCGCGCCGCGTTGAGTGGCTGCGCTCAGGCGCGCCAGGCGCAGTCGCCCCGCGGAGGAGACAGCGTCCTGGGAGACCGTCTCGAGGAGGGCCCTCCCGAGGATGACGGCCTCGCTGCTCCCCCGCGGGCTTCGTCCCGAACTCGTCGACGTGCCGGCGAGGCGCAGGAAGGCCTCCAGTGCTCCCTCACGGACGGCGCCGTGCGTGAGGGACTCCAGGTTGCGTGGATCGATGACGGCGTGACGAGGTCTGAGCGAGTGTCCGACGATGAGCCGGTAGCCGCTGTCGTTCTTGAGAATGCCGACGCTGTTCGTCTCGGACGAGGTGCCGAGGGTCGTCGGCACGGCGACGAGTTCCACCGGCGGCGGCGCGTACGGCAGCACGGTCAGTGAGGACCTCTCCGCATGACCGATCGCGTAGTCGAAGGTCTTCCCCGGTGCGAGCGCGAGCGCGGCGATCTTGCTGGCGTCGAGCACGCTTCCCCCGCCGACGGCCACGATGACCTCGGGCGATCGACGGACGACCTGCCGCGCGATCCCGGAGACGAACGCGACATCCACCGACGATGCGTCCACGGTGATGGTCGTCGCCGCGGACGCTGCACGGAACGGGACCGGGATCGCAGAGTCCGCGATCACGAGGATCTCGCGCCCCGCGGTGAGTTGCGTCACCACGTGATCCGCGACGCCGGGGCCGTGCCACAGGGTCGGGGTCCGTCTGGCGAAAGCGGTGGTCATGCTGCCGCGCCCTGCACTCGCGCCAGGCCGGAGCGCACGGCCGCATCCACGGCGCGGAGCTCGTTCGAGGTGAACCCGTATGCCGGGATCAGCTCGATGGAGCTGGGACCGGGCTGCACCAGCACGCCGTGGTCTGCGATGGCGGAGACCACGCGGAGAACCTCCGAGGACGACAGCGGGCGCTCGTCGTGGTGTCGAAGCCCCATCCCCACGAAGCAGCCTCGCCCGGTGATCTCCGCGATCAGGCCATCCGACTTCAGTGACGTCGCCACACGGAGCACCTCGGCGCTGAGTGCCTGCGTGGTCGCTTCCACGTCGATCCGGCGAAGTTCCTCCAGCACCGCGGTGATGGCTGCCGCGCATACCGGCGTTCCCGCCTGCGTCTCACCATGGACGAAGGTCCAGCCGCCGCGGGTGAACTCAGTTGCGACTCGAGGCCCCACGAGGAGCGCGGCCGCGGCCGTCGCGCCGTTCGTGAGCGCTTTCGAGAGGAGGAGGACGTCCGGTGCCGCCGCCCAGCCGTCGGTGGCGAGCATCGCCCCGGTGCGTCCGAATCCCGTCGCGACCTCATCGGCCACGAGCAGGAAGCCGTACTCCTCTCGGAGCGTCAGGAGGCGATCGATGAACGCGTCGGACAGGGCGTGTGCGCCACTGCCCAGGACGGGCTCCACGACGACCGAAGCCACCCGGGAGCCCTCCCGCTTCAACAGCGTGGCGAGCTCTTCTCCGTCGTCGCCGTGCGAGACGTGCCTCACCGATCTGCGATCGACGGAGTAGACGGGCTGCAGGAGATCGTCGCCGCTGAGCGCGTGACTGCCGTACATCGTGCCGTGATAGCTGCCCTTCAGCCCGACGATGAGCGACCGGGAGCCGGTACCCCGCTGCGCCCAGTACTGCCGCGCGAGCTTCATGGCGGCATCGTTCGCCGCGCCACCCGAGGTGGAGAAGATGACCCGGCTGTACCTGGTCGGATTCGCGAGGTCGAGAAGCCCTTCAGCGGCGACCTCTGCGTAGCGATGCGAAGCCCGGAACAGGGTCAGGTACGACGCATCGCGGGTGGCCTTGGCCACCGCCTCACCGACGACCGGGTTCCCATACCCGAGCGGCACGTTCCAGAGCCCACTCGTCGCGCACAGGCGCGTGGATCCGTCGGCGAACTCGATCCGATGTCCCTCGGCGCGGACGGCGACCCGATCAGGCGGGAAGGTCGCGTCCGCGGGGAGCATCGAACTCCACACGGCGTTCGGCTCGCTCAACGCCGGATGCCGTTCGCCGGGCGGGCGACGTCGTCCCGGATGCCGAACCGGATGCGGAGGGCGGTGACGGCCTCGAGACACAGGGCTCGCGCATCGACGACGGAGGCGCCCAGCTGTCGAGCCGCGCGCTCTGCAGCGACCTCCGGCGTCGAGGACGTCTGCGTGACGGCGACCACCTGAGCGGTCGCCGGAGACAGCAGCTGCCGACGCAGTGTCCGCGTGTCCGCCAGGACGAAACCGTCCGTGGTCTCGATCAGGAACGGATCCGCGGCCGAGGGGGCGGCATCCGCGAAGCCGTCGTCGACGAGCGCCCACCCGAATCCCGAGATCCGGGTGTCGCCGTTGGCCAGGCGGAGCATCTTCATGAGGTCTGTCGCACCGAGGTATCGGAGCACCCCCTCGCGGATCGATCTGTCGGCGACGAGCAGGTCTCGTCGCACCGATTCGTCCAGTGCCACGGCCCGGGGGTGCAGCGCGGAGAGGATCGCGGGCAGCTCGTCGACGATGCCGAGGGTGTCGCCCTGGACGCCGATGCTGACGGTGCCGTCCGCACGCACTCTGACCGCGCTCGGAGTCGCGAGCTCGCCGGGTTCCGACAGCGCGCCGCGATCCGCCAGGAGCACTCGCGGATCGATCAGAGCGGACGGGAAGACGCCCGTCCGCCGCGCGAGCTCGGCATCGTCGAGGAGGGCCTGCCAACTCGCCCCTTCGAAGAGGCCGAGCGCCGTCGGACCGGTGAACTGCAGGAACGCCGCAGCGACGTAGTCCTGGAGCTCGACGCAGCGCTCACCGAAGAACAACTCGTCGCCGATGTCGTGCAGCGCGCCGGCGTAGCGGGCGACGTGGGCCGGGCCCGCACACGGTCCGCTCTCCTCGGGGAGAAGGATGACATCGTCTCGGCCGGCTGCGCGCGCGACACGATCCGCCAGGGCGCCGCTCTCGACGAGGAACACCCGTGCGTACCTCTCCGGCACTCCGGTGATCCACTCCCGGAGCGCGCGTGCCCCGACCAGGTCCGACCCGGCTCCGCTCTCGTCCTGACGCATCAGACGTGGTCCCGTCGACCCGCCGAGACGAGGGCCGCATACAGCTCGATCCACGGTCGATCGTCGAGATCCGCCTCGAGCATGCGGGGGTCGATGATGCGCGCGAACGCGCGACCACGACCGGCGCTCTCGGCGGCCACGACCTCGATGTCGACGCGCCCGTCGCCCACCCGTCCGAGCAGGAGACCGTCCGGGCCGTCCCGGTACTCGCCGTCCGCGGTCACGTGCACGCGCACCAGAGAGTCCGGCACCGGATACGCGCGGGTGAAAGATGCGGCGGAATCCAGCAACAGGGCGCCGTCGAGGAGCCGGTCGGCGAAGGTTCCGGTCGATCGAGCGTCGTCAGCATCCCGCAGGAACGCGGCGAGGCCTTCCGCCGACCTCTGTCGGACCACCGTGAGCCCGTCGCGGAAGCGGAATCGACCGGCGAGATAGTCCTGCAGCCGGAACGTGTGGGGCCCGCCGAAGCTCATCTCGTCACCGGGTGCGTGGAGGGCTCCGGCGAAGGAGACGATCCGAGGGTCCACCTTCGGGCTGTACCCCGCGGGGACGAAGATCACATCGTTCCGTTCCGCGAGCGCCCGCACCTCGTCGAGGTGCACCGCGGATTCGAGGAAGAACGCCGTGCACCCCGGTACCGAGCGCTCCGCGGTCACATACTGCTCGAATGCCCTCACCGCGCGGTGACTGCCACCTCGTGCCGTGGTCGTGCTGGCGCTCATCGTCTCCCCCAGAAGCGTCGGATGCGATCTGGCATCATCCGTACTCATGTGAGGCTATTGAGCATTCAGGCGACTTGCAATATATTCCAAACGCGTCATATCAGGCACAGGAAGACCTCGCGCCAGGCTCCGCCACAGCGCTCTGTCACGTCGCGCTCCGTCGATCGGATAGGATGGACAGGTTGTTCCTTGGTGACGTGTCCGAGCGGCCGAAGGAGCACGCTTGGAAAGCGTGTGTTGTGCAAGCAACCGCGGGTTCGAATCCCGCCGTCACCGCCAAATGAGAAAGAGCCCCCGCGCCAGCGGGGGCTCTTTCTCATTTCTCCCAGTGCGGTGCTCAGTCGTCGAAGCGCACGCCGTAGATCTGTCCGCCCGGTTCCGCCGGGAGCCGCTTCATCCCGAGGCGCTCGTAGAACGCGGCGGCCCCGGTGTTGTTCGGGTCGATGCCCAGATGCAGCCCCCGGACGCCACGGTGCGCCAGCTCCGCGAACAGGGTCTCGATGAGAGACCGTCCCAAACCCTGTCCCTGCGTCTCCGGAAGCAGGTCGATGTGCAGGTGAGCCGGATGGTCCGCGGCGTTGGGCTCGATCCCGGGCGCGCGGCTGTAGCCGTAGTCGACCATCCAGTCCTCGCGCGTGACGACCTCGGCCGGCCGAGGATAGCGCTCCTTCAGCGTCGGCCACCACACGTCGCGGAACCAGGTGTAGAACGCATCGGTGTCATCGGTCGCCACGATGTAGCCGATCGTGCGCCCGTCGTCGCTCTCCACCACCCAGGCGAGATCCGGGTGCCGCTCTGCGTATGGGACCGCGAACAGGTCGCCCCAGAGCGCGTCGTCCGAGAGCACTCCGGTCGCATCGACGCCGGCGTCAGCGGTCTTCACGCAGATCTCGGAGAGCGCGGCACGGTCGGCGGGGCGATAGGGACGGATACGCGACACGAAGGACTCCTCTGGACAGCGGGCCCGTTCAGCCTATCGGCGCCGCCACCTCGGCCCTCTTCTGCTGCACCCACGGCAGCAGCCACGCGGCCAGAACGAGGACCACGCCGGCACCGACGAGAGCGCCGCCGAGAGTGTCGCTGGCCCAGTGCACCGAGAGGAAGGTGCGTGAGAGCGCCATCGCGAGCACCCACAGCACGCCGAGGACCGCCGTCCAGACCCGCGGGAACAGCACCCAGATCACGAGGGCGATCGTCGCGGCATTCGCGGTATGCCCGGAGGGGAAGGAGCCGTAGTCGCTCACCACCAGCATGTCATCGGGGCGGGCTCGTCCGAAGATCTGCTTGAGCAGCTGCACCATGGCGGCGCTCGCGGCGAAGCAGAGGGCCGCGAACGCGGCAGCACGCCACCGGCGAGCCAGCACGAGCACGATGACGGCCGACAGGGGCACCGCGAAGATCGCCACCCAGCCGCCGCCGATCCAGTTCAGGACGAGCGCGAAGTCGACCATCCCGTCGAATCGGACAGCGGCGATCATCTCGTTCCACCAGCGGTCGAACCCGGAGGCCTCCGGATAGCCGAACACCACCAGTGCGCCGAGCGCCGTTGCGAGCGCGAGGAGGCCCACCCCCCACCACAGCAGCATCCGCCTGTCCATCGTCCCATTCTGTCGGACGACGCCTGGACTCTCAGGGAGTGAGCATCCCCACGGTGCGCGGACGCACGACGAACCACAGCGACAGGACACCGATCGCGGAGCAGCCGACCATCACCGAGGCCATGGTCGTCGCCGTGATCCCGGCGTCGCGCGAGAGCCAGCCGACCACCGGCGAGATGAGCCCCGCCACACCGAAGTTCGTCGCCCCGATGATGGATGCCGCTGTCCCCGCGGCCTTTCCGTGCCGGTCGAGAGCCAGCACCTGCACGTTCGGGAACGTGAAGCCGCACGCCGTCATGAAGACGAACAGCGGGATGACCGTGCCCCACAGCCCGAGCCCGAGCTGGTCGGTCACGATGATCGCGGCACCCGCGAGCAGCAGCACCGCCGTCGAGTAGGCCATCACCCACTGCGGTCCGAAGCGGGCCGCGAGCCGCGAAGCCGTCTGCACGCCGGCGACCACACCGAGCGAGTTCACGGCGAACAGCAGACCGTACTGCTGGGCGTCCAGCCCGTGGGTCACCTGGAACAGGAACGGCGACGCAGACAGGTACGAGAACAATCCGGAGAAGGTCATCCCGCCGATCACGAGCACCCCGAGAAAGACCCGATCCGAGAGCACCGAGCGGTAGCGCTGGCGCATGGTGGCACCGCTCCCTTGGCGACGCGCGACGGGAAGGGTCTCGGGGATGAACAGGAGCGTGGACAGCAGCATCACCACGCCGTAGGCCGCGAGCACGCCGAAGATCCCCCGCCAAGGCATGAGCGTCAGCAGCCAGGACCCGATCAGCGGCGCGATGACCGGTGCGACGCCCGACACCAGTGCAAGGCGCGAGAGCATGATGACCAGTCGCCGTCCGCCGAACAGGTCCCGCACGATCGCCATGGCGACGACTCCACCCGCGGCCGCGCCAACGCCCATCAGCACCCGAGCCGCGCTGAGCAGGCCGAGGTTCGGCGCGAGGGCCGCCCCCACGCTCGCGAGGACATGCAGAGCGGTGACGAAGATCAGGGGCACTCGACGCCCGACCTTGTCGCTGAGCGGCCCCACGACGAGCTGTCCCAGCGCGAAGCCGATCATCGTTCCGGTCAGGGTCAGCTGGATCGCGGCGGCCGTGGTCTGGAAGTCCTCCTCCAGCACGGGGAAGGCCGGGAGATAGAGGTCGATCGTGAACGGGCCGAGCGCGGTGAGCGCGCCGAGCAGGACGATGTAGAGCGTCCGTCTGCCGAGGGAGATCGCGTCTCCTGGATGCAGCATGATCGGCGCGGTCGCAGGGTTCGATCCGAGGGTGCGGATCGCCCCGGTCGCCGTGCTGGTGCGGATGCTCCCGGTCGCGGTACGTGCGGGCCGCGGGGTTTCATCGGTCGGCTGCTCCGCGGGGGCGACGGGGACGGAGTCAGTACGGGGCGCGTCGGACACGACGTCCTTCCAGAGTTCGGGGTTTTGCGGGATCGAATCGATTCGCCGCAGGAAGCCCCCATGCTATCGCGTCCGTCTCCCCCGCTGCGGGATCAAAAACGCACCTCCCGGCCACCCCGTGGGCACCTTTTTGCTCCCGCACGCGCCGCCAGGCGGCGAGGTCAGTGGGTGACGCGCCCCAGTCCCTGTTCGAGGTCGGCGATCAGGTCGCCCACATCCTCGATGCCCACCGAGAGACGCACCACGTTCTCGGGGACTGCGAGCGCCGTTCCGCGCACCGACGCATGCGTCATGTCCGGTGGATAGCCGATGAGCGACTCCACGCCCCCGAGCGACTCGGCGAGCTGGAACACGGAGGTGCTCTCGGCGAAGGCCCGTGCCGCGTCGGCGCCGGCAGCGAGGCCGAGCGACAGCATGCCGCCGAACCCGCTCATCTGCGTGGCGGCGATCTCATGCCCGGGATGCGAGGCGAGTCCGGGGAAGTACACCTGTGAGAACTCGGGACGCTCCGCCGCCCATTCCGCGATCGCCTGCGCGTTCACCGAGTGCTGGCGCATGCGCAGCGCGAGGGTCTTGATGCCGCGGGTCGTCAGCCACGCGTCCATCGGCGCGGACACCGCACCGACGGCGAACTGCTGGAACTTGACCTCCTCGACGTACCGGTCGTCGCCGAACACGACCGCACCGCCGAGCACGTCGGAGTGCCCTCCCAGGTACTTCGTCGTGGAGTGCACGACCAGATCGGCGCCGAGCGCGAGCGGCTGTTGCAGCGCGGGAGACGCGAAGGTGTTGTCCACGACCACGAGAGCACCGGCGGCGTGGGCGATCTCGGCGATCAGGGCGATGTCGACGATCTTCAGCAGGGGGTTGCTCGGCGTCTCCACCCAGACGATCTTCGTCTCCGGGCGGATCGCGGCACGGAGCACATCGGTATCGGAGAGCTCCACCGTGGTGGTCTGCACTCCCCAACGCGCCAGTACCTTGGTGAGCAGCCGGTACGTGCCGCCGTACACGTCGTTGCCGAGCAGGATGTGATCGCCCGGCTTCAGGATGCCGCGCAGCAGCGCATCCTCCGCAGCGAGCCCCGAGGCGAAGGACAGCGCGCTCACTCCGCCTTCGAGCGCCGCCAGCTGGGTCTCCAGCGAGGAGCGCGTGGGATTGCCCGCACGGTTGTACTCGTAGCCCTCGCGGAAACCGCCGATGCCGTCCTGCACATGGGTGGAGGACTGGTGGATCGGCGGGATGATCGCCCCCGTGGTCGGGTCGGCTGCTTGTCCTGCGTGGATGGCGCGGGTGGCGAAGGCGTGGTCGGACATGCCCTCAGCCTACGTCCGCGACCAGTGCCGCGGACGCCCCGTTACGCCCAGGGTCATCACCCTGCGGACGGCCTCAACGCGAGAGGTACGCGAGCAGATCCTGGCGCGTCAGCACTGTGTGCGGCTTGCCGTCCTCCGTCACCAGCAGCGCATCGGCCTCGGCGAGCGCGGCTCTCGCCTGAGCGACCGAGGCGTGGATGCCGACGAGCGGAAGCCGCGCCCCGACATGCGCGCCCACGGCGTCGGTCGCGTTCGCCTCGCCGCGGAACAGCAGGTCGAGCAGGCCCTTCTCGTCGACCGTTCCGAGCACCTCGCCCATCATGACGGGCGGTTCGGCGCTGAGCACGACCAGCTGCGAGACGTCGTACTCGGTCATCATGCCGATCGCCTCGAGCACGGTGTCGGTCGGGTGTGCGTGCACGAGATCCGGGATCCCCGCTCCCTGGCGGTCCGGGCGTGCCGCGAGCACGTCGGCGACGGTCTCCCCGTCCTCCACCTCGCTGAACCCGTAGGAGCGCATCCACCCGTCGTTGAAGATCTTGCCCAGGTAGCCGCGGCCTCCGTCGGGCAGCAGCACGACCATCACGGCGTCCGCCGGGAGGTCCCGTGCGACGCGCAGCGCACCGACCACGGCCATCCCGCTCGATCCGCCGACGAGGATGCCCTCCTCGCGGGCGAGTCGCCGCGTCATCGCGAAGGCGTCGGCATCGCTCACCGCGACGACCTCGTGCGGCACGGTGGGATCGTACGCTCCCGGCCAGATGTCCTCCCCCACGCCCTCGACGAGATACGGCCGTCCGGTCCCCCCGCTGTAGACGCTGCCCTCCGGGTCGACCCCCACGATCCGCACCCGGTCCTCCGAGATCTCGCGCAGGTACCGGCCGGTCCCCGTGATCGTCCCGCCCGTGCCGACGCCGGCGACGAAGTGCGTGACCTCGCCGTCGGTGTCCCGCCAGATCTCCGGACCTGTGGTCTCGTAGTGGCTGCGCGGACCGTTCGGGTTCTCGTACTGGTTGGGCTTGAACGCGCCGGGGATCTCCCGCGCCAGCCGGTCGCTCACGCTGTAGTAGGACTCCGGGCTGTCTGGCGCGACCGAGGTCGGTGTCACCACGACCTCCGCCCCGTATGCGCGCAGCACGTCGATCTTGTCGGCGCCCACCTTGTCGGGAAGCACGAACACGCACGTGTAACCGCGCTGCTGCGCCACCAGCGCCAGGCCCACACCCGTGTTGCCGCTGGTCGGTTCGACGATCGTCCCGCCCGGCTTCAGGTCGCCTGCGGCTTCGGCCGCGTCGATGATCCGCGCGGCGATCCGATCCTTCGACGAGCCGCCCGGGTTCAGGTACTCGAGCTTCACGAGAACCGTGCACGCGACGCCCTCGGTGACGTGACGAAGCTTCACGAGGGGCGTGTCGCCGACGAGGTCGACGATGGAGTCTGCGTACTTCATGCCTTCAGGGTAGACGCGCGGATGCCGCGGACGGGGTTGTGTTTCGCCCGACCGCGGCATCCGTTCTCACGAAAGGCCCCTCTGTCTTCCGAAGCGTGTCAGCCCTTCGTCGATCCGGCCAGCAGGCCTCGGACGAAGTAGCGCTGGAGTGCGAAGAACACGATCAGCGGCACGATGATCGAGACGAAGGCGCCCGCCGTGAGCAGGTACCAGTCGTTTCCTCTCGTTCCGGTGATCTCTGCCAACAGCTTCGTGATCGGCGCCGCAGCGCCGTCCGCGAACACCAGCGCGACGAGCAGGTCGTTCCAGACCCAGAGGAACTGGAAGATCGCGACAGAGGCGATCGCCGGCATCGTCAGCGGAAGCACCACACGGAAGAAGATCTGCCCGCGGGATGCGCCATCGACGCGCGCGGCCTCGATGATCTCGCCGGGGATCTCCGACATGAAGTTGTGCAGCAGGTAGATGGCGAGCGGTAGAGCGAACATCGAGTGCGCGATCCACACCTGTGCGTACCCCTGGGAGGCGTCGAGCGGCAGTGTGACCTGCAGCCCGAAGAGGTTCAGCCCCCGGGAGAACGAACTCAGCAACGGCACCAGGGCCATCTGGATCGGCACGATCTGCAACGCGAACACGAAGATGAACAGTGCGTTGCGGCCCTTGAAGTCGATCCAGGCGAACGCGTAGGCAGCCATCGAGGCGATCATCAGCGGTACAACGGTGGCGGGGATCGTGATCGCGATCGAGTTGACGAACGACTCCAGGATCGTGAGCTGCGTCGTGCCGGACTGCAGCACATCGGCGTAGTTGTCGAGCGTCACCTGCGGATCGGCGAAGAACGTCCACCAGCCTGTGGTCTGGATCTGGTCCCGTGGCCGGAACGACGAGATGAACAGTCCGAGCGTCGGGATCGTCCACAGGAAGGCGATGACGATGGATGCCACCGATGCCCACGGCCGGGACAGCTTCTTGCGAGTGCGTCCGGCCGCACCCTCGAACCCACCGCCGGTGGTGATCGCGCGCGTGCTGAGGGCGGCGTCTGACTTCACGGTGTCGGTCATCGGATCTCCCGCTGCTTCTTGATCTGGCGCGCGTTGTAGATCACGATCGGCAGCACCAGGATGAACAGGATGACGGAGAGCGCGGCACTGCGCCCCGCCTCGAACTTCGAGAACTGGGTGTACATCTCGTTCGCGAGGGTCGACGTGCCGTAGTTGCCGGCGGTCATCGTCCGAACGATGTCGAACACCTTCAGCGACGCGATCGAGATGGTCGTGAGCACCACGATGAGTGCGGGACGGATCGCCGGCACGGTCACCGATACGAACCGCTGCCAGGCGTTCGCGCCGTCCAGCTCTGCCGCCTCGAGCAGCTCGGCCGGCACACCCTTGATCGACGCCGACAGCACGACCATCGCGAAACCGGTCTGCACCCAGATGAGCACGACGATCAGGAACAGGTTGTTCCACGGCTCGTTGAGCAGCCATTGCTGCGGCGTGCCCCCGAGCCACACGAGCACCTGGTTGAGCAGACCGATCTGCTCGTACTGCGGACCGCGGTACTCGTAGATGAACCGCCAGATGATGCTGGCCCCGACGAACGAGATCGCCATCGGCATGAAGACCAGGACCTTGTAGATCTTCTCGCCACGCGTGCGGTCGATGAACACGGCGTAGGCGAGGCCGACGATCGTGGAGACCGTCGGCACCAGGAGCACCCAGACGATCGTGTTGATCACGGCCGTGATGCCGTCCGACTGCGTGAAGATCCACAAGTAGTTGGACAGGCCGACGAACTCCTTGCCCGAGGAGTTCATGAACGACGAGAACATCGTCTGGATGGAGGGCAGGACGAGGCCGACGAGCAGCAGCAGCAGCGCCGGCGCCATGAACGCCACGAGCTGGATGAGATATCCCGCGCCATCGCGGGAACGGTAGTCGAGCCAGAAGAACAGAGCGCCGACGGCGACGGCCACTCCCATCGCCCAGTAATAGGAGTTGAAGAAGAACATCACCGCGAGCGGGATGAGCAGGCACATCGCCAATCGGACGAAGGTATAGAGCTTTCCCCTGCGTGGAGCGATGTCCACCAGGAGCAGGATGATCGCCACGACCACCGCGAAAGCGATGACGACGGCGACCGCCTGCAGGACCGGCGGGAGCGAGCCGATCCACTTGAAGAAACTAGTCGCGTTCACGGATTCCCCTTCATCACGCGGACCGGATCACCGGCGCGCACGTCCCTGTGCACGCCGCGGAGGCAGAGGGGCCGCCCGGTGCGGGGCGGCCCCTCCCCCGGATCAGCTGCTCGGCCAGCCGGTCTCGATCTGCGTGAGCACCTCATCGGTCGAGGTGCCGTTGACCCACGCGACCATGCCCTTCCAGAAGGTCCCGGCACCGACGGCACCGGGCATCAGGTCGGAGGCGTCGAAGCGGAAGGTCGTGTCCGGGTCCTGCAGGATCTTGATGGTCTCCTGGAGGATCGGGTCCTTCGCGTTCGCCGGGTCGAGGCCGTTGTTGGCGGACGTGACGCCACCGAGGCTGACGCGGCTGTTCGCCCACTCGGGGCTGGACAGGTACGCGAGAACCTTCTGGGTCGCCTCGGAATCGCTGAACCCGCCGACGATCTCACCGGCACCGGTCACTGCGGTGTCGCCCTCGGACTCGCCCGGGAGCATGAAGGCCCAGATGTCGCCGTCCTCAGCGATCTCCGTGCCCTCCGGGAAGAAACCGGAGAGGAACGAAGCCTGGTGGGTCAGTGCGCAGTTGCCTTCGGCGAGGGCGGGAGCGACGTCGCCGAACGCGGTCGAGTTGATCGAGCGCACGTCGCCGAAGCCGGCGTTCACGTTGGCCGGGTTCAGCAGGATCTCACCGACCGAATCGAACGCGGACTTGATCTGCGGGTCGGTGAACTTGACGTCGTTGGTGACCCACTGGTCGTAGACGTCCGGGCCGGACTGACGCAGCACGTAATCCTCGACCCAGTCCGTTCCCGGCCAACCGGTCGCCGTTCCCGACTCGAACCCGGCGCACCACGCGGGGGTGCCGGTCGCCGCCTGGATGGTCTCGGTCAGCGCCGACATCTCGTCGAGCGTCTTCGGGACCTCGACGCCCCACTCCGCGAACTTCGCCGGCGAGTACCAGATCCAGCCCTTGACGTTGGCCATCAGCGGCGCCCCGTAGAAGGTGCCGTCGACGGTGCCGTAGTTGACCCAGTCCTCGGTCCAGTACTCGTTGGCGTTCTTCTCGACCTCTTCGGGAGCGGGCTTGAGGAAGTCGCGCTTGGCGAAATCGGCGAACAGACCGGGCTGCGGGAAGATCGCGATGTCCGGCGGGTTCCCGCCCTGTGCGCGAGTGCCGAGCTGCGTCTCGAAGTCCTGGCTGCCCTCGTACTTGATGGTGATGCCGTTCTCGTCGGCCCAGTCCTTCCAGGACTCCTGGAGGAGCTCCGCCTCCGAGTCGACGATCGTTCCGTAGATCGTGACGGTGGCGTCGCCGCCATCACCGCCGTCTGTGCCCGGTGCGCCGCCGGGAGCCCCGCATCCGGCGAGCGCGATGCCCGCGACCCCCAGCAGGGCGATCGGCGCGTAACGCCGGGAACGCTGTGACAGAGCCATGTGAATTCTCCTCTTCGAGTACAGGTTCCCTCTGGTGCGACGCCACCCCGCGGCATCGTTAGGGAACCGATTCCAGGCCAACCTACTGGCCATGCGCACCCCCGCACAACACGCAAGGGTCACAAGCTCGCAACCATTCGACGCGAGGAACATCCAGAGATGGGAGCGCTCCCTCGACTCGGGCATGGAACCGGTTCCTTTTTCTTCGTTCGCCGACTACGCTGACACCCGGTGCGCGCTGCGACGCCACCCACGCAACCGCGTGATCAGGTCGAGGAGGACCGATGAGCACGATCGCGGATGTCGCGTCCCGTGCCGGGGTGTCGAAGGCCACAGCGAGCCGCGCACTGAGCGGACGCGGCTATGTCTCGGACGAGACGCGGACGCGCGTCGAGGTCGCAGCCCGAGAGCTCGCCTACGTCGCGCACTCCTCCGCGACGAGTCTCGCCACGGGACGGACGCAGACGGTCGGTATCGTCATGCCGCCGGCGGACCGCTGGTTCTTCGCCGAGCTGCTCGCCGGGATCCAGGAGTCGCTGTTCGCCCTCGACTACGACCTCGCCCTCTACGGCGTGCCCGAGGGATCGCAGACCCGGGAGCGACTCTTCGAGAGCGTGCTGCCGGGCCGCCGCTTCGACGGCATCATCGCCGTCGGCATCCAGCCGAGCGCGCGCGAACTCGAGCGCCTGCAACGCACCGGGAGACCGTTGGTGAGCGTCGGACCTTACGGGGAGGGCTCGAGCGCGGTCTCGATCGATGATGCGGCGGCGGCGCGCATCGCGACCGAGCATCTGATCGAGCTCGGCCACACCGACATCGCCTTCATCGGCGGACCCACGGACTCGACGGTACGGAGCTTCGGTGACGCGCGCCGGCTCGACGGCTACCGGGACGCGCTGAGCGCCGCCGGGCTCGCATCCCACGCGCGGGCCGTCGGCACGGCATCGACCATGCCCGGCGGTTACACCGCGGCGGCTGGGCTGCTCGGAGACCGGAGAAACCGACCGACGGCGATCGTCGGCGTGTGCGACGAAGCGGCGATCGGGGCGATCATCGCTGCGCGCCGCCTGGGCATCGCCGTACCGACGGAGCTCAGCGTCGTCGGTATCGATGACCACGAGCACGCGGACATGTTCGCCCTGACGACGATCGGGCAGTCTCCGAGGGAGCAGGGACACGAAGCCGTGCGTCTGCTGATGCAGCGGATCGACCGACCCGACGCTCCGTGGGAGCACGTCACCGCCGCATCCGCCCTCGTGGTGCGCAATTCGACCGCTCCCCCTCGCTGACGGCCGCCTCGCCCATCCGCACCGGAACGCACGAAGGCCCCGGGCGAACCCGGGGCCTTCGCAGAAAACGCTGAAGCGTGATTACTTGAGGGTAACCGTCGCGCCTGCCTCTTCGAGAGCAGCCTTGGCCTTCTCGGCGGTCTCCTTGTTGGCGCCCTCGAGGACGGCCTTCGGGGCACCGTCGACGACGGCCTTGGCCTCGCCGAGACCCAGCGAGGTGAGCTCGCGGACGGTCTTGATGACCTGGATCTTCTTGTCGCCAGCAGCCTCGAGGATGACGTCGAAGGAGTCCTTCTCGTCCTCAGCCTCGGCAGCGCCTGCGCCACCCGCGGCACCGGCAACGGCGACGGGAGCAGCAGCGGTGACCTCGAACTTCTCCTCGAACGCCTTCACGAACTCGTTGAGCTCGATGAGGGTCAGGCCGGCGAACTGCTCGAGCAGTTCCTCGGTGGAAAGCTTCGCCATGATGTATCTCCTAGATAGATGGGGTTTGTAGACGAGATCGCAGGTCGCTTACGCGGCCTCTGCGGTCTCCAGCTTTTCGCGAAGAGCATCGATGGTGGCGGCAGCCTTGCCCATCGTCGCCTTCATCATGCCCGCAGCCTTCGCCAGCAGAACCTCACGGCTCTCGAGCGCGGCGTACTTGTTGACCTCGTCCGCGGTGAGGGCGTTGCCCTCGAAGATGCCGGACTTGATCACGAGAAGCGGGTTGGCCTTGGCGAAGTCACGCAGAGCCTTGGCGGTGGCGACGAAGTCACCGTGCACGAACGCGACAGCCGACGGCCCCTTGAGGTCGTCGTCCAGCGCGGAGATGCCAGCCTTGTTGGCGGCGATCTTGGTCAGCGTGTTCTTCACCACGGCGTACTCAGCGTCCTGACGGATGCTGTTGCGCAGCTCCTTGAGCTGGGCAACCGTCAGACCGCGGTACTCGGTCAGCAGAACGGCAGTCGAGTTCTCGAATGACTTCGTGAGCTCGGCGACCGATGCATCCTTCTGCGCCATGGTCACTCCTTGGTGTGTACGAGGCGCCGCACGGTGGTGGGGCGCCGACCTGGACCACCTGCATGGAAAAAGCTCCGGCGCAAGCGCACGGAGCTTTGGAAAGTTCGTGTCCTGCGCGGGCCCCTGCGATGCAGAGCTTCGATCCTGTGCACTTGCGCGCACACGATGACCAGCGGTCTTCGGTTACGACAACTGTACCCGACGCATCCCCCTCTCCCAAATCCGCCCCTGCACCCCTGTTAGCTCTTCCCCACCGGACCATCCGCCAGCCAGTCACCCCTCGGATCGCGTCTTCCCGGCGCTTCTCCGCGAGCACGGCCTCCTCGACGCTCCGTCCTCGGCGAAGGATGGAATCACGGTACTTGTCCTCTCCGTCGAACTCGCCGAAACAGTGCGAGCGACGGAACCCGAAATCGACCCAGTAGTTCTCCCCTTCAGGCCCGCGCACATGCACCTGCAGTTCGGGCGGCGCGAAGCCGAGCCGGTGCAGCTGCAGACGACTGACGCTCTCACCCGGTAGCTGCGCGCGTCCGTCGGCGAACTCGATCACCCGTCGCGCCCGACGCACGCCACGCGAGTGCGAGCGGAGCGCTCGCTCCGTCATCCGCGACCGCCAGCCTTCAAGCGACTCGGAGTCCTGGACCTGACCCGAGACGGCCTCGCGACGAAGTGCGGCATCCGCGGCACACAACCCGACCTCCTCTCGGGCCGAACAGGCCAGGTCGAGGATCGTCCGGTCGAGCGACGTGCACCTGATGCCATCGACGACGACAGAATCCGCGGGAGGAACCTCGACGTCGTGCCACATCACCCCGGACCGGGTCCTCCCATGCCTGGCCCCGGCAATGACCGCGTGGACCTTCCCAGGCGCCAGCCGATACAGCGGCACGCCGTGCAGGACCGCGGCGGACGGCCCCCAGAACACCGGCCCTGGACCGTCGGAGTTGAGAGCGGTCGCAACCACCTCGACGAGATGACGCCCCTCGTTCCAGAGCCCGTCCCATCGGTTCGCCTCGACGTAGCGACCCCGGCGCACTCGACGGAGGGACCCCGCAGCGACACGCGATCCGATCTCCCGTTCCGTGTGCCCCGTCACGAGCAACTCGTCCCGCGTTCGGATGAGCGAGCGAACGGCGGTGACATCGATCCTGTTCAGCATCCCGTCATGGTGGAGTCTCCGACGCCCCCTACCGCCGTCGCTCACAGAGTTGATCTCAGGTCTCGACATCCACCGATTGGTGCAGGAACAGTCGCGTCCGACCCGCACCCCCGCTGACCGTCCGCGCCCCCGCTGAATCGCGCGAGCATGCGGGGGTGCCGACGAGCAGCGGGGGCGTCGGCGGAAACGGAGAGGAGCATCGGGACGGGGCCGGGCGGAAGAGCGGACGGCGTGTGGGAGAGGAAGGGTCGGCGAGCGGGGTTAGGGTCGAAGGGTGACCCCGGAACTCGCTGCACGCATCGTCGCGGACTCACGCGATCGTGTGGCGTGGATGAGGGCACGCTCGCGCGGGATCACTGCGACCGACGTGGCCGGACTCACTTCCGAGAAGTCGATCGCCAGGGCAGCGGACTCGAAACTCGGTGGCGGCCCGCGCTTCGGCGGCAACGCCTACACCGACCACGGGCGCCGGCGCGAGCCCGAGATCGCCGCCTGGGTCGCCGCGACCCACGGCATCCTCCCCTCGTCCGCGCTCTTCCGCGCCGAAGTCGAGCATCGCCACCTCGCCACCCCCGATGGGATCGCAGTCGATGCCGAGGGCCGCGTGAAGCTCGCCGAGATCAAGACGACGAACAAGGCCTTCCGCGGGATCCCCCGCACCTACTTGCGCCAGGTGTGGTGGCAGCAGCATGTGCTCGGCGCCGAGCGGACGCTGTTCGTGTGGGAGGAACACGTCGACTTCGCCCCGGTCCACGACGAGCCCCGGTGCGTGTGGATCGACCGGGACGACCGTGAGATCGCCAAGCTCGTCGGACTCGCGACCGACCTCATCGACGAGCTCTACCGGCGCACGACCGGCCAGCAGATCCCGAGCCGGACGGTTGGCCCGGCGGAGAGCCGTCGGGAGCAGCTGCGCGAACGAGACGCCTTCCGCGCGCTGGCCCTCGCCGACTGATCATCGAACACCGCGCCCCGGAGCGCGGTGTCGGCTCAGGTACAGGTGTTGTTGCCGCCGAGTCCGAGCAGTCCGCCCACTGACAGCGAACGCGTCGCCGCCGGTGAGACCCAGGACGTCCCGGGGTAGCTGGTCTGGACCTTCACCGTGTTGGTCGAGCCCAGAAGGCTTCCCAGGAGCGTGTTCAGCAGTCCGGAACTGATCGTGGAGGAATACGTGTAGGGCCCCGTCCCGGACTGCGTGACGTTCGCGTTGTCCACGACCACGTCGTTGATGGAGAAGCGCTGCTGGAGCTTCACGGCAGGCGACGTCCACGTGATCGTGAACCCGGTGAAGGTGCCGAGGAAGCTCGTCACCGTGCACGATGTGACCACCGGAGTCGGAAGGGTCGCCGCGGTGAAGGCTCCCGCGGCGTACTCGCTGTCGGTGAACCTCGCCTCGGTCGGCTCCATCGGCGGAGACAAGGCGATTCCGACGAGGACCGCGACGCCGACCGTGCCCGCGAGCATCCGCCGCCGCCCGCCCCTCATGGGCGCGCTCCGAGTTCTGTCCCCGCTCCGCGACGGCGAACGACGGCCAGCGCCCCGCCGCACACCGCGAGGAGTGCACCGCCGAGGAGCGCCCAGCGGGAGCCCGGCGCGGGGCCGGTGCTCGCGAGGCCTCCCCCGGGGCCCACGTCCGCCGTCTCCCCTGCACCTGTCGCGATCACGCGGATATCGGTGCTCCCCGAACCGTCGGTCGGGTCGAGGGCGATGGAGAGGCGCAGATGGGCCGTCTCGGTGTCGGCGATCTCCGCGAGCGGCACCAGTGCGCCGTCCCGCGGAATCGGCCAATCCGTGTGCAGCACCGTCTCCACCCCAGGGCATCCGGCATCGATCCAGGCCCGCGAGCATGTGGAGACATCGACGAGCAACCGTGCTGTGCCTGTCGCACTCACACCGATCCGTACCACACCGGGGTCGGGAGCCTCCGCGCTGACGGCGACGTCCCATCGCACGGGCGCTCCCGGGAGCAGGCCGGCAGCAGCCTCCCAGTCCGCTACCGAGACGAGGCGGAGCACTTCTCCCTGGATGACCTGCGTGGTCGGCGCCGCCCAGGCGGCACTCGGCGTCACGACCGCGGCGGCCGCGATCGCCGTGATCACGACGGCACGCCTCATCCGCCCCTCCGGCCCGCACCGACACGACCAGTCCGATCCGCAGGACGATGCGTTCGTGGCCAGAACGCCCAGACGACCAGAGCCGTCGCCGCCAGGGTCAGCGTACCGAGCACGACGGGGTTTCCCATGCCGACGATCAGCGTCGCGATCCCTGGGATCGAGAACAGGACGATCCGCACGCTGGAGACCGTGTAGGGGAAAGGATCCTCCGAGGCGTTCGCATCTCCGCGCATCGTGATGATCCGCTCCTCGGGCATGACCCCGGGCTCGATGGCCGTGACGCGGTGCGTCACCGGGAGCTCTCCTGCGCGGTCCACGGTCACGACGTCACCGACCGCGATCCCGCTCGCCGGGATCCGCTGCACCACCGCCACGGACCCGGCCGGGATGGTGGGCGACATCGACCCTGTCCGGAACATGATCAGCGTGATCTGCGCTGTGAACGCGAGTACCACGAGGACGATGCAGACCACCCCCGCCAGAGCGGCGAGCCAGAGGAGCGCATCGCCGATCGCTCGGCCGGTCCGGCCACGGGCGCGGACCGAGGCGGGGGCCATCGTGCCGTCATCCGCGCGCAGCCCCTCAGCCTGCGCGCGCGCACCGCGTCGGGTGGTCTGTGTCACGATGACGTCCCCTGGATCTGCCAGGTCTGGGACATCGTGAGCCCCTGCGCGGCGTTGAGCGCGGTCGTCGGCAGTGTGACCGCGATGCAGTAGTTCACCTGCGCCGCGCCGTTCGCGCTCACGGCCTGAGTGGAGGCGCCTCCGGCCGTGAGCGCTGACCCGTCGGCCACCACGGACGCCCCCGCGGCGTAGGTCGTCGCGTTGCACGCGGTCCCGGCGATCGTTCGCACACCGTAGGTCAGATGCGCAGCGAGCCCGGTGCCACCCGGGGTTCCGGCCGTGAACTGCAGCGTCCCCGCCACCGAGGGGTTCGCGGTCTTCACGCTCAACAGCGCGTAGGTCGTCGTGCCCGGCGCCATCGCCGTGGGCGGCAACTGGAAGCTCAGAGTGGATGCCGTGCCGGTGGTCGCATGACTGGCGAAAGTCACCCCGTCGGCGGCTCCGACGATATCGAAGCGCCCGGCGGTGAACGTCGCGGCACCGTACTCCGAGTCGTTCCACGCGGCGAGGGTCACGGCCGCGCCGACCCCGAGCACCAGCCCGCCCGCGAGGACGGCCCGGATACGACGGGAGCGCAGTCGCCGCTTCTCCCGCATGTCTCTGCGGGTGACCATCAGAGGACTCAGTTCGTCGACGTCGCCGTGAACTTCCACGTGGCGTTGGTCACCAGCGAGGGTTCGAGATCGGCATCCGCGGTCACCTTGATGCACAGCTGCACATCGTCACCGGGATCGAGCGCGGTCGCCCCCGGGGCGAGGGCCACCGGGGTCACGCCGGTCTGCGCGTCGAGGGTCGCACCGGACGCGATCGGCGTGCCGACGGCGGTCGCGGCATCGCAGGTGGCTCCCGGGGCGAGCTGATAAATCTGATACGACAGGTGGTCCGAGTTCGAGGTGCCGGCAGCGTCCGCCGTCGTGCCGTCGGCTTCGAGGTCGGCCGCACTGGTCGTCCCAACCGCCAATCGCACCCAGAAGCCGGCATAGACCGAGTCGGTGGGCGACATGTTGTCGACGACGCCCGCCGGCAGGCTGAAGGCCAGCGTCGCCGCCGCATCGCCGTCCTCGGTGTTGTGGTCGCTGAAGGTCGTTCCGTCCGTCGATCCCTCCAGGTTGAAGGCACCGGCGGTGAAGGTGCCGTTGGCGAACTCGGAGTCGTTCCACGCGGCGAGCGTGACGGCGACGCCCACTCCGAGGACGAGTCCGCCCGCCAGGACCGCGAGAACTTTGCGCTGTGTCTCTCTGTGAACCATCGGTCGTCCCCCTCAGGAATCAGGCGATCGCGTGGATGCCCGACAACGGCCGCCCCTCAGAAGCCCCGCATCCGCGCTGTGCCCTCATCCTCATCCACGCCTCGGAGCAGGACAAGGCGATTTCGCGCACGCTCTGCGCTCATCGCGCGCAACCCCTCAGGGCCATCTCACACGGGTTCCTGGTCGGCATCCCGACGGCGACGATCAGCCCGGCTGACTGTTCCGTGAACCGCCGAGCACCCGGCGCGCCTCGGCAGCGACCTCACCGGCGATGGTGTCGAGCAGTTCGGAGCGCAGGTTCCACTGTTGCCAGTAGAGTTCGACGCGCAGGGTAGGACCGCCCAGCGGGATCAGCCCCGGCAGCTCCTGGATCAGCGGCACCATCCCCCACCCGAGGCCCAGACCGACCGCGAGCGCGTAGTCGTGCGACGCCGGAACGTAGTGCCGGGGCACCCCTTCCTGACCGACGGACATCGCGCGGAGCCATTCGTGCTGCAGCGTGTCTCGACGGTCGAAGTCCACGAACGGGGCCGACGCCAACGCTTCCGCCGTGACCCCTGCGGGGAACCAGCGCGCCGCGAACCCCGGCTCCGCCATAGCTCGGTACTCGAGCACTCCGAGGGACGACACCGAGCACCCGGCGACAGGAGCCTCCTCGCTGGTGACAGCCGCCATCACGGTGCCCGACTCCAGCAGTCTCGCCGTGAAGTTCTGATCGTCGCGGTGCAGATCGAAGTCGATGTCGCGCGCGGCGGAGAGTCGCGCGAGGGGGGCGAGGAACCACGTCGCCAGGGAATCGGCGTTCACCGCCAGCGGGATGCTGATACGTCGTGTCGCGCCGGCCTCATCGATGCCGACACCGAGCAGAGCGTCGTGTTCGAGCAGGGCGACCTGTCGCGCCAGACGCACGACCGCTTCCCCTGCCTCCGTCAACCGCGCCGGCTTGGCCCGAACGAGCAGGATGCGGCCGAGCTGCTGTTCGAGCATCTTCAACCGCTGGCTCACCGCCGATGGCGTGATCTGCAAGCGTCTCGACGCGGCGTCCAACGTCCCCTCGTCGACGATCGCGGCGAGGGTGGCGGCCAATTCCGGATCGATCCTCACATTAGGAATCCTAATGTCACTGAAGAAATCATCGCTTTCGCTCATGTTCTTCGATTCCTAGGCTGGGTCCGTGCTCACCGTCCTCGCCGGGCTCGGACTCGGTCTCTCCCTCATCGTCGCCATCGGCGCCCAGAACGTGTTCGTCCTGCGCCAGGGGATCCGTCGCGAACACGTGCTCGCCGTCGTGATCATCTGCGCCGTCTCCGACGCCGCCCTGATCGCCGCCGGCGTGGCCGGGCTCGGTTTCGTGCTCTCGGCCGCCCCGTGGCTCGTGGTGGTGGCACGGTGGGCGGGCGCGCTGTTCCTGCTGACCTACGGCATCCTCGCCGCGCGCCGTGCCTGGCGCGGCGGTGAGGAGCTCCGGGTGGACGGACCGCAGGACACGGCCCCGAGCACCCCGCTCCCGCGCGCCACGACGTCGACGCTCGTCCGCCCACGGCTGGCACCCGTCGTCCTGACCACCCTCGCGCTCACGTGGCTCAATCCGCACGTGTACCTCGACACGGTTCTGATGCTGGGATCGATCGCGGCTACGCACGGCGAAGACCGCTGGCTCTTCGCCTGCGGGGCGATCGCCGCGAGCGTGGCATGGTTCACGGCGCTGGGGTTCGGCGCGCGCTATCTGGGACGCTGGCTGCGCACCCCTCTGTCCTGGCGCATCCTCGACGGCGTGATCGCCGTGGTGATGATAGCGATCGCGGTGAGTCTCGTGCTGCCGGTACTCCGAGGCTGACGGCCCTCAGGCTCCGTCGATCTGGGCGAGCCGCGCCCGGACGAGGCTCTCGAGCACGGCGGTCGGGAGCGGCTGTTCGGGCTGGAATCGGATGGTGCCCTTGTCGACACTGACCCCGGGCCTGCCCTCGAGTAGGCCGGCGACCGCGGAGACCGCATCCCGGCTGAAGGGATAGATGCCGATGTGCTTCTTGGCCCGCATCACCGAGAGGAGTGCTTTTCCTCGGTGCACGAGTGCGGGCATGCCATACCCGGTGCCCTGCTCCGCATCGGGAGCCTCCCGGCGCGCGATCGCGTAGACCCGGTCGATCGCCTCACGATCCGCGGCGTCGAGCTCAGCGAGGTAGTCATCGATGGTGCCCATCACGTCATCCTGCCAGCCGGCGACGTCGACCGCGACCGGATGCGGTCTGGTGGATACGCCCCGGACATGAGAACGCCCCCGGGGCGAACCCGGGGGCGTTCTCAGCGAGTCAGACTCAGATGGCGTTGACGTCCAGCGGGATGCCGGGGCCGAACGTGGTCGACACCGCACCCTTCTGGATGTAACGGCCCTTCGAGCTCGACGGCTTGAGGCGGACGATCTCCTCGAGCGCTGCGCCGATGTTCTCGCCCAGCTGCTCCGCGGTGAAGGAGGCCTTGCCGACGACGAAGTGCACGTTGGCGTGCTTGTCGACGCGGAACTCGATCTTTCCGCCCTTGATCTCCTCGACGGCCTTGGCCGGGTTCGGGGTCACGGTGCCGGTCTTCGGGTTCGGCATCAGACCACGCGGTCCGAGCACCTTTCCGAGACGACCGACCTGGCCCATGAGCTCCGGGGTGGAGACGGCGGCGTCGAAGGCGGTCCAGCCGTCGGCGACCTTCTGGATGAGCTCGGCGCCGCCGACCTCATCCGCACCTGCAGCGATCGCCGCCTCGGCTGCGGGGCCGGTGGCGAAGACGATGACGCGGGCGGTCTTACCGGTGCCGTGGGGCAGGATGACGGTGCCGCGCACCATCTGGTCCGCCTTGCGGGGGTCGACAGCAAGCTTCAGCGCGACCTCGACGGTCGAGTCGAACTTCGACGAGCCGGTCTCCTTCGCGAGGGCGACGGCCTCGGTCGGGGTGTAGAAACGGTCTGCCTCGATCTTCTCGGCGGCAGCCTTGTAAGCCTTGGACTTGGTAGCCATGATTATTCTCCTCAGCCCTCGACCGTGATGCCCATGGAACGGGCGGTGCCGGCGATGATCTTCGAGGCTGCCTCGACATCGTTCGCGTTCAGGTCGGCCTGCTTCTGCTCGGCGATCTGACGGACCTGGTCCTTGGTGATCTTCGCGACCTTGACGGTGTGCGGGGTCGAAGAGCCCTTGGCGACGCCTGCGGCCTTCTTGATGAGCTCCGCGGCGGGCGGGGTCTTCAGGATGAACGTGAAGCTGCGGTCCTCGTAGACGGTGATCTCGACGGGGATGACGTTGCCGCGCTGCGACTCGGTCGCGGCGTTGTACGCCTTGCAGAACTCCATGATGTTGACGCCATGCTGACCGAGCGCGGGGCCGATCGGCGGCGCCGGGTTGGCTGCACCGGCGTTGATCTGAAGCTTGATCAGGCCGGTCACCTTCTTCTTCGGTGCCATTCTCTTTCCTTTCATCGAATCAGATGCCGGAGCATCCGCTTCTCCCACGGATCCGGCATTTCCGGACCGTGGTCGTCTCTGCGCACGCCGAAGCGGCACACAAACCACACAATCTTACCTCATCGCACCTACCTCATCGCCCCCGCGCCCCGCCGCCTCCGTCCACCGCCGTTTGCGGGATCAGAAACGCACCTCGCGGAGGGTTTCCCGGCGCGTTTTCGATCCCGCATCGGAGCTGCGGCGCGGGGCGGGGGCGGGGGCGGGGGCGGGGTCGGGGCGGGGCGGGGGGATGCGAGAACGGCCGCCCCCTCAAGTGGGGACGGCCGTTCTCGTGAGGGATGCGTCAGATCATCTTGGTGACCTGGTCGAACGACAGCTCGACCGGGGTCTCGCGCTCGAACAGGGAGACGAGGACCGTGAGCTTGCCGCTCTCGGGCTTGATCTCGCTGATCGAACCGGGAAGCCCCGCGAACGAGCCCTCCTTGATCGTGATGGTCTCGCCGACCTCGAAGTCGACCTCGGCCGGAAGCGGACGAGCGACGGCGACGCCACCCTTCGACGCGATGTTCTTGGCCGTGGGGACGTCCTTGACCTCGACGAGCGACTTCAGCATGTTGAAGGCCTCTTCGAAACGCAACGGCGTCGGGTTGTGAGCGTTGCCCACGAAGCCGGTGACACCCGGGGTGTGACGCACGACCGACCACGTGTCTTCCGTGAGCTCCATGCGCACCAGCACGTAGCCGGGGATGCGCACGCGGGTGACCATCTTGCGCTGGCCGTTCTTGATCTCGACCACGTCTTCCATCGGGACCTCGACCTGGTAGATCTCGTCCTCGACCTCGAGCGTCGACTTGCGCTGCTCGATGTTGGCCTTCACCTTGCGCTCGAAGCCGGCGTAGGAGTGGATGACGTACCACTTGCCGGGGAGCATGCGCAGGTCCATGCGGAAGGCCTCGTACGGGTCTTCTTCCGCGCCCTCGCCCGCCGAGGAGTCCTCGTTGCCCTGGACGTCGTCCGCACCGAGGTCGGGACCGTCGTAGGGCGTGACCTCCTCGGCCGCAGCAGCATCGTGGTCGGCGGCCTCTTCGGCCACAGATTCGTTGAGGACCTCAGCGGCAGCCTCAGACTCTGCCGCTTCGTCCAGGTTGAGAGCGTCGTTCACGATCGCGTCCGCCTCCGGGTCGTCGATGTCGATGTCGATGTCTTCCGTGCCGTCTTCTTCGCCGTCTCCGCCTTCGACGTGGACCGCGACGTGCTCGGCCGAGGTGACCGAGAGCTCCTCCGCGGCGAGGACGTTGCCCTCCTGGGCCTCGTCCTCCTCGCTGGACTGCTCTGCGGCGGTCGCCCAGTCGGCGTCGTCGGAATATCGTTCAGACACGTTGCTTCTTCTCCATAGCTGCGGCGTGAGCCGCGGGGGTCATCAGCCAGGGATTCCGAACACCCAGTGCGTCACGAATGCGAACAGCGTGTCCAAGCCGTAGACGATGCCCATGACGATGATCACGAAGACGAGCACGACACCGGTGAACTTGAACAGCTCCTTGCGAGTCGGGGTGACGACCTTGCGGAGCTCGGCGATGACCTGGCGGATGAACAGGGCGATGCTCCCGAAGAACCGGGAGAAGGGGTTGCCCTTCTTCTCGCGGGTGGCGCCGGCCGCGACGACCTCGCCGCGCGGTTCGTCCTGATCCATCCTGAATGTACCTTTCGTGTGTCAGCGTTGCGCTGACGCGCAGGGCGGACAGGAATCGAACCTGCAACCTGCGGTTTTGGAGACCGCTGCTCTGCCAATTGAGCTACCGCCCTAGAGACCGGGAGGTCTCGGGGTGTTCTCCCCATTCTGCCGCTGTGATCGGTGTCAGGAGACCCGGGCACGGCGAAAGAATGCAGACAACAACTGCCCCACAAGCATACGGCATCCATCCGGTCGCGCCGAACCGGGATCGCGATGGCGTGTTCTTGTTAGGCTCGGCGAGCGTATGCAGGAGGAGGGAGCGCCGGTGAGCGCTGAAGTGCAGCAGTTCCAGGTGGATCTGCGCGGAGTCGTCGATCTGCTCAGCCGGCACATCTACTCCAGCCCCCGGGTGTACCTGCGGGAGCTCCTGCAGAACGCCCGCGACGCGATCACGGCCCGTCACGAGGTCGACGGCGGGGGCGGGCGCATCCGAATCACTCCCCTGACCGCCGAGAGCGGCGAGTTCGTGCTGCGCGACGACGGCGTCGGGCTCACGGCGACCGAGGTCGCTGATCTGCTCGCGACCGTCGGCCGAAGCTCTAAGCGCGACATCTTCGACCTGCCCCGCAGCGACTACCTCGGACAATTCGGCATCGGGCTGCTGAGCTGCTTCATGGTCGCCGACACGATCGTGATCCGTTCCCGCAGCGCACGCGGCGGTGCCGGCGTGGAGTGGACGGGAAGCGCGGACGGCACGTTCCAGGTCGCCGAGATCGACGAGGAGCTGCCGATCGGCACCAGCGTGCATCTCGTGCCGCGTTTCGACGCCGACGAGCTGCTGCGTCCCGCGGCCGTGCGCGAGCTGGCCACGACGTTCGGGGAGTTCCTGCCCGTGCGGGTCACGATCGACACGGGCGCCGGCGACATCGACATCACCCGCGACGCCCCGTTCCTCGACGCCGCGCAGGACCCGGACGCGGCCGTGGCGTACGGACGGGACCTGCTCGGGACGGGTCCGCTCGACGTCATCGAGCTGAGCGAGCCCGCAACAGGAACCCGGGGCCTCGCCTACGTGCTGCCGTTCGCCCCGCCTCCCGGCGCGCGGCAGGCGACCCGCATGTACCTCGGCCGGATGCTGCTCTCCGAACGCGTCGACGACGTGCTCCCCGACTGGGCCTTCTTCGTGCGGGCCGTGGTCGACTCCACCGGACTCGCCCCGACCGCGAGCAGGGAGTCGCTCGTCGAGGACGCAGCCCTCGAGCGCGTGCGCGAGCAGCTCGGCGCGGGGATCCGCCGCTGGGTGCTGGAGCTGGGCCTGCGCGAACCCCACCGTCTCGCCCAGTTCGTCGCCGTTCACGAGGTCGGGCTGAAGTCGCTGGTGCGCCACGACGAGGAGCTCGCCCACTTCATCTCGCGCTGGCTGACCGTCGAGACCACGCACGGCGCCGTACGCATCGGCGACCTCGTCGAGCGATATCCGCACATCAGGTACGCGCAGACGGTGGACGAGTTCCGGCAGGTGGCTGGCATCTCCCCCGCCGACGAAGTGCTCGTCAACGGCGGCTATCTCTACGATTCCGACCTCATCCGGATGCTGCCGGACCTCTACCCCCACGTCACCGTCGAACAGGTGGACGTCATGGGCGAACTCGACCGACTCGACCCGCCGCCTCTCGACGACCGCGATGCCGCCGTCGGCCTGGAGGCCCGTGCCGGTGCGGTGCTGGCGGCATCCGACTGCTCCGTGGTCGTGCGGTCGATCGATCGGCCCGACCTCGCCACCCTCTACGTGGCCGACCCCGAGGTGCTCAGGGCGATTGACCGCGGCCGCACCAAGGGCGTCACCGGATCGCTCTGGGGCGGCGTGCTCGACCGCATCGACCAGACCCTGTCCTCCGCCGGGGAAGAGGATCTGCGCGCCAGGCTGTGCCTGAACTGGTCGAACAGGGTCGTGCGCGCCCTGGTCCGGGTGCAGGACGACGCGGTCTTCGCCCGTACCGTGCAGCTGCTCTACATCCAGGCTCTCCTGGCCGGGCACCACCCGCTCGCCGACGCCGACCGGGCATTGATGACCAGCGCCCTCTCCGACCTCGTCTCGCTCTCGGCCGGTCTGGAGGGAGACACCCTTCCCTTCGGCGACGCCCGCTGATCCTCCCGAAAGGCTCCGTCCATGACACATCCGAAGAAGCGCTTCCCGCAGCTGATCGAAGAGATCGATCGCACTCCCTGGGGTCCCGCAGAGCAGGCGCTGGTCTCCGAGGCGGTGGCCCTCGCGGTGGAGATCGGCGATGAGCGGCTCGAGTACGAGGCCAGGATGCGCCAGACGGCCTCGGCGAACATGAACGGTGCGACCGATGTCATGCTCAACTCGTTCGCGTGGTGTCTCGCGCATCACGATGCGGACCCGCAGCGCTTCCCCGCCGACCTCGACAACGGCGGCGCCGACCTGATGTGGCAGTTCAAGTGGATGGCCTCGTCGTTGCGGTCCTCTCCGGCCTTCTCCCAGGAGCAGATCGCCGCCGTTCTCGACGACATGGAGGCGCACTACCGTGCCGCAGGTCTCGGCGTCAGCGGGGTGCTCACGGCTCGTTTCGAAGACGCCTGGGACGCCGGACGCATGGACGATGCGGAGGCGCTCCGCGTGCAGCTCGAGGCAACGCCGCGCGACGACCACAGCCACTGCGACGCATGCGGGCGCAGCCAGTTCGCCGGATTCTTCGCCGACACCGATCGCGACGCCGCGGCGATCGCGTTGGTCGAGGAGATGATCGAGGGCGGCTTCTCCTGCGGCGAGGAGCCGGAGCACGCCCTGTCCCGTGTTCTGCTCCCCTACCTGCGCGCCGGACGTCTCGAGGAGGCGAAGACCGCGCACCTGCGCAGCTACCGCCTCGCCAAGGACAACCCCGACAACCTGCGGATCGTCGCCAACAACATCGTGTTCGCGGCAGTCACCGGAAACGAGGCGCGTGCTCTCGCCCTGGTCGAGAAGCACATCTCCTGGCTCGCGCACGACGGGCTGAACGTCGACGCGCACTTCGCCGCCCTCGCCGCCCTCGCCGTGGCGCTCGACCGCGTCACGGCGGCCGGACACGGCGACACCCCGGTGCGCGGTGCGGAGTCCGCCGCCCTCGCGCCGTTCTTCGGAGAACACGACGGAGCGTGGAGCGCGTCCGACCTGGCTGCCGCCTCGTGGGCCGCCGCGGAGCGGATCGGCGCCGCGTTCGACGAGCGCGATGGGACCCGCGGCCACGCGCGCAGTCTGGATCGGATGCGCGCCCTCGCCTCGGAACAGTACGACGTGCCGATCCGCTCGGATGCGTTCGTCGCCCCGACGCCGTCCGACGCTCCGGCGGATGCGGACGGGTGGTTCGAGCGGGCCATGCAGCTCGCCCAGTTCGGGGCTGAGCACGAGACCCTCGACGCACTCCCCCGCGCCCTCGAGGTGGAGGACCCCGAGAAGCTCGCGCAGCTCCTGTCGATGCGTCTCGGGATTCTGATCGCCATGGACCGCGCCGAGGAGGCTCTGCAGGTACTCCCCGAGCGCGTCGCCGCGCTGCGGGCCGCCGGCCGCGAGGAGCAGGCCGCCCTGGAGGAGCGCCTCGGGCTCGCGACGTTCGGGCTGAACACGCCCGAAGCGACCGCTGCGCTGGAAGAGGCTATCGCCGACGCTGCGACTCTCCCCGCGTGGTCGCGCGGCGACCTCGCGATCAGCCGTGCGGCGCTGCACCTCCGGTCCGGCGAAGCGGACGCCGCGTTGGACCTCGCGGAGATGGCGGCCCGTTCCTTCGCCGAAGCCGAGGATGTTCGCCTGTCGAACACCACGACCCTCTTGGCGATCTCAGCAGTGCTGAGCAAGGGTGATCTGGTATCGGCGACCACGCTGCTGGACCGCTTCCTCGCCCAGGATGACCTCAGCCGCGGGCACCGGGCACAGGCGCTGCAGATCAGGGCACGGGTGCGGGGCGGCAGCGACAGCTACGCCGAGGGCGCGACCGATGCGGACGAGGTATGCCGGCTGCTCGCAGAGCTGGGGGCGACGCGCGCTCTCGGTGATGCGCACCTGCTCGCCGGCGCCCTCTGGGAAGACGCGGAGGAGCCCGAGAAGGCCCTCTCGCGCTATCGTCTCGCGTCGCGGATCGCCGGAGAGGCAGACGGCGACGCGACGGGCGTGGATTTCCGCCTCGCTCGCACCATGCTGCGGGTCGGAGACGCGGAGGAGGCCGCTGAGCTGTTCGGCGATGTGCTGCAACGGGAGGAGATCGGGGAGGTGCCCGCCGGTTCCCGGGCGATGACCGCGTCGATGCTGGCACGCGCTCTGGGCGCGGCCGGTGAGTTCGGCCAGGCCGTCGGCGCACACGGCTACGCCGCCGAGCTGTTCGGCCAGGCCGAGGAGCACGCCGATCAGGCGATGTCGATGACCGAGCAGGCCAAGATCCTCGCCCGCTTCGACGAGCAGGAGGACGCGATCGGGCTGCTGGAGGCGGCCGCCGAGATCGTGCGCCGCGCGCCCGACGCCGTCGGGGCACTGACCGAGGTGCTGCACAGTCTCGGGCAGGCCTACGGCGGGCGCGGCGACGAGCGGGCGTTCGGCCTCTTCGACGAGGTCGCCGCCCTCGCGCAGCAGCACGACGCGGGGTGGTTGCTCGCCGATGTGACCGACTCGCGTGCACGCGCCCTGGCAGAGCTCGGGCGCATCGACGAGGCCGTGTCCGCCGCGCTCACGGCTGCCGACGGCTTCGCTGCATCGGGAGACCTCGGCTCGGCCGGAGGCTCGGAGCTGTTCGCCGCGCGGGTGCTCGCCGGCAACGACCGCTCAGCCGACGCGGTGCCCCTGTATCGCAGCGCGATCGAGCACGCGTCCGAGCACCCGCCGCTCCTGCAGGTCGCCACCCTCGAGCTCGGCAACCTGCTCGAGGCGCTCGGACGGCACGGCGAGGCCACCGAGATCCGCGCACACCTGGAGAGCTGAGCGTCGGACCCCGGCGCGGCGCCCGCTCAGAAGAACTGGCGCCAGTTCGCCTTGGCGAGGTCGAGGAGCTCGTCCCCGCGCCCGGACATGACCGTGCGGATCGCATACAGCGCGAAGCCCTTGACCTGGGCGGCCTCGATCGCGGGCGGCATGGAGAGCTCCTGTCGTTCGGTGACGACGTCGAGCAGGGCAGGGCCGTCGTGCTCGAGCACGTCACGCACCGCCTCCGGGAGATCCTCGCTGCGCTCCACGCGACGGGCGAAGATACCCATCGCCTCGGCGATCGCCGCGAAGCTGGGGTTCTCCAACCCGGTCCCGTACGTGACGAAGCCCGCGGCCTTCATCTCGAGCTCGACGAAGTTCAGTGAGGAGTTGTTGACCACGATGGTCTTCACGGGCAGCGCGTTCTGGGTCACGGTCAGCAGCTCGCCGAGCATCATCGAGAGACCACCGTCGCCCGCGAGAGCCACGACCTGACGGTCGGGGTGGGCCACCTGTGCCCCGATCCCGTGCATCAGCGCATTGGCCATCGAGCCGTGCGTGAACGAACCGATCAGCCGGCGGTTCTCGGTCATCGACAGGTAGCGCGCGGCCCACACGGTCGGCGACCCCACGTCGGCCGTGAAGATCGCGTCGTCGGTCGCGTACTCGTCCAGGAGCCGAGCCAGATACTGCGGATGGATAGGACGGTCGCCCTTGGCGGGCACCGCCAGCTCATCGAGCTTCTTGCGGGTCTTGCGGTAGTGGGCGGTGGCGTCATCGAGGTGGCTCCGGTCATCCTTGTGCGCCACGCGCGGCAACAGCGCGTCGGCGGTGGCGCGCACGTCACCGACCAGCCCCAGATCGAGGGGATGCCGCTTCCCGAGCTGTGCACCGCGGAGGTCGACCTGGATCGTCTTCGCGCCGTCGGGATAGAACTGCTCGTAGGGGAAGTCGCTGCCCAGAACCAGCAGCGCGTCGGCGGCCTCCATCGCCCGGTATCCGGAGGCGAAGCCCAGAAGCCCCGTCATCCCGACGTCGAAGGGGTTGTCGTACTCGATGAACTCCTTGCCGCGGAGAGCGTGCACGATGGGGGCGCCGAGCTTGTCGGCGAGGGCGATGACCTCGTCGTGCGCGCCCTCCACACCGGCACCGGCGAGGATCGTGACGCTCTTCGCCGCGTTCAGCAGCGTCGCGGCCTTCTCGAGCTCCGCGGCGTTGGGCACCACCACGGGCCGCGTGCGCTCGATCACGACGGCGCGATCGTCCGCGATGTCGGCCAAGGCGACGTCACCCGGGATCACGAGGACCGCGACGCCGCGCTCCTCGATCGCGGCGCGCATGGCGACCTCCAGCAGACGCGGCATCTGCTTCGGGTCGGCGACGTACTCGACGTACACGCTGCACTCACGGAAGAGCTCCTGGGGATGCGTCTCCTGGAAGTACCCGGTGCCGATCTCGGTCGTCGGGATCTGCGCGGCGATCGCGAGCACCGGTACGCGCGAGCGGTTCGCATCGTACAGACCGTTGATGAGGTGCAGGTTTCCCGGACCGCAGGAGCCTGCGACGACCGCGAGCTCTCCCGTCGTGGCGGCATCCGCGGCGGCGGCGAACGCGGCGGACTCCTCGTGGCGCACGTGCACCCATCGGATCGTTCCGTCTTTGCGCAGCGCGTCCGTGAAGCCGTTCAGCGAATCCCCGGGGATGCCGTAGACACGGTCGATCCCGTTGGCGTGCAGAGTCTTGACGATGTTCTCAGCGACGTTGGCCATGGTTCGACCCTACGCCCGGGCGCGCATACGAAGGAGATCTCGCATTCTGAAGGAGCGGATGCCGGGCGAAGCCTCCTTCAGAGCGCGAGATCTCCTCCAGAACGCGGGGCCTTCTCCAAGACGCGCTCAGTACTCCTGGGGTCCGTCGCGCTCCGGCTCGGCGCTGCGGCGGAACGCCCGCCCCGACACCGAGGTCGCTGCGATCCGCACGAAGACGCGCTTGAGGGTCGGGATCCAGGGCCGGAGCCCCGCGACCTCCGCCCGCTGCACGTCGGCATCCGACTCCAGGGCGGTGGCGTACCCGCGGATGATCACACTCCAGGCATCCGTGTCGGTATGGTCGTCGACCTCGAACAGCACGTCGGTGTTGACCGTCAGCTCGAACAGCTTGCTGCCCGGCGCGGTGCGGAACAGGATGCCTTCGCCGTCGACCACGTAGTTCACGGGGAAGATGTCGATCGTGTCTCCCACGTGGGTGACGAGTCTTCCGAGTTCCTGCGTGCCCAGCAGCTCCCAGCTCCGATCGGAGGTCAGGGTCTCGATGGGGTCGGTGTGCGCGCTCATGCCGCCATTGTCTCCCACTCCACGTCTCCACCGACAGGGCATTCGTCGCGCGTTCAAGGGTGGGCGCGCGAACGGCCCCTCGCGCTCTGCGGGGGGCCGTTCGCGGCGGCGCTCAGCCGACGCGGATGAGCTTCTTGTTGACGAACTCGTCCGCAGCCAGGTGACCCAGCTCGCGAGCCGTGCCGCTGCGCTTGACACCGCCGAAGGGCAGCTCAGGGCTGTCGGCCAGCACGAGGTTGACGTAGACCATCCCCGCCTCGATCTTGTCGGCGACGCGCTCGGCCTGCTCGGCATCCGTCGTGAAGACGTAGGAGCCGAGGCCGAACGTGGTGTCGTTCGCGAGCTCGACGGCCGCGTCCTCATCCGCGACGCGGTAGACCACGGCTGCGGGGCCGAAGAGCTCCTCGCGGTACACGTTCATCTCGGGCGTGACGTCGGCCAGCACGGTCGGCGCGAAGAACGTGCCCTCACGCGTGCCTCCGGCCAGCAGCGTCGCCCCCTGCTCGACCGCCTGGTCGATCTGCTTCTGCAGGGTGGCCGCCGCGGTCTCGGAGGACACCGGGCCGAGGATCGTGTCGTCGAGCATGGGATCGGTCGCCTCGACCGCCGCCATCGCTGCGGTGAACTTCTCGACGAACGCGTCGTACAGCCCATCCACGATGATGAACCGCTTGGCACCGTTGCAGGCCTGCCCGTTGTTGTCCAGGCGCGCGTCGACGCCGGCCTGCACGGTCGCGTCGAGGTCGTCGGTGGAGAGCACGATGAACGGGTCGGAGCCTCCCAGCTCCAGCGCGACCTTCTTGAGGTTGCGGCCGGCGATCTCGGCGACCGCGGCACCGGCGCGCTCGGACCCCGTGAGCGAGACGCCCTGTACACGCGGGTCGGCGATCATCGTCGCGATCTGCTCGTTCGTCGCGAGCACGTTCTGGTAGGCGCCCGTGGGGAAGCCGGCGTCGTGATAGATCTTCTCGATCGCCGTCGAGGACTCCGGGCACTGCGGCGCAGGCTTGAGCAGGATCGTGTTGCCGACGATCAGGTTCGGCGCGGCGAAGCGGACGATCTGGTACGCCGGGAAGTTCCACGGCATGATGCCGACGAGCGGTCCGAGCGAGGACCGGCGGATGATGGCCGACCCCTCCCCCAGGATCGCGATCGGCTGGTCGGCCATGATCGACGCAGCCTGATCGGCGTAGTAGTCGGCGATGTCTGCGGCGAAGTCGACCTCGCCGAGCGCGGCCTCACGGGGCTTCCCCATCTCGCGCACGAAGATGTCGGCGAGCTCTTCGCGCCGTCCGCGGTGCAGCTCGGCAGCGCGGTGCAGGAGGGCAGCGCGTTCGGCGACCGTCGACGAACGCGACCACTCGCGGTGGGCGGCGTCGGCGGCGGCGACCGCCTCCTCGATCTGGGCGTCCGTGAAGGTGTCGAAGGACGCCAGCGTCTCTCCGGTGGCGGGGTTGATGACGGCGTAGTCGGTCATGACATGTCCTCTCATGTGGTGGTGCGGAGCCCGGCGACGCGGGCCCCGCGCATCGGAATCAGGAGACCGGGATCAGCGTGTACTTGGTGGACAGGTACTCGTGGATGCCCTCGAACCCGCCCTCGCGTCCGACGCCGGACTGCTTGACGCCGCCGAAGGGGGCAGCCGCGTTGGAGACCACGCCCACGTTGAGACCCATCATGCCGGTCTCGAGCCTGTCGATCATCCGCTGACCGCGCTGCAGGTTCTCGGTGAAGACGTACGAGACGAGCCCGTACTCCGTGTCGTTCGCGAGGTGCACGGCCTCGTCCTCGGTCTCGAAGGTCGCGATCGCGAGCACCGGTCCGAAGATCTCCTCGCGGAGGATCGCGCTCCCGGCGACGACATCGGTGAGCACAGTCGGCTCGTAGAACGTGCCCGTGCCCTCCACTGCCTTACCACCGGCGAGGAGGGTCGCGCCGCGCCCGACCGCGTCGTCGACGAGCTCGCCGGCCTTGGCGACGGCATCGGCGTCGATGAGCGGACCGATCGCGACGCCCTCCTCCGTGCCCCGGCCGATCTTCATGCTGTCGACGCGCTCGGTGACGCGCTTGGCGAACTCCCCTGCGACGTCCTTGTGCACGATGAAGCGGTTGGCGGCGGTGCAGGCCTGTCCGATGTTGCGGAACTTCGCAGCGAGCGCCCCCTCCACGGCCTTGTCGAGGTCGGCGTCGTCGAACACCACGAAGGGCGCGTTGCCACCGAGCTCCATCGACACGCGCAGCACGCCCTCCGCCGCCTGGGCGATGAGCTTGCGTCCGACCTCGGTCGAACCCGTGAACGACAGCTTGCGCAGGCGCGGGTCGGCGATGATGGGCGCCGAGAGCGCGCTCGACTTCGACGTCTGCACGACGTTGACGACGCCCGCGGGGAGCCCCGCCTTCTCCAGCAGCGAGACGAAGAAGATCGTGGTGAGCGGGGTGAGTGCCGGGGGCTTGATCACGACCGTGCAGCCGGCGGCGAGCGCGGGGGCGATCTTGCGCGTCGCCATCGCGAAGGGGAAGTTCCACGGCGTCACGAAGAACGACGGTCCGACCGGGCGCTGCGACACGACCATGTGGCCGGTGCCTTCCGGGTTGATGCCGTATCGACCGCTGATGCGCACGGCTTCCTCGCTGAACCACCGCAGGAACTCACCGCCGTACCCGACCTCTCCCCTGGCTTCGGCGAGGGGCTTGCCCATCTCGAGCGTCATGAGCAGGGCGAGATCCTCCTTGTGCTCCTGAACGAGGTCGAACGCTCGACGGAGGATCTCGCTGCGCACGCGAGGAGCAGTCGCGGCCCACTCATCCTGCGCGGCGACGGCGGCATCGAGGGCGCGGATGCCGTCTGCGGGCGTCGCGTCGGCGATGGTGCGGATCACGGCACCCGTCGCGGGGTCCTGCACGTCGAAGGTGCCGCCGGTCTCGCCGTCGATCCATTGTCCGCCGATGAAGAGACTGGTGGGGATGCTGTCGAGGAGGGCCTGTTCGGTCTGGGTGCTCATGATTCTCTTTCTGTGGGGAGGGCTAGGAGCGCGGGCGTCGGCTGGGCGGTGCGTCGATGCTCAGCGTCTGTCCGCGGAAGAACGCGGGCCGTCGGACCGCGTTCCAGATCATCACGGCGATGCCGACGACGATGATCAGCATCCCGAGGATGAAGACGATCCCGACGCCGCCGATCTGCGAACCGGAACCGTATGCGGGGTCCATGGAGTCGATCAGCGTGGTGAAGAACAGGATGGCGAGGATGATGCCACCCACCAGCGGGAACAGGAACATGAAGAAGAAGTTCCGTGTGGAGTCGAACCACTGCTTGCGGAAGTACCAGACGCACGCGAAGGCGGTGATCCCGTAGTAGAAGCAGATCATCATGCCGAGCGTGAGGATCGTGTCCCACAGCGTGTCTTCACTGACCACGCGCATGACGGCGTAGAACGCCGATGCCACGACGGCCGAGACGATCGTCGCGTAGCCGGGGGTGAAGAAGCGGGGGCTGATCCTCGCGAACGACTTGGGCAGAGCGCCGTAGTGCCCCATCGCGAGCAGTGTGCGCGCCGGACCGACGAAGGTGGACTGCAGCGATGACGCCGAGCTGGTGAGCACCGCGAGCGAGACGAGGAACGCGAGCGGTCCGAGGATCGGGCCCGAGAGGTGGAAGAACACGTTCTCCTGGATGTCCTCGTTGCCGAGCCCCAGCGCACCGGTGCCGACGCCGGCGAACATGATCATCGCGACGGCGAGCAGCAGGTACAGCGAGACGATCGTGAGCACCGTGAGGGTGGCTGCGCGCCCCGGGGTCTTCTCGGGATCCTTCGTCTCCTCGTTCATGGTGAGGGTGACGTCCCAGCCCCAGAAGATGAAGATCGAGAGCGACAGGCCAGCCGCGATCGCGCTGAACGATGAGATCGCGAAGGGGTTGAACCAGTTCAGATCGAACGGCTGGTAATCGAAGCCGTTTCCGCCGACCGCCTGGGCGATCGCCGAGATGGCGAAGAAGACGAGAACGAGGATCTGGAAGCTGACCAGCCAGTACTGCAGCTTCTGCGTCGTCTGCATGTCACGGTACGAGACCCACGTCGCACCCAGCATGAACAGCAGACACACGGCGATGTTGATCCAGGTGACGCTCGCCAGCCCGGCGATGTCCGGGTTGCCGGTGATCTGCGAGATCAGGAGGAACAGGAAGTCCACCGCGATGCCGGCGAGGTTGGACAGCACCAGGATCGTGGCGACCACCAGGCCCCAGCCCGCCATCCAGCCGACCCACGGCCCGAAGGCGCGTGCGGCCCATGTGAACGAGGTGCCCGAGTCGGGCATCCGGTTGTTCAGCTCGCGGTAGCCGAAGGCGACCAGGAGCATCGGGATGAAGCCGACGAGGATGATGGCGGGGATCTGCGATCCCACGGTGGATGCCACCGGGCCCACGGCTGCGGTGAACGTGTACGCGGGCGCGATGCACGAGATGCCGATCACGACCGCGCCGATGAGGCCGACCGTTCCGGCGCTCAGGCCCTTCGTGGAGATACCGGTCGTGACACCGGATTCGGGCTCCGTCGCCCGGTTGGTGCTGCTCATCAGCGTTCTCCTGCTTCGTTGCGGGTGCGCGGGACGACGATCATGGGGACGGGGAGCTCGTGCAGCATCTTCGCCGCCGTGGACCCCAGGAAAAGACGACGGGGCTGGGCCAGGCGGCTGGAGCCGACCAGGACGACCTCCCCGGGAAGCCAGCGGAGCTGCGCGACGGCATCCTCGACGGAATCGCCGGGCGCCTTCTCGACCGCGGCGGTGCGGCCATCGGGCAGCAACTCCGTCGCCACGGCCAGCACCTCCTGCGCATGCGTGTCGCCGACCGTGCGGATCGCACCCGTGTCGAGCCCCGGGGGCACATCGAACGGTACGAGGGACACGAGCCGGAGATCGACGCCGCTGTCGCCGGCGATGGCCACGGCCTCGTCGAGCAGGGCGTCCGCCCCCGGCCGCGAGCCGACAGCGACGGTGACGCGCGGGATGACATGGTCGTCCTGCTGCGCGGTCCCCACGGGGGCGAGCGCCACCGGGATCGTCGACGAGTGCAGGAGCTCGGAGGCCACGCTGCCGAGGCGGTGGCGTCCGAAGATGCCTCCCCCCGCGGCGCCGATCACGATGACCCTGGCGCCGAACTCCTCCCCCGCGGCGATCAGCCCTTCGGCGAACGATTCGGAGAATCGCACGTGACCGCTGCGGGTCAGCTCCTGGGGCAGACTGACCACCGCCTCGCCGAGCCACTTCTTGGCCTGCGCGCGGATGTGCTCCTCGTAGGCCCGCTCCGGCGGCACGGCCGCGTTGCGCGTGCCCTCGTTGGGCAGCACGATCACCAGGTGCAGCGTCGCACCGAGGCTGCGGGCGAGCCGGGCCCCCAGCGCCGCGGCATCCGCCCCCGCATCCGTCGCCGTGTAGCCGACGACGACCGAGCCGCTCATCCGTCGACGCTCTCTGCAGCGCCGTTCTCACGGCTGGCTTCGACGATGTTCGAGGCGACCAGGTGGCCCATCCGGATCGCGCCGTCCACGTGCTGGTAGCCCGCACCGGCGATGTCGCTGCACGCGAAGTGGATCGGGCCGACCGGGGTGCGCAGGTCCGCACCGTAGCGGTGCAGGCCGCCCATGTCGAAGCTCGCGGCATAGGCGCCGCGGGTCCATTCCTCGCTGCCCCAGTCGCTCTCGTAGTAGACGACCGGGTTCTTGGCCTCGGGACCGTAGTAGTGGGAGAGCGACTCGAGGATGCGCTCCTTGCGCTCCTCGGCCGAGAGCTCGAAGACCCCATCGGCGTTGGCGTCGGACACGAAGCCGACCAGGGTGCCGCGCTCATCGCCGTGGTTCGTGTTGTCATACGCCTCGTGCGAGAGCTCGTACGGGCTGAACGCGGTGCCGCTGAGGCCCTGCTCGCGCCAGAACGGACGGTCGTAGACCGCGTGCACCTTGATGACGAAGCCCATCGAGAGGTGCTGGTGCAGCTGATGCTGGCGGCGCGGCAGCGGCGGGTCGAACGAGATGCGGCTGTACAGCACCGGCGCGTGCGCGAGGATCGCGTGACGGGCCCGGACGGTGAGCTCATCCGTGGTCGCGACGACGCCGGCGTCCGACCACTCGAGGCTGCGAACGGGCTGGTCGAGCAGGACATCGTTGCCCAGTCGCTCGGCGAGGCGCAGCGGCACCTGCTGCAGCCCGCCGACGACCCGCTTGTCGAGGATGAAGTCGGCATCGACGAGGTTCGAGTAGGAGCCGGCGGAGGAGGCCATCAGCAGCGACTGCAGCAGCGAGAACGCGTGCGTCGGCTTGGTGAGCATCGCGGATCCCGTCGCGAAGGCAAGGTTTCGCACGGCCTCGTCGTCGTCGGTCTGCTGACGCAGCCAGGCATCCCAGGTGATGGAGTCCCAATCGGCGGCGCTCGGGTGCGCCCAGGGACGGTCCGGATCGATCTCGGCGACCAGCGCATCCAGGATGTCGGTGATCCGGGCGATCTCCGCCTCGGTCTCCGGAGCGACGGGGAACATCTCTCCGGTGAAGCGGTGCACCCGTCCATCGGGTCCGATGTAGACGCTGTCCCCGTCGCGGTAGCGGCTGTAGGTCTCGAGCCCCAGCTCCTCGATCGCGTCCTTGAGCGCATCCTGATCGGGCGAGACCCACTGGCCGCCGATCTCGAGCATGGCGCCGTCGATGACGTCGGTCCACAGTCGTCCGCCGACACGGTCACGGGCCTCCAGCACGGCGACCGACAGACCGGCCTTCCGGAGGTCGTTCGCCGCCGTGAGCCCAGCGGCCCCGGCACCGATGATCAGTACATCGCGGGTGATCTCAGACATCTGCAACTCCTTCGTTGGGAAGTAGTGCCGGTCGCGACCCGAAATCCCCCGATTGGGGTCGCGACCGGACAGGGGGTCGGGCCACGCGGGAGCGCGGCCCGCGTGCTATTCGGCGGCAGCCAGGGCGGCGGCCACGATGTCGAGTCCTTCGTTCAGCAGGTCGTCGCCGATCGAGAGCGGAGGGAGGAAGCGGATGACGTTGCCGTAGGTTCCGCAGGTGAGGACGATGACGCCCTGGGCGATGCACGCCTTGGCGACCGCGGCCGTGAGCGCGGCGTTCGGCGCCTTGGTCTCGGGGTCGACGAACTCGGCGGCGATCATCGCCCCGTGGCCGCGGACGTCTCCGACGCGCGGGTCGTTCTGCTGGATCGCAGTGAGACGGTCCGTGAGGATCGTGCCGATCTGCTGTGCACGCTCGATCACCCCGTCGTTCTCGAACACGTCGATCGACGCGAGCGCCGCGGCGCACGCGATCGGGTTGCCGCCGTAGGTGCCGCCCAGACCACCGGAGTGCGAAGCGTCCATGATCTCCGCGCGGCCCGTGACGGCGGCGAGCGGAAGGCCGCCGGCGATTCCCTTGGCCGTGGTGATCAGGTCGGGCTCGATGCCGAAGATCTCGCTCGCGAACATGTGTCCCGTGCGGGCGAAGCCGGTCTGCACCTCGTCGGCGATGAAGACGACGCCGTTCGCGCGACACCAGTCGACGATCGCGGGCAGGAAACCGTCGGCGGGGACGATGAAGCCGCCCTCGCCCTGGATCGGCTCGATGATGACGGCGGCCAGGTTGTCGGCGCCGATCTGCTTCTCGAGCTGGAGGATCACGCGGGCCGCGGCCTCGCCGCCCTCGAGCCCATCACGGAACGGGTACGACATCGGTGCGCGGTACACCTCGGGAGCGAACGGGCCGAACCCGCTCTTGTAGGGCATCGACTTGGCGGTGAGCGCCATGGTCAGGTTGGTGCGGCCGTGGTAGCCGTGGTCGAAGGCGACGACCGCCTGGCGACCTGTGTGCTTGCGGGCGATCTTGATGGCGTTCTCGACCGCCTCCGCTCCCGAGTTGAACAGGGCGCTCTTCTTGGCGAAGCCACCGGGAGTCACTCGGTTGAGTGCTTCGGCGACGCCGACGTACGACTCGTACGGCGAGATCATGAAGCAGGTGTGGGTGAACTGCGCGGCCTGGGCTGCGACGGCCGCGGCGACCTTCGGGTGCGCGTTGCCGACCGTGGTCACGGCGATGCCGGAGCCGAGGTCGATGAGGGAGTTCCCGTCGGCGTCGACGACGACTCCGCCGCCGGCAGCGACCGCGGCGACCGGCACGGTGTGACCGACACCGGCTGCCACGGCATCCGCCTTGCGCGCGAGCACCTCGGCCGAGCGAGGCCCGGGGAGGTCCGTGACCAGACGACGCTCCTGCGGGAGGTCGGGTCCGCCGAGAGGGACTGCGGGGGCTGCGGTGTCGAGGAGTGCCATGATCGCGAGCGTACGGCGGCGCCGAAGCCCCCCGCACTCGCCGACACGTACAATCTGAGGAGCAGTTTCGCCAGGCTGTACATACGGAAGGAAGTGTCGTGCCCACCATCGCGCAACCGACGCTGCGCGCACTGCTGCGCCGCCGCGACCTCGGGCTCGCGCTCGTCCCTCGCGAGGCCGAGTTGGCCGACGGGGCTCTCGACCGTCCGCTCCGCTGGGTGCACAGCTCCGACCTGGCCGACCCGACGCCGTTCCTCTCGGAAGACCTCGCACTGCTGACCACCGGTACGCAGTTCGACGAGGCCGTCGGCATCGACACCTACGTCGGTCGCCTCGCCGATCGCGGCGTCCTCGGACTCGGCTTCGGCACCGAAGTGCACCGCTCGGGAGTGCCGGACGAACTGGTCGCCGCCTGCGCCTCGCACGGCATGCCCCTGTTCACCGTGCCGTATCGGACACCGTTCATCGCCGTCGCCCGTGCGCATTCCGAGGCGATCGCCGCACAGGCCTATGCGCGCCGATCCTGGGCGCTGGACACACAGCGCGCTCTCGCCCTCGCGGCCCTCCGCCCGAGCGGACTCGACGCCACGATCGCGGAACTCGGACGACGGCTCGAGGTCTGGGCGGGGATGTTCGACGCCGCAGGAACGGTCGTCGCCTCTCACCCCCGGGACCGCCTCGACGCCGAGGTGCGCGACGCGCTGGGCGAGCGGGTGATGGAGATCCTCACCCGCGGGCTCGAGGCCGGTCAGTCGCTGGTCCTCGGCGACCACACCTTCATGCTGTTCACCGTGGGGCGCGGCGGACACCTGCGCGGGGTGATCGCCCTCGCCATCGACGCCCTCGACCCCGAGGCCCGGTCGGTCGTGACGTCGGTGATCGCGATGGCCGGGCTCGCGATGGAGCAGAGCGAACAGCTCGCACGGAGCCGCCGACGCCTGCACGCGCAGCTCCTCGGATCGCTCCTCGCCGACGACCCGGGTCTGGCCAGAAGGGTGCTGGGCAGCATGCCGCCCGCTCCCGTGGTCGTCGCCGTCGCCGCGGACGCCCCGGCCGGACCGCTCGCGGACTGGTGGGAACGGAACCGGGTCGAGCACGGCACCGCATCGTTTCTCGCCGAATCCCGGGATGGCGTGACGATCTGCCTCTCCGCCGCCGACGAGCCCCTGCTCGACGAAGCCGCCGCACGCTTCGGCATCCGCATCGGCGTCTCCGAGCCCGAGGGGTACGGTTCGTTCTCCCGCGCGCACGCTCAGGCGCTCACCGCACTGCGCCAACAGGGCACGCACGGCGTCGCACGCTACGCCGACACCGTGGGCTCCCGTATCCTCACTGCTCTCGCGACGGATGAGGCGCGCCTGGTCGCGGAATCACGACTCGCACCGATCCGCGAGCACGATGCCCGCACCGGCGCCGATCTCGAGCGCTCGCTGCGCACCTGGCTGGAGCACGATGCCACAGCGGAGTCCGCCGCGGTCGCGCTCGGAGTGCATCGACACACCCTGCGCTCCCGGATCGCCACCGCGGGCGCGCTGCTCGAGATCGACCTGTCGACCTTCCCCGCGCGCGCCGAGCTCTGGACGATCCTGCAGACCGCTCGAGACTGACCCGACCGGAGCGATCAGCGGGGACCGACCGCAGGCGCACCCAGCAGGGCCCGGCAGCGGACGACATCGTCCGCCGACTGGGCGATCAGTTCATCGACACGGTCGAACCGCAGCGTCGGGCGGAGCCGCGCGACGAGGGTCACATCCAGCCGCCGACCGTACAGGTCGATGTCGACGTCGTGCAGATGCACCTCCACCCGCCGCGCACGGTCGCCGTCGAAGGTCGGGTTCGCTCCGACGCTGACGCTCGCCGCCCACGGATGCGTGTCTTCGTCGATTCGCACCCATGCCGCATAGATGCCGTCGTCCGGGAGGCCACGCCCTTCGAGTTCCAGGTTCGCCGTCGGGAAGCCGAGGACTCGACCCCGACCGTCACCGGGCACGACGAGGCCGGCGATCGTCCCGAGCGGCTGAGCACTCACGCGCTCTCGGGGGCGGCGATGGCGCGATAGCGGCTCTGGTGGAAGACGAGGGGCTCGACGTCGTCGAACAGCGTGAGGTCGGCGATCTCGTACAGCGCGATCTCGTGATCCCCGCCGTCGAACGTGCTGTGCAGGCGACAGGTGAGCCAGAGCGCGGCATCCGAGATGAGCACCGCCCCGCCGTCGGTGCGCTGCCACTCGTGGCCTCCGAACCGGTCGCCCTCGCGCGCCGACAGCGAACGGCTGAGCGGCTCGTGGTGTGCGGCCAGCACGCTCATGCCGAGCTCGGGGACCTCGCGCAGCACCGGCCAGGTCTTCGAGGTGCGCGCCGCACTGATCGCGACGAGCGCGGGCTCGAGCGAGATCGACGTGAACGAGTTGACCGCCATCCCCACGGCGCGGTCGTCGATGTGCGCCGCGAGAGCGACGACGCCGGTCGGGTACACCGAGAACGCTCGGCGGAGGGCCAGGTCGCGCGGGAGGGCTTCGGTCACGGCAGACGTCATTTCGGCTTCCTTTCGTTAGTCAACTTTGACTAGTTTCAATAGTAGGCAAGTTTGATCATGCAAACAACCGGAATCTGTGACGCCAGCCGTTAGCATGAGGGGCATGTCGACCACCCGCCTCGTCGTCCTCGGTGCCGTGAAGCAGTTCCAGCCCGTGCACGGGTACTTCCTCCGCCGCGAGCTCATGACCTGGCACGTCGACGAATGGGCGCACATCCAGCCCGGATCCATCTACAACGCGCTGCGCGCGCTGGAGGTCGACGGCTACATCGCAGAGAGCGGCACCGAGGCCGAGGGCAAGCGTCCGGCCCGCACCACCTATCGGATCACGCCGTCCGGGGAGGTCGAACTCCAGCGGATGCTGCGCGAGAACCTGTGGAACGTCGCTGCCTTCGACACCCAGGCCATCATGACCGTCGCCTCGTTCATGTTCGTGCTGAGTCGGCAGGAGGTCATCGCCGGCCTCGAGCACCGCCTGATCAAGAGCGACGCGATCATCACGCAGAACGGCTTCGACGTGCAGGACACGCTGCGCTCCGAGACGACGCCGAAGTACGTGCGGGAGATCTTCGACCTCTCCACCGCCCGTCTCACAGCCGAGAAGCAGTGGCTGCTCGACCTGCTGGAGCGCCTCCGCGGCGGCGAGTACACGTTCGCCGGAGAGACGGTGTCAGCGGTCGACGACACCGCCCGCGCGGAGTAGCGACTCAGCGCGACGCCACGAGCGCCGCGATCGACTCGACGGTCAGCGCCGGGGTGGTCGCCCCGCGATGACGGGCCACGACGGCTCCTGCCGCACAGGCGCCGTCCAAGGCGTCCTCGAGCCCGTCGCCGCGGGCGAGGGCCGCGGCCAAAGCTCCGCAGAACGCGTCGCCGGCGCCGGTCGTGTCGACCGGATCGATCCGGAAGGCCTCGATGTGCAGCGGTTCACGCTCCGCGCGGTGAAGCACCACTCCCCCGGCGCCCCGGGTGAGCACGATGGTCTTCGCGCCCGCCACGTGCAGCCGGTCGATACCGCCGAGCTCGGCGCACTCGGTCTCATTCACCACCAGCACATCGACATCGGGGAGCATCCCGACCGCGGCGGCGTGGGCGGGCGCGGCGTTGAGGATCGTGAGCGCACCCGCCTTCCGTCCCGCCCGCAGCGCGGCGGACACGCTGTCGACGGGCACCTCCAGCTGGGCGAGCACGACCGCTGCTCCTTCGATCCCGGCGACCGCGTCGTCCGGGTCGAGTTCGGCGTTCGCGCCGGCCGCGACGATGATGCTGTTGTCCCCGCCGTCGAGCGCCAGCACGTGAGCGACGCCGGTCGGTGCGACCGCGCTGCGGCGCAGGACCGCCGTGACCCCGGCGCGCGACAGGGTCCGCTCGAGCGCCTCAGCGGCCTCATCCTCTCCGACGACGGCGCAGAACCGAGTCGGCGCCCCGCTGCGTGCGCAGGCGACGGCCTGATTCAAGCCCTTGCCTCCGGAGAAGCGGCCACCGGCCCGGCCGAGCAGGGTCTCGCCGACGTGCGGGGGGCGCGCGACCTCGACGACCAGGTCGAGGTTCGCGCTCCCCACCACAGCGACACCGGAGAGGGTGTCAGACACGCGACATCGTCCGCCGGTACTGCGCGCCCGTGTGCGAGTCCGCGAGCGCCGGCGAGGGCGTGCCGACCAGACGCTCACGCAGCGACTGCGGCTCCGACGAAGGCTCGACCACCGCACCGCGCTCCTTGAGGATCGGCAGCACATGCTCGATGAAGTCGGCGGTCGACGCCGGCGGGATGACGGGGGCGAACAGGAACCCGTCGAGGTCGGCGCCGTCGGCGAGCTCGATCATCCGGTCCGCCACCTGCTCGGGTGTGCCCACGATCGGGCGGGCACCGACGCCGTGCGCGTGCCAGTCACCGAGCACGTCGCCCACGGTCTTGTCGGCGAAGCGGGCCACCTGCGTCTGCGAGAGTTCGGTGCTCAGCTCCGACATCGGGGTGTTCGGAGCGTAGGCCGAGAGGTCGAGCCCGGTGAACCAGGCGTAGGAGGCGACCGTCACGTCGGGGTTCTGCGCATCGGCGACCTCGGCGTACTTGCGCTGCGCCTCCTCCTCCGTGCTGCCGACGATCGCGGCGAACGCCGACATGATCTTGACCTCGTCGGAGCCGCGACCGTTCTTCACTGCCTCCCCGCGGATGGCGGTCGAGTGGCCGCGAAGCTGCTCGACCGAGCCGCTTCCGACGAAGATCGCCTCGCCGTGCTTGCCGCCGAACTCGCGGCCCGCGGGCGACGCACCGGCCTGGAACAGCACCGGGGTGCCCTGCGGCGAGCGCTGTGTGTTCCCGTAGCCGTGCGAGCGGAAGTACCGACCCTCGTGCGCGATGCGGTGCACCTTGGACGGGTCGGCGAAGCGGCCGGACTTGTCACGCTCCAGCGCGCCCTCCTCCCAGGCCTGCTCCCACAGCTTGTAGACGACCTGCATGAAGTCGTCGGCCATGAGGTAGCGCTCGTCGTGGCCGACCATCGGCACGCCGAAGCCCTGCACTGCGGTGTCGGCGGTTCCCGTGGTGACCACGTTCCAGCCGATGCGTCCGCCGGAGAGGATGTCGAGGGTCGCCATGCGACGCGCGAACGAGTACGGCGGCTCCAGCAGGGTCGATCCGGTCGCGACGAGACCCAGCCGTGTCGTCTCGGGGATCAGGGCGGCGAGGATGATCGCGGGGTCCAGACGCGGCAGATCCAGACCCTCCAGCGAGCAGACGTCGGGACGCTCGCCGGCCACGTCGGCCCAGCCCCAGGCATCCGCGAGGAAGAGGAAGTCGAATCCGGCGTCCTCGACCATCCGCGCAGTGTCGCGCCAGTACTCGAGCTTGTCGAACAGGTAGCGCCCGTTGTCGGGGTGCCGCCAGGTCGCCGTACCGGAGTCGTTCGCCTGGGCGTTCTCGAAGAGGCCGAGACGCAGCGGCTTCACGGGGGTCTGATCGGTCATGAGCGGGTGCCTTCCTTGTGGGTGGTTCTGGTCGTTCTGAGGTGGTTCCGGGCACGCCGGAGGAACCCCGGGACGGGTCGGGGGCTCCCGTCCCGGGATGAGGGTGCTGCGTCAGCCCTTGGCCGTGACCTCGCCGTCGCTCCACCACAGCACGCGCTTGCGCACCAGGGCGAGGACGATGATGAGGAGCACACCGAGCAGGCACAGCAGGGCGATGCTGGCCCAGGTGACGGCGAGGTTCGCCTGCGCGGCCGAGGTGGTGACGAGCGAGCCGAGGCCGGCCTGCTGACCCGCCGCGACGAACTCCGCGACCGCGGCGCCGACCACCGCGAGCGGCAGGGCGATGCGGAGCCCCGCGAACACGTAGGGCATGCTGCCCGGGAAGCGCAGCTCGCGGAAGATCTCCCACCGGGAGGCGTGCAGCGTCTTGAAGACGTCGAGGGCCTTCTGATCGACGTCGCGGAGTCCCGCGAGCGAGTTCACGAGCATCGGGAAGAACACCACGAGCCCGGTCACGATGAACTTCGGGACCATCCCGAATCCGAAGGCCACCACCAGCGCCGGGGCGATCGCCACGATCGGGGTCACCATCACGATGATCACGAGCGGCATGACGGCCCGCTCGATGATCTGGAACTCGGCCATGATCACAGCCAGCAGGAAGCCGGCGAGGATGCCCGCGGAGGCACCGACCACGACCTCGAGCAGGGTGACGAGGAAGTTCGACCAGTACATGCCGGCGTCCTCGACGAGACTCCCGCCGATCGCCTCCAGCGTCGGCAGCACGTAGGGGTTGGTCCAGGCCACGATCTGCCACAGCAGGGCGGCGATCACGAAGGTGATCAGGGTGGGGCCCCATGACCCCCAGCGCAGCCACGGCGGGACGCCTCGGTTGCGCTGGGCGTTCAGGCGGGCGGTCGCGAGGGTCGCGGTGGTGTCTCTCATCGTCAGCTCAGACATGGGCCTTCTCCGTCTGCGCGCGCAGCGCACCGCGCACGACTGCCTCCAGGTCGCGGAACTCGTCCGTCGCGTACGCCTCCTCGGTGCGCGGCCGGGGGAGGTCGACGTCGATCACCTGGGCGATGCGCCCGGGGTGGGCGGCCATCACCACGATGCGGTCGGACAGCATGATCGCCTCGGGCACGGAGTGCGTGACGAACATGACGGCCTTGCGGTTGGACTGCCAGAAGTCCAACAGCGCGATCCGCTGCAGGTCCCGGTTCATCTCGTCGAGGGCCGAGAACGGCTCGTCCATCAGCATGATGGCCGGGTCGAACACGAAGGCCCTCGCGATCGCGGCCCGCTGCTGCATACCGCCGGACAGCTGCCCCGGGTACTTCGTCATCGCCTGGCGGAGACCGAACGTCGACAACAGCTCCGCCGGGTCGCGCAATGCTCTCCCGGCGTTCGCCCTGGCATTGATGCGCACCGGCAGTTCGACGTTCTCCCGCACGGTCTTCCACGGCAGCAGCGCGGGCGACTGCGGCACGAGGCCGATCTTCTTGTCGCGCGACGCCGCCGTGACGCTCTCGCCGTCGATCGTGACCGTGCCGGAGTCGGCCTCGAGGAGACCGGCGACGACCTTGAGCAGCGTGGACTTGCCGCAGCCGCTCGGGCCGATCACCGAGACGAACTCGCCCATGCCGATCGTCAGATTCACGTCGTCGAGCACCGTCACCTGAGCACCGTCGACGCCGAACGCCTTGGAGACGCCTCTGACCTCGACCCCCGTTCCCTGTGCGGCGGCCATCACTCGGCCTGCCAGATCAGGGTGTCGCCGTCGTAGAGGTCGGCGACCAGGTCGGCGTCCATCATGTCGGCGATCGCGGGCAGGTCCTTGACGCCGCCGTACTTCTTCACGAGGGCGTACTCGGGCTCCCACATGGACTCGTTCTGCACGCCCGGGTTGCCGCCGGCGCTCTCCCGCACCCATGCGGACTCCACCTCCCACGTGCGGGCGAGCTGGTCGCGCGGGAACGCCGCGCCCTGGTTGTTGTCCTCGGCCAGTTTCGCGAGCGTATCGATGCAGGCATCCGACTCGTCCAGGCAGTACTGCAGCGCCTTGAGGCTCGCCCGCATGAAGTCGGCGGCGACCTCGCGGTGCTCGTCGAGGAAGCGGGAGTTGACCTCCATCACGTTGTACGTGCCCTCCACACCGAGGTCGGAGGGGAGGAACTCGCTGAACGGCAGGCCCTGCGCCTTGAGCGACTGCGGCTGGTTGGACGCGTAGCCGACGATCGCATCGACCTGCTCGCGCACGACGACGGTCGGGTCGTAGTTGGTCATCTTGACCATCTCGACCTTCGACACGTCGACGCCGGCCTCGTCGAGCATGGCCGAGGCGATCGGGGTCAGGTTGATGAAGTATCCGAGCGACCCGCCTTCGAGGTCGGTGAGGCTCGCGAGCTTCTCGTTGCCGAAGATCGAGAACGGCGGGGTGGTGCCGTAGGTCGCGACCGCCGTGAGGTTCTTGCTGTTCGCCGCCGCGAGCATCACATCGGATGCGGAGCCGAGAGCGGTGAACTGCGCCTGACCGGACGCCACGAGCTGCTGCCCGTTCGCACCGGAGGCGTTGATCTCCACGTCGAGGCAGAGATCGTCGAAATAGCCCAGCTCCTCGGCGAGGAACACGTCGAGCTGCCCGGCGCTGGCGGAGTAGCCGTAGCCGGAGATGTAGGTGATGGTGCCGGCATCCTGATTCCGCTTGCAGGCGTCGGTGTCACTCGCACTCGTGGGGGCGGTATCGCCGCCTGGCGTCTGCGCGGAGCATGCTCCGAGCGTCAGCGTGGCGGCGAGAACGCACGTCAGGGTGGCAGTGATGCGGAATCGGGTTTCCGCAGAGGAAGTAGCCATGAGGGTCCCTTCTCGGCCGTTCGTCGTTGATGGCTCGATGAAAGTAACATAGTCAAGATTGACTAAGCAAGATCGAACTAAATTTTGACGACACGGCTCGCACCCAGCGATGCCTAACGCAGCGGCCAGGCCGGCCACCATCCGTCATCGAGGCGTCGCAGCGCGGACGTCGCACGCTCCCGGTCGGACTCGGCCAGGTCGGGGGCAGGACCGGCTCCGCTCTCGCGACGCTCGCCGTCCGGCGACCGGATGTCCGTGTACAGCCACGAACGATTCCCGACCGGGTACTTCTCCCGGAAGCCGCCCGAGGCGATGGACAGCACGATCCGCTCGAGTTCGTCAGCCGCCGTCTCCACGGTCTCATCGCAGGCATCGCACGTGCAGGACGGGATCATCGAGCGGAACAGCGCCCCGGCGTCGATCTGGACGACGGGAGGCATCGGAGTGATGGTGATCGCGGCCCCGGTCACCGGCTCGAGGACGATGCGATCCGCGCCCCCGTCACCGGGCTCCCCGCGCACCACCACGTCGTACACGCCGCGGAGGTGGGCGACGAGGGCATCGATCACCTGGAGGAGAGGCTCGAAGCGCTCCGGGTGGGTCTCTCGCGAATACGCCTCCTCCGGGGGAATCCCGTCCGGCCAACGGCGTCCGTACGGGATCACCTCGCCCGCCTCGTCACGGAAGAGCCCGACAGGAAGGACGGGTCGGACGTAGGCGACCGCGGGGATGACGGGCGTGGGCGCCGACTCCTCGTCGGAGAGTGCCCTCAACTCCTGGTCGTCGAGGTCATCCTGGTCCCATGACGCGAGCATCTGCAGGAACGCGTCCCGCTGGTCGGACTGGTGCACCATCCCCTGCACGAGCGACGCAACCGGGATGGAGAGCGTGTTCGTCCCGATCTCAGGCTCGGTGGTCATCCGCCAGGTCGCTGCCGCATGCACGACGGCGATGACGTTGCCGACGAAGCGCGCGGTCGCTGCGGAGAGGTCGACACTGTCGAGGATCTCCGGATGAGCGGCGATGAAGTCCCACGTCGCCGCGAGGTCGTCGGCCAGGAGACCGGGATCCCCGCCTCGACTCCGCACGAAGTCGGCGAACGGCTCGAAGCCGTCGACGAACCGCACAGGTCGCGGGACCTCCGGCAGTGGCGGCACCCAGAGTATCGCCGAAGCCTGCGCCTCAGGCATCGTTCCGAAGGGGCCGGGAAAGACACCGCTACTCATCGACCGAGCGTATCGGGCACGGCTCAGGCAGGCGAGTGCGCCTCCAGGAACTCGTACACGTCGGTCGTGTCGACGCCGGGGAACGAGCCGGTCGGCAGCGTCGCGAGCAGCGTCCGCGGGGTCTTCACATTGGGCCAGGAGTTCTCCCGCCAGCGCTCTTCCAGCTCAGCAGGCGCCCGGCGGCAGCACACCTCGACCGAGTGCTTCGAGACGCCGCGGTGCGAGGTGTCCCGCCCGACGAACCACCGGGTGTCGTCGAAGCGCACGCCCACGCTGACCGAGTGCAACCCCTCGCTCGACGCCTCGACCCGCGCGGTGCACCAGTACGTGCCGTTGCCGGTGTCGGTGTACTGGTAGTACGGATTGAAGCGGTCGTCCTCATCGAACACCACTCGCGAGGTCCACTTGCGGCAGCACAACTGCCCCTCGATCGCACCCAGGCGGTCGGTGGGGAAGTTCACGTCGTCGTTCTCGTACGCCTTGGTGATCGTGCCGGACTCGTGCACCTTGAGGAAGTGCACCGGGATGTCGAGATGCCGCGTGGCGAGGTTCGTGAACCGGTGCGCCGCCGTCTCGTAGGACACCGAGTACGCATCGCGCAGGTCCTCGATCGAGATCGCCCGCCGCTGCTTGGCGTCTTTCAGGGCCGGGACCACGTGCGCCTCGGGAATGAGGAGCGCACCGGTGAGGTAGTTGGTCTCGACGCGCTGCCGCAGGAACTCGGCGTAGCTGCGGGGCTCGGAGTGCCCGAGGATTCTGCTCGACAGAGCCTGCAGCACCGCGGTGCGGGCGTCTCCCTTCGCCGGCACGCTGCTGGACAGGTACAGGCGGCCGTTCGCGAGGTCGGCGACGCTGCGGGTGGTCTGCGGCAGGTCCGGCGCGTAGTGCAGCGTGAACCCGAGGTAGGCCGCGATCTCCGAGGCGGTGCGCTGCGTGAGGGGGCCGCCGGGGTGCCCGACGGCGGCGAGGATCTCGGCGGCCTTGGCCTCGAGGTCGGCGAAGTGGTTGTCCTGACGTCGCATGAGATGACGCAGCTCGACATTCGCCCGCCGGGCCTCCTCCGGAGTGGCGGCCCTCTCGTCCTTGAGCCGGTCGATCTCACCGTGGAGGGCGAGCAGAGCCTTCAGCGCATCCGTCGGCACGCTCTTCGCGATCCGGAACGGCTCGATGCCGAGCGCCTGGAAGGTCTGCCCCTTCATCGCCCGCTCCAGCGCGATCTCGACCGCACTGCGCTCATCGAGGGGCTCGCCTTCCAACAGGGTGTCGATCGTGACGCCGAGCGCTCGGGCGATCGCCTGCAGTTGGGTGAGCTTCGGTTCACGCTTGCCGGTCTCGATCATCGACATCTGGCTGGGGGCGCGATCGACCGCCGAGGCGAGGTCGTCGAGGGTCATCCCCCGCGCGGTTCGCAACTGTCGGATGCGTCGACCGATCGTGAGGGCGTCGGCCTCTTCCGCGATGTCCATCCCACTCCTCTTTCGCTCGCCTTTTGCTCGCCTCGTGCTCGCCTTTTGCTCGCACCCCGTGCGGGATCAGAAACGCACCTCCACGAAGCACTTCCGGCGCGTTTTTGCACTTCGACCGCCGATGGTCGGAGCGAGTGGAGGCGATTCTGTCACGAAAGCAGAAGAATCGCGAAACTTCTGCTTCGATTCGGTCATTCGGATGCCTGAAATTCACTCACAGTGGAACCACGCCACACCGGCACCGCAGCCGGATCCACCGAGGAGACACCATGACGAACACCGCCCACACCCCGACGCCCCGCCCCGCCGGTCTGCGAGCCGGCGACCAGGTTCAGACGGCCGCCGAGCTCCAGGAGATCTGGGACACCGATCCCCGCTGGGACGGCGTCGAGCGCACCTACTCGGCGGAAGACGTCATCCGCATCCGCGGCTCGGTCCGCGAGGAGGCGACGCTCGCCCACCGCGGCGCCGACAACCTCTGGAACCTCCTGCACACGGAGGACTACATCCGGGCCCTCGGCGCCTACACCGGCGGCCAGGCCGTGCAGCAGGTGCGAGCGGGCCTCAAGGCCATCTACCTGTCCGGATGGCAGGTGGCCGCCGACGGCAACCTCGCGGGACAGACCTACCCCGACCAGTCGCTCTACCCCGCGAACTCGGTTCCGGCCGTGGTGCGCCGCATCAACAACGCCCTCATCCGCCAGGACCAGCTGGAGCACGCGGAGGGCGAGACCACCCAGGACTGGCTCGCCCCGATCGTCGCCGACGCGGAGGCCGGTTTCGGAGGACCCCTCAACGCCTACGAGCTCGCGCAGTCGCTCATCCAGTCCGGTGCCGCGGGCATCCACTGGGAGGACCAGCTGGCCAGCGAGAAGAAGTGCGGCCACCTCGGCGGCAAGGTGCTCGTGCCCACCCAGCAGCACATCCGCACCCTGAACGCCGCCCGCCTCGCGGCCGACGTCGCCGGTGTCCCGACCGTGATCATCGCACGTACGGATGCCCTCGCCGCCGATCTGCTCACCAGCGACGTCGACGAGCGCGATCAGGCGTTCACCACGGGCGAGCGCACCACCGAGGGGTTCTACCGGATCCGCCCCGGTCTGGAATCGGTCATCAGCCGCGGCCTCGCCTTCGCCCCGTACGCCGACCTGCTGTGGGTCGAGACGGGAGAGCCCGACATCCAGCTCGCCCGAGACATCGCCGCGGCCATCCACGAGCAGTTCCCGGGTAAGCTCCTGGCCTACAACTGCTCGCCGAGCTTCAACTGGAAGAAGCACCTGTCGGACGCCGAGATCGCGACGTTCCAGCAGGAGTTGGCAGACCTGGGCTACAAGTTCCAGTTCATCACCCTGGCAGGCTTCCACGCCCTGAACCACTCGATGTTCGACCTCGCCCGCGGCTACGCGGATCGCGCCATGAGCGCCTACGTCGAGCTGCAGGAAGCCGAGTTCGCCGCCGAGGCCGACGGCTACACCGCCACCAAGCACCAGCGCGAGGCGGGCACCGGCTACTTCGACGTCATCTCCACCGCGCTCAACCCCGAAAGCGCGACACTCGCCCTGGCCGGCTCCACTGAGGCCGCACAGTTCCACTGATCCGTCAGCCGATGCCACCTCGGTCGAGGCCCCCTCTCCCCGTCGAGACCCCCGCCCTCCCACGCGAACCGGAGGGGGTGCCGACGGCAGGAGGGGGCGTCGACCCTCTCTCGGCATCCCCACAACGCAAAGGACCCATGATCATGACCACGCCCACCGCTCCCCCGACCACCGCTCCCCCGACCACGGGCCCGATCCAGACGACCCAGCAGGGCCCTGCGATCGAGGTCACCGGTCCCGTCCGCGACCGCTACGAGGAGATCCTGACACCCGAAGCGATCGCCTTCCTGACCGAGCTGCACCACCGTTTCGCCGCCCGCCGCCACGACCGACTCGCCGATCGGATGCGCCGCCGCTTCGAGATCGGCAACGGGCACGACCCCCGCTTCCGCGAGGACACGGCGCACATCAGGGCGGACCGCGACTGGCGCGTCGCCGGCGCAGGTCCCGGCCTCGAGGACCGACGCGTCGAGATCACCGGCCCGACCGATCCGAAGATGACGATCAACGCCCTCAACTCCGGCGCGCGGGTGTGGCTCGCCGACCAGGAGGATGCCACGAGTCCGACCTGGAAGAACGTGATCGAGGGGCAGCTCTCGCTGCACGATGCCATCCGCGGCGAGCTGTCGTTCACCTCGTCGGAGGGCAAGGAGTACCGCGTCACGGCGGAGCGCACCCCGACGATCGTGATGCGCCCTCGCGGATGGCACCTGCCGGAGAAGCACCTCGCATTCACCGACCGTGCGGGCCGTCGCACCTCGGCGTCCGGGTCGCTCGTCGACTTCGGTCTGTACTTCCTGCACAACGCACAGGCGCTGATCGAGGCGGGGCGCGGACCGTACTTCTACATCGCCAAGCTCGAGTCGAGCGAGGAGGCGAAGCTGTGGGATGACGTCTTCTCCTTCAGTGAGGAGTACATCGGCATCCCGCACGGCACGATCCGCGCGACCGTGCTGATCGAGACGCTGCCCGCCGCGTTCGAGATGGACGAGATCCTGTACGAACTGCGCGACCACTGCGCCGGCCTGAACGCGGGGCGATGGGACTACATCTTCTCGATCATCAAGAACTACCGGGGGCGCGGGGCGCGGTTCGTGCTCCCCGACCGCAGCGAAGTCACGATGACGGTGCCGTTCATGCGGGCGTACACCGACCTGCTCGTGCAGACCTGCCACAAGCGCGGCGCCTTCGCGATCGGCGGCATGAGCGCGTTCATCCCGAACCGCCGTGACCCCGAGGTGACCGCACGGGCGATCGAGAAGGTGACCGCCGACAAGAAGCGTGAGGCCGGTGACGGCTTCGACGGCACCTGGGTCGCGCACCCCGATCTGATCCCCACGGCGCAGGCGGAGTTCGACGCCGTGCTGGGCGACCGCCCGAATCAGGTGGATCGTCAGCGCGACGACGTGCACGTGGAGGCGCGCGACTTGCTCGACCTGCACATCGGACGCCCGATCACGGCGCAGGGTGTGCGGGACAACGTCTCGGTCGCCATCCGCTACCTCGAGGCCTGGCTGCGCGGACTCGGCGCCGTGGCGATCGACAACCTGATGGAGGATGCGGCGACGGCCGAGATCAGCCGTTCGCAGGTGTGGCAGTGGATCCACCAGGATCGGACCACCGAGGACGGTACTCCGATCACCGCTGAATACGTCGAGGGACTCATCACGCAGGTGCTCGCCCAGGCGACGCGCAGCTACGGCGACCGTTTCGACGACGCCGCGGAGATCTTCCGTGAGGTCGCCCTGCGCGAGGAGTTCCCGACCTTCCTCACGCTCGGCGCCTACAGCCGGTTCCTGGTCGACGAGGACTGAGCGCCCCACGAAGAGCCCTCGGGAACGCGGCGGAGCCCCTCACCCGCTCACGGCGGGCGAGGGGCTCCGTGGTGCGGGACGCCCCGAGCTTCCGGGCGGGGCGCAGGATCCGCACCCGGAAGTCGTGACGGGGCGTGGGGAACAGCCTCGGCTCGCACGAGCCTGCCGTCAAAGCCCGACGGGGACTCGGGCAGCTTCAGCGTAGGCACTAAGCCGCGACCGGGGTAAGCGCTCGAAGGGAGTCTGTCACCGCCTGCGCTCAAGTGGGCACGCGATGACGCGCTTGGCGCCGATTGCGCGCCGTGATGTCACTGATCGCCATGTCGTTCATCGCGATGTCCTGTCTGCTCATCGCTCAACAGCATCGCCGCAGCGAGCGGCGCCGGGCGGGAGCGCGCCGCGAGACGAAAGGCGCTGGGGCTGCCGCCCACGTGTCTCGAGAACTGCGCGCGCAGGGCCGCTGCGTCGACGAACCCCGCTCGCTTCGCCACCACCGCGAGCTCCTGTACGGGGAGCACGAGCAGTTCCTCCCGCGCGGTCGCCAGCCGTCGACGCAGCAATTGCGCCGAGAGACTTTCGTCAGCACCCGCGAAGAAGCGGAACAGCTGACGACGGCTGATGTGCAGTTCGGCCGCGAGCTCATCGATCCCGAACTCCGCGTCACGGTGCCGGCGTTCGATGATCTGCGCGGCTTCCGCCCTGATCCGGCCGACACGATCGGTCTCCCCGTCGCCGGGGAACTGACGGAACAGCCCCCGTACCAGCGCGACCAGCGCCGCCTCCGTTCCCGCGAGCGCTCCCGCTCCCTGATCGGGATCCTGCAGCCACTCGTAGAGCATGCGGCCCATCGCGACCCCCGCCGCACGTGTGAGCGGGGTGTCGGGGAACAGACCGGCGCCCGTGACCAGCCTGTGGTGATACCCCGGGATCGCCTCAGCCGGAACCACGACGCCTGTCGTCTCGCTCAGCCCGAGGTGCTCGGCGGCGGAGGGACCGATGCTCGACATGAACCCCATGCGTCCGGTGCTCAGGAGCTGGATTCCCTGCGCGGTGTGCAGTCGCTGGGCTCCGAGGTTCGAGACGCCCACGATGATGATGTCCTCATCCTGCGCGGCGCCACGATCGTAGGTGACGGTGTGCGGCGTCTCGAGCGTGCTGAACAGCATCGTCGCACCGATCGAGTGCCGCAGCAGAGCGGCCTCGAAGGCGAGCGGGTCTGCTGCCGTCATGGTTCCGAAGTTCGAAAGCTGCAGCATACCGAGAGGGCCGTCGAGGCGGAGGACGCTGGAGGTGTACCAGCTCGGCGGTTGAGAGGTGCGCTCATCGCCTCTCGTGGCGTGCCGGAGCCCACCTGACAGTCGTTGCATCCAGGCTGCGCACGCGGCGTCCGTGATGGCCGTCATGCGCGGTGACCTGATCCGGCAGAGAGCCATGAACCGCACTCGGCGGGCGCGTCGGCATACCCCAGAAATTGCACCATCACGGTCCCCCATGTCCGACGCACGCCGCCCATGCGACGCGCGCGCCCGATCCCCGGAGACACACTAGCCAGGCGCTTCGTGCGCATGCAATATACGACGTGACAGGCCCGCGGGGGCGCCCTCGGCTCGCCTCCGGGACCGGGAATCTCCGGCGCGCGCTCAGTGGAAGGACGCCGCCACCGAGTTGCGGTGATAGTCGAACACGATGCTGGTGCGCGTGGAGGCGACGCTGCTCTGGGCCGACAGATGCTCGAGCACGAACTCGCGCATCTCCGACGAGTCGGAGACCGCGATGTGCAGGAGGAAGTCGTCGTCCCCTCCGAGGAAGAACACCTGGATCACCGACGGGAGGACTCGCACCCGGTCCGCGAACTCGACGATGCTCTCCCGGCGGCCGCTCGGGCGCAGGGTCACTCCGATGATCGCCTGGAGCCCCGCCCCCAGCTTCCGCTCGTCCACACTCGCGTGGAACCCGGTGATCACCCCCCGATCGATCAGCGCGCGCAGCCGTGCGTGCGCCGTCGACGGTGCCACCCCGAGCCGCGCGGCGAGCTCCGCGTTGGTCATCCGTCCGTCGGCGGTGAGCAACTGCACGATCCTCGCATCGATCGCATCGAGGGCCGGCGCCCGAACGCTGTTCGGCCCCGCGGCGTCAGAAGGCATCTCCATACGAAGCATTATTCAGGATCTCGGCCGTCGACGAATCATCTTCACCGATTCTGTTGATCCGGCGATGTTTCTGCGATCCTGGGTGCCTCACCTCATCACACCCCTGGAGGATCAATGAAGATCGGCGTCCCCACCGAGGTCAAGAACAACGAGAACCGCGTCGCCCTCACCCCGGCAGGCGCCGATCGGCTGGCCCACGAAGGCCACCGCGTGCTCGTGCAGTCCGGCGCAGGACTCGGCTCCGGTATCACGGACGAGGCCTTCCGCGCCGCCGGTGCGGAGATCGTCGAGACCGCCGCCGAGGTATGGGGCGAGGCTGACCTGCTGATCAAGGTCAAAGAGCCGATCGCCCAGGAGTACGGCTTCCTGCGCGAAGACCTCACGCTCTTCACCTACCTGCACCTTGCCGCCGACCGCGCGCTGACCACCGCACTCGTGGATGCCGGGACCACGGCCGTCGCCTACGAGACCGTGCAGCTGCCCGACCGCAGCCTGCCGCTTCTCGTGCCGATGAGCGAGATCGCCGGGCGGCTCTCCGTGGTCATGGGCTCGCACTCGCTGCTCCGCTCGCAGGGCGGTCGTGGAATGCTGCTCGGTGGCATCGCCGGCACCCCCCGCGCGAAGACCGTCGTGATCGGAGGCGGCGTCGCTGGGGAGCATGCTGCGGCCAACGCCCTCGGACTCGGCTCGAAGGTGACCGTGATCGATGTCTCCCTCCCCCGTCTGCGGGAACTCGAGCACCGCTACGGCGGCGCGCTGGAGACCCGCGCCTCGAGCCGCTATGACATCGCCGAAGAACTCCGGACCGCCGACCTCGTCGTCGGCTCCGTGTTGATCCCGGGAGCCGCGGCCCCCAAGCTCGTCACCGATGACATGGTCGCCGCGATGAAGCCGGGGTCGGTGCTCGTCGACATCGCGATCGACCAGGGCGGATGCTTCGAAGGCTCACGTCCGACGACCCACGACGACCCCACGTTCGCGGTGCACGAATCGATCTACTACTGCGTTGCGAACATGCCGGGCGCGGTCCCCGAGACCGCGACCCGTGCGCTGACCAACGCGACGCTGCCCTACGTCTCGGCGATCGCCGGCAAGGGCTGGGAACGGGCAGCATCCGAGGATGCCGCGCTCGCGAAGGGACTGAACGTCCAGGGCGGGCGCATCACCCTCCCGGCCGTCGCTCAGGCGCACGGCTTCCCGACCGACTGACCTTCCGCACCCGAAAGAACCTCGGATCTTGGCGGCGTCCCACACCTTGCCCGCCCCACGGACCCGAGTACGCTCGTAGTCGTGACCGAACGCGCTCCTCTCTCCCGCAAGCTGTCCGCCATCGCCGAGTCCGCGACCCTCAAGGTCGACGCCAAGGCCAAGGCACTCAAGGCCGAGGGCAAGGACGTCATCTCCTATGCCGCCGGCGAGCCCGATTTCGCGACGCCGCAGTTCATCGTGGATGCCGCAGCGGAGGCCCTCGCCGACCCCGCGAGCTACCGCTACACGCCCGCCCCCGGTCTTCCGGCGCTGCGGGAGGCGATCGCCGCCAAGACTCTGCGCGACTCCGGGCTCGAGGTCTCCCCCGGTCAGGTCATCGTCACCAACGGCGGCAAGCAGTCCGTCTACCAGGCATTCCAGGCCGTGGTGAACCCCGGCGACGAGGTGCTGCTCCCCGCGCCGTACTGGACCACCTACCCCGAGGCCATCCGTCTCGCCGACGGCACCCCGGTCGAGGTCTTCGCCGGTGCCGACCAGGACTACAAGGTCACGGTCGAGCAGCTCGAGGCCGCCCGCACCGCACGGACCACCGTGCTCGTCTTCGTGTCGCCGTCGAACCCGACCGGATCCGTGTACACCGCCGCCGAGACCAAGGCCATCGGCAAGTGGGCGCTCGAGCACGGCATCTGGATCATCAGCGACGAGATCTACCAGAACCTCACCTATGAGGGCGTCAAGGCCACCTCGATCGTCGAGGCCGTACCCGAGGTCGCCGGTCAGACGATCCTCGTCAACGGCGTCGCCAAGACCTACGCCATGACCGGCTGGCGCGTGGGCTGGATGGTCGGACCGGCCGACGCCATCAAGATCGCCGGAAACCTGCAGTCGCACCTCACCAGCAACGTCAACAACGTCGCGCAGAAGGCTGCCATCGCCGCGCTCAACGGCCCCCAGACCGAGGCCGAGCAGTTCCGCGAGGCCTTCGACCGCCGCCGCCGCCTCATCGTCTCGGAGCTGTCGAAGATCGACGGCCTCGTCGTCCCGAACCCCCTCGGCGCGTTCTACGTCTACCCCGACGTGCAGGGCCTGCTCGGCCGGACCTGGCGTGGCGTCACGCCGACCACCTCGCTCGAGCTCGCCGACCTCATCCTCGACGAGGCCGAGGTCGCGGTCGTCCCCGGCGAGGCCTTCGGTCCCTCCGGCTACATCCGCATGTCGTACGCACTCGGCGACGACCAGCTGCTCGAAGGCGTCCAGCGCCTCCAGGGCCTGTTCTCCTGATCCGGCCTTCCCGTCTGCTGACCCGCCGAGACCCCCACTGACCGCCGAGACCCCCTCGCAGCCGCGGCGCTGCGAGGGGGTCTCGGCGTGTGGCGGGGGTCTCGGCGGTCAGTCCTCCGGATGGAAGCCGATCAGCCAGCGGATGCCGTAGCGGTCGACGAGCGTGCCGTCGTAGTCCCCCCAGGGGCGCTTCTGCAGCGCGTCGAGCACTCGCCCGTCGGCGGCGAGCTTGTCGAACCACCCGGTGAGGGTCAGCGCATCGGCGGTCCCGAGGAGCGACAAGAACATGCCGCCCATCTGGACGGCATCGTCGTCGGCACCGGCATCCGCGCCGGCGAGCTCGACGAGCCCGCTCAGCTGCCCGTGTGCGACCGCATCCCCCGGGCCGTCGTGACGCCCTGCCGCGGCATAGTCGAACAGCTGCAGGTCGCCTCCGAACACCGACCGGTAGTGACGCAGCGCCTCCGCGGCGTTGCCGGGGAACAGCAGGTACGGGATCAGTCCGCTCATGCCGCGAGTGTATCCGCGACCGTCGCCGACCTACAGGTCGACGCCCACCAGCACGGGCTCCGGCTGCAGCACGAGACCGAACTCGGCGTGCACCCTGCTCTGGATGAACCGGGCCAGCTCCGAGACCTCTCCCGCCGTCGCACCACCCCGATTGGTCAGGGCGAGCGCGTGCTTCGTCGACACCGATGCGCGGGAACGCGGGAGCTTGAACCCCTTGCGGATGCCGGCCTGCTCGATCAGCCAGGCCGCGCTCACCTTGACATCGGAGACCGTCGCGGGCTTCGACGGCGGAACCTGTCCGTCATAGGCGGCGAGCGGGATCACGGTCACCGCGTCGAGGTCGGGAGCGACCGGCCAGCGCGGGCACTCGGGCGGCAGCGACCTGGCGACCGCCGCGGTCACGATGGCGTTCTGGAAGAACGATCCGACGCCGTGTGTGTCAGGATCCGCATCGTCCAGGATCATGCCCTTTGACGCCCGAGTGGCGAGAATCCGCTCCCTGACCCAGCTGAGTGGCACGGGCGTCTCATCGACGAGCCCGAGCGCACGCCGCAGCTGCTCGCCGCGAACCACGCGCTCGCCGGCGATCGGCAGGTCGACGGTCACCGTGAGGATCACGGCGCGTCGCTGCGGCACGCTTCCGTGGTGGTGCTTGAGCACCGAGGTGCGGAAACCGAGTCCGAGATCGGCAGCGGGAACGGTCGAGATCTCGCCGGTCGACTCGTCGATCAGTTCGACCTCGACCAGCGTCTCCTGGATCTCCTGCCCGTATGCGCCGATGTTCTGCACAGGAGCAGCGCCGACGGTGCCGGGGATACCGCTCATCGCCTCGAGCCCCGCGTAACCGTTGGCCACCGCGTAGGCGACCAGGTCGTCCCAGCCATGCCCTGCCTGCGCGCGCAGACGGATGCGCCCCGGGTGCGGCGAGGGCAGCTCTTCGACACCCTCCGTACGCACCCGGATGACGGTGCCTTCGAAGGGCTCGTCGCCGACGAAGAGGTTGGAGCCCCCACCGAGGACGAACCACTCGTCGCCGCGTGCCCACGTCTCACGCAGAGACTCGACGAGACCCGCGGTCGTGGTGGCCTCGAACATCCGCTCCGGTGCCGCGCCCGTGCGGAGCGTGGTCAGCTCCGCCAGACGAACCGGCTCGATCTCCCGCATCAGACCGCCTTCATCAGACGGCGACGCGCAGCTGCGCCTTGACGAGCACGGTGGTGTCGCCGAACGTCACCTTGAGGTCGATACGCGTGACCTCTTCGTCCACCGCGCCCACGGTCGCGACGACCTTCACCTCAGCCCCCTCGACCGGATCCACCACGACCGGCTTGGTGAAGCGCACCCCGTAGTCGAGGATCTTCGTCGCCGGGTCGAGCGCTGCGACCACGACCGAGGACGCGATCCCCATCGTGAGCATGCCGTGGGCGAGGACGCCAGGGAGCCCGACGGACGCCGCCACATCGTCGCGGTAGTGGATGGGGTTGAAGTCTCCGGACGCCCCCGCGTAGCGCACGAGCGATTCACGGGTGAGGTGCACGGTGCGCTCGGCGACCACGTCTCCGACGGTGTAGCCCATCAGGCGGTCCCCTCTTCCTCGGCGCCGACGAGCAGCACACTGGTGGCGGTCACGACGTGGGCCCCCGCAGGGTCGGTGATCTCGGCCTCGCTGGTGATCATGGCATTCCCGCCCATCATGCGGATGCCGGTGACGCGCAGTTGTGCGGTGAGTTCGTCGCCCGCGACGATGGGCCGCGTGTAGGTGAAGCGCTGCTCGGCGTGGATGGTGCGTGCGAGCACGATGCCGGAGTCCTCCTGGCCCAGCAACTGCTGGAGCGTGAGGTCCTGGATGACCATCGCGAAGGTCGGCGGCGCCACGACGTCGGAGAAGCCGGCCGCGCGGGCGGCCTCGACGTCGGTGTGCTGCGGAGCGTCGGCGAAGACGGCACGCGCGAACTCGCGCACCTTCTCGCGTCCGACGAGGTACGGGGCCGTCGGCGGGAACTCCCGGCCGACCAGTTCTTGGTTCACTGCCACCCCTCGATCCTACCGAGGCCGCTTCTCACTCAGGCGCGCTTGCGCCCTCGAACCGCCTTGATCGCCATCTGCACCGCGATCACCACGAGATATGCCGCGAACAGCATGTTGCCGAGCGTCGGATCGACGATCGTCGCCAGCCATGCCCCGAGTGCGGTCGTGGTGCACGCGGCCACGCCGATGAGCAGTGCCGCGAGCAGGTCGACGTTGCGATTGCGGACGTTGCCGACCGTGCCCGAGATCGCCGTGGGGATCATCATGAGCAGCGACGTCCCCTTGGCGACGAGATCGCTCGTGCCGAAGGCCAGCATCAGGACGGGGACGACGATCACACCACCGCCCACCCCGATCAGGCCGGCGAGGATGCCGGTGCCGATGCCGACGCCGACCAGGGCGATTCCGGTCAGCCAGGTGAGCTCGAACGCGGCATCACGCGAGGGGATGACGAGGAAGAGACTGACGATCACGACGACGAGGAACCCGACGAAACCCCAGCGCAGGGCTGTCTGCGAGATGCGCGGCAGCAAGCGCGTACCGATCTGCGCGCCGAGTACGGCTCCTGCCGCGAGGATGATGGCGGGGATCCAGGCCACGGATCCGGTCGTGGCGTAGGAGATGACGCCCACGCTGGCGGTCGGCACGATCGCCGCGAGCGAGGTTCCGGCCGCCAGGCGCTGGTCGAAGTGGAGCAGGAGCACCAGCAGCGGGACGATGACCGTGCCGCCGCCGACGCCGAAGAGCCCGGAGAGGAGTCCGGCGAGAAGACCGATCCCGATGAACGTGATGTAGGCGCGAGGCCCTCGTGCCCTGGCCTGTACGTCACTCACCGGATCAGCCTACTCCCGGCCTCCTCCCGTCCCGAATGCAGACCTCCGAGTCCGCCGTGATCGGCACCACGATCTGAGTCGACCTCTGGGACGCAGTGCCGTTGTGTGCGAAACTGGATCGCACTCGACGATGCCGTCACGACACCCAGGATCGAAGGAGATCTCATGGTTCGCAGCACCTACCCCGATGTGGAGATCCCCGAGGTCTCCATCCACGAATTCCTCTTCGGAGACCTCGACGAAGGCGAGCTCGACACGATCGCGCTCGTCGACGGCATGAGCGGTGCGACCACCACCTATCGACAGCTCCTCGGACAGATCGATCTCTTCGCCGGTGCCCTCGCCGCACGCGGAGTGGGCGTCGGGACCACGATCGGCGTCTTGTGCCCCAACGTCCCCGCCTTCGCCACAGTGTTCCACGGCATCCTCCGCGCGGGAGCGACCGCGACGACGATCAACTCCCTCTACACTGCCGAAGAGATCGCGAACCAGCTCACCGACGCCGGCGCGACGTGGCTCGTGACGGTCTCTCCGCTGCTTCCCGGTGCTCTGGCTGCCGCGGAGAAGATCGGCCTGTCGGCCGATCACCTCATCGTGCTCGACGGCGCCGAGGGACACCCGTCGCTCCCGGCACTGCTGGGCGAGGGGCGTCACGCGCCGGAGGTGTCGTTCGACCCGGCCACCCATCTGGCCGTGCTGCCATACTCCTCCGGCACGACCGGGCGCCCGAAAGGCGTGATGCTCACCCACCGGAACCTCGTCGCCAATGTCTCGCAGTGCCGCCCCGTCCTGGGCGTCGAGGCGAGCGATCGCGTATTGGCCGTGCTCCCCTTCTTCCACATCTACGGGATGACGGTGCTGCTCAACTTCGCACTGCGACAGCGCGCCGGGCTCGTCACGATGCCCAGGTTCGATCTGCCGGAGTTCCTCCGCATCATCGCGGAGCACCGGACGACGTGGGTGTTCGTCGCTCCCCCGATCGCCGTCGCGCTGGCGAAGCATCCGATCGTCGACCAGTACGACCTCTCCGCGGTGAAGGTGATCTTCTCCGGAGCGGCCCCGCTCGACGGGGCTCTGGCCTCCGCCGTGGCGAACAGGCTGGGCTGCATCGTCACGCAGGGCTACGGCATGACCGAGACGAGTCCTGCGGTGAACCTCATCTCCGAGACACGCGACGAGATCGATCGCTCCGCCATCGGGCCGCTCGTGCCCAACACCGAAGCACGGCTGGTCGACCCGGAATCGGGCGAGGACGTGGCCGTGCCGGGCGAAGGCACCAGCGAGCCGGGTGAGCTGTGGGTGCGCGGACCCCAGGTGATGGTCGGGTATCTCAACCGGCCCGACGCCACGGCCGAGATGCTCGACGCCGACGACTGGCTGCACACCGGCGATGTCGCCACGGTGACCCACGACGGTATCTACCGGATCGTCGACCGGCTCAAGGAGCTCATCAAGTACAAGGGCTATCAGGTCGCCCCGGCCGTCCTGGAAGCCGTCCTGCTCGAGCATCCCGCCATCGCCGATGCTGCGGTGATCGGCGCGCTCGACGATGACGGCCAGGAGGTGCCGAAGGCGTTCGTGGTGCGACAGCCGGACGCCGACCTCGATGCCGACGCCGTCATGGCGCATGTGGCCTCGCACGTCGCGCCGCACGAGAAGGTGCGGCAGGTCGAGTTCATCGAAGTGATCCCGAAGTCGAGCTCCGGGAAGATCCTCCGCAAAGACCTCCGCGCCCGCTGACCCCGGTCGGGTCCGCATCCAGGACCGACGATTCGCCGACACTCCGACGATCCGCCGCAGAACTCGGGCAGATTTCTCGGCGGATCGTCATCGAATCGGCGGATCGTCATCGGACGACGACGAAGCCCGCCACCCCGAATAGGGCGGCGGGCTTCGTCGTGAGCGAAGTGCTTACTCGGACTTCTTCTCGACAGCGTCCTCGGCGGCAGCCTCTGCGGCTTCGCCTTCGGCCTGCGACTCGGCACCGGCGTCGGCGGCGTCCTCGGCGGGAGCCTCCTCGGCGGGAGCCTCCTCGACGACCTCAGCCGGCTCCTCGACGTTCTCGGCCTTCGGCGCAGCAGCCTTCTTGGTCGACTTCGCCTTCGGGGTGACGGGCTCGAGGACGAGCTCGATCACGGCCATCGGAGCGTTGTCGCCCTTGCGGTTGCCGACCTTCGTGATGCGGGTGTAGCCACCCTCACGCTCGGCGACGAGCGGCGCGATCTCGGAGAACAGGACGTGCACGACTTCCTTGTCACCGATGACCGACATCACACGACGACGCGCGTGAAGGTCGCCACGCTTGGCGAAGGTGATCAGACGCTCGGCGAGCGGACGAAGGCGCTTCGCCTTGGTCTCGGTCGTCTTGATCGACTTGTGGGTGTAGAGCGCCGCTGCGAGGTTGGCAAGCATGAGGCGCTCGTGAGCGGGGCCGCCTCCGAGGCGGGGACCCTTAGTGGGCTTGGGCATAATCGTCTAACTCCTGGTCAGAAAGGTCGGGTATCAGAAGGACTCGTCTTCGCTGCCGCCGTAGAAGTGGGCGCCGTCGAAACCGGGCACCGAATCCTTGAGCGACAGACCGAGCGAGATGAGCTTGTCGCGCACCTCGTCGACCGACTTCTGGCCGAAATTGCGGATGTTCATGAGCTGCGTCTCCGACAGGGCGACGAGCTCGGAAACGGTGTTGATGCCCTCACGCTTCAGGCAGTTGTACGAGCGGACCGACAGGTCGAGGTCCTCGATCGGCATCGACAGCTCGCTGGAGTTCACAGCCTCGACCGGCGCCGGGCCGATCTCGATGCCCTCAGCCTCGACGTTCAGCTCGCGAGCGAGACCGAACAGTTCGGTGAGCGTCTTGGCGGCCGACGCGACGGCGTCGCGGGGGCTGATCGCGGACTTGGTCTCGACGTCGAGGACGAGCTTGTCGAAGTCGGTGCGCTCCCCGGCACGGGTCGCGTCGACGCGGTAGCTGACCTTGAGGACCGGCGAGTAGATCGAGTCGATCGGGATCTGACCGGCCTCGGCATACTCGTTGCGGTTCTGCGTCGCGGAGACGTAGCCACGGCCACGCTCGATCGTGAGCTCGAGCTCGAACTTCGCGGTGTCGTTGAGCGTCGCGATGACCAGCTCGGGGTTGTGCACCTCGACACCGGCCGGGGCCGAGATGTCGGCGGCGGTGACTTCGCCCGCACCGGTCTTGCGCAGGTACGCGGTGATGGGCTCATCACGCTCCGACGAGACGACGAGCTGCTTGATGTTGAGGATGATCTCGGTGACATCCTCCTTCACGCCGGGGATGGTGCTGAACTCGTGCAGCACGCCGTCGATGCGAACGCTGGTGACAGCAGCACCGGGGATCGACGACAGCAGGCTGCGGCGCAGCGCGTTGCCGATCGTGTAACCGAAGCCGGGCTCCAGAGGCTCGATGATGAACCGGCTACGGTTCTCGACGATCTTTTCCTCGGTCAGTGTGGGACGCTGTGCAATAAGCACTCTGTGTTCCTTTCGATCACATGCCCGCTATATGACATGTGGTGGGGTGAGGTCTTGAGTTGTGGAAGTCGATGCCCGTACGCGGGCGTCGAGCCGCTCGGACCGGAGAGGGCCGAGCGGCTCGAAGCGCGTATCAGACGCGGCGGCGCTTCGGCGGGCGGCAACCGTTGTGCGCCTGCGGAGTGACGTCCTGGATCGAACCCACCTCGAGGCCGGCGGCCTGCAGCGAGCGGATCGCCGTCTCGCGGCCGGAGCCCGGGCCCTTCACGAGGACGTCGACCTTCTTGACGCCGTGCTCCGCGGCCTGACGGGCTGCGGACTCGGCGGCCATGCCGGCGGCGTACGGGGTCGACTTGCGGGAGCCCTTGAAGCCCACGCCACCCGACGAGGCCCACGCGATGACGGCGCCGGACGGGTCGGTGATCGAGACGATGGTGTTGTTGAACGTCGACTTGATGTGGGCCTGGCCCAGCGCGATGTTCTTCTTTTCCTTGCGGCGCGGCTTGCGCGCGGCGGCCTTGGGTGCAGCCATGAAAATGTTCTCCTAGTCCCTGGGGCCGCGCTTAGCGGGCCTTCTTCTTGCCTGCGACGGTGCGCTTCGGGCCCTTGCGGGTACGGGCGTTGGTCTTGGTGCGCTGACCACGGACCGGAAGGCCACGACGGTGGCGGATGCCCTCGTAGGAGCCGATCTCGACCTTGCGGCGGATGTCTGCGGCGACCTCGCGGCGCAGGTCACCCTCCACCTTGTAGTTGCCTTCGATGTAGTCGCGGAGGGCGATCAGCTGGTCGTCGCTGAGGTCCTTCACGCGGATGCTCTCGTCGATCTCCGTCGCCTTGAGGATCTCGACCGAGCGGGTACGGCCGACGCCGTAGATGTAGGTAAGGGCGATCACCACGCGCTTGTCGCGCGGGATGTCAACGCCGGCAAGACGTGCCATGCGAATCTCCTGGGTGTTGTGGAGGTGTGGGACAGGATCGGTGCCCGGGCCTCCGCCCGAGGTGTCCCCCGCTTCCGCGGGTTCTGATCCTGCCGTCGTGTGTATTCAGTTGTGAGATGTGCGTGAGCGATGCCGCACAGCGAGGGACTCAGCCCTGGCGCTGCTTGTGACGCGGGTTGCTCTTGCAGATCACCATGACGCGGCCGTGACGGCGGATCACCTTGCAGTGATCGCAGATGGGCTTGACGCTGGGGTTGACCTTCATGATGTTTCCTGTTCGCTGTCTTCGTACCGCCCCGAGCAGGGGCAGGCCGTTACTTCTCGACCGATCAGCGGTAGCGGTAGACGATACGGCCGCGGGTCAGGTCGTAGGGGCTGAGCTCCACGACCACACGGTCCTCGGGGATGATACGGATGTAGTTCTGCCGCATCTTGCCGGAGATCGTTGCAAGGACCTTGTGTCCGTTGCTGAGCTCAACGCGGAACATCGCGTTGGGCAGAGCCTCGGAGATCACGCCCTCGATCTCGATGACACCGTCTTTCTTAGCCATAGCCTCGCTGACGCTTCTGCAGATCGGTCGATCTGCGGTGGGTGAATGGTTTGTGGTGCTGCACCGACGGACACGCCGAATCAAGGCACAAAGCACCAAAGATCTATGTTAGACGCTCGATTACCATCCGGCAACTCGAGCGCCCGACCCGCGGGTCAGCCGATCAGCTGCTCCATCTTGGTGATATCGCCGGCCTGGAGGTCGAGGCGCTCGCCGTTGACCTCGATCGTGGGCGTTCCCGCGATCTCGTGGGACTTCGCCTGCGCCGCCCCGAACTTGCGGTACGTCTCGTCGTTGATGCACGAGACCGCGTCATCGGCACCGACCTGCGTCGCGAAGCCCGCGATCTGGTCGTTCGTCAGGCCGGAGGAGTTCTCCGCCGGCTGGTTCTCGAACAGCAACTTCGCGAAATCGAGGTAGAGGTCGGGGTCCGACTCCGCGACGCAGAAGGCCGCTCCAGCGGAGCGCGACGAGAAGTCGGTGCCCTGCGAGAAGCGGTCGAGGATCGCGATCGGGTGGTACTCGAGCGTGATGCGTCCGTCGGCGGCGGCCGCCTCCAGCTGCTCTCCGTACTGGTCCTCGAAGCTCTTGCAGATGGGGCACTGGAAGTCCAGGAAGACCGCAACGGTGTCTTCGCCGTCCCCGAACGAGATCGCCCCCGTCTCCGGGTCGAACGTGTCGTTGGCACTCGGAGCGGCGCCGGGCGAGGTCGCCTGGTTGTTGAGGAACACCACGAGTCCACCGATCGCCACCAGCACCACGACCACGGCGATGGAGACGCCGATCGCGAACCAGTTGGTGTTGCTCTTCGCCGCTGCCATTACTTTCCGATCTCTCGAGGCTCGACCCCGAACGGGGCGAGTCCGGCTCTTCCACCATCGGGCGCGGTCAGCACCCAGATACCCCCATCATGCAGGGCGACGCTATGTTCCCAATGGGAGCCGTCCGTACCGTCGACGGTCGTCACGGTCCAGTCATCCTCTTCGATGAAGGTCGCTTCTCCGCCCGCGGTGACCATCGGCTCGATCGCGAGCACCAATCCCGGCTTGACCTCTTCTCCGCGATCGGGAGTGCGGTAGTTGAAGACGCTCGGGGCCTCGTGCATCTTGCGCCCGATGCCGTGGCCGACGTACTCGCGCAGGATGCCGTAGGGCTCACCGGGGACCTCGGAGGGACCCTGCGCCTCGATGTAGTCCTGGATGGCCGCACCGATCTCGTCGATCGACGACGCAGATGCCATGGCGGCGATTCCCGCCCACATCGAGCCCTCGGTGACCCGGGAGAGCTCCTCCCGCCGCGCGACCAGCTCCGGTCGCTCCGGATCGGGCACGACGACGGTGATGGCGCTGTCGCCGTTCCATCCCTGGAACTGCGCACCGCAATCGACCGACACGATGTCACCCGGCCGCAGTACCCGCTCCCCCGGGATACCGTGAACGACCTGCTCGTTCACGGAGATGCAGGTGGTGTGGTGGTAGCCGCGCACCAACTGGAAATTGGATTCGGCACCACGAGCCAGGATCGCCCGGTTCGCCACCGTGTCGATCTCGAGTGTGGTGACGCCGGCCTTGACCATCGGGCGGACGGCGTCCAGTGCCGCCGCCGTGATGAGTCCGGGCTCGACCATGGCTCGCAGCTGAGCCGGGGTCTTGTAGATCGACCGGCGGAACATCTCAGGCCGCGAGGCTCAGACCGCGTGCGGCCAGCGCCCTGGCGATCCGTTCCGTGATCTCGTCGAGCGAGCCGACACCGTCGATACGGTCGACGATGCCCTTGGCGCCGTAGACCTCGAGGATCGGCGCGGTCTCGCGCTCGTAGATGTCGAGGCGGTGGCCAATGGCCTCCGGGGTGTCATCCGAACGGCCCTGCTCGGTCGCGCGCAGCGAAAGACGCGACAGGCTCTCCTCGCGCGGCACGTCGAGGAGGATGACGGCGTCGAGCGCCTCCCCCCGCTCGGCGAGGAACGATTCCAGGTGAGCGACCTGCGCGGTGTTGCGCGGGTACCCGTCGAGCAGGAAGCCCTGCGCCGCGTCGGGCTGCGCGAGCCGGTCGCGCACGATCTCGCTCGTCAGCTCGTCCGGAACGAGATCGCCCTTGTCGAGGATCGCCGTGACCTGCTGACCGAGGGGCGTGCCCTCCTTGATGTTCGCGCGGAAGATGTCACCGGTCGACACGACCGGGACGCCGAAGGACTCGGCGATGCGCACGCCCTGCGTGCCCTTTCCGGAGCCCTGCGGCCCGACGATGAGGAGACGTGCGGATGCTGTCATCGGAGAAGCCCTTCATAGTGACGCTGCTGGAGCTGCGCATCGATCTGCTTGACCGTCTCGAGACCGACACCGACGATGATCAGGATCGACGCGCCACCGAACGGGAAGTTCTGGTTGGCGCCGACCGTGGCCAACGCGATCAGCGGGATGAGCGCGATCAGACCGAGGTACAGCGAACCGGGAAGCGTGATGCGGGTGAGCACGTAGTCGAGGTACTCGGCCGTGGGCCGCCCCGCACGGATGCCCGGGATGAAGCCACCGTACTTCTTCATGTTGTCTGCGACCTCGACCGGGTTGAACGTGATCGCCACGTAGAAGTAGGTGAAGCCGATGATCAACAGGAAGTACGCGGCCATGTAGACCGGGCTGTTGCCCGTCGTGAAGTTCGCGCTGATCCACGTGACCCACGCGGGCGGCGTCGAGCCGTCCTGCGGGGTGTTGAACTGCGCGATGAGAGCGGGGATGTAGAGCAACGACGAGGCGAAGATCACGGGGATCACACCCGCCATGTTCACCTTGATCGGGATGTAGGTGTTCGTCCCACCATAGGTGCGTCGACCGACCATGCGCTTGGCGTACTGGACGGGGATCCTTCGCTGGGACTGCTCGACGAACACGACGAGCCCCATCACGATGATTCCGACGAACAGCACCAGGAGGAAGACCTCGAAGCCCTTCGTCTGCCAGATGAGCCCCATGGCGCCGGGGAACGTCGCGGCGATCGAGGTGAAGATGAGAAGCGACATGCCGTTGCCGATACCGCGCTCGGTGACGAGCTCGGCGAACCACATGATCAGGCCGGTACCGGCCGTCATCGCCATGATGATGAGCAGCTGCGCCCACCACACATCGTTGGTCAGCAGCTGCTGACAGGCCGCCAGATCTGTCGTCCCGAAGAGCTGACCGCTGCGCGCGACCGTGACGAGAGTCGTCGACTGGAGCAGCGCGAGGGCGATCGTGAGGTAGCGCGTGTACTGGGTCAGGCGGGCCTGACCGGCCTGGCCTTCCTTGTGCAGTGCCTCGAAGTGCGGGATGACCACGCGCAGGAGCTGGGTGATGATCGTCGCGGTGATGTACGGCATGACGCCGAGCGCGAAGATCGACAGCTGCAGCAGCGCACCGCCGGAGAAGAGGTTGACCAGTCCGAGCAGACCATCGGTACCTGCGTTGGCGGCGAGGCACTCTTCGACGTTCGGGAAATTCACGAACGGTGCCGGGACGTTGGAACCGAGCCGGTAGATCGCGATGATGGCGAGGGTGAAACCGATCTTCCGACGCAGGTCGGGCGTGCGGAAGATCCGCGCGATGGCGCTAAACAAGGACGTTCCTCCTGAAAAGGTTGCCGATTCCCGAAGGACGGCTGAAAGACCAGGGTAACGCAAACCGGGCTTTCCGGAATTCGCCACCGATACCAGGCCCGCCGGATGCGGCCCCAGAGCGAGGTCTCGGAGTGTGAAACCACAAGAGGGGCCGGAGAATCTCCGGCCCCTCTTGCACTGCGGTTACTTGACGGATCCGCCCGCCGCGACGATCTTCTGCTCGGCGGAACCCGAGACCTTGTCGACCGAAACGGTGAGCTTCACGGCGATGTCGCCGTTACCGAGAACCTTGACCTTCTCGTTCTTGCGAACGGCACCCTTGGCGACCAGGTCGCCCACGGTGACGTCGCCACCCTTGGGGTACAGCTCCGCGAGCTTCTCCAGGTTCACGACCTGGTACTCCACGCGGAACGGGTTCTTGAACCCGCGCAGCTTCGGGGTGCGCATGTGCAGCGGCATCTGCCCACCCTCGAAGCCGACGCGAACGGTGTTGCGCGCCTTGGTGCCCTTGGTACCACGACCAGCGGTCTTACCCTTCGAGCCCTCACCACGACCGACGCGAGTCTTGGCGGTGTTGGACCCGGGGACGGGACGCAGGTGGTGCACCTTCAGCACGCCGGGGCGGGACGCCGGAGCGTCCTTCGCCGGCGTCGCCTTCTTGGCGGCGGGCTTCTTGGCGGGAGCCTCAGCCTTGGCGTCGGCTGCTGCGCTCTTGGCCGGAGCCTTCTTCGCGGCAGGCTTCTTCTCGGCGGCAGCCTTGGGGGCGGCAGCCTTCTTCGGGGCCTTCTCAGCCTCGACGGCCTCGTTCTTCTCAGCCATTAGTCGATCTCCTCAACCTTGACGAGGTGGGCGACGGTCTTGACGTAGCCGCGCGTCTGCGCGTCGTCGGGGCGAACGGTGGTGTCACCGATCCGCTTGAGACCGAGGCTGCGCAGCGTGTCGCGCTGGTTCTGCTTCTCGCTCACCTTGGACTTGATCTGCGTGACCTTCAGTCGCGCGGCCATCAGGCACCTACCTTCTGTGCGGCGATGGCGTCGGCCTCGGCGCGGACGAGACGCGCAGGGGCGACCTGGTCGAACTCGAGGCCACGACGCGCGGCGACCGCACGGGGCTCCTCGAGCTGCTTCAGGGCGGTGACCGTCGCGTGCACGATGTTGATCGTGTTCGACGAGCCGAGCGACTTCGACAGCACGTCGTGGATACCGGCGCACTCGAGCACGGCGCGGACCGGACCACCGGCGATAACACCGGTACCGGCAGCGGCCGGGCGGAGCAGGACCACACCGGCGGCGGCCTCACCCTGCACCGGGTGCGGGATGGTGCTGCCGACGCGCGGAACGCGGAAGAAGTTGCGCTTGGCCTCTTCGACACCCTTCGAGATCGCCAGCGGCACCTCACGGGCCTTGCCGTAGCCGACGCCCACCAGACCGTTGCCGTCACCGACGACCACGAGAGCGGTGAAGCTGAAGCGACGACCACCCTTCACGACCTTCGAGACGCGGTTGATGGTGACGACGCGCTCCAGGAACTGGTTGTCACCACGGTCGCGCGAGTTGCGGTCGCGGCCACCCTGGTTGCGGTCACCACGGCCACCACGGCGGCCGTCGCGCTGATCGCGAGTCGGCTCTGCCTGCGTGGTGCCTGCAGCCGTCTCGGAAGTGGCAGCAGCCGCTTCGGTCACTTCGTTCTCCTTGTTGTCACTCACAGTGCCAGACCCCCCTCGCGGGCGCCGTCGGCGATGGCGGCGACACGACCGGCGTAGCGGTTGCCGCCACGGTCGAACACTGCCTCGGAAACGCCTGCGGCCTTCGCGCGCTCGGCGAGGAGCTCGCCGACCTTGCGTGCCTTGGCGGTCTTGTCAGCCTCGAGCGAGCGCAGGTCGGTCTCGAGCGTCGAAGCAGACGCGACGGTGTGACCCTTGCTGTCGTCGACCAGCTGCACGAAGACGTGGCGGGCCGAACGGTTGACGACGAGACGCGGACGCGCCTCGGTGCCGACGACCTTCTTGCGAAGGCGGGCGTGACGACGCGCGCGGGCGTCAGACTTTGACTTGAGAGCCATGGTTACTTACCACTCTTTCCGGCCTTGCGACGCACGTTCTCGCCGGCGTAGCGCACACCCTTGCCCTTGTACGGCTCGGGCTTGCGGATCTTGCGGATGTTCGCAGCTGCCTCACCGACAGCCTGCTTGTCGATCCCGCTGACGGTGAGCTTGGTGGTTCCCTCGACCGTGAGCGTGATGCCGGCGGGCGGGTCGACCAGGACCGGGTGCGAGAAGCCGAGGGCGAACTCGACCGAGCTCCCCTTCTGCTGCACGCGGTAACCGGTTCCGACGACCTCGAGACCCTTGGTGTAGCCCTGGGTCACGCCGATGATGTTGTTGTTGATGAGCGTGCGGGTCAGGCCGTGAAGCGACCGCGACTCGCGCTCGTCGTCGGGACGGGAGACCAGAACCTGGTTCTCCTCGACCGCGACCTCGATGGGGCTGGCCACCGTCAGGGTGAGCTCACCCTTGGGGCCCTTCACCGCGACCTCACGGCCGTCGACCGAAACGGTCACGCCCGCGGGAACGTCGATGGGAAGTCGTCCGATACGCGACATTTCGAATTACCACACGTAGGCGAGAACTTCTCCGCCCACGCCCTTCTGCTCAGCCTGACGGTCGGTGAGAAGACCGGAGGAAGTGGACAGGATCGCCACGCCGAGGCCGCCGAGGACCGTGGGCAGCTCGGTCGACTTCGCGTAGACGCGGAGACCGGGCTTCGAGACGCGCTTGATGCCGGCGATGGAGCGCTCACGGTTGGGACCGTACTTCAGCGTCAGCGTGAGGTTCTTCCCGACACGAGCGTCGGTGGTCTCCCACGCGGCGATGTAGCCCTCCTGCTGGAGGATTTCTGCGATGTGCGTCTTGAGCTTGCTCGACGGCAGGGTCACGGAATCGTGGTGCGCCGAGTTCGCGTTGCGCAGACGGGTCAGCAGATCTGCGACCGGGTCTGTCATTGTCATTGTTGTTTTCCTTTGTTCATGAGGTTCCGGCTGCCGTTACACGACAGACGGCCTGCGATGACACGCAATTTTCAATTGTACGTGCACATCGACGGGCTCAGTGACACGAGACCACTGAGCCCGTCGAGGGTGTTACGCCTGTGCGTCTTCCGAGCGGAACGGGAAGCCGAGGTGGCGGAGCAGTGCCCGACCCTCGTCATCCGTCTTCGCGGTGGTGACGACGGTGATGTCGAAACCGCGAACCCGGTCGATCTTGTCCTGATCGATCTCGTGGAACACGCTCTGCTCCTGGAGACCGAAGGTGTAGTTGCCGTTGCCGTCGAACTGCTTGGCCGAGAGACCGCGGAAGTCGCGGATACGGGGCAGTGCGAGCGAGACGAGGCGGTCGACGAACTCCCACGCGCGGTCACCGCGGAGGGTGACATGCGCGCCGATGGCCTGACCCTCACGCAGCTTGAACTGCGCGATGGACTTGCGGGCCTTCGTGACGATCGGCTTCTGGCCGGTGATCTTGGTGAGGTCGTCGACCGCACCATCGATCACCTTGCTGTCGCGAGCTGCCTCGCCGACACCGGTGTTCACGACGACCTTGACCAGTCCGGGGATCTGCATGACGTTCGAGTAACCGAACTCTTCCTGCATCGCCTTCTTGATCTCGGTGTTGTACTTCTGCTTCAGGCGCGGCTGGATCTTGCCAGCCGGCGCGGCAGTGTCGGTGCTCATCAGAGGTCCTTACCGCTCTTCTTCGCGTAGCGCACGCGGACGGTGCGCTTCACGCCGTCCTTCGTCTGCTCCTCGACCCGGTGGCCGACCTTGGTCGGCTTCTTGGTCGAGGGGTCGACGAGTGCGACGTTCGAGATGTGGATGGAGGCTTCGACGGTCTCGAGTCCTCCGGTCTTGGTGCCACGCTGCGTCTGTCCGACGCGGGTGTGCTTGGTGACGTAGTTCACGCCTTCGACGATGACGCGGTTCTTGTCGGAAAGGACGTCGAGGACCTTGCCCTGCTTACCGCGATCGCCGCCACGATCCTGCGTCGCGCCCGTGATGACCTGAACCAGGTCACCCTTCTTGATCTTCGCCATGATTAGATGACCTCCGGCGCCAGCGAGACGATCTTCATGAACCTCTTGTCGCGAAGCTCACGACCGACCGGCCCGAAGATACGGGTGCCACGGGGCTCCCCGTCGTTCTTCAGGATCACTGCGGCGTTCTCGTCGAACTTGATGTAGGAGCCGTCCGGGCGACGGACCTCCTTCTTGGTGCGGACGATGACCGCCTTGACGACGTCGCCCTTCTTGACGTTGCCACCGGGGATCGCATCCTTGACGGTCGCGACGATGGTGTCACCGAGGCCCGCGTAGCGGCGCTTCGAGCCACCGAGAACGCGGATCGTGAGCAGCTCCTTGGCGCCGGTGTTGTCGGCGACCTTGAGTCGGGATTCCTGCTGGATCACTTGGCCTTCTCCAAAATCTCCACCAGACGCCAGCGCTTCGTGGCGCTCAGCGGGCGGGTCTCGTTGATCAGGACCAGGTCGCCGATGCCGGCGGTGTTCGCCTCATCGTGCGCCTTGACCTTCGAGGTGCGGCGGATGACCTTGCCGTAAAGCGGGTGCTTCACGCGGTCCTCGACCTCGACCACGATGGTCTTGTCCATCTTGTCGCTGACGACGTAGCCGCGACGCGCCTTGCGGTACCCGCGGGCGTCCACATCGCGCACGTCGTGAGCAGCGTGCTCAGCCTCGACGGCGGCTTCCTTCTTGGTGGCCATCACTCAGCCTCTTCCTTCACGGCGTCGTCGGCGGAGTCCGCCTTCTTCGCCTTCGACTTGGACGCCTTCTTGGCCGGAGCCTCGACCGGAGCGGGCGTCGCACGGATACCCAGCTCGCGCTCGCGGATCACGGTGTACAGGCGCGCGATGTCGCGCTTGACAGCGCGGATGCGGCCGTGGCTCTCCAGCTGGCCGGTGGCCGACTGGAAACGGAGGTTGAACAGCTCCTCCTTGGCCTTGCGCAGCTCCTCGACGAGGCGCTGGTCTTCGAATGTGTCGAGCTCTGCCGGGGCGAGCTCCTTGGTGCCGATCGCCATTACGCGTCGCCCTCCTCGCGCTTGATGATGCGTGCCTTGAGCGGCAGCTTGTGAATTGCTCGGGTCAGAGCTTCGCGAGCGAGCTGCTCGTCGACACCCGCGACCTCGAAGAGGACACGGCCCGGCTTGACGTTGGCGACCCACCACTCGGGGGAACCCTTACCGGAACCCATGCGGGTCTCAGCAGGCTTCTTCGTGAGCGGACGGTCGGGGTAGATGTTGATCCACACCTTTCCACCACGCTTGATGTGACGGGTCATCGCGATACGAGCGGACTCGATCTGACGGTTCGTCACATAAGCCGGCGAAAGCGCCTGGATACCGTACTCGCCGAAGGAGACCTTCGTGCCGCCGGTGGCCTGGCCCGAGCGCCCGGGGTGGTGCTGCTTGCGGAACTTGACCTTACGGGGGATGAGCATTATGCCGACGCTCCTTCTGCGACAGGTGCCTCGTTGCGCGGGGCACGGCGGCGGTCGCCACCACGGTCGTCACGACGAGCCTTGGGCGCGTTGGCCTGCTCGCGAGCGAGCTCCTTCGCGGTCAGGTCGCCCTTGTAGATCCAGACCTTCACGCCGATGCGACCGAAGGTGGTCTTCGCCTCGTAGAAGCCGTAGTCGATGTTCGCGCGCAGCGTGTGCAGCGGCACACGACCCTCGCGGTAGAACTCCGAGCGGCTCATCTCGGCGCCGCCGAGACGGCCGGAGACCTGGATGCGGATGCCCTTGGCGCCGGCACGCTGCGCGCCCTGCAGACCCTTGCGCATCGCGCGACGGAACGCCACACGAGCAGACAGCTGCTCGGCGATGCCCTGCGCGACCAGCTGAGCGTCGGCCTCGGGGTTCTTGACCTCGAGGATGTTCAGCTGGATCTGCTTGCCCGAGAGCTTCTCGAGGTCGCCGCGGATGCGCTCGGCCTCGGCTCCACGACGACCGATCACGATGCCCGGACGGGCGGTGTGGATGTCGACGCGGACACGGTCACGGGTGCGCTCGATCTCGATGTTCGAGACACCGGCACGGTCGAGCTGCTTCGTGAGCAGGTTGCGGATCTTGATGTCCTCGGCCACGTAGTCGGCGTAGCGCTGACCCGGCTTCGTCGAGTCGGAGAACCAACGCGAGACGTGGTCCGTCGTGATGCCGAGGCGGAAGCCGTACGGGTTTACCTTCTGTCCCATTACTTGCTCGCCTTCTTGTTGCTGTCGCCCGCCGCGACCGGAGCCGCCTCAGGCGTCGAGAGCACGACCGTGATGTGGCTCGTGCGCTTCTTGATCTGGAAAGCGCGACCCTGTGCACGAGGCTGGAAGCGCTTGAGCGTCGTTCCCTCGTCCACGTACGCGTTCTTCACGTACAGGTCCTGCTCGTCGAGGTACTCGCCGTCGCGATCGGCCTTGACCTGCGCGTTGGCCATAGCCGACGCGACAAGCTTGTAGATCGGCTCACTGGCGGACTGCTGAGCGAACTTAAGGATCGCCAGAGCCTCCTGGGCCTGCTTGCCCTTGATGAGCGCGACGACACGACGAGCCTTCTGCGGGGTCACGCGGATGTGCTTCACGCGTGCGATGGATTCGACCATTAGCGGCGCCGCCCCTTCTTGTCGTCCTTCTCGTGGCCGCGGAAGGTGCGGGTGGGCGCGAACTCGCCCAGCTTGTGACCGACCATGGTCTCGGACACGAACACAGGGATGTGCTTGCGTCCGTCGTGGACCGCGATCGTGTGACCCAGCATGGCCGGGATGATCATGGACCGACGGGACCAGGTCTTGATGACGTTCTTGGTGCCGGCTTCGTTCTGCACGACCACCTTGCGAAGCAGGTGCTCGTCGACGAAGGGGCCCTTCTTAAGACTGCGAGGCATCTTCTCTTACTCCTACTTGCGCTTCTTGCCGGCGTTACGACGACGCACGATGTACTTGTCGCTTTCCTTGTTGGCGTGACGGGTGCGACCCTCAGCCTGGCCCCACGGGGAGACGGGGTGACGACCACCGGACGTCTTGCCCTCACCACCACCGTGCGGGTGGTCGACCGGGTTCATCGCGACACCACGGACGGTCGGGCGGACGCCCTTCCACCGCATGCGGCCGGCCTTGCCCCAGTTGATGTTCGACTGCTCGGCGTTGCCGACCTCGCCGATGGTCGCGCGGCAGCGCGCATCGACGTTGCGGATCTCGCCCGAGGGGAGACGCAGCTGGGCGTAGGGACCGTCCTTGGCGACGAGACGGACGGAAGCACCGGCCGAGCGCGCCATCTTCGCGCCGCCACCGGGGCGGAGCTCGATCGCGTGGATCACGGTACCGGTGGGGATGTTCTTCAGCGGGAGGTTGTTACCCGGCTTGATGTCAGCCCCGGCGCCCGACTCGACGATGTCGCCCTGCTTCAGCTTCGCGGGAGCGAGGATGTAGCGCTTCTCGCCGTCGAAGTAGTGCAGCAGCGCGATGCGCGCGGTGCGGTTGGGGTCGTACTCGATGTGAGCGACCTTGGCGTTGACGCCGTCCTTGTCGTTGCGACGGAAGTCGATGACACGGTACTGGCGCTTGTGGCCACCACCGATGTGACGGGTCGTGATGCGGCCCTGGTTGTTGCGACCACCGGTCTTCGAGAGCGGGCGCAGCAGCGACTTCTCCGGCGTCGATCGAGTGATCTCGGCGAAGTCAGCCACCGACGAGCCGCGACGGCCCGGGGTCGTGGGCTTGTACTTGCGAATAGCCATGATTGTCCTTATCCCCCGGATCAGCCGATTGCCGTGAAGATGTCGATGGTGCCCGACTTCAGGGTGACGATGGCGCGCTTGGTGTCCTTGCGCTTGCCGGTGCCGAAGCGGGTGCGGCGAGCCTTGCCGACGCGGTTGAGAGTGTTGACCCCTGCGACCTTGACGCCGAAGATCTTCTCGATCGCGAGCTTGATCTCGGTCTTCGAAGCGCGCGGGTCGACGAGGAAGGTGTACTTGCCTTCATCGATGAGCCCGTAGCTCTTCTCGGACACGACCGGCTTCAGGATGATGTCGCGCGGGTCCTTGTTCAGGGCCGTCTGGAGAACAGATGCCTGCTCGCTCATGCGGAGACCTCCTGGTTGGCGCCGGACTTGGAGGCGATGAAGCCCTCGAGCGCGGCCTGGGTGAAGACGATGTCGTCGGAGACGAGCACGTCGTATGCGTTGAGCTGGTCGAACGACAGCACGTGGACGTGGCCGAGGTTGCGGATGCTCTTGAGCGCGAGCTCGTCGCCGCGCTCGATGACCACGAGGACGTTCTTCGACGAGGCGACCTGCGCGAGGAAGCCCGCTGCGGCCTTGGTCGAGGGCGTGCCCTCGGCGCCGAACGTGTCGATCGCGTGCAGACGGTCGCCGCGGAAGCGGTCGCTGAGCGCGCCCAGCAGGGCGGCGGCGATCATCTTCTTGGGAGTGCGCTGCGAGTAGTCACGCGGCTTCGGGCCGTGGACGATGCCACCACCGGTCATGTGCGGCGCGCGGATGGAACCCTGACGGGCGTTACCCGTGCCCTTCTGCTTGAAGGGCTTGCGGCCGGCACCGGAGACCTCGCCACGACGCTTGGTCGAGTGCGTGCCCTGGCGAGCCGCCGCGAGCTGCGCGACGACGACCTGGTGGATGAGCGGGATGTTCGTCTTGACGTCGAACAGCGCGGCGGGAAGCTCGATCGAGCCTGCCTTCTTGCCGTCTGCCTTGAGGACGTCGAGCGCGAGAGTCGAGTCAGCCATGATCAGGCACCCTTCACTGCGTTGCGGACGTAGACGATGCGGCCGCGAGCACCGGGGACGGCGCCCTTGACGAGCATGAGTCCCTTCTCGGTGTCGATGGCGTGCACCGTGAGGTTGAGGACGGTCACGCGCTCGCCGCCCATACGGCCGGCCATGCGCATGCCCTTGAAGACGCGGCTCGGAGTCGACGATGCGCCGATGGAGCCGGGCTTGCGGTGGTTGCGGTGTGCACCGTGCGATGCCGAGACGCCCTTGAAGTTGTGGCGCTTCATGACACCGGCGAAGCCCTTGCCCTTGCTCGTGCCGACGACGTCGACGAGCTGGCCTGCCTCGAAGGTGCCGTCGACCGTGAGCTCCTGGCCCAGGGTGTAGTCGCCGGCATCCGCGGTGCGGATCTCGGTGACGTGACGGCGCGGCGTGACGCCGGCAGCCTCGAAGTGAGCGGAGAGCGGCTTGTTGACCTTGCGGGGGTCGATCTGGCCGTACGCGATCTGCACGGCGTTGTAGCCGTCCTTCTCGGGCGTGCGGACCTGGGTGACCACGTTGGGCGCCAGCTCGATGACGGTGACGGGAACGAGCTTGCCGCTCTCGTTCCAGACCTGGGTCATACCGAGCTTCGTGCCCAGCATGCCCTTGGAAACCTTGGAGTTGATGTCAGCCATGTCGAACCTCAGAGCTTGATCTCGATGTTGACATCGGCCGGCAGGTCGAGACGCATCAGCGAGTCGACGGCCTTGGGCGTCGGGTCGACGATGTCGATCAGACGCTTGTGGGTGCGCATCTCGAAGTGCTCGCGGCTGTCCTTGTACTTGTGGGGCGACCGGATGACGCACACGACGTTCTTCTCGGTCGGAAGGGGCACGGGGCCGACGACTGTTGCGCCCGCACGGGTCACGGTGTCGACGATCTTGCGTGCGGACGTGTCGATGACCTCGTGGTCATACGACTTCAGGCGAATGCGGATCTTCTGTCCCGCCATTGTCTGCTCTCTCTCTTTAAGCGTCTTACCGTCCGGGACCGGGTGGCCCTGGGGCATTGGACGCACGTCGGCGCTGTTCGCGCCTCGGCACGAGAACGGCTCTCACGAGTCGATCTGCTGCACCACTGTTCTTCTGTCAGCCGGAAGCCGTGAGGCAACCGGATGCCGACCTTCCGCCGCGCACGGCGGAAACCCATCGTGAAGAGGGGTGTCGGGGTGTGTTCTGCTACCCGCGGCCTAGAACCCTGCGCCGTCCCGGAGGAGGCGCCGTCTATGCACTGCCCTGGCAGTGATCCGTCGCACGCACAGCGGCGACGGAATATCGAACCTGTCTATTCTGCCACGGCCGATTTCACTTGTGCAAACCCGGGCGTGTCGCGAGCGTCGAGCACGGCTTCAGACGTGCCTAGCGACGTCAGATCGCGGAAGATAGCGGGGCGAGGCATCCCCATGCCTCGCCCCGCTTGGGGAGGGCGTTCAGTGCGAGGGGGCACACCGAACGCGAGTAACCCGACGTGAAGGGACGTCGGGTTCCTCGACCGAGGGCACGGCGGAAGATCCGCCGCGCAGGCAGGGAGACGCTCAGGCGCAATGGCTGCGCGCGTCGCACGATGATCCCCAAGATCGCATATCCCCAGTTTGGACGCGGATGCCCGCGTGATCCCGGAAGCCGAACCCCTTCGGCTTCCACGACCGCAAGATCCCCAGGCGGTCGAGATGATCCTACTCGATGCAGCAGCGAATCCGCCACATTCGAGGCCGGGTATCCCCTCCACCATCGAAAGCGGCGCCCCACCGAGTGGGGCGCCGCTTTCGGTGTACGGGTGCGACTACTCGTTGCCGACGGCTTTGTCCGCGCTGTCTCGAATCTCATCGATCTTGTCCGCGGCACCGGGAGCGATCTTCTTCGCGAAGTCGGCGACGCCGTCGAGCACCTTGTCGCTGATGTCCTCCGCCTGCTCGCTCTTCACGGCTTCGGCGATCTTGTCCTTGTTCTGCTCGTAGAGGTCCTTGCCCTTGTTCACGGCGTCCTCGATACCCATGCGAATCCCCTTCTGACATGTGTCCTGCCGACCGGCAGGCCGACGCTCTCATTGTGCCCTCCTCTCCCCGCCCCGGGGAACCCCCGACCACGGCTCGCTGCGAGAAGGAACACGCCGCGATCCGACGCCCGCAACCCGGCGTGTTCCTTCTCTCAACGACGGGTTGCCAGGGCGCGACGGAGACGGGCGAGGAATGCGGAGCGCCCCTCGAGCAGGTCGTGCTGTGTGAGCCGGATGAGCAACCAGCCGGCCTCCTCCAATTCGCGCTGCCGCCGGATGTCCTCGCGCCACTGCATGCGTGAGGTGCGATGGTGATCGCCTTCGTACTCGAGGGCCGTCCGCTCCGCGACGTAGGCGAGGTCGACCTTGGCCAGTCGGCGCCCGCGACGGCGGATGACGTGCTGAACGGCGGGCTCGGGCAAACCCGCCTCCACGATCATCAGGCGAGTCTCGGTCTCCTTCGGCGACTCGACCCCTTCTCTCGCCAGCCCGAGGGCCCGGCGGATCGTCACCACACCGGGGAAGCGCCCCCAGCGCTCGAGGATCGCGAGGATCTCGACGAGGTCGGTCGGTGGACGGTGCGTGCGCAGCGCCGGATAGTTCGTCGATGTCGTGATGATCGCGTCGATCAGCACCACCGCCTGGGCGAGAGTGAGGCTCTCGGCCAGGGTGAACAGGGTCGGGACCGAATCGAGCACGGGCAGCCCTTCGATGACGGAGATGGTCCGGCGCTGTCGCCCGAGCCGACGTCCGCGCACCCCCGCGACCGCCGGCGGTGCGCCATCGGAGGGCACGACGACCTCAACAGGTTCGTCCGGATGCCAGTGCCACGGGAGAGGCAACCCCCACAGCCGCGCGGCCGTTCTGCCCGTGAAGCTCTGCCCCGGTCGGAGCCGCGGTGCGTAGCAGTCCACGCGGCCCCGGAACGTCTCGGCGACGAACCCGGAGCGGATGCCGGGGAACGGACGTTCGAGCGAAGGGTGATCGCGCCGCCAGCGCCGCACTCCCGCATCGTCCGCCCGAGCGATGTGGAAGGTGTCGCCGAGCTCCCGCGGGAGAGGATTCAGTCGTCGCATCCGCCCATGCTCCGGCGCCGCTGCGTTCCGATTCGTCCACGACCACTCCCCTCCCCGGCGTCCCGGGACAACTCCGCGCTTCTCCTCTTCCGTGCAGACTTCGTGGAAGAAGGGAAACGCCGCGCTCGGGGGTCTGAGACGCGGCGTTTCCCTTCTCACGAGGAAGGGGGCGGGGACGACAAAGGGGCCGGGCCCGAAGGCCCGACCCCTTTGCGAGGAAGCAGATGCTTACTTGATGATCTTCGTGACCGTACCGGCGCCGACGGTGCGTCCACCCTCACGGATGGCGAAGCCGAGGCCCTCCTCCATGGCGATCGGCTGGATCAGCTCGACCGTCATGTCGGTGGTGTCGCCGGGCATGACCATCTCGGTGCCCTCGGGCAGCGAGATGACGCCGGTGACGTCGGTGGTGCGGAAATAGAACTGCGGGCGGTAGTTCGTGTAGAACGGGTTGTGACGGCCACCCTCGTCCTTCGACAGGATGTACGCCGTGCCCTCGAAGTCGGTGTGCGGCGTGACCGAACCCGGCTTGACGATGACCTGACCGCGCTCGACGTCCTCACGCTTGGTGCCGCGGAGCAGCAGACCACAGTTCTCGCCGGCCCAGGCCTCGTCGAGCTGCTTGTGGAACATCTCGATACCCGTGACCGTGGTCTTGACGGTCGGACGGAGTCCGACGATCTCGACCTCGGAGTTGATGGCCAGCGTGCCACGCTCGGCGCGACCCGTGACGACGGTTCCACGACCGGTGATCGTGAAGACGTCCTCGACGGGCATCAGGAACGGCTTGTCGCGGTCACGCTCCGGGTCCGGAACGCTGTCGTCGACGGCCTGCATCAGGTCCAGGATCGCCTGGACCCACTTCTCGTCACCCTCGAGGGCCTTGAGAGCGGAGACGCGGACGACAGGAGCGTCCTCGTCGAAGCCCTGGCCGGCGAGCAGCTCACGAACCTCGAGCTCGACGAGCTCGAGGATCTCCTCGTCGTCGACCATGTCGGACTTGTTCAGCGCGACCAGCAGGTAGGGAACGCCGACCTGCTTGGCGAGCAGCACGTGCTCACGCGTCTGAGCCATCGGGCCGTCGGTGGCGGCGACCACGAGGATCGCGCCGTCCATCTGAGCCGCACCGGTGATCATGTTCTTGACGTAGTCGGCGTGGCCGGGAGCGTCAACGTGCGCGTAGTGGCGCTTCGGGGTCTCGTACTCGATGTGCGAGATGTTGATCGTGATACCACGCTGGCGCTCTTCCGGCGCCGAGTCGATGGAAGCGAAGTCACGCTGCACGTTGGTGTCGGACGGGTACTTGTCGGCAAGCACCTTCGAGATCGCTGCGGAGAGCGTGGTCTTGCCGTGGTCGACGTGACCGATCGTTCCGATGTTGACGTGCGGCTTGGTCCGCTCGAACTTGGCCTTAGCCACTGGGTCCTCCTCAGGACGTCGTTGTAGAGGTGACCGGGCACTGGTTTGCGACCGGTTCTCTACGGGTTAGATTCTCAGTTTAGTAGAGAGGGAATGTGAAGTTGTAGGTGACCTGGGAACCCCGCAGCGCTTCGCCGTGCTCGGCGCCGCGGGGCCCCAGAAGGGTGATTACTCGCCCTTGGTCTTCTGGACGATCTCGTCCGCCACCGCGCGGGGCACCTCAGCGTAGCTGTGGAACTCCATCGAGTAGACGGCGCGGCCCGAGGTCTTCGAGCGCAGGTCGCCGATGTAGCCGAACATCTCGGACAGCGGCACCTGAGCGCGGACGACCTTGACGCCTGCGGCGTCTTCCATCGACTGGATCTGGCCACGACGCGAGTTCAGGTCACCGATGACGTCGCCCATGTACTCCTCAGGCGTGCGGACCTCGACGGCCATCAGCGGCTCGAGCAGCACGGGGTTGGCACGGCGAGCGGCCTCCTTGAAGCCCATGGAGCCCGCGATCTTGAACGCCATCTCCGAGGAGTCGACGTCGTGCGCCGCGCCGTCGACGATGGTCGCCTTGACACCGACCATCGGGAAGCCCGCGAGGACGCCGACGTTCATCGCATCCTGGAAACCGGCGTCGATCGAGCCGATGTACTCACGAGGGATGCGACCACCGGTGACGGCGTTCACGAACTCGTACGTCGTCTCGGCGTCGAGGTCGAGCGGCTCGATGGTGAACTGGATCTTCGCGAACTGTCCGGAACCACCGGTCTGCTTCTTGTGCGTGTAGTCGTGCTTCTCGACGGCCTTGCGGATCGTCTCGCGGTACGCCACCTGCGGCTTGCCGACGTTCGCCTCGACGCGGAACTCGCGCTTCATGCGGTCGACGAGGATGTCGAGGTGCAGCTCGCCCATGCCCTTGATGGTCGTCTGACCGGTCTCGGGGTTGAGCTCCGTGCGGAAGGTCGGGTCCTCCTCAGCGAGCTTCTGGATCGCGAGACCCAGCTTCTCCTGGTCGGCCTTGGTCTTCGGCTCGATCGCGACCTCGATCACGGGCTCCGGGAAGGTCATCGACTCGAGGACGACCGGAGCTGCCGGGTCGGCGAGGGTGTCACCGGTGGTGGTGTCCTTCAGGCCGATGACCGCGTAGATGTTGCCGGCGGTCAGCGAGTCGACCGGGTTCTCCTTGTTGGCGTGCATCTGGAAGATCTTCCCGATGCGCTCCTTCTTGCCCTTGGTCGAGTTGACCACGGCGGAGCCGGAATCGAGGTGACCCGAGTAGACGCGCACATACGTGAGGCGACCGAAGAACGGGTGCACGGCGACCTTGAACGCCAGCGCCGAGAACGGGTCGTTGGCGTCGGGGTGACGCTCGATGATCGTGTCGTAGTCCTTCGGGTCGTGCGCCTCGATGGCACCGACGTCGAGGGGGTTCGGCAGGAAGTCGACGACCGCGTCGAGCATCGGCTGGACGCCGCGGTTCTTGAACGCGGAACCGCAGAGCACCGGGTAGATCTCGCTCGCGACGGTGAGCTTGCGGATCGCGCCCTTGATCTCGGCGACCGTGAGCTCCTCGCCACCGAAGAACTTCTCGAGCAGCGCGTCGTCGGTCTCGGCGACGACCTCGAGGAGCTGCTGACGGTACTCGTCCGCCTTCTCCTTGAGGTCGGCGGGGATCTCCTGGACCTCGTACTTGGCGCCCATGGTGACGTCACCCTTGGCATCGCCCGGCCACACCAGCGCACGCATCTCGATCAGGTCGACGACGCCGATGAAGTCGTTCTCCGCACCGATGGGCAGCTGGAGGACCAGCGGCTTGGCGCCGAGGCGGCTGACGATCGTGTCGACCGTGAAGTAGAAGTCCGCACCCAGCTTGTCCATCTTGTTGACGAAGCAGATACGCGGCACGTTGTACTTGTCGGCCTGGCGCCACACGGTCTCGGACTGGGGCTCGACGCCCTCCTTGCCGTCGAACACGGCGACAGCACCGTCGAGGACGCGGAGCGAGCGCTCCACCTCGACCGTGAAGTCCACGTGACCGGGGGTGTCGATGATGTTGATCTGGTTCTTGTTCCAGAAGCAGGTCACGGCGGCAGACGTGATCGTGATGCCGCGCTCCTTCTCCTGCTCCATCCAGTCGGTGGTCGAGGCGCCGTCGTGCGTCTCGCCGAGCTTGTGGTTGACGCCCGTGTAGAACAGGATGCGCTCGGTCGTCGTGGTCTTGCCGGCATCGATGTGCGCCATGATGCCGATGTTGCGGACCTTGCTCAGGTCCGTGAGCACGTCTTGTGCCACAGGAGTGTCCTTATCTTTTGGAGCAGTCGTACTGCGAAGAGGGGGTGCCCGTCCTCCGGCGGGAAGCCGGAGGACGGGCGAAGCTGGTTACCAGCGGTAGTGAGCGAACGCGCGGTTCGACTCGGCCATCTTGTGCGTGTCCTCGCGGCGCTTGACCGCGGCACCGAGGCCGTTGGACGCGTCGAGGATCTCGTTCTGGAGACGCTCGGTCATCGTCTTCTCACGACGACCCTTCGCGTAGCTCACGAGCCAGCGCAGAGCGAGCGTGTTGGCGCGGTGAGGCTTGACCTCGACCGGCACCTGGTAGGTCGAGCCACCGACGCGGCGGCTGCGGACCTCGAGGGTCGGGCGCACGTTGTCGAGCGCCTTCTTGAGCGTGGCGACAGCGTCCTGGCCGTTCTTCGCCTCGACGCCGCGGAGTGCGCCGTAGACGATCGACTCGGCCAGCGACTTCTTGCCGTCGACGAGGATCTTGTTCACCAGCGAGGTGACGATCGGTGCGCCGTATACCGGGTCGTTGACGACGGGGCGCTTCGGGGCGGGTCCCTTACGAGGCATCTAACTCAACCCTTCTTCGCGCCGTAGCGGGAACGAGCCTGCTTACGGTTCTTGACGGCCTGGGTGTCCAGGGCGCCACGGACGATCTTGTAACGCACACCGGGGAGGTCCTTGACACGACCGCCACGCACGAGCACGAGCGAGTGCTCCTGCAGGTTGTGGCCCTCACCGGGGATGTACGCGGTGACCTCGGTGCCGTTGCGGAGCTTCACACGAGCGACCTTGCGCATCGCCGAGTTCGGCTTCTTCGGGGTGGTGGTGTAGACGCGGGTGCAGACCCCGGCCTGCTGCGGGTTCGACTTGAGCGCCGGCGCCTTGGTCTTGGTGACCTTGGGCGAGCGACCCTTGCGAACCAACTGCTGAATGGTTGGCACGTTCTCTCCTCATAGTGCTGCACGGTGACAGCGTGATGGGTTTCACATCATGACCCACCGGCACGCCGGAACCGACGAGCTTTTGGTGTGGTGGGTATGCCGTGGGGGCGGACCGGCATGGTGCCGACGCCCAGCGCGCACGTCGAGACGTGCACACACCTGGTCAAGTGTAAAGCCGCGTAACGTGGTGGTCAAATGAGCGCGGCTAGGCTGGCGTGGTGATGAAGGAGCCGCCTCGGGTCGCCGTGCTGGGCCCGACGACCGTGGGCGCTGGCTCGGGTTCGGGCACCGCCGACCTCCCCGGACCGACCGCACGCGCGCTGCTGGTCTCTCTGACTCTGAACGCCGGGCGCCCGCGCGGCGTGGAGGCGCTGGCCGCCGAGATCTGGGCGGATGACGACCTCCCGCAGAACCCGAGAGGGTCGCTGCAGACGCTGGTCTCGCGGCTGAGGGCGGCGGGCGGCGCCGACCTGATCAGCAGCGGACCGAGCGGCTACGCGCTCACCTCGGGAGACGACACCGACCTCGCCCGTGGGCGCGCGCTGGAAGCCGCGGCCTCACGGCTGCCGGAGGGCGATCCGGCGCGCTTGACGCTCGCCGAGGAGGGGCTCGAGCTCTGGCGCGGCGACGTCGGCGCGGACCTCGGCGGCTCCCCCGTCGCCGCGGAGCTCGTCGAGGTCTCGACATCCCTGCGCGAGCGACTCGAAGACATCCGCAGCCGCACGCTCGTCGCGGTGGGAAGAGCGGAGGAGGCTCTCGCGTCGCTGCGCTCTCGAGCGGCTGCGCATCCCTATGACGAGGGCGTGCACGTCCGGCTGATGGAAGCCCTCGCCGCTGCGGATCGCTCTCAGGAGGCCGTCGTGGTGTTCGCCGAGTTGCGCGAACGCCTGGGCGATGAACTCGGCTCCGCTCCGGGCGCGACGGCCACCGCCCTGAACACCCGCATCCTGCGCGGCGAGGCCACCCCGCACGCCGCTCCGCTGCGGATCGGCCTGCGATCCGCTGCGAACGCCCTGATCGGACGCGACGACGACCTCACGCGGGTCGCTGCCCGGCTCGCCCGAGCCCGCATGGTGACGATCCTCGGTGCCGGTGGCCTGGGCAAGACCCGCCTCGCCCAAGCCGTGGCGGCGGCATCCGATGCGCCAGCCGTCGCCGTCATCCCGCTCGCGAGCATCCGAGCGGATGCCGACCTCGAACCGGCGATCGGCGCCGGTCTCGGCATCAGCGAGAACCGCACCGGGAGCACGCTGGCCGATGCCCGCTCACAGCCGGATCTGCGCGCGCGTATCGTGGCTCTGCTCGCCGAGCGGCCCGCTCTGCTCGTCCTCGACAACTGCGAGCAGATCGTCGACGCGGTCGCGGCGTGGACGAGCGACGTGCTCGCCCTCCTGCCCGACCTCCGCATCCTCGCCACGAGCCGCACGCCCATCGCCATCAGCGCCGAGACCGTCTACCCGCTGGCACCACTCCCGATCGGCGAGTCCGGCGACGTCGGTCCCGCCGTGCGTCTGTTCCTGGAGCGTGCGTCCGCCGTGCGACCGGACGCGACCCTGCCCCCGGAAGTCATCGCCCGCCTGTGTCGACGGCTGGACGGACTGCCGCTGGCCATCGAACTCGCCGCTGCCCGCATGCGCACCATGACGGCGCAGCAGATCGAATCCCGACTGGAGAACCGTTTCGCTCTGCTTACCAGCGCCGACCGTTCCGCGCCGGAGCGGCACCGGACGCTCCAGGCCGTGATCGAGTGGAGCTGGGACCTCCTCGATCCCGATGCCCGGCGGGCGCTCGCCCGACTCGCCCTGCTGCCCTCCGGCTTCTCCGCCGTCACCGCCGCCGCCGTCCTCGGTGACGGGTTGGTCGACGATCTGCTGGATCGCCTCGTCGGGCAGTCGCTGCTCGTCGTCACCGAGACGCCGGAGCAGGGCGGGGTGCGATTCCGGATGCTCGAGACCGTCCGCGAGTTCGGTCTCTCGCGGCTCCGTGACGAGGAGGAGGGGTGGGATGCGGTCCTGCGCTGGGCGTCCTCCTTCAGCCGTGCACCCGGCGCCGGGCTGTTCGGAGCGTTCTCGCCTCTGCGGCCCGATGTGCTCCGCGAGCTGAACATCGAGAACGACAACCTCGTCGCCGCGCTCCGACGCTCCATCGACACCGGCCGAGGCCCAGAGGCGACCGCCGTCTTCGCGGCTCTGACCTCGTCCTGGGTCGCCCGTGGGGCCTTCACAGAGCTGATCGGCTTCACCCCCTCGATGATGGCGACGATCGCGGACATGCCCGACGATGCCGTCCCCGCGGATGTGCTTGCCCCGGTGCTGCTGATCAGCGCACTGATGGCCATGGTCGACGACGGGAGCCGCAGCCTGCGCACCTTCCACCGGATCCGACGGCTGCGGAACGAGGCCGCCGACCTGAGCCCGGCGTGGGCTGCGCTCGCCGAGATCGCCGCTACCGCGGCTCGCCCCGACCGCATGGCCGCACGACTGGCCGAGCATCGCCTGTCCCCCGATCCCTCCGTCCGGCTCGTGGGCGAGTTCCTCACGGCGCAGTCCGCCGAGAACGAGGGGGAAGCGGAAGTGGCCGGTGCCGCGGCACAGCGGGCATGGGAGTTGGCGCAGAGCATCGGAGACCACTGGCTCTCCGGGCTGTCGGCGAGCTCCGCGGCGCAGGTGGCCAGCCAGTCCGCGCACCCGACGGAAGCCCTGATCTGGCTGGATCGCGCCCGCCGCGGCCCTGACGGGTTCGACGACCTGGACGAGCGCCGTCAGCAGGACTGGGTCCGTGGCGTGAGCCTGGTGAGTCTGGGGCGGCTCGACGAGGCGGAGCGCCTCTTCGAACAACTCACCCACGTGACCGAGCTCACCCCGCAGGGACTCGAGTTCGCCTCCGTCGGCTGGGTCGGTCTCGCTGAGACGGACCGCGCGCGCGGTCTGACCGACGTCGCGGCCGTTCACTACGAACGCGCGATGACCACTTTCCGCTCCCCCGATCAGCGGGCCTCCCCGTGGTACCTCCTGGTCATGTCGAGCTTCGTCTCAGCGGCTGTCCTCGACGGCTTCGCGACCTCGCAGAGCACACAGCACTGGGCACGACGACTGCGCACCCGGATGCTGGCCATCGTCCGGATGCGCTCGGGGTACATCGACCGCCCCGTCCTCGGCACGACCCTGGCCGGCTGGTCGAGTTGGGCGCTCACCCAGCCCGCGCTGCAGGACCGTGGCCTGCTCGCGCTGGCCCTCGCCGAAGCCCTCGGCGGCCGACAGGACCTTCCGAGCCTGCACCTCGACGTGCTCCGGGACCACGCGAGCTCGATCGTCGGTCGCGCTGCCGTGGCCGCGGAGCGCGCCCGGGTCGCCGGCTACCCGACCGAGGAGCTCACCGCCCGCGCGCTTCGCGTCTTCGACATGCGGGAGACGCCCCGAGCAGTGTGAACCGCTCGGGGCGTCGCTGGAGTCGACGAGCTCCTCAGGCTTTGCGCATGTAGGCCCGCACCGTCAGCGGGGCGAACACGGCCACGATCACCGCGGCGCCGAGGAGGGAGATCCAGGCATCGGCGCCGAAGACTCCGTTGTTGACGATCTCGCGGACAGCGGTGACCAGATGCGACACCGGGTTGATGTTCACGAACCCCTGCAGCCACCCGGGCATCGTGTCGACCGGTACGAACGCGTTCGACAGGAACGTCAGCGGGAACAGCACGAGCATCGAGATGCCCTGAACGCTCGAGGCTGTCCGTGCGATCACACCGAAGAACGCGAAGATCCAGCTGATCGCCCACGAGCAGGCGATCACGAGCAGACCCGCGCCGATCACCGCTCCGATACCGCCCTCCGGCCGCAGCCCCATGAGGTAGCCCATCGTGAAGGTCAGCGTCGTCGCGATCGCATACCGGATCGTGTCGGCCAGCAGCGCCCCGGAGAGCGGCGCGATCCGCGCGATCGGCAGAGACCGGAATCGGTCGAACACGCCCTTGTCCATGTCCTCACGCAGCTGGGTGCCGGTGACGACCGAGGTCGTGATCACCGTCTGGACGAGGATGCCGGGGATGATCGTCGGCAGGTACGAAGCCACGTCCCCCGAGATCGCCCCGCCGAAGATGTACGTGAACATCAGCGTGAAGATGATCGGCTGCAGCGTGACGTCGAACAGCTGCTCCGGTGTCCGTCGGATCTTCACGAGTCCTCGGTACGCCATCGTGAGGGTGTTCCGGACGGTCTGGGCGATGCTCGTATGGTTCTTGAGACGGCGCTCCGATGCCGGGACGATCCTTCGGCTCGGGGCTGTTGCGACGGCGCTCATGCGTGCACCTCTTCCTTCTCTGCGTCGGTGGACGGTGCAGCCTGATCGGCGGCGTCGTGACCCGTGATGGTGAGGAAGACCTCATCGAGCGTGGGCTTCTGCACGCTCAGCTCGGTCACCCCGATCCCGCTTTCGCGCAGGGCGATGAGCAGATCGGCGACGCGGTCGGCATCCGCCATCGGCGCGGTGATGCGGGCGGCCTCGGGCGAGAGCGTTCCCCGCACACCGAGGATCCGTTCGATGGCCCGGAGCGCATCGGCAGTGTCGGTCGCCTCCGCGAGGCGCAGCTGCAGGCTCGAACTGCCGACCGATCCCTTGAGCTCGTCCGCCGTCCCCTCCGCGACGACGCGGCCGCGATCGATCACGGCGATCCGGTCGGCGAGCTGATCCGCCTCATCGAGATACTGCGTGGTGAGCAGCACCGTGGAGCCGGTCGAGACGAGTTCGCGGATCGTGCCCCACATCTGGCCGCGGGTGCGCGGGTCGAGCCCGGTCGTCGGCTCGTCGAGGAAGATGAGCGGAGGCTGAGCGATCAGGGAGGCGGCGAGGTCGAGACGGCGCCGCATGCCCCCGCTGAACTGCTTCAGAGGTCGACGAGCGGCCTCGCTCAGCCCGAAGCGTTCGAGCAGTTCGACGGACTTGTCCCGAGCGTCCGCACGCGAGAGCCCGAGCAGACGGGCGAAGATCAGGAGATTCTCGGTCGCGGAGAGCGTCTCGTCGACCGAGGCGAACTGGCCGGTGACACCGATCAGCTGACGGACGATCTGCGGCTCGCGGACGACGTCGTGGCCGAACACGCGGCCGACGCCGCCGTCCGGACGCATGAGCGTCGCGAGCATGTTGATGGTCGTGGTCTTCCCTGCGCCGTTCGGTCCGAGCACTCCGTAGACGGTGCCGGTCTTCACCCGGAGATCGACGCCGTCGACCGCCCGGTTCTGACCGAACACCTTCACGAGCCCTTCGGCCTCGACGGCCCAGTCTGATGTGAGATCTGTCATGCCCACAGCATCCGACGCGCCACTTTCACCGCGCTGTCGTCGTGCTGTCCGTCGCTGTCAGTCGCGGGCGGAGCGTTCAGGGGATGTCGGGATCGAAGGGCGAGTCCAGCGACTCGGTCAGCTCCGCCAGCAACGCCTCGATCTGAGGTTCGACATGCTGGGAGATCGCCGCCTGGATGACGATCCGGTGACCGAGCAGGATGTTGCAGATCTCCCGGCCGACCATGTTGGCGTACTCGTCCGCGAGGGCGACTTCCTGACGAAGGGCGACCTTCGCCTCCTCCGTGAGCGGTGGCAGCGCCGGCAGTTCCGCGGCGGAGTCATCGGCGAGTCCGGCGATCGTGAACAGGAACGGCGCTCCGGGCACCGGCTCCGGATCGAGCGGCAGCCCGTCGAACTCGGGATCGAGGTCCTCAGCCGGTCGGTAGCTGCGGGCGCGATTGCGTGCGGCCTGCTGATCGAGCTCACGCTGCAGCATCGGGAGGTTCTGCGCCGTGTACTCCGCGACGGCGTGGTCGACGATCGTCTTGATCCGGGTCGAGAGCCCGTGCTGCACACCGTGGGGCGCGTTCGCGCCGATCCCGGCGGCGGAGAGGATCGGAGACCCCAGACAACGACGGCAGGGCGCGACGCGACCTCGATGGGTCGCCGGCTCCCAGCGCGGCACCCAGCGCAACCAGGCCTCGACAGCCTGGTCCACCTGCGTCTCCAATGAGCGCTCCACCCCACCAGCGTACGGCGCGTCGTCCCTCACTGCGTCGATTTCGCGGCTCGCGGCGGGGCGTGGACGGTGGATGCCGGACGATCAGCGGAGGGTGTGACGATCGGCGGGCTCGATGCCGTGAGATCCTCGGGGAATCGTCGTCGACTCGGTGAATCGTCCACGATGAGACGTCACTCGTCCTCGTCGCGCTCCCAGGGCCAACGCGGGTGCTCGGCGCGGGTGCGCCGGAGAGCGATGCCACCCCACGCAGCGATCAGCGCCGCCGCGAGCAGCACCGCGCTCGCCCCGCCACGGACGAGGTCACCGACGACCGCCGTCGCGATCACGATGTCCGACGTTCCGAGGAGCACGACGAACCACACCACCGCGAGATGGGCGAGGACCGCGACGAGCGCGATCGTGATCGTGGAGACGAAGGACGGACGCCGGTTCCGGAGCGTCACCCACAGGAGCACCCCGAAGGCGACGACCGCGGCGAGCATCCCCAGCACCCCCGGAGCTTGGCCGAGGCCGGGGGCCGAGATGATGTCGGCGTCGGTCGCCACGCTCAGCGCTCCGAGCCCGAACACCGCCAGCGCGAAGAAGCTGATGGTGGCGAGCACCACCGCCAGGACAGCCGAAACCCCCGCGGACTCGTGCCCGCGGGGGTTCGGCGTGGTGGAGTTCGTGACTACCTCGACAGCGTGGGACCGGCTTCGAGGGTGCGCTCGTACTCGCGCTGCGCCTCGGCGTTCAGCTCGGTCTTGCGCGCGCCGCTTCGGGACACCCATGCTCCGAACCAGATGGTCAGCTCGCGACCGAACACGAACGCGGCGATGGCCAGCGGTGCCAGCAGCTGCTCCCCGACGAGGTCGAGACCCTGCGAGGCGGTGAGCTTCCAGAACGGCGCCTCGAACAGCTGCCCGAGGATATGGCCCGCGTATGCGATGACACCGACGATGAGACCGAACACGACCCAGAGGCCCCAGCGTCCGCGGTTGATGATCGCGCCGAGCAGCCAGAATCCGAGGAAGAACACGACGACGGGCGTCCAGTATCCCCAGGTCAGCAGCGGAGCGAGCGCCGCTTCGCCGATATTCTCGCCGGTGACGTCTCCGGCGATCGCGCCGAGGCCCAGCGAAGCGCCCAGGTACAGGACGGCGAAGACGAGGGTCGCGAGCAGGCCGATGAGTCCGGCGGTTCCTCGGTTCCCACGGTCGCGCGGCGGCTCCGGAGCCTGCACGAAGATCGGCTGAGGCTGGGCCGCGGCCGCACCCGCGGTCGCGGCGATCAGCGGTTCCGACGGGACGATGCGAGTATCGTCCTCATCGCCGTACTGCGCGTAGGCCCCTCCGGCCATGCCGGACTGCTCGTGACCGAACGGGGTGGGCTCAGCCACGACCGGTTCGGGGAAGAAGGAAGCGCTGTCTGCGTCGGCCTCAGCGCGGACGTCGCGTGCGTCCTCGCTCGAGGCCGCGGTCGGCGTCGCGGTCGCGGCGGGGGGCGGAGGCGCGAACGTGCCGGGATGCTCCCGCTCGGCCTCTTCGAAAGCGGCGAGGTCGGGATCGACGGGCTCGACGACGGGCCCGTCGTCCACGCTGTCGTTCGCGCCGGGAACATCCGCGCCCGCTGCGGCGGCGGCGTCGAGTCCGGCGTTCGCGCTGCCGACGACGTCGTCGACGTCAGCCGGCTTTTCGGGCTGGGGGCCGTCGGGATCACTCATGGGGTGCGCCTCTCATCGGATGTGTGCATTGCGAGGGTACCGCCGCGTCAACGGCCGTTCACGCAGGCGTGCCGACGTGTCGCCATGCGGGAGAGGACGACCCCGACGCGACCGCTCAGGGAAGCGCGGTCCGCAGAGCGTCGCCCGCGAACGCGGCCAGCACGGGAAGGATCGGGAGGGACAGCCAGACGAGCGCCCCGATGATCCCGGCGCACACGACACCGGCGAACCAGCTCATCGCGATGCTGCGCCCAGCCACTCGTGCCATGGCTCCACGCTACGACGCGCGTGGCGAACTCATCGGCCGCAACGCCGAGCGATGGCGCGCGGGCGCTGCGCGGTCAGCGGGCCGTGCGCCCCCGCAGCCGCCAGAGCAGCCAGAGCCCCGAGGCGGGGATGAGGAGGAAGCCGAAGAGGAGGAAAGCGTGCCAGATGCTGAGCCCCGGCACCAGGGGATTGCTCGCGACCTCCTCAGGGGCGGACCCGGACCCCGAGGAGCTTCCCGAGGAGGCGAACTCCGCAAAGCTCATGAATTGCAGGAGCAACAGAGACAGGGCGCCGAACACGAACGGCACGATGATCGCGACGACCTTCTCCCACGTCTTCCACAGCGCGCTCAGGGAGACGAGCACCGCCCCGACGAACCAACCGAGCACCGGGACGACGAACCCACCGAAACTCAGCGTCAATGCCGCCGTGATCGCGAATCCTCGCGTGGACGTCGATGCGCTACGGGGCGCGGGCGGAGCGGAGATCGGAGCGGCGACCATGATCGTCGGGCTCCCCGGAACCTCGTCCTGCGCCTCGCGCGCGATCGCCGCCGGATCCCCCAGCCGCGCGATCCGCGCGGCCGTCGCTTCGGCCTCGAGCCCCTGGAGCTCTTCGACGATGCCGCCGCGGATCTCGGAGGCGACGCCGTGCGGGAGGTCTCGCATGGCTTCGTCGAGCCGCGCGAGGTAGTCGTCGCGCAAGACCTGGGCGTCTGTCTGTGTCATGGTCGTCCCTCTCCGACGATGCCCGTGACGACACGGGCGAACGGTGTCCATTGGGCGCGGAAGCGCTCGAGCTGTTGCACACCCGCCGCCGTGAGCCGGTAGTACTTGCGCACCGGACCGCTCTCGGACGGTTGGTCGAACGTGCTGACCCAGTCGGCGTCGCGCAGCCGTCCCAGAAGCGGATACAGCGTGCCGATGCTGGCGATCAATCCGGCGCGCGTGAGCGCGTCCGCCAGTTGCCAGCCGTACATCGGCTCACGCGCGAGGAGTCCGAGCACGCAGTACTCGACGACACCCTTGCGCATCTGGGCACCGACATCAGCTGTCATGCATCACAAGATAGCATGCGACACAAGCTACTGCGACCCCCGGGCACGCGATGCGGCCCGAAGGAGATCAGCCCTTGGTCGCGCCCGCCGTCAGCCCGCCGACGATGTACTTCTGCAGGAAGAGGAAGAGGATCATGACCGGGATCGCCGCCATCACGGCCCCGGCCGAGAACGCCGACCAATCCGCGTACCGCGGGTTGGCCACGAGCTTGGTGAGCCCGACGACGAGCGTCTGCTGGTCGACGTCGACCAGCATCACACTCGCGATCACGTATTCGTTGACGGTGCCGATGAAGGACAGGAGCCCGACCACGGCGAGGATCGGCGCGACCAGGCGCAGGATGATCGTGAAGAAGATCCGGGCGTGCCCCGCACCATCGATGCGGGCGGCTTCGTCGATCTCCTTCGGGATGGTGTTGAAGAAGCCGTACATCAGGTACGTGTTCACGCCGAGGGCTCCTCCGAGATACACCAGGATGAGCCCCGTATGGGTGTTGAGCCCGATCGCGGGGAACCAGTCCCCCAGCGTCGACATGAGCAGGAAGATCGCGACGACGGCGAGCAGCTGCGGGAACATCTGCACCACGACGATCGTGACGAGTCCGACGCGGCGTCCCGCGAACCGCATGCGCGAGAAGGCATATGCGGCGCACGCACCGATGAAGACCGTGACCGCGCCCGTCACGACGGCGATGAGCAGGGTGTTCAGGAACCAGGTGCCGTAGGGGTTCTGCGGATCACTCAGGATGCGCACGTAGCTGTCGATGCCGACGGCGGAGAACAGCTGATTCGAGCCGGTCAGCGTCCCCCTCGGGTTCAGCGACGCCGACACGACGTAGAGGAGGGGGAACAGAGCGAAGACACTGACGACGATCGCGACGAGATGGCGCCACCCGGTGTCGGCGAACCAAGCGCCGAAACTGCGTCGGCGGGGGGCGAGGGGGTGCGCGTCGGTGGCGGGGCTGGCGGTGCTCATGTCAGTTCAGCTCCTCGAGGGCCTTGGTCTTGCGGAAGCTGATGATCGAGATGGTCGCGACCACGATGAAGATCAGGATGGTGAAGGCGGAGGCGAGGCCGTAGTCGCGCGTCTGCCCGGTGAAGGCCACCTTGTACACCATCGAGATCAGGATGTCGGTGTGCCCGACGGGGATCGACACGTCGCTGAACCGCGGCCCGCCCTTGGTGAGCATGTAGATCAGGTTGAAGTTGTTGAAGTTGAACGCGAACGACGAGATCAGCAACGGCGCGACGGTGACGAGCAGCAGGGGCAGCTTGATACGCCGGAAGACCTGCCAGGGATTGGCTCCGTCCATCACGGCCGCCTCGTTCACATCCTCCGGGATGCCCTGGAGAGCACCCATGCAGACCAGGAACATGTACGGGAAGCCGAGCCACAGATTCACCAGCAGCACCGACACCTTCGCGAGCGTCGGATCCGTCAGCCACGGAATCGCCGCGCCACCGAAGAGGACCTGGTTGATGAAGCCGAAGCTCTCGTTCATCATCCCGGCCCAGACGAGCGCGGAGAGGAAAGCGGGGAACGCATACGGCAGGATCAGGATGATCCGGTATCCGTTGCGGAAACGCATCCGGGTGTTGTTGAACACCAGCGCGAGCAAGAGCCCGAGGAAGAACGTCGACGCGACGGAGATCAGAGCGAACGCGAACGTCCACAGCGTGACCGAGATCAGTGGACCACGGATCGACGAGTCGGTGACGGCGCGCACGAAGTTGTCGAAGCCGACGGTCGTCTGCCACCCGGGAAGCAGCTGCTCCCCGTCGGCCGCGGTGAAGGCTCCGCCACCTTCGTCGGCGTAGACGGTGCCTGAGGTCGTGTCCGTGATCGTGTCGGAGACCGCGTCGTACTCGAGTGTCGAGACGTACAGATACCCCTTCTGGCCGTCCGGCGCCCGCAGGCTGCCGTCGTTGGGGTCGTCGCTGAACGGGACGGAGAGCTTGTCCAGCTCCTCCGAGAGCGTGAAGACGGTCGCCAGCGGAAGCGTCGTCCAGCCGTCCACGGCGACGGCCTGTCCGCCCTCGAATTCGGCGTCGACGTCTTCGAGCGGCTGTTCGGCCGTGCCGAGGAGCGCGTCGCCGGACTCCGGGTCCGTCACCAGGAGCCCATAGGTCCCGAACTGCTCGACGACCGTGACGGGGTAGGTGGGCGAGTCCTCGACCCGCTCCTGCGCAGACGCCAGGAGGGAGGAGATCGCCTGATCCTTGGTGCCGTTGTGGCCGGTGCCGTAGTTGGTGAAGCCGATGTACCCGGTGTAGAGCAGTGTGAACACCTGGAAGACGACCAGGAAGATGATGCCGGGGGTGAGGTACTTCGCCGCGATGCGCTTGCGTGAGAAATAGATGTAGTTGACGAGGACGGCGACCGCGACGACGATGCCGAGGATCAGCCACTCCCGGTTCGCGAAGAGCACGAACGCGGCGTAGAGCGCGATCGCGTCGACCACCGCCAGCAGGAGGATCTTCAGAAGCATCCAGCCGATCGGGCCGGAGGCGGCCTCCGCGATCTTCGCGGCCTGGCGCTGACGTCGGGTCGGAGGCACAGTGCGCTCATCGGTGTCTGTCATGTCGTCCTCGTCATGATCCTGCCGGGGCGGGCGGATGGTGCCGCTCGCCCCGGCAGGGCCAGTGTGATGGCTGTTACTTGATCGCCGCGGTCACGTCGTCGACGAGCTTCTGCCACGTCGTCGTCGGGTCTTCGCCGTTGATGATCGCAGCCTCGGCGACACCCCAGAACTGCCAGACCGACCCCATCGCCGGGATGGCCGGCATCGGGACGGCGTCGGCGCCGACGGCCTGGAAACCGGCGATGATCGGGTCGGATGCCGCCGTGTCGGCGGCCGCGGTCAGCGCCGGCAGGACATTGCCGGCCTTGAACAGCTCGAGCTGGACGTCTTCCGTGCCGAGGTAGTTGACCAGGAAGTCGTTCGCCGCGACCTTGTTCTTGGACTCTGAGCTCACGAAGAAGCCCTTGACACCGGCGAACGGCGATGCGGTCTCACCGGTCGGGCTGGGGATCGGGTCGATCGCGACGTTGATGCCCGCATCGGTGGCAGCGCCCACGTTCCACGGGCCCGTCAGCCAGAAGGCCGCGGTGCCATCGAGGAACTGCTGCTTGGCGATCTCACCGTCGATGTCGGTGTTCAGCACGCCGGCGGCACCCTGCGCGCCGAGCCAGTCGGCGAAGGCGAAGCCGCCCTCGCTCCCGAGCTGGAGGTCGGTCGGGTCGTAGCTGCCGGTGTCGTCCGTGCCGAAGACCGGCGCACCGAACGCCGTCTGGAAGGGGTACAGGTGGTACGGGTTCCCCTCGGCACCCTGCTCGACGACGAACGTGCCCTGGGCGATCATGTCGTCGAAGCTGGTCGGGGCGGTCGGGACGAGGTCGGCGTTGCGGAGCACAGCGATGTTCTCGACGGCGTACGGAAGCATGTAGACGGTGCCGTCGTACGTCGCGGCCTGCAGTGCGACCGGCAGGTAGTCCTCGGAGCTGTCGCCGAGCTCGATCGGGGCGACCACACCGTTGGTGGACAGCTCCCCGAGCCAGTCGTGCGCACCCATGACCACGTCGGGCCCCTTGCCGGTCGGCACCTGCTGGATGAAGTCGTCCTTCATGTCGTCGACGGACTTGCCGACAAGATCCACCGTGACCCCGGTCTTGTCCTGGTACGCGTCGGCCGCTCCCTGCAGGGCGTCGACGCGCTCGGCGTCGACCCAGACGACGAGCGTGCCGCCGTCCTCTGCGCCGGAGGTGTCATCGCCGCTGGTCCCCGTGGAGCAGCCGGCGAGCGTCAGAGTCGAAACGATGGCGATCGCGCCCGCGGCGGCGATGCCCCTCTTGTTCACCTTCATTGGTGTGTGCCTCTCTCAGTGCTGGGTGGCCTGCACAGACTGCAAGCGCTTACAGTATGCATCGAAGTGAGGACGTTACGCAATGAAGCAGTCCAGTGATATCAACCTGTGATCGAGGAAGGCGGACCGTCTCGGAGTGAAAGCGTTTCCACGATGCCGCCGAATAGGACGCGCCGCCGCGACGCGATACCGTCGAGACATGCGAAAGATCCGTCTCTCCTGGCTGTTCGGCGGGCTCGGACTGATCTCGTGCGGCATCGTCGGCATCGTGCGGAGCACGGTGCTGAACGCCCCCGGAGCGAACATCGTCCTCGCACTCCTCAGCGACGTGCTCTGGGCCGGGGCGATCCTCCTTCTGTCCATCGGACTGAGTCGCGCGGCGAGTGTCGTCGCGCGAAGACCCTTGGGGCTGACTGCGTCCGCGGTCGTCGCCCTCTGGCCGGTGACGGCCACAGTCCTCGGCCCGCTCGTCCTCCCCCAGGAGCCGACGGCGACGGACGCATGGCAGACCTGGGCGTATGTGTCCGTGCTGATGCCCCTCGTCTTCGGGCTGATCGCCGCGATGCAGGTGGCCCGCGCGCGGACCGTGCCAGCGCCCTGGAACTGGACTCCGCTCTGGGCGCTCGGCATTCAGGCGATCGTCTGGGTCGTGCCGCAGGCCATCGGCGCCGGCTCCCCGCGCGCGCTCATCGAGATCGCCGACGTCCTTCGCGCACTCGGTCTTCTCGGCTTCCTGGCCAGCACCCTCGGGCTCGGCATCGTGGCGGTGACGCTCGCCGTCCACCCTCGGGTGAAGACCGTGCCCGTGTTCGAATCATCAGGTCCCGACACACCCGTTGCCTAGAATTGCAGAATGGCAAACGACTCTAGCTTTGACATCGTCTCGAAAGTGGATCACCAGGAGGCGGAGAACGCCGTGAACCAGGCCCGCAAGGAGGTCGAGCAGCGCTACGACTTCAAGGGCACCGGGGCGTCGATCGCCTGGAGCGGCGAGCAGATCCTGATCACCGCGAACACCGAGGAGCGGGCGAAGGCCGTCCTGGACGTGTTCCAGTCCAAGCTCATCAAGCGCGGCATCTCGCTGAAGAGCCTCGAGTCGGGCGACCCCTTCGCCAGCGGCAAGGAGTTCCGCATCATCTCGACTCTCAAGGACGGCATCTCCTCCGAGAACGCGAAGAAGATCGGCAAGATCATCCGCGACGAGGGCCCCAAGGGCGTCAAGAGCCAGATCCAGGGCGACGAGCTGCGCGTCCAGTCGAAGAGCCGTGACGACCTCCAGGAGGTCATCGCCCTTCTCAAGGGTGCCGATCTCGACGTCGATCTCCAGTTCATCAACTACCGGTAAGCATCGCGACTGGTACGCAAGAGGGGGCTGGATGCCACGGCATCCAGCCCCCTCTCTGCGTATGTCTCCGGGTGGATGTCTATGTTCTGCTCGCGCGCCCGCGAGGGTGGACGGCATCGGGATCCATCGGCCTCTCACGGTGCGGTGCCCCGCCGAGCCTGAGCGTCGGGTGCTCGGGACACAAGCGTAGGGGGAGCGCATCCATGCGGAACACCGGATCGGGATCGACCAACTTCAGTGAGAGCAAGCAGCTCCTGGCGGACGAGGTCTTCCGGCACATCGGATCGCAGATCGTGAGGGGCACGCTGACGGAGGGAGAGCGCATCCGCGACGTCGAGGTCGCGGAGGAGCTGCACGTCTCGCGCACCCCGGTGCGAGAGGCTCTGCAACGTCTCGAGCGGCTCGGGATGGTGATGATGTACCCGAGTCGGTACACCGAGGTCACCTCCGTGACGGCGGAGACCGAGGCGCAGTCGCTCGTCTTCGCCGGCTGTCAGGCGGGCATCGCCGCACGCCTGGCGGTCCCCCGCCTCAGCACGACGCAGCGCGAGCACGTCGTCCGTCTCGTCGCGGCGATGTGCGCCACGCTCGACGATGGCGCGAAGACGTCCGAGGCCCGTTGGGCGGTGTTCTCCTACCTCGGCGAGCATTGCGGAAACAGCCAACATCGGGCGCTGATGGAGGACGCGAGCATGGCGCTCCTGCGCAACCTCCGCAACTGGAAGATCGTGCCCACGGACCGCGAACGCATGCGACAGCTCTACCTCGACTTCGGCGAGGCCGTCGCCGACGGTGAGGGGGAACGCGCCGAGGGGCTCGTCCGGTCGATGCACTATCTCTGAGGGAGCTCAGCCGGTCGCTCGCCAGCCCGTGACCCACCGGTCCAGCCGCCGATATGCGTCTTCCCGCGCCTCGTGCCGGGAGAGGAAGACGTCATGCAGGGCCCCGTCGATGCGCTCCACGGTAACGGTCGAGCCGAGACGGAGGGCCGCCCGTGCGATGTCGTCGACGACGAGCACGGAGTCCGCGGACGTCAGCTCCTCAGACCACCGGGTCGGCGGCACGAACCTCGCGGAGAGCAACACGCACACCGGAGCCGTGATCGAGAGCCCCTCGGCCACGGTCTTGTGACCCGACAGGATCGCGTGCAGCCATCCGGCATAGACAGCCATGGTCTGCGCCGGGCGCCAGAGCGGGTTCACCTCCATCGGGTCATCGGGGTCGGCGACCTCTTGCTGAGCGCGGGTGTAGAAGCCGAGGTCGACCTGCGGCGCAGCCTCCAGCGGACGGATTCGCGCCTGCAGCTCCACCATCGGAGCGATCGCCGCTCTGGCAGGGGCGAACTGAAACTCCAGCCACGGGCTGTTCAGGATCACCGCGTCAGCCACGCCCGGATGCCGCGACGCCCACAGGCTGAGCGTGAGGCCTCCGGTGGAGTGCCCGAGCAGGATGAGCCGTCGCGCCGATTCCCCGCCGCCCTCCCCGCGCCCCATCTCCGTCAGAGCCGCGGCGATGTCCTCGTCGTAGGTGGCGAGGTCGGCGACGTAGCCGGGCGTCTGCCCCTCGCGGAGACTCCGCCCGTACTTGCGCAGATCGAGGGCGAAGAAGCGCGCCCCCCGCGATGTCCAGAAGCGCGCGAGTCGCTTCTGGAAGAAGTAATCCGACCACCCGTGCACGTAGAGCACGTCGACGCCGTCGAGCTGTGGGGACCGGCGGCGCAGGCGATCCCACCACCTCGACTCTGCGGGAAGGGCGCGCACCAGCGTCGCGACGACCGGCCCCTGGTCATCCGTGCCGAGGTCGAGCGTCAGCTGCTCGAACTCGTCGCCGAGCACATCGGGTGTCCAGTCGGCCATGCAGTCCTCCCCCGTCATCGCCAGGCTAGTCCAGGTGCGATGCCGAGAGCGGGTGCGGCGCTATTCGCCCCGGGAGACGCGGACCATCTCGTCGCGCGGGACCACCTTGACGCGAGCGCGCTCCTGCGGAGCGCCGAGGGCGATCTCGTGCTCGTCGAGGCGGTGCCAGCCGTCCAGGTCGGTCCAGCGCACGCCACGCTCCTGGAGAAGTGCGACGATCGCCTCTTCCGACGGGTCCTCCGGGTGCCACCAGGAGCCCTGATCGTTGATGATGTGTCGCACGGTCTCCATGGCGTCGGACTTCGTGTGGCCGATCAGACCGACCGGTCCGCGCTTGATCCACCCGGTCGCGTAGATGCCGGATACGCGCTCGTTCGAGTCCTTCGCGAGCACCTGGCCCTCCCGGTTCGGGATCACACCGTGCTTCTTGTCGAAGGGCACACCCGGCAGCGGCGAACCGAAGTAGCCGATGGCGCGGTACAGCGCCTGCAGCGGGACCTCGCGCATCTCACCCGTGCCCACGGCACCGCCCTGGCCGTCGGGGCGCGTGCGCTCGTACACGAGCGCCGCCACTCGACCGTTCTCGTCTGTGCGCACCTCGACAGGACGCGCCCAGAAATGCAGGTGGAGACGCCGCGAGGCCGTTCCCCCGGCGTTGTTGACCGATTCGCGCTTGCGCCACGACTGCAGGATGCGGTCGATGACCATGACCTGCTTGTTGCTGGCGACGGCGTCTTTCGACGCCTCGTCGTAGTCGAAGTCCTCGTCGTACACGACCATGTCGACGTCACGAAGCTCGCCGAGTTCGCGGAGTTCGAGCGGGGTGAACTTGACCTGAGCGGGGCCGCGCCGACCGAAGACGTGCACATCCGTGACCTCGCTGGCCTGGAGCCCCTCATACACGTTCTGCGGGACCTCGGTGACGAGCAGGTCCTCCGCGTGCTTCGCGAGCATGCGGGCGACGTCGAGCGCGACATTGCCGTTTCCGAGGACGCCGACGGCCGCGGCATCCAGCGGCCACTCGCGCGGGACGTCGGGGTGACCGTCGAACCAGCTGACGTAGTCGGCCGCGCCATAGGAGGCGACCGCGTCGATCCCGGGGATGTCCAGTGAGGTGTCGCGGATCGCGCCGGTGGCGAAGATCACCGCGTTGTAGTGCTTCTTGAGGTCGTCGAGCGTGAGGTCCTCACCGAAGCGCACATTGCCGAAGAGGCGGATGTCGCCGCGGTCGAGCACATCGCGCAGAGCCGTGATGATGCCCTTGATGCGGGGGTGATCGGGGGCCACACCGTAGCGCACGAGACCGTAGGGCGCCGGAAGCTGCTCGAAGAGGTCGATCGACACGTCGAACTTGCGCTCGGCCTTCAGAAGGATGTCCGCGGCGTAGATGCCGGCGGGGCCCGCACCGACGATAGCCAGTCTGAGCTTGGTCATGGAGGTCCTTTCGTATGCCGTCGCAGCCGGCGCGCGGCCCGACGGGCCGCCCGCGCAGATCAGCTGGATCGTTCGGCGAGGGTCTCTGCGAATCGGGTCAGCGCCTCGCGCACCGTGCCGCGCGGCAACGGATCGAGGGCATCGATGGCGTCCTGCGTCCAGGCGTGTGCGAGCTCCAAAGTCTTCTGCGTCACCGAATGGTCGCGCAGCTCGTCCAAGGGTCCGTCGAGGATCGCCGGATCCGCTCCGTCGGCGATGCGGGCCACCCCGTCGTCGATGCGAGCGGCGAGGTGGGCCGATGCCTCGTCGGCTTCGGCCTTGAGCAGCAGGTAGGGCATGGTCGGGACACCGGCGCGCAGGTCGGTTCCGGGCACCTTCCCCGTCTCCTCCGGCTTGGCCGAGAGGTCGATCACGTCATCGAGCAGCTGGAAGGCGACGCCGATCTTCTCGCCGTACACGCGCAGAGGTTCCTCGAACTCGCTCGGGGCGTTGGAGAAGATCACGCCTCCCTGGGTGGCGGCGGCGATCAGCGAACCAGTCTTGTCGGCGAGCACCTGGATGTAGAACGCGATCGGGTCGTCGCTCTCCTGCGGGCCGAGAGTCTCGTGCATCTGACCGAGCACGAGCCGCTCGAACGTGTCGGCCTGGAGGCGGATCGCCCGTTCACCGAGTCGTGACATCAACTGGCTGGCGCGGGAGAACAGGATGTCGCCCGTGAGGATCGCGATGTTGTTGCCCCACACGGCGTGCGCTGCCGGGACGCCACGGCGGCGATCCGCACCGTCCATGACGTCGTCGTGGTACAGCGAGCCGAGATGCGTGATCTCGAGCGCCTTGGCGACGTCGACGACCTCGGGGGTGTTGCCGTCGCCCAGTTGCGCGGCGAGGAGCGTGAGCACCGGCCGGATGCGCTTGCCACCGGCCTCGTACAGGTAGCGGCTGGCCGCGTCGGCCAGCGGGTCGGCGACGCGGACGTCCTCGGCGAGTCCGGTCTCGACAAGCTCCAACCCGTCTTCGATGGCGCGCGCGACACGTCGGGCGGCGGGGCCGATGAAGACGCGATCGCTGAAGCCGAGACGGCTCGCCAGTCGCGAACCCGGGGCGATGGGGCTCGAAGTCACGCTCCCAGCCTACCTTCGTCGGATGCCGCGGTTTCGCCTGGGGGTATCACTCCGGCTTGCGTGCTCTGTGAAGGGCGACGATGCCGAACGTGAGATTGCGGTACGCGACGTCGCCCCACCCCGCCTCCCGGATCCAGGTCGACAGCTTCTTCTGGTCCGGCCACTCCCGGATCGACTCGTTGAGGTAGTCGTACGCCTCCCCGTTGGTGCCGGCGACGCGTGCGACGCGCGGCAGGACCTGATCGTTGTAGAGCCGGTAGGCGCCGCGGAACAGCTTGCCCGGAGGAGTCGAGAACTCGTTGATCACGAGCCTGCCGCCGGGCTTGGTCACCCGGTACAGCTCGCGGAGGGCCTTCTTCGGGTCGTGCACGTTGCGCAGCGCATACGACATCGTGACCGCATCGAACTCGGCATCGCCGAACGGCAGGGCCGTGGCATCCGCCTGCACGAACGACAGATTGCGCATCGCGCCGTGACGGCGCTGGCCTTCGGCGAGCATCCCCGGCGAGAAATCGGCGGCGACCACTTCGGCGCCGCTGCGGGCCAGAGAGGCCGACGAAGACGCGGTACCCGCTCCGAGGTCGAGGATCCGCTCCCCCGGCTTCGGCGCGACCGCGCGGGTCGTCGCCGCCCGCCACAGGATGTCGTTGCCGAAGGTCATGGCCGTGTTCGTGCGGTCGTACCCTGCGGCGACCTGGTCGAACATGCCGCTGACGCGGGCGGGGTCCTTGCCGAGATCGGCGCGGTTGGCTTCGTTCGGGGTCACCGTTTCAGTCTAGGCGCGAGCCCCAGGGCTTCGAGGCGGTCCAGCCAGGGATCTGCGGTGGCATCGTCGAACGGAGCGGTCTGCGCACGCACCCGCTCCTCGAGGTCGAGGGCGAGTGCTTCGAGACGCGTCATCACATCGGCGGGATAGCCGTATCGGGCGCTGTGGTCTGCCCACTCGTCACGGTCATCGACCCAGGTCCCGCGAGCGCCCGTCACTCGCACGACATCGAGGTCCATGTCGATGCCGGTCGCCAGCAGGGGGTCGTCGGACCAGCGGATGTCCCACCCCAGGTCGATGTAGATGCGCATCCCCCGACGGTGCCGACGGTTCACGGTCACCGCATGATCGCCGCTGGCCGGGACGAGAGTCACGTTGGGGCCGCCCGCGTGGAACTCGGCTCCGGGGCGCGCGCTGTGCCATCCCGTGGGCTGGCCGATCCAATCCCCCCACTCGTCCGCCCCGAGGTAGACGCATTCGTGACGCCAGTGGGGCGAGCCGTCCCACTTTCGCCACTGGAAGACCATCTCGGTGCCGGGTGCGGGGCGTGCATCACTCATCCGCTCACCCTACGACGACGCGGATCCCTCCCCCCCTGAGCGGCCTAGGCTGGAACCGTGCACACCACCCACCTGGTCGTGGAGACCCGAGAGATCGACCCGGTCGAAGATCTGCTCGCTTACACGGATCCCGCCCGCCCGCTCGCCTGGCTGCGGCGCGGAGATGGAATCGTCGCCGTCGGCGAGACCCTGGTGGAGATCCGCCCTCCCGCCCGCCCCGGCGAATCGCGCGTCGAAGCCCTCTCCGCTGCCTGGCGGGGAATGGCCGCCGAGGCCGAGATCACCGATCCGCTCGGGCTTGCGGGCACCGGGCTGGTCGCCTTCGGCGCCTTCACGTTCGACGAGGAGTCGACGGCCGACAGCGTGCTCGCGGTGCCGACGCACGTGCTCGGCCGACGCGGCGACCGGTTCTGGGAGACCCGCATCCGGCTCGCTGATGCAGCGGCCGACGACGATGCGCTCGCCACGGAGCCGTACGGACCGCACTGGGCCGGCACCGTCGGACCGGGTGCGCAGACGCCTCAGCGCTATCAGGACTCGGTGCGCCGCGCTCTGACCCGCATCGCCGACGGCGAGCTGAGCAAGGTCGTGCTCGCGCGCGACCTCACCGGCAGCATCCCGGCAGGGTCCGACCTGCGTCGCCTCGTGCGTGCGCTCTCGACCGGCTACCCCGACACCTGGGCGTTCGCGGTCGACGGACTGATCGGAGCGAGCCCGGAGACTCTGGTCACCGTGCACGACGGCACTGTCACCGCGCGGGTGCTCGCCGGCACGATCGGACGCGGGGCGGATGCAGACGCCGACACCGCGGCATCCGCGCACCTCGCATCGAGCACGAAAGACCTGGACGAGCATCAGTATGCGGTGCAGAGCGTGCTCGCCTCACTGCGCTCGCACACCAGGGCCCTGGCCGCGAGCGAACAGCCCTTCCTGCTGAAACTGCCGAACCTCTTCCACCTGGCGACCGATGTCGAGGGCGAGCTGGCCGACGGCGAGTCCGCCCTCGACCTGGTGCGCGTCCTGCACCCGACCGCGGCGGTCGCCGGCACCCCCACTCCGGCGGCGATCACCGCGATCCGCGACCTCGAGCCCTTCGACCGCGGGCGCTACGCCGGGCCGGTGGGCTGGGTGGATGCGGCAGGCAACGGAGAATGGGCGATCGCCCTCCGCTGCGCGCAGTTCACCGCGGGGACCGACGCGATCGGAGTGACCGCCTACGCCGGAGCGGGCATCGTGGCCGGTTCCGACCCGGAGAGCGAGCTGCTCGAGACCCGGGTCAAGTTCCGGCCCCTCGTCGACGCCCTCGCCTAGCCCGACGTCAGCTCGCGGCGAGGCGCTCCTTCTCGGCCTCGACGTCGAAGTCGGCGACCGGCCACTGCGGATCGATGTCCTCGAGCGCGGCGAGCAGCAGCTCCTGCACCGCGAGGCGCGCATACCACTTGGCATTCGCCGGGATCACGTGCCACGGCGCGGCCTCCGTCGATGTCCGCTCGAAGACGGTCTGGTACGCCTCCATGTACTGCGACCACAGGAGCCGCTCGTCCACGTCACCGGGGTTGTACTTCCAGTGCTTGTCCGGACGGTCGAGCCGCTCCATCAGCCGCGCCTTCTGCTCTTCCGGCGAGATGTGCAGCATCACCTTCACGATGCGGGTGCCCGAGGCCGCCACGCGCGCCTCGAAATCGTTGATCGCGTCGTAGCGGCGCTCGATCTCCGCGTCATCCGCGAGCCCGCGCACCCGTCCGATCAGGACGTCCTCGTAGTGGGAGCGGTCGAACACCCCGATGTAGCCGGGCTCGGGCAGGCGCTTCTCGACGCGCCACAGGAAGTCGTGGGCGAGCTCCTCGGGAGTCGGAGCCTTGAACGCGGCGAGCGCGACCCCCTGCGGATCGACGCCGCCGACCACGTGTCGCACGATGCCGCCCTTGCCCGCCGAGTCCATCGCCTGCAGCACCAGCAGCACTGCATCACCGGTCGCCCCCACCCGGCTCTCGGCGAACAACCGCTCCTGCAGATCGTTCAGCGCGTCGAGCCCGGCCGCGAGGTCCCGCGCACCGTCCGACTTGCCTCCGACGTAGCCGGGCTTGGTGTCGGGGTCGAGATCGGCGAGACGGAATCCGCCATCGACGCGGAGCCGCTGCGTCCAGGTGTGCGCGTTCATACGCACATCCTGCCAGTCACCGCGCCAGCGGCACCTCGATGATCTGTCGTCCGCCTCGCGGCGTGGTCAGCGCCTGGTCGAGCGCGGTGCGGGTCGTGACCCGCTGGTACTCCCAGCCGTACGCCCTCGCGAGGTCTTCCAGACGCACGGTGTGGGGGGTGTAGAAGGCACGATCCAGGTCAGCCGGCGGTGCGGAGGCAGCGACCTCCAGGCCGTCGAAGATCGTGCCTCCGCCGTCGTTGCCGACGACGACCTGGAGGCGCGGTTCTTTCTCATCCGGCGGCAGCAGCAGGGCTCCGACGTCATGCAGGAAGGCGAGATCGCCCAGCAGCACCCTGGTCACGCCGGGAGCGCCGGCGGCCTGACTGGCGAGGGCGATACCGGTCGCGGTCGCGATCGTGCCGTCGATCCCGGCGAGGCCGCGGTTCGCGTGGACGGGCACCTTCTTGCCTCCGAGCACCTGGTCGGCGACGCGCACCAGCCGAGACGAGCCGAAGACGAGCCGATCGTGCGGCCAGGTGGCCCGCCAGACGGCGTCGACCAGCAGCTCACGGTCGAGTGGACGACGGACCGCATCGAGTTCGGCCTTCACGGCTTCCCGACGGGCGGCGAAGTCGGTGGAGGCGAGGCCCTCGGGATCGGGGGCGTTCTCACTCAGATCCACGGTCTCGGCGGCGGAAGCCTGGAGCCAGGCGCCGAGCCACGCGCGATCGGCGGCGCCGGGGGCGACGGTGACGGCACCGACGGCGCGCGTGCGGTGGTTGAGGTTGAGCTCCTCCCCTCCACGGCGGACGGCGACCACATCGACGTCCGGGCGCGAGAGGAGCGCCGTCGCTTCTCGGCTGAGGGTCGGATGGCCCAGCACGACCACGCGCTCGATACGTCCGCCGAGCTCCTCCCGCCCGAGGAGGCGTCGATATCCGTGCACGACCTGCCGACCGAATCGGGCACCGCTCACGATCTCGGCGATCAGCGGCCATCCACCGGCGTGCGCGACCTCCTCGGCGTCCGGCCCGGCATCGGCACCCGCGAGCACGACGGTGCGCGGGCCCCGTGCGAGTTCCAACGGGTCGGCTGTCGGCGGGACGGGGGCGTCGCCGGGTCTGACGACGACCCCGGGAAAAGCGCCGGAGAGCGGCTCTCGCGACGGCAGGTTCACGTGGACGGGTCCTGCGACGCCGGGAAGCGCCTCGACGTCGCTCACGCCCATCGCCGCACCGACGGCGCGCTCGGCGAGCCCCGCCCACTCGCCGTCCCCGGGAACCGGTGCGTCGACCTGATCGCGCACCCACGGGTGGAAGAGGCCGTGCTGGAGCGTGGCCTGGTTGGCGCCGACGCCCCGCAACTCGGGCGGGCGGTCAGCGGTGAGCAGCAGCAGGGGCACACCGGCGTGGAACGCCTCCATCACCGCGGGCAGCAGGTTCGCCACGGCGGTCCCCGAGGTGCAGATCACCGCGACGGGGACGCGCGCCTCCCTGGCGATGCCGAGCGCGGTGAAACCTGCGACCCTTTCATCGATGCGCACATGCACGCGGAGGTAGCCCTCCTCCGCCAGACGCACCGCGGCGAGCGCGAGGGACTGCGAGCGCGACCCGGGGGAGACGACGACGTCGCGGACGCCGTGGGCGATGAGGTCTGCGAGCAGGGACGCCGCCGCATCCATCGCCGGCGACGAGGTCACGGGCGCGGGTCCGAGGCGGGAGGCTCGTCGGTCTCCTCGTCCAGACGTGCGAGCTCCTCTTCGAGCCGGCGGATGCGCGCATCCTGCTCGGTCTTGCTGATGCTGCGCAGGAAGGCGGGGTCATCGTCCGGCGCGATGACGGGGCGAGCGCCGGAACCGTTCGCCCGCCGACGTCCGATCACGAACCAGAGGATTCCCCCGATCACGGGGAGGAGCACCACGATGGCGATCCAGGCGGCTTTGGGCACACCCCGGTGACGCGTCGCCGGCTGCACAGCGCAGTCGACGATGCTGAACACCCAGAACACGGCGGCGAGGAAGCCGCCGATGATCAGTAGTCTCGCCACCCTTCCAGTGTAGGCATGTCCACGGCATCCGGGGCTCGGAGAGGGCAGAGGCGTCGTTGCTAGACTGCGCGGGAAATGCTGCCCTCATCGCCGGATCGGATGCCGCGAGCACGGGCCGAGCGGACGATGATCGCGCGCGTGGTCCTCGCGGTCGGCCTGGCGCTCCTGCTCGTCGTGGGTGCGTGGTCGACGTCGCGCGGCTCCGCCGAGGTGCATTCCACGCTCTGCCTCGCCTCCGGCATCGCGGCCCCGACCGGCGCGGACTCCGGCGCCGCCACAGCCGACGGCGAGACCGCCGTCGACGTCCTCACCTCCGACGCGGGGATCTGCCTGGTCGTCGCGCTCTGCGCCGTCGCACTGGTGCTGCTGTTCCTGCGTCTGCGTGGTCGCGGAACCCGGCTGCTCGTCTCGTGCGTTCCGCGCGCGACCGCGCCGATGCGGGCCGGGCCGCATCCCGTCGTCCCTGCGCTCTCACTCGTACAGCTCTCCGTCTCCCGCACCTGAACCCCGACGCGTGCATACGGCCGCCCTCCGCGCGGCACCCCCATCCCGTCGTACCCGTGTGTCTGGAGACCCCATGAAGAACTCTGTCAAAGCGACCCTGATCGCCATCGCCGTCGCCGTCGTCCTGCTGATCGTCGCCCTCGTGTTCGCTCTCACCCAGCGCGCAGCCCCCACGCCGCCGGAGGGCGCGGAGCAGCAGACTGTCCGCACCGACTCGCACGTGCTGGACGACGGGGGCGAAGGAGCCGTCACCGTGGTCGAGTTCCTCGACTTCGAGTGCGAGGCCTGCGGGGCGTTCTACCCCGTCGTCGAGGAGCTCCGGGAGAGGTACGACGGGGAGATCACCTACGTGGTCCGCTACTTCCCGCTCCCGGGTCACATCAACTCCATGCAGGCCGCGCTCGCCGCCGAGGCCGCAGCGCAGCAGGACCGTTTCGAGGACATGTACCACCGACTGTTCGAGACGCAGGCGCAGTGGGGAGAGCAGGGCGAGGAGACCCCCGAGGTGTTCCGCGCCTTCGCCGAGGAGCTCGGGCTCGACATGGCCGCCTACGACGCGACGATCGCAGACCCCGCGACAGCCGAGCGCGTGCAGGCGGACAAGAGCGACGGTGAGAAGCTCGGCGTGACCGGAACCCCGACCTTCTTCGTCGACGGCGAGAAGGTCGTGCTGCAGACCTGGGACGACCTGGAGCAGGCGATCGAGAAGGCGGTGAAGGGCTGAGCCTCGCGCCCTCCGCGGCACCTCCGCGGAGGGCGGACCGGACACGAACCCCGATACGCTGAAACCAGCTTCAGGGAGAGGGCCCGGACGACGATGGAACTGACTTCGCTTCTGCAGGGGACGCACAACGCTCGGGAGCTCTCCGGGTTGCCGATCTCGGGAGGCGGGACCATCGCGTCCGGGCTCCTCTTCCGCGCCGACGCTCTGGGCGCACTGACCGACGACGGACTGCAGGCTCTGACGGATCTCGGTATCGGCACCGTGATCGATCTGCGCACGGATGCCGAACGTTCCCGTGCCGCGGACCGCCTCCCCGCGGACGGCAGCGTGAGCCTGCTGCCCGTGCCCGTGCAGGGCGGTGCCATGGATCAGATGGTGAAGAATCTCCTCCCCTCGGCCGGCAGCAGGAGCCTGTCGGTGACCCAGGTCGCCCAGATCCTGAAGCAGGTGCCGACTCTGGAGGAGCTGTACCTCGCGATCCTGGCCGACAGCACCGCGCAGTTCGCGACCGTGGCGCGCACGGTGCTCGCCGCCTCGCGCACCCCTCGACCCGGCGTTCTGTTCCACTGCACAGCGGGCAAGGATCGGACCGGCCTCGTCGCGGCGCTCCTGTTGTCCCTCGCCGGTGTGCCGCGCGCGGACATCGTCGACGACTACACGCAGACCGAGAAGAACCTCGCCCTCGGATTCGCGGAAGCGCTCACCGGGCTCATCACCTCGCTCGGCGTCCCCCTCACCCCCGGGCTCAAGACCTTGGCGACCGAATCACCGGCCTCGGCCATCGAGACGGCCCTGGACTGGATCGAGACGAACCACGGCGACGCCGCGGGCTATCTCCGCAGCGGCGGCATGGCGGACGAGGAAGTCACCGAGCTGCGGCGGGTGCTGCGCGGCGAGTAGTGCCGCCCCCGCGTCGCCGGTGCCGTCGCTACGCTGATCGCATGACTGAGGAGCGCTCCCCCTCGCGGCACCCGCTGACGGCGTTCGCGCGGCGGATCCCTGCGACGCTGACCATGGTGGTGCTGATCCTCGCGGTCGGGGTGATCTGGCGCGGGCTGTGGATGCCGTTCGAGGACAGCGACCTGTTCCCGACCGTCGCCTACGGATTGCCGAATCTCGCCGACGGCAGATGGTGGACGCCGCTGACGGGCACGTTCTTCGTGAACCAACCCTGGGTCTACGTGTTCACGATCGCCGGGTTCTGGGGCATGGCCTACCTGGAGTTCCGGCGCGGGACGCGCGTCGCCATCGCGTACTACGCGATCGGTCAGCTGTTCGCGATCAACGCCGCCGCCCTCGTGCTCCTCGTGCTCTCCGCCTTCCCCTGGGCCTGGGCCGCTACGCAGGCGCAGGCGCTCGACGTCGGCGCCTCCGGTGGCACGATGGCCTGCATCGCCGCGGCGGTCGGGCTGTTCCGCCCGCCATGGCGGGTGCGCGGGTGGCTCATCCTGCTCGGCTTCGTGTTCATCGCGATGCTGTTCTGGGGCAAGCTCGCCGACCTCGAACATCTGCTCGCGGTGCTGCTGATCCTCGTCGTCGACCGTACCCTGCGCGTGCGTCACACGACCGTCCGCGAACAGAGGCTGGTCGCCGTGATAGCGATCCTCGTGCTCGGTGCGGTCGAGATCATCACCACTCTCGTTCCGACCGACGGTCCGTTCGGTCCGACCGAGCCCGCCTCGGGCGGCTTCATCGACCTCGCCATCGACCTGGTGGTGATCCTGGTGCTCGTGAACGGCCTGCGTCGGGGCCGGCGCTGGACGTGGGTGCTCGCCCTGCTGCTCGGGATCTTCAACGTCGCCACGGCCGCTCTCGTACTGACGCTGATCACCGTCTTCAGCCAGGCCCAGCTCGACGTCCGCTGGGACGGCGAGACCGAGCTCGCCCTCGCGAACGGCTTCCTCTGGGTGATCATGCTGGTGTACCTGATCTGGGTACGCCATGCCTTCCACGCCCGTCGGAAGTCGAAGCTCGGAATCCAGCCCTCCCCCACGCCAGACGACATGAAGCGCGAGCTGCGCACGCACGGCGGCGGGACTCTCTCCTGGATGACGACCTGGGACGGCAACGACTACGCCCGCGTGCCCGGCGGCGTCGTCGCCTACCAACGGCGCAACGGCGTCGCGCTCGCGCTCGCCGACCCGATCGGACCCGAGGATGCCCGGGTCGAGGCCGTGCAGGAGTTCATCCGCACGGCGGAACTGGCCGGTCTCGTCCCGTGCTTCTTCAGCGCGGACGAGGCCACCCGCGCCGCGGTCCCCTCGACCTGGCGGAGCATCGTCGTGGCGGACGACACGATCGTCGATCTGCCGGGACTCGAGTTCACGGGGAAGCGATGGAACTCCGTGCGCACCTCGCTCAACAAAGCCGGGCGCGAGGACATGACCTTCCGGATGACCCATCTCAAGGCGGAGTCGTGGGGTGTGCAGCAGCAGCTGCGGGCGATCTCGGAAGCATGGGTCGGCGACAAGGATCTGCCGGAGATGCGCTTCACCCTCGGCACGCTCGATGAGGCCGAGGACCCCGAGGTGCGGCTCGCCATCGCCCTCGCCCCGAACGGCGACGTCGACGGCTTCCTCTCCTGGCTGCCCGTGTACGGCCACGAAGGCGAGGTACGCGGCTGGACCCTCGACCTGATGCGCCGCCGCGAGGGCGGGTTCGGCCCGGTGATGGAGTTCCTGATCGGCTCCTCCGCCCGGCAGTTCTCCGACGAGGGCGCACAGATCATGTCACTGTCCGGCGCCCCGCTCGCCCATGACTATCCCCCGGATGCCGGGGTGATCGCGGCGCTGAGCGACCGCCTCGCCGAAGCTCTGGAACCGGTGTACGGCTTCGGTTCACTGCATCGGTTCAAGCAGAAGTTCCACCCCCGCTACGAGACCATGTACCTGCTCTTCCGCGACGAGAGCGACCTCACCCGTATCGGCGGCGCCCTCACCAGGGCCTTCCTGCCGGATGCGACGCTGCGTCAGTTCGCCGGCGCGGGGCTCGAACTCGTCCGCGGCGGCGGGAGGGATTGACCTCGACCGACCGGCCGACGGCCGTTCACCCCCGGGCGCGCTCCTCGAGGTAGCGCCTCTCGACCTCGTTCGTGGAGTGCGCGGCGGCCTCCGCGAAGCCGACCCGCGCCGCGGCGTGCTCACCGACGTCGGCGAGCAGGTGCGCCCGCACGATCCGTGCTCTGGTGGCCGTCAGCGGGTCGGACGACAGCGCGTGCTTCCGGTCGAGCTCGTCGAGCAGGGCCAGCCCGCGGCGAGCGCCGAACGCGCGGGACACGGCGACCACACGACTGAGCCGGACGACGCCGGTCGGTTCGAGCCGTTCGAGCCAGAGGTAGAGCGCGGCGATCTGCGGCCAATCCGTGTCGGCTGCGGTGAGGGCGTTCACATGGACCGCGCTGATCGCCGCTTGGAGCTGGAAGGGACCGACCCGACCGCGAGCCCACACGGCCTCGATCAGTCGCGATCCCTCGTCGATGAGCGTGCGATCCCACGCCGCCCGATCCTGCTCGTCGAGCACGACCAGGACGTCGTCGATCTGCCTGGCCTCGCGTCGCGCCTCGGTCAGCAGCATGAAGGCGAGGAGCCCCTGTGCCTCGGGATGGTCATCACGCGCCGCCACGAGCATGCGCGCCAGACGGATGGCCTCGGTCGTCAAGTCGATGCGGACGAGCGCGGGCCCCGCCGTCGCCGTGTAGCCCTCGTTGAAGATGAGGTAGATGACGCGCTCGACCGCGGTGAGGCGGGCATCGAGGTCGTCGACACCGGCCAACTCGAATCGCGCACCTGCTCTGCGCAGTGTCTGTTTCGCCCGGCTGATCCGCGTGGCCATGGTCGCTTCCGGCACTCCATAGGCGTGAGCGATCTCCGCGGTCGTCAGCCCCCCGACCGCACGCAGGGTGAGCGCGATCCGCGAGGGCTCGCTCAGCGCGGGATGGCAGCACAGCACGAGCAGTTCCAGGCTGTCGTCGCGTGCCACGGGCGCGAGAGCCTGTCCTGCGACGTCGCTGCGGCGCGGGTCCGACGCCAGCCACTCGTACTCCCGACGCCGATCCGCGTCCTCCGCACGCAGCAGATCGATCAGCTTGCGGTATCCGACACGGATCAGCCATCCCCGCGGCTCCGCGGGGATGGCGTCGGCCTGCCACGCCGCGTGCGCCGCCAGCAACGCCTCCTGCGTCGCGTCTTCCGCCAGATCGAAACGTCCGAATCGACGGACCAGGGCACCGAGGACCTGCGGCGCCTCCCGCCGAAGGATCTCCTCGATGCGCCGGCGGCCGGTCGGCGAGGTCACGCGAAGTCGTCACCCATGATCGGCCGGATCTCCATCGGCTCCCCGAGCACCGACACCATCTCGGCGACGATCTCGCGCGCCCGCTCGATGCCCGCGCACTCGATGATGGCGAAACTCGCCAGCACCTCCTTGAGCTCGGCGAACGGACCGTCCGTTGCGACGGCACCGGAGGCTGTCGGACGCACGGTGGTCGTCACGGCGGGATGCCCCAGCCCCTCGCTGAGGACGAACTCGCCCGAGGCGCGCAACGACTCCTCGAAGCGTTGATACGCGGCGAAGGCGTCCAGCGCCTCCTGGCTCGGGGTATCCGCCGTCTCGGCGTCCCAGGCGGCGGCAGGCGTGTAGCTGAGCAGCAGGAACTTCACTGTTCTCCTCCGGGGTCTCAAGTCATCCGATGATGTCCGATGCGTCTCTCCCACCGTACGGGTCATGCCGATCGCCGCAAGCGAAGCGCCATCACGCTCACCCATCCGAAGGCCACGGCGCCGGTGATCGCGATCTGGATGCTGGACTCGGTGGGCGACATCGGCATGAGGAGCACGAGAGCGACAGCCCCGTGACCGATCGCCGCTGCCACCCGACGTGCGCGGATCTCGCGGATCAGGAGCGTGATGGCCGCACCGGCGAGCGCGAGAAACGACAGCGCTGCGGCGGAGGTGTGCACGATCGAATGCCACGACATCGTGACGACCCCCTCCGGAGCGCCGACGGGGAAGCCGTTCTGCGGATCCATCGGGAAGAGCCCGGCGAGGAGGAACGCGGTGCCGAACACGCCGACGAAGATCGGTACCAGGCGAAGTCCGATGCCCTCAGGGCGCACCCGCCGGTAGGCGATGGCGAACGCGATCCCGCCGAGGCCGGCGACGGCGAAGGTGAGCATCTGCACCCAGCCGAGTGAGCCCGTCGCCAGTTGGCTCAGGGGGTGGATACGGATGTCGAAGCCCTCCCTGGCGGTCGCCTGGATGGTGGACGACAGGTAGAACACAGGACCGGCGAGAGCGGCGAACAGAAGGAGCCGTCGCGTCGACGATCGTCGCTGCGGACGGATGTGCTCCGCAGCGAGCGCGGAATGAATGGTCATGGCGGTTTCCTCTCCGATGCCCCGGGGTGGTGCATCTGAAGACACCACGGTGCCGACCCGCGGTTCTCGACATCACCGCCGAGAAACTCCTCTCCCCTGCCGTGTCGTGTCGAGATTCCGGCGACGGCTCCGTCGTGTCCTGTGAGCGCGGCATCCGCCGGGCCGAATTCGAACAGGAGAGCATCATGACGGACCAGACGCAGACCGACGCCACACAGTTCGGCGACGAGGGGAACTGGGGCGAGCAGCCCCAACCCGATCCCCGCCTGCGGGCCCTCGACCGGCTCGTCGGCGAGTGGGTCGTCGACGGCGGCGCCCCCGGCACAGTGCGCTACGAGTGGATGCCCGGCGGGTACTTCCTCCTCCAGCACGTCGACCTCGAGCAGTTCGGGCAGAAGATCACCGGATTCGAGGTGATCGGCAACCTGCACCCGTTCGGGGAACCCGTCGGCGAGGAGGTGGTCTCCCGCTTCTACGACTCGCTCGGCAACACCCTCGACTACGTCTACGAGCTCGAGGGCGACACGCTCACGATCTGGGGCGGGGTCAAGGGCAGCCCGGCGTACTTCCGCGGCACGTTCTCGGAGGACGACCGGGTCATGGCCGGCGAGTGGGTGTACCCCGGTGGCGGCGGCTACCCCTCGACGATGACCAGGAAGTGAGCACAGGCGTTCCCGTCGCACTTTCGACGGCTGTCAGGCCGTCTTGCGCGCGAAAGCGCGACGGGAACGCCGGAGGGGCTGGCCGCCGTCCGGTTGCTCTGCGTCAGCCCGTCCGCCAGTGTGGAAGCACACCGCCCCGCTCCTCCCAGACGAGAGACTCTTCGTGTCAACCCCCGTCTCGCCTCTCACCCGCCCCGCACAGCGACGCCTGCAGGGCGGCCCCACCGGGTCGCTCGAACTCGCCCTGATGGTCATCGCCGTCTTCGCGGCCGTGCTCGGGATCATCGTGATCGCCGTCGGCTCCGAGCAGAGCGGTGAGCCGTTCGCCGTGTCGGCATTCGTCGCACTCGCCTGGATCTGGGCGGGCACGGGGATCTGCGCGTGGTGGCGGCGGCCGACCAACGGCATCGGCGGCCTGCTCCTGATCGGCTCCCTTTCGATCTTCCTCATGAGCTGCGGGGTTCTCGGCCCTCCCGCGATGAACTGGCTCAACGCGATCTTCGCGACGACGCCGCTCGGCGTGGCGATCCATCTGCTGCTCGCGTTCCCTTCCGGGCGCGTCCGTGGCCGCGTCTCGGTGACCGCGGTCGTGCTCGGCTACGCGACCTGCCTCGTCTTCGACACGGCGCGCGCGCTCACGACCGGCACCGCGGCGTTCGAACTGCTGTCCTTCGCGCAGAGCCTGCTGGGCGTCACTGCCATGGGCATGACCGCGATCGTGCTCGTGCAGCGCTTGCGGTCAGCGGATTCGACGCATCGGCGGCTACTGCTTCCTCTCTACGCGTACGGACTCCTCGCGGTGGTCTGCCTGCCGCTCCTCCCGAACGTCCTGCTGCCGATGGGAATCGACTTCGACATCGTCATCTCCCTGCAGTGCGTGCTGCTCGCCGGGCTGCCGATCGCGTTCCTCTTCGGGGTCCTCCGCGGCGGTTTCGCACGCACGGCTCCTCTCGAGGCACTGAGCGAATGGCTCGCGATCCGAGGGGCGAGCCGGCCGGCCGTCGCGCGGGCACTGGCGACGACGGTCGGAGATGACACGCTGCGGGTCTCCTATTGGGATTCCGCGAAAGGACAGTACGTCGACGAACGCGGTGAGACGGTGCTCCGTGACGTGCGCCTCTCGGACCGCGACCGCGCCTGGCTTCAGGTGAGAGTGGATGACGACGTGGTCGGGGCGGTCGACTACGACGCCCGGGTGATCGCCGAGCCCGGTCCGGTGCGTCGCGCCGCCGAAGTCCTCGCCATCGCCCTCGATCGCGAGCGCCTGACCACGCAGCTCCTCGTCAGCAACGAAGCCCTCAGCCGGTCGCGGGTGCGCCTGGTCGAAGCCGCCGATCGGGAGCGCTCGCGCATCGCGCGCGACCTGCACGATGGCTTGCAGGTGCAGCTCGTCCTCCTCGCCATCGAGGCCCAGACCATCGCGAACGCGGCCGGCGGATCCGCTGTGACCGGTGACATCGAGAAGCTGCGTGAGGGCATCGACCTCGCCGCCGCCGACCTACGTCGCCTCGTCCACGACGTGCTGCCGGCCGCCCTGCTCGAGCGAGGACTGGTCGCCGCGACCGAGGATCTCGTGGATCGCCTCGCCGTGCCTGCGGTGCTCGTCGCGGACATCGACGAGACGATGATCTCGACGTCGACCGCCCACACGGCCTACTTCATCGTGGCCGAGGCGTTGTCGAACACCGTCAAGCACGCCGAAGCGTCCCGGGTGCACGTGACCGTGGGCCAGAGCGAGGGACGGATGACGCTCGAGGTGGAGGACGACGGGGTGGGCGGTGCACAGATCGGCGGAGGCGTGGGGTTGCGCGGGCTCGCCGACCGGGTGGACGCGCTCAGCGGCACCATCTCGATCCGCTCGGAGCCGGAGCGTGGGACCAACGTCCGGGTGGAGCTGCCATGCGCGTCGTGATCGGTGAGGACGAAGTGCTGCTGCGCGAGGGCATCGCCCACATCCTCGCGAACGACGGCTTCGAGGTGCTGGCGTCGACCGGTGATGCGGTGGCCCTCGAGCGAGAGGTCGAGCGGCACCGACCCGACCTCGTGATCACCGACATCCGGATGCCACCGACCCACACCGACGAGGGGCTGCTCTCCGCTCTGAGGATCCGTCAGGCGCACCCGGGCATCGGCGTCGTCGTGGTCTCGCAGCACGTGCAGCGGCGCTACGCCATCGAGTTGCTCGAGGGCGGTGCGGGCGGTTTCGGGTATCTCCTCAAGCAGCGGATCGCCGACGTTCGCACGTTCACGGCGGACCTCCGTCGCGTCGCCGCCGGTGGCACCGCCCTCGACCCCGAGGTGGTCTCGGTACTCGTGGCGCGGGCGAGTCGCGGCACATCGGCTGTGGCGCAGCTCACCCCGCGCCAAGTCGAGGTGCTCGAGTTGATGGCACAAGGGCGAAGCAACGCGGCGATCGCCGTGCAGCTCGTGTTGAGCGAGAAAGCCGTCGTGCAGCACACCTCGAGGATCTACGACGCTCTCGGTCTGCCGGTCGACGCGGACGATCATCGTCGTGTCCTCGCGGTCATCCGCCACCTCCAAGCGGACAACCCGCCCGTGCCCTGAGACGCAGCGCCAGGGAGCCCGGGCTCAGTCTCGACGGCGCGATCCCCGATGGCCATAGACCTGAGTCGCCAGTCCCGAAGCGACCGAGGTCCATTGCCGTCTCCGGCGAAGTGGGCGAGTGTGGCTGGAGTGGGCCACCGCCCTCCGTGACCCAGGCTGGGAGAACCCATGATGCGCCGCCGTCGACTGCCGCTCACGTCTGCGCGCACGCGCGCGCGACACCCACGCGCCCACGCGCGAGGTGCTCGCGCACGGGTCGCCACCGGGCTCGCCGCGGTCGGAATCTTCGCCGTCCTGCTGTCGGGGTGCAGTGGGACGCCGACGCCGACGCCGAGCACAGGCAGCGATTCGGAGAAGAACTCCAGCGCGCTCCGTCCGGCGGCGCCCGAGGGAGAACTGCCCGCCGACCTTCAGACGGAGCTGCAGCGGATCGTCGAGCAGGCGATGGTCGAGTACGCGGTCCCTGGTGCCGCCGTCGGAGTGTGGATTCCGGGCGAGGGCTCCTGGATCTCGGCCTCCGGTCTCGCCGACATCGAGGGCGATGTCCCGGTGTCACTCGACATGACCTGGCCCCTGCGCAGCGTCACCAAGTCGTACACCGTGACCCTCATCCTCCAGCTCGTGGACGCGGGCGAGGTCAGTCTCGACGACACGATCGACCGATACGTCGACGGCATCACGAACGGTGACCGCATCACGCTCCGCCAACTCGCCGACATGTCCAGCGGCAACGCGGACTACACGTCGACCGAGGGCTTCGGCGCGGCCTACAGTGCCGACGAGTCGACGCTCTTCACCCTCGACCAGCTCAACGGATTCGTGGTCGACCAGCCTCCCCGGTTCGCGCCGGGCACACAGCGGATCTACACGAACGCGAACACCAACCTCCTCGGTGCCATCGTCGAGCAGGTCACGGGACAGTCGTTCGGAGAGGCACTGGACGAACGGATCCTCCAGCCGCTCGGGCAGAGCGGTACGCACTACATCCTGGACGCCGCGAACTGGACCGAACACCCGCTGGGCTACGCGATGCTGGAGGGCGAGCAGGTCGTGCAGAACGACAACCTGTCGATCTACGGACCGGCCGGGTCGATGGTGTCCACGCTCGACGATGCCCTCGTCTGGGCCCAAGCGCTCGGCTCCGGCCTCCTCGTCGAGCCCTCCACCCAGGCAGAGCGCCAAGACGGGGCGCCCCTCGACGAGGGACCTCCCTACGACCGGTACGCCGTGGGGGTGGGCGAGACGAACGGGTGGTGGGGCCACAACGGGGAAGGTCTGGGCTTCACGGCGGCGGTGTTCCACGACCCGGAGACGAGCGCGAGCATCGCGGTGTTCATGAACGAGTCCAACGTGATCCCGAAGGCGCACCCGGCCGACCAGACGTTCCGCCGGATCGCCGACCTCCTCGCCGGACGGAGTACAGAATGAACGCGGTCTTCCTCCGACGCGGAACCACGGTCGCGGCCGTGTCGGCGCTGGTCCTCACCGGCGCGACCGCGTGCACCACGGAAGAGTCCGCAGTCCCCTGGGCCGTCGACGGCCTTCCGGAGGCGGCGCTGGACGTGATGAACCAGGACCGGTATGAGCACGCCACCTGGTCGATCGCCGTGCACGATCTCGAGAGCGGAGAAGTGCTCATCGATCTCGGCGCCGACCGGATGGTCGAGCCCGGGTCCTTTGCCAAGACGTACAGCGCCGGGGCCGCCTGGCTCGAATGGGGCCCCGACCACACCATCATCACCCCCGTCAAGCGCACCGGTGAGGTCACAGATGGCGTCCTCGACGGCGATCTCGTGCTCGTGGGGATGGGCGATCTCACGATGGGCGGACGCACGAAGGCCGACGGAAGCGTGGACTTCACGAACCTCGACCACAACGACGCGAACTTTCTCCCCGGCTCGAGCCTCACTCCACAGGACCCGCTCGCCGGGCTGGCTGATCTCGCCGCGCAGGTGAAGGCGTCGGGCATCGATGCGGTCGGCGGTGACGTCGTGGTGGACGACCGTCTCTTCTCGGGCACGCTCGGCGGCCAAGCGGTGACCCCGACCATCATCAACCAGAACCTGGTCGACGTGATGGTGCAGCCGACGGAGCCCGGCGAGCCGGCCGGCACGACGCTGACGCCCGCTGTCTCGCCGTGGGTCGTCTCGTCGAGCGTCGAGACCGTCGAGCCCGGGGGGACGACCGACGTCAGGATCGAGGATTCCTCGCACGACGGCGAGGTCGTCCTGTCGGGCACGATCGCCGCCGACAGCGAACCGCAACTCAAGGTCTACGCGTTCGATGACCCCGCCACTTTCGCACGTACAGCGTTCATCGAAGCGCTCGGGCGCGCCGACGTGGCGGTGGCCGCCGACCCTCTCGTCACGAACCCTGGGACGGAACTCGCAGGTCGCGCGGAGGTCGACAGCATGCCGACGGTCGCGGAGCTGGAGTCGCTCCCCCTCGCAGAGGAGGTCACGTACGTCATGAAGATCAGCTACAACCGCGGTGCGCAGACGCTCATCTGCCGACTCGCCGTGGAGCGCGGCGACTCGGAGTGCGACGCGGGCATGCCGATCTCCGGCGAGATCTGGAAGGACGCCGGGCTCGACATCACCGGCGCATCCCTCATCGACGGGTCGGGGCTCGAAGGGAACTACGTGACCCCCGCGAACGCCCTGCAGATCCAGACGCTGATGGCCCAGCGCCCCGATGCCGAGCGGTGGAAGGCCACGATGCCGGTGCTCGGCGTCGATGGCTCGCTCGCGATGGTCGAGGCCGACAGCCCCGCGGCCGGCAAGGTGTTCGCGAAGACCGGCACCCTCCTCAGCTGGGACGCGTTCAACCAGCGCTTCCGGCTCGCCACGAAGACGCTCGGCGGGGTCATGGAGACAGCGTCCGGACGCGACCTCGCCTTCACGATCATCGTCACCCAGGGGTTCTTCGATGACCCGGACGGCATCCTCGATGCGAACGACGACGTCGGTGCCGTGACGGCGATCATCCAACAGGCCTTCTGATCTCTCGCGGTCGTTCCCGCCGGAAGGGGACGCTCACTGCACGACCAGCTCGGTCCCCTGGCCGACATCGACGACGACCCCGATGTACGAAGGCACCGTCTTCGCGATCTCCTCCCTCAGCTCGTCGAGCGGCGGCGTCGAGCCGTCCGGGGTGGTGAGTGAGACGGTCGCCGTCAGTCCGCTCCATTGCACGGCACCGTGGATGCGTCCGTCGCTCTCGCCGCCGAGCCAGTCGGCCGTCACGTTCCGGATGGCGACCGACCAGCGTGCGACCGCGATCGAGGCGATCGAGTTCGCCGTCAGCGGGAGAGCGATGATCAGGGCGAGCGTCGCCACGATCGCATAGGCCCGGCGTCGATCGGCGGTGGGCGAGGATCCCGGGTCGCGCGCGTAGCCCGCCACCGTGAACACGATGCTGCCCGCGATCACCAGCGCGAACACTTCGAGAGGAAGAGGACGAGGGCACCGAGTGCCTCCGGCCACTGCCCCTGCCCCGCGCACACGCCGACCACGCCGAGCGGCGGTACGAGGGAGATCGCGATCGCGACTCCCGGCATCACCGCGCTCAGGTCTTTGCGGCACATCGCGAACCCGCCGGCGAACCCGGTCGCCAGCGCGGCCATCAGATCCATCAGGCTCGGCGAGGTGCGTCCGATCACTTGCGAGTTGGTGGCCAGGCTCTCCGGAGTCGCGACGAAGAGGGCGAACACGAGCCCGAGCGCGACGACGATGAAGACGCCACTGAGGACCCACAGGATCGAGGAGAGGACCCTCCGGAGATGGCCGGTGACGATCCCCCAGGCGATGCCGAGGATCGGCGTGCCCAGGGGGGCGATGATCATCGCCCCGATCACCGTCGCCGTCGAGTCGGTCAGCACCCCGGCGATCGCGATCACGCCGGAGAGCGAGAGCATGATGAGGAATCCGGTCCGTTTGCTGAGGGCGTCCCCGGCGCCCAGGTTCAGCGCATCATCCAGCGCCTCGGCCGACAATCGCTGCGACGGGGGGATCAAGGTCTGCGTCAGTCGCGACATGCCGCGGACCCCGTCTCCGCGCCTCGTGTTCTCGTCATGAGCGAACGGTAGGCAGGCCGCCGCCTGCGCGCAAGTGCCCATCGCCCGCGCGGGAGGAGGCGGGGCGGACGAGCGCGAGTGGACGCGACGGCGGGAGTCGAACCCTACGCGCACCCGCATGACGCCGTGGAGTCCGCCCCTTGCCCCGTTTTGTAGGGCTACTTTCGGTTACATGACTCACGCCGAACACGAGATAATTACGGCCTTTGTTGTCACAGTGTTGTCACCAGGCCTCGCGAGGAAGCGCCGTGTCGCTCCACGCCGTTCAGGCCCACCGATCACGGCAACGGCGAGCTCATGCGCGCTACGTCGGCAGCTGCTCCGACGAGAGACCCGCTAGTCCGCTGCGAGCCTCAGACCTTCGCTTGCGATCGCCTCCAGCCGGCGCTGCGTATAGGGCAGGTACCCGGTTCCCTGATCACGATCGTCATCTGCTGCGACGGTACCGAAGTATGGGCGGGCAGCCTCATAGCCGGGGCTTTGCAGTCGTCGGAAAACGTCTACGAATGCATCAAGATCTATCGGCACACGACGCGGCTCCGGCGCGAACACCGGCCCCTTAGAGAGGAGGCCGAGAAGCATCGCTTGACCATCGGGACCGAGCACTTCGCGGAGGCCGGCGCTGAGCTTGTCGTGGGTCGGGTCGAGCTCCCGATCGCATCTCCCCATGTGGACGATGGAGAAACCCGAGACGAGTTCTCCGTAGGTCCAGGTGAAAAGGCCCTCGCCGGGATCTGCGATCTCCTGCCCGCAAGCGTCACAGATCCAAGGTCCCACTGCATCCCTCATATGCGCTCCCTGTGACTGCGAACAACGGAGACGCCCCGGCCCGGCCGTTCAGTCGGGTTCTTATTTCAAACCTGGGCCGGGGTAGGCGTCTCCGCTGTCACTCTACACGCGCATTCGGTCGGTCACATGCGCAGACGCTCTGTGCTGCTGCCCTTAGCGCGGGCGCTCCGGAAGTCGATATGAGTCACGTTGTCGCGTGGTGACTCCGGGGCCCCGAGGGCGTCAGGGGCGAGGGATCGCAGGATGGCCGGCGGGAGTCCGAGGTCGGCAACGATCTTCCCGTCCGCAAAGGGACTTGGACCGTACTTCATCTCGATCAGCTTGCGCATGAGCTTCGGGGCTTCATGTGGGACGTGGACCGGTTCGTTCTTCCGCCACCCACGGGCTGAGATCTGTCGGAACAGCGCCTGTGCGCGATCCGAGGAGATTAGACCGAGCTGGCGTCCGCGCATGGCGAGCGCCTGCATTGACATGCCCCACTTGGCTTTGAGCTGCGCGAGGTTCTTGAGTGTCATAGCTTCTTCGAACGCGCTAGCGATCGCTCGCTCGGGTGCGAGTAGGGCACCGGCGAAGAGGTTTGCTTCGCGTTCCTTCACGTCAGGATCAACCCACGGGCGGAAGGTGTGCAGCACCATGTGCCCAGCCTCGTGCGCAGCAGTGAAGCGGTCACGGTCACCGGACGAGCCCGGGAACAGCGAGACAACTGCCGTCTCGCCCACGCCCAGCCAGAATGATGCGCCGAAGTGCTGCGACTTCCCCTCTCCGTACAGTGGCTCATCTTCGCTGGGCAGGACGAGGGGGCAAACCACGATGCCACGACGCTCCATCGTGCGGACGAGGTGGTTGATGGGAGAGGTGCTGTCCAAGGCCCAGAGGGCGCGCACCTCTTGGGCGATCTCTTCGATTCGGTCCACGGCGAGCTCAGTGTCACTGTCGTCGACGACGGGGAGTGACGGCCGAGGGTAGCGGGACCCATCGAGCAGCTGCTCGGAGATACGGAATGCTTCCTTGAACAGTTGCCGAGCCTGCTCTGTGTCCCTGCTCTTCGCGGTCTTCATGCGTCGGAACTCCGGCGCTGCCCCCGGGCCTGCCTGAGGGCGAAAATCGAAAAACGTGGAGGGGAGGCCGAGCGCGGCCGCGATGGCACCGATCTGTTCGGGAGAAGCGGAGCGATCCCCACGCTCGAGCATGGAGATCAGGGGCTGCTGCAGGTTGGAGGCGGCCGCGAGATTGGCCTGGGTGACGTTCATGAGCACTCGACCATCACGGATGCGCGTGCTGTCAGCCATTTTCGACCTCGCCCTCCTCTTCTGCCTCCTGGCCGAAGTACTCGAGTTCTTCGTCTCGCTGCTCAAACTTCATGTCCGCGAAGGACACTCCGCGCTCGAGGTAGACGTTGAGATCGAGCGGCGCGTTGCGGTTGAGGCGAACGGAACCAAGGGTGTGCACGAGCCGAAGCTTGAACTCTTCCCCCTGTCGCTCCCATAGGAGCAGAAAGTTGTGAGCGGCGATCAGCACGTCCGGATCTGCCTGGAGGAGAGAGTTGCTGTAGTAGCTCACACGAGCAGGGTTGCGACCGCTCGGCGGCACGACCTCGGGAGCCCAGGTATGGAGCACCCTTATCGTGTGCGCGCCATTAGCGAGCCGCACAGGACAGTTCGGGCCGGAGTTCTTCACCAGCTGCCAGCCGCCCATCGAGCCGTCGTCGAGTGTCTCGAGCTCACGGTGCACGAGCGCTCGGGCGACATGCGTGCGTGTGCTGCTGTAGTTCTCGATCGAAGCGAGGGGACCATCGACGCCGAAAGCCGTGTCGAGGGCTGGCGCTGCGACGTCGAGGGCATCAAAGACGGCGTCGCTGGCGGGCTGCACTGACTCCAGCAGCTGGGTGATCTCTTCGGATGTGCTCACGTCCGTTATATTATCACTTGATCTAGCACAATTCATAGCCAGCATGTCTGAACACCTGGGCTCGAAAGAGCCCCCGTTCGCGTGTCACCCGCTCTTGGCTTGGATGATGCCGGCGAGGGAGCGTGTGGCGTGAGCGATCGCGCCGAGGGTGCCGGTGATCTTGATCGTCTCGGGCGGGGTGGCTTCGTTGACGAGATACACCGCCACACGTGTCAGCGCCTCCTGGGCGATGAGGATGACGTAGTCGATTGAGCTGGTTGTCTCATAGGCCTTGGCCACGACCGCGAGCGCTGCGCTCTTGTTGCCGTCGACGACGTGCGCGGAGAGGGTGAGCACCTGGTCATGGAGCTCGGCGTCGTCGACGGCGAAGATGTCGCCGCCGGGTGTCGTGAATGATCCCATCAGTCACCCACTCCCTCATGGAGACCGCTGACGGCCACCGCTCGTCGCACCTGCTTGTTCATCTCGCCAACGATCAGCTCCGGGTCGATCCCGTAGATGTCGCCGAACGAGTACTGGTTGCCCACCGCACTCCTCCCCGCCGGTGAAGCAGCCGGGAGAGCATGAGATGCCGGCGCAGGCTGGAAGGCGCCGATGCGTCGGCCGATGCCCTCCCACACGTCGAGAGAGTGATCCCGGTACGCGGGGTTCTCTGTGATGTATGCCTCGGACCAGCCGGCCTCCGCGATGCGGTGAATCCCACCGTTGACCGGGCTGTAGATCCCGGGGAGCATCGCCCCCGATGCGAACGACGTGACCTTCTTCCCCTTGTCGAAGAGGTTGCCGGTCGCGCTATTCGTGACGTCGAACCGGCCGACCTGGAGGGCGGCGCCGTCTGCTTGCACGCGAATTCGGATGGTCTGGCCGTTGTTGAGGGTGACGAACCGGTTGATCTTGTTCTGGGCTTCGTCGACGCCGAGCAACTGCACCACGGTGGGGATGTTGCCGGGGATGAGGCCGAGGGCGTCGGCGTAGGCGTCTGCTGCGGCGCCGGTGATGCCGAACTGGGCGAGCATCTCGATGAGGCGCTGGCGTCCGGTAGCCATGACACCATTGGCGGCTTCCTGGCTACCGGTCTGCTCGAGCGTGGCAGCCGCGGCTTCGAGGGTCTTGCGGGCGATCCCGTCGAGGGCGGATTCGTTGGCGCGGCCTGCAGCGGTCGTGATGTCGAGGGACGTGCCGTTCCGTGCGACGGACTCGGTGAGGTCGGCGTATGCGGCCTCGAGGTCGCGGGCCGCGGAGCGAGCGTCGAGCTCGGTTGAGCCGAATCCGCGGATTGCGTCGGCGAGCTCGTTGATTCCCGTTGTGGCGACGCCGGCGCCGCCCTCGAGCTTGCGGAGCGCGGTGTCGTGTTCGGCGGCCGCTGCGGCGGCCGTCTTGTCAGCCTCGCTCTTCTGTTGGGCGACCTTGCGGGCTTCGTCGAGTGCACCGATCTCCCCTTCGAGGCTCTCGGTGAGGAGCTCAGCGGCGCGGGAGGCCCGTACGTCGGCGTCGCTCTGGCTGATCATGGCTTTCGAGCCGCGGGCGAGGCCGGCTTGGACGGCACTGTAGACCTTGGTGAGTGCTTCGGCGTTGCCGAGCACGGCGTCGGTGACGGTATCGACGCCGAGGCCGAGCTCTGCGGCCGCGTCGGCCGCAGAGCCTCGAGAGATCCACAAGAAGGACTTCTCGGCGGTGAGGTTCTCGGCGGCAAGGTCGCGAGTGGCTCGGGTGACCTTCTGGGTACCTCGTTCGAGGGTGTCGGCGTAGGAGCGTGCCCGGGCTTCGGCTTCGGCGTGGGCGGAGGCGACAGCGCCGATAACGGCCAAGCCAATACCGAGGGCGGCCGTGGCCAGGCCTGCGGCGATGCTGATGCCGCTCATAGACATGTTGAGGGCCTTGACGCCCTCTCGGAAGTCGGCGATCTTCGGTACTGCGGTGAGGAATGCTCCGCCCATGAGTGCGACTGCGGTGGCAGCCAGGCCGAAGACGACGCCGGCTCCTTGTACCTCGTCGGGTAGCTCTCCGAAGAGGTCGACGGCGCCGGTCAGGGTCTGAACGAGTGCGCGGAGCACGTCGTTGGCTCCGGATCCGCCGGTGATGAGGGCGGTATCAAAGGCGCCGCCGAGTGCCTCCACATCTCCAGCGAGGTTGTCGAGGCGCATCGCGGCGGTTTCGGCGGCGTATCCCTGGTCATTGACCGCCTCCGTCCACTCACGGATGCCTGCCTCACCCTCGTCGTAGAGGACACTGGCAGCGCGGACTGCGTCAGAGCCGAAGATGGTGGCCATCGCGGCGTTGCGCTGCTCGGGCGTGAGCTTCTGCAGGGAGGTCCGGAGATTGCCTGCGAACTGAGCCAAGCCGACGAAGTTGCCGGAGGCGTCGTAAGCCGAGATCCCGAGCTCTTCCATCTTCTGTTTTGCCTCGTTCGACTGCGGGGTGAGGCGCTGCAGCATGCTCTTGAAGCTGGTACCGGCGTCGGATCCGAGGAGGCCCTGGGCTGCGAACGCGGCGAGGCCGGCGGTGGTTTCTTCGATCGAGAGGCCCGTTTGTTTCGCGACGAGGCCACCCTGAGCGAGTGCTTGAGAGAGTTGCGAGACGTCGCCCATCGCCTTCCCTGCGCCGGCCGCGAGGAGGTCGGCAACATGCGACATGTCGGCGCCTTCGAGATTGAACGTCTTGAGGGCGACGGCGGCGATGCCGGCGGCTTCCGCGACGTCGAGTCCACCTGCTGCGGCGAGATCGAGTGCGGCATCGAGTCCGCCCCCGAGGATGTCCGCGGTGGAGACGCCGGCGCGGGCGAGCTCTTCGATCGCGCCGGCCGCTTCGGTGGCGCTGTAGACGGTGCGGGCACCCGCTTCGAGAGCTGCGTCCCGGAGAAGGTCCATGTTGCCGGCGGTCTCATGGGTCGCGGCTTTCACGTACGACATCTGCTGGTCGAACTCGGCGAACTTGCTGACCGCGAGCCCGACACCGATCGCCATGGCAGTACCAACACCGAGGGCTGTGCGCCCAAGGGACTCGAAGCCCTGCCGTTGCGCGGCGAGCTTCTCCGCCTTCGACCCGGCTTCGTCGGTGGCCTTGCCGACTTCCCGCATCCCCTGCATGTAGCCCTGCGCCTGCAGGATCAGGCTTACCTTTACGCTTCTGTCAGTCAATCCTCTTCATGTCGATCCTGGGTTTCTGGGGCGGATAGGGGCGTCAGGTGGTTGAGGTACCGGTCAAGCGAGCTCGCCGGTTCCAATGGATCTTGCCGTGGCGTTCCGAGCAGCAAAGCTGCGTTTCCCGGTAGGGAACGAACAGGTTCGAGCACTCCTCGAGCGCACACAGTCGAGCGGTGAGTGGTTCGGCTCTGGCGCGGCCGCTTGCCACGAGACGACAGCGCCTGCTGCAGAAACGGGCGTTCGGATGATGGCCTGTGATGTCGCCGGCGCATGTCTTGCATGCCCGAGATTCCGGGCGAGCGCAAGTGTCGCACTCGCGACGAGGAGGCCCCGGAGAGTAGGGGGCAAGGTGGCCGCAGCGAGCAAGGCGAGGGGCCCCTGTGCGGCGTCCTCCGCGCCCGATAGGACCGGCAGCGGGAAAGTTTGAACCCTCGACGGACCCCAGCGCCCTCCCCGGCGGTACGGAGACGCCGCGGGGTTGGGGGTCTCCCCCCACCCCTTGACGCCCGCCGGTCGGCCGCATCAGACGTTCTTGAGCAACGAGGACGTGGCCGCTGCGGCCGCCGCTTCTGCTGTGGTGAGTCCGTCGAGTGCAGCCTGGTCGGCGGTGATGAATCGACCGCTGCGCCCTTCCTCCAGCTGTCCGAGGTCCTGAGCAGTCATGGAGTGCAGCGCGGCCCAGTTGTCCGTGATGAGTGCACGCACGTTGCCGGCGTTGTAGCGGACGATCGCGAGGTATTCGTCGGCGCGAGTCTCGGCCTTGTCGGCACCCATCGCCATCGGGTCGGACTGCACAAGAGCATCCTTGACCACGGTCTCGATCGACTCGCTGAAGTAGCGCTCCACACCTCGAACGCTCAAGTATGCGGGAAGCTCTTGCATGACAGCACCTCGCTCCCCGGGGCCGACAGCGTCCGCCACGATGCGCTCGATTGAACCGACGAGTTCGGTGTCGCTGAGGTTGTCGAGCTGCGGCTTGAGGCGACCCCAGGCTCGCTGTGCCTGCGTCTCGTACAGGAGCCGCTCTTCGACGCTGCCAGTGGGGCGGGCGAGGAGCTTGTCGACCTGGGTGGCGAGGACCTTGCTTGCCTTGTTGAGCTCTTCCTGCGCCGAGACGAGCACCCGATCGACAACGGCGACGGGCGCGGCGATGGTCGGTGGGTACAGGCGATCAAAGATCTCCTTGGTGTACTTGCCGTCGATGAAGTCCTGACGCGCCTGACGTGCGGCGGGATCTGACCAAGCGCCCTTGAGCGCGGTCAACATCTGAGCGTTGGCGATGACCAGGCGGGGCTTGAAGTTGATCGGCTGACGCAGCGGCCAGCGTTCGGCGATCTCCTGGCGGATCCCGGCAGAGAGTTCTTTGTCTCCGCGCTGCTCGGCGACGGCGAGGATCTCCATCGCGGTCTTCCGGTTGGTCGCGAGTGCGAGCTTCTCACGGGCCTCGCGGCGGGCGAGCTGGTTCGCGGCTTCGGTGAAGCTCATGTGTTCTCCTGTGCTGTGCTGCTGCTCGGCAGCGAGAGTGGGTCGATGTGCCAGCGGTCCTCGACCTTCCGGCCGAGGAGCTCGCCCGTGTCCAACAAACGAAGGACGTGGCGGGTGCTGACATGCAGCCGGTCGGCCGCCTGTCTGGTGGTGATGAATCTCAACCTTGTCCCGATGTCCGGGCTCGGACGCGAAACATGTCCGAGTCCGGACGTCACCTCGGCAGCGGCCGCTTTCGCTCGGAGCCCGGCAGTGCGGATGGCAATGAGGATCTCGACGAGCTGGTGGTCGCGGTCGCGGCGGGCCTGCGCGAGTGCCCGGTCGAGCTCGCCAACGGTCCAGACCTGTAGCGCGAGGTTCCCAGGGAGGATGAGGAGATCGTCGAAGAGGAAGTCTGCAGCTGGTCTAACCATCGCTCTCCGTCCCGGACACGATGCTCAGCGGCTCCGCCGCGGCGAGCGCGGTGGGTTGTGGTGGTTCGGTGAGGGGTGGGAGGCGTCGGGCGTCGGTGACGCCTTGGGCGCCGCAGATGACGCAGATGCGGTCGGTGGTGAGGACGCAGTGGCGGCCGCGTCGGCAGTTGAAGGGTGAGGGCTCTGTGATGGTGGGCTTGGTGGTCACGCGGTCGCTCCGAGGTTTGCGGGTGCGAGGGCGTCGATGACGCCGCGCTGGTGGCAGGTGACGCAGATGTCGTCGGGTACGCCGGGGCGTTTCTCGCCGGTGACGCGGTGGCGGCCGGCGTCGCAGTCGTATGGGCGGGGTTTGCGGGGTCGGGTGGGTGCGTCGGGGTGTGCTTCGGTCCACGTGGTGCGGTTGTCGCCGCATGCGACGCAGCGGTCGGGGGTGCCGTGGGGGTGTTTCGGGCAGCGGGCCGCTTCGCGGGCGGTGCGTGGTTCGGGGAGGTCGTGGTCCCAAGGATGTGGGGTGGGAGTGGGCGGCTGTTCAAGCTCGAAGGTGCTCGCGCGCGCGTCCCCCTCCTCTTCTAGTCCTCTTCCTTCCTTGGGGGTACCTCTGGTGGTACCCATTCGGGACTCTCGTGGTACCCATTCGGGACTCTCGTGGTACCCATTCCCGTTATTGGGTACCTCTGGTGACACCCTTTCCGCGGAGTTATCCACAATGGGTACCACGAGGGGTACCCCTTCGCGTTTGAGGCTGTAGACGGCCGTAGAGCCACGATGCCCGCTCTTGGCTCTGGTGATAGCTCCCGCCTCGATTAGAGCGCTGGTGGCGCGCATGAGGCGTCTCCGTGACGGTGCTGATGTGTCGAGGCCGATGGCTTCGAGCGTGGTGTCTCGTCCAGCGAAGTAGGTCGGTTGGGGGTCCTTGTCGCGGGCAGAGAGCGCCATAGTCTGCAGCACGAGCATTTCGAGGGGCTCGAGCGGCCGGGTGCCGGCCGCTCGAGCTCTCTTGTTGAATGCGCGGGCGTAGCTCATGGCTTCGCTCAACAGTTCGATCCCCACTAAGCGCTGCCTTCCATGGTTGCGCGGATCTCGTGCTGCTCGACCGGGAGATCCAACCGAGGAGCCTGCTGACCTTCGGCGAGCGCGGTGATGGTCATCAGGTGTTCTCCCTTCGGGCGAGTTGATGGCGGGCGGGGGTTTTCGCAGTGGATTGGTGGGGTGCTCTCACTAGGCGTTGGCTCCCGCGAGGACACGGTTGGCTCGCCATTGCCGGTTGGCGAGCGCGTGGGCGTCGCGGCATAGGTCGCAGCGGCATCCTGTGCGGTAGGCGGCCGGTGTGCCGTGTCGACTTGCGCCCGCACTGGCTCGACGGAGATCTTCGAGGCGGGGGATGGCGGATCCTGCGGCGAGCGCCGTGGCGTGTGGGCTTTCGTCAAGGGTAGGGATGAGAGCTGCTGCAGCGATTTGCTGTGACAGATCGACCTTCGTGTACCTCATCGTGGTTGCCGGGTTTTCGTGGCCGAGGAATTCGGCGATGACCCTGATATCGACGCCGGCCGCGACGAGTTCGGTCGCGCAAGCATGGCGAAGCGAGTGAGCGGTCAGGCGGGGGTCGTCGATGCCGACGGTGCTGATCCGGTTAGCGAGGAGCGATGAGACGCTTTTGGGAAGGACGTGCCCCTCGCCGGTTTGTCCCGGGAACCAGTAGCCGCGTCGGGGCATCGTGGCCGCGAGCGCGGCGATCGTCGGTGTGAGCGCTTGTTCTCTAAACTTCGAACCCTTGGCGATGTAGCGGACGACGTTCTCCTGGAGGTCGAACTGCTCGCCTGCAGCGCGTGCGATCTCGGCGACTCGCCAGCCTTGGAAGTAGCCCAGGAGGATCATGGCTCGGGTGCGTGCGTACGCTGGACGCCCGCCGCTTACGCCGTTGAGGAGTAGGCCGACCTGAGCGACGGTGAACGGTCTTGGCTTCCCCACGGGTACTTTCACCTTGGGGAGCTTGGCTGAGGGGTTGCGTGGGATGAGGTCCTCGGTGTGGAGCATGCCGAAGAAGCGCTGGAACACGGAGCGAAGCTGATACATCGTTCCGGGGCTGAACCCGCTGTTGATGTACTCGAGCAGATGAGCGAGCGTTACTTCGGTTGGGGCGGCACCTGTCGCGATTGCGAAGCGGCGGAGGATGCCGATGCAGTCTTCGATGTAGCGGTTCGAAAGATTTCCGGCGTGCAGGAATGACCTGAATAATGCGACGAACGGAAGCCACGTGGGTGGCACGTCTGCCAGCGGCTTGATGACGTTCTGAGGATTTCCCACCGCTCAGCCCTCCCGCTCGAGGAGCTCCTGGCCGACGTCGCTGCGGCGGCGGAGCTCACGCGGCCGGTCAATGTGCCCGGCGGCCGCGGTCAACGCGGCTGCGAGGCCACGAGCCCTGTCGGGTTCCAGAGTCACGCGGCCGCGTGCATGCGAGAGAACGACGGTAGATCCGTCCTCTCCGGGTTCGACCTCGAACGTCGCTACGGCGAGCACTGCGGGCGGGCGAGGTCGTTGGTGGGCTGCCATGGCGTCTGCGAGGGCGCGGTCTGCGTCGCGGAACTCGTGGATCAGTGCGGCGGGGACCGGGTTCTCGAACGTGGCCGTGGCCACGGCCGCGGAGAGGGTGAGCGCCGCCGCGACGAGGCTTTCCCTGGCGTCCGCGATCATGCCGACGCTCACTGGTTCACCTCACGAGCAGAGAAGCGGGTGAGGCTGCGGGCTTCGATGTCGGCGAGCTCGTCGGCTGCCGCGGCGAGCGCTTCGGCGAACCGCTTCACAGCGCTTGGAGTCTTGGACGCGAGGTTTTCGGCGTCGGCCGCGTTCCATGTGAGGTTTGGTCCATCGCTGTGGTGGTCACCAACCTGTGATGGCTCGTCGTAGAGGTCGGGCCAGAGCACGAGTTCGATGTCCTGTGAGACACTCACGGGCACCAGGTCGCCGTGGGGCTGACCGTCGAATGCAAGCGCGATCGCGCCGCATCCGTAGTTGATGCGGTAGCTGGACGCGACAGCCCAAGTGGGTGGGGTGAGGAAGTCTGGCATACGTTCGGCAGTGACCCCAGGCGCCCGCCCCTGCCGAATCAGGATGTCGAGGATGCCGATCCGCTCGAGCGGGTGGTCGCCGATCGTGAACCCCTCGGCACTCTCAGCTGCGGCGAGCGCCGCAGTCACTTCGGGTTTGGTGAGCTGCTGTTCGATCCATGTGCGGATTGCTAGCGCTGCGGCGCGGTACTCGTCGTCGGTGACAAGCACGGTGGCGGCCGGTAGGGTAATCATGCTGGTTCCTCTCGAAGGGTTCTGGTTCTCTGGGCCCGGCTGAACCCCGGGCCCTTTCTCGTTGATACTCATCCGTCAGGCCGTCGCTGCGGTGCTGCTCTGTTCGGAGCTTTCGAGCCACGCGATGACGTCTACGGTCCGATAGAGGACGGTTCGGGGCGTCGGCTTCAAGAACTTCGGGCCTTTGCCGGTGAAGCGAAGCTGGGCGAGGTGTCCGACCGTCATGCCGGGCACTAGGTCGCACGCCTGTGCAGGCGTCAGGTACTTCTGCTCGTCTGCTCTCGGTGCGTCCGGCTGCTGGGGCGCGAGTTGAACTGTCACGACTTCTCCTTTCGTGACACATCTCTTCGGTAAGTGTGTCAAGCGATAGGTTACATCACGTTGCTACACTTTCCGCAAGCGTGTATCACGAGAGGCTTTTCAGATGACTGGGGATAGCGGCAGCACGGACTCCGATTCAGGAGCCCGACCGTTCGGTGCAGAGGTCGAGTACTTGCCCGACGCGGACGCACGCCCCATCGAGGTAGGCGGACCGACACTGACTCTCCGATCGCCTGGAACCCTGATCGTTGACCACCATCCGCGAATAGGTCTGGAGACTCGCATTCGCGTGTCGGCGTCGGGCTCCTTCTGGCTGAGGATCATGTCAGTCACGATTGAGAGTCATGGAGCCCAGGAAGAAGTTACTTCCGATGACCTCCGGAATGTCCGAGTCATCGACTTGCTTCGACAGCATCTACCTCCACACGCAGGGTGGACTCCGCTCACCGCGCACGCATTGGCCAGCGAGGCGTACCCGACCGCGATCCGGGACCAATGGCCGTCACCTGGCGCAATGGGTGAGGTCGCACGCACGTATAACGTGGCCCTCGCGTTGCGGTTGCATCCGATTAAGGCAGTCACCGATGCGTTCGGGATCTCGCGATCGACTGCACACCGGTGGATCAACCAGTGTCGCGAGTCGGGGCTGATCGTCGGTGGGTAGCGTTCACGAGTACTTCGTCAAGGGCGAGCTCGACAAAGAAGGGAAACCTCGGCGGGTTGATCGTCGCTACCGGATCAGTTACCGGCGCCCAGATCACTCCCAGACTACCGAGCGAGGATTCACGACAAAGCGAGATGCGGAGCTCCGTCTAGCGGAGGTCGAGGTGTCCAAGGGCCGCGGCGAGTACGTGAACCCGTCGACCGCGAGGGTGACCGTCGGGACGCTCGGTGCGGAGTGGCTGCGCGACAAGGAAACCAGCCTCAAGCCGTCGACATATCGCGCAGTCTCGGACGCCTGGCGGGTCTACGTCGAGCCAAAGTGGGGGCGGGTTGCGGTCGCGGCAGTGCAGCACTCCGCGGTGCGAGAGTGGATCCGCCAATTGTCGGACGGCACAGCGCCGAGCGCCCGACGCGAGTCGTCACGAACGGCTGGCCTGGCAACAAAGCCGAAGTCTGCGACGGTCGTGCTGAGAGCTCACGGCGTGCTCGCCGCGATCCTCGACGTCGCGCTCCGCGATCGCCGCGTCACTCAGAACGTCGCCCGGGGACTCGACAACCTGCCCCGGAAGGTCGCGAAGCCTCACGTCTACCTCACCCACGAGCAGGTCGATGCGCTCGTCGACGCATCGGGCGACTACGGCACGCTGATCCACGTCGCGGCCTACACCGGCCTCCGTTGGGGCGAACTCACCGGCTTGAGGGTTCGGGACGTAGACGCGCTGAAACGGCGTCTGAGCGTCCAAGAGAACGCTGTGCGGGTCGGGACGACGATCCACGTCGGCACGCCGAAGACGCATGAACGGCGCAGCGTGCCGTTCCCCAACTTCCTCGCTCTGCCGATCGCACGCCAGTGCGAGGGCAAGGGGCGCGACGCCTTGCTGTTCGGGGAGGGCCTCGTACACGTGCCGCGGCCCCGCACGAGCGAAGGCTCACGCTCCTGGTTCATGACCGCGCTCGAGACGGCAGGACTCCCCCGCATGACAATCCACGACCTCCGGCACACCGCGGCGTCGCTCGCGATCTCGGCCGGCGCGAACGTGAAGGCCGTGCAACGGATGCTCGGGCACAAGTCCGCGGCGATGACTCTGGACGTCTACGCCGACCTGTTCGATGACGACCTCGAGGCCGTTTCGGACGCGCTCGATCAGGCGCGCACTTCGTCGAGTGTTGCTGTTTTGTTGTCACGGAGCGCGGTGCAGACAGCAAAGAAGCCCCGCCAGCCCTGATATTCCGGGGCAGGTGGGGCTTCTGGAGTGGACGCGACGGCGGGAGTCGAACCCGCAACGCCGTCAGGTATGAACTGAGGCCCGGGACCACCCGGATCGCCGCGATGGAAACGACGTTACCCCGCCGTGATCTTCCGCGCTAGAACCGTTTCCTGGGATGACGCTCCGAACGAGGGTGCGAAAACCCAGAAGCAACGCCGCGCCGTCGGCGTGTCGGACCGCAACACGCGGACGGCAGCACGACACGTCTGGGTTTCGGCAGAGCTTCCGGCTCGCACCGGTGCCTCCGATCGGGGACGATGAGGAGCATGTTCTGGCCCTTCGGATCCGCGTGGCGCCCGGTGCGGTGGAAACGGCGCGAGACCGTCGAGCTGCGCTGGCTCTCCGCCCGCACGTGGACTCGACGCTGGTACCCGCAGGGCATCGACGTCGGCATCTGGCGCGGTCGCCCCACGATCGCCGTGAGCTGGTTCCGGCAGCGCCTCGACGGCCGCCACCTCGCCTCCCGTGTCACCCTGGTCGACCGGGAGCGCTCCCGGCGCCTCGACGTCATCCTCGCAGTCACCGGCGACGACGGCGCGCTCGATCCGGCGCCGATCCATGCCGGTGGCCTCGCCTGGTTCGGGGACCGATTGTTCGTCGCGGCGACACGACGTGGCATCTGGGAGTTCGACCTCTCCGACATCCGCGAGGTCCGCGGCGCCGACGCCCGACGGCTCACAGGAGCACGGGCCCGCGGAGGCCGTGCCACCTCGCTCGTGGCCGTGCGCACCCGCGTGCATCCGGTCGCGCTGCGCTGCTCCTTCCTCGGCCGCGTGTTCGATGACGACGGCACGCCCCGCCGATGTGTGCTCATCGGCGAGCACCGCGCCGACGGCGGCGGCCGGATCGGCGAGTTCACCATTCCCGGGGGCGCCGAGGACGGCTTCACCGAAACGGACCGCTTCTCGCCAGACATCGCGCGCATGCAGGGCGCCGTGCGGTGGGGTGGACGCTACTTCGTGTCGCAGTCCGACCAGCTGCATCCCGGCGTGCTGTGGAGCGGTGCACGGGCCGCGCTCACCCGAGATCGCGCCGCGCTGCCGGTCGGCTGTGAGGATCTCGCGCTCGATCTCGATGCCGAGCTGCTGTGGACGCTGGGAGAACACCCCTGGCGCCGCGTCGTACGCGGCATCCCCTTCGCGCACCTGGGCATCGGCGACGGAGGCACGGCCCGGCGAACGTAGACTGAAGGCGTGAAGAAGTCCGCCCCTTTCCTCGTCTACACCGTGCTGCGGCTGCTGGCATTCCTGGTGCCGCTCGCGATCCTGTGGTTCTTCTTCCCGATCTTCCGCGAGTTCTGGTGGCTCGCGGCGATCTTCGCGGCCCTCATCGGGATGAGCATCTCGATGCTGTTCCTGCGCACCCCCCTGACCGATGCCTCGGCACGACTGCAGGAACGTCGAGAGAGCCGTTCCTCGGGTGGTCAGGCCGACGCGGATGCCGAGGACCGGGCCATCGACGACGCGAACGAATCCGTCGAAGACGACCCGCGGGTCTGAGCTCCGCGCGCGCGGTCAGCCGACGAACGCCCAGAAGAGGGCACCGGCGTAGAGCAGCGCGGTGAGAGAGGTGAGCGCCAGCGCGGTCACCAGCTCCTTCGCCTGCCGATACGACCAGACGATAGCGATGGCGGGCAGACCTGCCAGCAACGCCAGAAGCGAGATCCACGCGATCGGGAAGAGCAGTGCCAGGACGGCCGCGATGCCGAACGGTGCCAGCACGAAGAGCGTGAACAGCACCTGGGTCGCCCGGCGCCCGATCAGCACGGTGAGGGTGCGCTTGCCGACCTCGCGGTCCTGATCGATGTCTCTCAGGTTGTTGGCCAGCAGCACGGCGCACGCGAACAGGCCGGCGGCGATCGCACCGAGCCACGCCTGCTGCGACAGGGCGAACACCTGCACCCACGTCGTGCCGAGCGTCGCCACGAGTCCGAAGAACACGAACACGAACACTTCGCCCAGGCCGTAGTAGCCGTACGGTCGCTTGCCCCCGGTGTAGAACCACGCGGCGACGATGCACGCGGCACCGACGGCGAGCATCCACCACTGTCCCGTGCGGATCACGATGGCCAGCCCGACGGCCGCGGCGAGCGCGAAGAAACCCAGACCGATGATCAGCACCGTGCGGGGCTTCACGCGTCCGGAGGCGGTGAGCCGAGCCGGGCCGACACGGTGGGCGTCGGTACCGCGGATGCCGTCGCTGTAGTCGTTCGTGAAGTTCACGCCGATCTGCAGCAGTACCGCGACGGCGAGACAGGCGAGCGCGATGACCCAGTGGAATTCGGGACCGGTGCTGCGCGCCGCTCCGGTACCGATGACCACAGGCGCGATCGCGAGCGGCAGCGTGCGCAGTCGCGCAGCCCCGATCCAATCGGATACCATCACCGGTCCCGCTTCGACGACCGGACGCTTCGCCGGATTGCCGCTCGTGCGGGTCGGCGTGCGCTTGGCGCTCGGGGCCTTCTTCTTGCGCTGGGAGGATGCTGCCACGCAGGGAATCCTACTGGCCGGTCCGATGCGCGGCCTGCGCGCACGGAGGGATCACGCGTTCGGATTGCTGTCCTTGCCGTCGAGCCACAGCATGTCGGAGGCGTCGCCGTGGGCGCCGCCCGTGCCCACGTGCTTGGCACTGATCTGCGGGCCTTTCGTGATCACGTGCACGAGCGCCATCGCGTGCCCCTGACCGAGCTGATAGTCCTCTTTCAGCCATGCGACGATGGGTGCCGCCTTGGTCGTCCGGTCGAAGCCCTTCTCCGTGGCGCGTTCGATGAACTGTCGCGGGGTGAGGCCGGTCTTGGTCTCGATGTTGTCGAGGTATGCCTGGAAAGACATGGGGTCTCCTACGGTGTTCAGTCCTCGTCGAGGAACGTCTGGATGATGGTGGCGGAGGCGTGGATGCCGATGATCTTGAGAACCCCGTCACCCGCATTGGTGAAGCGGTGCGGGATGAAGGCGGGGCCCGTGGCCGTGTCTCCGGCCTCGGCGACGAAAGTCTCCTCGCCCACCGTGATCGAGGCGACGCCCTCGATCACGACCCAGGTCTCAGGATAGGGATGCCAGTGCAGCCCCGGACCCTCGCCCGGCTGATTCTCGACGAAGAAGTACGACACTTCGGCGCCGTGCTCGACGCCGACGAATCGGCGGCTGCGCCCCGAGCCGATGCGGATGTCGGCGCCGGCGACGACCCCGAGAGGAGCAGGTGTGCTGTTCATGGCCTCAGTCTCGACAACGTCGGGACGAGACCCCTAGTGTTTCGATGTGCATCGAAATACAGAGCCGATCGAGGGCATCGAGCATCCCGACCACCGCGTGGAGTTCCACCTCACGCCGGGCGATGTCGAAGCGGTGCGGTTCGGCATCTCCCCCGGTCACGAACTGGCTCATGCCGTGCGCGTGCTGCGGCGCCCTGCCGCACATCCGCTGCAGTGGGGATGGCTGCGGGCCGTCCGCGACCGCCTTCCGCGTGACGATTTCGCCCTGCTCACCACCGTGATCGGAGACGACGGCTACCTGCCCGACTTCCTGACCACGGCACCACGGTGGGATCTGACGCCCGAGGTCGAGCTGGAGGAACTGCGCCAGGCACGTCTCGAGCCGATGCGCGTCGACTTCGGGAAGATGGTGCTGCGTTCGACCGGCGCTCGACGGCAGGCGCTGCGCGAGATGCAGGAGCACCCCGCGCGCGCCCGCGGCCTCATCGCGGATGCCTGCGCGGCTGTGTGGGAAGCGGCGCTGGCCCCGGTGTGGCCGCAGCTCGAGCGCCTGCTGCGCGCCGATATCGCCGTGCGCACGCGCGCGATCGCGAGCACGGGTATCGCGGGGATGGCCGGCGACCTGCATCCTCAGGTGACCTGGGGCGCGGGTGCCGTCCGTGTCTCCCTCCGCCGTCACAGCGAGCAGGTCGATTGCCGAGGAAGCGGACTCGTCCTGGTTCCCTCGGTCATGTCGTCGTGGGGGTGCATGGTGCTCACCGAGCCGCCGGCACAACCCACCCTGTTCTATCCCGCTCGAGGCGTCACGGCCGGTTGGGCGCGGGACGCGACCGAGATCGCCGATGCTCTCGGCGCACTGTTGGGGCCGGCACGCGCCGGCATCCTGCTTCGGGCAGGCTCGGCTCGCACCACCTCGCAGGTCGCCCAGGAGGCCGACCTCGCGATCTCCACCGCCTCGCATCACCTCGCCGTACTCCGAGGCGCCGGACTGATCGCCAGCGAACGCGACGGTGCCAGGATGCAGCACCTGCGCACCCCGCTCGGCGAGGCGATGGTGGGCGCCGTGCTCTGAGTCGCGCGCTTACTCGGTCGAGCCCACCGGGATGATCGGCCGATGCTCGTAGTAGGTCTGCAGCACCACGGTGGTGCGCGTGCTGACATTCGCCGCGAGGCGCACATCCCGCACGAGCTCCTCGAGCGCACGCGGAGTCGGGACGCGGACGAACAGCATGTAGCTCGCGTCGCCCGCGATGGAGTGGCAGGCCTCGATCGCGTCGAGGTGCTCGAGCATCTCGGGCGCATTGTCGGGCTGAGCAGGGTCGAGAGGCGTGATCTCGATGAAGGCGGACAGGGGCGTACCCACTTGCTCCGGGTCGAGGATCGCCCGATATCCGGAGATCACGCCCCGAGTCTCCAACCTGCGCAGCCGGGACTGCACGGCGGAGACCGAGAGGCCGACGGCATCCGACAGCTGGGAGAGCGTGGCACGCCCGTCACGGGAGATCGCGGTCAGGATCGCACGGTCGACAGAGTCATCCATGGCTGTAAGATTATCGTCAGGATTCCGTTTCTGCAGGAATCTTTCCGTCTATTTCTCCGATCGGAGGTCCCGATGTCCCTTCTTTCCGCCAACAGTTCCGCTGTCCAGGCCATCGTCGGCGAACCCGAGGTCGTCGAGGACGCAGCAATCGCCGAGCAGTCAGCCGCCTGGGCGCAGCTCAAGGACGCTGCGATCGCGATCCGCGAGATGCAGATCAAGGACGGCTCGATCCCCGACGCCGCGCACCACGCCACAGCCCGCGAGCTCGTCGGTGCGATCACCGGCGCGATCCGCGCGCTCGCCCCCGCTTTCCCGCATGACGCCGAGTACCTCGCCGCGTCGGTGGTCGACTTCGACCGCTGGGCCTCGGAGGACTTCGGCGTGCCGGACTTCCTCGACTCGCTCGTAGCCTTCCAGCCGCAGCAGCACCGCGTCGACGGCATCCGCCACCTCGTGGTGTTCCCGATGTACACCCAGAACGGATCGAGCGACCGCCTGGTCGAGGCTCTGATCGTCGAGACGATCTGGCCCGAGTTCATCGCCGCTCTCGAGTCCGGAGACTACGGCAACAAGCTGTTCGTCTCGTTGCGGCTGGTGGATTTCACGCCCGGCTACGACACCAACTCGGCCGTGCTGTTCCCTGAGACCGTCGCGATGCGTGAGATCCCGACCTTCACCTGGGGTGCGATCTTCCAGGACCGCGAAGCGGCCCGCTACCGTCGCGTCACCCGCGCCGCAGCGGAGATCACCAACCTCGAGCTGCCGGAGCGCGCGGCCGCGATGCTCGACGATCAGCAGGTGGCGGAGAAGACCTTCGTCATGTGGGACATCATCCACGACCGCACGCACATGCGCGGGGACCTGCCGTTCGACCCGTTCATGATCAAGCAGCGGATGCCGTTCTTCCTGTATTCGCTGGAGGAGATGCGCTGCGACATGACGGCGTTCCGCGAGTCCGTGAAGATCGAACGCGCCCTCGCGGCCCGCATCGCCGCCGGTGAGGAGCTGACCGAGACCGAGCGCGAGATGCACGACTACGCGCACCTCGTGCAGTACGCGGTGATCTTCGACCGGATCTTCCGGTTCGCGATCACGGGCACCAGAACGCGCAACTACGACGCGGTCGGCGGCCAGCTGCTGTTCGCCTGGCTGCATCAGCGCGGCGTGCTGCACTGGACCGACACCGCTCTCGCGTTCGACTGGGACAACGTTCCGGATGCCGTGGTCGCTCTGGGAGATGCGATCGACGACCTGTACTGGCACTCGATCGACCGCCCGAAGGTCGCGCACTGGCTCGCCGCGTATGAACTCGTCCGCGGGACACTGACCCCGCACCCGGCATCGCAGTGGGCTCGCGGCCTGTCGGACGAGATCCTCGCCGGCGCACCGAAGGGGTACACGGACGCGGTGATGGACGATGAGTTCCCGCTGTCGATGTTCTTCGAGACCCTCCACAAGAAGATGAAGCCGGTCATCGAATCGACCGTCGGCATCCGCGGCACGGACGACTGACGATCTCCGCGCACCGCGCGCGGTTCGAGTGTGACGCTGGGGCGCACCGCGCTGCGGCCGGAACCTCTTCTGCGGACTCTTCCGCGGGTTCCGGCCGCAGCTGCCCCACCGATCCGAGAGAGTGGGACCATGACGGAACAGACGGATTCGGGACTCTCCGGCCGCAGAGTCGTGCTCGCAGGCGCGACCAGCGCTGCCGGTCTCGCGGTCACGCGCGCCCTGCGCGGAGCCGGTGCGCACGTCATCGCCACCGGTCGCTCCGCCGACAGACTGCGGGAGCTCGTCGAAGCCGGTGCCGAAGTCGTCGTCGCCGATGCGACCTCGCTGGAGGAGATGAGCGCACTCGCCGCACGGTCCGGCGCGGTGGACGCGGTGATCCCGCTGGTGGGTGGCTGGCGCGGTGGCGGCGGTGTCGTCGGGCAGTCGGACGAGGACTTCGCGGCGCTCCTGCCCGCCCTCGAGTCGGTGCGCGCCACGAGCCGAGCCTTCGACACGGCGCTGCGAGCCTCCGAGGCCGGAAGGTTCGCGATCGTGTCGTCGACCGCCGTCGCACGGCCGCTCGCGGGAGGAGCGAACTACGCCGCTGTCAAGGCCGCGAGTGAGGCCTGGACCCGGGCGGTCGCGCAGGGCTACGCCAAGGCCGCGCGCGACGCCGAAGAACCGTTGCGCACCGCCTCCGTCGTGTTCCGCGCCAAGGCGCTCGACCCCGAGGTGCTCGCGACCCGGGTCCTGTCGCTGTGGGACGCGGACGCCGCCGACCTCAACGACCGGGTCTTCGACCTGGAGTGACCCGCACACCGTCCTGTCGCTGTCACCGGGGTTCCGGCGGCATTCCCGGCACGACGGGCGGAGCGTCCGCATGTCTGACCTCGGCGGGGTCTCTCGTCGCCTCCGCCGCGCTCAGTCCCGAGGTCTGCGGTGCCGATCCCTCGGCGTCCTCTTCGAGAGCGGGGATGTCCTGCTCCGGCGCGTGCGCGTAGAGCTCGGTGAGCTTGCGGTACGAGCGGGTGAAGAAGGCGAGCGTCGCAGCCACCACCATGATCAGTCCCGCGAAGAGGCAGATGAGGGCGATGCCCCGCGCCTCGCCCTCGCCGAGCAGCCATCCCCACTGCTGCTGCCCCTCGGCGGTGTTCATGTACGGGATGATCAGGAACTCGGCGATCGGGGCGATCAGGAACGCGGTGATCGGTGCCGCCGCCGCCTCCATCGCCGCCGCAACCCCGAACACCCGGCCCTGGCGCGTGAACGGGACGACCTTCTGGATCACCGTCTGCTCCGCGGCCTCGACCGGCGGCACCAGCGCCATGTACACCCACATGCCGACCACGTACAACGGCCACCACTCTCGCAGCATGAACACCGAGCCCAGCAGTCCCATCGCGATGACCACGAGCAGCATGGTGCGCATCGGCCGCGGCCCGAGCCCGAACTTCGCCACGAGCGCACCACCGATCAGGAAGCCGGTCGACGCGAACGCCAAGGCGAAGCCCCAGGTCTGTGCGTCGAACAGGGTCAGCCCGTACGGATCCATCAGCGCCATGTAGACGCCGCCGATGAGGTTGTTGAACGTGGAGAAGATGATGAGCGCGAACAGCCCGGGGGCGAGCCGGATCGCCTTCACACTGCCGCGGAAGTCGAGCGCGCTCGTCGCCTCGGGGTCGGGGGTCGGCGTGCCCTCGGGGATGCGGATGAACAGAAGGTGCGCGAACGTGAGCGCCATCGCGGCGATCGCGATCGCGAGGGTCCAGCCCATACCGAGGAACCCGATGGAGAGCCCCGAGAACACGCTCGTCACCAGGAAGGCGATGCCCTGCACGGTGCCGACCAGACCGTTCGCGTTCGCACGCTTCTCTTCGGGGATGAGCAGCGTGACGGTGGTCGAGAGAGCGATGTTGCGCAGCTGCTCGATCACTCCGCCGAACAGGATGACGCCGGAGAACAGCCAGAACCACGGGCCGCCCAGGTCGAGCAGCGCGGCTTCGGGCTGCCACAGGTACAGAGCGCCGGCGACCAGGAACGCGACCGCCGAGATCACGCTCGAGATGACCATGACCGTGTGCTTGAGGTTGCGATCGACGATGGTGCCGAACGCCATCGCGAAGAACGCGATGAACAGCATGTAGGCACCGCCGATGATGCCCGTGGCCAGCACCGATTGCGTCTCGATGTAGACCCAGAACGTGAGCGCGAACCAGAGGAAGCTCGTCGTCACGTTCGCGATGAGCGTGTTGACGAGGACGTTGCCGAAAGCCCTCTTCGCCGCTGTGCGCTCCATGGGATCGAGGGTAGGGCGAGGCGGGGACATTCGGTAGGGCGATTAGGCTTGGACGGTGAGCATCCAGCATGACCCCGCGATCCGCGGCTTCGCCAGTGACAACTACTCCGGCATCCACCCCGAGGTCCTCGCGGCGATCGCCGCGGCGAACGGCGGTCACCAGAGCGCCTACGGCGAGGATGCGTACACCGCCCGCCTGCAGGAGGTCTTCCGGGCGCACTTCGGCGACGGCGTGGAGGCGTTCCCCGTGTTCAACGGCACGGGCGCGAACGTGACCGGCCTGCAGTCGATGCTCCCGCGCTGGGGCGCCGTGATCGCGGCGTCGACCGCACACATCAACGTCGACGAGGCGGCCGCCCCGGAGAAGATCGGCGGCTTCAAGCTGCTGACGGTTCCCACCGACGACGGCAAGCTCACCACCGAGCTGATCGACCGCGAGGCCTGGGGCTGGGGCGACGAGCACCGAGCGCAGCCTCTGGTCGTCTCGATCACGCAGAGCACCGAGCTGGGCACCCTGTACACCGCGGAAGAGATCCGGACGATCGCCGATCACGTGCACGAGCGCGGCATGAAGCTCCACCTCGACGGCGCCCGCATCTCCAACGCCGCCGCCGCCCTGGACCTGCCCCTGCGTGCCTTCACCCGCGACGCCGGCGTCGACGTGCTCACGTTCGGCGGGACCAAGAACGGCGCGATGCTCGGCGAGGCCATCGTGGTGCTGAACCCCGACGCCGCGGACGGGCTGACCTTCTCCCGCAAATTCAACATGCAGCTGTCGTCGAAGATGCGATTCGTCTCGGCCCAGCTGATCGCGCTGCTCGAAGGAGACCTCTGGCTGCGCAACGCCCAGCACGCCAACGCCATGGCGGCGCGTCTGCGGTCCGAGATCGAGGCGGGCATCGCCGAAGGATCCATCCGGGGCGTCGGCTTCACGCAACCGACTCAGTCGAACGGCGTGTTCGCGACGCTGCCCGACGGCGTGGCCGACCAGCTCCGCGACTCGTTCCGGTTCTACGACTGGGACGCCGCGCGCAAGGAAGTCCGCTGGATGTGCGGCTTCGACACCGAGGAGGGCGACGTCGACGCGTTCGTCGCGGAGCTCTCACGCCTCACGCGCGACTGAGCCCGGTCAGGAGTCGACGACCCGGGTGAACTCCTCGTGGGTCGTGTGCAGGTGGGCGCGCATCGCGGCACCCGCAGCTTCAGCGTCTCCGCGGCGCACCGCGTCGAGGACCTCCTCGTGCGCCGACCAACTCGACTCCTTCACGAAGTCGAAGCTCATCAGGTCGACGGGCTCGAACATGCGCACCCGCGCCTCCTCGACCGCGTCGCGGACGAAGGAGTTGCCGGAGGCGCCGGCGAGGGCGAGGTGGAAGTCCGTGTCGGCGATGCGCGATTCGGCCTTGGTGACGGCGGCGGCGAGATCCTGCTGCGCCCGCGCCATGGCTTCCAGGTCGGCGTCGCTCCGACGGACGGCGGCGAGCGCCGCCCCTCCCGACTCGACGATCGAGCGGAACTCGGTGAGGTCCCCGATCTCCGCCGAGCGTGTGCGCACCTCCTCGCGGATCAGACGAGGATCCAGCACCGCGTCCTGCACGATCGCCCCGCCGGACGCTCCCCGCGAAATCAGGATCTGCCCGCTCCCCTCGAGGATGCGCAATGCCTGACGCAACGTCTCCCTGGAGACCCCGAGCTGCTCGGCGAGCCGCCGCTCGGGAGGAAGGCGATCACCGGGACGGATGCGACCGAGGGCCATCTCCCGCCGGAGGAACCCCGCCACAGCCTGGTAGCCCGAGACGGGGTGGAGCACGGCACGGGAGAAGTCGTGCGGCGCGTCGTCACGCTCGCCCATCCACACCCTCCGATCAGAGGGGAAGGTCAGCGCGGTCGGCGCCCACGATCTGCTTCCCCACGAAGAAGTCAAGCACATCGTCGTCGCCGTGCCCGCCCAGACCGCTCGCCCCGAAGAAGCTCTGGGCCGATTCGGGCGACATGTCCAGCACGCTCGTGCCGTTGATCTTGACCTCACCGGCGATCAAGCGCGTCCCGAGTCGCGCAGCGGCCTCCCTGTCGTCCCCGAAGACATACCCCGCCAGTCCGACCTGCCCCGTGTTCGCCAGAGCGACGGCCTCCTCTTCGCTGTCGTAGCCGCCGACAAGAAGCATCGGACCGAACACCTCGTCCTCGAGCCCTGGACCATCGAGCACAGCCACCGTCGGCTCGACGAACCACCCGGTCGTCGGAACCTGCGAGACACGGAGGATCTCGGCACCGTCGCGTGCCAGACGATCCCGCTGCTCGATCAGCTCATCCCGCCGCCCGGCGAACGCGACCGGGCCGACCTGGGTCGCCTCGTCCAGGCTCGACCCGATCACCCGACGGGCGAACTCCGCGATCAGCAGACCTGCCAGCTCGTCTCGCCGCGCCCGATCGACCAGCACTCTGCGCGGTGCCTCGCACCACTGTCCCGACAGCTTCAGGAGGCCATCGGCGAGAGCCGTCGCGGCGGCGGGGAGGTCGGCGCCCGCCTGGACGATCGCGGCATTGTTCGATCCGAGCTCCAGTTGGAGTCGGGCGAAGCGCGGCGCCGCCGTCGCGGCGATCGCGCGGCCGGTGGGCGTGGAACCGGTCATCGAGATCGCGGCGATGCGCTGATCCGCGACGAGGGAGCGACCGATGCCACCGCCGCCCTGCACCAGACTCACGACGCCGTCCGGGATGCCCACCGCGTGCACGCCCTCCAGCAACAGCTGCGCGCTCCAGGGGGAGAACGACGAGGGCTTCAGCACGACCGACGCACCGGCGGCGAGCGCGAAGGCGGTCTTCTTGACAGCCATCGCGCTCGGCGCGTTCCACGGCAGGATGAGAGCGGTCGGTCCCCACGGCGCACGGTGCAGTCGCACTCCCCCCTGTTCCGAGGGGAGCTCGCGGACATCTCCGACCGCGACGGCGCGCTTCGCAGCATCCCGCACGGTGTCGCCGTTGGCTCCGCCGAACAGGCGGGTGACGGCGATCGGAACACCACTGTTCAGCGCATCGAGACGAGCGATCTCCTCGGCGCGGTCATCGAGCCAGTCCGCCAGATCACTCAGCTTCTCTGCCCGGCGGGCCGGACTCAGGCCGCGCCACCGCGCGTCGTCGTGAGCTTCCTGAGCCGCGCCCACGGCGCGGGCGACCTGTGCCAGCGAACTGGACGACGAGGCGACCAGGGCCTCGCCCGTGTTCGGATCGTGCAGCCAGCTGCCGTCGCTCTCGGGGCTCTCCTCGGCAGCACCGCCGATCCAGGTGCGCAGGGCGGGGTAGGTCATCTCAGATCCGATCGAAATAGCGGTGCAGGTCCCAGTCCGTGACCCGCGACATGAACGTCGACCATTCGTGCTCGAGCAGCACCTGCTGGTGCGAGATCAGCTCCGCGTCGAGCAGACCGCGTATCAGCGGGCTCTCCCCGAAGAGGGAACTGGCCTGATGCGGGTCCCCCGGCATGGAATCGTCGCCGGGCAGATCGTAGGCGCTGCCCACGACCGCGTCACCGAGCACACTCCCGGCTTCCATGCCGTCGCGCGCCGAGGCGAGCACCCCGGTGAGAGTGAGATACGGGTTGGTGTCCGCGCCGGGCAACCGGAACTCGAAGCGCAGCGCCTGCGGCGAGTGCCCCACCACGCGGATGGTGGCCGTGCGGTTGTCGTAACCCCAGGTGCGACCGCTTCCGGCGACGTCCGCGGAGTTGCTCCGACGATAGGAGTTCACGGTCGGCGCGTACCAGGCCATCAAAGCCGGGGCATGCTCCAACGCACCGGCGATCGCGGAGCGCATCCGCCCGCTGAGCCGGTCGGGCGCCGTCTCGTCCCAGAAGACGGGCACCCCGTCCTCGTCGACGAACGACACGTGCACGTGACAGGACGATCCGGGCTGATCGTTCAGGGGTCGAGCCATGAACGTCGCGGACATGCCGGCGCGAGCCGCCGTGTCGCGGACGGCGAGCTTGTACAGGGCATGGCGGTCGGCCATCTCGAGCGGATCGCCGTACTCGAAGGTCATCTCCCACTGGCCGAGACCCCACTCGCTCTGCGCGGCCTCGACGAGGATGCCGCTGGCACGGAGATCGGCGCGCAGCTTCTGGAAGAAGGGCTCGTACAGATTTCCCTCGTGGATCATGAAGTCCGAAGGGGTGAGCGTGGTCGGGTCGAGATCACGGAACCCGGAGCGACGCAGCTCGCGCGGATCGTTGCGGAAGAGGTAGAACTCCAGCTCGGTTCCGGCGAGCGGGGTGAGTCCGCGCTCGCGGATGCGGGCGAGTTCCTGCTTCAGGAGCACACGGGGTGAGAGCGCCATCGGCTCGTGCGTTCGCACATCGACCGGGTCTGCGAGGCAGATCGCGACGCCATCGAGCCAGGCCGCCGGACGCAGTGTCTCCAGATCCGGGATCAGGGTCACATCCGGAACGCCGTTGTGCATGCCGCACAGCGCGAACCTGTTCTGATCGATCAGCTCCAGCCCCTGATCGATGTCCCACGCCCACGCGCAGGTGCAGATGTCGACGCCGTTCGCGACCACCCGCCCGAACCCCTCCACCGGGATGCGCCGCCCCACGAGCCGCCCCTGCATGTCGGGCGTCGCCACGATCACGGTTCGGATGCCGGCGGCGGCGAGATCATCCGGCTCCAGTCTCACGTCGTCGATCATCGGGTCAGCCACCCTCCGTCGACGGGGAGCTGGATCCCGTCGATCCACGACGCCTCGTCGCTGAGCAGCCAGGACACGGCGGCGGCGATGTCAGCAGGCACGCCCACGCGCGGCACCAGCAGGCGCTGCTTCATGAATTCCAGAGCCTCGGGACTGGTGACGCTCTCGTAGTCGAAGAAGTCGGTGGCGATCGGGCCCGGAGCCACGCAGTTGACGCGGATGTTCTTCGCCGCGAGCTCGACCGCGAGCGCCTTCGTGAGCATGGGCACGCCGCCCTTGCTGGCGTTGTAGTGCGGCTGAGCCGTGCCGGTGCTGGTCACCACGACGAGTGCCTCGACCGTGGAGAGGTTGACGATCGCTCCGCCACCGGAGGCGGCGATCAGGGGCGCGACCTCCTGCGCCACGAGGAACTGCCCCTTCAGGTTGATGTCGAAGACGAAGTCCCACGCCTGCTCGGTGAGGGTCTCGAAGGAGTGCTCGGTGACCACTCCCGCGTTGTTGACGAGCAGATGCAGCGATCCCCATGCCTGCCTGGCCGTCTCGACCGCCGCGCGGATCTGCTCGCGCTCGCGGACATCGACCACGGCAGCCAGCGCGGTGCCTCCGTCCTCCTCGATCAGCCGCACGGTCTCGGCCGCGCCCTCGGCCGAGACGTCGGTGACGAGGATGCGAGCTCCCTCGCTCGCGAGGCGGAGCGCAGTCTCCCGCCCGATACCGGATCCCGCTCCCGTGAGGAACGCGTTCTTGTCTGAATGTCGCACTTTCTTCTCCCTGTCCGCCGACGCCTAGGCGACGGTCTGTGTCTCGGACGCGGCGCCGAGCGTCGCGTAGACGGCTGCCTGGTCGACCAGCCAGTCGAAGATCGGGTCGGACCCGAACGTCTCCGGGTGCCACTGCACTCCGACCGCCGGATGACCGCTGACCTCGATCGCCTCGACCACTCCGTCGGGGGCGATTCCGGTCACGACGACCCCGCGTCCTGGGGTCTCGACAGCCTGATGGTGGAACGAGTTCACGAGGGTGGTGTCGCCGTAGAGCTCGCGCATCAGGCTGCCCGGGGCCGTGCTCACGTCGTGCACGCGGTGTGCGCGCGGATAGGCGTAGGAGCCGTGCGACTCGCCCTCGCCGTGCGCCAGGTGCTGTCGGAGGGTCCCGCCCCGGACGACGTTGATGAGCTGCGCCCCGCGGCACACTCCGAGCACGGGGACGCCGTGCTCGATCGCCGCCTCGACCACCCCGAACTCGAACTCGTCGCGTCCGGGGTCGATCGCGAGCGTGAACGGCCCTGGCGCCTGTCCGTAGCGGCGCGGATCGACGTCGTCCCCGCCCACGATCACGATGCCGTCCACGCGGGCGACGAGGTCGTCGGGCGCGGCGTCCATCGGCAGGTGCATCGGGAGCCCTCCGGCACGGAGCACGGAGGTCGCATACTCGCTCAGGTAGGCCTCGAGCGGCGCATCGGCGAATCCGTGCGGCGCCCCGATCACTCCGGCACGGGTGCGGCGTCCGGTGATGCCGATGAGCGGTCGCAGAGGCGAGGTGCGGCGGGCGATGATGTCCTCCATGCGTGGTGTGAGGTGGGTGGGCGTGGAGGGCATCAGGCGCTCTCGTCGAATCGGCGGGCGATCTGCGCGTACGCCTCCGGGCGCCGTGCGCGCATGATCACGGCCTGGACGACGCCGGCGACGACGGCGAGCACCACGACAGCGACGAGCGTGATGCTGACGGGTCCCCAGGCGGGATCGCCGTCGGCGTCGACATCGCTCACCAGCAGCGGGAAGTTCGCGGCGATGAGCACGGCGGAGACGGCGAGACCCAGGAATCCGAGGCCCGGGGCGATCACGGTGTGCCACGGGCTGCGCAGCACCCGGGTGCGGGCGAAATAGACGATCACGGCGAGGCAGGTGACGGCCATCAGGATCACGATCGCGAGGGTTCCGATGCCGGCGAACCACGAGAAGATGTTCTCCGGCGTGAACCCGATGACGGTGAGGAGGACGATCGCGGCGCCGGACGTGGCGACCTGCACGATGGAGGCGACGTGCGGGGAGCCGTGACGAGCGTGTACGGTGCCGAGACGGTCGGGGAGGACGCGAGCGTTCGCCATCGCGTGATGGTAACGGGTGAGGACGTTGTGCAGCGACAGCACGGCCGCGAACATGCTCCCGAGGAAGAGCAGTGCGATGGCGACGGACCCGACCGGCCCGAGGTACTGCTCGGTCACGCGGGCGATGAGCGTGGTGGGATCCGCGGCCGCCTCGGCGGTGACCTGGTCCTCGCCCAGCCCGACGACGATCGCCCACGACGCGAAGGCGTAGAACAGCCCGATCACGATCGCCGACGCGTACGTCGCCCGCGGGATCGTCCGCTCGGGCGAGCGCACCTCGTCGCGGTAGACGACCGTCGACTCGAATCCGATGAAGCTCGCGATCGCGAACATCAGCCCGAGCGCAGGAGCTCCGGAGAGGATGTTCTGCAGGAGGAAGGTGCCGAAGGTGACGCCCTCCGCGCCGCCGGTGGCGAGGATGACGATGCCGAGCAGCACCACGATCCCCATCTCGGCGAGCAGGACGACGACGAGCACGCGGGAGCTGAGCTCGATCCGCCGGTAGCCGAGGGCCCCGACGATCACCACGGTGAGCAGCGTGAGCAGCCACCACGGGATCTCGGCGCCGCCCAGCAGGACGATGCTCGAGCTGATGGTCGCGCCGAGGTAGGAGAAGACCGCGATCTGCACCGTCGTGTAGCAGATGAGCGCCAGATAGGCGGTGGCGAGTCCTGGCGTGCGACCGAGGCCGTGCGTGGCGAACACGAAGAACGAGCCGGCCTTCGGGAGATAGCGGCTCATCGCGGTGAGGCCCACCGAGAACAGCAGCAGGATCACCGTGGCGACGAGGAACATGACGGGGAAGCCGATCCCGTTCCCGATGAGGAAGCCGATCGGCACGAGCCCGCCGATCACGGTGAGCGGAGCGGCGGCGGCGATCACCATGAAAGTCACGGCGACCGCCCCGAGGTTGCCTCGAAGGGCACGTTCCCCGGCCGGCCGTGCGGTGTTGCGGGTTGTCGTCGTCGAAGCATCCATCGAAGCATCCTTTGCCTATTGGACTAATGGTCTACTTCTTAGCCCAATAAGCGACACGGCGCAATAGTCTCTCCCGTCTCAGGCGCGGCGGAGCACTGATTCGGCGCACGCGCAACCGTTGACGCGCGTCGAAACGCCCCGGCGGCCGATGCTGACGACACAGGGTCTCGGCGCGAGGGAGTGTTCTCGGCGCTGCAGTGCTAGCGGAGCAGGCCGAGGCTCGCGAGCGCCTGACGCACCAGGGTGCCGCGACCGTTCTCCATCTCGGCTGCGACCGCGTCGGATCCCGCGGCCTCCGGTGAGAACCAGGTGACTTCGAGCGCATCCTGTCGCGGTTCGCACGTGCCGGTGACGGGCACCACGAAAGCCAGCGACACCGCGTGCTGGCGGTCGTCGTGGAAGGCGCTGACGCCGGGGATCGGGAAGTACTCGGCCACCGTGAACGGCAGCGGCTGCGGCGGGAGCAGCGGAAAGGCCATCGGGCCCAGGTCGTTCTCCACGTGCCGGAAGAGCGCCTCGCGGATCGTCTCGCCGAAGCGGACGCGTCCGGAAACGATCGTGCGCGTCATCTCCCCCATCGGCGTGGACCGCAGCAGGATGCCGATCTCGGTGACCTGACCGGAGCCGTCGGTGCGCACGGGGATCGCCTCGACGTAGAGCATCGGCAGTCGCCGCCGCGCCTCCTCCAGCTCGAACTCGCTCAGCCAGCCGGGGTTCGCATCGGGAGCCGGCGGGTTCGCATCGCGGAAAGCGCCGAGACCCTCTTCTTCGGGCTCCGGATCGGGATCAGGTGTGCGGACCGCCATGTCTCCTTTCTACCAGCCGCCCCCGCGGAACGACACCGGTGCGCCTTTCGCCCGCGCCCCGCCCGTGTGCGCCACCCTCGTGCGCCGCCCTAGTGCCCCGCCCTCGTCCGCCGCCCTCGTGCCCCGGCGCGATGCGCACCGTTTCTCCCGCCGACACGCCAGATGTCGGACGTTGCTCGCACTTCGGTCCGACATCTGGCGTGTCGGCGGGCGCCTGGTGGCGGGCGTGTCGGCGGGCGCCTGGTGGCGGGCGTGGTGCGGGCGCCTGGTGGCGGGCGCGTGGTGCGGTTGCGGGCGCCTCGCGTCGGCGGGCCCTGGCAGGATGACGGTGTGAGCGAGAACCTGATGATCGACGACACCGCGACCCGATGGTCGTCCCGCGACCGCGGAGGGATGCCGCTACTGGTCCTCTTGCACGGCTACGGGGCGGACGAGCACGACCTCTTCGGGCTCGTCCCCTATCTCCCCGAGGGCATCACAGTGGCGTCCGTGGCCGCACCCCTGTCCCCACCGTGGCCCATGCCGGGGAGATCCTGGTACGCGATCGAGGGGCTAGACGGGCGCGACCCCGCCTCCGTCACCCGTGCCGGGGAGGCCTTCCTGCGCTGGCTCGCCGATGCCGCCGAGAACGCTCCGTCGGTCGCCCTGCTGGGGTTCTCACAGGGTGCGGCGGTGGCGCTGCAGGCGCTGCGACTCGCCCCCGAACGCATCGACGCGGTGGTGGCGCTGAGCGGCTATGCGGCGCCCGGCGACTTGCCGAATGACGAGGCGCTGACCGAACTGCGCCCCTCCGTGTTCTGGGGCCGGGGCACGGGCGACGACGTCATCCCGCCCGCGCTGATCGACCATACGGCGCAGTGGCTGCCTGCACACTCCGAGCTCTCCGGACGGGTGTACACCGGGCTGACCCACAGCATCTCCGAAGAGGAGCTGGGCGACGTGCACCGGTTCCTCTCGAAGTGGCTCGAGGGCATCTCCGCCGACTGATCAGCGTTCGGGCGGGTCCTCGTCGTCGCGGCCCTCCTGCCCCGGAGCGTCGTCTTCCCGTTCATCCCCCGCGCGCGGGCCACCGCCCGAAGTGAGGGCGACCGAGAGCGCGATGCCGACCGCCACCCCGATCACGAAGCCGAGCAGCCAGTTCTGCAACGCGATGCCGAGGGAGGAGCCGATCGCCACGCCGAGCGCGAGCCCGACGCCCAGCCCCATGCGCGACCGGGACTCCTGAGGACTCGGGTTCTGCCTGCCATGCCTCCACGCTACGGATTCCTTCGCGCGACGGCATCCCCCGCCCGACTGATGCGCGACACGCCCGGGTTGCGGAGCACCGACACGCCCGGGTATCGTCGAGGCGTCCTGTCCGCCGTGTCTGGAAGTCCTTTGATCTGATCCGTCGCCTCCGCGCCTCTCTTTCCGCGCGCTGACCCGACGATCGCCGACTCCACGGCAGACCCGCTCCTCCGCGACCTGTGACTCCACATGGTCCGGTCGGTGCTCGGTGTCAGTGCACCCTCGCACTCGACAGGAGACCCCATGTCAACCCCCGCTTCCCCCCACGCATCGGTCGTCCTCGATCGGCTCGCCTTCACCTGGCCGGACGGCACGATCGCGCTCGACGGCATCTCCGGCAGCCTCGCCTCCGGGCGCACGGGCCTGGTCGGTCGCAACGGCGCCGGCAAGTCCACGCTGCTGCGCCTGATGGCCGGCGAGCTCGAACCCACCTCGGGAGTCGTCGCGGCTTCCGGCGAGGTCGCCTACCTCCCGCAGCAGCTCACGCTAGACGTCGACCGCCGGGTCGCGGAGCTGCTCGGCGTCTCCGCCGCCCTCGACGCCGTCCGGGCGATCGGCGCGGGCGACGTCGATCCCGCACACTTCGACGCCGTCGGGGACGACTGGGACACCGAAGCGCGCGCCGAGGCGTCGTTGGCGGAAGCTGGCCTTGCTCCGGAATTCCTGGACCGCAGGGTCGGCGAGCTCTCCGGCGGCGAAGCGGTGCTCGTCGCGATCGCCGGCATCCGCCTGCGTCGCGCGCCGATCACGCTGCTCGACGAACCGACCAACAACCTCGATCGCGACGCCAGGGCGAAACTCGCCGCGATGGTGCGCGCCTGGAAGGGCACGCTCATCGTCGTCAGCCACGATCTGTCCCTGCTCGAGCTGATGGACGACACCGCGGAGCTGTACGCCCAGACGCTCAGCGTGTTCGGTGGACCCTATTCGGAGTGGCGCGCCTGGCTGGATGCCGAGCAGGACGCGGCGAAACAGGCCGAGGTCACCGCCGCCCAGGCGTTCCGCAAGGAGAAGCGCCAGCGGATCGAGGCCGAGGTGAAGCTCGCCCACCGCGCACGCACCGCGAAGAAGGCCGAGATCGAGAAGCGGGTCCCCAAGATCATCGCGCATGGCCGCAAGATGGCCGCCGAGGTGTCGGCCGGCAGGCTCCGCACCGAAGTCGGCGCGAAGGAGGAGGCCGCCCGGTCGGTGCTCGACGACGCCGGCAGACGCGTGCGCTCGGATGCGTCGATGAAGATCGAGCTGCCCGATCCCGGGATGTCGCGCAGTCGCCGGATCGCGACCATCGACGACGGTGAGCGCGCCTGGGTGGTGCAGGGTCCCGAGCGCGTGGCGCTGATCGGTCGCAACGGTGCCGGGAAGACGACCCTGCTGGAGCAGTTGGTCGCCGGCGGTGTTCACAACTCCTCAGAAAACGTCTCCTCGGCACCGCAAGCGGGCGCTACGACCGGATCGGCCGCAGATCTGAGGAGTTATGAACGCCCGCGGGTGCACGCCGAGGCCCACACCGACCTCATCGGGTACCTGCCCCAACGGGTGGACGGTCTCGACGAAGAGCGCTCGGTGTTCGAGAACATCGCCGCCGCCGCACCGCAGGTTCCCGAGAAGGAGCTACGCAACCGGCTCGCCCGCTTCCTCATCCGCGGGGCCACGGCCGACCGTCCCGTGTCGTCCCTGTCCGGCGGCGAGCGCTTCCGCGTCGCGCTGGCCACGCTGCTGCTCGCCGACCCCGCCCCGCACCTCGTGGTGCTGGACGAGCCGACGAACAACCTCGACCTGGACACGGTGGACCAGCTGGTCGATGCCCTCCGCGCCTATCGCGGCGCGGTGCTGGTGGTGAGCCATGACGATGCCTTCCTGCGCCGGCTCGACCTGGACCTCACCCTCGAGATCGGGGACGACGGCGCACTGCGGGAGGTCTCACTGGAGCGGTGACGCGTGGACGCACGGCCCGGATGTCCCCGGCCTCGGCGAAGATGGAGACATGAGCGATGTGCTCGACCGCTTCACCCCGGCCACGCAGGACTGGTTCCGGGGTGCGTTCCCCGCGCCCACTCCGGCCCAGGCGGGCGCCTGGGAGGCGATCTCGGCCGGGAAGCACGCTCTGGTCGTCGCACCGACCGGTTCCGGCAAGACGCTGTCGGCGTTCCTGTGGTCGCTCGACAGCGTCTTCCGAGAGCGCACGTCGGGGTTCGCCCTCCCGGCGAAGGGCGAACCTCGAACCCGCATCCTCTACATCTCACCGCTGAAGGCGCTGGGCGTCGACGTCGAGCGCAATCTCCGCTCCCCCCTGATCGGCATCGGCCAGTCCGCTCGTCGGCTCGGCGTGCCCGCCCCCGCGGTCACGGTGGGAGTGCGCTCCGGCGACACCACGTCGAGCGACCGCCGCAAGCTGGTGTCCGATCCGCCGGACATCCTGATCACGACCCCCGAGTCGCTGTATCTCATGCTCACGAGCCGCGCGGGCGAGACGCTGCGCGGCGTGCACACCGTGATCATCGACGAGGTGCACGCCGTCGCCGCGACCAAGCGCGGCGCGCATCTGGCCGTGAGCCTCGAACGCCTCGACGCACTGCGCCGGGCGAACGGGATCGAGACGCCTGCCCAGCGAATCGGACTCTCGGCCACGGTGCGTCCGATCGACGAGGTCGCGCGGTTCCTCGGCGGCTCGGCTCCGGTGGAGATCGTGGCGCCCCCGGCGTCGAAGACCTTCGAACTCGACGTCGTCGTCCCGATGGAGGACATGACCAACCCGCCGCCCCCTCCCGGCGTCGAGGCCGAGACCGTGGACGCGGAGTACACCGAGGTCACCGGTTCGGTGTGGCCGCATGTGGAGGAGGCGATCGTCGACCGCATCCTGCAGAACAACTCGACGATCGTGTTCGCCAACTCCCGGCGACTGGCAGAGCGGCTCACGGGTCGCCTCAACGAGATCCACTCCGAGCGGATCGGCGTCGCACTGCCCGCGGCGACCGTCCCCGCGGCCATGATGGCGCAGGCCGGAGCGACGGCCGGTGCCGATCCCGTGCTCGCCAAGGCGCACCACGGATCGGTGTCGAAGGAGCAGCGCGCCCAGGTCGAGGAAGAGCTCAAGTCGGGTGTCCTGCGCTGCGTCGTCGCGACGAGCAGCCTCGAGCTCGGTATCGACATGGGGGCGGTCGACCTCGTGATCCAGGTCGAGGCCCCGCCGTCGGCGGCCTCCGGTCTGCAACGCGTCGGACGCGCAGGGCATCAAGTGGGCGAGATCAGCCGCGCCGCGCTCTTCCCCAAGCACCGCGGTGATGTGCTGCACACCGCGATCGTCACCGAGCGAATGCTGGCGGGGAAGATCGAGGCGATCCAGGTGCCGCGCAATCCGCTCGACATCCTCGCCCAGCAGACCGTCGCCGCGAGCGCCCTCGGTGCGATCAGCGTCGAGGAGTGGTTCGAGACCGTCCGTCGTTCCGCGCCGTTCCAGTCCCTCCCCCGCTCTGCGTACGAGGCCACGCTCGATCTGCTGGCCGGACGCTTCCCGTCGGACGAGTTCGCCGAGCTGCGCCCTCGACTCGTGTGGGACCGCGACGCGGGGACGCTGACGGGCAGACCCGGCGCGCAGCGCATCGCGGTGACCAGCGGCGGGACGATCCCCGACCGCGGCCTGTTCGGCGTGTTCGTGGCCGGCGAGACCACCGGTGCCCGGGTGGGCGAGCTCGATGAGGAGATGGTCTACGAGTCACGGGTCGGCGACGTGTTCACGCTCGGCACGACCAGCTGGCGGATCGCCGAGATCACCCACGACCGCGTCAATGTGATCCCCGCCTACGGACAGCCCGGCAAGGTGCCGTTCTGGCATGGCGACGGCATCGGCCGACCGTTCGAGCTCGGCGAGGCGCTCGGCGCCTTCGCGCGCGAGGTCTCGACTGCTCCGCCCGAGAAGGCGGCGCAGCGTCTGATCGATGCGGGTCTCGACGACCAGGCTCGCGCGAACCTCCTGGCGCACCTCACGGAGCAGCGCGAGGCGACGGGCACACTCCCGACCGACCGGACCCTCACGGTCGAACGGGGTCGCGACGAGGTCGGCGACTGGCGGGTCATCCTGCACTCCCCGTACGGCATGAAGGTGCACGCACCGTGGGCGCTGGCCATCAACGCCCGCGTGCGCGAGCGACTGGGCGTCGAGGGGTCGGCGGTGGCGAGCGACGACGGCATCATCGTGCGGATCCCGGATGCGGAGGCCGAGCCACCGGGGGCAGAACTGTTCGTGTTCGAGCCCGAAGAGCTCGAACACATCGTGACGGAGGAGGTGGGCGGCTCTGCCTTGTTCGCCTCCCGGTTCCGCGAATGCGCGGCGCGGGCGCTGCTCATGCCCCGCATGAACCCGAACAAGCGCACACCGCTGTGGCAGCAGCGACAGCGCTCGGCGCAGCTGCTCGAAGTGGCCAGGCGCCACCCGACGTTCCCCGTGATCCTCGAGACGCTGCGCGAGGTGCTGCAGGACGTCTACGACCTCCCCTCCCTCCGCGCCCTCGCGACGTCGATCGCCGACCGCCGGATCCGCCTGGTGGAGACCGAGCCGGGCCAGCCGTCGCCCTACGCCCGCGACCTGCTGTTCGGCTATGTGGGCGCGTTCATGTACGAGGGCGACTCGCCCCTCGCCGAGCGCCGGGCAGCCGCGCTGTCGGTCGACCCTGCGCTCCTCGGCGAACTGCTGGGCACCGTCGAACTGCGCGAACTCCTCGACCCCGACGTGATCGCCCAGTTCGAGCGCGAGGCACAGCGGCTCGCCTCCGACCGTCGCGCGCGAGGCGTCGAGGGCGTCGCCGATCTGCTGCGCATGCTCGGGCCTCTCGATGCGGAGGAAGTCGCTCTGCGCCTCGACCCGGAGAGCGTGCCGGGCACAGCGGGAGAGACCGTCGAAGCCGATGCCGCCGCCGCGCTGCTGGGCGACCTGGTCACGGCGCGACGAGCGATCCCCGTGACGATCGGCGGCATGAGCCGCATCGCCGCGATCGAGGATGCCGGGCGGCTGCGCGATGCGCTGGGCGCCGCGCTCCCGACGGGGATCCCCGTCGCGTTCCTCGAACCCGTGGCCGATCCGCTGGGGGATCTCGTGGCCAGGCACGCCCGCACGCACGGCCCGTTCACGACGGATGCGGTCGCCACGCGGTTCGGACTCGGCGCCGCCGTCGCCCGTCATACGCTGCAGCGCCTCGAGACCGCAGGGCGCATCGCCAGCGGCTATTTCCTCCCCGACGCCGCCGGCAGCGGCGACGCGATCGAATGGTGCGACGCCGAGGTGCTCCGCCGGCTCCGCATGCGCTCGCTCGCCGCGATCCGCGGATCCGTCGAGCCGGTCTCCCCCGAGGCCTACGCCCGCTTCCTCCCCGACTGGCAGCACATCGGTCGCCCTCTCGAAGGCGTCGACGGCGTGCTCACCGTGATCGAACAGTTCGCCGGTGTCCCCATCCCTGCAAGCGCGTGGGAATCGTTGGTGCTGCCCTCCCGCGTACGCGACTACACGCCCGCGCTGCTGGACGAGCTCACCGCAGCCGGCGAAGTGATCTGGTCCGGCCACGGCACGCTCCCCGGCCGCGACGGCTGGGTGTCGATGCACCCCGCCGACCTCGCGCCGTTCACCCTGCCGGAGCCCGACACCGAGATCGCCTCGGATTCCTTGGAGTCGCGGATCCTCATCGCCCTCGACGTCGGTGGAGCGTACTTCGCGGGCCAGCTGAAAGAGATGGCGGCCGCGGAGAACGAGCAGTCCGTCCTCGAAGCGCTGTGGTCGCTGACCTGGTCGGGCTACGTGACCAACGACACTTTCGCGCCGATCCGCTCGCTGCTCGCCGGCGGCTCACAGGCGCACAAGGTGAAGCGCCGCGCTCCCCGCGCCCGCACCTACCGCGGAGTGTCCTTCACCGGTTCGGCCGCGCCGAGGCCGCTGTCGATCGGAGGACGCTGGTCGTTGCTCCCTCCCGTCGAGAAGGATCCCTCCCGGCGTGCCACCGTGACCGCCGGCCTGCTGCTCGACCGCTACGGCGTCGTCACCCGCGGTGCAGTCCACGCCGAGGGCCTCCCTGGGGGATTCGCCCAGGCGTACCGGGTGCTGGCGGGCTTCGAAGAAGCCGGGCACTGCCGTCGTGGCTACGTGATCGAGAAGCTCGGCGCCGCGCAGTTCGCCGCGTCCGGAACGGTCGATCGTCTGCGCACCTATGCCGGACTCGCCGATCCGCCCCCGCGCGATGCCGTGACCCTCGCCGCCACCGACCCCGCCAACCCGTACGGCGCGGCTCTGGGCTGGCCCAAACTCGACGGGGTCGCGCACCGGCCGGGGCGCAAGGCCGGTGGGCTCGTCGTCCTCGTCGACGGAGCACTCGTGCTCTCCGTCGAGCGCGGCGGACGGACGGTGCTGGCGTTCAGCGACGACGCCGACGTGCTGCGGGCCGCGGCCGCCGATCTCGCGGCCACCGCGCGCGCACGCCGGCTCGATACCCTCACGGTCGAGAAGATCAACGGCGAGGGCGTCTACGGCACCGGGCTCGCCCTCGCCCTGCAGGAAGCGGGGTTCGTCGCGACGCCCCGCGGCTACACGCTCCGCAAGGCCACGTGAACGATGCGCCTACGCTGGAAGCCATGATCCGTGAGTTCGCCAGGGGCGTCCGCACCCTCTTGCACGGGTTCGGTCTGTGGCGCACGCGCCCGGGGCTCATGCTGCTCGGCCTGATCCCTGCGGTCATCGCAGTCCTGCTCCTCGCCGCAGCGCTGATCCCCCTGGTGATCGGCATGCCGTCGGTCTCCGCCTGGCTCACGCCGTTCGCAGAGGGATGGCTCGAGCCGTGGAGGGGTCTGCTGCGTGCGGCTGTCGGCTTCGTCGTCGTCGCAGCCGCTCTCGCCCTCGCCAGTGTGGTCTTCAGCGCGCTGACCCTGACCATCGGCGACCCGTTCTACCAGCGCATCTGGCACGCCGTCGAGGTCGATCTCGGCGAGGCTCCTCCAGCCGACGGCGGCAGCTTCTGGACGACGATCGGCGAAGGAATGCGACTGGTGGTGCTCGGCATCCTGATCGCGATCCTGGTGCTCCTGATCGGCCTGCTCCCCGCGGTGGGCGGGTTCCTCGGCCCGGTCGCGGGAGTGCTGCTGACCGGCCGGCTGCTGGCGCGCGAACTCACCGGGCGCGCCTTCGACGCCCGCGACCTCAGCCCGGCCGATCGTGCCGCCCTATTCTCGGGCAGCCGCGCGCGGGTGCTCGGTTTCGGTGTCGCCACCCAGCTCTGTTTCCTGATCCCGGGTGGTGCCGTCGCGGTCATGCCGGCCGCGGTCGCCGGCAGCACGGTGCTGGCGCGCGACATGCTCGCCCGCCCCCTCGGCGCGACAGCGCCTCACCCCACGACGCCCCCTCCACCCACGTCCTCCGAGACCCCCTGATGCCCGAGGGCGACACCGTCTTCCGCACGGCACGGCGCCTCGACGAGGCCCTGGCCGGATCCGAGGTGACCCGGTTCGACCTTCGTGTCCCGCGCTTCGCCACCCTGGATCTGACCGGTCAGCGGGTGCACGCCGTGGTACCCCGGGGCAAGCACCTGCTCGCGCGCATCGGCGACAGCACCCTGCATTCCCATCTGCGCATGGACGGCGCGTGGTTCGTCTACCGACGCGGCGAGAAGTGGCGGCATCCGGCGTTCAAGGTCCGCGCCATCATCGGCACGGCCGACCGGGAAGCCGTCGGCGTCGACATCGCCGAGATCGAGGTCGTACCGACCAGCGACGAGGAGCAGCTCGTGGGCCATCTGGGCCCGGACCCACTCGCCCACGACTGGGATCCCCAGGAGGCGGCCCGGCGACTCGGTGGCGACGCCCGCAGCATCCACGTCGCCCTCCTCGACCAGCGCAACGTCGCGGGGTTCGGCAACGAGTACGCCGCCGAACTCCTGTTCCTCCGAGGGATCCTGCCGACGACACCGGCATCGGAGGTCGAGGTCGCGGCGCTTCTCGACCTGGGTGCGCGCACGATCCGCGTCAATCGCGACCGTCGCACCAGGACCTTCACGGGCATCGACCGACCGGGTCAGGGCACCTGGGTCTACGGCCGCGCCGGACGCCCCTGTCGACGCTGCGGCACCCTCATCCGACGCGGCGAACAAGGCGCGGATCCGACGCGCGAGCGGGTGACCTTCTGGTGCCCGGTCTGCCAGCGCTAGTCACTCTCTTTCGCCGACGCCGGCTCCGGCACCCCACGACATCCATCCGAGGGAATGAATCCGCCCCTTCGGTGGTTGTTGATATATCCGGAAGAGACTCCGGAGCACGGGAGGAATCGTGGGTAAGAACTACGTCGACATCGAGAACGACCAGGGAGCGACGCTGCGGTACCGCAAGCACGCGAACGGTCGGGGTCTCGTCGCGCATGGCGCGAAGGTGCATCCGAAGGCGCACATCGAGGCAGGTGCCTACATCGAACCGGGCGCGCGCGTCGGCGCCGGGGCGACCATCGCCCGTGGCGCCTGGATCGACGAAGACGCCGTGGTCGGAGAAGGTGCGTTCGTCGATGCACACGCGCACATCGGCCAGGGTGCCGCGATCGGCGACCACGCCTACGTGGGTGTCCGCACCGACGTCGGCGCCGGAGCGCGCATCATTCGAGGTGCCAGGATCGGCGACGACGAGACGGTCGCGGCCGGGCTCACCATCGCGACGGATCAGAAAGGTCTCTGGCTCGCGGCCTGACCGCGCGACACCCCGGCCGGATCATCCGCGCCGGCTCAGCACTACAGCAGGCGGCGCTCCGACGCCCAGGCGGTGAGCTCGTGGCGCGACGAGAGCTGCAGCTTGCGCAGCACGGATGACACGTGCGTCTCGACCGTCTTGATCGAGATGAAGAGCTCCGACGCCACCTCCTTGTAGGCATAGCCACGGGCGATCAGGCGCATGACCTCCTGCTCGCGCGCGGAGAGGCGATCCAGCTCATCCGTCGCCGTCGCGATCTCACCGGCGACCGCGCCGAAAGCATCGAGCACGAACCCGGCGAGCCGCGGCGAGAAGACGGCGTCTCCGTCCGCCACGGCGTGCACGGCGCTGCTGACCTCGATGCCCGACGATCCCTTGGTGATGTAACCGCGAGCACCCGCACGGATCACCCGCACGACGTCGGCGGCAGCATCCGACACGCTCAGCGCGAGGAATCGCGCGCCCGTGGACGAGCCGCGGATCACGGCCTCCCCGCCCGCGGCATCCTCCCCGCTCCCGCCCGGCAGGTGCACATCGAGCAGTACGACATCCGGCTGCGTCTCCGCGATCACGGCGATCGCCGTCGGCACGTCGGCCGCCTCGCCGACCACCTCGACACTCGCAGCAAGGTCGGCACGCAGGCCGGAGCGGAAGATCGAGTGATCGTCGACGATCACGACGCGGACGCTCTCAGCCACGGTCATCCTCCCTGAAGGGGATCGGTCGTTGCCCCGGCCGGTCATGCGGCGCGACCGCCAGGATGCTCAGATGCACTTCGGTGCCGTTCACGTCGCTGCGGACCGCCCCGGTCCCCCCGGCACGACGCATGCGGCCGATGATCGACTCCCGCACGCCGAGTCGATCGCTCGGCACGTCGTCGAGGTCGAAACCCTCCCCGCGGTCCCGGATGAAGACATCGACGCCCGCAGCGCTCCCCTCGATGTACACCGAGATGTCCCCGCCTGCATGCCGCGCGGCGTTCAGGATCGCCTCCCGGGCCGCCGCCGCGAGCTCGCCGCTCGCGCGCTCGGTCGAGAGGCCCGCCGATACGACGTCGATGCGCACCGGGTAGTCGAGTTCGAGCGCTCCCGCGTAGTCACGCAGATCTGTCGGGAGGTCGCTGTCGGCCGGGGCGTCACCGTCGTACAACCACGCACGCAACTCCCGCTCCTGCGCCCTGGCGAGGCGGGCTGCCTCGCTGGAAGCGCCCGCCCTGTTCTGGATCAGCGCCAGCGTCTGCAGTACGGAGTCGTGCAGGTGCGCGGCCATCTGGCTGCGCTGTTCCTCGCGGATACGACGCACCCGCTCGCCCGACAACTCACGCCACCGCGGGATGAGAGCCGAGGAGATCACCGCGGCGAGCCCGGCAAGAGGGACGAGCACCAGTGCCACGCCCGACCGCGCGACGGGCCAGGAGAGCAGCACGGTGAACAGCAGCGCGAGCAGCAGGAGCGACAGGACCCGGACGATCATCGTGTGTCGCGGTCCTCGCGCCGTGTCGGTGCGATCGATCAGGGTGGCCCACAGCCCCGCGCCCGTCGCGAAGGCCGCCGTGCCGCCGACCACGACCGCGGCGAGATCGGGCGGGATCGATCCGTTCAGCCAGTCGCTGCCGCCGCGCCAGGCCAGCACGGTGAGAATCCCGACAGCCGCGGGAGCGAGCAGCAGCCAGGCGACCGGCACACGCCTCGTCGGCGCCTCTTCGCCTTCGGCCCAGGGGGTGAAGGCCCAGCACCAGGCGTAGAGGAGGACGCCGGCGCCCCCGCACAGCATCAGCGCGACGAACAGCGCCCGCATCAGCCACACCCGCACGCCCAGGTGTCGGGCGAGGCCCTCGCTCACCCCGGCCACCAGGCAGTCGCGATCACGGGTCAGCGGCGGGCGCGGCGACGCGGCGACGGGCGCTGTTCGCGCAGGTGCGTGCGCCGAAGAGGACATGTCGCCCATCCAATCACCCGCACGAGCGCTCCGGGTCCTCCCCCGCCCGGAATCAGGGGCCGCTCAGGGGTTCCCCCCATGGCGGGGGTCCGTCCACGACCGCCAGGATCGAAGCATGACGATTCCGACCGTGCCCCCGCCTCCCGCCGACCAGGGCGCTCCCACCCTCGGCGAACCCGGCACCGGCATCCCGCGTGGAGTCGAGCGCTTCCTCCTCTGGGTCGCCGGCCTCGGTGTCGCGCGCTCCGAGGGCTGGCTGGGTGGTGTCGCCGCCGGGCTCGCGGCTCGTTTGCGCATCGATCCGCTGATCGTCCGTGGCGTCCTCGTCGTCGCGGCGCTGTTCGGCCTGCCGGTGATCTTCCTGTACGCCGCGGCGTGGGCGCTGCTACCCGACATCGACGGTCGCGTCCACCTCCGCGATCTGTTCCGTCGCGACTATCAGCCCGTGCAGTGGGGCATCCTCGCGATGGCCGTCATCGGTCTGTTCCCGACCACCCCGCTCGCCGGGCGTCTCTTCGGACTCGGCTACGACGGGTGGTCGGCCCTCTCCGTCATCAGCTGGATCGTCGGGCTCGTGCTCGTCGCCGGTCTGCTCTTCCTGATCGTGCGCGCCATGCGCCGCACCCCGGGTGCTTCCGCGCCGGATCTGCCGACGGCTTCCGCAGTTCCGGCGGCCCCGGGCGCATCCGACCCCCTCGACGGTTCGGGTACCGCCGAGGGGGCGGATGCCACTCTCCGCGAGGAGGGGGCAGAGCCCGCGCTCGCCTTCGCTCCCCCGGAACCGCCCGCGCCCCGTCCGCCCGACTCGCAGGATCCCGCCGCTCTCGAAGCATGGCGCGCCCAGCATGCGGCCTGGAAGGAGCAGGATCAGGCCTGGCGGCGCCAGCAGCAGGACATCGAGCGGGCTGCCCGCGACCAGCTGCGCCGTGAGCGCCAAGCCGAGGCTGCGGTGTTCGCGGCCGAGGCTGCGGAACGCCGGCGCATTCGCCGCGCATCGAATCCCCGCGCGGGCTTCGCGTTCGCCGCCACGATCATCGGACTTGCGATCATCACGGGCTCCGCCGTCGGTCTCGTCGCCGGCGGCGAGGCACTCGGCGGCGCGCTGGGACTGCTCGCCGCAGCCCTCATCCTCGCACTCGGGATGATCGTGGCCGGGGCGTTCCGTCGACGGAGCGGGTTCCTGGCCTTCGCGACCGTGATCACGCTGATCGGCGGACTCGTGGCGGGCGCCTTCTCCGCCTTTCCGGGAGTCGCACTGGGCTATGTCTCGCTCGGCAACGACGAGTCCGCGCATGTCAGACAGCCCTTCGGCGATATGTTCCTCACCCTGAGCCCGTTCGAGGACGGCCCGCGGTCGATCATCGTGGACAAGGGAACCGGCAACACGTTCATCGACGTCCAGCCGGGCGTCGCGCTCGAACTGCGCGCCGTCATCGAAACGACGACCGTGTCGTGGACCCGAGTGGATGAGGAGACCGGAGAGATCACCGCGCACGGCACCTGGTCGCCCGTCCGCAGGGACGGGGAATCGGTCGTCCGGCAAGAGATCACCGCCGAGGGCGCCGAACCCACCATGGTGCAGCCCGTCAGGATCGATCAGACCAGCGGAGTGATCTCCGTCACCGTCCACGAGCCCGCGAAGGAAGACCAGTGATGAGCACGCCGACGATCGTCGAAGCCCCCTCCCCTCCCCGCACTCGCTGGGCCGCCGTGATCTGGGGCGTCCTGTTCGCCGCGACCGCCGCGACCGCCCTCTGGATGCTGGCCGACGCCGACCGGAGGGACACCGTCGCGGATGGCCTGCTCGCGCTGACGCCGACCACGATCGTCACGATCCTCCTGCTGACCGCGGGCGTGCTGATCCTGGTCGGAGGAGCCGCAGGTCTCATCCGCCGTGCACAGCGGAGGCTCGCGACCGCGACGACCTCCGTCGCGCAGGCGGAGGTGGCCTCGCCCCCCGCCGAGTAGCCTGGACCCCATGGCGAATCAGGGAAGACGGTCCGCAAAGGGCGCAGGTCGAGGTACCCCCGTGCGCCGGAACAAGGCCGCCCCCGCCGAGCGGTTTCCGCCGCAGAAGCCGAAGAAGAAGACGGCCAAGGTCGTCTTCGACGCTCCTCGCCCCGAGCCCGAGACACCGCGCACCTTCCGTCTGGGAGCGGTGCCCGGCGCGACACCGGGGAAGTGGATCGATGCATGGAAGCAGCGCATGCCGCGGGTACCGCTCGAGCTCATCCCGATCGAGGTCACCACCCAACGCGAGGCCGTCGACGCGGTCGATGCGGCGCTGGTACGGCTGCCGCTCGCCGACGACTCCCTGCACATCATCCCCCTGTACGACGAGGTCCCGGTCGTGGTCGCGGCGGTCGACTCGCACCTGATGGCGGCCGAGAAGCTCACCGCCGCGGATCTCGAGGGCGAGGTCGTGATCGGGCTGGCCGATGACGTGCTGGGGCCGCTGGACCTCCCGGGCACAGCCCCGGCTGCCTTCGCCGCCCTGCCGACCGGCGAGGCGATCGCCACGGCGGCTTCCGGTGTCGGTGTCGTGATCGTCCCGATGTCGCTGGCTCGCGCGCACCACCGCAAGGATGCCGACCACCGCGTGCTCGTCGACGGCCCGACATCCACCGTGGCGCTGGCCTGGCCGCGGGATCGCACCACGCCCGACGTCGAGACGTTCGTCGGCATCGTCCGCGGCCGGACCGCGAACTCCTCCCGGTGACCGCGTCGGCGCGGCCTCGCGCTCTCGTTAGAATCTCCTGATGGCCTCGCTTCTCTACGTCTGCGTGCGGCCCGAGATCGGGGCGGCGGACGCCGAGCACGCGTCTTTCCGACGGGCGCTCGGCGTCGATGTGGTGGACCGCCTCGACCTGCTGCAGACACCGCTGTATCTCGAGCGCCTGCGCGGCTATCGCGGCGTCGTGGTCGGCGGCTCGCCGTTCAACGTCTCCGACACGGTGAAGTCCGCGGAGCAGCTGCGGGTCGAAGCCGACCTCCGCACCCTGGCGGACGCGGCGATGGCCGCCGAGATCGCGGTGTTCTTCACCTGCTTCAGCATCGGCGTCGTGACACGGATGCTCGGCGGCGAGGTCGTGACGGACACTCCCGAGCCCGCGAGCGCGACCGTGATCGATGCGACCGAAGCCGGCGCGGCCGACCCCGTCTTCGGGCCGAGTGGCCCCGCCCTCACGGTGTTCACGGCGCACAAAGAGAGCGCGGCGAGCACCCCGCCCGGTGCTGTGCTGCTGGCGACCAACGAGGCATGCCCGGTGCAGGCCTACCGCGTGGGCACCCACCTGTACGCCGCGCAGTTCCATCCCGAGCCCACCCCTCGTGACTTCGCCGACCGCATGACGTTCTATCGCACCACCGGCTACTTCGACCCGGAGGAGTTCGACGCGGTGCAGCAGCAGGTGCTCGCGGCGTCGGTCACCGAGGGTGCCGCGCTTCTGCGCCGCTTCGCCGAGACCTTCGCCTGACTCAGCCCGCCGCCGCGTCTCGCAACAGGGCCACCCGCTCGCGCAGGTATGCCTCCAACGGCATGAACCCGCCCGCTGTACTCCATCGCACCGCCGGGACACCGTCGACGAGTGCCAGAGGGCCGGAGGCGCCCCCCGCATCCACGGCGTCGACGTCGATCACGCTCCACCCCACGTGGACGACGTCTCCCTCGTCGAAGCCGCCCCGCAGCGCTTCGGCCCGACGCTCGGCGCGGGCTCTGGCCGACTCCGCGGTGTACCCGCGGCGCCCGGGATCGGCCGCGCGGAGCACCTCGGCCGTGGCCAGCGCATGCGTGTCCGTCAGCAGCAGCACACCCAGATGCCAGGCGTCACCGACCCGCACGATGCGGCGTCCGCGCCACCGGGAGACGCGCTCTTCGCCGAGCCCCTCCTTGGCGACGCCGTCGAGGCTCCGCACCGTCCGGGCCAGGAGCTCCGACGCCGCCGTCACAGCTCCCCCTGCACCGCATCGCCCGCACGCGCGGGTCCGACGACGTCGGCGCGGTCCCCGCGCAGGGTCATCCCGATCAACGGGTAGAGCAGGACCGAGAGCATTCCCGCGCCCACCAGCGCCGCCGCCGTGCCCGTGTCGAGCATCTTCTCGTCGACACCGATCGCGGTGACCGCGACGATGATCGGCAGTCCGGTCGCGGCGAGGAGCCCGAGGGCCGCACGGTCTCGGACGCTCGCCCCCGCGGGCACCGAGAGCTGCGCGGCCGACCCGCGGATGACCAGCAGCGCGATCAGGAAGATGGGCACCAGTGCGAGCGCCGTTGGCGAGACGAGCAGCGCCTGCAGGTCGAAGGTCACGCCCGTGTAGAGGAAGAAGACCGGCACGAGGAAGCCGAAGGCGATCGCCTCGATCTTGCTCTCGACCTCTTCGGCGTCCTTCTTCGGGGCGCGCGCCATGATGATGCGCCACACGGCTCCCGCGACGAAGGCTCCGAGCAGCATGTCGAGGTCGAGCATCACGCTCAGCCCGACGAGGGCCGCGATGAGCAGGATCACGAAGCGCACCCCGAACTGGTCGGACGTGTGCAGCGTCGCCCGGACGATGCGGTGCAGGCGTCCGTGCGGCACCCGGTGCGCCAGCAGCACCGCGAGCCCTGCCAGCACCACGAACGTCAGCAGGACGGCCGTGGCGATCGGCGTGGTCCGCGTGCTGAGGAAGATCGAGATCGCGATCAGGGGCAGGAACTCGCCGACCGCCCCGATCGCGCTGATCGCCCGTCCGAAGGGCGTGTCCAGCTCGCGTGCGTCGCGCAGGATCGGCATCAGCGTGCCGAGTGCGGTGGAGCTCAGCGCGATGCCGATCACGACCATCCCCTCGCCGGGGGCGAAGAAGAAGCCCAGACCGATGCCCAGCAGGACGCTGAGGAGCCACCCCAGGGAGGCGCGGGCGAGCGGCCTGCCCGCCACCGTCTTGAAGTCGATCTCGGTGCCGGCGACGAAGAACAGCAGCGCCAGACCGAAGTCGCTGAGCTTCTCCAGCAGGGGACCCGGTTCGACCCAGCCGAGCACCGCGGGCCCGACGAGGATCCCGAGCACGAGCTCGAACACCACGATCGGCACACGCACCACCGGGCGGACCCCGCGGGCGAGCAGGGGCGCGGCGACGGCCAGCAGGGGGATCAGCACCAGGCCGAGATCGCTCGCTTCCACGATCCTCAGAGTAGCGAGTCACCTCACGCGATTCGCCCCCGGTGTGCATCCACGGCAGAATCGATGCACACCCTCGAGGAGCCTCCATGTCCCAGCCCGATACCGCCCGCCTGCTCATCGCGTGCGACGACCAGCCCGGGATCGTCGCAGCCGTGGCGGGCGTGCTCGCCCAGCACGGCGCGAACATCATCTCGCTCGACCAGCACTCGACGGATTCCGAGGGCGGACGCTTCTTCCAGCGCACCGTGATCCATCTCGACGGTCTCTCCGCGGCGCGCCCCGCACTCGAGGCCGATATCGCCGTCGTCGCCGAGCGCTTCGGGATGGAGTGGTCGCTGCACGACGTCGCCCGCCGCAAGCGGGTGGCGATCTTCGTCTCGAAGTACGACCACTGCCTGATGGAGCTGCTCTGGCGCACCCAGCGCGGCCAGCTCGACATCGACATCACGATGGTCGTCTCCAACCACCCCGACCTGGCCGAGTCGGTCCGCTCCTTCGGCGTGCCGTTCGTGCACATCCCCTCGGGAGACAAGGCCGCCATGGAGGAGCGTCAGCTCGAGCTGCTACGCGGGAACGTCGACCTCGTGGTGCTGGCGCGCTACATGCAGATCCTCACCGACGACTTCATCAACCGCCTCGAGGCACCGGTGATCAACATCCACCACTCCTTCCTGCCTGCGTTCATCGGCGCGAACCCCTACGCGCGCGCCAAGGACCGCGGTGTCAAGTTGATCGGCGCGACCGCGCACTACGCGACGGCCGACCTCGACGAAGGACCGATCATCGAGCAGGACGTCACACGCGTCACCCACTCCGAGTCCGCCGCCGAGCTGCAGAGCCGCGGCGCCGATGTCGAACGGCTCGTGCTCGCCCGCGCCGTGCAGTGGCACGCCGAGGACCGCGTGATCGTGCACGGCAAGTCCACCGTCATCCTCTAGCGCCCGCCGCCCTCCCCCGCGGCCAGCTCCGCGAACAGCTCGGCGGCGGTGTCGTGGCGGGCGAGGGGCGCAGCCTGCCCCATCCACAGCGACTGCAGCTCGCCGAGATTCTGCTCCCCCGCCGCCGCACGGAAACGTCCGGTGAGCCAGTTCTGCATGGGGAACGGTGCGATCGTTCCGCTGGCCTCGATCGCCCGCACCGCACGGTTGCGGGCACCCCGGGCCAGGCGACCGCTCATGGCCCGCGTGAGGACGGTCTCCTCGGCGGCGGTCGCACGGATCGCGGCACGGTGCGCGGTCGTGGCCGCGGACTCCGCGGTCGCCAGGAAGGCCGTCCCGACCTGCACCCCGGTCGCCCCGAGAGCGAACGCTGCGGCGACTCCTCGACGGTCGGCGATCCCGCCCGCCGCGATCACCGGCACGTCGACAGCATCGACCACCTGGGGGACGAGTGCGAACGTGCCGACGAGCGAATCCTCGGCCGGACGAAGGAACGACACGCGGTGCCCGGCAGCCTCGGACCCGGTGGCGACCACGGCATCCACCCCCGCGTCGGCGAGCGCGACAGCCTCTGCGACCGTCGTCGCGGTGCCGAGGATGCGGATGCCGCGCCGCTGCGCCTCTTCGACCAGCTCGACCGACGGCACCCCGAACACCGTGCTGAGCACGGCGGGCCGGATCTCCCAGATCGCGTCGAGCTGCTCCTCGAGCGACGGGGTGTACCGCTCAGGGCGCGCGGGGATGTCGATGCCGACCGCCTCGTAGAAGGGTTGCAGCGCCTGCGCGAACACGGTGTGCTGCGGATTCGGCTCGGTCTCGTCGCCGGTGGGGAGCCAGATGTTCACTGCGAACGGACGGTCGGTCGCCGCCCGCAGAGCAGCGCCCGTCGAGCGGATGCGGTCGCCGTCGTACCCGTAGAGGCCGAAAGAACCGAGTCCGCCCGCTTCGCTGACGGCAGCGGTGAGGGTGGTCGAGGAGAGCCCGCCGAAGGGCCCGAGGATGATCGGATGCTCGATCCCGAGCAGGGCGCGAAGGTCACTCATGCTTCGACGTTACGCCCGCGGCGTTGCCCGACGCCCGTTTCGAATCGCGTGAATGGTTGCATCGACAGCCCGGATGCAACCATTCACGCGATTCGAAACGCGGGGACAGCCGCCGGTGCTACCCTCGCTGCAGGAAGGGAGCGCGCATGGGCGAGTGGTTCGGGCAGATGCTGAGCATCGTCGCGACCGCGCTCGGCCTCGTGTCGATGCCGGATGCTGCGGCGCTCGGCCTCGCCGTCGCGCTGCTCGCGGTGACCGCCCTCACCCTCGCGGTCGTGCTGAGCGTGCGCCCCGAGGCGTCGACCGGTGCCCCGCATCCGTTGCGCGCCATCGATGTCGGCACCCTCCTCACCCAGAGTGATCCTGATGCCGCAGGGCATCCGCGCCCTCGGGCGCCGGGAGTCGCGACCGCCGCGTAGTCCGCTCGTCAGACGGGACCGCGCGGCCTTCGCCGACCCTTCCCGCCCGCTCGAACGGACACTTCCATGGACCCTTTCGCCTTTCCGCCCCTGACCACCCTCCTCGATGCCGCGTACGGCGCACTGACCGGGCTCTCCGATCTCCTCACCCCGATCGCGGGCGCGTCCGCCGCTGCCCTCGCCGTGGTCCTCGTCACACTGCTCGTGCGGGCGCTGCTCATCCCCGTCGGCATCTCCCAGGCCAAGGCCGAGCAGACCAGAGCCCGCCTCGCACCGAGACTGCGCGAGCTGCAGCGCCGCCACAAGAAGAACCCCGAACGCCTGCAGAAGGAGACGATGGCGTTGTACCGCGCGGAGAACACGTCGCCGTTCGCGGGGATGCTCCCGGTGCTGGCGCAGGCGCCCGTCGTCGGTATCCTCTACACGCTGTTCCTGCGGCCGGAGATCGCCGGACACCCCAACGAACTGCTCACACACGACCTGGTCGGCGCGCCGCTGGGCACGAGCCTGATGTCGGCACTGTTCGGGGGCACCGCGACGCCCGCGACGTTCCTCGTGTTCGGGGTGCTGCTCGCGGTCATGCTCGCCGTCGCCGAGATCACCCGCCGCGTGTTCCGCCCGACGCCGGTCGACGGTGACGACTCACCGCTGAACTCGCCCACCATGCTGCGCGTGGTCTCGGCGATGCACTACGCGACCGCGGTCTTCGCCGTGTTCGTGCCTCTGGCCGCCGCGCTGTACCTCACCGTCACGGTGGTCTGGACGCTCGTGCAGCGGGTGATCCTGCGCCGCCGGTTCCCGCTGCCGACGCCCGCGGTCAGTCAGGCAGCGGTATCGGCGCGGTGAACGGGCCGGAGGGACCGTCGTCGCGGCGTTCCCTCCGCACCCCGAGTGTGGTCCCGACGCTCGCGGCGATCACGAGGGCGACGGCGAGCATCCGCAGCGGGGTGGCGTCCTGCCCCAGGATGAGCCAGCCGGCGAGCGTCGCGAACGCGGGTTCGAGGCTCAGCAGCACGCCGAACACGCGCTGCGGCAGACGGCGCAGCGCTGCGAGCTCGAAGCTGTAGGGGATCACGGACGACAGCACCGCGGTGATCGCGGCGAGCAGGAGCAGCTGCGGATCCATCGCCACCGTCGACGCGGCCGGGATGCCGACCGGGATGAGCAGGACGGCGGCGACCACGAGCCCCATCGCCAGGCCGCTGCTGCCGGGGATGAGGGAGCCGACGCGCGCGCTCATCCGGATGTACATGGCCCAGAAGCCCGCCGCGATCAGGATGAACAGCACCCCGAGCGGATCGAGCGGCTCCGCCCCGATCAGTCCGTCGACGCCCAGCACGATCATTCCGAGCAGGGCCACCCCGACCCAGACGAAGTCCGTGACCTTCCGGGTGAGCACGGCCGCGAGCACGAGCGGTCCGAGGAACTCGATCGCGACGGCGGGGCCCAGCGGGATGCGGTCGATCGCCGCGTAGAAGAACCCGTTCATCGCGGCGAGCGAGACGCCGAAGAGCACCGCGGCGAACCACTGCGGGCGCGTCCACTTCCCGGGACGCGGGCGCACGATCACGACCAGCAGCGCCGCGGCGATCGCGACGCGCAGAGAGGTCACCCCCCACGGGCCGAGCACCGGGAAGAGCTGGGCGGCGACGGCGGCCCCGAACGGGAGCGAGAGGCACGAGCCGATGACGAGCGCGACGCCGACGAGGGGACGCGACGCTGCCGACTTCTGCACCACACAAGCTTAGGCGGCGACACCCGGTGTCCTCCTCGCCGAGACCCCCCGTCGGCGCCGAGACCCCCGCCTGCCCGCGTTGCTGCGCAGGGGTCTCGGCGGCAGGCAGGGGTCTCGACGGCAGGCAGGAGGGTCAGAGGGCCTTGCCTCCGGTGACCGCGATGACCGATCCGGACGTGTACGAGGACTCCGCCGACGCCAGGTACACGTATGCCCCGGCCAGCTCCGCCGGCTGTCCTGCCCGACCCAGCGGAGTGTCGGCACCGAAGGTCGCGAGCCGCTCGGCATCCCATCCGGTCGCGGGGATCAGCGGGGTCCAGATCGGCCCCGGCGCGACGGCGTTGACCCTGATCCCGCGGGGTCCCGCCTCCTCGGCGAGCGCCTTCACGAAAGCGACCTGCGCAGCCTTGGTCATGGCGTAGTCGATCAGGCCCGGTGAGGGGTTGTAGGCCTGGACGGACGCCGTCACGATGATGCTCGCCCCGGGCCGGAGGCCGGGATAGGCCGCCCGCGCCGAGAACAGCATGCCCGCCAGGTTCGTGTCGAACACCCGACGCATGCGGTCCGTTTCCAGGCTGCCGAACTCGTCGATATCGTGCTGGTAGCCCGCGTTGAGCACGAGCACGTCGAGCCCGCCCAGCTCGCTCCGCGTCCGCGCGACGATATCGGTCGCGAAGGCCTCTTCCCGCACGTCGCCCGCGAAGCCCACGCCCGTGCGTCCCGTCTCCCGGACCACGGCGAGCGTGTCCTCCGCGTCGTCCTGCTCCTCGGGCAGGTGCGCGATCGCGATGTCGGCACCCTCTCGTGCGAAGGCGATCGCGACCGCTCGGCCGATTCCGGAGTCACCGCCCGTGATGAGAGCGCGGCGACCTTCCAGACGTCCGTGGCCGACGTAGGTTCCCTCCCCGTGGTCGGGTTCGGGCCGCGTCCGCTCGGTCAGCCCCGGCTGGTCCTGGTGCTGGTCGGGAAAGCCCTCTTCGCGATGAGCGTGCCGGGGGTCGGTGGTGTCGTCGGTCATGGCCGATCCTCCTCGTCTCGTCGAACGAGGCCCACACTTCCACCCCCGCCCGCGCGCGGTCAGGGGCTTGACATCCCGCGCTCGGCGCTGCGGCCCCGGCTCAGAGCGGAGGAGTGACGGGAACCTCTCCGGCGGCACCGGGCTCGTCTCCGGCCTCGGCGGGCTCGGGCACGAGGTACAGCCCGCTGGGGGCGTTCGCCGTGAAGGCGAGCGCCTCGATCCACGCCCGGTTGATGGAGGGCTGACGGCTGCCGAAGTACTTGAAGACGAGCGAGCTCCCCGGCTGGATCCACACGGTGGTCCGCCCGCCGCCCACGCTCGCATCCTCACGCCAGCTGAACGGGAAGGGCTCCCCACGGCGAAGCTTCGCGGTGATCACGAGCTGAAGGTGGGTGAGGGCGCGATCCTCGATCTCGGTCTTGACGCCGCCCTCGTAGACGAATTTACCCATGCGTGATGCTCCTTGGTCGCTGCCGGGCCGAGACGACGGCTCACCTCATTCTCCCGCACTCGGGAGAAGGTTATCGCCTCCGGGCGCCGTCGACCGCGCGATGGCGAATCGCCGCGCCGAAGTCAACCCCCTTCGGCGAAGCGAGGGCAGGAGCCTAGCCTCGGGGCACGAGATCTCGCGGAGGACTGCCATGAACGACCGATCCATCGACGACCGTCCGGATGACGGCTACACCCCCACGACCACACATGCCGAATGGGGAGCAGGGAACCCTCGCCTGCGCATCACCCGAGACGACGAGCGCACCGAGTTCGCACTCGAGGCCGACGTGGTGCGGATCGGGTCCGCCGAGGGCAACGAGCTGCGTCTCCCCGAGACCGACCCCGTGCACGCCACGATCACCCACGACGACCGCGACGAGTACGTGCTCACGCTGCACGGCGAGGGAGAGACCAACGCCAGCCTCGGCGTGGACGCCACCCACCGTGACGAGGACTCCGAGACGCTCCGCACGGGCGCGCACTTCACGGCGGGCCCCTGGACCTTCGTGTTCGCCCGCGACGAGTTCGCCGACCATGGACGTCCGTACGGCGGACGTCCGGGCGGAGAGTATTCCGACCAGCCCCTGCAGCCGCCGCGTCCGGACTACGACGAGAGCGAAGAGCGGTGACCCCTGGTCGGGCTGGTCAGCGCCCCGGGACCAGCCCGATCCGAAGCGGTGCCCCCGATGCCATCGCCTCCTCCAACGCCCTGTCGATCTCGGGCAGGCCGCGGACGGCCCCGACGGCGTCCGCGAAGGGGTAGGCACGGCCGCGTCCGGCCAGGAAGCCGACCGCCTCCGCCAAGTCGTCGCCCGTGTAGTTGTGGACTCCGGCGACGGTCACGAGGCGCCGCACGATGCTCTCGGCGTCGAGGGGGACCGGGTCTGCGGGGAAGACGCTCCCCACGAGCACCACGACTCCTCCGACCGCCACCCCCTCGAACGCTTCGCGGACGGCATGGCCCGAGGCCTCGATCACGATGTCGGGCCCGCGGTCCACGCCGGTCGCCCCGAAACGCGTGGCGAGTGCCCGGCGCTCCGGATTCGGATCGAGCACCTCCACCGTCGCACCCTGTTCGACGGCGATCGCCGCGGCGGAGAGACCGACCAGCCCGGCGCCGTGGATCCGCACGACAGCGCCGTCCAGATCACGGTCCCTGGCCGCCCTGGCCACTGCCGCCCAGGCGGTGGCCGTGGCGCAGGAGGCGGGAGCGAGCACGGCGGCCGGCAGCGCTTCCGGCACGCGGACGATCGCAGTCCCCGTGCGCAGTTGCACGTGACTCGCGAAGGCGCCGGTGAGGTCGCCGTGGACGCCGACCCGGTCATGTCCGTACTTGCCGAGGTCGCGGCACTTCTGCGGCATCCCGTGCACGCAGCGGTCGCAGCTCCCACAGGAGACGGTCACCGACCACACCACGCGATCGCCGACGCGCAGCGGGGTGCCGTCGACCCCGCTCGTCCCGGCGTCACCGAGCGCGATCACGCGTCCGACGCTCTCATGCCCGAGCACCAGCGGCACCGGGGCGGAGCGGCGCCCCTGCACGGTGTGGACATCGGAGCCGCAGATCGTCGACATCTCGACCGCGACCAGCACGTCGCCGTCGGCGAGCGCGACACCCGGCACCGCGATCGTCTCGTGCGGGTGTCCCGCGCCGATCCAGACCATCGCGGTCGCCGCCGGGCGCAGCGCGACGTCTCTGCGGTGTCCGGGAGGACGGATCAGCAGCGTTCCCATGTCGTCGTCTCTCAGGATGTCGCGACGAGCGGAAGCAACTCGCGCTGGGCGAGTGCTCCCCGCAACGCGGTGACGTCCGAGAGCACGGCGTCCGCGCCCGCCGAGCTCAGGGCCGGTCGATCATGCGCACCGGTGAGCACCCCGGCGACGAAGCCGGCCCCCGACCGCCGTCCGGACTCGACATCGCTGACGGTATCGCCGGCGACGGCGACGGCGGAGACCGACGACGTCTGCGTGCGCAGCAGCGCCGTGAGCACGAGGTCGGGCGCGGGGCGTCCGCGTCCGGCATCGATCGGGGACAGCGCGAGGTCGACGAGGTCGCGCCAGCCGAGACCGTCGATCAGCGCCTCCCGGGTGACCGGGGCGAAGCCCGTGGTGAGCACGACCCTCAACCCCGCGTCCTTGAGCTCCTGGATCGCATCCGCCGCACCGGGGATCTCGGAGACGCCCTGCTCGGTGATGATCTCGGCGTAGGCGCCCTCGAAGGCTGCGGTCGCTCGCGCCGCGGCCTCGGCATCTCCGCCGGAGAGGTGTGTGAAGACGTCGATCTTCGACTGCCCCATCGTGGCACGCACGTGGTCGAGGGCTTCGGCCCAGGGCATGCGATCGGCGACGCCCGTGCGCTCGGCCGCGCGCTGGAACGCCTGCTCCACGATGCCGTCGTCGAGCACCGTGGTCCCCGCCATGTCGAGGACGACGAGTTCGAGAGGAGTGGTCATGATGTTCCTTCCATTGCTGCCGCCCATCCGAAGGCAGCGGTGAGATTCTGTTCGGCGAGCCCCAGGCCCGTGGTCATCCCGATGCCGGTCGTGGCCGCGAGCACGAGCACGCCGTCGTCGCCCCGATCGATCAGGAAGTCCTGGCGGCCCTTGGCGTACACGCCCTGCCAGCGTTCGATCACGCGCGGCGCCGGCGCATCGAACAGCTCGTGCGCCTCGGTGAGGAACGCGGTGAAGGCGGCTTCGCTCTGGAACGGCGCTGGGGCCGTGCCGGTGGCGTGCGAGTCGCCGAGGATGAGCGTGCCGTCGGGGAGCTGCGTGTACATCTGGTTCAGATCGATCGCGGCGAGGTCCGGCCGTTCGGTGTGAAGGCGTTCGCGCAGCACGGCGGCCTCCGGCCCGTCGGCGAAGCGCCCGTACCGCACGAGCGACCATCCGGTGAGCAGAGGTGCCGCGAGCGGATACCGGAACGACACGGCCGCCCGCACCATGTCGAGGGCGCAGCGGACGATCCCGTGCCGCTCGGCGACCTCGGGAAGCAGCTGGTCGATGTCGTGGTTGACGGCGACGACCACGCTGCCGCAGGCGAGAGGGCCGCGCGTGGTGTCGATGCGTCCGTTCCCCACCGCGGTCACGGCGGTGCGGAAGCGGAACTCCACGCCGAGGGAAGCGAGGTGACGGACGATCGCGGCCGCCGCCGTGCGCGGATCGGTCTGCAGGTCGCTCTCGATGTGGGCGCCGCCGACCAGTCCCTGCGCGCGGAGCGGTGCGAGCCGCAGGAGCTCGTCGGGCTCCAGCATCCGGATGCCGCCGTCGTGAGCGGCCGCTTCGAGTACCGCGATCTCGTCGTCGTGCCGGGCCGCGACCAGCGTTCCCGACTCCCGCAGCCAGAACCCCGCGTCTCGGGACAGGCGCAGCCACGACTCGCGCGAGGCGTCAGCGTAGCGCCGGGCCTCCCCTCTCTGCGCGCCGATGCACAGGTGACCGAAGTTGCGGATCGTGGCACCCACCGGCGTATCGGTGCGATCGACCACGATCACCCGCAGTCCGCGACGGACCGCCGCGTAGGCCGCACCGAGACCGACGACCCCTGACCCCACCACGACGACGTCCGCGGTGTCCGCCGAGCGACCCGGATTCATCGGAACACCTTCCGCATCCACATGGCGAGGCCCTCGACGACGAGCACGGTGGCGAGGATCATCAGCACGATCGCCGTCACGGTCTCGTAGCGCGACCCCTGACTCGCGTTGAGGAGGTAGTAGCCGACCCCGCCGCCGCCGACGATGCCGAGGATGGTCGCCGCACGGATGTTGGTGTCGAGCATGTAGAAGCTGTGACCGATCAGCGCCTGGGTCGCCTGTGGCACCGTGGCCGCCGCATAGGTCTGCAGACGCGTCGCCCCGACGGCCCTGAGCGCGCACTCAGGGCCGCGATCGACCTCTTCGAACGAGTCCGCGATGAGCTTGCCGAGGAGTCCGATCCCACCGATCGCGAGGGCGATGACGCCCGCCTGCGCGCCGAGTCCCGTGATCACGACGAGCACGATCGCGAGGATGAGCTCCGGGATGCCGCGGATGCCGACGAGCAGCAGGCGCGCCGTCCCCCGGGCTCCGGGGGTCGGCGCGATGTTGCGCGCGGCGAGCGAGCCCAGCACGAGCGACGGGAGAAGGGTGAGCACGGTGGCCGCGAGCGCGATCGCGACGGTCTCCCGCATCGCCTCGAACATCGCACTCGGGTCGTAGTTGCCGAACGAGGGCGGCCAGAACTTCGCCGCGACCTCGGGAAGCTTCGCCCAGAACGTGAAGAGGTCCATCCAGTTGATCTGGCTGACCACCACGCTGCCGATGACGACGAGCACCGCCACGACGCCGGCGATGGTGTGGCGCACGCGCGGGGCGGTCCAGGGGCGACGCACGGCGGTCTCGGGGGTCGTGGCCCAGGCAGGGCGGCCGACCGGTACAGCTGCGGCGCCGGCGCTGAGGCGCGGGTGCAGAATCCGGTCGATCCACGAGCGGGTGTGCTTCTGCTCGCCCAGCATCGCGCCGCGCACCATGCTCGAGACGACCTCCATCGCGATGCACAGAAGGAAGATGACCAGCGCGATGCCGAGGCCCTTGCCGTAGTTCAGGGACTTGAACGCGTACGACATCTCCAGGCCGAGGCCGGCGACGCCGACGTAGCCGAGTACGACACTGCCTCGCAGGTTGATGTCGTTGCGGTGCAGCACGGTGGCCACCCAGCTGGGCAGCACCTGCGGGAGGATCCCCGCCGCGAACTCCTGCATCTTCGAACCGCCCGCAGCGCGGATCGCGAGGCGGGGACCTTCGTCGATCTGCTCGATGGCATCGGCGAACATCTTCGAGATCATGCCGATCGAGTGGATGCCGATGGCGAGGATGCCGGGGAGCGTGCCGAGCGAGAACATCAGCACGAATGCCATCGCGAGGACCACGTCAGGAAGAGCACGAGTGAGCACGCCGATGAACCGGGCAGCGGCGCGCCAGCCGTTCCCCGGAGTCGTGTTGGACGCGGCGAGGTAGGCGATGGGCACCGACAGCACCGCGGCGAGCAGGGTGCCGACGAGCACGAGACCGACGGTGAGCGCGATCAGCCAGACGAGATCGCCGGGGGCCGGGAACGTGAGGCCGCCGATGCGAGCCAGGAAGTTCTCGGCGTTGCCCCAGCTCTGCAGCATGGCGGGGATCGAGATGTCGACGTCACGGACGGCGAGGATGCCGAGGGCGAGCAGGGCGACGAGGGTGAGCGATGCCGCGATGCGTTCCGGGGAGACCACCCGCTTCGGGGCGCGCTCCGCGACGCTGCGTCCGCCGCCCCGAGGAGCCGAACCGCCACCTCGCGTCGAGGACTCCGTCGAGGCGTCGAGAGCCGTCATGATGCGGCCACCTGCGTCGCTGCGTCGACGAGTTCTTCCTGGACGGCACGGATCTCGGCGGTCGTGGTGGCGACGCGGCCGTAGATCTCCATGACCTCGGCCTTGGTGAGGTCGCCGGTCGGGGTGTCCAGCACGACCTCGCCGTGCCGGAGTCCGACGATGCGGTCGGCCCAGCTGATCGCGAGATCGACCTGGTGCAGGCTGCAGACGACGGTGAGCCCTTCGTCGGCGGCGATCTCACGGATCAGCGCCATCACCTGCTCGCTCGACTCGGGGTCGAGCGAGGCGACCGGTTCGTCGGCGAGCAGGATGTCGGGCTTCTGCATGAGCGCGCGGGCGATGGCGACGCGCTGCTGCTGTCCGCCCGAGAGGGTGTCGCTGCGCTGGTAGGCGCGATCGAGCAGGCCGACCCGGTCGAGATGCTCGAGCGCGGTGAGCTTCGCGGTCCGCGCGTAGCCCCAGAGCCCGAGGCGCGGACCGCGCAGGTCGGAGAGCGAGCCGGTGAGCACGTTCTCGAGCACCGTGAGCGAGGGCACGAGCTCGAACTGCTGGAAGATGAAGCCCACGCGACTGCGGAGGTCGCGCAACGCCCTTCCCCGGAGGGAGGACACGTGGGCTCCCAGCACCTCGACCGAGCCCGAGGTGGCGATCTCGAGGCCGTCGAGATGGCGCAGCAGGGTCGACTTGCCCGAGCCGGAGAGTCCGAGGAGCACGACGATCTCGCCGCGGGACACCTCCAGCGAGGCGTCCTTCAGCGCAGTGGTCGTCCCGAAGGTCTTCGTCACGCGGTCGAGGCGGATGAGGGCATCGGATGCCGAGGCGGTCATGTCATGGCTCCTGTGATGTGGTGAGTCGTGCGGTGGTGCCCTCCGTCTCGTCCGCAGGAGGCGGACGGGACGGAGGGCGCCGATGGGGCGAGGTCGTCAGGCCGGGCTCAGCCCTGGCACTGCTCGGCCTCGGTCTCCTTGCAGATGTCGCGGATCAGGTCGTAGTACGCGTCGTCCACCGGCTTCGTGGCGTAGAACACGCTGCGGAACGAGTCGGTGTCGGCGCTGTCGATGCCCGCGGCGATGATGTCGTCGATCGTGACCTCGGAGAGGCCGTCGATGAGCTTTTTCGCGACGTCGTCGGGGAGCGCGGACGAGTAGACCAGCGGCGCACCGGGCACCATGGTCTCCTCGACGACCTTCACCTTGTCCGACTTCTCGACTTCGGAATCCTCGGCGAAGCCCGCCTCGCATTCGACGCCCTCGCCGACCTTGGTGACGCTCACGTCGTGCTTGCCGGCGAAGACGGGCGTGACGTCGGTCTTCGGGTCGATGCCCGCCTCGAGCAGGTTGTACGACGGGAACAGGTAGCCCGAGGTCGATGACGGGTCGACGAAGCAGACCTTCTTGCCCTTGAAGCCGTCGATGCTCGTGATGTCGCTGTCCGCGGGGACGATCGCCTGCGAGTAGTAGCCCGGCTCCTGCCCCTCCTCGGTCACGATCGAGGAGATCGGAGTGAGCTCGGCGCCGTTGTTCGTGGCCGTGACATAGGTGAAGCCCGAGAACGACGCGACGTCGACCTTGCCGGCCACAGCAGCCTCGATGAGCGCGGCGTAGTCGGTCGACTCGTGGTACTCCACGGTCTTGCCCGTGAGGTCGGCGATGTAGTCCATGAGCGGCTGGTAGTTGGTCTCGGTGTCGACCGAGTCGGGCACGACGCCGAAGACGAGCGTGTTCTCGTCGACCGCGAAACCGCTCGCAGAGGACGACCCGTCGGCGCCCGGGGTGCCGGTCGCCTCAGCCGATCCGGAGCAGGCAGCGAGACCGAGCGCGAGGATCGCGACACCGGCGAGGGCGGGGAGAGCGCGAAGCTTCATGAGGACCTTTCAGAGTGGGAGGGGTGATCCACGGACGACTCTGACAGGTGCCACCGCGAGATATGTACCTAACTCGGAAGAGTTCAGAGCCCGTTTACCGAGCATTCGCCTGGATGAACGCTCCCCGAACGTGATCGCGTTGCGAGGGATGACAGAGTAATGTACCTATGTGGCTGAAGCTGTGTACACCCAGATCGCCGAGGACCTCCGTGCGCGGATCGCCGACGGCGGATTGCGCCCGGGAGACGACGTTCCGACAGAGGCGGAGCTCGCCGAGAGATGGCACACATCCCGCGGGCCGATCCGGAATGCGCTGGCGGCGCTGCGCGCAGAGGGCCTGATCGAGACGACGCGCGGCCGACCAGCGCGGGTCGTGGCGCGCAAGGCCAATCAGGCAGTGGACGTCTCGGTGCCGTTCACACGCTGGGCGCGCGAACTCGGGGTCTCCCCGGGCGCCCAGACCCAGGAGCTGAGCCTGCGACGCGCCGGCGCCCTCGGCGCAGCTCTCGGCGTCGACGAGAGCGACACCATCGTGAGCGTCGTGCGGTTGCGCTTCCTCGACGGGCGCCCGACGATGCTCGAGCGCCTCAACTACACCGAGGCCGCGGGGCGACACCTGTTCCACGCGAACTTGGACGAGGTATCGATCACCGAGTATCTGTCCTCCGTCGGACACCCCATCGTCACGCTGGAGCACGTGATCGACGCGGTGGCAGCCGACGAACAGGATGCCGCGCTGCTGCGGGTACCCCGACACACACCGATCCTGCGCCTGACCCGCACGTCACGTGACGCGGAGGGGCGGATCTTCGAGGCCTCGGAGGACCGCTACCTGAGCGAGGTCGTTCGCTTCACGGTCGCCGCGTCGGGGATCTCCACCGATGGGCACTACATGCGGGCAGTGGGCGCATAGCCGGGAAGCCGGAGTCTGGATCCTGGTCCGTGACCACGGAGCCCGTTAACGCAGATGGCGATCGCGAGCGCGCAGAGTGTTTCAGAAGCCAGAAAGATCGCGCCCGCGATCGCAGCGCTGGGGACGCTTTATCTGGGGAGCCTCCAGAATATGGGTCGGCTCAACCCGAAAAGTAGCGCCAAACGTCGAGGGCTGCCTAGACTTTCGTCCAGAAAGTCCGCTCCTCGGTGAAGCATGCTCACACACTCTAGAGCATCAGACGACCGGAAGGCGGGCGGACACGACCCACGATCCGTCTTCCTCCCCGGCACTGAACTGTCCACTGGCCCCCATCACCCTTTCGGCCATCCGGGTGAGACCCGTGCGACTCGAGGAGAGCTCGCGTCGCGGCGTGGTCGGGAGCGGACTGCGCAGGACGAGGTGCGCGACCTCGTCGTCGACGGCGAGGTGCACCTGCACTTCGCCGGGGCCGGCGTACTTGAGGATGTTCGTGGCGGACTCGCGGGTGATTCGCGCGAGGACGATCTCGACCGCACGCGGGATGCGCTCGTCACGAGGGTCTCCCACACGATCCACGGAGTGACCTGCAGCCTCGAACTCCTCCTGAGCCTCGTCGATAGCGGCAGCGAGGTCTCCGGTCTGCACGCTCGAGGACTGGGGTCCGTCATCGGCGAGCTCGATCACGAAACGCAGATCGGTCATCGCCTTGCGCGCGGCGACGCGAATCGCCTCTTGCGAATCCGTACTTGTCTGGGGGTCTTCGAGCATCTGCACGTGCAACGACACCACCGTGAGGTGGTGAGCGATGCTGTCGTGCAACTCACCGGCGATCCAGCGCCGCTCGGCGAGTACTGCTTGGCGCTCCTGTTCGGCCGCCGCCTGGAGTTCGCGCTCGAGGCGGCTGCCACGGGCGAACGCGAGCCGAAGGGCGAACCCGACGGCTCCGGCCACCGTGGCGAAGACGAGAAAGAGACCGACGTTCACATCGGCGTCAGCGTCGCCGTAGGCGACGACTGCCGTCGCGATCAGGAACGCGCCGGTGTAAGAGAGGATCAGGGAAGTCCACCCCAGCCTCATGACCAAACCGGACGCGACTGCGGCGGCGGTCAGAACCTGGGACTCGGTTCCCACGAGAAATGATGACGCGAACACGACGCCGAGGGCGCATGTCGCGAGAAGCGGCTTCCAGAGGTAGAGGGCGAACGCTGCAGTGGATGCGACGCTCACCACCAGGGCGGCCGGGTTCACACCCGGCGTGGTGAAGAAGCCTATGACGTCGGTGGCGATGGTGATACCGAGTATGACCAAGACGACGATCCGCTCGATCGTGCTGAGCTTCTCGCCTCGACCCAGCCGGAACGAATCCGCAGATCGTCGAAGGGACTGGTCGAAGGCCATACTTCACTATCTCCTATTCGCCAGGTACGCTAGCGGACGAGACCAAAAAACTTGCCAACCTGCTGCCAGAAAGTCATCGCGTTCACCTCCATTATGTAGTCGTTCGTCGATGTCTGTATTCATCTTCTCGGTGATCCTCGCGGGCCACATCTGCCTCAAGTCCAGACCTTTTTGGCCAAAGGTCTACATGCCGTCGTTGATCCACTCACGCCGTTAGGCTTCCCCCTATGCAGGAAATCCGTGTCCTGATCGTCGACGACGATCCCCTGGTCCGCTCGGCGCTGTCCCACTTCGTCTCCCGTGACCCCGAGATCACGGTCATCGCCCAGGCGGAGGACGGGCTCGAGGCGATCGCGACCGTCGAGCGCGAGCAGCCCGACGTCGTGATGATGGATGTGCAGATGCCCGAGATGGACGGCATCGAGGCGACGGGCGTGATCGCCGAACGCTGGCCTCACGTTCGAGTGCTCGCCGTGACGACACTGGACGGCAGCGACACTGTCCTGCCCATGCTGAGCGCGGGCGCCTCCGGCTATATGCTCAAGGACTCCAGCGCCGAGGAGATCGTCATCGGCGTGCGCGAGGTCTACAGCGGCGCGAGCTCGCTGTCACCGCGGATCGCCTCGATGCTCATCAAGCACGTCCGTGAGTCCACTCCGGCGACCTCCGAAGTGGATGCGCTCGAGCCTCTGACCGAGCGTGAGGCGGAGGTGCTCCAGTGCCTCGCGAAAGGCATGTCGAACGCCGAGATCGCCAAAGCGCTGATCGTCTCCGAGGGCACGGTGAAGGCCCACCTCGGGCGCATGATGTCGAAATGGCACCTGCGCGACCGGGTGCAGATCCTGGTCACGGCTGCGCACGCCGGCCTCGTTACCTTCCGCTGAGAATCACCCTCTGCGGAGACTCACCCTCCGCAGAGAACCCGCTCCCCGCGACTCCGACCAGCGCGAGACCGAATCGAACGGTGCGGGGTACGCCAGCGGCGTGTGGGATCCCACCAGGCGGGGCCGCGGATCTGCGGGAGTCCCTCGCTCATCCGGATCTCCCATCCGGAGCTGTCCAGCGATCGATGATGCCACCAGCACAACGGCACGCCGTTGTCGGTATGGGTCGGCCCGCCTCGGGCGTGCTCGATCACGTGGTGGATCTCGCACCAGGTGGCGGGGACATGGCACCCCGGAATCACGCACTCACCGTCTCGGGCGACGATCGCCCGTCGTTGATGCACGGTGAAGACTCGATCGGTCACCGTCACGCCGATGATCCGTCCCTCGTCAGTGAGGACGCGCTGAATCGCGCCCGCGCACGCGACCTGCGCCGCCACGGCGAGAGGCACCGGAGCCTGCGAGCTCGGGATGGTGGCCCACCCCGCGCCAGTCGCGACGCCTTCGGCCTCCATCTGCACGACCAGAGTCGGCGCGGCACCGCCCAATGCGGGCATCTCGTCATGGCGCGCTGCGATCCCCAAGGCGGCGACCAGCGCATCGTGGCGCTTCTGCGCCGCAGTGCGGGGATCGATCACGTGACGCGGATCCGTGTTCCACGACTCACCATCCAGCGTTTCCTCCTCCGAGTCGCGGAACACGACCCCGGGTGGAACCGGACCACCCGTCTTCGGATTGCACTGCGCGTCGAGGATCAGCTCCAGCTGCGCCGCGGCGTCTGGCAGCAGAGCGCCCCTCAGCGAGTGCACCCCATCGCGCAAGCGTCCGACCGTCACGAACCGCTGCTGCTGCGCCCGGAGGTCAGACGGCTCGGCGCCATCCGGGTCGAGGGTCATGGCCAGCACCTGCGCGAACTGACGAAGGTCGTCCGGCGTCGCGGGCGGCGCAGGATCCCTCTCTGCACCCGCTTCCGCATCGGCATCTGCGTCCGCAGCGGGATGGCCGCGCGCGAAGTCCGCCATCGCCGCATCGGCCGCAAGCCGGTCGGCCACCCCGATGCGGTCCCCCGCCTGCTCGATCGGCGCCGTCGCCGCGAGAAGCCCGGCGATACCGATCGCACCGTCGAGGAGCGCCGTGCGCATCGACGGGTAACGGGCGGGTAGCCGCTCCCCCGACGACAACGACACCTCACGACGAACAGCGGACGCCGCCTTCACCACGCGCGAGGCCCCCGGCGCATCGAGTCGGAGCACCCGCTGCAGCAGCTCGTTCATGGAGCGACATCCGTGGACCTCGGGCAGCCGCTGGTCGGCAGACGCGACCGTCTCCAGGATCACCGCCTCCACGCGCCGCAGCGCTTCTCCTGCGGCGTGGAGCGCCTCCATCCGACCGGAATCCGACTGACCCGCCAAGGCTCCCGTGGACAGCGCTCGATCGAGTCCGGCGACCACCTGATCGAGTGAGTCGAGAAGCGGGTTCATGCCTTCATCCAACACTCGACCACTGACATTTCCATGCCCTAAACGGCCCTGTTCAGACGCTATTTCGCGATATGCCGGAATGCACTCCTCCGCGGTGGACGACGGTGCTCAGAGCGCGAGCAGGACGATCCCCCCGACCACCACGAGTGACGCGGCGATCCGCCATCCTGGATGCGACTCTCGCAGGACGAAGACCCCGAACAGACTCACCAGCACGACGCTCACCTCGCGCAGCGGTGCGACCAGCGCGACCGGAGCGATCTGGATCGCCGTGAGCACCAGGATGTACGACAGCGGAGACAGGATGCCGAATGCGAGGATGCGGCGCCACTGGGTGCGTCCGAGCGCCCATACCGCACCCCAGCGGCGACGAACCGCGACCGAGTAGAACGGCACCTGCAGCAGCGTGGTCCCGACCATGAACGCGACGAGCGAGAGGTTCCACGTGCGCACCGCATGCGCGTCCCAGATCGTGTAGACCGCGATCGCGACACCCGTCAGCAGCCCGAAGACGATACCGGGGTCGATCCGGCCTGTCCCGGCTCCGCTGCCCCGATCGACGAGACCGACGGCGACGACGCCGACGATCACCGCCGCGACGCCGACGAGCGCGACCGCCGACGGGCGCTCCCCGAGCAGCAGCACGGCGACGATCACCGAGAGGAAGGGCCCCGTGCCGCGAGCGGTCGCGTAGACGGTGGAGAGGTTGCCCCGCTGATACCCGCGCTGCAGGACCGCCATGTAGCCGACGTGGAGGATCGACGAGACCACGACCCCGAGGACGAACGATCCCCCCTCATCGGCGCCGAGGCCGCCCGTGAACGGCACGGCGCCGACCCACACGAGAGTGCTGCCCACGGCACCCCACCACAGAAAAGGTGCGCCGGCCCGGCTGATGCCGTGCGCGATGATGTTCCACGCCGCGTGGGCGATGGCGGCCCCGAAGACCAGGACGAAGGCGAGAGGCGACACGACGGGACCCTTCCGTCCGGCGCACGGCGCGACGAACAGGGTCCTCCGGGCTTTTGTCCTGTCAGATGACGGCTCTCCTGCGGAGGAGCGCCGTGGCGCCGCTCGGACCAGACGGGCGAACCCCGGAACCCTAGGCGCTATCGAGGATGACCCTACCGTGCCGTGGTGAACACCGGGGAAACACCGAGGCGCCCCGCTCGACGCGGACCCGAAGCGAGACCCCGGACTACGCTCGAAGGACCGCACACTCGAAGGAAGGTCACGACATGCCTGTCACCCCCGCCGCGCTCGCCCACGCCGAGGATCTCGCCGACTTCGTCGCCGCTTCGCCGTCGAGCTATCACGCGGCGGCGGAAGTCGCTCGACGACTCGAGAGTGCGGGGTTCACCCGGCTCCGCGAGGAGGATTCCTGGGCGGCGTCCGCAGGCGGGCGGTATGTGGTGGTGCGCGACGGCGCAGCGATCGCCTGGACGGTGCCCGCGGATGCCACGGCGACGACCCCCGTGCAGATCTTCGGCGCCCACACCGACTCCCCCGGCTTCAAGCTCAAGCCGCAGCCGACCACGGGGTCACGCGGCTGGCTGCAGGCCGCGGTCGAGGTGTACGGCGGTCCCCTCCTCAATTCCTGGCTCGACCGGGAGCTGCGCCTCGCCGGGCGCCTGGCCCTCGCGGACGGACGCGTCGTACTCGCCGACACCGGCCCCCTCCTGCGCCTGCCGCAGCTCGCGATCCACCTCGACCGCGGCGTCAACAACGGGCTCGCGCTCGACAAGCAGGTAGAGACGCAGCCGGTGTGGGGTCTGGGCGACGCGAGTGAAGCCGACATCCTCGCCGAGCTCGCAGACTCCGCCGCGGTGGCGGCCACCGACATCCGCGGGTACGACGTCGTGATCGCCGACGGCGCGCGCGGCGCCGTGTTCGGCAAGGACAGGGCGTTCTTCGCCTCCGGCCGTCTGGACGACCTCGCTTCGGTGCACGCCGGGGTGGAGGCGCTCGCGACGCATGACCCGAAGGCCGGAGGACCCATCGCCGTGCTCGCCGCCTTCGACCACGAAGAGCTCGGCTCCGAGTCGCGCTCCGGTGCGGCAGGTCCGTTCCTGGAGGACGTGCTCGAACGCCTGTACGCCGGGCTCGGCGCCGATGCCTCCGAGCGGCGCCGAGCGTATGCGTCGTCGTGGTGCCTGTCCAGCGATGTCGGACACTCGGTGCACCCCAACTACGCCGCCAAGCACGACCCCGTCGTACAGCCGGTGCTCGGCTCGGGGCCCATCCTGAAGCTCAACGCCAACCAGCGATACGCGACGGATGCCGTCGGCACGGCCTCGTGGCTGTCGTGGTGCGAGCGGGCGGGCGTGACGGCCCAGGAGTTCGTGTCGAACAACAGCGTGCCGTGCGGCTCGACGATCGGCCCCATCACCGCGACCCGTCTCGGTATCCGCACGGTGGACGTCGGCATCCCGATCCTCTCGATGCACTCCGCCCGCGAGCTCGCCGGGGTCTCCGATCTCCATAACCTCAGCCGCGTCGCGCAGACGTTCTTCGCCGGCTGATCCTTCGCCTCCGGCGTCGGCGAAAGTCCCCCGGCGGCATCTCCGCAGTGCCAGGATGTCAGCATGACTGACATCAAGCCGGCCCTCATCGAGCGCGCAGGCATCGAGATCATCCCCGAGTCCGAGCGCACCGCGAAGCCGCGGGACCTCTTCTGGCCCTGGTTCGCGGCGAACGTGTCGGTCTTCGGGATGTCATACGGCTCCTTCGTGCTGGGCTTCGGCATCTCGTTCTGGCAGGCGACCCTCGTCTCGGTGATCGGCATCGTGGTGTCGTTCCTGCTGTGCGGGCTGATCGCGATCGCCGGCAAGCGAGGGTCAGCGCCGACCATGGTGCTCTCCCGCGCGGCCTTCGGCGTGCAGGGTCAGAAGGTTCCCGGCATCGTCTCGTGGCTGACCTCGATCGGCTGGGAGACCTTCCTCGCGATCATGGCCGTGCTCGCCACCGCGACCGTGATCACCCAGCTCGGTGGCGACGGCGACAGCATCGGGCTCAAGGTCGTCGCGACCGTGATCGTCGCGGCACTGATCGTCACGGCCTCCGTGCTGGGCTACCACACGATCATGCGGATGCAGTCGGTGCTGACGTGGATCACCGGAGTCGTGACCGTGATCTACATCATCCTCGCGGCGCCGGAGATCGATGTCGCCACGGTGCTGGCACGCCCCGACGGCGGCATCGGCCAGGTCATCGGCGCGCTCGTGATGGTGATGACCGGATTCGGGCTCGGCTGGATCAACATCGCCGCCGACTGGTCGAGGTACCAGAAGCGCACGGCCTCCGACGGCGCGATCGTGGCGTGGAACACCATCGGCGGTTCGGTGGCACCGGTCATCCTCGTCGTGTTCGGTCTGCTGCTCGGCGGGTCGAACGACGAGCTGATGAACGCGATCGCGGCCGACCCGATCGGAGCCCTCGCCTCGATCCTCCCGACCTGGGTGCTCGTTCCTTTCCTGCTCACCGCCGTACTGGCGCTCGTCTCTGGCGCCGTGCTGGGCATCTACTCCTCGGGGCTGACCCTCCTCAGCCTCGGCATCCGCATCCCCCGTCCGTCCGCCGCAGCGATCGACGGGGTGATCCTCACGATCGGAACGGTCTTCGTCGTGTTCTTCGCCAACGACTTCCTCGGACCGTTCCAGAGCTTCCTGATCACCCTGGGCGTTCCGCTCGCCTCGTGGGCGGGCATCCTCATCGCCGACATCCTGCGTCGCCGCAAGGACTACGACGAGGACGCCCTGTTCGACGGTCGTGGCCGCTACGGCGCCTGGGATTGGACCTCGATCGGCACCATGGTCGTCACCAGCGTGATCGGATGGGGGCTGGTCGTGAACAACTTCGCCGAAGATGCCGCCTGGAACAACTGGCAGGGCTATCTGCTGTTCCTGATCGGCGGCAGGGACGGGGACTGGGCCTACGCAAACCTCGGGGTGTTCTTCGCGCTGGTGCTGTCGTTCCTCGTGACCTACGTCGCCCGGGCCGGGAAGATCCGGCGACAGGAGAACGCGTGAGCGCGCGCTCGCTCGACGACACCTGGCTCGTGGTGATCGATCCCCAGAGCATCTTCGCCGCTCCGGACTCCGCCTGGGGTTCGCCCTTCTTCGCCGAGGCGATGCCCCGCATCCGCGCCCTCGCGACGGCCTTCGGCGACCGGGTACTCGTGACACGGTGGATGCCGACCGCCGACCGGACGACGTCCTGGGGTGCGTACTTCGACGCCTGGCCGTTCGCGGATCAGCCACCGAGCGATCCGTTGTTCGCCCTCGTCCCGGAGGCAGCCGCCTTGAGCACGCACCCGACGCTCGATCTGCCGACCTTCGGCAAGTGGGGGCTGGAGCTCGAGACCGTGGTGGGCCACGGAGGCCATGTCGTGCTGGCGGGCGTCTCGACCGACTGCTGCGTGATCTCGACCGCACTGGCAGCGGCGGATGCGGGTGCCCACGTCACGATCGCTGCGGATGCGTGCGCCGGCTCGACGGCGGAGAACCACCAGGCCGCCCTCCAGGTGATGGGCCTCTATCCCCCGCAGATCACCGTGAGCGACACCGACACGATCCTCGGCCGATCCGGGGATGACGATGTGCGGAGCGGATGACGATCTGCGGAGCAATCGGCCGGATCGATCCGGGAATCGTCACCGACTCCGGGAATCGTCACCGACTCCGATCTGCCGATCAGGACGCGGCCCGCACCTCGGCGACCAGGTCCGCCGGCGACCCTCGCCACGGGGCGCCGTGCCCCGGAAGAACCCAGGATGCCGACACCGCGGCCAGGCGATCGAGGGAGGCGAGCGCGGCGTCCGGCTCATCCGTGAAGGGCGCCGGCTGTGCGCCCACGCGACCGGTGAGCACGTGCCTCGTCGTGAGCGCGTCGCCCACGAACACGGCGTCCGCGGCCGGGACGTGCACCGCGATGCTGCCCGGCGAGTGACCCGGCATCCCGACGACGACCGGCGCTCCGGGCAGATCGAGCACGTCTCCGTCACCCACCTCGGTGACCACCGAGACATGCGGTGTGCGCAGCGCGTTCTTGCGGAGCCCGTAGGCGAAGAACCCGAGCGTCGGTCCGAGCCTCGCGGGCCCCATCGCGGTCTTGGGCTTCTCGCCGGTTCGTACCCGGTGGCTGTCGGCCTCGTGGATGAAGACCGGCACCCCGGCCTCGGTGCGCAGCCGCTCGGCGAACCCGATGTGGTCGCTGTCGCCGTGGGTGAGGACGAGGCCGCGGACCTCGGAAAGGGGGCGCCCGATCGTCTCGAGTTCGTGCTGGAGGTCGTGCCAGTGCCCGGGGAGTCCCGCGTCGATCAGTGTGATCCCCTCGGGCAGGTCGATGAGGTACGAGGCGACGATGTCGTTGCCCAGACGGTGCAGGTGCGGTGCGAGCTTCATGGCGAATCCTCTCGGGATGATTGCGATGGCTACGATACGTAGCTATCATGGCTCACGTCAATAGCCATGCAGGAGGACCGATGCCGACCCCCGAACGCACCTCCACCGCGGAGATCGTCGCGACCGGACGGGAGATCCTCGAGACCGCCGGACCCGCAGGCCTCACCATGCAGGCGGTCGCGACGCGCGTCGGCGTGCGTGCACCCTCGCTGTACAAGCGCCTCCGCGATCGGGACGCCCTGCACACCGCGGTCGCCGTGGCCACGATCGATGCCCTCACCGCACGACTCGAGAACGAGGGCGACGACCTCGCGGCCCTCGCGCACGCCTATCGAGGCTTCGCGAAGGAGAACCCGGAGGGGTTCCGCCTGATGTTCACGATCGCCGCCCCGCACGACGCCCTCGAGCGCTCCGCCGCGCCGGTGATCCGCGCGGCAGCCGCTCTGGTCGGCGAGACGGACGCCCTCGACGCCGCGCGCCTCTTCACGGCGTGGGCGACCGGTTTCCTGCAGATGGAGCTCGCCGGGGCGTTCCGCCTCGGCGGCGACATCGACCGCGCCTTCGAGTACGGGCTGTCACGGCTGCTGCCAGCGCTCACCACCTGACGCCCCGCACGGGCCGTCACCAGGCCGTCCAGGCCGCCCACAGCTCGGCGTAAGGACCGGGCTCCGCCACCAGTTCGTCGTGGGAGCCCGCCTGCACGACACGACCGTCGGACATCACCAGGATGCGGTCGGCCGACACCGCCTGGCTGAGCCGATGGGCGATCACGATCCCCGTGCGACCGTCGATCGCCGCGAGCGCCGCCCGGTCGAGCATCTCGGAATCGGCCGACCCCGCCTCGGCGGTCGCCTCATCGAGGATCACGACGGATGCCGTAGAGAGCGCGACCCTGACGAGAGCGAGGTGCTGCGCCTGGCCGGCGGTCAGCGGCAGCCCCGCGTCACCGACCACCGTGTCGAGCCCCTCGGGCAGGGCCAGGATCCACTCGGCGCCGAGCCGCGCGATGACCTCCCGCACCCGCGCCTCGTCCGCGTCGCCGAACAGCGCAAGGTCCTCACGCACGGAACCAGCGAAGACGTGCGGCTCCTGGCTCAGCATCACGACAGCATCGCGCAGATCGTGTGGATGCCACTCCTCGATCGCGACGCCATCGTGACGCACCGCCCCCTCCCCGACCGGGAGCGTGCCGACCAGCACGCGGGCGAGCGTGGTCTTGCCCGCACCGCTCGCGCCGACCACAGCGATCACGTCTCCGGGAGCCGCCGCCAGCGACACGTCCTCCAGGTCACGCCGTCCCGGCACGTGGGAGAAGCCCAGCCCGTCGACCGCGATCTCGCCCCGGTGCGCAGGCGTCGCGCTGCCACGAGGCCGCGGCGAGGGCAGCAGGATCACACCGAACAGCCGCGCGAGGCTCGCCCCGGCATCCTGCAGCTCGTCGATCCGGAACAGCAGCGCGCCCATCGGACCGAACAGCGCGAGGAAGTACAGCGCTGCAGCGGTCGCCGCCCCCAGCTCGACCTGCCCTCCCGTGACCAGGAGGTACCCGACCACGAGGACGGCCGACAGGCCCACCAGCTCGGCCAGGTTGAGGAACACGTTGAAGTCGTTGCGCACACGCGTCGCGCGCACCTCGAGTGCGATGCCCTGCCTGCTCGCCTCGGCGATGCGTTCCAGGTGCCGCTCCTCGGCCCTGAGCGCCCGCACGGTGTCGACGCCGCGCACCGCCTCGATGGTGCGCTGGCCGCGCTCGGCGACCACGACACGGTGCTCGCGGTACACGGGCGCCGACCGCCGGAGGAACCGCCGCAGCGCGAAGTACTGCAGCGGCACGGCGAGCAGTGCCGCGAGCGCGAACCGGAGGTCGAGAAGGCCCATGCCGAGCAGACTGACGACGATGCCGAACAGGGCGCTCAAGAACGCCGGCAGAGCATCCTCGACGACCTGCCCGACGGCGCGGACGTCGCCGGACAGCCGTGCGACCAGATCTCCCGTGCCGGCCGCCTCGATGCGCGCGCCGGGCTGTGCGAGCGCGGAACGGAAGGCCGCCTCGCGCACGTCGCGGATGCTGCGTTGTCCGAGCCGTGCCAGCAGCACGCGCCCCGCCCATGTCAGCACGGCGCCGACGACGAGCGATCCTGCGAGAGCGAGGCCGTACGGCACGAGCGAACGTCCGCCGTCGACGATGTCGTCGACGATCAGGCCGATGATCCAGGGCGCCAGCAGCGCCGCGGCCACACCGGCGCACAGTGCCAGCAGGGCTCCGGTCGCCAGCGCGCGCTGCCGTCGGAGTGTGTCGAGCAGGCCGCGCGCGGTCTCGGACCGCGTCGCGATCGGCAGCTTCTCGTCAGACATCCGCCGCCCCCCTCAGGTCGTACACGCGATGACAGGTCGACAGCAGCGCCGCCCGGTCGGTGAGGAGCACGATCGCCCGCTCCTCGGCGGCGAGACCCGCCGCGACCTGCGCCTCAGTGATCGGATCGATCGCCGTGGTCGGCTCGTGCAGCACCACGAGCGGCTGGGGCTGATGCAGCGCCCTCGCCAGCAGCAGACGCTGGCGCTGACCACCGGAGAGTCTGAGCCCGCGTTCACCCACGCGCTCGTCGAGTCCGTCTGGCAGTCGCTGCACGACTTCGTCGAAGGCGGCTGCGGTCAGCCACGCGTGCTCGATCTGCGGCGCGATGTTCTCGGCGCAGGTCCCACTGAACACGGCGGCATCGTGCGGGGGCGCGAAGACCATGTCCCTGAGCGCATCCGAGCCCAGCTGCGCCGCATCGACGTCTCCGATGACCAGCTCGCCCGGCTCCGGTTGCCTGCGCCCGCCGAACAGCTGCGACAGATCGACGATGTGCTCGGGGTCGGCACGGATGCCGGTGACCTCTCCGGCGGGGATCTCGATCCATCGCCCCGCGACCCGCACGCGCGCCAGCGGTCCCTCCGCGTCGGCACCGGCGACGGCGGGCGCTCCGTCCGGCGTCGCTGCAGGCGCCGCGGCTTCGTCGGTGAACTCCGCGATCCGGGTGGCGGATCCGTGCTTCGCCGCGATCTGCGCGGGCAGGTGCCCGAGCGACTGCAGGGGTCCGCGGATGGTCTGCGCGAGCCCTATGGCGGTGACGAATCCACCGATCGTGACGTGCCCTTCGAGCGCGAGCCATCCGCCCAGCATCGCGATGCCGGTGAACACGAGACCGCTCACGAGCAGGTTGAGCGCCGCGAGGCCTGCGGCCGCCTTCTCCGCCCGGTAGGCGGCCTGAGCAGCCACCGCGCTCTCCGCCACGTAGCGCTGCGTCGCGCGGTGCGCGCCGCCGAGCGCCCCCAGCGCGCGCAGACCCGTGGCGTAGTCGGTGCTGACCGCGTCGAGATGCGCCGCCTGGCGCTGCGCCTCATAGCCGCGTCGGCGCAGACCACGGCTGCACGCGTTCACGACCAGCGCCTGCGCCACGGTTCCGATCACGACCGCGACCGCGAGCGGCCACGCGATCGCGAGCAGTGTCAGGCAGGCAACCAGCACCGCGGTCGCCGCGGCCGCCTGCTCCGCGATCGTCCAGAAGAACCCGGCAGTCTGTCCGGCATCCGCCGAGGAGATCGTCAAGACCTCGCCGGCCGGCCGCCGGGTGCGCCGGCGCAGCGCCAGCCCGACCACCCCCTGACGGAGCACATGCTCCCCCTGCGCGTACACCCGCGTGCCGAGACGGTCACCCAGCTGCCAGGAGCAGATCAGCACCGCGAACACCGCGACCAGGAACGCCAGAACCCACGCCAGCGCCGCGGGATCCCCGGGAGCGATGGCGCGGTCGATCACGACGCCGACCGCCACGGGCACCAGCACCTCGGCGAGTTGATGCCCGCAGAAGCCGGCCACCGCGAGCACCGCGCGACCACGGCGACCAGGGCCCCAGAGTCCCTCGCGGAAGATCGTCCCCGCGCTCGTCACAGCGACGCCGAACCGAACGGCACGAGGAGGGGGCTGAGGCGACGCGCTCTGCGACTCGGATGCATGGAGGCGAGGAGGAACATGAGACTCCCGTGATCGCGAAGAATCCCCGGATGATGACACACCTCGGGTCGGTAAGGGTTGCTTTACCTAAGCTATACGATCCTCGAGGTGGCGCTCTCGCCGCGCGATCCCGCACAGACCTCCTCACCCTCCCCGGCTTCCCTCTCACGGTGGCCGGGTCATCCGACGACTCAGCGGAACGTCGGGAGCGTGGATGCTACTTCATGGTGTCGAGGATGCTCGTGAGGTCCTCGAATGTCGTGAGCGGGTTCAGGATGGCGAAGCGCGTGTTCGGTCGACCGGCGTGCGAACTGGGCACCACGAAGGCGCGCTGGGAATCGAGCAGCTCGGCCGACCATCGGTCGTAGTCGGCGCGCTCCCAGCCGTCGCGCTCGAAGACCACGACGGACAGCTGCGGGTCTCGCACGAGGCGGAGCTCCGGGCGACGGGAGATCTCCGCGGCGATGCGCTCGGTGAGCGCGATGGTCGCGCCGATCGCTTCACGGTAGGCATCGACCCCGTAGGTCGCGAGGGAGAACCACATCGGAAGGCCCCGCGGGCGCCGAGTGAGCTGGATCGAGTAGTCCGAGGGGCTGAACTCGTCGGCGTCGGTCAGGGTGTCGAGGTACTCGGCGTGCTGGGTGTGCGCCCGGCGACCGTGGTCCGGCTCACGGTAGATCAGCGCGCAGCAGTCGAACGGCGCGAACAGCCACTTGTGCGGGTCGACGATCACCGAGTCCGCACGCTCCACACCCCGGAAGCGGGGACGGGCGGAAGGGGCGAGCATCGCGGTGAGCCCGTAGGCACCGTCCACGTGCAGCCAGAACTCGTACTCGTCCTTGAGCGCGGCGATCGCGTCGATGTCGTCGACGATGCCGAAGTTCGTCGATCCCGCCGTCACGACGACGGCGCAGATCTCGTCGCCGTGCGTGTCGAGCGCCTCGCGCACAGCGTCGGCACGCAGCATGCCGTCGTCGCCTGCGGGCACGAGCACGACGTCGGCATCCATCACCCTCGCTGCGGACTTGTTCGACGAGTGCGCTTCCGCACTGCACACGATCTTCCAGCGCGCCGGCAGTTCCTTGCCCTGCGCGACCAGCCGCGCCTTGGCCGCCTCTCGCGCCGCGACCAGGGCCGACAGGTTGCCGATCGTGCCGCCCTGCACGAAGACACCGCCGGCGGTCGCCGGCAGCCCGAACTCCCCCGCGAGGAACGAGAGCACCTCGTTCTCGGCGTGCACGGCCCCCGCGCCTTCGAGCCAGCTGCCGCCGTAGAGCCCGGACGCCGAGACCACGAGGTCGAAGGCGATGGCCGCCATGGTCGGGGCGGTCGGGATGAAGGACAGGTAGAGCGGGTGGCTCGTGGTGAGGCAGGCCGGGGCGAGGATGTGCTCGAACACGCTGAGCGCGCGCTGCGCACCGAGGCCCGCGTCGGTGATCGTCGCGCCCACGAGACGGTTCAGCTCCGCCTCGGTCTGCGGCTTGTCGAGCGGCACGTCTGCGGCGAGCATGCGACGGCGCGAGTAGTCGAGCACGGCATCGACGATCGCCGTCGATTCGGGCGAGGCCGCGTGCATGCGCACAGCATCCATGATGCGTTCCTTTACTGGTCTTCGGTGCGGAGGTCGGTCGGGTCGGCGAGGGAGGAGACGTGGGGTGCGGCACTGTCGAGCACGGCGGACAGTGCGCGACGGGCGAGGTCGGCGCGGTCGCTCGGTGCCCACTTCACGAGCGAGTGCGCGTTCATGCCGTCGACCATGGCGAGCAGGAGCCACGCCGCGGTGTCGGCACGACCGTCCGCGATCACGCCCGCTGCCGTCGCGCGGAGGAAGATCTGCTCGAGCGCACTCTGCCACCCATCCATCTCGGCCCGTACGCGGGCGGCGAGGACATCGTTGCGGACGCCGAGCGCCCAGGCCTGGACCCAGATCAGGGTGACGTCGTCGCGCTCGCCGTCGAGGAGGGTCTCGACCAAGGCGTGCAGTCCCGCGCGGAGGTCTCCCCCGCCATCGAACGCCGCGATCACCTCGTCCCGCTCGGCGGCGACGATGTGCCCGAAGACATCGGCGACGAAGGCGTCCATGACGGGCCGATAGTGCGCGACCAGGGCCGGGGTGACGCCGACGCGCGCTGCCACTGCACGCACCGTGAGCACCTCGAGTCCACTCTCGCGCGCCAGGGCGATGGCGCCGTCGACGATCGATCGCTCGCGCTCCTCCGGCGGCATCCGCCGTGGCGCGGTGCTTCTTGACGTGGTGTTCATCGCGGGCTACGGTATCACTCGTTGATCACGTGTTCAACAGCGGATTCCGTCCGCCCGAGATCGTCGACGAGGAGATCACGATGAGTTGGCGCATGCCCGCCGAGACCGCACCCCATGAGCGCACCTGGATGGCGTTCCCCGCGGAGGGCGAGACGCTCGGCGCCACGGACGCCGAGCGCGAGGAGGGGTACGCAACCTGGACGGAGGTCGCCCACGCCGTCGCCGAGTTCGAGCCCGTGACCATGCTGGTAGACCCGAGCGAGATCCCCCGGGCCCGACGCATGCTCGGCGCCGGCATCGAGATCGTGGAGGCCCCGGTCGACGAGTTCTGGATGCGCGATTCCGGCCCGACGTTCGTGGTCGACGACGAGCACCCCGGCGTGCTCGGTGCCGTCGACTGGATCTTCAACGGCTGGGGCGCCCCGGACTGGGCCGAGTGGCGCAAAGCCGCACAACACGCCCGCATCGTGGCCGACGCCGTCGGTGCGGAGCTGGTGAGCTCGACACTGGTGAACGAGGGCGGCGGCATCCACGTCGACGGCGAAGGCACGGTGCTGCTCACCGAGACCGTGCAGCTCGACCCACGACGCAACCCCTACGCCGACAAGCAGCGGATCGAGGCCGAGATGGCCAGGACGATCGGGGCGAAGACCGCGATCTGGCTGCCCCGCGGCCTCACCCGCGACTACGACGACTTCGGGACGAACGGTCACGTGGACATCGTCGCCACGATCGTCTCGCCCGGGAGGCTCCTCCTGCACGACCAGCAGAACCCGCAGCACCCCGATCACGCCGTGTCCCGCGATCTCCGGACCCTCCTCTCGGCGCAGACGGATGCCGCCGGTCGCCGCTTCGACGTGATCGACCTGCCCGCACCGTCGACGCTGAGCGACGACGAGGGGCCCGTCGATTGGAGCTACGTCAACCACCTCGTCACGAACGACGGCGTGGTCGCCTGCGGGTTCGGCGACGAGAAGGCGGATGCCGCGGCCCGCGAGATCCTCGCGGACGCGTACCCCGGGCGACGCGTGGTCACGGTCGATGCGCGCCCGCTGTTCGCTCGCGGCGGCGGCATCCACTGCATCACGCAGCAGCAGCCCTCCATCGACGGGTCACGCTGATGTTCGACGTCGTCGAAGCCTCCATCGCCGACCTGCGCCGCGCGCTCGAGAGCGGCACCACGTCCGCGGCCGAGCTCGTCGATGCCTACCGAGCGCGCATCGCCGCCTTCGATGCGCCGGGCACGCCGGCCGCCCTGAACGCGGTGGTGGTCGCGAATCCCGACGCGCGCGCCGAGGCCGCGGCCTCCGACGCCCGCCGGGCCCGAGGCGAAGTGCTCGGCCCCCTCGACGGCATCCCGTACACCGCGAAGGACAGCTACCTGGTGCGGGGGCTCACCGCCGCAGGCGGAAGCCCGGCCTTCGCCGACCTGATCGCCCAGCGCGACGCCTTCACGATCGAGCGCCTGCGGGCGGGCGGAGCGATCTGCCTCGGGCTGACGAACATGCCGCCGATGGCCAACGGTGGGATGCAGCGTGGCCTCTACGGTCGAGCGGAGAGCCCGTACAACGCCGCCTACCTCACTGCGCCCTTCGCGTCGGGTTCGTCCAACGGCTCCGGCACCGCGACCGCCGCGAGCTTCGCCGCCTTCGGACTCGGCGAGGAGACCTGGTCCTCCGGTCGCGGGCCCGCGACCAACAACGCCCTGTGCGCCTACACACCCTCCCGCGGCGTGATCTCGACCCGCGGCAACTGGCCGCTGGTGCCCACGATGGACGTGGTGGTGCCGCACACCCGCACCATGGCGGACCTGCTCGAAGTCCTCGACGTGATCGTCGCCGACGACGCCGACTTCCGCGGGGACTTCTGGCGCGCGCAGCCGTGGGTCCCGATCCCCTCGGCCGCCGAGGTGCGTCCCGCGTCCTACCCGGCACTCGCCACCGGGACCCCGGACGCGCTCGCCGGCACGCGGATCGGCATCCCGAAGATGTACATCAATGCGGATCCGGATGCCGGAAGCGCGGCGGATCCGGGGATCGGGGGGCCGACGGGGCGACGCATCGAGACACGGGCGAGCATCCTCGAGCGGTGGGAGGCTGCGCGCCGCGACCTCAGCGCCGCCGGAGCGACTGTGATCGAGGTCGACTTCCCGGTGGTGTCGAACTACGAGGGCGACCGCCCGGGCACGCCCACCCTCTCGACGCGGGGACTGGTGTCGCCCGAGTTCCTGCGGCGCGAGATCGTGGACCTCTCGGCGTGGGCGTGGGAGGACTTCCTGCAGGCGAACGACGACCCCGGACTTCGCACGCTGACCGAGATCGACGGAGCCACGATCTTCCCCCACCCGGAGGGCGCCCTGCCCGATCGCTACACCGGCTTCGACGACGACATCGCGGAGTATCCGGACTGGGTGCGCACACACCCCGATGCGCACTTCAGCGACATGCCCGAGCTCGAAGACGGACTGCGGGGGCTGGAGGAGACGCGTCGCCGCGACCTGGAGGAGTGGATGGACGCGCTTCACCTCGACGCCGTGGTCTTCCCCGCGGTCGCCGACGTGGGACGAGCCGACATGGACGTGAACCCGGCTTCCGCCGACCTGGGGTGGCGCAACGGCACCTGGATAGCGAACGGCAACCTCGCCATCCGTCACCTCGGCATCCCCACGGTCACGGTTCCGATGGGGCTGATGGCGGACATCGGCATGCCGATCGGCCTGACCTTCGCCGGACGCGCCTACGACGACACGACCCTGCTGCGCCTCGCCACGGCGTTCGAAGCGGCCGGGGCTCCGGGGACGCGGCGCACTCCTCCGCCGCGCACGCCGGCGTCGCCGTCGGACGACGGGATCTGGGACAAGAACATTTCACCACTGTGACGCCCGCCACAGAAGTGATATGTTCGGCGCATGCACACCGAGAACGAACGCGCCCTCGAATCCGGGATCGTCACGGATCTGTCCGGACGGATGACCTACGGCTCGTACCTCGCGCTGGACCAGCTGCTCACGGCGCAGCACCCGGTGAGCGAGCCGCAGCACCACGACGAGATGCTGTTCATCATCCAGCACCAGACCACCGAGTTGTGGCTGAAGCAATTGCTGCACGAACTCTCTTCGGCGCGTGAGCTGCTCGCCCGCGACGACCTGCGCGAGGCGCTCAAACGCATCGCCCGGGTCAAGCGCATCCAAGACGTGATGACGCAGCAGTGGTCGGTGCTCGCCACCCTCACCCCCACCGAGTACGCACAGTTCCGCGGAGCACTGGGCAACTCGTCCGGGTTCCAGTCCGTGCAGTACCGGGCGGTGGAGTTCGCCCTCGGCAACAAGAACGAGAAGATGCTGCGCGTCTTCGCCGATCACCCCGCGAACCTCGCACTGCTCACGGCCGAGTGGGAGAAGCCCACCCTGTACGACGAGTTCCTGCGCTTCGCCGCCCGCCGCGGGCTGCCCGTCCCGACCTCGATCCTCGACCGCGACGTGCGCGAGCCGTACCGCGAGACCCCGGAGCTGGTGCCAGCGATCCGCGAGATCTACCAGGACCCGAACCGGTACTGGGACCTGTACGAGGCGTGCGAGGACCTGGTCGACCTCGAGGACAACTTCCAGTTCTGGCGGTTCCGGCACCTCAAGACCGTCTCCCGCACGATCGGCATGAAGGTCGGCACCGGAGGTTCCAGTGGCGTCGGCTTCCTGCAGCGCGCCCTGGATCTGACGTTCTTCCCCGAGCTCTACACCGTGCGCACCGAGATCGGCAGCTGATGCACGCCGCGACGTTCTTCGACGGATCCGGATGGCGCGAGGGCGTCGTCGAGCTCGTCGACGGGCAGGTGCGGCTGAGCGAAGAGCACCCCGCGACCGGCCTCCCCCGCCTCGACGGCGTCGTGGTGGGCGGGTTCACGGATCACCATGTGCACCTGCAACTCGTCGACCACACGCAGTTGGCGGGTTCGCGCCTTGGCCGCGTGGTCGACCTCGGCGGAAACCCGCAGGCGCTTCGCCGGCTCGCGCGTGGCGGGATCGAAAACGCGCCCGCGACCCGCGATTCCGGCACGTTTTTGATCCCGCACGCACTCGCCGTCGAGTTCGCGGGGGCGTTCCTCACGGCCCCGGGCGGATACCCGTCCGACCGGGACTGGGCACCGGACGGGTCGGTGCGCGAGGTCGCGGACGAGAGGACGGCCGCGGCAGCAGTGACGGAGATGGCGGATGCCGGTGCCTCCTGCCTCAAGGTCACGAGCAACAGCACGGCCGGACCGGTCTTCACGGACGACCTCTTCCGTGCGATCGTCGCACTCGCCGCGAACCGCTCCCTCCCCGTGGTCGCGCACGCCGAAGGACCGGGTGAGGCGCAGCGCGTCATCGGACTCGGCGCCGCCTGCCTCGCCCATGCTCCGTTCACGGAACGCCTCGACGATCACGAGATCGCGCGGCAGGCGGCCTCGGCGTCGTGGATCTCGACCCTCGCCATCCACGACGGTCCCGCGCGCACGATCGCGATCGACAACGTTCGACGCTTCCACTCCGCAGGAGGCGCTGTGCTCTACGGCACCGACCTGGGCAACGGACCGATGCCGATGGACCTGAACGCGCATGAGATCACCGCGCTCCGCGAGGCCGGCCTCGACGCCGACGCACTCCTGCAGGCGCTCTCCCCGGTCGATCCGCTCGCCCCGGCCGCGGATCTCCTGTTCCTCCCCGGCGCCGCGCCCGGAGCCACCGACCCGCTCGACGCCCGCCCCCTCACCCCCGCAGACCTGAAGGTGTGACATGACCGACCCCCGCAACAGCGACCTGCTCGCCCTCGCCCGCCGACTCGACGCCGCCGACCCGCTGCGTGCGCATCTCGACGCGTTCGCGGAGGCCCCCGGCGTCACGGCCTACCTCGACGGCAATTCGCTCGGCCGTCCGCTGCGCGACGTCCCCGAGAAACTGGCCGCGTTCGCGCGCGAGGACTGGGGCACTCGGCTCATCCGCTCCTGGGACGAGCAGTGGATGGCGCTGCCGATGGAGCTGGGCGACCGTATCGGACGGGTCACCCTCGGAGCCGCCGCGGGCCAGACCGTGGTGGCCGATTCCACCAGCGTGCTGATCTACAAGCTCATGCGCGCCGCGGCGACCGCCGACCCCACCCGCACGGAACTCGTGATCGAGGCGGGCAACTTCCCCACCGACCGCTTCCTGGCCGAAGGCGTCGCCGCCGAGACCGGCATGACCCTGCGCTGGCTGGAGCCCGACCCCGTATCCGGCGTGACCGTCGCCGACGTGGCAGCGGTCGTCTCGGAGCGCACCGCTCTGGTGTCGCTCAGCCACGTCGACTACCGTTCCGGCGCCCTGGCGGACATGCCGGGCATCACCGCCGCCGCACACGCGGCCGGTGCGCTGATGATGTGGGACTTGTGCCACTCCGCCGGCGTCATCCCGATGCAGCTCGACCGATGGGGGGTGGACCTGGCGGTCGGCTGCACGTACAAGTACCTCAACGGCGGCCCGGGCTCCCCCGCCTTCGCGTACCTGCGCAGTGGACTCCAGGGTGTGCTGCGGCAGCCGATCCAGGGGTGGTGGAGCGCCGCCGACATCTTCGCGATGGGCCCCGAGTACGTGCCGTCCGGCGATATCCGCCAACTGCTCAGCGGTACGCCGCCGGTCACATCGATGCTCGCGATGCAGGGGATGCTCGACCTGATCGAGCAGTCCACCATCGAGAGCGTCCGCGCCAAGTCGCAGTCGCTGACCGACCTGGCCGTCCGCGCCTACGACGAGGTCCTCGCGCCCCTCGGCGTGCGATTGCTCAGCCCGCGTGACGCCGCGCTCCGCGGGGGACACGTGACGATCGGTCACCCCGACTTCCGCGACGTGACGCGGCGACTGTGGGCGGACGGCATCATCCCGGACTTCCGCTTCCCCGACGGCATCCGCCTCGGCCTCTCCCCTCTGAGCACCTCGCACGTCGAGACCATCACGGGTGTGCTCGCCGTCCGCGACACCCTGGAGTCCGGTGACTTCTGACTTCCAGGACGCCTTCGTCCTCGACGACATCGATGCGCGCCCCGGCAGCACCGCCTCGCTGCTGCGGACGTTCGTCGGCGTCTTCCTGCGTCCTCTCGGCGGCTGGATCTCGGCTGCGGATCTGGTGGCGCTCGCGGGGGATCTGGGCATCCCGCCCACTCAGGCCCGTACCGGCATCACTCGCCTCAAACAGAAGGGGCTGCTGCTCGCTGAGCGCGACGCCACGATCGGCTACCGGTTGAACCCGGCCGCGCTCCCGATGCTGGAGCGCGGCGACCGTCGCATCTTCGAGATGCGGGAGATGACGGATGACGATCCGTGGTGCCTGGTCTCGTTCTCGATTCCGGAGAGTGCGCGAAGCACCCGTCACCAGCTGCGCCGTCGGCTGCAGTGGATCGGTGCCGGCGTGGTGTCCCCTGCGCTGTGGATCTGCCCCGGCCACCTTCGAGACGAAGCTCTGCAGATCCTCGACGAGCTCGACGCGCGGCGCTGGGCGACGTTGTTCCTGGCCTCCGCCCCGGCACCGGCCGGCACTCTCCTCGAAGCCGCCGCTCAGTGGTGGGACCTGGAGGCGCTGCGCGCCGAGCACCTCGCGTTCCATGCCTCTCTCGCGACGCTGCCGACCGAGCCGTTCGCCGCGTCCGTGCAGCTGATCGATCGCTGGCGGGTGCTGCCGTACACCGACCCCGGCCTGCCGCCGTCGATGCTGCCGATTGACTGGCCCGGTCGGCGCAGCTTCGACGAGTTCGCACGCCGGTCCACGGCTCTGGCCGGGCCGGCGTGGGAGCACGTGCGCGCTCGGACCGCCGAGCGCGCCCGCCCCAGCTAAGCCGCGCGTCCACCCACTTCGGAGAGGAATCCGGCCACGTGCTCCTGCAGGCGCAGGATGCGCAGGTCGCGCGCGAACTCTCTGTCGAAGCCCTGGTACGCCAGCGGCGGCAGGACCCGCACGTTCCGGTTGCAGCCGAACTCGGCGCACGTGAGGATGCCCACGGAGTCGCCCTTGCGTCCGGCCGGCCCGGCCTTGCGTGCGACGTACAGCTGCACGTCGTTGCGGAGCGTGACGTCTTCACACCACGAGCATTGCGCACGAGCGATCACCCGCTGCTCGGCACGCTGCAGGAAGACACCCACCACGACGTCGTCGATCCAGGTGACGACGTACGCCCGACGGGGGATCTTCGGGTCGATCCAGCCGAGGAAGTCGAGTCGCTCGAAGTCGATCTCGGCGAAGCCGGGCGGGAGAGTGAGGTCGGAGACCTCCTTGCGGGAGGCATTGAGGAAGGAGGCGCGGATGGCGCGCTCGTCGATGGGACGCATGGCAGAAGTGCTTTCGGATGGTCGCCGCAGCGGGCGAGTCGATTGGGGTGAGGATCCCGGACGCGGAGGCCGGGTACGAGAAGACACCGGCGACGGGGTTCCGCCTCCGGCCGGTCCTCAGCCTCTGTCTGCGGCGCGGTGGGCGCCTGCAGCTCCGCTCTGCGCCCGAGGGGCGCTCATCGACGACAGCACCCGGCGATTCTACACCCGTATGTTTCGTCGCATGTCGGGCTGCCTGGCCCGCGGGCGGCTCCCGACCTACTCTTTTCGGAACATCGATCCGAAGGAGACCGCCGTGTCCACGCCGATCAACCGCCTTTCGCCCATCCCGGTGCGCGAGCGTGCGGCGTGCATGTGCAGCAACGGCGGCCGCTGCTCGTCCTTCGCCCCGGGACACGCGCTGCACCTGATTCAGGCGCGCATCGCCTCGGCGACCTCCACGGAATGGGTCGACGGCATCGTGGAGGCGTCCGACCCGCTCTCGGGCGACCTCGTCGTGCGCGCACTCGACGGCGCCGTGCACGCGCTGTGGAACGCCGCGGGCGCCGCACTCGAAGCAGGACCCGGGACACCGGTGGCGCTGCACGCCCGCTACGCGGTCCTCGCCGTGGGACGCACGCGGTTCAACGTCGCCGCCGTCTGAGCCGACCGCGGCTCAGGCCGCCGCCATCATCATGTCCTTCACCGCCGTGCACGCATCCATGCACGCCTGGCAGGCCTGCGCACACAGACGGCAGACCTCGCTCATGTCGGCGTGCTCCATGCACTCGTCCATGCAGGTCTGACACATCGCGATGCACGCGTCGAGCATCGCCATCATCGACGCCGGCGCCATCCCCTGCATCCGCAGCATCGATCGCATCATCGTGCCCGCCATGTCCGCACAGTTCATGCAGGCCGGGGAACAGTCCATCATCTGCGTCGAGCACACCGTGCAGGCCTGTTCGCACGCCGCACAGGCATCCATGCACGCCTGCACGACCGACATGTCCATCATCTCCATGTCGGGCATCGACTCCATGTTCTTCGACATGGCGCCCATCATCATCGAGTCCATCGCACACCGCTTCCTCCGTCGGATCGGCGGGCAGGACCGCCCGCCTGGCGCCAGGCTAGTCCTCTGCGCCCGCCGCGTCGATGGGCCGGAGCGCTGACATGACCGGTCGCGATTGTCAATCCCGTAGCCGCTTCCGCGCGCGCGTGGAAAGGTCGGTCACGATCGAATCCGCCCACGAGAGGAGCAGAGCATGAGTGCTGCAGACGACATGAAGAACGCTGCCGAGAAGGCCGCAGGAAAGGTCAAGGAAGGCGTCGGGAAGCTCACCGACAACGAGCGGCTCGAGGCCGAGGGCCAGGCGGATCAGGTGAAGGCTTCGGCCAAGCAGGCCGGCGAGGACGTGAAGGATGCGGCCAGCAAGGCCGGGGACAGCGTCCGCGACGCGTTCGACAAGAAGTAGGGTCCGGCTCCCCCGGACACCGAAGAGGTGAGGTCCGCCGACGGGCGGGCCTCACCTCGATGGGTCAGACGTTGTGAGTCGTCAGACCTTGCGGCTGCCGCTGATCGCTCGGATCAACCAGGCGATCACAGCGATCGCGAGGAGCACGAGTCCGACCCACAGGAGGAACTGGAGCGACTGCACCAGTCCTCCAGTGATCGCAAGGATCACGGCGACGACGATGACGATGATCAGGAGGATGTTCATCGGTCTTTCCCTTCTTTCGGCAGGCGCGGACGCCCGACTGCGTGTCATCACGCTAGCCCGACAACGCCAACTGCCCGAGGGGGTTGACTTCCGCCCTCCGAGTGCGCGAAGGAGACGAGCACATGCCAGGAAGACGCGAGAACTCGCTGAAGGATCCCGGGCTCTACGAAGAGCTTCGCAAGGACGGGGCCTCCAAGGAGAAGGCCGCGCGCATCTCGAACGCCGCCGCGAAGGAGGGGCGCAGCACGATCGGACGGCGCGGTGGAGAGCACGGCGACTACGACGACTGGACCGTCCCCGAGCTGCGCCGTCGCGCCAAGGAGCTGGGGCTGACCGGCTACAGCCGAAAACGCAAGTCGGAGCTGATCTCCGCGCTCAGGAATCACTGAGGCTGCGGATGACGCGCTTCGGCATCGAGGAGGAGTTCGTCTTCCTCGATGCGCACTCCCTCGCGCCGGTGGCCCTGACTGCGGGCACCCGCGAGCGCATCACCCGGCTGCGCACCGGCGGCGAGGTCACGAGGGAGTATCTGACCTCGCAGATCGAGTGCCTCACGGAACCGCTGTCGACCGCGACGGAGGCGGAGGCGCAGTCGGGCCATCTCCGTGGACTCATCGGCTGGCACGCACGGGAACAGGACGCGATCGCCGCCGGAACCGGCACGCCTTTCGCTACGACCCGTTCGTCCACGGTGTCCTCCTCAGCGCACTACGACCAGGTCGCATCGCTGCTCGGCCACCTCACGCGCGACCACGAAGTCAACGGGTTGCATGTGCATGTGGAGGTGCTCGACGACGAGGAACGGGTGCGCGCACTCAACCGGGTGCGCGGCTGGCTCCCGCTCCTGCTCGCCCTCAGCGGCAACAGCCCCTTCGCCGGCGGTCGCGACTCGAGCTTCGCGAGCTGGCGAAGCATCCTGATCCGCCGGCTGCCGGGATCGTGGAGTCCACCGCGGTTCCACGACTTCGACGACTACCGCACGCGCGTGGGGTGCCTCGTCGGGCTGCGAGCGATCACCGATCCCGCGGCGCTCTCCTGGGCGGCACGGATCTCGGAGCGCTACCCCACGGTCGAGCTCCGCGTCTTCGATGCGCAGCTCACGGCGGAGGACGCCGTGTTCGCCGCTCTCCTCTCCCGGGCAATCGTCCTCAGCGACGAGCCGCCGCACCCGGATGCCGGGATCGACGGGGTCGACGCCTCGCTGTGGACGGCCGCCCGCCACGGGATGGATGCCCGGTTGCTGGATCCCACGACCGGAGAGGTCGCCGGTGCCTGGGCGGTGGCCGATCGGATGATCGCCGTCATCGCTCCCTCCCTCCGGGAGCTCGGCGACGAAGAGCAGGTGCGCGAAGGGCTCGCTCGACTGCGGGCGGTCGGCACGGGCGCCGACCGCCAGCGTCGGGCATTCGACAAGGGAGGAACGGCGTCGCTCGCCCGACTGTTCGCCGCAGGCACCCCAGCCCCTGTGGCGTGACCTGCGACGACCCCGACGTCGGCCACCGGGAGTAAGGTCGGCCTGTGGCATCCTTCGCCCCTCTCCAGCGCCTCGTGATCTCGATCGCCGTGCTCGCTTCGTTCGTGACGTTCCTCGACGGAACGGTCGTGAACGTCGCGCTGCCGGCGATCAGCCGTGAACTCGGCGGCGGCATCACGATGCAGCAGTGGGTGGTCGACGCGTATCTGATCACCTTGAGCGCCCTGATCCTGCTCGCGGGATCCGTCTCCGACGCGTACGGACGAGTCCTCGTGATGCGCGTGGGGCTGATCGCGTTCGGCATCGCCTCCATCGCGGTCGCCGCCGCCATCGACCCGCTCATGCTGATCGTCGCCCGGGCCGCGCAGGGCGCCGCCGGAGCGCTGCTGGTCCCGAGTTCGCTCGCACTGATCACCGCCACCATGCGCGCCGACACCCAGGCCCGGGCCATCGGGGTGTGGACCGCGTTCACGACGGGCGCGCAACTGGTCGGGCCGCTGCTGGGCGGTCTCTTCGTCGACTTCATCTCCTGGCGGTTCGTCTTCCTCATCAACGTCGTGCCCATCGCGGTCACCCTGTTCCTGCTGGCCCGTCTGCATCTGCCGGAGCATCCGCGCGGCATCAAGGTCGACTGGTGGAGCGGTGCCCTGTGCGCGATCGGCCTCGGCGCCGTGGTGTTCGCGCTGATCGAGCAGCCCAACATGGGTTGGCAGTCGCCGGCCATCTGGGTTCCCGCCGTCGCCGGCGCCGCGCTGTTCGGGCTGTTCCTGTGGCGTCAGCAGCACTCCGCCTCCCCGCTCATGCCGCTGTGGCTTTTCCGCGTGCGCGACTTCGGATGGGGGAACCTGGCCACGCTCTTCGTGTACGCCGCCCTGTCGCTCAACGGCTTCGTCGTGGGCGTCTATCTGCAGCAGGGCGCCGGGCTCAGCGCGACAGCGGCCGGTCTCGCGAGCCTGCCGATGACGATCCTGATGATCCTGGTCAGTTCGCGGGCCGGTCGCTGGGCGGGCAGATGGGGTCCCCGCATCTTCATGACGGTCGGCCCCCTGATCATGGCCGTCGGCGCGCTGATGCTCCTGTCCGTCGCCGCCGATTTCGACTACTGGTGGCAGGTGTTGCCCGCGATGATCGTGATGGGTGTCGGGCTGTCCCTCACCGTGGCTCCGCTGACTGCGGCGATCCTCGGTGCGATCGACGAGAACCACTCCGGTATCGCCTCGGCCGTGAACAACGCCGTGTCCCGCGTCGCCGGGTTGCTCGTGGTGGCGATGCTCTCCACCATCGTGGGCGGCCAACTCGACCTCGACGGATTCCACAGTGCGGCGTGGGTCACCGCGGCGCTGCTCGTGATCGGCGGCGTGGTGTCGTGGATCGGCATCCGTCGCAATCCGGCCGAGCCGGTGCCTGCCGACCTCGCCGCGTCCGGCACGGACCCGCATTGATGCGGTCGATGCAGCCGCGCAGACCCGACGCTCGGTTGCGCCGAAGCGCACTGCTCTCCGCCGCCGCGACACTCGTGCTCGCGCTCGGCGCATGCACAGCCGCTCCGGTCTCTCCGGCCACCGAGAGTGTTCGTCTGCTTCCGTCGGCCGGCGCTGTTCCTGACTACCAGTTGGGCGGCGCGTACGACCCCGCCCCGGACGTCGGCATCGTCGGACGCGACCGAGGCGCCGATCCCGCACCCGGCGTGTACTCGATCTGCTACCTCAACGGTTTCCAGACGCAACCGGATGAGCTCGGATCCTGGCCCGACGACCTCCTGCTGCGCCACGACGATGTGCTCGTGGTCGATCCGGACTGGCCGGATGAGGCTCTGCTCGACACCGCGAACGCCGAGCGTCGCGAGCGGATCGCCGACACCGTGACCGCGTGGATCGAGGGGTGCGCCGAGTCCGGTTTCGACGCGGTGGAGTTCGACAACCTCGACTCCTACTCGCGGTCGGACGGCGCACTCTCGTTCGAGGACAATCTCGCGCTCGCGACCCTGTACGTCGAGGCCGCCCACACGGCGGGGCTCGCGGCGGGCCAGAAGAACGCCGCGGAAGACGCTGTCGCGCTGCACGAGCGCGCCGGCTTCGACTTCGCGATCACCGAGGAATGCGCGGCCTATCGGGAGTGCGGCGCGTACACCGCGGTCTATGGCGAACACGTCATCGACATCGAGTACACGGACGAACTCCCCCGCCCGTTCACGGAGATGTGTACCGACAGCGACGCACCCGCCTCGATGATCCTCCGCGACCGTGCTCTCCTCACGCCCGCCGACGACGGGTACACGTCCGAGACCTGCCCCTAGGGGACGCAAGCGGTTCCGCGTCAAGTCCCTGTATCTGTCACGGGTTTGCACGCAGGATGCTGGTGTCCCCCCACCGTGAGGAGCTCGCCCCATGACCGCATCCACCCTCGTCTCCCCCACCTCGCTCGCCTTCCGTGATCGCGGCCCGGTGAGCCGCGCGGTCATCGCGCACCTCACGGAAGGCACCGCGTCCGATCACACCGCGCTCGCCATCGACGCCGCAGCGACGAGCACCGACATCGTGCGCGACGACGACATCCAGCTCGCGCTGTTCGTCCTCTACGCCTCCGCGTACGGCTCACTGCCACAGCTGGATGCCGACCTCGAATGGGACCCGACACTCTTGCGGACCAGACAGGTCCTCGAGGCGGCGTTCGAGGAGTCCCTCCGTGCGTGCATTCCGACACCGGCGTTGCCGGACCCGACCGTGGATGCCGTCGGCCGCGCCCTCTTCGCCCTTGCCGAAGCAGAGAGCGGGCCGAGCCTCTCGCGCTACTTCGTGAAGAAGGCCACCGAGGAGCAGGCGAGGGAGATGCTCATCCAACGCTCGGCCTACACGCTGCGCGAGGCCGACCCGCACTCGTGGGCGATCCCGCGGCTGGACGGTCGCGCCAAGGCCGCACTGGTCGAGATCCAAGCCGACGAGTACGGGGGCGGGCGTCCACAGCGCGTTCACGCCGCGCTCTTCGCTCGTGCGATGGAAGCCGCGGGTCTCGACACGACCTATGGCGCGTACGTCGACGACCTGTCGGCTCTCACCCTCGCCTCGCTGAACATGATGTCGCTGTTCGGCCTCAACCGCCGCCTGGTGGGCGCGATCGTCGGGCACCTGGCGGCCTACGAGATGACCTCCTCCATCCCGTGCCGGCTGTACGCCGACGGCCTGCGTCGTCTGGGCTTCGATGCCGAGGTGACGGCGTACTTCGACGAGCACGTGGAAGCGGATGCGGTACACGAGCAGATCGCTGCCCGCGACCTTGCGGGCAGCCTCGCCGAAGACCATCCGGAGATGCTGCCCGACATCATGTTCGGGGCCGCGGCCTGCCTGACCGTGGACGGCTGGGGTGGCGCCGCGACGCTGGAGGCCTGGACGGCGGGAGCCTCCGCGCTCCGACAGCAGGTGGGCGCATGAGCGCCGCACGAGAGCCTGTGACGATCACGCCGTACCCCGATGGCCCGCTGCTGGTGCGGGGCGACATCGAGGTGCACACCGTCGAGGGCGATCCGATCGCGCCGCACCGCCGGACCGTAGCCCTCTGCCGCTGCGGCCTTTCCGCACTCAAGCCCTTCTGCGACGGCACGCACAAGGCGGCCGGTTTCCACACCGACGACTGACCGGCTCCCACGAACGCTGCGGTCGGGGGCACGCGACACCGGATCGCGGGCCCCCGATTCCGCTGACGCCGGTCAAGCCCCGACGCGCACCGACTCCAGCGACGGGTAGTCGGTGTATCCCTCCGCCGTCCGGCCGTAGAACAGCTCGGGCCGGGGTTCGTTGAGCGCGGCATCCTGACGCCAGCGCTCGACCAGGTCGGGATTGGCGATCACCGGACGTCCGACAGCCACCGCATCGGCGATGCCGTCGGCCACGAGTGCCTCCGCGGCTTCCCGCGTCGTCTCGATCGCGAAGCCGGTGTTGACGATCAACGGTGCGCCCGCCGTGCGGCGGATGTGCTGCACGAGCTCGCCCGCAGGATCGGCGTTGAGGACGTCGAGGAAGGCGAGACCGAGCGGCGCGAGCCCCTCGGCGACGGCTGTGTAGGTTGCGCGAACGTCGGCGTCGTCCTCTTCCAGCACACCCTGGATGTTGTGCTGCGGCGAGAGACGGATGCCGGTACGGTCGGCTCCGACGGCGGCGACGACGGCCGCAACGACCTCGATCGCGAAACGTGCCCGGTTCTCGGGTGACCCGCCGTACTCGTCGTCGCGGACGTTCGACACCGGCGAGAGGAACTCGTGCACCAGGTAGCCGTTGGCGCCGTGCACCTCGACGCCGTCGAAGCCGGCCGCGATCGCGTTGCGTGCGGCCTGAGCGAACTGCTCGACGACCTCGGGGATCTCGTCCAGCGTGAGGGCGTGGGCGACGGGCAGATCGGCCTTGCCCGCGGGCGTGCGCGTCTGACCCGGTGCGGCGAGCGCGCTGGGAGCGACGACCCGGGGCTCCCCCGAGATCGCGGGGTGACCCACACGACCTCCGTGCATGAGCTGCATGACGATGGCCCCTCCGGCGTCATGCACCTCCGCGGTGATCCCCTTCCACGCCTCGATCTGTGCGGGTGTGACGATGCCCGGCTGCCCAGGGTAGGACTTGCCCTCGAGCACAGGCCACGTGCCCTCGGAGATGATCAGCCCCTGCCCCGCCCGCTGCCGGTAGTACTCCGCCATCGTCGCGGTCGGCACACCGTCGTCGTCTGCGCGCGTGCGGGTGAGCGGCGCCATGACGACGCGATTGGTCAGCGGGAGGGCGCCGAAGCGGGCCGGTTCGTAGAGATTCACAGTGGGAGGTAAGGCCCGGAGCGCTCCCCGTATTCCCCTCAGCTCCCGCCGAGCCCCGCGAGCAGGTCCGCGAAGTGGTCGAGGTCGGCTGCCGTCCACTTGCGCAACCGCTCCCCGATGCGCCCCTCGTACTGGGAACGCGCGAGCGCGACCCGCTCCTGCGCGAGGTCGGTGGCCACGAGGACGCGCGCCCGGCGGTCCTCCGGATCCGGGATGCTCTCGACGAGTCCCAGCTGTTCGAGCTGGCGTACCTGGCGGCTCACGGCCGACTTGTCGGTCTGCAGGCGTTCGATGATCGCTCCGGCCGAGGTCGCCTTGCCCGTCGCGATGGAGGTGAGCACCTGGTAGCCGAGCGGCTGCAGGTCGGGGTGCACGGTGGCTGCGGCCTCACGCCAGCTCACTCGGATCCGCGCGAAGAGCCGTCCGAGTTCCTGTTCGACCCTGGTGACCGCGTGGTCGAGGTCCGCGTCTCCCAGCAGTTCCGCCTCGGCGTCGGATGCAGGGGTCTCGGCGGGGGCGTCGGAGGAGGCGCTCATGCTCGCCAGTGTACGGCGAAGGAGATGGCCGGCCGGTGCGCTACTGTCCCACCATGAGCATTGCGCATCACCTGCGCCGCAGCGTCGCCGCAGCGGCTACCGCCGTGGTCGCGGCGCTCGCGCTCACCGCGTGCGGGCCCAGCATCACGGACCTCCTTCAGATCTCAACCGCATCTTCCGTCGAGCGGATCCAGGACGACCTCTGGGAATACCGCGACGACATCGTCGCGGATCCTGAAACAACGATCATCGCGCTCGGGTACTTCGCGGATGCCCGCCAGGGGATACCCCCGGAGTACAACGGCGACAGAGAGCTCCTTCTGAATATCAGCGACGCGATCGAAGGCCCCGCCCTCACACTGCTCACATCAGGCGGGGCGACGACAGGGGGCGGGTGGACCTACGACCAGCAGTCTGCCGCGGTCTGCTTCACGCTGACGTTTCCGAAAACTCGGGATCGCATCGTCACCACACCCGCAACCTGCGGTGACAGCCCGCAGCTCGAGCGCTTCGACCGCATATATGAGCTCGACGAGCTCGACGTGCGGCGCGAGGTCACCGCCGTCGACTACCCCGCCCCTATCTGCCAGTGCTATAGCGGTAGCCCCTGTGATTGCCCCGGAGGCTGACGAGTTCCTCATCACCGGATGAAGGGCGGAGGGCGAAGACGATGGCGACGGCGGTGACTAGGGTGTGCAGAGCGACGACAAAGGAAGACCCTCCTGAATCGGTGTGACGTCGACCAGGGCATAGCTCCCGTCATCAGCGTGACGAACACCCAACCCCGGATGTCACCGCTGTTGCCTCGGAGAATCCGTCGGGCACGGTTGCGAGCCCCACCAGGGATCGCGAGAAAACGCCAGTGTACGGCGAAGCCCCGCTGTCGAACGTGACAGCGGGGCTTCGGCTCACACTTCTGCGAGCAGCCGGAAGACCTTGGACGCGGCGCGGATCTCCTCGGGGGTGAGCTCGTCGATCACGGCTTGGAGGCGGGTGCCATACTCGCGGCGGACCTCCGCGAGCGCCACGCATGCGCCGGCCGTGACCGTCAGCACCCGAAGCCGCCCGTCGCGCTCATCCGGCCGGGACTCGAGGAGCCCCAGCTCCTCCAGCATCCGCACCTGACGGCTGATGACCGACTTGTCCATCTCGAACCGGTCGGCGAGCTCGTGCGCGTTGGCCGTGCCCGCTCGATCGATGAACGTCAGCAGCTTGTAGCCGCCGACCTGCAGCTCGGGGTGGACTCGAGCGGCAGACTCCTTCCACAGCGACCTGGTCCGCGCGAAGATGAGGTTCAGGTGCGCTTGGAGATCGCCGAGGGCACTGTCGACGTCCATCGAAGCGACCGCTCCCGGGGCCGACATGTCAGCGCTCCTGGTCCCGATCTTCGCGTTCGAGCACTCCCACCGAACCCGTCTTGGAGGCCGAGGACTCTCCGCCGTCGATCCGGATCGCTCCGGTCGAGAGCGAGGCGCCGATCTCTCCCTCGGAGACCTCGATCACCGACTCCTCCGCCTGCTCGAGCATCTGCTCGGCGGCGTTCTTCGTCGACAACGGCTTGTTCCTGATGAACGCGATGGCGATGACGGCGATCACGGCGAGCGGGATCGCGACGATGAACGCATCGGCGATGCCGTGGCCATAGGCGCCCTCGACGATCGAGCGGATCGTGTCCGGCAGTTGCCCGACCTTCGGAACGTCACCCGACGCGAGGTGCTTCAGGGCATCAATCTCCTCCTGCGAGCTCGGCGTGAAGTCGGAGAGCCCGTCCGTGATGTACGTGCCGACGCTCGTGGACAGCAGCGAGCCCATCACCGTCACGCCGATGGTGCCGGCGATCGTGCGGAAGAAGTTCACGTTCGACGAGGCCGCTCCCAACTGCTGCGGAGCGGTGTCGTTCTGGACGATCAGGGTGAGGTTCTGCATCACCATGCCGAGTCCGGCTCCGAGGACGAACATGTACACGGCGACCAACGTGAACGGGGTGTCGTAGCGCAGGGTGGACATGAGGCTGACGCCCACGGTCGCGAGGACCGAGCCGGTCAGCATCCAGCCCTTCCACTTGCCGAAGCGGCTGACGAGCTGGCCGATGATGATCGACGCGCCCATCTGACCGATGATCATCGGGATCGTCATGAGGCCGGACTCCGTAGGCGTGGCACCGCGAGCGAGCTGGAAGTACTGCGCGAGGAACACCGACGTGGCGAACATCGAGACGCCGATCGCGATCGACGCGATGACCGAGAGGGTGAAGGTACGGTTGCGGAAGAGCGACATCGGAACGATCGGTTCCTTGACGAAGAACTCGACCGTGATGAACGCGACGATCGCGACACCCGCGGTGACGGCGAGCATGATGCTCGTGGACGAGTCCCAGTCGAACTGGTTGCCGCCCATGGAGACCCAGATGAGCAGGGTCGAGACGCCGACGGCGAGGAGCACGATGCCGAAGTAGTCGATCGACACCTTGGTGCCGCGCTGCGGCTTGGGCAGGTGCAGGGTGAACTGCAGCAGCACCAGAGCGAGGATCGCGAAGGGCACACCGACGAAGAAGTTGGCGCGCCAGCCCCAGGCGTCGGTGATGACTCCGCCGAGCAGCGGTCCGCCGATGGTACCGAGGGCCATGATGCCGCCGACGACGCCCATGTACTTGCCGCGCTCACGCGGGGAGATGATGAGCGCCACGGCGATCATGACGAGCGACATGAGTCCGCCGACGCCGATGCCCTGGACGACGCGGACCGCGATGAGCATGTTCGTGTCGGTCGAGAAGCCCGCGATCACGGTGCCGACCGTGAACAGGATCAGCGAGATCTGGACGAGGACCTTGCGGTCGACGAGGTCGGCGAGCTTGCCCCAGATCGGGGTGGAGACGGCGGTCGCCAACAGGCTGGCGGTGATGACCCAGGTGTACTGGGACTGGGTACCGCCGAGGTCGGCGATGATGACGGGCATCGAGGTCGACACGACCGTGCCCGAGAGCACGGCGACGAACATGCCGACGACGAGGCCGGAGATCGCGGTGAAGACCTCGCGGGCCGAGCGTGTCGTCTCGGTTGCGGAGGATGAGATGTGTGTCACGGAATGAGACTCCTGCATAGAAAGTTGATCGAGGTCAACCATACTCCACTAGTTGCCAAAGTACAACTATTAGCAGAAGGGACCGCGCCGGCCGCTGGGAGAATCGAGTCATGACTGATTCCTTCGAGGCGCTGATCGAGGCCGGGAACACCGCGGACGTGACCGGGTGGGACTTCGCCTGGCTGGACGGACGAGCCACGGAGGAGCGGCCGCCCTGGGGCTACGCGGGCCGACTCTCCGCGCGTCTCGGCGCCGCATCGGCATCGCTCGACATCCAGACCGGCGGCGGCGAGGTCCTTGCCGAAGCTGCAGCCTTCCCGCCCACCGCTGTGGCGACGGAGTCGTGGCCGCCGAACGTCCGCCGCGCGACCCAGCTGCTCCGACCGCGGGGCGTCGTGGTCGTCGCCGACCCGGACGAGCCGCCCCTCCCGTTCGCGGATGAGGCCTTCGACCTGGTGACCAGCAGACACCCCGCGACGATCTGGTGGACGGAGATCGCCAGAGTCCTCGAGCCCGGCGGCACCTACTTCGCCCAGCACGTCGGGCCGGCGAGCGCGTTCGAGCTGATCGAGTTCTTCCTCGGCCCTCAGCCTGAAGCGCGCCGCGGACGCCGTCCGGAGGACGAGGCGCAGGAGGCCGAAGCCGCGGGCCTCGACATCATCGACCTGCGCACTGCACGGCTCCGCATCGAGCTCCACGACGTCGCCGCGGTGGTCTATCTCCTTCGCAAGGTCATCTGGTGGGTACCCGGCTTCACGGTCGAAGACCATCTCGATCGGCTTCGCGACCTGCACGATCTCATCCAGGACGAGGGACCGTTCATCGCGCACTCGACCCGGCATCTGATCGAGGCCCGACGCCCGTAGTCGCCTCTCGCGCGTCCGGCGTGGAGCATCAGCAATACACGGTCCCCATCGCGTCGCGCACCTCGGACAGCGTCGCCTCGGCCACCGCCCCGGCGCGCTCGTTCCCATGGCGCAGGACGGAACGCACCAGTTCGCCGTCCGCGGCGAGACTCCGCCGACGCTCGCGCATCGGCGCCAGGAAGTCGTTCACCGCCGCGGCGGTCACGGTCTTCAGCGCGCTGCTCCCCGCGTCACCGATGTCGTCGGCGATATCGCAAGGGGTGACATTCAGGCATAGGGCAGCCGTCGTCGGGGACCCGCGGCGCTCGCCTTCGCTCTGCTCAGCCGCAGAACGCCGACGTCGAATCCTTGAGCTGCTCTATGGCGTCGACGGTCTCCGGGGCCCGCAAGTCGGTCATCCCGCCGATCTTCTCGGCTCCGGAGCGGATGAGATCGCCGAGCTGTCCGTCGACGTTCGCCGCCAGGCTGTCGAGCGATGAGACCAGCTGATCCCGCGCGGCATCCGCCTGCTCCGCAGAGACCTCGCCTTGAGCGAGCAGGGTCTGGTACTGACCGTAGGCGTCGTCGATCGTCGCGCAGGTCGCCGGCACGTCGACGCCGAGCGCATCGCCGGCCAGCTGCGTGACCTGGGAACACCCGGCGACCAGGAATCCGGCGGTGAGCACGAGGGGCAGAACGAGGAGACGGCGCATCCCCCGAGGGTAGCGGGGGATGCTGGGGCGGCCATGGGAGCGGGACAGGGCCGCGGGCGCGAGGGACGAACGCCCCCGCGCCCGCGGTCGCGGTCATCCTGCAGTGAGGGTGAAGCGCACCGTCGTGGCGTTGCCCGCGACGTCGTACACGACGAGGGTGTTCGCCCCGGCCACCGCACCGAAAGCACCCGGCTTCACGGCGTTGAGATCGGACCAGGCGTTGTCGGTCAGATCCTTGGCCACGCCGTTGAGCGTCAGCCGGTCCACCTTGCCGGCGTCGTGGAACTTGAACGACACCAGGCTGTAGACCCCGTCAGCCCCGACGGTGAACGACGCGCCCTGTTTGACGGTGACCGTGGGCGCCCTCGTGTCGAGTGTGAACCGGACGGTGGTGGCGTTGCCCGCGAGGTCGTACACGACGAGGGTGTTCGCTCCCTCCACCGCGCCGAAAGTCCCCGGCCGGACGCCGTTGAGGTCGGACCACGCGTTGTCGGTCAGGTCCTTCTCGACCCCGTTGAGCGTCAGGCGGTCGATCTTCCCCGCATCGTGGAGCTTGAAGGAGACCTTGCTGTACACGCCGTCCCGACCGACCGTGAACTCCGCGCCGCTCTTCACGGTGACCTCGGGAGCCGCGGCGTCGGTCGCCACTGTCGTGACCGAGAGATCGCGGAGGCGTCCGAAGTTGTCGAACGATCCGAAGCCGACCCGCCCCTGGGTGAACGTCTTGTCGTTCGCCGTCATCAGCGGGGCATCGAGTCCATCCACGTAGACGGCGATGTCGCCGCTCTCCACGCATCGTACGACCCGGACGTCGTGCCACTCCTCGTCGGTGACGGCGGGCGGTGCGCCGACGCTCCCGTCCCACTGGTCGTCGATCCGCTCACGGTCGGCCTTGTTCACCTTGAAGATGCCGTTGTGCGGGTAGATCGAGTTGTCCTGCGAGAGGTGCGCGTAGTAGTACTCCGTGTCCGATTTCCACCCGAAGACGATGATCACGTCGCGGTTGTTCACCGTTGCCTTCTCGTCGAGGCGCACCTGCCCGGTGAGATCGAACGACCCCAGCTCGGCGCCCTCGGTGAGGACCGCGTACTCGAAGGGACGACGGATCCCGTCATTCGGGTTCGTCCCCGCCTCGGTGAGCACCACCTCATCGCCCGGGAAGTCCCACTTGGCAGGCGTCCGCGGTGCCCAGTCGTCCTCCGACATCACATCCGTGATCACGGGGCCGTCAGGCGTGCACGCGGGTGGCGTCGGCTCCTCGACCGGCGGCACGTCGTACAGCGCGTACTGCGCGGCGACCTGTTCGGGAGTCGGAACCGTGTCGAGCATCATCAGGTCGTCCATCCGCCCGGTGAACGGATTGGCCTCGCGGGTGTTCTGGGGGAAGCTGCCGCCGATCTTGATCCCGGCGGGTGCGGTGTCGGACGTCGATCCCGCACCCCACGGGTTCGCGGCGGTGTACTCCCCCGCGAGCTCCTCGCCGTTCATGAACAGCTTCATCTCCCCCTCGGTGAAGTCGAACGTGGCCGCGAGGTGCACCCAGCGTCCTTTCTGCAGGATCTCGTCCCAGGGCAGATCCGCTGCGAACGTCCAGGAGCCCGCTCCATCGACCCGTCGCCCGAGCGCGACGAGCTTCAGTTCGCCGTCGACGGTGATCACCTCGAGCAGCGCGCGCACCGCGTGTCCGTCCGACGTGCCCGTGAGCACTCCGGCCAGACCGATCGCGTTGTACACATCGTCCGGATTCGCCGTCCCGGAGTTCAGCGCCGGGTGGTCGCCGGTCGGCTTGAACCATCCCATGACGGAGATCTGATCGGCTCCGGCGAACCGGTCGAGGGAGTCGACGCCGTCGGCGTCGTAGACGCCGGCCTTCCAGTCGTCGTTCGACGCGGTCCTCGGACTCATCTGCTGGGTCTGGAGTGCCTCGCCCGCCCCCGGGTAGGCGCGATCGGCGACCCGCATCTCGACACCGCCGTTGATCAGCGAGATGTCGGTTCCCGAGCGTCCCTGGTCGACCTCGACCGTCGGCTTCGCGGCGTCCGGGTGATCGAAGTCGTAGTGCGTGACGAGGTTCGGAGCGAGAGCCGGGAGAACGAACGGAGACGTCGGCACATCGACCGTGCGCGCGCCCGTGACCTTCCAGATCTTCCCGTTGGCCTTCGATACCAGGTAGAGCTCGCCGTCGGCGTCGGCGCCGAACCGCAGATCGACCCGGGCGTCGCCGACCAGCTCCTGGAACGTCGTCTCCTCACCGTCGGCGAAGACCCGCAGCTCCTCGATGGTCGCGAGATCGTCGATGTCACCGTCGTTGCGGACCATCTCGTCGGCGTCGGCGGAGAGCACCCATCCGCGCACCAGATCCGTGAAGAGGTAGCGCCCCTGCAGCTCGGCGATCTCTCCGCGGTAGACGAAGCCACCGTTGACGGCCACGCCCGCATCTCCGGTCTGACCGGGATCGCGGTTGTGGTCGTACGCGGCGACGGGGTACGTGAAGCCGTTCTCGGCGTCGTCTTCCGGAAGGGGGAAGATCTGCCGGTTGTCGGCCACGAACGAGCCCTCGCGGACCGACCAGCCGAAGTTGTCGCCGGGTTCGACGGCATAGATCGACTCGACCTGCCACTCGCCGATATGTCCGAGGTACATCGTGTGGTCACCCGCAGGGTCCCAGCTGATGCGGTGCGGGTCTCGCATGCCGACCGCGTAGATCTCGGGCAGGGCGTCCGCGTCGTCGACGAAGGGGTTGTCGGCGGGCACACCGTACTCGCCGTTCTCGCTGTCGTCGCCCGTCGGGTTCACGCGCAGGATCTTCCCCTGCGGCGTGGCCAGGTCCTGCGGGTTCCCGTTGCCGACGCCGTTGCCGCCGTCGCCCACCAGCACGTAGAGGTTCCCGTAGTCGGCGTCGCCCGCAGAGACGGTCGGGTTGAACGCGATCTGCTGCACCGTGTGGACGCGACCGGCGAAGGGGATCCGCATCACCTCGCGGTGCGTGCCGACGAAGGTCGCCGCTGCCGGATCCGCGGCCTTCCATTCGGTGATCACGCTGTGGAAGGCGGTGTTCCCGAACGCAGGGAAGTCCGGGGTGTCCTCCGTCAGCGCTGATCCACCCTCGGTGTGGACGGTGTAGAAGAGCCCGTTCTCCGCGAAATCGGGATGGAACTCGGCCGAGCCCAGGCCGGTGCCGAGGCCCGCGCTGTTGTGGAAGTTGTCGATGAACTCGTCCCGCACGTTGAGGTACGGCACGTACTCGCCGGACTCCTTGTCGACCAGGTAGAGGATGTCGTTGTTGTCCGGCACCATCAGACGACCCGAATCGTCGGGGACCTCGTCGAGATGGGTGATGCGGTTGTGGCGCACGAGACGCTGATCCTGCGTGGCCGGGGTCGTGTGCGATTCCGGGAGCTGCGCCAGCTCGGTCACCTCGATCCCGAGATCGGCGAGCGCGGGGTCGGGCAGCGGATTGAGCAGTGGCTCGCTCGTGGTGCCGCCGGGCGCGCAGTCCCCCGGGTTCCCGGTGGCGATCGCGAGGTTCTCTCCCGTGTTGTCGACGGCCACGTCATCGAGCAGGAGGCGCCCCGCGCTCGATGAGCCGTTCTTCCAGAAGAAGCGATCGAGCGCCCCGTTCACCGCCTGCCGGAATCCGAACTGCTGCTCGGTGCCATCGGGGAGGCGCGTCATCTCGTCGTACGCGCCGCCCTGCGTGTAGACGGTGACCTTGTCAGCCGCGTTGTCGGCGACGATCCAGACGCATTGCCAGGCGTCTCGCGACCAGACTCCGGCCGCCTTGAACGCCCCTCCGTCGCGCACGCGCAGCACGTCATCGTTCTGATTGTTGACGTAGGCGCGGCTGTGGACGTAGTCGTTCGGCGCGTCCACGTCCGTGAGTCCGAACGAGGTATCGACGCTCCCCGTGCGCAGGAATCGGAAGAAGAGCGTGCCCGTGTCGCCATCGGCGATCGCGGGGATGGCCCGGTACGACTGGTGCCCTCCCCCGACGGATTCGACCACCTGATTGTTGCCGTTCAGGGGATCGGCGATCACGCGCGGCGCCGCCGAGGCCACCCAGCCGTCCTGGCCGTCGAGCGCCACGCGCTCGTAGGCTTCGAAGTCGATCAGCTCGGTGAACGGCTCCGCCGCCGCGGCGGGGACCGCCGTGAGCAGAGCCCCGACCACCGTCGCCGCAGCTACAGCCGCCGCGGCCCTCCGCGGTCGGAAAGAACGTGGCGGCGTCTCCGGTCCGGAATCGGGAGTCACCGGTCGCAGGGTTCGTTCGTGCATCACTGACCTCTCAACATCATCGTCGTGCGGTGGCGTGCCGATGGGCCGTGAACCTCCTCCGGGGCGGCACTGCAGCGGAGGAGACGGAGGCGCGGACCTCAGCCCGCGTCGGTGACCGTCGGCTTTCCGCCCAGATAGAGGGCGGCCAGCGTCGGGTCGGCGAGAAGCTCGGAGGCCGGCCCCGAGATGTGTACGCGACCGAGATCGAGCACGCATCCGATGTCGGCGGTCTCAAGCGCCCGTCGTGCGTTCTGCTCGACCAGCAGCACGGCGGTGCCGGCGTCTCGCATGCGCACGATCTGCTCGAAGACCTTCTCGGTGGTCTTGGGATCGAGTCCCATCGAAGGCTCGTCCAGGAGCACGACCTTGGGGCTCACCATGAGCGACCGCGCGAACTCGACCTGCTTCTGCTGGCCTCCGGAGAGGAGACCGGCGAGTTGCTTCCACCGCTCCCCCACGATCGGGAAGAGGTTCTGGACGAACTCGACCCGCTCCTGGATCGCCGACTGGTCCTTCAGGGTGAACGCGCCGAGCATGACGTTCTCGCCGACCGTCATCTCGCGGAAGACGCTGTGGCCCTGCAGCACGTGGGCGAGGCCGTGGCGCAGCATCGACTGCGGCCCCTCGCCGGTGATGTCGCGGCCGTCTACCTCGATCTTCCCCGAGCGCGGCTTGAGCATGCCGCTCGCGACCTTCAGGACCGTCGACTTGCCGGCACCGTTGGGCCCCACGAGGCACACCACGGAGCCGGGCGGCACCTCGACGGTGAGGCCGCGGAGCACCAGCGCCGCCCGGCCGTAGCCGGCCTCGATGTCGCGCAGCTCGAGCAGGTTCTTCGCTTCAGACTCCAAGGTAGGCCTCCAGGACTCGGGGGTCTTGCTGGATGATCGCGGGCGTTCCCTCGGCGATCTGCCGTCCCCGGTCGAACACCACGACGTGATCGCACAGGCTCATGACCATCTCCATGTTGTGCTCGACGATGATGAAGGTCTTGCCCTCGTCGTTGAGTTCGCGCACGAGGGTCGCGATGCGCCCGATGAGGGCGGGGTTCACGCCTCCGGCGGGCTCGTCGAGCATGATCGTGTCGGGTTCGCCCATCAGCACGCCCGCCAGCTCCAGGAGCTTCTGCTGGCCGTAGCTGAGATTGCGGGCCTCGGCGTGCTCCAGATGATCGATGCCCACGCGCCGCAGCCACCCGCGCGCGCGTTCGAGCTCATCCGGATCGTGGGCCGAGCGCAGCTGCTGGCGGATGCTCGTGCTGCGCACCGCGACCAGCAGGTTCTCCATCACCGTCATGCGCGGGAACACCCGGCACAGCTGGAAGCTGCGCCCGATGCCGGCGCGGGCGATGCGGTCGGGCGACTTGCGGGTGATCGTCTGCCCTCGGTAGCGCACCTCTCCCGAGTCCGGCTTGATCATCCCGGTCACGCAGTTGAAGAAGGTGGTCTTGCCGGAGCCGTTGGGCCCGATCAGACCGTTGACCTTGCCCTCTCGGAACGTGACGGTCGCGCCGTCGACGGCGGTCACTCCGCCGAACGACTTGGTCATCTCGACGGTGCTCAGGCTCTCAAGAGTGGTGGGCTGTGCCGTGGGGGCGTTCATGACGACGTCTCCTTCGTCGAGGCATCGGCTGTTCGGTTCGCGTTCTGCTCCAGCAGCTCGCCGGCGGTGATCTCCCGGATCGACGCCTGGCTCGATGACCGCGTGAACAGTGCCTTCACGGCGGGGATCACGCCGTCGGGCATGAAGAGCACGACGACGCCGAGGAGGATGCCGGTCGCGATGAGGTGGAACTGCGTGTCGCCGAACTCGAGCTTGAAGTACTCGAGGGCGACGCCGACCACGACCGCTCCGAGGAGCGGGCCGAAGAGATTCCGCACCCCGCCGAGCAGCGCCATGAGCACCATGTACGAGCCGATGAGGATCGAGAACTGGAAGATCGGATCCAGGTCACCGAACCACAGGGCGTACAGCCCACCTCCGAGCGCCACGAACAGGGCCGAGAGCACGTAGGCGATCAGCTTGTACCGCGTGGTCGGCACCCCGAGCGACTGCGCTTTGTCCTCGTCCTCGCGGATCGATTTGAGCGCCGTGCCGAACTTGGAGCGGTCGATGATCCACCACACCAGGAGCGCGAAGGCCAGCAGTCCGGCGAACAGGTAGTAGAAGATGCGGTGGTGCTCCGGTCGCAGGACGTCGAACGGCCGCGGCACGTTGAGCCCTTCCGAACCGCCCGTGACATCGCGCCAGCTCTGGAACACCAGCAGCATGATCAGCACGAACGCGATCGAGACGATCACGAAGGAGGCGCCACGGACGCGAAGGGCGGCGATGCCGATGGGGATCGCGACGATCGCGACGACCACGGCTGCGACGATCCAGGCGAGGAAACCGGGGAGGTCGAGGAACTTGATCAGCAGCCCGGTGCCGTAGGCGCCGAGACCGAAGTAGGCGGCGTGCCCGAGCGAGATGTAGCCCGTGAACCCGCCCATGAAGTTCCACCCCGTCGACAGCACGGCGTAGTTGAGGATCACGACGCCGGCCGACAGGATGTACGGGTTCGGCGCGATGGCGGGGAAGGAGAGGACGAGGGCCGCTCCGACGACGAGGAGGACGAGTCCGACCCACATCGTCGACCTGCGGCGCACGGGCGCGGGCGGCGCGATCACGACCGTCTCGGTCGGGATCGGCTCTCTGCTAGAAACGCTGGGCAAGACGACCTCCGAAGAATCCTTGCGGACGGAACATGAGCGTGGCGAACAGCGCGACGTAGAACACCGTCTGCGCCCAGGTCGGCCCCAGCGGGAGCTGGAGCAGGCTCTGCGCCACCCCGAGGACGAGCGCCGCGATCGCGGCACCGGGGATGCTCCCGAGTCCGCCGACCACGATGATCGCCATGAGCGGCCCGATCCAGTGCCAGTGCAGCGAGGGGTAGATCGTGGCGTCGAGCGAGAGCGCCGTGCCGCCGATGGCCGCCGTCGCGAGTCCCAGCCCGAATCCGTAGCCCGCGACGCGATCGGTGTTGATGCCGACCAGGCGCGCGGCCTCCGGGTGCTGGATCGTGGCCCGCAGCGCCTGCCCGAACTTCGTGTACTTGAGCAGGACGAACAGGAGCGCCAGCGCCACGGCGGCGAGGCCGAAGGCGATGAGCTTGACGACGGGGACCTGTGCGCCGAAGACCTCGAGGCTCGCGCTGGCGTACGGCAGCGGGATGCGCCGCTGGGTGCCGGTGAAGAAGAACCCGAGCGCGCCCTCGATGATGAGCGCCACCGCGAAGGTCAGCAGCACCGACATCATGGTCAGGGTCAACGGCTTGAGCCTCGAGACCAGCAGCCGCTGCATCACGACGCCGGTCACGAAGAACAGCGGGACCGTGACGATGAGCGACACGAGCGGGTCGATGCCGGTCTCCCGGTTGAACCACCACGCGAGGTAGGCGGCCAGGATGAGGAAGGCCGAGTGCGCGATCATGACCACGCGCATGATCCCGAAGTACAGCGTGAGCCCGGCCGCCAGGAGGGCGTAGAGCCCTCCCAGCAGGACACCGAGGATCAGGCTTTGCAGCAGCAGTGCTCCACTCACGATGTGCGGATCACCACGTCGGCTTCGGGTACAGGAACTCGGCTTCCTTGACGTCCTCGGGGAGGACGATCAGGATCTCGCCGTCGATCCACTGCTGGATGAGGTGTGCACCCGTGGGCTTGCCCGTCTCGTCCCAGCTGAGTTCGCCGACGACGGTCTCGACGGAGTTGTCGCGCAGCCAGTCGATGAGCTCCTGCTGGCACTCGCCCTGCTCTGCGCAGCCCACCGCCTCGACCGCGGCCGCGACGACCTGCCCGGTCGTGTAGGCGTTCGCCTCGTCCTCCGACGGCGGGTTGCCGTGCACCTCGGTGTACTTCTCGACGAACTCGATGTTGCTCGGGAACTGCGACTTCGGCGAGTAGCCGGTGGGAGCGAGGATGCCCTCGGTCGCTCCGCCGATCGCGGCCGCGAACTCGGGGTTCGTCGGGGCCGTGGAGAACGCGGCGAGCTCGGGCTGATAGTTCAGCTGCTGCAGCGCGATGATGAGGTTCACCGCATCCTGATACTGCGTGCCGCCGATCACGATGTCGGCGTCCGACTGGGCGATCTTCGCGGCGATCGTGGAGAAGTCTGTGGTGTTGGGCGGGTAGACCTCGTCGACGAGGATCTCGACGCCGGCTTCCTCGAGCTTGTCACGCAGACCGTACGCGGTGCCCTGGGCGAAGGGATCGTCCATCGCGGCGACCGCTGCCGTCGCGGGCCGCTGATCGTCGGGGAGGGCGAGCAGGTAGTCCGCGAGGTTGTTGTAGTGGTCGTTGGCGATGGCCGGGGCGGCGTAGAAGAGGTTGTCGAAGCCCTGGGTGAAGACCTCCTCGGCGGCACCGGCCGGCTCCACGAACAGCATCCCGTACTCCTGGGCGACACGCGCCGAGGGGACGACGAGTCGGGTGGAGAACGGGCCGAACACGAGGTCGACGCCGTCCTGCGCGATCAGCGACTCGTAGTCGGAGACGACGCGGTCGGCGTTGGACTGGTCGTCGAGGATCTTCAGCTCGACCTGGCGGCCGAGGAGTCCGCCGTTCTCATTGACGATGTCGCGCCACGCCTCATAGCCGCGCTCGACGCCCTTGCCCGGCTCGGAGAAGTCCCCCGTGAGGGGCAGGGAGATGCCGATGACGATCGGATCGTCGGAGCCACCCCCCTCCGCCTGATCGCCCGTGGCCGAGCAGGCCGAAACCGTGAGCGCGGCGATCGAGAGTGTTCCGATCGCTGCAGCGATCCGTCGACCGTGTCTGGGTGCAGTCATCCGAGTCTCCTACGTCATCGTAGCGAAAGCGCTTTCGTAAGCGCTTCCGCCACTATAGTGGGGTCGAAGAACGAAGAGCAACCTACTTCGCAATCCGCGTCGATCTTGCTCCACAGGGGGAGGTCTCGTGAAGCGTGATGTCGCGCCACGACTCATCGACGTGGCCGAAGCCGCGGGGGTGTCCCTCGCGAGTGCGTCACGGGCGATGACCGGCGGATCGGGCATCTCCTCGGAGGTCGCCGCGCACGTGCGGTCGGTCGCTCAGCGCCTCGGCTACGAGCCCAACCTGCACGCGCGAGGACTCGCCGGCGGGCTCGTCCCGACGATCGGACTGGTCGTGCACGAGATCGGCGACCCCTACTTCTCCGATATCGCCAGCGGGGTGATCCGCAGCGCGACCCTCGAGAACCGATCGGTGCAGATCGCTCAGGCCGATCGCACTCCCGACAGCGAACTCGCGCAGGTGAAGTCGCTGCTTCGCCAGCGCATCGGCTCCATCATCATCGCGGGCTCGGGGTACGCGGATCCCCGCCGGGAGCTCGGCATGACCGAAGCGCTGCTGGACTTCACCCTGGCCGGAGGACGCGCCGCCGTCATCGGGCGCCACCATGTCCCCGTCGACGCGGTGCTCCCCGACAACCACCGCGCGGGGGTCTCGGTGGGGCGCCACCTCGCCGAGCTGGGGCACCGCAGGATCGGCGTCGTCGCCGGCCCCCTCGATCTCAACACGGTCGCCGACCGCATCGCCGGGCTGCGCGAAGGAACGGCTGACACCGATGTCGAGCTCACCGTGGTGTCGCGGGAGTTCACCCGCGAAGGGGGCATCGCGGGAGCCCGCGAACTGCTCCAGCGGGACCTCACCGCGATCGTGGGCCTGAACGACGCCATGGCCATCGGCATCCTCAGCGAGCTGCGCCAGCACAGCATCCGCGTGCCCGAGGAGATGTCGGTCGTCGGATTCGACGACATCGCGGTCGCCGCCGACGTGGCCCCCGCCCTCACCACGGCGCGGATCCCCATGGTCGAGATGGGCCAGCACGCCGTGTCGCTCATCCTCCGTCCGGCCAGCGACGAGGCACGGACGATCACGACCGCGCACGAGCTCATCATCCGTCAGTCGTCCGGACCCCCGCGGGTCTGACTCCCCCGTCGCTCCCGTCACGACACGACGGCTTACGAGCCCGGTCGGGCCGTCGTATCGCGACAGGAACGTCGAGGAAGGGTCCTCAGGAGCTCCCGGTGGTCGAGGACTCGAGCTTCGCCATGACCTGGTTGATGGTGAACGACGCCGATTCCTGACGCGCGGGGAATTCAGCCAGCGACTGCAGCATCCGCGCCACGTACGCCTGCGCGGGGATCATCAGGAACACGTGCTCGAGCACCCAGTCCCAATAGGTGTTCGAGGTGATGTCCGCCCGCTCGAAGGGGTCGGTGCGCAGGTTGAACAGCTTCGGGAACCGCAGCTCGACGTAGGGCTCCTGCCAGATGCGCAGGGTTCCCGTCGCCCGCTGCTCCAGGAACACGAGCTTCCAGTTCTCGAAGCGCAGGGCTGTGAGGTCGCCGTCGTCCGAGACGTAGAAGAAGTGCCGACGCGGACTCCGATCGACGGCACCGGTGATGTAGTCGAGCTGGTTGTGGCCGTCGAGATGCACCTTGTACTCCGTGCCGTGCAGTGCGGCACCCGACTTCAGCCGTTCCGCGATGTCGTCGTCGCCGACGGCCGCGAGCAGGGTCACGAACCAGTCGTTGTGACTCACGATCCCGTTGAGCGTCGTCCCGGCGGGGATGTGTCCCGGCCAGCGGACCATCGCGGGCACACGGTAGGCCCCCTCCCAGTTCGAGTTCTTCTCGTTCCGGAACGGCGTCATGCCGGCATCCGGCCAGCTGTTCATATGCGGGCCGTTGTCGGTGGAGTACATCACGATCGTGTTCTCGGCCAGCCCGAGCTCATCGAGCAGATCGAGCAGGCTGCCCACGACGCCGTCATGATCGATCATCGTGTCGTGGTACTCCGACTGCCAGCGTCCGGCCTGCCCCTTGCTCTCCTCCTTGGTGTGGGTGCGGAAATGCATGTGGGTGGAGTTGAACCAGACGAAGAAGGGGGTGTCGTCGTCGGCCTGCTGGCGGATGAAGTCCGCCGCGGCGTCGCGGAATTCCTCGTCGACGGTCTCCATGCGCTTCTTGGTCAGCGGACCGGTGTCCTCGATGCGCTGAGTGCCGTCCTCGTTCGCCCAGGAATGGATGACGCCCCGCGGACGGAACCGCTCGCTGAAGCCGGGGAACTCCTCGTCCGTCGGATAGTCCGGGTGCTCGGGCTCCTCTTCCGCATTGAGGTGATACAGGTTGCCGAAGAACTCGTCGAAGCCGTGCGCGGTGGGCAGGTACTCGTCTCGATCCCCGAGATGGTTCTTGCCGAACTGCCCCGTGGCGTAGCCGTGGTGCTTGAGCGCGTCCGCGATCGTGGGGTCTTCGGGCTGAAGACCCAGCTTCGCGCCCGGCATCCCGACCTTGGTGAGCCCGGTGCGATAGGGGTTCTGTCCGGTGATGAAGGCCGCACGACCCGCCGTGCAGCTCTGCTCGCCGTAGTAGTCGGTGAACTTCACGCCCTCGTCGGCGATCCGATCGATGTTCGGCGTCCGATAGCCCATCAGGCCGTCGGAGTACGTGCTCAGGTTGCTGATGCCGATGTCATCGCCCCAGATGATGAGGATGTTGGGCTTGTCGGCCATGCGTGACTCCTTGCTTCAACCGGTGAGAGGGGGCGGATGCCCTCGGTCGAAGCCAAACAGGTTCCCGGGTCGAAACCCAGGACGCCTCACTCGGAGCGGGTGAGGCGGAACCCGATGTGCGACATCCCCGTGTCCTCGGCCTGCGGCGAGCGCGCGGCGGGCCGGAACCGCAGGCAGTAGTCCGGTGAGCACAGGTGGGATCCGCCTTTGAGCACGCGACGGGGGATGCCGGGGAAGCCCTCCTGCGCGCTGGCGGCGGCGAGGAGGTTCGTCCGCTTGCCCGCATCGACCGGGGTGTCGGAGAGCCGGAGGTGCCGCGGGGTGTAGAAATCGGTGGTCCACTCCCACACGTTGGCGATCATGTCGTAGAGCCCGTAGCCGTTCGGCGGGTATGAGCCGACGGGTGCCGTGCCTCCGACGCCCTGGTTGTCGTAGGGGAAACGACCCAGCCACGAGTTCGCCTGGGCGACCCCGTCCGGATACGGCTCGTCCCCCCACGCGAACGCTGCGCCTTCCAGGCCGCCGCGCGCGGCGTACTCGTGCTCGGCCTCGGTGGGCAAGCGCATCCCGACCCAGTCGGCGTACGCCACGGCGTCCTCGAACGCGACGTGCACGACAGGATGCTGCATCCGGTCGTCGATCGACGAGTCCGGGCCGAACGGCCGACGCCAGAAGGCTCCAGGCTGCCAGCGCCACCAATTGCGCCAATTCCCCAGATCGGTCGGCCCGGACGTCGGCGTGAAGACCATCGCGCCGGGGACGAGAGCGGCGGGATCGGCGCCGGGGAACGCCGCCGGATCGAGCTCCCGCTCGGCGACGGTCACGTAGCCCGTCTCGTCCACGAACTCGGCGTATTGCGCGTTCGTCACCTGATAGCGATCGATGAAGAACGAGGCGACCTCGCGCTCGTGCACCGGGCGCTCGTCCGGGTAGAAGTCATCGGACCCCATCAGGAACGTACCGCCCGGGATGCGGACCATGTCGCGCGAGTTCGTCACGTGACTCAGCGTAGTGTCCTGGTCTTCCTCGTTGCAGGGGCGGTTGCCGGAGATGGCCCCGTGACGGATCGTCTGTCGGACGGGAGAATGGAGACATGTCCGCGAGATCCCGCCGGCCGCTGCTCACGTCGGTGCGCCGCCTGCTGCACACCGATCCCTCGGCCGTCGCGGCCACCGAGGCGATGCCCGTCATCGACGAACGCACGGTTCCGCGGGTGCTGGACCTTGCGACGCGTATCGGCGAGTCGATGTTCGCGGTCGGAGCCTCCGCACATGAGGTGACGCTCGCGATCATCCGCGTGTGCGACGCCTACGGGATGAAAGGCGTCCAGGTCGACGTCACCTACAACTCGATCACCGTGTCGTTCCACCTGAGCGGCGAGGTCTGGCCGGAGACGCTGGTCCGAGTGGTGCGGGTGACGGCTCCGGACCACGCGAAGCTCCAGCGGGTGCAGGCTCTCGTCGCGGACATCGACGACGGACTCGACCTCGAATCCGCACGCTCGACGTTCCGGGCCATCCGACGGGTCCCCTTCCGCTATCAGCAGCCGGTGGTCATCGTCGCGCGGGCGCTGCTCGCCGTCGGCGTGAGCATCATGCTCGGGGCCTCCCCGCTCATCGTCGCCCTCACCTTCGTCGCGGCTCTCTGCGCGGCCTTGACCCAGGCGGCTCTCGCCAGGGTCCGAGTCCCGCTGTTCTTCAGCCAGATCGCCGGCGGCTTCGTGACGACCGGGGTGGCGGTCGTCGTATCGGCGCTCGGCGCCGCCGGGCTCGAACCCTTCGTCGGCATCCGCCCGTCCATCATCGTGGCCTCGGGCATCGTCCTGATGCTCGCCGGACTGACCGTCGTCGGCGCGGCGCAGGACGCGATCGACGGCTTCGCGCTCACCGCCGGCGGACGCATCCTCGACCTCACGATGCAGACGCTCGGCGTCGTGATCGGGATCCTCGTCGGCCTCGAGCTGGGCAGCGTCCTCGGCTTCGCGATGGGACTCCCGGATGACCCCGCCCCGTTCGGCCCGCTGCTGAATCAGTTCGCCGGTGCGATCATCGTCGCCATCGCCGTCGCCGTGTTCAACGGCGCCGGTATCCGGATCATCCTGGTGAGCGCACTGCTCAGCGCCGTCACGCTCGCGGGCTACTCGGCATCCATCGCCCTGAACCTGCATCCCGCGGCGGCGAGCGCAGTCGGCGCTCTGCTGGCGAGCTTCCTCGGCATGCTGATCGCCCGCAACCTGCACGTGCCGTCCGTCGCGGTGACGACCGCGGCGATCGTCCCTCTCGTCCCCGGTGTAGCCGTGTTCCAGGGTCTGCTCGAGATGGTGCATGCGGCCGGCACCTCGACCGGGATGCTGTATGCCGGCGGATCGCTCATCGATGCCGCCGTGATCGGCGTCGGTCTCGCCTCCGGCGCCTCCCTCGGCCTCTACCTGGGCACCCCGGTGCGCGCGACGCTCTCGAGCGTCGCGAAGACGCGCGCCCGCGTGCGCCGCTGACCCATCGGCGCTCGAGGACCCGAACCGCCCCGGCTGCGCGTCACGCGCCTTCCGTGGTGCTGTCCGCGCTCGGCGGGCGGGGCGAGGTCGTGGCACGGATGCGGTCGGTGATGTACGAGACGACGGTTCCGGACGTGACGCCGATGATCGCGATGCCGCCCATCATGAGCAGGACGGCGAAGAAGCGCCCGAGAACGGTCACGGGGTAGACATCGCCGTAGCCCACGGTCGCCAACGTGACGCAGGCCCACCACACCGCCTCGCCGAAGCTCGTGATCGTCGCATCCGGCGCATCGCGCTCCACCTGCAAGGTCGACAGCGAGATGAAATAGACGAATACGACCGAGTAGGCGACGGCGTAGGCGATGATCTCCGTCCTGACGACTGCTCCGGTCTTGTGATGGAAGTACGGCGCCTGTCGGATGAGGTCGACCACCCTGACCGCTCGGAAGACCGGGAGGAGCACGGCCAGCAACTCGAGCGGATGCCGCCAGAGGTACTCCCACCGGGCGCCTCTCGGGGTGACGACGATGCGCACGATGTAGTCGGCGGCGAACGCGAACCAGGTCAGAATCGCCGCGGCCCCGGCGACGAAGCGCAGGAGCGGAGGCAGATCGACCCCGATGACGTACACCGAGAAGCCGACGATGAAGATGACCCCGAGCACGAGAAGGGGGATGCTGACCGCGCGGTTCCACCTGTCGAGCGGGTCGCGGTCAGGAGGCTTCGGTGACCCACGGCGCATGCGTGCAGCGCCTCTACCCGAGTTGGTCGAGGACGAGCTCTCCCCGGGCATTCAGGTGTTCCATCATGCGCTCGATCCGCTTCGAGTCGATCGCCGGCATCTCCGCCCGGTCGAACGCGAGGCTCAGCGGGATGCTCGGATGCATCCAGATCGTGAGCCGGCCGGCGGGATTCTTCTCCTCCGGCAGCCAGGTCATCATGAAGCTCTCATGGCGGCGAAGCTTCGTCCCGATGACGATCTTCAGATGCGCCAGCGTCTCGTCATCGACCTCGATCGGAGGACGAGAGCTGTTGTACTCGAGGGTTCCCATGACCTGAGACTACTCGCGTCGGCCGACACCGATCGTCCGGCGCGGTCAGGGCACCGGAACGGTCTGCTCGGCGAGCCGCAGCCACGTCTCCACGACCGTGTCGGGGTTGAGCGACATCGACTCGATGCCCTGCGCGACCAGCCACTCGGCGAGATCGGGATGGTCGCTCGGACCCTGGCCGCAGATTCCGACGTACTTCTCCGCACGGCGGCACGCCTCGATGGCCATCGAGAGCATGCGGAGGACGGCAGGGTCGCGTTCGTCGAACGTCGAGGCGACCAGTCCGGAGTCGCGATCGAGTCCGAGCGTGAGCTGGGTCATGTCGTTCGACCCGATCGAGAAACCGTCGAAGTGCTCGAGGAACTCATCGGCGAGCACAGCGTTGGAGGGAAGCTCGCACATCATGATCACGCGCAGCCCGTCCTCACCGCGCCGCAGCCCGTTCTCGCTCAGGAGTTCGGTCACGGCCGCCGCTTCCCCCAGGGTGCGCACGAACGGGACCATGATCTCGACATTGGTGAGGCCCATCTCGTCACGCACGAACCGCAGCGCCTCGCACTCCATGTCGAAACAGGCGCGGAAGTCCGGGGAGATGTACCGCGAGGCCCCGCGGTAGCCGAGCATCGGATTCTCCTCCTCCGGCTCGTAGAGCTCCCCGCCGATGAGGTTCGCGTACTCGTTGGACTTGAAGTCGCTCAACCGCACGATGACGGGTTCGGGCGCGAAGGCCGCCGCGATCATCGACACGCCCTCTGCCACGCGCCGCACGAAGTACTCGCGGGGGGATTCGTACGCCGCGATGCGCGCAGAGATGTCGGCGCGCAGGGGCGCCGGCAGCGTCTCGTGGTCGAGGAGCGCGCGCGGGTGGATGCCGATCTGGCGGTTGATGACGAACTCGAGCCGTGCGAGCCCGACGCCGCGGTTGGGCAGCTTCGCGAAGGCGAACGCCTGATCGGGCGTTCCCACGTTGAGCATGATCTTCGTGGGACTCTCCGGCATCTCATCCAGACGCGTGACGATCTCCTCGAACCCCAGGACGCCCTCGTAGACGAAGCCGTTGTCCCCTTCCGCGCAGGACACGGTGACCTGCTGCCCGTCGAGAAGGACCGCGGTCGCGTCACCGGTGCCCACGACCGCGGGGATGCCCAGCTCGCGCGCGATGATCGCGGCATGACAGGTACGCCCACCGCGATTCGTGACGATGGCGGAAGCGAGCTTCATGATCGGCTCCCAGTCCGGGTCGGTCATGTCGGCGACGAGCACGTCGCCGGGCTGGAAGGCGTCCATCTGTGCGAGCGAGGTCATCACCCGCACCGGTCCGGCTCCGACCTTCTGCCCGATCGCACGCCCGACGGTGACCACCGTGCCCGGCTCCTCGAGCACGAAGCGCCGCATCTCCTTGCCGTCTGCACGGGAGACCACGGTCTCCGGTCGGGCCTGAAGGATGTACAGACGTCCGTCGATGCCATCCTTGCCCCACTCGATGTCCATCGGGCGGCCGTAGTGCTCCTCGATGACCAGAGCCTGCCGTCCGAGCTCCTCCACCTCGGCATCCGTGATGCTGAAGCGGGCGCGTTCGGCGGTGGCGACGTCGGTGAAGACGGTGCTCGCGCCCGCATGCGTGCCGTCGGCGTAGACCATCTTCACGGCCTTCTCGCCGACGGAGCGCTTGAGGATCGCCGGCCGCCCCGCACGCAGCGCGGGCTTGTAGGCGTAGAACTCGTCCGGGTTGACCGCGCCCTGCACGACCGCCTCGCCCAGACCGTAGGAGCTCGTGATGAACACCGCACGGTCGAACCCGGATTCGGTGTCGACCGTGAACAGCACGCCGGAGGCCCCGACATCGGAGCGGACCATGCGCTGGACCCCCGCGGACAGCGCCACGTCATGGTGGTCGAACCCGTGGTGCACGCGGTAGGCGATCGCCCGATCGTTGTAGAGCGATGCGAAGACACTGCGGATCGCGGCGAGGATGTTGTCGATCCCGCTGATGTTGAGGAACGTCTCCTGTTGGCCGGCGAAAGAGGCATCGGGAAGATCCTCCGCCGTCGCGCTCGATCGCACCGCCCAGGAGACGGAGGCAGGCTCCGGATCGGAGTCGACCAGCGTGGCGTACGCCGCGCGGATGTCCTGTTCGAACGCCGCCGGGAGCGGCTGCTGTTCGATCCACTCGCGCACGGTGGCGCCGACCCGGGCGAGCTCGGCGACATCCGCGACGTCGAGGGCCTCGACGGCGGTTCGGATGCGTTCGTACAGTCCGCCGGCGGCCAGGAAGTCCCGGTAGGCGTCGGCCGTGGTCGCGAAGCCGCCGGGCACGCTCACCCCGGCGCCGGAGAGGTTCGAGACCATCTCGCCCAGCGAGGCGTTCTTGCCTCCGACCTGGGCGACGTCGGCCATGCCGATCTGCGTGAACCAGAGGATGTTCGTCATGGGATCTCCAGAGAGTGGGGCTTCGTGTGCGATGGGGTGGAGGCCGCGATCAACTGCGCAGTCGCATGGACTGCATGATCACGGCGGACATCTCCTCCACGGATTTCGTGGAGGAGTTGAGGAAGGGGACGCGGTTGCGGCGGTAGAGGTCCTCCGCGCGGCGGATCTCGAGCGTGCACTGGGCGAGGCTGGAGTACACCGTGTCCGGCCGCCGCTCGTGACGCACCTGGCTCAGCCGGAGCGGAGTCGTCGTCAGCCCGAAGCACTTGCTCGCGAACCGTTCGACCATCGCGGGAAGACCGTCGGAGGGGAAGTCGTCATCCGTGAGCGGGTAGTTCGCCACCAGCAGGCCGTACTGCAGTGCCAGGTACATGGTCGTCGGGGTCTTCCCGCAACGGGAGGGCGCGATGATGATCACGTCCGCGATGTCGAGTGCCCGCATGCTCTGGCCGTCGTCGTGCTCGATCGCGTACTCGACCGCGCGCATCCGGGCGAAGTAGCGCTCCATGTCGCCGACGCCGTGATACTGGCCGAGCTGCTCGGAGGCGGCGCTCCCGAGCGAGACTTCCAGCTCCCGCAGGTGCCCGCCAAGGAGATCGATCACGACAGCGCCCGATCCGTGGAACTCCGCGAGGATCCGCGCGGACTTCACGGTGGCGAAGACGATCGGGACAGCGCCGGCGGGGCTGATCCGAAGATCCCCGATCACGGCGCGCGCACCGTCCACCGAGTCGACGAAGGGCACGGTGTGGCGGCGGAACCGCGCGCCGGGAAAGTTGGCCAGCAGGGCGTTGCCGAGGGTCTCCGCGGTGATGCCGGTGCTGTCCGACACGAAGTACGCGTCACGGACGTCGGTGCCGGAATCGTCGCCGAGCACGCCGACGGGGAGCGGGGGCGACGCAGGCTGACGGGTCGAAGGCTCGGACACGTTCCTGAGCTTAGGAAAGTACTGCGCTTCGTCACCTACCGATTCGGAGAAAGAAGCGGCGAATTTACCCGTGGAACAAGCTGCGTCTCCAGCGTGCGGAATACCCCCAATGGGTATATCGTTATGGTGATCAGATACCCGGTAGGGGTACTTCCAGACAAGGAGCTGCGATGACGACGAACGAGTACAAGGTCACAGGGATGACGTGCGGGCACTGCGAGATGTCGGTCCGTGAGGAAGTCGCCGAGGTTGCCGGCGTCGACGGGATCCGGGTCAGTGCGCAGACGGGAACGCTCGTCGTCACGAGCTCCGAGGGCGTGGACGACGCCCAGATCCTCGCTGCCGTGACGGAAGCGGGGTACTCCGCCGTGCGGACGGCGTGAACACCGACGACCTGGGCGCGGCCTCCCGCTGAGCGCGCCGAACCACGATCAGGAGAAGGATAGGACCATGAGTACATCAGCACTTCCGAGCATGGGATCGGGCATCGAGCTCGAGATCGGCGGGATGACGTGCGCTTCCTGCGCCATGCGCATCGAGAAGAAGCTGAACAAGCTCGACGGCGTCGTGGCCACCGTCAACTACGCGACGGAGAAGGCGAGCATCTCGGTCCCGGACGACTACGACGCCGCCCTCCTGATCGCCGAGGTGGAGAAGACGGGGTACTCCGCCGTCGTGGCCGCACCCCGAGGGAAGAAGAAGGAAGCCGGAGCGGACGCCCACGCCGGTGACACGGATCCGGAGCTGCTCTCCCTCCGCAACCGCTTGATCGGCGCGGTCGTGCTGACGGTGCCGGTGATCGCCATGGCGATGATCCCCGCACTGCAGTTCACGTACTGGCAGTGGGCCTCGCTCACCCTCGCCGCCCCGGTGATCGTCTGGGCGGGCTGGCCCTTCCACAAGGCCGCGTGGACGAACCTGCGCCACGGAGCGGCGACGATGGACACGCTCATCTCGATGGGCACCTCGGCCGCCTTCCTGTGGTCGCTGTACGCCCTCTTCTTCGGCTCAGCGGGCATGCCGGGCATGACGCACCCCTTCGAATTCGCACTGGCCCCCTCCGACGGGGCGGCGAACATCTACCTCGAGGTGGGTGCCGGCGTGACGATGTTCGTCCTGGCGGGACGCTACTTCGAGAAGCGGTCGAAGAGGCAGGCCGGTGCGGCTCTGCGCGCGCTCCTCGAACTCGGCGCGAAGGAGGTCGCTGTGCTGCGCGGCGGCATGGAGGCGAGGATCCCGGTCGAAGACCTTCGGGTGGGCGACGAGTTCATCGTGCGGCCGGGCGAGAAGATCGCGACCGACGGCGTCGTGGTCTCCGGGACGTCGGCCGTGGACGCCTCCATGCTCACCGGTGAGTCCGTCCCGGTCGAGGTGACGCCGGGCGACCGCGTCACCGGAGCCACCACGAACGCCGGCGGGCGGCTCGTGGTCCGGGCGACCCGGATCGGCGCGGATACCCAGCTGGCACAGATGGCCACGCTCGTCGAGGAGGCGCAGACCGGGAAGGCGGAGGTGCAGCGGCTCGCCGACCGGATCTCCGGGGTGTTCGTGCCGATCGTGATCGTGATCGCTCTCGTCACCCTCGGCGGCTGGCTCGTTGCGGGGTTCCCGGTCGCCGCGGCTTTCACGGCGGCGGTGGCGGTCCTCGTGATCGCGTGCCCGTGCGCGCTGGGACTCGCCACGCCCACGGCACTTCTGGTCGGCACCGGGCGAGGGGCGCAGATGGGCGTGCTCATCAAGGGGCCGGAGGTGCTCGAATCCACTCGCAAGGTCGACACCGTCCTGCTCGACAAGACCGGAACGGTGACCACCGGCAGGATGACCCTCGTCGACGTCGTCGTCGAGCCCGGCACCGACCGGGCGACCCTGCTGCGGCTGGCCGGGGCGGTGGAGGATGCCTCGGAGCACCCGATCGCACAGGCGATCGCCGCGGGCGCGACCAGGGAGGTCGGGGCGCTGCCCACGCCGGAGGGCTTCGCGAACCTCGAGGGACGGGGCGTGCACGGCGTCGTCGACGGGCACGCCGTGCTGGTCGGACGCGAATCGCTCTTCGCCGAGTGGTCGCAGACGCTGAGTCCCGACCTGGCTTCGGCGAAGGCGCGCGCCGAGGGCGAGGGCAGGACCGTCGTCGCCGCGGGCTGGGACGGACGCGCACGCGGCCTCCTCGTCGTCGCGGACACGATCAAGCCGAGCAGCGCCGAGGCGATCGCCCGGTTCCGGGAGCTCGGGCTGACTCCCGTTCTGCTCACCGGTGACAACGAGACCGTGGCACGGCGGATCGCGACCGAGGTGGGCATCGAGGACGTCATCGCGGAAGTCCTCCCCAAAGACAAGGTCGACGTGGTCGTCCGGCTGCAGCGCGAGGGCAAGACCGTGGCGATGATCGGCGACGGCGTCAACGACGCCCCCGCCCTCGCCCAGGCCGACCTCGGACTCGCGATGGGCACGGGCGCGGACGTCGCCATCGAGGCATCGGACATCACGCTCGTGCGCGGTGATCTGCGCAGTGCGGTCGATGCGATCCGCCTGTCGCGGAAGACGCTGGCCACGATCAGGACCAACCTCTTCTGGGCCTTCGCCTACAACGTCGCCGCCATCCCGGTCGCAGCGCTCGGCATGCTCAACCCGATGCTCGCCGGCGCGGCGATGGCGCTCTCCAGCGTCTTCGTCGTCGGCAACAGCCTGCGCCTGCGCGGCTTCACGAGCGTCACGCGACGAGGACGCGCGGGCCGAGGATCCCGACCCGCTCTGAGGAAGGAAAACGCATGAACGACCAGCACGCGCACCACGACGCACAGGCTCCCGCCGCCGAGCACGCAGGTCACGAGGCCGACGGCGGCCACACGGAACACGGCGGTCACACGGGGCACGGCGGTCACGCGGAGCACGGCGATCACGTCGGGCGGTTCCGCCGTCTGTTCTGGATCAACCTCGTCATCGCGGTGCCCGTGGTGGCGTTCTCTCCGATGTTCGCGATGCTTCTCGGCTACGACGTTCCGGGCTGGGCGCGGCTCATAGCCCCGGTGCTGGGCACCGTCATGTACGTGTGGGGCGGATGGCCGTTCCTCACCGGAGCCGTCAGCGAGCTCCGGACACGCACACCGGGGATGATGCTGCTCATCGGGCTCGCCATCACGGTAGCTTTCCTCGCCTCCTGGGGCGCGACGCTCGGGGTGCTCCACCACGAACTCGAGTTCTGGTGGGAGCTGGCGCTGCTCATCGTCATCATGCTCCTCGGCCATTGGATCGAGATGCGCTCGCTCGCGCAGACGACGTCGGCACTCGACTCGCTCGCCGCCCTGCTGCCCGACGAGGCCGAGCGCGTCGAGGGCGAGACGGTCGTCACGGTCTCCCCCGCTGACCTGGCCGTCGGTGATGTCGTCGTCGTCCGTCCCGGCGGGAGCGTCCCGGCCGACGGCAGCATCGTCGACGGAACCGCCGCGATGGATGAGTCCATGGTCACGGGGGAATCACGTCCGGTCACACGGACGACGGGCGACACCGTCACCGCGGGCACCGTCGCCACCGACTCCGGTCTTCGGGTGGAGATCACCGCCACCGGCGACGACACCGCCCTCGCCGGCATCCAGCGGCTCGTGACGGAGGCGCAGAACTCCTCGTCGCGTGCGCAGCGCATCGCCGATCGCGCCGCCGCACTGCTCTTCTGGTTCGCTCTGCTGTCCGCCGCCCTCACCGCCGTGGTGTGGACGCTGGTGGGGAATCCGGATGCCGCCGTGGTGCGCAGCATCACCGTGCTGGTCATCGCCTGCCCCCATGCGCTCGGTCTCGCCATCCCCCTCGTCGTATCCATCGCCACCGAGCGGGCCGCGCGCGGCGGCGTGCTGATCAAAGACCGACTCGCCCTGGAGAGCATGCGCACGGTCGACGCCGTCCTCTTCGACAAGACGGGCACACTGACCAAGGGCGCTCCGACGGTCACGGCGGTCGAGACCGCCGGTGAGGTGGATGCCGATCGGCTGCTCGTCCTCGCCGCCTCCGCCGAGGCGGACAGTGAGCATCCCCTGGCCCGGGCGATCGTGCGGGCGGCTGAGGAGAAGAACCTCACGCTCGCCTCCGCGTCCGGCTTCGCCTCCTCCCCGGCGGTGGGAGTCACGGCGAGCGTCGACGGCGCAGAGGTCCGTGTCGGCGGCCCGAAGCTCCTCGACGAGATCGGCGGACAGGAGATCGCCGCCGCGGACGAATGGCGCGGGGAAGGCGCCATCATCCTTCACGTCGTCCTCGACGGGCGCGTGGTCGGCGGGCTGCGACTCGCCGACGAGGTGCGCCCCGAGTCGCGGGAGGCCGTGGATGCCCTTCACCGCCTGGGCGTCGAGGTCGTCATGATCACCGGTGATGCTCAGGCCGTCGCCGAGTCGGTGGCGGCTGAGCTCGGCATCGATCGGGTCTTCGCCGGGGTGCGCCCCGAGGACAAGTCCGCGAAGGTCGCGGAGCTGCAACGCGAGGGCAAGAAGGTGGCGATGGTCGGCGACGGCGTGAACGATGCGCCGGCTCTGTCGCAGGCCGACGTCGGGATCGCCATCGGCGCGGGGACCGATGTCGCCATCGCCTCCGCCGGCGTGATCCTCGCAAGTTCCGATCCCCGCTCGGTGATCTCGGTGATCGAGCTGTCCCGCGCCACGTATCGCAAGATGAAGCAGAACCTGTGGTGGGCTGCGGGCTACAACCTCATCTCGGTCCCGCTCGCCGCCGGCGTCCTGGCACCGATCGGATTCATCCTGCCGATGTCGGTCGGAGCGATCCTGATGTCCCTGTCGACCGTCGTGGTCGCGCTGAACGCGCAGTTGCTGCGCCGGATCGACCTCGCCCCCGACGCCCATACCCGGTCCGTCGGCGACCGCTGATCCGGCGGGCCGAGCACCCCGACACGCCCGGCGAAGACGGCCCGCGTCACTTTCGCGTCCTTTCCGACTCCTTATCCCCAGAGAGACGCATCAGCGTCCGAGACCGAGGGGAGTCCACCAGATGACGGCAACAGAGGCAGCGGGTCCAGGGGCCGGGCTCTTGCGAAGGACGCCACGAGCGGGCAGCTGGATCGCGGGCGTGCTGCTCGCGCTCGCAGCGATGGTCGCGCCCGCGGGAGTCACCGCTGCGACCGCGGAGGAGGTCGATCCGGGGGACTCGGTCTACATCGGTAGCCGCGAGGGATACGGCGGAACCGCGATCTTCCCGATCTGGTCCTCGGGCGTCCAAGCCGGCGATCCGGACTATTGGGCGTACTGCATCGAGCACGATGTGACGGCGATGACCGGCCGTCTGGGAACAGCCGGAGACGTCGAGAGCTTCCTGGGCGCGAACTACTTCGTGGATCCGGACGTACAGGGCAAGGTGCTGTGGGTCCTCGCGCACAGCTATCCCGCCGTCAGCCTGGAAGCCCTCGGGGCCGCGGCCGGTGTTCCCGGGATCTCACGCAACGACGCGATCGAGGCCACGCAATACGCGATCTGGCGATACACGGATCTGACCTTCGACGCCGCCTGGGCCTGGGAGACCCCCGACTCGGAGGCCGCCTACTGGTACCTGGTGAACGGAGCGAATGCCTCCCCCGGACTCACCCCCGAAGACCTGGCGGTGACCGCGACCGTCTCCGCGCCGACCGCCCCGCAGATCGCGGGAAGTCTCGTCGGACCGTTCACGGTGAGCACCGACCAGGTATCCGTCACGGTCTCGGTGGACCCCGCCGTCGCCGTCACCGATTCGTCCGGAGCACCCGTCGACGTGAACGCCGTCGTCGACGGACAGGAGCTCTATCTGGATCTGCGGGCGACGACCGCCGCTGGCAGCGCGACGGTGCGAGCGACGGCCGAGGGTTCCCGGAGCACGGGCGCGGTGATCTCGGTGCCCAACGTGCCCGAGGGCACGGCGACGGCGGAGGACCACGCGCAGTCGATCATTCTCGTGGCGCCGAGCACCGCGCAGCTCACGGCGGAGGCCGGCGCAGAATGGTCGGCTCAGCCGGCAGCAGCTGAGCCGACCATCGGAACGTCGTTGGTCGATGCCGCGGACGGCGACCGCACCCTGGCGGCGAGCGGCGGTTCGGTGATCGACACGGTCGCGTACGAGAACGTGGTGCCGGGTCTCGAATACACCGTCCGCGGCGAGCTGATGCGCAAGGCCGACGGCAGTTCGACGGGCATCATCGGATCGACGACCTTCACCCCGGTGTCCGCGAGCGGCTCCGTCGAGGTCACCTTCGTCGTGCCCGAGGGCTTCGCGGGCACGACACTCGTCGCCTTCGAATGGCTCTTCACCGGTTCGGACCCGGCGGGTGAGCCCGTGGCCGCGCACACGGACATCGACGACGCGGCGCAGACGGTCGTCGTCGAACAGGCGGACGCCGGGACTCCCGCCTCGCCGACGGTGGACAGCGGCGGGACTCTGGCGGCGACCGGCGCCGAGGCACCGATCATCGTGGCCGCGGCGGCGCTGCTCGCGGTCGTCGCAGGAACCGCTCTGTTGGTGACGCAGCGGAGGAAGAGCGCCATCTGAGCGATGCGCCGCGAGCGGTGAGGATGGAGTCCCCACGGCTCCATCCTCACCACTCGGGGGACCACCGGAATATCATCAAGCGACCGGGCAAACTTCAGTGAAGGGAAGTCGTGGAAGACTCTCGCACCGATAGGGATCTCCTCCGCGCGTTGCGTCATGGGGAGCAGTCTGCCTATGCCGTGCTGTGGGAGCGCCACATCGGCCCCGCGCTGCGCTACGCGCACAGGTTCTCCCCTGCACACGCGGAAGACCTCGCTTCCGAGGCGCTTCTCGCCGTCTACCAGCAGGTGACCACGACGAGCACCGGACCCGAGTTCGCGTTTCGCTCGTATCTGAAAGCCGTGATCCGCAACACGGCGATCCGGTGGCGGAAGGAAGCGGAACTCGTCGACGACACCGTCGACCCGGATCGCGCCGATTTCCGCGACGCGCTCCACCTCGTCGAGCGGGAGTCGAACGCGCGACAGCTCCTCCAGGCGTTCCAGGAGCTCCCGGAGCGCTGGCAGCGGGTGCTCTGGCTGACGGAGGTCGCCGAGGTCGCTCGCCCCGAGATCGCGCGCGAGCTGGGCATCAAGCCGAACGCCGTCTCGGCCCTGCAGCGCCGCGCCCGCGTCGGGTTGAAGTTCCACTGGCTCACCAGCCACGTCCCGCCGGTGCTCCGCGACGACGAGGCCCATGCCGCGCGCCTCTTCCCCCGATACCTCACCGAACCGCTCGACGGCACCGTGGTTCGAGAGATCACCGACCACGTGTCTTCGTGCGACGACTGCGACGAGCTCCTCCTGAGCATGCGCAACGATGCGCAACGACTGAGCGGGGTTGCGCTGTCGGCTGTCGGCTTCGGCGCGCTCGGCGTCGCCCTTCCCGCCACCGGGGCGCTGGTTCCCGGCACCGGGGCCGCGGTGGCCGCCGTCGCCGCGGGTGTCGGCGTCTCGACCTTCCTCGTCGGCGGCATCGGTGCGCTCTCGGTCGGGGGACTTCTGCTCGGCTCTCTGCTGCTCCCCTGGACGCCTCCGGCCGCGTCAGCGCCCGCCGAAGCCACGATGGAGAGCGCCGCCCCCGCCATCCTTCCCTTTCTCGACGACGAGAGGTCAGACGAGACGGGCGCGCCCCCGACAGCCGCCCCCGCTGCGCCTCAGCCGTCCTCCCCCTCCACAGGACGCCGAGTTCTCGACCCTCACATCGACGCGATCGAGCTGGTGAACGACCCCGATGCGCCCGCTCCGACCGCGCCGACCGCCCCGGTGACGGCGCCGGGCACGACTCCTGGCCCGGGCCCTGGTTCGAACCTGAGCCCCGGGGTCGCCACGCCCCCTTCCTCCTCCGGCTACCTCGCCCCCGTGCTCTCCGGAGTCGCCACCCCCGGTGCTGCCGTGGGGCTGGACATCGACGGAGCCCGCTACACCCCTCCCGTCGCCTCCGACGGGTCGTGGACCTTCGATCCGCGCGCGCTCCAGCTCCCCGCCGGCACTCACCACTACCAGGCGTGGGCTTTCGACACGGACGATCAATCACCTGCCGAGACCGGCAGCTTCACGGTCCTTCCCATCGTCATCCAAGGCTTCGAGGCGATCACCGGCACGGAAGACATGGACGTCGCGGAAGCCGGCACGACCGGCCTGGTCATCGCGGCCACCGGCCCGACGAACGGAACGATCTACGTCACCACGATGCAGGGGCACTCTGCGATGATCCCGTTGGATGAGACCGGGCAGGCACGGAAGCGACTGCTGCTGAACTCTCGCGGCTGGTACTACTTCACGTTCCGGGCGTTGGACGCCGACGGATTCTGGGGTCCACCGGAAGAGCACGCCCTCGATGTCTACGACCCCGACATCATCTTCGATCCCTGGGGACCGGGCCCCGAGGAGATGACGTTCGAGCTCACCGACCCGTGAGCTCGCCTCGGAGCGGAGGAACAGCCCGCACCCCGAGGTTGTTCTCCCCGCTGTCCGTTCCGGGGTCAGGCCGCCACGTACTCCTGGCGGACTCTGCCGTCGGTAGCGAGCTCGATGTATCCGAAGTCATGGTCGGAGTTGAGGATCACGGCGTCGTTAGCGACCGCGTACGCGGCGATGAGACAGTCGAAGGCTGCTGCGGCGCGCAGGAGCCCCTTCTTCCACAGTGCCTGCTGGATGTCGAGGGCATCCTGCTCGGCGGGATGCTCCCATGCGGGAAGCAACCCCTCCATGTCCCGGCGCAGCTCCGCATACTCTTCGGTGCTGCGCGCTGAGTGGCAGTACTCGAGAACCTGTGGCGGGCAGGTGATGATGAGGTTGTTCGGTGAGAGAGACCGTAGTCGATCCGCGATCGTCGCGCTCTTGCCCGCCTTCTGCCAGATGCTGTTGTCGACGAGATAGGTGGTCACCGCGCCGAGCGCTTGTCTCGCGACACGGCAGCGGTCGGCGTGATCGTGGGTGCATCGATCTGATCGTCATCGAAGTGGCGCCCGATGATGCGCTCCACGGCGGCGGGCTGACGGCGCACGGCGATCAGCGTGCGCAACGCGAGATCCACGGTCTCCCGGTTGGAGGTCGTGCCGGCGAGCTGCTTGGCCCGCATCAGCTCGTCGGGGTCGATGTCGATGGATGTGACGGCCATGGTGTCTCCTGTTTTCTCGACTCCTATATAGAGCATTGTATAAGAATGGCTCGACGCGGTCCAGAGGTCCTGAGAGGCTCGTTGCTCGGACCGATGCCCGAGCTGCATGGGTTCGTCCTCCCGTGAGCTCTCTCCGGAGCGCGGCGGAACAGTCCGCGCTCCGAACGTGTTCTCTTCTGCATGACCGACGGATCCCGTGAAGTGGCGCCGGAGCGCGTCGTGGCCGTGTTCGACGTGTTGGGCACTCTGGTGGATCAGGCGGAAGGTCTCCGCCGGCGGGTGGAGGCGACGACCGGGGCCGACCCTGAGAAGGCGACGGCGGTCGTCGATGAGTGGCTGAGCGGGGTGGCCGAACAGGAGAGCGCCATCGTCGGCGGAGAACGCGCGTTCGCGACCAGCGACCAGCTCGACGCCGAGGTCTTGGAGCAGCTCGCCTCCGCAGGCACCCTTTCCCCCGCGGCGGTTCCGGCGCTCGTCGGCGCCTCCGCTTTCAGCCCGCCCTGGGAGGATTCGACCGCGGGTCTGCGGTCTCTCGCCGACGTCGCCACCGTCGTGGGGCTGTCGAACGCGAGTCGTCGCGTGCTGACCGGCCTGAGCGTCCACGCCGGCTTCCGCTGGCACCAGCTGCTCTCCGCGGAGGACGCAGGCACCTACAAGCCGGCTGCGGCGATGTACGAGCTGGCCATGGCGAGCGTGCCGGCGAGCGGTCGTCCCCCGCTCATGGTCGCCGCCCACGCCTGGGACCTTCGAGCCGCGAGAGCCGCGGGCATGCGCACCGCCTACGTGCCCCGGCCCGATGCCGACCCCCCTGCCCCGGGCGAATGGTTCGACATCCACGCCACGAGCCTCGCAGACCTCGAGAGGCGTCTACGGACCGAGGCGGGATAGGGCGCTCAGATCACTCGCCCACGCTCCAACCGGACGACGCGGTCGGCGGAGAGAACAGCGTCCTCGTCGTGAGTGACGGTGCACACCGCGACCCCGCGAGCGGCCTCCTCCCGCAGGATCCGCTGCATCCGCGCCGCGCTCTCGCGATCCAGCCCGGCGGCCGCCTCGTCCAGCAGCAGGATCTGGGGCTCGCGCACGATCCCCTGAGCGAGGAACACCCGCTGACGCTGCCCACCCGACAGCTCTGACAGCGGACGGTCGGCGAACCCCGACATGCCGACGCGGTCCAATGCCTGCGCGATCGCCCGTCGCACGCCTGCGCGCGGCAGACGGTGCCCACGCCCCCACGTCCCGATGCGCACCACGTCCGCAGCCGTCACCGGCAACGAGTCCGGTGCGGCGGGTCGCTGCACGACGAGCGCAAGTGCCCCCTGGCGGCGCACCGCTCCCCGGCGCGGGGCTTTCACACCGGCGAGGATCTCGATCAGCGTCGACTTGCCCGATCCGTTGTGCCCGGCCAGCGCGACGACCTCTCCGGGGCGGACATCGACCGCCACGGAATGCAGGACGTCAGCGTCGGTGTACCGGTAGCAGACGTCGCGTGCGGACAGCCCAGCGCTCTCTTCCATGACCTCAGAGTAGCAATTGATAATCATTCTCATTCTCATATAGAGTCTCCTCTCGTGCCCTTCCTGCTCGAACCCTTCGCCGTGGAGTTCTTCGTCCGCGCCCTGTGCGGCGGAGCGCTCGTGGCCCTGATCTGCGGGGTCGTGGGCACGTGGGTGGTGATCCGCGGCATGGCCTTCCTGGGCGAAGCTATCGGCCACGGGATGCTACCCGGCGTCGCGTTCGCCACCGTGATCGGCGCTCCTGTCCTGGTGGGCGCGGCCCTGAGCGCTGCCGCCATGAGCGCGGCGATCGGTCTACTCCAGAGGCGCGGACGACTCTCCTACGACACGAGCATCGGGCTGCTCTTCGTCGCCATGCTCTCGCTCGGCGTGATCGTCGTCTCCCACTCACGCAGCTTCGCCACGGACGCGACCGCTCTCCTGTTCGGCGACATCCTCGCCATCCGCACCGACGACATCGCGATGCTCGCCGCCGCTGCCCTCGTCACGGTCGGTGTCGCAGCCGCGTTCCATCGCTCGTTCGTGGCGACCGCCTTCGACCCGCGCATCGCCCGCACGCTGGGACTGCGCCCCCAGCTCGCGCACGTGGTGCTCGTCGCGCTCGTGACGCTCGCCGTCGTCGCGTCGTTCCAGGCCGTGGGCACGCTCCTCGTGGTCGGCCTGCTCCTCGCCCCCGCTGTCGCCGCTCGGGCGTGGACGACGCGGATCCCCACAACCATGGTCGGGGCCGCTCTCGTGGGCGCCGCAGCCGTTCTGATCGGCCTGTTCGCATCTTGGTACTTCGCGGTCGCGGCCGGAGCGTCGATCGCCATCGCCGCTGTGCTGCTCGCCGCCGTCTCCGCGGCCGCCCGTTCCCTCCTGACCCGCACCGCTCGCCTCCGCCACCCCACCGGCCAGCACGAGGCAGCGTGCTCCGAAGGCGCTTCCGTCGCGCTCCCCGAAAGGATTCGATGATTCCCCGCACTCTGCGACTCCTCCCCGCCGCTCTGACGATCGTCGCGCTCAGCGCCTGCGCGCCTCCCGCGGAGAGCTCACCGCCTGCGACTCCTGCGTCCGGAGACGGACACGGCGCGATCGCCGGCGCCGCGGAGATCGCCGAGCCGCCGCTCGGCCTCCTGTCCATCGACGCCGCCGGACGTGCCTCCGTGCTCGATCTGGGGACCGAGGAAACAACCGCCCTCGACCGCACGGCAGCACCGTCGGCTCTCGCGAGTGACGGGCGCTACGGGTTCGTGACCACGAAAGAGGGCTTGGAGGTGATCGACTCAGGCCGATGGAGCTGGGATCACGGCGACCACTTCCACTACTACCTCGCCGAGCCCACGCGTGTGGGCACGGTGGTCGGCGAAGGCGTCGCGACCGTCGTGACCGGCGCACTCTCGACAGCCGGGGCGACCGGCGTGTTCTTCGACGGCAGCGACGAGGCGATCCTCCTCGACAACAGGGCCCTCTCCCGCGGTGAGATCGAGGAGCTGTTCCGCATCGAGGTGAACGCGGACGCCGGACTGGTCGCCCCGGTCGGTGAGGGTGCCCTCGTGACGATAGGCGACACGCTCGTGTACCACGACAGCAGCGGCGAGCCTGCGCACTCCTCGATCGACTGCGTCGACGCCGCTGGAGCGATCACCACACGGGTCGGACTCGTCGTCGGGTGCGCGGACGGCGCTGTCCTGGCGACCTGGCAGGACGCGGAGCTCACGGTCGAGCACATCCCCTACCCGTCGGGAGCCGTCGAGCGCGCCGTGTCGTTCGACGGCCGGAAAGGCCGCCCGACCGTCGCCGCGGTGGCGGGAACGACGGGGGTCTGGCTGCTCGACTCCCGGGAGCGCAGCTGGACCCTGGTACCCACCGAGCGCCCGCTCACGCGTGTCACCGCCGTGGACGACGCCGAGGGACATGTGGTCGCGGTCGACATCGATGGACGGATCGTCGTGCATCGCGCAGACGGCGGCGCGCTCGTCGGCGCGACCGCTCCCCTGCTCGCCGACGGTGGAGTGGCGTCATCGCTCACGGTCGACGAGGACCGCGCCTACATCTCTGATCCAGCGGCGGGTGTCGTGCACGAGGTCGACTACGCCGATGCCGCCCGGGTGGCCCGGTCGCTGGAGACGCCGACGACTCCCGTGTACGTCGCGGAGGTCGGGCGATGAGACCGCTGCGGGCGACCTCCCTGCTGATCGCGATGGCTGTGGCTCTCGTCGGCCTCACGGGGTGCATCGGCACTGCGGAGTCGGACCGCCCGCAGATCGTGGTCACCACGAACATCCTCGGTGATGTCGTCGAGAACCTCACCGGGGATGCCGCCGAGGTCACGACCCTGATGAAGCCGAACGCCGACCCGCACTCGTTCGAGATCTCCGCACAGGAGGCTGCACGCATGGACGGCGCCGACCTGCTCGTGACGAACGGGCTCGGCCTCGAGGAAGGCCTCCAGCAGCACATCGATCGCACGGCAGCCGCGGGAGTGCCGACCGTCGTGGCCGGCGACGTGATCGACGTGCTGCCCTACAGCTCCGAAGACGCCAACGGTGCGGACGATCCACACTTCTGGACCGACCCGGCACGGATGGTCGATGTCGTGGATGCGGTGGAGGAAGCGCTGGCCGCAGTGGCCGAGATCGACGTCGCGCAGGTCCGAAGAAATGCCGAGGCCTATCGAAGTGAGCTCGCCGAACTCGACGAGGAGATGTCGTCCGCCTTCGCCGAGGTCCCCGCGGAACGACGAGCACTCGTGACGAACCACCACGTCTTCGGCTACCTCGCCGACCGCTTCGACTTCCGACTGATCGGCGCGGTGATCCCCGGGGGAACGACCCTCGCCGCCCCGAGCGCCGCCGACCTGCGCGACCTCACCGACGCGATCGACGAGGCGGGCGTCCGCACGATCTTCGCCGAATCGTCGCAGCCGGACCGACTCATCCAGGTGCTGGCCTCCGAGGCCGACATCCACGTCGACGTCATCGAGCTCTTCACCGAGTCCCTCACCGAACCCGGCGAGGGCGCCGACACCTACCTGACGATGATGCGCGCCAACACGGCTCGCATCATCGACGGACTGACCCCATGAATGGACCCCGACCGGGGCCCGATACGAGAGGAAACACAATGAAGCGACACATGAGGAGGAGTGCCGCTGTCGCGGCGCTGGCAGGCGTCTCACTGCTCGCCACCGCCTGCGCCGGCGGTGCGGGCGGAGCAGGCGGCACCGCACCCACGGACGAGAAGTCAGCCGCCACCACGAGCGAGACGGGACGCGTCGCGATCTCCTACCCCGGAGGCATCGCAGTGCTCGACCCCGAGACGCTCGAGGTCGTCGACGAGTTCGCGACCGAGGAGTTCACACGCCTGAACCCCTTCGGCGACGGACGCACCATCGCCGTGACCACCTCCGCAGGGTTCCAGATGCTCGACACGGCGGAGCCCGCCCTCACCGATGCGCTGTTCGACGCCTCGGCGGCCGGGCACGTCGTCATCCACGGCGAGAACACCGTGCTGTTCGACGACGGCACCGGCACCACCACGATCGTGCCGACCGACGGGTTCGCCGACGGCTACGACGTCCTCCCCGAGACCACGACCTACACCGCCGACGCAGCGCACCACGGGGTCTCGATCGTACTCGAGGACGGTTCGCTGCTCACCACAGTCGGCGACGAGACCGCACGCACGGGAGCGAAGGCGCTGCACGCCCACGACGACCACTGGGATGAGGCCGCCGTCAGCGCCGAGTGCCCTGGAATTCACGGTGAAGGCACCGCAGCAGGCGAGGCCGTGATCTTCGGATGCGAGAACGGTGCACTGCTGTTCAAGGATGAGGCCTTCACGAAGCTCACGGCGCCGGACGCTTACGGCCGCATGGGCAACGCGTTCGTGTCGGAGACCAGCCCGATCGTCGTCGGCGACTACAAGAACGACCCCGATGCCGAGGGCTACCTGCTGAACGCCGTGACGCTGATCGACACCGACGCCGAGACCCTCGAGGTCGTCGAGCTGCCTGCCGAGGTGCGGTACACCTTCCGCGACATCGCGCGCGGCCCCGGCGACCTCGCCTACATCCTGTCGGCCGACGGACAGATCCACGTGCTCGACCCCGAGACGGGCGAGCTCACCACGTCCTACCCGGTGATCGAGCCGTGGGAGGGTCCGGCCGAGTGGCAGGACGCGCACCCGGCGATCAAGGTCGACGGCGACATCGCGTACATCACCGAGCCCGCCGCGAACAGTGTCCACGCGGTGGACCTCACCACGGGCGAGGTCATCGCCTCGGTCGAACTCGACCACACCCCGAACGAACTCGCGGTGGCCATCGGCTGACCTCCGCGTTCGTGCGCACGGGCGGGCAGGGAGTCCTTCGCGGACACCCTGCCCGCCTCACGTCTGACGATCAGCGTGCGCGTCGGCCGAGATAGCGACCCGTGATCCATCGGTTGCCGCGCCACTCGCCCGGTTCCCAGATCCGGCCGACAGGAAGGTCGACCGCGTTCGCCCCCTGGAAGCGAGGCAGCGCGCGCAGGCTCAGGTCCTCGCCGTTCGCGCGGCGCACGAACTCGTCGGCGAAGGCCCGGATACGCCCGGGCATCTCGAGCAGCCGCGGGGTGACCATGTCGGCGGGGACTTCGGCGATCGCGGCCTCGAATGCTCCGTGGAGCCGGGGCGCCATCGCGTTGATGGTGTCTCGCATGAGTTCACGTCGTACTCCTAGGACGTCGGCGGCGCGTGCGATGTTGCGGCCGGAGATCTGGCGATACCTGCGCTCCTTGCCGTACTTCACCGCCGCGCTGGATCGGAACGCGACCCGGTCTTCCTCCCAGAACCCGTGCGCCGAAATGAGATCGTAGGCCGGTGCGAGACGGGTCGTGTTTCCGACGTGCAGCACGCTGTGGTTCTTCGCGTGCGCGTCGATGCCTGCCACGAGAAGGTTGAACACGAACAGGTCGGCGAGCTCCACGTGGTCCTTGCCCCGGTAGGACGGGGACGAGGTGTGCTCGACCAGCTGCATCATGTCGGCCATCGTCGGGCCGCCGTCCTCCTCGTACTTGCGCGACGGATAGACGCCGAGCGCCTGGCAGAAGTCCTCCTGGTGAATCCTGGCGACGGTGCCGTCGGCGGTGATGCGGCGATCGAACCGCGTCGTGACGAAAGCGCGGATGCCGTCGAAATCGAGGATCTCCACCCTCGCGGTCCGCAGGTCGAGCGCGCGCGCCGCGCGCATCGTCACGTACTCGACCGCCTGGATGTGGTCATCGGTGTGCCCTGACTTCAGCGCCATGCCGGGCTTCACGATGTGCGTGCTCGGCGCCCGGCCGTTCGGCTCGAACCATTGCCCATCGATCCGGGCGAGGGCGAACTTGCCCTGGTTGCCGCCGAGCGAGAAGCGACTCTCGTCGGCGTCGGTGTCGTCGACCCAGTGGTTGGGGTCGTCCAGGATGGCACGCACGCGCCGCGCGATGTCGCGCTCGGTGAGGAGTGAGAGTCCACCGGCTTCGGAGGGCACCGTGCGCTCGGGGACGACCTGGACGGAACCCGGGGCGTCCTCACCCATATGCGCGAGGAGTGTGAAGGGATCCGTGCGCCGCTCGCCGAACTTCGCAGCCCACCGCCTGCGGACCTCCTCCGCATCGGGGAGCAGGTTCGACAGCCACGGCATCACGACATCCGGGCCGTGGCCGAGCGTGCTCTTGGGCATGCTGACCGAGAGGGGGGTAGCGGTGCGATCCGCGAGGTACCCCTCGTCGTAGAGGAACTCGACCTGATCGGTCTCGCCCCGCATGACGCTGCCGGCAAGGCGCCCGTCGAGCCAGACATCCAGGACGTCCGCCATCACAGACCCTCGAAGATCTCGTCGAGCACGGGGGAGGGTTCGTCGCGATCGAGCGAAACGACGTATCCCAACGCGGCTGCGACAGACACGGCCGCACTCAACGAGGGGTCGACGTTCCCCGCCTCTAGGTCGATCACCCACCGGCGGCTCTTACCCACAGCCTGAGCCAGCTCGTCCTGGGTCACATTGCTACGCAGCCGGTGACTGCGGACGAACGTCGCGAATGCCACTGTCGACGAAAGCTGCATGACATCCTCCATGTGAAGTATAGTACTCATTTAGCGATATGATCACTATACTGCACTTAATCTCGTAGGAGAGGTATTCTGCACCTGAAGGTAGGTTGCTGGTATGACGACGACGCAGACCGCCCTCAGCGCGCCCCTCCACGGCGCCACGCTCCCCCAGGCCGTCTCGCGCTTCTTCCGCAAATACGCGACGTTCAGCGGGCGGGCCAGCCGAAGCGAATATTGGTGGTGGGTGCTGGCGAACACGCTCGTCGCCGTGACGTTCAATCTCGTCGGCCCCCTGACCTACCCGCAATGGGACTCTCACCCCGTCAACCTGCTGTCACCGTTTGCCGCGGGAGGCTCCTTCCCGTTGACCAGCCCGATCGGTGTGGCGTTCCTCATCTACGCGACGGCGATCCTGATCCCCGCGCTCGCCCTCACGTGGCGACGACTTCACGACACGGATCGCAGCGGAGCGTGGATCTTCATCGTCTTCGTCCCGATCATCGGCGCCCTTGTGCTGTTCATCTTCACCGTGTGGGGTCCGCGACCGGCCGGCGCCCGCTTCGATCAGTAGGGCGAGAGTCCCCGAGCACCTTTCCCGGATTCAGCACACCATCCGGATCGAGCGCCCGCTTGATCGCGCGCATGACGGGGAGCCCGCTCGCATGCTCGTTTGCGAGATCACGCGTCTTACCCCGGCCGATGCCGTGTTCGCCGGTGCACGTGCCCCCGAATGCGAGGGCACGTGCGATCATGCGATCGTAGAGGGCCGACGCCGTCTCACGCTCGGCATGGTTCCCCACTTCGAGCACGAAGGCGAGGTGGAAGTTCCCATCTCCGACGTGACCGGCGATCGGGGCGATGAGTCCGCTCCGCTCGACGTCGGCTTGGGTCTCGGTGATGCACTCCGCGAGATGGGTGATCGGCACGCACACATCTGTCGACCAGGTGTACGAGTTCGTGCGCAGCGCCTGGGCTGCGGGCAGAGCCGCGTGGCGCACGCTCCAGAATCGTTCGGGGTCGTCCCCGTCGATGTGCCGGGTCTCGAGCACTCCCTGAGACGCCGTGATCGCCGCGAGCTGCTCCGCGTGCGCGGAGACTTCGGCGTCGGTGCCGCTGAGTTCCACGAACAGCGTCGCCGACTCGACGAAGTCCGTGCCGCAGTAGGCGTTGATCGCTCGCATCTGCGTCGAGTCGAGGAGTTCGGCCCGGCCCAGCGTCACGCCGGTCTGCAGCGCCCGCTGCACAACGATCGCTGCGGACTCGACAGTCGCGAAGGAGAGCACGGAGAGATGGCGGACGGCGGGGATCGGTGTGAGCTTCAGCACGAGCTCGGTGATGATCCCGAGCGTCCCCTCGGAGCCGATGAACAGGTGGGTGAGGTCGTAGCCGGCGGAGGACTTCCTCGCCCTCCCGCCCGTGCGCACCACTGACCCGTCGGCGAGGACGACGGTGAGTCCGAGCACGTTCTCCGCCATGGTTCCGACCTTCACCGCGTTCGTCCCGCTGGCGCGGGTGGCGGCCATGCCGCCGACGCTCGCGTCGACGCCGGGACCTGCGACGAACTGGAGTCCGTGAGCCGCGAGCACGGGATTCAACTCGCTTCGACGCACGCCGGCTTGAACGGTCGCGTCCGCCGAGCCGGCGTCGATCCGCAGGATCTCGTTCATGCCGAGGAGATCGATCACGACCGCCCGCGAACGCCCGCGGGAGCCCGCGCGCGCGACGGCCGAGGGCAAGGCATTCGCCCCACCCTCCAGGCCTGTTCCGGACCCGCGGGCGATGACCGGGACGCCTTCCGCGCGGCAGAGTCGAAGCACCGCGGCGACATCGTCTGTCGAGGCGGCGTGCACCACGGCCAGGGCAGGCGCCCAGGCATGGTGGGAACGGTCGTGCGAGCGGTCGCGGACGGCATCGAGTTCGGTGTCGACCGAGCCGAGGATCGCGTCCCGGATCGACGCGATCAGCTGGGTGTCGCCCCGGGACGATTCGGACGACGTCTCGGTCAGATGCTCGGAGGTCACCCGAGCGCTCCTCGTCGGGGAAGGAACTCCTCGGCGAGCAGGCTCAGCACACGCTCCTGCGCCTCGCGGGTGCCGATCGACACCCGCACGCCTTCATCGAGGAACTGCCGAACGGAGACGGCGTTCTCCGCGCAGAGCTCCACGAACTCCCGCGAATCCGCGCCGAACGGCAGCCAGACGAAGTTGCCCTGGGCGTCAGGAACGTCGATCCCCAGGGACCGCAACCGCCCGCGAAACCACTCTCGCTCGGCGACCGTCTGATCCACTCGGTCGAGCACGGCGTTCAGGTGTTCCAGCGAGGCGATCGCCGCCGCTTGGCTGACCTGCGGCACCGAGAACGGCACCGCGATCGTGCGCAGGTGATCGGTGATGGCCTCCTGCGCGATGCAGTACCCCACCCGCAGCCCCGCGAGCCCGTGTGCCTTCGAGAAGGTGCGCAGCACGAGCACGTTCGCGAACCGGCGGTATAGGGCAAGGGCGTCGAGCCGGTCCTCACCTCTCACGTACTCGAAGTACGCCTCGTCCAAGACGACCAGGACCCCCGGGGGAATCAGGTTCAGGAAGCCGAGCACACTCGAGTGGCTGAGAGCCGCCCCGGTCGGGTTGTTCGGGGTGCAGAGGATCACCACGCGCGTACGCTCGGTGATCGCTGCGAGCATCGCTTCGAGGTCATGCGTGAGGTCGGCGCGCAACGGAACCGGCACACCCCGCGCCCCCGTCTCGCCGATCGATATCGGATATGACTCGAACGATCTCCACGGGTACACCACTTCGTCGGCGGTGCCGTCCGCTCGCCGACCGGCGAACACCCGCAGCACGTCGTTGAGCACGGCGAGGCTTCCCGTGCCGGCGACGATGTGCTGCTCCGGCACCCGGAGCAGAGTGGAGAGGCGCTCCCGCAGTGGCCGGGCCGTCGGATCAGGGTAGATGTTGAAAGCGCCCGCCGCGCTCGCGGCCGCGCTCACCTCTGGCAGAGGAGCGAAAGGAGACTCGTTCGACGAGAGCTTGAACCCGACGAGCCCTGGCACCGTGCGTACGGGCTTGCCCGGCACGTAGCGCGGCAGTCCTGTGATCTCGGGCCGAGGATCGACCGTCTCCCGCTGCGGGACCGACTCTGTCGCCGAGCGTCCGGCGTCTTCTCGCGCACCGGCGACGCCCCGCGCTGAGAACCTATACAACGGCGATCCGCCCCGTCTGCTCGGCGGTGTAGCTCGCCGGGTACACCATGGCGCTCGGCGGATTCATGGTCCGCTTCGCCCACGGGTAGTACACGGAGAAGGTCACCACGATCGAGACCAGCCATGAGACGTCCGCACCGCCGACCGCTTCCACGAAGGGCCCGTTCCATCCGCCCAGCATGCTGTACGCATCGGCGGTGAGGAACGGTATCTGGACGATGATCCCGATCAGGTAGGAGATCAACGCCGTCGCATTGACCGCGCCGTATCGCCCACGACGATCGTAGAGAGCAGGAATGTCGATTCGCTCGCGCGAGATCAGATAGTAGTCGACGAGATTGATGACGCTCCACGGGATGAAGACGGCGAGCAACAACAGCACGAAATTCTTGAAGTTGTTCAGGAAGTCCGCGCTGGCGGCGAGAGCGATGACCACCGACAGAGCGACGAATCCGACGATGTACGCCGCCCGCACCGCCTTCGAGATGCGGGCATTGTCCTTGAAACTCGTGATCACCGTGACGGTGCTCATGATCCCTCCATACGCGTTCAGCGTATTGGCGGTCAGCTTGCCGATGATGATGAGGATATAGATCGCAAAGGCAGCATATGCCGGCCCCGCGAGCTCGCCCATGAATCCGACCGGGCCACCGAGCAGCGCGTCGCCCGAAACAGCACCGATGAGAATTCCCATCGTCATCGAGATCTGAGTGCCGGAAACGCTGCCGAGGAACGTGGACCAGAATGTCACCCGAACGGGCGTGTCGGCCGGAAGGTATCGAGAATAGTCGGCCACATAAGGTGCGTACAGCATCTGCCAGCTCGCTCCGAGTGAGACGCAGATCATGATCGTCGCCCAGTCCGACTCTCCGGTGCCGAACGAGGCGCGGACGTCGTAGGTCGTGAAGATCCGGAAGAACAGGTAGGCGAACCCGATCAGCCCGCCCACCGTGGCGACCCTGCCCATCACGTGTATCAGGTTGTAGCCGAAGATCGACACCACGGCGGTGAGCGCGCCGAAGATCAGGATGCCGACGACAGGCGCGGCGCCCGGGGCGCTGTGTATCCCGAGGAGATGGTTGATCGCATCGCCGGAGAGCGCGGCTCCCGTCGAAGCGAAGCCGAGATACATCAGGATCACGAGCACCAGTGGGAGAGTTGCCCCGAGCACGCCGAACTGGACTCGGCTCGAGATCATCTGCGGAAGTCCCATCCTGGGCCCCTGCCCGGAGTGCAACGCCATCGTGACACCGCCGAGCACGTTGCCGAGGAAGACCGACACGATCGCGGTGAGGGGCTCGGCCTGGAAGATGGCGACGGCGATCAGCCCGGTCACCACCGCCGTTATCTGCATATTTCCCCCGAACCAGAGCGTGAATTGGCTCCAGGGGGTTCCGTGACGTTCGTTTTTCGGGACCATGTCTATGGTCCTCGTTTCGACACTGAGTGCCGACGTGCTGGACTTACGTTGACTCATCATCGGGTCACACCGTTCTCGTTGTGCAGCGCGTTCTCTGGCTGTCCGTGGCGAAAAGGCTAGAGCGGGAGTATCGGCAATCGACACGGCCACCCAGCGCTTTCTGTCCGAAATACGAGACAATCGGCCCGCGAAAGCGAGGAGTTCAAAAGGGGGCAATAATTCTGTCGCATTTCAATCCCCAGGAATAGGGGATCATGCGTGATTAGCACCTATTTATTGCCGCATTGAAACATTTGCCCGCTCCAGGAACCGGCGCAGCGAGCGCGCCTCGGATACGAGCAGGCTCAGGTCATCGTTGCGGACGAACTCCAGGAGGGCATCGCGCGGAGGAGACCCCGACAGTTGCGCCTGGTGCACGAACGCCAGCCACAGGTCGGAGCGTGCGGCGAGCGGAAGACGCTCGATGCTCGGCCACCAGGAGAAGACGTGCACTGCGCTCACCCGCGAAGCCAGCGAACGGTACGTGGCCAGCGCCACCTCCGCCGACGCACCGACCTCAGGCTGCCAGTACGTGCTGAGTTTCGGGACGCGCCGGAGCAGCCAGCCGGTGGTCTCCGGCGTGTCCGCGAGGGTTCCCGAGTGGTACTCGAGAGCAAGGTGGATCCCTCGCCGTGCGGCAGAATCGACGCTCTCCTCGATCCGGCCCGCAAGTGCCTCCCGGTCGGACGGCGACGACCCCGCAGAACTCGTACGCCCCGCCCAGATCCTGACGCGATCGGCCCCCAGCGCTTCTGCGCTGTCGAGCACCGGGGCGATCTCCTCCTCTGGCGTCGCACGATAGTAGGAGCCGTAGGAACACGAGACGAGCCCGGCCGCCCCGGTTGCCGATGCCACCCGTTCCGCCGCGCGCAGGTCACCCGGAGGGACGTGCACGTCACCGCCCCACTCGATGACCTCCAGGCCGGCTTCGACAGCGGCGTCGACGATCTCCTCGGGGCTGTGCGCCCGAAAGGTCACAGAACACAAGCCTGAACGGATGAGGGTCATAGCGCCGCTCCTCCGTTCTCGCGGCCGGGTAGCCGTGGCGGTGAAGAGCGGGGATGCCCGGGCATCCTCCTAGTGTGCGTGCCACCGAGCAGAGGATTAAAGGAGTAGAGCGGTGACTATCCGCTGGCTGCGCGGAATGCCTGCTGCGCGTAGCGGTCCGCCGCGAACACCTCCGACGCCGACCAACGGAAGACGTGTTCCTGCCCATCCAGCGTCATCCGCACGTGGTCTTCGGCGATACGCACGTCGACCGCGTTGCAGGCCACGCCTTCGCGATCGGGCTCCCGACGCACGGAGCACTGCCACGCGATGATGACGTCCCCGTGCAGCGGAGCCGTGGTCAGCCGAGGGTAGGCGGCCCGCGCCCCGAGTGCCGTCCCGCCCGCGACCTGCTCGACCGCGGCCTCCACCGAGAGCGGCCCGCCACGGCCCTCGGCGGCCGAACCCGTCGACGCGTCCCATGCACCGAGCCAGCGGATCCGGGCCCACAAAGCCGCCGCGCCGACCGCAGCCGTCCCGTCGCCGGACACCCGCTCGTGTGATCGGCCGTCGCCCTCCCACGACACCGCCGCGCCGCTTACCGTCAGCCGCAGCCCCACGGCACCACGCACTCGGGCGACGTACACGGTCGTCTCGTCGCTCAGATGAGCCGCGACCGAGGTCTCGACGTGGCGTCCTGCGGCATCGAGGGCTCGGGTGACAGCTCCGCCGCGAGGCGTGACCGTCGCCGTCGATGCCGCTCGGTGCACGGCACCGTCGATCGTCAGGTCGTTGTCGCGCGCCCCGTCCCCGCGCACGGGCACTGTCGCCGAGGAGAATTGCAGCCGACGATACAGGTGATCGTCGCGAGTGGGGTGACCGTCGCTGCCGAAATTATGCAGCGTCACGAGCCCGTCACGACTCTCCACCAGCCAACGCGGTGCGTGCAGGATCACGCGCACATCTTCGCGCTCCGAGAGCATCGGCGACTCCGGCTGCGTCCAGATCGTGTCGTCTCGCGGGAGGATCAGCCCGAGGAAGCCTTTGCTCGCCCAGTAGGGCGAACCTGACCCGCTGTACGACTGCACGATGTCGGCCGAAGGAGTCGCACGCCACCCCAGCGACAGGACACCGTCGTCGAGCACCCCCTGATCGGTGAAGTACCGCAGCGTACCGCTGGCGATTCGCCGCATCCGAGAGAGCGGAAGCACATCGACGCCCTCCCAGCGAGCCATCCAGAACGGTGCCGTGACCGCCCACCGATAGATGAGCGATCGCCCCATCAGCACGGGAGCGCCGCCTCGCGAGAACAGATGCTGATAGCCGACGAGGAAGGCTCCCAGCCGCGTTCGATACTCCGCCCGACGGTCGTCCAGCCGCGCGCCGAGCATCCGGGCGATGAAGAACGGATACCAGTGGAAGGCGTAGGCGTTGTAGTAATCGAACCGCCGCCCGTCGCCGTCGGTGTACCAGCCGTCGCCGCGGTACCAGTCCTCCATGCGATCGAGCGCGTTCTCGACGAGTGCGCGTCGATCGCACCAGCCGACGCTCGACGTGAACGCCGCCAGCGTCGCACCGAGCAGCACATGATTGTTGTCGGCGCACCACGCGCCCGCCGCGCCGTCGAACCACTCGCAGATCCCTGTCTTCGTCGCGTCGTCCAACGGGTCCCAGAGCAGACTCCGGGCGAGGTACAGGCCGATCGCGACGGCCGCGGCCTCCACGGTGGGCTGGCTGTGGTCCGACAGGCGCGGCCAGAGCCGCCCGGCGACACCGCGCCGCAGCGCCTCGCGCCAGTACGCGGCCTCGCCGCTCATACTCACCGGATCGCCGGCGACGCGCATCGCGGCGAGCAAGAACGTCCGCGCGAACCCCTCGAGTCGATCGACCGAGGACGACGATCCATCCGACGTGAAGTCGACCAGCGCGCCGCCTTCCCTCGCGTGAGCGCGGGCGGAGGCGAGAAGGCGATCAGCAGCCGCCTCCCAATGCACGCGGGCGTATCCGGTGAACGGCGAGAGCTCGCGGTCGAGATCGGGCATCCAGGGCTGCTCGACGGAGAGAAGACGCGACATGATTTCATCGTGTGCGGTGCGACCCAGAGGATTAAAGAAGGATAGTGATTCCTGCTGCCTGATCGTCGCTGACGATCCGTGTCGTCTTCGGCACGGTCTGCCGTGTCGATGTCATGCAGTCACCCGTGACCGCAACGGGAGCTGATGAGAGCGCTGCCCGACGGCCGATTCATAGCTGGCCAGGACCAGCTCGACGACGTGTCTCGCGTGTTCCAGCGGCACGGCGGGCGGCCCCCCGTCGATCACGCCGAGGAAGTCGGCGAGCTGGGCTTTGAAAGCACGCTGGATGTCGTCGGGCTGCGGTTCGCGCACCCGGTGGTTCTGTCCGTCTCTGCGGACGAGCGTGCCGAGCCGCGGGTCGGTTTCGATGACGCCTCTCTCACAGACGATGACGAGACAGTCGCTGCGCGAGGGCGGATCGCTGATGACCGCGATCGTCACACCGACCCCGTTGGCGAGCCGCAGGGCGATCGAGCCGTCGGTCTCGACGGGGACGCCGAAACGCTGGACCACACTCGCGCTCACCTCGACCGCGCGGGCGCCACCGAACCAGAGCGACCTGTCGAGACAGTGCCCCCCGATGTTGAAGAGAGCGCCGCCTCCCGCGATAGATCGGGAGAAGAACCACTCGGGGCGCGCACTCGGGCGGTAGTCGGTGCTGCGATGGTCTCGGATCATCACCACGTCGCCGAGATCGCCCGTCGCCAGGACATCGCGCGCGGTGATCTTGTCGGGGAGGAAATGCTGGATGTGTCCGATCGCGAGTCCGACCCCCGCTGCTCGGCACTCCTGCACCATGAGGTCGCAGTCCTCCACGCTCGTCGCCATCGGCTTCTCGACCAGTACGTGTTTGCCCGCGCGAGCGGCGTCGACCGCCATCGGCAGGTGCAGCGCGTGGGGGGTGTTCACGATCACCGCGTCGACGTCACGGCTCTCGACGAGCTCACGGTAGTCCGTGTGGATCCGCACGCCGTCGACGCCATGGACGGCTCTCGCCGCTGCGGTCTCATCGAGATCGCAGACCGCGGTCAGCTGCACTCCCGGCAGGGCTGTCGCCGCGGCGACGTGGTACTTCGCGACGGCGCCGGCGCCGATCAATCCGATACGCATGGAACTCCTCGTAGGTCACTCGGACACGGTGGCGCCGCAGGAGCGGCGGACCACGATGCGCGGCCGAAGTCTGATCTGGTGCAGCGGACAGTCGGCGCCCTCCACGAGGCGGCGCAGCAGCACATCGGCCGCCATCCGTCCGATGCGATATTTCGGCGGAGCGACCGCGCTGAGCGGCACCTCGGCGAGATCGGCGATCTCGTCGTCGTACGAGACGAGGGCGATGTCCCCGGGCACGGTCAACCCTCCGCGGCGGATCGCCCCTTGCAGCAGGGTCGCCTCGCGGTCGCCGAAGACGAGAGCTGCGGTCGCGTCGAGCGCACGCAGCTGCTCGAACGCCCCCTGCGCGGCATCCGCCTCCCATGCCGCCTTGGGCTGGGTGAATTCAAGATCGGGAACGATGCCGAGCTCCTGAATCGCATGGCGGTATCCGCTCAAGATGGCGGGGCCCGTCGGGGTGTTCTCGCGCATCAGCAGGGCGACGCGCCGGTGTCCCAGAACTGCGAGGTGCTGCACCGCATCGTAAGCGCCGCCACGATGATCGGAGCAGATGTGCTCGGTGCGGTCGAGCGGCCCCGCATCGGTGAGACTCCGCTCGACCATCACGACCGGCACCGGCAATCGCATCAGCTGGTCCGCACGCGCGGCGGGGTCGTCGATCTCCGTCAGGGTCGGCGACAAGAGCAGCCCGTCCACGCCTGTGTCGAGGAGCGACTCGATCGCGGCGTCCTCTTTCGTGGCGTCGTACCGATACGTCGCCAGCTGCAGCGTGGCACCGGCGGCGGAGAGCGAGTCGTCGATGCCCTGGAGCACGCGCGGGTAGTAGAGCTGGGTGTCGGGCAGCAGCACACCGATGCGACGACGTACGCGCTCCTCACGGGGGCGACGGGGCGCGACGAAACTTCCCGCGCCCTGCCGACGCACCACCACGCCCTCGGCCACGAGGTCATCGAACGCACGACGCACGGTGGTCAGCGAGTAGCCGGTGTCATCGGCGAGCTGCTGCTCCGTCGGCAGCTTCTGCCCGACCGTCCAGATGCCGGCACGGATCCCGCGGCGTAGCTCGTCGGCGAGGGCCTCGAATTTCAAGCCCTTGGAATCCGCATCGCGAATCACCGACCGTCGTGCCGCCATGACCTTCCCTCTCCTGCGTGCCTCCCTGAGAGTCTGCCCGCCAGGAAGAGAGGAATAAAGAAGTATTCCCCAGGATGGAAGGGTCTGTTTCCGGATTACTCCTTGAATACTCTCTCTCCGCGAGCGTTGATTCCGGACCGAGATCATCTGCCTCGCCCACAACAACAACAACAACAGTGGTTTGTCGAGGGAATCCCCTGCTCCAGGAGATGCAGACGTTCATCGACGACCCGTCACCGCGGTACGCCTCGGCCACGTAGATAAAGTAGAGGGATCTGAGTCGGAGGAGAGCGCGTGATCCAGCTGGACCGCTGCAGCCTCACCCCACAGCTCTCGCTGCGGGATCTCACCTCGGCAGCCGTCGCCGGGCTCACCGGTGAGCGATGGGCGATCACAAGCCAAGCCCAAGCCCGAATCATGTGTCGATCGAGTGTCGTTCTGGTGGTTTTCCATATCCTTTTTGGGATCCCTGGCGTACGCTTGGATTCAGGGAACCAAGCGAGGTGAGGCCACCATGGTCACGAAGACTCCCGTCAACACGGCGGCATTTCAACGCACGATCCGCCTCGACGTCCGGGAGATCACCCGGCGCCTGAACGCGGCGCTCGGCGGCACGCTGGTCTCTGCTCTGGCCGGATCGAAGGACACCAAGGCCTCGCACAAGTGGGCGAAGGAGGACGGCCCGCAGCCGCGACCTGAGGCTGTCAAGCGACTGACCTTTGCCTACGAGCAGTGGCAGAAGGTCGCCGATGTCGAAGGCGAGCACGTCGCGCGCCTCTGGTTCATCGGCGCCAACCCGTGGCTTGAGTATGACACCCCCGTGAACTCGATCCGCGAAGGTCGCTTCCGTGAGGTGAATCACGCAGCGCAGGCGCTGGTCGACGACTCATTCAGCGGCTGATGGTCAAGCTGCGCCCGGGGTCGGAGCAGAACAGGATCTGCGCCAAGACCGGGCTCGCACTCACCTCGGGCCCAGTCTTGCCGCACCGAGTGGCGCGAGCATCCTACGGTCCTCTCAACCCTCCGGTGCGGCAACCCCACTCAGATCCGACCATCGAGCTGCGCGATCACGTCGCGAGCTGGGGTCGCTACGACACGGTGGGCCGCACGATCTACGCCGCGGACGAACCCACGGTTGCGTTCATGGAGTTGCTCGCCCCCTACCGGACCAAGATCGCTGACGAGCGTCGTGCGCTCCAGCCTCTGGCCAACCACCTGGGCGTGGCCCTCGATGACCTGTGGCGAGACATCGTTGCCGACTGGGACGAGGTGGGCAACATGAAGGCCAGTTGGCTTCCGCGCCAGTTCCGCGAGGGGCGTGGGCTGTGCGCGCTAGCGTTCCCTGATGGCTGGTGGATCGACATCGCCGCCGCCGAGACCATCTCGGCTCTGCATGATCTATTCGGCAGCCACTGGCCGACCGCCCGCGGCGAGATCGACGAGCCGCTCACGCTCACCCACCTCACCGGCGATGACCGTGTTCTCACGACGGCGATCGCGAGCAGGCTGCGTGAGGGCATCGAGCTCGACGACGGCACGCTCCCGCTCGGCATCAGCTTCATGTCCAAGCACGGTTACCCGTCCGGGGGCACCGGCCGCTGCGTGGCGTACTGGATGCGCGACGTCGACAACGGGCTTCCCGAGCCCACGGAAGTCGCGTTTGGCTCTGGCATCAGTGACAAGAGTGACCCCTTCAACGAGGCGCTCAAGCTCTGCAAGATCAGAAGCCGGTGACCGGATGATACCGAGCGAGGTGACATGCCGTGCTGTGACTCAGGTCAGAGGCCTCCGCGGCGCACCGCCTTTGGAGGGTGACTGCTCAGTTCCCGGCCTGTTCAGCCTTCCACCCCGTCGTTCGGCAACGACATCCTCGTGAAGACGTAAAGGGCTGCGACCTCCTTCTCCAGATATCCGACATGCTGGCCGTTGATCTGCACCATGACGGCGTTCCTGTCGTGCGGATTGGTCGGTTCTGGAACGAGAGCAGCGATCAGATCAGTGCGTTCGATCTCCTCGTCCTTCTTCGGCTTCCGCCCGATCGCCTTGTGGATGCTGTCCATCCGGGCGAACTCGCCGGCGACCTCGGTGTTCGGATACCCGTCCGCGCCCAGCAGGAGGTATCCCGTTCGGGTCGCCTTCTCCTGCACAGGCCCGTTGTTGCGCGTGAGTGGTTCGGCTGCGGTACTCCTCTTCCGAGCCACGGAAGGTGCGGCGGGCACATGAAGCGGGTCGGTCGCCTGCACACCGTCGTTCGCGACCCAGTCGGTCCAGGCCACGCCATCCCAGTAGCGGTACTGATTTCGACCGGTGGGGTCAGGATGCCACGCGGCGGGAACCTGTGGAGAAGCGGTGGTCATCGGGGATCCCCTCGTCTCATGACGCAACTGACGCTATCGAGAATCTATCGTCCACGGTCTCTTCCCGATCGAGAATCCAGCAAAGGACACGTGAACGCGTCGCCGCTGCGTTACCGGACGCCGCGTACGCACATGACGAAGGCCCCGAAACCCTTGATTTCTCAAGGATCTCGGGGCCTTCGTGGTGGCGGTGACGGTGGGATTTGAACCCACGGTAGGGGGTTACCCTACACAACTTTTCGAGAGTTGCACCTTCGGCCGCTCGGACACGTCACCGCGGAATAGCTTACGCGAGAGCGGGCGAGCGCGCGAATCGGGCGTTGGAAGAACTCACCAGGCGCTGGCGACCTCTGCGTGCGTGCGCAGGATGCCTTCGGTCGATCCGGCCGGTGCGCGGCCGATGCCGCACTCGGTGGCGACCCCGAACCGCTCCACGAACTGGCGGCCCGCGGCGACGCGGCGCCCTGCCCCTTCGGCGCCGTCCTCGCGGTGGACGAGCCCGAGGTACAGCTCTTCGACGGGCGCGAGGTCGGCGAGCGGGGCGAAGTAGCCTTCATCGTCGCGCTCGATCGGCACCGGCAGATGCAACCAGGTGAGGGGACGCGCTGTCGCCGCCAGCACCGCGTTCGCATAGCGGACCAGAGTCGCGGAATCGGTCGGCTCGATGAAGTGCTTCTCCCCCGCGTCGCCGTAGCAGAGGTGCACACCGACCTCGACGTCTGCCGGCACCGCGTCGACGAGGCGAGCCAGCCGCGCGACCAGGCCGTCGAACGGGTCACCGGGCCACCAGGCCTCCATGACCGCGCCGTACCCGGCCGCACGCTCGATGATGCCCATCTCGCTGGCCACATCCCATTGCACGGCAAGGTCTGCGTGCGGGATCCCGGCCAGGATCTCATCCAGCTCGCGCAGGATCGCCGCCGTGTAGACGGGCTCGATCGCCGCCCGGTCGTCGCCACGGAAGAAGGAGGAGATCACGGCGAGCGGTGTCGGCAGCGACACTTGGAACCGCACGTCGGCCGGCACCGCACCCTCTTCGCGGAGGCGCGAGAACACCGCGTAGGACTCGATCGCGGCGGCCGCGTATCCGAGCGCGGGAAGTTCGATGTTCGCGGCCTCCACGCCCTCACCGATGCGCAGACCACGGGCGTCGATCCCGGCCGGGAACGGGATGGGCTCGTCGCCGATGCGCTCGATCCCCTCGGCCTGGCCGATCGCGTCGGGCTGGAACATGATCCAGTGGAATCGCTTGCCGACCTCGCCGTCCGGGATGCGCCGGAGGCGGGCGCCGAGCAGATCCGCCGCCGTGCGGATCGTCGTCTCGGCGTCGTCGAAGTTCACACTGCCCACGAGGAGGGCACCCTGCGGCTGAGTCATCACCCCAGGATATCGGCGCGGGATTCCGCGCTTTTCCCCGGCCGACCACCCGGCGCCGAGACGCCCGAAGAGTTAGGATGTCCTAAGAACCCGCCGCCTGTGGGGGCAGCGATGACGGGAAGGGTACGCAGTATGGGCTTCATCACCTCCGAGGCGCTGGCCGACACCGGCTACGTGGTCCTCGACGACCACTCCGCACCGGGCGACCCCGCCGAATGGCTCGACCTGGAGTACGTCCGCTGGCGCTCCTCCGGTGTCACGCGCTTCGCCCCGCTCGCCAGCTACGCCGGTGACGTGGACTGCAACGGTTTCTGGAACCACACGCCGCCGCGCACCGACAAGGACGGCGTGTGGATCGACTCCCAGGTCGCGATCGCCCCCACGCTCCAGCGCCGCGCCCTGGAACCCGGCGCCGGCGTCGGTCGCTGCCGCGTGATCGAGCTGCAGCCGAACGAGTATGCCGACGCCGTCTACAACCTGCACCAGGACGACAACAACCGCCTCAACGACGAGGGCACCGGCTGGGTGGTCCGCGGATTCTTCAATCTGTCCGACGACACCGAGTCGATGCTGATCCTGCGCGCCGACCGCTTCGACCCGGCGACCGAGGTCCGACTGCCGCTCCGCGCGGGTTCGCGCATCATCGTCGACACGCAGCGCTTCTGGCACGCGGTCTGGCACCGCGGCACCGCACCCCGGTACGCCCTCATCACCTCCTGGACCAGCGGTCCCGAACTCGACGCGTACATCGCCGCGAACCACGGCGAAGCGCACCCGGCCACCGTCGACCTCGATCCGCAGTTCGTCGATGCCGCGCAGGTCGAGCTGCACCGCCGCATCGAGGAGCGCCGCCGCGCCTTCGAGGCTCAGGGCATCGTGATGGAGCCACCGGTCGACATGAACGCCTGACCCGCGGAGGCTTCACACTCAGAGCGTGCGTCCGCCGTCGAGTCGCACCACACGGTCGACGGTGCCGGCGGGCGGCACCACGTGCGAGATCAGCAGCACGGACTGCGACCCCGCCGCCGCCAACAGATCACGCAGCAGGGCGTCGGACGCCTCCGGGTCGACCCCGGCCGTCGGCTCGTCCAGCACCAGCACCGGGAAGCCGCGCAACAGGGCCCGGGCGAGCGCGATCCGCTGTGCCTGCCCGCCGGACACGAGTGCTCCGCGGTCGCCGACGCGTGCATCGAGCCCGCCGCGCTCTCGCGCCCATCCCCCGAGCCCCACCCGGTCGAGCACGGCGAACAGTTCCTCGTCGGTCGCTGTGTCGCGCGCGAAGAGCAGGTTCTGACGGATGTCCTCGTCGAACAGCTGCGGGCTCTGCTCGCACAGGCCGATGACACGGCGCAGCGCCGGGCCCGACAACCCCGCCGCCTCGCGGTCCCCGATCCGGTACTCACCCTCCACCCGGAGGAAGCCGACGAGGGCCGCCGCCAACGAACTCTTCCCCGCCCCGCTCGATCCCGTCACCAGAACCCGCTCGCCGGGTCCGAGATCCAGGTCGACGCCGGAGAGCGCAGGGACTCCCCCTGGCCAGGACGCTCGCACACCGCGCATCCGCACCGCCGGCGTACCCTCGACCTCGACATCGTCGCCTGCGTCGGGACGAAGCTCACGCGGCATCCGATCCGGCAGCACGTCGACGATGCGCTCCGCACTCGAGCGCACGCTGCGCCATGACGCCGCAGCGATCGGCACCGCGCCGAAGATCTCGAACACCACCATCGGCACCAGCACCGCCACGGCCAACCACGGCCCGTCGATCGCCCCGTCGACGAGCCCGGGCGCAGCGGCGGCGAGCGCCCACACCGACGCCGCCCCCGCGACCGCGGAGACCACCCCGGCAGCGACGGCCTGCGCCAGCGACGCGCGGGCGACGAGTCGACGCAGCTCCCCGTCGGCAGCGGTGATCCGCGCCCGCGCCTTCTCCTCCGCCCCATATGCGAGCAGGACATCGAGGCTCGCGAAGTAGTCGACCAGCGCCGCCGAGAGCTCGGCCCGGCGCGCGGACACGAGCGCTTCCGCACGGGAGCCGAACACCCAGCCGAGCCCGATCGCCGCTGCCGCGGCGACCAGCAGGCAGACGGCGAGGGCGACGGCGGCCGGCGGCGAGACGAAGGCGATGAAGCCGACGGCACCGGCCGCGACGAGCGCCGCGACCCCGAGCGGCTGCACCACCCGCAAGGGGAGGTTCTGCAAGTTCTCGACGTCGTCGACCAGGGCCGCCAGCACCTGCCCGCGATCGGTCGAGCCGAGTCCGGCCGGCGAGAGCGGGATCAGCCTTCGCACCATGTCGGCGCGCGTGGAGGCGAGCTGACGCAGTGCCGCATCATGTCCGCTCAGACGTTCGAGGTAGCGGGTGACGGCACGCGACACAGCGAAGAATCGCACCCCGACCACGGCGATCGACAGCGGAACCAACGAGTCGACGATCGAAGCGCTCACGATCAGCCAGCCGCTGACTGCGAGCAGACTGACCGCGGCCGCCGCTGACAGGACACCCCAGATGAGCCCGGGCACGAAGCGTCCGACCGACGGCTGCGCGAGCCGCAGAACACCGCGGACCCGCTGTCCGCGCGTGAGCCCGCTCATGCGTGCACCCCCAGCGCGACGATCCGATCGGCGATGCTGCGCGCCGACCTCCGGTGCGAGACCAGCAGGATCGTCGCCCCGCCATCCGCCCGCTCGCGCAACGACTGCCACAGCCGCTCCTCGGTCTCCGGGTCCAGTGCGCTGGAGGGCTCGTCCAGGGCGAGCACTCGTCCAGCATCGGCCTGCTGCCGGTAGAGCGCGCGCGCCACGGACACCCGCTGCGCCTGACCGCCCGAGAGCCCGCTCCCCTGCACCCCGAGCGCGAGGGCGGCGTCGATGGTCTCGGCGCACGCATCGTCCAGTGCTGCACGGACGCGGTCGGCATCCGGTTCCGGGTCACCGAGGGCGACGTTGTCCGCGACCGTGCCGCGCATCAACCCCGGTGCCTGTCCAGCCCAAGCCAGCCACCCGGCCGGAGCGAGCCCGCGAACGTCCTCCCCCGCGAAGACAGCCGTGCCCTCGAAGTCGGCGGCCCCCCGGAGCGCCGCGAGAAGCGAGGACTTGCCCGACCCGCTGGGCCCTTCGATCAGAGTGATCGTCCCCGGCGCGGCGGTGAAGGACACCGGGGGCAGATCGCGCACCCGCACGCCCTCGAGCACGAGGTTGCTGCCCTCCGCCCGTTCCATTTGCAGGACCGATGCACGGATGTCGGACGGTTCCGCGGCGATTCCTCCGGCATCCGTGGAAGGCTCCTGCATCCGGACGCGGCTCCGCGCCGCATCGAGCACCTCGAACACGTCCTCCGTCGCGGCGACCCCCTCGGCCGAGGCGTGGAACTGCACCCCCACCTGTCGGATCGGCAGGAACGCCTCGGGCGCGAGCAGCAGCACGAACAGCCCCACCTCGAGCGTCAGGTCCCCCGAAAGCAGCCGGAACCCGACCGACACGGCGATCAGGGCGACCGCGATCGATGCCAGCAGCTCCATCGCGAACCCCGACAGGAACGAGAACCGCAACACCTTCATGGTCTCGCGCCGGTACTCGTCGGCCGTCACCTCGATGCGGTCCGCGGCCCGCCGGTCGCGCCCGAAGAGCCGGAGCGTCGAGAGTCCCTGCACCGTGTCGGCGAACCGGGCGGCGAGCCGCTGCAACGTCTGCCACTGCCGCTTCTGCACCGTGCGCGTCGCCATCCCGATCAGGATGAGGAACAGCGGGATCAGCGGCAGCGTGACGAGGGCGGTGAGGCCGCTCGGCCAGTCCTGCCACCACATCACCGCGACCAGCACCGGCGTCGCGATCACGGTCAGCACGAGCTGCGGGATGTAGCGCGCGAAGTAGGCGTCCAGGGCTTCCAGGCCGTGACCGGCGGTCACCGCGAGCTCGGTCTGGTTCCGCTGCGTCAGCCACCCCGGCCCGAGTCGCCCCACCGCCCCGATCAGCGCGGACCGCAGCTGCATCCCGGTCCGCGCCGCCGCACGGGTGCCCGCTGCATCGGACGCGGCGATGAGCGCGCCGCGCAGCAACGCCGTGACCAGCAGCCAGAGCAAGGACGCCGTGACGTCGCGCCCGGCGATCGCCCCGGTCACCGCATCCGTCAGCAGCCAGGCGAAGACGATCACGACGGCCGTCTGGGCGACGCCGATCAACGCGGATGCCGCGAGGAACACCCTCGCGGCACCCGCGTAGCGCAGCAGTCTCGGATCGACGGGTTTCACGCGTGCGCCGGTGCCCCCTCGATGGAGGTGCGGCTGACGCGCTTGCGGAAGACCCAGTACGTCCAGGCCTGGTACGCCAGCACGAGCGGCATCGCGATCAGAGCGGTCCAGCTCATGATCTGCAGCGTGTACGGGGTGCTGGAGGCGTTCGCGATCGTCAGGCTGTACGCCGGGTCGATCGTCGAGGGCATCACGAACGGGAACAGTGCCGAGAAGAGCATGACCACGGCGAACAGCACCGTGAGCATCCCGGAGAAGAACGCCCACCCGTCGCGTCGGACGAGCGAGAACCCGACCGCCGCGATCAGGCTGACCGCAGCGAGCGCTCCGGTGCCGATGACCAGCCAGAGCAGCGGAGCCTCACGGCCCGTCGCGATGAACACCGTCCAGATCACCGTGGCGGCGGCGACGAGGATCGTGGGGATCGCGGCCTTCTTCGCGAGCCTCTGCGCATCCTCGTGCACCTGGCCGTCGGTCTTGAGTGCAACGAACAGCACACCGTGCAGGAAGAACAGCAGCAGCGTGGTGACGCCGACCAGCAACGCGTACGGGTTCAGCAGCGCGAAGAAGCCGCCGACGTAGATGTGGTTCTCATCGATCGCCACCCCCTGCACGATGTTGCCGAACGCGACGCCCCAGAGCAGCGCGGGCACGGCCGAGCCGATCACGATCATCCGGTCGAACCCGGCCTTCCACTTCACGCTCTCGCGCTGGTGCCGATACTCGAACGACACCCCGCGCAGGATCAGCGCGAGCAGGATGAGCAGCAGAGGCAGGTAGAACCCGCTGAACAGCGTCGCGTACCACTCGGGGAACGACGCGAACAGGCAGGCGCCGGCGACGATGACCCAGGTCTCATTGAGATCCCAGACCGGGCCGATCGTATTGATGACCTGGCGACGGGAGACGTCGTTCTTGCCGAGGAACGGCAGCGACATGCCGACGCCGAAGTCGAACCCGTCGAGGACGAAGTAGCCCACGAAGAGGAAGGCGACGATCCAGAACCAGAGTGTTGCGAGATCCATGATGCTCCTCCCTCTCAGTAGACGACCGACGGCAGCTGGGCCGTGTCTTCATGCGGTTGTTCGTCGGTGTCCGGGCCCTTCTGCGCGGCCTTGACGATGAGTCGGACCTCGACGACGGCGAGCGCCGCGTAGATCGCGGTGAAGGCGATGAGCGATATCAGCACCTCGACTCCGCTGACGCCCGGCGAGACGCCGTCCTGCGTGGTCATCAGACCGAACACGATCCAGGGCTGCCTGCCCATCTCGGTGAAGACCCACCCCATGATGTTGGCGACGAGCGCGAGCGGGAACGACCAGATCGCGAGCTTCCACATCCACGGCGCCGGGGGCTTCTTGGCGCCCTTGCGGGTGAGCCACAGGCCGGCGACGGCCACGAGCGCGGCGGCCATGCCCAGGCCGATCATCCAGCGGAACGCCCAGTAGGTGACCCACAGGATGGGCGCGAAGTCCGTCAGACCGGTGGAGGCGTAGGTCTGGGCGTACTCGGCGTTCAGGTCGTTGATGCCGTGCACGCACGCGTCGAGCGTGTGCGTCGAGAGCAGCGAGAGCAGGTAGGGGACGCGGATCGAGAACAGCTCGGAACTGCCGTCCGGCGTGCCCAGGGTGAACAGGCTGAACGAGGCCTCGGGCCCGCACACCGTGTTGAAGGTCGCCTCGGCCGCGGCCATCTTCATGGGCTGCGCGGCATACATCGCCAGCCCCAGTTGGTCGCCCGTGAGCACCACGCCCGCGGTCGAGAAGATCATCGCCCACAGCCCGAACTTCAGCGAGATCCGCATGGTGTCGAAGTGCTGCCCGCGGGCGAGGTGCCAGGCGGAGACCGAGATGATCACACCGGCCGCGAACATCAGCGCGCCGAAGATCGTGTGCGGGAACGCGGCGAGCGCGACCGGGTTGGTCAGCAGCGCCCAGAAGTCGGTGAGCTCGGCCCGGTTGGTCTCGGGGTTGAACGTGTACCCGACCGGGTTCTGCATGAAGGCGTTGGCCGCGATGATGAAGTACGCCGAGAGGATGCTGCCGATCGACACGCACCAGATGGTCGCCAGGTGCAGCTTCTGCGGGAGCTTGTCCCACCCGAAGATCCAGAGGCCGATGAAGGTCGCTTCGAAGAAGAACGCCAGCAGGCCCTCGAAAGCGAGCGGAGCACCGAACACGTCACCGACGAAGCGGGAGTAGTCCGACCAGTTCATGCCGAACTGGAACTCCTGCACGATGCCGGTGACGACGCCCATCGCGAAGTTGATGAGGAAGATCTTGCCGAAGAAGCGGGTCAGGTGCAGGTACTGGACCTTGCCGGTGCGCACCCACGCGGTCTGGAAGATCGCAGCGACCAGCGCCATGCCGATCGTCAGGGGAACGAAGAGGTAGTGATAGACCGTGGTCAACCCGAATTGCCATCGGGCGAGCGCGAGCGGATCAAGCCATTCCATGCACGACTCCTGTTCTGTGCTGCCGCTGCCTCGTGCTGTCGCGCAGCTGGACGGTGCAGTCCGATGCGAGGACGGCATCGCGGACGCACTCGGCTTCGAGCGGTCCGCCGGCCTCGTTCAACACGCTCTGCATGAGCTCGAGGTGCACGCGACAGAGCATCGGGCGGTCTTCGGAACGACCTGCCGCGTGCGGGCACGGGCTGAGGTCGACCGTGAGCCGGCGGTCGTCGACCACGGGCTCGAAGCCGCTCTCCTCCAGGTGCTCCACGAGCGCGTCGAGCTGATAGGTGGCTTCACGGCCGAGGTCGGGCGCCGAGTCCGGCAGCATGCTGCGCATCAGGTCGCCGCGGCGCGCGGCCGCCTTGGCCTTGTCCCGTGCGACGGGGCTGGAGGCGCCGGGCGCTCCGGTGGCCGCGCTGTACAGCGTTCGCGGACGCCCCCTGGTGGTGCGGTGCTCGATGGTGGGGATCACGTAGCCGCCTTCGATGAGGCGCTGCAGGTGCTCGCGGACCGTGTTCGCGTGGAGCCCGGTCGCCTCGCACAGCTCTGCGATCGACACCGCGGCTCGGTTCGTCGACGTCCCCGCTTCGAAGAGCAAGTGCAGGATCCGCACCCGGGAGTAGCTCGAGATCGGCCCGCAGACGGGCCCGCCGTTGGCCATGTCACCAGTATTCCGTGAGATCCCCGGTTTACCCAGAGGTACGGGCCGTGAATAAACACCTGGCCGATAGGGATGTCTGATCCCGCCGATAGCCTGAGAGCATGGCCACCCGGAAACCCGCTGCTCCCGCCTACGTCTGCACGGAGTGCGGCTGGACGACCGCGAAGTGGGTCGGACGCTGCGGGGAGTGTCAGCAGTGGGGCACGGTCCAGGAACAGGCCGCGCAGACGGGCATCCTCCGCCGGGTGGGTCCGGTCGCACCGAGCGCGGAGCGGACGGCACGACCGATCACGCAGATCACGACGCAGGAGGCGCCGCGGCGATCGAGCGGCGTCGGAGAGTTCGACCGCGTGCTCGGGGGCGGGGTCGTCCCCGGCGCCGCGATCCTGCTCAGCGGTGAGCCGGGCGTGGGCAAGTCCACCCTGCTGCTGGAGGTGGCCGCCCAGGCGGCGCGGGGCGGGCGACGGGTGCTCTATGCGAGCGCCGAGGAGTCTCCGGGGCAGGTCCGCCTGCGCGCCGAGCGCACGGGGGCGTTGCACGACGAACTGTACCTGGCGAGTGAGACCGACCTGGCGACGATCCTGGGTCACATCGACGAGGTGAAGCCGCAGCTGGTGATCGTCGACTCCGTGCAGACCGTCTCCTCCTCGCTGATCGACGGCGCAGCAGGTCAGCCGAGCCAGGTCCGCGAGGTCGCGGCGACCCTGATCCGCGTGGCGAAGGACCGGGATCTGCCGATCATCATCGTCGGTCACGTCACGAAGGACGGCCAGGTCGCCGGTCCCCGGGTCCTCGAGCACCTGGTCGACGTCGTCTGCCACTTCGAAGGCGACCGCCAGACGTCGCTGCGCTTCATCCGGGCCCTCAAGAACCGGTTCGGTCCGACCGACGAGGTGGGCTGCTTCGAGATGACGGGCGACGGGATCGCCGAGGTCCCCGACCCCTCGGGGCTCTTCCTCTCCCAGGGCGCGACCGAGCCCGGAACCTGCGTGGCGATCTCGCTCGAAGGCCGTCGCGCGCTTCCCGTCGAGGTGCAGGCCCTCACGGTGCCCAGCAACGCCCCCAACCCGCGCCGCATCGTGCACGGCCTCGACTCCTCGCGTGTGGCGATGGTACTGGCGATCCTCGAACGCCGCGCCGGAATCCCGACGGGAACTCTCGACGTCTATGTCTCGACCGTCGGGGGTGTGCGCTTCACCGAGCCCGCAGCCGATCTCGCCATCGCGATCGCGGTGGCCGGATCCATCCAGCAGATCGCCGTGCCACGCACCGTCGCTGCGGTCGGCGAGCTCAGCCTCGCGGGCGAGATCCGCCCGGTGACCCAGGCAGCTCAGCGGCGGTCCGAGGCGGCGCGACTCGGCTACGAGCAGGTCGTCGATGATCGGTCGAAAACCCTCCGCGCCGCGCTCGGCGATGTGCGGGCGCGCAACACCTCACGCCGATCCGACCGCGACATCCCGCCGTTCTGATTCGGCCGGAGGCCACGCGGCGTGACGAAGACCGCCTCAGGCGTCGAGCGCCTTGAGCAGTTCGACAGGATCGGCCTGCATCGGGTGCGGGCCGGCGATGTCGAGGAACACCGTCGTGATCGGGTGCGCGGAGAGGAACCCGCGCAGCCAGTCCGCGGTGTAGATCCCGACGCCGGGGGGCAGGTTCGCCGGCTTGTTCTTCGCATCGCTGAACAGCAGCAACGCCAGATCCCCCGTCTTCGGGTCCCGGTAGGTCCATACCTCTCCACTGTCGAGAGGATTGTCCCGTGCACCCGGGGTGATCAGCGGCACGACCGTGGTCCCGTGGCGCAACGCGAGCGCGACCGCAGCGACATCCTGCTTCTCGAGAGCCTGGGCCAGAGCGTCCGAGCGGAAGTCCTCGGGTGCGGGCTTCTTCTTCGAGCTCTTCGCCTTCTTCGCTGCCATGACTCCAGCTTATTCACGGCACGCGGGTGCGGCGTGCGGAATCGACCGCGGAGACGATTGGGGCCCTCTCGAGTCCCACATTGGGGACTGGGGTACTCGAGAGGGCCCTCGGACTCTCGAGCGGCGGTGTCGAAGCGCTGGGGACGCTGTAGTTCGACGCCACTGGGGATGGCTTGTGCCGCATGATGCGGAGAGTCACCTCAATGGTATCCCAAAGATGCGCACCTGTCAGCATCACGGCGCCGACAGCGTGCACAACGTGGAGATTCGCACCCGATACAGCGAAGCACCGCGTTATTCGAATGCACCTTGCCGGGATCGCTTCGAAGAGCGGAGACCGCTAGTACAGCAGGATCTGCACCGTGCTGGGACTCGTGAAGCCGCCGATCGAGACCTCGACGTGGTACGAAGCCCCCCCGCCGGGTGCGCGCTGACGGTTCTCCTGGTCGCAGGTCTCCACACTCGAACGCGTCCGGTCCCACGTCACCGGATCCTTGCTCACGACGGTCGTCCCCGCGGTGAGGGTCGCGATCATGCTGCTCGGGTCCGTCTGGCAGTCCGTCGAGCGCCACCACACGTCCGCACCGCTGGAGACCGTGAACACCTGCGTGGTCGACCCGACGTCGATCGTGCAGTCCTTCGTCCCCTTGTTGGTCAGGGAGATGGAGAGCTGGGGCAGGACGCCCGCGGCGTACGTGTCGGCATCGGCCACGGCGGCGACTTCGACGTCCTTCGCCTCACAGGCGACGATCGCCGGGGTCTGCGAGGCCGACGGATCCGGCGAAGGCGACGTCGTCGCAGGCGAAGGCGACGGCGTGGAGGTCTCCGCGGAGGACGCCGACGGCTGCGGGCCGGTCTCGGCGGAAGCCCACGGCTTGGCGATCAGCAGCCACGCACCGACGCCGATGGCGGCGACGAGCAGGATGAGCCCGCCGATGACGACCAGTCGACGACGACGGTAGACGGCTGCGGAACGACGGGGCATGTCTCCAGGCTAAGCGATCGCACCCGCGCAACCCGGGAGACCGACGGACGGTCGCTGTGCGGGAAGCACTTCAGAGCACTTTGAGCATGCGCGTGTTGCCGAGCGTGTTGGGCTTGACGTGGGCGAGGTCGAGAAACTCCTCGACACCGGCGTCACCGCTGCGCAGCAGTTGGGAGTACACATCGGGGTCGACGACCTGTTCCCCGATGGGCGTGAAGCCCCGACGACTGAAGAACTCGACCTCGAAGGTGAGACAGAACAGGCGCGAGAGACCGAGCGCCCGCGCCGTCTCCTCGAGCCGGTCGACGATCGCCCGGCCGACACCGTGGTGCAGCCAGTCGTCCCGTACGAGCAGGGTGCGCACCTCGCCCAGGTCCTCCCAGATCACGTGGAGCGCGCCGCAGCCGATCAGCACGCCGTCGGCCTCGGCCACGACGAACTCCTGGACCGAGCCGTACAGCACCGCGAGATCTTTGCCGAGCAGGATCCGCTGCTCCACGAGAGGCTGCAGCAGGTTGCGGATGCCGATGACGTCGGCGCTGCGCGCCGGCCGGACGATGTACTCGCTCACGCCACAAGCCTAGGACCCCCGACCCTGCGAAAACCCAGACCGCCCGCTCGTCTCGCGGCGCGTCGGGGCAAGACGCGCCGCACGGATCGCATCTGGTCTGGGTTTTCGCACTGCCGGAGACACAAACAGGGGCGGATGCCGCAGCATCCGCCCCTGTGGCTTACTCGCCGCTGGCGACGGCCAGGTCAGGAGTGCCGGCGATCGCGCCGCCGCCGGTGTTGACACCGACCGCGACCTTCTCACCGCGCGGGCCGTGCTCGAACAGGAACTGCCCGTCCTTCGCATCGACCTTCACGTGATCGCCGGGGTTGAGCTCGCCGTGCAGGATCTTCTCCGACAGCCGATCCTCGACCTCGTGCTGCATCGCGCGACGCAGCGGTCGGGCGCCGAGCGCCGGGTCGAAGCCGATCTCGATGAGACGCTCCTTGGCGGCCTGCGACAGCTCGATGGTCATGTCGCGGTCGAGCAGACGCTCACTGAGGCGCTTGGTGAACAGATCGACGATCTGCACCAGCTCATCCTTCGACAGCTGCGGGAACACGATGATGTCGTCGACGCGGTTCAGGAACTCGGGCTTGAAGTTGCGCTTCAGCTCCTCGTTGACCTTGCCCTTCATCCGCTCGTAGGTCGTGGCATTGCTGCCCTCGATCTGGAAGCCGACCGGACCACCGGCGATGTCACGCGCACCGAGGTTGGTGGTCATGATGATCACCGTGTTCTTGAAGTCGACCACGCGACCCTGACCGTCGGTGAGCCGACCCTCTTCGAGGATCTGCAGCAACGAGTTGAAGATGTCGGGGTGTGCCTTCTCGATCTCGTCGAAGAGCACCACGCTGAACGGCTTGCGCCGCACCTTCTCGGTGAGCTGCCCGCCCTCCTCGAATCCGACGAACCCGGGAGGGGCACCGAACAGACGTGAGACGGTGTGCTTCTCGCCGAACTCGCTCATGTCGAGCGAGATCAGCGCGGCCTCGTCGTCGAACAGGAACTCGGCGAGCGCCTTGGCGAGCTCGGTCTTCCCGACGCCCGTGGGGCCGGCGAAGATGAACGAGCCCGAGGGACGCTTCGGGTCCTTGAGACCGGCACGCTGACGACGGATCGTCTTGGAGAGAGCGGCGATCGCCTCCTCCTGACCGATGACGCGCTGGTGCAGGGCCTTCTCCATGAAGACGAGCCGGCTGGACTCCTCTTCCGTGAGCTTGAAGACGGGGATGCCGGTGGCCTGCGCGAGCACCTCGGCGATCAGACCCTCGTCGACGACCGCGGAGGTCGCGACGTCGCCTGCACGCCACTGCTTCTCGAGACGAAGACGCTCGGCGAGGAGGCTCTTCTCCTCATCGCGCAGGGAGGCGGCCTTCTCGAAGTCCTGCTCCTCGGAAGCCATCTCCTTCTGCTCGCGCACCGCAGCGATCTTCTCGTCGAATTCCCGCAGTTCGGGCGGGCTCGACAGGATCGAAAGACGCAGGCGTGCGCCGGCCTCATCGATCAGGTCGATGGCCTTGTCCGGAAGGAAGCGGTCCGAGACGTACCGGTCGGCGAGGTTCGCCGCGGCCACGATGGCACCGTCGGTGATCTGCACCTTGTGGTGCGCCTCGTAGCGGTCGCGCAGTCCCTTGAGGATGTTGATCGCGTGCGGCAGCGTGGGCTCGTTGACCTGCACCGGCTGGAAGCGGCGCTCGAGGGCCGCATCCTTCTCGAAGTGCTTGCGGTACTCGTCGAGCGTCGTGGCACCGATCGTCTGCAGCTCGCCACGGGCGAGGAGCGGCTTCAGGATGCTGGCCGCGTCGATCGCGCCTTCGGCGGCACCCGCACCCACGAGAGTGTGGATCTCGTCGATGAACACGATGATGTCGCCGCGCGTGCGGATCTCCTTGGTGACCTTCTTCAGACGCTCCTCGAAATCACCGCGGTAGCGGGATCCGGCGATGAGCGAACCGAGGTCGAGCGAGTAGAGCTGCTTGTCCTTGAGCGTCTCGGGCACATCGCCCTTGACGATCGCCTGGGCCAGCCCCTCGACGACGGCGGTCTTGCCGACGCCGGGCTCCCCGATCAGGACGGGGTTGTTCTTGGAACGGCGGGAGAGGATCTGCATGACCCGCTCCGCCTCCTTCTCGCGCCCGATGACCGGGTCGAGCTTGTTGTCGCGCGCGGCCTGGGTGAGGTTGCGGCCGAACTGGTCGAGCACGGCGGAGCCGCCCTGGGCACCGGCCGGCGAGTCGTTGGTCTGCGCACCGACGGAGGCGGGCTCGCGCCCGGGGGCACCGGAGAGCAGCTGGATGACCTGCTGGCGAACCTTGTTGAGGTCAGCGCCGAGCTTGACGAGCACCTGAGCGGCGACGCCTTCACCCTCGCGGATGAGGCCGAGCAGGATGTGCTCCGTGCCGATGTAGTTGTGTCCGAGCTGCAGGGCTTCGCGAAGGCTGAGCTCGAGCACCTTCTTGGCACGAGGGGTGAACGGGATGTGCCCGGTCGGCTGCTGCTGACCCTGGCCGATGATGTCCTGCACCTGCTCGCGCACGGCGTCGAGGGAGATGCCGAGGCTCTCGAGGGCCTTGGCTGCGACGCCTTCACCCTCGTGGATGAGGCCGAGCAGGATGTGCTCGGTTCCGATGTAGTTGTGGTTGAGCATCTTCGCCTCTTCTTGGGCGAGGACGACCACTCGACGGGCTCGGTCCGTGAATCTCTCGAACATGCTGTGACTCCTTATTCGCACGGGGCGAAGACGCGTGAAGCGCTTGTACATCGAGAGTAACCACCACGCAGGGCCTGTATGCCCGTGTTCGCCGTGGGCATACCGGGGGTTGACCGAGTTATCGACAATCGTTATGTTAACGAATGTCGATAACCCCCAACCCTCAGGAGACAGCGATGCTCACCAGAGAAGGACGCCCCTCACTCGCCGACGGGATCACCCTCGGGCTCATCGCCACCGGTGCTGTCAGCGTCGGGATCGGCGCTGTCGTCGCCGTCTCGTCCGCCGCATCCGAGCTCTTCGGCGCAGCCCCCGCGATTCTCATGCCCGTTCACAGCGTCGACCTGACAGCCCTCGATGACATCTCCGGCGTGAGCGCGGCGACGGTCGACTCCGCACTCGTCACGTTCTCGACGGTGGCCACCGGCGCTCGCTGGATGCTGCTCCTCGAGGTCGCCCTCCCGGCGCTCGCCACGATTGCGCTGTGCGCGGGCGTCTGGTGGCTGGGCGTCTCCCTCATCCGCTCACGCCCTTTCCGCGCCTCGCTCGGGTGGATCTTCGGCATCGCCGCCTGCCTGATGGTCGCCGGAGCCCTCCTCGGGCAGCTGGCCGGCGGGATCGGACGGGCCATGATCGTCCAGGACCTGGCCTCCGCGGATCCAGGCGTCGAAGACGTGCTGTGGACGCTGCTGGTGCAGTTCGACCTCGCCCCGGTCGGCTGGGCGTTCGCCCTCGCCCTCGTCGCCGGTGTCTTCGAGATCGGTCGACGCCTGCAGAAGGAGACGGAGGGCTTGGTGTGAGCCCGGCCGAGAGTGACGACGAGTTCACAGGCATCCACTGCCGGCTCGACGAGCTGCTCGCCGATCGAGGGATGACACTGACGGAGCTGAGCGCCGCCGTAGGGGTGAGCATTGTGAACCTGTCGGTGCTGAAGAACGACCGCGCCCGCGCCATCCGCTACTCGACGCTGCGCGCGATCTGCGAGGCCTTGGACTGCGAGGTCGGCGATCTCCTCGTCCTCGCCGGGCACTGACCGGGAGGCAGATGTCTGCGCACCGGCGTATGCTTGTCTGCATGCGAACCACCTTGAACCTCTCCGAGGCGCTCGCGGCCGAGGCCAAGGCACGCGCCGCGGCGGAGGGCCGCACCTTCACGAGCTTCATCGAAGAGGCTCTGCGCGAGCACCTGGCGAAGCGCCCGGCCGCTGCGCCCGTTGAGCCCCTGCCGACCTTCGGAGACCCGCGCACGTCGCAGTTCCTCGTCGATATCGATGACCGGGACGCCCTGTGGGGTGCGCTGGACGAGGGTCCGATCCGATGATCGTTCCCGACGTCAACATCCTCGTCTACGCCTTCCGCGCCGACTCCGCGGAGCATCAGACCTACGCGCCCTGGCTGAACGAGACCCTGGTCCGCGAACAGATCGGTGTCTCCGACACCATCCTCAGCGGGTTCGTCCGCATCGTCACTCACCCCCGGATCACCACCGTCCCCGCACCGATCGACGCCGCGATGACCTTCGCCCGCAGCCTCGTCGCTGCACCGCGCACCCAGTGGCTCACGGCGGGGGCACCGTCCTGGAACCGGCTCGAATCTCTCACCGCGGTCGATCAGGGTATCCGGGGAAACCTCGTCCCTGACGCGTACATCGCCGCGCTGACTCTGGCGAACGGCGCACGCCTCGCCACACGCGACCGCGGATTCGGACGATTCCCCGACCTCAGATGGTTCGATCCAGCGATGGACACTCGCGCCCACGGCTCCCGTTGACCCTACGGTCGTCGGGATGGGGCACGACCCCGTCATCCTTCGTCATATCCACCCAGGGAATTCTCAGGCAGCCCTAGCGTGGTGCCTCATGGCGCGCACCCGGCGCACCACGAATCCTGGAGTTCCCACCCCATGAGCACCACCGCACGCGCGCAGAAGGCGCCTGACACCCGCGGACCGGTCCGGAAGCTGCTGACGTCCTTCGGCTTCCAGATCCTCGCAGCCCTCGTCCTCGGCATCGCTGCCGGTCTGATCGGCCGCCAACTCGGCGCCACCGCCCAGAACCCGACCGGCCTGTCCGCGACCCTCGACACGATCGGCAGCTCGTACGTCACCCTGCTGCGCGCGGCCGTCGTCCCGCTGATCTTCACGGCCATCGTCGCCAGCATCTCGAACCTGCGCCGGGTCCAGAACGCCGCCCGTCTGGCCGGTCAGACGATCCTCTGGTTCGCGATCACCGCGTTCATCGCCGTCATCATCGGCATCGTCCTCGGACTCGTGATCCAGCCCGGCAACCGCGCGGGTGACGGTCTCGAGCCTGGCGACCCGTACACGGTCGGCACCTGGTGGAACTTCCTCCTCGGACTGATCCCGCAGAACTTCCTCGGCCTCACGGTCAGCACCTCGCCCGGCGCGGCCGAGGGCACCTTCTCGTCGAGCGTCGGCTTCAACATCCTCCAGGTGATCGTGGTCGCCGCGGTCATCGGCATCGCCGCGCTCAAAGCCGGGAAGAAGGCCGAGCCGTTCCTCGTCTTCACCGAGTCGCTGCTGAAGGTCATCCAGCGCGTGCTGTGGTGGATCATCCGCATCGCCCCGATCGGCACCTTCGGCCTCATCGGGTCGGCTGTGATCAAGTACGGCTGGGAGAAGCTGGCGTCCCTCGGATGGTTCGCCGCTGCGGTCTACATCGGCCTCGCGCTGGTGCTCTTCGTCGTCTACCCGGTCCTGGTACGCACGCACGGCCTGTCGATCAGACAGTACTTCTCGGGCGTCTGGCCGGCCGTCCAGCTCGCCTTCGTCAGCCGCTCATCGATCGGCACGCTGCCCCTCACCGAGCGCGTCACCGAGCGCAACCTGGGCGTGCCCCGCTCCTACGCATCGTTCGCCGTGCCGCTGGGCGCAACGACCAAGATGGACGGCTGCGCCGCGATCTACCCTGCCATCGCCGCGATCTTCGTGGCTCAGTTCTTCGGCATCGAACTGAACTTCGTGCAGTACCTGCTGATCGTGATCGTCTCCGTCGTGGGTTCCGCCGCCACCGCAGGAACCACCGGCGCCGTCGTGATGCTCACGCTGACGCTGTCGACGCTCGGCTTGCCGCTGGAAGGCGTCGGACTGCTGCTCGCGATCGACCCGATCCTCGACATGGGCCGCACCGCGGTCAACGTCGCCGGCCAGGCGCTGATCCCGACGATCGTCGCAAAACGGGAAGGCATCCTGGACGAGGAGCTCTACAACGCTCCCCGCGAGGGGCTCCCCTTCGCGGACGACTCGGGAGACGACGAGGGCGCTCCGGAGTCGGACGCTTCCTCCGACAAGGAGCCGGTCACCGCCCGCTGACCCTCCCTGATCCGCACGCCGAGACCCACCCGCCTCGCCGAGCCCCACCGCGGCACACGTCGCAGAGGATGGGTTTCGACGACGACGGTGGGTCTCGGCGAAAGCGAGCCGGCGACGAGCGGCGGACGAGGAGGGGCGGGAGTCAGGCGCGGCTCTGCGGGCGCGTGGCACCGCGGGTGTCGAGCGCGAGCTCTTCGGCATCCATCGCGGCGATCAGCTCGCGCATGACCTCTTCATCGAGGTTGCCGGCATCGCGCTCGGAGAGGAGGATCTCGCGCCGCACCTGCAACCAGCCCTTGGTCAAGGCCACCAGGTCCTCGTACGAGGGCCGGTTCACGGCATCCTCCACCTTCTGCACCGCGTCGGTGTCCTTCTCGACCCGGGTCATCCGCTTCGTGAAGGCGTCGAAGACTCCGAGGTCGACCTCGCCGTACTTCCCCTCCCACTCGACCCGCTTCTTCGCGAGGTACGCCTTGCCGGCCTCGTGACTCTTCTCCCGGACGGCGGCGAGCGCCTCCTGGTCCTCTTCCTCGTCGATGTCGCTCGCGATACCGAGACCACGGATCAGCAGCGGGAGCGTGAGTCCCTGGATCAGCAACGTGCCGACGGTCACGATGAAGGTGACGACGACGATGGCGTGCGACGCCTCGGTGTCGAGGGTCGCGAGGTCGGCTGCGGCGACCGCGATCGCGAGAGTCACCACACCGCGCATCCCCGCCCAGGAGATGACGGCGCTGTCCTTCCAGCTGAGCTGCAGCCCCGCCATCCGCTCACGCACGATATGGCTGCGCAGCTCTTCGGCCGAGTAGTCCCCCCAGCGACGGGACTTCCTGCGCCGCTTCTCGAATTCCTCGGTCTGAACTCCGCGATCCCAGCGTTCGAGCCGCCGGCGATCCTGGAAGTTCGCCCACGCACTGGTCGGATAGATGTAGAGCGGTCGCACGATGAGCACGACGAGCAGCACCGCTCCGGCGAGCAGCAGGATCCGCCCGACCGACTCGCTGCCCAGGTCGCTGAGCACGCGAGGGAACTGCAGCCCGATGTACGCGAACACGAAGCTCTCCAGCAGCAGATCCGCGGAGAGCCACAGCGGCTTCTCCTGCTGCCGCGTGGTGTAGTCGGTGCGCGGCGAGTTGTAGCCGACGTAGAGGCCCATGGCGACGACCGCGAGCACGCCGGATCCGAGCAGGTGCTCGGCGATCGCGTAGGCACCGAACGGGGCGAGGAGCCCGAACGTCCCGATCACGACCGGGTCGCCGATGCGGGTGCGCAACTGGTGCAGGCCGATTCCGAACACCAGACCCACGCCGACGCCGACGCCGACCGCCAGGAGGAACTGCCAGATGCCGTCCCAGACGGTCAGCGTCGCGCCCGCGAGGATCGCCGCGAACACCCGGTACAGCGTGAGTGAGGTCGCGTCGTTGATCAGGCTCTCCCCGGAGAGCACGGTCATGATGCGCCGGGGCAGTCCGAGACGGCGGCCGATCGCCGCGGCCGACACCGCATCCGGCGGAGCCACGATCGCTCCGAGCAGCAACGCCCCGGGGAGGGTCAGCGCGGGCAGGAGCCACCAGGCCACGAACCCCACCGCGATGGCGGTGAGCAGCACGAGCCAGATGCCGAGCCGGCGGATCTGCGGCAGGCTGCGCCGGAAGCCGACGAACGAGACGTCGAGCGCGGCCGAGTACAGCAGCGGCGGCAGCACCAGGCTGAGCAGCAGGTGGCCGTCGATGTTCAGGTCGGGCACGAACGGCAGGAACGATGCGGCGAGCGCCACGACGGTCACGAGCAGCGGTGCGGGCCACCCTCTCCAACGCGCGAACGCGGCCACGGCGACGGACCCGACGAGGACGTAGAAGATGGCTGCTTCCATGGGGGCAACGCTACCGAAGCCCGTCGGCCGCCCGGTGCCGGGTCAGTTCACCAGGGGATCACGTGATCGTAGAGGTGATCGTTTCGAGTGTCGGACGCCGCTGAACGCAGGAAGAGCGGCAACATGGCGTCGCGCAGCGCGATCCCCCATCGCGATCTCGTCACCCGCTTGTGCCTGTTGACCTGCCGGGCGTACGCGACGACCTCCTCCGCGCGCGGACGCCGCTCCCGCTCGTATCCGGCGAACGCGTTCTCATGTCCGTCGTCGTCGCGGAGGTGGCGCGCAAGGGTGATCGCGTCCTCCAGAGCGAGAGAGGCGCCCTGCCCGGCGCTCGGCGACGTCGCATGGACCGCGTCGCCTGCGAGCACGAGCCGCCCCCGGTGCCAGTGGGGCACGTGCGTGAGATCGGACAGTGCGTACGCACCGACTTCCCCCACGACGTGGTCGAGGATCTGCGGGACCGGATACGGGTCATCGGCATGCAGTTCCCGCAACCTCGCCACCCACTCCGCCCCCGTCAAAGCCCCGATCGCGGCGCGCGTCATGCCAGGATCCGTGACGTTCGCGAACCAGTAGGCCGTGCCGTCGTCGCGCACCAGATAGCCGAAGAACGACTTCGCTCCGAACACCATGTACTGCTCGCCAGGGGTCGGGTCGAGTCCGGGAACCCGCGCGAAGCCTCCGACACTGATCAGACCGCTCCCTGCCGGCGCAGGCGCGTCGGGGTCTATCTCCGTGCGCACCAGCGATCCCACCCCGTCCGCTCCGATGAGCACGTCGCCCTCCGCGGTGCTGCCGTCGGCGAAGTGCGCGACGATCCGATCCAGCCGCTCCTCGATGCGCTCAAGCCGCTTTCCGAAGGCGTACGCGACGCCGGCCGCCTCGACCCCCTCGCGCAGCACCTCGTGCAATCGCGCCCGGCGGACGACCACGCTCCCTCGCCCAGGATCACCGGCGGGTCCGTTCGGCACGACACCGAGGGTGCGCCCCTTCCCGCTGCGCATCACCATGCGCGGGCAGAGGTGCCCGTCGGCGACGAGGGCGTCGCGGAGATCGAGCCTGTCCAGCACGGCGAGACCGTTGGTGGCCACGTTGAGGAACAGGCCGCCGTACGCGCCGGGTTCGGTGCGCGCTTCGAAGACCTCGGCCTCCCACCCTGCACGCTGGAGGAACAGAGCGGTCGCCGGCCCTGCGACGCCACCGCCGATGATGATCGCCCTGGGCATGGGGAGGTCCCTTCGATAGTCTGAGAGAGAGGTAGAGAGTCTCTAAAAGCGAGTCTCTCGTATTTAGAGAGAATATCGGATGTCGAAACCATCGTCAACACGCGCTGCGGCGATCTCACGGCAGGGCGAGGTCATGCGGGAGTTCATGGCCAGGGCAGTCCTCTTCCAGGAGGCGGTCGCGCGTTCGGGCGGCCTCAACGGCACCGACCTTCAGGCGGTCGGTCTCCTCCTGAGCGAAGGCCCCGCCACCCCGGGCGAGCTGGCCACCCGCACGGGGCTGAGCGCGGGCGGCGCCATCACCGCCATGATCGACCGTCTGGAGCGGGCGGGATTCGTCACCCGCACACGCGACGAGACCGATCGCCGCCGAGTGATCGTGACCGCGGTCCCCGAAGCGGTGATGTCGCGCGTCGGGGATGTGTACGCTCGGGTGGCGCAGCGATGGAACGACTATCTCGACACCCTCACCGACGAGGAGATCGAGTTCGCGAACGAGCTCTTCGAACGTGCGGCTCGCGTGAACAAGGAAGCGGTCGAGGCGCTCCGCGACACGGTTCGCTCCTGAAAGGGTGACACCGCCACCTCCAAGGGGAATGACGCCGCACCGCGAGGCGTTGCACGAGAGGATGCCCGCTACAGCCCTCTCCGTCCTCGACCTCGTCCCCGTCCGCACCGGCCAGACCAGCGCCGAGGCCATCGCCTCCTCCCTGTCCCTCGCGGAGACCGCCGACCGCCTCGGCTATCGCCGCTACTGGTTCGCCGAGCACCACAACATGCCCGCTGTGGCCTCCACCACGCCGCCGGTGCTGATCGCCGCCGCGGCAACACGCACGACCCGCCTGCGGCTCGGGTCCGGCGGAGTGATGCTGCCCAACCACGCACCGCTCATCGTGGCCGAGCAGTTCGCGGCACTCGAGGCGATCGCACCGGGGCGCATCGACCTCGGCCTCGGGCGCGCTCCCGGCAGCGACCCGGTGATCACGCAGCTGCTCCGCGGTTCCGGGACCACGAGCGACGTCGAGCAGTTCCCCCGCCACGTCCAGGACATCGCCGCCCTCCTCTCCGGTGAAGGCGCCACCGTACGCTTCACCTCGGGCGGGGAGTACACCGTGCGCGCGACCCCGGCGGCGATCGGGGCCCCCGAGGTGTGGCTGCTCGGATCGAGCGACTACTCCGCCCAGCTCGCAGCCTCCCACGGGCTGCCCTACGTCTTCGCGAACCACTTCTCGGGACACGGCCTCGAGCGCGCACTCGACCTGTACCGCACCGGCTATCGCCCGAGCGAGGAGCACCCGGAACCGCGGACGTTCCTCACCGTGAACGCGGTTGCCGCGCCCACCTCGGAGGAAGCGGAGGCCCGCGCACTGCCGCAACTGCGGATGATGGCACGACTGCGACTGAACCAGCCCCTGCGAGCGCTCGAGACCGTGGAGGAGGCGCTCGCCGCGGAGACGGACCCCCAGACGGAAGAGGTCGTCCAGGCGGCCCGCTCGCGCTGGTTCGTCGGCACGGGCGAGAGTGTGGCCGCGGAGGTCCGCGCCTTCGCCGAACGCCACGGTGTCGACGAGGTCATGCTCTCTCCCGTCGCCGGCGCGTACGAGTCCGAGCCGAAGGACTCCCCGCTCGGCCGCGCCCAGTCCCTCGACCTCATCGCCACCGCCCTCTAACCCCCCGCCCCCGCCCGCGCCCCGTCCCCGCGGCCCGCGCCCGCGCCCGCGCCCGCTTGCGGGATCGAAAACGCACCTTCCCGGGCGTCCTGAGGCGCGTTTTTGATCCCGCATCCGGGGCGAGCGCTCTCCACAAGCCACAGTTGTCCACAGCTACCGGACCGCAAGGATGCCGGACGGCACAGAGCGGACGCACGCGCGCGACCATGGGCGGATGCGCCACCGGATCCCGCTCCCCGCTGAGCTCGGCCCCCGCTTCTCCGTCCGCCATGCCGACGCGTCGGGTGTCGGGCGCAAGCGGCACTCCGCGCGTGATCTCACCCGGCCGTATGCCGGCGTCCGCGCCGTTGATGCGCCCGCGACGTTCCAAGATCACGTGGAATGCTATGTGCCGAGGCTGCGATCGGGTCAGCGTTTCGCCGGGCGGACCGCCATGCGGCTCTGGGGGCTCCCCTTCCCGGCCCGCTGGACACCGGACGAGCCCCTGGACGTCGCGGTGGACACGCGCCGCTCTCCCCCACGCACCGCCGGCGTCCGTGGGCGTCGTGTCGCCTCGGGGCGCGCCCACTCCTGGGCGATCGGAACGGCACCGGTGGTCGATCCCGTGGCCGCACTCTTCCTCTGCGCCGCGGAGCTGTCCCGCGTACCGATGCTCGTCGCCCTCGAAGCTCTCGTCACCGCTGCCGACAACTACCCCGGTCTCCGCGAGGGCAGACCCTCGGTGAGCATCGAGATGATCGAACAGCGTCTCAGCGAGTGGGGGCGTTTCCCGGGGTGCGGGCGCATCCGCGCGGCTCTCCCCCATGTCCGCGGCGGAGTCGAGTCGCCGAAGGAGACCGAGACCAGGATGCTGCTGACCGACGCCGGGCTGCCCGAGCCCGAGATCCAGCACATCGTCCGGGCTGCCGGCCGCGCGATCGCCCGCGTCGACCTCGCCTATCCGCAGTGGCGCATCGCAATCGAGTATGAAGGGGACGGGCACCGCACGAGCCGGGAGCAGTGGCGCACGGACATCCGTCGACAGCGTGACCTCGAAGCCGCCGGGTGGATCGTGATCCGCGTCACCGAGCTCGACCTGCGCGACGGCGGCGCCGCCCTCGTCTCCCTCATCCGTCGGGCGATTTCCTCGCGCTGATCTCCGCGTGATCCGGTGCGGGATCAGAAACGTTCCGGCCAAGGCCGAGGGGGGTGCGTTTTCGATCTCGCCACCGCTTCGCGGATCCCGTCAAGGGGTGTCGACACCCGCGAGATCGGCGTACCCTCTACGGCAGAAAGGGGGTCCGATGATGAGCACCACCAAGACGCTCGCACTCTGGGTCGCATACGGACGCAACGGGGTGGTCGGCAGCATCCGGCACGACGACGACGGATACCACGTGACGATGGCGGAGGCGGATGCCGAAGCCAGCACCTATCCGAGCCTCGCCTCCGCGAAAGGTGCCCTGCACGCGCGCATGGCTCCCGGCAGCGACTGGCCGCGCTTCCAGGAGCATTGACCCCGATCCCGCACGTGCGGGATGAAAAACGCGCCTCCGTGACGTCTCGGAGGCGCGTTTTCGATCCCGCACCGAGGCGATCCCGCACCGCGGCACTCCCGCACCGCGGCGCTCCCGCACCGCGGCTACCCGGCACCGAGGCGATCCCGCACCGCGGCACCGGGGCACCGGGGCCGCGGTCAGGACTCGGGCTCGCCGGAGAGGATGCCGCGCAGCCAATCGCGCGCCTCGACGAACACGTCGTCCGAGTAGCGATCGGGGTACTGCACGATCTGGCGGTCCGCACGCGGATACGAACCGAGGAACACCACGCGCGGGCTGAAGCGCCGGATGCCGAGCAGTGCGTCGGCCATGCGCTCGTGCTCGATGTGCCCGTCCGCGTCGATCACGAACCGGTAGCGGCCCAGCTCATCGCCGATGGGCCGCGACTCGATGAGCGAGAGGTTGATGCCGCGGGTCGAGAACTGCTCCAGCATCTCGAGGAGTGAACCGGGGTGGTCGTGCGGGAGCTCGACGATCAGCGAGGTCTTGTCGGCGCCGGTGGGTTCAGGTGAGCGGGTCGTCCGCGTGACCAGCACGAAGCGGGTCACCGCCTGCGCGTTGTCGCCGATGCCCTCCGCGAGCACGTCGACGTCGTAGTGGCTCACGATGCCAGGAGCCGCGATGGCCGCCTGGGCGGCGAGCGTGCCGTCGAGGACGCCGATCGCCGAGGCCACGTTGCTCGAGGCGGGCACGTGCGAGTGCGAGGGCAGGTGCGTACCGAGCCAGCCGTGGCACTGCGCATAGGCGACGGGGTGCGCCGCGATCACCTCGACCTGATCGAGCGTCGTGCCGCGCGGGGCGACGAGCACGAAGTTCACCCGCACCAGGTACTCGCCGATGATGCGCAGCCCCGGCAAGGTCGCCAGCGCATCCTGTGTGGTGGAGACACCGCCCTCGATGGAGTTCTCGATCGCGATCATCGCGGCGTCGCTGCGCCCCTCGAGCACGTCGGCCAGCGCCTCACCCACGTTGTGCACGGGGCGCCAGGTCTGGCCACGAGCCTCGGCCACCTGATCGAGCGCCGCCTCCGTGAAGGTTCCGGCCGGGCCGAGATAGCTGTAGGTGCGGCGTTCAGTCACGGGTTTCACCTTAGCCCTCGGCGTGGCGACGGAGATACGCAGGACTTCTCGGATGCGATCCCGTCGCTCAAGGGGCAGACTGAGAGGATGACCAGCCGTGCCGGCCTCCCTGCGGAGGAAAGTGACCTGATCGACGTCGATGAACTCATCGCCGCCTACTACGACCGCACGCCGAACCCCGAGGTCGCGGCCGAGCGGGTCGTCTTCGGGACCAGCGGCCATCGCGGTTCCTCCCTGTCGAACAGCTTCAACGAGAACCACATCCTCGCCACGACCCAGGCGATCGTGGACTACCGTGCCGCCCAGGGCATCACGGGTCCCCTGTTCCTCGGCCGGGACACGCACGCTCTCTCGCTGCCCGCCGAGCGCAGCGCCATCGAGGTGCTGCTCGCGAACGGTGTGGACGTGCGCGTCGACGCCCGCGACTCGTGGGTGCCGACCCCCGCCCTCAGCCACGCGATCCTGAGCTACAACCGCGGACGCGCAGCCGACGACCCCGGGCGCGCAGACGGCATCGTCGTGACGCCGTCGCACAACCCGCCGCGCGACGGCGGTTTCAAGTACAACCCGCCGCACGGGGGCCCCGCCGACACGGACGCCACGAGCTGGATCGCCGACCGCGCGAACGCGCTGATCGCGGCGGGGCTCGAAGGCGTGAAGCTCGAGCGCTTCGCGGACATCGACTGGGATGCCCTCACCGGCTACGACTTCCGCGAGGCGTACGTCCGCGACCTGCCGTCGATCATCGACCTCGATGCGATCCGCACGGCCGGGGTGCGCATCGGCGCGGATCCTCTGGGCGGCGCCTCCGTGGAGTACTGGGCGCTCATCGCCGAGATGCACGACCTCGACCTGGACGTGGTGAACCCTGAGGTCGACCCGACGTGGCGCTTCATGACCCTGGACTGGGACGAGAAGATCCGGATGGATCCGTCGTCGCCCTCCGCGATGGCATCGCTGGTCGCGAAGAAGGGCGACTACGACGTGCTGACCGGGAACGACGCCGACGCCGACCGGCACGGCATCGTGACCCCGGATGCCGGTCTGATGAACCCGAACCACTATCTGGCCGTGGCGATCGACTATCTGTTCTCGCATCGGCAGGACTGGCCACGGGATGCAGCGATCGGGAAGACGCTCGTGTCGTCGATGATCATCGACCGCGTCGCCGAATCGCTCGGCCGCCGGCTGCTGGAGGTTCCGGTCGGGTTCAAGTGGTTCGTCCCCGGCCTCCTCGACGGCTCGGTCGCGTTCGGCGGCGAGGAGTCGGCGGGAGCGTCCTTCCTCCGCAAGGACGGCTCCGTCTGGTCGACCGACAAGGACGGCATCCTGCTGTGCCTCCTGGCCGCCGAGATCATCGCCGTCACGGGCAAGACGCCCTCGGAACGCTATGCCGAGCTGGAAGAGGCCTTCGGCGCCTCGGCCTACCAGCGGGTCGACGCCCCCGCGACACCGGAGCAGAAGGCCATGCTCGGGGCGCTCGCCCCCGAGTCGGTGACGGCCACCGCCCTCGCCGGCGAGGAGATCACGGCGAAGCTCTCGCACGCGCCGGGCAACGGCGCGGCGATCGGAGGGCTCAAGGTGCAGACGGAGCACGCGTGGTTCGCGGCGCGCCCGTCCGGAACGGAAGACGTCTACAAGCTCTATGCCGAGAGCCTGCGCGGCCCCGAGCACCTCGCGGAGGTGCAGGCGGAGGCCCGTGCCGTCGTGTCGGCCGCCCTCGGCGGCTGACCCTCGCGGGGCTTCGTCTCAGCCCGCGGCGGAACGGGCCAGAGCGATGCCCGCCTCGCGCAGCCATCGCGCAGGCTCGGCGAGCGCCGCCTCAGACGAGCCGGCCAGCTCGGTGAGTGAAGCGGACGCCGCGAAGAGCGTGGTGTCGGCGTCCTCGGTGATGCGCCCCGCCGCAACCATCGCGCGCGTGCGGGCGTCCGCGGCCAGACCCGCGAGGAACGAAGGCACCTTGCCGTCGCCGGACTGCCCGTCATAGGACCCCTCGCCTGTGATGACCACATCCGCGTCGGCGATCGCCTCGGCTAGCCCGATGAGGTCCGCGACCTCGGACGCGCCGGGGGCGAGCACCCCACCCCACACCACCAGGGCCGCGCCGGTTCCTCCGGCCGCGCCGTTCCCCGCCCCCGCCGGATCGATGCCCAGCAGGGCGGCGAGGCGGCGCAGCCCGTCGTCCACGAGCGCGATGTCGTCCGGTGCGCGCAGCCCCTTCTGCGGGCCGAACACCGCGGCGGCCCCGCGCGGACCGACGAGCGGATTGGTCACGTCGGTGAGCACGCGCACCTCCGGTGCGGGGCGGAGTCCGGAGAGGTCGACCGAGGAGATGTCCCCGAGGCCCCGGGCGCCCGGAGCAACAGGGTCGCCCGCAGCATCGAGGAACCGCGCCCCCAACGCCGTCAGCATGCCGGTGCCGCCGTCGGTCGAGGCGCTCGATCCGATGCCGACGACGAGGCGCGAGACCCCGTGATCGAGTGCGGCCGCCATGGCCTGCCCGAGCCCCGCAGTGTCTGCGTCCCAGGGCCGTAGCTGCTCCAGCAGCTCGATACCCGACGTCGAGCCGAGGTCGACGACGGCCGTTCCCGCGGGAGCATCCTTAGTCGGGGGAAGCAGCAGCCAGAAGGTGTCGATCCGGTGCCCGGCCGGTCCGTCGACCGAGACCGGCATCCGCACGGCCCCCGGAACCGCGGCCTCGAACGCCGCCACGGTCCCCTCTCCCCCGTCCGCCATGGGGCGGTGCACGAACGCGGCCGTGGGGTCGACGCTTGCCCATCCCTCGGCGAGCGCCGCCGCGGCATCGGCTGCGGTGATCGTGCCCTTGAAGCTGTCCGGTGCCAGGACGACCCTCGTCACGATGCCACTCCCGGTGTGCTGTCCCGGACGACGACTTCGAGCGGCAAGGGCGCCTGCTCCCAATCGGCGTCGACCGTGGCGCGGAACGCCTGATATCCGACCTCGCTCAGCGGCACCCGCACGGTCGTGAGGGCGGGAGTCACGTCGCCGCTCACCGGCACGTCATCGAAGCCGCAGACCGCGATGTCGACGCCGACCTCGCGACCCGCATCGCGGATCGCCGACATCGCCCCGAGCGCCACCACGTCGCTGATCCCGAACACGAGTGTCCCGGGGGCGACACCGTCGGCGAGCACCGCCGCCATCTCGGCCGCACCGGACTCGCGGCGGAAGCCCCCTCTGCGCACGCTCTCGACCGCACCTCCGGCGCCCTCGAAGCCGGCGCGGAAACCCGCGAGGCGATCGTCCGAGGTGCGCACTCCCTCTGCCGCTCCGAGGGCGATCGCCGACCGGTAGCCGAGTCCGGCCATCCGCCGACCCAGGGCCTCCGCACCCGCACGGTTGTCGATCTCGATGTGGCGATCGCCGCCTCCGTCCGGACCGAAGGCGACCACCCTGCCGCCCAGACGAGCGAACTCTCCCAGCTCATGCGCGGTGTCGACCTCGGTGGGCTCCTGTGTGCGGGACGCGGCGAGGATCAGCCCCCGCGGTCGCTGCCCTCGCAGCGCACGGACGATCCGCGCCTCGCGAGCCTGGTCGCGTTCGGTGATGGAGATCGTGACGACGAGCCCGTGCTCGTCCGCTCCGCGGGCCACTCCCGAGGCGATCAGGCCGAAGTACGGGTCGGCGATGTCCGCGACCAGCAGGGCGATGACCGGCGATGTGCCACGCGCGGTGGCCTGCGCGGAGACGTTCGCGGTGTACCCGAGCTGATCGGCTGCCGCCTGCACGCGCTCGCGGAACTGCTCCGCGACCTTGCGCTCCGAGCCGTTGAGCACGCGCGAGGCGGTGGCCAGGGAGACGCCCGCCTCCCGGGCGACGTCATGCAACGTGGGGGCTGGTCCGCGCGCAGGGCGCGGGGCGCGGGAGGTCGACCGCTCCGAAGGCGATGCGGGCTTCGTCATGACCCAGAGCCTACTTCTCCGGATCGCGTCCCGCTCTGTCCGCCCGACGGGAGCACGGCATCACGCGAGGTGCGGGGAGACGGCCGCGGCGAAGGTCTGAGCGGTACGACGCACCACGTTCTCCGGAGCATCGGCCCAGATGTCCGCGTTGAAGATCTCGACCTCGATGTCACGGTCGTACCCGGTCGCGACGACGGCACGCGTGAGCGGGCCGAAGTCGATCACCCCGTCGCCCGTGTAGTGCCGGGAGAGCAGCACGTCGGAGGGGAGCGGGGTTTTCCAGTCGCACACCTGATAGGTCGCGATCCGGCCCTCCCTCCCCGCACGCGCGATCTGCTCGAGCACCTGCGGGTCCCACCAGATGTGGAACGTGTCGACGGCGGCGCCCACGGTCTCGGCATCGAAGTCGGCGGCGATGTCCAGTGCCTGGCCGAGCGTGGACACGACCGCGCGGTCCGACGCATACATCGGATGCAGCGGCTCGATCGCGAGCGTCACCCCGGCCGCCTTCGCCTCGGGGACCAGCGTCCCGATGGCATCGCGCACCCGCTCGCGCGCACCGACCAGATCGCGCGAACCCTCGGGCAGGCCTCCTGCGACGAGGACGAGCACAGCGGTCGAGCCCTCGGCCCCGGCGGCGGCCAGCGTGGCGGTCTCCTCGATGGCACGACGGTTGTCGTCCAGGGCCGCATCCCGCTCGAGGCCGTCGGGCAGCGTGAAGAAGCCGCCCCGGCAGTGCGTCGAGAAGCGCAGCCCCGAATCCTGGAGCATCCGCGCCGCCTCCTCCAGCCCGACCTCGTTCACAGGTTCACGCCAGAGACCGATCGCGCTCACCCCCGCGGCGGCCGTGACCCGCAGAGCCGTGGCGAGGTCGGCGTGCTTGATGGTCGCCTGGTTGATCGACAGGCGTGGATCCGGGCTCTGCACGGGAACACTCATGCGTCCACCCCGTTCAGCCGGAGCAGGCCGTGCCAGCGCTCTCGGGCGAGCTCGGGGAGCTCCAGTGCGTGCGACGAGTTTGCCAGCTCGACGATGCGGCTGAGGTGGGGGAGGCTCCGCGCCGAATGCAGCCCGCCGACCATCTGGAACGCGGGCTGGTGTCCGTTGAGCCAGGCGAGAAAGGCGACACCGGTCTTGTAGTAGAAAGTGGGTGCGGCGAACACCTGCCGGCTGAGGCATTCGGTCGGGCCGAGGATCTCGGCATAGCACGCGGGATCCCCCGCGTCGAGCGCCTGGATCGCGGCAGAGGCGACCGGAGTGATCGCGGCGAAAGCGCCGAGCAGGGCATCGGAGTGCGTCTGCGCATCGGCGGCACCCCCGATCAGACCGACGTAGTTGAAGTCGTCGCCGGTGAACATGCGCACCCCCTCGGGGAGGCGCTCACGCACCGAGATCTCGGACTCGGCGTTCAGCAGACTCATCTTGACGCCCGCGACCTTGCCCTCGCTCTCGGCGATGATCTGCAGGAGCACCTCGGATGCGGAGCGCCAGTCCTCCGCGCCGAAGTATCCGGCGAGTTCCGGGTCGAAGGCCGTGCCCAGCCAGTGCAGCACCACGGGCGTCGTGGCACGAGAGAGGACCTCGCGATAGACGCGGCGGTAGTCGGCGGCATCCTCCGCGGCGCGGGCGAGGTGGCGCGAGGCCATGAGCACGGGCCCGGCGCCCTGCTCCTCGGCGAACTCCAGCTGTTCGAGATACGCCGCGATCACCCGATCCAGCGAGATCTGCGACTCGGCGATGTGGTCGGTGTTGACCCCCACCACGACGGAGCCGCCTTCCTCGCGGGCGACCTCGGCGCTGCGGGTGATCAGCTCGCGCGTGGCCGCGGGGTCCAGCCCCATGTTCCGCTGCGCGGTGTCCATCGCATCCGCGACGCCCAGGCCCCACGAATACACGTGACGACGGAACGCCAGCGTCGCATCCCAATCGATGTCGGCCGGCTGCCCCGGAGTGTTGTCGGCGTGCACCTTCGGCACGACGTGGGCGGCGGCATACGCGACCCTGCTCTGGAGCGGGGCGGAAGGCCGCGTGTAGGGGGCCGCGTCGACGAGGCCGACCTCGTCGACGGCGCCGGTCGCGCGGAGGAGGCGGAGCGTGCTCATGCGGGGCCTCCGGCTCAGTCCAGCGTCAACGACTCGAGGGCGATCTTGCGTCCCTCAGCGCTCGATCGCAGACCGGCCTCCGCGAACTGCACACCACGGGCGCCCGCGAGCAGATCGAACGGATAGTCGGTGCCCTCCGCATAGGAGACCAGGTACTCCTCCCACTGCTGACGGAAGCCATTGAGGAAGATGTCGTTGGTCGGCACCTTCTGCCAGTCGGCGTCATAGTCGCGGGTGTCCTCCAGATCCGGGTTCCACACGGGCTTGGGGGTGGCGTTGCGCGGCTGGATCTTCGCGCCGAACAGGCCGACCACGGCGGAGCCGTGCGTTCCGTCGACCTGGAACTCGACCAGCTCGTCGCGGTTCACGCGCACGGTCCACGAGGAGTTGATCTCGGCGATCACGCCGCCGTCCAGCTCGAAGATCCCGTAGGCGGCGTCCTCGGCCGTCGCGGCGTAGTGCTCGCCCTTCTCGTCCCAGCGGTCCGGGATGTGCACGGCCGCCTGCGCGTAGACGCTCTTGACCCCGCCGAAGAGATTCTCGAGCACGTAGTTCCAGTGCGGGAACATGTCGGTGATGATGCCGCCCCCGTCTTCGGTGCGGTAGTTCCAGCTCGGCCGCTGCGCGGGCTGCCAGTCGCCCTCGAAGACCCAGTAGCCGAACTCGCCGCGCACGGACAGGATGCGACCGAAGAAGCCGGAGTCGATCAACCGCTTGAGCTTCTGCAGCCCCGGAAGATAGAGCTTGTCGTGCACGACGCCGGTCTTGACCCCGGCGCGCTGCGCCAGACGGGCGAGCTCGACGGCCTCCTCCAGCGACTCGGCGGTGGGCTTCTCCGTGTAGATCGCCTTGCCAGCGGCGATGGCCTTGCGAAGCGCAGCGGCACGCGCCTTCGTCACCAGGAAGTCGGCGTAGATCTCCCACTGCGGATCCGCGAGCGCCGCGTCGAGGTCGGTGGTCCAGTCGGCGATGTCGTGCTTCGCCGCGAGTTCTGCGAGCTTGGCCTCACTGCGCCCCACGAGGATCGGCTTCACCGTGAGACGGGATCCGTCGGGGAGCTCGATGCCGCCGTCGTCGCGGATCGCGAGAATCGAGCGCACGAGGTGCTGCCGGTATCCCATGCGCCCGGAGACGCCGTTCATGATGATCCCGATCTCGCGGGTGTTCGCCTGTGCCATGGTGTTCCGTTTCTGTGTCGGGAGGCTGCTCGTGCTTCCGATCCATCAACCGGAAAGCGCTTTCCGTGATCCTGTCACGAGATGCCTCCGATCGCAACCACGCAACGCGGCCCGGACGGGGCAGTGCACGATCACCGGGTCCGCTGAGGCCCCCCGCCAGCGCCGAGACCCCCTCTCCCGCGCGGCGACAGGCGGGGGCGTCGGCGACAGGAGGGGGCGTCGGCGGCAGGAGGGGGCGTCGGCGTCAGGAGGGGGCGCGGCGTCAGGAGGGGGCGCGGCGTCAGCGCGGGGCGGTACTGGAGCGCTCGATCAGCGCGGTCGGGACGATGACGGACACCGCCTCTGCGGCAGCACCCTCGATCGCGGCCACGAGCGACGACACGGCGCGATGCGCGAGAGCCGCGAAGTCCTGATGGATCGTGGTCAGCGGAGGACGGTAGTTCGCCGCCTCCGGCACATCGTCGAACCCGATCACGCCGATGTCCTCCGGCACACGTCGTCCCGACTCGGCAAGCGCCCTCAGCAGGCCGAGCGCCATCTGGTCGTTGGCGCAGAACACGGCGGAGGCCGCGCGCAGCTCCCCACCCGCCGCATACCCCGAGTCCGCACTCCAGTCTCCGCGGACGATCTCGGGCGGACGAACGCCGGCGGCCACGAGGGTCTCGCGCCACCCACGCTCCCGCTCGATCGCGGCGAAGGAGTCGACGGGGCCCGCGAGATGGTGCACCGTGTCGTGGCCGAGAGCGAGGAGTCGAGCCGTGGCCGCGGCGGCGCCACCGGCATGATCGCTGTGCACCGACGCGAAGCCGGCTTCGATCGGAGCATCCACCACGACCAGGCGCAATCCCTCGGGCGGCCGCACCTGGGGCACGAGCGCGGACGCCTCGTTCAGCACGATCGCGCCGTCCACCTCCTGCTCGGAGAGCCGATCGAACGCCTCGGCCACACCGGCGGCTGCGGTCACCAGCGTGAGGGCGTAGCCGCGTTCAGCTGCAGCCTCCGCCGTGGCCTGCAGCATCCGCGAGTTGCCGACCGTGGCGAGAGTGGTGACGACGAGTCCGATGGTCTGCGAGCGACCGGTGCGCAGTGCCCGAGCGACGCGGTGCGGACGGTAGCCCAGCTCCGCCATCGCACGCTCGACCCGAGCACGGGTGGCGGGATCGACCCGCGGACTGTCGTTGACGACGCGCGAGACGGTCTGCCCCGAGACACCTGCGCGGGCGGCGACCATGGCCATCGACACACGACCCGTCGCCGGGCGTCGCCGATCGGACCCGAGGCCCTCGACCTGGCCGCGCTCGCTCACCCTGGCCCTCCGTCCTCCGGTTTACAACTCCGCAATGTTGACGTTACCACGGCGCTGTGCGTACCATGTTTACGTGAACACGCACGATTTTCCTGAGTTGCGCACAGAGTCCCTCGGCGCCGGCGTCGTCAAACGCAGCACCACCCTCGCCGACGGTCGCGATCTCTTCTACTACGACGAACCCGGCACGACCCTCGGCGCTGAGCGGTCGGTCGACTCGCGCACCCTCGACCCGCGCCCCGACACCGCGACCATGCGCTTGGACGTGCTCACCGGCGACTGGATCACGGTCGCGGCGAATCGGCAGAACCGCGTGATGATGCCGGGGGCGGATGCCGACCCGCTGGCACCGCAGACCCCCGGCAATCCGTCCGAGGTCCCATCGCGATACGACGTCGCGGTGTTCGAGAACCGCTCCCCCGCATTCGGCCCCGCGCTCACCGAAGCCGTGGGCGGCGCGCCCCGGGCGTCCCAGGCACCGCGCGGGCTCGACGACCTCGCCGCCCTGGGTCTCGGCCGCACCCGCGCCGCCGTCGGACGTTGCGAGGTCGTCTGCTTCAGCCCGGAGCACTCCGGCTCGTTCGGCACGCAGTCCGAGACCCGCGCGCGCACCGTGATCGAGGCCTGGGCCGATCGCACCGCCGCGCTGTCGACACTGCCCGGTATCGAGCAGGTGTTCCCCTTCGAGAACCGCGGTGAGGCGATCGGCGTCACCCTGCCGCATCCACACGGTCAGATCTACGCCTACCCGTATGTGACCCCGCGCACCGCTCGCGTGCTGGAGTCGATCGACCGGACGGCGCCCGACCTGTTCCAGCGCATCCTCGAGTCCGAGCAGGCGTCGGATCGCGTGGTCCTCCGCGGCGAGCACTGGACCGCCTTCGTGCCGTTCGCCGCCCGCTGGCCGCTCGAAGTGCACCTGATGCCGCACCGCCATGTCCCCGACCTCGCCGAGACGAGTTCGGCCGAGCGCGACGAGCTCGCCCCGCTCTACCTGCGTCTTCTTCGGGGCGTCGACGCCCTCTACGACTCCCCCACCCCGTACATCGCCGCCTGGCATCAGGCACCGGTGCACGTCGGCCGCGACACCGTGCGCCTGCACCTGCAGCTGACGAGTCCGCGCCGCGCCGCCGACAAGCTGAAGTACCTCGCCGGCTCCGAGGCCGCGATGTGGGCCTGGGCGGCCGAAGTACCCCCGGAGACGGGGGCTGCTCGTCTCCGCGAGGCCATCGAGCGCGCGTCGCCGACCACCACCGCAGAAGGAGCTTCCGCATGACCGCGGCCCACGACGACGCACGAGCGCACTACACCGAGCTCACGGGACGGCGGCCGGACGGCGTCTGGTCGGCCCCCGGCCGGGTGAACCTCATCGGCGAGCACACCGACTACAACGACGGCTTCGTCCTGCCGTTCGCCATCCCCCAGCGCACCTTCGCCGCGGTCGGACGCCGCGACGACGACCGCGTACGGGTCAGCTCCCGCTTCGCCTCGGATCCGGTCGAGGTGGGCCTCGACGAGCTCGACCGCCTCTTCCCGACCGCGCCGGGCACGCCTCCGGCCGTTCCCGAATGGGCCGCCTACCCGCTCGGTGTCGCGTGGGCGCTGCGCCAGGCCGCGACCGGGGACGACGCGATCAGCGGTGTCGACATCGCGATCGCCTCCGACGTGCCGGTCGGAGCCGGGCTCTCCTCTTCCGCGGCGATCGAGGGGGCGACCGCCTCCGCGCTCGACGAGCTGTGGGGCACCGACCTCAACGGCACGGCCCTCGCCCGCATCGGACGACGCGCCGAGAACGAGGCCGTCGGCGCCCCCACGGGGATCATGGACCAGATGGCGTCCATGCTCGGAGCGCCGGACACCGCGCTCTTCCTCGACTGCCGCTCGCTCCAGACCGAACTCGTGCCCCTCGGGATCGTCGAGGCGGGCCTCGCGATCCTCGTGATCGACACGCGCGTGAAGCACGCCCACTCCACGGGCGGCTACCGCGATCGTCGTGTCTCCTGCGAGCGCGGCGCCGCGGCTCTGGGGGTGCCCGCACTGCGCGACGTCTCGATCGCCGAGCTGACCCGCGCCCAGGAGCGGATGGACGACGAGACCTTCCGCCGTGCGCGGCACATCGTGACGGAGAACCAGCGCGTGGTCGACACCGTTCGGACGCTCCGCTCGGACGGCGCGAGGGCGATCGGCGACCTCCTCATCGCCTCGCACGCATCGATGCGCGACGACTTCGAGATCTCGACCCCCGAGCTCGACACTGCGGTCGACACCGCACGGGACGCAGGGGCCCTGGGGGCGCGGATGACCGGTGGCGGCTTCGGCGGTGCGGCCATCGCGTTGATCGAGCAGGATGCCGTCGACACGGTGTCGGATGCCGTGCACCGCGCCTTCTCCGCATCCGGATTCGACGCGCCGCACCTGTTCACGGTCTCGCCGTCGGCAGGTCCGCGCCGCGACACCTGACAGAATGTTCCGTGGGGCCGCGCCGGGGGTGCGCGGCGGGGAGAGAGAAGCACATGTCCTGGATCGTCACCGGCGGCGCCGGCTACATCGGAGCCCACGTCGTCCGCGCCCTCGCTGCTGCCGGACTCACCCCCGTCGTCCTCGACGACCTGTCGAGCGGAATCGCACGGTTCGTGCCCGAGGGCGTGCCGTTCGTGCGGGGGAGCATCCTCGACCGCGCGCTCGTCGAGAAGACGCTGCGCGACCACGACGCGGAAGGCGTGATCCACGTCGCCGGGTACAAGTACGCAGGTGTCTCGGTGCAGCGCCCCCTGCACACCTACGCCCAGAACGTCGAGGGCACCCGGATCATCCTCGAGGCCATGGAGGCCGCTGGGGTCTCGAACATCGTGTTCTCCTCCTCGGCCGCCGTGTTCGGCACCCCCGAGGTCGCGCTGGTCGTCGAGGACACCGCGAAGAAGCCGGCCAGTCCGTACGGGGAGTCGAAGCTCATCGGGGAATGGCTGCTGCGCGACCAGGCGATCGCGACGGCCGAGTCCGCACGCCCGCTGCGTCACACCTCGCTGCGATACTTCAACGTCGTGGGGTCGGCTGACCCGACGGTGTACGACGTGAGCCCGCACAACCTCTTCCCGATCGTGTTCGAGGCGCTGCTCGAGGGCAGGACGCCGAAGATCTTCGGCGACGACTACGCCACCGAGGACGGCACCAACGTGCGCGACTACGTGCACGTTGGCGACATCGCGGCGGCACACGTGGCCGCAGCCCAGCGCCTCGCCGACGGCCGGCCGATCGAGACCGCGTACAACCTCGGATCCGGCGACGGACTCAGCGTCATGCAGATCATGGATGCCGTCGCCCGCGTCACCGGCATCGACTTCACCCCCGAGATCGGGCCCCGGCGTCCTGGCGACCCCGACCGCATCGTGGCCACCGGGGAGCTCGCCGCGCGCGACCTCGACTGGACGATGCGGTACACCGTCGACGAGATGGTGCGCACGGGCTGGGAGGCACGGAAGGCGGCGTCCCTCTAGCGGTCAGACGTCTCGGGTGCGGATCGGATAGAGCCAGAAGCAGAACCACGCGAGGGCCGTGAACCCGAGCGGGATCACCGCGAGCATCAGGCGGATGCCCCCGTCGACGCTCTCCGGTTGCGCATCGCCGAGCGTGGCGTCGAACCCCGTTGCCGTCAGCACCACCGCGGCGACGATCGCCTGCAGCACGACCGAACCCCGCACCACGAAGCCGTTCACTCCGAAATAGGCCCCCTCCCGGCGGTGACCGGTGCGCACGGCATCGTCGTCGATGATCTGCGCGAGCATCACCTCGAGCAGCTGCAGGAGTCCGCCGACGCCGACCCCCACCGCGATGCCGACCAGCGACGCCCCGAGCACGGTCGACGGGACGAGGTAGCCGAGCACGGCGACGCCGAACACCGCGACGCTCCACAGCACGGCGGTGCGCGGCGACGTGCGCCGCACGACAGCGCTCCACAGCACGATCGAGGGGATGGCCGTGACGAAGATCGCCCCGAGGAGCAGGCTCCCCTCCCCTTCCGCGGCCTGCAGCGAGTACCGCACGTAGAAGGGGACCGCAGCCAGGATCACGGCGATCGAGGTCTGCACGAACAGCGAGCCCAGCACATAGGGGACGAAGGCCCGGTTGCGGAAGGTGTAGGTCAGCTGGTCCTTCCACCGCATGGCCTCCGACGCCGTCTCGGGGACGCGACGCTCGATCATGCCGCCGAAGAACGACCAGGCGAGCAGCACCAGGCACACCGCGCCGAGCACGAGCGCCATGCCCGGCCATCCGAGAGCGCCGTACAGGGCGGGGGCACCGGCCGTGCCGAGGACCATGCCGAGGATCGCGAAGATCTGCCGGGGGACGTTGCCGCGCGCACGTTCCTCCGTGGTGCGGAAGATCTCGGGGAACAGCGCCGAGATGTTCAGCACCACGACGACGAAGGCGATGTCGTACACGGCCACGACGACGAGGAACCAGACGATGAGACCGGCGACCGGGAGCTCGGGCGGCATCCACACCAGCGTGAACGCGACGACGAGCGGCACGATCCCCAGGCCGATCCAGGGGATGCGACGTCCCCAGGGAGTCCGCAGCCGGTCGGAGATCGCCCCGACGACGGGGTTCAGCACCGCGTTCAGAATGCCGTGGGCGATCATCGCCACAGCGACCCACCCGGCCGGCACCGCGAGATGCGAGACGTAGAAGTAGACGACGAAGGCCGAGAAGGTCTGCGCCATGAGCTGCGTGGGGAACCCGGAGGCCCCGAACGCGATCGCCTGCCTCCGGCTGGGAGCTGCGTCGAGACGACGATCGCGCAGACGCTCGCCCGCCGAGGTCATCGGACGCCTGCCCGCTGCAGGTCGCGCAGGGCGCGCCAGCCGACGCGCACGAGCGCCTCATCCTCGATCGCCTGCAGCACCGCAGGGTCACGGAGCAGCCGCAGCTCATAGCCGCGCTTCACGGCGCCGAAGTCGACCGCCGACCGCAGCTCCTCGTCGTCGACCATCGGATGCAGGTAGATCTCGGTCACACCGGCGGGGACGGCGCGCAGCAGGGCGATGAACCCGTCGCGCACCTGCTCGTAGGTCTCCTCCTGCGCCGTGCCCTCGCCGAGGAGCGGGAACGGATGCGACCACAACCGGTCGATGATCACGACTCCGGACGCGTCGGCGGCGGCGGCCGCGGCGTCGAGCGTCGCCTGAAGGGCCGCGTCCTCGCCCACCCCGTCCATGCTGCGCGGCAAGCGGAACGGGAGACCGTGTCGCGCAGCGAGCTCGAACACCGGACGAAGGAAGTCGCGGCCGGTCATGAGTCCGTACACGGACCCCATGTGGTTGTCGAGGTGCGTCACATCGACGCCGGCGTCGAGCGCTGTCTGCAGCTGGGCGGCGAGTTCGGCGGCGACGTCCTCGTCCGACGCGGTCTGCTCGACGGTCGCGACGTCCACGGGGAAGAAGCCCGCCGCGTCGACCAGGCTCGTGGCCGTGCCGGTGAGCGGCCGCCACCGGTAACGAGACCACTCGCTGGTGAGCACGAGATGCACGCCGATGTCGAGATCGGTGCGGGACGCGGCGAAGGCAAGTGCCTCCGGCGACCACGAGCACGGCACCATCACGGTCGCGGAGTCGATCCGTCCGGCGTCGAGGAGGTCGGTGATGGCGAGGTTCGCCGCATGGCACATGCCGAAGTCATCCGCATTGATGATGATCGCCCGTGCGCCGGGGGCGAGGCCGAGACGGTCGGCGAGGTCGGAGGGAGCGGTCATCGGTGATCCTGTCGGAAGGGAGGGTGGGGTGGTGCGGGCTGTCCTCAGCGTCCGGCCCTCGCGGCCGGAGTGAGGATACGGGTGAACAGGGTGCCTCGGAGGGCGGCGGCCGCCTCGCCGACGGCGCCCACGAGCGGTGCCTCAGGACCGAACGAGGACACGAGGAACCGCAGCGGGAGCTGCGCCGCGTATTCCTCGGCAATCCGCTCGATCACGGCGACGAGCGCAGGGTGAGCCGCCCGGCCGCTGAGGATGAAGGCTTCGGGGTCGAGCACCAGGCCGACGCTGCCGGCGACGAGAACGATACGTCGTCCGATCTCGTCCACGACCCGGCTCGACGCCGAGTCCCCTCGCGCCGCGGCTTCGAGGTGCCCTGCCAGCGGGACGTCGGGATCGCATCCCTCGTTGAGGGCGAGATCGCGGACCACGGCATCGCTCACGACCGGTGCCCCGATCGGGAGCGGGGGCTGCGGCAGGTACATGACCTCACCCGCCACACCGGAGAACCCGCGGTGCAACGCCCCGTCGACCACGATCCCGGCCCCCAGTCCGTCGTCCAGCAGGAGCAGCGCGAAGCTGGCGAGGTCACCACCCGCACCTGCGGTGAGTTCGGCGAGGGCGGCGAGATTGACGTCGTTCTCCACGCGGACCGGGCAGTCGAGGGCCGCGGCCAGCGCCGCGCGGAAGGCGCCGCCATCGGGTCCGAGGTCGTCCCTGATGCCGCCATCGGGGGTCACGATGCCCGGAACGCCGACGACGGCGAGCTGGACGGCGTCCTTCGCCGCCTCGACCGCACGACGGCAGCGGTCGACGAGCTCGACGATGCGCTCGACACGGTCTTGGGTGGGCGCGAGCGCGGCGTGCTGCTCGGCGCGCACGGTCCCGCTCGCATCCACGAGGACGACATGAGCTGCCTGGTGGTCGATGTGCACGGCTGCGGCGAACCCGAGTCGCGGATGCAGGGCGACGCGTCCCGCCGCCGGCCCGCGAGTCTCACGGTCGACGCCGGCCGCTGCGACGGCGCCTGACCCTTCGAGCATCCGCAGCACCTGCGTGACGGCGGTGCGGGAGAGGCCGGTCGTCGACATCAGCTGCGCGCGGGTCTGCGGGCCGCTGCGGGCCAGTGCCTCCAGGATCGCGCGGCCGTTGAGCGTGCGGAGCAGGCTTTGCGGTCCCGCGAGTGGTCTGGACATGCGTTCCGGCGTCTCCCTCTCATCTCGTGCGCCCCCGACGCGGTGTCCGCCAGCATGCCACATCGTGTCGCACTCGTCGACAGGTCACCATTCCCCTCCGGTCTCGATTTGACCTTCCCGGGGGCAGCGGCTTAGATTACAGATCGGTAACGGCGGCATCCGGGGGGATCGCCCGCCACGCACACCTCCCCTCCGGAAGGATCCCGTCACGAACTCCCTGCCGCCCGAGAGCACTCCCGACGCCTCGGAAGCCCCCACAGACACCTCCAGCACGCCTCGACCGCTTCTGCGGCGCGACCTGCGCCGTTCCGCGAACGCCGAGCAGCAGCAGCACCCCACCCGTAGCGCGAACACGACGGACGCGGACGCCCCTCGCCCGTCGCCGTCGCCGTCGCCCGAGTCCCGCCCGCGGACCTCCCGCCAGGAGCCCCCGATGCCGGCGCCGTCCGCGACACCGAAACCGACACCGGCACCGGCACCGAGCACCGCGACGCGTACCCGCCGACGGAAAGCGTCGAGCCAGCGCGTCCACCCCCGCCGAGTGACGCGGCCGTGGGCGAAGGCCAAGGCGCTGGGAGCCACGCTCGCGGTGGGCGCGATGATCACCGGAGCAGCACTGCCCGCATTCAACCCGGAGGTCGCGTCGGTCGCCGCCGCCTCCGCCGACATCTCGGCCACCGCCGAGGACTTCGCGCAGTCGTACACCTCGACGGACGAGATCCGCGCCGAGATCGCGCCTCGAGGGAACTTCGCCGCGACGACGCCGGAAGAAGTCAAGGAGACGCGCTCACGCGCCGTCGCGGCCGCCATCGCCGCCGGCATGCCGCTCGGAAGCGCGATGGAGATCCCCGTCGCCGACCGCATCGTCATGCCGATGGCCGACGGAACCTACACGTTCACCGACGGCTTCGGCGCCTCCCGGCCCGGCCGGTCGCACCTCGGCCAGGACTTCGCCGCGGGCGTGGGCACTCCGATCAACGCCGCCATGAAGGGCTGCGTCTCCCGCTCGACCGAGAGCTACCAGGGCTACGGAGTGACGATCCAGATCGAGAGCATCGTCGACGGGCAGGCGGTGAGCACCGTCTACTCGCACCTGAACTACGGCACCCGCGCGGTCGAGGTCGGGGACTGCGTCGAGGCCGGGCAGTACATCGGCGACGTCGGCTCGACCGGGTACGTGTTCGGCTCCTGCCTGCACTTCGAGGTCCACATCAACACGGTCGCGGTGGATCCGATGCCGTGGCTCAAGCAGAACGTGAGCTGACCCGGCCCAGTCTCCAGGGCGGGCACCCTCTCCACGGACACCGAGGCCCACGCGCCTTCAGTCGAGGGCGCTCATCACGTGCTTGATGCGGGTGTAGTCGTCGAAGCCGTACTGGGAGAGGTCCTTGCCGTACCCCGAGTGCTTGAACCCTCCATGCGGCATGTCCGACACGAACGGGATGTGGGTATTGATCCACACGCAGCCGAAGTCGAGGTCGCGCGAGAAGCGCATCGCACGGGCATGATCCGTCGTCCACACCGATGACGCGAGCGCGTAGGGCACATCGTTCGCCATCTCCAGCGCCTCATCCTCCTCCGTGAACGACTGCACCGTGAGGACCGGTCCGAAGATCTCGCCCTGCACCACCTCATCGTCCTGCCGCACGCCGGACACGATCGTGGCCTCCCAGAAGTATCCCTGCTCCCCCTGACGGCGACCACCGGTCTCGATCTTCGCGTGCGCAGGGAGGCGGTCGATGAAGCCCTGCACCTGCGCGAGCTGTGCGGCGCTGCTCAGCGGGCCGTAGAGGACACCCTCCTCCCGCGGTCCGCCCGTGCGCGCGTGGCTGCGTGCCCGGGCGACGAGCGCGTCCACGAACTCGTCGTGTCGTGACTCATGCACCAGTACCCGGGTCGCGGCCGTGCAGTCCTGTCCGGCGTTGAAGAAGGCGCCGGTGATGATGCCCTCCACGGCCTTCTCGAGGGACGCATCCGCGAACACGATCGCCGGCGCCTTCCCGCCGAGTTCGAGATGCACGCGCTTGACATCGTTCGCCGCCGAACGCGCCACCGCCATCCCCGCGCGCACCGAACCGGTGATCGCGACCATCTGCGGGGTCGGGTGCTCCACCAGCGCAACACCCGTGTCGCGGTCACCCAGTACGACGTTGAACGTGCCGGTCGGGGTGTGCCGGGCGACGATCTCGGCCAGCAGCAACGTCGTCAGCGGAGTGGACTCGGCGGGCTTCAGCACCACCGTGTTGCCGGCCGCGAGCGCCGGAGCGATCTTCCACACGGCCATGTTCAGCGGGTAGTTCCAGGGCGTCACCTGTCCGATCACGCCGACCGGCTCGCGGCGCACGAACGACGTGTGGCCAGCGAGGTACTCCCCCGCAGCACGACCTTCGAGACTCCGCGCGGCCCCTGCGAAGAAGCGCAGCTGATCGACCGACTGCAGGATCTCGTCGGCTACGAGGCTCGCCCGCGGCTTGCCGGTGTCCTGCGATTCGAGGTCGGCGAACTCCTCCGCACGAGCCTCCATCTCGTCGGCGATGCGGAACAGCGCGAGCTGTCGATCGGCGGGCGTCGTCTCGCGCCAGAGCGGGAAGGCCGCGGATGCCGCCGCATAGGCGGCGTCGACGTCGGCGGCGCCCGAGACGGGCGACTCCCCGTAGGTCTCTCCGGTGGCAGGATCGAGGAGAGGCATCCGTCCCGCGCCGTTCGCGGGCACGAAGCGTCCGCCGATGAAGTTCTGCAACGGCGCGGAGGTCTTCAGAAGAGTGCTGGCCATGGCGTCATGCTAGCGCCTCGAGTGCGGAATCTGAAGATCAGATCAGGCAAGACAACTGAATCGGTTGCAGATTCATTCTTTGACTGACAATATCGACACATGAGCACGAAGACTGCCCAGCCCGCGCTGGATGACATCTCCAAGCGCATCGTCGAACTCCTGCAGGAGGACGGACGCCGTCCCTACGCTGAGATCGCACGCGAGGTCGGCCTGAGCGAGGCCGCCGCACGACAGCGGGTGCAGCGGATGACCGAGGCGGGCGTCATCCAGATCGTCGCGGTCACCGATCCGATGCAGCTCGGCTTCCGACGCATGTCGATGATCGGCATCCGCGTGTCGGGAGACCCTCGCACGATCGCCGAAGAGCTCACCGCGATCCCGGAACTGGCCTATGTCGTGGTGACACTGGGTACCTTCGACATCCTCGTCGAAGCCGTGTGCGAAGACGACGAGCACCTGATCGACCTCATCGCGACCCGCATCCGCACCATCCCCGGTATCGCGCACACCGAGAGCCTGCTCTACGCCGGGCTCTACAAGGACCTCTACAACTGGGGGACGCGCTGAGGCGCACCCCTTCTCACATCGGAGTGAACATGGGCACCACCGTCTTCGAACGCCGACTGCCGCCGCAGGGAGTCGTCGACGACTCCCTGCGCGGGACGGCCCTCCGCGTGTTCTGGCTCGACGACGTCGATCGTCCGACGCACCCGTCCGTGAACGGCACGGTCCGCGCGGATCTCGCGATCGTCGGCGGCGGGTATGCCGGGCTGTGGACCGCCGTGCGCGCCAAGGAGCGCGACCCCGGGCGACGCGTCGTCCTGCTGGAGGCTTCGCGGATCGCCTGGGCCGCCTCCGGCCGCAACGGCGGTTTCTGCGAGTCCAGCCTGACGCACGGCCACGAGAACGGCGTCAACCGCTGGCCGGAGGAGATCGATCGCCTCGAAGAGCTGGGGCACGCCAACCTCGACGGCATCGAAGAGACGATCGCGCGCTACGGCATGGACGCCGAGTTCGAACGCACGGGACAACTCGCCGTCGCCGTCGAGCCGCACCAGGTCGAGTGGTTCCGCGACGAACCCGGTTTCCTCGACCGCGAGGCCGTGCAGGCCGAAGTGCACTCGGAGACGTTCCTCGCGGGCGACTGGGACCGCGACGGGTGTGCGATGGTGCACCCTGCGAAGCTCGGGGTCGAGCTGGCCCGTGTGGCGGCCGACCTCGGCGTCGAGATCTACGAGCACAGCCTGGTGCGTGCGATCGAGGGCGACGGGTCGGGACCGATCGCCCTGGTCACCCCGAACGGCCGGGTGGTGGCCGATGCGGTCGCCCTCGGGACGAACGTCTTCCCGTCCCTTCTCAAGCGCAACCGTCTGATGACGGTGCCGGTGTACGACTACGTGCTGATGACCGAGCCGCTGTCCGCCGAACAGCTCGCCTCGATCGGCTGGTCGAACCGGCAGGGCCTCGCCGACAGCGCGAACCAGTTCCACTACTACCGCCTCACCGCCGACAACCGCATCCTGTTCGGCGGCTACGACGCGATCTACCACTTCGGCGGCAAGGTGCGCGCGGAGTACGAGGACCGCTTCGAGAGCCACCGCCGGCTCGCCTCGCACTTCTTCACGACCTTCCCGCAGCTCGCGGGCCTCCGCTTCACGCACCGGTGGGCGGGCGCGATCGACTCGTCCAGTCGGTTCTGCGCGTTCTTCGGCACCGCGCGCAAGGGACGCGTGGCCTACGCGACCGGCTTCACCGGACTCGGCGTCGGCGCGGCACGCTTCGCCGCCGACGTGATGCTCGACAAGCTCGCGGGTGAGGAGACCGAGCGCACCGCGCTGCGGATGGTGCGTGAGAAGCCGATCCCGTTCCCGCCCGAACCCGCTGCCTCGATCGGCGTCAATCTGGTGCGCGCGGCGATGGATCGCGCCGATCACAACGAGGGCAAGCGCAATCTCTTCCTCAAGACGCTGGATGCTCTCGGCATGGGCTTCGACTCGTGAGCGGCCTCGCTGCGGGCGGCGGAGTGGATGCCAGCACCCTGGAGCTCACGCACGCGCCCCTCCCCGCGGAAGAGGTCCTTGCCGGCGCACCGACCACCGCCGTGCACGAGCTCACGACCGTCGGCGGAGTCGAGGTGGGCGTCTGGGAGATGACGCCGGGCACCGCCACGGACACCGAGTCCGACGAGGTCTTCGTCGTGCTGTCGGGTCGCGCCACGATCGCGTTCGCCTCGTCCGGGCTGCCTGATCTCGAGGTCGGCCCCGGCTCGGTCGTCCGCCTTGCCGAGGGCATGCGCACCACCTGGACGGTCACCGAGACGCTGCGCAAGGTCTACGTGACCTGACCCCAGACCCCGTTCGAATCGCGCGAATGGCCCCGTCCTCGGAGGAAATGGGACCATTTGCGCGATTCGAAGGGCGGGGATGTCAGCGGAGGAGCGGTCGCACGGACGCATAGGCATCGGCGACGTCCCGCGTCGGAGCGTCGTAGACCCGGGCGATGCCGTTCACGCCCTCGTGGCGCTGCCACCCCGGATCACCGGTGGTGACGAAGGCGACGGCGGCCCCATGCACCTCATCGGCCAGCTCCTGCGGAGGATTCGGGCCGGCGAGCGCCTCCATGGCCGGACCGTCGAGGCAGTCGAAGAAGAACGGCACATCGAGGCAGTGCTCGGCGAAGCCGAAGCGCCCGGACGGCCAGGAGAACCGGTACAGCCAGGTCGGTGCGTCTCCACGGTCGGCGACGACCTCGAGCACGACGGACCGGAACATGCGATCCGTGAGCAGCCGACCGCCCACCCGCGCGTTGCCGAGTCCGGTGATGTCGGCATTGGCGGCGAGATACTCGCGCCGCCTGCTCCTGGGCAGCCCGAGTCGGTTCAGCAGAAGCGACCGCGGAACCCAGCGCAGCTTCTTCTCGGCCCCGGCGAACACCATGGTGAACTCGTCATCGGTCGTGCCGAGCACGAGAGGCTTGTCCGCGCCGACGCCTGCGGCGAGCGACTCCCGCGTGGGCCGCGCGAGCAGGTCCCCGTCGACAGCAGGGCCGAGCGGGAGGCCGTCCTCCATCACGCTGCCGAGGGCATCCGGTCCGATCTCGGTCGCCTTCTTCTGCAGTTCGAGGATGCGGCCTTCGGGGAGCGAGGAGAACCCGGCCACGGTCGGCTCCACCCCCGCGGACCCCGCGAGTCCCCGACCGAACTCCTCCGCGCGCGCCGGAGCCACATCGGCGAGGGCTCCGGAGATCGCATAGACACCGTGGAACAGATGCTGCGCCTTCTCCATGCCCAGCAGCGTCAGCACGGCTCCGCCGCCCGCGGACTGCCCGGCGATCGTGACCCGCGACGGATCCCCGCCGAACCGGGCGATGTTCTGCTGCACCCACTCGAGGGCGAGCAACCAGTCGCGCACGCCACGGTTCGACGGCGCATCCTCGATCCACCCGAAACCGTCGAATCCCAGACGATACGAGAGCGACACGGTCACCACGCCGTCGCGGTTGAAGTTGCGACCGTCGTACCAGGTGCTCGCCGGGGACCCCGCGAAGTATCCGCCGCCGTGGATCCAGACGAGCACCGGGAGACCGGCCCCCTGCTCCGCGGTGGTCGGCGTCGGGGTGAAGACGTTCACGTTGAGCGTGGAGTCGCCCTCGATGCTCGGCTCGGGGATCAGCGTCACTCCCGGGTCACCGCGCTGCGCCGTGGCGGCGAACTCGAGCGTGTCGCGAACACCGTCCCACGGCGCCTTCGGCACAGGAGCCTGGAAGCGCAGCGGGCCGACCGGCGCCTCCGCGAACGGAATGCCGAGGAACGCCGCCGTCCGCGGGTAGCCCCGGCCTCCGGTGGTCGGGCGCCAGCGCCCGCGTACTCGTCCTGCGGCGGTGGTCACCTCGACGAAGTCGGGCGCTGCTTCCAACTCGGTATCGGTCATCACAGCATTCTCCCGGTCGTTCCCGGCCCTCAGCGCACTCTGTCCAGGGGCGTCACCTCGGCGTGCGGCATCCGCGTCCTCATGATCCCGATCGCCTCGGGGTTGTCGTCGACGAGTACGGCATCGCGACCGAGCGCCGACGCGACCGCGCCGGTGGTCCCGCTGCCCGCGAACAGGTCGAGCACACGATCCCCCGGACGGCTGGAGGCGGTCACGATCCGACGGAGGATGCCTTCGGGCTTCTGCGTCGGATACCCGGTCTTCTCGCGCCCGGTCGTCGGCACGATCGTGTGCCACCACACGTCGGTGGGGAGCTTGCCGCGGGCCGCCTTCTCGGGAGTCACGAGCCCTGGGGCCATGTACGGCTCGCGGTCGACCTCGTCGGAGTTGAACACGTACGCCCGGGGGTTCTTGACGTAGACGAGGATCGTGTCGTGCTTGGTCGGCCAGCGGCTGCGGGACTTCGCACCGTAGTCGTACGCCCAGATCAGCTCGTTCAGGAAGCAGTCGCGCCCGAACACCGCGTCGAGCATCACCTTCGCGTAGTGCGCCTCCCGGTAGTCGAGGTGCAGGTAGAGGGTGCCGTCGTCGGCGAGCAGGCGCCAGGCCTCCTCGAGCCGGGGCATCAGGAAGGCGCCGTAGTCGTCGAAGCGGTCGTCGTAGGCACGGAGGATCCCCCGCACCCGCTCGTAGGCGTGGCCGTGGAATCCGTGCCGCACCTCGGCCTCGGGCGCGGCGGGCCCCGGTTCATGACTCCTCAGTTCTGCCCCGCTCACCGCGTCCGCTCCGCCTGATTCCGCGCCGGGCCCCGTGACCGCTGCGAATTCTTGCGGAGTTGTGAACGAGCGCCGCGCGGTCACGACCTGGCGCTCCTGCGTGCGGCCGGTGTTGAACGGCGGGTCGAGGTACACGAGCGTGAACGACGCCGACGGCAGAGTCGCCGCGACCACGAGGTTGTCGCCCTCGATGATCGTGACCGCTCCGGCGACGGGGGTCGGGAGGTCGGGCTCCGGCGCCGTCACGGCACCCGATGCAGCCATGCCTCGGTCGCGAACTTCGACGCGACGAGTGCCTCGGCGTCGGCGTACTCGTCCGCTGTCACAGACCCGGTCTCCGCATCGGTCAGCGAGCGGAAGGTGTCCTTGAAGCGCTCGATGATCTCCGCGCGCTCGAGTCCGGTCTGCGTGCGCAGCGGATCGACCCGTTTGGCCGCCGAGGTGGTGCCCTTGTCGCTGAGCTTCTCGCGCCCGATCCGCAGGACCTCGGTCATCATCTGACCGTCGATGTCGTACGAGAGGGTCGCGTGGTGCAGCACTCCCCCGTTCGCCAGACGCTTCTGCGCGGCCCCTCCGATCTTGCCGGTCGGGCTCGCGATGTCGTTGAGCGGCTGGTAGACCGCGTCGATGCCCAGCGACCGCAGCGCCTGCAGCACCCAGTCGTCGAGGAACGCGTAGGAGTCGGCGAACGTCATGCCCGCGACGAGGGACGCCGGCACATACAGCGAGTAGGTGATGATCTGCCCTGCGGCCATCAGCATCGCCCCACCACCGGAGATGCGGCGGACGACGTCGAACCCGTGCTTCGCGGCCCCGTCAGGATCGACCTCGTTGCGGTACGACTGGAACGACCCGATCACGACGGCCGACTCGTCCCACTCCCAGATGCGCAGGGTGGGACGCCGTCGCCCCTCGCCGACGCGTGAGGTGAGCACCTCGTCGAGGGCCAGGTTCATCCGCGGAGACACGGCCGCGTCGTGCACGATCTCCCAGTCGAAGTCGCGCCACCCCGGAGCGGTCACGAGTGCGCGGCGGACCGCGGTGCCGACAGCCTCGGGCGTGAAGCCGAGCAGCTGCGCGCCGTCGGGCAGGGCACCGCGGACGGCGGCCGCGATGGCCGAGGCGTCCGACTCGGCGGGCATGCCGTTGACGGCGGCGTCGATGTCGTCCAGCGCCGAGTCCGGCTCGAGGAAGAAGTCGCCGGCGAGGTGGAAGCGGCTGATCCGGTCGTCCTCGACCTCGAGGTCGACGACGACGAGCTTTCCGCCTGGAACCTTGTATTCACCGTGCACGGCTCCAGCTTATGGCGCGGAACTCCGCGTGCGAGCCCGTGCGGGATGGATTTCGCGCCTCGCGTCGTCCCCGCAGGCACGTTTTCGATCCCGCACCGCAGGGAAAGAAGCTGTCAGCGCGCGGGGATGTGCGTGTCGAGCCAGGAGAGCACGTCGGCACGCACCTCGCCCTGCTGCAGCTCCGCGAAGATCTCGTGGCGCGCATCCGGGTAGACCAGCGTTGTGACGTCGGTGAGTCCGGAGCGGCTGCGGTACTCGTCGGCGAGCTTGTGCACGCTGCGCGGTCCGCCCACCGGATCGTCACGCCCCACGAGCAGCAGCATCGGGATGTCATGTCCCAGGTTCTTGGCCGGGCGCCCGAAGAGCTTCGCCGCCTCGATCGGACCGAAGAGCTTCAGGAGCGGCACGTCGGTGGTCAGCGGATCCTCATCGAACGCGGTCCATACGGCCGGGTCTCGACTGAGCCATTCCAGGCCGGTAGCGCCCTCGCCGTCCCAGCGCGCGTTGAGGGGTGCGGCGTTGAGCGACCCCGGCATCCGCAACGCGGACCCGGAGAGGATGACCGCATCCCAGGCCTCCGGGTGGTCGTTCACGAGCATCTGCGCCAGGAACGAGCCCCACGAGTGACCGAGCAGCACGAGCGGCAGGTCGGGGTTCTCCTCGCGGATGATGCCTGTCAACTGCCAGACGGCCTCCTCGGCCGCGCGCAACCCGCCCTTGCCCAGGCGTCCGAGCTTCTCGGGTCCGCCGTGCTGGCGGATGCCGGTGCGGCCATGACCACGATGGTCGTCGGCGTACACGTGGAAGCCTGCAGCGGTGAGCGCCCCGATCAGGGCGCCGTATCTCCCGGCATGCTCCCCGACCCCGTGCAGAAGCTGCACGACTCCTCGGGGTTTCCCCTCGGCAGGATGGACGTCATAGACGATGTCGACGCCATAGGCATCGGTGAACTCGCGGGTATCCGTCACGGTGCGAGCCTACCGAGCGCACGAGGGAGCGGCTACCGCGCGAGCGCATCCCGGATCGCGAACGCGGTGTCGCGGTCTGTCACCTCGTAGCCGCCGACCCCGTCGGAGGCCGACCCCATCCGCACGCCGCCGTCTTCGAGCACGGCCCGCTTGGCCGAGAAGTGCAGCGCATCGACGCCGGTGGCCGCGAGCACGGGGGCACTGTCGACGTCGACCCCGCTGCCCGCCATGACCTCGATCTCGCCCTCGGCCGCCGCGACGAGAGCGCGCAGGGTGTCGATGCCGTCGATCGCGGCCGAGGCACCGCCCGAGGTGAGCACGCGGCCCAGACCGAGCTCGCAGGCGGTGCGCAACGTGGCGACGGGATCGGCGGTCATGTCGATGGCACGGTGCAGCGTGACCGGGGCTCCCCCGGCAGCGTCCCGGAGGCGGGCCATGGCGGAGAGGTCGAGGCGCCCCTTCGCGTCGAGCGCGCCGATGACCACCCCGCTGGCACCCGCGCGGATCGCGTGGCGGACGTCGCGCTCGGAGACGGCGAGCTCATCCTCGGAGTAGTGGAAGCCTCCGGCACGCGGCCGGATCAGCACGTGCACCTCGGGGCCGGTCTGTCCGGCCGCCTCGACCGACAGCTCGACGGTCGCGGGCGACGGGGTCAGCCCACCGAGCGCGAGGGCCGTCGCGAGTTCGACGCGGTCGGCGCCGACTTCTGCGGCGATGCGCACTCCTGCGGGGTCCTGCACGGCGATTTCGAGAGCGATCTTTCGGGTCACACCTCCATTGTGCCCGGCATCGGTCGCCCCCGAAGGCCAGAAAATTAGATAGGCTATCTAAGTAATGTCTGCGTCCGATGAATCCCTCCACCTCACCGCCACAGACCTGCGCATGGCCACCTTCCGGCTCGCACGCCGCCTCCGGTGTGCACGGGCCGCCGACTCGATGAGCGACGCGCAGCTCGCGGTGCTCGCCGACCTGCGCATGAACGGCCGCCGCACGATCTCGACCCTCGCCGAACGCGAACGGGTGACGGCGCCCTCGATGACCAGCACGATCAACGGTCTCGAGGAACAGGGGTTCGTCGTGCGCACCCCCGACGAAGACGACCGTCGACGCGTGCAGGTGGACATCACCGACGCGGGCATCGAGATCGTCGCCGAGACGATCCGGCGTCGCGACGAGCTGCTCGCCGACATGCTGCGCGAGGTGGAGTACACCGAGGCCGAACTCACCACGCTGCGCGAAGCGAGCGCGCTGATGCGACGGGCGGTGGAGCGATGAGCGCGATGTTCCGTTCCTTCGCGAACATCAACTACCGGATCTGGTTCGCGGGAGCCCTGGTCTCCAACGTCGGCGGCTGGATGCAGGCCACGGCCCAGGACTGGGTCGTCCTGACCGAACTGACCGACAACGACGCCACGGCGATGGGTGTCACGATGGCGCTGCAATTCGGGCCGCCGCTCGTGCTGGTGAGCCTCACCGGCTGGGTGGCCGACCGCTTCGACCGCCGGCACATCCTGTTCGCCACGCAGTCGGCGCTGCTCGCCCTGGCCGTCGCGGTGGGCACGCTGCTGCTGAGCGGAGTGATGACGCTGCCGATGATGCTCGGCTTCGCCCTCGGCTTCGGCATCGTCAACGCCTTCGACGCCCCCGCCCGCCAGGCCTTCGTCTCCGACATGGTCTCGACGGGCGACACCTCGAATGCGGTCGCCCTGAACTCGGCGTCGTTCAACCTGGCGCGCATGATCGGCCCGGCCGTCGGCGGGCTGCTGATCGTCGCGATCGGCTCCGGCTGGGTCTTCATCGTGAACGCCGCGACCTTCCTGGCGATGATCCTCGCGCTGTCGCTGATGCGCACCGGCCTCCTCGCACCCCGCCCGAAGAGCAGTCGTCGCGGCGGCCTCGCCGATGGATTCCGCTACGTCTGGGGCCGCAGCGACCTGCGCGTGGTGTTCGTCACGGTCTTCCTGATCGGCGCGTTCGGTATGAACTTCCCGATCTTCGCGTCGACCATGGCGCTCGAGTTCGACGCAGGGGCAGACGGCTACGGAGTCCTCAGCTCGGTGCTCGCGATCGGCTCCCTCATCGGCGCCCTGCTGGCGGCACGCCGCGACAGAGCCAGGGTGCGGGTCGTCATCCTGGCTGCCGGAGGGTTCGGCATCGCCGCGTTCGCCTCCTCCGCGATGCCGACCTACGCGTCCTATGCCGTGACCTTGACCTTCACCGGGTTCATGATCGTGACCCTGCTGACGACCGCGAACGGCTACGTGCAGATCACGACCGAGCCGACCCTGCGCGGACGCGTGCTCGCCCTCTACATGGCGGTGATCATGGGCTCGACCCCCGTGGGCGCACCGATCGCCGGGTGGGTCGCCGACGTCTTCGGACCGCGCGCAGCCATCATGCTCGGCGGCACAGCCGGATTCGTCGCGTGTGCGATCGGGGTGATCTGGGTCGCGACGTCGGGGCGCCTCCGCCGCGCCGAGGACCGCCGCTTCCTGCTCACCCTCGACGAGACCCGACCGCTGCGCGTCGTCCAGGTCGACCCGATCGAGTTCAGCGATGAAGCAGCCGTGACCACGCCGATCCGCACCGCGAAGAACCGCGGCGACGATCTCTGACCCTCCGCGCCGGGTTTGTCAACGCCCTCCACGGCCGACCGGGCCGTACGTATCGTCGACGCATGGATGAGAACACGGAACGCACCCCCCACTCGCAGGACCCTGCAGAGGGCGCGCCGGAAACCGCCGTCCCGGACGAGAACTCGGGCCAGGGCGACGGCACCGGCGGCGCGATCCAGGGCGACAGCTCACGGGGCGAGTCGACCGGAGGCGCCATTCAAGGCGACGCGGGTCAGGGCCACCGCTCAGCACTCGGCGGTGACGAGGGCACCGAAGAGCAGCTGGACGCGGACAACGAGGCCGAGGCGGACTCGCTGAAGACGATGGACCCGGACTCCCCGCCCGCCTGAGCGCGGGGCAGGGCTCAGGCCAGCACGAGCTCCAGCTGGTTCACCGCCCAGTCGAGTTCTGTCGCACGGATCACGAGCGGCGGAGCGATGCGGATGGTCTGCCCGTGCGTGTCCTTCACGAGCACGCCGCGCTCGAGCATCTTCTCGGCGATCTCCCGGCCCGAGCCCTTCGCCGGATCGATGTCGACGCCAGCCCAGAGACCGGCGAGGCGCACGGCCGTCACGCCGTGGCCGATCAGCGGCTGAAGCGCCTGCTCGAGGTGAGCGCCGAGAGCGCGCGCCCGCTCCTGGAACTCGCCGGTCTGCAGCATCTCGACCACGCGCAGCCCGACGGCAGCCGCGAGCGGATTGCCGCCGAAGGTCGAGCCGTGCTCTCCGGGACGGATGACGCCCAGCACGTCACGGTTCCCCACCACGGCCGATACCGGGAGGAGGCCGCCGCCCAGCGCCTTGCCGAGCAGGTACAGGTCGGGGACGACGCCTTCACGGTCGCACGCGAAGGTCTCCCCCACGCGCCCCAGGCCCGCCTGGATCTCGTCGGCGATGAACAGGACGTTCTTCTCGTCGCAGATCTCCCGGATGCGGCGCAGGTAGCCTTCGGGCGGGATCACGACCCCCGCCTCACCCTGGATCGGCTCCACCAGCACCGCAGCCGTGTCATCGGTGATGGCCGCGGCGATCGCGTCCGCGTCCCCGTAGGGCACGACGTCGAAACCGGGCGTGTACGGGCCGAAGTCGTCGCGGGCGCTCTCGTCGTCGCTGAAGCTGACGATGGTGGTCGTGCGACCGTGGAAGTTCCCGGCCGCGACGATGATGCGCGCCTTGCCCTCGGCGATGCCCTTGACGCGATAGCCCCACGCGCGGGCGACCTTGATGCCGGTCTCCACGGCCTCGGCTCCGGTGTTCATCGGCAGCACGAGGTCTTTGCCCGAGAGTTCGGCCAGCGCCGCGGCGAACGGCTCGAGCCGGTCGCTCTGGAACGCGCGGCTGACGAGCGTGACCCGTCCCAGCTGCTCGGTGAGCGCGGCCACGAGGGCGGGGTGGCGGTGGCCGAAGTTCACGGCGGAGTACGCGGCGAGCAGGTCGAGGTAGCGCCTGCCCTCGACGTCGGTCACCCACGCCCCCTCCGCGCGGGCGATGTTCACCGGCAGCGGGTGGTAGTTGTGCGCGACGTGCGGCTCGGTGTCCGCAGCGGTGGTCTCGTCGACGGCGGTCACTTCGCACCCCGCAGCTCGAGCGTGCAGCACTTGATCCCGCCGCCGCCGAGCAGCAGCTCGGAGAGGTCGATCAGGATCGGGTTGTACCCGCGATCGCGGAGCTGCTTCTCGAAGCCCTTCGCCCGCGGCGAGATGATCACGTTGTAGCCGTCGCTCGCCGAGTTCAGGCCGAACACCGAACCGTCCTCGTCCGAGACCAGGATCGCGTCGGGGAAGCGTTCTTCGAGGATCGCACGGCTGGCGTCGTCGAAGGCACCGGGGAGATAGGCGATGTTCGCGCGCTCGGGGCCGCCGCTCTCTGTGCCCTGGACCGGATCGAGCACGGCGATCGCGGTGTCGAGGTGGTAGAAGCGCGGGTCGACCAGGGTGAGCGAGACGACCTCGCGACCGAAGACCTCGCCCACCTCGCGGTGGCTGTCTCCCGTGGAGCGGAAGCCGGTGCCTGCCAGGATCACGTCGCCGACGAGGAGGAAGTCGCCCTCGCCCTCGTTGACCTCCTTCGGCATCACGGTGTCGAAGCCCGCGGCGCGGAACCAGTCGGCGAAGGCCGGGGACTCGCCCTGACGCTCGACGAAGCGGAACTCGGGAACGTAGGCCCGACCGTCGATGAGGAACCCGCCGTTGGCCGTGTAGACCATGTCGGGGTAGCCGGGGAGCGGGTCGATGAGCTCGACCTCGTGGCCCAGCTCGAGGTACAGGTCGTGGAGCTTCTGCCACTGCGCGACCGCCTTGGCGGTGTCGGTGGGCCTGGTCGGTTCCATCCAGGGGTTGATCGAGTAGTTGACCGTGAAGTGCTCCGGCTTGCACATCAGGTAGCGGCGGTGGTGCGCGGTGCGGGCGGGGGCGGGGGAGACGGCGGCTTCCGGCGTCGACATGGGTGCTCTCCTCGGAGGACGGGCGCGGCGGACGCTGTCCAGGGGCCCGGCGGTCCTTCGACCCTTCGCTCGTTCAGAGCGGGCGTCGGGGAAGATGCGACTCGGGCACGCCGGGCTCCATTGTGTCACCCGCCGCCTGTATGCCGCCAGAGCACCGCGCGGGTCGGATCAGGAGCCGGTGACGACCACCTTGCCGACCGTGTGACCTGCCTCGATGCGGGACAGGGCGGCGGAGGCCTCCGAGAAGGGGTACTCGCGCTCGACCACGGGCACCACACGCCCGTCGGCCACGAGTTCGAGCATCTTCGCGAGCACTTCCGGACGCGCCGTCGCGGCGAGGGGACGGATGCTCCGCGAGCCGATCGACAGGAACACCGCGCGCAGCATCCGGGGGATCGGTCCGAGCACGTGTCCACCGTCCCCCGCGACCAGCACCACGGTGCCGCCGGGAACGACGAGTCGCTTCAGCTCCCGCAGCGGCATCCCCCCGGCGATGTCGACGATCGCGTCGAACCGCCCTGCGGGGAGGTCGCCCAGCGGAGACTCCCGGTGATCGAACGTGCGGACGGCGCCCAACCGCTCGACCAGCGGTGCGTTGCGGGTGCCGCAGGTCGCCCAGACCTCGGCCCCGCGGAGCGCCGCGAGCTGAACGGCGAAGGTGCCGACACCGCCCGAGGCGCCGATGATGAGGACGCGAGGCGTCGCGGCGTGCGCAAGGCCCACCCCGGCGAGGTCGAGGGCCTGCCACGCGGTCCCCCCGGCGACGGGAAGGCACGCCGCGGCCTCGGGGGCGATGTCGGGTGGGACCGGCACGAGCCGTGAGGCCGGGACGCTCACGTACTCGCCGAGGCCCCCGCCTCCGACGAGCTCTCCGACGACGTCCTCCCCCAGCTCTGCGCCCACGACATCGGGCCCGAGTGCGACCACGGTGCCGGCGACCTCCATCCCGCGCACCGGATGCTTCGGACGCGTCAGACCGAACACCGGGCGCACGAGCAGCGGATCACCGAGGAGGAGACGCACATCGGCCGCATTCAGGGCTGTGGCCCGCACCCGCAGCAGCACCTCCCCGCGGCCGGGCGTCGGGACGGGGACGCTCTGCAGCGTCACGCCCTCGGCCGGGCCGTACGTCCCCCGAGACCACGCCTTCATCGACCGGCTCATGAGGATGCTCCTGACGTGTCCGGGTACTCGAAGATGTCGTCGAGGCCGACGCCGAACGCGCGGGCGATCTGGAACGCGAGCTCGAGCGTGGGCGAGTACTTCTGCTGCTCGATCGCGATGAGCGTCTGGCGGGTCACACCGACGGTCCGCGCGAGTTCGGCCTGGGTGAGCCCCGCCTGTTCGCGGTGCACGCGGATGGTGTTCGACACACGAGTGGGCTTGACCATCAGACGAGTCCGCGTCGGTAGGCGACCACTCGCGCGATGCCGCCGACGAGCGCCGACACCGCGAAGCCCGCGAACATCGTGTTCGCGATCCAGAAGACGTCGGCCCCGACGGCGCACAGCGCGATGACGCCGAGTCCCGCGATCACGATGAAGGCCTGCTCGACACGTCCACCCATACGGCTGATGTCGCGGTCGCGGATGTCCGAGCGACCCACCCCGTCAGGATCCGTGATCCCGGCGATGATCCCCCAGAGCGCGCTGAGGACGATGGTCGCGACGATGCCCCCGCCGATCACCCACAGCATGAGCGGGAACCAGTCGACGTCGGTGAGCGGTCCTCCCCCGGCCTGCTGGAGCACCAGCACGACGTACACGACCATCACGATCGGGCTGACGATGAGCCCCGACCAGGCATTGCGTTCTTCGTAGACCATGACGCCTCCGATGTAAAAGATTCTTGACACCATCAGCGTACGTCCGCCACAAGCCGATGTCAAGAATTCTTTACACCCGACGTGATCCGCGTCCTTCCGGCCAGGAAGCACGTCGGGACGGGCCTCAGATCACGGCGCTGCTCCAGGGGTCCGGGTTGCCGAAGCGGTGCGCCGTGATCGAGATCGACTGCTCGTGCACGAACGGCAGCAGCTCGATGCGGGCCGCGCCGGTCACCTCGCCGTCGTACACCGCCAGGTCGGGATCGCCGGCGGAGGCGGTGGTGAGCTTCGTCCGCAGCGCGGCCACGCCCTCGCGACCGCCGACCAGCCGCACCCGGTCAGCCACGGGGAGGGGGACGACCTCGGGCGCATCGTCCTGTCGCTGGAGGCGCTGCAGCCACTCGTCGTCGCTCTCCAGGAACACCGGAGCGTCGAGATCGCCGAGGGCGCGACGCACCGCAGCGGGGAGCCCGACGGGAGTCGAGAGGATGAACGGTGCTCCGGCGCGCACACCCGCGATCACGACGCGCAGCAGCTCCTGCAGCCCCGCACCCCCCGTCGCGCGGATCTCGACGGGCACCGGACGGTAGCGGAACAGGTTCCGCTCGACCTCGAGGTGCGACACGTCGCGCACCTGCCCGAACTCGCGATCCCAGGCCAGCGCATCGGACAGCGCGGAACGACGCAACCACTCGAACGACTCGTAGGCGAGCGACGACTGTGCGGACTCGATCAGCGCCGTGATGCGGGAGTCGAGTCCGCGCAGGTGCAGCGTGCTGGACGCCGGACCGCCCGGCTGCGAGCGCCACGACCCCAGGCCGATCAGATAGTTCGGCCCGCCCGCTTTCGCACCGGGACCGACCGAAGACCGTTTCCACCCGCCGAACGGCTGCCGCTGCACGATGGCACCCGTGATGCCGCGGTTCACGTACAGGTTCCCCGCTTCGACGTGCTCGAGCCACAGGGCGAGATCGTCCGGATCCTGCGTGTACAGTCCGGCGGTGAGACCGTAGGCGACCGCGTTCTGCAGCTCGATGGCCTTCGCGAGAGTGGGCGCGTGCATGACCCCCAGCACCGGGCCGAAGAACTCCTCCGTGTGGAAGCGGGATCCCGGCTGCACTCCGACGCGGATACCGGGCCGCCACAGCCGCCCGCTGCCGTCGTCGCCCTCGGCGAGCGCAGGCTCGATCAGCCACTGCTCCTCCCCCTCGAGCTCGCTCAGCGCCCAGGCGAGCTTGCCCTGAGGTCGCTCGATCACCGGCCCCACCTCGGCGAGCGGGTCCGTGGGCGGTCCGAGGTGCAGCGAGCGCACGGCATCCGCGAGCTGGCGCGCGAACCGCGGGGACCTGCCGACCGGGCCCACCAGGATCGCGAGCGAGGCGGCGGAGCACTTCTGGCCGGCGTGGCCGAAGGCGCTCTTGACCAGGTCGGCGACCGCGAGATCGAGGTCGGCGGACGGGGTGATGATCATCGCGTTCTTGCCACTGGTCTCCGCGAGCAGCGGGAGGTCCGGACGCCAGGAGCGGAACAGCGCGGCCGTGTCCCACGCACCCGTGAGGATCACGCGGTCGACCGCCTCGTGCGTGATGAGGTCTCGCCCCAGATCGCCTTCCTCGATGTCGACCAGCGCGAGGAGATCCCGGGGGATGCCGGCCTGCCACAGCGTCTCCGCGATGACGGCGGCGCAACGCCGGGCCTGCGGGGCGGGCTTGAAGACCACACCGGAACCGGCGGCGAGCGCGGCGAGGACTCCGCCCGCCGGGATCGCGAGGGGGAAGTTCCACGGAGGGGCGACCACGGTCACGGATGCGGGCACGAAGACGGCGCCGGGGATGGCATCGAGTTCGCGCGCCTTCGCGGCGTAGTACCGGGCGAAGTCGACGGCCTCGCTCACTTCCACGTCGGCCTCCGCGAAGACCTTTCCGGTCTCCGAGGCGGCGACCTCGATGAGATCCGCCCGTCTCCCTTCGAGCGCTGCGGCCGCACGGAGCAGCACCTCGGCACGCTCGGCAGCGGGCCGTCCGCCCCACGCGGGAGCGGCGCGGCGGACGCCCTGCACGATCCGATCCAGCTCCGCCGCATCGTCGACCCGCCCGTCCGCGACGGTCGCTGCGCCCAGATCGGACTCGGGGATGCGCCCGCGCACTTCGCGCGCCCAGTCGCGGTTCACGGGGAGGGCGGGGTCGGTGTCGGCCGTGTTGGCGAACCCCGGGGCGCCTCCCGCATCGTGCTCCAGTTCCCGGGCGGAGTAGACGGCCGTCTCGAGGAAGGCCTCCCGCCCGCCCTCCTCGGATCCGCGGGAGATACCGAGCACCGCCTTGGTGAGGTCGGTCTCCGGGACGGGAGCGGACGGCACGGGCCGCACGGACTCGTGCACGGGAGCGCGCCGGTCCTGGGTACGGCGCGGTCCGGTGCGGAGAGTCGGGTCGGCGGCGCGATCGAGCGCATCGAGGAATCGGTCCTGCTCGCGCACGAACAGGGACTCGTCCGCGCCGAGCCGGAGCGCTGCGGAGAGGAAGTTCTCCGGAGAGGCGTTCTCCTCCAGCCTCCGCACCAGGTAGCTGATGGCCACATCGAACTCGGCGGGCTCCACCACGGGCACGTAGAGCAGCACCGGACCGACCTCGCGGGAGACGGCCTGCACCTGCCCCTGCGCCATCCCGAGGAGCATCTCGAACTCGACCGCATCCCGGACACCGCGCTCACCCGCGAGGAGCCAGGCGTAGGCGATGCCGAAGAGGTTGTGCCCGGCGACGCCGATCTTCACCGCCGCGGTGTGCTCAGGTCGCAGTGCCCAGTCCAGGCAGCGCACGTGGTTCGCATCGGTGTCGAGCTTCGTGTCATAGGTCGCGGGTTCCCACCCGTGCAACCGCGCCTCGACCTGCTCCATCGCGAGGTTCGCACCCTTGACGAGCCGCACCTTGATACGGGCCCCGCCGTGCGCGACACGATCCTGCGCCCAGGCGGTGAGCTCCTGCAGTGCGGGCAGGGCGTCGGGGAGGTAGGCCTGGAGCACGATCCCGGCCTCGAGCCCGGCCAGACGCGCGTCTTCCAGCAGGCGCGTGAACACGGCGATCGTGAGGTCGAGGTCGCGGTACTCCTCCATGTCGAGGTTGATGAACGTGCCGTCGGCCGCCGCCGTGAGGTACAGCGGCAGAAGGCGTTCGACGACCTCGTCCACGACCTCGTCGAAGGCCCACATCGACAGATGACTGACGATGGCGGACACCTTGACCGAGACGTAGTCGACATCCGGCCGCGTGATGAGCGCGTGGATGCCGTCGAGGCGACGCCGTGCCTCCGCCTCGCCCAGAACCGCTTCGCCGAGCAGGTTGAGGTTGAGCCGCGAACCGTCCGCCGCGATCCGCTCGATGGCGGCGCCGAGTTTCGCGGGGCGCGCGTCGACGACGAGGTGTCCGACCATGTCGCGCAGCACCCGTCGGGCGATCGGCACCACCGGGGCGGGGAGGATGGGGGCGACTCCCCCGCCCAGGCGCACCACGGAACGCAGGTACCAGGGCAGGAACTCCGGCACGATCGGAGCGATCCGGCGCAGCTGCGACGCGGCAGCGGTCAGGCTCTCCGGGCGCATGACGCCGTCGACGAAGCCGAGCGTGAACGGAAGCCCGTTCGCGTCCTGCAGGACACCCGCGAGCCGTGCGGCGGCGGGGTCGGGTTCGACGGCCGCAGCCTCGATAGCCCACCGCCGAGCGAGCTCGACGGCGCGGTCTGCGAGGGGTGCGGATGCCACGGCATCCGGCGGGGTGTCGGCCATGGATTTCAGCCTAGGTCGGGAGCCGGATCCTCCGGCCGTTCGAATCGCGCAAATGGCCGCTTTTCCCCTCCGGATGCCGCCAGTTGCGCGATTCGAAGCCGGAGGTCAGAGCGCCGCGATGATGTCCTCCACGCGCTGCTTGGCGTCGCCGAACAGCATCTGGGCGTTGTCGCGGAAGAACAGCGGATTCTGCACCCCGGCGTAGCCTGCGGCCATCGAGCGCTTGAACACGATGACGTTCTCGGCCTCCCACACCTTGAGCACCGGCATCCCGGCGATCGGGCTGCCCGGATCCTCCGCCGCGGCCGGGTTCACGGTGTCGTTGGCCCCGATCACCAGTACGACCGACGTCGACGCGAGGTCGTCGTTGATCTCGTCCATGCTGAGGACGATGTCGTACGGGACCTTGGCCTCGGCCAGCAGCACGTTCATGTGACCGGGAAGGCGCCCGGCCACCGGATGGATGCCGAACCGCACGTCCACCCCGCGCTCGCGGAGCCGGTGCACCAGGTCGGCCACCGGGTACTGCGCCTGCGCGACTGCCATGCCGTACCCGGGCGTGATCACGACGCTGCCCGCGGCGACGAGCATCTCGGCCGCACCCTCGGCCGTGATCTCGCGGTGTTCTCCGTACTCGGCGTCGGCGGCGGACGGTGCCGCGATACCGAAGCCGCCCGCGATGACCGAGAGGAACGACCGGTTCATGGCCTTGCACATCACGTAGGAGAGATACGCACCCGAGGAGCCGACCAGCGCACCCGTGACGATCAGCAGGTCGTTGTTCAGGAGGAAACCCGCCGCAGCGGCCGCCCAGCCCGAATAGCTGTTGAGCATCGAGACCACGACCGGCATGTCACCGCCGCCGATCGAGGCCACCAGGTGCCAGCCGAGGGCGAAAGCGAGCACGGTGACCGCGATCAGGAGCCAGAGCTGCTGATCGTTCACGAACCACACGGTGAGGGCGACGAAGGCGACGAGCGCCCCCACGTTCAGGCCGTTCTTCCCCGGAAGCATCAGCGGTGCGGACGACATCCTGGCCGACAGCTTGAGGTAGGCGACGATCGAGCCGGTGAACGTGACACCGCCGATGAAGATGCCGATGAAGACCTCGGCATTGTGGATGCCGACGAGCTCGGGGGCGAGGTCCGGGTGTGAGAGATAGCCGTTCCAGCCGACGAGCACGGCGGCCAACCCGACGAAGCTGTGCAGGAGCGCGATGAGCTCGGGCATCCCGGTCATCTCGACGACCCTGGCCCGCCAGAGCCCGATCGCCGCGCCGACCAGCACGGCGGCGACGAGCAGACCGAGGCCGAGGAAGGCACCGGTGCCCCAGGCGTCGGCGACGGTGAGAGCGACGGTCGCGACGAGCGCGATGGTCATGCCGGCGATGCCGTACACCACCCCTGCGCGCGCCGACTCGTGGCGACTGAGGCCGGCGAGGCTCAGGATGAACAGCAGGGCGGCGACGATGTACGCGGCCCCGACGAACGCGTCGATGGTCACTTCCGACCCCCCTTCGCCGAGTTCCCGAGGGTGAACATCGCGAGCATCCGGCGGGTGACCGCGAACCCTCCGAAGATGTTGATGGATGCGAGCAGCACAGCGATGGCCGCGAGCACCTGCACGACCGGGATCGGGGAGGTGACCTGCAGCATCGCGCCGACGACGATCACGCCGGAGATCGCGTTCGTCACCGACATGAGCGGGGTGTGCAGCGCGTGGTGCACTTTCCCGATCACGTAGAAGCCGATCACGACCGAGAGCACGAGCACGGTGAAGTGCTGCGGCAGCGGAGCGGGTGCGAACGCGTTCACGGCGAACAGCGCGGCGATGCCCAGCACGATCAGGGTCACCCGACGCGCGGTGGACATCTTCGTCGGCGGTGCGACCTCGACGGGGTCCGCAGCGGCTTTCGCTGCGGGTGCGGCGGCGACCTGCACAGCGGGCGGAGGCCAGGTGACCTCCCCGTCCCGGACGACGGTGACCGAGCGCTGCACCACGTCGTCGAAGTCGATGACCAGCCGTCCGTCCTTCGCGGGTGTCAGCAGGGCGACCAGGTTCGCCAGGTTCGTGCCGTAGAGCTGGGATGCCTGGGCCGCCAGGCGCGACGCCAGGTCGGTGTACCCCAGGATCACCACGCCGTTGTCGGTGACGACGCGCTCTCCCGCGACGGAGCCTTCGACGTTGCCGCCCTGCCCTGCGGCCATGTCGACGATCACGCTGCCGGGCTTCATCCGCGCGACATCGGACGCCGTGATCAGGCGTGGTGCCGCACGTCCGGGGATGAGGGCGGTGGTGATGATGATGTCGACGTCGGCGGCTTGCTCGGTGTAGATCTCGGCGGCCCGTCGGTCGTAGTCCGCACTCGTGGCCTTCGCATAGCCGTCGGTGGACGCGGCGACCTCGACGTCGACCGGGAGATAGGTCCCGCCGATCGAGGTGACCTGGTCGGCCACCTCGGGGCGCGGATCGGTGGCGCGGACGATGGCTCCGAGGCTCGATGCCGCACCGATCGCCGCGAGTCCCGCGACGCCGGCTCCTGCGACGAGCACCTTCGCCGGTGGCACCTTGCCCGCGGCCGTCACCTGACCCGTGAAGAAGCGACCGAACTCATGGGCGGCTTCGACGACCGCCCGGTAGCCGGCGATGTTCGCCATCGAACTGAGCACGTCCATGGACTGCGCCCGCGAGATGCGGGGGACCGCATCGAGCGCGACCGCGGTGATCCTGCGCTGCGCGAGCGCCTCGACGAGATCGGGACGCAGGGCCGGCGACAGCAGCGCGATGAGCGTCGCCCCGTCGCTGAGCAGCGCGATCTCCTCGGGTCCGGGCGCCGTGATCGCGAGCACGATCTCGCTCTCCCACGCCTGCGCCCTGTCCACGAGCACGGCACCGGCCGCTTCGTAGTCCGCATCGGGGAACGACGCCGCCGCTCCTGCTCCTCGTTCGACCCTGACCGTGTGTCCCAGCCTGCCCAGCGACGCGATGGTCGCCGGGGTGGCCGAGACCCGCGCTTCGCCCGCAGGCTCCCGCACGATGCCGATGACTGCCACTGCTTCCTCCTCCACCCGTCTGCGTCGACGGGATCACCGGGGCGTCCGCGCCCCTGACTTCCCGCTCAGAGTACTGAGGGGCCCGTCTGAAACAGTCCTCTTTCGGCTCTGTGACGGGGAAAGAAGCGAGGTTCTTACGGAAAGCAGAGGAGGAGACCGCGGCGAGGGACGCTCAGCCCCAGACGCTCGGGGCCTTCCCGCGCACCGGGGGGAGGGCGGAGGCCGCGGCCCAGTCGTGCACCCAGGCGTCGATCTCCGGAACGCCTTCGGGCTTGCCGACCGCCGCGAACAGCTCTTCGTTGCTGACGGTGCCGCCGGTGCGTCGCAGCATGCGGGCCCGCACGATCGCTCGCGCATAGACCTCGCCGTCGACGACCGCGCGGTGCTCCATGAAGAGCGCCTTGTCGTCATGTCCGATGAAACGCGACTGTACCTCGAACCGCTGCCACAGCTGCAGGGATTTGCGGAAGGTGACCGTCTCGCTCGAGACGACCGCGTACCAGCCGCGGTCCTTCATCGCGTCGAACAGCCCGGTGCGGATGAGCTGGTCCCAGCGCCCGAGGTCGAACAGCGACAGGTAGCGACCGTTGTTCATGTGGCGCAGGATGTCGATGTCGGTCGGCAACGTGGTGAGAGTGATGCTGCCGACCGAGGTCGGGTCGAGAGTCTTCCCCCGCCGAACGCGGCGGCGGGCGCCGAGGATCACCAGGAGGGTGCGCCAGATCACATTCACGAGGATTGATCGTAGCCAGGAGTACACGATCCGCGAACATCGTTGTACGAACCCTCCACACCCTCACACCGGACGTCATCGGGCATCCACTCGATTTCCGGTTCGCGGACGCCGCGCGTAGAGTCACGAACATGAGCGCCGAAGCCCAGCCTGAAGTCATCGTCCGTCCGGTCCGTGATGTGGATGCGGAAGCCCTCGGTCGCGTGCACGCCCAGTGCTGGCACGAGACCTACGACCACCTGATCAGCAAGGCAGCGCTCGAGAAGGTCTCCCCGCGGCGCATGGCCGAGCTCTGGACGCACTGGGCATCGCAGGGCCCCGACTTCAAGATGAACGCCGCGCTCGTCGACGGCGAGATCGTCGGCTTCGTCGGTTCGGGACCCGCCCGCGACAAGGATGCCCCCGCGTTCCGCGAGCTCTACTTCATCTACCTGCTCGACGCGTGGCACTCGACCGGCATCGGCCAGAAGCTCTTCGACGCTGCCGTCGAGAAGGACGAACCGCTGTACCTGTGGGTCGCGGAGGACAACCCCCGTGCGCACCGCTTCTACACCCGCAACGGCTTCCACCTCGACGGGGCGGCGCACACCGAGCCGTTCCTCGGCGAGACGCTGACCGAAGTTCGCTTCGTCCGTCCCTGACCTCGTGACCGCTCGCGCGCGGGATGGATTTCGCGCCTCGCGCGCCCCATTCAGGCGCGTTTCTGATCCCGACGGCACCGGGAGCACGGTCCTCGTCGGGCTCACCGGCGGGATCGCCGCGGGCAAGAGCACGGTCGCGCGCGCACTCGCGGCTCTCGGGGCGCGCATCGTCGACGGCGACGCGGCAGCGCGTGACGTCGTCGATCCCCGGACCCCCGGCGGGCCGGTGCTCGTGCGCCGGATCACCGCACTGCTCGGGGACGATGTGCTCGCCGCGGACGGCGCACTCGACCGGGCCGTCGTGGCGACGAGGGTGTTCGGCGACGACCGACTGCGCGCGCAGTACAACGCGCTGCTGCGCCCCGCGATCCTCGCCGAGGTCGCGCGGCGCATCGAGGAGGCCAGGGCGGTACCCGGCGTCGTCGTACACGAGATCCCGCTGCTGAGCCGCACGACCGCACCGCTGCCGTGGACCTACGACCTGATCGTGACGGTCGAAGCCGCAGAAGAGGTGCGGATGCAGCGCCTGCGCAACGGTCGCGGATACGACGACGCAGAAGCCGCGCGACGCATCCGCGCGCAGGGAGAGGAAGCCGACCGTGTCGCGGTCGCGGATGTCGTGCTGCGCACGGACGGCACGCTCGACCAGACGCGGGATGCGACCGCGGCGCTGTGGGAGAGCCTCAGCGCAGAGCGTCCGCCGCGGTGACGATCTCGGCGAGCGCCCGCGCGACATCGTCCTGGGTGTAGCCGAGCAGTGACGTCTCCGTGCGATCGGTGTCGTACGCGATCACCGCGCCGCGCCCCTGCACGATGAACCGGTCGGGCTGGAACGGATGCTCCTGGTCGCGCTCCTCGATCACCCTGCTGCTGCCCGCTGCGTCCGCTAGCAGCTGGAAGTACTCGCGATAGGTGAGGTTCCGGTCCCCGACCAGATAGGCGCGACCTGCCTCTCCGGCATCGAGCGCCCCCTGCACCGCCTGCGACAGCGAACGCACCGACATGTAGTTCGTGCCGCCGGGAGGGGCGAACAGCTCGGGCTCGTCGAGTTCGCCGCGAGTCCACGCGATCATGCGGGCGAAACGCCGTACCCCGCGCTCGTCCGCACCGACGATCGACGGCGGGTTCAGGGTCATCGCCGCGAACCCTTCACCGCTGAGTGCCCTGGTGCGCTCGTCCGCGTCCCGACGCACGGCCACATACGGGATGCGCTCGGCCCACTCCGGATGCAGCTGGTGGTAGTAGCTGCCGATCTGCACGAAGCGCCCGACGCCCGCGGCCTTGGCCCGGGCGGCGAACCGTGGCACGCCGACGCTCTGCGTGCGCTCCCAGAACGCGTCGTCCTCCTGCTCGGCGGGCACGTGACGGATGTCGTTGCCTGCGGCGAAGACGATCGCGTCGAAGCCCTCCAGCACCCGGGGTGACACCTCGGGATCGGTGTAGTCGCCCTGCAGCCTCGGCATGCTCCGCACTGCGCGCGGATCCCGCTCCGAAGCCTCCCGACGCGCCATCACGGTGACCTCATCGCCTCGGGCTGCCAGGTCGGCGGCGACATGGCTGCCGATCATGCCGGTCGCACCGACGACCAGCACCCGGCTCATGCGAACACCGCCCGACCGTCGGAGATCACGGATGCCGCCTCGTGTCGCAGCTCGAAGGCGCCGTCGGACCAGGCCTCGACCTCGAGCGCGTCGCCGGGGATCACCGGTCCGCTGAAGCGACCCTGCAGCGCGGTCAGATCCGCCGGATGCGCCCCCTGCTCCTTCGCCAGCACCAGCGTGGTCGCCGCGAGTGTGCACAGCCCCTGCAGGATCGGGATCGGCTGCCCGATGCGGGCCGACGCCTCCGGGTCGATGTGGATGTGGTGGCGGTCTCCGGTCAAGCGGTACAGAGCCGCCTGTGTCGGGAAGGTCCGCACGACGGCTCGGGTGCCCACCGGCCGATCGGCGGGCACCGGTCGCGCGGGTCCGCGCTCCCCGCCGAAGCCGCCGGCTCCTGGGGCGAACAGCGACCAGGTCGCCGTGAACTCGTCGCACTCGACGATCACATCGAAGATCGCCGCCGAGCCCTTGTCCCACACCTCCCCCACATGGGCCGAGAGCCGCAGCTCACCCGCACGGGCCAGCGGCCGGTGCACCTCGAGCGTCTGCGAGCCGTGCACGGCGCGGTCGTCGAACGCCCCGGCCGCCGCGAGCACATCGGGGGCCCACTGCGCGAGCGTGAGGCCGAAGGTCGGCAGCACCCGCAGCCGGTCCTCGAACACGAGATCGAGGTCGGTGGCCGCTGCCCCCACGGCGAGCGCGTAGAGGATGGCGTCCTTCTCGTCATAGCCGACGGTCCGCTCGCCGAGGTCGCGCCCCGCCCACTCCGCCGCGCTCATGCGCCGTACACCGGCTCGGGGGCGTCGCCTTCGGAGACCAGCGCGCGGACGGCGTCGCCGACTTCGACCGCCGACCAGCGACGATCGAGCTCGCGGACCGCGCCGTGCCGCCACCCGTCTTCGAGACAGAGGCGACCGCCTTCCACCTCCAGCACGCGTCCGCTGATCGTGCAGTCGGCGCTCGCGAGCCACGCCACCACCGGTGAGACGTTCGCCGGGTCCATCCGGTCGAAGCCGCCCTCCGGCGCAGCCATCGCATCGGCGAAGGGCCCCTCGGTCATGCGGGTGCGCGCGGAGGGGGCGATCGCGTTGACCGCGACACCGTAGCGTCCGAGTTCAGCGGCGGCGACGAGGGTGAGCGAGGCGATGCCGCCCTTGGCAGCCGAGTACGCCGCCTGCCCGATGCTGCCCTGCAGACCTGCTCCGGAGGAGGTGTTGATGACGCGGGCGAGGGGCTGGCGCCCGGCCTTCGACTCCGCGCGCCAGTATGCGCTCGCGTGGCGAAGCGGGGCGAAGTGGCCCTTCAGATGCACGCGGATGACGGCGTCCCATTCATCCTCACCGGCGTTGACGAGCATTCGGTCACGGACGAAGCCGGCGTTGTTGACGAGGACGTCGAGGCGGCCGAAGGCGGAGACGGCCTGGTCCACGAGCTCGGCGGCCTGTGCGAAGTCGGCGATGTCGGCGCCATTGGCCACGGCCTCGCCGCCGGCCGCCCGGATGATCTCCACGACCTCCTGGGCAGGACCGACCGAGACTCCCGCGCCGTCGAGGGTGGTGCCGAGGTCGTTGACCACGACCGCAGCGCCCTGCCGAGCGAGTTCGAGAGCGTGCTCCCGGCCGAGACCGCGCCCCGCCCCCGTGACGATGGCGACGCGACCTTCGAGGATTCCTGCCATGGGTCGACTCTCCTTTGAGACTGTGGCTGTTGCGGACCGCCCTGGGAGCGGTGGATGCAGAGGATCTTACCAACCAAGCAATTGCTAGGGCAAATGCCCGCAAGGGGTTACGACGTCAACCAAGCAAGTGCTAGGGTTCCTTGAGCAAACGTTAGGTTAGGTGTCCGATGACGATCACTTCCACCCTGCATCCTGCTGGTGTCCGCACCGTCACGATGAACTATCCGCCGGTGAACGCGCTGCCCGTCGCCGGGTGGTTCGATCTCGCCGCGGCGATGCGCGAGGCCACGACCGATTCCGAGACACGCGTCGTGGTGCTGCGCGCGGAGGGACGAGGCTTCAACGCGGGCGTCGACATCAAGGAGATGCAGCGCATCGAAGGCTTCTCGGGCATCCTCGGCGCGAACCGCGGGTGCTATGAGGCCTTCAAGGCGATCTACGAGTGCGCGGTTCCCGTGATCGCGGCGGTCAACGGCTTCTGCCTGGGCGGCGGGGTCGGGCTCGTCGGCAACAGCGATGTGATCGTCGCCTCGGAGGACGCGACCTTCGGCGTCCCCGAGGTCGACCGTGGCGCTCTCGGCGCAGCGACCCATCTGTCGCGGCTCGTTCCGCAGCACATGCTGCGCTCGATGTACTACACGAGTCGCACCGTCACGGCGCGACGACTGGAGGAGTTCGGGTCGGTGACGGCGGTCGTCCCGCGCTCCGAGCTCGACGCCACCGCACTCGCGATCGCCGAGGAGATCGCCGCCAAGGATCCGCGCGTGATCCGGGCGGCCAAGGAGGCCTTGAACGGCATCGACCCGATCGACGTCAACCGCAGCTACCGGTTCGAGCAGGGCTTCACGTTCGAGCTCAACCTCGCCGGCGTCGCCGACCAGCATCGCGACGCCTTCGTCGCCACCGGCGAGAACCTCTCGACATGAGCGTCGTGGCCTCCTCTCCCGCGGAGGTCGCATCGCTGATCCACGACGACATGACGATCGGGATCGGCGGATGGGGCTCCCGTCGCAAGCCGATGGCCCTGGTACGACAGATCGTGCGGTCCGGCGCACGCGGGCTGCGCATCGTCAGCTTCGGCGGCCCCGACGTCGGCATCCTGTGCGCCACCGGACAGGCCGCCGAGATCGTTCAGGGGTTCGTGTCGCTGGACAGCATCGCGATCGATCCGCACTTCGCGGCCGCGCGCCGGTCGGGCGCCGTGCGCAACATCGAGTACGACGAAGGGATGCTCATCGCCGGGCTCCGTGCGGCATCGCGCAGACTCCCCTTCGAGGTCACCCGGTCCGGCGCGGGCTCCGACGCCGTGACCCGCAACCCGGAGGTCCGCACGATCACCTCGCCCTACGCCGATGCGGAGGTGCTCGTCGCGATGCCCGCGGTGCCGCTCGACCTCGCGCTGCTGCATCTCGACCGCGCGGACGCCGCGGGGACGACGGTCTGCCTCGGCCCCGACCTCTACTTCGACGACCTGTTCGCGGGCGCCGCAGCCCGCACCGTCGTGAGCGTGGAAGCCCTGGTCGATGCGGCCGAGCTCCTCGCCGGTGCCGGACCCACGGCGTCCGTCCTCGATCCCACGCTCACGGACGCGATCGTCGTGGCGCCGGGCGGCGCCGGGTTCACGGCCCACCCTCCGCATTCTTCCCGCGACGAGCGGCTGCAGCGGGCGTACGTCGAGGCCGCCGCGTCACCCGACGCCTGGGCCGCGTTCCGTGCCCGGTTCCTCGACGTCGACGACGAGACCTACCGCGCGACCGTCACCGCCTTCCACGCGGAGCAGATCGCATGACCGCCACCCGCGCCGAGGTCGCCGTCGCGGCCTGCAGCGATCTGTTCCGTGGTGCCGGCACCATCCTCGCCAGCGCCGTCGGCACTGTCCCGACGATCGGTGCCCGGCTGGCGCGACTCACGCACGCCCCCGAGCTGCTGCTCAGCGACGGCGAGGCCACGCTGTACGCCGACACCCCCGCCGTGGACGAGCCGTTCGACGCGCCGGAGGCCCCCCTCCCCTATGCGCGCCTGTTCGAGATGATCGCCCGAGGCCGCCGCCACGTGGTCATGGGAGCAGCCCAGATCGACCGGCATGGCGACCAGAACCTGTCCGCGATCGGCGAGCGCGACCGCCCCCTCCGGCAGCTGCTGGGCGCTCGCGCCGCCGCGACGAACACGGTCAGCCACGCCACCAGCTACTGGATCGCGCGGCACAGCCCCCGGGTGTTCGTGGAGCGGGTCGATGTGGTCACGGGAGTCGGCCCGTCCCGGGCACGGGCCGCCGGAGCAGACCGCTTCCAGGACCTTCGGCGCATCGTCACCGACCTGGCGGTGCTCGATTTCACCGGCCCGGACGGCAGCCTCGCACTCGTGAGCCTCCACCCCGGTGTGACGCTCGATCAGGTCACCACGGCCACCGGTTTCGACCTGCACATCCCTGCCGCGGTCTCTGAGACCCGGCTCCCCACCGACGAGGAGCTCACGCTCGTGCGCGAGCGTCTGGATCCGCGCGGACTCCGCGACCGAGAGGTGACCGCATCATGACCACGCCCCCGCAGCTGGCCACACCCCTGACCCGACTCACGGGCGTCGACCATCCGATCGTGCAGACCGGCATGGGCTGGGTCGCCGGTGCTCGTCTGGTCACCGCCACGGCGCAGGCCGGCGCTCTCGGAATCCTGGCGTCGGCGACCATGACGTACGACGAGCTCGAACGACAGATCGTCGAGGTCACCGAGCGCACCGACCGCCCGTTCGGGGTGAACCTGCGAGCGGACGCGGGCGACGCCGCCGAGCGCGTCGAGCTGCTGATCCGTCACGGTGTCAAGGTGGCGAGCTTCGCCCTCGCTCCCCGTCGCGAACTCATCGAGCGCCTCAAGGAGAACGACGTGGTGGTCATCCCCTCGATCGGTGCGGTGCGTCATGCCGAGAAGGTCGCCGCCTGGGGCGCGGATGCAGTGATGGTGCAGGGCGGTGAGGGCGGTGGGCACACCGGCGCCGTGCCCACCTCGATCCTGCTGCCCTCCGTCGTCGCCGCAGTCGACATCCCGGTCATCGCGGCCGGTGGTTTCCACGACGGCCGAGGCCTCGCCGCCGCGCTCGCCTACGGTGCCGCGGGCGTCGGGATGGGAACGCGGTTCCTGCTCACGAGCGACAGTGCCGTGCCGGAGGCGATCAAGCAGCGCTACCTCGGTTTCGGACTGGACGGCACGGTCGTGACCACGAAGGCCGACGGCATGCCGCACCGGCTGCTGCGCACAGAGTTCGTCGAGGGCCTCGAGGGCAGGGGCGGGCTCTCCCGACTCGGCCCGACGCTGCGCCGCTCGCTCGAGTTCAAGAAGCTGTCCGGGCTGAGCTGGCCGCAGCTGGTCAAGGACGCCGTCTCGATGAAGAAGGCGACGGGGCGCTCCTGGACGCAGATGACCCTCGCCGCCAACACCCCGATGCTCCTGAAAGCCGGCCTCGTCGACGGTGACACCCAGGCGGGAATGCTCGCGGCGGGCCAGGTGGTCGGCATGATCGACGACCTGCCCAGCTGTGAGGAGCTCGTCGATCGCGTGGTGCGCGATGCCGCGGAGCACCTCCGCGCCGCCGCCTCCTGCCTCCTGCCCTGACGCCCCGTCTCGCCTCGTCTGATCTCCCCGAGACCCCCCTTTGCCGTCGAGACCCCGCCGTGCTGACGTCAGCAGGGCGGGGTCTCGACGGTATCCGGGGGTCTCGGCGAGCCCTCAGAGCCGCTCGATGATCGTGGCGTTCGCCAGGCCTCCGCCCTCGCACATGACCTGCATGCCGTAGCGTCCGCCGGTGCGCTCCAGCTCGTTCAACAGCGTGGTCATGAGCCGCGTTCCGGTCGCACCGATCGGGTGCCCCAGCGCGATGCCACCGCCGTTGACGTTGAGCTTCTCGCGCGGCACCCCGGTCTCCCGCAGCCAGGCGAGCACGACCGAGGCGAAGGCCTCGTTGACCTCGAACAGGTCGATGTCGTCGAGGCTCATGCCTGAACGCTCCATGGCGTAGTGAGTCGCGGGGATCGGGGCGGTGAGCATGAAAACCGGGCTGTCCCCGCGCACCGACAGGTGGTGGATGCGGGCCCGGGGCGTGAGTCCGTGGTCCTTCACAGCCTGCGCGCTCGCGACCAGCACCGCGCTGGAGGCGTCGCTGATCTGCGAGGCCACGGCCGCGGTCAGCCGCCCGCCCGGGGTCAGGGTCGCGAGCCCCGCCATGCGCTCCAGCGAGGTGTCGCGGCGCACGCCCTCATCGTGGTCGAGGCCGTTCAGCGGCACGATCTCGTTCGCGAAGCGCCCCTCGTCCTGGGCCAACGCCGCGCGCCGGTGGCTCTCGAGCGCGAACTGCTCCATCTCCTCGCGCGTGATGTCCCACTTCTCGGCGATCATCTCCGCGCCGACGAACTGCGAGATCTCCTGGTCGGGGTAGCGGGCCTGCCACCCGGGCGACTCGGCGAAGGGCGTCGTGAAGCCGTACGCCTCCCCCGCGACCATGGCCGACGAGATCGGCAGCTGCGACATGTTCTGCAATCCGCCCGCGATCACCAGGTCGTTGGTGCCGCTCATGACCGCCTGCGCCGCGAAGTGGACGGCCTGCTGGCTCGACCCGCACTGCCGGTCGATCGTGACGCCCGGCACGTGCTCGGGGAAACCCGCCACCAGGACGGCTGAGCGGCCGACGTTGCCCGCCTGTCCGCCGATCGTGTCGGTCGCGCCGATGATCACGTCGTCGAGAGCGCCGGGGTCGATACCGGTGCGCTCGACCAGCGCCTTCAGACTGTGCGCACCGAGGTCGGCCGGGTGGATGCCCGAGAGCGAGCCGCCGCGCTTGCCGACGGGCGAGCGGACCGCATCGACGATGTATGCCTCTGCCATGTTCTTCCTTCTCTCTGAACTCACGCGTGCTGACTGCTGACGGCGACGACCTCGCCGGTCATATAGGAGGAGTATGCGCTGGCGAGGAACACCATGACGTTGGCGACCTCCCAGGGTTCTGCCGCGCGCCCGAACGCCTCACGGGCCTTGAGCTGCTCGAGCAGCTCGGGCGAGGTGACCTTCTCGAGGAACGGATGCATCGCCAGGCTCGGCGAGACCGCGTTGACGCGGATGCCGTGCGGGGCGAGATCCATCGCGGCGCTGCGGGTGAGCGCCATCACTCCGGCCTTCGCCGCGGCGTAGTGCGCCTGCTCGACCTGTGCGCGCCAGCCGATCACGGAGGCGTTGTTCACGATGATCCCGGCGGTGCCGGCTGCCACCATGCGCCGACCGACCGCGCGGATGCAGCGGAACGTGCCGGTGAGGGTCACGTCGAGCACCGTTCCCCACTGCTCGTCGGTCATATCCAGGATCGACACCGATCCGCCGAGTCCGGCGTTGTTGATCATGACGTCGATCGGACCGCCGTCTTCGGCCAGGTCGAGGAAGGCGGCGATCTGCTCCTCGTCCGTCACATCGCAGACGGCGGTGCGCACACGGTCGGCGCCGAAGCGGTCGCCGAGCTCCTGCTGGGTCGTGGCGAGTCGACCCGCGTGCGTGTCGCCGAGCACGACGAGCGCGGCGCCTTCCTCCAGGCAGCGGATCGCGGCGGCCTGCCCGATGCCGGCGCCGGCCGCGGCCGTGATCACGACGCGCTTCCCGTTCAGCAGATCGTGGCCGGGGACGTACTCGGGGGCGGTGGCGCTCATGGGCGGGCCTCTCGGGGAAGGCCGAGCACGCGCTCGGCGATGACGTTGCGCTGGATCTCATCCGAGCCGCCGTAGATCGTGTCGGAGCGGCTGAACAGGAACAGCGTCTGCAGGTCGTCGAGCGCATAGTCGGCACCGACGAGGAGGGCTTCGGGGCCGGCGACGTCCATCGCGAGCTCGCCGAGGGAGCGGTGCCAGTTCGACCACAGCAGCTTGGCCACCGAGGCTCCGTCGCCCTGTTCGCCGCCGAGCGTGCGCAGAGCGTGCTGCCGGATCACCTCGAGGTCCATGCGAGCACGCACCAGTCGATCGCGGAGCACCGCGTCGTCGATGGCGCCGGTGCGCGTGGCCGTCTCGATCACCGCATCCAGCTCGCGCCGGAACGCGATCTGCTGGGCGAGGGTCGACACGCCCCGCTCGAAGCCGAGCGTGGCCATCGCGACCCTGAAGCCGTTGCCCTCACCGCCGACGACCAGGTCGGACCGTGTCCTGGCGTCGTCGAAGAACACCTCGTTGAACTCGCTCGTCGCGGTCAACTGCAGGATGGGTCGCACCTCGACCCCGGGCTGATCCATCGGCACGAGAAGGTAGGACAGCCCTTGATGGCGGACGGATCCCGGTTCGGTGCGCGCGATCACGAAGCACCAGTCGGCGTGCTGGGCGAGCGAGGTCCACACCTTCTGCCCCGTGATCGACCACTCGTCCCCGATGCGCTGCGCCTTGGTCGACACGGCGGCGAGGTCCGATCCCGCTCCGGGCTCGGAATACCCCTGGCACCACAGCTCCTCGACCGCGACGATGCCGGGGAGGAACCGCGCCTGCTGCTCCGCCGTGCCGTGAGCGATGAGGGTCGGTCCGAGCAGCTCTTCGCCGAGGTGGTTCACTCGAGCGGGAGCATCCGCCTTCGCATACTCCTCGTGGAAGATGACCTGCTGCGCGATGCTGAGCCCGCGCCCGCCGTGTTCGACCGGCCAGGCGACACACGTCCAGCCGGCGGCCGCCATGTGCCGATTCCATTCCAGCCGCGCCTCGAAGTCCTCGTGCTCGCGGCCGGAGCCTCCGCGTCCGCGCAGCTCGGCGAAGCGGCCGGTGAGGTTCTCCTCCAGCCATCCGCGGATCTCGGCGCGGAACCGCTCATCCGCATCGTGCGGCGTCGCATCCATGTGTGCTCCTCATCGAGTCATCATCTCCGGCGCCGCCGTTCGACGTGGTCTTCGGAGGGCCGTTCACGTATAGTATCAATAAACCAAGCGATTGTTTGGTTGACTGCTGGAGTTCAGAGAGGAACCCGTCATGACCGTCGAATCCGCCGACGCCGTGGTCACCTACGAGGTGCGCGGGTCGACAGCGATCATCCGATTGAACCGCCCTCAGTATCGCAACGCCCAGAACTCCGCCGTCACCTACGCCCTCGATACCGCCTTCACGCGCGCGGTCGACGACGACGCCGTCAAGGTCATCGTGCTCGGCGGCAACGGGAAGCACTTCTGCGCAGGCCACGACATCGGCACGCCCGAGCGCGACATCGACCAGAGCTTCGAGCGCAGGGCCGTGATCTGGTGGGACCACGTGGGCGCGAGCGGCGTCGACTCCCGCTTCGCGCGCGAGTCGGAGGTGTACCTCGGCATGTGCCGACGGTGGCGCGAGATCCCCAAGCCCGTCATCGCGATGGTGCAGGGCGCCTGCATCGCCGGCGGGCTGATGCTGGCCTGGTCGTGCGACTTCATCGTCGCGGCAGACGACGCCTTCTTCCAGGATCCGGTCGTGTCGATGGGCATCCCCGGGGTCGAGTTCTTCGCGCACCCGTGGGTGACCAACCCCCGCGCCGCCAAGGAGATGCTCTACACCGGGGATCGGATGCCGGCCGCTCGCGCATACGAGCTGGGCATGGTGAACCATGTCGTCCCTCTCGGCGAGCTGGAGGAGCGGACGCTGGAGCTCGCGGCGCGCATCGCACGCATGCCGCGGCTGGGGCTCGCCCTGACCAAGAAGGCGGTCAACCAGGCCGAGGACCTGCAGGGCATGCGCGCGGGCATGGACTCGGTGTTCGGACTGCACCACGCGGCACATGCCCACAACGCGGAGGTCGGTGGCGACTCGCTGGGCGGAGTCGACGTCCGCTCCATCAAGGCCGACACGAAGGGGGCACCGCAGTGAACCTCGACCTGACCCCGGACCAGCAGGCGTTCGCCGCAGAGGCGCGCGCCTGGCTCGAACAGAACGTCCCGTCGACCCCGCTGCCGTCGATGGACACGGAGGCCGGCTTCGCCGCACATCGCGAGTGGGAGGCGACGCTCGCCGCCGGCCGGTGGTCCGTGGTGTCGTGGCCCGAGCAGTACGGCGGCCGCGACGCAGGCATCACCGAGTGGGTGCTGTTCGAGGAGGAGTACTACCGCGCGGGCGCCCCGACCCGCGTCGCGCAGAACGGGATCTCGCTCCTCGCACCGATCCTGTTCGAGCACGGCACCCCCGCGCAGCACGAACGCTTCCTCGGACCGATGACCGACGGCACCCTGATCTGGGCGCAGGCGTGGTCCGAGCCGGGCGCGGGCAGCGACCTGGCGGCCATCCGCAGCACCGCGCGCCGCGATGACGCCCGCGGAGGCTGGGTGCTCAACGGCCAGAAGATCTGGAGCTCTCGCGCCGTGTGGGCCGACCGCGGCTTCGGACTCTTCCGTTCCGACCCCGAGGCGCAACGGCATCACGGGCTCACCTACTTCCTCTTCCCGATGGATGCCGATGGGATCACCGTGCGCGCGATCGCGCAGCTCGACGGAACCACCGGGTTCGCGGAGATCTTCTTCGATGACGTGTTCGTCCCCGATGCGGACGTCCTGGGGGCTCCGGGCGACGGCTGGCGCGTGGCGATGAGCACCGCGGGCAACGAGCGCGGACTCTCGCTGCGCGCCCCCGGACGCTTCCTCGCCGCGACCGATCGGCTGATCGCACTGCAGTCCGAGCAGGGAACGACCTCGGAGGACGACGCCGTGGTCGACGCCTGGATCGGCGCCGAAGCCTATCGCCTCTTCACCTGGCAGACCGTCAGCACCCTGCTCGACGGCGGTTCCGTCGGTGCGGAGGGCAGCATCAACAAGGTGTTCTGGTCGGAGCTCGACGTGCACATCCACGAGACGGCCCTGCGCATCCTCGGCCCGGAGGGCGAGTTTCGGGGGGCGTCCGCGGTCGAAGGCGGCCGATGGGTCGACGACTACCAGTTCTCCCTCGCCGGGCCCATCTATGCCGGCACCAACGAAGTCCAGCGCAACATCATCGCGGAGCGGATCCTCGGGCTCCCCCGCGGCGGAGACGGAAGGCGCGCATGATGCGGTTCCTGCCCACGGAAGAACAGCTCGCCTTCGCGGAGGCGATCGACGAGATCGTCGAGGGATCGGGCGGCGCGGACATCGCCCGCAGCTGGGCCGACGGCGACACCGCGCCCGGCCTCGCGCTGTGGGGCCAGTTCGCCGAACTGGGTCTGCTCGGTCTGCGCGTGAGCGAGGAGACGGGCGGTTTCGGCGGCACGCTGAGCGACCTCGTGGTCGTGTTCGAGCGCCTCGGCTACCACGGGATTCCCGGCCCCTACCTCGAGACGGTCGCCCTGCTTCCCGGGCTGGTGGACGACGAGACCAGAGGCGAGCTCGCCGCTGGCGCCATCGCGACCGCCGCGGTCGACGGCACGGCTCCCGCCGCCCTCGACGCGGCCGTCGCCTCGCACCGATATCTCGTGCGCGACGGCGCACTGCATCACGGCGAAGCCGCAGACGAGCTGACCTCCGTCGCGCCGACCCGACGACTCGCGCGGCTGACCCCGACCGGCGACGCCGTCCCGCTCGGCCCCGGCGCCCTGGACGCAGCCCTCAACGAGGCGAGCCTCGCCGCCGCCGCAACCCTGGTCGGCGCCGGGGAGCGGATGCTCGCGGAGGCCGTGTCGTACGCGAAGGTACGCGAGCAGTTCGGACGGCCGATCGGAGAGTTCCAGGCGCTCAAGCACCAGCTCGCGGAGGTGCGCATCGCGCTCAGCTTCGCGCGTCCGCTGGTGTGGAATGCCGCGCTCCGTGCCGACGAGCCGGATGAGGACCGAGCGATCTCCGCGGCGAAGGTCGCCGCCGGGGATGCGGCCCTGCTCGCCGCACGCGTCTCGTTGCAGGTGCACGGGGCGATCGGCTACACGGCCGAGCACACGTTGCGCATCTGGCTCGGTCTTGCTCCCGCGCTCAGCGCGGTCTGGGGTACCCCCGCGTTCCACCGGGCACGCATCGCCCGCGATATCCTCCCGAAGGAGCGGTGAATGTCTTTCGAACCCGATGAGGACCAGCAGGAGCTGGTGGCACTCGTGCGCGGCATCCTGAGCCAGCGTGCAGACAGCGCGGCGAGCCGACGCGCGATGGAGAGCGCGGAACGCTTCGACGTCGACCTGTGGCGTCTGCTCTGCGAAGAGATCGGCATCGCGGGCATGGCGATCCCCGAGGAGTTCGGCGGTGCCGGTTTCACTCTGCGGGAAGCGCAGCTCGTCCTCGAGGAGATCGGGTACTCGCTGGCACCCTCCCCCTACCTCGGCTCGGTCGCGATCGCCGCGCAGGCGATCCTCGCCACGGGAGACGCGGATGCTGTGGCGCGGCTCCTGCCCGGCATCGCCGAGGGGTCGTCGTCTGCGGCGCTCGCCTGGGCGGATCCGACCGGACGATTCGCCCCCGACCGCGTGGACGTGCAGGCCGAGGAACGCGACGGCTGGACCCTGAACGGAGCGTGCGGGTTCGTGCTCGACGGCGACGCCGCCGAGGTCCTGCTCGTGATCGCGCGGACGCCCGAAGGTCCCCGCCTGTTCGAGGTGCTCGACGCGGACACCGTCGTCCGCGAAGAGACTCCGGCGATGGATCAGACCCTGCGCATGGTGACTCTGCGCTTCGACGAGACACCCGCACGTACGCTCGGCGCGGCCGATGCCGAGGTGCTGGAGACCGTGCGCGCGCTCGCTCTCACCGCCGTCAGCGCGGTGCAGGCCGGCACGGCGGCCAGAGCGCTCGACGACACGGTCGCCTATGCGACGCAGCGCGTGCAGTTCGGACGGGCGATCGGCTCCTTCCAGGCGCTCAAGCACCGCATGGCCGACATGCACGTGCGCGTGGAGGTGGCACGCACGGCGTCGCGCGCGGCATCCGCGGCTCTCGCCTCCCGCGCGGCCGATCGTTTCGAGCTCGCAGCGATCGCGAAGGCCACCTGCTCCGAGGCTCTGGCGCACGTCGCTGCAGAGATGATCCAGCTGCACGGCGGCATCGCGATCACGTGGGAGCACGACGCGCACCTGATCTTCAAGCGCGCCCATGCGCTCGGGCAGCTGTTCGGCACGGCCCGAGAGCTGCGCGAGCGCGCCGAGATCTGGGCGCTCGCCCACGGGTGAGAGCGACTCGGCTGTTCGTCAGCGACTGTAGATATCGCGCCGATGACCGGCGTGGACGACGACGACCGTGAGCACCCGATCCTCGATGCGGTACAACACGCGATAGTCACCGCTTCGCACCCGCCACTCGGGTCGAGCCGTGAGCCTCTTCGCCGCCGGCGGGCGCGGGTCTTCCGCCAGGAGCTCGATCACCGCCTCGACACGACGCTTCGCCTCAGGGGGGAGTTTGCGGATCGCGCGGACAGCGACCGGGAGGACCTGGACCGTATAGGTCACGAAGTCAATCCGAGGTCGCGCTTGACCTCATCCCAGGGGATCGGCGTCTCACCCAGACGCTCCGTCTCGTCCCATGCCTCGTCGACGGCGCGGATGTCGGCGAGCTCCTCGGCGTCTTCCAGGAGACGCTCGAGGAACGAGGCATCGACGACGGCCGCGACCGGCAAGCTGCGGCGGGTGAGGTACACGGGCTCGCTCCGCGCTTCGTCGATGATGGACGCAAGGCGTCCGCGCGCGTCGGTGATCGCGATCTGACTCATGACTCCATGATACGCCGAAACATACATTTTGCTCGAAAAAGAACGTCACCGCCGCAACGCCACCTGCTCCGTCCAGTCGGTGTACTTGCGCCGCTCGCGGAAGAGCCAGCGTCCGTCGAGACGGATGAGCGTGTCGTCGTAGCGGTCGGCAAGCGTGAAGCGCATACGGCCGTCGGGCGTCTCGCGGATGTGATGCGACATGCACGCGGTACGCGCTCTCGCCGTGTCGCCATCGATCTCCACCTCGCTCGGTGCGAGTGCGTGACTGGTCGCGACGAAGGCATCGAGCGCGCGGAACGCGGTGATCAACTGCTCACGCCCCTGCGGCGCATCCGTCGGCTTTTCGGCGCGCGGGCGGAACATCAGCATCCGCCCGCCGGGAGCGAAGAGATCGGCCATGTCGGCGAAGCGCCGCCGGTCGGCGTACCGGCCGTAGCGGGCGATCGCCCGGGTGATCGCGAGCCAGTCGTCGAAGCCCTCGCTCACGGCCGCCCCTGGGCCCGCTGCCGGTGCAACGGGGTCGCCGCATCGTGCGGCCAGGAGGTACGGCGCCGGTCGGCCTCCACCGCGGCGAGGGGCGCGACCGGCCGCAGCGTCTCCAGGCTCCGCCGTGCGAGCTCCTGGTAGATCCGCACACCATTGCGCTTCCAGGCCATCGCCTGGTCGTCGAGAGGGCCGACGACCCTGGCCGGGGCTCCGAGCGCCTTCGTCCCGGGTGGGATCACGGTGCCCGCCGTCACGACCGCGCCAGCGCCGAGCAGCGCATCCGCCCCGATCTCGGCGCCGTCGAGCACGGTCGATCCGATGCCGATCAGCGCGAACGACCCGATGCGGCAGCCGTGCAGGATCGCCCCGTGCCCGACGTGACTGTTCGGCTCCAGCACGGCATCGGCACCGGGGAACGCATGGATCACACACGAGTCCTGCACGTTCGACCCCTCACCCACGAGGATGCGCCCGAAGTCGCCCCGCAGACTCGCGAACGGCCCGATGTAGCATCCTGGACCGATGATGACGTCGCCGATCAGGCTCGCGGTCTCGTGCACGAATGCGGTCGGGGCGACGACCGGCACGACCCCGTCGAAGGCATAGGCGGGCATCAGGCGACCTGGCCGCCGTCGATGATGAAGTCCTGGCCGGTGCAGTAGCTGCTCGCCGAGCTGGCGAGGAAGGCCACGAGATTCGAGACCTCGTCCGGTCGACCCGCGCGGGGGATCGGGATGCGCGAGATGAAACCGACCCCGGCGCGGGTGTCCTCGGTGATCATGGGTGTGTCGACCGCCCCGGGGCACACGGTGTTCACGCGTATGCCGCTGCCGGCGAGCTCACGGGCGAGAGCGCGTGAGACGCCGCGCAGCCCCCACTTGGAGGCCGAGTACGGCACGCGGTTGGCGTAGCCCGCGACCCCGGCGGTCGAGGCGATGTTGATGATCGACGCTCCGTCCCCCAGGAGCGGCAGCAGCGCCTGCACGCCCAGCATCGGGCCGATCAGGTTCACGTCGAGCGTGAGGCGGATCACCCGCTCCGCCGTCTCGGCGAGCGGCCCCTCCGGGCAGAATCCGGCGTTGTTGACGAGCACGTCGACGCGCCCGAACCGCTCCTCGGCGGCCGCGGCCACCCGGGCCCAGGCTTCGGCGGATGACACGTCGTGGGCGAGCGCGACGGCCCGGTCTCCGTAGAGGGCGGCGACCTCGGCCACCGCCGCGCCGTCGAGGTCGGTGAGCACGAGGTCTGCTCCGAGCTCGTGGAACAGCGCGGCGTGCGACCGCCCCTGTCCGCCGGCGGCTCCGGTGATCACGGCGACGCGGCCGGTGAGGTCGATGACGGGCGTTGCGTTCATGGGGTTCCTCCGCGATAGTTGCTGAACAAGCATTTGGTTGAGTCAAAGGAGACAGGATGCCCCGGCTGCACCACATCGGGATCACGGTGAGCGACACGGATGCCGCGACCGCGTTCTACCGCGCCGCCACCGGAGGCGAAGTCGTCGGCCCGCTGTCGAAGAGCGGACCGGCGGTCGAAGCCGCGACCGGGTACCCCGGCATCGAGATCCTGCTCACGTTCATCCGGCTCGACGACGGCGTGTTCCTGGAACTCGCGGAGTATCGCGGTGCCGACACCGTGCGCATCGATCCCGACACCGGGCGCATCGGCGCCGCGCACCCGGCGATCGTCGTGCCCGACATCGCAGAGAGCCTCGCCCGCTTGGCATCGCTCGGCCACCACCCGCTGTCGGCGACCATGACGGCGACGGCCGGCCCCCTCGAGGGATATCGGTACGTGTACGTGCTCGGTCCGGACGACGTACGCGTCGAGCTGCTGCAGGAGCCTCACTGATCCTCCCCCGCCCGGCCGTCGAGCAGGCGCAGATCCTCCTCGTCGAGGACGACGCCGACGGATGCCACCGAGTCCTGCACGCTCTCCACCCGGCTGGCGCCGGGAATCGGGATGAGCACGGGCGAGAGCGACAGCAGCCACGCCAGCGCCACCCGCTGCGGGCTGACCCCGTGGCGCGCGGCGACCGTGCCGGCGGAGATCGCCGCGCCGCCGAGCTCCTTGGCCGCCCGCATGCCGCCCAGCGGGCCCCAGGCGAGGAAGGCGAGACCGAGCTCCTCGCAGCGCCGCAGCACCGGCTCGCTCGACCTCTCCTGCACCGAGTACTCGTTCTGCACGCTCACGAGTGCATCGCCGAGCACGCGTCGGGCGATGTCCAGCTGCGCCACATCCACGTTCGACACCCCGACCCGCACGACGACGCCCTCGTCGACGAGCCGGCGCATCGCCCCCATCGATTCCTCGAACGGGACCCTCACATCGGGCCGGTGGTGCTGGTACAGCGGAAGCGCGTCGAGCCCGAGACGGTGCGCGGATGCTCTCGCCGCCACCGCGAGGTGCTCGGGCGAGCCGTCGACCCACCAGGTCGCAGCCGGCCCCCGGGTGTGCCCGCCCTTGGTCGCGATGACCACACGATCGAGAGCGTCCGGATGCCGTCGCAGGGCGTCGATCAGAGCCCGCTCGTTCACCCCCATCTCCGCCGTGGGGCCATAGGAGTCGGCGGTGTCGAACAGCGTGATGCCGGCATCCACCGCGGCATGCACAGCGCGGACGCCGCGCTCGACGTCGGCATCCGGGAGCTGGGTCAGGGTCATCGCGCCCATGCCGATGGCGGACACCCGCAGGTCGCCGAGCGCACGCGTCGGCATCATCGCCCCACGACCGTCCATCCGCCGTCGACGGGAAGACACTGCCCGATCACGTGACTCGCGTCGCGGAGGAGCCACACGATCGCGGCGGCGATCTCTGCAGGGTCGGCGAGGCGCCCGCGCGGCGTCCGGCGCTCGACCGCCGTGAGGTCGTACCCGCCGTCGACCAGGTCCTGCACCATGGGGGTGAGGGTGTGGCCGGGTGCGACCGCATTCACGCGCACGCCGAGCGGAGCCCACTCCACGGCGAGATTCTCCATCAGCTGACGTTCCGCCGCCTTTGCGGGCCCGTAGTCGGCCTGGTTCGCCCAGCCCCGGTACGCGGTGGTCGACGACACCAGCACGATCGAGGCCGGCGCCCCCTCCAGGCGTCGCACCAGCGCGCGGGAGACCGCGAGGGTGCCGACCACGTGCACGTCGTAGAGCCGGCGGACGCGGTCGAGGTCGATCTCGAGAGCGGGGACGAAGGCGCCGCGGATGCCGTGGCAGGCGACCAGTCCTCCCGCTGCTCCGCGCTCCCAGGTCCTGGCCATGGCGGCTTCGACGGCGGCGTCATCGCGCAGGTCGACGATCTCGGACTCGACGTCCGAGCGGGCGCTGGGGGCGAGGTCGAAGACCGTCACTCGACATCCACGGCCGAGGAGCAGATCGACCACGGCCGCCCCGATCCCGCTGGCACCGCCGGTGACCACCACGTGCTCCGCCATCGTCTCTCCGGCCATGCGCAGCTCCCTCGCTGTTCGTCCTCTCGGGCATGCTACTGTGATTCCCAAACAAGCGCTAGGTTAGCGTGATGCGCAAAGGAGCGGGGATGTCGGACAAGCGGGTGAGCATCGAGGAGGCGGTCGCCACCATCGAGAGCGGGATGACGATCGGCATCGGCGGGTGGGGCTCGCGGCGCAAGCCCATGGCGCTCGTGCGCGAGATCCTGCGACGGGACATCACCGACCTCACCGTCGTCGCGTTCGGCGGCCCCGACGTCGGTCTGCTCGCCGCGGCCGGCCGCATCCGCCGCCTGGTGTACGGATTCGTCTCACTGGACAGCATCCCCCTCGACCCGCTCTTCACCCGGGCGAGGGAGCGCGGCGAGCTGGAGATCGAGGAGTACGACGAGGGCATGTTCGTCGCGGGACTCCGCGCCGCCGGCGCACGGCTCGACTTCCTCCCGATCCGTGCGGGACTCGGATCGGACGTCCTCCCGGCGAACCCGCGCCTGCGCACCGTGCGCTCCCCCTACTCCGACGCGGAGTACGTCGCCATGCCGGCGCTGCCCCTCGACGTCGCCCTCGTGCACGTGAACCGCGCCGACGAGCAGGGCAACGCGCAGTACCTGGGCCCCGACCCGTACTTCGACGACCTGTTCGCGATGGCGGCGAGCCGCACCATCGTCTCCGCGGAGAAGGTCGTTCCGACGTCGGCACTCCTCGACGAGGGCTCCTTCCACACCCTGCTGTTCAGCCGCATCTTCGCCTCGGCCGTCGTCGAGGCGCCTCGCGGCGCGCACTTCACCACGTGCGCTCCCGACTACGAGCGCGACGAGGCCTTCCAGAAGCACTATGCGACGGCGGCGAAGGATCCCGACGCCTGGGCCGCGTTCGAGCGCACCTTCCTGCACACCGACGAGGCCGGATACCACGCCGCCGTCGCCCGCTTCCACGCCGACCGAGGAGCGTCATGAGCACCGACACCACCACCGTGACCGCGACCGGCGTCGACACCGCGCCGGCGACCATCGCCGAGATCTGCATCGCGGCCTGCGCCGACACCTACCGCGAGTCGGGCGAGATCCTCGCGCACGCGGTGGGCATCGTCCCCTCGCTCGGCGCGCGCCTCGCGAAGCTCACGACCGCTCCCGACCTCGTCCTCAGCGACGGCGAGGCCTTCTTCCTGAGCGGCCCACCGCAGCCGGGCGACGCGGACGCTCCGCGCCCGACGGTCGAGGGCTGGGCGCCGTTCCGCCGCATCTTCGACATCCTCGCCACCGGGAGACGTCAGAGCATGATGGGCGCCAGCCAGATCGACCGCTTCGGCAACCAGAACATCTCCCTCATCGGCGACTGGGCACGACCCACCCGTCAGCTCATCGGGGTGCGCGGGGCACCGGGCAACACCGCGAACCACAGGGTGGACTACTGGATCGCCCGCCACAGCCCGCGCGTGTTCGTCCCGTCCGTCGACATGGTCTCGGGTGTCGGCAACGACCGTGCCCGCGAGGCGGGACTCGATCACCACCGCCTCGGCGTGATCGTGACGAACCTCGCCGTGCTGGGCTACGACGACGCGGGCGCCGTGACCGTGCTCTCCGTCCACCCCGGCGTCGATCCGCAGACGGTGACGGACAGCACGGGGTTCGCCCTCGACGCGTCGTCGGCGCCGCTCACTCGCGTACCCGACGCCGAGGAGCTGCGTCTGATCCGCGAGGTCCTCGACCCCCGCGGCATGCGCACGCGCGAAGTCGCGGACTGACGCGGCATTCGCTCAGTCGGCGAGGAGGCCCTTGTGGAGCAGATCCAGGAAGTTGTCGGTCAGGGTCGACGCGGTGTGACCGCGGCCGGGCCGGTACCAGGCGACGGTCGACCAGACAGCGTCACGGATGAAGCGATAGGCGATCGGAGCATCGATCGAGTCGCGGAACACGCCGACCTTCTGCCCCTCGGTGATCTGCGCCAACCAGAGCGCCTCGATGCGCTCGCTGTTCTCTCCGAGGAACTCGAAACCGGGCTGGCGGGCGAGGAAGGACAGCTCGTTCTGGTACAGACCGACCGCATCGGGCTGGCTCTCGATCGTGGCGAAGGCGTGCGCGATCAGTTTGTCGAGGATGTCACGGGGGCTTCCCCCCTCGGCCACGATCTCCTCGAAGCGACCCAGCAGGCCAGCCATGAAGCTGTGGAGGATCTCCTGCAGGATCGCTTCCTTGGAAGAGAAGTGGTGGTACAGGCTCCCCGACAGGATCCCCGCTTCGTCGGCGATGTCTCGGACCGTCGTGGCGGAGTATCCGCGCTTGGCGATCAGGCGCGCGGCGATCGAGATGATCTGGTCGCGGCGTTCGGAGCTCTGCTCCTGCCGCCCCCCGCTTTTGGTCGTTGCCATTGCTGCTCCTTCACAGAGAATCTCACAAGCGCTTGTTCAAGTGTGCCGCACGTGAGCGTTTTCCCGAAACATCCACTCGGAGTGTACGCATGATATTGGAAAGGACGTCCATGACAGTCTCGAAAGCCACGACAGTGCCCGCCCTGCTCTCCGAGATGGCTGCCCTCGGCGCGCATCCGGCCATCGTCGACGGAGACGTGGTCATCGGCTACGCCGAACTGCAGGATCGGGTCCGCCTCGTCGCCGGCGCGTACCTCGCACAGGGCATCGAACCGGGCGATCGCGTCGGGCTGTGGGCCCCGAACCGGCACGAGTTCATCCTCGCGATGCTGGGCGCACAGCTGATCGGCATCGCCGTCGTCCCGCTCAACACCCGCTTCACCGGGCATGAGGCCGCCGAGATCCTGGCCCGCTCCCGCGCCACAGGACTGGTGCTCACCGACGGGTTCCTCGGCAAGTCGTACAGTTCCATGCTGCGCGCAGCCGCGGCCGAGCGCGGTGGTGACGGCCCGATCTTCCCCGGACTCCCCCACCTGCGCACGGTCGTCGCCATCGACGGCACGGGCGGCGACGACATCCTCCCCTGGGCGGGCTTCCTCGCCGCCGGTGCCACGGTCGGCGACGACCGCGTGTCCGCCGCGGCGGATGCCGTGACCGGGGACGACATCATGGACGTGCTCTTCACCTCGGGCACGACCGGCGTCCCGAAGGGCGTGCTCAGCGCGCACCGGCAGACCCTCTCGGTGGCACGTGCGTGGGGTCTCGGCGCGCGCCTGACCCCCGACGACCGGTACGCGGTCGTGAACCCCTTCTTCCACGGGTTCGGCTACAAGGCCGGCATGATCACCTCGCTCATGGCCGGCACGACGATCTATCCTCTCGCCGTCTTCGACGCCGACCGGCTGCTCGAACTCGTGCAGTCCGCCCGCATCAGCGTGCTGCCCGGCGTCCCGACCATCTTCACGTCGCTGCTCGACCACCCGCGGCTGGGCGAGTACGACCTGTCGTCGCTGCGGTTCGCGATCGCCGGTGCCACGGCGGCTCCCGCGACGCTGTTCCACGACATGGTGAACGTCCTCGGATTCGAGACGGTCGCCCAGGCGTACGGTCTCACCGAGTGCGTGGTGGCCACGCTCTCCCGCCCCGGCGAATCCCTCGAACACACCGCGCAGACGACCGGACCCGCGGTGGAGGGTGTCGAGATCCGCGTCGTGGACGAGGAGGGCACGGATACCGGCATCGACACGGACGGGGAGATCCTGCTCCGCGGCCCCAACGTGATGCTCGGCTACTTCGAGGATCAGGAGGCGACGGATGCCGTGCTCGACCCGGACGGATGGTTCCACACCGGAGACGTCGGTCGCCTCGACGAGCACGGCTGCCTGAAGATCACCGACCGCCTGAAGGACATGTTCATCGTGGGCGGCTTCAACGTCTATCCCGCCGAGGTCGAGAATGCGTTGCGCAAGCATCCTGCGGTGAACGAATCCGCCGTGATCGGCGTCGACGACGACCGCCTCGGCACGGTGGGCCGCGCCTACGTCCTGCTGCTGCACAACGCGGATCCGCGCCCCGACGCCGCCGAGCTCGAGGCGTTCTGCCGCGCGCACCTGGCGAACTTCAAGGTGCCGCGGGAGTTCGTCTTCGTGGAGGACTTCCCTCGCAACGCCACCGGCAAGATCCTCAAGTCCGAACTGCGCGCACAGGCCTGATCCACGCCCACGACCGCGTTGCGAGCGCAGAAACGCGCCTCCTCGGACACCGGGAGGCGCGTTTTCGCACCCGCAACGCCGCGGGAGGGCGTCAGCTCAGGCGCTCGAGGACCATGGCCATGCCCTGCCCGCCGGCGGTGCACATGGTCTCGACCGCGAACTGCTCGTCGCGCTCACGCAGGGCGTTGATCGCGGTGGTCGTGATGCGTGCGCCGGTCATGCCGTACGGATGACCGAGAGCGATCGCGCCGCCGTTGACGTTGACGCGATCCGGGTCGATCCCGATGTCGGCGACCGAGGGGATGACCTGGGCCGCGAAGGCCTCGTTGATCTCGAGGATGTCGATGTCGCCGATGCTCATGCGCGCATGCGCCAGCGCGCGCTCGACCGCCTGCACCGGGCCGAGGCCCATGATCTCCGCCGACAGCGCCGAGACCCCCGTCGACACGATGCGCGCGAGCGGAGTGAGCCCGAGCTCGGCGGCACGGGTGTCGCTCATGATCACGAGCGCGGCGGCACCGTCGTTGAGCGGACAGCAGTTCGCCGCAGTCACGGTGCCGTGCGGACGGAACACCGGCTGCATGCCGCTGATGCCCTCCAGCGTGACCCCTGCACGGGGACCGTCGTCCTCCGTGACGAGCGTGCCGTCGGCCAGGCGCACCGGCGTGATGTCGGTGTCCCAGAACCCCCGAGCGGCCGCAGCCTCGGCCCGGTTCTGGCTGAGAACCGCCCACTCGTCCTGCTCATGACGGGACACTCCGCGGAAGGATGCCACGTTCTCGGCGGTCTCCCCCATCGCGATGTAGATGTCCTCGAGCTCGCCCCGCGCCCGAGGGTCCGACCAGATGAAGTCCGGGTCCTGCGCCTCACGTGCCGTGCGCGCCGCGGCGTCGGCCCAGCGCGGGTTCTTGGTGTCGGGCATGCCGTCGGACTTCCCGGAGCCGAACTGCGACACGGCCTCGACACCGGCGGATACGAAGACCTCGCCCTCGCCGGCTCGGATGGCGTGGAAGGCCATCCGGGTGGTCTGCAACGAGGAGGCGCAGTAGCGGTTGACCGTGGTGCCGGGCACGGTGTCCCAGCCGAGCTGCAGCGCCAGCATCCGCCCGATGTTGTAGCCCTGCTGGCCCGCCGGCTGCGCGCAGCCCACCATGAGGTCGACGATCTCGTCCGGGTCGAGCCCCGGCACCGCATCGACGGCCGCCCGCACCATCTGCGTGGCGAGGTCGTCACCGCGCATGTCCTTCAGGCTGCCCTTGAACGCGCGGCCGATGGGCGAGCGCACGGCGGAGACGATGACGGCTTCGGTCATGAGAGGGATCCTTCGGTGATGTCGCGGTCGGCCTGTTGCACGATGTCCGCGTTCGGAGTGTGGGTGAGGAAGGCGGGCCACTCGCCACCACCGTCGACGGGGACGACGGCACCGGTGACATGCGCTGAGAGTGGCGAGGCGAGCATGACGCAGACGGTGCCGAGTTCCCGAGGGGAGGCGAGGCGCCCGCGCGGGACCGTGCGCGCGATCTGGGCGTACTGCTCCGGGGTGCCGTAGTGGTCGACCGCGCTCTCGGTGTGCACCAGCCCGCTGCTGACCGCATTGACCCGGATCTGCGGGGCCCACTCGACCGCGAGGCTGCGGGTCAGGCTCTCGAGCGCCGCCTTCGCCGCGCCGTAGACGGCCGTGCCGGGGCTGGGCCGACGGGCGCTGATGGAGGTGATGTTGATCACGCTGCCTGATGCTTCCCGCAGCGGCGCGAAGGCTGCGCGGGTCGCGACCGCGGCGGAGAGGAAGTTGATCTCGGTGATCGCCTGGAAGTAGCGAGGAGAACCCGCTTCGAAGCGGCCGAACGGGGATCCGCCGACGTTGTTCACGAGCACGTCGAGGCGTCCGTGTCGCTCGGCGATGCCCGCGACCCAGGCCTCGTTCTGTGCGGCGTCGCGCACGTCGACGCCGCGGAACGACGCAGTGCGGCCATCGCGCTCCGGCAGTCTCTCCGGCTCGGTGCGTCCGCAGAACTCGACCTCGGCGCCGGCATCCAGGAAGGCCTCGACCACGCCGCGTCCGACGCCGCGTCCGCCACCGGTGACCGCGACCACCTTGCCCGCGAAATCCAACGTCAGGCTCATTCCGCCCCCTCACTGCACGACGCTCCGGTGCGTCGGCCTGTCCATGCTACCAACCAAATGCTAGGTTTGTTGCATGAGTAACGAAGGCGTCACTCCCCAGCGCCCACGCGCCGTCGTCGTGACCGGCGGAGCCCTCGGCATCGGCGGGGGTGTCAGCCGCCGCTTCGCAGCGGAGGGCGCTCACGTCGTGCTCGTCGACATCGACGGTGATGCGGCGGCAGCCACGGCCGCGGACATCGAAGCAGACGGGGGAAGCTGCACCGTGCTCGTGGGCGACATCACCCGCGAGGAGACGGTTACCCGGCTCGCCGCGTCGGTCGAGCGCGACCACGGGCACGCCGACGTCCTGGTCAACAACGTGGGCGACTTCCGTCCCGCGAAGTCGTTCTTCGCCAAGAGCCCCCCCGAACAGTGGCAGCGCCTGCACGAGCTCAACCTGTGGCACGTCTTCGCGGTGACCCACGCGCTCCTGCCCGGAATGATCGCGGTCGGCGCCGGCAGCGTGATCAACGTCTCCACGGTCGAGGCGTTCCGAGGCATCCCCGGCAACGCGGTGTACTCCGCCTACAACGCAGGGGTCGCGGCCTTCACCAAGAGCCTCGCAGTCGAGCTGGGCCCCTCGGGCATCCGGGTGAACGCGATCGCTCCGGATCTCGCCGATACGCCGCAGACGCCGGCCGCGCTCATGCTGGCCGGGCGCGACCCCGCTCTCCTGCAGTCCTGGTTACCGGTCGGGCGGTTCGGGCGGCCAGAGGACTTCGCGGGCGTCGTGGCCTTCCTCGCCTCCCCCGATGCCGCATTCATCACGGGACACACGATCCCGGTGGACGGCGGGACACTCGCCGCGTCCGGATGGTACGGGAAGGCGTCAGGGCGCGGATGGACGAATATGCCGGACCAGGCATGAACACCCTCGCCGAGCTCTCGGACCGGCAGGAGATCCACGACCTCGTGCTCCGCTACTGCGCAGCGGTCGACCGTGCCGACTACCCCGGCGTCCGGGACGTCTACGCCCACGACGGAGTCGACCATCACACCGGGTTCTCCGGCACGGCCGACGACTATGTCGCGTGGCTGCGCGAGCGCACGTCCGTCTTCGCCGGCACGATGCACCTCATCGGCAACCACCGGGTCGAGCTGTTCGGCGATCACGCCTTCGCCGAGACCTACGGCACAGCGGTGCACTGGGGCGCACCCGCTGACGACGAGACCCGCAACTTCACGAGCGGTTTCCGGTACCTCGATCATGTGCGACGCGACCCCGACGGCTGGCGCATCGTCGAACGCACGGCCGTGCGCGAATGGACGAGGTCCGACGCGGGGCGCATGCGCGAGCCGGAAGGCGAAGGCCCGCGCGGTCGCCGTGGTCCGGAGGATCCCTCCCTCGCGGTGCGTCGGTCCGTCGCGGACACCGCCCTCTTCGAATCGCGCAAAGGGCTCCACATCGGCGAAGAATCGAGCCGTTCGCGCGACTCGAACGTCGAGCAGCGCCTCCGTGCCCTCGAGGATCGGCTCGAGATCATCGACCTGGAGGCCACGTACGCCCGCGCCTTCGACGAGCGCGACGGGGAGACGTGGAGCGGGCTCTTCACCGAGGACGGCGTGTACCAGTCGCGGCCGGTCGGAGATGCTGCTCCCCTGACCTTCGTGCAGGGCCGGGTGGCGCTCCGGGCCTTCTGCGCGGACGCCTCGTTCGCGGGCATCCACTTCCTGCACCTTCCGCAGCTCGTCGTCGACGGTGATCGCGCGACGTCCCGCATCCACCTGGAGTTCCACGGCGACTACGCCGAAGACACCGGAGCGCCGCGCCTCGCGATGAGGGGCTTCTACGATGTCATCTACCACCGGGTCGACGGCCGCTGGCTCATCGCCCACCGGATCACGAGCGCCTTCGCGCGGGAGCAGAGCACCGTGCTGGGCTACCCCACCGGCTCCGCGCTCCCGGAATCCTGACGTCCGCCTGTCCGCACCCCGCTTCCGGTCGCACCCTCTTCCCGAGGGGGAAGGGAGTGCGACCGGGCGAAGAATCGGAGCGATCAGCGATCGCGGGCGGGCCTAGGCGACCGCGCCGAAGTACGCGCGCTGCAGGTCGTCGAGCGTGACATCGGCGGCCGCGCCGGTGAGAGTCGTCCGGCCCATCTCGATCACCGCCACCTCGTCGGCGATCCCGACCGACTCCTGCACCGCCTGTTCGACCAGCAGGATGCCGATGCCCGTGTCCTTGAGCTCGTGCACACGCTCCATGACCTCCTTGACGATCACGGGTGCCAGCCCCTGACTGGGCTCGTCGAGGATGAGCAGCTTCGGCTTCGCCATGAGCGCCTGCCCGATCGCGAGCATCTGCTGCTGACCTCCGGACATGCTCGCCGCGGGCAGGGCGCGCTTGCTCCCGAGGACCGGGAAGAGCTGGTAGATCTCATCCGCCGCCGAGATCAGCGCCCTCTTGCCCATCCCGCGGGAGAACCCGCCCAGCAGGAGGTTCTGCTCGATGCTCAGCTCACGGAAGACCTTCTTGCCCTCCTGCACGTAGGAGATGCCTCGCGCGACCCGCTTGTGGGGGGCGTCGGTCAGCTGCTCCCCGAGGTACGACACGGTGCCGCCCGAGATCTTGTTGAGCCCGGTGATCGCCCGCAGCGTGGTCGTCTTTCCCGCGCCGTTGCGCCCGAGCAGCACCGTGATCTCACCGGTGCGCACGGTGAGCGAGACATCGCGCACCACCGTCAGGTCGCCGTAGCCGGTCTGCAGTGCCGACACCTCCAGCAGGATGTCACTCATGGTCGCCTCCTGTCGCATGCGCCTCCGCGGTGACGCCGAGGTACTCCTCCATGACGCGGGGGTTGCTCTCGATCTGATCCGGGGTGCCGTGCGCCATGACCGCGCCCTGTGCCAGGACGTAGATGTCGTCGGCGACGCGCAGCACGAGCTGGAAGTTGTGCTCCACCAGGATGACGGTCATCCCGGCATCGCGCAGACGCATCACGAGGCTCTCGAGCACTTCCAGCTCGTCCTCGTCCAGCCCGGAGGCCACCTCATCGAGCAGCACGACCTTCGGGGAGGCCGCGAGGCTTCGGGCCACTTCCAGAAGCCGCCGGTTGCCCAAGGGCAGGGAATCGGCCGGCTCGTCGCGCTGTGCGCTGAGGCCGACCAGGGCGAGGGCTCGCTCGGCGGCCGCACGGTTCTCCTTGTGCGACCGCCAGAACATCGGCAGACGCAGCACCGAGGCGAACACGCTCGAGCGCTCGGTCGCGTAGCACCCGGCCTCGACGGCTTCGAACACGGTCAGCTTCTCGGGGATGTTCGGCGTCTGGAAGGTGCGCGAGACTCCCGCGCGGGCGACACGGTACGAGGGCAGTCCCTGGATCGCCGCGCCGTCGAGCTCGATCGTCCCCGCGTCTGTCTTGTAGAACCCGGAGATCATGTTCAGCAGCGTGGTCTTGCCGGAGCCGTTCGGACCGATGATCGCTGTCACCGCTCCCGGCGCCGCGTCGATCGAGACCTTCGAGAGCGCCTGGTTGCCACCGAACGCCTTCGAGACGCCCTGCGTGCGAAGCATCGCGCCGTCGAGCTTCTCGACCTCGGCGGATGCCGCTTCGGGCGGCCGGACGCCGGTCTTCGCCTTGGCGGCCTTGTCGGCTCTGCGCACGAGGCTGCGCAGCAGACCTGCGAGCCCGCCGGTGAAGGCCACGCCGCCGATCAGCAGGAAGGCACCCGAGATGATGAGGCCGAACTTGCTGAAGTTGGTCGACTGGTTCATCCCGAACTGGAGCACGGCGGCACCGATGAGCGCTCCGTAGACGCTGGCCGAGCCGCCGAAGATCGATGCGGCCAGCACCGTCATGGCGAACGAGAAGGCGAACGCCTCGGGTGAGATGAACAGATCGAGGTTGGCGAACAGCACCCCCGCGATCCCTGCGGGGACGGCCCCGATCGCGTAGGCGGTGAGCTTGGCGCGGAACACCGAGATCCCCATGGAGGAGGCCAGCACCGGGCTCTGCTTGAGCACCCGCAGCGCGGTGCCGTGCTCCGAGAGGACCAGGTTGCGAATCAGCGCGAAGGCCACGATGGTGACGCCGACGATGATGATGTAGTAGGTCCGCCCGTCGATCATCTGGCCGAAGGAGGTGGCGGGCATGATCCCGGCCAGTCCGTTGCGACCGCCCGTCTCCTCCTTGAAGATCGACAGCACGTCGGGGACGATCAGGATCAGGAAGAAGGAGGTCATCGCGAGCGACCAGCTTCCCAGCCGCAGACCGGGGATTCCGGAGATGAGCCCGATCACGAGGGCGGCCGCGGCACCGATCAGCAGCTGCAACCAGATGTCGGTCACTCCCGCCTTGTTGGCGAGCCCCGCGGCGTAGGCGCCGGCGGCGTACATCGCCACCTGGCCCATCGCGAGCTCGCCGGCGTACCCGAGCGACAGGTTCAGTCCCAGCACGATCAGCGCCAGGATGAGGGTGAGTTCGATCTGCCGCGTCGCGGCGTAGCCGAGCCCGAGGAACGGGAGCACGATCAGCAGGATCCCGACCGCGAGGGGCCAGACCCACCCCGGGACCGCTCGCAGTTTCAACCAGAGGGAGGCCATGGTCACACCGTCCGTTCCACGCGACGGGTGAAGAGTCCCGTCGGCTTGACCATTAGAATCACGATGAGGATGAAGAACACGGTCAGTCCCGCGTAGTCCGCACCGATGTACCGCGTGGCGAGGGCCTCCGCCAGCCCCACGATCAGTCCGCCGACGAGCACGCCGCCGAGGGATCCGAAGCCGCCGATCGCGAGGACGACGAACCCCTTCAGCGCCAGCGAGGCGCCGAGGGTCGCGACGGCGTAGGTCTTGGGCCCGACGAAGACGCCGAGGAACCCGGCCAGCACACCGGTGAAGATGAAGGCGATGAGCGCGAAGCGCCGCACGTTGACGCCACGCAGCTGCGCGGCCTCGCGGTTCTCGCTCATGCCGAGCAGGGCGATTCCGGTCATGCTCCTCTTGGCATACTGCGTGAGGACGATGACGAGCACGATCACGAGGACGATCAGTGCGAGTTCGACCGGGTAGACGCGGCCGCCCAGGAACTCCAGCACCTGGTCGCCCATGAAGAAGGGCACCCGCTTGGGTTCGCCGCCCCAGATCACCTGGGCCACGCCCTCCATGATGATCGAGGCGCCGAGGGTGGTGACCAGGAGGTTGTGCGGGTCCTTGACCGGGCGGATCGCGATGCGCTCCTCGAGCGCGGCGATGGCTCCGACGATGACGGCGGCACCGATCGCGACGAGCCACCAGGGAAGGCCCCAGACGACGATGCCGACGTACGCGAGGAAGGCGCCCAGCATCATGAGAGCCGCCTGCGCGAAGTTGAAGGTCTTCTGCGAGAGGAAGACGATGTTGTAGCCGATCGCCACCAGTGCGTAGATCGCACCGAGCGCCAGGCCGGACCAGATGATGGTCATTGAGGTCGGGTTCCTTCCATCACTTTGGCTTGGTGTGCCGACGGCTCGGATCCGGTTCCAGATCCGAGCCGCCGGCGATGGGTCACACGCCGGCCGGGGTCACGGCTGGAACTGACCGTTGACGAGCTCTCCCGGCGGGATGAACGCGAACTGGTCCGGGGTCACATGCGGGCTGTGCGCATCCTCCTCGAACGCGTAGTTCGCGAGGATCGCGGTCTCGGCGGCCTTCTGCACCTCGGGGTCGATGAGGGCCGCGACGAGTGCGTCGGGGTCGTCGACGCCACCGGCCTTCTCCGCGGCGGCCTTGAACAGGAGTGCCGAGTCGTAGTTGTACGCCAGGATCAGCGACGACTTGATGTCACCGGCGGCGAGCATGCGCTCCACGGCCTCGTTGACCTTGGTGTCGTCGGGGTTGTACTGCGTGCTGGAGTAGACCTGCATCGTGAGGTTCTTGACCTGGTCGGTGCCGAGCACGCCGTCGGGGGCCGGCGTGGCGATCAGTCCGGTCGCGGCGACCGAGGAGTTGCCCATCACGGGGACGTCCCAGCCGAGCTTCTCCAGACTCTGCAGCACATAGCCCAGCGGCGCACCGTAGGCATCGAGCACGAGCACATCGGGGTCGCCCTGCTGCAGCGCGGAGAGCTGAGCGGTCATGTCGAGCGCCGCATTGTCGAACCCCTCGTTGCCGGTCACGGTGAACCCAGCGTCTGCGAAGGTGGTCTCACCCAGCGAGCCGAAGAGCTCGCCGTAGGCGCTGGAGCCGTGCAGGATGGCGACGTTCTCGTAGCCGCGGGCGTCCATCTCGTCGACGAACGAGCCGAGGTAGTCGGGCACGGAGGCGCTGAGGTCGAAGCTGTAGGGGTTGACCGAGGGGTCGCCGGATCCGGTCGTCGGGCCGATGTTGAACGAGACGATCTGGTTCTGCGTGAGGATCGGCAGCATCGCCTCCGTGATGGTGGAGGGACCGGAGTTCATCACCAGGTCGGGCTTGCCCTCGGTGGCGATGTACTCCCGCAGCTTCGTGACGGCGACCGTGGGGTCGGCGTTGTCCTCGAGATGGGTGATCTCGACCTCACGGTCGAGGATTCCGCCCATGTCGTTCACGGCGTCGACGGATGCCAGCGCCGCGGTGACGGCGGTGGTCGCGTTGTCCGCGAGGATGCCCTCGGCACCCATGCCGCCGAGCACGACGATCTGGATCGGGTCGTCTCCGCCGTCGCCGCCGCTGCCTGCGTCCGCGTCACCGCCCGAGCAGCCGGCGAGCACCATCGTCGACACCACGATCCCTGCGGCAACCGCCGCGAGTCTGTTGAACCGCATATCCGAACCTCTCTCATCGTTGAGTTAGAGCGCAAGGGCGACCAAACGCTTGCTTAGTAAATCACACTCGGACACCCCGGGCAACGCCCAACCGGTCAATTGCTTGGTTACGATTCGGACACCTGTTAGATTCCGGCTCATGGACACTGCACAGACTTCTGAGAACCGCCGACTCCGCGACCTCCCCGGCATCGCCGTCGTCACGGGCGGCACCGGGGGCATCGGCTCCGCGATCGCCCGCACCCTCACCGCGGAGGGCGTTCGGGTCGCGATCACCCATCGCTCCGAACCGCGTCCCGAGCTGCTCGCCGACCTCGGCGACGCGGGCGAGGCGCACCGGCTCGACGTCCGCGACGAGGCGGGGGCCGCCGCCCTCGCCCACGACCTCCTGACGCGCCACGGAGCGGTGCACACGGTGGTGCACGCGGCTGGTCCCCACGTGCCGATGGTGCATCTCTCGAAGGTCTCGGTCGAGCAGTTCGCCCAGCAGGTCGACGACGACCTGGTCGGGTTCTTCGCCGTCGCGAAGGCGTTCCTGCCCGCGCTGCGGGAGTCGTCGGGATCGCTCACCGTGGTGACGAGCGCCGGGACCCGCCGCTACCCCGTGCGCGACGGACTCTCGGTCGCCCCGAAGGGCGGCGTCGAGGCCCTGGCCCGCGGACTCGCCGCCGAGGAAGGACGCTTCGGCGTGCGCGTGAACGCCGTCGGACCCGGCATGCTGTGGGACGGGATGTCCGCACGGCTGATGGCATCCGGCGATCTCGACGAGCGCGCGCTCGAGGTCGCGACGGCCAACATCCCGCTGCGCCGCTTCGGCACCGCCGTCGACATCGCTGCGGCGGTCGCCTTCCTCGCCTCCCCGGCCGCGGGCTTCATCACCGGCCAGAAGCTCGACGTCGACGGCGGCTTCGGCCTCTGACAGCACACCGCCGACGGGGCTCACGCCCGCACCTCGACGCTCATCGCATACCGTTCAGACGCTCGATGAGCCAGTCGATGCGGGCGGCCTCGTCGCGGTAGAACCGCTCCGACCACTCCAGCGCGACGCCGGAGAACCGCCAGTCGTCTTCGCGCCGCGCACCCAGAGCATGGGCACCCGCCTCTTCGGCATTGCGCGACGCCTCGTCTCGATACGCGGCGAGGGTCTCCCGCAGACGGTCGAGGTCTCCGTTGTGCGCGGCCCACAGCCGCAGGATGTGCGAATGCTTGAGCACGACGGGCTCAGCCGGGATCTCGTCCGACCAGCGGCGCATACTCCGACGCCCGAGGTCGGTGATGCCGTAGAGACGCCTGCTCTTGGCCGCATGCGTCTGCTCGACCCGGGAGACCGCCAGCCCGAGCCGCTCCAGGCGTCGCAGCTCGGTGTAGATCTGGCTCTGCGACGGCGCCCAGTAGAAGTAGGCGAGGCTCTGATCGGCCCATTGCTTGACGTCGTAGCCCGACAGCTCGGTGCCGAACGACAGGATGCCGAGCACGGCCCAGCTCGTCGCCGGCAGCTCGGGCCGCTCGTCGGTGTGTTCACGGTCGCTCACTTGACCTCCTCGTCGATGAGTGAGATATTCCTGATCGTACTATGACTAATAGTCATACTGCTGCTGATCGAAGGAGATCATGTGGACGAGACGACGCGCATGCTGGACCTGCTCACCGCGAGCTTCCCCCCGCTCGCGACCATGACCCCGCTGGAGGGCCGTGCCGCCGCCGACGCACGGATCCGCCCGGCACCCAACCCGGAGGACGTCGCGTCGACGGACGATGTGACCGTCGATGCCGGCGCACACGGCATCCCGATCCGGGTGTACCACCCGCACGCCGTGCGAGCCGACGCCCCCACGACGGTGTATGCCCACGGCGGGGGCTTCCTGCACGGCTCGATCGACGGACACGACGGCTTCTGCCGACGCTGGGCCCGCGCGACCGGGACCACCGTCGTATCGGTCGGCTACCGGCTCGCCCCCGAGTCCGGACCGGGCGCCGCACGCGATGACCTGGTCTGCGTGGTCGACTGGGCATCGGACACCGGCCTCGCCGACCACGGGATCATCGTGGCGGGCGACAGCTCGGGCGGCAACATCGCGGCCGGTGCCGCCATCGCCCTGCGCGACCGAGGGAGCAGCCCGGTCGTGGCGCAGGTGCTGCTGTATCCGTTCCTCGACCCGACGATGTCGACCGAGAGCCACCGCACGAGGGCGAGCGGATACTTCGTCACCTCCGAGCTGCTCGCGCACTACTGGCGCACGTTCCTGGGCGAGCACCGCGACCGCTTCGACAGCGATGTCACCGCGCTCGCGGTCGACGATCTCGGGAGCCTTCCGTCCGCCGTGGTCGTCACCGCCGGTCTCGATCCGCTCAGCGATGAGGGGACCGCGTATGCGCACCGGCTGCGCGAGGCGGGAGTCCCGGTCATCCTGCGCCACCATCCCGACCAGTTCCACGGCTTCCTGACCATCCCGGGCTACGGCCCCGGCGTCAGCGCGGCCGAGATCCTCTGGAGCGACCTCCGCTCCCTCACCGCCCCCGATCCGAAGGACCACCGATGATCCCCGAACACGACGTCATCGTCGTCGGCGCCGGCTTCGCCGGCCTGTACTCGACCATCCATGCCGAGCGCGCCGGATTCGACGTCCTCGGCCTCGAAGCCGGCGACGACGTGGGCGGCACCTGGTACTGGAATCGCTACCCCGGCGCGCGCTGCGACGTGGAGAGCATCGACTACTCGTTCTCCTTCGACGACGCCCTGCAGCGCGAATGGCGCTGGAGCGAGCGCTACGCGACGCAACCCGAGATCCTGCGCTACCTGAACCACGTCGCCGATCGTTTCGATGTGCGCCGGCACTACCGCTTCGGCGAGCGCCTGGCATCCGCGTCCTGGAACGAGCGGGCGCAGGGGTGGGAGGTGCAGACGGAGTCCGGACTGGCGACGTCCGCTCGTTGGCTGATCATGGCGACGGGAGGACTGTCGAAGCCGCAGCTGCCCGACCTCCCAAGCCGTGACGAGTTCACCGGTGAGGTGCTGCAGACGTCGGCATGGCCGGAGGCTCCCGTCGATCTGCGGGGCAAGCGCGTCGCCGTGATCGGGACAGGATCCTCGGGCGTCCAGGCAATCCCGCTCATCGCGCAGGAGGCCGCCGAGCTCACCGTCTACCAGCGCAGCGCCAACTACAGCGTGCCCGCCTTCAACCGGGTGCTCGACGACGAGGAGTGGCGACGCCAGCAGGACGATCTCGTCCGTCGACGCGAGCTGTCGTGGAACGGCGCGGCCGGGTCGCCCTGGTCGAGCCATCCCACCCCCTTCGCTGAAGCCGACGAGCAGGAGCGCGCCGCGGTGTTCGAGGAGAGCTGGACACGCGGCGGAGTGCTCTTCGCCAAGGCGTTCCAGGGACTCACCGTCGATCCGGTGATCAACGACGCCGCCCGGATCTTCTTCGAGCAGAAGCTGGCCGAGCGCGTGCCCGACCCCGCCACGCGGGAGACGCTGACCCCGCACGACCACCCGGTCGGGACCAAGCGCATCTGCACCGACACCGGATACTACGAGACGTTCAACGAACCGCACGTCACGCTGGTGGATCTGCGCCGGGAGCCCCTCGCCGAAGTGACCGCCACCGGCATCCGCACCACCGAGCGGGAACGCGAGCACGACGTGATCGTCTACGCCACCGGATTCGACGCCATGACGGGCGCCCTCACCGCGATCGACATCCGCGGGCGCGAGGGCCGGTCGCTGCGCGAGGAGTGGGCGGGCTTCCCCTCGACGTACCTCGGTGTCGCGCTGCCCGGCTTCCCGAACCTCCTCGTGCTGAACGGACCGGGCAGCCCGAGCGTGCTGTCAAACATGGCGCTGACCTCGGAACAGCAGGGAGACTTCGCTCTGCGCATCATCGCGCATTGCCGCCGCCGGGGCCACACGTCGATCGAGGCCAGATCCGACGCAGCGAAGGCCTGGACCGCGCACTCCCTCGAGCTGGCCGATCGCACCCTGTTCGGCTCCGCTCCTTCCTGGTACACGGGTGCGAACATCACGGGCAAGGCGCGGGGCTTCCTGCCCTACATCGGCGGCTTCAAGAACTACATCGATCGCTGTGAGGAGGTCGCCTCCGCCGGCTACCGCGGCTTCGTGCTGTCGTCCCGCTGAGGGCATCGCCGTCGTGACGGGGTGGCCTTCCCGCCACGACGGCGCTAGAGTCAAGCAAGCAAATGCTTGGGCAAAGGAGCGCGGTATGGGTGCAGTCGACTTCGGATTCGCGGCAGGAGACGCGGTGCTCATCACCGGCGCCGGAAGCGGCATCGGCCGGGCGACGGCCATGCATGCGGCAGAGCTCGGGCTCGCCGTCAGCCTGTGGGACCTGAATCCCGCCGGCCTCGACGAGACCGCCCGGCTCGTGCGCACCAGCGCTCCGGCCGTGCACACCTGGGTGGCGGATGTGTCGGACGACGACGCCGTGGGTGCCGGATTCGCCGATGCCCGCAGCACTCTCGGCACGATCCGCTATCTGCACAACAACGCGGGGCCCGCCTCCAGCTCCGACATCCCGTTCGACCGGGCGCTCGAGATCTGCGTCGGCAGCGTGCGCCGAATGACGGAGGCGTGGTCGGCCGCAGGACCCGGAGACGGCGCGGCGATGGTCGCGACCACGTCGGTCGCGGGCAACCTCGTGGGCACGGACAACGCCTGGTACTCGGCGTCCAAGGCCGCGATCATGGGCTACATCCGCCACCTCGCCGCCCATCGCGCGAGGGACTTCCGATCCAACGGCGTCGCCCCCGGCATGACCGACACCCCGCGGCTGGCGGGATTCGCGGCGAGCGAGACCGGTCGGCACGTGCTCACCCGCATCCCCCTGCATCGCATGGCCACCCCCGACGACATCGCGTGGGCGACGCTCTTCCTCCTCTCCCCGCTCGCCGGCTACATCAACGGCGTCTTCCTCCCGGTCGACGGCGGCTGGACGGTGACGCAGTGATCGAGGCCGCCGACCGGCCGATCCTCCACTCGCACACGGTGCGACTCAGCTACGCCGACACCGACCCGGCCGGCATCCTCTACTACGCCGCCTGGTTCCCGAAGATGGAGGGCCTGCAGTCCGAGTTCCTGTTCCTGCAGGACCTGCGCCAGGACACCCTCGTCGAGCGCTTCGGCTGGTGGACCGTGTCGCGGGCCACCACCTGCGAGTACCTGGCCGCGGCGCGCCTGTTCGACGAGATCCGGATTGACCTGCGAATGGGACGGATCGGCCGATCCTCCTTCCGCTTCGCGTTCGAGATGACCCGGCTCGACGACGCAGTGCCGGTCGCGCGCGCCGAGAACACGATCGTCACGGTGTCTCCCACGCAGGAGAGCGTTCCGATCCCGGGCGGCCTGCGCGCACACCTCGAGCGCTGGGCGGGGGAAGGCCGATGAGCGCTGATCTCCGGGCGATCGGAGACCGCCAGGACATCGCGATGCTCCTCGCACGCATCGCGCATCTGGCCGATACCGGAGACCCGGAGGAGTACATCGACTGCTTCACTCCGGATGCGGTGTGGGACCTCACCGACGCCACCGACCTCCCGATGCCGGTGCAGACGATCACGGGCCGGGCGGCGCTGCTGGCCGGGGTGCATGATCGGCGGGCCGCGGGTATCCAGGGCCCGGGCACGCACACCCGGCACGACGTCTCCAGCATCGCCGTCGAGCTCGACGACGATCGTGCCACCGCACGCTCCTACTTCCGCTACTACCGTGGCACGGACGGGGTGCCGACCCTCGCGGCGATGGGCGTCTACTCCGACTCCTTCATCCGCACCGCGGCGGGATGGCGCCTGCAGCGCCGCGTGATCAGCCGCGGCTGAGCCACTCCTGCGCCCGTCCTCCGCGCGCCAGCTCGAGGTGCATCTCGGTCTGACGCAGCGCCGAGTGGAGCCAGAACCCGTCGAGTCCGTGCCAGCCCGAGGTCCAGGTGAGCCGGCTCGCATAGGTCCACACCGGGCTGTCGCCGAGCTCGGCGACGAGCGCGGCCACTTCGCGGGTGCGTCGCAGATGATGAGCGGCGATCCCTGCTCGACGCGATGCCAGCCCCGTGAAGCGGAATTCGTGCCCGGGGAGCACCGTGAAGTCGTCGAACTCGGCGAGACGGTCGAGCGAGGCCAGGAGGTCGCCCATCGGCTCGGTTCCGTCGAGCACGCCGATGCCGACGCCCGAGTAGATGCGCGGCAGCACGTGATCTCCCGTGAAGAGGAGGCGGGCATCGCGGTCGGCCAGGCAGATGTGCCCGCTCGTGTGCCCCGGGGTTGCGATGACCTCCAGGCGGCGGCCGGCGAGGTCGAGCACGTCGCCGTCGTCCAGGAGGGTGTCGGGCTCGACATCGCCGGTGAGGGAGGGCCGCGCGAACGATGCGACGAGCTCCTCGCGCCTCCCTTCGGGAACGCCCCAGCGCTCCAGCGTGTCGCGGTACGCCTGCGGATCACGCGCGATCGGGTCGGTGACGGTGGCGAGCACCCTCCGCTCGGTGGCCGACATCACGACCCGCGCGCCGACGAGCGATCGCACCCGCTCGGCGAGGCCGAGGTGGTCCGGGTGGTGGTGGGTCACGACGACCGTCCGGATGTCGGAGACCGAACGCCCGGCGACGACCAGGGCCCGCTCGATGCGCTCCAGGTTCTCCGGCCCGTCCCAGCCGGGATCGATCAGATGCACGCCGTCGTCACCGATCAGGGCGTAGCCGAGCGTGCCGGGCAGCGTCCCCTCGGGAATCGCCGTCGGGATGCTCCAGAGCCCGGCTCCGAGGTCGGCCGGTCCGAGAAGGTGTCCCGCCTCCCAGGCATCGCACTCGCCCTCGTCCACGGGGACGACATCATGCATGCGGCTGGCCATATCATCACCCTAGCAATCGCTTGTTCATTTCACGAGATCCGGATAGCCTGACGAAAGGGCATCGCCCCCTCGAGCGAAACGGTGACGGTGAAGTCGGAACGAGAGCGCCACGAGCGCGTGATGGTGGGGCTGCTCGCCGCCTGCGGCATGCTGACGTCGCTGCAGTTCACCCTCATCGTCCCCCTCCTCCCCCTGATCCCGGACCTGCTCGACACGACGGCCGCCGACGCATCCTGGCTCATCACGGTCACCCTGCTCACCGGCGTGGTCGGCACCCCCGTGGTCACCCGTCTCGCCGATCTGCACGGGCGGCGCCTCCTGCTCCTGGTCTCGATGGGGCTGCTGGTACTCGGATCCCTGCTCGCGGCGGTGATCCCCGGTTTCACCGCCGCGCTCATCGGACGCGCCCTGCAGGGCTTCGGCACCGCTGTCGTGCCGATCGGAATCGGCCTGCTGAGCGCCCTCGTCTCACGCCGCCGTGCCGTCCTCGGCATCGCCCTCATGAGCGGCACCCTCGGCATGGGCTCGGCACTCGGCCTCGTCCTCGCCGGCCCCCTCCTCCAGTGGGGCGGCCTGCCGACGATCTTCTGGTGTTCGGCGGTGGTCGGCGCCGCGTTCTGCATCCTGATCCGCTGGCGCATCGCCGAAGCCCCGCCCGGCGGTCGCCGGGCCTTCGACCTCATCGGCGCCACCCTGCTGGCGGCCGGACTCACGGCGCTGCTGCTCGCGATCTCCCGCGGGCAGTACTGGGGGTGGACCAGCGCATCCACGATCGTGCTGGGCCTGGTCGCCATCGCGACCTTGGCCGGCTGGATGCTGTGGGAGCGACGACACCCGGCTCCGCTGATCGATGTACGCACGGCCACGCGCGCGCCCATCCTGCCGATCAACATCGCGTCATTCTTCGCGACCTTCGGCATGTACGCCAACCACCTGCTCACGACGCAGGAGGCCCTCGCGCCGGCATCCACCGGCTACGGGCTCGAGGTCGCCACGGCGGCGGCCGGCCTGTTCCTCCTTCCCTCCGCGCTGACGATGATCGCCCTCGCACCCCTCGCCGCACGGGTCATCACGCGCTTCGGCGGGCAGCGAGCCCTCCTGCTGGGCTCGGCGATCATGGCGTCGGCCTTCCTGTTCCGGATGCTCGCGCACGGCGGGCCCCTGCCCGTCATGATCGGGTCCGCGCTCGTAGGGGCGGGCGTGGCGTTCGCCTTCGCAGCGATGCCCTCGCTGATCACCGCCTCCGTGCCGAGCGACGACGTGGCGACCGCGAACGGCGTCAACTCCGTCGTGCGCACCCTCTCGGGCGCCGTGGCCGCCGCGCTGTTCGCTTTCGTGATCACCGCCCTCCCCTCTTCCACCGATCCCGCCTTCCTCTCCGAACAGGCACTGCAGCTGTCGTTCGGCTTCGCGGCCGCCTGCGGGGTCGTCACCGCGGTGCTCGCCGCCTTCCTCCGTCTGCCGCCGGCCCCCAAGGAGTCCCCATGACCCTCTTCTCTCCCCTGACACTGCGGGAGGTGACCCTGCCCAATCGCGTCGGGGTCTCCCCGATGTGCATGTACGCATCCTCGGATGGCCTGGTCACCGACTTCCACGTCGCGCATCTCGGCCGCTTCGCACTGGGAGGCGCGGGGCTGGTGATCGCCGAGGCGACCGCCGTGCATCCGCAGGGGCGCATCTCGCCGTTCGACGCGGGCCTGTGGAGCGACGCGCAGATCCCCGGGTGGCGCCGGGTCACCGCCCTCCTCTCCGCCTCGGGGTCCGTGCCCGGTGTGCAACTGGGTCATGCCGGTCGACGCGCGGCGGTGCGAGAGCCGTGGCGGGCGGGCGCGCCTCTGGACGCCGACGACGCCGCGACCGGATCCGGACCGTGGCCCCTCGTCGCCCCCAGCGCCCTGGCGGCCGGCCCCGGTCACGTCGTGCCCGCGGCCCTGACCACCGAACAGATCGCCCGTTCGGTGCAGGACTGGCACGACGCGGCCGCTCGAGCGATCGCCTCCGGCTTCCGTTTCATCGAACTGCACGGCGCTCACGGCTACCTGCTGCACACGTTCCTGTCCCCCGTCTCGAATCGGCGATCGGACCACTACGGCGGCAGCGCAGAGAACCGCCTCCGCTATCCGCTCGAGGTCGTGTCCGCGGTCCGCGCTGCGATCGGCGACGGCGTTCCGCTGTCGTTCCGCGTCTCGGCGGTCGACGGCACCGACGGCGGTGCAGGCATCGATGAGACGGTCGAGGTGGCGCGCCAACTCGCGGCTGCTGGCGTCGACCTGATCGACACCTCCTCGGGCGGGATCACCACCGACCGCACGGTCGACACCCGCGTCCGGCGCGGTTTCGCCTTCCACGCCGACTTCTCGCGCCGTGTCCGCGACGAAGCGGGGGTGCCCACCGCCACCGTCGGTCTCATCGTCGATCCGGAGCAGGCCTCCCAGCTCCTCGCACACGGCGATGCCGACCTGGTGCTGCTGGGACGACAGATGCTCGACGACCCGAACTGGCCGCATCACGCCCGCGTGGCATTGGGCGATGACACGCACGAGTCCTGGGATGTGCGCTTCGGCAGCGCCCTCGGCCCGCGCGCCCGCGCGCTCGCGCGCCTCACGGCGGCCGGCGAGACTCCCCTCACCCGCTTCGCGCGCTGACCCCTGCCGCTCAGCGCGCGAGCAGCTCCCGGGCGGCGGCATCGCCGTCGAGCAGCCTGTTGCGCCGGTGGCGGATCCGCCAGCCGATCGGGGTGCGGAGCAGCTCCCACCGATTCGCGCTGACCCGCTCGCCGATCCATCGGTCCCCGTCGCGCAGCATCACCACGGAGTGCGTCACGGCGACGGCCTCCTCCCCGTCGATCTCGATGCGCGGGGCCGACACGATGTGCGCGCAGCCGCGGCGCAGGTACTCCGCGTGCGTCGGGATGCTCACGAGCGCGCGGATCCCTTCGGCATCCAGCACCGTGTCGTCGAACTGATACGTGCCCTCCGGCGTCCACAGGGCTGCGACCGCCTCGGCATCACCCGAATCCACGGCGGGACCGTACCGGGCGATGAGCTCGGCGATCTCGGAGCGATCCTCGAGCGCCCGCAGGCGCGCCTCCAACGCCTCGCTCACCAGTCCTGCCAGGGGATGATCGTCTTCACCGGCGTGGAGAGCATCCGCTCGCCCGTCGTCGGAAACCCGTCTTCTGCATCCTGCAGCGCAGGCGTAACCGTGGCCGGGTCGTCCTCGAGGTACACGAGGCGGATGCGCATGCTTCCCGGCGGATCGACGGGCGTCTCATCGAAGGGCAAGGACGAATGGCGCTGGGGGTGGCTGTAGGAGAAAGTCCACACCCCCGCGACCCCGTCGACCTCCAGCAACGACGGGATGAGCTCGCGATCCTCCCGCCGGTGCGCGTCGTGGGCCTCGGCACCGTGCGGCTCGGCGAACCGCGTCGCGGTGAGATGGACGCCGCGATGCGGACGGTAGGGCAGCACTGCGGGGTCGACCAGCGCACGCGGAGCGGCGTACCCCTTGACAGGCCGGAAGAAGGCCAGCAGCGGTCGGTGGATGCCGGGGATCAGCGGGCCCCTCCCCCATTGGAACGAGGCCTCCCCGAGGGCGTCCCAGGCGGCGACCGACTCGTCGACCGGGTCTCTGAACCAGTACATCGCGACGAAGTCGACCGCACCGGCGAGCGATCCTCCGCCGAGGTCGGCGTACTCCGGTCGAACCTCCCACCGGTCGCCCCAGGCCACGCCGGGGAGCGCGAGGTTCTCCGGGCGATGGTCGAGCTGATGCCAGCGGTTGTACGCCGCGTGCTGGGAGCGGTCGTCGAGGCGGACGAAGGAGAAGAAGGCGAGAGGCGCGAACACGTTGCCAGTCAAGCGTTTGCTTGGTTGCGTGTCAACACCCGTACGACGGATTCCGCGTCAGCGCCCCGAGACCTTCCCGAACACCTTCGCGATCGGCGCCAGCACCAGTGGACGTGCCGCGACCCAGCCGATCGCGATCACCACGAGCGACAGGACGAACACCCAGAAGCCGGTCCAGGTGGCGGCGTCCTGCGCAGCGAACATGTGGTTCAGGTTGCGCAGGAATCCGGTCAGCATCACGAGTGCGACGTGCGCGATGATGAACGCCACGAAGTACAGCATGATCGGGAAGTGCAGGGCACGCGCCCATTCCACCGGGTACGCCTTCGACAACTTCTCGGCCTTCTTCGGCCACAGCCCCGACATCCGGAATCCGGTGATCGCCGCGAGCGGGGCCGCGATGAACACGGTCGCGAAGTACGCGAGCTGCTGGAGGCTGTTGTAGTTGTTCCAGCCGTTCTCATGCGGCCAGTCGAAGGAGACGTACTGCAGCGCCGCCGACAGCGCATTCGGGAAGACTTCCCAACTGGTCGGCACGATGCGCACCCAGTGTCCCGTGGCGAAGAGCAGCACCACGAAGATGACCCCGTTCACGAGCCACAGGATGTCGAGGGCCTGGTGGAACCACAGGTTGAGGCTGATCTTGCCCTTCGCATTGCCCCGCGGCGTCCAGAAGACGGTCGGACGCTTCTCGGTGCGCACCTGGAGCCCGGAGCGGATGATCAGCACCATCAGGAACATGTTGAAGAAGTGCGCCCAGTTCACCCACGGTGCGAAGCCGGGCTCGACCGCGATGGCCGGTTCGTACTCGCCCGGGAAGGCCGCGAGGAAATCCTGCATGAACGGCAGGCTCAGGAGAGTGCGGACCAGCGCGATGGCTGCACCGGCGAGCACTCCGAGCGCGGCGGCACCGAACAGGACGGCGATCGCCTGCGTCCAGGTCGGACGACGACGCCCGGAGGCCTCCACCGCGGCGATGCTTCGGGGCGCGCGCCCGTTCCAGACCGTGCGCCTCCACGCCAGCGGCGTGTCGACCGCGGCGACGGTGGCGACAGCGGACGACGGGACGGGCGCGGCTGCGGGGGCAGGAGCGGGAGCTTCGACGAGGGCCGCGGCAGCGGAGATCGTCGGGGTGGTATCGGCGGGCGGCCAGGGCTCACCGCCCACGACACGGGGCAGCCCACGGCGCAGCCCTTCGGTCGCCACCGCCGGAGCGGACACGACGGGGGCGGGCGCCACCGCCGGAGCGGACGAGCTGGTCGGCGCTGAGGTGCTGGCCGGCGCGGACGGGCTGGTCGGCGCGGATGCGACGGGGGCCGCCGCCGCGCCACGGGAAGACGACACGTCTGCGGCGACGACATCCGTGGGAGGCCATGGCTCGCCACCGGTCGTCCGCGGCAGCCCGCGTCGCATGCTCACCGCCGTTCCCCCCGCAACGGCCGCGACGACCTCCCCCGTGCCCGCAGCGGCCCCATTCCCGGCCCCGGCCCCGGCCCCGGCTCCGGCTCCGGCTCCGGCCCCGGCTCCGTTCCCGGCCCCGGCTCCGGCTCCGTTCAACTCGCCCGCCGACACGCCAGATGTCGGACGGGTGGCGGGCGCGAGTCCGACATCTGGCGTGTCGGCAACCGCGGTGAAGGAGCCTTCCGGCGCAGGGGGCCACGGCTCTCCGCCGGGCACGCGCGGCAGCCCGCGTCGCAGCATCCGCGTCGCCATGGCTAGTTCTTCCGCGCCTCGAGCGCCGCGATCACCTGCGGCACGACGGTGAACACGTCGCCGACGATGCCGAAGTCCGCAACCTCGAAGATCGGCGCCTCCGGGTCCTTGTTGATCGCGACGATGTTCTTCGACGTCTGCATGCCCGCGCGGTGTTGGATCGCACCGGAGATCCCGAGCGCGACATACAGCTGCGGCGAGACGGAGACCCCGGTCTGTCCGACCTGGTGAGACTGCGGGATGTACCCCGCATCGACTGCCGCCCGAGAAGCCCCCACTGCGGCGCCCAGCGCGTCGGCGAGCTCCTCGACGAGCACGAACTTCTCCTTCGACGCCAGCCCACGGCCGCCCGAGACCACGCGCGTCGCACCCCGGAGCTCCGGACGGGAAGAGGCCACCTCGACCGCTTCGATCGGACCCGCGGTCGCGGCGGTCGCACCGGAGGGCGTCACGGCGAGCGCCTCCACCGAGTGGGTGGCCACGGCCTCGGCCCGCACGTCCACCGCCCCCTGGCGCACCGTGATGACGGGGATGCCGAAGGTCGGAGCGGAGTCGACCAGGTAGGCGCCGCCGTAGACGGAGTGATGCGCGACCACACCCTCGTCATCTCGCGAGACTCCGATGGCGTCGACCGACAGCGCGCTCTTGGTACGCACGGCGAACCGGCCGGCCACGTCGCGACCGGTGATGGAGTTCGAGATGAGCACGGCATCCGGGCGCACCTGCGCCGCAGCGGCCTCCAGCGCATCGACGATCGGGACAGTGAGGGACGAGGCATCCCCCTCGGCGGTGAGCACGACGGCCGCTCCCGCTGCGGCCACCTGATCGACCGCAGCCGGGCTCCCGCCGACGATCAGGGCGACGGGCGAGCCGACCGTCGAAGCGGCGCCGATCAGCGCTGCGGTGCTGCTGGCCACATACCCGGAGGGATCGGTGTCGACGAGGACGAGGATCGGGTTCTCGGAAGAGGTCATGTCACACCAGCCTGTTCTGCACGAGGTAGTCGACGAGCTTGTCGGCGGCGTCGCCTTCATCGGTGATCTTCACCCCGGCCGCACGCGGAGGCTTCTCCGAGACCGCGGTCATGATCGTCCGCGGCGCCAGGGACGGATCGGCGGAGACCTCGAGGTCGGCGAGCGAGAGCACCTCGAGCGGCTTCTTCTTCGCCGCCATGATGCCCTTGAAGTTGGGGAAGCGTGCGTCGGGGAGCGCCTCGGTGATCGAGATCACCGCCGGCAGCGCCGCCGAGACGGGCTGACTGCCGGCATCCGCGCCGCGGATTCCGGAGATGCCGTCTGCGGTGATCTCGACCGACGCGAGTGCGGTGGCCTGCGCGAATCCGAGGTGCTCGGCGAGCATGGCGGGGATGACACCACCCGAGCCGTCGGTCGAGAGGTTCCCGGTGATCACGAGGTCAGGGCTCCCCCGGCGGATCGCGGCGGCGAGCACCTCGGCGGTGAGGCCCAGATCTGCCCCCGCGAGCGCCTCATCGGCGATGTGCACCGCTGACCCCGCACCGATCGCGAGCGCCCGACGCACCGAGGCGGTCGAACCGGCCGGTGCCATCGAGAGGGCCACGACCTCGGTCCCGTCGTTCTTGTCGGCGTAGCTGAGCGCTACCTCGAGAGCACGCTCCGTGATCTCATCCAGGACGACATCTCCGGCGGCACGATCAGCGAGCCCGGTCTCGAGATTCAGTTTGCGATCGCCATAGGTGTCGGGCACCTCTTTGACCAAGACGAAGATCTTCATCGATTGCTCCTCACGACACGCTGAGTCTATCCGCATGGGCCTCTATGTAGCCAAAAGCAGAGGAAACCATCGTCATGACCCGCGATTTGCCCCGGCAATGTATACATACCCCACACTCACACGACGGCTTTCCCCCACGCTCCGTCCGCCGCACCCCGCCGCCGGTACCGTAGAGAGGTGAGCCGACCCCGCCCCCTCCCCGTTGACCCGCTCGCCGAGGCCAAGCGGCAGTGGGTCGCGCACGGATGGACGGATGCCGCCGACGGCATGGCCGTGGTCACCTCGGTCATGCGGGCCCAACAGCTGCTGCTCGCCCGCGTCGATGCGGCGCTCAAGCCGTTCGCACTCAGCTTCGCCCGGTTCGAGGTGCTGCGCCTGCTGGCGTTCAGCCGCGCCGGACGCCTCCCCTTGTCGAGCGTCGTCGCACGCCTTCAGGTGCACCCGACCACGGTCACGAGCACGGCGGAGCGACTGGTCCGCGACGGGCTCGTCGTGCGGGAACCACATCCGCACGACGGCCGGGCCGCACTCCTGGCGCTCACGGATGCCGGACGCGAACTCGTCGAGCGCGCCACCGATGCTCTGAACTCCGAGGTCTTCGTCGACCCCGGCATGAGCGCAGGCGACGCAGCCGAACTCGTCGCGATCGTCGCGCGGCTCCGCAAGGCCGCCGGCGACTTCGCCGACCCTCGCCCGCGCCCCGAGCCTCTCTGACATGCCCCGGTTCGTCCTCGAGACGCTCATCGCCGCGCCACCCGCCGCAGCGTTCGCCGCGTCGCTGGATCCCGACCTGCATGTCCGTTCGATGGCTCGTCACGGAGAGTCGATGGTGGAGGCACCGGCCGGGGGATCGTTCACGGAGGGCTCGACCGTGACCTGGCGCGCACGTCACTTCGGCATCCCGTTCCGCTTGCGTTCCGTCGTGTTCGACATCGATCAGCCCCGCGGCTTCTCGGATCGGCAGATCGCCGGCCCGTTCGCGGAGTTTCTGCACGAGCACCGGTTCGATGCGCATCCGTCCGGCACGCTCATGCGTGACACGGTGACGTTCCGGTCGCCCTTCGGCCCGCTCGGCCGAGCCGTCGACGCCCTGTTCCTCAGCGCGTACATGCGCCGCCTGATCAGCGAACGCAACACGATCCTCGCCGCCGAGATCGAGGGCCACGGGAGTACCCTCTGGGCATGAGCGAACTGCGTCTGCACACCGTCCTCACCGGCCGCGGCCCCGCTGCCGCGATCCTGCTCAGCGACGAGCAGGTCACGTCCTTCGGGGCGGGGAAGTCCTTCCCCGTGACCGTCACCATCGGCGGACGCACCGCCAGGCTACGCGTGGCGCGCATGGGCAGCGAGAACATGATCGGGTTCAGCAAGGCCGTCCGCGCCGACCTGGCAGTGGAGATCGGGCAGGAGATCGACGCCGTGATCCGAGTGGATTCCGCGGAGCGCACCGTCGACATCCCCGCCGAGCTCGCTGCAGCCCTGGACACCGACCCCGCCGTGCGCGCGGCCTTCGACGCGCTGTCCTACTCCGCGCGCAAGGAACACGCGCGCAGCGTGGCCGAGGCCAAGCAGGAGGCGACCCGCGAACGTCGTATCGCGAAGATCCTCGACGCGCTCTCCGGCTGAACGCGTTCACAACTCCGCAGAGATCGTCGTCCGCGACCGCGACGAGCGCCGTTTCCCGCGTGACGCGCTCCTTCCTGAGGAGTTGCGAACGAGCACCTAGCGGTTCTGGAAGTCCGGCGACCGCTTCTCCCGGAACGCGGCCATCCCCTCCTTCTGGTCTGCGGTGTCGAACAACGCCGCGAAGGCGTGCTTCTCGTGCGCCAGGCCGTCGGCGAGGGTCGTCTCCATCGCCGCATCCAGCGCGGCCTTCGCGGCGTACACGGACGGCAGCGACTTCGACGCGATCGTGTCGGCCAGCGTCGTGGCCTCGGCGAGGAGATCGGACGCGGGGACGACACGCGACACGAGGCCGGCGCGCTCTGCTTCCTCGGCGCCCATGAAGCGTCCGGAGAGCACCAGCTCGGCCGCCTTGTAGTAGCCGACCGCGCGGATCAGGCGCTGGGTGCCACCCATTCCGGGGATGACGCCGAGATTGATCTCCGGCTGGCCGAACTTCGCCGTGTCGGCCGCCAGGATGATGTCGCACATCATCGCGAGCTCGCACCCACCGCCCAGAGCGAAGCCGGAGACCGCCGCGATCACAGGGGTGCGCACGGCAGCGAAGTCGTGCCAGATGCCGAAGTGGTCGGTCTCGAGCATCTCCGCCGCGGACATGCCCTCCATCTCCTTGATGTCGGCCCCGGCCGCGAAGGCCTTCTCGGATCCGGTCAGCACGATGGCACCGACGCCCTCGTCCGCGTCGAAGGCCACGGCCGCGGCGGTGACCTCTTCCGCGAGCAGGCTGTTCAACGCGTTCAGAGCCTCCGGTCGGTTCAGGGTGATCCACCCCACTCGTCCACGCTGCTCGACCAGGATCGTCTCGTACTCAGTCATGTCGCCCTCTCGTTCGGATCTCCTTCAGCATTCACCCTGACCTTCGAATCGCACAAATGGATCCATCCATGCCACGGACGGAACCATTTGCGCGATTCGAAACCCCCGGGGGTCACACACGATCGTCACGAATGTCGGTGATGATGCCGGAGAAGTCCCGAGTCGCTCCGTCACCGGCGGCGAAGGCGGCATAGAGCTCCTGCGCCAGCCGACCCATCTTGGCGTCGGTCGACGTCTGCTCGATCGCCTGCAGTGCGAGTCCGAGGTCCTTCGCCATGAGCGCTCCGGCGAAGCCCGGCTGATAGTCGCGGTTGGCAGGGCTCGTGGGAACCGGGCCGGGAACCGGGCAGTTCGTCGTGATCGACCAGCACTGCCCGGATGCCTGCGACACCACGTCGAACAGCGCCTGGTGCTCGAGCCCCAGCCGCTCCCCCAGCACGAACGCTTCGGCCACCGCGATCTGCGAGACCGCGAGCACCATGTTGTTGCAGACCTTCGCCGCCTGGCCGAGCCCGGGCCCACCGCAATGCACGATCCGTTTGCCCATGACCTCCAGCAGCGGGAGCGCCGCGGCGAAGTCCTCGTCCGATCCGCCGACCATGAAGGCCAGAGTTCCGTTCTCGGCACCCACCACACCTCCCGAGACCGGGGCATCGATGTTGCGATGTCCCGCTGCGATCGCGAGCGCGTGGGCAGCCCTCGCTTCATCGACGGCGATCGTGGACGACTCGATGAAGAGGGTGCCCGGTCGCGCAGCCGCGAGCAGTTCGGTGCGATACGCCTCGATCACGTGCTTTCCGGCAGGGAACATCGTGGTGACGACGTCCGCTTCGGCCACGGCATCCGCCCCACCATCCGCGATGGGGATCCCCACAGCCTGCGCGGCCTCGACGGCAGCGGGCACGAGGTCGAAGCCGTGCACCTCATGGCCAGCCGCGACGAGGTTCCTCGCCATCGGCAGCCCCATGTGCCCGAGGCCGAGGAAGGCCACGCGGGTCATGATGCGCTCCGCGTCTGGTCTCCGCCGCCGCGCTGGAGGGAGGCCGATCCGGCTGGTCGCAGCATCTCGCGGCCGACGATCAGCCTCATGATCTCGTTCGTCCCCTCCAGGATCTGATGCACCCGCAGGTCACGGACCACCTTCTCGATGCCGTAGTCCTGCAGATACCCGTAGCCGCCGTGGAGCTGCAGTGCCCGGTTCGCGACATCGAAGCCGGCATCGGTCGCGAAGCGCTTCGCCATGGCGCAGCGCATCGTCGCATCGGGCGCCCCCTCGTCGACCGCCTGCGCGCCGTCGCGCACCATGAGACGAGCAGCATGCAGGTCGGTGCGCATGTCGGCGATCGCAAACAGGATCGACTGCTTCTCGGCAAGCGGCTCTCCGAAGGCCACCCGCTCGTGCACGTACTGCACAGCCTGGTCGAGCGCCCACTGTGCGCCGCCCAGAGAACACGCCGCGATGTTGAGCCGGCCGCCGTTGAGGGCCGACATCGCGATGGCGAATCCACGACCTTCAGCGCCGAGCACGGCGGAGGCCGGAACCCGCACGCCGTCCAGGATCACCTGGCGGGTCGGCTGCGCATGCCAGCCCATCTTCTTCTCCGGCGCCCCGAAGCTCACCCCTTCGGCATCGCCGGCCACCAGGAACGCGCTGATCCCGCGCGCGCCCGGCTCTCCGGTGCGTGCCATCACCACGTAGACGGCGGCCTCGCCCGCACCCGAGATGAACTGCTTCACCCCGGTGAGGACGAAGTCGTCGCCGTCGCGCACCGCACTCGTCGCGATGTTCGCGGCGTCCGATCCCGCGCCCGGTTCCGTCAGGCAGTATCCGCCGAACACGGACATCGAGGTGAGCTGCGGCAACCACTGCCCGCGCTGCGCATCGTCGCCATAGGTGTCGATCATCCACACGACCATGTTGTGGATGGAGATGTAGGCCGCGACCGCCGGATCACCCTTCGCGAGCTCCTCGAAGATCGCGACGGTGTCGCGGCGGCTGAGGCCGGTGCCGCCGAACTCCTCGTCCGCGTAGATGCCGCCGAGGCCGAGTTCGCCGGCACGATGCAACGATTCGCGCGGGAACAAGTGCTTCTCGTCTCGTTCCGCGGCGTACGGGGCGAGCTCGGTCTCGGCGAACTCGCGGACGGCGCCGATGATCGCCTCGCGTTCCTCGGCGGTGGTGGTGACGGTGGTCATGGTCATCGTGGTTCCTTGTGGGAGTCTCGTGCCGGGCAGTGCGGATCAGTGCATGGTCGGGATGACGAAGCTGGCGCCGTCGCGGATGCCCGCCGCGGGCCAGCGGCTCGTCACCGTCTTGGTCTTCGTGTAGAAGCGGAAGGCGTCGGTACCGTGCTGGTTGAGGTCGCCGAAGCCGCTGCGCTTCCATCCGCCGAACGTGTAGTAGGCGATCGGCACCGGGATCGGCACGTTCACGCCGACCATCCCTACCTCGACGCGAGCGGCGAAGTCCCGGGCGGCGTCGCCGTCACGGGTGAAGATCGCGACGCCGTTCCCGTACTCGTGCTCGGAGGCCATGCGCAGCGCCTCTTCGTAGTCGGCGGCACGGGCGATCACGAGCACCGGGCCGAAGATCTCCTCCCGGTAGATCGCCATGTCGGTGGTGACATGGTCGAACAGCGTCGGTCCGAGGTAGAAGCCGTCTTCATATCCGGCGACGGTGAAGCCGCGGCCGTCGGCGAGCAGGGTCGCCCCTTCGTCGACGCCCTGCTGGATGTACCCCTCGACCCGCTCCACGGCCGCGCGAGTGACCAAGGGTCCGTAGTCGACATCGGCCGCGAGAGAGGGGCCGACCCGCAGTCGGGCGACACGGTCGGTGAGTTTGGCGGCGAGAGCATCGGCTGTCTCCTGTCCGACCGGCACGGCCACCGAGATCGCCATGCAGCGCTCGCCCGCCGACCCGTAGCCCGCCCCGATGAGCGCATCGACCGCCTGGTCGAGGTCGGCATCCGGCATCACGATCATGTGGTTCTTGGCGCCGCCGAAGCATTGCGCCCGCTTGCCGTGGGCGGTCGCGGTGCCGTAGATGTACTCGGCGATCGGCGTGGACCCGACGAACCCGACGGCGCGGATGCGGTCATCGGTGAGCAGCGCGTCGACCGCCTCCTTGTCACCGTGCACGACGTTGAGCACCCCGGCGGGAAGCCCCGCTTCGAGGAAGAGCTCGGCGAGGCGCACCGGCACCGAGGGATCGCGCTCGCTGGGCTTGAGCACGACGGCGTTCCCCGCGGCGAGCGCAGGCCCCGCTTTCCACAGCGGGATCATCGCCGGGAAGTTGAAAGGGGTGATCGCGGCGACCACGCCCAGGGGCTGCCGCATCGAGTAGACGTCGATCCCGGCCCCGGCACCCGTGGAGTACTCGCCCTTGAGCAGGTGCGGAGCCCCGGCCGAGAACTCGATCACCTCGAGCCCGCGCTGGATGTCGCCCTTGGCGTCGTCGACCGTCTTGCCGTGTTCGCTGGCGAGGAGCTCGGCGAGCGGTGTCATCTCGCGCTGCACCAGGTCGAGGAAACGCAACAGCACCCGCGCACGCTTCTGCGGGTTGGTCGCGGCCCACGCGACCTGGGCCTCCTCGGCGGTCGCGATCACCCGGCGAACCTCCTCGGCCGACGCGAGCGGCACCCGCGCCTGCACGGCACCGGTGCTCGGATCGAACACATCAGCGAAGCGACCGGAGTCGGGAGTGAGAAGCGATCCGCCTATGAAATGGGCGATGGTCCGAGTCATTGTGTGACATCCCTCCGTGCCGTCGTTGGCACATTGAGGAGTTTACTCCGGCGTCCGGATATTTACTAGGACGTCCTATCAGTTTGTTCCGCGTGGATCGCCGCATCCGTCGAGGTTGTTCGCGCCGCGTTCACCGGCCGGTCATCTCCCGCGGGTACAACTGCACTTGCGCGGACAGAGACTCAGACCGGATCGGGTGTCACGTCTACCGCGCGCACGGTGAGCACTCTCGCTCCCGTCGCGGTTCCCACACCGCGAGACCCCCGCCGAATCGGGTCGGCGGGGGTCCTCTTCGTCGCGGCACCGTTTGGGGGCCGTTCGAATCGCGCAACCTGTCGCATCCGGGTCTCGTATTGGACGAATTGCGCGATTCGAACGGGGAGCGAGCCTGTGGATGACGACCACGGGGGCCGGGGGCACTGCGCCACGGTGGTGTCCATGGGACGACGACATCCACTACCTGACGGCTTCGACGACACGTTCTCCGTACGCATCGCGCGACTGCACGGGGTATGTCGGGGTCGTCTGCGCGGGTCCGACCTGCGAGCACCTTTCCACGGAGTCCGTGCGCATCGCGACGCCGCGGACGCTCTGGACGACGACGTGACGGACATCGCGGACCCTTACGAAAGACAGCGGCGAGGTCGTGTCGCCCGCGCCCGGCTGTACGCGGCGAGACTGCATCCGGGCCATTTCTTCAGTCACCGGACGGCGGCATCGATCTGGGGTGCACCTCTGCCCCTCGAACTCGACATGCGGGGCGAGATCGCCGCCGGGGAGCACCTGGGCCTGCATGTGAGCGCATCCGGAGCGATACCTTTTCCTCGTGCGCGCGGCATCATCGGCCACCGCACGCTGGCCAGCCTCACCTCCACCGAGATCCACGACGGGCTGCGAGTGACCTCGCCTGCTGCGACCTGGGTGGCGCTGGGGGACCTGCCCGTGGTCGATCTCGTCGCGCTCGGGGACTACTTCTGTCGACAGTGGAGACCCGGTCATGGACGCCCCCACGCGGGACGTCCACCCCTGTCGACCGTGGAGGAGTTGAGGAACGCACTCGAGGCCGGCCGTCGACGGGGTGCCGACCGGCTGCGCACAGCACTCGCCTCCATTCGCGAGGACTCCTGGTCACCGCGGGAGACACACGTGCGCCATGTCCTCGTCTCGGCCGGGCTGCCGGAGCCGCAGCTCAATCTCGACGTGCTCGATGAGGACGGACGGTTCCTCGCCTGCGTCGATCTGGCCTACGTGCAAGAACGAGTGGCGATCGAGTACCTCGGGATGCTCCACGACCACCGCTGGGCGCAGGACGTCGAGCGCATCGCGGCGCTGCGGGCCGCCGGATGGACCGTCATCGAAGTCACCTCACCTCTCCTGCACAAGCCGGAAGAACTGGTCCGTCGGGTCGTGGCGGCACTGCACCACTGACACCGCTTTCGAATCGCGCAACTGGTCGATTCACACCGCAGAATCCGACCAGTTGCGCGATTCGAAGGCCGGGGAGACACCGCCTAGAATCGACCGTGCGCCGCCACCCTGGCGCATCCGCTTCGACGCCCCGACCCCGAGCGTCCGTGTCCCGAGGACCGCATCATGTCCGAGCCCGTCACCGTGTCCATCCGCCGCGAAGTCGACCCCGGCCGCATCACCGAGGCGACCGCCTGGGTGCAGACGGGGGTGAACCTCGCGACGAAGTATCCGGGCTTCCTGGGGTCGGGCTGGGTGCGCGCCGGCGAGGACTCTCAGGTCTGGCACATGCTGTACCGCTTCGCGAGCGAGGAGTCGCTCGTCCAGTGGGAGCAGTCGGCCGAGCGCACGTGGTGGCTGTCGATGGGCGAGGGCTTCGTCCGAAGCGAGCGCTCCAAACGGCGCACCGGCATCGAGGGCTGGTTCGACGAGCCGACCACCGGGACGATCACGCTCCCGTCCTCCGACGGGGGCACCGCCACGGTCGCCATCGCACCCGCGCCTCCGCGGTGGAAGCAGGCGACCTCGATCTGGCTGGGCTTCTTCCCGGTGAACCTGGCCTTCACCTACGCGCTGAGTCCCGTGCCCGGATGGGAGAGCCTCCCGATCTGGCTGCGGGTACTCCTCACGACACTGGTCCTGACCCCGATCATGGCCTACTGGGTGCTGCCCTTCGTGACCCGGTCGTTGCGGAGCTGGCTCACCCGCTGACGAGTCCCCCGCTGCGCCCGCTCGAATCGCGCAAATGGTCCCGTCTCGGCATGAAACAGGACCATTTGCGCGATTCGAAGCTGGTGCGGGCGGAAGGTCAGCCCTCGACGTGCCGCTCGTCCGGGCCGTCGTAGTGCGAGAGCGGACGGATCAGCGCGTTCGAGCCGGCCTGCTCGATGACGTGCGCGGTCCACCCGGTCACCCGCGCCGCCACGAAGAGCGGCGTGAAGGTGAGGGTGTCGAAGCCGATGAGGTTGTAGGCAGGACCCGACGGATAGTCGAGGTTCGGGTAGATACCCTTGCGCGTCACGAACTCCGACTCGAGCGTGTCGTACAACTCGGCCACATCACGGCGGTCGTAGTGCTCGACGAGGGTGTCGAGGGCGGCCTTCATGGTCGGCACCCGGGAGTCGCCCTTCTTGTAGACCCGGTGCCCGAAGCCCATGATCTTGCGCTTCTCGGCGAGTGCCTTGTCGAGCCACGGCACCACGTTGTCGGCAGTGCCGATGTCGTCGAAGATGTGCAGCACGGCCTCGTTCGCCCCACCGTGCAACGGCCCCTTGAGCGCGCCGATGGCCCCGACGACGGCGGAGTAGATGTCGCTCAGGGTCGAGGTGATCACCCGGGCGGTGAACGTCGAGGCGTTGAACGAGTGCTCCGCATACAGGATCATCGAGCGGTTGAAGGCGTCCACCACGACGTCGTGCGCCTCTTCGCCGAAGGTCATCCACAGGAAGTTCGCGGAGTAGTCGAGGTCGTCCCGGGGAGCGATGAGCTCCTGCCCGCGGCGGCGACGCTGACCGTAGGCGACGATGGCCGGAAGCGCGGCGAACAGGCGGATGCTGCGCTCGAGGTTCTGCTCGGGGCTGCCGCCCGCATCGAGCACCGAGCCGCCCGCACCGGGGTCGGAGGCGCCGATCAGGCTCACCGCCGTGCGCACCTCGTCCATCGGGTGCGCGTCGAGCGGGACCAGGTCGATCGCGGCCTTGACGTTGTCGGCGAGTGCGCGGTGTCTGCGCTCCTCCACCCGGAACGCCGCCAGCTCCTCGGGCGTCGGCAGCTCGCCGTGCCAGAGCAGATACGCGACCGCTTCGAACGGCTGCGTGTCCGCCAGCTCCTGCACCGGATAGCCGCGGTACAGCAGGCTGTTCGTCTCGGGATTGACCTTCGAGATCGCGGTCGTGTCGACGACGACTCCTGCGAGGCCCTTCTTGATGTCCGGCTCGGTCATGGTCACTCCTTCGTGATGGTGAAGTTGAAGACACCGGAGTCGAAATGGTTGTACGACTCGTAGTCGATCAGGTCGTAGAGGTCGGCGCGGTGCTGCATCTCGCTGAGCTTCGAGGTCAGGTGCCCCTCTTCGTTCAGCGTATCGAGCGCACGGCCCGCGGCCCCCATCGAGATGCGCAGCAGCGACACCGGCCAGATGACGAGGTTGACCCCGGCATCGCGCAGCTGGTCCACGGAGAAGAGCTCGCTCTTGCCGAACTCCGTCATGTTCGCCAGGATCGGCACGTCGAGCGCCTCGGCCATGGCCTCGAACTCCGCGAGCGTGCGCATCGCCTCGGGGAACACGGCGTCGGCGCCCGCGTCCGCCAGAGCCTTAGCGCGGTCGATCGCCGCATCCAACCCCTCGACAGCCCGGATGTCGGTGCGGGCCATGATGAGGAAGTTCTCGTCGCGACGGGCGTCGGCGGCGGCGCGGATGCGCTTGATCGCCGTGTCCTCGTCGACCACGCTCTTGCCGTCGAGGTGACCGCAGCGCTTCGGGTTGATCTGGTCCTCGATGTGCGTGCCGGCGAGACCCGCATCCTCGAGCTCCTGGATGGTGCGGGCGACGTTCATCGGTTCGCCGAAGCCGGTGTCGGCATCGACGATCGCGGGCAGGTCGGTCATGCGAGCGATCTGCTTCGCACGAACGGCGACCTCGGTGAGCGTGGTGAGGCCGATGTCGGGGAGGCCCAGATCGGCCGAGAGCACGGCACCCGAGATGTAGACGCCGTCGAAGCCCTTCTGCTCGATCAGACGTGCACTCAGCGGGTTGAACGCGCCGGGGAAGCGCAGCAGCTCCCCGCTCGCGAGCCGCTCGCGGAACAGACGGCGCTTCTCGGACGGGGTGATGGTGGAGTACAGCATCAGAAGAGTCCCGCTGGCGCCGGAGCGTTCTCGAGCACTCCGGGCTTCGCGACGATCGACAGCTCGCCGACCTCGGCCGCGGTCAGCTCGGGCAGGCGCTGGACGAGGTTCAGGAACCGCTCGATCTCGGCGGGTTCGAGCACGGGCTCCGCCAGCAGGCGGAACTTCGCGATGTAGTTCTCGCGAGCGAATGGACGCGCCCCGAGGGGGTGGGCATCCGCGACGGCGATCTCGTCCACCACGGTCGACCCGTCGGTGAGGAGGATCTCGACGCGACCGCCGAACGCCTTCTCATCGGGGTCCTCCGAGTGGTAGCGGCGGGTCCACTCAGCGTCCTCGGCCGTGGTGATCTTGTGCCACAGCGCGACGGTGTTCGCACGGCCGGCCCGCTCCGGCGCGTAGGAGTCGACGTGGTGCCAGCCGCCATCCTGCAGCGCGACCGCGAAGATGTAGGGCACCGAGTGGTCGAGCGTCTCGCGCGAGGCGGTCGGGTCGTACTTCTGCGGGTCGTTCGCCCCGGAGCCGATCACGTTGTGGGTGTGGTGGCTGGTGTGGATGACGATCCGCTCGATGTTCGCGGGGTCACGCAGCGCCGGGTTCTCGATCCCGAGCTTGCGGGCGAGATCGATGAGCGCCTGCGCCTGGTACTCGGCCGAGTGCTCCTTCGTGTACGAGTCGAGGATCGCACGCTTCGGCTCGCCCGCAGCGGGCAGCGGCACGTCGTAGGAGGCGTCCTTGCCGTCGAGCATCCACGCGATCACCCCGTCCTCACCCTCGTAGATCGGGGCGGGGCTGGTCTGCCCGCGCATCGCCCGGTCGACCGCTTCGACGGCCATCTTGCCCGCGAAGGCCGGAGCGTGCGCCTTCCAGGTCGAGATCTCGCCCTTGCGGCTCTGGCGGGTGGCGGTCGTGGTGTGCAGGCCCTGGCCGATGGCCTGATAGATGGTTTCGACGTCGAGACCGAGCAGGGTGCCGATGCCGGCGGCTGCCGAGGGGCCGAGGTGGGCCACGTGGTCGATCTTGTGCTTGTGCAGGCAGATCGCGCGCACCAGGTCCATCTGGATCTCGTAGCCGGTGGCGATGCCGCGCACGAGAGCCCGCCCGTCCTTGCCCGCGTGCTGGGCGACCGCGAGGATCGGCGGGATGTTGTCGCCGGGGTGCGAGTACTCCGCGGCGAGGAACGTGTCGTGGTAGTCGAGCTCACGCACGGCCACGCCGTTCGCCCACGCCGCCCACTCGGGGCTGGTGTGGTGATCGAGTGCGGCGCCGAAGAGGTTCGCGCCGACACCGCCGGTCGAGACGGGATGGCTGAACGCCTGGGCCCTCGCCGCATTGATGGGCGCCCGGGTCAGGGAGGCTGCGGCGACGGAGGCGTTGTCGATGATGCGGTTGATGATCATGTCGACGACGTCCTGCTCGACCTCGACCGGGTCGGCGGCGACCTCGGCGATCCTCCAGGCGAGCTGATCCTCACGTGCGAGGTTCTCGTCGCTGCGATGCACGCGGACGTGGTGGGTGACGGTCATGAGAGTCCTTCGGTCGTGGGAGGAGACGAGACGTCTTCGGGGAGGGAGTCGAGGATGCCGGTGAGCGCGTTGTGCAGGTGCACGTGCGTGGCGTGGGCGGCGAGGTCGCCGTCGCGGGCGGCGAGGGCCTCGGCGATGGTGCGGTGCTCGCCGGCGGAAGCGGCGAGTCGAGCGGGGTTGTCCCGCGCCATCCGGCGGACCCGCACGAGGTGCGTGCGCACCGTGCGCAGCGCAGAGGCGATGTAGTCGTTCGCCACGGCCGCGTCGAGGGCGGCGTCGAAGCGGGCGATCAGCGCGTAATAGGCGTCACGGCCGGCGACGGCGTCGAGGTCGACATGGGCGAACTCGTCGGCGAGCGCGGCGAACAGGGAAGCATCTCCCCTGGCGGCGGCGAGGCGCGCCGAGCTCTCCTCGAGGGCGCGGCGGATCTCGAAGAGCGAGCGGATGTCGTCGGCGTCGAGGTCGGCGACCACCGTGACCCGCGGCGACTGCTGGACGACGAGTCCGTCGGCGGCGAGCCTGCGCAGTGCTTCGCGCATCGGCGTGCGGCTCACCCCCAGGCGCTCGGCCTGCTCGACCTCGCCGAGCACGACACCTGCGGCGAGCGTGCCCGACTGGATGTCGTCGAGAAGCGCCGCGTACGCGCGATCACCGGCCGAGGTGCGCTCCACGGGAAGGGTCATGCCCTCAGTGTATACATAAACGGGGCACCGAGGGGACCGAAGGGACAGCTGACTGCAGCGCCGTATACATTCCCGTCCAGGAAGCTCTCGGTTACGGCACCGGCTCGACGAACTCCCGAGTGACCGGCTCGCCCAACTTGACCACGATGACGCCGACGAGCACGAGCACCCCGCCAAGGACCTGCAGCAGATCGGGGAGCTGCCCGAGCAGCAACCAGCCGAACAGGAGCGCCGCAACGACCTCGGCGAGCGCGACGAAGGAGGCGAGCCGCGAACCCAGCATCCGCGTGGACGCGATGCCGAGCACATACGCGAGTGCCGTCGCGACGACACCCATCGCCAGCACGGGGACGATCCACGGCACGCTGCCGAACCGGTAGGCGACGTCATCGGTCGTCCAGGTGATCGGCAAGACCCCGATCGCCCCGGCGACGGTGAGTCCGAGCGCGCCGAGCAGCAGACCGCTTCCGGCGAGCGCAAGCGGCGGCAGCCCCGTGTCGGCCTTGGCGGACAGCACGAAGTACGCCGCCGCCCCCACCATGGCTCCGAGCGCCCACAGGATACCGCCCACATTCACCTCGGCTCCGGTGAGGATGTCGAGCATCAGCACGAGTCCGACGAAGGCGACGACCGCGCCCACGACGCTTCGACGCGTCGGTCGCTCCCCTCTGCGCAGCCAGAGCCACAGCAGCACCGCGACCGGGGCGGTGTACTCGATGAGCAGGGCGATCCCCACATCCATCACGGCGACCGCCTGGAAGTAGAACAGCTGCGTCGCGGTGACGGCGAGGAGACCGTAGGCGAGGATCATGCCGACGTTGCGCCGCAGGAGTCCCCACCGGCCCCGCATCGCGATCACCGTCGGCACGAGCAGCAGCAAGGCCGCCACCCAGATGCGCGCGGTGACCGCGGCCCCCGGGGTCCACCCGGCGTCGATGAGCCCGCGCGCCCAGGCGCCGGACATGCCGAACGAGAAAGCGGCGGCGATGGCCACGGGCAGACCGAGGCGGACGCCTCCCCGCGCCAGGCCGATCGCGTCATCTGCCACCTTGCTCATGATCGATGACGGTAGTCGCCGGCGATGTAAGGTGTCAACATGATCTTCACGGATGACACGGAAGACGCGCTGCGTGCAGCCGTCTGGCTCGTGAACTCCGCGGAGGATCCAGACACCCTGAGCGAGCTCGCCGACGAGGAGACGTTCTTCCGCGCGTTCCCCTACACGGGCCGGATCGACCGCGACGAGGACGAGCTCGCCTCGTTGAGACGCCTTCGCCGACGGCTGCGACACATGCTCCTCGCCCCGCGCGACGACATGGCCGCGCACGTGAACGACGCCCTCGCCGAAGCCCTCCTCACCCCCATGCTCGTGCGCCACGACGGCGCCGACTGGCACCTGCACGCCGTCGCCGACGAGCGTCCCCTCGCCGAGCGCATCCTGATCGAGACGGCCATGGCGCTCATCGACGTCATCCGCGCCGACGAAGGCTCGCGCCTCACCGTGTGCGACGACGACACCTGCCGGTCGATCGCCCTCGACCTCTCGCGCAACCGCTCGAAGCGGTACTGCTCCACGACCTGCGCGAACCGGAACGCGGTCGCCGCATACCGCGCGCGCCTCGCCGCCGGCTGACTCTCCGCCGCTGCTCCTGACGGTCCGTCTCGTGCCGCGCTTCACAAACGATTATCGATTAGTGTAAAGTCGCCAGCGGCCCTCCCTCATGCATCAGGAAAGGATCAACGATGATCAAGGCCCGAATCCTCCCCCTCGCCGGTGTCGCCACAGCCTCAGCGCTCGTGCTCGCCGGCTGCTCCACCGCTCCCGCCGACGGCGGCTCCTCTGAGGAGACCACCGTCCGGATGCTCGTCAACGTCACCCCCAATCTCACCGAGGAGTTCTGGAACGACCTCGTCGCCCCCTTCGAGGAGGCGAACCCCGAGATCGACGTCGTGATCCAGAACCCCGGCGCCGAGGGCGTCGAGGCCGCCGTTCCGCGTCTGCTGGCCGCGGGCGACGCCCCCGACGTGGTGCAGTCGATCGCCCCGACTACCAAGCTCGCCCCCGAGCTCGTCGACCTCTCGGAGTACGACTGGGCATCCTCCGGCCCGCTCGCCGACCAGTACTCGATCGACGGCAAGAACTACATGGCCGGCATCGGCGTGCAGCTGCAGAGCCTGTTCTTCTACAACAAGACCGCGTTCGAGGAAGCCGGCATCACCGAGCTGCCCGCCACCGTCGACGAGCTGACCGACGCGCTCGGAGCTCTGAAGGACGCCGGCTGGACTCCGATCCAGACCGGCGGCGACTGGATGACCAGCCACGCCCTCCAGGCACTCGGGCTGCCGACCATCATCAGCGACGACCCCGACTGGTTCCACCACATCTCGGCCGGCGACGTGACCTTCAGCGAGACCTACGGCGACGCGGTGAACACCTACGCCGACTGGGTCGCGGAGGGCTACATCCCCACCGACTCCCTGGGCATCAAGTACCCCGACGCCGAGCAGGCCTTCCTCTCGGGCAAGACGGCCGTCTACCCGATGGGCAGCTGGTTCGCCGGCACCCAGGCCAAGGCGGAGGCTTCGGCTGACATCGGCGTGTTCCGCGCTCCGGCCGTCGACGCCGACCAGCAGCCGGCCATGGGTGCCAACATCGCGAGCCCCTACTCGATCCTCAAGGCGAGTAAGAACCAGGATGCCGCGGCCATGCTCATCGAGTTCCTCACCACCGATCAGAAAGCGGTGAGCGACCAGCTCGCCGTCGACGGCAACTTCCGCGACGGCTACGAGTACGAGATGACCGCGCTCGGCGAGGAGCTCCTGCAGATCGTGGCCGACACGCCCGCTGCCGCCTACACGCCCACCGGCGGCGGCTACGGCGAGCGCACACTCCCCGACGGCTACCCGGGCGAGATCAACACGCAGACGCAGGCCCTGATCGGCGGCGCACCCGCAGACCAGGTGCTGCAGTCGATGGACGACTGGTTCGCCGCGAACGCCGGCTGACCTGCCGAGGTGTCCGGGACCGGCATCGTCCCGGACACCTCCCCGGCGCCGCAGCGCCACCCCCTCCCCCGCGCCACGAGAACGAGAGTGCCGCCAGCCATGACACCGCCGACCACGACAGCGCCGCCCCCGACGGCGCCCTCCGCATCGACAGGAGCATCGACCCCGATGCAGCCGCACACCGACCGCCGCCGGACCGCACTGCGGGAATGGCGCAACCGCATCCCCGGCATCCTCATGGGAGGGCCCGCCGTGGTCGTCTTCCTGGCGATGTTCGTGATCCCGATGATCCTCGCGGCCGTACTCAGCTTCACGGACTGGAACGGCTACAGCCTCGACTTCACCTTCGTCGGCTGGGAGAACTACGCCAAGGCGTTCCGCAGCCCGCGGTCGATCCAGGCGGCGATCTTCACCGGCATCATCGCCGTGGTCGGCACGATCCTGTGCAACGCGATCGGTCTCGCGATCGCCGCACTCATCTCGGGCCCCGGGCGCTCGAACACGATCCTGCGCACGATCTTCTTCTACCCCTATGTGATCAGCGCGCTCATCATCGGCTTCCTGTGGTCCGCGATGCTGTCCCCTACCGGGGCAGTCAACGGCTTCCTGTCGACGATCGGCCTGCCGTCGATGCCGTTCCTCACCGACCCGACCTTCGCGAAGGCGAGCGTGATCTTCACGATCGTGTGGTCGCATTTCGGATTCAACATGATCCTGTTCCTCGCCGGTATCAAGTCGGTTCCCGCCGAGTACTACGAGGCGGCGACCGTCGACGGCGCGTCGCGCTGGCAGCAGTTCCGCTCGATCACGCTGCCGCTGATCGCCCCGGTCTTCACCGTGAACCTGGTGCTCACCCTCGTCGGGCTGCTCAAGGCCTATGACGTGGTGCTGTCGCTGACGGACGGCGGACCGGCGGGGTCGACGCAGACGATCGTCTACCAGATCCTCAAAGACTCGTTCGCGAACTCGGCGCTCGGCTTCGGCGCAGCACAATCCATGATCCTCCTCATCGTCACCGCAGTCGTCGGCCTCGCCGTCACGCTGGTGCGACGCCGGGCAGAGCAGAAGGCGACCGACTGATGAAGCAGACCCGCGACCGCCCAGCCGTCGTCGTGAGCGCGATCCGCTGGATCGTCCTCGCCGTCGTCGCGATCACGATGCTGATCCCGATGTACACGATGCTGATCAACGCCTTCAAGCCGCAGGCCGACATCATCGAGAACCCGCTGCTGATCACACCGCAGATGTTCACGTTCGACTATCTGTGGGCGGCGATCACCAGCAGCAAGTTCAACGTGATCGCGGCCTACGGCATCACCCTGCTCTTCGTCGTGCTGGTGAACCTGTGCTGCATCGCCCTCGCCGCGCCCGTCGCGTACGTGATCGCCCGCGGACGGTCGAAGTGGCACCTCGGGCTCCTGCTGCTGTTCGTGTCGGGGCTGTTCATCCCCGGCCAGGTGACGCTCATCCCTGTGGTGTTCGTGCTCCGGGTGCTGGGATTGATCAACACGATCCCCGGGTTCATCCTGTTCGAGACAGCGGCCACCCTGCCGGTCACGATCTTCCTGTTCACCGCATACCTGCGCAGCGTTCCTCGCGACATCGACGAGGCCGCGGCCCTGGACGGCGCCGGCCCCATCCGCGCATTCTGGGCCTGCATCTTCCCTATCATGAAGCCCGTCGTCGCGACGGTCGTGGTGCTGAACTCGATCGGCGTGTGGAACGACTTCGTGAGCCCGCAGATCATCCTCGGCCCGAGCTCCGGCATCTACACCGTGACCACCGGGGTGTACGCGGCCGTCGGGCAGTTCTCCACCGACTACACGCAGGTGTTCCCGACTCTTCTGCTCGCGGTCCTTCCCGCGATGGTGTTCTTCATCATCATGCAGCGTCACATCATCGGCGGCCTCGTCGCCGGAGCCACGAAAGGATGACCGTGTCCGAGCACCCGATCACGACCCCGCTGCGGAGCATCCCGGCCTGGGCCGTGCTCCAGCGGCGACTGTTCGCCGAGATCGAGGGGGCGCGACGCGTCTTCCGCGACCGGTACACGCTCCCCGACGGACGCCTGCGCGGAGTGGCCGAGTTCGTCGACCGCGACGGCGTCGACGACCTGTACGAGCCCTTCTTCAACTGGCCGGCGTTCTATGCGCTGGGCGGACCGGACGAGGCGCTCGCCGACGCCAAACGGCACTGGGAGGGCGTCACCGTGCAGCTCACCGAGGCCGGGATGCTGACCGACGAGTACGACAACGGCTACGACTGGTTCCACCAGGGTGAATCCCTGCTGCTGCTCGCCGGCATCTGCGCGGCCGATCCGACCGACGCGGCCTTCGCCGAGAGGGCGTCACGTTTCGCGGCCCTGTTCGTCGACCCCGCGAAAGGCAACTACGACGCCGAGCGCAACATCCTGCGCGCCCCGCACAACGGCGCCCTCGGCGCGCGCATCGGCCTCGACGACCAGGTCGCTCCGTACTCGGCCGACCGCGCCGAGATGCGGCCCTACGGCCTGCCGCTGCACGGACTCGACGGCATCCGCACCTGGGACGACCTCGCGGATGACGGCAACGCCACACGGATGGCGGACGAGATGCAGCGCCGTGCCGACGGCGACATCGCCGTGAACCTCGCCGCGACCTCGCTCGCCGCGAACCGCTGGCTGTACGACGGAGACTCCGCATCGAGCGCCTGGATCGAACGCTACGTCGACGGCTGGCGCGAGCGTGCCGCCGGAGGGCTGCTGCCCGACAACGTCGGTCCTGACGGCGCGGTCGGCTCGCTGCAGGACGGCCGCTGGTGGGGCGGACACTACGGCTGGGCGTGGCCGCACGGCCTGCACTCGGTCGGCATGAGCGCGCTGATCGGAGCACTCAACAGGGCGCTCGTCACGAACGACGATGCCGCGCTCGACCTCGTGCGCACGATGCTCGACACCGTTCTCGCCGAGGGGCGGACCGCGAGCGTCGCCGACTCGACCTACAGCCTGCGCGGCGGATGGATGGCACGACTCGGCGCCGCGGCGGCCGAGCCCGGACGCCTCGTGCCGTATCGCTACGGCGCGGACGGCTGGTTCGATTTCGGCCCCCTGCAGCTCGACCTGCCGATGTGGCTGTGGTGGTGGACGCGATCTCCCGGCGATGCAGCACGGCTGGAGGACGCGATCGCCGGACTCCCGGCATCCGCCGACCTCATTGCTCCGTTCCGCGACAAGGAGGAAGCCGGACACGAGGCCGGATGGTATTCGTATCTCAGCGGCAACCTGCCCGAGTACCCGGTCGAGGCGCTGGAGATGGCACTCGGGCAGGTCGCCAGACGCACCGCCATGATGCTCGGCGACGACCGTGACCCCGACTCGGCGCACCTGCACTTCTGGCAGCGGGTGAACCCCGTCGTGACCGAGGTGCTCACGCAGCTGATCGCCGGGGCACCCCAGGTGCTCTACAACGGCGGCCTCGGCTTCACCGCTCTGCGCTACGAAGACGTCGACCGTGCGCGACCGGGGCTCCCCCCTGACGTCGCCGCGCTCGTGCACCACCTCGACGCGGACGGCATCGGCGTGCAACTCGTGAACACTTCGGCTGTGCACACGCGGACCGTGCGGCTGCGCGGCGGACGCTTCGGGCTCGATCGGATCGTCCGCGTCGCCGCCACAGCGGAAGAGGACAGCGGATGGCCCGGAGCCAGTGGCACCTACGCGGCACCGGAAGGGCCCCGCGTCACGCGGTCCTTCGAGACCGACGACGACCTCGTCGTGACGCTGCCACCCGCCCACATCGCCGACCTCGACCTGACCATCGCGTGCGCGACCGGCTCGCCGCGCCACCACATCCCCGGAGGAGCCGCATGAGCGCCGACCTGATCCGACCCGACTTCGCCCTTCCCGTGCGCGGTCCCGCCTACGACCGGCCCACGCGCGACACACTCGACTCCTTCGACGCGATCTCCTCCGCGACGGCCTGCGCGAAACTCCACGAGTTCGGTATCCGTCGCAGCTACGTCGACGGCCCGCAGCCGCTGAGCGCCGGCCAGCGCGTCGTGGGATCGGCGCTCACCCTGCAGTTCATGCCGCAGCGCGAAGACATGGCTTCGGGGGTCGGGCAGGAGTACGCCGAGCGGCACACCGCGCTCTGGCATGTGCTCGAGGCCGTGCAGCCCGGCGACGTGCTCGTGATCCAAGCGTACGGCAGTCGCTTCTCCGGCTGCATCGGCGACATCCTCGCTCGGTACTTCGCCCGCAAGGGCGGTGCCGGCATCGTGGTCGACGGGCGCATCCGCGACGCAGGGCGCATCCGCGAGCTCGGCATCCCCGTCTGGTCCACCGGCACCACGCCCCACTACGCGTCGCAGTCGGAGCTCGTGCCCTGGGCGTACGACGTGCCGGTGGCGGTCGGCGGAGCACTGTGCATGCCGGGCGACCTGGTCGTCGCCGACGACGACGGCCCGGTCGTGGTGCCGCGCGCCATGGCACCGAAAGTCGTCGAATCGGCCCGCGATCACGAAGACTGGGAGGTCTTCAGCCGTACCCGCCTCGACGAGGGCGCACGGCTGAGCGACTACTACCCCCTCACCCCCGACAGCCGCGAGGAGTACGAGGCATGGCGTTCCGTCCAGAGCTCCGTCCGCTGAGTCCCTCGGTCGTCGCGCGGGCGGACGCCGGCCTCGGATGCGCGCCGATCGGCAACCTGTTCACTCCGGTGAGCGACGCCGACGCGGTCGCGACCGTGCAGGCCGCCCTGGCGCGTGACGTGCGTTTCTTCGACACGGCGCCCCTGTACGGGTCGGGCGAGAGCGAGCGCAAGCTCGGCCTCGCCCTGCGCGGCCTCTCCCGCGACGAGTACGTCATCGCGACGAAGGTGGGTCGCGTGGTCGTCGACGCCGACGGGATACCGGTGCGCGGCGCGGCACGGGGCCACGACTCCGTGGCGGACCTGTCCCGCGACGGAGTGCTGCGCAGCCTGGAGGGGAGCCTCGCACGGCTCGACGTCGACCGGGTGGACGTGCTGCACCTCCACGACCCGCTCGACGTCGCCACCGCCCTCGACATCTCGATCCCCGCTCTCGTCGAGCTCCGGGAGCAGGGCGTGGTGCGGGCCATCAGCGTGGGCCTCGGACGCCTCGATCCGCTTGAGCGCTACGTCGCCGAAGCCCCGCTCGACGTGGTGATGGAGGCCGGAAGACTCACGCTCCTCGACCGGACGGCGCTCGACCGTCTGATGCCGACCGCCAGGACGCGCGGCATCGGCGTGCTCGCCGCCGCGGTGTTCAACTCCGGCATCCTGGTGGATCCGACAGGCTCCCCGTTCTTCGAGTACAGGCCCGCACCAGACGAGGTACGCGAGCATGCTCTGCGACTGCAGCGGATCTGCGCCGACCACGGGGTGCGGCTCGCGGATGCCGCCGTGCAGTTCCCGCTCCGCCACGGCGCCGACGCCGTGGTGGTCGGGGCCCGCACCCCGGCGGAGGTCGACGCCTTCGTCGACGGCCTCGACGCCCGGCTGCCCGCGGGGCTGTGGGACGACCTCGACGCGGAGACGCTCGGAAGGTGAGGATCGTCGACGCGCACGTGCATCTGTGGGATGTGGATGCCGTGCCGCTGCCGTGGTTCCGCGACGACCTCGGGCTGCCGCGGCGCGCCGGTACGGACGACCTGGGGATCGAGCTCGCCGCTGCCGGAGTCACGTCGGCCATCGCGGTGCAGGCCGCGGACTCCGTCGCGGAAGCACGGATGCTCGTGGCCACCGCTGCCTCCGACCCGCGCGTGCGGCGCGCGGTGCTGCAGTATGCGCCCGCACCGGGATACGCGGGCGGGGCGACCTCGGTCGCCTTCACTCCCGCGGTCGTCGGAGTGCGTGCCGCGGTGCCGCAGTTCGCCGCGGATCTGTCGGATGTGGACGGCCTCGACGCCCTCGCCGATCACCTGGGCACGACTTCGCGCACCCTGGAACTGCTGATCCGCCCGGAGCAGCTCCCCGCGGCCGCGACGCTGTCACGACGGCATCCGCACACCGCGATCGTCGTCTGCCACCTCGGGCTGGGAGCGCGGGCGGCCGATGCCGCGTGGCTGGACGCTCTCGCCGAGGCCGCATCGGCGCCCGGAGTCTCGGCAAAGGTCTCCGGTCTCGACCTCGGTGCACGACCGTCCGATGTCGCGCGGGGCGTGCTGCGTGCCGCGTTCGACGTGTTCGGCGCCGAACGACTGATGTTCGGCAGCGACTGGCCGATGTCGACGAAGTCGTCGACCTACGCCGCCGTGCTGGCCGCGACCCGCACGGCGGTGCCTGCGCTGTCGGATGCCGCCGCCCGCGCGTTCTGGTCCGCCACGGCCGACCGCCTCTACGCCTTCGCGGGCTGAGTGCTCAGCCAGACCCCTCAGTCGAGGAGAGTGCCGGCGGCGTGGCGTCGGAACAGCGCGGATGCCGCCTCCGCATCACCGGCGTCGAGCACATCGAGGAGCCCCTCATGCCAGTCGGCGACCTCGTGCCAGTCACCGGTGAACGTGGGGTCACCCAGCACGTGCATGACCCGCAGGCTCGGCTCGAGCAGATCCCACATGCGCGGGAGGTACGTGTTGCCGCTCGCCTCGATCACGGCGCGGTGGAAGGCGAAGTCGAGCTCGCGGAACCGCGCGAGATCCGCGACCTCCGCTGCCTCGTGCATCTGCGCGATCATCGTCACGAGCTCCGCGCGACGATAGGCCGGAAGCGCCCCGCACGCGAGGCGCCCGGCCAGGCCTTCGAGTTCGACCCGGGCGACCTTGGCCTGCTCCGCCTCCTCGGCCGAGTAACTCGCCACGAAGTTGCCCTGATGACGCACGTGCGACACGAGCCCCTCGTGCGCGAGACGCTTGAGGGCATCACGTACGGGAGCCTGACTGACCTGCAGCTGCCTGGCGAGCTGCGACTCGACCAGCTGCTCGCCGGGGGCGAGCGTCGAGTCCTTGATCATCGCCTTGATCATCGCGTAGATCTGATCCGAGAGCAGTCCTCGCTGCAGCCCGGCCGTGCCCAGAGCATCCGTCATGACCACTAGTCTACGTCCATTATCGACTATCGCTAATGGACGCGGCGGCGCGCCAGGCATCCGCGATCAGACGGGAGCCGAGCGGTGTCGGGTGCACGCCGTCCGGAGCCAGATCGGCGACCGGATGCTCGGCGGCAGCCGCCGTGAACACCTCGTGCAGCGGCACCAACGCGGCCCCGTGCGCTGAGGCGAGCGCCCGCACCGCACGGCGCTTGCCGTCGAGGTCGTCGAGCCACCCGTGCTGCTCCTCGTCGACGGGCAGGAAGAACGGCTCCATCAGGATCAGACGCGGCCCGTGCTCCTCGACCACCCGGTCGATCAGGGGGCCGAGGGTCGCGGCGAACTCCCCGGCACTCGTGGGGTCGTCGCTGTCGAACCGGCGCCACATGTCGTTGACGCCCACGTACACCGTGAGCAGCTCGGGCTCGGTCGGCAGCAGCTCCGACTCCCACCGCGCGGCGAGGTCTCTCGCCCTGTCGCCCGCGATACCGAGGTTGCGCACGGTGGCACCGCCGGCGATCAGCTCCGGCGCGAGCAGCGACACGTATCCGTCTCCGTACGAACCTGCGTCGGCGCGGTCGCGACCGGCATCCGTGATCGAGTCCCCGATGAACGTCACGCGCATCTCGGCACCTCCACTTCATCGTCTTTGATCTTGGGCCGCACAGAGATCTGCAGTTCGACGCTCGCCCCGTCGTGGGTGACGGTCAGCGTCTGATGCGGGTGCACCTTGCTGCTGTCGAACCCGCTCACCATATCGGCCATGACCTGCTGGGTGGTCGTGGTGCCGTCGCTCCACTGCACCCCGAGGATCATGCCGGTCACGTCGAGCTCCTCGCCGCGCACGTACCGGGTCTTCGGGTCGGCCTCCTGCGCCCAGCAGATACCGGTCACGGATGCCGTCGGCGGTGTCGGGCGCACGGCCAGGGTGTTCGTCTTGCCGTAGTGGTACACGTTGAAGAATCCGTCGGCGCCGATCGGCAGCCCGCGCCTGGCGTCGACCGTGCTCCACACGGTCACGTCGTCGACGCGCAGCACCACACGCGTGGCGTCGCCTTCCGCCACGGCACCGAACTCGATGCGGTGCGTGGAGTTCGGCGCGATCACGGTGTTGGGGATCGTGTCGAGCATGGTCTGCCCCGGCGTCCAGCTCTGGAACTCGATGACGTCTTCCTTGATCACCGCGAGGTAGCCGGTGTTGGAGTTCTGCCACGCGGGGAGTCCGGTCTGGTCGGAGCGCGCCTGGAAGCCGTACCAGCCGCCGTCGAACGCCCCGAAGTCGGCGTCGAACTGCAGCAGCGCGTCGCCGAATCTCTCGGCCTCATAGCCGTGCACACCCTGTCCGCTGATCACGACGCCCGAGTCGTCGACGGCGATCACGCTCGACTGGCTCCAGTTCGCGGCGTCCTTCAACTGCGCATCCAGACGCACGACCGGGTACTCGGCGTCGGCGACCGTGACGGTCACGGTATCGCTGAGACCGGGGTCGGCGACCGAGGTCGCGGTGATCGTGGCGGTGCCCTCCCCCACCCCGGTGATCCGACCGCCCGACACGGTCGCGACGCTCGGAGTGTCACTGTTCCAGGTGAGCCTGGCGTCGCTCGCATCCTCGGGGGCTACGGTCGCCGCCACCGGGCGCCGCTCGCCCACGTTCAGCGACACGGTCTCCGCGTCGATGCTGACGCCTTCGACCGGTACCCCCGACAGCGAGAAGCCGATGTCGTCGAGGTCGAGCGACGGATAGTTCTCGACGTAGAAGCCGACGCGGCCTGCGGCACCGGGGGCGGGGTCGTCGCCCTCGAGGGCGACGACGCCGTTGACCGAGATGCGGATCAGCCCGTCCTGCACGGCGATGCGCACGTGCGAGGTCGCACCGGGCACCAGGGCCTGCTCCGCGGGGACGACCTGCTCGGCGACGACCTGCCAGCCGTCGTCGAAGATGGTCCAGGTGGGGCCGGCCGCGGCCTGACGGAAGCGGATGTAGCCACCGCCGTTGCCGTTGCGGTCGTAGACGATCAGCCCCGCATCGGTCGGGGTGCTCGCCGGTGCCGTCACGTCGACGTCCAGGATGAACTCGGTGAAATCGCGCGGCAGGAGGCTGTTCGCGCCCTTGAGGATGCGGTACACCCGGTCGCCCGTCCCGTCGATCTGGATGCTGCGGTTGGGGTCGGTGGGCCAGCCGTTCGCTCCCGACTCGAAGTCGGTGAAGTGCAGCACCCCGTCGCCCTCTTCGACCACGACCTCGATGGTCGCCGTCTTGGTGGCGTCGGCCGTTGCCGTCGCGGTGATCGTTGTCTCCCCCGGCCCCATGCCGAGCACCACACCGGCAGACGAGACCGTGGCGACGGCGGCATCCGCCGAGGCGTAGGTCACCGCGGCGTCGTCGGCATTCCAGGGCAGCGGCACCGCCCGAACGCGCACCTCGTCACCGGCATCCATCGTCAGGATCGAGCTCTCGAAGGCGATGTCCTCCAGCGGCACGTTCTGCGGCTGCTGCGTCTGGCCGATCGCCCCGTCCACGCCGATCTCGTCGAACGCGATGTCCTCGAATCCGGGGATCTCGTCGAACACGGCCGCGTCGGTCGTGAGCGTATAGTCGCCGTTCGCGGCATCGACGAAGCCGGGATCGGCGTCGGCGACCCAATTGTCCTCGTAGTTCAGCAGGTTCTTGCCGTCCTTCGCTCCGTGCTCGTTGATGCCGGCGATCGGGGTGCGATTCGGGTTCCACACGACGTTCTGGGCAAACGTGCTGTTGTTGGGGAAGTGGTGGTCGTCCTCGAAGAAGTGCGCGAGCTCGGGGTACTTGGTCAGATACGGGGTTCCCACGAAGTCGTCGTTGTCGGCGAACACCTGCTGCCAGGCCGGCATGTAGTCGCGGTCGACCACGTTGCCCTCCTGGTCGCCCATCCACTGCTCGTAATTGTCGTAGGGCGCGAACGAGTCGACGAAGATGTTGTTCCGCGCCTCGATGTAGTCGGCCGACCCGCTCTTGATGGCGGCGTTGCCCATGTCGACGAAGATGTTCTTCTCGATCTGGAGGTCCCACGTGAAGTTGTCGGCGTAGATGCCCTCGACGCCGGCCATGCCCACCCCGATGTCGTGGAAGTAGTTCTCGCGGAAGACGTGGCCGCGCTGCTGCGGAGTCTTGCCGGAGTTCATGTAGATCGCTCCGAGATCGTGGAACTGCTTGCAGACGTCGTACACCTCGTTGCGTTCGAACAGGTGGTCGTTGCCGTGCACGATGATGCCCGGATGCGGCGCATCGTGGATCTCGTTGTCCTTGGCGATGTTGCCGACGCCGTCGAACATCACGCCGGGGTTGTAGGCCTTGTGATAGTAGGCGAAGTCGGCGATCTCGGAGTTCTCGACGCGATTGCGTCCCGGTTCCAGCGTGGTCTTGTCTCCCCCCTGGAGCACCACGCCGACACCGCCGACGTGCGTGAGGCGGCTGTCGGTGACGGCGTGGTCGCGTCCGCCCCGGTTCACCGGGATGCCGTCGTAGGTGTAGCGGCCGGGCGAGTTGATGAGCACGCCGCCGTCGGTGAAGTTGCGGATGTCGCTGTGCGAGATCGTCACGTGCGATCCCCCGAGGATGACGGCGGCGGTGGCGCGGCCGTACTCCATGACGAGGTCGTCGAAGGTCACGTACGACGCCCCGTCGGCGCGCAGCATCGGCTCGTCGAGCGTGGTGACGGTGACGTCGCCGCGTCCGGAGGTGAACGCCGCGTTGGGGATGAGGTAGAGCGTCCCTGCGTCGCGGTCGATGTAGTACTCACCGGGGGCGTCGAGCTCTTCCAGCAGGTTCTGCGCGAAGTGGAAGTCGGGGAACCAGCTCTTCATGATCCCGGACATCTCGCCGTAGCGCAGGGTGATCGTCTTGGCGTCGGTGTCGATGCTCTCGATCTTGTTGTACGACCACTCCCAGCTGTAGCCGAAGATGCCGTCGAGCCAGACGTCCTCGGCCTGCGTCCAGTACTGGGGGCGGTCGTAGCCGTACGCGAACGTGCCGCCGCGGTCCTGCAGGTCGGCGTCGTTGCGGTCGGGGCCGGCGTCGATGATGTCGCCCATCTGCACGGTCGGGGTGGCCGCATCGGCGTTGGGCCATCGCGCGAGGGTCATGCCCTGGCCGTCGATGAACAGCTCCATGGGCGGGGTGGTGCTGACGTCGTTCGCCTTCCAGTAGCCGTGCCTGCTCAGCTGCCCGTACTCGGTGATGCCGAGGTCGGCGAGGTCGACCGCGACGACCCTGTCGCGCGCGGCGGGGTCGATGATGCGGTCGGTGATGGCGGCGTCGTCGACCGCCGCGAAGGCGTCGCGGGGAAGCTCCGTCCCCCCGGTGAGGGTCGCCGTCTCACCCGGGTAGGAACGGTAGGTGATCGGCGCATCGGCCGTGCCGGAGTCGGCCTCGCCGATCTCGAACGATGAGCTGCGGGGGTACTCCCCCTCACGGAGGTAGACGGTGAGGCCGTCGGCGGGAAGCCCTGCGCCGTCCTTCAGGTCGCGGATGCGGTCGCGAGCCCCCTCGAGGGTGGCCAGCGGATCGCCGACGGTGCCTGCAGCGTCGTCGTCACCGCCCGGCGCGATGTAGAGGGCGTCGTCTTCCACCGCGGCCGCAGCCATCGGTGCCTGCGCACCCAGCGCAGATCCGAACACGGCCGCCACGGCCAGGCCTGCCAGCACACGCTTCATTGCGTCTCCGAACTCTCGATCCACGCGCGAGGAGCTCGCGCGTCGCCGCGACAGCGGCTCCCCAGGACCTTACCCAATCGATAATCGACTATCAAGGATCGATATTTGTAGACTGATCTAGATGCACAGAAGTAACAGAATCACACAGTTGTTAACGATCCTGCTTGTCGGTTGACTTCGTGGCATAGCCCTGTGAATACTGGGGAAGCCCGAAATGTACAGCGACTGTGCGTACTGATCACCCCAGGCCAAGGATGACCTAGATGACAGAACAGACCATTTCCTCACACATAGGAACAGGGCGGCGCCCCCGACGCCTCTCCGACGGGATGTTCGCGCTGCTCCTCACGGCACCGGGCCTCGCGCTCCTCGCCGCCGTCGTGGTGTACCCGCTGATCACCGCGCTGATCACCGCCTTCTTCAAGCAGAGCCTCGTCGAACCGGGGCGGGAGTTCGTCGGCTTCCAGAACATCGCCGACGTGCTCACCGGTGAGTTCTTCCCACTGCTCACCCAGACCCTGGTGTTCACGATCGGCACCACGATCGCGCCGTTCGTGATCGGCTTCGGACTCGCGCTCGCCCTCAACACGCGTATCCGCGGAGCGAAGGTGATGCGCGGGCTGATGCTCATCCCCTGGCTGATCCCCGGCGTGGTCGTGTCGTTCCTGTGGATGTGGATCTTCAACGCGAACTACGGCGTGCTCAACGCGGTGCTCGAGAGCGTCGGCCTGATCGATGAGCCGCAGGCGTGGCTGGCCAACCCCACCAGCGCCATGGTGGCCGTGATCGTGGCGAAGACGTGGCAGTCCTTCCCCTGGATGATGGTCATGCTCCTCGCCGGGCTCCAGACCGTGCCCGTCGAGTTGCACGAGGCCGCCGAGATCGACGGAGCCGGCACCATCCGCCGCTTCTTCTCGATCACGGTCCCGCAGATGCAGGGCATCATCGGGCTCGTCCTGCTGCTGGAGTTCATCTGGAACTTCCAGCACTTCGACATCATCTACGTGCTCACCGGCGGAGGTCCCGCCGGTTCCACCCAGACCTTCGCCACCGCGGTGTACGAGACCGCGTTCGACGGCTTCGACCTCGGCCACGCCGGCGCGCTCGGTCTGCTGTGGATGGTCCTGCTGATGGCGCTCGTCGTCGTCTACGTGCGCGTATCCGAGAAGGGAGAGAAGCGATGACCGCCGTGCTGACCGAGGAGACGGTGACCGCCGTCACCACCCCGTCGTCCGCCCCGCCTCGCCGCCGTCGGCACCGGGCCGACCGGCGCGCGTCGACGGTGAGCGCGTGGATCGCCGTCGTCGTGTTCGGCGGATTCGCGCTCCTGCCGGTCTACTGGCTGCTGGCGACGTCTCTCACCCCTCGCACCGAGGTCTTCGCCTATCCGCCCAAGCTGTTCCCCACCGAGATCACCTTCGAGGCCTACGCCGCGCTCGCGAACAACCCGGCACTGTTCGGCTACCTCCGCAACAGCATCGTGGTGTCGGTCATCACGGCCATCCTCTCGGTGATCGTCTCGGCCTACATGGGGTACGCGTTCTCGAAGTTCCGCTACCGCGGCAGGCGCAGCCTCATGTACTTCGTGCTCGCCTCGCAGATGTTCCCGCAGGCGCTGCTGCTGATCACGCTGTACGCGGTCTTCTCCGCCTACGGCCTGCTCAACACCTACACGGCGCTGGTGCTGTCCTTCACGACGTTCACGCTGCCGCTGTGCGTCTGGATGCTGAAGGGCTTCTTCGACACCATCCCCGACGAGCTCATCGAAGCCGCGCGCGTCGACGGAGCCTCGCGCATGCGAATCATCCACTCGATCGTGATGCCGCTGGCTGCCCCCGGCCTCATCGCGGCCGGGCTGTTCGCCTTCGTGCGCGGCTGGAACGACTTCATCTTCGCCCTCACCCTGGCCGGACCCGACAAGCAGACCCTGCCTCCGGGCCTGGTCAACACGTTCATCGGCGAGGCGTCCACGGCCTGGCCCGAGCTCATGGCGGCCTCGCTCGTGGTCTCGCTCCCCGTAGCGATCGCCTTCATCGCCCTGCAACGCTTCCTCGTCGGCGGGCTGACCGCCGGCGCGGTCAAGGGCTGATCGCCGCGAATCCCGCACCTCCACCGCAGTTCCTCGAAAAGACCGCAGTCCCTCGAAGAAGAGAGAACACCCATGTCCGAAAAGACCATCGTCTCCCGCCGTCAGCTGCTGCAGTTCGCCGGCCTCGGCGCCGCCGGCGTGCTCCTCGCCGGGTGCATGCCCACCGGCGGGAGCACCGGCAACCCCTCCTCCAGCCCCGGCGCCGGATTCGGCACCGGAGACTTCACCGCCACTGACTTCTCGTTCTCGAGCTGGTCGCTGACCGAAGAGGCCGCGGCCCCCGCGATCACGGCGCTGCTCGAGGGGTACAAGAGCGCGGAGGGCGTCGGCATCACCGAGGTCTCATTCCCCTACAACGAGTACTTCAAGCAGCTGATGCTGCAGGTGCGCGGCGGGCAGTTCACCGGTGCGGCGCACGTCGACGTGGCCTGGCTCGCCTCGCTGGCCGCCCTCGGCAAGCTCGAAGACGTGTCTGCGCTCACGAAGGACCGCGGCTACACGGCATCCAGTCTCGACGCGACCCAGCTCGACGGCGTGCAGTACGCGTTCCCGTGGACGATCGGCGCCATCGGGCTGATCACCAACTCGGAGATCCTCGACAGGGCGGGCATCTCGACCTTCCCCACCACGGTCGACGACTTCGAGGGCTCGCTCAAGAAGCTCAAGAACCTCGGCGGCGGACTCATCCCCTACGCAGCCTCCACGAAGGCCGCCCAGTTGAAGGACATCCTCATCTGGATGCAGACCTTCGGCTGCGAGCTCGTGAGGGGCGGAGAGGTCACGATCGGCGACGACGCGAGCGTCGAAGCCGTCACCTGGTACAAGTCGCTGTACGACCAGGGCCTCATCGCTGCGGACGTCGACCGCTTCGACGCCCGTTCGCTGTTCGCCCAGGGCCGCGCCGCCATCTACGACGACGCTCCCGTCGGCCGCGGCTCGGTCACGAAGGACTCCCCCGACCCCGACCTCGCGTCGAAGCTCGTGCCGGAGTCGCGCCCGGTGCTCAAGAAGGGCGACACCCCGCGGGCACTCGTGTGGGGCGGCGCTATCGCCGTGGTGGGCGGCGGAGACGCCGACAGCACCCGCACGGCGGCCGACTTCGGCCAGTGGGCGACGAGCGACCTCGACGCCGTGATCGGCGACTACGAGCTGCGCGGCCTGCCGCCGGTGACCGAAGAGGCGCAGGCCTCCGAGGTGGTGTCGTCGGATGCGTTCGGCGCGCGCTTCGCCGAGAAGATCACCGCCACCGCGACCACGAACCCGTTCTGGCAGTACCCGCAGTACGCGCAGATCGAGACGAAGATCGCCGACCGGGTGCAGGCCGTGCTCGTCGGACAGCAGAGCGCGAAGGACGCCATGGCCCAGGCCGGAGCCGAAGCGCAGAAGCTGGTCGGCTGAGGACGCCATGATGACCCTCCGCTCGCACATCGGCGCCACCGCGGCCGCCACCCTCACCGTGCTCGCCCTCTCCGTGCCCGCGTCGGCCGGTGCTGCGACCCCCGAGGTCGAGAACGTACCGGTCACGGTCGACAGCTCCAACCAGTCGGGCTGGTGGAACCCGCTCGTCGTCGACGGCGACGAGACGTACTTCGCCTACAACGTTCCCGGCTCCACGGCGGCGAAGCATCAGGTGAACCTGGCTGTCCGCGCTGCCGACGGCACCTGGACCTCGGGCTGCCTGCGCCTGGCCACCGGAGCGTGCGCCGAGTACCTCGACGACAACGGTCACAACCAGCCGTCGATCGCGATCGACGGCGACGGCTACATCCACGCGTTCGTGTCGATGCACCACGAGCCGTGGAAGTACTTCCGCTCCACCGTCCCTTACGACGCGACCTCGCTCGTCGACGTGAGCGCGGAGATGCCGGATGCCGGTGCCGCGATCTCGTATCCGGTCACGGCGCAGGGCGCGGACGGCGACCTGTGGCTCATGGTGCGCGTCGGCGCCGACCCGCAGGCCCGCCGCGACGGGGTGCTGTACCACTACGATCCCGCCACCGGCGCGTGGAGCCGGGAGACGACCATCGCGGCCGCCGTGAACCACTCCTTCTACCCCGACGATCTCGAGGTCGATGCGGACGGCAGGGTGCACGTGCTGTGGGAGTGGGGGCCGTGGCCCGCAGACCCGTACCGGCACCTCGGCTCCTACGCGGTCTACGACCCGGCATCGGGAGGATTCGACGACGTCGCGGGGCAGGCGCTGCCCACCCCGATCCGCCCCGACACCCCCGGGGCTGTCGTGTGGCGCGGCTACGAACCCGGCGAGACCATCGGCGACGCCGTGCCCGCCGTGCAGACCGCGAAGATGGCGATCGCCGCCGGGGAGCTCGTCGGCTTGGCCTATCGCTACGCCGATACGACGGAGAACTCGTTCGACGTGCGATGGGCGACCTGGAGCGGCACCGCCTGGACCAGCCAGACCCTCGTCGACACCGACGCCCTCGGCGGCGGCGTGCAGACCATCGCTGCGCTCGACACCACGACCGCGGGCGGCGAGACCCGCGTGTACGCCGTCGTGAGTGCACAGGACTGCGGCATCACCCGCAGCCAGACCGTTCAGCTGACCTCCGGGGCCACTGGTTGGAGCACCGACGCGGTGGGCGAACCGGTGCAGGGCCAGCAGCGCCTGCGCGCCGCGACCCGCACCGACGGCACCGACGTCGTCTATCTGAGCGCCCCAGCGGTGCCCGGCGGCGGCACGCTGCGGCACGCGGAGATCCCCCGCGACGGGCAATCCGGCAGCACGACCCTCGCGGCCGTCGTCTCCTCCCTCCGCGGCGTCTCCGGCGGAGAGAACCTCGCGATCGGCGGCACCGCGACGGCCTCCTCGCAGCTGCGGACCGACACCGGGCCGGAGAAGGCGATCGACGGCGGATGCGCCGACGCGAGCCGCTGGATCTCCGCGGCGGACGACGCGGAGCCGACCATCACGGTCGAGTGGACGGACGCGGCACCACTCGATGTCGTGCGCGTGCGCAGCGGATACTCCGTCGGCCCGCCGCAGTCGTCGGTGCTGCGCGACTTCACGGTCGAGCTGCGCACCGCGAGCGGCTGGGTCCCGGTCGGCACGATCACGGGCAACACGAGCACCACGGTCGTCGTCGACGCCCAGGGGCTCACGGCGGATGCCGTGCGGCTGCTCATCACCGATCCCTCCGACTCCGCCACCGACGTCGCCCGCGTCTACGAGATCGAAGCGATCGCCGCGCTCTAGCGGCACCCCACCCCTCCCCTCCCCGAAAGGACACCCATGCGCACCCAGACCGTCGAAGCCGACATCATCGTCGTCGGCGGCGGCCTCGCCGGGGTGAGCGCCGCCGTCGCGGCCGCTCGCCTCGGCCGACGCACCGTGCTGATCAACAACAGGCCGGTGCTCGGCGGCAACTCGTCGTCGGAGGTGAGGGTCTGGGTGTGCGGGGCGACCGCGCACGGCAATCAGCGCTGGGCGCGTGAGACCGGGATCATCGGCGAGATGTACCGCGAGAACCAGTACCGCAATCCGGAGGGGAACCCGGTCTACTGGGACGACGTCGTGCTCGACATCGTGCGCCGGGAACCGAATCTGACCCTGTTCCTCAACACCGAGGTGCTCGAAGCGGAGGCCACCGGCCCCGATGACGCCCGCCGCGTACGCTCGGTGACCGGATGGACCATGGGGTCGGAGATCCGCACCGTGTTCCGCGGCCCGCTGTTCCTGGACTGCACGGGCGACGGGTTGGTCGGGCGCCTGGTCGGTGCCAGGCACCGGCTCGGCAAGGAGAGCCGCGAGGAGTTCGACGAGGAGTGGGCGCCGCCGGAGCCGGTGCGCGAGTTCCTCGGCTCGACGCTGCTCTTCTACACCAAGGACCTCGGTCACCCCGTGAAGTACGTGGCACCCGAGAGCGCGAAGGACATCTCGACCACCCCCATCCCCTTCACCCGCATCATCCGCAGCGGTGACAGCGGGGCGCACTACTGGTGGATCGAGTGGGGCGGCACGCTCGACATCGTCGACGACAACGAGCAGATCCGCGACGAGCTGCGATCGGTGATCCTCGGCATCTGGGACCACATCAAGAACTCCGGCGAGTTCGACGCCGACAACCTGACCCTGGAGTGGATCGGCAACCTTCCCGGGAAGCGCGAATACCGGCGTTTCATCGGCGACTACACACTGCGTCAGCAGGACATCCTGGAGCAGACCCCGTTCGACGACGGCATCGCCTTCGGCGGCTGGTCGATCGATCTCCACCCGGCCGAGGGGATGTACGCGACCGGCGCCGGCGCCGTGCAGCGATTCTCCGACGGCGTGTTCGAGATCCCGTTCCGCTCGCTCTACTCGGTGAACGTCGAGAACCTGCTCATGGCAGGCCGCGACATATCGGCCACTCACATCGCCTTCGGCGCCGCTCGTGTCATGGCCACCTGCGCCGCGATGGGCGAGGCCGCCGGAACGGCTGCCGCCCTCTGCCACCAGCACGACGCGACGCCGCGGGACCTGTACACGCACCACCGTGCGGAGCTGCGGCAGGCGCTGCTGCGGGCCGATGCGACCCTCATCGGCGTCGCGAACGAGGATGACGACGACCACGCCCGCGCGGCGACCGTCTCGGCCTCGAGCACCATGCGCACGATCGGCGTGGCCGACACGCGCGTCGCGGATGCGGAGCCGCTGCGCCTCGCCGACGACCTCGGCATCGTCGTGCCCGTCCATCCGCGGCTCGATACGACCGATCTGCTGCTCTCGGCCGATGAGGATGCGCAGATCACGGTCGAGGTGTGGTCGACCGGTCGTCCGCAGAACGTCGTTCCGGCGCACCGCGAGCACGGTACCGTCGTCGACGTGCCGGCCGGCGGTCCGCGGTGGGTGCGCATCGACACGCCCTTCGCCCCGACCGAGCCGCAGAACGCGATCGTCGTGCTGCGCGCCGACCCGCGCGTGCAGGTGCACGTGTCGTCGGCACTGCCGCCGGGGGTGCTGACCCTCGTGCACCGCGTCGACAACGACGACCGCAACGTCGAGGTGGACCGCGACGGACTGCTCGTGCAGTGGCCGACCAAGCCGCTGCGCGGACGCAGCGTCGTCTTCCGCACCAGCCCTGCCTCCGCGGCACTGGCCCCGGAGCGGGCGACCTCGGGATACAACCGGCCCTTCGGTGGACCGCACATGTGGGCGTCCGACCCCGAAGCCGAGGGCGCGCAGTGGCTGCGGCTGGACTGGGACCGACCGGTGTCGGGCTCCGAGATCCGCCTGGTGTTCGACGACGACGTCGACCTCGAGCTCAACACGCTGCACCACCACCGCAGCCCCGACGAGGTGCTGCCCCAGCTCGTCCGCGACTACCGGGTCGAGGTGCTGCCCGTCGGAGGCGACGAATGGCGCCTCGTAGCCGAGGAGCGCGACAACCGGCACCGATTGCGCGTGCATCCGGTGCCCTCCGATCTGGGCGCGTTCACGGCGGCGCGTCTCGTGGTCGAGCGCACCAACGGCGTCGCCGAGGCCCGTGTGATCGCGTTCCGGGTGCAATCGTGACGGAGAGCGCTAACGTGAAGGACAGCCGCCGCGTCGTCGGCGACCGTCGTCCCCCAAGGAGGCCGCAGGTGACCACGCCGACGAGCGGTCGCGCCGCACCCCTCGCGCGCGCGACGCGCACGGGGCTCATCGCCCTCGCCGTGCCGCACCTGGAGGAGCCGTACTTCGCCGAGTTGTCGTCGCGCATCGTGCGCGGTGCCGATGACCGCGGTCTCGCCGTGCTGATCGTCCAGACCGAGGGCGAGCATGCGCGCGAGATCGATGTCGCCAACGGCGTGGGCCTGCCACCGATCGACGGGCTCATCCACATCCCGCGGTCGCTCACGGTGGCCGACCTCACCCGCCGCACGTCTCCCGGGCCTCTCGTGCTGCTGGGAGAGCACATCCAGGTGAGCCCGTTCACGCACATCACGATCGACAACCGCGCGGCGGCCGCCACCGCGACCGCGCATCTGATCGCCGCCGGCTGCCGACGCATCGGGTTCGTCGGTCGTCGCGACTCCCGCCCGTCTGATGCCGCCGACCGACGCCACACCGGCTACCTCGAAGCCCTGGCCGCGGCGGGCATCTCCCCCGATCCGCTGCTGACCGCGCAAGTGGATGCGTTCACGGCGGAAGAGGGTGAGCGCGTGGCGGGAAAGATGACCGCCGCCATCGCCGACCTCGACGGCATCGTGTGCGCGAACGACTCGGTGGCGCTGGGCGCGCTGGCCGCCCTGCAGACGCACGGGCGCCGCGTGCCCCAGGATGTCGCGGTGATCGGCATCGATGACATCCGCGCCGCACGGTTCTCGGTGCCGACGCTCAGCACGATCGCGCCGGACCATCAGCAACTGGTGGATGCCGCCTTCACCGAGCTGGAGCGTCAGCTTGCCGCGCGGCCCGGTGCCGACCTGCCGGTGCGGCACGTGACGGTGCCGGCGACACTGGTGCCGCGGGCGAGCACGGCACGCCGATGACGCGGGCGGGCCTAGTCCGCGAGCCCCGCCGCGAGTCCGCGATCGTCTCCGGAGCGCCGCGCGGCGATGTGCACGGCGCCGACATGAGCGGCAAGCGTCTCCCTGGCCGCGTCGTCGAGTCCGTCATCGGTCACGAGGCGATCGATGTCGGCGAGATCGGCGACGGTCGTGAGACCGACCGTGCCCCAGCGGCTGTGATCGGCGAGCACGACGACATCACGTGTCGCTGCCATGAACGCCCTGTTGGTCTCGGCCTCCAGCAGGTTCATGGTCGTCATGCCGGCCTGCACGTCGAGACCATGCGCGTCGAGGAAGACCAGGTCGCAGTGCAGGTGCTCCAGCGCGCGCACGGCGACCGGCCCGACGAGCGCCTGCGTCGGGGTGCGTACACCACCGGTGAGAACGACGTTCTGCGTGTACGGTGCGTCGGCGCGCTCGGGCGGCGAGAACAGGTCGGAGACCGGGAGGGCGTTCGTCACGACCGTGAGCTCCGGCACACGCACGAGCTCCCGGGCGAGGGCGAGGGCGGTGGCTCCGCCGGAGATGCCCACCGCCATCCCCGGCTCGACGAAACCGGCGGCCAGGGCGGCAATCGCACGCCGCTCCGCCGACACCGCCGGCACCGGAGCGAGCCTGTGACCACCGCGTACCCGCACACCGCCGCGGACGCGTTCGACCGCGCCCTCCTCGGCGAGCTGGTCGATGTCACGGCGGACGGTCATCTCGCTCACGTCGAGCTGCGCCGCGAGCTCGGCGATGGACGCCGTCCCGCGATCGCGCACCACCGCGAGGATGCGCTCACGTCGTTCCGTGACCAGCACGCGGTCTCCTTCCGATGGGAGCTCCAGTCTGCCACGCCGCCCCTCGCCGCATCCCTGTCGACGCGCACCCGCCCGCCTCTCTCCCGGAACAGGATCCCCTTTCCCGCATGACTCTTCCCGAGCCCTTCTCCACCTGGTTCCCAGATGCCGCGTTCGACGGCAGCTACGGCCGCAGCGAGGCCGAACTGCGCTCCGTGCGCCCGGTACCGGCACCCGCCGGATTCGACGAGCGCTGGCGGCGGTGGCGCGCGGAGGCCGCAGCGGTGGACGCGGCTCCCGTCGTGGTGTCGTCTGCGCCGCAGCGCGGTCACCGGGTGTCGGTGATCGAGCACTCCGGCTCCGACGGGGTACGACTACGCGCCTGGGTCGTCGAGCCGCTGCACGCTCCCGCGCGGGTCGGAGTCGTCCACGGACACGGCTACGGCGGCCGTGACGCGATCGATCTGGCGCGGGTGCCGGCCGATGCCGCGGCGATCTTCCCCGTCGCCCGCGGTCTGCCGTCCCTGAACGCCGGGGTCGGTGCGCCGGAGCCGCGCGACCGGCACGTGCTCGGGGGCATCGACGATCCGGAGCGCTACGTGCTCGGTCTGTGCGCACGCGATCTGTGGCTCGCCGCCGACGCGCTGACCGCGCTGGTCGGCGACCTGCCGCTGTACTACGTGGGCGAGAGCTTCGGCGGCGGCATCGGCGCCCTGGCCCTGCCCTGGGACGGACGCTACGTGGGGGCGACGCTGATCGTGCCCAGCTTCGGGCAGTACGACGAGCGACTGGCGGTGCCGTGCCTCGGCAGCGGCGAGACGGTGCGCCGGCATGTGCTCGCGCACCCGTCCGCACGGGAGGGCTTGCGCTGGTTCGACGCATCGACGGGCATCGGTTTCGCCCGCGTGCCGGTGCGGGTCGAGGCAGCGCTGTGGGATCAGTACGTGCCGCCGCAGGGACAGTTCGCGGTCGCCGCGGGAGCGCGGGATGTCGAGCTGGCGGTGCTCCCGGCGGGACACACCGAGTACCCGGGATCGCTGCGGGTGGTGGCGGACGCCGTGCGGGGCGGGCGTGCACACCTCGAGCGCGCCCTTGCGAGCCGTGCGCTCCGCACGGCGGCGCGGTCGCCCCTGCGCAGGTGAGCACTGGACGCAACCTGTCATAACAGGTACAGTAAGCCTGTCATTACAGGTTGCGCAGCGCTGCAGCGTCCGTTACGAGGAGCACCGATGCCCGAGTTCCACACCCCGCCGATCTCTCCCCTGGCGATCGCCTTCGACGCCGAGAAGCTGACGCTCTCGCCCGAGGGCCCGACCCTGACGCGGCGGATGTCCGACCTCGAGGGACTGTTCCGCGACCACGACGCGTGGGCCGCCGCTGCGGCGGGCGAGAACCCCGTCGTCTACACGGTCGTCAGCTCCCCCGTTCCCGAGGTCGACCGCGAGCTGCCCCAGTCGATCACCACGATCATGCCCGGCGATACGGCCGGCGAGCTCTGGATGACCAAGGGGCACCAGCACCCGAACCACCAGGGCGAGATCTACCTCGCCCTGAAGGGCCGCGGCGGGCTGCTCATGTTCGACGGCGAGCGCACCGAGTGGCTGGACATGCTCCCGGGCACGATCGGCTACATCCCGCCGGGCTGGGCGCACCGCTCGGTCAACACCGGCGGCGAGCCGTACTCCTTCCTCGCGGTCTACCCGGGAGGAGCAGGGCACGACTACGGCTGGGTGCTGGAGCACGGCATGGGCTCGCGCGCCTATCGCGCAGCCTCCGGCGTCGACCTGCGTCCCTACGCGGAATAGGCTCCGGCCATGATCATCGCGCACGATCTGGGCACCACCGGCAACAAGGCGTCCCTGCATCACGACGACGGCCGTCTCCTCGCCTCGGTCACCGTCCCCTACCCCGCGCACTTCGCCGCGGGCGGCGTCGCCGAGCAGAATCCCGCCGACTGGTGGAACGCGGTCGTCGCCGCGACCCGTGACCTGATCACCCGCACCGGCACGGCTCCGACCGACATCGCCGGGCTCGTGGTGAGCGGGCAGATGATGGGAGCCGTGCTGCTCGACGCCGACGGCGAACCCGCACGCCCGGCGATCATCTGGGCCGACACCAGGGCCGGCGCCCAGCAGCGCGAGCTCGACGCCGCGCTGGGCGCGGAACACGCCTACGGCATCCTCGGCCACCGCCTCAACCCCACCTACTCGGTCGAGAAGATCATGTGGGTGCGCGACAACGAGCCCGACGTGTGGGCGCGCGTGCGCCGGGTCTGCGTCGCGAAGGACTTCATCGTCCTGCGCCTGACCGGTCGCCTCGCCACCGACCGGTCAGACGCCTCCGGCACGAACGCCTACGACCAGGCAGCGGGAACCTGGTCGGAGGAGGTCCTGCGGGCCGCACGCCTCGACCCGGCGCTCTTCCCCGAGATCCTCGACTCGACCCAGATCGCGGGGACGCTGGCGGATTCCGCCGCCGAGGCTCTCGGTCTGCCCGCGAGCGTCCGCGTGGTGATGGGAGGCGGTGATGGCCCGATGGCCGCCGTCGGCTCCGGTGTCGTCGCGCCCGAGGACGGCGCGTACGTGTGCCTGGGCACCTCGTCGTGGATCTCGTTCGCGGCCGGCTCTCCGCTGCACGACCCCGCGATGCGCACCTTCACGTTCGACAACGTCGTACCCGGATCGTTCGTGCCCACGGCGACCATGCAGGCCGGTGGCGCCTCGGTGCAGTGGATCGCCGAGGCCCTCTCCCCCGACCCCGCGCACCCCGAGACCGGACGACTGACCGCCGAAGCGTCTGCGGACGTCGACACCGACGATCTCTTCTTCCTCCCCTACCTCCTCGGCGAGCGCTCCCCGATGTGGGACCCGGATGCCCGCGGTGCCTTCGTCGGTCTCGCCCGCCACCACGGCCGAGCGCACCTCGTGCGGGCCGTGCTGGAGGGCACCGCGTTCAACCTGCTCAGCTGCATCCACGCATTCCGCGACTCCGGTGCGGTGATCGACCGCATCGATGCCGTGGGCGGCGGGGCGCAGAGCGACGTGTACCTCTCGGTGCTCGCGGATGTGTGGGGTGTGCCGGTGCGCCGCCGGACGATCGTGGAGGAGGCGAACAGCCTCGGAGCAGCGGTCACCGCCGCGGTCGGACTCGGACTCACGGACTTCTCGGCAGCCCGCGCCCTGAGCGAGGTCACCGCCGAGTTCACCCCGGATGCCGAGCGTCACGCCGTCTACGCCGAGCGGCATGCCCGCTTCGCCGACGCCTACACGACCCTGGCGCCATGGTTCGCCGGACGGCCACGCTGATGGGCGTGATCCTCGTCACCAGCCGCTCCTTCTCGGACGGCGACCTCGACCTGGTGGAACGCGCTGCCCGGGCAGGTCATCGCATCCTCCGCGGTCCGGCGCATCACGACCTCGAGGAGTTGCGAGCGCTGCTGCACGGCGCCGACGCCTGGATCGCGGGCACCGGAGCGGTCACGGACGCGCACCTCGCCGCAGCTCCGAAGCTCAAGGTCGTCGCCCGCTACGGCGTCGGCACCGAAGCAGTCGACCTCGTCGCCGCGCGCGACCGGGGCATCCCCGTGACCAACACTCCCGGCGCGAACGCCGACGCGGTGGCCGACCACGCGGTCGGGCTCATGCTCGCCGCGCTGCGGTTCCTCCCCGACGGCGACCGCCGCGTGCGCGCGGGCGACTGGGGCGTGCGCCGCGGTCGCGAACTCGGTGCGGCCACGGTCGGCATCGTGGGCTTCGGTCGCATCGGCCAGGGCGTCGCCGCGCGGCTGAGCGGCTTCGGGCCGCGCGTGCTGGCCGCCGACCCGTTCCTTTCCGACGAGGTCGTGCGGGGTCGCGGCGCGGAGCCCGCCTCGCTCGACGATCTGTTCCGCACCGCCGACGTCATCACACTGCATGCCCCGGGAGGGCAGCGGCTCGTCGACACCGAGCGTCTCGCCGACATGCGACCGGGCACCGTGCTGGTCAACACCGCCCGCGGTGACCTGATCGACGAGGCAGCCGTCGCGCAGGCGCTCCGTGACGGAACCCTCGCCGGCTACGCGGCCGACACCCTCGACGGCGACACGGCCGCGCACGACAGTCCACTCCTCGCCCCGGACCTCGCCGACCGTGTGATCGTGACCCCGCACCTCGGCGCGCAGACCACCCAGGCCGTCGACAACATGGGCTCCCTGTCATTGGCCGATGTGATCGGCGTCCTCGCCGGCGCAGCACCTGCCCATCCCGTCCCCGTCCCGCTCTCCGAGGAGACCCGATGACCACCACCACCGACGCCGTCAGTACCGCACCTGCCACGGGATCCGCCGACTACATGGGCTTCGTCGGGGTGACCACCGCGTCGTCGTCGATCATGAAGGTCTTCCCGCTCTGGGCCGACATCCTCGACCTGCCGACCCGGACCCTGGTCGGTCACGACCTGCCGATGGACGCCGACCCCGCGCAGTACCGCGCGCTGGTCGAGCAGATCCGCGACGACCCGCATCACCGTGGAGCTCTCGTGACCACGCACAAGATGAACGTGTTCGCCGCGGCCTCCGACCTGTTCGACGAGCTCGACCCGTTCGCGGTGTCCTGCTCCGAGGTCTCCAGCATCTCCAAGCGCGGACCGATGCTGTCCGGACGGGCCAAGGATCCGATCACGGTCGATCTCGCCCTGAACGACTTCCTCCCGCCCGACCACTTCGCCCGCACGGGTGCCGCGGTCGTGATCCTGGGCGCCGGCGGTTCGGGCACCGCACTGAGCTGGGCTCTGGCCGAGCGCGAGGACGCCCCCTCGAAGATCACGGTGACGGCCCGCACCCAGGACAAGCTCGACCACCTGCGCGAGGTGCACCGCCAGCACGGCACCCGCGACGGGCTGATCGACTACGTCGTGACCGCCTCTCCCGCAGAAGCCGATGCGCTGGTGGCCGCTGCCCCGGCCGGCTCCGTCATCGCCAACGCCACCGGTCTCGGCAAGGACCGCCCCGGCTCGCCTCTGAGCGACGCCGCGGCGTTCCCCGAAGGCGCGTACGCGTGGGAGTTCAACTACCGCGGCTCACTCGAGTTCCTGCACCAGGCCGAGGCGCAAGCGGCAGCGCGTGGCGTGCACGTCGTCGACGGCTGGCGGTACTTCATCCACGGCTGGTCCCAGGTGGTCGCCGACGTGTTCGACCTCGATCTGACCCCCGAGGTCGTCGAGCGGCTCGCTGAGGCCGCGGAGTCGGTGCGCTGATGTCCGCCGTCGTCCGGACGGTGCTCGGCGACATCGATCCGACGCTGCTGGGACGAGCGGACTACCACGAGCATCTGTTCCAGGTGTCGCCCCTGCTGCCGGGCGATGAGCTCGACGATGAGGCCGCGTCGGGGGAAGAGGCGGCGCTGCTGCGGGCGAGCGGGTTCGAGGGGATGGTGGATGCCACGCCGTTCGGACTCGCCCGGGACCCGAGCGCCCTGGCACGGATCAGCGCGACGACCGGACTGCACATCGTCGCGACGACCGGCCGACACCGTGAAGCCCACTACGGGGCGGACCATCCGATGCAGGTGTGGGCCTCCGACCGCCTTGCCGCTCTCTTCATCGCCGACATCACACGCGGCATGCCCGTGGACGACAGCGAGATCTTCGAGGCCCCCGACGTACCCCTCGCACGCACTCCGCGCGGCGCTCCCGTGCGTGCAGGGCTGCTCAAGGGCGGCACCGACTACTGGCGCATCAGCCCGTTCGAGCGCACCACCCTGATCGCCGTGGCCGCGGCGCACCGCGCGACGGGGGCCCCGGTCATGGTGCATCTGGAGTTCGGCACGGCGGCCCATGAAGTGCTCGACCTGCTCGCCGCCGAGGGCGTGCCGGCGAACCGTGTCGTGCTCGCGCACGCCGACCGCGATCCCGACCCCGGGCTGCACGTGTCCCTCGCCGAACGCGGGGCCCACCTCGGCTACGACGGCTTCGCCCGTCCGCGTACCCGCTCCGACGCCGAGCTGCTCGCCCTGACCGTCGCCGTGGTCGAGCGCGGCGCCGGCGACCGGATCCTGCTCGGCGGCGACGTCGCCCGGCGCACGCGGTACATCGCCTACGGCGGCATGCCCGGGCTCGCCTACCTCGGCGACCGCTACCTCCCCCGCCTCCGTGACGCCATCGGCGAAGAGGCCGTGCACCGGATGCTCGTGACCACCCCCGCACGGTTTCTGGCGCTCACGCCCTGACGACGGGATGCCCCTGGTCACCTGTCGGGAGAATGCACGCATGTCGGAGGGATCGCCGGCATCCGCTCCTGCATCCGGGAAACCTCCCGACATCCGGCACATGCGCACGGCCCCACACACCCACCCGGACGCGAAGAAGCCCCCCGCCCGAAGGCGAGGGGCTTGTTCCGTCAGCGCGGTGTCACTCGTAGAGGACGGCCGCGATCTTCGGGTCATCGATGTTCGTGCTGTCGTACCAGTACGAACCCGTGTCGTAGAACTCCTCGACGTCCTTGCCGTTCGCGGCGTCGTAGGCCGCCTGCACGACCTGGGCGCCGATGCCGATCGGGTCCTGCGTGATGGCGCCGGCCATGGTGCCGTCCTTGATGGCGTTGATCTGCGCGGCGCCGGAGTCGAAGCCGACGATGGTGATCTTGCCCTTCTCGAGGCCGAGCTCGTTGACCGCGTTCACGACACCGATCGCGGAACCCTCGTTGGTGCCGTAGATGCCCTTGAGGTCGGGGTGTGCGGCGATCATCGTCTTGGCGATGTCGGCCGACTTCAGGTGGTCGCCGTCACCGTACTGGATGTCGACGATCTCGATGTCGGGGTAGTCCGCCTCCATCTTCTCGACGAACCCGTCGCGACGCTCGACACCCGTCGAGTTGATCTGCGAGTGGCCCACGATCGCGACCTGGCCCTCGCCGCCGATCAGCTCGGCCATGTTCTCGGCCGCGAGCGCACCGGCGACCTTGCTGTCGGTGGCGGACAGGCTCAGGCCCACGTCGCCGTTGCAGGGAGCGTCGAAGTAGACGACCGGAATGTCCTTCGACTTCGCCTGCTCGAGCGGAGCGACGCACGCCTCGGGGTCGAGCGCGGCGTAGGCGATGGCGTCGGGGTTCTTGTCGATCGCGGCGGTCAGCATCTCGAGCTGCTGGGCGATCTCGGTCTCCGCCGCCGGTCCCTCGAAGGTGATCCGGACGCCGAGCTCGTCGGCCTTCTCCTCGGCGCCCTTCTTGACGGCCTGCCAGAACTGGTGCTGGAAGCCCTTCGAGACGAGCGCGATGTACATCTCGCCGTCGCCGCTGCCGCTGTCTCCGCCGGAGCCCTCGTCGATGACGTCGCCGCCGCCGGCACAGCCGGCGAACACCAGGGCGGATGCGGCCACGAGTGCTGCGAATGCGGTCTTCTTCCCGAATTTCATGAAAACTCCGTTGTTCGTGGGTGGGTGGGTGGTGCAGGGATGGAGGTCAGGTGCGCTGGCGGTTGCGCAGCGAGTCCAGGAACACGGCCAGCAGCACGACGATGCCGACGACGATGTTCTGCCACTCGGTCTGGATCGACATGATGCGCAGACCGTTGACGAGCACGCTCATGATCAGGGCACCGATGACGGTGCCGAGGATCGAGCCGCGTCCGCCGAGCAGCGAGGTACCGCCGATGATCACGGCCGCGATGGCCTGCAGCTCGTATCCCATGCCGATCTGCGGCTGGGCCGAGTCGAGGCGCGAGGCGATCACGATGCCGGCGACCCCGGTGAAGGCGCCGGCGAACATGTAGATGAGGATGGTCCAGCGGCGGGTGTTCACACCGCTCAGGCGCGTGGCTTCCTCGTTCGAGCCGATCGCGAACGTGTAGCGGCCGAGCAGGGTCTTCGACAGCACGAGCCAGGCGACGATCGCCAGCGCTGCGGTGATGAGCACCGCGTTGGGGATGCCGGGGATGATCACGCCGAGCGCGATCTTCTTGAAGTCCGGCGCCGAGGTCGAGAAGTAGATCGGGGCGACGTTCGAGATCACCAGGGCGAGACCGCCCGCGATCATCATCATCGCGAGGGTGGCGATGAAGGGAGGCAGGCGAAGGAAGGTGATGTTCACACCGTTGACGAGTCCCATCAGGACCCCTGTCGCGACGCCGCCGATCACTCCGACCCAGACCGGAAGGCCCATGTTGGTGATGAGGACGCCGGTCATCACGGCGCACAGCGCCATACCGGTGCCGATGGACAGGTCGATGCCGCCGGTGATGATGACGAAGGTCGTACCGAGGGCGAGGATGCCGATGACCGCGGTCGACAGCAGCACCGTGGCGATGTTGCTGAAGGTGAAGAAGTTCGGGCTGGCGATCGAGAAGAACACGACCAGCACGATCAGGGTGCCGAAGGCCAGCGACTGCTGGACCTGCCTCTTGACGAACCCGACGACGTCCCGTTTGTCGGTGTTCTCGTTCACGGCGGTCTGGATGATCGTCGTCGTCGACGATCCGGGCTGCTGCGGGGTGCTCATCAGTCTTCCTCCCCATGGGCTGCGAGTTGCATGATCTTCTCCTGGCTTGCTTCCTCGTTGCGGAGAGTCCCCGTGATCCGTCCGTTCGCGAACACGGCGATCCGGTTCGCGACCCGGAGGATCTCGGGGAGCTCCGACGAGATGACGATGATGGACTTGCCCGCGTCGGCGAGCTGCTGCATGAGGCGGTAGATCTCCTCTTTCGCGCCGACGTCGATGCCTCGGGTCGGCTCGTCGAAGATGAGGATGTCGCAGTCGCGCATGAGCCAGCGGGCGATGACGACCTTCTGCTGGTTCCCGCCGGAGAGGAGCTTGACGACCTGGTTGACCGACGGTGTCTTCACCCGCAGCTGCTGCACGTACTCCTTGGTGCGGTTCTTGGCCTTGCCGTCGCCCATCCAGCCGATGCCGTTGGCGTAGGAGCCGAGCGAAGCGAGCACGGTGTTGAAGGTGACGTCCTGTTCGAGCATCAGCCCGAGGAGCTTCCGGTCTTCGGAGAGATACCCCACGCCGTGCCGGACGGCATCGGCGGGTTGCGTGATCCTGGCCTGCCGTCCGCCGATGGCGATCGTGCCCCCGTCGCGGTGGTCGGCGCCGATCACGGCCCGAGCGGTCTCGGTGCGCCCCGCTCCCATGAGGCCGGCGAAGCCGAGGATCTCACCTTTGTGCAGCTGGAACGAGACGTCTCTCAGCAGATTCCGGGTCGACAGGCCCTGCACATCCAGCACGATCGGGTCGTTCGCGTGCTCGCGGGCCTGCGGGCGGGTGCCCTCGTCGATCGCGCGCCCCACCATCATCTCGATGATCGTCGGGATGGTGATCTCGGACTTGTCGAGTGATCCGATGTATGTTCCATCGCGGAGGACGGTCACACGGTCAGCCAGGCGCCGCAGCTCGTCCATGCGGTGCGAGATGTAGACGATCCCGGTGCCGCGCGCCTTGAGCTGCTCGATCAGCACGAAGAGCGTCTCGACCTCACTGTCGGTGAGCGCCGAAGTCGGCTCGTCCATGATGAGGACCTTGGCGTTGAACGAGAGCGCCTTGGCGATCTCGACCATCTGCTGCTCGGCCACCGTGAGTTCGCCGACGAGCTGTCGCGGGTTGAGGTGGATGTCGAGCCGCTGCAGCAGATCGGCGGTCTGCGCGTTCAGCTTGCGCTCCGACAGGAACGGCCCCGTGGTGGGCTCCCTCCCCACGTAGATGTTCTGCGCCACGGTCAGGTCGGGCATCAGGTTGAGCTCCTGATGGATGATCGTGATGCCGAGCTCCTGCGCCTGGAGCGGGCTCGTGAGCTCGACCTCCTGACCCTCGAATGTGATCGTGCCCTCGTCCTTGCTGTAGATCCCCGAGAGGATCTTCATCAGGGTCGACTTGCCCGCGCCGTTCTCGCCCACGAGCACGAGCACCTCGCCTGCGTGCACCTCGAGGTGCACGTCTTTCAGCGCCTGCACTCCGGGGAATCCTTTGCTGATCCCCTCGACCCGGAGGATGGGTCCACTCATGCGCTCACCTGCTTCCTTGAAGGTTCTGCTTCGATGTCGACGGATCATTCCGCCGCAAACATCGGATCAATTCTGCGTCCAACGCTACGAGTAGCGCAAGTTGTATCTAAATGTATCTAAAGTCGGCCGGATACGGAAGACCTGTAATGACATCTTGATCTTCCACCCCGCGTCGCGGCCGGATTGCGGCTCAGTGGAGCCGGATGGACTCGACGGCCACGAGCTTGTCGCGGATGTACGCATTGGCATGGGCACCGAGTTCGACGTTGTCGTTCCAGAGGTTGCGCCAGATGCCGAGCATGCGGCTGAGGTCGGGCGCGACGACCGCCGAGGAGAAGGACTCGAAGACGATCGGACCGTCGTAGCCGATGCGGCCGAGAGCCTTGAAGAACGTGTCGAAGTCGACCGTGCCGGTGCCGAGGTAGCCGCGGTGGCTCTCGCCGATGTGGACGTAGCGCAGGGCGGGAGCGGCGTCGAGGACCGGCGCGAACATATCCGACTCCTCGATGTTCATGTGATACGTGTCGAGGTGGATGCCGAGGTTCGGCCGATCGACCTCGTCGAGGTAGGCCAGAGCCTGCCTCGCGGTGTTGAGCACGTTCGTCTCGTAGCGGTTGACGACCTCGAGCGACACCGAGACCCCACGCTCGGCGGCATGGTCGGCCACCCGCCCGATCGCGGCCTGGCTCCTCGCGAGCCCCTCAGCGGTCACCGGCTCCATGTACTTCTTCATGGCGCTGTAGATCACCCCGCAGAAGTGCCGTCCCCCGAGGTCTGCGAGCACGTCGACGGCCTTGAGCAGCAGGGCTTCGCCGGCCGCGACGATCGCGGGGTCGGAGCTCGTGACGTCGGTGGCTTCGGAGAGTCCGAGCGACGCGCTGACGGCGAGGTCGTACTCCTCCAGCGCATCCTTCGCGACGGCGACGTCGAACGAGAACGGATCCATCAGCGGGAACTCGATCAGGTCGAAGCCCGCTTGCGTGGTCTTGCGCACCGCCAGACGGATGCCCTCGGCATCGAAGTTCCCCGTCCAGACGAGCCCGTGGCAGCCGATGTTCATGAGACCTCTCACAGCGGGTGTGCGGCACCGTCGCCGTCGCGGAATTGGCACGTGCCAACCCTGCGTTCGTGTCACGCTACGTCGCGCCCCGAACGCTGTCAAGAACTTTTTGGCACGTTGCAAACGCCTCGGCTATCCTGAGGCGACCGACGCAGTCGCCGCTCCCGAGCGACGCGGTCCGACGAAGGAGCCCCATGTCCGCGAGCGTCAAGGACGTCGCCGCACTCGCCGGGGTCTCCTCCTCCACCGTCTCGAACTACCTCAACCACCCGCACGTGCTCGGAGCAGCGAGCCGGGAGCGGGTGCGGGCCGCGATCGAACAGCTCGGCTACGTGCCCAACGAGTCTGCGCGGCAGCTGCGCGCCGGGTCGAGCAAGACTCTCGCGCTGATCCTGCTCGACGCCTGGCTGCCTTATTTCCACGACCTCTCGCGCGGGGTCGAGGACGTGGCGCGCGAGGGGGGATGGTCGCTGTTCTTCAGCAACAGCGACCGCGACGACGCGCAGGAGCGGCGCAACCTCGACATGTTCGAGGCACACCGGGTGCAGGGCATCGTCATCTATCCGCTCGGAGACGTCGTGCCGCGGCTGGAGGGACTGGCCGACCGTGGCATCCGGTCGGTCGTGGTGGGTCCGATCCGCGAATCGTCGAAGGTCGCGTCGGTGCTGTTCGACGACCGTGGCGGCGGTCGCCTCGCGGGAGAGCACCTCCTCGGGCTCGGCCGACGGCGCATCCTGTTCCTCGGCAACCCGTCGGTCAGTCAGTCGAACGACCGCCTGGCAGGGCTCCGCGTCGCCGCCTCGGGAAGCGATGCGGTCGTATCGACCCTCGACGTGCCGCACCTGGCGATCGAGGACGGACTGCAGGCGGGTGAGCGGATCATCGCCATGCCAGCCGCCGAACGCCCGGACGCGGTGTTCGCGGCGAACGACATGGTGGCACTCGGGGTGCTCACCCAACTACTGCGTCACGGCATCCGGGTCCCGGAGGAGATCGCCCTGATCGGCTTCGACGACGTCGCCCAGGCGCACCAGGGAGTCGTGCCGCTCACCAGCGTGCGGCAGCCCGGGTACGAGATCGGCCGCGCGGCCGGAACCGCCCTCCTGCAGCAGCTCGCCGACCCCGCGGCACCGCCGCCCGCGACCACGCCGTTCCCCGCTGAACTCATCGTCCGGGAATCCACGGTCGGACGCTGAGCCTCGCCCGACGTCGGTCACAACTCCTCAGATTCTCACCGCAAACAGGGCCTCAGCGCTCGAAACGACTCGAAGTGCGCGTTCGTTGCGGAGTTGTGCACACGATGCACCTCAGTCAGATCAGGCCCCCGGGATGAGCCCCTCCGCCGCGAGGCTCGCCCACAGCGCGGCCGGGATGTCCAGTGCGGCGTACTCCGCGTTCTGCTGCAGCTGCGCAGGGCGGCTGCCGCCCACCACCACGGAGCGCACGACGTCGGACTGCAGGGGGAACTGGATCGCGGCCGCGGGCAGCGGCACCCCATGATCCGCGCAGACGGCGGCGATGCGCACCAGCCGGTCCCACAGCTCGTCCGGAAGCTGCCCGTACTCGTAGCGCCCATCACGGCGAGGCTCGTTCGACGCGAGCAGTCCGGAGTTGAACACGGACGCCGCCACGATCCCGGTCCCGGTCTCGCGGCACGCGGGGAGCACGTCGACCGCGGCGGGCTGTTCCAGCAGCGTGTACCGGCCGGCCACCATGATCAGGTCGAGGTCAGCGGAGCGGACGGCTGCGGCGAGCGCCTCCGACACCATCGAGCCGATGCCGATCGCGGCCACCTCGCCGTCGGCGCGCAGCCGCTCCATCGCGGGCAGGGCTTCCGCGAGCGCGAGGTCGAGATCGTGCCGCTCGGGGTCGTGCAGGTACAGCAGGTCGATGCGGTCGATGCCGAGCCGCTCGCGGGACTCGTCGACGCTCGCACGGACCCCCTCTTCCGAGAAGTCCCACACCCGCTGCAGGTCGTCGGGCACATGGAAGTCGTTCGCGAGGTCGAGGCCGCCGGCGTGGTCGGGGTTCGGCCGGAGCAGACGCCCGGCCTTGGTGGAGAGCACGTACTCGTCCCGCGGCTTGGTCCGCAGGAAGGCACCGAGACGGCGCTCCGACAGCCCGAGACCGTAGTGCGGTGCGGTGTCGTAGAAACGGATGCCGCTTTCCCACGCCGCATCGAGCACGGCCCAGGCTTCGTCGTCGCTGAGCGGGCGGAACAGGTTGCCGACGTTCGCGGCCCCGTAGCCGAGGGCGGGGACGGTGAGGCGGTCAGGCGTGCGGCCGTGCCCCCCGTCGTCGGCCGACACGCCAGATGTCGGACCGCCCGCGACGCCGCGTCCGACATCTGGCGTGTCGGCGGGCACACGGGCAACCGGAGGATTCGTCAGGGAGTCAGGCGTGGACATGTGCACCCGTCCACGCGTAGGTCGCGATGCTGTCGGCCTTCATCTCCATGCCCGTCCCCGGCGCGGTCGGCGCCATGTAGGAGCCGCCCCGGATGTCGGTGGGCACGACGAAGTGCTCGTGCAGGTGGTCGACGAACTCGATCATGCGGCCCTCGCGGGTGCCGGTGACCGCGACGAAGTCGAACATGGACAGGTGCTGCACTGCTTCGCACAGGCCGACTCCGCCGGCATGGGGACAGACGGGCACGCCGAACTTCGCGGCGAGCAGCAGGTTCGCGATGTTCTCGTTCACCCCGGCCACCCGCACGGCGTCGATCTGCATGACGGAGATGGCGTCGGCCTGCAGGAGCTGCTTGAAGATCACGCGGTTCTGCGCGTGCTCCCCGGTGGCGACGCGGATGGGGGCGACGCCCCGGGCGATCTCGGCGTGGCCCAGCACGTCGTCAGGACTCGTGGGCTCCTCGATCCAGGCGGGGCGGAACTCGGCGAGCGCGTTCACCCACTCGATGGCTTCGGACACCTCCCAGCGCTGGTTGGCGTCGATCGCGATCGGGAAGTCGGGCCCGCATACCTCGCGAGCCTTGCGGAAGCGGCGGATGTCGTCGTCGAGGTCGGCGCCGACCTTCAGCTTGATCTGGGTGAAGCCGTCGGCCATGGCCTCGCGGGCGAGGCGCTCGAGCTTCTCGTCGGAGTAGCCGAGCCATCCGGGGCTCGTGGTGTAGCCCGGGTACCCGCTGGCGAGCAGTTGCTGCTCCCGCTCGGCGCGACCGGGTTCGGCGGCGCGCAGGATCTCGAGCGCGTCCTCGCGCGTGAGCGCGTTGGTGAGGTACCGGAAGTCGACGAGGTCGACGAGCTCCTCCGGCGTCATGCGGGCCAGCAGCTGCCAGAGCGGAAGCCCCGCACGCTTGGCCTTGATGTCCCACAGCGCGTTGACGACCGCGCCGATGGCCATGTGCATGACCCCCTTCTCCGGGCCCAGCCAGCGCAGTTGCGAGTCGCCGATGATGTCGCGGAACGTGCCGCCCATGTCGTCGAGCAGCGGCTCGATCTCACGCCCTACGAGGTGCCCGGCGAGCGCGTCGATGGCTGCGACCTGCACGTCGTTGCCGCGGCCGATCGTGAAGACGAACGCGTGACCGTCGATGTCGTCGTCGGCATCGGTGCGTACGATGACGTACGCCGCCGAGTAGTCCGGGTCAGGGTTCATCGCATCCGACCCGTCCAGGCTCAGGGACGTGGGAAAGCGGATGTCGGTGGTGTCGAGGGCGACGATACGGCTCACGGGATTCCTCTCCATGCGCGGCTGATTTCTTCCGCGCGGATCTCTTGGAGTGTAAACATCCGATGTCTATACTGTCAACGAGACCAGCCGCGTTGTCGCGGCTCACCGACCGATCAGGAGAAACATGAAGTTCGCGCGGCTCGGCACCCCCGGCACTGAGATCCCCGTCCTGGTGGAGGGTGACCGATACCTCGACCTCCGCTCCGTAACATCCGATGTGGACGGAGCGTTCCTCGAGAGCGACTTCGTCTCCCGCGTCGCGTCCGCTCGCGAAGCCGGCGAGCTCCCCGAACTCGCGGACGCCGCGTCCATGCGCATCGGCGCCCCGATCGCCCGCCCGAGCGCCGTGATCTGCATCGGCATGAACTACGCCGCCCACGCGGCCGAGTCGGGGTCGGAACCCCCCGCCATCCCGATCCTCTTCCTCAAGACCCCGAACACCGTCGTCGGCCCGAATGACACGGTCACGATCCCCCGTGGCAGCGTGAAGACCGACTGGGAGGTCGAGCTCGGCATCGTGATCGGCACCCGCACGGCCTACCTCGACAGCCCTGAGGAGTCCATGGCGCACGTCGCCGGCTTCGTCGCCGCCAACGACGTCTCCGAACGCGACTTCCAGATGGCCGTCTCCGGGGGACAGTGGTCCAAGGGCAAGATCGCCGCGGGCTTCAACCCCACCGGCCCGTGGCTGGTCACCCCCGACGAGGTCGACCATCAAGGGCTCGGCCTGCGCAGCTTCGTGAACGGCGAGCCTCGACAGGACTCGAACACGAGCGACATGATCTTCACGGTCGAGCACATCGTGCACCATCTGTCGCAGTATGTGACGCTCGAGCCCGGTGACCTCATCCTCACCGGCACCCCTCAGGGCGTCGCCCTCTCGGGGAAGTACCCCTACCTCGCCGCGGGTGACGTGGTCGAGATCGAGATCGACGGCCTCGGCCGCCAACGGCAGGAGTTCGTCGCATGGGAGGCACAGAAGTGAGTGCACTGAACGGACTGGTGGCGATCGTCACCGGCGGAGCATCCGGAATCGGCGCGGCGATCGCGCAGCGCCTGCACGCCGACGGCGCGACCGTCGCGGTCCTCGACCGTGACACCGCGGCGGCCGACCCCGAGTTCACCGCCTTCACGGCGGATGTCTCCGATCGGGCGAGCGTCGACGCCGCGGTGGCCGCCGTGGCCGAGGAGTTCGGGCGCATCGACATCGTGGTCAACAACGCCGGGATCGGCGCACAGGGCGACATCGCCGCGAACGACGACGACGAGTGGGCCCGCGTGCTCTCGGTCAACGTCACCGGCATCGCCCGCGTCACCGCGGCCGCACTCCCCTGGCTGCGGAAATCCCCATCGGCGGCGGTGTGCAACACGGCATCCATCGCCTCGACCACCGGACTGCCCCAGCGCGCTCTCTACAGCGCCTCGAAGGGCGCCGTCTCCGCCCTCACCCGCGCGATGGCCGCAGACCACCTGCGCGAGGGCATCCGCGTGAACGCGGTGAACCCCGGCACCGCCGACACCCCGTGGGTCGGACGCCTGCTCGACGCGGCGGTCGATCCCGCGGCCGAGCGCGCAGCATTGGAAGCTCGCCAGCCCCACGGGCGCCTGGTCAGCCCCGAAGAGGTCGCCGCCGCCGTCGCCTATCTCGTGAGTCCCGCGGCGGGTTCGACCACCGGCACCTTCATCGAGGTCGACGGCGGCATGGCCCAGCTCCGCCTCCGCCCCGAGTAGCCCCCGCGTCCCGCGTCCCCCGCGTCCCCGCGTCCCCCGCGCGGACACGGGATCAAAAACGCGCCCAAACACGCCCACGGAGGAGCGATTTCGATCCCGCACCCCCGTCCAGCCCCGGCACCCCCGTCCAGCCCCCGCGCACGCCGGTGCGGGATCGAAAAGGGACCGCGTACGCGTGTGGCAGGTGACATATTGCGCTTGCAACGCGCGGGGGGGCGCGGGGCTAGAGGGAGTAGAAGGTGGTGGCGGTGGCGTGGAAGAGGGCGGGCTGGTCGATGCCGCGAGAATGCGCCCACGCGGCGACCGCGTCGAACCACTGGGCGCGAGACGACGATCCGTAGACCGCGCCGCTGATGGAGGAGACCGGCCAGTCGCTTCCCCACATCAGCCGTTCCGGCCCGAAGACGTCGGCGGCCACGTCCAGGAACGGGATCAGCTGCTCAGCGCTCCACTCTCCATCGGCTTCGGCGGGCAGACCCGAGATCTTGCAGAACGCGAGGGGATGCCGCGCGAGTTCGGACAGATCCCTCTCCCATTCCACCGACGGCGCGAGCGGAGCCGACGCCGTGCCGACCGCAGGCTTGCCGAGGTGATCGAGCACGATTCGCAGCTCCGGGATCGCCCCGGCGAGACGCGCCACATCCGGAAGCTGGGACTGCCGCACGCACGCATCGAAGGTCCACCCCCGAGCGGCGACCTCGCGAGCGCCCATCACGAAGGCCGTGGACAAGGCCGTGCCGTCGGGCTCATCCTGCAGGAGGTGGCGCACGCCGACCACGAGGGGTTCCGACGAGAGCTCCTCCAGGTGCACGGTCGTGTCCGTGCCGGCATCCAGTCGCACGCCGGCCACGATGCCGACGACCCCGAGCTCTCCCGCCTGCCCCGCGACCCAGCGCACCTCGTCGAGGAACTCATCCTCCTGCGTCCCGGCCTGCACGAAAACGGCGGTCTCCTCGGCGGCGACCTCGATCCGCGCTCGTTCGAGTTCGCCTCGCCCGAACCTTCGGGCGAGCGGACCGTCGAGCCAGGTGTAGGTCAGAGCCTCCGGGTCCCAGAGGTGCAGATGTGCATCGAGAACACGCATGACTCCATCCTGCCGGAGACATCCGATCAATCGCTAGGATGACGCTCATGGCAGTCACCGACGAGGCGATCGAGAAGATCAAGGCGATGATCGTGGCGGGCGAGCTCGCCCCCGGTGATCGGCTTCCCCCCGAGAAGGAGCTCTCCGAGCGCCTTGGCCTCTCCCGGAACTCGATGCGCGAAGCGGTCAAGGCGCTCGAGGTCATCCGCGTTCTCGACGTGCGTCGAGGCGACGGCACCTACGTGACGAGTCTCGAACCCCACCTGCTGCTGGAGGCCATTTCGTTCGTCGTCGACATGCACGACGACGACTCGATGCTCGAGATCTTCGCGGTGCGCCGGATGCTGGAGTCGCAGGCGACCGGACTGGCAGCGACCCTCGGCACCGACGAGAAGATCTCCGAACTGCAAGATGAGGTGGCATCCGTCGATGCGGCGGTCACGATCGAAGCGCTGGTCGACCACGACATCCGGTTCCATCGGGAGATCGTCGCGATGTCCGGCAACGCCTATCTCGCCAGCCTGATCGAGCACCTGAGCAGCCAGACCGTGCGTGCACGCGTGTGGCGCGGCCTCACCGAGGGGGGCGCCGTCGAGCGCACCCTGTCGGAGCACCGGGCCATCGCCGATGCGATCGCCCAGCACGACTCCGCCCTCGCGACCTCGCTGGCCACGGCGCACATCGCGGGCGTCGAGCGCTGGCTGCGTCAGGCCGCGGCGAGCTGACGGCGGGCGCGGTTCAGGCCCCCAGGCGCACCATCGCGGCGTCGAACTCCGCTGCCGAGCTGTCGCTGACCTCATGGGAGAGCACGCGGTCGAGCACGTCCGGAGCCGCGGTGAAGTAGGGGACTCCGGCAAGACGCAAGCCCGTGATGTCGTCCGGGGAGCGCAGCGACGCGGCGAGCACGTTCGAGTCGCTGCCCGCGCACACCTCCTGCATCCGCGCGATCGTCGCGTCCCCGTCGAGACCCGCGTCGCGCATCCGCCCGAGGTACGGCGCGATGTACTGCGCCCCGATCGAGGCGCACGCGAGCGCCTGAGCGACCGAGTACACCGCGGTCACGAGCACGGTCGCGCCGTCGCGCACGAGAGCTGATGCCGCGGCGAACCCTGCAGACGTGGCTGGCACCTTCACGGCGACCCGGTCGCCCAGCGCGCGGATGCCTTCGGCATTGCGGAGGAAGGACGCGGTGTCGCCGCCCCAGGTCTGGAAGAAGATCTCCCGTGCCCCCTCCGACTCCCAGCGGGCGTAGAGCTCGGGGATCTCGCGGGCGGTGCGACCGCCGCGTTCGAGGATGGTCGGATTCGTCGTGACGCCGTGCACCACGCCCGTGGCGAGCAGTCGGGAGACGCGGTCGACATCGGCGCTGTCGACGTACAGGCGTGGCGCGATCGGGGTCATCGGGGTCTCCTCGCGGACAACCTGTCGTTACAGGTGGGGATTCGGCTAATGTAATGACAGCCACCGCGATCTGTCAAAGCGTCGGCTACACCTGCCGTCGAGGAAGATCAGGAGCACGATGACCCCCGCACATGCCGAAGACCGTTCCGGTGTCGTCATCGTCGGCAGCGTCACCGCCGACGTCACCACGTTCTCCCGGCGCTTGCCCGCGCGGGGCGAGACGATCCTGGGAGACGAGTTCACCCTCATGCTGGGCGGCAAGGGCGCGAACCAGGCCGTCGCGGCCGGGCGCTCGGGCGCGCGCACGAGCTTCGTCGGCTGCGTGGGCGACGACCTGTTCCACGACCTCGTGGTCGACGGGCTCACCGCGGCCGGGGTCGACCTCACGCACCTGCGTACGGTTCCCGGCCCCACCGGCATCGCGCACATCCGCGTCGACTCCTCGGCGCAGAACGACATCGTGATGGTGCCGCTCGCCAACGCCGCGCTGAGCGCCTCGCAGATCGATGAGGCGCTCGCGACACTCGCCCCCACGGCCTCGGTGCTGCTCACCCAGCTCGAGACTCCCTCCGCGCTCACCGCGCACATCACCGCGCGCGGACGCGAACACGGCATGACCGTGATCCTCGATCCGGCCCCGGCCGCCGAGCTGGACGCCGAGATCTGGCGGAGCATCGACATCGTCACCCCCAACGAGACCGAGGCGACGCTGATCAGCGGCATCGAGGTGACGGATGCCGCGTCGGCCGAGCGCGCCGGACGCTGGTTCCTCGCGCAGGGGGTCGGCGCGGCGGTGATCACCCTCGCGGGCCAGGGATCGTGTGTCGTCACCGCGGAAGGCGCAACCGTGATCCCGCCGTTCCCGGTGGAGCCGGTGGACACGACCGCGGCAGGAGATGCCTACGCGGGCTACCTCGGTGCGGCGCTCGCGAACGGCAGCACCCTCGCAGATGCCGTGCGCCTTGCCACGGCGGCCGGCGCTCTGACGGTCACGAAGCAGGGCGCATCGCCCAGCCTTCCGCAGCGCGCCGAGGTCGACGCGTTCCTGACCGCCCGCACGGCCGCGCCCGTCGCGAACTGAATTCCCGAACCGGACCTGCGGAGAATCGAGGACACACATGCGCAAGACGGCCACCACCATCAACCCCGCACTCTCCCGTGTGATCAGCGAGACCGGGCACACCGACCTCCTCGTGGTCACCGACGCCGGGCTGCCCATCCCTCCCGGCTCCGAGCGCATCGACCTGGCGTATCGCCCAGGCGCTCCGGCCTTCCTCGATGTCCTCGACACCGTGCTCGCCGAGCTGGTGGTGGAGGGAGCGACGGTCTCGGCCGAGGTCGCCGAGAAGAGCCCGGAGGTGCTGGCCGCACTGCGCGAGCGGTTCGCGGGCATGGGGTTCGAGATCGAACTGATCCCGCACGTCGAGTTCAAGAAGCTCAGCCACGGCGCTCGCGCGTTCGTGCGCTCCGGGGAGTTCACCCCCTACGCCAACGTGATCCTGCACGCGGGGGTGGCGTACTGATGGTCACCGTCGATGACGCGATCGACCGCCACTCCGCCGCACCCATGTACGACCAGCTGCGGCAGCTGATCATCGACGGCATCGCCCGGGACGGCCTGCAGCCCGGCGATCCGCTCCCCGGCGAGCACCGGCTGTGCGAACGGTACGGCATCTCACGCACCGTGGTGCGCCAAGCGCTCGCCCAGCTCGAACACGAGGGGCTCGTCGAGCGCGTGAAGGGCAAGGGCACGTTCGTCTCCCGTCCTCGTACGAGCGAGAGCCTCGTGCACACGCTCGTGGGTCTGTACGACGACGTGGAGCGCCGTGGCGGACACGTGCACAGCGACGTCCTGCGGCACGAGCGGACCACCGCAGACGAAGAGGTCGCGCTCGCCCTCGAGCTGCCCGTCGACTCCCCCGTCGTCGTCCTCGAGCGTCTGCGTCATGTCGACGGCGAGCCGTGGTCGCTGTCGACGACCTGGATGCCGGAGGCCACGGGCGCCGTGACGCTCGGCGCCGACCTGACCGAGGCTTCGCTCTACCGGCTCCTCGCCGAGCACGACATCGTCGCCACGCACGGCGTGCGCTCGGCGGAGGCGACGGTGGCGACGCACGAGCAGGCGCAGCACCTGGGCGTCAGCGCCGGCTCGGCCCTGCTGCGACTGCGCAGCATCAGCCGCAGCTCAGACGGGGCACCGATCGAGTACTTCGTCGCGTATCACCGCGGCGACCGCTCGCGCTTCGAGTTCCAGCTCCGGCAGGAGCAGTCGCAGGCCTCCCTGCTGCACGTCGACGGCGACGGCGGGGCCTCGCGCGCCGGGACGGTGGGCTGAGACGCCCGGTAGTGTCGAGGCATGAGCGACTGGACCAGCACCGCGATCGCCCTGCTGGAAGCCGACGCCAACCGCAGCGCCGACACGCATCTGCACCTCTTCCCACTGCCGCCCGAATGGGGCATCGACCTGTACCTCAAGGACGAGTCGGTGCACCCCACCGGCTCCCTCAAGCACCGCCTCGCGCGCTCGCTCATCCTCTACGGCCTGGTCAACGGACGCATCCACGAAGACACGACGCTCGTGGAGTCCTCGAGCGGATCGACGGCCGTCTCCGAGGCGTACTTCGCCCGGATGCTGGGGCTGAAGTTCATCACGGTCGTGCCGCGCTCGACGGTTCAGGAGAAGATCGACCTCATCGAGTTCTACGGCGGCACCTGCCATTTCGTCGACCGCGCCGAGGACATGTCCGCCGAGGCGCAGCGCCTCGCGTCCGACTGCACCGGCCACTACCTCGACCAGTTCACGTTCGCCGAGCGTGCGACCGACTGGCGCGGCAACAACAACATCGCCGAGAGCGTGTTCAGCCAACTGGCCCAGGAGCGGCACCCGATTCCCACGTGGATCGTCACGGGCGCAGGCACCGGCGGCACGAGCGCGACCTTCGGACGCTACGTCAAGTACCGCCGGCATGACACCAGGGTCGCGGTCGTCGATCCGGAGGGCTCGGCCTTCTACGACGGATGGGCCGGGACCGTGGACCCGCCCGCCGGACGGCCGAGTCGCATCGAGGGGATCGGTCGCCCGCGGGTCGAGGCCTCGTTCGTCCCCACCGTGATCGACGAGATGATCCGCGTCCCCGATGCCGGCTCGATCGCCGCGATCCGCCTGCTGCGCGAGAGAACCCTGCACTGGGCGGGCGGGTCGACCGGAACGAACCTCTACGGCGCGTTCCAGCTCATCGCCCGGATGCGCGCCGCGGGTGAGACCGGCAGCGTCGTGACCCTGATCTGCGACAGCGGAATCCGCTACGCCGGCACGTACTACTCCGACGAGTGGGTGGCGCAGCAGGGGTGGGACCTCGCTGCGCACCGCGCGCGGCTGGACGGCTTCCTGGAGACCGGCGACTGGGTGGAGTGAGGTTCACCTCACGAGCGGCGCCACCATCGCCGCCGAGAGGCCTGCGGAGTCGACGGCTTCGGCGTCGTCGGAACATCGGGTTCCCGCCGCCGACGCCGCCACTCGTCGACCTCCGCATCCACGTCTCGGAGTCGGGTGACGACAGGGGGCCCGCCCGTCAGCTGCCTCCGCGCCGCACGGATCCGCGAGTTGAAGTCCTCCACGTGCTGACGCACCTCGTCTTCCCGAGAGAGCGCGTCGAGGACGTCTCGGAGGTTCGCGTCCTCCGTGCGCAGCTGGAACACCGGCGGAGCCATACCCGTGAGGTTCTCCCGCTCGATCTTCTGCCGGATCCACCAGTCGGGATCGTTCGGTCGGCCGAGGTTCTCGATCGGCTTGCCCGCACCGGGCAGATCGTCGAACTCGCCGCGACGGATCGCCATCTGGATGTTCAGCTCGACCGCCGCCCAGCGCTCCTCGGTCGTCGACCACTGCGGCGGGCCCCCGGGATCGGCGGTGTCGCCCCCGTCTTCCTCGGCGTCACGCATCAGCAGCCCCCTTCGTTGGCGTGCTCGGCTCACTGGGGACACTACCCGAAGGACACGGCCGCTCGGTACGTGCGCGCCGCTCCCGAAGTCCCCGTACGCTGGCCGCATGACTACTCTGATCCTCACCGTCGCGGGTGCAGACCGTCCGGGCCTCGTCGCCGCCGTCGCCGATGTCGTGGATGCGCACGGCGGGAACTGGGAGAACAGCTCGCTGGCCGAACTCGCCGGCACCTTCGCCGGCGTGATCGAAGTCTCGGTCGCCGATGAGCGCGCGTCGGAGCTGGAGTCGGCGCTGCGCAGCCTGCAGGGTCAGGGGTTGCTGACGCTGGCTGTGCTCACCGGGACACCGGACGGCGTCGGCGCCGACGAACGACTGATCGAGATCCAGGTGCTCGGCAACGACCGACCCGGCATCGTGCGGGAGATCTCGACCGTGCTGAGCTCGCACGCGTTGAGCATCGAGGAGTTGGCCACCGAGACCCGGGATGCCGCGATGGCGGGCGGGCGTCTGTTCGAAGCATCAGTGGTGGCGAAGGTCCCCGCCGCCGTCGACCTCGACGCCCTGCGCGTCGACCTCGAACGCCTGGCCGCCGAGGTCCAGGTCGACATCACCCTCACCTGAATCGAGACCCCCGCGCCCCGCCGACACCCCCGCCTGTCGCCGTCATTCCGCGGGGGCTTCGGCGCGCAGAGGGGGTTTCGGCACGCAGTCTCAGTCCTCGAGGCCGGAGTAGCGCCGCACCCAGTACTCCGTGTAGGCGACGTGCGCCGAGGCCGCGGCGCTCGCGGCGACAGGATCCGCCGCCGCCAGGCCACGCAGGATCGCACGGTGCCCGGCGTCCGAGTGGATCTTGAGCTCGGCCGCATCCTCGGGATCGGAGATGCGATACGCCCGGGAGCGCGAGCGCAGCACGTCGATGAGACTGGTCAGTGCCTCGTTCCCCGCGACGCCGGAGATCGCCATGTGGAACTCGTGGTCGAGGCGGGACTGCACGTCGAAGTCGGTGGTCGCCTCGATGTCGTCGAGCACGCGGGCGAGAGTCTCCACGGTCTCGTCATCGATGCGGGCGGCGGCGAGCGCGGCGGCGTGCGGTTCGAGCACCCGGCGCAGCTCGGTGAGTTCGAGCACGCCCGCCATCGGCAGCAGTCCGACCGTGAGCGACAGGCTGCCGATCAGGTCGGCCGCGCGCAGTTCGCTGACATAGCTCCCGGACCCGTGCCGCGTGTCGAGCACACCGAGTGCCGCCAGCATCCGGATCGCCTCGCGGAGCGACCCGCGGGAGACACCGAGCCGTTCACACAGTTCCCCTTCGCTCGGCAGCCGGTCGCCGGGCCGCAGCGCACCGTCCGCGATGAGCGCCCGCAACCCGTGCAACGCCGTATCGAGTGCGCTCATCGTGATCCTCTCTGACACTCCCCCACCCCTCGTGAAGTCTGGCGGAACTCCCCGTCGCGGGAAACTCGTATGACAACTATGTTTCATAATCCTCTTTTCGTGGCAGTTTTCGCTCTCGTGTGGCAAAGTTGTGCAACAACTCGCCCCACTCATCGATGAGGACTGATGCCCGCACCGTTGTTCCCCGCACCGATCACACTGAACTCCGGTGTGCGCGCCCGTGACGCCTGGCCCCTCGACCCCGCGGTGATCCACCTCAACCACGGATCCTTCGGCGCGGTCCCCTCCGCCGTGGTCGCCCATCAGGACGCGCTGCGCCGCCGGGCGGACCTCAGCCCGGTCGAGTGGTTCCCGCGTATCGCCGAACGTGTGCAGGATGCTCGCGAGCGCACCGCCCCGTTCGTGGGCGCCCGGGCGGAGGACAGCGTGTTCGTCCCCAACGCCTCCGCCGCGGCGACCGTGGTCTACAACGCCCTGCAGCTCGAAGCCGGTGACGAGATCCTCGTGACCGATCAGGGCTACGGCGCCATCACCATGGGGGCCGAGCGCCTCGCCCGAAGGTTCGGCGCACACGTGCGCACGGTCGCCCTCCCGCTGCTCTCCACCGACGACGAGATCGTGCAGCTCTTCAGCGATCACCTCTCACCGCGCACCCGCCTGATCGTGGTCGACCAGATCACGTCGCCGACCGCACGGATGCTGCCAACGCGGCGCATCGCGGACGCTGCGGCCGCGCGCGGCGTTCGCACGCTCGTCGACGGTGCCCACGCCCCAGGGCTCGTCGCGGACGCCGCTGCCGTCGCGGGCGGTGACTGGTGGTTCGGGAACCTCCACAAGTGGCCGTGCGCACCTCGTGGCTCCGCCCTGCTGGTCACGTCCGCCCCCGACCGCGACGAACTCTGGCCGCTCATCGACTCGTGGGCCGCGCGCGAACCCTACCCTTCCCGTTTCGACACCCAGGGCACGATCGACGCCACGACCTACCTGGCCACCCCGACCGCCATCGACTTCATCGAGGACGAGTTCGGTTGGGCCGCCGCCCGCACCGCGATGGCGGAGATCGCGGAGGCCGGCGCGGAGCTGATCGCGGAAGCCCTGCGCCCTTATGGGGACGAGGACCCGCTCACCCCGCTCCCCTCTCCCGTGCCGTCGATGCGGCTCGTGCGCCTTCCGCTCGGGCTCGGGGCGACGCGGGAGGAGGCCGATGCCCTGCGCATGGACCTCCTCGACGAGGTCGGTGTCGAGACGGCTTTCACGAGCTTCCGCGGTGTCGGCTACTTCCGGCTCTCCGCGCACCTCTACAACGAGGCCTCCGACTACGAGGCCTTCGTGGAGCGCTGCGTCCCGCAGATCCTGAGCCGTGCCGGCATCCACCGCGCCGGTTCCCTCGTCCTCCCCTGACCCGTCCACCGTCCACCCGACCGCAACACCACCCACCCCAACCGAGAGGCACTTCGTGAAGAACAAGATCTTGACGACAGCAGCGGGAATCGGCACCGTCGCCGTCCTCGCTCTCACCGGCTGTTCCGCGAGCTCCGGCCCGTCGGCCGACGGCACGGTCACCCTGCAGATGGTCGAGAGTCTGACCAACCCGGCTCGCACCGAGCTCATCCGCGGTCTCCTCGACCAGTTCGAGAAGGACAACCCGAAGATCACCGTCAACCTGGTCTCGCCGCCCACCGAGCAGGCCGATGCCAAGATCCAGCAGATGCTGCAGTCCGGCAAGGGCGTCGACGTCCTGGAGGTGCGCGACATCACCGTCGGCCCCTTCGCGAACAACGGCTGGCTGTACGACCTCGGGCCCGACCTCGAGAAGTGGGACGGCTGGGACGCGCTGACCGACAATGCGCAGTCCGCATCGGTGGCCGCCGACGGCAAGAGCTACTTCGTTCCCTACGGCTTCTACGGGCTGTCGCTGTTCTACCGCACGGACCTCGTGAAGGACGCCGGCTTCGACGGCCCCCCGCACAGCTGGAAGGACCTGCTCGAGCAGGCATCCGCGATCCAGGACCCCTCGAACAACATCTACGGCTACGCGTTCCGCGGCGGCCAGAACGCGAACAGCAACGTCGTCGCAGCCATCGAGGCCTACACGATCGACGGTCTCGACACCGAGGACGCCTTCCTGATGGAGGACGGCTCGACGATCTTCGCCGCACCCGAGGCACAGGACGCCGTCGACGACTACTTCGACCTGTTCACGGAGGCCTCCCCGCCCTCCGCCGTCTCGTGGGGCTACCCCGAGATGGTCGCCGGCTTCACGAACGGCACCACCGCGTTCCTGTTGCAGGACCCCGAGGTCATCGCGACCGTGCAGGACTCCTCGCTCACCGACGACCAGTGGGACACCGCTCCGCTGCTCGTCGGGCCCTCCGGCAAGGCCGCGCAGCCGCTCGCCGTGGCCGGCTGGGGCGTCGCCGAGAACAGCGAGAACCAGGAGGCGGCCGTCAAGCTGGTCGAGTTCCTCTCGTCGGCCGAGCCCGCCACCGAGTTCGCCCAGGCCAACAGCCTGGTGCCGATCATCACGGCCGCAGCGGATGACGACTTCTACTCGTCGGGGCCCTGGACCAGCTATGTCACCATGACGGAAGACCCGGAGACGTACGTCAACGTCCGCCAGCCGCGCGGGGTCAGCTGGTGGACCGAGTGGATCCAGAAGTCCGACCAGGATGTGCAGAACGTGCTGCTGGGCAACATGTCGACCAGCGACCTGCTGGCCTCGTGGGATGCGTTCTGGACCGAGAAGTACGCCGCGGAAAAGGGCTGACCTGTGGCCCGCACCGCTCAGAAGGGAGGCTCCGTCGGCACTGCGTCTCCGCAGGCAGCCGTCGGGGCCTCCCCGGCATCACGCCGACGTCGTCCGTTCCGAGGACGCCAGGCATGGACACTGCTGGCATTCCTCGCCCCCGCGGTCGTCTTCGTGTGCTGGTTCACCTACTGGCCGATGCTCCAGGGCGCGCGCATGGCCTTCCACGACTGGAACCTGTGGGACCTCACCTCGACGCCGTTCGTCGGCTTCGACAACTTCCTCGCGGTGTTCCGTGACCCTGCGTTCCCGACGGTGGCAGGGAACTCCGTGCTGTGGGTCGTCGGCTCGCTCGTGCCGCAGCTCGTGATCGGATTCCTGATCGCGCTCGCTCTGCGCAAGAAGTTCCGTTTCCGCGGCGTCTACCAGGCGCTCGTGTTCTTCCCGTGGGCGGTGTCCGGCTTCCTGATCGGCATGCTCTTCCGCTGGATGTTCAACGCCGAGTTCGGGGTGGTCAACGACCTGCTCATGAAGGCGGGGCTGATCGACGCCCCGCTCCCGTGGCTGGCCGATCCGAAGCTCGCGATGTTCGCGGTGATCGTCGCCAACGTCTGGTACGGGGTGACCTTCTTCGCGATCATGATCCTGGCAGCCCTGCAGTCGGTGCCCGACGAGATGCTGGAGGCGGCGAGCCTGGACGGCGCCGGCAAGGTGCGTCAGCTGTTCTCGATCATCATCCCGTACATCTCGATGACGCTGCTGCTGACGATCCTGCTGCGCGTGATCTGGATCTTCAACTTCCCCGACATCATCTACGCGATGACAGGCGGCGGGCCAGCCAACCAGACGCACATCATCACGACCTGGATGATCAACTACACCCAGCAGGGCAACTACGGCTTCGCGAGCGCGATCGGCCTCATCGTGATGGCCGTCCTGTTCGTGTTCTGCGCGTTCTACCTGATGGCGATGCGGAGGGTTCAGCGATGACCATCACCTCTTCGGTCCGGACGGGCTCCTCGATCACCGAGACCCGCCGCATCACCGTGCCCGACCCTGCGGCGGCACCCAGGCCCCGGCCCCGCGTCACGGTCGGCGGCGTCGTGCGCGTCGTGGGTCTCGCGCTCTGGCTCGTGCTCACGCTGTTCCCGCTGTATTGGATCACGCTGACCGCGTTCAAGTCGCCCGGGACGATCAACAGGTTCCCGATCGAGTACTGGCCGAGCGAACCCTCGCTCGACAACTTCACCAGCCTGTTCGAGAAGAGCTCCTTCGGGGTGTTCCTCGGGAACTCCGCTCTGGTCGCGGTCGTCGGCGGCGCCGTGGCGACTCTCATCGCCCTGCTCAGCGCCTATGTGCTGGCGCGCTTCGAGTTCCGGGGCAAGGGTGCGATCCTGATCGCGTTCCTGCTGACGCAGATGATCCCGGCCTTCATCGCCCTCGGTCCGCTGTACTCGATGATGACCGACCTCGGACTGGTCGACACCAAGCCCGGACTCATCCTCGTCTACATCGCCATCTGCATCCCGTTCTCGACGGTGATGCTGCGAGGCTTCTTCGAGAACGTGCCGGACGCCCTGGAAGAGGCCGCGATGATCGACGGCTGCTCCCGCCTCGGAGCCCTGTTCCGCGTGCTCGTCCCGGTGATGACCCCCGGCATCATCGCGGCGTTCATCTTCAACTTCGTGAACTGCTGGAACGAACTGTTCCTCTCGGTCGTGCTGATGAACACCGATGCGAATCGCACGGTGCCCTCCGCGTTGAACGGCTTCATCTCGACGTTCAACATCGACTGGGGCTCGATGAGCGCCGCCGCCGTTCTGACGATCCTGCCGACCATGGCGATGTTCGCGCTCGCGAGCCGCTGGATCGTGCAGGGCCTGACCGCCGGTGCCGTGAAGGAATAGCCCGTCTCCTGGGCCGACACCCCCTTCTACCGCCGAGGCCCCCTCTGATTCATGTGACTCAGAGGGGGCCTCGGCGGGCAAAGGGGGTGTCGACCTGGGTCTCGGCGTCGGGACGACCGGGCGCTCAGACCAGGCGCGACTTCGGAGACACGGAGTAGGTGTTCTCGGCGTCGCGGTTGACCGTGTCGCCCAGCGCGGCGTCGATCGCGGCGAGCGTGTCGGCGTCGAGCTTCACGCCGGAGGCCTTGACGGTCTCCGCCAACTGCTCAGGACGGGATGCCCCGACCAGCGCGGCCGCGACGTTCGGGTTCTGCAGCACCCACGCGATCGCGAGCTGCGGCATCGACAGGCCCGCCTGCTCGGCAATCGGCTTCAGACGCTGGACCGCGGTGAGGATGTCGTCCTGCAGGAAGCTCTTGATGAAGTCGGCGCCGCTGTGCGGGTCGGTCGCACGCGATCCCTCGGGCACCGGCTGCCCCGGCAGGTATTTGCCGCTGAGCACCCCCTGCGCCATCGGCGACCACACGATCTGCGAGATCCCGAGCTCTGCGGACGCCGGGACGACCTTGCCCTCGATCACCCGCCACAGCATGGAGTACTGCGGCTGGTTCGAGATGAGCTGGATCCCGAGCTGCTTCGCGAGCGCGTGCCCCTCGCGCAGCTGCTCAGCCGTCCACTCCGAGACACCGATGTAGAGCGCCTTGCCCTGACGGACGACGTCCGCGAAGGCCTGGAACGTCTCCTCCAGCGGGGTCTCGTAGTCGAAGCGGTGCGCCTGATAGAGGTCGACGTAGTCGGTGCCGAGGCGCTGCAGCGAGCCGTTGATCGACTCGAAGATGTGCTTGCGGCTGAGTCCTGTGTCGTTCGGGCCCTTCGGACCGGTCGGGAAGTAGACCTTCGTGAAGATCTCGAGACCCTCGCGGCGCTGCCCCTCCAGTGCCTTGCCGAGCACGACCTCCGCGGCCGTGTTGGCGTAGGTGTCGGCGGTGTCGAACGTGGTGATGCCCGCGTCCAGCGCAGCGTGCACGGTCTTGACGGCGGCATCGTCTCCGACCTGTGAGGCATGGGTGACCCAGTTGCCGTAGGTGATCTCCGAGACCTTGAGACCGCTGTTGCCGAGATAGCGATAGTTGACCATGGATCAACGCTACCGGCAGCCCACTATGCGCGGGCCGGATGCCGTGATCTCGCGACCGCCACCACGCCGCCCACCACGATCGCGACGGCGGAAAGCGCGCTCACGACGTACAACGGTCCGGCCCAGGGCGAATAGTCCGCTCCGCTGATCCCGAACGTGTCGGCGAGCCCCATGCCCGCGCCGAACGACGCGACGAAGTAGCCGATCACGCCGAACATGAGCAGCGCCAGGAAGGTCATCGCGGGAACCACGGGATCCGCCCGCCGGACGACCGAGGCCACGGCCACCGCGACAGCGAGCACCACGCCGATGCCGAGGACGGAGAACACGGCGCCGTGACCGAGGCTCTCCCCCGCGTCCGCCATCGCGAGACGGATCTCGTCGAGCGTCAGACCCGGCGCCGCGGCGAGCGGATTGAGAACGAGGATCTGCACCGCGGCCAGCGCCGCGTATGCCGTGACCGCGGCCACACCGGCGAGGGAGATCCACAGGGTCCGGCGTCGCGTCCGTGTCATGCGGGTCAGCCTAGGAAGCGAACCCGAGAGTCTGCCGATACTCGCGCCAGGCGGCTCCGAGGCGCCGGATGCCCTCGGCGAGCACATCGTCGGGTGCGGTGAAGGGGATGCGGATGTGATCGTCGGGCGAGGCGGCGACCGCGAACGCCGCGCTCCCGGCGATCGAGACGCCGTGCGTGGCCGCGGTCCGGACGAGCGCCTCCGCCGACCCCGCGGGCAGACGAACCCACAGCGACAGGCCCCCGCGCGGCGGCTCGGGCGTCCAATCCGGCAGGTGCTCGGCCATCAGAGCCTGCAGGAGGCGCAGGCGCTCCTGGTGGATGCGGCTGTTGGCTCGGCGGAGATCACCGGCGCGCGCGATCAGATCGAGCGCGAGCAACTGTCCCGGCACACTCGTGGACTGGTCGGCGAGCTGGCGCGCCCCGCGGAGCCGACGCACGAGCACGGGGTCCGCGCGCAACCAGCCGATCCGCAGACCCGCCCACACCCACTTCGACACCGACTCGACGACGATGATCGGCGCATCGGCGCGTTCGGCGGCGAGCGTCGGGGGCACGACCCCGTCGAAGGAGATGCCGGCCAGCACGCGGTCTTCGATGACGGGCACGCCGTACTGGGCCGCGAGCTCCGCGACGCGGTGCCGTGCAGCGGGCGGCAGACGGGATCCCGTCGGGTTCTGGTGGTGCGGATTCACCGCGACGAGCACGGGCCGCAGCCGGGCGAGAGCCTGTTCGAACGCGTCGACATCGAGCCCGCTCTCCCCCATCGGGATGCCGTGCACGGTGCCACCACGGAGGCCGACCGAATCCGTCACGCCCGGCCACGTGATCTCCTCGGCGAGCACGATGTCACCGGGACCGACGAGGGCGTTCACGACGAGGCTGATGGCCTGCTGCGCACCGTGCGTGACGAGGATCTGCTCCGGCGTCGTCGGCGTGCCCTCTGCGGTGTACATGTCGGCGATGAACACGCGCAGTGCAGGCAGTCCCGCCGGATCGGTCTCGGGCAGCAGGGCGACGTCGAGCCGCGGCTGATGCGCGCGGATGAGGTCCACTCCCAGCTCGGAGATCTGCGGGACCGTGCGCAGGAGGTCGATCGCATTGGGGAGCGCCGAGAAGAGCGCTTCCCCGCGGCCCGGTCGCTGCGCGGGGACGGAGGAAGCCGTTGACCCGGCGATCCGCGTGCCACTCCCCTGCCGCCGCTCGACCAACCCCTGTTCAGCGAGGTCCGCGTAGGCGGCGACGACGGTTCCCCGAGACACCGAGCTGACGGCGGCCAGCGCGCGCTCCGCCGGTAGCCGGTCACCGGGGCGCAGCTCGCCGCTCGCGATGAGGGTCTGGATGCCGCGGGCGAGCCGCGTCGCGAGTGTGCCCTCGCCCTGAGCCCACCGTCCGAGTCGGACGGAGAGACCCTCCGACGACACCTCACCGGCCTGCACGAGCGTCGGTGCGCCGCCCCGGGCCGATCCCTGATCCAGTGGCCGGATATTGGCCCTGTCGTTCGCGGTCATGAGACCCGATTCTGGACCAATGGAGAAGCCGTTGACCAGCTTGAGCCAAGAACTTGGACCAATCTCGCCCGATTGGACCATCGATGACCTCGTCGTGTGGCTCGCCGACGACGCCCGCCAGCATGACCCGGCCCTGCGACCTCCGCTCGCCGCGATCGAGACGGCGCTCAGCGGCGAGTCCTGGACACGGGCTCCGGCCACCGTCGCCCTGATCCGTTCCCTCGCCGCGCTCCGGCGGGAGCACGGCTCCTCCGTGATCGCCGACATCCTGCAGCTCGGATATCCTGCTCCGGTGGCGGAGACGGTGGCCCATCGCCCCACGCAGCGGGCGAACCTGCGACGGGAACGGGAGCCGGTGGGCTCAGGTCGCCTGCGCCGAAGGTGAGGGCGAGGAGGGCGTGGTCACGACGATGTCGGCACGGTCGCGGAAGCCCTCGGCGGTGACCCTGTCCAGCGCGACCTGTTTACGGATCGCGGCCGCCTTCTCATACAGGCTCGGGTCGCCGTAGCTCGTGAGCACCTTGACCAGCACCGGCAGCAACTCGATCATGAAGAACAGGGCCGCGATCAGGATGTGCGCCCACAGGATCGTGGGCTCCTTCTCGCTCAGCCGGTTCAACCCGCTGATCTGGCTGAGCAGACCCACGGCTCCCGCGTTGCCCTGTGCCACCGCGTCCGCCCGTGCGTTGTAGGCGGCGAGCGCCTGATCATAGGTGTCGCGGGCGGCCGGCAGCTGCGATTGCGCCTGCTCACGGTTCTGCGCCTCGGACGAGGAGGTGTTCTCCTTCGCCGCGGTGCCGGCGGCGGCGAGCTCCTCGTTGGCGGTGCGCAGCTGCGCGGCGAGCGCGTCGTACGTCTGCTGGGCTTCGGCGAGCTGTGCCTTCGCCGCATCCGAGCTCGCCCCCTCGCCGTTGACCCCGGTGCACCCGGGAACCGTGCCGGCGCCTTCGCCGGTCAGCTCGCACTGGTACAGCGCCCGCGCCTGGTCGATCACGGTCTGCTGCGCGGTCATCTTCTCGGTCACGTCATCGACGGTGGCCTGCGCGGCCGCCTCGGTCGCGGAAGAACTCTCGGTTCCCGCCACGATGCCGGTCGCCGCCTGGTTCTCGAGCTCCGCGACTCTGGCGGAGGCGGCATCCAGCGCGATCTTCTCCGGCCCCGACTCGAGCGCCTCCTGATCGGACTGCGACTGGGTGATGTTGGTCGATGCCACCTCGCGGGCGATGTCGTTGTGGAAGATCTGCAGCACGAGCGGCTCCGCCACGACGAAGCCGATGATCGCGGCCATGATCACTCGCGGGATCGCCAGGCCGATCAGGCGCCAGACACTCCTCGTCGAGCTCATTGTCGAGGTGAGGAAGCGGTCGAGGTTGAAGATGATGAGCGCCCACACGATGGCCAGCGGCACGGCCAGCCACAGCGCCGCCTGCACGCCGGTGGTGAGGGCGAAGAGCATCGAGATCGCGGAGACGAGCGCGGTACCGGCGAGCACGAAGAACATCTGGACGAAGCGAGGAGTCTCACCGGGGACGCGGTCGAGGATCTCGCCTTCCGCACCGCCGAGGATCGCCAGCGTCCGCGCGCGCGAACCGCGGGCACGCGGCACGCGCTTCTTCCGCTCCTTCGGCACACGGGAGGCACGCGGGGCCTTCACCGGAGCGGGCTCGGCGGGAGCTGCGACAGACACCTCGCGTGCGGCGTCTTCGGTGCCGGTGGGCTCGAACTCGCGCAGGAAGTCGAGGTCATCCGTGACGGCGTCGGGTTCGCTGTCGAGGATGATCCGACCCTGCGAGTCGTAGCGACCCGGTCGATGGGCGGAATAGGGCATCCCGACAATCTACGAAACCTCACCTGTGGATAACGTGGAAGTCCCCCGGTGCTTCGAATCGCGCAAATAGCGCGATCCTGGGCTCATCCGGAGCCAGTTGCGCGATTCGAAAGGTGACTCAGCCGACCGGGAGCAGCCGGTCGAGGGCGGCAGCGTAGGCGGCGAGAGCATCGTCGAGGGCGAAGTGACCTGCTGCGGCGAGGGTGCCGAGACCGTGGATCAGCCCCCACACCGCGACGACATCGGTCGGCCGGTCCAGCCCCGCGGCGGCGACCCCCTCCGCGAGCACCGCCTCGAGCCCGTCGATCAGCGGCGCCATGGTCGCGGTCGGGGATCCGGGAACGCAGACCGTCGGGTCGTAGACCGCGTCGAACGCGTGCGGATGCTCGACCGCGAAGCGGATGTAGGCGGAACCGGCGTCCGTGAGCGCCGAGCGCGGGGTCGACGCCTTCGCGACATCGCGGCGGACCTGCGCCAGGAGGTCCGCCATGCTGCGCTCCGCGAGCACCTTGAGCAGTCCGAGGCGGTCGGAGAAGTGATGGTACGGCGCGTTGTGGCTGACGTTCGCGGCCCGGGCGACCTCGCGCAGACTAATCTCCGCCGCGGGCATCCGCTCCAGCAGCTGCATGGCGGCATCCTCCAGTGCATGGGCGAGATCGCCGTGGTGATAGCCGTCCTTCGAACTTGACATGAGCAACATTGTCTCCTATCTTGACAGTGTCCACCACCTTGACACTGTCCAGATAGGAACCCGGCATGCCCACTCTCGTGATCGACGGCCACCCCGACGCCCGCTCCCTGACCGCCTCCCTCGCCCAGCGATACGCGGCAGGCCACGGAGACGCCCGCGTGCTCGCGCTGCGCGATCTGGAGTTCGACCCTCATCTGCGCTTCGGCTACCGGGAGCGGATGCCCCTCGAGCCCGACCTCGCCGACGCCAAGCAGGCGCTGCACGACGCCGACACGATCATCGTCGCGACGCCGCTCTGGTGGGGATCGGTCCCCGCGCAGCTCAAAGGCTTCTTCGACCGCGCGCTGCTGCCGCAACAGGAGTACCGCTATACGAAGCTCGGACTCCCCGAGGGGCTGCTACCCGCCCGTCGCGGTCGACTGCTCCTGCTCGCCGACACCCCGTGGTTCGCCGTGCCGTTCACCGGGCTGCCCGCACAGACCCAGGTGGCCCGCAACACCCTGCGCCTGTGCGGTGTGCGGTCCGTGCGCGTCCATCGCATGCTCGGCGTCAAGAATGCCGACACGGCGACGATCGCCCGGTGGCTCGACCGCGCCGAGCACCTCGGCACGCGCGACGGTCGTCGGACGGGAGCGACGCCTCAGCTCATCGCTGCGGAGGCGGCCTCGTCCTCGGTCGTGGCGACCAGCTGACCGCAGGCGCCGTCGATCTCCTTGCCGCGGGTGTCGCGGAGAGTCGTCGGGATGCCCGCGTCGTTGAGTCGCCGGACGAACTCGTTCTGCACCGGGATCTCCGACGAGGTCCAGACCGAGCCGGGCGTCGGATTGAGCGGGATGGGGTTCACATGCACCCAGCCGCGTCCGCGCTGATTGAGCTTCTCCGCGAGCAGGTCGGCACGCCACGCGTGGTCGTTCATGTCCTTGATGAGCGCGTACTCGATCGAGACACGACGACCGGTCTTGGCGTAGTACTCGTACGCGGCGTCGAGCGCCTCGTCGACCTTCCAACGGGAGTTCACCGGGATGAGCTCGTCGCGGAGGTGATCGTCCGGGGCATGCAGCGACAGCGCGAAGGTCACCGGGATGTTCTCGTCGGCGAGCTTCTTGATCGCCGGTACGAGCCCCACGGTCGACACCGTGATCCCGCGCGCGCTCATGCCCAGCCCGTCGGGTTGCGGCGCCACCATCGACCGGACCGCATCCATCACGCGCTTGTAGTTCGCCAGCGGCTCCCCCATGCCCATGAAGACGATGTTCGACACGCGCTCCAGGCTGTGATCGTCGGCCTTCTTGCCGCCGAGACCACCGTCCGCGATCAGCCGGTTGGCACGAACGATCTGCTCGATGATCTCGGCGGTCGACATGTTGCGGGTCAGACCCGCCTGTCCGGTCGCGCAGAAGGGGCAGTTCATGCCACAGCCGGCCTGGCTCGACACGCACAGCGTGATGCGGCCGGGGTAGCGCATGAGCACCGACTCGACCAGCGCGCCGTCGTGCAGGCGCCACAGGAACTTGATCGTGTCGCCACGGTCGGTCTCGAGACGTCGCACCTCGGTGAGCAGCGGAGGCAGCATCCCGGCGACGAGCTGCTCACGGCTCTCGGCCGGGAGATCGGTCATCTGCTCGGGGTCGGACGTGTAGTGACGGAAGTAGTGCGTCGACAGCTGCTTCGCGCGGAAGCCGGGAAGCCCGAGCTCCTTGACCTTCTCGGTGCGCTCAGCCGGCGTGAGGTCGGCCAGATGCACCGGCGGCTTGCCGCGCTTGGGGCTCGCGAACTGCAGGAGCGGGCGCCCCTCGGCATCCTTCTGCTGCGTCCAGCCCTCGGTGCGGGGGCGCACCTGTGCCGTGCGCGTCTCGCGGACCGCCCCCGAACGGGACGACGCGGGCGCTGCCTGGGTTCGCGTCTCGCGCGTGCGGGGCTTCTCCGTCATACCTCCAGGGTACGCGGTGGTGACGGGGAAGACCCTGGAGCGTGGCTCTTCGGCGCTGTCAGCCCAGTAGGGGACGCTGTGCGGCGCGCTGCCGAACATACTCATCGAAGGCGCGCTGCGCGGTGTCCGTGGTCGAGACCGCCGCCACCGGCACGTCCCACCACCCCTCCCCGTCCGGACCGTAGACCATGGGGTCGCTGTCGATGTGGATGAGCGTCGCCCGTTCCGAGGCCTTCGCGGCGGCGACCGCGGTGCGCAGATCGTCGACCGCTGCGGGTCCCCGCGCGATCTCGATCACGTCGACGCCGTAGCTGCGAGCGTTCATGGCGAGGTCGACCGGGAGGACGTCACCGTGCTGGAAGCTCCGTGTCTTCTCGTCGTAGCTCCGATACTTCGTGCCGAAGCGCTCCGACCCCACCGTTTCCGAGAGGTGCCCGATCGAGGCGTAGCCCTGATTCTGGACGAGGACGACGATGACCTTGATCCCCTCGGCGACGGCCGTCGCGAGTTCGGAGCTCAACATGAGGTACGAACCGTCTCCGACCATGACGACCACGTCACGCTCGTCACCGGACGCCAGGAGCCCCCGCTTGACGCCGAGGCCTCCCGCGATCTCATACCCCATGCAGGAATAGGCGTACTCGACGTGGTATCCGAGCGGATCGCTCACGCGCCACAGCTTGTGCAGATCGCCAGGGAGCGAGCCGGCCGCCTGGACGATCACGTCCTCGTCGGCGACGGCTGCGCGGACGGCGCCGATGATCTCGGGCTGCCCCGGCAGCTCTCCCCCCGTGGGCGCGAGGGCTCGGTCGACCACCGCATCCCACCGTCGCTTCTCCTCGGCGATCCGCGTGCTCAGGACGCTCTCGATCCGGAATCCAGGCAGTTCCTCCCGCAGCGCCACCAGCGCCTCCCGCGCATCGGCGACGAGCGGGAGCTGCGAGCCGTGCTTGTAGGCGTCGAAAGCGGCGACGTTGACGTTCACGAACACCGCATCCGGATTCTGGAAGGCGGTGCGCGACGCGGTGGTGAAGTCGCTGTAGCGCGTGCCGATGCCGATGATCACGTCGGCGTCGGCGGCGATCCGGTTCGCAGCGGTGGTGCCCGTCGCGCCGATCCCGCCGAGATTCTGCGGGTGGTCCCAGGGCAATGCACCGCCGCCCGCCTGCGTGGTGCCGACCGGGATGCCGGTGGCCTCGGCGAACGCGCGGAGTGCCTGCTCCGCTTCCGAATAGATCACGCCGCCGCCGGCGACGATGAGCGGCTGCTTCGCGCCGCGGATCGCGGCGACGGCACGCTCGAGCGGTCCGCGTTCGGGAAGCGGGCGTCGGATGTGCCACTCGCGCTCCTGGAGGAACTCGAGAGGGACGTCGACGACTTCGGCCTGGACATCCTCAGGGAGGGCGATCGTCACCGCTCCCGTCTCTGCCGGATCGGTGAGCACGCGCAGCGCCGAGAGCGCGATCGAGAAGAGCTGCTCGGGACGCTGGACCCGGTCGAAGAACACCGACAGCGGACGGAAGGCGTCGTTGACGGTGAGCCCGATGTCATGCGGACGCTCCAACTGCTGCAGGACGGGATCCGCGACCCGTGTGGCGAAGGTGTCGCTCGGCAGCAGCAGTGCCGGAAGCCTGTTGGTGGTCGCGAGGGCCGCGCCGGTGAGCATGTTCGTCGCCCCCGGCCCCACCGAGGCCGCGCTCGCGAACGTCGCCCTGCGCCGGTGCATCCGCGCGAAGCCCACCGCCTGGTGCACCATCGCCTGCTCGTTGCGCGCCTGATGGTACGGCATCAGCTCGGGCTGCTCGAGGTTGTACTGCTGCAGGGCCTGACCGAGACCGGCGACGTTCCCGTGCCCGAAGATGCCGAACATCCCGGGAACGGTCCGCTCGCGGATGTCCCCGTCGACGGTCCATTGCCGGGAGAGGAACTCGACCAGGGCCTGGCCGACCGTCATCCGTTTCGTCTGCATCAGAGATCTCCCTCTGCTCGGTAGGGAAGCCGGGAATCGATCTCCTGCCCGCTCCAGCTGTCGCGCACCCAGGCATGGGCGGGGTCGTCGGTGATGAGCCACGCCCGCTCCGGGTCCGGCCCGGCCATGACGTTCAGGTAGTAGAGGTCGTAGCCCGGTGCGGCGACAGCGGGCCCGTGGAATCCGAAGGGGACCAGTGCGATGTCTCCGGTGCGGACCCGCTCGGCGATGTCGATCTCTCCCGCGACCGAGGAGTACGTCGCGAACATCCCGAACGCCGCCTCGACGGCATCGGGATCGCCACCGGTACGGGCGGGAGCCGCTTCGAAGTAGTAGATCTCCTCGAGACGGGACTCCTGCCCGGGCACGTTCTCGTCGTGCTTGTGCGGCGGGTACGACGACCAGTTCCCCGCGGGCGTGATGACCTCGCAGACGATGAGGCGTTCGGCGTCGAGCGCCTCCGGCGTGCCGAAGTTGTGCACCTGCCGGCTGGAGGCGCCGGCTCCCCGGAGCTCGATCGGCGTCTCAGCGGCGAGGATGTGCCGGGTGGGGTGGGCGACCGCGGTGGGGGCGGAGGCGACGGCCACCCGACCGATCCCCGTGATGACGGCGGAGGCTGCAGACGACAGGTAGAGCACGTCGCTCGGCCCGTCGAAGACCGAGCGACGACCGGCGAGCATCGTCTCCGAGGTCGCGCCGTGCGCGGTGTGCCGCACCGTGAAGGAGCCCGCGAGGGGCACGATGATCTGCTCGACCCCGACATCCGCGAGCGCGAGACTCTCCCCTGCGGCCAGCGCTCCGATGCGGAGGCCCGTGTGCGCCCATCCGGGCATCTCGGAGTCGACGACGCTCTCCCACCCGTCGCGGCCGATCGTCCCGCGGCGGCGGAACCACTGCCCCTGCTCGGTCATGACGCCTCCGACGCTCAGTTGTTCTGGGGGAAGCCGAGGTCGATGCCGCCGTGGAGGGCGGGGTCGAGCCACCGGCTGGTGATCGCCTTCTCGCGGGTGAAGAAGTCGAAGCCATGGACACCGTACGCCTTCGCGTCGCCGAACAGCGATGCCTTCCAGCCCCCGAAGGAGTGATACGCGACGGGGACGGGGATGGGCACGTTGATGCCGATCATCCCGACCTGCACGTCGTGCTGGAACCGACGGGCGGCGCCGCCGTCGTTCGTGAAGATCGCGGTGCCGTTGCCGAAGCGGCCGGAGTTGATCAGCTCCACGCCTTCCTGGAAGCTCTGCACCCGAACGACCGACAGCACCGGGCCGAAGATCTCCTCCTGGTAGGCGCGTGAGGAGGTCGGGATCGCGTCGATGAGGGTCGGCCCGAACCAGAAGCCCTCCTCGTGCCCGTCGACGATCAGACCACGACCGTCGACCACGATCCGTGCCCCGTCAGCCTCGGCGATGTCGACATACCCCGACACCTTCGCCCGGTGCTCGGCGGTGATCAGCGGCCCCATGTCAGGCTCACCGTCCACACCACCGGCCCCGTCACCGATCCGCAACCGGGCGATGCGCTCCCGGATCCGCTCGATCAACTCATCCGCCACGGGATCGACCGCGAGCACCACGGACACCGCCATGCACCGCTCACCCGCCGCTCCGAACCCGGCGTTCACCGCCTGGTCGGCGACCAGGTCGAGATCGGCGTCCGGCAGCACGAGCATATGATTCTTCGCCCCACCCAGCGCCTGGACCCGCTTACCGTTACGCGACGCGGTCTCATAGATGTACTGCGCGATCGGCGTCGACCCCACGAACGAGATGGACGCGACATCCGGACTCTCCAACAACCCGTCGACGGCCCGCTTGTCACCCTGCAAAACCGTGAACACGCCCTCGGGAAGCCCCGCCTCGGCCCACAACGCCGCCAGCCACAGAGCCGCGGACGGATCCTTCTCACTGGGCTTGAGGACCACCGCGTTGCCCGCGGCGATCGCGATCGGGAAGAACCACATCGGCACCATCGCCGGGAAATTGAACGGCGAAATGATGCCGACGACCCCGAGCGGCTGCTTCACCGAGTACACATCGATCCCCGTCGACACGTTCTCCGAATACGCACCCTTGATCAGATGCGGGAACCCCGTGGCCAACTCCACCACCTCCTGCCCACGCAGAATCTCCCCCATCGCATCCGAGCGCACCTTCCCGTGCTCAGCCGTGATGATCTCCGCCAACTCGCCCTTACGCGAATGCAGAAGCTCACGGAACGCGAACAACACCGCCTGCCGCCGCGCGATCGACCACCCACTCCACACCTCGAACCCCCGCCGCGCGGACGCGATCGCCTCCGCGATCTCCGCATCATCGGCCAGACCCACGTGCCCCGTCACAACCCCGGTCGCAGGATTATGCACCGGAGCAGTACGACCACTCACAGACACACGAGCAGCACCACCGATCCAGTGACCGATCGTGGGGATGGGGGAAGCGGGGGTCATACGTGTCCTTTGCGAAGAGTCGTTCACGCGGTGAGCTCCGGGTGGACCAGCGAGGCGGCGACGTCGATGGCGGACGCGACGTCGATGTCGGACGAGTACAGAAGCGTGCGCCCGACGGTGAGTCCGCGCACTCCCGGCAGCGAGAGAGCGTCCTCCCAGGACGAGAACGTGTCATCGGGGTCGGCGCCCGCATCTCCCCCGAGGAGCAGCACCGGCATCGTCGTCGCCGCCAGCACGCGCTCCATATCTTCCACCACCGGCAGCTTCAGCCAGGAGCTGGCGCTGCTCGCGCCGAGGCCGCTGGCGATGGCGATCGACAGCATCACGGCGTCCGGGCTCAGATCGTTCACGACCCGGCCGTCCACCCGTCGGCTGAGGAACGGTTCGAGCATGATCGGCAGCTCCGCGCGCGCGGCGGCGGTGACCGCTTCCGCCGTCGAGGCGAGCGTCGGCGCCGTCCCGTCGTCGTCGAGGTTCACCCGCAGCAGGGCCTTGGCGAAGTCGATCCCCGAATCCACCATCGCCGGCACGTCGTACCCCGTGTAGCGGTCGTCCATCTCGAAGCTCGCCCCGCGCAAGCCACCGCGGTTCATCGAGCCGACCACGATCTTGTCGTCCAGCAGACCGAGCACGGCCAGGTCGTCGATGATGTCAGGGGTGCCCAGCACCCCGTCCACACCCGGGTGCCGCAGGGCGATCGCGAGGCGGTCGAGCAACTCATAGCGGTCGGCCATCGCATACGGCGAACTGCCGACGGCGAGGGCACCGCGCGCGGGGTGGTCGGCCGCGATGATGAACAGCCGCCCGTCGCCGCGGATGATCTCGCGGCGACGTCGTCCGGCCAGCGTCTCGCGGATCGCCCGCGGCGACTCCGCACGCACCGTCCGCAGCCGGTGGAAGTCCTCTTCGGTCAGCGCTGTCATCTCATGCATCTCCGTTCACGACCTCGGCGACCTCGCGCTCCGTCGGCATCGCCGTCGAGCATTCCCGGCGTCCGGCCACGATGCCGCCCGCCGCGTTCGCATAGGTCAGTGTCTTCTCGAGTTCCCATCCCGCGAGCAGGCCGTGGCAGAGCGCACCGCCGAAGGCATCGCCGGCACCGAGCCCGTTGACGACCTCGACCGGGGTCGCCGGGATCTCCACCTGCGTCGATCGGGTCTTGGCGAGAACGCCTCGCGGCCCCTGCTTGACGATCGCGAGCTCGACGCCGCGCTCCAGCAGCGCGTTCGCGGCACGGTCAGGGTCGGACTCGCCGACCGCGACCTCGCACTCTTCACGGTTGCCGACGGCGACGGTGGCGAACCCCAGCGCACGCTGGATCTGCGTCTGCGCGGCCTCGGGTGCCTCCCAGAACATGGGGCGATAGTCCAGATCGAACACGGTGTGCGCACGACCTCCCCGCGCTGCGAGGAGGTCGAGGTGGGTCTGCCTGCTCGGCTCCTCGCTCAGTCCGGTCGCCGTGAACCAGAGGAGCGCGGCCTCCCGCACGATCTGCGCATCGACGTCGCCGGGGCGGATCTGCAGGTCCGGAGCGGTGGGCTCGCGGTAGAAGTACAGGGGGAAGTCGTCGGGCGGGAAGATCTCGCAGAAGGTGATCGGCGTCTTGTAGGTCGGATCGGTTGCGACGAAATCACTCCGCACCCCGAGCCGTTCCAGCTCCGCGCGAAGGTACCGCCCGAACGGGTCCTTCCCGACTCTGGAGAGCAGCACGGCGTCATGCCCGTAGCGGGCGGCGGCGACGGCCACGTTGGCCGCGCTTCCGCCGAGATACTTGCCGAAACTCGTGACCTCGCCGAGGCCGACGCCGTCCTGCAGCGGGTACAGGTCGACGCCCAGGCGTCCGATGGCCAGGATCGTCGCGACCGCTCGCTCCTCCGACATCATCCCTCCGCTCCGATTCTTATTTGTCTTAACATTAGCACTAATGTGAACAGGATCAGATCGCACGCCGGATGCTGAGCATCTCACCCGCGACCGCACGGGCGGAGACGACATCGAACTCGGACTCCCGGACCTCGCCGGCGAGGTCGACCCGCGTCCAGGACCCCGGCGCCGAGAACGCCACCTCGCGGGCCTCGGACAGGTAGTTGACGAAACGGAGCTCAGCCGCATCCCCGACCCGGCGCGCCGACTCCAGCACGACATCGCCCGAGAGCGTGACCGGGAACGTCGCTTCGGGCAGAGGACCGTCGGTCTCCCCCGAGCCGCGGACCACGAGCGGATCGTGCCGGAAGATGTCGGCGGCGCGCACCGTCGCCGCATCATCCGCACCGACCAGGATCGCGAGGTCCGTGTGCACGGCCACGCCCAGATACTGCGCACCGGGCACGGGGATCTCGGATCCGGCGGGCTCGTCACGCAGCGGGTGCACGTTCACGCTCATCATCCCGACCGAGCGCGACAGGGTGACCGCGAGGGCGTCCGATGCCCCGGGCGACGACACGAGCTCGTACTCGGACAGCTTCTGCACCAGGACCGCGGCCGAGCCCGCCGCGGCGAAGCGATAGGCCGGGTAGGTCGGCAGCGGGAACTCGCCCCAGCCGCCCTCGGCCGAGCGACCTCGGACGGTCGTGGCGTACTGCCCGGCGCTTCGGGAGGATTCGAGCCCGGCGCCACCGGCGGGGACGAGCACCCGGAGCCGATGGTCGGAGGCGGTGTTCACGTAGTCGATACCGACACGCAGGAAGCCCTCGCCCTCGCGCAGCTCGATCGTGGTGTCGGTCACGAGGGGAACGGTCTCGGTCGACCGGCGACGGTCCGCGGTCAGCCCCACCGGCACGTCGTAGATCCGACGGATGCGGAGGCGTCCGCGCAGCGGGCCCTGCTCCACCACGGAGACGTCGACGGAGGACGGGCTCCTCACGGCGGACGCCGCATCGACCGGGCCGTAGTTGTAGGAGTCGCCGCAGTCGCCGTCGTCGACGAGGGCGAGGGCACCGTCGATCGACGATCCGTCGGCCCCGTCGATGCGCACGGTGCCATCGGCGTTCACGGTCGCGGTGAGCGCGGCATTGGAGAGCGATCCGGCCGTCACCGTGACCGGATCCGCCGAGGCCGGGGCCGAGGTCTCGGACACCGCGGCGAGCGCGAGACCGTCGACATCCACCGCCAGCAGGGCACGGTGACGCGCATCGGCGATGGTCTCGACGTGCCAGAGGTCGTCGCCGCCGACGTCCGCGACGACGCGCTCCTCCAGTTCGACGGTGAAGGCGGCCAGGTCCCACACCCCCTGCGGGCTCTCGGCGACCTGGAAGCGCAGCGACCGCTCTCCCCACTCGTAGCCGTTGATCTGCTGACCGAACAGCTCCCGTCCGTGGATGCGTCGGAGGATCTTGGGCAGGTCGGCGCTGCGCATCCGCTCGTCGCCGAGCACGGTCGGCAGCGGGTCCAGCAGCTGCACGCCCGCGGGAAGCGCATCCGTGTCCACGCCGTGCAGGGTGACCTCCACCTGCGCACGCCGCGCGAAGCCCGAAGGGTTGAACACGAGGTGCTGCGCGGGCGACACTGCCGCCGACACGTCGCGGAGGACGGTGTCGATGACTCCACGGGCGATGTGCCCCGCGGTGTGGATGCGTGTCCCCACCTGCTCCGCGGTCGCGTCGACGCCGCAGCCGGTCACCGAGTCGTGCGCCGTGCTCTCGACGATGCGGTACCAGGCCGTGTCGAAGAAGGAGCGGTGGTCGCGGGTGCCGAACATCAGGTCGAGGCGCTCGGCGGCGGTGAGCGCCTGCTCCGAGCGGGCCATCTCGCGCTTCAGGTTCGTGCGGATCGAGAACACCCCGGGCAGCAGGTTTCCGCGAGCGTGCGAGCGCATCTCGCCCCGCACCCGGGGGAGGGCGGCGAGCGCCGCGGCATCCGTGTCGTACCGGGCGAGGAGACCGTCGAGGGTCGCGATCGACAGGTGCGGCTCACGGCCGATCGCGTCGTAGTCGCGGATGACCTCGGCGAGGTCCTCGGGCGGCGCGGAGTGATCGGTGCCCAGCATCGCGAGCACCGGGTCGTCGCCGTACCAGGAAGCGGTGCGGGCGGCGTAGTCGGGGGCGAGCTCGGGCAGCTGTCCTGGCAGGGCGAACATGTCGAGCCCGTTGCCGTAGCCGTCGAAGAGGTACTCGCAGCGGACGGCGTCACCGTTCGGAGCGACCCACGCGAACGCGTGCTCCTGCACCTCGGCGGGGACGCCACGCCAGAGGGCGCTGTGCCTGATGCCGAAGCCGGCCAGGATCTGCGGCATCTGCGCCGCATGGCCGAACATGTCCGGGAGGTAGCCGACGGGCATGGTGCGCCCGAGGCGAGCACTGGCGGCACGTCCGAGCTCGAGGTTGCGGATGATCGTCTCGCCGTCGCAGCCGAACTCGTCGAGCAGGATCAGGAAGGGGCCCACGCTCAGCTGTTCGCGTCGCACCAGCGCGATGACCCGATCGCGCATGTCCGGACGCATCTCGAGGTAGTCCTCGATCGCCGCCGCCTGGCCGTCGAGCGTGAAGCGATACTCGGGCTCCGCCTCGAGGATCCCGATCAGCCGGTCGAGCATATGCACCAGGCGAAGCCGGAAGACGTCGTGCGGCTCGTACCATTCGCGATCCCAGTGGGTGTGGGGGACGACGACGATCTCACTGCTCACGGGCGGGGACTCCTGTATCTCTGGATGGAATGTCGGGTGCGCTCAGGCACACAGGGCGGCGATGCTGCGGTCGGGGTGCAACAGATAGTAGGGACCGGAGGCCGGGTCGCCATCGAATGAGGCGCGGTCGCCGCGGACCGAGCGCCGCTCCCCCGCACCGTCGACGAGGATCAGGCCGTCGGCATCGATCGCGAGGAGCTCGCCGTCCAGGCGCAGCAGCACCGGGGCGGTGAAGAGCTCGGGAGCGGTCAGGCCGTCGCGCACCGCGACACCGCCCATGATCGCGGTACGACCGGCGGCGACTCCGGCGAGAATCGCCTCGGGCGAGGCGTCTTCCGCGGCGACCCAGGTGGTGGGAGTGCCGGGGCCGACACCCTGGCTCTGCATGTGGAAGTCCGCGCCGCCGAGCAGCACCGCTCCCTTGTCCCACCGCTCGTGGAACGCGAGCGGTGACGTCGCGATGAGCTCGCGGTACCAGGTGGAGTGCCACAGCTCGATCGCGCGCGGTGCACGCTCGAGCGGATGCAACCACGAACAGTCGCCGGAGATGGGGTGGTTCACGCTCAGAACGCCCCCGCGGCGTTCGACCTCGTCGACCCATTCCTGAGCGGGGCGGCGGAAGTCGATCCATCCGATGTCGCCGAAGGCGTTCGCATGACCGCGGTGCGTGGTCACCTCCTGGCCCGGCAGCAACGTGATCGCATGCTGCTCGCCGATCCCGGGGAGGTGTGCGTGGTGGCTCGTGGTGTTGTGATCGGTCACCGCGAGGAAGTCGAGTCCGGCGCGCACGCCCAGTGCCGCCAGGCCGGAGATGCTCTCGCGTCCGTCCGAGTGGAGGGTGTGCGCATGGAAGTCGCCGGCGAACCACGTGAGGCCCGCGGGAGCGGGAAGATCCCTCGAGCTTCCACGCGGCACCCCTGCCACCGGAGCGACGACGGGGCCGTGGTCGATCGCCGACTCCGCAGGCAGGAGGATCTCGACCGCGACGTCGGCACCACCGGCACTCAGACGGTGCACCCCGAGGATGACGTTCCACTCGCCCTCTTCGGGGCGGCCGGGAAGGTATCCGGGGGTGGCGTCGTCCGTACGGATCACGTATGAGGTCCGGGCACCGCCGGACCACCCGCGCCACCCCGCGGCGCCCTCGCAGCCGAGATCGATCACCGCGGCCTCTCCGTCGTAGGAGATGCGCACCTCGAGCGAATCCGTGCCCGCGGGCACGTCGAACGGGACCCGCACGTAACGATCGGCGTTCTGGATGTCGTGCGTGAGGTGGAGGGTGGTGCGGACGGTGCTCATCAGCCGATCCGCTCGGTGCTCTCGGCGTCGAACAGCAGTGCCCGGGTGAGCTGCGGCACGATCCAGCCGCGGTCGCCCGGGGCGGGCTCATGTTCCTCGGGAACGACGACCTGGAGCTTGTGCTCACCGGCGCTCACGAGCACGAGGCTGGTGGCACCGAGGGTCTCGGTCACGACGACCTCCGCCGCGATGCCGTCCGCGACGGGCTCGGACGACCAGCGCAGGTACTCGGGACGGATGCCCCAGCTGACCGCCTGCCCCTCGCGCGCAGACCCCGCTGCCTCGGCCGGCACCGGCACGTCCGCCTCGCCGATGCGTATGCTGCCGCCGGAGACCGTGGTCTCCAGCAGGTTCATGGGCACCGAGCCGATGAAACCGGCCACGAACGTGTTGTTCGGACGGTGGAAGATCTCGCGCGGCGAGCCGATCTGCTGGAGCTTGCCCGCCTTCATCACCGCGATCCGATCGGCCAGCGCGAGGGCCTCGGCCTGGTCGTGCGTCACGAACACGGTCGTGACGCCGAGGTCGCGCTGCAGCTCCTTCAGGAAGGTCCGCGCCTCGAGTCGCAGCCGCGCGTCGAGGTTCGACAGCGGCTCGTCCAGCAGCAGCACGTCGGGACGGGTCGCGACGGCGCGGGCGAGGGCCACGCGCTGCTGCTGCCCTCCGGAGAGCTGACCGGGTCGGCGCTCGATCAGCCCGTTCAGCGACAGCCCGTTCGCGACGGACTCGGCCGTGGTGCGACGCTCCCCCTTGCCCACCCGGCGGATCCGCAGCGGGTAGGCGATGTTGTCGCCGACGTCCATGTGCGGGAACAGCGCGTAGTCCTGGAACACCATCGCCACGCCGCGCTCACCCGGCTCGGCGTTCGTGACGTCTTTCTCACCGATCGTGAGCTTTCCGGACGTGATGCTCTCCAGGCCCGCGATCGAGCGCAGCAGCGTGGTCTTCCCGCACCCGGAGGGTCCGAGCAGCGCGAAGAACTCGCCGTCCGCGATCTCGACGTCGACGCTGTCGACACCGCGCACCCCGCCGGGGTACTCCTTGACGAGTTCGGTTGCAATGATGGCGGCCATCAGGACTTGATCCCTCCGTGGAAGCGGAAACCGTAGCGACGGTTCACAAAGAAGTAGATGAGAAGGACGGGCACCGAGAACACCAGCGAGAACGCCGAGATCAGACGGAGATCCGCCTGGCCGCTCTCGGTGTAGAAGGTGTACATGAGCACGGCGGCCGGCTGCATGTCGGGCGTCCGCAGGAGCAGGAACGGTACGAGGAAGTTTCCCCACACCTGCACGATCGTCCAGATCGCGATGAACGCGAGGCCCGGACGGGCGATCGGCACCACGACGTCCTTGAGGATGCGGAAGGGCCCCGCACCGTAGAGACGCGCCGACTCCTCGTACGACTTGGGGATGGAATCCATGAAGTCCTTGAGGATGAAGATCACCGTCGGGAGGATGCCTCCGGCCAGGACGAGGATCACGCCGACGTGGGTGTTGATCAGCTGCAGCTGGTTGATGAGCTGGAACGTCGGGACCATGGCCGCCGTTCCTGTGACGATGGACGACAGGAGCAGCAGCCCGTAGAGGATGCCGTCGCGCCCCGGGATGCTGATGCGACTCATCGCGTACGACGCCAGGGCGCCGAGCACGATCACGAGCGCCATGGTCCCGATACCGAGGATCAAGGAGTTGAGGATCGATTTCAGGGCATACGGGTTCTCCGCGAGACGGGCGAAGTTGTCGAGCGTCCAGTCCGGCCACGACACCGTCAGCGACGGCGACGCATCGAACGGGGCCAAGACCAGCCACACCATCGGCAGGGCGAAGAACAGCGAGACAAGCACGAGCACGATCGTGAAGAGGATCCGTGAGACGAAGTGCGTGACCGATCGGTCGCGCACGACCGTCTTGATGGCCGACATCATGAGCGCACCTTCTTCTTCTTCGAGCTCGCCCCGCGCGAGACGCGCGTGTACATCAGCGCGATCACGAGGTTGATGAGGAGCATGATGAGCGAGATCGCCGCCCCGAGGCCCAGCTGACCGCCCGGAATGGCCGTCTGGTAGATGTACACCGACAGGATGTCGGTCTGGCCGTTCGGCCCGCCTGCGGTGAGCAGATAGGGCGTGAACGTGTTGAACGTCCACAGCGTGATCAGCAGGGTGTTGGTCAGCAGATGGCCCTTGATGTTGGGCAGGATCACATCGCGCAACTGCTGCCAGGTGTTGGCCCCGACCATGCGCGCGCTCTCGAGCTGCGAGGGCGGCACCGCGCTGATCGCCGAGGAGAACAGCTGCATCGAGAACGCGGTCCCGACCCAGATGTTGAAGATGATGATGCACTCCATCGGGTGCTCGATCAGCCACGCCGCTCCCTCGGTGCCGAGGAGGGCGTTGAGTGTTCCGGTGCGCCGATCCAGCAGTGCGAGCCAGAGGAAGGAGGCGACGGAGGCGGGGATCACCCAGGCGGCGAGCACGAGGGTCTCGATGAAGGTCTTCACCCCCGCTCGTACGTTGCGGAGCATCCACGCGAGCGCGAAGCCGAGCACGGTCTGACCGATGATGCCCGAGACCAGCACGAACACGAGCGTGAGCCACAGCGAGTTCCAGAATCGCGGGTCGTTGAGCGCCGTCGAGAAGTTCTCGAGTCCCACGAACTCCGGGTTGGCTGCGGCGAAACCGGTCAGCCGGTAGTTGGTCATCCCGAGATAGACCGTCCACAGCGCCGGGAAGAGGAGGAACAGGCCGATCAGGAGCAGACCGGGCGCTGCGAACAGTGTCGCCCTCGCCCGGCCCAGACCCGCGACATCCTCCGCGCGGCGCCGGCGGGGAGCGGTGACGCTCCCCGCCGGCATCGTTGCTTGCGTCATGGTCACTCGGAGATCGCGTCCGGACCCACGACGCCTTCGAGACCACGGACGTAGGTCTTCAGTGCGTCATCGACCGACGATCCGGTGGCGACGTCGAGCGTGGCCTGCTGGAGCAGTACCGAGACCTGCGGGTACGCGGCCAGTCCTGGACGGTACGCCGTGATCGGCAGGACCTCTTCGCTGACGAAGGTCAGCATGGGGTCGGACGACAGCAGCTTCTCGTTCACGTCGTTGCGCGGCGAGATCGAGAGCGTACCAGCGGCGCGCGCTTCGAAGGCCTCGGGCGAGTTCATGAAGGCGAGCAGCTCCCAGGCGAGTGCAGCGTGCTTCGAGTTGGGGTTGAGCACACGACCGGTGCCGCCGGACATCGAGACGTAGTCCTGGTCGTTGATGCCCTCGCCCGGCTCGATCGCCGGGATCTTGGCGTAGCCGACGACACTGTCGCGATCGGCCATCGGTGCCGTCCCCACGCCTTCGGCGGGGTTGATCACGGAGCGCCAGAAGTAGTCGCCCTCGAGCAGGATGCCGATCTTGCCCTCCGCGAAGAGCTGGAAGGAGGTGTCGCGTCCCGACGCCTCCTGCTGGAGGACCGGGTCGCCGAGTCCCTCATCGACATAGATCGTCTCGTAGAGGTCGAGCGTCTTCTCCATGCCGTCGGTGGCACCGATCCACTTGCCGTCCTCGTAGACCTGCTCACCGGTGCCGACCAGCATCGGAAGCAGGCCCTGCATCGTGGTCGCCTCACCCATCGCGGTACCGGCGTTGAGCTGGATCGGGGTGACGCCGTCGAGCTTCTTCAGGTCGCGCGACGCCTCGAGGATGTCGTCCCAGCTCTCCGGGGCCCAGTCCTCGTCGAGGCCGGCCTGGGCGAAGAGATCCTTGTTGTAGTAGAGGACGCGACCGTCGGCGCCCTGCGGGACGCCGTAGCGGTCGCCGTCGAACGAGAGGGCGTTCTGCACGGCATCGGGGATCTGCGCCCACCCGTCCCAGTCGTCGACGGCCTCGCCGCCGACCTCGGCGAGCGGCTTGATGTAGCCCGCCTCGGCGAACTCGCCGACCCAGATACCGTCCATGCCGATGATGTCGGCACCCTTGCCGGACTGCAGATCGAGGGCGATCTTGGTCTTGTAGTCCTCGTCGTCGACGCCCTGAGGCTGGAACTCGACGGTGACGTCCTTGCCTTCCGCGTCCATGGCCTTCTCGAACTCGGGGATGACCCAGTCCGCGATCCAGTCCGCCTCGGCGCTGTTCTTGCCGCCGGTGATGGAGTTGGTCGTGAGGGTGAGGGTGACCGGCCCGGAGTCGTCCTCGGTCTCCGGATCCGATCCTCCGGAGCAGCCAGCCAGGACGACCGCACCGACAGTGGTGAGGGCGAACGCCGCAAGCAGGCGGCGCTTTCCGTACGTGACCATTTCTGACCTTTCTGTGTCGCTGAACGCCGAGCGGTTGCCACTCGGTCGCGGATGTGGGTGAACTACTGCGCGGCTTCGACGCCCGGGTCGAGCGTGACGCCCTTCGAGAGCGCGAGCGCGCGGATCATCCGCTGCCCGACGCGCACGTCGGCGACCGATTCCTCGACGCTCGCCCCGTCGGGACGCTCGCCGCGGACCAGTGCCGCCAGCGCGAACAGTTCGTTCTCGAAAGCCTCTTGCTGCATCCACCGCGACTCGCTCACGCGGATGCCGAGTTCCGGGTGGCTCTCCGTCACACGGAGGACGGTGGGAAGGTTCGTCACGTACGGAACGCCGAAGAGCAGTTCGACGGTTCCGGTCTCGTGATGGAAGGTGACGGTCTCCTGGTAGTCGGGGTAGCCGTCGATGTAGTGCCAGTCGAGGGTCCACGGAGTCTCGTCACGGGCGAGCGTTCCGCGCAGGTGCACCGAACCCGGCATCTTCGCGCCCCAGTGCTGCGCGAAGTCGACGTCGCCCAGACCACCGACGAGCATGCGGAGCAGTCCGACGTCATGGACGATGGACCCCAGTACGACGTTCGTGTAGAGCGTGCGCAGGTCGGCCGGAAGGTCGGCGCCGACGGCGGAGTCGACGATGGTCCCCGTCGCGGCGATCAGAGGGGCCACGGTCTCGGGGGAGACGTCGCCGGAGGGAGCCGCGAGTCGCGCGTAGGCCAGCTGCGCCCCGTCGAGCGGGTGCATGACCTGCACGGTGATCGCACGAAGGTCGACGCCGGCGAGGAGCCGCTTCGCGTGCTGCGATGCGAGGTCGTACTCCTTCATGTACCCGACACGCACCCAGTCCCGCAGATCGATCCCGGCCTCTGCGGCGTACGCCATGAGCGTTTCGAGCTCGGCGACCGAATAGGCGAGGGGTTTCTCGGCGAGCACGCGGATACCGGCCTTCACGAGCCGCAGCGTGTCGCCGGCGTGAGAGCCGGTGGTGGCGAGGATCGCGGCGTCGATCGCGAGCACACCGTCGTCCTTCGCGGCGACCAGGGCGTCGACGGACGGGAAACGACGGTCGACGGCCACGCCGTAGCGGGCTCCCATGTCGTCGGTGCGCACGGCGGACAGGTCGACGAGGGCGGCGATCTCGAAGCTGTCGGCGTTCCGGCGCAGCATCGGCAGGTGCACGCTCTGGCTGATCGCCCCCAGCCCGATGACGGCGACGCGAGTGACGCTCACGCGAACCACGCCCGCAGGGCGTCACGGTTGGCGATCTGATCGGCCTTGGCGCGTTCGACCTCGTCGGCCGAACGCGGCACGACATCCTGCTCCACGATGAGCCAGCCGCTGTATCCGCTGCTGATGATCTCCTCCACGAGCTCGGTGACGGCGAGGTCTCCTTGCCCCAGGGGGACGAAGACGCGCTTCTCCCACACCGACCGCATCGGGTCATCGGCCTGCAAGGCTTCGTGCAGGATCTGCGTGCGGGCGTCCTTGAGGTGCAGGTGGTTGACACGGTGACGCCACCGCCGGAAGTCGGGCAGCGGATCGCCTCCCCCGATGAGGAGGTGCCCGGAGTCGAAGGTGAGCCCGACATCTGTCGATGCCAGCAGCGCGTCGACCTCTTCGGGCGTCTCGACGTAGGTGCAGGCGTGGTGGTGGAAGGTCGGCTCGAGTCCCCGATCACGCACACGCGCCGTCGCGAGATTGACACGGTCGACGAACCGCGCCAAGTCGTCCCCGCGCAGCGTGAGCTCCGCCGCGCCGCCGGGACGCGCCTTGCGCTCCGCGCTGCCGGAGTCGGCGAGGGTGGGCACAGGCGCAAGGGTCGGCCCTGCCTCCGCCGCGGTGAGGAACACGTCGAGGATGTCGTCCAAGTCCGCCATTGCGCGGGTGAAGTCGTCTTCGGCTCCGGCGAACGGAAGATCCACCCATCCACCCGCGAGCTCGAGACCGTGGCGCTGCAGGCGCTCGGTCAGCTCCTCGCCTCGTCCGAGGAGTCCGACCGGACCGAGGTCTATGCCCTGGTAGCCGGCTTCGCTGATCCAGCGCGCGAGTTCCTCCCCCTCGGGAAGGGCGACGAGGTCCGGCCGAGCCAGCTCGAAGACCCCGTAGCTCACCGGCGCGTTCGCGATACGGATCACTCGATTTCCTTTCTCCATTGAATGGTGGACCGCAGCCCAGTACGAATGTTAGCAGGTTATTACATATGCATCAATCGTCATCCGAGGAGCCCTGGACGACGACCGATCGCACCCCTTCGAGCCGGGCGATCGCATCGATGAGGTCCGAGCGCTTGTCGGGCGACGACGCCTCGACGAACTCGAGCGTCGCGCGCATGTCGGAATCCCCGTGGATCCGGGTCGCCCCGAGAAGCGTGCCCGGCAGGCCCCGGCGCTCGGCGGCCGCGAGCGCTTCGCGAAGAGCACCCCGATCCGCCTCGTACTGGACAGTGACCCGCAACCTCTCAGGCTCTGGTCGCAGGCGATCGCGGACGCGGGACAACGGCCCGACTGTCAACAGATGCAGCCCGGTGCCGGCGATCGCCAGGAGTGGCATGTTGGCACCGCATGCCATGCCGATCGCCGCCACCACCCAGATCGTCGCCGCCGACGTCAGACCAGACACCGCGTTGTTTCGCACGAAGATCACGCCGGCCCCGAGGAAGCCGATCCCCGATACCACCTGCGCCGCGATGCGCGAGGGGTCGACGGCGACGTCGGGCCCGAGGACCCCCTCGAATCCGTACGCCGAGATCAAGGTGAAGATCGCGGAGCCGATCCCGACGAGGACGTGGGTGCGCAGCCCCGCACTCTTGAGCTTCCGGGAGCGCTCGACACCGACGGCCACCGAGAGCACGAAGGCCAAGGCGAGAAGACCGAGTTCGACGAGCAGGTGCGGATCCCACACGTAGCTCATCTCTCCTGCTCCATGTCAGTACAATAGCACTTTAAGCATTTGCGAGATCAGAGTCGTTCGTCTGACCGGACATGCCACGCCTCTCCGCCCGAAGTTCCCGGAAAATCGGGGGTGGGGTGGATCGTATGATTGTCGCTACAATATGACTCCCCAGAGAAAGCGGAGGACCATGGCCGATCTCGTCACCCCGTGGCCGAACGATCTCTTCGCGGACATCGACCGGACGGGCCCGGTCCCGCTCTACTTCCAGGTCTCCACACGCCTGCAGAGCGCGATCCAATCCGGCGCCATCCCCGCCGGCGCCCGCCTCGAGAATGAGGTGTCGATCGCCGAGCAGCTGGGCCTCTCCCGGCCCACCATCCGACGGGCGATCCAGGAACTCGTCGACAAGGGGCTTCTCGTGCGTCGACGGGGCATCGGCACTCAAGTCGTCCAGGGCTCCGTCACCCGCCAGGTCGAGCTCACCAGCCTGTTCGAGGATCTGCAGAGCGCGCACCACGAGCCGGGGACGCAGGTGTTGACCCACGAGCTGATCCCCGCCTCGGATGAGGTCGCGGAGGCACTGGCGATCACCCCCGGCACCGAGATCCTCCATCTGCGCCGTCGGCGGAGCACAGACGGCGTCCCGGTCGCCATCCTGGAGAATTACCTGCCCCGCGAGTTCGCGGACATCTCGGCCGAGCAACTCGAATCCCGAGGGCTCTATCAGGCCCTCCGTGCACGAGGCGTAGCCATCCGGGTCGCCAAGCAGAAGATCGGCGCGCGGCGCGCAGAGGCCGACGAGCCGGAGCTCCTGGAGATCGAGGCGGGCGGACCGCTGCTCACGATGGAGCGCATCTCGTTCGACCAGTCGGGCGCAGCGATCGAGTTCGGTCACCACTGCTATCGACCCGACCTCTACCGCTTCGAGACGACCCTCGTCGCGAAGTAGCCGGCGCTCTCGCACCGACCTCCCGCCCGACTTGTCATGACAGGATGGGCCCGCGAGAATGGACGAGCCCGCCCGATGAAGGAGCTCCATGTCCGACCGCCTCGACCGCGCACGCACCACCGGCATCCTCGCCGTCCTGCGCGCCCCCTCCCCTGAACTGGCCCTGGAGGCGTCCGAAGCGATCATCCGCGGCGGCGTGACCGGCATCGAGGTCACCTTCTCGACCCCCGATGCGCCGGCAGTGATCCGCGAACTGATCGCGCGTCACGGCGACGCCGCGTACATCGGTGCCGGCACGGTGACCACCGAGGCCCAGGCCGCGCAGGCCGCCGATGCGGGCGCGGAGTTCCTCGTCAGCCCCGGCACGCTCCCCCACCTCACCCGGTCGATGCTCGACACCGGCCGCGTCGTGATGACCGGAGCGATGACGCCCACCGAGGTGATGGGCGCGCTGGAGCTGGGCGTCGACGTCGTCAAGATCTTCCCGGCGTCGCTGGGCGGCCCGTCCTATCTCGGCGCGTTGCGGGGCCCGTTCCCCACCGCCCCCCTGATGCCCACCGGCGGCGTGAACCCGGACAACCTCGCTGCGTGGTTCGCGGCCGGCGCTGTCGCTGTCGGTGCGGGCGGGGACCTCGCGAACGGCGCTGCGATCGCCGCCTCGGACTGGTCCGACATCGAGCTGCGCGCTGCGCGCTTCACCACCGCGCTCTCCGCCGCGCGGGGCTGATCGCACCACACACGATGACCGACGCCACCACTGACCTACTCACCGCCGCAACTGCCGGAGACGCCGATGCCGTGCGGGCCGCGCTCGACGCGGGCGCGGACATCGAGTCGCGCGGAACCGGCGGGATGACAGCGCTGATCGCGGCGGCCAAAGGGAACAGAGTGGAGGCGGCACGAGTGCTCATCGGGGCCGGTGCCGACGTGAACGCGAAGGACGACATCCACGATTCCGCGTACCTGTATGCGGGCGCGCGAGGGCACGACGAGATCCTGCTACTGACGCTCGACAACGGCGCCGACCTGACGAGCACGAATCGCTTCGGTGGTACCGCACTGATCCCGGCGTCCGAACGCGGACTCGTCGCCACCGTCGAGATCCTCCTCGAGGCCGGCGTGGATCCGAACCACGTCAACAACCTGAACTGGACGGCTCTGCACGAGGCGATCGTGCTCGGCGACGGATCTCCCGCCTATGTGGAGGTGGTGCGGGCCCTCCTCGACGGAGGCGCCGACGCCCGCCTCCCCGACGGCGACGGAGTGCCGCCGATCGCGCTGGCACGCAGCCGCGGCTACGACGCGATCGTCGCCGAACTGGAACGGTGATCGAGCTCGACCCGTGGGCGTGGGCCGCCCTCGCCGTGGCCGCGGTGACGATCGGCATCTCCAAGACGGCTCTCCCCGGCGGCAGCATCCTGGCTATCGCGCTGTTCGCGGCGGTCCTGCCCGCGCGCACCTCCACGGCCGCGATGCTGCTCCTGCTGATGGTCGGCGACGTGTTCGCGCTGATCGCCTATCGCCGCCACGCCCACTGGCCGACGCTGCTGCGCCTCGCGCCGGCCGTCGTCCTCGGGCTCCTGGCCGGATTCGCCTTCCTCGCGCTCGCAGGCGACGGCATCGTCCGGCGAGCGATCGGGGTGATCCTGCTGCTGATGATCGGCGTGACCCTCTGGCGGCGAGGGCAACAGGACCGAGCGCACGCAGCGGTCTCGCCCTCCTCCGGCAGCATCGCGCTCGCTGGCGCCTACGGCACTCTCGGCGGCTTCACGACGATGGTCGCCAACGCCGGCGGCCCCGTGATGTCCATGTACTTCCTCGCCACCCGGACCCCGGTGCAGGTCTTCCTCGGCACCTCGGCGTGGTTCTTCGCGATCATCAACGTGCTCAAGGTGCCGTTCCTCGCCGGTCTCGGCCTGTTCCCCGCTCCGGTGCTCCTGATGGATGCGGTACTCGCCCCGCTCGTGGTGGTCGGCGCGCTCCTCGGCCTTCGAGTCGCGCGGCGCCTGAACCAACGCATGTTCGACCGCCTCGTGATCGCGCTCACCATCCTCGGCGCGACCTACCTCCTGCTCTGACCCCCTCCCCCCTCTGACCCCCTCCCCCCTCTGCCCCCTGTCCCCCTCTCCCCCCTGCCCCCCTGCCAAAACAGAGAGCGGATGCGGTCTGCACGGCGTGTCGGGGCTCGACACGCCGACGCATCGGCATGCGGTCTCCGTTTTGGCAGGGGTGAGGAGCCCGGAGGGCAGGGGGTGGGGTGGAGTCAGTCGAGGAAGATGTCGGGGAAGAGCGCGCTGTCGGGAGTGCCGGGGATCGCAGCGTACGTCGAGAAGTCGGACACACCCTCGGCCTCGAGCACGTCCTCCACGATGAGCGTCTGTCCGGTGTAGGACGCCGCGGGCTTGAGCAGCACCGCATACGCGGCATCCGCGTAGATGTCGGGCGTGCGGCTCGCGGCCATCACCTTGTCGCCCCCGAGGAGGTTCTGCACCGCCGCAGTGGCGATCGTCGTGCGGGGCCACAGCGTGTTGGCGGCGACCCCGTCAGGTGCGAACTCCGCGGCGAGGCCCAGCGTGGCCATGGTCATGCCGAACTTCGCGAGCGTGTACCCGGTGTGTGCCCCGAGCCACTTCGGAGTCGGATTCAGAGGCGGCGACAGCGACAGGATGTGCGGGTTCTCGGCGTCCTTCAGGATCGGCACCGCCGCGCGGGACAACATGAACGTGCCGCGCACGTTGACGTCCTGCATGAGGTCGTACTTCTTGGCGTTGAGGTCGAGCGAGCGCGAGAGGTCGATCACGCTGGCGTTGTTGATCACGATGTCGATGCCGCCGAACTCCCCCTGGGTCTTCAGGACCGCTTCGGTGATGTCATCGTCATCGCGGACGTCGCCCACGATCGGCAAGGCGTTCCCTCCGGCCGCGCGGATCTGCTCCGCGGCGGTGTGGATCGTGCCCTCGAGCTTGGGATGCGGCGTGTCGGTCTTCGCGAGCATCGCGATGTTCGCACCATCGGCCGCCGCCCGCAGAGCGATCGCGAGGCCGATGCCGCGGCTGCCGCCCGACATCAGGATGGTCTTGCCTGCCAGCGTCATGGATTCTCCTGGGTTCTCGAGGTTCTGAGGGCGGGGTCAGCGCGGGGCCATGCGGATCGCACCGTCGAGACGGATGGTCTCGCCGTTGAGGTAGCCGTTCTCGACGATCTGCTCCACGAGAGCGGCGTACTCGTCTGGGCGGCCGAGGCGGGCGGGGAACGGCACCTGCTGACCGAGGGAGTCCTGCGCCTCCTGCGGCAGCCCCATCAGCATCGGCGTCTCCATGATGCCCGGCGCGATCGTGCAGACCCGGATGCCGTGGCGCGCGAGCTCGCGCGCGATCGGGAGGGTCATCGCGTGCACGCCGCCCTTCGACGCCGAGTACGCGGGCTGGCCGATCTGCCCGTCGAAGGCGGCAACGCTGGCCGTGTTGACGATGACGCCGCGTTCGTCGTCGTGGAGTTCATTCTTGGCGATCGCGGCCGAAGCCTGCGAGATGACGTTGAACGTGCCGACGAGGTTGATGCGGACCACACGTTCGAAGTCGGCGAGGACGGCCGGACTGCCTTCGCGGTCGAGCACCTTGGCAGGGGGTGCGATGCCCGCGCAGTTCACGACGACGCGCAGTGGCGCTGCGGACTGCGCTGTCGCGACGGCTGCGCGCACCTCGTCGGAGCTCGTGACATCGGCGGCGACGAACAATCCACCGATCTCGTCGGCGATGTCCGCCCCCTTCGATGAGGCGAGGTCGATGATCGTCACGTGGGCGCCCGCGGCCACGAGGCGGCGTGCGGTCGCCAAGCCGAGGCCCGAGGCTCCGCCGGTGACGAGCGCACCCTGTCCGCTGATCTGCATCTGATGTTCTCCTTCGAACGTCGTCGTGCGACTGAGTTTCAGCCTACGTGGTTCCTGGTGCCAGCACGAACGGACGTGCGCACTGGTGCGGTGAACCGATCCGGTGCGTGCGGAGAGCGTGGAACTGCGTCGGAAGCGAGCCTACGACACCGCCTCGGAAGATGACGGCTTCCGGTCCCGGCCGAGATCGCTATGGTGCCGTGAAATCGACGGCGAAGTAGACGACGTTGTTTGTCTTGTCCGACTCGAGCAAGACCCCTTCGGGATCCACGGTCAGCTTCACCCAGTAGGTCCCCGACGGCACGCCGGTGACATCGATCCACTGGTCTGGAAGATCGGCACCGTAGTAGTCGGCGAACCCCGTATTGATGCCCTGCTCGTAGATGCCGCAGTCGAACGGGCGCAGGTCGAGGAAGACGTCGCCGTCCGCTCGCGCGGGAGGGTCGACGGCGAGTAGGTCGGTGAGGCAGAAGCTCACCTTGGTGCTGGAGGCGAGGACTGTGCTCTTGTCCTCGGATACCAGTTCGTAGCATTCGAACTCGTCGAGATGGAAGTGGTTGTGTTCGGCGTGCTAGACGAATCGACCCGCATCGTGCACGTACACCTCCCCGTCGCCGTACACGCGCTGCTGGACGTTCTGAGTCGCACCGTCACCGCTGACCTCTGCGGCGGTGACATGGAGCAGCCCGCCGAGATTCGCCGTCGATGTCCCGAATCGGAGGAGGACGCGGCCCGGCTTGGTCGTGGTATCGACGCGGGTTGCCGTGGGCGGCGGCTACTCTTCCCCGCCGGAACTGGTGAGCTGCGGCACGAGGTCGGGAAGACGGAGGTCCGTGCACTGGTCCTGCGCGAGGCACGCACGGAAAGCGGCGACGGGGATGGCAGCCGTCTCGCCGAGCGGGATCGTGAACTCCTGGGAGAGCGCCGAGGGGGTGGGCATGTTCGCCGCCGCCGGCCCTTCGATGGCAGGCTGCACGCGAATGCGCGCGGTCGTCTCACCGGGGGTCGCATCGTCGATCGTGTCGAGGACGAACACGCCGTCCGTATCCGTGGCCGTCGTGTCCAGGGGCAGCGGCCCGGTCGAGTAGACCCGCACGTCCCATCCTGACAGCGCCGGTTCCCCGGGGCCGCGGACGCCATCACCGTCGCGGTCTTGGAACAGGTAGCCGCCGACACCACCGCCCTGGGGCGTCGGCACGGTGGGTGCGACAGGAGTCGCCGTGGTCGACACTCCCGCCCAGATGGCGCCGCCGACACCGATCGCCGCGACGACTGCGATCGCGGCGACGACGAGCCACCGGCGACGCGGCATCCGTCTTGCGGTCGAACGTTCAGTCATCGTGATCGTCTCCTCCGGAGCGCGGGGGCGTGGGTTTCGTTCGCCGGCCTCCCCGCCACACATACCAGCCGATTCCCGTCAGTGCGATGACATACGCGACGAGCCACCAGGGGAATCCGGGCGCATCGGAGGGACCGGTGGCGGACTCCAGGTCCTCGTCCGGGGTGGGTGTGACCCGCTCGCCCGTCACGAGGATCCGGTGGGTGTTGACTCCGAGGGGCGTGCAGGTGACCAGCGTGACCAGGTCGCGGCCCTCCTCCTGACGGAGCGCCTGAGTGTCGTCGGGCTCCACCACTCGGGTGTCGACGACCTTGTACGTGAGCACCTTCCCGAACGTGTTGACCGTGAACGTGTCACCGATCACGAGTCGGTCCAAGTCGGTGAAGAGCCTCGCTTCGGCAAGGCCGCGATGCCCCGTGAGAACGGTGTGCGTGCTTTCCCCGCCGACAGGCAGCGAGGTGCCTTCCAGATGCCCCACACCGCGCTGGAGGGTGCTCTCGCTCGTGCCGTGGTAGATCGGGAGGTCGACGTCGATCTTCGGGATCTGGATCCGGGCCATCACACCGGTGGACGTCGACAGCATCGACCAGTAGTCGTAGAGCTGGTTGCGCGATACGCCGTCTCCTTCGGGAACGGTGGTGTTCGCGGCGAGCACCGCCCCGGCAGACAGGTCGGCGTTGTAGCGCCGCGCTTCGTCAAGCTGTTCCGCCGCAGACGGCTGAGCCGTGTTGATCGAGGTGTAGTAGCGGTCGACGACCTGGGTCTGGTTGAGAGCGAACACCCAGCTGGCGGCGCTCGAGTACACCAGCGCGGTCGCACCGGCGAGCGCCACGACGGCAGTGAGCAGGAGGAGCGGGCTCGGTCGCCAGCGGCGCTGTCTGCGCATGCGGTGTCGCGGACCAGTCGAGTACATCGGGGCTCTCGTGTTGTGGCTCATGGTGAAGCGGGTGGTTGCCGTGCTCGGGCAACCACCCGCTTCGTTCGGTTCACGCACCGGCCGAAGCCGGGCGCGAGGACGTCGAGGCTCGTGTTATGCGGCCTCGGTGACCTCGGAGTGCTCGCGACGCGTGCGCGCGAGAAGCACACCACCGGCTGCCATGGTCAGCAAGGCGATGCCGCCGATGGTCAGGAGCATCTGCCCGTCCGAGCCGGTCAGCGGCAGGCCGGGGACCAGCTGCTGGTCGTTCTCGATGGTGAACGTCGGGGCCACGGCGGTGTCGCCGGGGACGATGTTCACGCTGGTCAGCGCTGCGTCGCCGGTGGGCAGGACGTACCCGGCAGGGGCGACCGTCTCCTCGAGGATGTAGCAGCGGTCGGCGACGTCCTCGTTCGTGTCACCGACCCACAGGCCCGAGACGACGATGGAGCCGTCAGCGGCCGAGGTGGTAGTGGCGACCGGGGTGAGCCCGTCGATGTCGGCCGTGGCGGCGTCGTCGCAGGTGCCGTCCGTGTCGGAGGTCATGTAGACGTTGAACTCCGCACCGCCGAGAACGTTGCTGCCCGTCGCGTCGGTCTTCTCGCCGAGGAGGTTGCCCCAGCGGGTGGTGACCACGGGCGTGGGGTTGTCGCCGCCGTTGCCGTCGCCGTCGAGGTCGAGGTCGTTGACGTTCACGAAGGCCTGGTTGTCGATCACACCGTTGGCGTTGGCGACGGCCGTGAAGTCCACCGTCAGCGTCTGGCCGTTCGCGAGCTGGTCGAGACCGGGCTGCAGGAACACGACCGTGATGACGTCGCCCGTGGTGTCGAGCGAGTAGTCCGTCCCCTCGGTCAGCGCAGTGCCGTCGAGTCCGACCACGACCGAACCCGCGAGCAGGTCGAGCTTGTCGTCCAGCGTGTCGGTCACGGTGAGCTTGGTGTAGACGTCGCCGTCAGCCAGCGCGGGGATGCGCTGGGAGATGGTGTAGTCGATGTCGTCACCGAGCACGACACCGTTGGTGGGCTGATCGCCGATGACCTTGTCCGGCGCCTCGACGTTCACGTTCTTGGGGTAGACGTTGACGTCGTACTCCCACATGCCCGTGTTGTCCGCACCTGCGACGTCATCGGCCGGTGTCGGGACGGTCACGACGAACGGGTCCCCCATGATGACACCCGCCGGTGCGGCCGTCTCGGTCACGAGGTACGCGCCGACGGCGAGGTTCGCGAGGAAGGCCTCTCCATTGACATCGGTCGTGACGGTCTGGCAGTTGAGCAGGTCGAACGACGAGCCGCCGTCGACGCCCGCCACCGACCCGGTCAGTGCCGCCCCGTTGCTGCTCAGCGCATCGAGTCCGAGCACCTGGTCCCACCCGAGGTTGGAAGTGTCGCCGAGCGAGGTGATGTTGTCGATGGCACAGACCTCGAAGTCGACGCCCTCGATGACATCCGACGTCGGGTCCTGACCCGAACCCGACGGGTCCTGCGCCCCGTCTGCGGGGTACGCATACTTGTGGATGGTCAGCGAGCCGATGACGCTGTCGTCGACGGGGCCGGCCACCGGTGCTGCAGAAGCGGCACCACCGGTGAGGACCACGCCCGCGACGCCGAGCGACATCGCGGCCGCCGCAGCGAGCGTGGTGCGCCCTCGCTTCGTGACCTTGGGAGTGTTCAACATGTGATGGATCTCTTTCTTCTCGGGTTCACGGCGACGGGCGACGTGGGTGTGATTCCTGGGCGCGGGCGCGCCGAGGGTGTCGGATGGGTTCTGATCAGGCCGAGTCACAGCACCTCCTGTGTGGTGCGGCGGCGTCGGCGCCAGATCTCCAGGAGCGCGGCGAGGACCGCGAGGGCCCCGCCGGCGAGGAGGTAGTGGTCTGCGCCCAGACCGCCGGTGAGCGGAATGGCGGGGACACCCTGTTGCACGTTCACGATGTCGTCCAGGACGAGGTCGAGTGCAGCCGCGGTGAGCGCGAAGGTGACCGGTGTGGCATCGATCAGGTACCCGGCTGGTGCCCTGGTCTCGACGAGCTGGTAGTCGCCACGTGGAAGGTCCTCGACCAGGAACCGCCCCCCGGCCGGGTCGACATCCGCGCCGGCGCACGGCTCGGCCGTACAGTCCGCGATGGTCAACACCTCACCCGAGGGCTGCCCTTCCTCATCCAGCGCGGTCAGCTCCCATTCGGCTCCGGCGAGCCGCTCTCCGGCAGGATCGACCTTGCTCCACCGCACGGAGCCGAGCGATGGTGTCACCTGTGTGGTCGTGCACTCCTCCACGCACGGCAGGGGCGGGGTGGGCTCTTCCTCCGTGCCCCCGGCGCCGGTCACCACGTTGGTGAGCGTGCGCTCCCACGCGTCGTCGTCCACCCGCACCTGATAGGTCAGCACGGCGTCGGCGCCGATGGGCAGGACGAACGGCTCGGTCGTGAGCGTGTCTCCTGCGGGGTCGGCCACGGCCACCGGCGCGCCGCCGTCGACCGACAGCTCGCCCGATCCGGCCACGAAGGCGGCGTCATCGAAGACGAGACTGAGGTCATCGGTGAGCACGACGTCCTCGATCGGGACGGTGCCGCTGTTGGTCGCGACCACGCGATACGTCACGGTATCGCCGGGATCCACCTCGGTGCCGTTCGGAATCACCTCACCGTCGACGAGGGCCTCCTTGCGCAGGGACCACTCCGGCTCGCCCTCGGCGAAATCGGGGCGAGCCAGACCCACGCGCGCCGACTCGACGGGACGGATCGCCTCGTCGGTGTCGAGGTTGGTCTGAGCCGCAGCGAAGGTGTTCCAGGCGATGTCCTGGGGCGTCGCGATCTCGGGGGCGGTCATGTTCAACTCGATCACGAAGCCCTCGTCGAACGCATAGGTCTCGGTGGAGACGAAGCGCAGCGCCGTCACCGTCGAGAGGTCGCCGGGGGCAGATGCCGTCCAGTCGTCGACGCAGGTGGTGTTCGACGCGTTCGGGAAGACCTCGTCGCGGCACGGGTTGGTCGCGGTGGAGTACTCCACCGACACTCCGGCGGGCAGAGCCTCGAGGCCCACGAGCTCGGGCGTGAAGGATGACCCGCGCTGCTGACCGGCGTTCTCGGCGAGGGTTCCGGTGTCACCGACGGTGGGCAGCAGGTCGTACAGCACGACCTGCCCGACGTCGGCGGCACTCTTGTTGGTCCAGTTCAGCCGGTAGGCGACCGGACCGCCGTCGGCGGAGACCGCACCGATCGCCGGGTTGCGCAGGAACTCGTCGTCCTCGCTTCCCCGCACCGTCTTGAACACCTGAACGGCGTCGGACGTCGGGTCGGGCGCCACGGTGAAGGCGGCGGATCGCTGACACGCGAAGTCCACGCCGCTCGTGCCGGCGACGGGCTCCCCCGTGAGGCAGAAGGAGCCGTCCACGCTCGCGTCGCGAAGGCTCACCTGGACCGTGTTGCGGTAGGTGCCGGGGAAGTCCCAGACCACGGGCACATCGAAGGTCGTGATCCAGTTACCCCCGGTGCGTTGCTCAGCGAACTGCTCGTATGGAACCTCGATCGTGATGATGGTCTCCCCCGTCACCGGATCCGGCTCCTGCTGAACGTCCCACTCGATCGCGTGGAAGGTGGACGTCGTCCGCTCGAAGGCCGAGTTGGCGACGATGGGTCCCGCCAGCCGGAGGCCGGCAGGCAGCCGATCGGTGAGCGTCAACGAGCCATCGAGAATCGCGAAGTCCGGGGCAATGAAGTACGCGGACAGGCGGAACGTGCTCGATGACGAGAGCCAGATCTTCCACGCGCCGACCTGGGGTCCGCTGAGCACGTAGACGTTGCCGTTGTTGCTCGGCCCCGAGGCGTAGGGCTCGTCCTCGCCGGGAGCGAAGGACTCCAAGGTGAAGCGGTTGCGAAGAACGTCACCTCCGGCGAGATCCTCGTCCGCGTAGCCGCCGATGAAGTAGTACGTGGCGCGATTGATCATTGTGTCTGAGCGCGGGAAGACCAGCTCGGCGACCTGACCCACCGCGTTCTCAGGCACGTAGTAGCTGCGGTAGTACAGCATTCCGGGTGAGATCTCTCCCGCGCGCACGGGCCCGGGTTCGAGGTCGATCAATGTGCCGTCCGTCAACCGGGCCTGGAGTCCGTGATCGACGGGAACGCCGACGTTGCCGGCACCGGTGTAGACCCGCGCCGTCACCATCGTCGCGTGGAACGCGGGGTCCTGGCAGAGATCGCCCGGATCCCGGCTGGTGTAGATCGGTCCAGCGGCACCGTCCTGACAGGGCACGGGGTCGATCACAGCATGTTCGAGACCGGCCACCGGCATGAGGACGCGAAGCTGGTACATCGCCTCCACACGGCCGCTCACCTCGTTGCCGCTGGCTTCGATCGGATCGCCGGTGCGATCGGCCGCGATCCCACGGTCCAGCCACGGACCGGCGTAGGTCCCGGAGAGGTAGCCCCCGCGGCCCGCGTCGTACGTGCCGACGTCGCCGACGTTGTGCGTGACGGGTCCGTACCCGATCTTCGATGCCTCACCGGCGCCCAGCTGGTCGACGATCGTGATGCCGTCGCTGGCGTTCGCCGTGACCGCGGGCGATCCGCTCAGCGGAGTGCCCGTCGCCTCGGCGACGTTGGTCAGTACCGTCCCGTCGATGACGTTCTCATCGACGGTCGCGGTGACGGTCACCGCTGTCGCCGAGCCGCTGCTGCACGAAAAACCTAGTCCGCTCTGCGGGACCTCGATCGTGATCTGCTGTCCCGCTACCGAGGCGGCTGTCGGCGAACTGGACACATAGGTGAGCCCGGCAGGCAACGTGTCGACGATCGAGAGTCCCGTGAGGTTCTCGACGCCTGTCGCCGCCCCCGACTGAGGGCAGCTCCAGCTCAGCTGGAACACGACCGTGTCACCTGGCCGGAAGAAGTTCCCGTTGGCCGACTTGACCAGCGACAGGCTCGGCGAGGCAGTGGCGGTCGAGGTGACCGACGCGGGAGCTGACGCGCCGGGGGTCACACCGTCGCCGAAGGTTAGCTCCGCGTCCAGCGTCCACGTCGTGCCGTTCGGTGTCGTGCGGTTGGGAGGCGTCACCGTGAAGTCGATCGTTCCGGCAGACCCCTCGGGCAGGTCGTTCATCGTGATCACGAGGTCGTCGCCAACCACCTCCCAGGAAGCGATGGCGCTGCTGTCGGCGACGCTCACGGGCATGTCGGCGGCGTCGCCGAGGGGCACGGTGATGACCGGGTCCTCACCGCAGACCACGTTGTTGAGGTTGCTACAGCTGTAGGCGAGGCGGTACTGGAACGTGGTGCCCGACTGCTGCGTCGCGGGCGTCACCTGAGTGAGGGTGAGCGACGTGGTGGAGTCCTCGTCTGCGAAAGCGGGCTGGGCGCCTACGAGGGAGGCCATGAGCGCGAGAAGCGCGATAATCGCCCAGAGTCGGCGTGATCGTTCGGCGTGTTTCACGGGGTTCCTCTCGTCGCATCCGATGTGCCCGGATGGCGCGATCTCTGTGGTTTCGGCGGATCACGCGCCGGAGCGCATGAGGGGCACCAGTTCTCTTGGCACCGATAGAGGTGGGCGACGTCGGCGCGTCTGTGACTCCGTTCTGTGGGCGCGCGACGAGCGGGCCCATCAGAGAGAAGCCACAAGAGACCCTTCCATCGCCCAGCGGACGTGGGAATCGCAAGCGGTAGGGGACTTCAGAACGTCGATCCCCATCTCTGAGGGATGGGGAAAGACGCGGACATCAACACACGACCTCGGCTACAGCAGGCCGTCCTCGACGGCGCGCTTGGACAGCGCGATCTTGTCGGTCGCGTCGCGTCCGAGCGCCGCGTACTTCGCGCGGATACGCCGGATGTGATCGTTGACGGTGTATCTCGAGATGAACAGGGCTGTGGCCACCGCTTCGGCGGTGGCGCCGGAAGCATACATCGACAGCACCTCCGCTTCGCGCGGGGTCAACTCCGCGCGCACGAAGCTCTGGTCCTCCTCCAGCGCCGCGGCCCAGTCCAGGGTCGCAACCGTCTCACCCGCGATCGCGGAACGAATCGCGCTGATGAGTACCTCTGGGCTCTCCGACTTGCGGATCACGCCGGCGACACCGCTTCGCACCGCCTGTTGGACCAGCACGACTCGTTCACCGGAGGTGTAGGCGAGGACGACGATGCCTCGAGTGGTCAGTTCTCGGATGTTGACGGCCATGTTGCTGTCGTCTGCGAGCACGAGATCAAGGAGCACGACATCAAGGTCGACCGCGTGATCCAGCAGTTCGCCGACGGTCGCCCCCGCAGCCGCGACGTGCATGTCTGATTGGATGTTGATGATCGCCGAGGTGCCGAGAACCATCGCCGGGTGGTCGTCGACGATTCCGATGCGGATCAATGGCGCCCCCTGAGTGCCCGGTGAGTGTTTCCGGAAATCTACGCGATCTGCGATGAACTGACGCGGTGTTGTTGCGACAAACCCCGAGAACAAGGGGGGTTGGGAAGCGCAGTTCCTTAACGTTTGCGGTATCGCAAACGTTAAGGACGAGACATCCTGGGCTGCGGGCATGTGGGTCTGGGGCCTGAGATGCTCTGGCGCGCGTGAGCTCGACGCAGGAGCGGGTGCGATCGATCGAGGTGGCTCTGCTCCCCCTTCACCGGGCGCAACGCGGTGCGCGGGCGCTGGGGGGCGCCCTCCGGAGGGGCGGCCGCTACGCGCCGCCCCTCCAACCCGACACAGAGCACGTTGTGACCGTCAGCACCATCGATAGGCTTCCTCGTATGTCCGCAGGACCCGACTCGGCATACGAAGCCGCATCGCGCCACCGCCGTTCGACGGTGGAAGACCGGACGCCGGAGGAGTTGCGGACGAGCCACACCACGAGCGGGGCGACTCCATCGGCATCGGCGGTCCAGCACGCCAACCGGAGAGTGGCATGGCTCGTTGCTCTGAGCGGTCTCCTCGCCGTCGTGGGGCAGGCGGCACCGGACTTTGTTGCACACTCTCATCTGTTCCCGACGTGGTGGAACACAGCCGGAGTCCTCGTCGTGTGCGCCATCCTCCTCCTCGCCGCAGTGGGGCTGTGGCTTCCGCCGACGATGCTCCGCTCCCTGTGGATCGGGATCCCCGTCATCGTGATCGGACTACAGCTCGTGTCCTACGGCGTCTACGGTGGGCCGCCCGAAGGGGTGTCGCCCTGGGTCTGGCGACTCGAGCCGACCGCGCTGACACTTCTGGTCTTCGTGCTGCGCCCGGCGGCAGCGATCGTCGCGGCCATCGGTGCGTCCACGACGGTCGCCCTGTCCGCGGTCGTCTTCACCGGAACGCTGCCCGATATCGTCGCCTGGAACACGCCGTTCCACATGAGTGAGATCGGATTCGTCGTCATCTTCCTCGGCATCCGAAACCGGGTCGCGATCCTTGCCCAGAGCGAGGAGTCGGCCCGCATCGCCGCGGAGAACACCACGATGCGCGAAATCGAAGCGCGGCGACATTCCGAACTCACGCGACTCGTCCATGACGAAGTGCTCTCGGTCCTGAACGCCACCCTCAAGTTCTCGGGGCCCGCGCCGCCGGTGTTGCGCGAGGAAGCCGGACGAGCCATCCTCGCGCTGGACGATGCCACCGACCCCGTCGACACTGCCGACGCACACCTGCCCACCGCCGCAGCGGCAGAACACATGGAGACTCGGCTTCGCACCGCCATCCCCGACGTCACGATCACCACTTCGGGAGATGACCCCATCCGCGTGAGCGCTCTGGAGGCTGTCACCGCGGCGGCCCTCGAGGCCGCGAGGAATGCGATCCGCCACGCCAATGCCGGCCGTGTGACCGGATCCGTCCGGTTCGAGGGCGGCGGGATCGACGTCCTCATCGCGGACGACGGAGACGGCTTCGATCCCGACCAGCTCAGGCCCGGCCGGCTCGGACTCTCCCACAGCATCATCGGTCGCCTCAACGACATCGGCGGCGAAACGACCATCGACAGCGCGCCCGGCGCCGGAACGACAGTGAGACTGACGTGGACACCCGCGGACACGTGAATCTCGTCACCGCGAGGGGGACCAACGCGTCCGGGCTCGCGACGCCCGCGGCTCGCTGGGCGATGCTCTTCGTCTGGCTCACCGGTGGCGCCCGGGGCTTCATCGAAGGCGTCTTCGACCAGGATCTGGCTCTGGTCGCCGGCGGATACCTACTGGCCCTGATCGGCGTGTTCCTCCTCACCGACCCCACCGACGCCCCCCTGGGCCGCGCCCGTGGAACCACTCTCCTGGTGTTCGCTTTGGGAGCGACGACGGCCGCGACCGTGACCACGGCGGAAGCGGGCGATGTGTGGCTGCTGGACTTCTCCACGTACCTGCTCGCGCTGATGTTCGTTCGAGGGAACCCGGCCCTCGGCCTCGGAGGCGGCGCCGCGCAGGTTGCGATCGTGCTCGCCTGGGCCGTCGCCACGGAGCAACCAGGTGTCGGCGTGCTCAGCATGCTCACGATCCCACTGCTTTCCTACCTCCTCGGAATCCTGTGGCGGATCGCCCTGCGCTGGATCGTGAGGGCGGAACGGGCACATCGCTCTGAGCGCGCCCGACGAAACCGAGAGGCGGCCGCAGCCGACGCGGCGACCGAACAGTACAGATCGGAACTCGCCACCATCAGCGCCGCGGTTCGCCCGGCGCTGCGCGACGTCCTCGGCGGGGTCGATATCGACGCTCCGTTCCGCTCCCGGGTCGCGGCACTCGAAGGCGAGATCCGAGACCGCATCCGGGCCCGCTCCCTGCAGCACCCGGCGATCGTGGCAGCCGTGTCGGCAGCCCGTGCGCGCGGGGTGGTCGTGACCCTGATCGCCCCACTCGCGGAAGCGTCCGCCGGCGTGACCGATGCCGCCGCCGAGGCCGTCGCGGACACGGTGGCGAGTGTCGACGGCGGCGCACTCGTGATCAGCGTCGCGGCGGGCGACGGCACCACGGTGTCGATCGTGCGCGACGGCAACCTGTCCGATGCGATAACCCTTCGTGGTGCCGTCCACCCGCTCGGATGAGCCTGCCCGATCAGGGATTCATCCGGAGAGAGAGTCCGACGAGGATCGCGACGCTTGCCGCTCGATACCATTGCGCCCCCGGAGATGAAACGGACACGTCTCTGATGCGACCCACCCCGAGCGATGGGACACACGGGGTGGGTCGCGCTTCCCGCCGACGTCACCATGAGATGTGGGGAGAGGGGAGGGTCCCACGGTGACGTCGGGGCTTAGAGACGCCGACGGCGGCTGAATCTCGGGGTGCGGACTCGACCGCTCGATGTGTCAGAAAGCGCATCCGTGCCCGCGGAGTTTCGCTGCACAACCATTGGCGCCCCATCTCCCAGGGGTTTCGCGCGGAGTAACCCTCCGGATGGAGTTCGGGTACTCATCCGCCCGGTTGAAGTTGAAGCAAGGCCTCCACGCCTGGTCAGATCAGGATCCCCGCCGGGAACCCCCTGCCGTCACCCCCAGCAGTAGGCATTCTGGGCGACCGACTCCCAACAACTGGGGGAAGATTCTCGCGTGCGGCATGTCGTACGCCTTCCCCGGATCAGATCGGAAGGTGCACGGCCGGAGCACGCGGGAGGCCCTCAGGGCGATGGCCCGCGACGATTCCGCTCACTCCATCGACGCCGTGGGCTTTCTCGGCACGAGCGCGATCGCGACAGCCGCGAGCACGGCCACGAGCGCGAAGGCGACGAAATTCCACTCGACTCCGATCGCCATCGCTGCGAGCCATCCGCCGAGTATCGGTCCGATGATCGCGCCGATCCTGGCGAAGCTGAGCGCCCATCCGGCCGCTGTCGCGCGAACCGAGGCCGGGTAGTAGTCGGTGATGTACGCCGTGAGAACGAGAGAGGTGGAGATCGACCCGATGCCGGAGATGGCGACGAAGACGAGATTGATGAACATCGAGTTGGGGAACATCATCAGCAGGCAAGCGACACCGCCGAGCGTGTAGAAGATCACCAGGACGGGCTTGGCCCCGTACCGGTCGGCGAGGGCTCCGAGCACCAGACCGCCGACGGCTGCGGCGAGGCTGAAGACGAGGAGGAAGGTGAGTGCGGGGCCGAGGTCGTATCCGGCGGCGCGCATGATGGACGGGAGCCAGGAGTTCAGACCGTAGACCAGCAGGAGCCCGCCGAAGAGAGCGATCCACAACAGGATCGTCGATCGCAGGTACCTACGAGAGAACAGCTGCTTCAGAATGCGCTGCCAGGGAATCCGTTCGCCGGGGTTCGTGAGTTCCGGGCTCGCGGGAAGGTACGGGGCGATTCGAAGTCTGCGCGCCAGCGCCACCGCCCGGTCGTGCTGACCACGGTTCTCCAGGGACTCGAGGGACTCCGGAAGAAGGGCGGCGATGATGGGGATCAGGAGGATCGGGAACGCGCCGACGGCGATCACCCACCGCCAACCGAGGTTCGGCAGCACGGCGATCGCCACGAGAGCGGAGACGACGATGCCGAGCGAGTAGCCCGAGTACATCAGCCCGTAGTTGCGGGCGCGCTTGTTGGGCGCGGAGAACTCGATCGTGAGCGCAGCCGCGACCGGGATCACGCCCCCCATCCCGAGTCCGCCGAGGAAGCGGAACAGCCCGAACAGCTCGGGGGTGGGTGCGATGGACGCCCCGAGTTGCATGAGCGTGAACAGTCCCATGGACACGAGGAGCATCCGCTTGCGCCCGAGCCGGTCGCTCAGAGTACCGATGAAGAGCGCGCCGATGAGCATTCCGACCAGCGCCCACGACGCCAGGCCCCCCAGCGCCACCGGGTCCAGTGCCCAGGCGCGTTCTTCGGCGAGAGCGGGGAGTACGGCGCCGATGACGCCGATATCGTAGCCGTCCGCGAGTATGGCCAGCCAGCAGCTGAACAGGACGATGCCGGTGACCGCCCGTGGGACAGGCCAGCTCTCGCTCCGGGAACGGGTTCGTGTGGGTGTGGACATCGTCGTCTCCTTGGATACTGGTCGAGCTGCTGGGTGCGGAACCGCCGCACGATCGGTTGAGGTTCGCGCTACGACGAACAGGGCGGGGATCCTCCCAGCTCGCGTATGGCGGCGAGGACGGTCGTCCACTGTTCGCCGTCGGGATCGATGACCGTGCGGTGCTCGAGGGTGGCGGGGCTCACCACACGGACGGCGTCTCCCGCCGCTTCGGCCGCACTGGCGAAGGCTGTCGTGTGGGAGTGGGGGACGCGCTGATCGTCCTCCCCGTGGACGATGACCATGGGCACACCGATCGGGAGCGCGTACAGCGGCGATGCGTCTGCCGCCGCCTCCTCTTCACGGCCGGGCCACTGGGCCAACAGCGCGTCCGCGGCGTTGTCGCCGAGACCGTCGCGGTACGTCGTGACGACGTCGGTCACCGGTGCGAGCGCGAGCACTCCGGCGACCGAGGCGGTGCCGAGAGTGTGGGCGGCGAGCATCGCCAGTTGTCCGCCGACGGAGTGCCCGAGGAGGATGAGCGGGCCCGGCAGGCGCCCCGCCGCGATCTTCTGAGCGATGTCGGCGATGGCCGTCGTGGCGTCGTCACGGGGTGCCGGCCACCCTCCGCCGGCGTCCACTCTGCGGTATTCGATGTTGACGACATGCCAGCCCAGAGCGGAGAGTGCCACGGCCATCGGCTCCATGAGCTCTCGGGTGAACTGCGCGCGCCAGTACCCGCCGTGCAGGAGGGCGACCGTACCGAGGCGTTCTGCGCTTGAGGAGGATGGCGGAGTGAGCGCACAGTGCTGCTCGACGTGCTCGCCGTAGGGGACGATGGTGTGCGGCATCTCGTCACCTCTCGATGCGAACCGTGTTGCGCAACTCACCGATGCCCTCGATGACGGTGGTCACGACGTCCCCGTCGCGAAGCCAGCGTGGATCGCCTGCCCCGAGGGCGACGCCGCCGGGAGTGCCGGTGAGGAGGAGGTCTCCTGGTCGCAGCGTCGTGAATTGCGACACGTAGGCGACGAGTTCGGCGGCGTCGAAGACGAGTTCGGCCGTGTTCGCATCCTGCATCACTTCGCCGTTGACGGCGCACGAGATCCGCAACCCGTCGCGGGGTTCGATGTCGTCGGCGGTGATGATGATGGGGCCGACCGGGGTGGTGGCGTCGAAGGCCTTGCCCTGAAGCCATTGAAGCGTCCGCTGCTGCCAATCGCGCATCGAGATGTCATTCGCGACCGTGTAGCCGAGAATCGCGTTCCGCGCATCGTCACGGGACGCCCGGTGGACCTCCGCGCCGATGACGACGGCGAGTTCTGCCTCCCAGTCGACGCGGTGGGACGAATGCACGACGACGTCGTCCTGCGCGCCGATGAGCGTGTCGGCGAACTTCGCGAAGAGGGTCGGGAACTCCGGGATGTCACGTCCCGCCTCGACGATGTGGTCGCGATAGTTCAACCCGCAGCAGATGACCTTGGCGGGACGCGGAATCGGTGTTCTGAACGCTTCGGCCGGGAGCGGACGTCGGGCGACATGGCGCAGGGCCGCCTCCGCAGTACGGCGCCATCCTGGCCGTGTGATGAGCGCCTGCGCATCCTCATCGTCCAGCAGCACCCAGCCGTCCGCGTCTCCGACCGCGGCCGCGGTCGGAGCGGCGGCGGCGTGCGTCACGGTGGCGATGCGCACGTCAGCCCGCAGCCGGGTCGATATGGGCGACGCCTTGGATCTCGATCAGAGCTTCCGGCTGCCACAGACGGGTGACGCCGATACCCGCCATCGCCGGATACTCCGTGCCCGCCATGTCGCGCCAGCGTCGACCGATCTCCCGACCGTGCCGCTGGTAGTCCTCGACGTCGGTGAGGTAGATGGTGACGTCGACCAGATCCTCCGGCTTCCCTCCGGCCGCGTCGAGGGTGGCGAGCACGTTGGCGAACGCCTGTGTGAACTGCTCGATGATTCCGCCCTCGACGATGCGCCCATCGCGATCCATCGCCGTCTGCCCGCCGAGATAGACGAACGCTCCGGCGCGGACTCCGTGGGCGAACCCGATGGGCGTCACCAGGCTGTCGGGGTTGATGATCTGCCGTGTCATCTCTTCTCTTCTTCCGTTCGGGGTCTAGCGGCTCAGGATGGTCTCGGGTCGCGGGATCCACCGACGATGCCCGGTGATGGTGCTGGCGTCGGACGCCTCACGGATCAGTGAGAGTCGCGGGCGTACCGCATCCGTGCGGGCAGCCGGTGGTCGGCGCGACCCGGCGCGGAAGGGGGCGACCCAGTCCGCTCCGGCCCCGCTGTACCCTTGGTCGGCTGCGGCGTGGAGGGTCCACTGCGGATCCCAGAGGTGGGTGCGTCCCAGAGCCACCAGATCGGCGCGCCCCGCGAGGAGGATGGAGTTCACGTCGTCATAGCTCGACACCGCGCCGACCGCGATGACGGTGACACCCGCGGCTGCGGCGACCCGGTTGCGAATCGCGTCTGCGAACGGGGTCTGGTAGCTGCGTCCGAACTGCGGGCGCTCCTCGGCGGCGATCTGGCCGGAGGAGACATCGATGGCATCGGCTCCATGGGCGATGAAGGCTCGGGCGATCTCCACCGCGTCGTCGATCGTGTTTCCCCCGTCGATCCAGTCCGTCGCCGACAATCGCACGCTCAGAGGGCGCTCCGCCGGCCAGGCAGCCCTCATCGCGTCGAATACCTCTAGCGGGAAACGCAGACGATTCTCCAGGCTCCCGCCGTACTCGTCGGTGCGACGGTTCGACACAGGAGAGAGGAAACCGGAGATGAGGTAGCCGTGCGCGGCGTGGAACTCGGCCAGGTCGAACCCCGCGTCGGCCGCGCGCCGGGTCGCTTCGACGAACTGGTCGCGAACCGTGTCCATCATCGCGCGGTCGATCTGCTCGGGGACCTGGTTCGAGGACGAGTACGGGAGTGCGGAGGCGGCCACCAGGGGCCAGTTGCCCTCGGGGAGCGGCTCGTCCATGCCCTCCCACATCCGCCGCGTGGAGCCCTTGCGACCGGAGTGGCCGATCTGCACGCCGATCTTGGCCGTGGTCGTCTCGTGGACGTAGTCGACCACGCGACCCCAGGCATCCCGCTGCTCATCGGTGTACAGACCGGCGCACCCCGGGGTGATCCGCCCCTCCGCGGAAACGCAGACCATCTCCGTCATGACGAGTCCCGCGCCTCCCTGGGCCTTGGAACCGAGGTGCACCAGATGGAAGTCGCCGGGTACGCCGTCTACGGCCGAGTACATGTCCATCGGCGAGACGACGATGCGGTTCTTGAGTTCCAGCGCGCCGATGAGGTGCGGCCGGAACATCGCCGGCTCGTCGACGATCCGACCGGCGAGCGGCGCCCCCCTGACGACCTCGGCTGCGAAAGCGGGGTCGCGCACCGCGAGGTTGTCCAGCGTGATGCGACGGCTTCGGGTGAGCAGATTGAACGAGAACTGCAGAGGATCCTGATCGGAGTACTGACCGATCCGTTCGAACCACTCCAGCGAAGCCTGCGCGGCCCGCTGGGTGGAGGCGACGACCGGGCGCCGTTCGGCCTCATACGCCTCGAGGGCGTCGTCGAGCGCTCGATGCTCGTGCAGGCACGCCGCCAGCGCAAGCGCGTCCTCCATGGCGAGCTTGGTGCCGGATCCGATCGAGAAATGCGCCGTGTGCGCGGCATCGCCCAGGATGACGAGGTTCCGGTGGTGCCAGTGCTCGTTGCGGACGGTGGTGAAGTTCAGCCACTTCGAGTTGTTGGTGAGGACGTCGTGCCCATCCAGTACGTCGGCGAAGAGCTCGCGGATCTTCTCGACCGCGAGTTCATCGCTGTCGCCGGGGGCGAAGACATCGTGCTCCGTGGCGTCGAACCCGGCACGGCGCCAGACGTCTTCGTGCATCTCCACGATGAAGGTGCTCCGTTTGTCGGAGTAGGGATAGCCGTGCAGTTGCATGATGCCGTGGGGGGTGTGCAGCACGGCGAACGTGAACGCCTCGAAAACCCGGTCGGTGCCCATCCACATGTACTTCGACGCGCGGGGGTCCAGCTGGGGTCCGAAGTGCTCGGCGTACGACTCCCGTGTGCGGGAATTGATGCCGTCTGCGGCGAGGACGAGATCGAAGTCCCGCATCAGGTCGGCCGTGTCCGGCGACAGCGTGCTGAACCTGATCTCCACGCCGAGGTCTCGGCATCTCGCCTGCAGCAGCTGGAGCAGCTCCTTGCGCCCCATGGCGGCGAATCCTTGCCCGCCGACCGTATGCGTCTCCCCGGCGAACAGGATGTCGATGTCGGTCCAGCGAGCGAACTGCTCGCTCATCTGCTCAGCTACGATCGGGTCGGCGTTCTGGATCCCGCCCAGGGTCTCATCGCTGAACACGACCCCGAACCCGAACGTGTCGTCAGGGGCGTTGCGTTCCCACACGGTGATGTCATGGGAGGGGTCGAGCTGCTTCATGAGGGCGGAGAAGTACAGGCCACCAGGGCCACCTCCGATGACGGCGATGCGCATGTCAGGCTCCTTGGGTGAGGGGTTCGGCGGCGGCGTTCGCCCGTTCGCGCAGGACGAAGTGCTGCACCTTGCCGCTGGGATTACGAGGAAGTTCCGAGACGTAGTCGATGCGGCGCGGGCACTTGTAGAGGGCCAACTGCGACTTGACGTGATCGAGGATGCTCTCGGTGAGCGCATCCGAAGGCTCGACTCCGCGCTTGGGCACCACGAAGGCGTTGACGATCATGCCTCGTGTGGCGTCGGCACGGCCGACGACCGCGCACTCGAGGACGTCGCTGTGGCCGAGGACGGCTTCTTCGACCTCCGGCGCACCGACGTTGTAGCCGGCGGTGACGATCATGGAGTCGTTGCGCGCGTGGAACGTGAAGTAGCCGTCTTCGTCGACGACGAAGGTGTCGCCGGTGATGTTCCATCCGTCTTGGACGTAGACGCGCTGGCGCTCGTCGTCGAGATATCGGCAGCCGGTCGGACCGATCACCCCGAGGCGTCCTGGAACCCCGGCGCCCAGCTGCTTCCCGTCGTCGTCGAAGATCGCTGCGCGGTACCCCGGCACGGCGCGGCCCGTGGTACCTGGGCGCAGCGCGTCGCCGGAGGCGGAGATGAAGACGTGGAGCATCTCGGTGGAGCCGATGCCGTTCACCAGCCGAAGACCGCTGGCCCGTTCGACAGCGTCGAAGGTCGACGAACTGAGGTGCTCTCCGGCCGCAACGCCGACGCGCAGCTTGCCGAGCTCCGAACCCAACCCTTCCTTGAGGATGGCCCGGTAGCCCGTCGCTGCCGTGAAGAGCACGGTGATACCGAGGGGCTCGATGAGCTTGGCGAGTTCGAGTGGAGTCGCGCGTTCGACGAGGACCATCGCGCCGCCGAAGCGAAGCGGGAAGACGACGTTCCCGCCGAGGCCGAAGGTGAACGCGAGGGGCGCCGTGCTGGCGGCCACATCCTCGGAAGTGAACTCCAACACGTGCCGCGCGAAGGTGTCCGCATTGGCGAGGATGTCGCGGTGAAAGTGCATCGTGATCTTCGGAGCGCCGGTCGTCCCGCTCGTGGCCCCGAGCAGGGCCACATCGTCACCGGCGGTCTGAACCGCGACGAACTCGCCGCTCTTCGTCTCGCAGGCCGCCACGAGGGTGTCGGACTCACCCCCGAAGATGAGCATCTCGGGCATGACCTGCAGGGCGGCGAATCCGGTGCGGGCGTCGTCCAGGCCCCGCTCGGACACGACGGCGAGCTGAGGCCTCACCTTCTCAGCGACGTTGCGTACTTCCTTGGCGCGCCAGGCGACCATCGTCGTGACGACGACCATGCCCGCCTTCAACGCGCCGAGCCAGCAGGCGACGGTCCACGGCCCGTTCAGCATGCGAAGCATCACCCGGTTACCGGGGACCAGCCCGAAGTCCTCCGTGAGCACCTGCGCGAACTGGTTCGCTCTGCGCTGCAGCTCCCCGTAGCTCCACGTCTCGCCGTCGGCGAGGAGTATCGCGGTTCGACTGCTTCCGTGACGTTCGATGGTCCGGTCGAGCAGTTCCTCTGCGGCGTTGAGAACGGTCGGATACTGAACGTCGGGGATGGTGAACTCCAACGTGGGCCAGAGCTCAGCTGGCGGAAGTGCGTCGCGCGTGAACGAATCAGTGTGCGCAGAGGGCGAGAGCTTCATTGCTGTTCCCTTCGTGAGGCGAATCGGGTTAGGCGGGTTGCCCCGGACGGATCATGCCTTCCTGAGCGACGGTGGCGACGAGCCGTCCGTCCTGTGTGTAGAAGCGGCCGATGCCGAGGCCGCGGCCGTCGGAGATCCCCGCACAGTCCTGCGCGTAGAGCAACCATTCGTCGGCCCGCGCGGGCGCATGGAACCACATCGCGTGGTCGAGGCTGGCCGTGACGAGTCCTTCGTCGCGCCAGGACAGCCCGAGAACGCGCAGGATCGGTTCGAGGATCGTGTAGTCGCAGACGTAGGCGATGGCGAGCTGATGGGTGACGGGATCAGCGTCCAACGCGTCGAAAGCCCGGACCCACACGGCTTGATGTGGCACGTGGGCGTCGACGGTCGCGTAGACCGGACCGGAGACATGGCGCATGTCGAAGCTTCGCCCGTGCGACCAGTAGTCGACGTCGGTCCCCGTGAGGCCCGCGAGCGCCTCGGCCGATGAAGGGACGAGCTCCGGCGCAGGGACCGCCGGCATGACGGGACCATGGGTCGGGAACTCCTGCGGAACGTGAAAGGAGACCGTCGCCATGAAGACGAGCTTCGCGTGCTGATATCCGCGTACCTGTCGGGTGGAGAATCCGCGACCGTCGCGGATCGACTCCACGACGTAGCGAACTCGCTCCGCAGTGTCGACTCCTCGCAGGAAGGTGCTGTGCACGGAGTGCACCACACGGTCATCGCCGACGGTGCGGATGGCGGCGGAGACGCTCTGAGCCACCAGATCCCCTCCGTACGCCTTCGGCCATGGCACCGGCTGCGGCTGCGCGGTGAAGGCTCGGCTCTCCGGCGCGGCATCCACTTCCGTGAGCGTGACGGCCTGGCGAAACGAGTCGGTACCGCTCATCCCCGGCGAAATCCCTCGAGCGACGAGTCATCGACGTCCTCGAGATTGACGACGATGTTCTCGGGCGTGCGCGTCGTCAGCCAGACCAGCTCCTCCGTCGTGGACATGTTGGCCTCCACGTGCGGCATGTACGGAGGAACGAACACCCAGTCGCCCGCGGACATGTCGAGATACTCGCGGTACCCCTCTCCGAAGTAGATCCGCCCTGCCCCGCGCAACACGTAGCCGCCCGTTTCCGCCTCGCCGTGGTGGTGCGGCAACGACCGATACCCGGGCTCATTGGACACCTGGCCGAACCAGATCCGTGTGGCATCGGTGTGCTGCGGTCCTACTCCGGACACGCGGATGCAGCCCCCCGACGACGTCGTATGAGTGTCCTCCTCGCCTCCTCGGGTCACCTGAGGCACCTTGTCCCAGCGCAAGCCGTCATCAGTCATGCGTCGCTCCTTTGCTCGTGCTCACCGCGGCTGTGCGAAAGGACCGCACAGCACCTTGGAACAGGAGTGTTGCATATTTGACTATCGTCACACAAGCGCTATATCCAGAAACATGCGGATTCGACGGTGCACCGAGTGCCCCGTCAGTCGATGATGCTGGCGACGAACCTCTCGGCCGGCCCGCTGAGCGTGCGGTGCAGGCGGGAGAAGAGATGCTCGGCCTCGACACCGCTCCACCCGGACGGGAGAAGCTCGAGCGGGATTCCGGGGTCGAGGTAGACGAGATGGCGCCACTGAGTGACGGCACTCACGTACGCCGCGAAGGACTCCCTGTCCCCCAGGCGATCGTCCAGCAGATGAGCGAAAGTGTCGAGAAAGGACTGATACAACGGCTCCAGCTCGTCGAGGTCCCACCACCGCGGTATCGCTTCGGGCAGCTGGCCGACCGGCCTCCCGAGGAACAGGTCGACATAGTCGCTGAGCTCCGCACGCTCCAGCGCTGCTCGCACTTCATCGAGGATGATGCCGGTCGCAATCCACAGACCGCCGCTGACATGCCCGAATCCGTGGCGGCGCAGCAGCGTCCGCACCCGGTGCCGAAGCGGGCGCTCACGCTCCGGAACGCTGAAAGACGCCAACAGCCAGTCGTCATCGACAGCTGCCCGCCGGGCTTCGAAGATGCGATGGTCGCCGGCCTCGAAAGCGGTTTCCAACGAGCGGGACAGCCGGTAGGCAGGCGCAGGCCCACCTCTGTCGCTGACGAGGATGCCGCGCTGCTTCAGCCTCGACACCGACGAACGAACAGCTCCGGAATCAACGCTGAGTGCTCCCAGCAGCGTGATCAGGTCCGCGACGCGGAGGAGCCCGTCGCGGGACCTGCCGTAGCGACCGAACACCGTGACGATGAGGTGTTGCGGGCGAGGTGCGGCGTCGACGAGCACGTCGTCGTCCGACGGCTCCCGTTCCCTCGTTCCCACAGGCGTGAGCCTATCGCGATCACCGCTGGCCGCCATCGCCGTGGGGCAGGATAGGCGGATGAGCATCCCTTCCCCCTCCGTCGAGGTGCCGACCCGGGTACGCGAGCTCGCCCGTGGTGCCGTGCTCGTGCCGGTCTGGCTCAACGGGATCGGCGGGCTCACCTTCCGCACCGACGACGGTCGGTACATCAAGTGGGGCCCGCTCGACGACGAGGCCAGCATGCGTGACGAAGCCGAGCGCATGAGGTGGGCGCACACCTGGCTCCCCGTACCCGAGGTCCTCGAACAGGGGCAGGACGAGACACACGAGTGGCTCGTCACTGTCGCGCTCGAGGCGAGCAGCGCCGTCGACCCCCGCTGGTCGGAGCAACCCGAGATCGCGGTGCGGGCGGTCGGTGTCGGCCTGAGGACGCTGCACGATGCCCTCCCCGTCGCGGAGTGCCCGTGGGAGTGGAGCGCGGGTCGGCGCATCGCGAACGCAGCCGACCGCGGCACCCACGTGCCCCAAGAACTGCGCAAGACACCGCCGATCGACAGGTTGGTGGTGTGCCACGGCGACGCCTGCATGCCGAATACGCTTCTGGACCCCGACGGTCGTCCCGCAGCGTTCGTCGACCTCGCCGCCCTCGGAGTCGCCGACCGTTGGGCCGATATCGCCGTGGCCTCGATGAGCACCATCTGGAACTTCGGCACCGGCTGGGAGGACACGCTCATCGACGCCTACGGCGTCGACCCCGACCGTGAGCGCCTCGAGTACTACCGGAGGCTCTGGAACGAGACGTGAGCGCGATTCCGCCGAGCTAGCTCCACACGAAGCGGAAGGTCCCGAGCGCGACAGCGGCGGCGAGCGCCAGCGCCATGATCACGATGCCGCCGACCAGCGCCACCGCATCCCTCGGGTGCAGGCGCGACGGTCGCGACCAGGTGCGGGGGAGGTCGGATCCGAAGCCACGGGCTTCCATCGCGAGCGCCAGCTTGGAGCCGCGCCGCACGGCGAACACGAGCAGCACGAACGCCATGGAGAAGAATCTTCGCAGCACGCCCCGGTCCCCCACACCGCGAGCACGACGGGCCAGACTCATGGTGCGCCAGTCATCGAGGAACAGGCCCAGCATCCGCGTACCGGCGAGGATGCCGAGCACGAAGCGACTCGGAAGCTTGGCGACCTGGGCCAGCGCATCGGCGAGTTCGGTGGGGTCCGTGCCGCCGAAGAGCAGGATCGTGGGCAGTCCGAGCGCCACCACGCGCAGGCTCACCGCGATCGCGAGCGTGATGGAGTCCTCGCTGATGGTCGCGAACCCGAATGTCCAATAGATCCGCCCGGCAGGTTCGGCGTACAGCAGCATGCTCACGCCGGCGATCGGAGCGAAGATCACGATCGGCAGCAGCCGTTTCAGCACCGTCGACAGACGCAGCCCGGTCAACGGCAGGCAGAGCAGCTGCAGAACGATCGCGGCCAGGGCGCTCGTGATGTCGATCGACGCGAACAACGGCACCGACAGCAGCACGGCGAGCACCAGCTTCGTCACCGGGTTCACCCCGTCGAGCCACACCGGCCGCGCGACCGCGATCGCCGTCACGACGCCGACCCCAGCTCGATGCGATGACCGCCCAGATGTCGGATCACGGCGTCGTCGTGCGTGACCGCGACGATCGAGCGTCCGCGCGTGATCTCCTCCTGCAGGAGCGCGACCAGAGAGATCCACCCGCGCCTGTCCTGGCCGAACGTGGGTTCGTCGAGCACGATCACCTCGGGGGCGCCCGCCAGCGCCGTTGCGACGGACAGTCGACGCTTCTGCCCTCCGGAGAGGGTGAACGGATTGGCCAACGCGAGAGGCGTGAGCCCCAGGCGCTCGAGCAGCTCGTCGACGACCGCGTCCGTCCTCGCGCGGTCCCAGCCGAGTGCGCGCGGACCGACGGCGAGCTCGTCGCGCAGCGTCTGGGTGAGGAACTGGTGCTCCGGCTCCTGGAAGACCATGCCGATGCGGGTGAGCAGCTCACGCGACGACCAGCGGATCGGGCGAGCACCCTTACGCCCCGCCAGCTCGGGTGCCGACCGCACCTCTCCCGCTTGTTCGGGGATGAGCCCGGCGAGGGTGAGCGCGAGGGTCGACTTGCCTGCTCCGTTCGGCCCGGTGATCACCGTTGCGTTCGCCCGCGGTATGCGCAGGTCGAGTCCCGCCTGCACGATGACGCCCGCCTCCCTCGCGATCGAGAGACCGGAGGCGGTGAGCGCGTCGGCTGCCGTCACCCGCTCCAGCACGGGAAGGTCGATGCCTCGCTCGGGCACCCAGACCCCGGCTTCGGCGAGCACATCGCCGTGGACCGCGAACACGTGCTCGGGCGACCCATCCGCGAGCAGCCCGCCGTCGGCCGCCAGCACGATCACGCGCGACATCAGATCCGCCCAGATCGGAGTGCGATGCTCGACGACGACCAGTGTCGCTCCGGAGGACGCCACGGCACGCTCGACGCTCGCCCGCACTTCCCGAACGCCCTCGGGGTCGAGGTTCGCGGTGGGCTCGTCGAGCAGCAGCAGACCAGGGCGCATCGCGAGCACACCTGCCAGCACCAGTCGCTGCTTCTGTCCGCCCGAGAGCGCCTTCGTGGCGCGCTGCGGCGAGACATCGAGCCCTACGGCGTCGAGGGCCTCCGCGACGCGACCGGGGATGTCGGAAGCCGGGACACCCAGGTTCTCGCAGCCGAAAGCCACATCGTCGCCCACTTTCGACAACACGATGCCGGCATCAGGGTCCTGGAGAACGAGGCCCACCTGGCCGTGCCGCGACTCAGGGACGGCACCATCGATGCGCAGCGAACCCGTCCGCTCCCCCTCGTCGTCGCCGCCGAGGACACCGGCGAGGCCGGCGAGCAGGGTCGACTTGCCCGTGCCCGAGGCGCCGAGCAACAGCACCCGCTCGCCCGGCTCGATCGTGAACGAGACGTCGGCGACGGCTGGGCGCTTTCGACCGGTATACCGCCAGCCCCAGCCCGCAGCCTGCACGCGGGCCGGGGCGGCGACGCTCACGCTCAGACCTCGCGTACGTGCTCTCGCCCGACGGCGAAGCGGTTGAGTGCGCCGGTGACGGCAAGGGCTCGCACCAGCAGCCAGCCCACCACGCCGGCGAGGATCGCGCCCGAGACGATCAGGCTGACCAGATAGATCGTGTTGAACTCGACCGACTTCAGGATGTTCGGCGAGCTGCCGTAGAAGAGCTCGAACACCCACGCCGCGACCGCGGCCCCGATGCCGGCGAGCGCGGCGACCACGATCCCGAAACGACGGTAGAAGAACAGCGCGAAGATGATCTCCGCACCGAGGCCCTGCACGAGTCCGGAGAGCACGGTGGAGACGCCCCACACGTTCCCGATCAGCATCGACACGATCGCCGCGACCAGTTCGACGACCAGCGCGGCGCCGGGCTTGCGGATCACGAGGCCGCCCACGACGCCGCCGAGCAGCCAGATGCCGACGGCGATGCCGCCGAGCCCCGGGGTCAGCGCGTCGGCGGCGCCGAACCAGGCGTAGCCGATGGTGTTCCAGCCCCAGAACACGAGGCCGATCGCGACGCCGAGGACGGCGGCGACGACGATGTCGACGACGCGCCAGCGCCAGATCAATGTGCGGTGCAGGTCGTTCGCCGCGGCTGATGCCTGCTTCTCGGATGCGGACGTGGACGTACTCATCTGAACTCCTCCCTGCGCTGGCATGACCCAGATCAGGTTCGACGGTCGAAGCGCGATTCGCTCCCTCTCAGCCCGGCTCGCCGGACTCCCGTGGTTGTGGTGATGATCTTACCCGGTGGTGACACCGGCGTGGCGACAGGGCTCCGCGCCGCGGAACACGCCGGGGATTGGGTACCGTAAACGAGTGACCGCTTCAGATCGCGCCGACGAGGCGACGGGCGTCCTCAGCGACGACGCCTCGCGGACGGCCGCCCCCTCCGAGCGCGCTGCGACTCCACCGCTCACGAAGCCACGCTTCGAACCGCGCACGAGCGGTGACGAGGCGCCGGTGCTCGACGATGCCGATGCGCCGGTCGACGGCGCAGCCGTGCAGTGGGCGGACGAGGCGACCGGCGCGACCGCTCTCACCTGGGTCGACCCCGCCTCCGTCAGCGCGCACACGACCACGGCCACGTTCGAGCAGACCCCTGAGGCCGAGCAGAACGGTGGCCTCTTTCGCGGCGCTCGTCTGCGTCCGGCCATCGCCAGACCGGGAATCCTCGTGCCGCTCGCCGCGCTCACCACCCTGGTCGCCGCCTATGCGGGCACGACGCTGCTCTGGCCGCTACACGAGGTTCCGCCGGTGGCGCAGTCCGTCGAGTTCGACACGGTCCCCGCTCCCGCCGCGACGATCACCTGGCCGAGCGAGGGGAGCGCTTCGGTCGGCATCAGCGGGCTCACCACCGCGGCATCCATCGCCGATCCGGTGAGCATCGCGAGCATCACCAAGGTCGTGAGCAGCCTGATGGTGCTCGACCGGATGCCTCTCGCCCTCGGCGAGCAGGGCCCCGAGTTCCGCTTCAGCTATCGCGACAGCGTGGACTACTGGAACTACCGGCGCAGCGATCAGTCCGCGCTGGATGTCCCCGTCGACGGCGTCCTGACCGAGTACCAGATGCTCCAGGGCACGCTCCTCGGGTCAGCGAACAACTACATCGATCGGCTGGCTTCCGAGATCTGGGGCTCGGACCAGGAGTTCGCGTCCGCCGCCGAGGTGTGGCTGCGCGATCGTGCGCTCACCGGCATCACGGTGGTCACGCCGTCCGGTTTCGACGAGCGCAATGTGGCGACCCCCGCCGCGCTGATCAAGCTCGGCGAGCTGGCCATGCAGAACCCCGTGTTCGCGGAGATCGTCGGCACGCGGTCGGTGGACCTTCCCGGTGCGGGCACGGTCGTCAACACCAACGGGATGCTCGCCGACCCGGGCGTCGTCGGCATCAAGACCGGAACGCTGGTCGGCTGGAACCTGCTGACGGCGAAGGACCTGACGATCGGGGACACCACGGTGCACCTGTTCGCGGCCGCGCTGAATCAGGCGGGCGATGACGAGCGCCTCGCTCTCACCCGCTCGCTGTTCGCCGAGACGGAGGCCGCCCTGGAAGCGCAGGAAGCGGCCGTCGCGAAGGGCACGATCGTCGGACAGGTCACGACCGACTGGGGCGAGAAGGTCGACGTGGTCACCGAGTCCGATGCCGATGTCGTGCTGTGGAACGGCGCCGTCGCCACCGCGACCGCGGCTTTCGATCTGGAGGACGAGCGCGACCAGGGCGGCACGGTGGGCACGTTGACCACTGCCGGACCGCTCAATACCGCGACGGTTCCGCTGGTCCTGGCCGAGGACGTCGAGGGGCCGAGCCCGTGGTGGCGTCTGACCCACCCGCTGGAGCTGCTCGGGATCACCGCCGACGCGTCCTGACCTTCCGCCCGGACGGGTGCAGCACGACGCCCCATCCCGCGTGAGCAGGATGGGGCGTCTGCGTGATGCCGGTCAGTCGCGAGAAGCGGAGCCGTCGGCGCCCTCCTCGAGAAGCGCTTGGGCGGCAGCCGTCTCGGCGGCCGGAACCTGAGCCCCGGCTGCGGCACCGGCGACGGCCGCAGCCGCGTGCACGCCCTCCTCGCCCGCATCGCCGGTGACCACGACCGGTGTCGAGCCGGTCAGGGCGTCTTCGGCGTCGATGTCCGTGGCCGCCTGCTCGAACTGCGACTGGTACAGGCGCCAGTAGGCCCCCTGCGCGGCGATCAGCTCGTCGTGCGTGCCCTTCTCCACGATGTCGCCGTGCTCCATCACGAGGATGAGGTCGGCGTCGCGGATCGTGGACAGACGGTGCGCGATCACGAAAGACGTGCGTCCTTCGCGAAGCGCGGCCATCGCATGCTGCAGCAGCAGCTCGGTACGGGTGTCGACGGCCGAGGTGGCCTCATCGAGGATGAGGATCGACGGCTGCGCGACGAAGGCCCTGGCGATGGTGATGAGCTGGCGCTCACCCGCCGAGACGTTCGCTGCGTCCTCGTCCAGCACCGTGTCATAGCCCTCGGGGAGAGCGTGCACGAAGCGGTCGACGTAGGTCGCCCTGGCCGCGGCGAGAACTTCTTCGTCGGTCGCGGTGGAGCGACCGTAACGGATGTTCTCGCGGATACTGCCGGCGAAGAGCCACGGGTCCTGGAGCACCATCCCGGTGCGCGAGCGCAACTCGTCGCGGGTGACCTCGGCGATGTCCTGGCCGTCGAGCATGATGCGCCCGCCGCTGAGCTCGTAGAAACGCATGATCAGGTTGACCAGGGTGGTCTTCCCCGCACCGGTCGGCCCGACGATCGCGACGGTCTGCCCCGGCTCCACCCGGAACGACAGGTCCTTGATCAGCGGACGATCCGGCGTGTAGGAGAACGCGACGTTCTCGAACTCGATGACCCCCTTGCCCTCGACGAGCGTGGGAGCCTCCGCGTCATCCGCCTCCTGCTCGTCGGCATCGAGCAGCTGGAACACCCGCTCCGCCGATGCCGTACCCGACTGCACCACCGCTGCCATGCCGCCGAGCTCGGAGAGAGGCTGCGTGAACTGCTGCGAGTACTGGATGAACGCCTGCACATCGCCGAGACGGAGCTGGCCGTTCGCGACCATCAGACCGCCGAGCACCGCGATGCCCACGTAGCTGAGGTTTCCGACGAACATCATCGCCGGCATGATGATGCCGGACAGGAACTGCGCCTTGAAGCTGGCCTGGAACAGCTCTTCGTTCTCGGCCTGGAACTTGTCGAGCGCGTCCTTCTCTCGTCCGAAGACCTTCACCAGCGCGTGGCCGGAGAACGCCTCCTCGACGCGGGCGTTGAGCCGCCCGACCTTGCGCCACTGCGTGCCGAACGCCTTCTGGGAACGCGGCCCGATGATGCCGAAGATCACGCCCATCAGCGGCAGCGTGATGAGGGCGACGAGGGCAAGCTGCCACGAGATCGAGAACATCATCACGAGCACGCCGATCACGGTGAGCACCGACGTGAGTGCGCCCGAAAGCGACTGCTGCATCGTCTGCGTGATGTTGTCGATGTCGTTCGTGACACGCGAGATCAGCTCACCGCGCTGCACCTTGTCGAAGTACGACAGGGGCAGGCGGTTGATCTTCGCCTCCACCGCCTCGCGCAGTCGCCACATGGTGCGCACCATGATCACGTTGATGACGTAGCCCTGGATCCAGGTGAGGAAGGCCGCGGCGACGTAGATGGCGAGGACAGCGGCGATGACCAGGCGCAGCGCCCCGAAGTCCACACCCTGACCGACCGTGAACTCGCCGAGCGCGCCGACCTGATTCGCGAAGTCGTCCTGACCCGCGCCTCGCAGCGCTTCGACCACGACATCCTGCGGCGTTCCCGCCGGGAACCCGGGGAAGTCACCGTTCGGCTGACCGAGTTGGATGGAGATGAACCCCGTGTAGACGAGGTTCGTGGCCTCGGCGAGCACCTTGGGCGCGGCGACCGTCAGCACGACGCCCAGAGCACCCAGGATCGACACGAAGACGAACCAGAGAGCCGAGGGCTTCAGCAACCCGATCATTCGCGCGAAGCTCGGCCCGAAGTTGTCGGCCTTGCCCGGTGCGACGCTGTCCCAGTCGCCGGAGTTCTGTCGAGCCTGCTCCGCGAGCTCGGCCTCGTACTTCTCCTCGGCGGTCAGCTCGACCTCGGCCACGGGAGTCGTGGCCTTGCGGCGGCCACGCGTGGGCTTGTGCTGCTCGCTCATGCGTCCACCCCCAGCTGCGACTCGACGATCTCGCGGTAGGTCTCGCTCGTCTCGAGCAGTTCCTCGTGCGTGCCGACGCCGACCATCGTGCCGCCGTCGAGGACCACGATGCGGTCGGCGTCCGTGATGGTGGAGATGCGCTGCGCGACCACGATCTTCGTCACATGCGGAAGCTCCCGCCACAGCGCCTGGCGGAGCCGGGCATCCGTTGTCAGATCGAGGGCCGAGAACGAGTCGTCGAAGACGAGGATCTGCGGCTGGTGCACGATCGCACGCGCGATCGCGAGACGCTGACGCTGACCACCCGAGACGTTCGTACCGCCCTGCGCGATGCGCGAATCGAGTCCGTCCGGCATCTCCTCGACGAAGTCACGGCCCTGAGCGATGTCGAGCGCATGCCACAGTTCTTCGTCGGTCGCGTCCTCTCGCCCGTAGCGCAGGTTCGAAGCGACGGTTCCGGTGAAGAGGAACGGACGCTGCGGTACCAGGCCGATACTGTCCCACAGCGCCTCGACATCGGCCTCGCGCACATCGGTCCCCCCGACGTGCACGGCACCGCCGGAGACGTCGAAGAGACGCGGGATGAGCGAGACGAGGGTCGTCTTGCCCGAGCCGGTCGAACCGACGATCGCGACGGTCTCACCCGGCTGCGCGGCGAAGCTGATGCCGGTGAGCACCGGAGAATCGGCCCCAGGATAGGTGAACTCGACGTCGTCGAGCGCCACGGAACCCGGAACCGGGAACTCGGTGACGCCGTTCTCGGGGCGGATCAGCGTGGACTCGGAGTCGAGGACCTCGCCGATGCGCTCGGCCGAGACCGCCGCGCGAGGGATCATCATCGCCATGAAGCTCGCCATGATGACTCCGCCCATGATCTGGCCGATGTACTGCATGAACGCGAACAACGTGCCGACCTGCACCGTGCCGTTGTTGACCTCGATGCCACCGAACCAGATGACCGAGACGACGGTGACGTTGAGGATGAGCATGAAGAGGGGGAAGAGCAGCACGAACAGCGAGCCGACCTTGCGCCCGACGACCATGATGTCGGTGTTGGCCCCGCGGAAGCGCTCTTCTTCGATGCCTTCGCGCACGAACGCACGGACCACGCGGACGCCGGTGAGCTGTTCGCGCATGATGCGGTTCACGTTGTCGAGCTTGCCCTGATAGCTGCGGAACAGCGGGACCATGCGACCGATCACGAGGGCGGCGAGGATCAGCAGCAGCGGCACCGAGACCGCGATCAGCCAGCTGAGGGTGACCTCGGTTCGCACGGCGAAGATGATGCCGCCGATCGCGAGCAGCGGCGCCGTGACGAGCATGGTCGCCCCCATCATCGCGAGCATCTGAACCTGCTGCACGTCGTTCGTGTTGCGAGTGATGAGCGAACCGGCGCCGAACTGCGAGACCTCGCGCTCGGAGAAGCCGCTGACCTTGCCGAAGACGTCGGAGCGGATGTCGCGGCCTGCCCCCATCGCGGCACGCGCGGCGAAGTAGGTCGCGGTGACCGACGCGATGATCTGCCCCAGTGAGACCGCGAGCATGAACAGGCCGGTGCGCCAGATGTAGGCGGTGTCACCGCGGGCGACGCCGTTGTCGATGATGTCGGCGTTCAAGCTCGGCAGGTAGAGGGTGCCTGCCACGCTGGCGAGCTGGAAGACCAGCACGGCGAGCAGCAGCCACCGGTATCGAGAGAGATAGCGGAAGAGGATTTTTCCCAGCACAGGCGGACTTTCTAGGAAGGATGAAGCGGCGGGTTTCTCGGCAGACGGATGCCGACCGACAACCGGCCACAAGACAGAGTGCCACGATCCGCGGACATTCGTATCCCCCTCTGGGTGGACCTTCGCTGACAGCGAACCGCCGTGACAGCAGCAGTTCTATCCATTCTTGTGTTTAGTCACTGATACAACTTGTGATAGACATGCAGTACAAAGAGAACGGACTCCGCATGCCTGACCTTTTCACCTCCACGCTCGCCTCCGCTCTGTGGCGCCTGGATGGCTGGCAGATGATCAGCGCGCTCTTCACGATGCCGTGGGTCTCTCTGGTCGTCGCGGCGATCATCGCGTGCGGCATCTGCGCGTTCCCCGGAAGGCGCGCGCGGAGGGAGAGCCGGATGCGGCTCGGGGCGACCACAGCCGGCGGCGGCGTCGCCCGCTATTCACGAGAGCACCGCACACTCGGCCTGACGGCGATCGGAGTGGTCGTCGTCTTCCTCGCCGAGAATCTGCTCTCCGGATACGTGCTCGATCTCAACGGCGTCATCTCCTGGTGGCGGTACGCGATGCCGGTGTTCACGGCGTCCGTCGGCATCGGACTCCTGCTCGCGATCGTCGCGACCCTCGGGAGCACACCCCCGGAACGACCGGTCGCCGCTCCCCGTCGCACGTGGCTGACTTTCAGTCCGCGCGCTGGAACGGCGGGAGCCGCCCTCACAGTGCTTGCTCTGACGGCCACCACGGTCCTGGCCGGTCTCGCTTCATCGAACATCGACGGCGGCCCCTATGTCTTCCTCGAGATAGGCATCAACAACGAGCCGATCGACCCGCTCCGACCCTGGTTCTATGGCTGGGCGTACGGCATCCCTGTGCTGATCTGCACCGCGGTCCTCCTGTTCATCGCCGTGGCCGCGCTCCACGCGAGCGCCGTCCGCCCGTTCCTGCGCCCGGAGACGGTAGCCGCAGAGCAGCGAGAACGCCGCGATGTCGCGACGGCGATCACCCGGACCGCGACGGCCGCTTTCCTCCTCGCTCTCGCGGGGGCATGGCGGTTCATCGCCGATGCCGGATCGGTCGCCGGTCTCACCGTCCAAAGCGACGGCGGCTCCGACTCCTACACCGCGTTCTGGCGATACGGCGAGGTCGCAGGCGTCGGAGGCGGTCTGGCACCGTTGCTGGAGATCGCTGCCTTCGTGCTCCTCTTCCTGGTGATCGCGCAGCTGTACCCGCGCGATCACGGCGCACGGACGGGCACTGAGGCCGAGAGCCACGCCGACAGCGAGGCCGTGTGATGAACCCGAATCCGAAGCTCTCGGCGGCAGATGAGGCCAATCCTGCGCTCGACATCTACCGGCAGTTGCGCGGCCTCATCGTCTCGGGCCAGCTCGGTGCCGGCGAACGACTGCCGACCGTGCGTCAGACGGCGAGCGATCTGGGCGTCGCCCCGGGCACCGTCGCACGTGCCTACAAGATGCTCGAGGCGGACGGGCTGGTGATCTCGCGCACCGCCGCCGGCACGCGTGTCTCCGAGTCGGCCGGGGTCCTCCCGGCCTCGGTGATCCGACGCCTCCGCGACTTGGTCGACGAGGCCGACACCCTCAGCGCCGAGCTCGATGACATCGTCGATGTGCTGCGGACGATCTGGCAGTGGCGCGCGGCCGAGGACCCCGGGGAGTAGCCCGACCCTGCTCTGGCCCGGCCCACCTGCCGGGGACCCCCTGCCCGCCTGTCGGGAGTTCCGGACCGAACCGACCGGAACGGCCGAAACCGTCCGACAAGCGGGCACACTCCCGACGGGTGAACACCGCACGCGGGCACACTCCCGACGGGTGAACACCTCGGCTCCTCAGAACAGCGGCGGACGGGGCACGTACGCCCGCGCCGCGGCCCCCGCATCCGGGGCGAGCTCGGCCAGCGTTGGCGGGTCCCACTTCGGGTTGCGGTCCTTGTCGACGAGCTGCGCACGGATGCCCTCGACCAGGTCCGGGTGCTCGTTGACGAACCACAGCACCCGCCGGTACTCGCCCTCGAGAGCTGCCCGCAACCCTCGGAGCTCGCGCGCCTCGCGCACGGCGTCGAGCGTGACGGTGAGCCCGGTCGGCGCGAGACCTTCCAGGAGGTCGGCGACGGACGCGGCCTCCGTGCTCCCCTGTGCCTGCAGGCGGTCGATGATCTCGCCCACGGTCGCGGCCGAGAACGCGTCGTCGATCCATGCCTTCGACGAGGGCAGCGGGGTGGGCTCGGGCGTCTCGTCGAAGAGCAGGACGATCTCGCTGGGACCCGTCGGGTCGGCGCGGAAGGCGAGAGCCTCCCTCAGCGCGTCCAGACGATCCGAGGGCACGAAGTGGTCCGCGAACCCCAGATACACCGCATCCGCACCGCTCATCGTCGCACCGGTCAGCCCGAAGTACTCCCCGAAGCGGCCGGGCGCTCGTCCGAGCAGCCAGGTGCCGCCGACATCGGGCGTGAAGCCGATACGCGTCTCGGGCATCGCCAGCTTCGAGCGCTCCGTGACGATGCGGATCGCCGCGTGACCGGCAAGACCGATCCCCCCGCCCATCGTGATGCCGTCGGCGAAGGCGACGACCGGCTTCGGATACTCCGCGATCATCGCGTTCAACGCGTACTCCGAGCGGAAGAACTCGGCGGTGCGCTCGGCCTGCCCGGCGACGATCTGCGCGTGCAGGGCACGCACATCTCCGCCCGCGCACATGCCGCGTTCCCCTGCCCCATCGATCAGCACGATCTGCACGTCGGTGTCGTCGCGCCAGGCGTCGAGCGCGTCGGTGAGCGTCTGGATCATCCCCTCGTCGAGCGCGTTGATCGCCTCCGGGCGATTGAGAGTGAGCCGCCCGAGCGCTCCTTCGGTGCGGATGAGGACACGGGATGCAGCCTGGGATTCGGTCACGCGTGCCAGGTTACCGCCTCCCCCGGGGCGGGGAATCCGCGCGAAATGCGGGATCCGACAGGCTTTTCCGGCAGGATAGGGAGGAACTGTTCACTGCGACGAGAGGTCACGGATGCCTGAAGGACAGGTGCTGGAGTTCACGCACGTGACGAAGCGCTTCAATGAGGTGACCGCCGTCTCGGACTTCTCCGCGCGCGTCGAGCCCGGCGCCGTCACCGCCTTCCTCGGCCCGAACGGCGCCGGCAAGACGACCACCCTGCGAATCCTGCTCGGTCAGGTGCGCGCCACGTCCGGAACGGCCACGATCGGTGGAACGACCTACGCGGAGCTCCGCCAGCCGCTGCGCACCATCGGCGCGGTCCTCGAAGAGACCGTCTATCGTCCTCGTCGCACAGCCGAGCGCCAGCTGACGATCGCCGCCAAGGCGAACGGCATCCCGCTCGCCCGCGTCGGGGAGGTCCTCTCCCTCGTCGGCTTGGACTCCGAAGGCGACTCCCGGATCGGCGGCTTCTCGCTCGGCATGCGCCAGAGACTGAGCGTCGCGCACGCCCTCCTCGGGGACCCGGGCGCACTCGTCTTCGACGAACCGGCCAACGGGCTCGACCCCGAGGGCATCCGCTGGATGCGCCTTCTGATGCGTCGCCTCGCCGACGAAGGACGCACGGTGCTCGTGTCATCGCACGTGCTCAGCGAGGTGGAGCAGGTCGCCGACGACGTCCTCGTCCTCTCGAAGGGCCGGTTGGTGCTGGCCAGCGGCATCGAGACCCTGGCCGATCCGCAAGGCGGCTCCGTCATCGTGGACGCCGCGGATCGTGGTGCACTCCGCGCCGCACTCGACGCGGCCGGATTCGACATCGAGGTCCTTCGCTCCGGTCTGACCGTGCGGGGCGGAGACGCCGGGACCGTCGGCGCGGTCGCCGCCGAGGCCGGGATCGCCCTGAGCACTCTCGTGCAGCGCGGACCGACTCTGGAAGACGTCTTCATCGACCTGATGCGTGGCGGCCGACTGGCACCGCGCGCGGACACGACCACGCCCCCGCTGGATGCGCCGTCACCCGCTGCCGTGCCCGACGAGACCGGGCCAGAGGGTACCGAGCCCGCCGAGTCCACAGTTGCGATCCCGGTAGCCGCCGCCACAGCCTGGTCCGCCGAGGATGCTGCTGCGTCGGCGACCGTCGACGACGATTCGAACGACGACGTCTCCGATTCGTCCACCCCCGAGCCGGACGACGAGACTCCTGTGGCTGAGGCTCTCCCCCACGAGGACGACGACGATCGCCACGGCGGCGAGGACCAGGTCGAAACGAGCCGGACCGAGGATGCCGCCCAGACCGAGGATGCCGCCCTGGGCGAGGAGCCCCCGGCGCGCTCTTTCGACGAGATCCTCTTCGGCGCCGCAGCCCCCGTCACCTCCCCCACGGTCACAGCCGACGGGGAGACTCCGCGGCACGACGTCGCCGAGGTCTTCACCACGAGTGACGACGCCGAGACGAAAGCGCCCGAGCACGCCGCCGCGGACGACGTGGAGGCAGGCGACGGGATCGCCGGCGAGCACGGCGCGGACGACCACGACGACACGTCGGAGGGCGATGCCCCTGCCGGTGTCGAGATCTTCGCCGACCTCGACACCACGGAGGAAGCCGAGGGCGCCGAACAAGCCCAGGAGACCGGGGAGGCCGACCCGCGGTCGGCAGCCGTCAGCTCGATGCTCGCTGCGGCCGCGCGCGCGTACTACGAGGACGAGCCGAAGGACTACCCGCTGGGCCGTGAAACCGAAGCCAGCGACGAGGACCCCGTGGAGGACGGTGCCCACTGGAGCGTCGCCTCCACCGGCGTGATCGACACGGTTCCGCAGGCCGAGTCCCTGTCCGAGGACGCGAGCGCCGAGGAATCCGGCGACGACCCTGCAGACGGCGAGAGCCACGAGGGCGACCACCACGGTTGAGCCGCCCGCAACAGAACGGGGCGCAGGTTTCGCGCGTCGGACCGCGGTGCGCTCAGGCCGGCCGCGGGCGGATGACCGGTCGGCGGCTCCCCTTCGCGACGGGGATCGGCGCCGTGGCGACGATCTCCTCGACGTTCGCGGGCTCCGATGACACGTCGAGCCGGAGTGCCTGCGTGAGCGCGAGACCGTGCCGCGTCGTGAGGATGAGGCGACGGTACTGCTCGTCGCCCTCGAGGTCGATGACGACGCTCGGACGACGACGGCGGATGAGCACGAAGTCGAGGCTGCCCGCGGCCTTCCAACTCCCCGCGGCCAGGACTCCGGGGATATGCGTGCCGGGGTTCGGGACCCCACGCAGCCAGGTCCATGCGTCGTCGGTCAGCTGAACCTTGGTGATGGTGTCGCGCACGATCCTGAGGTTCTCACGGTGGAATGTCGCGGCACGTTCCAGCGGCGAGAGCACGACTTCGAGTTGCGTCTGGTCCAGCAGCAACGTCACCATGACACTTAGTCTGCCAGCGCCGCCCTGCCAGTTGTCTGGAAGTTGCTCACAGGAACGCAACGATCCCTTGTGGGGTCACACCATTCCCCGCCGCACTACGGGCGAGCCGCTGCCGCGGCCTCCGCGGCGGCGGGCAGTGCCGCTTCGATGAGCCCGAGCTCTTCGTCGCCGTGCGCGGCCGTCAGGAACCATGCCTCGAAGACACTCGGCGGCAGAGCCACCCCCTGCTCCCGCAAGGAGTGGAAGAAGGGCGCATAGCGGTACGACTCCTGCGCCTGAGCCTCGGCGTAGTTCCGCGGGACCGCCCCACGGAACGAGGCGCTGAACAGACTGCCCGCCCGCGCGACCGCATGAGTGACGCCGGCAGATGCGAGGGCGGCATCCAGCGCTGCGGAGAGCCGAGCGGATGCCGCATCGATGGTCGCGTAGACCTCGGGCGTCGCGAGCCGCAACGTCGCGAGGCCTGCCGCGACGGACAGTGGATTCCCCGAGAGCGTCCCTGCCTGATACACCGGTCCCAGAGGCGCGAGCAGGTCCATGACCTCAGCTCGACCACCGAGTGCGGCCAACGGCATCCCGCCGCCGACGACCTTGCCGAACGTGACGATATCGGGCAGGTAGTCCTCGCCGGCCGACGCCTGCAGTCCCCAGAAGCCCGCAGGGTGCACACGGAACCCCGTGAGCACCTCGTCGAGGATCATCAGCGCACCGTGCGCGTGCGCGGTCTCGGCGATCAGGCGGTTGAACCCCGGGAGCGGAGGGACGACGCCCATGTTCGCTGCCGATGCCTCGACGATCACGGCGGCGATCCGCTGCCCGTGCTCGGCGAACACGGCGGCCAGCGCCTCGGGGTCGTTGTAGCCGATCACGAGCGTCTGCGCGGCGATGGGCGCCGGCACCCCTGCCGAGCCAGGAAGCGCCAGGGTCGCGACCCCGGAGCCGGCCTCTGCGAGAAGCCCGTCGGAGTGACCGTGGTAGTGCCCGGCGAACTTCACGAGCAGGTCGCGGCCGGTCGCTCCGCGTGCGAGACGGATCGCCGTCATCGTGGCCTCGGTCCCGGTGGACACCAATCGAACGCGCTCGATCGGACGGATCTCGCCGAATCGGACCCGGTCGGCGATCAGCGCCGCGAGTTCCACTTCGCCCTCGGTCGGAGCGCCGAACGAGAGTCCGCGGGTCGCGGCCTCCTGCACCGCCGCGACGACTTCCGGGTGAGCATGGCCGAGAAGCGCGGGCCCCCACGAGGCCACCAGGTCCACGTACTGACGCCCTGCGGCGTCGGTGACCGTGGCGCCCAGTGCCGACGCCAGGAAGCGCGGCGTCCCTCCGACCGAACCATAGGCGCGAACCGGCGAGTTGACACCGCCGGGGATCACCGCCCTGGCAGCGGAGAACAGGTCGTCATTGCGGTCGGTCATGAAAGCTCCTCAGCGATGCGCGGAATCGTCCCGCCATCCCCTCCAGGCTAACCGTCGAGCGAGGCCTCCGAAGACGTCAGTCACGCAGCCAGGCCGCGGCCTCGGTCGCCCAGTACGTCAGCACCGCATCCGCACCCGCCCGCCGGATGGACAGCAGCGATTCGAGCACGGCAGCGCGTCTGTCGATCCAGCCGTTCGCACCGGCGGCCTCGATCATGGCGTACTCGCCGGAGACCTGGTACGCCCACACCGGAACGCTCACGGTGTCGCGGACCTCGCGCAGCACGTCGAGGAACGCCATCGCCGGCTTCACCATCACGATGTCGGCGCCCTCGGCCTCATCGACGACAGCCTCACGCACGCCCTCTCGGCGATTGCCGGGGTCGAGCTGGTACGTGCGCCGGTCGCCTTGCAGCTGCGAGTCGACGGCCTCCCGGAACGGTCCGTAGAAGGCGCTCGCGTACTTCGCGGCGTAGGCGAGCAGAAGCGTGTCGGTGAAGCCCTCGGCGTCCAAGGCCGCGCGGATCACCGCGACCTGACCGTCCATCATGCCCGACAGCCCGAGCAGGTGCGACCCCGCCCGCGCCTGGGAGAGCGCCATCGACGTGTACCGCTCCAGCGTGGCGTCGTTGTCGACCGAACCGTCGCCGTCGAGCACACCGCAGTGACCGTGGTCGGTGAACTCGTCGAGGCAGAGGTCCGTCTGGACCACGAGTGCGTCGCCGACCTCGGCCGCGAGCGCCGCGGTCGCGACGTTGAGGATGCCGTTGGGGTCGTCGGCACCGGAGCCGCGGGCATCGCGGACCGCCGGGACGCCGAACAGCATCACACCGCCGACGCCCGCTTCCGCCGCCTCCACCGCCGCCGCGCGCAGCGAGTCGATCGAGTGCTGCGCGACACCGGGCATCGAGCCGATCTCCACCGGCTCGGTGAGACCCTCCCGGACGAACAGCGGGAGTACGAGCTGCCGCGGCTCCAGCGAGGTCTCGCGCACGAGGTCGCGCACGGCCCGAGACCGGCGCAAGCGCCTCAGGCGGACGTCGGGGAAGCTCACGGTGCGAACTCGTCGGCCGCGTGCGGAAGGGTGAAGTGCGAGACCGCGTCGATCAGCGCATCGATCGTCTGTCGGTCGGCGACCACCGACACGGGCAGACCAGCGCGCTGGGCGTCCTTCGCCGTGCGCGGTCCGATCGCGGCGAGCAGCGTCTCATCCGGGATCTCCGGGAACTGTTCGCGCACCTGCTGGGCGACCGAGCCGCTGGTGACGAGGATCGCGTTGATGCGACCGTTCTCGACATCGCGGCGGATGCGCTCCGTCACAGGGACGCCGACCGTCCGATACGCGACGACGCCGTGGACGTCGTGTCCTGCCTCGGAGAGCAGGCGGCTGAGCACCGGCTTCGCGATCTCGCTGCGCAGGGCGAGGATGCGGCGCGGTTCCTTCTCGAGATCGATGAGCTGCCGCGCCATGCCCTCGGCGGAGTTGTCCTGCTCGGGGACCAGCGCGACCTCATAGCCGACGGCCTGCAGCGCGGCGGCCGTCGTCTCGCCGACCGCGGCGATCTTGGTCGATCGGGGCACGATCGCCCGATGCGCGAAGAGGACGTCCACGGTGGTCGCACTCGTGACCGTGAGCCAGTGGAACTCCCCGGCGGCGAGCTGCGCGAGCGCGGTGTCGAGCGTCGCCTGATCGGTCGTCGGGGCGAAGTTGATGAGCGGAGCCACGACGGGGACGGCGCCCAGCGCTCGGAGGCTCGCGGCGACGCTGTCGCCCCATGGCCCGCCACGGGGCACCAGAATGCGCCAGCCGTCCAGCGGTCGGTCCTGCTTGGTTTCTTCGGAAGTGGTCATGAGGATTGCTCTCGGGATACGAGGCCGGCCGCCCCTTGATCGAGCAGCCGACGGGCAACAGTGAACCCGAGCTCGCGCGCTGCGTGCATCGGGTCTGCACCATCGGCAGCATCCGCTCCATTGCCACTGCCGTTCCGACGAATATACTCCCCGTTCAGGTCGTCGGTGACGTCGAGGCCGATCCGGCGGCCGCCGTCCGCGGCGTAGACGACCGTTCTGACGCGGACCGACGAGCCGTCGACGACGGCATGCGCAGCCATCGGGGCCTGGCACCCCGCATCGAGCCCTTGCAGGATCGCTCGCTCCACCGTGATGGCCAGGCGAGTGTCCCTGTCGTCGAGACCGGCGAGGGCGTCGAGCAGCTCCCGCGGTGCGTCCGCACGGGTCTCCACCGCGAGCGAACCCTGCCCCGGAGCGGTCGGCCACTCGGCGAGCCCGAGCTCCTCGCGCTGGAGGGGAGTCTTCGCGTCGAGCCGCGACAGCCCTGCCGCAGCGAGGATGACGGCATCCAGCTCGCCCGAGACGACACGCGCGAGGCGTGAATCCACGTTGCCGCGGATGTCGACCACCTCCGCACCAGGCGCCCGTCGGTGGACCTGCGCGATGCGGCGCGGAGAGCCTGTGCCGACCGTGCTGCCGGGGCCGAGCTCGTGCAGCGGGACACCATCTCGGGTGAGGACGACATCTCGCGGATCCTCCCGCTTCGGCGTCGCCGCGATGACGAGTCCCTCGGGGACCGCGGTCGGCAAGTCCTTGAGGGAGTGGACGAGGAAGTCGCACTCGCCCGCGAACAGCGCCTCGCGCAATCGCGTGGCGAAGATGCCCTGGCCGCCGATCTCGGAGAGGGAAGCGCGATTCGTGTCGCCCTCGCTGGTGATCGGGACGAGTTCGACAGGGCGACCGGAGAGCTTCTCGAGCGCGGTCGCGACATGGCCCGACTGCGCCTGCGCGAGCGCGCTGCGACGGGTTCCCAGACGGATGGGGGTGCTCATGGCGCCTACTGGAGGACGTCCGCGATCTCGTCGAACCGGAGTCTGCGCCCCGTGTAGAAGGGCACCTCCTCCTTCACGTACATGCGTGCGTCCGTGTAGCGCAGGTCGCGCATCAGGTCGACGAGATCGGTGAGCTCATCGGCCTCGAGCGGCAGGAGCCACTCGTAGTCGCCGAGCGCGAAGGACGCGACCGTGTTGGCGAGGACACCGGTGAACGCCGCACCCCGGCGTCCGTGGTCGGCCAGCATCGTTCGCCGCTCCTGCTCCGGAGCGAGGTACCACTCGGGCGTGCGCACGAACGGGTACAGGCACAGCCAGTCCTTGGGCTCGATGCCGCGGAGGAAGCCGGGGACGTGGGCGCGATTGAACTCGGCGTCACGATGCACGCCCATCACGTTCCACACCGGGAGGAGCGGACGCAGGAGCTCGGTGCGGCGCAGACGTCGAAGCGCCTTCTGCAGCTCTTCCGCGGTGTCGCCGTGCAGCCACACCATGAGGTCGGCGTCGGCCTTGAGTCCGGAGACGTCATAGAAGCCTCGAACGGTCACGCCGGAGTCCTCGATGTACGCGACGATCGTCTCGAGCTCCGTCGACTCGCTCTCCGTCACGGGAACATCGGGGTTCCGTCGCCAGACGGCCCAGAGTGTGAAGCCGGACGGGTTCTCAGCGCTCTCTTCGGACATCATGCTCCCCAGTCTGCCTCGTTTGTGCAGGAGCCGCTAATCACCCCAGAAGCGGTCCCGACCTCACGCAACGCTGCGCGTCAACGCGAGATCACGCGCGCGATCGCCCAGACCGCGCCGCCCACGGCCGCAGCGACGCCGACGGCTGCGGCGATCGCGCCGATCGGATTACGATCGGCGAACACCCGGGCCTTCGCGGCCGCGCGCGTGGATGCCTTCTCGAGCCGGCGCGGAAGGTTGCCCTTGACCTCGATGGCGGCGAGGGCGGCTTTCAGCTCGGCGCGCGCGGAGGCGACCGGGTCGACGATCCCGTCGGGAACGGCGGTGCGCGGCATGGGCTCAGAACTCGTCATCGCCGGCCTCCTTCACGAGTCGGATGTCTTCCGCTACGGCCTGCGCCGGGTTCTGGCGCGCGAGGACCTTGCGGAACTTCAGGATGCCGAGCAGCGCGAACAGCAGCACGGCGAGGATCAGGATGCCGAAGACCGCGATCGCCGAGAGCCACACGGGCCACCACGACGAGAGTCCGGCGATCGCGAAGACCAGGATGACGGGCACGGCCCAGAACAGGAAGAACAGGGCGACGAGGAACCACACGGAGCCGATCCCGGCGTCCTTCGAGGTTCGGGAGATCCACGCCTTCGCCGCGTCGATCTCGGCCTTGACCAGATTCGTGACGAGTTCCGGCAGATCCCCGAGAAGGGTCAGCAGGCTGTCGTCCGCACGATCACGGTAGCCGCGGGGCATCTCAGGCGCCGGACTTCTTGGGAGCGGACTTGGTGGCCGCCGGCTTCTTCGCGGCGGGTTTCTTCGCGGCGGGTTTCTTGGCCGGAGCATCCGCCGTCGCCTTCGCGGCCTCGACCGCTTCCTCGGTGGCTTCGGCGAGGTCTTCCGCCGCCTCACGACCGGTGGCGATGGCGGAGTCGAGTCGCTGACCGGGAGTGCCGGAGCCGCTGACCGACTTCGCGACCTTCACGACCCCGGTCCAGAGCGCACCGGGAACGGCGGCCGCCTTGTCGCCGACGAAGCCCTTCACCTTGGTGACCTGCTCCTGCACCGGGTCGAGGTGCCATACCTTCAGCCACTGCGTCTTGATCTGTTCGTAGCGCTCACGTCCGGCACGGGTGCCGAGGACGTAGCCCACGCCGAGTCCGACGACGAGTCCGATCTTCCCCTTCATGGGGTCTCCTCACCTTGTTCCGGTTGTCCGGCCAGATTCGCCCGGCTTGGATCGGCCGCAGGCGTCGCGCCCGTCGGCCAGGTACCCAGCGTAACCCCGTATGCCGATTTCGGCATCTATACGCCGGAGGGTTGACACGGAGAGGTACCTCAGTCCCACAACAGGGTGCGCCGCAGGCGGTCCGCCTCGTCCCGCGCATCCGGGATCACCTGCGCGAGCCCCGTTCCGGCGAGCCAGGCACCGACTGCAGCAAGCCCGGGAACCGCGTGGACCGCAGTCCGAGCGGCCTTGCGCCGGTCTCCGGATCCGATGATCGACGCCGGCTGCGACTGCACGAAACGACCGCGATGGGCGGCGAGGACGGCCGCGGGGGCGAGGGGGACTCCGAGCAGCGCGGCGGCTTCTCGCCGAGCGAGATCGGCGGTGTCCGCGTCGCTCAGCTCCGCAGTCGCCGCCGGCTCCCCTTGCGCTCCGAACGACACCCGGACGATGTGACGATCCCCTGCCGCTTCGTGCACCCACGCCCACTTCGCGGTCGAGTGCGTCAGCGCCTTGGCGGTGTGGCTGCCCGGCACCGTGAGGACTCCGGTGCCGCGCGGGGTGGCATCCAACGCTGGCGCGTCGAGTATCAGGGTGACGATCTCGATCTCGGGCGAAGCCGCCGCCTCCGTCTTCCGCAGGTCGGGCACCACCGAGGACAGGAGCTCCCGCGCCGTGGACTCGGGTGTCGCGATGATCACGGCGTCGGCGGCGAGAGCGTCGACCACCGGGGCGGGGGATTCCTCCGCCCCGTCCGTGGCGGGGGGAAGATCGACGGCAGGCGCGGTCTCGATCTCCACCGTCCAGGCGCCCCCGGCACTGCGCACGCTGCGCGCTCTCGCGCCCGTGCGCACGTCGGCGTCGAGACGCCCCAGATCGGCGGCGAGCGCGTCGACGAGGGCGCTCATGCCTCCGGAGAGCCCTTCGACCGCAGCTCCGGGCGTCTTGTCCGCCGCGCCTGCCGTTGCCTGGGGCTCCCTCGCCTTGGCTGCCACGTCACGGAGCGACTGCACGGCTCCGGAGAGGGAGCCGACTCGGGTGAGCGCCGCGTTGAGGCCGGGGGCTGCGACATCGATGTCCACGTCATCGGGAGACGCGGAGTAGACGCCGGTCGTGACGGGCGCGACGAGACGGTCGCGCACCTTGGGCCCCATGCGCGAGGCGACCAGCTTGCCGAGGCTGAGCTCGTGGCCGATCGTGAGGGGCGGCCGCACGCGATCGAGGTACGCGCGCCAGACGCCGGACCACCCGATGATGCGGCGCACGTCGTCCTGGAAGGGATTCGCCGGGATGCCGAGGATGCCTCCGACCGGGAGCGGTGCCGCCCCCACGCCCGGAATACCTGCCAACCACGCGGCGCCCGCCTGCGGAGCCACGATGCGATCCGCGAGACCGAGTTCCTCGACGAGGGCGCGCACGTGCCCGCCCCTGGTCGCATAGCTCTCGGCCCCGGCATCCACGACGACTCCGTCCAGCTCGACCTGACGGATCGCGCCTCCCAGGTCCTCCGCGGCGTCGAGCAGAGTGACGTGCATCCCGACCTTCGCGCACTCCCGCGCCGCGACGAGTCCGCCGATGCCCCCGCCGATCACGACCACGTGCTTCTGCGCCGCGCGGGCGGCGAGGTCGGACGGCTCTACGGTGGAGGGATCGGGGGTCATGCCCTCAATTCTTCCACCCGCGCGGTTCAGACCTCGACGGGCTCAGAGCTGCCGCGTCCGCGCTTGCGGACCTCGCGCAGCACGATCTGCTCGGGGCAGACGGTCGAGAGGAAGTCGCCGACCGAGAGCGCGAGGCGTTCGCCGACGAGTGAGTAGAGGATGCGGTTGGCGTCGCGGCGCTCGGCGACGAGTCCGGCCTGGCGGAGGACGCTCAGGTGACGGGAGATGGTCGGCCCGCTCGAGGAGAAGCGCGACGCGATCTCGCCGGCCGCGAGTTCACCCTCTTTCAGATCCTGCAGGATCTGGCGCCGGGTGGGGTGCGCCAGCGCCGCGAAGATGTCGCCCGCGCTGTCTGCCATGGTTGCAATATAGCATCTTTGCTAGATACTCTTTAGCTGCATAGCTAATTAGCAAAGGAGAGACACCGTGCGGGTAGCGATCACAGGTGGCACCGGATTCGTCGGCAGGAATCTCGCCGACCGACTCGACGACGCGGTCGTGATCTCCCGCCGGAGCGGCGTCGAGATCACCGACGTGGAGGCCTTGACCGAAGCCTTCGAGGGGTGCGATGCCGTGGCGCACTGCGCCGGGATCAACCGGGAGATCGGGGGACAGACCTTCCGTCGTGTGCACGTGGACGGGACGAGGGCCGTCGTGGAGGCAGCCCGCCGCGCCGGCGTGCAGCGCATCGTCCTCGTCAGCTTCCTCCGGGCACGCCCCGACTGCGGCTCCGGCTATCACGAGTCGAAGTGGGAGGCGGAGGAGATCGTCCGCGCCTCTGGCATCCCGCACACGATCCTCAAGTCCGGCATGATCTACGGCCCCGGCGATCACATGGTCGATCACGTGACCAAGGCGGTGCGGACCCTGCCCTTCTTCTGGACCGTCGGCTACCGAGAGCGCACGGCACGACCGGTGCCCGTGGAGGACGCGGTCGACGTCCTCGTCGCCGCCCTCGAAGGTCGCATCGAGGAGCCGACGATCGCGGTCATGGGTGCGGACGAGGTCACGCTCGGCGAGGCCATCCGTCGCATCGCCCGTGTCGCCGGACGTCGTCCCGCCTACCTCCCGGTGCCGACGTGGATCGTGCGGGCACTGGCCCAGGTGACCGAGTGGACGATGGTCGTCCCCCTCGTGGCGAAGGCCCAGGCGCGGATGCTCGCGGAGGGCGTGAGCGAGGCCGCACCGTTCGCCCCCGAGGCACCGGTCGGCATCCGCCCCGCACGAGCGTTCGACGACGAGCGCATCCGCGCGGCACTCCCTGCCGGGGGCTTCACCGCCTCCGACCTGCGGATCATGCGTTGCCTGCGGCGGGCGGCGGGCTTTCGAATCGCGTGAATGGTCGCTTTCGGCTCACGGATACGACGATTTGCGCGATTCGAACGGTGGTAGGGAGGCAGCTCAGAGAGAGTGCGCCAGCTCGACGATACGGGTGAGCTGGTCGGGGTCGGTCTCCGGGGGAACCCCGTGGCCGAGGTTGAGGATGTGCGCGCGCGCCGCACGACCGCGGTCGATCACGTCGCGCACGTGCGCCTCCAGCACCGGCCACGGGGCCGCGAGGAGCGCGGGATCGATGTTGCCCTGCACCGTGACGTCCGGTCCGAGGATCGCGGCCGCCTCATCGAGCGGCTGCCTCCAATCGACGCCCACCCCGTCGGCCACCCCGTCGAGACGCATGTCGGCGAGGAACGGCCCCGTGCCGACGCCGAAGTGGATGGCCGGAAGGCCGATGTCCGCGAGAGCGGCGCGAGAGTGCGGAGCCACGAACCTCCGGTAGTCGGCGGTGCTGAGCGATCCGGCCCAGCTGTCGAACAGCTGCACGACCGAGGCCCCCGCATCGCGCTGCGTCTCGAGGAAGCGGCGGGAGACACGCGCCAGCCAGCCGGCCAGTCGGTTCCACGACTCAGGGTCGGAGTGCATCATGGCCCTCGCGCGCAGATGCTCCTTGGAAGGGCCCCCTTCGACGAGGTAGGCCGCGAGCGTGAACGGTGCACCGGCGAAGCCGATCAGCGGAGTGTCGCCGAGCTCCGCGGTGACGATGCCGACCGCCTCGGCGATGGCTGTGCCGTCCAGGTCGTCCGGGTCGATGGCGGTGACGCGATCGACGTCGGATGCCGTGCGCACCGGCTCCGCGAACACCGGTCCACGCCCGGGCTCGATCTCGACATCGACCCCGGCCAACCGCAGCGGGATGACGATGTCGCTGAAGAACACGGCCGCATCGACTCCGTGTCGGCGCACCGGCTGCAGAGTGATCTCGGCCGCGAGGTCGGGCGTCAGGCAGGCGTCGAGCATCCGGGTCCCGACCCGCAGGTCACGGTACTCGGGCAGCGACCGGCCGGCCTGCCGCATGAACCAGACCGGGGTGTGGGTGGGACGGTCGCCGGCGAGGGCGCGCAGAAGCGGGGCGTCGGAGAGGGCCATGGCCCCATCCTCGCATTCCGCCCTTATGGAGTCGCCGAGTCGAGCGGCGCGAATCCCCGCTCTCCGCGCTCCGGTACAATCGAAGAGTGCTGCTGTGTGTGACGGCGAGTCACAAGACCGCCTCCTTCGAACTGCTCGAACGCCTGAGCCGCACCCCCGACGACGTCGCTCCCACTCTCGTGGGCATGGCGCCGTGCGTGCAGGGTGCCGTGGTTCTGGCGACGTGCAACCGGTTCGAGGCGTACGTCGAGATGGACGAACCGGTGACGGCGGCCGGCGCGATCGGCGTCGAGGCCGTCATCGAAGCCGTCGAGTCCGCGACGGGCATCGCTGCCGCCGACCTCGACGGCGCTTACGCCGTGCACTCGGGACGCCGCGTGGCCGAGCACCTCTTCTCCGTCGCCTCCGGCCTCGAGTCGGTGGTCTCGGGCGAGGGCGAGATCGCCGGTCAGGTCCGCCGTGCCCTCAAGACCGCGCGCAAGGACGGCACCACCTCCCCCGAACTCGAGCGTCTGTTCCAGCGCGCGAGCCAGGCGCAGCGCAAGGTCAAGAACGTCACCGCCCTCGGCCGTGCGGGCCGTTCGCTCGTGCGCCTCGCCCTGGAGCTCGCCGACAGCCGCATCGCCGACTGGTCCGCCGAGCGCGTGCTGCTGGTCGGCACCGGGGCCTACGCCGCGGTCACCCTCGCGACGCTTCGCGAGCGCGGTGCCGCGAACATCTCGGTGTACTCGCCATCGGGGCGCGCCGAGGTCTTCGCCGCGAAACACGGCATCCGTCCGGTCACCGCCGAAGAGTACGCCCGCACCGCCGCGCGGTCGAGCCTGCTCATCACCTGCACCACCGCCACCGTGCCCGTGCTCGGACCCGAGCACCTGCAGCTTCCGTCCGGACCTGCCCCTGCCGGTTGCCCCGTCGGGACGCACAGCCGACTCGTGGTCGACCTCGGCATGCCGCGCAACGTCGACCCCGCCGTCGCCTCACTCGAGGGCGTGGCCCTCCTCGACCTCGAGACCATCCGCCTCCACGCGCCGCTCGAAGAACTCCAGGCGACGGATGCCGCGCGCTCGGTCGTCCGCGAGGCGGCCGAGACCTTCCACGTGGTTGGCGCACGGCAGAGCGTGACTCCATCGGTGGTGGCCTTCCGCTCGCACATCTTCGAGTTGCTCGAACGCGAGATCGATCGTGCTCGGGCTCGCGGCGATGAGGACGGCAAGGTCGAGCAGGCGCTGCGTCACCTCTCCGGCGTGCTGCTGCACACCCCGACCGTGCGCGCGCACGAGCTCGCCGCCGCCGGTCGCGCGGAGGAGTTCACCGCGGCGCTGACCGCGCTGTACGGCATCGCCCCCGAACCCGGCGTCTCCGCCGCGGACGAGACTGCGACCGCCTGACACGCTCCGCCGCGGGGTGGGACACTGGTGGCATGGCCCTTCACATCACCGGAGACACTGCCGCCGACGACCTGCTCACCAACAATCCGCTCGCCCTGCTCGTGGGGATGCTGCTCGACCAGCAGGTTCGGTAACCATGTGCGGATGCGTGATCAATCGCCGACTGCGTCGGGGAGGAGCGAGGTGATCGCTACGCGCACACGGGGCAGTTCGACGCTGATGGTGGCCCACACCGCGTCGTAGTCAGTCGCCTCATAGTGGTGCGCAAGCCGATCGCGCATGCGCTTGATGCTCGACCAGGGCACCTGCGGGTTAGCGGCGATCATTTCGTCACTCAGCCTCGCGACGTTCTCACCGATCTTGATGATGATCGATTCAGCTGCGAGCCCCGGTGTATTCAGATCGTCCGAGACATACCACTCGTGGCCTCGATCGGCGAGACCTATGCCGTCGTCACACAGCCGGACGATCTCACGTAGCGCCCGTTCATCTCTCTCGCTCACGCGGCCACTGCTGAGCGCAAGATTGGATGACCAGCGGGCAGCCCTCCGTCTGTCACCACGTCGACCGGAACTCCGAGCAGCTGTTCGGCAGCCAGGGTGAACTCGGCGATCGTCAGCAATCCGACGTTCGGCGAGCGGGTGACAAGGATGTCGAGATCGCTTTGCGCTGTATCCGTCCCCTGCCCGGCGGAGCCAAACACGCGCACGTTGCTCAGTCCGTGCGCCGCAGCGAGATCCTTGAGCTCGTCACGATGCCGTTCGAGCGCCTCGTGCGGCAGAGGGCGCATAGCTGACCGCAGCCTATCGACCATCGCCGACGACGGAATCCGCCGCCCAGACTCATACGCGGCGATGTTCGGTTGCGCAACACTGCTGCGCACCGCGAGCTGCGATTGGCTGAGCCCAGCTCGCTCGCGCATTTCGCGCAGCTCCTCACTCATATCATGATGATATTACAGTGCCTGATCCGAGGGAAGAGTGCAGACGCACGAGCACCATCATCAGCTGACGCGACATCAGGCCGGTCTATCTCTGCATCGTGAACAACCTGCACGTTCGCAACCATCTCGCGGTGCGTGACGTCTTGCGTCAGAATCCATCGCTTCGCGACCGCTACGCAGAAGTGAAGCTCGATCTTGCGCGCGACCCAGATATCGACATCGGCCGTTACCTTGCGGGAAAGTCCCTCATCCTGCAAGAAGTGCTCGCGGCATCCGACCTCACCTCCGACGAGAAGCGGAAGATCTTCGAGCTCAACACCGGGTAGCGAGGCGTGGCCATGTGGCGGCGAATACAGGTGTGGTGCCGAGTTCACAAGGCTGTACCCGTCCTTCAACCAATGCGAGAGACTGGAGGCATGGCCCTGCACATCACCGGAGACACCGCCGCCGACGACCTGCTCACGAACAATCCGCTCGCCCTGCTCGTGGGGATGCTGCTCGACCAGCAGGTCCCCATGGAGACCGCATTCGCCGGTCCGCTCAAGATCGAGCAGCGCACCGGAGCGGCCGACGCCGCGACGATCGCCCACATGGCGCCGGACGAGTTCCTCGAAGCCTTCCGGCAGACCCCCGCGGTGCACCGCTTCCCCGGATCGATGGCGACGCGCGTGCAGACGCTGTGCCAGACCCTCGTCGACGACTGGGACGGAGACGCCGCGGCGCTGTGGACCGACGGCGACCCGTCGGGACCCGAGGTGCTGAAGCGGTTGAAGGCGCTCCCCGGCTTCGGTGAGCAGAAGGCCAAGATCTTCCTCGCACTCCTGGGCAAGCAATACGGCTTCACGGGCGAGGGCTGGCGCGAGGCATCCGCCCCCTACGGCGAGGATGGGGCGTACCGCAGCGTCGCCGACATCGTCTCGCCGGACTCGCTCGCGAAGGTGCGCGAGCACAAGAAGGCCATGAAGGCCGCGGCCAAGGCGGCCAAGTGAAGCCGACGGGGGGATGACGTCGCGGGACTCATCGCCCGCTCCTGCCACTACCGCTTCCCGACCGGCACCGAGGACGAGAGCGGGCCGCTCGAAGTCGGTTTGTTCGTCGACGCCCCCTCCGGTTGCCGGGACCCCCGCATGCAGACGCCTGCGGGCGGGGGTCTCGGCGCGGAACGGGGGTCTCGGCGACCAGACGGGGCTCAGGCGCCGCGCAGGCGCTCAGCCAGGTAGGCGTGCAGCTGGTCGATCGAGACGCGCTCCTGCGCCATGCTGTCGCGGTCGCGAACGGTGACGGCACGATCGTCGAGCGAGTCGAAGTCGACCGTGACGCAGAACGGGGTGCCGATCTCGTCCTGGCGGCGGTATCGGCGGCCGATCGCCCCCGCGTCGTCGAAGTCGACGGCCCAGGAGCTGCGGAGCGTGTCGGCGACCTCGCGCGCGAGAGGTGACAGCTTCTCGTTGCGCGAGAGCGGCAGCACCGCGGCCTTGACGGGCGCGAGGCGCGGGTCGAGCTTGAGCACCGTGCGCACGTCGGTGCCGCCCTTGGCGTTGGGCACCTGCTCCTCGCGGTAGGCGTCGACGAGGAAGGCCATCATCGCGCGGGTGAGGCCGAACGACGGCTCGATCACGTACGGGGTGTAGCGCTCGCCCGTGGCCTGGTCGAAGTACGTCAGGCTCTGCCCCGACGCGTCGGTGTGGCTGGAGAGGTCGTAGTCGGTGCGGTTGGCGACACCCATGAGCTCGCCCCACTCCTTGCCCGCGAAGCCGAACTTGTACTCGACGTCGATCGTGCCGGCCGAGTAGTGCGCGCGGTCTTCTTCCGGCACGTCGAACTGCCGCATGTTCGAGGCGTCGATGCCCAGATCGATGAACCAGTTCCAGCAGGCCTCGACCCAGTGCTCGAACCACTGCTGCGCGTCGGCGGGCGGCGTGAAGAACTCGATCTCCATCTGCTCGAACTCGCGCGTGCGGAAGATGAAGTTGCCGGGAGTGATCTCGTTGCGGAACGCCTTGCCGACCTGGCCGATACCGAACGGCGGCTTCTTGCGGCTCGCGGTGAGCACGTTCGAGAAGTTGACGAAGATGCCCTGCGCCGTCTCAGGGCGCAAGAAGTACAGGCCCGACTCGTCATCGACGACCCCGAGGTACGTCTTGACCAGACCGGAGAACGCCTTCGGCTCGGTGTACTGCCCCTTGGTCCCGCAATTCGGGCAGGGGATGTCGGCGAGACCGTTCTCCGCCTTGCGTCCCTTGCGCGCCTCGAAGTCCTCGATGAGGTTGTCGGCGCGGAAGCGCTTGTGGCACTGCAGGCACTCGACGAGGGGGTCGGTGAAGGTCGCGACGTGTCCGGATGCCTCCCATACGCGCTTGGGGAGGATGATGCTGGAGTCCAGGCCCACCATGTCCCCGCGGCCGCGCACGAACGTCTGCCACCACTGGCGGCGGATGTTCTCCTTGAGCTCGGTTCCGAGGGGGCCGTAGTCCCAGGCCGACCGGGAACCGCCGTAGATCTCACCCGCTTGGAACACGAACCCGCGGTGGCGGGCGAGGGCGATGACCTTGTCGAGGCGGGACTGTTCGGCCACGGTGGCTCCAATGGTCGGATGCGGGAGGGGACCCGTGAACACGGGCACCCCATTCTATCCGCCGTCCCGCACAGAGCCTGGCCCCGCGGTCCTGGTTGGCGCAGTTCTCCGAGTCGGACGACGAGGTCCCGTGCTTCTCGTTCCTCGACGGTCAGGCCGTGAAAAGGTAACCGCGCGCGGTGTCGTAGCCCGCGATCTTCAGCCCGCTGCCGAGCAGGCCTTCCATCTGGGCACGCAGACGGAGCCGCCACTCGTGTGCGGCCGCCGGGTCCGAGACGCGCAGCGCCTCGATGTCTGCGGGGGTCTCCAGGGTCTCGACGACGTCGTCGTCTGCCGGCGCTTTGGCGATGTCGGCGAGAGCCCACTCGACATCGAGCCGGTCGCTCTCATCGCCCGCGTCCCCGCCGCCGAAAATCCCGTAGCGGTTCACCGAGTATCCGGTCGCGCGTGCGCCCAGCACCGTGAAGAAGAAATGCGCGTTGCGCGCGACCAGCGGATCGAACACCCACGTGATGCGGCCGACATCGCGGGAGAACGCCCACTGGCGCTGGTGCTCCTTGAGCTCACGCCCCCAGCCGCGACCCCGATACTCGGGGAGCAGAGCCGTGATGTGCGAATGCATCGCCCGCCGGGCAGGTTCGCCGAAGAACGCGATCGAGGCACCGACCATGCGCTCCTCGTCGCCCTCGCCGTCGAAGAATCCGACGACGTAGTTGCCCGACTGCTGCAGGGCGCGCAGAGTGCCGGCATCCACCACGCGCTGCGGACCCCGGATGGAGTCGAGCAGGCCCTGCGCGTCGAGGATGAGTTCAACGGTGTCGAGGTCACGGATGGTTCGCACGCACCCAGTCTGCCCCTCGTCGGCCCGTTCGAGGAATCGACGGGCCCGGATCAGCGATACGGGAAGGCCTCTCCCCCACCGGCCGCAAGCGTTTCGGCGACGATCCGGATGTGGTCCTCGGCCATCTCCGGCGGCAGGGGCGGCAGGATCTCGTCCCAGAAGGCGAGCACGGCACCGCGACCCTGCATCATCCCCGCGGGGCGCCCCATCGCCCACAGGTGCATGTGCGCGGACCCGTCGTTCCAGCGACCGAAATGGCAGCGCGCGACCCCGGGGACGCTCTTGACGGCCTGGGAGACCCGCTGCATCAGCGGCCCCAGCGCGGCGAGCACGTCGTGCGGGGCATTCTCGAGCAGCCAGTGCTCGCGCGGCGCGACGCCCCCGATGAACGGCAGACCGCCGACGTCCCACCCGGCACGCACTTGCCACAGCTCGTCGTGCCAGATCGTGTGCACGCTCGGACCGCAGTGCCCGCATTCGCTCGGATCGATCTCTCCTCCGCGCGGCTTCTCCGGAACGAGCATCGGTTCGAGCGGACGCATCGCGATCGTCTCGAACGCCCACGGCAGCCCTTCGGCGATCGCGGAGGCGTCTAGCACCTCGCCGATCGGAAGCCGGCGGTGGTACGCGGAATCGGCGGGATGCTGGTCGAAGGCGGCGTCATCGCTCATCCGCCCATGCAATCACGAACGGCGGATCGCGCTCACACGTTCCTCAGCGCGTCCCGATCCAGCTGCGACACCGAGGTGAGCCCCGCCAGCCCGAGGGTGATGTCGATCTCGGCGAGCACGTTCCGCACGACCTCGCGCACCCCGACCTCGCCGGCGATGCCGAGGCCGTAGGCGTAGGGGCGGCCGAGAGCGACGACCGTCGCGCCGAGGGCGAGGGCGATCACGGCATCGGCGCCGCCCCGCACCCCCGAGTCGAAGACGATCGGCACCCGCCCCGCGACACGCTCGGCGATCTCGGGCAGCACGTCGAGCGTCGGCACCGAGCGGTCGATCTGGCGGCCGCCGTGATTCGAGATCCAGATCCCGTCCATCCCCGCATCGAGCGCAGCCTGAGCATCGTCGGGATGCACGATCCCCTTCAGGATGATCGGCAGATTCGTCCACTCGCGTGCTTTCACCAGGTCCTCCCCCGTGAGCGCGGGAGTGGAGAACACGTCGAGGAACGTCTCGACCGCAGCCCGCGGCAACGGCGAGCGGAGGTTGTCGCGGAGAGAGCCACCACCCGTGAGCGGTGCCCCTTTGCGGGCGATCGTCAAGGCCGCGGCCACCGCCCGAGGCGTGACGCGGACGCCGGGAGCATCGCCCTTCGGCGCCGCGACGCGCTCCTGCACCAGCTGCTGGAACACCGGATCGCTGGTGTACTGCGCGATCCCCAGCCCGCGCGTGAAAGGCAGGTAGGCGAGGTCGAGGTCGCGAGTGCGCCAGCCGAGCAGATGGGTGTCGACGGTGATCACGATCCCCTCGCACCCGGACGCCTCGGCGCGGGCGAGCAGAGAGCGGTTGAGGTCATCCGACGCCGACCAGTAGAGCTGGAACAGGCGGGAGCCGTGCGGTGCGGCGTCGGCCACCTGCTCCATCGGGAAGGATGCCTGGTTCGAGAGCGTGTACGGGACCCCGAGGGATGCCGCAGCGCGTGCGACCGCCAGATCGGCCTCCGCATGGGCCATCTCCATCACCCCGAGCGGGGCGAGCAGCAGCGGCGTCGGGCGCATCCGGCCGAGGAACTCCGCGCCGAGGTCGCGGGTCGAGACGTCACGGAGCGGCCTCGGCCAGACCTGCCAGCGGTCGAACGCACGGCGGTTGGCCGTCATGGTGCGCTCGGAGCCCGCTCCTCCCGCGATGTAGGCGAAGGCCTCCGCGCTCAGCGCCCTGCGCGCCGCAGCTTTCAATGCCACGGGATCGATCGGCACCGCAGGCGTCGTGCCGCTGATGCCCGCGCGGTAGATGTCGGACTGGGTGCGCCGGGAGATACCGCGGTGGGCGGCGGGATCGTCCGGAGCGACGCTGCTCGTGACCATGCTCACATGCTAATCAGCGCCGGACGGCCCCGCAGCGTCCGATCGCCGATAGCCTGAGCCGGTGGGTGCGAGCGATGACAGGGCCAGGAAGCGCCTCTCCCGCACCCCGCCGAAGTGGACGATCGTCGCCGTCCTCGCCTTCGCTGGCCTGTGCTCCTCGTTCATGTTCACGCTCGTCGTCCCTCTGCAGGCCGAGCTCCCGCAGCTGCTGAACGCCTCCCGCGAGGACACCACCTGGGTCGTCACGATCACGCTGCTCGTGGCCGCCGTCGCCACCCCCATCTCCGGCCGCCTGGGCGACATGTACGGCAAGCGCCGGGTCGTGATCGCCCTGCTCGCGCTCCTCGTCCTCGGCTCCATGATCGCCGCGGTCTCCGGATCGATCATCGGCGTGATCATCGGTCGCGCGCTGCAAGGTGCCGTGACGGGTGTCGTCCCGCTCGGCATCGCCATCATGCGCGACGTGCTGCCGCCCGAGCGGCTCGGCACCGCCGTGGCCCTCATGAGCGCGACCATGGGCGTCGGCGGTGCGATCGGGATGCCCGTGGCCGCCCTCCTCGCCCAGAACGCCGACTGGCACATGCTGTTCTGGCTCGCGGCGGCGCTCGGCGTCGTCGGCCTCGTGCTCGTTCTCGCGGCGATCCCGGAGGACGTGCTCCGCTTCCCCGGTCGACTCGACGTGATCGGTGCCATCGGTCTCGCGATCGGCCTCACCGGAATCCTGCTCTTCGTCTCCCGAGGTGCGCAATGGGGGTGGACCTCCGCGCTCACGCTCACCTGCATCCTCGGCGGAGTCGCCGTCCTCCTGGTCTGGGGCTGGTACCAGCTGCGCACGAAGGACCCCCTCCTCGACCTGCGGGTCGCCGCACGGCCCGCCGTGCTGTTCACGAACATCGCCGCGATCGGCATGGGTTTCGCGCTCTTCGCCTCGAACGTCACGTTTCCTCAGCTGCTCGAGATGCCGACGACCGGTGGCGCGGGTTTCGGGCTCGACATGCTGGCGGCGTCCCTCGTGATCATGCCGGCGGGACTCGTGATGATGGTCATCTCACCGCTGTCGGGCTGGCTCGAACGCACCGTCGGCCCCCGCCCGCTGTTCACGGTCGGGGCCGCCGCGATCGTGCTCGCCTACGTCTTCGTCCTGCTCTGGTCCTCCGAGGTGTGGCACATCTTCGTGGCCAACATCTTCATCGGCGTCGGCATCGGCTTCACCTTCGCCGCGATGCCGATGATCATCATGCGTTCGGTCCCCGCCGACGAGACCGGAGCCTCGAACGGACTGAACGCCCTGTTCCGTTCGGTGGGAACGTCGAGCGCCTCAGCCGTGATGGGCGGGGTGCTCGCGGCGATGAGCATCGACGTCGGCGGGGTCGCCGTCCCCACACGCGCCGCCTTCGAGGTGTGCTTCTGGCTCGCGATCGCAGCCGGCGTGATCGCCGTGGTGCTCTCGCTCTTCATCCCGAGGCAGCGAAGTTCCGAGCAGCATCCGTCCCTGCCGGGCTGAGAACGGGGCGCGCTCGAAGAGCACTTGACCCTTTGCCGAACGCATTTCTCTGACTATAATCAGAGATTATGGAGATCGAACGTCAGGTCCAGGCGGTTAGAGCATTCAACAGGGTGGTCACAGAGCGGATCGGAGCCCTCGAGGACCGTTATCTGGCCCGCACGCGGCCACTGGGGCTGGACAGGATCCTCTGGGAGATCGGCCGGACCGGCATCGACGTGAAGGAACTGCGCGATCGCCTCGGTCTCGATTCCGGCTACGCGAGCCGCCAACTGAGGGCGCTGGAAGCGGAGGGTCTCATCACGATCTCCCCCTCACCGGAGGACGGTCGTGTGCGCCGAGCGTCGCTCACCGTGAGCGGGCTCGACGAGCTGGCGCAGCTCGACCGACTCTCGGATGAGCCGGTCGGTTCGATTCTCGACCCGTTGAGCGATCGCGAGCGGGACGAACTGGTCACGGCTGCCGCGACGGTCGAGCGCCTGTTCATCGCCTCGGAAGTGAGCATCACCTCCGTCGACCCCGATCTGCCTGACGCGCGGCGGGCACTCGACGCATACCGCAAGGCATTGGATGCCCGGTTCGAAGGCGGGTTCCGACCCGAGAAGTCCCTCCCCGCGGCAGACGGTGCATTCCGGCATCCCCACGGGGCGTTCTTGCTTGCGACGTGGAAGCGCAAGCCGGTGGGGTGCATCAGCATCACCTCCGCGGACGACAAGGTCGCCACGATACGGCGCCTGTGGGTGTCACCGGACCTGCGCGGTGCGGGTATCGGGCGACGGCTCCTCGAAGCGGCTGAAGACATCGGACGGTCACGGGGAGCGCAACTGGTCCGACTGGAGACGAACAAGTCATTGACGGAAGCGATCGGCCTCTACCGTCGATCCGGCTATCGCGAAGTGCCTGCGTTCAATGAAGAGCCCTACGCACATCACTGGTTCGAGAAGACGCTGCACGATGAGGCTGCCCGGACGACACGAGTCGGCTTCATCGGCCTGGGAATCATGGGCCTTCCGATGGCGCGACGCCTCGCTCACGCCGGCGTGCCACTGTCGGTGTGGAACCGAACGTCGAAGGACATCCCGCGCCTCGTCGGAGGTGACTGCACGGCTGCGGACAGCGTCGCGGATGTGTTCGCGGAGTGCGAGACGATCATCGTGATGCTCCGCAATGAGGCCGCCATCGAAGCGGTGCTCCGAAGCCGCGACGCGAATGTGGCGAGCCTCGTCGCAGGACACACGATCATCAACATGGGCACGATCTCGCCGGAGTTCTCGAAGAGCCTGTCCGATGAGATTCGCGCGGCTGGTGGCAACTACATCGAAGCTCCCGTCTCAGGCTCACGGCGTCCTGCCGAAGATGGCGAACTCGTCGCGATGGTCGCTGGGGACGCCGATGTCGCTTCGCGGATCGCCCCACTGCTCGATCCGCTGTGCGCCACGACCACCTATTGCGGTGCGGTGCCGTCGGCGATCACGATGAAGCTGGCGGTCAACGTGTTCTTGATCGCTCTCGTCACCGGCCTCGCTGAAGCATTCCAGTTCGCGCGAGCACACGGCATCGACCCCCACACCCTCCGAGCCCTCCTGGATGCGGGTCAGATGTCCTCACCGATCTCTCGAGTCAAGACCGAGAAACTCGCCACTGAGGACTTCACCGCGCAGGCAGCCATCTCCGACGTCCACATGAACGCGAAGCTCATCGTCGATGCCGCGGCCACCCGAGGAGGCCACGCCCCGCTCAGCGAGCTTTGCGAAGCCCTCTATCGCGAAGCGTCAGCCCGCGGCGACGGCGCACTCGACATGGTTGCCGTTGTCCGAACCATCGCGGACGGCTAGGGCGTTTCGGACGATGCACCGAATCTCTTGCTGCTGATCTCACTCCGGTCGCCTCGTCGTCGCACGCGGCGAGGAGCGGTCACCGGGAGATCGTGCGCGGATCCGGGTCGCCGTCGTGCGGATGGCGCAGCCGGTCGGGGATCGGCCAGGCCAGCACGAACTGCGCGGTCGCCGGACGGGCCATGTCGCCGAAGTCGTCGATCTTCGCCACGATCCGCCCCGGCACGCCCTCCTCGTCGGGAGTCACCTCGAGGATGCGCACGCGCAGCGGGCGATCGTCCTCGCCTTCCAGCATCCATGGATCCGCGAGCCACGCAATCCCGTGTTCCTCCAGAGCCGCCTCGGCATCGAGCCATTCGGCGGGAGTGCCGACGCGGCGCCCGAGCACGTCGACCGCCACCCATTCGTCTCCGGCGGGGTGGATCCAGCCGAGCAGCTCGCCGTCGTCACGGCGGTGCGGTGTCCAGTCAGGTCGTGGCATCCCACGATGCTAGCGAGAACAGGCGAACACTCGAGAACAGTCCGATCTTCGCGCAACCTGCCTGATGCGGCGTGACTGCCTGACCTGACGTGCGTGTCAGTGTGTGTACTCCATGAGTTCGACGCCGAGCACGCGGAACGCGTCGTGCGCGCGCAGCCGATGCGTGATCGAGAGGTCGTCGAAGCAGACGATGAGCGCGTAGGCGACCCCGGCGCGAGGCCCGGCGAGCACGCCCGCCTCCGCACGCACCCCTCGGTCGCGACCGGTCTTGTTCACGAAGAGCAGCCCGTGCGCATCGTGATCGTGCGCGAAGGGATCGAGTCCCGTGGAGGCCGCGACCAGACTCAGGTCCTGGTTGAGACTCAACCACTCCGACACCTGCGCGCTGACAGCGGCGTCGACGACCTGCGAGTTCACCAGCGCCGAGAAGAGTCCCGCGAGCTCTCGCGCCGAACCGACGGCGACCTGCGGGGCATCGTCGGGGCCGCGACGGTCGCGGAAACGGTCGAGCAGCGCCGTCCGGCGGAGTCCGAGGGACTCGATGCGCTCGCGCACCCGTTCGTGCCCGACCTTCTGCAGCAGGGCATTGACCGCGATCGGGTCGCCCGCGGTCGCCGCCAGCACGGCGAGGTCCTCCAGAGGAAGCGCGGGGGCATGCAGATGCCGCCAGAGCCCCGAGGACTCGACGGCATCGACGCTCTCGCGCTCGACGATCTCGAACGGGTCCAGCGCGCCGCTCTGAAAGCCTGCGGCCACCTCGATGAGCAGTGGGACGACGCCAAGGCCAGCGACCGGCATGGTCACGTGATCGTCGCCCGCCAGGACGTGCACGTGGTTGTCGAGGTCGACGACGTGCACCGAGACCTGCGCGCCGGAATCCGCCAGGCCCTCCAGGGATCGGAGCGTGGCGGTGAACGACCGTCGTCCAGCGGCTGCGCGCCGAGGGAGTCGACGGCTGGTGCGCTGCGAGCGGCGACCGCCGGAGGAATCCTGGGCACCCCGGAGAGACTCGGGGACCGAAGAGTTGCGGAACCCATCACCAGGCTCGAGAGCGCCCACGCTGATCCTTAAGGGGGGTGGATTTGCGGGATACCGAGGGAAGACACTCCCCAGCGGCAGGGCTATCGTAACCCCACCGCCGGGGGATGCTTCACAGAGTGCGACGTTTGGTCACCAGATGGTCACCCGCGAGGCCGCGGGCAACCACAGCGCGTCGGTCTCGGCCACTCCGAACGCCTCGTAGAACGCATCGATGTTGCGCACGATCTGGTTGCAGCGGAACTCGTTCGGCGAGTGCGGGTCGATCGTGAGCAGTCGCAGGGTCTCGGCGTCGCGGCTCTTCTGCTGCCACACCTGCGCCCACGAGAGCAGCAGCCGCTGCACACCCGTGTAGCCGTCGATCACCGGCGCCTCCGCACCGTCCAACGACAGCTCGTATGCCCGGAGCGCGATGCCGAGGCCGCCGAGGTCGCCGATGTTCTCCCCGATCGTGAGGGCGCCGTTGACGTGATGCTCGGCGTCGAGGCCCTCCGGAACCAGCGCGTCGTACTGGGCGATGAGCGCCTTGGTGCGCTCTTCGAACGCCGAGCGGTCGGCATCGGTCCACCAGTCCTGCAGTCGGCCGTCGCCGTCGTAGCGGCTGCCCTGGTCGTCGAAGCCGTGGCCGATCTCGTGGCCGATCACCGCGCCGATGCCCCCGTAATTGGCGGCCGCGTCACGGCCGGCGTCGAAGAACGGATACTGCAGGATCGCCGCAGGGAACACGATCTCGTTCATGGACGGGTTGTAGTACGCGTTGACCATCTGCGGCGGCATGTGCCACTCGGTACGGTCGATCGGCTTCCCGACCTTGTCGACGTTGCGGTCGTGCTCGAAGATCGACGCGCGACGCACGTTGCCGAACAGGTCGTCTCGGTCGATCTCGAGACTCGAATAGTCGCGCCACACCTCGGGGTGACCGATCTTCGGCGTGAACGAATCGAGCTTCGCGAGCGCGCGCTCGCGGGTCTCCGCGGTCATCCACTCGAGGTCGGTGATGCTCCGGCGGTACGCCTCGATGAGGTTCGCGACCAGCTCGTCCATCGCGGCCTTCGCCGTCGGCGGGTAGTGCCGCTCGACGTACACCTTGCCGATCGCCTCGCCGAGCGCTCCCTCGGTGAGCGAGACGCCGCGCTTCCAGCGCTCGCGCATCGTGGGGACGCCGGTGAGCTCGGTGCCGTAGAACGAGAAGTTCTCCTGCACGAGATCGTCGGTCAGGTACGGTGCCGCGGCGTGAACGACCTTCGCCCGCAGCCACGCCTTCCAGTCGTCGAGACGCTCGGGGGTGAGCAGTGCGCCGAGTCCCTCGAAGAAGCTCGGCTGCGACACGACGACCTCGTCGAAGGCTGCGGGGTTCGAGGGCGAGACCGTCTCGCGCCACGGCGTCAGGTCGACGCCGGTGAGCTCCTGGAGCTCGTCCCAGGTCTTGAGGTTGTAGGTCGCGACCGCATCGCGGCTGCGGACGTTGTCCCAGTGGTGGCCCGCCAGCTCGGTCTCGAGCGCGATCGAGCGGTCGGCGCTCGCTGCCGCGTCCGGGACACCCGCGAGTTCGAGCAGTCGCCCGAGATGTGCGCGGTACGCGGCGCGGGTGTCGGCGAACGTGTCGAGGCGGAAGTAGCTCTCGTCGGGCAGCGACAGGCCCGCCTGCACGAGCACCGGGAGATAGCGCTCGGGGTCGCCGGGGTCGCCGTCGACGTAGAGCCCGATCACGGAAGCGCGACCGTCGCGGTCATAGGCGCCAACGGTACGCAGGAACGCCGGGATCCCGTCGATCGCGTCGATCTCGGCCAGGGTCTCGGCAAGCGGGGCGACACCCGCGGCGTCGATGCGCTCGGTGTCCATGAAGCTCGCGAACAGGTCGCCGATCTTGCGGGCGAGTGTGCCCTCCGCTGCGTCCTGCGATTCCTCCACGATCGCACGTACGTCTTTCTCGGCCTGCTCGGCGAGAAGGTGGAAAGAGCCCCAGCGCGCCTTGTCGCCCGGGATCTCGGTGCGGGCGAGCCAGGCGCCGTTCACGTGGCGATAGAGGTCGTCCTGCGGGCGGATGTCGGAGCTGAACTCATCAAGGGCGAGGCCCACGGGAAGAACGTCAGTCATGCGCCCCAGCCTATGACGACCCTCCCCCGCCGGGTCCAGGCGGGACCGCCCGCACTCACCATCCGGTCTGCAGCAGCGACTGGACGACGATCGCGGCGACGATCTGCACCGCCAGCAGCCACCGGCGCGTCCGTTCCTCGAAGAGCGCCAGACCGATCGTGATCCACGGGACGAACGGCAACCAGATGCGCTCCACTTCCGCCCTGCTCATGTTCGACACGTCGGCCAGGAGCACCATGAGCACCCCAGCGGCACACAGCATCAGCACGATGGTGCGCGGCTCCCATCCCTGCCCTGACCCGGTGCGGAGTTCCGGGACCTGACGCCGCTCGCGCGGTCGACGGATCGCCCAGGCCCCGACCGCGGCGAAGGCCGCACCGATGGCCGGCCCCGCGCTGACCGCGAAGGCGGCGAGGTTCCCCCACAGCCAGTACTCGGGCGGTCGACGCGACGCCACCCCGTCCCAATAGCGCTGCTGCAGCACCGGGAACGCCTCCCACCAGGCGAAGCCGAAGACCGCGAACGCACCCACGACGGCGACCGCCGAGACCGCGGCGATCGGCAACGGGATCCACGACCTCCCCGCCACCAGCACGGCGACGGCGAGCACTCCCAGCAGCGGGAGACCGTACGAGAGCATCACGCAGTATCCGAGCAGGAGACCGGCCCCGACCGACCACGCGATCCTCGCGGCGCCGCGAGAACGCGTCGCGAGCGCCAACAGGCAGATCCCCCACGCGGCGACGGCCATGAACATTCCGTCGCCCGAGACGGCGATCCAGATGGCCGCGGGGGTGAACACCAGGAACGGAGCCGCACGACGGGCGAGATCGGTCGCCCCGAGCGCCCGCAGGGTGATCAGGACCGCCACCACCGTCGTGGCGCCCAGGAGCAGGACCACGAACCCGGCGGCGAGCGCGCTCCCGAGCCCGATCCGCACCAGGACCACGAAGAAGAGCAAGGCCCCCGGCGGATGGCCGGCGATGTGCACGGGCCAGTTGTCCTCATGCGCATAGGGAATCCGCTCGATGTACTCCCGGAGCGTGGCCCCGAAGTCGTCGACCTCCCGCGCGGTGCCGAGGTATTCGTACCGGTGGTCGAGGATGGTGCCGATGCCGTCGAGCCCGTCCACCGTGGCGAGCGCGAACAGCCACAGCGCGGACGCCGCGAACGAGAGCAGCAGCAGCCGCCCCCACCGGGCCGAGGATGCGAGCCGCGGACCCCAGATCACGCCGGCCACGCCGAGCAGTACCGCCACAGGCGTTCCCGGTCCGACCCGCGGCGCCCACTCCGCGTGCAGCGGGGGGAACGACTTGACGCGCACGTTCCATCCCGTGAGCGCCGGGATCAGGATCGCGGCCGCGATGAGCACCACGGCGGCGGCCGTCCCCCAGACGGCGAGGCGCGGTCCCGGACGCGTCGCCGCACCCGCCATCAGACGTCCGCCCCCGTGCGCAGCGGGGCATGCGCGAACTCACGCACCCCGTCGTCGAACCCGACCTGCGGCTGCCACCCCAGTTCTCGACCGATGCGATCCGCCGACGCGGTGATGTGGCGCACATCCCCCGACCGGAACTCCCCCGTCCGCACCGGCTGCGGCCCTCCGAACGCCGCCGCGAGCGCATCGGCGAACTCCCCGATCGTGTGCGGGACGCCCGTGGCGACGTTGAACGCACGCGTGGTCCCCGGTGCCGCGCGATCCGTCCACTCGAGAGCGGCGATATTGGCGCGCGCCACGTCTCGGACATGGATGAAGTCGCGTCGCTGCTGACCGTCCTCGAAGACGCGGGGCGCCTCGCCGCGCTCGAGGGCCGAGCGGAAGATCGACGCCACTCCCGCGTACGGCGTGTTCCGGGGCATCCCCGGGCCGTAGACGTTGTGATAGCGCAGCAGCGCCGCCCGTCCCCCGTCGTACGCCCACGTCCGAGCCAGCAGCTCCTGCTCGAGCTTCGTCGCGGCGTAGGCGTTGCGCGGATCGCAGGGCTGCTCCTCGGGGATCGACGTCGGCTGGAGGGGCTCGCCGGTGTGGGGCGACCGCGGCTCGAAGCGGCCCGACTCCAGGTCCGACCGACTCCGCGGCGCGGGCTGCACGAGGCGATCCCCCTCCCGGTAGAGCCCTTCGCCGTAGACCACCATCGACGACGCGAGGACGAGGCGTTCGATCCCGGCCTCCGCCATCGCCGAGAGCACCACCGCCGTGCCGAGCGAGTTCGAGCCCACATAGTCGGGGGCATCGTGGATGCTGACGCCGAGTCCGACCTTCGCCGCCTGATGACAGACCGCGTCGACGCCGATCAACGCGCGGCGCACGGCATCGCGGTCGCGCACATCGGCAGCGACGAACTCGACCTCCCGCCCGCCCTCCGCCTCGGAGGCGGATCTGCCGTGCACGTCCGGGCGCAGGGAATCGATGATTCGAACCCGCCAGCCCGCGGCGATCGCCTCGTCGACGATCGCAGAGCCGATGAAACCGGCCCCGCCGGTGACGAGCAGGAGTCCACTCATGCTCGCGCCCCGATCAGCGCAGCGACCACCTGGGGCGCCAGACGCTCGGGCGGCTCGTATCCCGGAGGGATCGCGGCGATGAGCGCCGCCACGGCCGCACTCAACCGAGGCTGCGCCTGCGCCATCACAGCGAACACGCGTTCCGCGGTGGCCGAGGTGTCGTCCTCCGTCTCGCCGTGCTCGGTGTCGGTGTCGGTCACGATCGCGAGGTTCACGTGCGCGAATCCGAGCTCGGCCGCCAGCGCAGCCTCGGGCAGCTGGGTCATGTTGACCAGAGAGGCTCCCATCGCACGGTGCCAGTCGGCCTCGGCGGCTGTCGCGAATCGCGGTCCCTGCACCACGACGCTGGTCCCCGCGGCGTGCACGCGCTCCCCCCGGTCACGGAGCACCCGGAACGCGATCTCGCGCAGGCCCCGGTCGTAGGGCTCCGCGAACGGCAGATGCTGCACACCGGCGATCTCGATGTCCCCGTCGAAGTAGGTGTCGGCCCTGCCGTGCGTCCTGTCGATGAGCTGATCGGTCAGCACGAAGTCCCCGGGCGCGAGCGACGACGACAGCCCACCCACCGCGTTGGTCGACAGCAGCACGCGCGCCCCGAGTCTCCGCAGGCCCCAGAGCAGCGCCCTGGCGTTGACCCGGTGCGGCGGCACGCGATGCCCCTCACCGTGCCGAGGTGCGAACGCCACCGCGCGACCGTGCAGCAGACCGACGACGATCTCGGGAACGCCTCCCCACGGCGAGTCCGCAGCGGGGAGGACTCGTCTGCCCTCGAGATCGAGCGCTTCGAAACCCGACCCTCCGATCACGGCGAACTCGATCCGGCCCGGCTGCGCGTCAGTCATGCTCCCAGCGTGCCCGTGGAGGCGGCATACCGGCACCCCATTTCCTTACACCCCGATGACAGGTTCCCGATCCGCCCGCGCCCGAGCGGTCGCGGTCCGCATACTGAGGACATGCGCGACGACCACTCGAGCGGTTCGGTGACCGAACGGCTCTCGGTCGCGCTCCAGGATCGGTCCGAGCGTGCCCAGCGAGCCCTGGGCTCCCCCTTGCGCACGACGCGGATGGCCGTCGTCATCGGCAGACTGCTCGGCCTCGCCTTCCTCGTCTGCTTCCTCACCGGCCTGTACAGCCACCTCCAGCAGGATCCGCTGCCCTGGCTGGCGCTGCCGACGCGTCCGATCCACCTCTATGCGTGGAACCAGGGGATCCACGTCGTGACGGGTTCGATGCTCATCCCGCTGCTCCTGGCGAAGCTGTGGGTCGTGTTCCCGAAGCTCTTCGCCTGGCCTCCGGTGCGCAGCTTCCCACACCTGCTGGAGCGTGTGAGCCTGGCGGTGCTGGTGGCCGCCGCGCTGATGGAGCCGATCACCGGTGTTCTGAACACCCTGCAGTGGTATCCGTGGGAGTTCTCCTTCCGCCGCACGCACTTCGCGCTGGCCTGGGTCCTCCTCGGTGCGATGGCCGTGCACATCGCGGTGCATCTCCCCGCGATCGCCGCCGCCTGGCGCTCGCGCCCCGACGAGGACACGACGCCATGACCGATCACCTCTCCCGACGCCGCTTCCTCGCGGGGGTCGGCGGCGCCTCCGCACTGCTCGGTGCTGCCGCGCTCGCCCACGCCGTCACCCCTGTCGGCCCGTTCAGCCTCCGAGAGCCCCGCGCCCGCGCGGACAGCCCTCAGGATCTGCCCGTCAACCGTTCTGCGCGGCATGCCGAGGTGACCGCGCTCGCCCTCGATCCGGCGTGGACGCTGATGGTCGTCGGCGGAGGGATGACCCGCGCCTTCACGGCCGACGGGCTCGAACGACTGCCGCAGCGCACCGTCCGGCTCCCGATCGCCTGTGTCGAGGGGTGGACGGTCGACGCGACCTGGACGGGCGTCCGACTGCGGGATCTCCTGACCACTGTCGACGCCCCCGAAGACGCCACGATCCGCTTCCGCAGCCTGCAGCAGCGCGGCGCGTTCCGGGCCACCACGATGCCGCCCCAGTATGTCGGCGACCCTCTCACGCTGGTCGCCCTGCAGGTCAACGGGCAGCGCCTCGACCTCGACCACGGCTATCCGGCGCGCGTCATCGCCCCCGGACGGCCCGGCGTGCTGCAGACCAAGTGGCTGTCCTCGATCGAGGTCCTCCGATGAGGGCCGCCAGAATCGCCCTCGCGACGGTCGGTGTCGCGCTGCTGCTCTGGGGCGCCTGGCTGATGCTCTCCGCACAGGACTTCGCTCAGCTGTTCAGCGTCGCCGTGTGGCTGCTCGCCGTCGTCGTCGTGCATGACGGCCTGCTCACCGTTTTCAGCGCGGTGCGCCATCGCCTGCGGCCACGGGCCGCGACATCGGCATCCCGCGGCCCGGATGTCACCCGCGAATCGGAGCCTGCCGACGGGTGAGGCTCACGAACGCCCGGCCCGACAGCGTCCACGTCTCGACGATCTGCAGCCCGGTGCCGTCCACCCGATCGCGGAGCGCCGTCGCTCCGATCTCGTACCACGGGAAGGGCGAGCTCGACCGACCGTCGATGTCGACGACGGTCGCCTGATACCCCCGGTCGCGCGTCGGGTGCGGATCGACTTCGACGATGACGCGTCCGCCGGGGGCGACGATCTGGCCGCACCGGGCGAGCAGCACGTCCGGCTCGCCCCCGATGCCGATGTTCCCGTCCAGGAGCAGCAGCGTGCCCCACGAGCCCTCCTGGGGCAACGGGTCGAACACCGAGCGGTGCAGAGCGGGCAGACCCTGCTCCCTGGCGTGCTCGACGGCGGAGATCGCGACGTCGACCCCCAGCCCGAGGTGCCCGGCCACGATCGCGGCGTGGAGTATCCGCCCGGGCCCGCACCCGACGTCGAGCACCGGCCCTCGGATCCGCGTGATCACCGAGTCGTCGGCGGCATCCGCGGCGGAGAGGAACCGACCGACCTCGACCCGATGCTCGGTTCCCTCCCCGAGCTCGATCAGCCGCAGCACCCCTCCGCCGTTGCGCAGGGCGAAGTCGTAGGGCGCATCGCCTCCGGCGCCGAAGTGGGCGGCCGTCGCGTTGCTCATCCTCGGCCGTTCCCCTCGCCCGCACCGCCGACGCCGGCCCCGTCCTCCAGGACATCGGCGAAGCGGGGAAGCAGACCGGCGAGATGCCCGTCCGGCGGCAGGACGGCCGCGACCTCCCGCAACGACGCGAGGTCATCGATGTCCGTGAGAGGCGGGGCGTCCCGCACGCGGAGCCGCATCCGCACCAGACTCCGACGCTGGCGGGCCCCGGTGTCCGACACTGACATCGGCACACCACGGACGAGATCTCCCCGCGACCACGATCCCAACCGCCCGGGGCGAAGATCGTCGATCCCGAGGAGCCAGAAGCCTCCGTCGGTCGCCGGTCCGATCCAGGCGTCGACGTCGTCCGGCCAGTCGTCGGCGAGTGCGCGCAGCAGTATCGGATCCACCTGAGGGGTGTCCATCCCGATCAGCAGCACCCTCCCGGGGACGGAGTCCAGCGCTGCGCCGATCCGCTCGTCCAGCCCGCCCGAGACCTGTGGAATGACCCGGAAACCCGCGGGGACGGCCACCTCGCCCTGCGCACACACGACCACCGGCAAGCCGGTGGCCCCCACCGCCTCGAGGGTGTCGGCGAGGCTCGCCGCCGCGATGTCCGCAGCCTCCTCCAGCGCGAAGGGCGGATGCAGCCGGGTCTTGACCTTTCCCGGCAGGCACTCCTTCGCCATCACGATGATCGTCGCCTCGGTGTTCATGCGAGCTTCCTCAGCGTCCGATGCATGTCCGACACCGCGATCAGCGTTCCCCGCACGGTCCCGGTGACCTTCGAGCGCCCGGTCCGAGGGCGGTACGAGACATCGGTCTCGCCGATGCGAAGCCCCTTCCGCCAGGCACGCAGCAGGAGTTCGAGGGGATAGCCGCTGCGCCGGTCCTCCATGCCCAGGCCGAGAAGCATCTCGCGGCGACCGGCCCGGAACGGACCGAGGTCGTGCATCGAGAGCCCGGTGCGTCGACGCACCATCGACAACAGCACCGAATTCGCGACTCGCGCATGGACCGGCCACGCCCCGCGACCACCGACCCGGCGACGCCCGAACACGAGGTCGCTCTCTCCTCGGTGCACGGGCCCCGCGAGCCTGTCGAGTTGCGCCAGATCGAACGACCCGTCGGCGTCGCAGAAGGCGACGACGGGTGCCGTGGCCGCACACAATCCCGCATGCACCGCCGCGCCGTAGCCGCGCCGCGGCTCCTCGACAACCGTCGCGCCGAGACGGCGCGCGATCTCCGCCGATCCGTCGGTGGATCCGTTGTCGACGACGATGGCCCGCGCCCCAGGAGGCAGGGCGGCCAGCACCCCGGGCAGCGCCTCCGCTTCATTCAGACAGGGGAAGACGACGTCCGTGGGAAAAGCCATATCGCGACGCTAGAGAAAATGTCCCCCGGCGACATCCGTCAACTCTTACGAACCGAGGAAGGTTGCCCTCCGAGCGGGTGACGGGGGCGACCTCCGAACCTACGATGAGAGCATGTCCGCGCCGCCCGTTCCGCCTCCGCACCTCGCGGAACTCGCCGACCGTCGGGTGCTCGTGATCGAGGACGATGCGACGGTGAGCGAAGTCGTCCAGGCGTACCTGCGCGCCGCGGGATACCTGGTCGATCACGCCACCGACAGTTTCACCGGCCTGGCCTCGGCCGCGGCGAGCGCTCCCGACCTGATCGTGCTCGACCGGATGCTCCCGGGCATCGACGGCGCCGAGGTGTGCCGCCGCATCCGGGCCGGCTCGGACGTCCCGATCATCATGCTCACCGCGCTCGGTTCGGAGGAGGACCGCATCGACGGCCTGGAAGCCGGAGCCGACGACTACGTCGTCAAGCCGTTCTCCCCCCGTGAGCTGGTCCTCAGGGTGAATTCGGTGCTGCGGCGGAGCCTTCCCGAGTTCGCGCGCGAGGCTCCGTTCGATCTCGGTCCCTTCCATCTCGATCCCTCGGCGAGGATCGTCACCCGGGAGGGTGTGCCGCTCGAGTTGTCGGTGCGCGAGTTCGAGCTGTTCGCGTTCTTCCTCAAGCACCCGCGCCAGACATTCGATCGGCCCACGCTGCTGCGTCGGGTCTGGGGATGGGAGATCGGAGACCTCTCGACGGTCACGGTCACCACCCGGCGGCTGCGGGAGAAGATCGAAGACGACCCCGGCTCCCCCACGGTCCTCGTGACCGTGTGGGGCGTGGGGTACCGCCTCGAGTGGGAGGACCGCTGATGCCGTTCGCCGATGTCGTCACGATCGCGGCCATCGCGCTCGGGTGGGCTCTTCTCGTCGGAGGCTCTGGGCTGCTCGCCCTGTGGCTGCTGCGCCGTCGCTCGCTGATGCTGCAGCTGTGCATCGTCATCCTCGCCGTGGTGGTGTCCTTCGCCGCCGGGGTGCTCGCGGTCGCCGAGGCGATGTACATCTCCCCCCACGACCTTCTCGTCGTTGTCGTGGTCACCGCCATCTCCGCTGTCGTGGCGGTCGGCGTCGCCGTGGTGCTGGCGGCTCGTCTCGTCCGCGACGCCCGATCCCTGCAGAAGCTGACGCATTCGGTCGGCGAGGGCGAACTGCTCGAGGACACGGGTGCCCTTCCCGTGAACACGGAGTTCGCCCGCGTGGCCGCCGAACTCGTCTCGACCAGCGAGAGACTCGCAGCGGCACGGGAGGAGGTGCAGCTCCTCGATCGCTCCCGGCGTGAGCTGATCGCGTGGATCTCGCACGACCTGCGCAGTCCCCTCGCCGGCCTGCGCGCGATGACGGAAGCGCTCGATGACGGTCTCGCCGAGGATCCCGCCCGCTTCCACCGTCAGATGCGCCGCCAGGTCGACCACATGAGCGACCTGGTCGACAACCTGTTCGAGGTCTCGAAGATCTCCTCCGGCACTCTCACGCTCCGCCTCGAACCGATGTCGCTGCACGACCTCGTCAGTGATGCGGTCGCCGAGCTCGCGCCGATCGCCCGGGCCAAGGACGTCGCGCTCGTCGAGCTGACCAGCCCGGATCACACCGTCGTCGGGGACGCCCGCGAACTCGCTCGCGTCATGACCAACCTGCTCGCCAACGCGATCGAGCACACGCCGGCCGGCGGGACCATCCGCATCAGGACCACCCGCGAAGACGACGCGATGGTGCTCTCCGTCCAGGACACCGGCTCCGGCATCGCGCACGACGACCTGGCGAGCGTCTTCGAACCGGGATGGCGGGGCACCGACGCGCGAACGCCCGGCACGAGCGTCCACGGCACGAGCGGCGCCGGTCTCGGGCTGGCGATCGCACGGGGCATCGTCGAAGCACACCACGGCGTGATCAGCGCCCACAACGCCGACGGCGGGTCGCGGTTCGACATCCGCTTGCCCGTGGGCGCCTGAGCCGGGCGGATGAGGTCGGCGCCAGGTCATAGGCTCGGAGGATGACCGCGCGCACCTCCCTCAATCGAGAGATCCTGCGCCTGGCCGTTCCTGCTTTCGGCGCGCTGGTCGCGGAGCCGGCTTTCCTCATCGTGGATGCCGCGCTGGTCGGGCACCTCGGCACGACGCCGCTCGCCGGACTCGGCATCGCCGCGGCCGTGTTGCAGACCATCGTCGGACTCATGGTCTTCCTTGCGTACTCCACCACACCCGCAGTGGCACGTCGTTTCGGCGCAGGTCAGCCCGGCGAGGCCGTGTCGGTCGGCATCAACGGCATGTGGCTCGCCCTCGGGTTGGGGGCCGTGCTCGCCGTGATCGGCGCGGTCTCCTCGCCGTGGCTCGTGTCGCTGTTCGGCGCGAGCGATGCCGTCGCCGCCCAGGCCAACGAGTACCTCGTGATCTCCATGTGGGGTCTCCCCGCGATGTTGATCGTGTTCGCCGCGACCGGCTTGCTCCGGGGCATGCAGGACACCATGACACCGCTCTGGATCGCGGGACTCGGCTTCGGGGCGAACGCCCTGCTCAACTGGCTCTTCATCTACGGACTCGGCTGGGGCATCGCAGGCTCCGCCGCCGGAACCGTGACCGCGCAGTGGGGCATGGTGGCCGCCTACGCCCTGGTCGTCCGCCAGCTGGCCACGCGCCACAGTGCCTCACTCCGGGCACAGCGCGCCGGCATCCGCAACACCGCTGCGTCGGGCGGCTGGTTGTTCCTGCGCACCGTGAGCCTGCGCGTCGCGCTGCTCGCGACGGTGGGCGTCGCCACCGGGATCGGCACCGATGAACTCGCCGGATGGCAGATCGTCTTCACGATCTTCTCGGCCGCGGCCTTCGCCCTCGACGCACTCGCGATCGCCGCACAAGCGCTGATCGGCAAGGAACTCGGTGCCGGCGACGAGCGGCAGGTGCACCGTGTGCTCGCACGCACCGTGGCATGGGGGGCGTGGTTCGGCGTGATCGTCGGCGGCGTGATCGCCGCCCTGTCCGGGGTGCTCGGCATCGTGTTCACCGGCGACGCCGAGGTCGCCGCTCTCGTGCAACCGGCGCTGCTCGTGCTCGCTGTCGCCCAGCCCGTCGCGGGCGTCGTCTTCGTGCTCGACGGGGTGCTCATGGGCGCGAACGATGCGCGGTACCTCGCCATCGCCGGCGGCCTGAACCTCGTACCGTTCCTGCCCGCTCTGTGGATCATCGCCGCGGTGGGGGTGGACGGCGCGCCGGGCCTCGTCTGGCTCGCCGTGGCCTTCTTCGGCGTCTATCTGCTCGCCCGGCTCGGTACTCTGGGCTGGCGTGTGCGCTCAGGACGCTGGCTGGAGGCGACGGCATGACGACAACATCACCCTGGCCGGAGAGCGCGGACACGGTCACGCGATGGGTGCGGGCGTCGATCCGCCCCGACGCGTCGGAGCTCGAGGTTCGCGGACTCGAGGATGTGCGCGTCTCGTGCGAGCTGGACGGCGACGACCTGGAGCATCTGACGCTCGACGCCAGCGCAGTGGATCTCCGGCTGCGCATGCCGACGCACGACACCGCCCCTTCCGCACCCGTAACCGTCCCGGCGGACACCCCGGAGGTACGGAGCCGACGTGCTGGCACCGCACGCACGATCCGACTGATCGCACGCCCCGTGCGCGTCGAGCGCATTCCGGTCGTGATCGATGCTCAGGTGTACGACGCCCCGATCGAGTGGCTGGTCTACGCGACGCCCGTCGTCGCCGGGCGCCCGGAGAGCCGGTTCGGCATCGAGGTCGTCGGTGACGGCGCGGGGATGCGGGGCTCGTTCCTGGCGTCGCTCGCGGCAACGGATCTGCCCCGGTTGCTGACCGCTGTCCTGCGCCCGGCTCTGAAGGCGGGCGGCGTGCGTCTGCGACGCCTCACCGCCACCGTCGTGCCGGACGGGCCCGACGGCGTCCGCATCGACGGTGCCGCCGGCGTCCGTTGGCGGATCTTCCCCGCTTCCGCGCGGGCGACGGCACGCATCGACATCGACCCCTCGGGCATCATCACCGTCCGCGATGTCCGCGTGACGAGTGGGAACCTGGTGGTCGCGCTCGCGCTGCGCGCAGTCCGTCGAACCATCCGGGCGCAGAACGGACGCACGTACGATCTGAACGACGAGCTCGGCTTCGGCGAAACCGCCCTGCGCCTGCACGACGTGCGGCTCACCGTCGCCGACCAGCTCACCGTCGCCGCGCGCCTCGGCTGAGCCTCGGAGCTCGACTGCGTCTCAGCCGGCGTACCGGCGGCACCACTCGTACATGATCACGGCGGCCGCGGCGCTGGCGTTGATCGAGCGTGTCGAGCCGTACTGGGTGATCTCGATGTGCGCGGAGGCCGCGGCGAGCGCGTCGCTGGACAATCCCGGCCCCTCCTGGCCGAAAAGAAGCACGCAGCGTTGCGGGAGATCCGCCCTGTCGACGGGGACGGCACCGTCGACGTTGTCGACCGCGATGATCGGAAGCCCTTCGTCCGCAGCCCACACCGCGAAGGTCTCGACGTCTTCGTGGTGCACGACGTGCTGGTAGCGGTCTGTCACCATCGCTCCGCGCTTGTTCCACCGCCGGCGACCGATGATGTGCACGGTGTCGGCGAGGAAGGCGTTGGCGCTGCGCACGATCGACCCGATGTTCATGTCGTGCTGCCAGTTCTCGATCGCGACGTGGAACGGGTGCCGCTGGGTGTCGAGGTCGGCGACGATCGCCTCCATCCGCCAGTAGCGGTAGCGGTCGATCACGTTGCGGGTGTCTCCGGCGGCGAGCAGCTCCGGGTCGTACTGCGCGCCTTCAGGCCATGCGTCCTCGCCCCCCGGCCACGGCCCGACCCCGTAACCGGGCTGCAGGGTCGATCCACCGTGGGTCGCATCCGCCGGAACGGCTGCACGGGTGTTCCCCGGCGCGGCGTCATCCATCCCGCAAGGTTATCGCTGCTCACCGCAGGGCCGACACGCCAGATGTCGGACGGATGGGCGCCGACGGTCCGACATCTGGCGTGTCGGCTGGTGCGGTGAAGGATTTAGGTGGACCGAAAAATGCGCTACGGTTTCGGTGTGCCTAAAAATTCTGTGCTTCCGCGAGAGACGATGGATCTGAAGACGGCCACCGCGCCGCGGGGTCTGTGGCTGCTCGGTCCCGCCCTCGTCGCGGGCGTGGCCTACCTCGACCCGGGAAACGTCGCGAGCAACATGACCGCGGGGGCGCAGTACGGCTACCTGCTGGTCTGGGTCGTCGTCGCGGGCAATGTCATGGCCTGGCTCATCCAGTACCTCTCCGCGAAGCTGGGCGTCGTGACGGGGCAGAGTCTTCCCGAGGTGCTGGGCACCCGCCTGCGCCGACCGTGGGCCCGCCGGGCGTACTGGGTGCAGGCCGAGCTCGTCGCGATGGCCACCGATCTCGCGGAGATCATCGGCGGAGCGGTCGCCCTGTACCTGCTCTTCGACGTGCCACTGCTGCTCGGCGGTCTGATCACCGGCGCCGTCTCGATGATCCTCCTCACAGTGCAGAACCGCCGTGGCGCCCGTCCGTTCGAGTTCGTGATCATCGGCCTGATGGCCGTCATCACGATCGGCTTCGTCGCCGGTGTGTTCGTGGCTCCGCCGGATCCGGCAGGAGTCCTGGGCGGCATGGTGCCGCGCTTCGAGGACACCGGTTCCGTGCTGCTGGCGGCCTCGATCCTCGGTGCGACGATCATGCCGCATGCGATCTACGCGCACTCGTCCCTCGCCCGCGACCGTTTCGGGGCCGCGACCGCCCACGTCGGCGACGAGGCCGTGCGCACCGAGACCTCCCGTATCCGGCGGCTCCTCACCGCCACCCGCTGGGACGTCTCGGTCGCGATGGTGATCGCGGGCTCGGTCAACCTCTGCATCCTCCTGCTCGCCGCCGCGAACCTGGCGGGGGTCGAAGGCACCGACTCGCTCGAGGGTGCGCACGCGGCCCTCGCCGCCGGCCTCGGACCGGTCGTGGCCACGTTCTTCGCTGTCGGACTGCTCGCCTCCGGCCTGGCCTCGACGTCGGTCGGCGCCTACGCGGGAGCCGAGATCATGCACGGCCTGCTGCACGTGCGCATCCCCCTGCTCGCACGGCGGCTGGTGACGCTGATCCCCGCTCTCGTGATCCTCGGGATCGGTTTCGATCCGACACTCGCCCTCGTGCTCAGTCAGGTGGTGCTGTCGTTCGGGATCCCGTTCGCCCTGGTCCCGCTGGTCGTGCTCACGGCGCAGCGGCGGACCCTCGGCGCCTGGGTCAATCGACGGTGGACGACGGTGGCCGGCATCCTGGCCTCCGTGCTGCTGATCGCGCTGAACGGCGCTCTGCTCTGGCTGGTGCTGACGGGAGCCTGAGCCCGGATAGGCTCGAAGCATGTCTGCCGAGAGCGCCCGCCGCACCGTCCGCATCCTCACCTGGATCGGCTTCGCGACCGGCGTCATCGGCGGGCTGCTGATCGCCTTCCCGAAGGTCATCGGGGTCGCCAGCCCCTGGGTGCAGCTGGTCCTGGGCGTGGCAACCCTCGTGCTCGCTTTCCGCGCCCGCAAGGTCGGCATCGACGAGGTGGAGGGGTTCGATGGCCGGCTCTCGCTGGCCGCCGCCCTCCTCGGATTCCTCGTCCTGTTCTTCGCGGGTCAGGCCGCGTTCATCTTCCTGAGCGCCCTGGGCTGACCGCCGTCGCAGCACGGGCGCGGGAGAGCACCGCGTAGGCTGATCAGGTGGCCTCCCCCGCAGCTGACGACTATCTGAAGACCGTCTACGCGCACACCGAGTGGCAGGACGCACCGATCACCCCGTCGGTGCTCGCCGCGAAGCTCGGCATCGCTCCGTCGTCCGTCACCGAGATGGTGAAGAAGCTCGCGGCCGCCGGGCTCGTCTCGCACGTGCCCTACGGCGCGGTGCGGCTGACGGATGCCGGTACGACCCGTGCCCTCGCGATGGTGCGCCGGCACCGGCTGATCGAGACCTGGCTGGTGCAGGAGTTCGACTACGGCTGGGACGAGGTCCACGACGAGGCCGAGGTGCTCGAACACACCATCAGCGACCGGCTGCTGGAAGGCATCGACGCTCGCCTGGGACGCCCCCGTTTCGATCCGCACGGCGATGCGATCCCCGACGCCGACGGCCGCATCGAGCGCGAACCCTTCGTGCTGCTCGCCGATGCTCCGATAGGGCACACGGGGCGCGTGCTGCGGGTCGACGACAGGGACCCCGAGCTTCTGCGCTCGCTGGAGGCGGCGGGTGTGACCGTCGGCGCGAAGGTGGGCGTCACCGCACGCGGGTTCAGAGTCGACGGAACCAAGGTGGAGGTCGCCGACGGCGCGGACGCCGTCTGGCTGACCGCCTGAACTCGGCGAGCCCGCACCGGCACCCCCTCTTCTCGCGGCATTCCGGCATCCTGCGACCATCGGCACGACTCGGGATGGTAATCAGTTCCACATTTGTGGCACACTCTGAAAACCGTTTCCACCCATCTGATCGAGGACTCGATGCTGAGAAGATCTGCTGTTGCCGCGACCTGTGCCCTCCTGCTCCTGGGCCTTCCCACCGCCGCCGGAGCCGCCGACGACGAGGAACTGCTGTACAAGTACGTGAAGGATGCAGCGGGGGACTACGGCTACGGAACCACCCCCGTCGACACCTACCCCGGATCCGGCACCCAGGTGTCGATCCCGACCGAGCTCACTCCGGAGAACCGCCGGTTCTCCAGCGCCTGGGTCGCCACCATCGCCAACCTGAACTTCGGCAAGCCGACCGATGCCGCGGACTTCGACGACCGCTTCGGCACCGTGCTCGATGACTTCGAGTCGTGGAACATGAACGCCGTGATCTTCCAGGTGCGCCCGCTGCTCGATGCCTACTACCCCTCGGCGCTGAACCCCTGGTCGGAATTCCTCACCGGAACGCAGGGCGCCGACCCCGGCTACGATCCGCTCGCCCGTGCCGTCGAAGCCACACACGCCCGCGGGATGGAGTTCCACGCGTGGCTGAACCCCTACCGGGTCACGAACACAAAGATGACCGCCGCGTCGGTCCTCGGAGCCCTCGGCCTGGACGCCGACGAGGTCAAGGCGCTCAGCATCCCCGAGTACATCTCGGCCTTGAACGAGGCAGGCATCCTCGCCGACGACAACTACGCCGTGCAGCACCCCGATCACGTGCTGGCGTTCGACGAGAAGCTGTTCCTCGACCCCGGGCAGCCAGAGGTCCGGGCCTCGGTCGCCGCCACCGTCGCGGAGATCGTGGAGAACTACGACGTCGACGCGATCCACTTCGACGACTACTTCTACCCCTACCGCATCACGGTCAACGGTGTGAACGTGCTGTTCGGCACTGCCGGGGAGGACAGGGCGACGTTCGAGGAGTTCGGCCTCACCGAAGGGTACGCCGACACCGCCGCGGGGATCGAGGAGTGGCGGCGCGACAACATCACGGCGCTGATCACCGAGGTCGGCGACACGATCGACGCCCACAACGACAGCGCCGGCACCGCGGTGCAGCTGGGCGTGAGCCCGTTCGGCATCTGGGAGCACAGCGCGCTTGACCCCGCGGGGTCGCACACGCCCACCGGCTCGTCGCAGACGTACAGCACGACCGTCTTCGCCGATACCCGAGGCTGGGTTCAGGACGAGCTCGTCGACTACCTCGCCCCTCAGATCTACTGGAGCTTCGACCAGGGTGCAGCCCCGTACGGCGAGCTCGCGAGCTGGTGGAGCGACACGACCGCCGACAGCCGCACGCAGATCTACGTCGGGCACGCGCTGTACAAGCACGTCAACAACGGCGGCTGGGAGCAGGCGTGGATGAACCCGGAGGAGGTGCCCAATCAGATCCGCTTCAACCAGAAGCTCGACGGGATCGACGGCAGTGTGCTCTTCAGCTACAACGACATGAAGCCGAGTGACGTCGCCGCGCTCCCCGCCGATCAGCAGCCGCGCAACCAGGCGAAGAACGACGCGATCGATTTGCTGAAGTCGGAGGCCTTCGGGCATCCGACGATCGTGCCGGCCAAGCCCTGGCTGTCCGATGGCAGCGTAACGGCACCCGTGGATGTGACGGTGGCGGACGGTGCCCTCACCTGGCGCGCGGGCGACGCCGACGAGGCGCGACAGTACGCGATCTACCACGGCACGGGCACCGCAGCCGAGATCGTCGCCGCGGACGGGACCCTCGTCGACACCCTCTGGGCCGGAGGATCGACGGAGCTCTCGTACCCGCTCCCCTCGCAGACGTTCGCTTCCGACCAGGGAACCTGGGTCGTGACGGCACTGGATGCCGCGGCCGTCGAGAGTGCGGCGGTGCTGGCCGCCGCTCCCACCGACCCCACCGACCCGACCGACCCCACCGACCCCACCGACCCCACCGACCCTGCACCGCAGCCCGGTGATCCCGATGCACCCTCGGCATCCGGAAACGGGTCGGACGGGACCGGAGCCGATGGGCTGGCGGACACCGGCGGGACGACACCGACCGCGCTCCTGCTGGCGGCCGGAGGACTGGTGGCGGCCGGAGGTCTCACGGCGGGCATCGCCGCCGTCCGCCGACGCCGGCGCGCGGACTGAATCCGCCGACGACCGGCGCGACGGGTTCCCCACCACCCCGACGGCCGCCCCTCTCCCGCAGAAGGGCGGCCGTCGCCGCTGTTGCGAGCGCGTCCCGGCGCTGTCGACGCAGCACCCCCGCGCCTTAGCCTCCCGGTTGGAATCGCCCGATCGGCTGCGTTTCGACGTGAAGCCGAGCCATTCGCGCGATTCGAATGGTCATGTGCCAGAAACACTCGCCCTCTAGGCTGTGCACATGGCACAACGCGACGACATCGAATGCTGGCTGACCGACATGGACGGCGTGCTCGTCCATGAGAACGACGCCATCCCCGGGGCATCCGAACTGCTCGCCGGTTGGGAGAGCGCGGGCATCCCGTACCTGGTGCTCACAAACAACTCGATCTTCACCGCGCGCGACCTGTCCGCACGCCTGCGCATCAGCGGCCTGAACGTGCCGGAGGAGCGCATCTGGACGTCGGCCCTCGCGACCGCCGACTTCCTGAAGCAGCAGCTGCCCGGCGGTTCGGCCTTCGTGATCGGCGAGGCCGGCATCCTCACGGCCCTGCACGACGCCGGCTTCATCATGACCGAGACGAACCCCGACTTCGTGGTCGTCGGTGAGACGCGCAACTACTCGTTCGAGGCCATCACGAAGGCGATCCGCCTCATCATCGGCGGCGCGCGCTTCATCGTCACGAACCCGGATGCCACGGGCCCGAGCGCCGACGGCCCCCTCCCGGCCACCGGAGCGATCGCCGCCCTCATCACCAAGGCCACGGGCAAGGAGCCCTACGTCGTCGGCAAGCCGAACCCGATGATGTTCCGCTCGGCGCTGAACAAGATCGGCGCGCACTCCAAGCGCACCGGCATGATCGGCGACCGCATGGACACCGACGTGGTGGCGGGCATCGAAGCGGGCCTGCACACGGTGCTCGTTCTCACCGGGATCAGCGACCAGGCCGAGATCGAGAAGTACCCGTTCCGTCCCGACGAGATCGTGCAGTCGGTGGCCGACCTGCTGCCGCGGATCACCGAGACGATCACGACGGTGAAGACCAAGAAGTAGCCCATGGGCGCGCTGGACGACGGCGAGCGGATCCGGGCGGCGGATGCGGCGGCCTGGCGTTCCTGGCTCGAGGAGAACCACGAGCGCGCGGCGGGGGTCTGGCTGCTCAGCGTGCGCGGCTCCGCCGAGGGGGTCGGCTACGAGGATGCCGTCCGGCACGCGCTCTGCTTCGGTTGGATCGACGGACCGGTACGCGTGTTCGACGACGGGACGGACGACCGGGCGAACGGTCAGTGGTTCTCCCCTCGTCGTCCTGGCAGCGGATGGGCGGCGACGAACAAGGCCCGCATCGCGGAGCTCGAAGCCGCGGGGTTGCTCGCCCCCGCCGGGATCCGTGTGCTCGACGAGGCGAAGGCGAACGGCTCCTGGACCGTGCTCGACGGACCGGAGGCCGGGATCGAACCGGACGAGTTCGCCGCCGCGCTCGACGCCTTCCCCGCCGCGCGGACCAACTGGGATGCCTTTCCGAAGTCGGTCAAAAAGTTCGGCCTCACGCAGATCGCGATGGCCAAGCGGGCGGAGACGAAGACCGCCCGTATCGCGAAGATCGTGGCGAATGCCGCGGAGGGGAAACGCCCATGACCCAGAACGACCTGCTGTTCCTCGTCGTCTTCCTGATCCTGCTCAGCTCGCTGACCGTGTTCATCGTGCAGTTCGTGCGCTCCCGTCGCAGACGCGGTGATTCGGACGACGGCCGCGCAGGCTGGTGGGAAGGTCCCTGGGACGACGACGACCGCACGCGCTGAGCCCCACCCCCGCCCGGATGCCGCCCCCGGAGCGGATGCCGTCCGGATGCCGTCCGGAGCGGATGTCGGGAGATTTCACGGATGTCGGGCGGATGAGGGGCATCCGCCCGACATCCGCCCATCCTCCCGACATGTGACCGGCAACAGGCGTGACACCTGCCCGCTCAGGACGCCAGGGAAGCTCCGGGGATCGCGGCGAGCAGTTCGCGCGTGTACGGATGCTGCGGGTCGTCGAAGATCCGCTCCGGGGTGCCGCTCTCGACCACGACGCCGCGCTGCATGACGTGCACTTCGTCGGAGATCATCCGCACCACGGCGAGGTCATGGCTGATGAAGAGGTAGCTCAGGCCCAGCCGCTTCTGCAGGTCGGCGAGCAGGTCGAGGATCTGCGCCTGCACGAGCACGTCGAGTGCCGACACCGCTTCGTCGAGCACCACGAGCTCGGGTTCGAGCGCCAGGGCGCGGGCGATCGCGACGCGTTGACGCTGCCCTCCAGACAGCTCGTGCGGCAGGCGCTCGGCCATCGCCGCGGGGAGGGCGACCTGTTCCAGCAGCTCGAGCACCCGCGCCTTGCGAGACGCCGTGGTGCCGATGCGGTGCACGCGCAGCGGCTCGGCGATCGACTGCTCGACCGTGTAGCGCGGGTCGAGCGAGGCGTAGGGGTTCTGGAAGACGGGCTGCACCCGACGGCGCAGGGCGAACAGCTCCTTGCGGCGGAGCGTGGTCAGGTCGAGTCCGTCGAACAGGATCGAGCCCGATGTGGCGTCTTCGAGCCCGAGCACCATGTTCGCGGTGGTCGACTTGCCGGACCCCGACTCTCCCACGATCGACACCGTGGTGCCGCGGCGGATCTCGAAGCTCACTCCGTCGACCGCCGTGAACGTCTGCGGCTCCCCCGCCTTGGGGGCGCGCAGGGCGAACTCCTTGCGGAGATCGCGGATCTCGACGAACGGGGTGCCCGTGGCCGCCTCGCGCTGCGGCAGGGCATCCCGGCGGGAGGCGAGGCTGGGCGCCGCGGCGAGCAGCTGCTTGGTGTACTCGTGCTGCGGGGCGCCGAGGACCTGCGCGGATGTCCCCTCCTCCACCACCCGGCCGCGGAACATCACGACGATGCGGTCGGCACGCTCGGCGGCGAGGGCCAGGTCGTGCGTGATCAGGAAGACCGCGGTGCCGAGTTCATCCGTGAGTGTGTCGAGCTGGTCGAGGATGCGCCGCTGCACCGTCACGTCGAGGGCTGAGGTGGGCTCGTCGGCGATCAGCAGGCGCGGCTTGCAGGCGAGACCCATCGCGATCAGCACGCGCTGACGCATGCCCCCGGAGAACTCGTGCGGGTACTGGTGCGCGCGTTGCGCGGCGTCCGCGATCCCCACCATCTCCAACAGCTCGACGACCCGGGTCTTCGTGGCGTCGCCGTGCGTGTGGCCGTGCACCTCGAGAGCCTCGCCGATCTGCTCGCCCACACGCATGAGCGGGTTGAGGTTCGACATCGGATCCTGCGGCACGAGGCCGATCCCCGCACCGCGCAGCGAGATCATCGCGTTCTCGGGCAGATCGGTCAGCTCGCGCCCGTCGAAGCGGATGCTCCCGGCCGTGATCGCGCCGTTCTCCGGCAGCAGACGGTTGACCGCTGCCGCGGTGGTCGACTTACCCGATCCCGACTCGCCCACGACCGCGACGGTCTCACCGGCGGCGATGTCGATGTTGACGTCGCTGATCGCGGTGACCAGCTCGGAACCGGTCCGGAAGGCGACGGCGAGACCGCTGATGCTCAGCACGGGCTCGGTGATGCTCATGATGTTCTCGTTCCTTCGTTGTCGTCCAGGAGGGCGGGGAGCACCGTGCGCCAGAGCACTTCGGTCGGTGCGGGTTCGGGGGCGAAGAGGCGGGTGCTCAACAGCACCGCGGCGGTGCCGGTGTTCGGGATGATCCCGAGGGCACAGCCCGTGAAGCCGGGGTGCCAGAGCACACGGGTCGACCGGCCGGCGACGGCGACCGTGTCACTGCGCCACCCCAGCGCCTGTCCGGCATCCGGTCCGTCGCGGAAGAGCTCGGCAACGGTGTCGGGGTTCCACAGCGCAGGATGTCTGTCGGGTGCGGCGAGCGCCTCCCCCAAGGTCAGCAGGTCGTCTGCGGTGCTGAAGAAACCGGCGTGGCCGGAGACGCCATGGAGAGCGTGGAAGCAGTTGCCGTCGTTCACGACCCCGGCGATCTCGCCTTCGCGCCAGGTGAAATCCCTGGAGGCGGTGAGGATCGGATAGGGCTCTCCCGTGGCGACCATGCGACGTTCGGCGATGTCGCCGACCGCGGACGAGGCGACGGGGCGCCCGACGGGTCCGTACCCGGTGCGGTCGAGCCCGAGGGGTGCCGTGACCAGTTCCCGCACGGCTTCGTCCAGGGGCAGGTCGGCGACGGCTTCGACGATGCGGCCCAGAAGCATGAAGCCGAGGTCGGAGTAGTGACGGGCGTCGTCGAGGCCGTATCGCAGCGGGATCGCATCGGCTGCGGCCGCAGGGTCACCGGGGTGCTCGCGGTCGAGGTAGAGGGGCTGCCACTCCCACAGGCCCGCACGGTGCTGCAGGAGGTGGCGCACCGTCGTTCCCGGAGCGCAGGCGGTGCCGGAGAGGAACCGGTCGACCCGGTCGTCGAAGCGCAGGTCGCCCCGGCTGACCAGGTTCAGGATCGCGGTCGTCGTGGCCGCGACCTTCGAGACCGAGGCGATGTCGAACGCGGTCTCAGTGGTGGTCGGGGTTCCTGCGAGATCGGCCAGGCCGCCGGCCGCGACATCGCGCCCCGCCTCCGTCACGACGCCGGCGACGACTCCGCGCGGGGAGGACTCCATCGCGAGCACGGCGGCGACGGCTCCGGCGGCGGTCATGCGCGTACCTCCGCACCGCGGGTGAGGTCGAGGAGGACGTCGGTCTGCGCGTCGGACGCGAGCCCGATGATGCCCAGGCCCGGGCCTGTCCCCAGGGCCAGCACCTCACCGGACAGGGCGACCCCGCCCACCACAGGTGAACGACGCAGCCAGGACGCCGCGTCCAGGTCGTGCACCACGTCGGGGGCGACGGTTGCCGCGAGGTGGGCTGCGGCACTCACTCCGACGTGGGACTCCATCATGCAGCCGACCACAACGCCCAGACCGGTCTCTCGTGCGGCCTCGGCGGCAGCGAGCGCCTCCGCCAGGCCGCCCGTCTTGGCGAGCTTGATGTTCACGAGGTCGGCGGCTCCCCGGGCGGCGATCCCGCGCACATCATCGGCCGTGCGTACCGACTCGTCCGCCATGATCGGGGTGTCCACGGCCGCCGTCACCGCGGCGAGCCCATCGAGGTCGCGGGCCGCGACCGGCTGCTCGACGAGCTCGAGCCCGAGATCCGCGTCCTCGGCGGCGCGGATCACGCGGATCGCGGCCTCGGCGTCCCAGGCCTGGTTCGCGTCGATGCGCAGGGTGATGTCGGGCCCGACAGCGCCCCGGACGGCTCGGAGTACGGCCACGGTGTCGTACGCGGTGGAAGCCTTGAGCTTGAGGCAGCCGAAGCCGGCGGTGACGTACTCCTCAGAAACCGCCGCCACTTCCTCCGGGTCCCCCACGGACAGGGTCATGTCGGTGCGGAGGTGCGACGTTCTTGAGGAGTTGTGCACCGCGTGCGCGCGAGACAGGTCGGCCACGAGCGAGACCCCCTGCTGCTGGGCGTCGAGATCGGCGACCGCGCACTCGACAGCGCTGCGGGCGGCGGCATTGCCCTGGATCGACCGTGCGATGTCCCCGGGGAGCCCGGCGTCGCCGGCATCGCGACCGATCACCACGTCGGCGAGAGGACCCGCGACCGCGGCGGCGACGCTCTGGGGGCTCTCTCCCGTGACGCGCCAGCTCGTGGCGGCTTCGCCGTATGCTCTGCGCCCCTCCGCATCGGTCGCCTCGACCAGCACGACGTCGAGACGGTCCGTCTGCCGCACGGCCGTGATGAACGGCCGCACCAGCGGCGACGCCACCCGGAGCACGCGCAGACGCACCACCGCGCTCATGTCCACTCCTTGCGCATGCGCTGCTCGGGCTCGCCGAACTCCGGCTGCGTGCGGGTGGCTCCATCCGCATGCCAACCCTTCGCCTCGTAGAAGCCGATCGACGGCGCGTTCGCGGCGAACACCCAGAGCGTCGCGGCCTCGGCCCCGGCCTCCCGCAGCGCGGCCGTCGCCCTCGTCAGCAGTGCTCCGCCGATGCCGCCGCCGTGGGCTCGGGGTGACACGTACAGCGAGTGCACGGCGCCGTCGATGCGACCGTCTTCGGAGGGGCTCGCGGCGTACCGCGTGATCCCGACGATCCCGCCATCGCTCTCCGCGACGAGCACGACGCCCGCCTGCTCGGAGAGCACCCGACGCCACAGCGCCTCCGCGCGCTCGTCGCTCATCGCGTCGAGCGCCGTGTCGGGGAGGACGCCGCGATAGCTCTCCCGCCAGCACGCGAGGAACACCTCGAGCACCCCGGACAGGTCGTCCGGGGTGGCGGGGCGCACCTGGAGCATCACGATGCCGCGGCCTCCGTGAGCACGAGGGAGTCGATGGCGGCGACCGGCTCCGGCATCTGCAACGGACCGACACCCGGGGTGATGGTGCCGAGGATCCGCGGCTCGCGAGCGCCGGTGCCGCCGGGCACGATCGCGGGGATGCCGTGCATCGTGGACCAGCCGATCAGGGCGAGGAGGATCGCCTCCTTGCTGTCGGCTGCGGCCCCCAGCTCGTCGGCCAGCACGACCTCCGTCGCGGGCAGCGCGGCGCGCAACCCGTCGAGGATCAGCGGGTTGCGGCAGCCACCACCCGACACGGCGAGGAATCCGATGCCCGCCGCCTCCACGTCACGCGCGACAGTGCGCACCGTGAGCTCGGTCAGGGTCCGTACGACATCCGCGACGGGGATCTCTCGCCCCTGCGCGGCGAGGTGCTCGTGCACGTAGCCGAGGTGGAAGTGCTCCTTGCCCGTGCTCTTGGGCGGGGTGAGGGCGTAGTAGGGGTCCTGGAGCAGAGCGGCCAGCAGCGCCTCGTCGATCTGTCCGGTGCGGGCGATCGCGGCGTCGTCGTCGTAGCCGAGCGGGTTGAGGTCGTGCTCCACGATGACAGCGTCCACGAGTGCGTTCGCGGGGCCGATGTCGTAGGCGACCAGACCGTCCTGCCGCACCACCGTCATGTTCGAGATGCCACCCAGGTTGAGGGCTGCCGAGACTCCGGCGCGCGAGCGCAGCAACAGCTCGTCGAGGAACGACACCAGCGGTGCACCGTGTCCGCCGACCGTGATGTCGCGGATGCGGATGTCGGAGACCACGGGGGCACCCACCTTCTCCGCGATCCAGGCGGGCTGCCCGATCTGCAGGGTGCCCAGCGCGTGCGCGCCCTCGACCCAGTGGTACACGGTCTGCCCGTGCGAGCACACCGCGTCGACGCCGCCCACCTCGGCAGCGATGTCCGCGGCGACCTCGGCGAACGCCTGACCGATGAGCGTGTCCAGCTCCGCGACCTCGGCGAGCGTCGTCTGCGCCGGAGGCAGCGCCGCGATCAGCCGCGCCCGCAACTCGGATGCGTACGGCACGCTGGTCGCCGCGAGCACCGTGCCGTGCAGGTCCACGCCGTGCGCGGTGAAGCCGCCACTGGTCGTGAAGTCGACGACGGCGGCATCGATCCCGTCGTGCGAGGTGCCCGAGATCAGTCCGAGGACGCGCATCAGTTCTCCTCCAGTGCGGTGCGCAGCCGACCATCGGCGGCGGCCAGTCGAGCGGTGGCCGCGACGAGATCCTCTTCGCGGCGGATCATGATCGACGCGAGCTTCACGTCGTAGGCGGCCGTCTCCAGGGCGGACACCGCCGCGTCGCGGTCGACCTCCGCGATGGTCTGCACCATTCGGATGGCCCGCTCGCGGAGCTTGTGGTTGGTGGCCTTCAGGTCCACCATCAGGTTGCCGTAGGCCTTGCCGTTTCGCACCATCGAGATGGTCGAGAACATGTTGAGCACGAGCTTCTGCGCCGTGCCCGACTTGAGCCGGGTCGAGCCGGAGAGCACCTCGGGGCCGACCTCGACCTCGATCCCGTGCTCCGCCGCCGCACTCAGCGCGGTGCCGACGTTGCACGAGAGCCCGATGCTGAGCGCGCCGAGCTCGCGCGCTCGGCGGACGGCCGCGATCACATAGGGGGTGCGTCCGCTGGAAGCGATGCCGATCACGGTGTCGAGCGGGCCGATTCCTGCCGCGTCGATCGCTGCAGCACCCGCGTCCGCGTCGTCCTCCGCCCCCTCGACGGGGTTCACGATCGCGCCGGGCCCTCCGGCCATGATCGCGAAGACGAGCTCCGGCGGGGTGCTGAACGTGGGAGGGCATTCCGAGGCATCGAGCACGCCGATGCGCCCCGGGGTTCCCGCGCCGACGTAGACCAGGCGGCCGCCCTGCGCCATGCGCGCGGCCGTCGCCTCGATCGCGGGAACGATCTGCGGCAGGGCCCGCTGCACGGCGGCGGGCACCGTGGCATCCGCCTCGTTCATGGTCTGCGCCAGTTCAGCCACGCTCATCAGGTCGAGTTCCGCATAGCGCGGGTCGCTGGCCTCCGTGGCCAGTCCACCGAGATCCTCGAGGGTCATCGCTTTCCTCTGTTCCGGGGGTCGAGACTGTCGCGCAGCCCGTCGCCGAGCAGGTTCAGACCGACGACGAGGAGCACCACGATCACGCCGGGCGCGATCATCGTCCACGGGGCGATCGTCACGAGCGTTCGCGCCTCGAAGATCATCGAGCCGAGCGAGGGCGCGGGCGGGGGCGTGCCGAGACCGAGGAAGCTCAGCGATGCCTCGGTGAGCACGGCCCACGACAGCGACAGCGTGACCTGCACGATGATGATCGACGTGATGTTCGGCAGCACGTGCCGGAACATGGTCGCCATGCGACCCTGACCCGTGCTCTTGGCCGCCTTGACGTACTCGACCTCGCGCAGCGACAGCACGGGTCCTCGGGTGACGCGGATGAAGATCGGCACGTACACGATCGCGATCGCCACGGCGATGGTGAACCAATTGCGGTCGAACACCGAAGCGAGCGACAGCGCCAGCAGCAGCGGCGGGAACGCGAACAGCACGTTCGTCACGGCGGTGATCGCGCCGTCGGAGAAGCCGCGGTAGAAGCCGGCGATGAGTCCGCAGACGGTGCCGACCACGGTGGCGAAGGCCACTGCGACCACGGAGATGAGAGCCGAGTTGGCGACGCCGGCGGCCACGCGGGAGAACACATCGCGACCGAACTGGTCGGTGCCGAACCAGTGCACGGCGGACGGCGGCTGCAGGCGCGAGGGCGGATCCTGCGCGAGGGGATCGAACGGCAGCAGCCCGAACGCCGAGACGAGGCTCAACACCGCGAGCAGAGCGACGATGATGAGGCCGGTGAGTCCGCTGCGGCTGCGCAGCAGAAGACGCACGCGCTCCATGCTGCGCCCGCCGCCGGGGGCGAGAGACGGAGTCTGAGAGATGTCGGTCATGCGGCACGCACCCGAGGATCGATGACCCGGTACAGCAGGTCGGTGAGCAGGTTGACGATGACGAAGGCGAGCGCGATCACGAGGACGGTGCTCTGCACGAGCGCATACTCCTTCTGCTGGATGCCGAGCAGCACCTGTCGTCCTATGCCGGGGAGCGAGAAGATCTGCTCCACCACCACGGCGCCGCCGAGGAGATAGCCGAACTGCAGGCCGGTCATCGTGACGATGGGCACCAGGGCATTGCCGAGCACGTGGCGCACCTGCAGTCGCCGCGGCGGGACACCTTTCGCCCTGGCGGTGCGGATGAAGTCGTTGGAGCGGATCTCCAGCACCGCCGTGCGCGTCGTGCGCATGATCGGCGCGGCGATACCGAAGCCGAGCACGATCGAGGGCAGCAGCATCTGCTGGAGGTTCAGCAGCGGGTCCTCGAACAGCGTGGCGTAGGCCTGGCCGTTCGGGTTGAAGCCGAACGACGAGGCGAGGATCGCCAGCAGCGCCGTCCCGAGCAGGAACGCGGGGATCGAGAGCCCGGCCAGGCCGATGACCTGTCCGACGCCGTCGCGGAAGGAGTCGGGCTTCGAGGCGGAGAGCATCCCGAGGGGGATGCCGATGGCCAGGGCGATCACGATGGAGAAGATCGCGAGTTCGAAGGTGACGGGCAGGGCTGCGGCGGTGAGCTCGAGGACGCTCGTCTGAGCGCGCGAGGAGAAGCCGAGGTTTCCGGTGAAGATGTTCCCCAGCCACGAGAAGAACTGCACGAAGAGCGGCTGGTCGAGACCGTAGTACGCCTCGAGGGCGGCACGCTGCGAGGGCGTGAGGGCGGCCGCCTCCGTGCCGAGGCCGGAGCTGATCTGATCGCCGGGGATCGCCCGCAGCATCAGGAAGACGAAGATGGCGACGCCGAGGAGCGTGCCGAGTGCGGCGACGATGCGTCGCAGCACACTGTTGCGGAGGAGCTGTCTGAACATGCGCGTGTGAGGGTGCCTGTCGTCGGGGAGGGAGGGGGCGCGGTGACCGCGCCCCCTCCGTTCCGCTACTTGATGGAGGTGGTCCGCAGGTACTGCAGCGAGCCGTTCGCCATCGGGGTGAACCCGTCGACCGTCGACGCGGTCGCCGTGTACGTGTAGCTCGTGAACAGCCAGATCCACGCGGCGTTGTCCTCGAGGTTCTCGGAGACCTGCGCGTAGATGTCCTTGCGCGTCTCCGGGTCGGCCGTCTGGCGACCCTCGGCGAACAGCGCGTCGAGCTCGGGCGAGGAGTAGCCGGCGACCTTGTTCAGGTTCCCGGTGCTGGTGAAGTAGCGGCCGTACATGCCGTCGGGGTCGGGGCGGCCGCCGTTGAGGGCGACGGCGGCGTCGAAGTCGGCTGCGATCCAGCGGTCGACGAACGCACCGGACTCGAGCACCTCGAGGTCGAGCGTGATGTTCGCGTCGGCCAGCTGGGCCTTGAGGTTCTGGGCCTCGTTCACCGACGTCGCGTACTCGCCCTGCGAGACGATCGTCTTGATGGTGACGCCGTCCTCCTTGCCCGCCTTCTTCAGGTACTCGGCGGCCTTGTCGAGGTCGCGCTCGGGGCACGGACGCGCCTCGGGGTCGGACTTGTACGCGGGAGAGGTGATGGGACCGGTGACTTCGCCCTCGCCGAGAGCGGCCGTGTCGAGCACCTCCTGGCGATCGATCGCGCACTGCATCGCGAGGCGCACGTTGACGTCGGTCAGGTCACCGCGCGTGGCGTTCAGCTGCAGCGCGTGGTAGCTCAGCTGCGGCGTCGTGGCGACCTCGACGTTCGCCCCCTCGGCGGTCTGCGCGACCAGCGGGTCGTCGAAGACGGCCAGCTGCACGTTGCCGGACTGCATCGCCGACACGATCGACGACTCGTCGGGGATCACGCGGAACTCGACCGTGTCCAGCAGCGCCGCATCGCCCCAGTAGTCCTCGTTCTTCGCCAGCGTGATCGACTGGCTCGCCTTGCGGTCGTCGAGGATGAAAGGACCGGTGCCGTTCGGGGTGGTGTTCAGCCCCTCCTCGGTGTCGTCCGAGGAGAGCATCGCCATGTTGATCACGGCGAGGTTCGCGGGAAGCGCGGCATCGGGAGCGCTCAGGGTGAGGGTGACGGTGTTCTCGTCGGTGGCCTCGACCGCGGCGACGGAGGCGAGAGAGCTCGCCGCGACCGCAGCCGTCTCCTCGGCGGCGATGGCGTCGAGCGAGTACTTCACGTCTTCGGAGCCGAAAGTGCTGCCGTCCGCGTAGGTGACGCCCTCACGCAGATGGAAGGTCACGGTGAGACCGTCTTCCGACACGTCCCACGACTCGGCGAGGCCGGGGACCACGTTGAGGTCCTCGTCGAACTCGGTCAGCGTGCCGTACAGGTTCTGCAGGACGTTGACGGCCTGGAACTGCGTCGCCTTCCACGGGAAGAGCGTGTCGGGGTCGCTCGTGACGCCGATGACGAGGTCGCCGCCGGCCTCCCCCGTCGACGGGGTGTCGGACGCGGGTGCGGAACAACCGGTGATCACGAGCGCCAAAGCGACACCCGTGGCTGTGAGGGCGCCGAAGGACGCCCGCCGTGCTGTGCTCATTGCTGATTCCTCCTGGCTGGGACGCGTCGCCGTGGCGTCGGGTCAGGCACTGTTGCCTGCCGCCCGCGAACATCGTCGGTCTGGGTTGGTACTAAAAGTACACGACCGACGCTACTCATGTAACAGAAGTTCCTCTACTGTTATGAACAGCGATCGGAGAACCTATGCCTTACGAAGCCGCCCGCGACGATGCCGGCGCACACCCCGTGCTCGTCCGCATGCGTGCGATCCGTCCGGAGCTGCGTCCGAGCGAGCAGCGCATCGCCGACCTCTTCCTCGCCGATCCGGCGGGAACCGCGGGACTCTCCATCGCCGAACTCGCCCAGCGCTGCGACACCTCGACCACCTCGGTGGTGAGGTTCTGCAAGCGCCTCGGCTACGAACACGTGCGCGAGCTGCGCAACCACGTGCTGCGCGACGTCGAACGCGAGACGTTCGACACGGCTGCACTCCCCGCCGTCTCCGGTGACATCGACCGCAACGACACGCTGTCCGACATCGTCGCGAAGGTGTCGCTGGCCGAGACGCTCTCGCTCGCGGACACCGCCAAGGTGCTCGACACCGAATCGCTGCGCGCCTCCGTCGACGCCATCACGTCCTCGACCAGGGTCGACATCTTCGGTGTGGGCGCGAGCTCCATCGTCGGCCTCGACCTGCAGCGCAAACTCACTCGAATCGGACGCACGGCGCTGGACTGGTCGGATCCGCATGCCGCGTGGACCTCGGCGGCGACGCTCGGCCCTGGCAACGTCGCGATCGCGGTGTCGCACACCGGCACCACGACCGACACGATCGAGTTCCTGCTGCTCGCCCGCCAGACCGGAGCGACCACGATCGCGATCACGAACCACGCCGGCGCGCCGCTGGCCGACCAGGCCGACATCGTGCTGACGACCGCCGCGCGCGAGACCGGCTTCCGGTCGGGTGCCCTCGGCAGCCGGATCGCCCAGCTGATGGTGGTCGACTGCATCTTCATCGGCGTCGCTCAGTCGAACTACGACCGCTCGATGGAGGCGCTGCGCGACACCTTCGCCGCCGTCCACCGCGTGCGGAAGACGGAGGCGTGACCGCCCGCACCCGACGAGCGCGAGCGGGGCTGTTCGCCGCCTTCGCGAGCCTCGGGGTCACGGCCGCCTTCGTCCCCGCGGTCCTGCCCTCCACGGAACGCGCGCTGGCCACCGACCTCAGCGCCGCCGTCCCCGCGTTGTTCGCCGGACTCCTGTTCGGCGTGCTGCTGTCGGGGCCCCTGTTGACACGCCGTTCGACGCACGTCACGCTCATGCTCGGCAGTGCACTCCAGGCCGCCGCCATCGTCGCCGCATCCGTGGCCGACGCCCCCGCCGTGTTCATCGCCGCGGCCTCCGTCGCCGGATTCGGGTTCGGGCTGGTGGAGGCTTCGGGATCCGTGGCGGCGAAGTCCGTGGCCACCGGCAGCGCGACAGGGCTGCTCAATGCTCTGCTCGGCACGGTCGCGGTGTGCGCCGCGGTCACGCCCCTGCTCGTCGCCGTGGGATCCGGAATGCGTCCGATGCTCGGAATCCTGGCGATCGTGCCGCTTCTGACTCTCGCGATGCTCGTGGGATCGACGGCCCCGACCTCTCCCGCCACAGCTCCCGCGCATCGTGACGTCCGCGGGCTGCTCGTGCTCCTCCCCTTCGCTGTCGCGCTCCCCCTGTACGTCGGTGTCGAGACCGTGCTGTCCGGATGGTCGGCGGTGATCCCGGCGCGGATCCTCGCGGTCGATCCCGGTCTCGCCGCGCTGGGGACCTCGGCGTTCTGGACGCTCATGGCCATCGGGCGGTTCAGCGCGGCGGGACTGCGCCACCTCTCCGTCTCGCCGATCGTGATCCTCGTGTCGGCGACGAGCGGCGCGGCGGTCCTGATGGCGACCGCGGGGCTGCTGGTGGGGTCCGCGCCGGGGGCGGCGCTCATCGCTTTGGCCGCCGTGGTCGTGCTTCTCGCGCCCAGTTACGGCGTCATCCTGGGACTCGCCCTCGACCGCCTCGACCCCGCGCGCAGCGCTGCGGTGACCGGTGCTCTCGTCGCCTGCGGCGCGGTCGGCGGAACGTTCGTGCCCACGGTGGTCCTCCTGATCGGAAGGGACCCGGCGTCGAATGCGACCTTCCTCGTGTCCGCCGCGCTCTGCGCGCTCGTACCGGTGCTCATGCTGATCGCCTCCCGACAGCGGCAGACCCGCTCCGCGACGAGCTGACCTCTCCTCCACGCCCCGCGACCACGCCGACTTCTGCACGGATGCCGGAATACCGGCACCCGCACCGCCGAGAGCGGCGTAACGTCGTGGCAACCCATCCGAGCAAGGAGAGCATGCGTGTCCACCGAGGTCCTCGCGATCATCATCAGCGCGATCGGCATCGTGCTCACGCTCGGAACGAGCCTCCTCGCCGCCGGCGCGTGGATGATCCGCCGCATCGACGAGCGCATCGACGGTGTCGACGGCAAACTCACCACCCGCATCGACACCGTCGAAGAGCGACTCACCACCCGCATCGACACGGTCGAGGAGCGACTCACCACCCGCATCGACACCGTCGAGGAGCGACTCACCACCCGCATCGACACCGTCGAGGAGCGACTCACCACCCGCATCGACACCGTCGAGGAGACACTCACCACCCGCATCGACACCGTTGCCGCAGACATCACCGACCTCAAGATCGCCGTCGCCCGACTTGAGGGGCCACCACGGCACCTGCTCACCGCGGGACGGTGAACAGAGCGTGCGGAGCGACCTACCGCAGCACGAGAGCAGCGGCGCCGATGAGCGGCCCCTCGTCGCCGAGCCCTGAGCGCACGACGCGAGTACGGCGCGAGTACTCGTGCGCCGCGCTCGCGGTGAGCGCCTGCTGCACGAGGTCGATGTAGTCGGCCGACACTCGCGAGAATCCGCCGCCGATGGCGACCACGTCGAGGTCCACGAGAGTCGCGGCATCCGCGAGCGATTCCCCCACCTCGCGGGCCGAACGCTCGATCGCCGCCCGCGCGAGGGGATCGCCGGCCGCCGAATCCCGTGCGAGGTCTTCGCCGGTGGCGCCGGTCCACCCCTGCTGCTGGGCCCACGCGGCACTCGCGGGCCCCGAGGCGATCTCCTCGAGCGTCAGGCCGCCCTCCCGGCGCACCTGGCCGAGATGACCGGCGTTGCCCGTGGCCCCGGGGATGTAGGCACCGTTCGCGACGAATCCGCCGCCGACGCCGGTCGAGACCACGATCGACAGCGAGGCACCGGCCCCCTGGGTGGCACCGAGCCACGACTCGGCGAGCGCGAGGGCACCGCCGTCATGGCCGAGCACGGTGCGCACGTCGCCCCCGAGGACGGTGGAGGCCGCGGCGCGGACGGCCCCTTCCAGGAGGAAGCCGCGTGCGAGCGGCATGTTCACCGGCACGATCGCGCCGAGGGAGCGGTCGACGGGACCAGCACTGCCGATTCCCGCGCCGACGAGCTCCGCATCGTCCGGAAGCGCAGCGAGCGCATGCTCGACGATCGCGACGACGGCCGCGTCCAGCGACTCGAACGTGGCGTCCCGACCGGTGGGCTGGCGACTGCGACTCCCCGGGAGCAACCGGCCGTCGTCCGCAACGAGCGCGGCCTCCATCTTCGTGCCGCCCACATCGACGGCGAGCGCGTAGCGCGTCACTGCGGGTCGAGCCCGAGGTCGTCGAGGTCGAAGGCCGCGCGCCATTCCAGGCCCTCGGCTTCGATCGCGGCCTGCGCGCCGGTCTTGCGGTCCACGATCACGGCGACGGCGACGATCTCGGCGCCTTCCTTGCGCAGGGCTTCGACGGCCTTGAGCGCGGACTGGCCGGTGGTCGAGGTGTCTTCGAGCACCACGACGCGCTTGCCCTCGACGTCTGCGCCTTCGATCTGACGACCGCGACCGTGGTCCTTGGGCTCCTTGCGCACGACGAAGGCGTCGAGCGGGGCGTCGGCGGCGACCGACGCGTGCAGCACCGCGTTCGCGATGGGGTCGGCGCCGAGCGTGAGGCCGCCGACCGCCACGACGTCGAGGTCGCCGATCAGGTCGAGCATGATGCGGCCGATCGCGGGAGCGGCACGGTGGTCCAGGGTGAGCTTGCGCATGTCGACGTAGTACGTCGCCTGCTTGCCGCTGGAGAGGGTGAAGTCGCCGTGGAACACCGCCTCGTCTTTGATGAGGTCGAGGAGCGTCTGGCGGTCTGCGTCGAGTGCGGTCACGGCATCCAGTGTAGGAGGCACACCCTAGGCTTGAGGCATGCGCTTGGCCACCTGGAACGTCAACTCCATCCGCACCCGCGTCACCCGCACCGTCGAATTCGCCGTCCGTGAAGACGTCGACGTGCTGGCGATGCAGGAGATCAAGTGCAAGCCGGAGCAGTTCCCGTACGCGCCGTTCGAGGAGGCCGGGTACCACGTCGAGGTGCACGGGCTGAACCAGTGGAACGGGGTCGCGATCGCGAGCCGCCTGCCGATCACCGATGTGCGCACGGCCTTCGACGGAATGCCGGGCTTCGCCAAGGGCCATGAAGGCCCTGATGCACCGCTCGAGGCGCGCGCGCTCGGCGTCATGGTCGACGGAGTCCGCGTGTGGAGCCTGTACGTCCCCAACGGTCGCTCCCTGGAAGACCCGCACTACCTGTACAAGCTGCACTGGCTGGAGCAGCTCAAGAAGTCGACGGCTGCCGAGCTCTCGGCGAACCCCGATCTCCCGCTCGCCCTGGTCGGCGACTTCAACATCATCCCGTTCGATCACGACAACGGTGATCCCGACATCGTGATCGGCCGTTCCACCCACGTCTCCCCGCAAGAGCGCGAGGCGTTCTTCGCTTTCCAGGATGCCGGGGTCACCGATGTGGTGCGCCCATTGATCCCCGAGGGCTTCACCTACTGGGACTACCAGCGCTTGAAGTTCCCGCGCAACGAGGGCGTCCGGATCGACTTCGTGCTGGGCTCGCGCACGCTCGCCGAAGCCGTGACCGGAGCCTCGATCCATCGCGACGAGCGCAAGGGCGAACAGCCCAGCGATCACGTTCCGGTAGTGGTCGACCTCGATGGGCATCGCCTGGGCACCGGTGGCGCTGAGGATGACGACGACCTGCCGATGATCTTCTCCTGAAGGCCGATCCGATGAGCGTGCGGCTGATCGCCACCGACCTCGACGGCACCCTCCTGGACTCGACCTCGACCGTCAGCGCACGCACTCGCGCGGCGCTCGATGCGGCACGAGAACGCGGCATCCACGTGGTTCCCGTGACAGCCCGCCAGCCGATCGGGCTGCGTGCCATCGCGGCGGATGCAGGGTTCGACGGCTGGGCGCTGTGCAGCAACGGCGCCTACGCCGTGCGTCTCGACGACGGGCGGATGCTCTTCGCCGAGGAGCTTCCGCCCGAGACGATCCGGGCACTCGCGGAAGCCCTGCGCGCAAGCATCCCTGGCCTGTTGTTCGCGAGCGTGCGCGAGGCCGGCGAGACGTTCGTGGCCGAAGACGGCTACGCCGCGATCGCGGCTCTCACCGACCACAAGCGCGACCCTGCCACGATGGGCGGGGTGCCGTTGGAGCAGGTGCTCGCCGCCCCCAGCCTGAAGTTCGTGATCCGCCATCCCGAACTCGCGCCCGATGCCCTGTTCGACACGGTCCGCTCTCTCGGGCTGACCGGCTTCGAGGCGACGCTCTCCGGGGCTCCGTTCGTGGAGGTCATGGCCGAGGGCGTCACCAAGGCCACCGGCTTGGCCCGGCTCTGCGAGCACCTCGACATCGACCGCACCGACGTGGTGGCCTTCGGCGATGCACTCAACGACGTCGAGATGCTCCGCTGGGCAGGGCACGGGGTCGCCATGTCCGGTGCCGAACCCCTCGTGCAGGACGCGGCGGACGAGACGACCGCGTCCAACGATCAAGACGGCGTGGCACGGGTGATCGAGCGACTCCTCGGCTGAGATCTCACTCGAACGTCCCGACCTGCGGCACTCGATCGGTCCGCGCGTAGCGGAACAGCGTCACCCCGGCCTCATCGGTGATCGGCGGTTCGAGCAGGCGCAGTACGGCCGGAAGCGCGCCGTCGTCGAAGACCTTCTTCCCGGCGCCGAGCAGCAGCGGGTACACCCAGAGGTTCAACTCGTCGAACAGTCCCTCGGCGAGCAGCGTGTGGACGAAGTCGATGCTGCCGATCACGTGCACCTCGCGATGGGCCGCCCGCATCGCCGCGACCTCCGCGGCGAGGTTGGCACCGACGCGCGTGCTGCCCTCCCAGCCGAGCGCGAGATCGGCATCCCGCGTCGCGACGTACTTCGGCACGCGGTTGAAGAGCGTGCCGATGTCGCCGGACTCACCCTCGGTGTGATGGGGCCAGTACGAGGCGAAGATGTCGTACGTGCGCCGACCGAGCAGCAGCGCGTCGAGCCCGCGCATCCCCTTCTCGATCTCGGGACCGACGCCGGACGAGGGGTATCCGGCCTGCCAACCGCCGAACCGGAACCCGCCCGACGTGTCCTCATCGGTGCCGCCCGGCCCCTGGGCCACGCCGTCGAGTGTCATGAAGAGGTCGATCAGGATGCGGCCGGCTGCCTGTTGTTCGTCAACATACTGGCTGTTCATGTGGTGCTCCTCACGGTGAGTCGTGCGATGTGGAAGGTGCGGGCGAACGAGTCCAGCAGGGATTCGTCGCCGCGGACGACTGCGACGATGTCCTGCGCGAGCGCTTGCAGCGGTGTGATCTCGCCGGAGATGAGGCGGCGGATGCCGGGTCCCGCCACGATCACGGCATCCGGTTCGCCTTCCGGCGGGCGTCCTCCCACCGGCGGGGCGGGCGGTGCGAGCTGCGCGACCCGGAGCTCCCCGTCACGCACCGATGCGCGGAGGGCGACGTCACCGACGTGCAGCTCGTACTCCGCATCCGCAGCTGCGTCGGCGATGAAGGCCGTGCGCAGCGCCATCGTGAGGGAGTCCGCGGTGACGACGTCGCCCTCTTCCGGATCGCCCATCGCCTGGAAGCCCCATCGTCCGAGCGCCAGCATGATCGGCTCGAACGAGCGTCCGTAGGGTGTGAGTTCGTACACGAGTCCGCAGTTGAGCAGCGGCACCCGCCGCACGACCCCGCCCTCCTGGAGCTCCTTCAGCCGGGTCGACAGGATGTTGGTCGGGATGCGCGGCAGCCCCTGCTTGAGGTCGGTGTAGCGCCGGGGGCCGACGAGCAGATCGCGGACGATGAGCAGAGCCCACCGCTCCCCGATCAGCTCGACCGCCGTCGTCACACCGCAGTACTGTCCATAGCTGCGCGCGGCCACGTCAGGCCGACGCGGCGGTGTCGGCCACGTGGTCCGGGCCGTTCTCGACGGCTTCGGGCGTCATGTAGAGGAAGCCGAGCGAGTTGCCGTCCGGGTCGTCGAGGTCGCGCGAGTACATGAAGCCGTAGTCCTGCGCGGGCTTCGGCTCGACTCCACCGGCGGCCAAGCCCTTGGCGAGGATCGCGTCGACCTCCTCCCGCGAGTCCTGACTGAACGCGACCGACACCTGCAGGGCCTCGTTCGGGTCGGCGATGGGCTTGTCGGTGAACGTCGCGAAGTACTCGCGCGTGAGGATCATGAAGTAGATAGCAAGTGGCTGTCGGTGCGGAGTGATCCGTCGCCAGGGGGATGCCGCGGCCGACGCCCAGCCCTACGGTGGAAGGATGTCCGCCGCACCGTTCACCCGCACGCCGACCGAACGCGAACGGCGCAGCGACTTCTTCCTCGCGCTCGTGCTCTTCGTCGGCGCGATCCTGAGCGCCGCCCTTTCCTCGATCGCGCAGGTGTACGGCGATGAGCAGGCCGCGCTGTGGACGGCTCTCGTGTACGCGGTGGTCGTCGCCGTCCCCCTCGCCTTCCGCCGCCGCTGGCCCGGAACCGTCGCGGTGGTCGTCTCCCTCGCCTACTTCACCGCGGTCACCGTGCGGGTGCCCGAGATCTATGTCGGGAACATGGCGATGTTCATCGGCCTGTATACGGTCGGCGCCTGGATGAACGACCGCCGACGTGCACTCATCGTGCGTGTCGCCATCATCGTCGGAATGTTCGTGTGGCTGCTGATCACGATGTACCGCGACGCGATCACCGAAGCGGACAAGGCCGATGTCGTCGCGGGCGCCATGTCGCCCTACGTCGCGTTCATGCTCATCCAGATCCTGCTGAACGTGCTCTACTTCGGAGGCGCCTACTACTTCGGCGAGCGGTCGTGGGCGGCCGCGGAGCAAAGGTCGGTCCTCGAGCACCGCACGGTGGAGTTGGAGCGCGAGCGCGAGGTCACCGCGGCGCAGGCGGTCGCCCTCGATCGGGTGCGCATCGCCCGTGAGCTGCACGACGTCGTCGCCCACCACGTCTCGGTGATGGGTGTGCAAGCAGGGGCGGCGCGATTGGTGCTTGACCGCGACCCGGCCGAGGCCGCACGCATCCTCACCGGCGTCGAGGGATCGGCGCGCGACGCGATCCATGAGCTCCGTCAACTGCTGGAGACTCTGCGTGCACCCGGTGGCGAGACGACGGACACCGCCTCCACGCTCACTCTCGACGACATCGCCGAGCTCGCCGAGGCATCGGCCGAGGCGGGGCTGCCGACCGACTACGCCGTGATCGGCGAGCCCGTCCCGGTCCCCTCAGTGGTGGCGGTGAACCTGTACCGGATCGCGCAGGAGTCACTCACGAACGCCCGCCGCCATGCGGGCTCCGGTGCCACCGCGGACGTCCGCGTGCGCTACGACGACGACGGCGTCGAGGTCGAGATCGTGAATACGGGGCGCGCGGTCGCCCAGGTGCGACCCGGCCTCGGCCAGCTGGGCATGCGGGAGCGCGCCGCGGCATCCGGCGGCACGCTCGAGGTGACGCCTCGTCCGCTCGGCGGGATTCGCGTGCGCGCCAGGGTGCCGTTCCCGACCCCGGTCGCGTCGGGAGCACGCCGATGAACGGCCCGATCCGCGTGCTGCTGGTCGATGACCACGCGCTGTTGCGCGCCGGCTTCCGCACCATCCTCGACACCCAGCCCGACATCACCGTGGTGGGCGAGGCGTCGTCGGGTGCGGAGGCCGTCGCCCAGGCATCCGCTCTGCACCCCGACGTCATCACGATGGACGTGCAGATGCCCGACATGGACGGTATCGAGGCGACCAGGCGAATCGTCGCAGACCCTGCGGTCGCCGCCGCGATCGCCATCGTGACGACGTTCGACCGCGACGACTATCTGTACCAGGCGCTGGATGCGGGAGCCAGCGGCTTCCTGCTCAAGAACGCCGGGGCGGAGGACCTGATCGCCGCCGTCCGAGCACTCGCCGCCGGCGACGGGATGCTCGCGCCCGAGGTCACTCGCCGCGTGCTGGCGCGATTCTCCGCTGCCCCCGCACACCCGGTCGAGGCCCCTTCGACCGCGGGCGCCGCGAACCCGCGGCCCACCCTCGCCGAGCCGCTCACCGAGCGCGAGGCCGAGGTTCTCACGCTGCTCGCCGACGCCCGCAGCAACTCGGAGATCGCCAAGGCCCTGTTCATCGGCGAGGCGACCGTGAAGACGCACGTCTCGCGCATCCTTCAGAAGCTCGGTGCACGGGACAGGGTGCAGGCGGTGGTCCTGGCGCACCGCCTGGGTCTGGCGTGAGCATCCTGGGACTCCGCTCGCGCTAGCCTCGGAGCCATGCACGAAGCCGCACCGCTCTCCCGCCCGATCCTGGCTGGCGTGGTGACGGCGCTCGTCGGCTTCACCAGCTCATTCGCGGTCGTGCTGACCGGGCTCGACGCCGTCGGTGCGGACGCGGCGCAGGCGGCGAGCGGACTCCTCGCGGTCAGCGTCACGATGGGACTCGCGTGCGTGGTGCTCGCCTGGCGGTATCGGATGCCGATCACGGTCGCGTGGTCCACACCGGGGGCTGCGCTCCTCGTCGCGACCGGCACCGTCGAGGGTGGCTGGCCCGCGGCGGTCGGGGCGTTCCTCGTCACCGCTGCCCTGATCCTGCTCACGGCGCTCTGGCCCGCCCTCGGCGCCCTGATCGCGCGCATCCCCCCGTCGATCGCTCAGGCCATGCTCGCCGGTGTTCTCCTGCCGCTGTGCCTGGCGCCGATCACCGGTATCGTCGCCAACCCCTGGGGTGTGCTGCCGGTCGTTCTCACCTGGTTGGTGTTCGCGCGGCTGGCACCGCGCTGGGCGGTGCCTTTCGCCTTCGTGGCGGCGACCGCCGTGGTCACGGTGACACTGGTCGGGTCCGGCGCACCGTTCGACACCGCGCTCCTCCTGCCGCGTCTCGAATTCACCACCCCGACCTTCACGGTCGGCGCGCTGGTCGGCCTCGCTCTCCCCCTGTTCATCGTGACGATGGCCTCGCAGAACGTCCCGGGGATCGCGATCATGCGCAGTTTCGGATACGAGGTGCCGTGGCGTCCGGCGATGCTCGTGACCGGAGTCGGCACCGCCCTCGGGGCCACCGCCGGCGGGCACGCGATCAACCTGGCAGCGATCAGCGCCGCCCTCGCCGCCGCGCCGGATGCCGACCCCGACCCGAAGCGTCGCTGGGTCGCCGGCGTCTCGACCGGGGTGTCGTACCTCGTGCTCGCCGTGTTCTCCGCCGCGTTCGCCGCACTCGTGGTGCTCGCGCCCGCGGCGGTGATCCCCGCCGTGGCAGGACTCGCCCTGTTCGCCGCATTCGGATCGTCGGTGCAGCAGGCCATCGACGATCCCGGCGAGCGGATCCCCGCCGTGGTCACCTTCCTGGTGGCCGCCTCCGGGATCGCTGTGCTCGGCGTCAGCGCCGCGTTCTGGGCGCTGGTCGCCGGGCTCCTGGTGCGCGCGGTGCTGCACGCCGGCCGCACCTGATCCGACCTCCCCCGGAGGGGTGATTCCCCGGGCTCCCCCGCAGGGGGGATGTCGTGCCCTGCCGCGGTCCGTAGCGTGAAGGCATGACCACAGGAATGCTCGAACTCTCCGGCATCACCAAGAGCTACGGCTCTCGGCGCGTGCTCGATGACGTGTCCTTCGCGGTCGCCCCCGGGCGGCTGACCGGCTTCGTCGGCGGCAACGGCGCCGGCAAGACCACCACCATGCGCATCGTCCTCGGCCTGCTGTCTTCCGACGGCGGCGAGGTCGCCCTGGACGGGGCACCGGTCACCACCGAAGACCGCCGTCGCTTCGGGTACATGCCCGAGGAGCGCGGCCTCTATCCCAAGATGAAGGTGCTCGAGCAGATCGTGTACCTCGCGCGGCTGCACGGCTTCGGCAAGCAGGATGCCACGGACCGGGCGACGGCCCTGCTCACCGAACTGGGGCTCGGCGAACGGTTGAACGACACGATCGAGTCTCTGTCACTGGGCAACCAGCAGCGCGCGCAGATCGCCGCTTCCCTGGTGCACGATCCCGAGGTGCTGATCCTCGACGAACCGTTCTCCGGCCTCGACCCGCTCGCGGTCGACGTGGTCGCCGGGGTCCTGCAGTCCAGCGCGGCGAAGGGCGCCTCCATTCTCTTCTCGTCCCACCAGCTCGACGTGGTCGAGCGCCTGTGCGACGACCTCGTCATCCTCGCCGGCGGCACGATCCGCGCGGCCGGTTCCCGTGATGCGCTGCGCGCCGAGCACGCCCGCGACCGCTACGAACTGGTCTCGGCCGGTGACGCCGGCTGGCTCCGCACCGAACCCGGCGTGACGGTCGTCGACTTCGAGGGAGGGTACGCACTGTTCGACGCGGACGGTCCCGAGACCGCACAGCGGGTGCTCCAGTCCGCGGTGCAGCGCGGAGACGTCGCGAGCTTCGCCCCCAAGCATCCGTCCCTCGCCCAGATCTTCAAGGAGGTCATCCGATGAGCGCCCCGAACCCCGTCCGCAGCCCCAACGGCATCTGGCTCGTCGCCGAACGCGAGATCGGATCGAAGCTGCGCAGCAAGGCCTTCCTGATCTCCACCGGCATCCTCCTGGTGCTCGCCCTCGCCGGCATCATCCTCGGCGGATTCGCGAGCAAGAACACCGACACGACCCCGGTCGCCGCGACCGCCGAGACCGCGGCCGCCGTGTCCGCCATCCCGAACATCGAGGTCACCGAGGTGGCCGACCGGGCCGCAGCCGAGGAACTCCTCCGCGATGACCAGGTCGACGCCGCAGTGCTCCCGGGTGACGGGCCTTCGGGCTACACGGTCATCGCACTGCAGGATGCCCCCGGCTCACTTGTCTCGGCGCTGTCGATCTCGCCGGAGGTCGTGATCCTGGACCCGGCGACCACCAACCCCCTCCTTCGGTACTTCATCGCAATCGCCTTCGGACTCGTGTTCATGATGGCCGCGGCGACGTTCGGCGGCACGATCGCGCAGAGCGTCGTGGAGGAGAAGCAGACGCGTGTGGTCGAGGTGCTGTTGTCGGCGATCCCTGCGCGCACGCTGCTCGCCGGGAAGGTGATCGGCAACACGGTCCTGGCGATGGGGCAGATCCTCGCGCTGGCGGCGGTGGCGACCATCGGTCTGATCGTCACGGGCCAGCGCGAGGTGCTCACCACGCTCGGGTCACCGATCATCTGGTTCGCCGTCTTCTTCCTGTTCGGGTTCATCCTGCTGGCGGCGATGTTCGCGGCGGCGGCGTCGATGGTCTCGCGCCAGGAGGACATCGGCTCCACGACCACACCGATCACGATGCTGATCATGGCTCCGTACATCCTGGTGATCGTCTTCAACGACAACCCGCTGGTGCTCACGATCATGTCGTACGTGCCGTTCTCCGCTCCGGTCGGCATGCCCATGCGCCTGTTCGTCGGTGAGGCTCAGTGGTGGGAGCCGCTGCTGAGCCTGGTCATCCTGCTCGCCAGCTGCGTGGCGGCGATCGTCATCGGCGCCAAGATCTACGAGAACTCGCTCCTGCGCATGGGCTCGCGGGTCAAGCTCTCGGAGGCTCTCCGCGGCTGACACGCCGTCGGAGGTGCGAAAACGGAGACGAGCGCGCACGTCGCCTGCGTGTCAGTGCATGACTCGCAGGCGACCGCCTCGCTCGTCTCCGTTTTGGCTTCCGCGAAGATCAGCTCAGGATCAGATCACGTCGTCGCCGAGAGTGGTGGGGTTGCCGAAGCGGTGGTTCGTGATCGACACGGCCTGCTCGTGCAGGAACGGCAGCATCTCGACGCGGCCGGCGCCGGTCACGGCATGCGACCACACCGCCACGTCCGGGCTGCCCTCGAGCGCCTCGACCAGCGCCGAGGCGTCGCCACCGACCAGACGGACCCGCTGCCACGTGTTCGCCGCCTTGGCGTAGCGCTTGGTCCACGCGGCATCCGACTCGTGTTTCACGGTCACGCCCTGCGCACGCAGCACCTTCTCGATGCGGGAGGGCAACGCCGGCGCCGACACCGTGAACGGACTGCCACTGCGGAGGGCTGCGGCGAGCACGCGAATGCCGTCCGCAAGCGGAGCGTCCTCGCCGATGCGGACATCGACCGCGACCGGGCGGTAGCGGAAGAGGTTGCGCTCCACCCCGAGGCCGGACTTGTCCGACACGGCGCCGAACTCGGAGGTCCAGGCCCGCTCATCGGACGCGGCGGCGCGGTGCAGCCAGTCCACCGCGGCCCCATCGAGGTCCGCGCCCGCCGCATCCAGCAGGGCGCTGACGGCGGGCGCCACGGCGGCACCCGGGACGACCGCGGGAAGCTCCGCCGGGGCCCACTCGCCGAGACCGAAGAGGTAGTTCGGTCCGCCGGCCTTCGCGCCCGCACCCACGGCCGAGCGCTTCCAGCCGCCGAACGGCTGGCGCTGCACGATCGCCCCGGTGATGCCGCGGTTCACGTAGAGGTTGCCCGCCTCGACGCCGTCGAGCCAGGTGGCGACCTCACCGGAGTCGAGGGAGTGGATGCCGGCGGTGAGGCCGTAGTCGACCGCGTTCTGCAGCCGTAGGGCCTCATCCATGTCCTTGGCGTGCATGACGCCGAGCACCGGGCCGAAGAACTCGGTCAGGTGGAAGTACGACCCCTCACGCACACCGGTCTTCACACCGGGCGTCCATTGCCTTCCCTCGTCGTCGAGCTTTCGCGGCTCGACGAGCCAGCGCTCACCCTTCTCCAGCGTCGTGAGCGCCCTGAGCAGCTTGCCGTCGGCGGGCTCGATGATCGGGCCCATCTGGGTGGCCGGGTCGTCGGGCAGACCTACGCGCATCGAGGTGACCGCGTCGACGAGCTGACGCTCGAACCTCTTCGAGTCGGCGACGGATCCCACGAGGATCGCCAGAGACGCCGCGGAGCACTTCTGCCCGGCGTGCCCGAACGCGCTGCGGGCGACGTCGGCGGCGGCCAGGTCGAGGTCGGCCGACGGCGTGACGATGATCGCGTTCTTGCCGCTCGTCTCGGCGAGGAGGGGAAGGTCGGAGCGGAAGGAGCGGAACAGCTGCGCCGTCTCGTACGCCCCGGTGAGGATCACCCGATCCACCGCGGGTCCCGCGACCAGGCGGGTGCCGAGGTCGCGGGACGCCAGGTCGACGAGCGCGAGCAGATCACGCGGCACACCGGCGGCCCACAGCGCCTCGACCATCACGGCACCGCAGCGCTGCGTCAGCTTCGCGGGCTTGATGATGACGGCCGAGCCCGAGGCCAGCGCCGCGAGCACACCGCCGGCGGGGATCGCGACCGGGAAGTTCCACGGCGGCGTGACCACGGTGACCTTCGACGGCACGAACTCGGCACCCGACACGGTCTCGAGGTCCTTCGCGCGCTCGGCGTAGTAGTGCGCGAAGTCGATGGCCTCGCTCACCTCGGGGTCGCCTTCCGCGATGGTCTTGCCCGCCTCGTGGGCCATGATCTCCAGGAGCTGTCCGCGACGAGCCGCGAGTTCGTCCCCGGCGCGGTGCAGCACGGCGGCGCGCTCGGCCGCGGGGAGAGCCGCCCACTTCGCGGCCGCGGTGGTCGCGGCGCTGAAGATGCCGTCCAGTTCGGCTTCCGTCTCGACCTTGGCGATCGCGATCGTGTCCAGCCCCAGCGTCGATCCGACCGAGCGGCCGAGGATCGCCCGTCCCCACGCACGGTTGGCCGCGATCGCGGGATCGGTGTCGGCCTGGTTCCCGAAGCCGTCGGTCGTTCCGGTGGCGGCCTCCGCGGCGCGGTCCTGCACGCGGTGGGGACCGGGGATGAATCCGTCCTCGTCGGCCGCGAGCGCGGCCAGCGAGCGCTCGAAGCGCTCCCTCTCCCTGGTCAGCAGCGACGGGTTCGAGGCCAGCTCGAACACGGCCGACATGAAGTTCTCGGAGCTGGCGTTCTCCTCCAGACGACGCACCAGGTACGCGATCGCGACGTCGAACTCGGCCGGGTTCACGACCGGTGTGTAGAGCAGCAGGCGCCCGACGTCCTTGCGCACGGCCTCGGCCTGCCCCGTCGCCATGCCGAGCAGCATCTCGTACTCGACCAGAGGGTCCGCTCCCGTGGGATCGGCCACACCGCGTGCCTGCGCGAGCAGCCAGGTGTACGCGATGTCGAACAGGTTGTGCCCCGCGATGCCGATGCGCACGGCGTCAAGGCGCTCCGGGGTCATCGCCCAGTCGAGCACCCGCTTGTAGTTGGTGTCGGAGTCCTGCTTGGTGCCGTAGGTGGCGAGCGGCCAGCCGTGGATCGCGGCGTCGACCTCTTCCATCGCGAGGTTCGCGCCCTTGACGACGCGCACCTTGATCGGAGCTCCGCCCTTCGCGCGGCGCGCAGCGGCCCACTCCTGCAGCTGCTGCATGGCACCGAGCGCATCGGGCAGGTACGCCTGCAGCACGATGCCGGCTTCGAGGTTCTCCAGCCCCGGCTGGTCGAGGATGCTCGTGAAGGCCGCGATCGTGAGATCGAGGTCGCGGTACTCCTCCATGTCGAGGTTGATGAACTTCGCCTTGCCCTGGGCTTCGGCCCGGGCGGCGAGCTCGTAGAGCGGGATCAGCTTCTCGACGACATCCGCGACGGCCTCGTCGAACGACCACATCGAGAGCTGACTGACGACGCTCGAGACCTTGATCGAGACGTAGTCGACGTCGTCGCGGGCGAGGAAGTCACGGGTGCCGCGCAGACGGTGTCCTGCTTCGCGCTCGCCCAGCACGGCTTCGCCGAGGAGGTTCAGGTTGAGGCGGTTGCCGCTCTTGCGGAGCTTCGCAATCGCGGGGCCCAGCTTGGCGGGGGTCGCGTCGAGCACCAGGTGCCCGACCATGGCACGCAGCACGCGGCGGGAGATCGGCACGACGACGCCGGGCAGCTTCGGTGCCCAGAAGCCGCCCGTCTTGATCGCGGCGCGCAGGTACCCGGGCAGCAGACCCGGGGTGATGTCGCTCAGCTCGGCGAGCGTGCGCCCGGCGACGCGCAGATCTTCGGGGCGCATCACGCCGTCGACGAAGCCGACCGTGAACGCGAGCCCGTTCGGGTCCTTCAGCACTTCGGAGAGGCGCTGGGCTGCGGGCTCGACCGGGTGCGTCTCGCTCTCGGCGAGCCAGCGCTGGACGAGCGCGGCGACCTCTTCGGTGCGGGGGGTGGTGGTGTCGGCGGCGACAGGCATCGGTGGGACCTTCCAGGAGAGCGCACACCGGGGTTTCGTGTGCGGCTGGATCATTGTCCTGCCACTCGGTAGGCTCCGTCTATCAACCGATTCGAGTGGATTCTGTTCACTCTGACTGAACGAATGGAACGGGCGTGCTGGACGTCACTCGGCTGCGGATGCTGGTGGAGCTGTCGCGGCGCGGAACACTCTCCGCGGTCGCCGATGCGCTCTCCTACAGCAAGGCCTCGGTGTCGCAGCAGTTGAGCGCCCTGGAGCGCGATGTGGGAGTACCGCTGCTGCGCCGGGTGGGGCGCGGAGTGCAGTTCACTCCGCAGGGGAACGTCCTCGTCGCCGAGGCCATCGGCATCCTCGATCAACTCGAACACGCCGAGGTCGCGGTCGCCGAATCGCTCACCGAAGTGACCGGCACCGTGCGCATCGCGGTGTTCCAGTCGACGGCGCACTCCCTTCTCCCCCGTGCCCTTCGGGCCCTGAAGGACCGGCATCCCGCGTTGCGCGTCGAGGTCACCGAGTGCGACCCGGAGACCGGCCTGGTCGGGGTGTCCAGCCGAGACTTCGACCTGATCCTCGCCGAGCAGTACCCCGGACGCACCCGACCGATCCACGCGGATCTCGACAGAGTGGAGCTCGCCCACGATGCGATCGCGCTGGCCCGGCGTCCCGGGGCCCCGCCACCGGCGGACGCGTTCGCCGCCCTGTGGTCGACCCGCGCGGAGCCCTGGGTTCTCGAACCCGCCGGCACCGCCTCGCGAGCCTGGGCGGAACAGCTGTGCCGCACCGCCGGGTTCGAGCCGGACGTGCGCTACGAGATCGCCGATCTCACGGCGCATGTGCGACTGATCCACGCAGGACTCGCCGTCGGTCTGCTGCCGGATCTGGTGTGGGCGGGCGACACCCCGACGGTCGACCTCGCCCCGCTTCCCCACGACCCGCGGCGCGAGATCTTCTCCTCCGCGCGACGCGTGTCGGCGGATGCCCCGTCGATCCGCGCGGTCCGCAACGCGCTGACCGATGCGGCCACGCACAACCTCCCGGACTGAGTCGGGAATATGCATGCACATGCATCTGTTCGGTTCCGTGTACCCGGACGATGGAGTCCGATCCCCTCCATCCGAAAGGCACTTCTGTGAGCACCCCTGTCATCGACCGCACCGCACCGACCGAGCACCCCGTTCTCGACGTCCTCGCCGGCCGCTGGAGCCCCCGCGCTTTCGACGCGCAGAACACGATCGACGAGGCGAAGCTCGCCACCGCGCTCGAAGCGGCCCGCTGGAGCCCGTCCGCCAACAACACTCAGCCTTGGCGCTTCATCGTCGCCCGTCGCGGCACCGCCCTGCACGCCCAGGTGGTGGACGCGCTGATGGGCTTCAACCAGGCCTGGGCGGGCAACGCCGCTGTGCTCGTCGTCGCCGTCGCTGAGACCGCCACCGCCGACGGCACCCCCATCACGCACGCCCTCTACGACCTCGGCCAGGCCGTGGCGCACTTCTCCGTGCAAGCCCACCACGACGGCCTGCTCGTGCACCAGATGAGCGGCTTCGACCCCGAGGTCGTGCGCGAGTTCGCCGACCTCGAGCCACGCTTCGTCCCGGTCACGGTCTTCGCGGTCGGCGAGTTCGGCGACGTGACCGCACTCCCCGAGGTGTTGCAGGAGCGCGAAGTCGCCCCGCGCGTGCGTCGCCCCATCGCCGAGACGGTCATCCTCAGCGCCTGACGACGTCGCGCAGAAGGAGAACTCACGCTTTGAAGGAGGCCTTGAGCCATCTCCTCCTTCGTAGCGTGAGTTCTCCTTCAGGCACCGGCGACCCTCGGGGCCTCAGTCGTCGAGCAGCTCCGCCTCGACCACCTCATCGTCCTCGGGCTCCGACTCGGGTGTCGTCGCGGTGAGCACGAGGCCGGACCCATCCGCGGCCACATCGACTCGCACCGTGTCGCCGTCGTGCACGCCGCCCGAGAGCAGCGCGGTCGCCAGCTTGTTCTGCACCTCGCTCTGGATGAGGCGACGCAGCGGCCTCGCCCCGAACATCGGGTCGTAGCCGCGCTCGGCGAGCCACGCACGCGCATCGGGGGTGACCGCGAGCGTGAGCCGACGGTCGTGCAGCCGGTCGTGCAGCTGGTCGACGGAGAGCTCCACGATCTGCGCGAGATCGTCTTCGCTCAGCGCCGAGAACATCACGATGTCGTCGAGGCGGTTCAAGAACTCCGGTCGGAACGCCTGCCGCACGAGCGCCATGACCTGATCGCGCTTCTCATCCGGTCCGAGCACCGGGTCGATCAGGATCGGCGATCCCAGGTTCGACGTGAGGATCAGGATCACGTTCGAGAAGTCGACCGTGCGCCCCTGACCGTCGGTCAGACGTCCGTCGTCGAGCACCTGCAGCAGCACGTCGAACACCTCGGGGTGCGCCTTCTCGACCTCGTCGAGCAGAATCACGCTGTACGGGCGACGACGCACGGCCTCGGTCAGCTGCCCGCCCTGCTCGTAGCCGACGTACCCCGGAGGGGCACCGACGAGCCGGGAGACCGAGTGCTTCTCGCCGTATTCCGACATGTCGATGCGCACCATGGCATGCTCGTCGTCGAACAGGAACTCCGCGAGCGCCTTGGCCAGCTCCGTCTTTCCGACACCCGTGGGGCCGAGGAACAGGAACGAGCCGGTCGGGCGACCGGGGTCGCTGATCCCGGCACGGGAGCGGCGCACGGCGTCGGACACGGCCTTGACGGCGTCCTTCTGTCCGATCAGTCGCTTGCCGAGCTCGTTCTCCAGGTGCAGCAGCTTCTCGCTTTCGCCCTGCAGCAGTCGGCCGACCGGGATCCCGGTCCATGCGGCGATCACGGCGGCGATGTCCTCTTCGGTGACCTGCTCGTTGACCATGCGCGGTTCGGCGGGCGTCGCGGCTTCGGCCTGTTCCGCCTCGGCGATATCGCGCTCGAGGCGCTTGATGGTCTCGTACTCGAGCTTCGAGGCCTTGGTGTAGTCCGCGTTGCGCATCGCGAGATCGCGCTGGGTGATCGCGTCGTCGAGCTGCTTCTTCAACTCACCGACCCGGTTCAGGCCCTGCCGCTCTCGTGCCCATCGGGACTCCAGGCCGGCGAGTTCCTTCTCCATCTCGACGAGGTGCTCGCGAAGGACGCCGAGGCGCTCCTTGGAGGCGGCATCCTTCTCCCGTTTGAGCGCGAGTTCTTCGAGCTTCATCCGGTCGACCTGGCGCTTGAGCTGGTCGATCTCCACGGGCGAGGAGTCGATCTCCATCTTGAGCCGGGACATCGACTCGTCGATCAGGTCGATCGCCTTGTCGGGGAGCTGTCGGGCCGGCAGGTACCGGTTCGACAGTGCCGCGGCCGCCACGAGGGCGCTGTCGGAGATCGTGACCCCGTGGTGCGCTTCATAGCGCCCCTTGAGGCCGCGGAGGATCGCGATGGTGTCCTCGACCGTGGGCTCGCCGACATAGACCTGCTGGAAGCGACGCTCCAGGGCAGCGTCCTTTTCGATGAACTCGCGGTACTCGTTGAGCGTGGTGGCGCCGATGAGCCGCAGCTCGCCACGAGCCAGCATCGGCTTGAGCATGTTGGAGGCGGCGACGGACCCTTCGCCCCCGCCTGCGCCCATCAGCACGTGCAGCTCGTCGATGAACGTGATGACCTGCCCGTCGGACTCGGTGATCTCCTTGAGCACCTGCTTCAGCCGCTCCTCGAACTGCCCGCGGTACATGGCACCGGCCACCAGGGCGGAGATGTCGAGGGTGACCAGCTCCTTGTCCTTGAGGGACTCGGCGACGTCGCCGGCGACGATGCGCTGGGCGAGGCCTTCCACGACCGCTGTCTTGCCGACGCCTGGTTCACCGATGAGCACGGGGTTGTTCTTCGTGCGGCGGGTGAGGACCTGGCTGACTCGACGGATCTCGCTGTCGCGTCCGATCACGGGGTCGAGCTTGCCCTGGCGGGCGCGGTCGGTGAGGTTGATGCCGAACTGCTCGAGGGCGGATTGCTGTTCCTGGTTCTGGCTACCGGTCTGCGGGGTGGTCATGCGCTCCTCCTGGAGATGCTCCTTCTGGTCGTCTCCCACTTCCCGGTTCGGAAGCGGGGATCAAAGTTGAGTGGCGTTGACTCAAGTTTAGCATTCCTTCAGCGTTCGCGTGCGATCGCATCCCAGATCGCGGTCGCGACCGCGCGCTTCGAACCGGATGCGCTGCCGGCATCGTGGCCGTTCGGCCCGAGAATGTGGACGGCGTTGTCGGGACCCTCGAATCCCCTCTCCCAGCCCACCTCGTTCACGATGAGCAGATCCACGCCCTTGCGCTGCTGCTTGCGGCGAGCGCGTGCAAGGAGTTCCGACGCGTTCTCCGGCGTCTCCGCGGCGAACCCGACGACGAGCTGACCGGGCCGCCGGCTCGATGCGAGAGCCGCGACGATGTCCTCGTTCTCCACCAGCTCGATGGCCGGGATCCCCCCACCCTCCTTGGTGAGCTTGCGCTCCGACACCGCGGCCGGTCGGTAGTCCGCCACGGCGGCAGCCATCACGAGAACATCGGCGGGAGCGGACTCCCGCTTCATCGCCTCGGAGAGCTCCGCCGCCGTCCCGACCGGCACGATACGGATCGACGGGTGCCGCACCTCGGCGAGCACCTCGCCCGAGATGTTGGCCGACACCAGTGTCACCTCGGCACCTCGAGCGGCCGCCTCCGCAGCGAGGGCAGCGCCCTGTCTGCCGCTGGAGCGGTTGCCGAGGAAGCGCACCGGGTCGATCGGCTCACGGGTACCGCCCGCCGAGACCACCACACGCACACCGCTGAGGTCCCCGGGAATCATCAGCGCCTGCGCGGCGGCGAAGATCTCCTCGGGTTCCGACATCCGACCGGGACCGCTGTCGCCGCCGGCGAGCTCCCCGTCCGCGGGGCCGACGATGTGCACGCCACGCTCCCGCAGCGTCGCGATGTTCGCCTGCGTCGCCCGGTTCCGCCACATCTCCGCGTGCATCGCCGGGGCGATCAGCACCGCGGCCTCGCTGGCGAGCAGGGTCGTACCGAGAAGGTCGTCGGCGAGTCCGGCTGCCAGCTTGGCGATCGAGTTCGCCGTGGCCGGCGCGACGATCACCAACTCGGCATTCTGTCCCAGGGCCACGTGCCGCACTTTCGCGACGTCGTCGTGCACGCTCGTGGTGACCGCATGACGACTGATCGCCTCCCAGGTCGGCAGCCCCACGAAGCGCAAGGCGTCTTCCGTTGGCACCACGGTCACGTCGTGACCGCCCTTCGTGAGCAGGCGCACCAGATGCACCGTCTTGTACGCGGCGATGCCGCCCGTGACTCCGACCACGATGTTCACGTCTCGATTCTGCCCCAGCATCCACCGCCATGGGCCGACACCTCACCCTCGACCTAGACTTGGTCTCGTGTGCACGGTTGTCATCGACGTCGAGCGGGCCGGATCCGCACGACTTCTCGCGGTCCGCGACGAAGATCCGCTGCGGGCCTGGGACTCCCTCGGGGCCTGGTGGCCTGAGGACCACCCGGGCGTGATCGGCATCCGCGACCGTCGAGCCGGTGGCGCGTGGCTCGCGGCGAATCCCTCCGAACGCCGACTCGCCGTGCTGCTGAACCGTGCGGACGTGAGCGGCCTCCCCGATGCCCAGGCCGTCTCCCGCGGCTCCCTGGCGCTGGAGTCGGTGCGAGGGCGCTCCCCCGTCGCCCCGCTGTCCATGCACGGCTTCAACCTGCTCGAGGTGGGTCCCGAAGGCGCGCGCGTGCTGTCGTGGGACGGTGTCGAACTGCGCGAGACACCCATCGAACCCGGCACGCACATGATCGCGCACGACGACCTCGACGATGCGACGACCCCGCGGATCGAGGCGTGGCTGCCGGAGTTCCGCGCCTTGGGCCCGACTGCCGACAGCGCCGACTGGACGGCCGAGTGGACCGCGCTCCTCGCCTCCTCCGCTGAACTCCCCCCGGAAGACGACCGGGCCATCATCCGCGACAACCGTCCGCACGGCTATCCCACCCAGTCCCTGCTGTACTGCATCGCCTCCGTGACACCCGAGAGCGTCGAGGTCCGCGACGTGACCCTTCCCTCCCCCGCACACTGGGCCGAGTAGCCCCGCGCGCGGACTCCGCCTCTTGCGGGATCAAAAACGCGCCTGATTCCCTTCTCCGCGATCCCTTTTCGATCCCGCGACGCGGCCACAGCAGGGGTCAGGCGGCGGGGACCCTTGGTTCGTCGACGCAGGAGAATCGCGCGCGGTAGGCGGTGGGGGTGAGGCCGAGGACGCGGGCGAAGTTCTGCCGCAGCACCGCCGCCGACCCGAAGCCGCATTCATCCGCGATGTGCTCGAGCGGAAGGCCGGTGCGCTCCAGCATCCGCTGCGCATGGATGATCCGCTGGCGGGCCAGCCAGGCCGCGGGGGTGGCTCCGTACTCGGCCTTGAACCGCCGAGCGAAGGTACGCGATGACATCAGCGCCCTGGCGGCGAGCTGGTCGACACCGAGATCGTCCCGCAGGTGCTCGACCGCCCAGTCCGCGACCGCGGCGAGCGAGTCGGTGGGGACCTGCGGGATCGGTCGGTCGATGAACTGCGCCTGCCCGCCGTCACGCTGCGGCGGAACGACCATGCGCCGCGCGATGCGGTTGGTGAGCTCGGCGCCCACTTCCTGTCGGAGCAGATGCAGACAGGCGTCGATACCCGCAGCCGTGCCCGCACTGGTGATGACCTTCCCGTCCTGCACGAACAGCACGTCGGGATCGATGTCGATCTGCGGATACATGGCGGCCATGACGTCGGCGTACTTCCAGTGCGTGGTCGCTCGGCGGCCGTCGAGCACCCCGGCTGCCGCGAGGATGAAGGATCCGCTGCAGACGCTCATCACCCAGGCGCCGCGCGCGACGGCCCGCCTGGCGAGGTCGAGCAGCAACGGGTCGACGTCACCCCAGCGCTCCCGCGGAAGCGGGCAGAACACCACCAGATCCGCCTCATGGGCGAACGTCAGGTCGTGCTCGACGTTGACCGAGAAGCCGATCTTCGACGCCACGACGCCCGTGCGGGGGGCGACGATGCGGAAGTCGAAGTTCGGAACTCCGTCGTCGGCGCGATCGAGGCCGAACGCCTCGCACGCAACGCCGAACTCGAAGGGGGCGAACCCGTCCTGGATGACGCAGGCGACCGTCTTCATGTGCACGCTCCTGAATGGCAGTTTTCTTACGCTCAGAGTCTCCTCTGCCACTCGTGGCGGTTCAACACTGAACGTAGCGTTTCTGCCATGGTACTCGTCATCGCACTTCTCGTCCTCGCTGCGTGGGCGACGATCGCCACGTTCGTCGAGCTCCGCCGCGACGGCCACCGCCGCGTCCCGACCGACTGGAGACGCGTCGCCGGGCGCGACCTCCACCAGGAAGCCGAGTCCGGGCACATCTACCGCTGACCCGGGACGCCGGGCATCGCACACGAACGGAGCGTCGGGGCTACGCTCGAGGTCATGAGCGAGCCCGTGCAGCCTCCTGTTCCGCCTTCCGGACACGACCTCCCGGTCACTCCTGCGGCACCGCCCGCTGCGCCGCTGCCCGCTGCACCTCAGTACCCCACCGCTGCGCAGGGGTATCCGAGCACTCCCCCGTATCCGGCAGTGGCCCCCGGGCCGCAGGGATATCCGATGGCCGCGTCCGCCGCACCGGCGCCCCGCCGCGAGAGCAATCCGCTCGCTCGCGCGGCCTTCATCATCGCCGTGGCCACCTTCGCGATCAACCTGTTCGGATCCATCGCGCGGCCGTTCGTCTACAGCGGCGACGGCGGATATGAGTTCATGCTCGCTTTCGACAACGGGATCGGCATCCTGAGCTTCTTCCTCTATGTCGTGGCGCTGATCCTGGGGCTGATCGCGGTGCGCCGCGCCGGATCGAGACTGCTGACCGGGATGGCGATCGGCATCGCGGCGGTCGGTGCCATCGGGTTCCTCTTCACCAGCATCGCCTTCACGCTGCTCCGGTTCTTCTGACAGCGGATGGCGTCAACGCGTCACCTCGACGTGCGCTCGACACCGTGAGACCTCAGCGCCTCGCGAGCACCCGATCGTAGATGGCGACCATCGCGGCCGTGCGCGAGGACTGCCGGAACGCCTCGGCGACCTCGGGAACCGGAACCGGAGCGGTGCCGCCCGCGATGTCGGAGGCGGCACGGCGCAAGGTCCCGGCGAGCGCGGCGACCCGCTCCGCCTCGATGTCCCGGCCGGACGTCGCGGCATCGGTGTCCGGTACCGCCCAGAGCCCACCACCGAGTTCCGCGGCGATGTCGGGGTCGCAGATCACGGAGGGCGTCCCGAGCGTGGCCGCCTCGAAGGGTGTCATGCCCTGGGTCTCGAAGCCGATCGACGTCTGCACGAGCGCATCGGCGGCGGCGATCCGCTCCAGCGTCTGCGCATAGGTCAGCCGTCCGGCGAACCGGATGCCGTCGTGCCCGCGGACGACCTTCTCCGCAGCCGCGCGCTGAGCGCCGCCGCCGATGATCTCCAGCTCCGCATCGACGCCGGCGACGACGAAGGCCTCCAGGAACGGAAGCAGGCGCTTCTCGGGACTCATCCGCCCGAGCCACACGAATCGCGGTCGCCCCGGCTCCCGGCTCGCGGGGCGCGCGGCGAGCGTCTGTGCACGGAGCTCGTCGTCGATGCCGTTCCAGACCACGTCGACGTGCGGGAAGACGTCGTGCTGCTCCAGGCGCCGGGCGAAGTGCGTCGACGGAGCGGTCACGGCCGATGCTCCGGCAGCGAGACCGCGCAGGAACGCCCACCCGTCCCTGCCCTGCACCGGTCGTCCGATGCCGCGCATCGCGATGCCGCGCCACGCGTTCAGCACCGCGAGCACGGGCCGGTGCAGCGGGGTGACCGCGGCGATCCCGACATCCACGCGGTTGTGCATGGTGTGCACGACAGGGAGCCCGTGCCGCTGCGCATAGCGGTGCCCGATGAACGCGCCCCAGAAGTCGGCCTGCACGTGCACCAGGTCGACGGGCGGACGTCGGGTCATGGCCCGGTCGAGGAAACGGTCGGTCGCCCGGCCCGGCCAGCTCATCGAGTACTCGCGGTCCACCGTGATCGGCATCGACGGCAGATCGATGTAGGCGCCGCCGTGAGAGCCGGAGGACGCCCGCGATCCATGCATACTCGGCGCGACGACCGTGACGGTGTGCCCGGCTCGTTCGAGGAACTCGCGCTGGAGTCGCATCGACACCTGCGCGCCGCCGAGCGAGTCGAGGTGCTGATCGCCGAAGAAGACGATGTGCATGACCGCTACTCCGGCAGCGGCTCGTCGCGGTACAGCGCCTCGAAGGTGTCGAGGGTGCGGTTGATGTCGTGGATCGCGACGCCGTCCAGTGAGGCCCGCTGCATCCGCTCGTACTCCGCAGGATCCGCGGTGAGGACGTCGGTCAGGCGCGCGGCGAGCTCGTCGACGTTCCCCGGCTCGAACAGGTAGCCGTTCTCGCCGTCGTGCACGAGGTGCGGCAGCGCCACAGCGTCCGCGGCCACGACCGGCAAGGCCGAGGCCATCGCCTCCATGGTCGCGATGGACTGGAGTTCCGCGATCGACGCGATGACGAACAGGCTCGCGCGGGACAGCAGCGCACGCAACTCCTCGTCGCTCGTGCGCCCGTGGAACGTGACGCGATCGGCGAGCCCGAGCTGGGCGGTGAGGTGCTCCAGCTGCTTGCGCTGATCTCCCCCGCCGACGATGTCGAAGGTCGTCTCGAGCGCGGGATCGAGCTTCGTCATCGCCTTGAGGATGACCTCGACCTGCTTCTCGGCGGTGAGGCGCCCGACGAAGACGATGCGGTTCTTCTCGCGCGGCCCGATCACCGGTGTGTACTGCGCACGGTCGATGCCGCAGCTGACGGGGATGACGCCGTGGACCTCCACGGTCTTCTCCAGGAAGTCCGCGGCGCGGCGGGTGGGGGTGGTGATCGCACGCGTCAGATCGAACGTCCGCTTCGCGTCGGCCCAGGCGAGCTTCAACACGAAGTCGTCGATGAACTTCGGCATCGTGGTGTGGTCGAGGATGTTCTCGGCCATGACGTGGTTGGTCGCGATGACCGGGATGCCGCGCTGCTTCGCGATGCGCGCGAGGCCGCGACCGATCACGATGTGCGACTGGATGTGCACGACATCGGGCTGCACCCGGTCGAGCACCGTGCGCGCGTAGTGCTTGGAGCGCCACGGCCAGACGAATCGCAGCCAGTCGTGCGGCGCCCAGCGCACCGACGGCAACCGGTGCAGCGTCATCGGCTCGCCCTCGATGACCTCGGTGTGCGGCTGGGCGCGGCGGTACGCCTGATTCGGTGCGGAGACGTGCACGTCGTGCCCGCGCTGCACGAGGCCCGCGGCGAGACGCTCGGCGAAGCGCGCCGCACCATTGATGTCGGGCGCGAACGTGTCGGCGCCGATGAGGATCGTCAGAGGACGGGGCGCGGATTCGGCGGCGGGGCCGCTCGACGGATCGATCGGATCGTCGGAGGAGGTCACAGACATGCTGCCTTACGATGTGGCGGCCAAGGAGGAGCCCTGGTCGGGCGCTGGCCACTCTACCCGAGCGCCCTGATCCCGCGGCCGAGGCATACCGGCATCCCCTCAGCCTCAGCCATTAACGTGGGAGCATGCGATTGACTGCCGACGCCGATCCCCAGCTGTGGATTCCCGTGACGGACTCGCTGGGGTGGAAGGGACGCCGCCACCGCAAAGCGGCGATCCGGATGCTGCTGGGCCAGGTCAACGCCGCGGTCGGCGCCACCGAGCGCCCCGGCTCCCGCTTCGGCGCCTGGGCGATGAGCCAGGCCGCGCCGATGATGATGAAGCGGGCCGACGGCCGCGTCCTGGTGTGGACCTGGAAGGCGGAGCCGGAACTGGTCGTCGCGATGGCCACCGCGCAGGCCCTGACCCCGGAGGTGCGGATCGCACGGGCCTCGATGCCGATGGACTACGACGACACCGAGTCTTTCCCCACCCGGCTCGGAGTGGGTGAGAAGCTGCTCGTCCCGATGCCGCCGTCCCCCGCGTCCCCTCCCTTCGCCACGTACACCTGGGACACCGGGACGCACCTGGTCACACTGACGGCCGTCTGCAGCGACAAGGAGCGGTTCGGCACGCTGACCGGCGCACTCGACGACCTGGCTCGCAGCATCCGCATCGCCGACGACCTCACGGGCGGCGAATCACCCGACGTGCTGCGCCTCGACCCGGCCTGAGGGGCGTCCGCCTTCCCCGGCTGCGTCGTACACTCGCACGCCCTCGACCCAGGTGCCGCGCACTTCGGTGAGGCCGATCTCGCCGGCGGGGTGCACGAACGGGTCCCGGTCGAGGAGGGCCAGGTCCGCTCGCATCCCCACCGCGATCGTGCCGGTGTCGTCGAGGTGATTCACGAAGGCGGAACCCGCAGTGTAGGCGGCGAGCGCGGTGCCGAGGTCGATCGCCTGCTCCGGCAGGAACGGCGGGTAGTCGCCCTCCCATTCGGTCGGAGCCGATCGACGGTTCACGGCCACGTGCATCGCGGCGAGCGGATTCGGCGTGCTGACCGACCAGTCGCTTCCCGCGGCGAGCACGGCGCCGGAGCGCAGCAGATCGCCGAAGGGGTACTGCCAGGCGCTGCGCGTCTCCCCGAGGAAGGGGATGGTGAGGTCGACCATCTGCGGCTCCAGCGTGGCCCACAGCATCTGCATGTTCGCGGTCACGTCGAGCGCGCGGAACCGGGGGATGTCATCCGGGTGCACGACCTGGATGTGGGAGATGTGGTGCCGGTTTCCGCGCGGGCCGTTGCGCAGGATGGCTGCTTCGACCGCGTCGAGGCACTCGCGCACGGCCCGGTCGCCGATGGCGTGGAAGTGCAGCGTGAACCCGAGCGCATCGAGTCGGGTCGCAGCTTCCTTGAGCAGCTCCGGCTCGACGAACGAGATGCCGGAGTCCTCGCGCGGATGCCCGTGGCCATCGCAATAGGGTTCGAGCATCGCCGCGGTGAAGTTCTCAGCCACACCGTCCTGCATGATCTTCACGCTGCGGGCGCGGAACCGTCCCACCGCGCTCTCGTCCCGACGCCGCACGATGTCGTCGATCTGCTCCAGCCCGCGCGAACGATCCCACCAGAGCGAGCCGACGACCCGAGCAGTCAGCGCTCCGGAGGCGGCTGCTGCGCGGTAAGCGGGGAGCGGGTCGCCGGCGTCGCCGTACTCGGTGCCGACGATCGCGTCCTGCCACGCCGTGACGCCGAAGGCATGCAGATATCGCTGTCCTTGCAGCAGCGCCTCCACCAGACGTTCGGGCGCCTCCTTCGGAAGGAGCCGGTTCACCAGCCCCATCGCGCCCTCGTGAAGCGTGCCGGTCGGCTCGCCTGCGGCATCCCGTTCGATCCGGCCGTCGGCGGGATCCGGTGTGTCGCGGGTGATCCCGGCGAGCGCGAGCGCACGGGAGTTCACCCATGCGCCGTGCCCGTCACGATTGGGCAGGAATGCGGGGCGATCGGGCAGGACCGTGTCGAGGTCCACCGCCGTCGGGGTGCCACCGGGGAAGGCGGACATCTGCCACCCTCCCCCGAGGATCCACTCGTCGTCGGGGTGCTCCGCCGCATACTCGGCGATGCGCTCCAGGTACTCCTCGCGCGTGGCCAGGGCGGACAGATCGCACCGCAGCATATCGAGCCCGCCCCACACCGGGTGCACGTGCGCGTCCTGGAACCCGGGGACCAGCAGCCCTCCGTCGAGATCGACGACCTCGGTGTCCGGGCCGATCAGCCCCGCGAGGTCGTGACCGATCGCACTGATCCGGCCGTCCGTGACCGCGACGGCACGGGCGGTCGAGCGCGCCGCGTCGGCGAGGAACACCCTTCCGCCCCGGGAACCACCGGCGAAGACCAGGTCCGCGTATGCCACGGTCAGCCCCCCGCCATCGTGCGGGCGATCTCGGTCGCCGAGTCACCGGCCCGCTTGAGCACCACCGCCACCAGCGCCAAGGCGAGGAGCGTGAGCACGAGCATGATGGTCGACACCGCCGCGATCTCCGGACGCAGTCCGCTGCGCAGGGCGCTGAGCACGTACACCGGCCACGGGGTCGTGCCGGACACCTGCACGAACGCCGACACGACCGTGTTGTCGAGGCTCAGCGTGAACGAGAGCAGGAACCCGGCGAGCACGGCCGGCATCGCCAGCGGCAGCGTGATCTTGAGGAAGGTCCGCACGGGCGGGGCGTACAGGTCGGCAGAGGCTTCTTCCAGTCGCGCGTCGAGTCCCACCAGTCGCGCCCGGACGATGTACGACACGATCGCGATCGAGAACAGCGATTGCCCGACGACGAGCCTCATGGTGCCGTCGTTGAAGATCCCGATCCCGGCATCCTGGCCGAGGAAGACCAGCCAGGGCAACAGCGCGACGGCGTCCACGATCTCGGGGGTGACCGACACGAGCAGCAGGAGCCCGAGGAACCACCACACCCACTTGCCGGGATTGCGCGCCATCGCGATACCCGCCAGGGTTCCGAGCGCTGTCGCGAGCAGGGCGGCCAGCAGCCCTGTGCGCACCGACACCAGCACCGCGTCGCGGATCGCCGGCTTGTTCACGATGGCGAGGAACGAGTCGAAGCCGAAGTGGTCCCACGAGACCAGCAGGCGTCCGACGTTGAAGGAGTAGACGATGATCACCAGGATCGGCAGGAACAGGAACAGGAAGACGAGCCCCGCCCAGATCGGCAGCAGGAAACGTGTTGCTCCACGGCGTGCACTCATGAGCGCTCCCCCAGGACGAGTCGGTTGCGTTGTCTGAGCGGCAGCAGGACGAGCCAGAGCAGTCCGGCAGCCACCGCGATCGAGATCATGATGACGATGATCAGCAAGACGGCCATCGCCGAGCCGAGCGCCCAGTTCTGCGCCGTCTGGAACTGACTCGCCACGATCTGTCCGATCATGTTGCCCTTCGCGCCGCCGAGGACCGTGGCGGTGATGTAGTCGCCCATGAGCGGGATGTACACCAGCAGCACCCCCGCGATGATGCCCGGTCTGGCCAGGGGAACGGTCACTCGGAGGAAGGTCGTCGCACTGTTCGCGCCCAGGTCCTTGCTCGCCTCGCGCAGCGGACCGGAGACCCGGTCGAAGGCGACGAAGAGCGGGAGGATCATGAGCGGCAGGTAGTTGTAGACCACCCCGAGCAGCACGGCGCCCCGCGAGTACAGCAGGTCGAGGGGGCCGGGGATCACCCCGATTCCCTGGAGCAGCTGCGACAGCCAGCCCTCCGGGGCGAGGATCACCTGCCAGCCGATCGTGCGCACCAGGAAGTTCGTCCAGAACGGCACCATGACCAGGGCCAGCAGCAGCCCGCGCTTCGACGGCGGTGCCTTCACGGCGATCCAGTACGCGACCGGAGCCCCGATCACCAGGCACAACAGCGTGCCGAGGATGCCGATCCACAGCGTGTTCAGGAAGGTGCTGAAGAACGTGGGCGAGAGCGCCTCGAGGTAGCGGTCGAAGGAGAGGTGGTCGAGGGCATGGGTGGCGAAGATGCTCGGCTTGTAGCCGAAGCTGAAGACGATGACCATGCCGATGGGCGCGACGAAGAAGATGAGCAGCCACACCCAGGCGGGGATCGCGAGACCGAACTTGAGCTTAGGCACCGGCGGCCGCCTTCATCGAGTTCCAGATCGCGACGACGCGGTCCTGGGCGTCCGTCAGTTTGCCCTCATGCATGGTCTGCACCTGCTCCTCGTCGAAGAACACCATGTCGAGCCGTTCGAGACCCGCAGCCTCCGCGGCTTCGCGGACGCCTGCGATGCCGGTGTCGTAGCCGATGTAGTCGACCTGCGCGAGCTGTACATCGGGTTGCAGGACGAAGTTGATGAACGCGTGGGCAGCCTCGGGGTGCGGCGCTCCGGCGGCGATCGCCCAGTTGTCCATCCACAGTTCGGTGGCCGGGCTCCCGAGCACCCACTGCCAGCGGTCGGGGTCGTCGGACTCGAAGATGCCAAGGCGCGCGTCGCCGTTGTAGGACTGCAGCAGCGCGTGCGAGGCCTGGGGGATCGACGAGCCACCCGGGTAGGAGTCGAACGCCGAGATGTGCGGCGCGAGCTCCTTCACGAGGAAGTTCTCGACCGCGTCCAGGTCGTCGGGGTCGGTCGTCGTCCAGTCGATGCCGTTCGCCCAGAAGTAGATTCCCAGCAGCGGCGCCGGGTCGTCCAGCACCGACGTCGATCCGGACGCCTCGTTCTGCGCCGCATCGATGAAGTCGTTCCAGGTCGTGAGCTCGCGCGAGATCACCCGCTTGTCGTAGACGAACCCGGTGGTCCCCCAGGCCTTGCACACCGAGTACTCGTTGCCGGGGTCCCAGGCGCGTCCGCGGAACTCCGGCGCCACGTGCTTCAGATTCGGCAGGAGGTCGAGGTTGAACTTCTGCAGCAGCCCGTTCTCGGCCATCGGCCCCACGAAGACACCGGTCGGCACGACGATGTCGTACCCGGACGTGCCTCGGGCCGCGACGAGCTTGGCGATCAGCTCCTCGTTGGAGTTGAAGGCGTCGAGCACGATCCGCGGGCCGTTCTCCGCGGTGAACTGCTCGAGCACCTCCGGCGCGTCGTAATCGCCCCAGCTGTAGATGGAGAGCTTGTCCTCCAGCGGTCCCCCCTTGGCGTGCACCGCCGCAGCGTTTTGGCCGGGGGAGCAGGCACTGAGCACCACGGCCCCGCCCGCCAGCAGCGCGGTGGCGAGAAAGCCGCGGCGGGACAACTCGGCGCGGATCACGCGGGCGGCGCTCCGGTGCGCGAGCACGCGGACCGGAGGGGCGCCCGTCACCGCCCTCCCCCCTGGGGAAGCGCGATCACATGTGTGGCGGTGGTCGGGATGCCGTCGGCGGCGAAGAGTCGCACGTCTGCGGGATCCCACACGCAGCGGACCTCGTCCTCCACGCCGATGCGCGGCGCGGTGGGCGCCGGCATCCGGGAGAGGAACGTCGCGTCTTCACCGACGCGGACCGCGACCTGCATGGTCTCGCCGAGATGCGAGACGCTGAGCACACGACCGCGCGCGCCGGCGCCGTCGCCCTGCTCGAGCCGTACGTACTCCGGGCGGATCGCGGCGACGGCCGGCTGACCGGCGGCGACCCGCTCCCCGCCCCAGCGACCGGCGATCGCACCGATCGCGGTGTCGAGGGCCTCTCCGTCGGAGCGAACGGTTCCGTGCACGAAATTCTGCTGGCCGATGAACGAGGCCACATAGGCCGAGGCCGGTTCCGCGTAGATCGCCGCCGGCTCGTCGAGCTGCTCGATCCTGCCCGCTCGCATCACCGCGATCCGGTCGCTCATCGACAGCGCTTCGGCCTGATCGTGCGTGACGAAGACGAACGTCGTGCCGAGCCGCGCCTGCAGGAGCTTGAGCTCGAGCTGCATCTCCTCGCGCAGCTGCCGATCGAGGGCGGCGAGCGGCTCGTCGAGAAGGAGCACACTGGGGCGGTTGATGAGGGCGCGGGAGAGCGCGATGCGCTGCTGCTGACCACCCGACAGCTGGGTGGGCTTGCGGTCGGCGAAGCTGCGCAGCTGCACCATGTCGAGCGCCTCGCTCACCCGCGTCCGCTGCTCCGACTTGGGCACGCCGCGCTGCTGCAGTCCGTACGCGACGTTCTCCGCGACGGACAGGTGCGGGAACAGCGCGTACGCCTGGAAGACGGTGTTCACCTCGCGGCGATACGGCGGAAGGCTCAGCACGCTCCGGCCCGAGATGCTGATGTCCCCGGTATCGGGGTACTCGAAGCCGGCGATCATGCGCAACGTCGTCGTCTTGCCGCAGCCCGAGGGTCCGAGGAGCGAGAGGAACTCCCCCGGTTGCACGTCGAGGGTCAGATCGTCGACGGCCACGGCGGTGCCGTAGCGCTTGGTGACGCGGTCGATGCGTACCGCACCGGTGGCTGTGGGCGTGTCGAGCGTCGCCGAAGACGCAGGCAGAGTGCCGGGCATGGAGCCTCCCCATTGAGAATCGCTTGCGGCGAGTCTGGCACAGGAAAGGGCTCAGGTATAGCGAAATCGGAAGTCTCTTGATTAATTCGCAACGGTATCCGTTGCCAATGTCGGAACTTGCGACCGATTAGCGCCTCGTATGACCTCCTACTTGCGGTCGAAGTCGAAGGCCTTGAGCAGTTCGAGGACGGCCTTGTCGCGCTCCTCGCCGCCCTCGTCGAACATGTGGGTGACGTGGGTGCGCAGGTGGTTCTCCAGGAGCAGCCGGTTCAGTGATTCGAGGGAGCGCTGGATCGCCCGGGACTGCGTGATGATGTCCATGCAGTACTCCTCGTTCTCGATCATCCGCGCGACGCCGCGCATCTGCCCTTCGAGGATGCTGGTGCGGTGCAGAGCACGCTTCTTGATGTCTTCGATCACCCCTCGAGGGTACTCCGCCCTCACGGGCCGGAGACTGTCTGGTCCGCGAGACGAGCGCCGGCACACGCCGGGTACCGCGCGCGAGCCACCGTGAAAGGATGACGTCATGCCGCGAACACCGATGACGCAGCTCTCGACCTCCGACCAGGAGCGCCTCCGCGCACTCCGGCGCATGAAGGCGGTCGCCCTCGGAGCGCTGCTGTTCATGGCCGTCGTGTTCGTGATCGCGTTCGCTTTCCAGCAGCGAGTCGGCTGGCTCGGTTACGTCCGCGCCGCTGCCGAGGGCGGGATGGTGGGTGCCCTCGCGGACTGGTTCGCCGTCACCGCGCTGTTCCGCCGCCCGCTCGGGCTCCCGATCCCCCACACCGCGATCATCCCGAACCGCAAGGATGAGATCGGCCGCACGCTCGGAGAGTTCGTCGAGACCAACTTCCTGGCCGGCGACGTCGTGCGCACCAAGCTGTCCAGCACGCGCATCGCCCTGCGCGCCGGCGAGTGGTTGCGCGAGCCTGCGCATGCCGAGCGAGTGGGAGCCGAGGGAGCGACGATCGCGACCGCCGTACTGGGTGCGCTGAGCGACGATGATGTGCGCGATCTCATCACCGACCTCGCCCGCGAACACCTGGTGGCGCCGGAATGGGGCCCGCCGGCGGGTGCCTGGCTGGAGAAGATCGTCGACGCGGGCGCTCACCACGGCGCGGTCGACCTCGCCGCCGACAGCATCGCCCGGTGGCTCGACGCGAACGCCGCATCGTTCACCGGGCTCGTCTCACGGCGCCTCCCCGGCTGGGTGCCGAAGCTCGCCCATCGCTTCGTCGATGACACGGTCTATCACGAGGCGGTCAAGTTCGTGCACGCGGTGCAGGCCGATCCCCACCACCCCGCTCGTATCGCGGTCGACGGCTACCTGTCGCGCCTGGCCGACAACCTGCAGAACGATCCGGCCACGCGTGCGAAGCTCGAGAACGCCAAGGCCTCACTGTTCGACAGCCCCCGCGTCGGAGCTCTGGCAGCCGAAGCGTGGAACACCGCGAAGAACGGCCTGCTGACCGCTCTCGCCGACCCCGACAGCGGGCTGCGTCGCCGTGCCGTCCAGGCGCTGCAGGAAGTCGGCGAGCGCATGACCTCCGACGTCGCCCTCCAGCACCGCGTCGACACCTGGGTGTCGGACGCCGCCGTGTTCCTCGTCGACCGCTACCGGCACGACATCGCCTCGATCATCACCGACACCGTCGAGCGCTGGGATCCCGCCGAGACGACCGAGAAGATCGAGCTCATGGTCGGCCGCGACCTGCAGTACATCCGCCTGAACGGCACGTTCGTCGGCGCCCTCGCGGGTCTCGCCATCTTCGCCCTCGCCCACGCCCTGATCCCCGGAGTCTGACCATGGCATCCACTTCCCGACCGTTGAGTCACGACCCCCTCTGGCCTCGTGCGGGTTCCTGGCCCGCCTTCACGGGTGCGGCCGATGCGGTGCTGCTCGGAGTGCCGACCTGGCGCACCTCGCTCTCGCCGACCGGCGCCCACGCGACGCCGGCTGCCGTCCGCGAAGCGCTGCCGCGTTACGGGACCACGCTGATGGGACCGCCGGCGCTCGACCTCGACGAGGTCCTGCGCATCGCGGATGCCGGCGATGTGAGTGATCCGGACGGCGCGGACGGCGAGGCGAGGGTCATCTCCCGTGTGCGTGCACTCGCCGCGGCGGCGAAGCTCGTGATCGCGCTCGGCGGCGACAACTCGCTCACGTATCCGGTCGCGCTCGGCGCCGAAGCCACGGGCCTGATCACGTTCGACGCGCACTTCGACCTGCGCGACGGTGTCTCCAACGGCACGCCGGTGCGACGCCTCGTCGAAGACGTCCCCGCAGCGACGGAGCTGACGACCACCCGGATCGACCCCACCAGGATCGTGCAGATCGGCATCGCCGACTTCGCGAACTCCGCTGCCTATGCGCGGCGCGCGTCCGACTGGGGCATCCGCGTCGTCACGCTCGACGAGGTGCGCCGTCGTGGCATCGAGGACGTCACCGCCGAAGCGCTCGACATCGCCGGCGCAGGTGCGGCCCAGCGTGTGCACCTCGACATCGACGTCGACGTCTGCGATCGCTCGGTCGCCCCCGGCTGCCCGGCAAGCGTACCCGGCGGGCTCCAGGCGTGGGAGCTGCGCTCCCTCACGCGTGCCGTGGCGCGCGATCCGCGGGTGGTGAGTGCGGACCTCGCCGAGGTCGATGCGACCGCGGACGCAGATGACGCCAGGACGGTCCGTCTGGCGGCGCTGTGCGTGCTCGAACTGCTCGCCGGCCTCGCGTCCCGGCGATGAGGATCGTCGTCTCCGGCACGCACGCGAGTGGCAAGAGCACTCTGATCGCCGATTTCCGTAGCGCGCATCCGGAGTATCTGTCGTTCGGCGACCCGTTCGACGACCTCGAGGACTTGGTGGGCGATCCCGCCGGGGAGGCGAGTTTCGTCGGGCAGCTGCGGATCGCGGACGCACGCCTGCGGGCCGCGGCGAGGCAGCCGGACGTGATCGCCGAGCGAGGACCACTGGACTTCGCCGCCTACCTCATGGCCCTCGAACGGCTCGGGCGGAGCACGGGTGCCCTCCTTCCACGCGCGATCGAGATCGCCGAGGACTCTCTCGCCCACGTCGAGCTGGTCGTGCTCGTCCCACTCGACGAACGCCGGTCGATCCCCGTCCCCGACGAAGAAGACCCGGCACTGCGCGAGGCGATGGACCAGGCTCTGCTCGACCTCGCCGATGATCTCGAGCATGATGCGAGGGCTCGGTTCCTCACCGTCGCCGGAGATGGCGCGACGCGGCTTGCCACGCTGGTCGCAGCCATCGCGGAGTGACGGCGTCACCTCACCTGGACGCCGTCCTTCCACACCTGCCGCACGAGCGGGACCCCCGGTCGATACGCGAGGTGGACACGGGTGGGCGCATCCAGCAGCACGAGGTCGGCCCTGGCGCCGGGAGCGATCACCCCGACGTCGTCCCGCCGGAGCGCCCTCGCCCCTCCGGCCGTCGCCGCCCAGACGGCTTCGGCCGGGGTCATCCCCATGTCCCGCACGGCCACAGCGATGCAGAACGGCATCGAAGAGGTGAAGCTCGATCCCGGGTTCGTGTCGCACGCCAGAGCAACGGTCACTCCCGCGTCGATCAGGCGGCGGGCATCCGGATACGGCTGCCGCGTCGAGAACTCGACGCCCGGCAGGAGGGTGAGCACGGTGTCGGAGCCGGCGAGTGCGTCGACGTCGGCATCCGTCAGGTACGTGCCGTGGTCGATCGACGCCGCGCCGAGCTCGACCGCCAGACGGACACCGTCGCCCGGGCCGAGCTGACTCGCGTGCACCCGGGGCGAGAGTCCTTGCGCGGTGCCGGCCTCGAGCACACGGCGTGACTGCGCAACCGTGAAAGCTCCGGTCTCGCAGAACACGTCGATCCACTTCGCGTACGGCGCGCACGCAGCGAGCATGGGGCCGGTGACCAGGTCGACATACTCGTCCGCTCGGTCGGCGTACTCGGCGGGGACCACGTGCGCTCCGAGGAAGGTCACCTCGGGCGTCACCTCGGCTGCCAGGCGCACCAGGCGCTCCTCGTCGACGACGCTCAGACCGTAGCCGCTCTTGATCTCGACCGTCGTCGTGCCCTGAGCGAGCATCTCGTCGAGGAAGCCGCGCAGACGTGCGCGCAGCTCGTCGTCGGTCGCGGCGCGGGTGGCGGCCACGGTCGAGCGGATGCCACCGGCCGCATACTTCTGCCCTGCCATGCGGGCCTCGAACTCGGCCGCCCTGTCGCCGCCGAAGACCAGGTGGCTGTGGCTGTCGACGAAGCCGGGGATCACCGCACGCCCACCGGCGTCGACGACCTCATCCGCCCCCGGTGCGTCCGCGGCGGCGCCCACCCAGGCGATCCGCTCACCGTCGATCAGCACGGCCGCGTCCACCAGGGTCCCGGTGCGGTCGAGGTTGGTGGTCAATTCCGTGATGTTCGTGAGGAGCGTTGCCATGTCCTGAGCCTCTCAGAGCATCGGGATGTTCAGACCGCGTTCGCGGGCGATCTCGCGAGCGTGCTCGTAGCCCGCATCGACGTGACGCATCACTCCGGTGCCCGGGTCGTTCGTCAGCACGCGTTCCAGCTTCTGGGCCGCGAGTTCCGAACCGTCGGCGACCGTGACCTGGCCGGCGTGGATGGAGCGGCCGATGCCGACCCCGCCTCCGTGATGCAGCGACACCCACGACGCGCCGGAGGCCGTGTTGAGCAGCGCGTTCAGCAGCGGCCAGTCCGCGATCGCGTCGGAGCCGTCCTTCATCGACTCGGTCTCGCGGTAGGGCGAGGCGACGGAGCCGGAGTCGAGGTGATCGCGGCCGATCACGATCGGGGCCGACAGCTCGCCCGAGGCGACCATCTCGTTGAACTTGAGTCCGGCGAGGTGGCGCTCCTTGTAGCCGAGCCAGCAGATGCGGGCGGGCAGCCCCTCGAAGTGGACCTTCTCACCTGCCTTCTCCAACCAGCGGTGCAGGGCGGCATCGCCGGGGAAGAGCTCGGCGATGGCGCGGTCGGTCTTGTAGATGTCTTCGGGATCACCGGAGAGGGCGGCCCAGCGGAACGGCCCGCGCCCCTCCTCGAACTGCGGACGGATGTACGCCGGCACGAACCCGGGGAACTCGAAAGCCCGGTCGAACCCGCCCAGCTGAGCTTCGGCCCGGATCGAGTTGCCGTAGTCGAACACGGCGGCCCCCGCATCCTGGAAGGCCACCATCGCCTCGACGTGCGCGGCCATCGACGCGCGCGAGCGGCGGGTGAACGCTTCGGGGTCGCGCTCGGCCTCGGCCTTCCACTCCGCGACCGTGATGCCCACCGGAAGGTAGGCGAGCGGATCGTGGGCGCTGGTCTGATCGGTCACCACGTCGACCGGCACGCCCCGACGGCGCAGTTCGGGGAACACCTCGGCCGCGTTGCCGACCACGCCGACCGAGAGGGCCTCGCCCGCTTCCTTGGCGGCGACCACTCGAGCAACGGCCGCGTCGAGGTCGGTCGTGTACTCGTCGAGGTAGCCGTGCTCGACGCGCCGCGCGAGACGCGACCCGTCCACGTCTACGATCAGCACGGCGCCATCGTTCAGAGTCACGGCCAGCGGCTGAGCGCCGCCCATCCCACCGGCACCGCCCGTGAGGGTGAGCGTGCCGCGGAGGGACTCCAGCCCGAGCGAGCGGGCCACCGCGGCGAACGTCTCGTACGTCCCCTGCAGAATGCCCTGCGTGCCGATGTAGATCCAGGATCCGGCGGTCATCTGCCCGTACATGATGAGCCCGAGCTCCTCGAGCTTGCGGAACTCCGGCCAGGTCGCCCAGTCGCCCACAAGGTTGGAGTTGGCGATGAGCACCCGCGGCGCCCACTCGTGCGTGCGGAAGACTCCCACAGGCTTGCCCGACTGCACCAGGAGGGTCTCGTCCGGTTCGAGTTCGTCGAGGGTGCGCACGATCGCGTCGTATGCCTCCCAGCTGCGGGCGGCCTTGCCCGTGCCACCGTAGACGACGAGGTCCTCGGGGTGCTCGGCGACCTCGGGATCGAGGTTGTTCATCAGCATGCGCTTGGCCGCCTCGGCGCCCCAGCTCTTCGCCGTGCGCTGGTTGCCCCGAGCGGCACGGACGACGCGAGACCGGGATGCAGTGGACTCGGGTGCAGTGGACTCGGGTGCAGTGGACTCAGTCATGGATGTGCTCCTTTGCGATGCGGGCGACGGCGCCCGACTGGACGAGGGCGGTGACGGCCTCCATCTCCGGGGAGAGGAAGCGGTCGGGGCCGGGGCCTGCGGCAACCGTACGGACGAGGTCTCGCACCGCGCCGGTCGCCGGCCCGGCTTGCAGCGGCGCCCGCAGGTCGAGAGCACGCGCGCCGGTGAGGATCTCGATCGCGAGGACGCGGCCGAGACCGTCGATCGCGCGACGCAGCTTGCGGGCGGCGGCCCATCCCATCGAGACGTGGTCCTCCTGCATGGCGGAGGACGGGATCGAGTCCACGGATGCCGGCACGGCCAGACGCTTGAGCTCGGACACGATCCCGGCGGCCGCGTACTGCGCGATCATCAGTCCGGAATCGACCCCCACCTCCTCGGCGAGGAACGGCGGCAGCCCGTGGTTGCGTGCGGGATCGAGGGCGCGGTCCGTTCGCCGTTCGGAGACCGAAGCGACATCGGCGACGGAGATCGCGAGAAAGTCGAGAACGGCCGCGACGGGAGCCCCGTGGAAGTTCCCGTTGGACTCGATACGACCGTCGGGGGTGATCACCGGGTTGTCGATCACACTGGCGAGCTCGCGGCCGGCGATCATCGCCGCGTGTGCCATCGTGTCACGCGCCGTGCCGTGCACCTGGGGCGAGCAACGCAACGAGTAGGCATCCTGGACTCGTCCATCCTCCGGCCCCTTATGGCTGGCGACCATCGGGGAATCCGCCAGGAGGAGACGCAGGTTGCCGGCCGACTCCGCCTGTCCCAGCTGAGGCCGCAAGGCCATCAGGTCGGCGGCGAACACCGCGTCGGTACCCAGCTGGGACTCCACCGACATCGCCGCGGCGACATCTGCGGTGACGAGGAGCGTCTCGAGATCATGCAGGGCGAGCACGAGCATGCCGAGCATGCCGTCCGTGCCGTTGATCAGGGCGAGGCCCTCCTTCTCGACCAGGGTGAGGGGCTCGATGCCGGCGGCGGCGAGCGCCTCCGAGGCTGCCCGCAGCTCGCCGGACGCATCCCGAACCTCGCCCTCTCCCATCGCCGCGAGAGCGATGTGCGCGAGCGGCGCGAGGTCTCCGGAGCATCCGAGAGAGCCGTATTCGCGAACAACGGCGGTGATCCCGGAGTTCAGCAGTGCGGCGTACGTCTCGACGACGATCGGGCGAACCCCCGTGCGTCCGGACGCGAGTGTCTGCAGACGCAGCAGCTGAAGCCCGCGGACGACCTCCCGCTCGACCTCGGGGCCCGTTCCCGCGGCGTGCGAGCGGATCAGGCTCGCCTGCAGCTGGAAGCGACGATCCGGCGCGATGAACGTGGTCGCGAGGGCGCCGAAGCCCGTGGAGACGCCGTAGTGCGGATGAGGGTCGGCGGCGAGACCATCGATCACTCGACGGGTCTCGGCGACACGCGCAAGCGCATCCTGGTGTATCGATACAGGAGCGTCGAAGCGGGCAACGGCGACGACATCGGTGGGCGACAGCGGAGCCGCGCCGACCAGCACGGGGGCGAGTTCGGTCATGAATCGATTCCACACCCGGGAGATCGACGGGAACACCCGTCCGTGGGAGGCTGTGTCTGTGATCTCAGACAAGTTCCAGACAGGCCAGGTCCCGGCAGCCGAGAACACCTTGCGGATCCTGCGCTTTCTCGCCGACCGCCCCGCGCCGGTCGCGGCTTCCGCGATCGCCCGAGAGCTGGATCTGCCCCGCTCGACGGTCTACCACCTCCTCACCACCCTCGCCGCGCACGGATTCGTGCTGCACCTGCGGGAGGAGAGACGCTGGGGCCTCGGCACGTCCGCCTTCGAACTGGCCAGCGGGTACACCCGGCAGCAACCGCTGGCTCGACGCGGCCGGCCTCTGGTGGCCGCCCTGTCGGACCGGCTGGGCGAGAGCGCGCACCTCGCCGTGATGAGCGGCGGAGACGTGCTCTACATCGTCGAGGAGCGTGCGCCACGACGGCCCGCGTTGGTGACCGACGTGGGGGTGCGACTACCTGCGCACCTCACTGCCTCAGGGCGCGCAATGCTGGCTGCACTGCCCCGGGAGCAGGTTCGGGCGCTCTACCCGGATGTGTCGGCGTTCCCCGATCGCACCGGTGTCGGGCCCCGTACGCCGCGCGAACTGCGCGAGCTGCTGCGAGTCGTGCGATCGCGTGGGTATGCGACGGAGAACAGTGAGGTCGCGGAGGGCCTGCGGAGCGTCGGCGCCGCGGTTCTCGACCCCGCCGGGTGGCCGGTTGCGGCAGTGGCCGTGACCTGGGGCCGCGCAGATCTCGACGAGGAGTTGCTCGCCGCCGCGGTACGCGAGTGCGCAACCATGCTCGAGTCGCGCTTGCGGCGGTGACGCTCGTCGAATCTGACGTCGTGTGAACGCAAAATGGCCACCCAGCGTTGGGTGGCCATTTTGTTTAAAAGGAGTCCGGCGGTGTCCTACTCTCCCACAGGGTCCCCCCTGCAGTACCATCGGCGCTGTGAGGCTTA